>NZ_SBLB01000002.1 GCF_004138325.1 Spirosoma sordidisoli | reverse complement strand
GGTACCCAGAACCGGCAATCGGCACCGAACTGCTTCAGTGCCGATTTATCGGTTACGGGTAGCTATCTCGAATGCCTTGATGGTAGTCTTTGCCATCACTCAAAATTCGGGATGACTCATGTTTGACGCAGCCTGCGGTTTAGTGATCGTCGTGGGTAGCGGTGCCTTTTTTACAGCAGCTGGGCAACTTATCGTAGCTGGCCTGATCGGCCGGCAGGTCCTCGGCGTCGTAGCCCGATTTGCTGATGTTGGCCTTGAGCCGGGCAACGTCGGTCTTGCCGGGATTATACCGGATCGTAACTACTTTCGACTTTACATCGAGACTGGCATCTTTCACGCCTTTCTCGAACGCCAGGTTCCGCTCGATGCGGGCTTTGCACATGCCGCAGATAGCCGATGTTTTGATCTTGACTTCTTTTTCCTTGTCGTCGCGGACAGACGTCCCGGCGAAGCTGGCACTGGCCAGCACAAGTGTAGTTAAGGCAGTTAGAAACAGGTTACGCAACATGATTGTCATTGGTTTATGGTGAATAAATAACGATAATTTAGTGAGAATGGTGCCCGTTGCCGTGGTTCATCGACCCGGTTGATGATCGACCTCCCATCAGCAGCACGGCGGGCGTAAGCCGGAGGTAGATCTGGCCGGACAAGGGTAGCTTCCCGTAGTACGACTGCAAAAATTGATCCGGCATACTGGCAGTCAGCTGCGCCCCGGCCACCAGATCGGTGTTCAGATGTCGAATCAGCCGGTAGTTCATGCCGAGCGTCAGGTTGTTGACGTTCACCAGCCGATGCGCCCCGGCGCCGTTGGGGGTTTCGTCGTGGCTGATGCCCAGCTCCTCCTGCGATTTGGTCACGTTCTCGTAGCGACCGTATAGCGCCACCCGATTCAGTTGCAGGCTTGTTTCGGCCAGATACGCATTTTCGTTGACGCCATCGTGTGAGTTCAACCCCCAGACCAGTGCCGAGGTTACGTACCGATCGGGGCCGCCCAGCGGTTTACTGTGCAGTACCGAAGCGGTGGTTCGGTTAACGTCCTCGTCGGGCTCGACGGCTTCGGGGCTTTTTATAAACCCACGCGACACCTGCAGGGCGAGTGTGGGCGAAGGATTGACCGAAAACCGAAACGCGTAGCTGTCAAACCGTGGTCGGTCGAACCCAAGCCGCTTTTCGTCGGGTTCACGGCCCGTAAACGAAGACGCTTCCAGCTTGGCAATACCCAGCCGGTAACCCGCCGTCACCACACCGAAGGTGATATGAGTCGCGTCGTGCCAGTGGTGACCCAGGGGTGAATCGGGGTTGTTGAACGATGAAATCCGGTGCATGAACGCCGGCGGCCCCAGTGCCGGTTCACCCGGAAAACCCACGTAAATGAAGGCGTCGGACTTCGGGCTGAAGGCGTAGCTATACGCAACCGACAACTCCGAAAACAGATCGTGCTGGTGCTGCCGGTCTACCAGCCGCTGCCCCCGGTAGCTCTCGCCCGACTGAAAAAGTAACGGGTACCCGTCGGCGCCGACCGTAACGGGGTCCAGCGACAGCATGGCACGGGCCAGAAACAGGCCCCGCTTGCCAACAGTTCGCTGGGCCATTCCCATAAACCAGTTCGGGGCATCGAACTGGCTGTCGCGGCCGCGGCCGTCGGGGTTGTTGATGTTCTGATTGGTATGCCGCAGAAAGATGCTGTAATGCAGCATATACATCCAGCCGGGGCGGTTCTCCGGGCCGGTATGTTTCATGTACGCATACAGGGGCGTCTGATCGGGGTGCCAGCTGGTACCCGATCCGTTTCGATTCATGGGCAGGTTTCGCGAAAAGGAATGGCTCATGCTCATCGACGCGTCCATGCCAGGCTGACCGGTCTGGTGCATGGAGTGGTCGGTACGGCCCGAATCGGCCTGGACCGCCGACGACGGAGTGGGCATGGTCATTCCTTCGTGGTGCTGGTGCTGAGCCAGGCTACGGCCTGCCAGTAAAAAAGTAAACAGATAAAAAGCGTATTTCATTACGTTGGTGAACGAAGTAAGAACATGAATGGCCCCGACGGGCAGGGCCATCCGACCGATCAGGCATTGGCCGACATAGCCCGGCATTCATCGGCGCATTTGCGGCAGGCTTCGGCGCAGGCTTTGCAGTGGGCATGGTGGGCCGCATGTTTTTCGCACTCGTCGGCGCAGGCTTCGCAGACTTCGGCGCAGAGTACCATAAAGTCGCGCATGAACTCAGAGCCACGCGCTTCCAGCCGACCGCAGAGGGTGCATATATCGGCGCAGTCGCGGCAGAGCTTGATACAGGCCGTCATGTCATGCCCTTTGCTATCGCGGTCGCCCATTTCGATACAGGCGGTGACGCAGCGTTCGCAGGCTTCGGCGCATTCAAAGCAGGTGTCGGTGTGTTTGTGGTCGTGGTGCATCGTTTCCATGGGCGTCAGTTGAGAGTTGGGAGACCACCGTTGGTCTCTTCTGCATAACTCGCCAGAGTGCTTACCGATTTTACATAATTACCGACCCACTTACAGCCTATCCAGCGCCCGCCGGTCAACCTGCGTCGCTTTCCTGAACTGACCCGGCGTCTGTCCCGTCACCTGCCTGAACTGATTGGACAGGTGGTGAACGCTGCTGTAGCTCAGTCGCCAGGCCATTTCTGTCAGTGTCAGCTCGTCGTACCGCAGCCACTCTTTTACCTTTTCGATCTTGAGCGCAATGATGTACTTCTCGACCGTCTGGCCCTCACTGGCCGAAAACAAGCCGCTCAGGTACGAGTAATCATACCCGAGTTTCCGCTCCAGAAATGTCGAGACGTTCTCGTTGGCATGCCGCTCGCCTTTCAGATACTGGATTTCGTTGATGAGCAGCACCTTGATATGCTCGACCAGCAATTGTTTGCGATCGTCGATCAGGTCGAATCCGTTCGCCAGCAGGGCCTGCCGGACCTCACCGAGCGAAACCGCCGGCGGCAGATTATCAAGTTCTGCTTCACCCAGATCGACGCGCGTAAGGGTCAGTCCCAGTTTCTCGAGTTCTTCCCGCACGACCCGCTTACAACGGTCGCACACCATGTTTCGGATGGTCAGTATCATTGTATGTTATCGTTGAGGTTTGAATCGAAAGCCCAGATAAACCATGCGCCCCGTAATAGGCCCCCATACGCGCGCACTGGCATCGAAGTCGGGCCCGAACGGGTCAGAGGCTGCCACAATGGGCGAAAGCTGACGAAATCCGGTCAGGTTCTCTCCGCCCAGGTAAATCTCCCAGCCTGACCGAAACGCCCGGCTTAGCTGAGCATTCAGGTTCACGTAGCTCGGCGCGTACTCGATCGGCACATCGCTGTAGTCAGCATCAAGCCCCTCGCGCAGGTACGGAATCCGCCGACGGCCGTTCCATTGCAGGGTTGCATCGACCTTCCATTTGTCATACGGAAGCGCGTAGCCAACGTTCAGCAGCACCCGATCGCGGGGAATCATCATCTTGGGCAGCAGCAGCGTATCTTCGGAAGGAACGGTCATGCTCTGCCTTACGTCGAACAGCCGGTAAGCCAGCTTAACCTCGGTCCGTCGGAACGGCTGGTAGTTCAGCTCGGCCTGAACACTATTGGCAAACGACTTCCCGTACAGGTTGTGGAAGTGCAGTTCGCGCGGGTGCTCCACATCGACCACCAGCTGTTCGCGGAAGTCGGTACGGTGGTAATCCAGCACCAGCGAGGCCTTTTTACCGAAGAGCTGAAAATCCTGCGACAGACTGACCCCGTAATTCCACGACACCTCGGGCCGTAGCTGCGCATCATTGATGATAACCCGCGAGCTGACCAGATACCCGAAGTTTTCGGCAAAGAGGTTGGGTACCCGGAAGCCCCGCCCCGCCGAGGCCCGCAGCGTCAGGTCCGGACTGAACGAATACTTGAGGTGCGCCCTCGGAGTCCACTGCGCTCCGAACAGGTTGTGGTAATCGAACCGCCCGCCCAGTACCAGCACCAGCCGCTCCGGATCAGTATAGGTGTACTCGGCAAACAGGCCAGGCACCGACTCGGTACGGTTCATGGGCGTAGCGCCCAGCTGCTCGCGGTAGTCATCGAGCAGGTAGCTTACCCCCGTTTTATAAGTATGGTTGGTGTTGCCGATGATACTCTGATAAATCAGGTTGGCATAAACGGTTCGCTGCTGACCTGTATAGGGGCGGAACCCAAAATTGGCCGTCTGGTCGTGATGAAGAGCGTTCAGGATCAACCCGAGGCCTTTGTACGGTTTTTCCGGATAGAGTTTGGCCGTTTTGGAGAAAAACTCCAGCCGTCGGGTCGTGTTACCAAACCGGTAGCGGGAAGAACCCAGGCGCGACAGCTGCCCCCCTTCCCGGTCTTCGTACAGCGCTTTGACCCCGAACTGGGTCATAAACCGGTCGGAGGTGTATTTAAAGCGGTTAACGCCGTTCAGCTGCGTATAGAACGGCAGATCCCGGAAGCCGTCGTTATTCTGATCGATCTCGGTACGCAGGGTGCTGGCATGGCCCAGCACGCCAACGCTCCACTTCGGGCTGAGGGGTTGTGACCAGTTCACGTTGCCTTCGAGACGGCCGAAACTGTTTACGTAGCCATTCAGGAAAAGTCGGTTCGGATCATCGGGCTTCTGCAGTTCAATGTTCATCTGACCGCTCATCGACTCGTACCCATTCACGACCGAACCGGCGCCTTTACCGACGTCGATGCTCGTAATCCAGGTACCCGGAATGTAGTTCAGCCCGAACGTAGTAGCCAGGCCCCGCACCGTCGGGATGTTCTCGACATTGGTCTGGACGTACTGACCGCCCAACCCCAGAAACTGAATCTGACGCGCGCCCGTTACGGCATCGGCGTAGGAAACACTGACCGACGCATTCGTTTCGAAGCTTTCTGACAGATTACAGCAGGCCGCCTTGGCCAGGGTTCGCTGCGTGATGAGTTCGGTCTGGATGGGGTTCATCCGGTCAATTTGCCCCGGCGCGCCCGATACCGTCACCTCCTGCAGGGTTTGTTCGGCCCGCAGGCTTGCCACGACCAGCGCAGCCGGGTCCGTTACCGCCACCGTATCCGTACGGTAGCCGACATAACTAATCAGCAGCCGGGCCGGGATCGACGGCCCGGCCAGTGAAAACCGACCAACCGAATCGGTGACGGTGCCCACGCCCGTCGTAAGCCAGCGAACGGTTGCCCCCACCAGAGGCACACGCTGTCCGTTGACCAGCTCGCCAACGGTGCCCCGGATAACCGGTACCGGTTTCGCCGGAATCGAATCGGTTAGGGGTGGTTGTGAAGTAAGGGTATCAGTTTGAGCCCGGGACGGCAGAACGCCCGCCCATAGGGCCATTCCCAGCAGAAAGAAACGCATGGATATACGGATTGATGAAGGAATGAATACAGCAGACCGGTACCCATGTGTGGGTACGGCCTAATTGTTTCAATCAGTTCATCAAATCAGCAGGGAACGCAAGAGGGTAAGGATCTCCCGCCCGGATATGGAGGGTGGAGCCGGGATACTACGTGAGCTGATTGCCATCTCACGGTCAAAAATCCAGTCGATCACCCAGGCCAGCAGCGCCGTGACGCCGGCCAGCACCGTCTCTGTGATGGATTTGACAAATTTGGCGACCAGTTGCGTCAGTGACGAGGTGGCATCTACGTTTTCGTAGTGATTGTCATCCTGGCAGCAATCTGTTTTCCGGACAACCGTCCCCTGTTCGGGCATCGGCTTACCGTCGGCTGAACAGCCTTTCTTGACGTGGGCATCGCTGAAGGCGACGATCATCGTCTTTTTCTTACCACGCATCTGGCACGAGTGTTCAACCAGCCCAAAACCCGTGCTGCTCAGCAGCACGACGCAGGCCATCAGGAGGTTGAAAAACTGGAACAGAGCGCGTTTCATACTGGGCAAATATCCGAAGCCACCTCATTCGGTGCAAGTTTTCGGATGATAAAATCGTAATTCTATACATGCAGAATGCCATCCTGTAAAGAATGGCATTCGGAATACGTCAAAAAAGGGGGTTAAGCCACTTCGGTTTCCCGTTCGGCTACCTCGCTCAGGGGCCGCAGATTTCGCTGCTCTTCGTTGAACGGGAAGATGTCCAGAATCTTAGTTGTATTAACGTCCGTAATTTCAAACGGGTCGAGCGACGTACGCAGGCTCAGCTCAACGCGCTCGTAGGCCTGCTTGGGCGTTTCGGCGTTGACCAGCATCAGACTGGGCGACTTTTTCTGTTTACCGGTTTTTTCATCGTCGGTGATAAACATCGCTTTCACCTTGAACCAGATATCGCCCCCATCTTCGTTGAAGAAGACATCGGCCAGTTTCATCCGCGAAATATTCGTGATATCGAAGTCGGGAGTGTTGGCAGCAATCTCCTGATAGAGCCGGGCTTCGGCATCGGTATAGCTGACGGCATCAACCAGATAGGCTTCTGTTACCGTCTTCTGCTTGATGAATTCTTCGTTCCGCGTACCAACAGTCGCGTCGTCAATGGGTTGCTGATAGCGGATTTTTCCGAGAAACCAGTTGGGCATTTTTTACCTGATTTAGTACAATAAGTAAACATGAAATGGGGCGCAAAAGTGCCTAAAAAGTAGATAATTCCAAGCGCTGAACCCTACTTTCGACGGTATACCGCCCGGCTCTTCCCGAGCCCCAAGAGCCTTGTTTCCGCCCTGCAAAACAACATTGAAAAAAAAATTTGACGTCAGGAAACGTTTTCCCTTATTTACATGTATGTACATTAAATGCAATTACATCAAACACGATAATCACCATGGAAACGCAAACCTCAACCACCACCTGGGTTATTGACCCGACTCACTCAGAAGTTCAGTTCAAAGTGAAACACCTGATGGTGTCAACAGTGACCGGTCTCTTCAGCCAGTACGAAGGCCAGCTCGAGATGGCAGGCGATGATTTTGAAGATGCAACCATTACTTTCTCCGCCGATGTGGCCAGCATCAGCACCGGTAACGAACAGCGGGACGGCCACCTGAAATCAGCCGACTTCTTCGACGCTGAGCAGTTTCCCAAACTGACCTTTACCTCAACCGGTATGAAGAAAACCGGCACGGATACCTACGAGTTGAACGGCGACCTGACCATGCATGGCGTTACCAAACCCGTAAGCCTGAAAGCTGAATACGGCGGGCAGATGCAGGACTTCTACGGCCAGACCAAAGCCGGTTTCGAAGTTGTCGGCGTGCTGAAACGGAAAGAGTTTGGCCTGACCTGGGATGGCGTTACCGAAGCCGGTGGCGTGGTTGTCAGCGATGACGTCCGGCTGATCATGAACATTCAGGTTACCAAACAGGCTTAATTCCACGGCCTGGCTGGTTACCCCCCAACACCATAAAAAGACCCCGCCAGATCAATTCTGGCGGGGTCTTTTTATGAATAGCGAGTCGGATCGTTACAGTATCAGGCCACTCCGGCGGAGCATGGCTTTCGGCGATGGCTCGCGGCCCCGGAATTTTTTGTACAATTCCATGGGTTTCTCACTGCCTCCCTTTTCGAGCACGTTTTTGCGGAAGCTGTCGGCCGCAGTCTTGTTATCGAGTCCGCCCTTCTCCTTGAAGAATTCGAATGCATCGGCATCCAGTACCTCGCTCCATTTGTAGCTGTAGTAGCCAGCCGAGTAGCCACCCGCAAAAATGTGCGAGAACGCCGGGCTGAACGCAACGCCCTCCACCCGCGGAAACAGGTTGGCCACCGAATCAACTTTGTTCTCTACCTGGGTGACGGTTTCGCCGGTTGGCTTTTGGCCATGGTAGTACATATCGACCAGGCCGAAGCGTAGCTGGCGCAGGTTAGCCAGTCCGGCCAGGAAGTTCTGGCTCGCGCGAATCTTTTCGATCAGCTCGTTCGGAATTACCTCGCCGGTCTGATAATGTTTGGCGAACAGTTTCAGCGCTTCGGGGTCGTAGCACCAGTTTTCCATCACCTGCGAGGGCAGCTCAACAAAGTCGCGCGGAACGCTCGTGCCGCTCAGGCTTTCGTACTTCCCGTTGGCGAGCATCCCATGCAGGCCGTGGCCAAACTCGTGGAAGAGGGTGGTTACCTCGTAGAAGGTCAGCAGCGACGGCTTGGTATCAGTCGGTCGGGTGAAGTTGCAGACGTTGACGATATGGGGCCGTACGTTCTGCCCATTCTCAACTTTCTGACCCTGCACATCGTTCATCCACGCGCCCGATCGTTTGCCAGGCCGGGGGAAGTAGTCGCCGTAGAAAACAGCCAGAAACTTACCGTCTTTATCGAACACATCGTAGGTTTTCACCTCCGGGTTATAGACCGGGATGTCTTTACGCTCCTTGAAGGTGATGCCGTACAGCTTGTTAGCCACGGTGAAGGCGCCATTCAGGACGTTTTCGAGTTTGAAATACGGCTTGAGGGTCTCATCGTCGAGGTCGTATTTTTCTTTCTTTAGCTTCTCGGCGTAGTAGCTGTTATCCCAGGCCTGGAGTTTGTCCTCGGTAAAGCCGTGGGCTTTGGCGTAGGTAGTCAGCTCGGCCAGCTGGCGCTCAGCCGCCGGACGGGCGTAAGTAACGAGTTCATCAAGGAAGCTCTGCACCTTATCGCGCGAGCCCGCCATGCTTTCTTCAAGTACGAAGTCGGCGTGGGTTTTGTAGCCCAGCAGGTTAGCCCGTTCGTACCGCAGGGCTACCATCTTCTGGATAATGTCGGAGTTGTCGTTTTTATCGCCGTGAAAACCGCGTCCGTTGAAGGCCATATATAGTTTCTTACGCAGCTCCCGGTTGTCGGCATACTGCATAAACGGACCATAGCTGGGGGCCTGCAGGGTGAACATATACCCGTCTTTGCCTTTCTGCTTAGCCGTAGACCTGGCTAGTTCGCGTACGTAATCGGGCAGGCCGGCCAGCTCTTTTTCATCCGTCACAAGCATGGAATACTCGTTGGTTTCGTTGAGCACGTTCTCGCCGAACTGCAGCGACAACTGCGACATCTCCTTATCGATGGCGCGCAGCCGCTCTTTGCCTTTGGCATCGAGATTGGCGCCGTTGCGGGCAAACCGTTTGTAGGCCTTTTCCAGCAGCATGGCACTTTCGGTATCGAGCTTCAGGCTGGCCCGCTGTTCATAAACGGCTTTGATACGGGCAAACAGTTTCTCGTTCAGCGTAATATCGTTGCCATATTCGCTCAGCAGGGGCGACGCTTCTTTGACAATTTTCTGCAGCTCAGGGGTCGTTTCGGCGCTGTTCAGATTGAAGAGGACCGACGTTACCTTACCCAGCAGATCGCCCGACCGTTCGAGGGCTACGATCGTGTTTTCGAAGGTCGGTTTGGCCGGATTGTTTACGATAGCATCTACGTCTTTGCGGCCCTGCGCCAGTCCTTCCTGCAAGGCGGGCAGGAAATCAGCGTTCCTGATCTTGTCAAAAGGAGCCGTCTGGTGCGGAGTCGTGTACGGGGCTAAGAAAGGATTCTGATTCATTTTGGGTTGTTGTACCGACGGCTGCGCCAAAGCGGTGGTGGTCACCACAGCCAGCAACAGGCCGGTTTTCCTAAGATGTTGATGTGTAAACATGGGCTTGTGGGTATTGAGTTTCCTTGAAAAATACGAAACAAAGACAAAGTCACCAATACGGTGTTGCATCGACGGTCGCCAAATCGGCTAAGTGGTTACCCCCTGCTGCGAATTTGGCCCTCGCCCACTGGCCAGACAACAAAAAACAGCCGGCCAATATGACCGGCTGTTTAGGCATCCTCTTGCTTTATCCAACTTAATGTCTTTTAGTATCCGTAGGGCTCGTAACCCCGGCCCCGGCTGTTCCGGCGATCGGGCCAGCGGTTTGCCGACCGTTCGTAAGGGCGCATCCGCTCAATAACCCGATCCCGCTGTTCGGGGCCCAGAACGGCCATCATATCGAAGAACTCCCGTTGCCGCAGCTGCCGGTAGGTGTCGCGCTGCCGGGGATCGCGCGGGTCGACTCGCCGGGTCTGTTGCTCGAACCGCTCGCGAATCCGGCGGATTTCGCGCTCCTGCCGGCGGGTCAGGTTCAACTCCCGGTCCCACCAGTCGAGGTGACGGTCGAACCGGTAATCATCGTAGTCGTAGTTGTAGTTCGGCTGGCCGTAACCGGGCTGCGAGGGGTAATTAGCCGGCGGAGGAGCCGGGTACCCGTAACGTTGCGCCAGGGCGCTGGTCGAGAGAAGAACAACGAGGGTTGCGGCCGTAAGCAGTGCATTTTTCATGGTGGTCATTGGTTTTTGTTGCATTTGTCTCTTTGAACAAACCACCGGCTTAGCGTTTAATCGGTCTCAATTTATTTTTTACATGCACCCGCATCCAACTCGCCCGAACGCCCGGCTCAACATAAATCGCCGGTTGAGCAGAGGCAACAGAACCTGTTCTGCCTCCACTCAACCGGCGATCCGCAGCCGCTGAAGGGGTTTATAAATCCTGCTTGATGGCTCTGATCCGGTCGTTGAAGTTCAGACTCGGGAAATTGATGTTCGGCACCAGCGTTGCTTCCAGATAGCCCGTTACCAGGTCATCGTGCGGAATCCGGCGACCAGTCGCGACGCTTACGTATTTAGCCGTTACCCACAGCACGTTTTTAAGTTGCGTTTTGGCATCGTCGGTCATGTAATATTCGGTAACCGTGGTGTCTTCGTCGTAAAAGATCAGCCGCGACATGATGCGCACCCATTCACTGACCTGGGCCGGGCGTACGTAGGCGATCTGATGCTGGTAAATGACCCAGCTCGTTTTCAACTCATGGAACAGCTGCCCCGGGTTGAAATCATACAGCTTGGCTACCTGGTCTTCGCGCGCGTTGAAATAATAATCGAAGTACTTGGCGTTGTTGAGGTGCTGGAGCGGGTCGCAGTCCTGGAAACGAATAATCACCCGCGATTCGGTTTCGGTTGGGTAATGGCGATTGGGGTCACGATGAAACATAGTCAAGCCTGGATTTATACTGAAGGATGCCCTGCGCTGTCGGACGGACCGAAAAACCAGCTGGTCTATAAACCCGCAGGCCGGCATCATGGGTGCAAATCACGCCAATCATTTTTACCCGGTAAATGCTGGTCCAGACTTTTTGCACCATTTTTGCGTTAGTACAGCAAAATCACAGTAAAATAATAATTGTCCATTTCCGATCACCTATGAAATCCATTCGCTTCATCGTACCCCTGTTGTTGCTCTTCACCTCACTGACTTCCTTCGCGCCTGCCGAGAATCCCGACGCCGTAGTGGGCACCTGGCTGAACGGCACCAAACGTGGTCATATTCAGATTTATAAGCAGGGCGGCACTTATTTTGGCAAACTGATCTGGATCAGTGAACCCAACGACCCGAAAACGGGGAAACCCAAAACCGACTTCCGCAACGCCGACGAGTCGAAACGGTCGCGCCCCCTCCAGAACCTGATGCTGATGTACAATTTCAAGTACGACGGGGATAACGTCTGGACTGACGGCAAAATCTATAATCCGGAAGATGGCAAAGAGTACAACTGCAAGATGACCCTGAAAGACCCCAACACGCTCGACGTCCGCGGCTACGTCGGCATCTCGCTGCTCGGCAAAACCCAGACCTGGACACGGGTCAAATAATACCTCAGCCATACGGCAAACAAGAGCAGGTCCGGACTATCCGGACCTGCTCTTGTTTTGTAGCGCTACCGGAGCTGCTCGATGCTCACCAGCTTGGGGTTTCTGGTCAACATATGAATGATGAGCCAGGCCACCAGGTAGGTACAGCCGCAGATCGTAAACAGCACGTTGTACCCCCCGGCCAGATTTCCGGCGGCTTTGTAGCTGTCCAGCAGGCTCCCCACCAGCATCGGAAAGAAAATACCACCCGTGGCGCCTGCCATACCCGCAATGCCGGCGGCCGAACTGACGGCCTGCTTCGGAAACAGGTCAGAAGCCAGGGTAAACACATTGGTTGCCCAGGCCTGGTGAACCGCGACCGCCAGACTGATCAGGCCCACCGCGACCCACACATCCGTTGCAAACTGAGCCATGATGATGGATAGTTCCAGCCCCGCAAAGACCAGCAGTACCGTTTTTCGGGCCTTCAGCGTGGGCCAGCCCCGCCGGATCAGCCACGACGACAGGTAGCCTCCGCCAATGCTCCCCACGGTTGTGGCCCCGTAAATCAGCATCAGTTCAGGGCTGGGCTTTTTCAGATCCAGCTCGAAGGTGGACGAAAAATACGAGGGCAACCAGAACAGGAAAAACCAGTAAATCGGGTCGATGAGTCCTTTGCCGGTGATAAGCGCCCAGGTCTGCGGCAGGGTAAACAGTTTAAACCAGTTGATCGGCTGCTTGTCAGTCGAACCGGCTTCCTGCCCGCTCATGATGTAGTCGTATTCGCGTGCCGACAGCCGCTTCTGCCGGGCCGGCACCTCGTAGAAGATCAGCCAGAACAGCAGCCACACGAACCCCAGGGCGCCGGTTATCCAGAACACTTCCTGCCAGCCGTACCGGCTCAGGATCTGCGGCACAATAATCAGCGCGACCACAACCCCTACGCTGGTACCGGCGTTGAACAGCCCCGTGGCCAGCGCCCGCTCGCGTTGCGGAAACCATTCGGCTACGGTCTTGACGGCCGCCGGGTAGTTACCCGCTTCGCCCAGTCCCAGCCCAACGCGGGCCACCCCGAACCCGAACGCACTCCGGGCCAGTGCGTGCAGCATCCCCGCTACGCTCCACCAGACAATCGTGACAGCGTACCCGATTTTGGTACCGACCTTATCGATGAACCAGCCAAAGGCCAGCAGCCCAACCGCATAGGCCGCCGTAAAGGCAATCACGATACGGGCAAAATCGGTCTCGGTCCAGCTGAACTCCACCTCCAGAATGGGTTTGAGCAACCCAATGATCTGCCGGTCGAGGTAGTTGATGGTAGTGGCTGTGAACAGCAGCACGACGATAAACCAGCGGTAACTAGTGCCCGATGTAACAGGGGCCAACAGAGTTTTTTCGGGCGTGATCATAGGAATAAGGGTTAGGACGGTATCGGATCAGACAGTGTGGGGCAGCTTGTGCAGAAACGTCTGGAAGTGGGTCTTCAGCAACGACCACTGCTTATCCCGGATGAGCGTTTTATCGAAGAGGTGGCTGCCCACGCCTACTCCACTGGCGCCGGCCCGGAAGAACTGATCCAGGTTAGCCAGGTTGACGCCCCCCGTGGGCAATAGTTTGATCTGCGGCAGGGGGCCTTTCAGATCGCTGATGTAGGCAGGACCGAGCGTGGTTGTCGGAAACACCTTCACCATCGATGCCCCCAGGGTCCAGGCTTTGTATACTTCCGAGGGGGTAAACGCCCCCGGAAAAATGGGAACACCCCGCTCGGTACAGCGCCGGATCACCGCTTCGTCGATGATGGGGGTTACGATGAACCGGGCACCGGCTGCCAGCGCTTTTTCCAGCTCCTCAGCCGTGCACACGGTACCGGCCCCTATGTTCAGGTCCGTTCCGTACTGCTCAACAGCCTGCCGGATCATATCTTCGGCGCCGGGGGTGTTGAGCGTAATTTCGATGGTTGTCAGGCCGGCGTCCCGGTAAACGGGCAACACCTGCGCCACATCGTCGGCAGACACGTTTCGGATTATGCCTACGAGAGGAGCCTGGTCAAATCGTGTCCAGGAAAAAGCGGAAGTAGTCATCGGGTCGTTTCTTTTACAGTCTGATTCCGGAACAGGAGCATCTGCCCCTTGCTGGCGGCTTTGTCAATTAATTCGGCCGGCAGAATGGTGGTACGGGCCGAGAGGGTGAGTTCATCGATGGCCAGCTCGTAGAAAGCGGTTAGCCGGCTGCCACTGCAAATGACCAGCGGCCAGTCGGTTTGGGTGAGCAGCGGATACAGTTCAGCCCCAATAATCAGCCCGCTCAGGTAGAACGCGTTCTGACTTTTGGTGAGCGTCTCGAACAGCTGATTGGTTCGGGTCGTGAACAACCCGTTCAGCAGCCCGGACGTAGTTGCCTGTCGAACCCCGCGCCGGAACGCCGATTTGTTGGACGCCGAAAAGGTCGTCAGGCTGCTCACCTCAACGGACTCCCGCAACAAACTCTGATGCGCCATCAGGTCGAACAGCTCGCCGGTCATGTAGGTCGTGAAATTCAGCAGTCGCCCGTTCTGCACGTACAGGTGTTTGGAGTGGGTACCGGGAAAGACGAAGATAGCTTCGGTAGTCCCGACGCCGGCCTGGCTGAGGAGCGCAATGAGCCCAATCAGCTGCGTTTCTTCGCCCCGCATCACGTCCTGCTGGCTCCTCACGCCCGATATCAGCAGCATCTCATGCGGAAAATCGGGTTGAGCCTCGTAATACCGCACACTGGCCTGACTACCGTCAAGCGCAAACGGCAGGGTCGCGTAGGGCACCTCTTCCATACCGATCGATGATGACGCCATGCCCGATATGACAAGGGGTACCTTCGTCAGATCGACCGATACCTGCTGAGCCAGCACCTGAATCTGCTGCCGGAGCTGCCGGCGAAAGAAATGTTCTCTGGTCAGGCCGTTGATCGCCCCGGTTTTGCGCCAGGCGTCAAACGTCCCGGCTATGCCCTCTCTGGCTATGAGTTCACCGACACATTGATCATCGCTATACCGCAGCAGTTGTAACCGAAAAAACGAGGTTCCCCAATCACAACACAGGAGATAATTTGACATCAGGCGAGTTGTTGAGAGTACTGAATGAATGCCGGCTATTCTTCGGGTCATGGACGCTTCGGTAGCGCGAAAGCCACATACGAGCCCCCCGACTTCAATCCGTACCGGGTTCCGCCAGCAGCAATCGCCACGTACTGCCGACCGTTGATCTGGTAGGTGATGGGGGTTGCGAAGCCGCCCGCCGGTAGCCGGTAGCGCCACAGCACACGACCGGTCTGTTTGTCAAAGGCCCGGAGGTTTTCGTCGTAGGTAGCCGCGATAAACAGCAGGCCACCCGCCGTCACGAGCGGTCCACCGTGGTTTTCAGTACCGGTCGGGGCAATGCCCTGGCGGGTCAGCTCGGGATACTCACCCAGCGTTACCTTCCAGCGGTACTCGCCCGTGTTGAGGTCGATCGCGTTCAGCGTACCCCAGGGTGGTTTAACCGCCGGGTAGTTGTCCTGATCCCGAAACTGGGTGGTTCCGTTGTTCAGGTAGGGAGGCACGTACGGGAAATCACGGCCCCCAACCGGACTCGCCGGTGCCGCCACGGCATGGACGTCGACCGCAGCCGAAGCCGTCAGGGCGGGTTTGGCGTTCAGATTCAGCAGAAACTGCACGATAGCCTCCCGGTCTTCCCGGGGTATGTGCTGAAACGAGGGCATGCGCCCCCGGCCCGAAGCCAGCAGCTCAAGAATCTGTTGTTTGTCGAGCCGTTTGCCTACCTCAGTCAGGTCGGGATAAGCCTGGGCCGTCGTGGTCGATGCCTTACTCTTCCCGCCCAGACCGTGGCACACCGAACAGTTGTTGTTGAACAGTGATGCGCCCCGGCCCACGGCCACGCCAGCTGGCTGGATTCGGCTGTCGCGCATCTTAAGCCACCAGAGCATATTGTTTCCATTGACGTAGAGCACGCCATCCGGGTCAGCCGCAGTACCGCCCCATTCGGCACCGCCCCCGAACCCCAGAAACAACGACCCTTCTTCGCTGGGTGGCATGTATTTGCTACCCCGCCGGCTGTTCCGGAAGCGCTCCAGCACATAGGCACGGGCTGCGGGCGTGCGATTGGTCAGCGTGGCCTCGGTTACGTCCTGAAGCGCAAAGGGCGCAGGTTTTGTCGGCACGGGCTGCGTGGGCCAGGGCTGCTCACCGGGCAAAGCGGGTGCGGTAGGTACCGGTACTTCCTTCACCGGAAACAGGGGTTTGCCCGTTTCCCGGTCCAGCACGAAGACATAGCCATCTTTCGTAGCCTGCGCCACCGCATCGACAAGCCGACCGTTCTGCCGGACGGTGAGCAGGTTGGGCGGACAGGGCAGGTCGCGGTCCCAGAGATCGTGATGAATAGTCTGAAAATGCCAGATCCGTTCGCCGGTCCGGGCGTTCAGGGCCAGTATGCAGTTGGCAAACAGATTCTGACCGGCCCGCGCGCCCCCGTAAAAATCGACCGAGGGCGAACCGGTGCCGGCATAGACAATGCCCCGTTTGTCATCGACAACCATACCTGCCCAGCAGTTGGCACCGCCTAGTTTACGGTAGGCATCTTTTGGCCAGGTTTCGTAGCCATACTCGCCCGGCAGCGGAACGGTATGGAAGGCCCAGGTCAGCTTCCCCGTTCGGACATTGTAGGCCCGGATCGTACCCGGCGCAGCATCGCCCCCTTCTGACACCCCCGACCCCATCACCAGCAGATCCTGATAAATAACCCCGGGGGTCGTGGCCCGGACCGACAGGTTCTGCAGGTCATGACCCAGCGTTTCCCGGTCGCCCACCCCGTCGTGCAGGTCTACGATCCCGTTGGTACCGAAATTGGGGATGGGGGCTCCCGTCTGCGCGTTGATAGCGTACAGCGACGAGCCCACCGAGTACAGAATCCGCTGATCGGCTCCGTCGGCCCAATAGACAACCCCACGGAGCGGATGAAACTGGGGTTTCTTTTCCGGGTTGGCAAATGGATCGAAAAGCCAGCGCTTCTGCCCCGTAGCAGCATCGACGGCAAAGAGTTTCATCCGCGGGGTCGTTCCGTACAGGATGCCGTTCACCACAATCGGCTGGCACTGGATGTCCATCCCCCGCTCGGCCGGGTTGTTATTTTCGCCCGTGTCGAACGTCCAGGCCAGTTGCAGTTGCTTCACCGTACGGGTATTGATCTGCGCCAGGGGAGAATACCGGTTACCGGCTTTGTTTCCTCCATAGGCGGGCCAGTCTGCCCCGGCCGGTGGGTCGGCAGTCCGCTGGGTGTCGCTTACCCGCATACTGCCGGACAAGAGCAGCACACAACCGATAAAAAGGGTATTGACTAGTTTCATGGGACTGGGTTCTCATAAAACGTGTAGGTTATTTTCCACGTCACGTCCTGGCCGGGTTCGGCCCGCAGGCGGATGTAGGGTTCGGGGCAGGACGTAGTGGCGCAGGCCCAGAACACCAGTTTCTCCAGCGGCTGGTCGGCGGTCATCCGCACCGACGCGCCCGTTTTCCGATTCTCGATCCGAACGTCGTAGTCGCCTGCCGACGGGCCGAACCCCTGCAACCCGGCGCTGAACACCTGCTCCCGTTTTTCGAGCGGGCGGGCGTAAACCAGCCGGTTCCCCTGCGCCAGAATGGCACTGCCAAACCCTTTGCCTTCGGCCGTCACCGCAAACGGGAAACGGATTTCCACCCCCGGCCCCGTCGGCTGTTTGTCGATCACGAAAAAGTTGTGGTTATAGACGCTGGTTTCGATCCGCCGTGGTCCGGTGTTTTTCAGGCTATGCTCCAGCACCAGTTCCGGCTTACCTCTGGTGAGCCGGACTGTTTTGGTGTACTGATAGCCGTAGCCGGCAGCGTCGGTCAGCTCGTGCCGGAAAACCACCCGGTCGGCATAGGTCCTGACGCTCCGCTTTCCGTAGTCGACCACGTCGTAGTACGTAGCAAACGAGTACGCTTTGGCGTCGGGCCTGCGAAGGGCCCCTACCCCGATTTTAACGAACGTCGCCCCCGGTTCGGCCTCGGTAAAACCCAGTGGGGTAAACTCCTCCACTGGCCCGTTGATGGCGTCGTGGGTTTTGGGGTCATAGGCATCGTACCACGGCTCCACGAACCGGTGGCCTTTGTAGTCGAGGTACCCGAACGCCCCCGACCAGTCGAAGCGGGTACCCCGGTAGTAGCCCCGGGCCGTATCGGGCAGGTACAGCGACGCCCGAATGATGCCGTTCGAGATGGGCACCTGGGGCGCATCGTCGGGAATGCGGGCGCCGATGCCCAGCACCAGCAGGCCGCCAGCCAGTACCGTAATTTTCGCAAAAGCAGTTGGTCTCATCATCACCAGTCGACAACCGACCCGTCGAGGGCATTATACGTTTCGGGGTTTTTCCAGTCGTGGCCTATTTTGTCTTTCAGCTGGGCTTCGTCCAGTTCGATTCCCAGCCCCGGCCCCTGCGGAATCATGACGGTGCCGTCTTTTTGCAGTTTGAAGGGATTTTTCAGATAACCTTCACCCAGCGTGACCTGCTCCTGCACCAGAAAATTGGGCACGCTGGCCGCCAGATTCAGGCCCACTGCCAGCGAGATGGGGCCCATGGGGTTGTGGGGCGCTATGGGCACGTAATAAGCCTCGGCCATGCCTGCAATGATGCGCCCTTCGGTGATGCCCCCGGCATGGCACAAATCGGGCTGGACGATACTGGCCGCTCCTTTTTCCAGAATTTCACGGAAGCCCCATTTTGTAAAGATCCGCTCGCCGGTAGCGATGGGCAGGTGAGTGCCGCGGGCAATATCGACCATGGTGTCGACATTCTGCGCCTGACAGGGTTCTTCGATGAACATGGGCTTAAACGGCTCCAGTTCTTTGATCAGCACCTTGGCCAGCTGGGGCGAGATGGACCCGTGAAAGTCGATGGCGATGTCCATATCGTCGCCCCCGGCTTCGCGCAGCGACGCAAAATTATCGACCGCGTACTTGATGAATTTGGGGTTCTCGACAATGTTGGCTGGGTTCTGTTTGGCAACGCCGGTTTTGATAACGGTGTAGCCCTCGGCCTTGCGCTTCTTCATATCGTCGGGAGTACTGGCGCGGCCGTATACCCGAACCCGGTCGCGGGTGGGTCCGCCGAGCAGTTCGTAGACGGGCACGTTCAACAGCTTGCCTTTGATATCCCAGAGCGCATGGTCGATTCCACTCAGCGCGCTGGTCAGGATGGGCCCGCCCCGGTAGAACGCATGCCGGTAAATGGCCTGCCAGTGGTGCACGACCTGCCGCGGATCTTTACCGATCAGGTACGGCTCGATCTCTTTGATAGCCGTCTGGATGGTCAGCGCGCGCCCTTCGAGCAGGGGCTCGCCCAGGCCGGTCACCCCGGCATCGGTATGTACTTTGAGGAAGATCCAGCGGGGCTTTACCAGAAAGGTTTCCAAACGGGTAATTTTCACTTTCCCGTAGCCCTGGAACGGGGGCGGGCTGGCGGCATACGACCGCTCGGGCAGGACCATGGTGCTCATGCCGGCCACACCCAGCACCGACTGGATAATCGACCGACGGGAAACGGCATTGGTTTTTGGGGATGATTTCATACAGGTTCAGGGAGTTTGCGGAGTGATCAGGGGCGAATGATAGTGCCGTCCATTTTGCGGACCTGCCAGTTCGATTTGGTCGTGATGGGGTATTTGGCGGCTTCTTTTTCGTTGATATCCACCCCCAGCCCCGGCACCTCATTGACCGACATATACCCTTTGTTCATGGTCGGGCAGCCGCTGAAAACCTCTTTCATCTTGTCGGAGAACTGGACGGCTTCCTGAATACCGAAGTTCCAGACGGCCAGATCGATATGCGCATGGGCGGCATGCCCTACCGGCGACACATCGCCCGGGCCGTGCCAGGCGGTTCGGATATTGAACCACTCGCCCAGCCGCGCTACTTTCATGGCCGGGGTAATTCCGCCGATCTGCGAGACGTGAATCCGGATGAAATCGAACCACTGGTTCACCATGGGCTCCTTGAACTCGTTGATGTTGTTGAACAGCTCGCCCATCGCGATCGGCACCGACGTTGCCTGCCGCAGGTTGGCAAACCACTTCATGTTTTCGGGCGAGAAAGGGTCTTCGATAAAGAACGGGCGGTATTCTTCGACCTGCTTGATCATGTTGATGGCATCGATGGGCTGTACCCGCTCGTGGATGTCATGCAGCAGCTCGACCTCGTCTCCGCATCGCTTGCGCACTACCTCAAACATTTTCGGAACCGACTTCAGGTACAGTCGCTCGTTCATGTAGTTGTCGGTTTCGCCCCCGAAGTTGGCCGCTTTGAAATCGGGCTTGTCGGCCGTTGCGCCTACCGCGCCGTAGCCGCCCTGCTGAATCCGGATGTACCGGAACCCCTGCTCCATGAATTTGGTCACGCTCTCGGCAGCTGCTTCGGGCGTATTGCCACCGGCATGGGTATAGCACGGAATGGCAAACCGAACCTTGCCGCCCAGCAGCTGGTAGACCGGCATACCGGCGCGTTTCCCCTTGATGTCCCACAGCGCCTGATCCAGCCCCGAGAGGGCGTTGTTGAGCACAGGGCCGTTTCGCCAGTAGGAACTGACGTAAGCCGCCTGCCACATGTCTTCGATGTTATCGACGTCTTTACCAACGCAGAAATCATTCAGGTAGGAGTTGATGGCAACGACCACGGCCGCGGCCCGCTGGGTAAACGTAGCGCAACCCAGTCCATACAGCCCCGGCTCCGTCGTTTCCACTTTCACTACAATCAGGTTCGACCCCTGCGGAGCCGTAGCGATGGCTTTTACACTTTTGATTTTTACCGGCGCGGCCCCTACTACATAGCGGGCCACCGGTTTCTGTTCGCGGGCTTCGGCAGTAGAAGGGCCTCCGAAGAGCCCCAGCAAACCGGCCGAAGAGCCCATCCCCAGCATTTTCAGCGTGTCCCGGCGACGTTGATCCAATGTATTCATGAACGTTTGTTAAGGTTTAGGTGATTGTTGGGAGTAATCCCCCGCCTGTTGGCAGGCGGGGGACCGGAAAGCCGAAGCCGGCCGGCAAATCGAATGTGGAATAAAAGACTATTTTTTATCCCACCATACCCGTGTGTCGAGGTTGTTAGGCCCCTGGCGGGTAATGGCTTCGTTGAGGTTGCCCGAGTTGACAACGATCTCGCTGTCAGGATAGGGCAGCCGCCGGATAAAATCGCCTTTCACTTCCGAGCCGGGATAAGGATTTTTCTTCAGCGCCGGGAAACCGCTGCGCCGGAAATTGGCGAATGACTCGTTGCCGTCGAGGAAGGTAGCGACCCAGTACTGGGTGTTGATCTGCTCCAGCGCCCGGCCCGCATCCAGCGGCTGCGCATCCAGATACGCTTTGATGGACGCTTCGGGGATAGCGGCTCCGTACGAGGCCATCTGCTCCAGATTAGCCCGGACACCCCGCGCAAAATAGTCGGCCGCCGACCCCGTTACCCACCCGCGAACGGCGGCTTCGGCCAGCAGCAGCTGTACCTGCGCGTAGGTGATGTGAAACTCGGGCGCGTCGAGCTTCAGCACCGTGTTCAGATTTACCTGCGAATAATCCCAGAGGCTGGCCACCCCGTTCTGCGCCAGCGTAGACGTAATCGTGACGTCATTATAGCCCATCGGCATACCGATCTGGACTTTGGGGTCCGACGAGGCCCGCGCGGCTACCTGCTCCTGCCCCCCTTTGGCTCCAACATAACGAACGGCAAAGACCGGTAGCCGGGGGTCGTTATTGTCTTTGAGGTAGTTGACAAACGGAGCGGCCAGGTAAAAATTCGTTTTTTCGCGGGCCGCCAGGTGGTTGGCAATGTAGTTGTTGTAAATGGCCGTATGCCGGATAATGGAGTTGTCGGCGTTGGACTGGAACAGCCCGCCCGCCACGGCTTTGGCTACGTAGGCCTGCGCCGTTGCCGGATCGACTTTGGTGAGCCGCATGGCCGCCCGCAGCATGAACGAATAGCCCAGTTTCTTCCATTTGGCCACGTCGCCCCCGTAGAGAATATCGGTCGTAACCGCGGCCTGGGTCGTGGTCAGCGCAGCCGACGCTTCGTCCAGCTCCTTCAGAATATCCTTGTAGATAACCTGCTGGGCATCATACTTGGGCGTGATGATCTCCTGCGTGTAGCCCTGTCCGGCTTCGAAATACGGAATGTCGCCGTAGGTATCGCTCAGGATCATGAACACATACGCCTTCCAGATGCGGGCTGCGTTATAGGTGTTCACCTGCAGCGGGTCGCTTTTTGTCTGGTCGAGCACCGCAACGAGCTGTTTCAGCACATTGCGGTAGAAATTGGTCCAGACCAGGGGGGTGTTGCTGTTATTGATCTGATCATAATTGGCCCCGGATAACGAACTACCGTAGGGCGTGATGATCTGCTGTACAATCCCGAAGTTGTAGGTGAGCATCCCCAGCGTACCAAACCCGTCGAGGTAGGTGGTGCTGATGATGGCTTTGTTGAGCACCAGCGAGGGCGCCAGCGACGTTGGATTGACCCGGTTGGTGTTGAGCTCGGTGAACCCGTCGTCGCAACCCGTAAACAGCCCCAGCGAGAGTACGAGGGCCAGTATGTATGTTTTTTGCCGTTTCATGATGTCTTTGATAGGGTTTTAGAATCGATGCCGTTTGCAGATGGGCGAAACAGAAAGCCGGCCCGGGCTTCAGAACCGCACGTTCAGGTTGAAGCCGATGCTGCGGGTCAGCGGCAGACCCGGCCAGAAGTCAAGTCCAACGGCGTTATCCGACGACACCAGCACTTCTTCGGGGTCCATGTTCTCGGTCCATTTTTTGAGTACCAGCACGTTGTTGGCCACCGCATTCAGCCGCAGCCCCTTGATGAAGAAACTGGCCGGTAACAGCTTGCTAAAGTCATACCCCAGGGTAAGCTGCCGCAGCTTCCAGAACCCGGCATTCGACACAAAATCCTCGTTGATACCCAGCGGGTTGATCGACTCATAGAACGGCTGTACGGCGGCTCGGGTCTTGTTCACCTCGCCGTTCGGATTCACCCCATCGCCGATCACATACCCTTCGGCCCGGCCGGGCAGGGTCCGCTTCGACAGCCCGTGGCGGACGTAGTTGATATTACGACCCGCGATCATCTTGTGGCCCAGTTTGAAGTCGATCAGCGCCGACAGTACAATCCCCTGGTAGGTAAATGTGTTGGTGATGCCGCCGAAGTAGCGGGGCAGGGCGCTGCCAACGTTGCGGAGTACGTTGTTACGCAGGGGCATGCCGCTGTTGGCATCGAATACCTGCCGACCCTGGGCATCGCGCAGGTAGGTGAACGTGTACAGTTGCCCGATCGGTTTGCCCACCACCTGGTTCAGCACCCGGCCTCCACCACTGCTGACCGTAATGACCGTGTCGTTGGGCGACAGACCGAGCCGCAGTACCTTGGACGTGTTGTACGATACGTTTGCACTAACGTCCCACCGAAACGCGCGCGTCGACACCGGCGAGAACGACAGCAGCATCTCCAGCCCCTGGTTCATGCTGCGCCCTACGTTAATCAGCTTGCTCGTATACGACGACGCATCGGACACCTGCGCGGCCAGAATCTGATCGTCGGTTGTTTTGTGGTAATAGGTAAAGTCGAAGCCAATCTTGTTCTGGAACAGCTTCAGTTCAAGCCCCACTTCGGCCTCCTGAATACGAAGCGGCCGCAGGTTTTTATTCGGCACCACGGTTGCGTTGATCCCCCCGACCGGCACCAGCGCGCCCGATGGGTTCGGGAACGAGTTATTGTCGACGGCAAAGTACAGGGCGTTCGAATACGGGTCCACGTTGTCCGATCCCACCTGGGCGTAGGCCGCCCGCAGTTTTCCGAAGGTCAGCCAGCCCGGCAGGTTGTCGAAAGCCTGCGAGAACACGAAACTCCCCGTTACGGAGGGGTACAGGATGCTCCGGTTCGACGGGGCCAGGGTCGAGAACCAGTCGTTGCGAGCCGTGGCGTTCAGGAACAGAAACTCCTTGTACGAAATGGTAGCGGCCCCGAAGACGGAGTTGATTTTTTTCTCGGCCAGGGCGTACAGGGGATCTTTGATCCGACCGTTCATAACGGTATACAGGCCGGGCTGCACAAAGTCCTGCACCGTTACGCTGTTGTAATCGTTGCGGGCGTAGCGGGCGTTGCCGCCGAGCGTCAGGTCGACCCCGATGGCGCCAAAGGTTTTGTTCATACCGATGATCAGGTCGAGGTTCCGCTCCAGGTTCTGCCGCACATCCTGGGTGTAGGAACCGTTGACGAAGCCCACCGGTGCGCGGGCAATAGGCGCGTAGCCGTTCGGAATGTTGTAATCCTGATTGCGGACGTACGAATCCTGCGCCAGCCGCCCCTGCACGTAGAGCCAGTCGGTGAACTGGTATTTGAGGGCCAGGTTCCCGAACAGCCGGCTCCGCCGAACGTTCTCGAACTTGTTGTTCATGGAATAATACGGGTTATTCCGGACCAGGAACCGCGAAAACACGAACTCGTCGCCATTGGGCAGGGTCTGGTTCTGGCGCAGGGCCTCAAACGGCATGGAGTTGGCCAGGGTGAAAATGACTGTCGAGACCGACAGATCCTGCGTATTGAGCTGGGGCGGGTTTATGTTGTTTTCCAGCGAGTAGTTGATGTTTCCCAGCGCCGTTAGTTTGCTGGTAATGTTCTGCGTGAAGCCCAGGTTGATCACCTTCCGGTTGAAGGTGTTGTTCTCCATGATGCCTTTGTTGTCAGTATTACCGAACGACAGGCTGAACCCACCCGAGGGCCCGTTATTGGCTACGGTCACCGTATTGGTGAAGTTGGTTCCGACCCGGTAAAACTTCTTCACCCGGTCGAATACCGGCTCGTAGGGCCAGGTTTCGTTATCGAACAGGGTCTGGGTCATGCCGGGCTGAAACTTCTCGCCGAAGCTCCAGACGCCCGAGGTAGGGTTGGGCGTGGTGGGTCGTTTGCCGCCTTCGCCCTGCCCGTATTCGTACTGAAAATCGGTGAAGTCGAGGGGCGTATCGGTCGTAAAGTTGGTGTTGTAGGTGACGCCGAACCCCTTGGCCGACCCTTTGCTTTTGGTCGTGATCATCACGACCCCGTCTTTGGCACGGGAGCCGTAGAGAGCAGCCGCCGTTGCCCCTTTGAGGACCGTCATCTCCTCGATATCGTCGGGGTTGATACTACTCAGCCCGTCGCCCCCGTCGGAGCTGTTGGAAGCCCGGTTGCCAAAATCGCCCCCCAGCGAATAGTTCGAGTTGTCGATGGGTACCCCGTTCACCACGATCAGCGGGTTGTTCTGCCCACTGAACGACGACTGGCCCCGAATCCGGATCTTGGACGTTCCGGCGGGGCCGGTACCCATGGAGGTGATGTTAACGCCGGCCAGTTTCCCCTGGAGGCCGTTCACGAAATTGGGCGTACGGTTCACGTTGATCTGCTCGGCATTGACCGTGGCGGTAGCATAGCCCAGCGTTTTCGATTCGCGCTTGATACCCAGGGCCGTAACGATTACCTCGTCGATGGCTTTCGCATCTTCGACCAGCTGCACGTTGATGATGGACCGATTGTTGACCGGAACCGTCTGGCTGACGTAGCTGATGTAGGAAAATACCAGCGAGGCATCTGACGCCACATTGATCGAATAATTACCCGACGCATCGGTCGCGGTACCGAGCGAGGTACCACCCACTACCACGTTCACACCGGGCAACCCCTGGTTATCGGCGCCGGTTACGCGCCCGGTTACCCGGTTGCTTTGTGCGAAGCCGTAACCCTGACACAGCAGGACAAGCACCACAAGTACGTTTATAGGTTTTTTCATGGGGCAAGGGATTATAGGTATATAGAAAGGCACTCAAAGCGAATCTGGACTGATCACCAGTTGTGAATGGCCCCATCCGGACTCTTCAGAATCGGATGCGGGTATTTCGTATTGGCCGTTACTTCCAGCACGAAGGTGGCTTTCTTCGGGTTGAACGTTACGCCCAGCCCCGGGTCGGGTTTGAGGTAGAGCTTGCCGTTTTTGAAGTTCACCAGGTCTTCGTTGAAATACTCGGGGCGCTCGGGCTCGCCACCGGCCAGCTCCATCAGACAGCGCGTCGGACTGCTCGATCCCAGCACGTGAACCAGGGCGGCCACGGCCAGCGGGCCGGTGAAGTGCGGAATCATGCCCACATAATGGGTTTCGCACATGGAGGCCAGCTTTTTGAATTCAGACAGGCCACCCGTATTGGGCAGGGTAAACCGGGTATAGTCGATGAGCCGCTGCTCGATGAGGTTGTTGCTATCCCAGCGGTCGCCAAACTGCTCGCCAACGGCAATGGGTACGGTGGTCATCTGCCGCACCGTTTTGTAAACCTCCGGATTTTCGGAGCGGATAATATCCTCGACAAAGTAGGGCTCGAGGTTCTCCAGCGCTTTGCAGATTTTCACCCCTTCGGTCGTATCGAAACGGGTATGCAGGTCGATGGCCCATTTACCGCCACCGCCCACGGCCGCATCGATTCGTTTGCAGAGGTCGATCGTTTTTCGGGCGTTATCGTAAAAGTCGAACGGCTCGGTGCCATTCCCGCCAGTGGGCCCGATGCGGTAGGCCCGTAAGCCGGCTTCGATGCAGTCGCGGGCGCGCTCTTCTTCGGTTTTGGCTTTAGAAGCCCGGAACCCCGTGGCATAACACTCGACATAATCGCGGGTGGCTCCGCCCAGCAGTTCGTAGACCGGCACGCCCAGCGCCTTCCCCTTGATGTCCCACAAGGCCATGTCGAGAGCACCCTGCGCATGGAGTTTTTCGCGACCCGGCGGGTAGAACATGCCCCGGTACAGATTCTGCCAGATGTGCTCGATGCGGAACGGATTCTCGCCGATCATCATCTGCGCACACTGCTCGATCATGTCTTTGGAACCACCCTCGCCAATACCGACGATCCCCCCGTCGGTCTCAATCTCTACAATGCCCCGCGCCTGGTTGAACAGCGGCTTGGTGTAGCCGGGGGCTGCGTAATAGCGAATTTTGGTAATCTTCAGCTTAGGCACGGCAGCCTCCGGGGAGAGCAGAGGCAGACCGGCCAGCGCTGCCGTTGAGCCGAGTAGCGATGATCTGATAAAGGTTCGTCGTTGCATATAAGTAGGTTCAGGAATTACAGAGAAAGATTGCTTAATCGTTTAAGCAAAGAGCTAAAAATGTAAGCTCAGTCAACGAGTACTTTTATTTTCGACGAGTTGCGGGCAATCAGAGTAGCTTCCATCAGGATTTGTTTTCGTTCCTGCTGAGAATCTTTGAGTTTGTTGATCAGTACGTCGACCGATGTTTTGCCAAGTGCCTCCATGGGCTGTTGCAGGTAAGTAACGGGGCAGTAGTACAAATCGAATGCTTCGGCCTGGCCAAAACTCACAATAGCCAGATCGTCCGGCACGTTCAGGCCTAGTTCGTTGATGTATTTTAACCCGCTGATAGCCAGCCGGTAGGTGGCAAAGATCAGCGCATCGATGGGCTTCTCAGCGGCCAGCATCAGGTCGATACCGGCCCGCACTTCCAGATCGACGTTGGTAAACTCAACCTCGGTCAGCCACTCGGGGCAAAACCCGGCCTCGCTACCTCTGAGCGCATCTACATACCCCCGAATCCGCTCCCGCATATGAAACAACTGCGACCGGTAGGCCACAAACCCGACATGCCGGTAACCGCCCTCTACCAGATGCAGACCCGCCTGGTAGGCAGCCTGGTAATTGTCCAGCGCTACGTAATCCGTATCGATATCCGGAAAGTAGCGGTCCAGTAATACGAACGCAATGTTTCTGTTTTTCAGGTACTGAATCTGCTCTTCCGTATGTTCAGACGACACGATGATGAACCCATCTACCTGACGGTTTATCAGCACGTTGATCAGATCCCACGACTTGTCGGCGTCTTCGTCCGAGCTTCCGATAATGACGGTATAATCGTTTTTCTTGGCTTCATCCTCTACGATCCGGGCGATATTGGCGAAGAATGGGTTCGATATATCGGCGATGATCAGGCCCAGCGTCCGGGTTCGTCCGCTCCGGAGGCTTTTGGCCAGGTAATTTGGCTGGTAGTTCAGCTCACTGGCAATCTGTCTGACCCGGGCCGCGATTTCTTCCCCTACCCGACTTTCCTTCTCCTTGCCATTGAGCACGTAAGACACCAGCGCCGTCGATACACCCGCTTTCTGAGCAATGTCTTTCAGGGAGGTTTTCTTCTTGTTCATACGGGCAGGCAAGGCTGGTCCGGTCAGGCAGCACCCGGCTGAGCCAGGTCTGACGTAACGGCTGTCAAAGCTAAGCTTAATCGTTTAAATACAAACAATAGTATCAATAATTTTTTATTTATTTTCATTATTCGTTGTTTCTAAAAATCCATGATGGTTCGTGACCGACCCTGCACCCGGGTTGTTGTTGGTCCGCCACAAGTCAGTGCGGGAGGTAGCTGCGTGGGCTGGCATATGCCGGTATAATCCGTTTATTTAGTAGTTTCAACCCTTGTTTATCCGTACTCCAAACCGACTATCGCGAATCCATGCAGCCTCATTCCGTAACGACACTGATCATCGGGGCCGGTCCGGCGGGGCTGGCTATGGCTGGTCAGCTGGCCCACCTGGGTATTTCGAGCACCGTGCTGGAAGCCAGCGACTACGTAGGGTTCTCCTGGCGTAACCACTATGACCGTCTGCACCTGCATACGGTTAAGGAACATTCGTCCCTGCCTTATCTGCCCTACCCAGCCAGTTACCCGACTTACGTATCCCGGCTCCAGTTGGTCGAGTACCTCGAACAGTATACCGAACAGACCGGCATCAAGCCGCTTTTCAACCAGAAAGTGACGGCTATCCGTACTGGCCAGACAGCCGGTCGGTGGGAAGTCCAAACGGAAACGGACCTGTTTCTGGCCGATCGGGTCATCGTCGCCACGGGCTACAACCGGGTACCAAACGTTCCGGAACTACCCGGACAGTCGGCGTTCAGAGGCATCATCTGGCACAGTCGAGAGTATCGCAACGGCGCGCCGTTTCGGGACGAAGACGTACTGGTCGTTGGCATGGGTAACACCGGCGCTGAGCTGGCGCTCGACCTGCTCGAACACGGCGCCCGACCTGTTATTTCGGTTCGTCGCCCTATCAATATTGTCCGCCGGGATGTGTTCGGGCGACCGGCGCAGCCTACCGCTATCTTCCTGAGCAGGTTTCCGCACTGGTTCTACGACCTCATGACGGGGCTGTCGCAGCGATTGACGGTGGGCGACCTGACGGCTTACGGACTGGGGAAGCCCGACCATCCTGCTTCCTACGACACCCGGCGGGGAAAGATTCCCGTCATCGACATCGGCACCCTCGATCAGATCAAAGCGGGCGCCATTGCTGTCGCCCCGGCTATTCAGCAGGTCAACCCTAAAACCGTCACTTTTGCCGACGGCAGCGAACGCCCTTTCGACGCTATCATTCTCGCCACTGGTTACCGGCCGGGTCTGCTCCCCCTGCTCGGCGACACCCTGGCTGGCCAGACCCTGAACGAACGGGGCTATCCCAGGCAGCTCTGGTTCGACGATCCGGGCTTGCGCGGACTCTATTTTCTGGGCTTTACAACCCCGCTGACCGGAGTCATCTACAACCTGACCATCGACTCGGAAAAAATCGCGAAGCACGTTTCCCAAAACAATTCTGTCACGGCATAGTTCTATTTATGTAGTCACGGTGGCTACGGATGTATTCAACGTTATAATCACTACTATCATGAACGAGACAACGATAAAAGGAGGCTGGAACGAACTGAAAGGTAAAATCAAACAAGCGTATGGCGATTTGACCGACGATGATCTGGCCTACGAAGAAGGACAGGCCGACGAAATGTACGGCAAGATCCAGCAGAAAACCGGTAAGACGAAAGATGAGATTACGAAGGCCATTGCCGATCTGTAAACCACGGTGATGTCTGCATACAGCCGGGCCTGATCAGGTCCGGCTTTTTTTATGGCCTGAAACGGCAACTTCGCGGTGTATTTTTTCTGGTTCATCGGAATTAATGCCCCCCTGTCGTCGGATTCGTCTTCTTTTGGGCGTCCATTGACACCGCTCATGAAGAACCGTTTTTTAATCGCCGGTCTGCTCATAACCGCCCATACCCTCCAGGCGCAGACCGTTGTTACCTCCGTGCAGGACGCGCTGGCCCTGGCCCGCCGGAACAACCCGGACCTGGTCAACGCCCGGCTCAATCGTACGGCCCAGGAACAGCAACGCACGGCCGTTCGGGCCAGCCTGCTCCCTTCGGCCCGGCTCTTTACCAACTTCGATTACAACTACGCCTTACCCGTGCAGCTCGTGCCGGCCGAATTTGTGGGCGGGCGGGTCGGTGAGTTTCGGGAGTTTCGGTTTGGCCTTCCTTTTTTCCTGACGGCCGGCGTTGAGGTCAACGCGCCGATCCTGAACCGCCCGGCCCGCGCCGACCGAACCATCGTTGAGCAGAACCTGCGTATTATCGATGACCAGACGCTGGTGTTGCAGGACGAAGTATCGACCCAGACCGCACGCCTGTACCACGCCACCCTGATGACCCGGGCCGCCATCGGCATCTACCAGCGTAATCGTTCGGCGGCCGATACGCTGGCGCAGATTGCTGCCCAGCGGCTCGACAAAGGTCAGATCGAACCGCTCGAATACAACCGGATCCGGTCGGTACAGCTGACCACAACCGACATTCTTTACCAGAACGAACTGACCTACGCGCGTAATCTCGGCCAGCTCAAACTCCTGCTGGGCCTGCCCCCCGCCGATAGCCTGGTCCTTTCTGAAGAGCTGGCCAACCGCCCGATCGACAACCTGGCCAGCGCACCGGCAGTCGGACCGGCCGACCGACCGCAGGTAACCCTTCAGCAATCGCGGGTGGCCCTGTCGCGGCTGCAGCTCGACCGTGAACGACTCCTGCGCTGGCCAACGCTCTCGGCCTACGGACGCTATACGCAGCAGGCCCAGCGAGACCAGATCAATTTTCTGAACCCGAATGAATGCTGGTTCACCATTGGCGTGGCGGGTTTGCAGTTCAACTACCCCCTTTACTCGGGCGGCCTGCGAACCAGCAACATCGCCCGTGCGCGGCAGCTGCTGAAAGTGGCCGAGGCTGAACTGGCCTATGAAAGCGACCGCCAGACAACCGATACTGACGACGTCCGGAACACCTACAACCAGGCCGTCCGGTCGCTGGGGCTGAACCGGCAGAATTACGACCTCAGCAATCAGAACGTTCAGATTGCCCTGATAAAATACCGCTCGGGCCTGTTCGCCTACGACCAGTACCTGAACGTATTTAACGAAGCCCTCAGCGCGCAAAACCGGTTCCTGACCAACCTCTCGAACGTATTCATCAACCAGACCATCCTGCAGATCCGCAGCGGCCGATAAACCCGTCCGGGCCAGGCGTTACGGCTGACACAGTACCGTACACCCTAGCCCGCACCCCGACAATTAACTGCACACATGAAAACGACTCCATACCTGTTAGGCCTCCTGGGCATATTGTCTGCCTGCAACCGGGGCAGCGAGGGGGTGTCACCCACCTACCGCGACCTCACCGAAGCGGTCTACGCTTCGGGCAGCATCTACCCACGAAATGAGTATACCGTCACGGCCGACGCCACGGGCCTGTTGCAGCAGCGGCTGATCAACGAAGGCGATACCATCCGCCGGAACCAGTTGCTGTTTGTGCTCGAAAGCGCGGCCGAAGATGCGCGTCAGCGGGCGGCTGCCAGCGCCTACCGGCAGTCCCGGGCCAACCTGGGCGCCAACTCGCCGGTACTGGCCGAACTGGAAGCTCAGGTCCGGAACGCCCGCACCCGACTGGCCAACGACTCAGTCAACTACAGCCGCTTCCGGGAGCTGTATGCCCAGAATGCCACCTCCCGCGCGGAGCTGGAACGGGCCGAGCTGAACTACACCCTGGCCCGCAACAACCTGCGGGCGCAGCTGAACACCCTCCAGCGGAGCCGTAATCAGATTCAGGTCGATGTTGAAAACAACCGCAGTCAGCTGGTATCTTCGGAAGAGGCAGGCCGGAGCACGCGGGTCCGCAGTTTTGTGGATGGCAAGGTGTACGAAGTCTACAAAGATCCCGGTGAGGTAGTGCGGGTGGGTGACCAGCTGGCCCTGGTAGGCAGCAGCCACCAATTGTACGCTCAGCTGGCCGTCGACGAGAGCGACTTCGGCCGGATACGGGTTGGGCAGTCGGTCATGCTGAAGGCCGACGTGTATCCCGACAAAGTGTTCAGGGCGCGCATCGCCAAAATCTATCCGAAGCTGAACCGCTCCGATCAGTCGTTTCGGGTCGACGCTGAATTTACCGACGCCAGCCCCGCGTCCTATTACGGCCTGACGGTCGAAGCCAACATCATCATCAGCCAGAACCGGCGCGTGCTGACCATTCCGAAATCCTACGTCGTTGGCTCCGACAGCGTCTGGATCGAGCAGGGTGGTAACCGGCAGAAAGTACGCTTCCGAAAAGGCGCCGAAAACTTCGACCTGGTTGAGGTAAAAAGCGGCCTGACGGAGGCTTCCAAACTGATTTCGATTGACTAAGTGAGCGATTGCGTGGTTTTCAGTAGTTCACACTCAATCACCCATTCACTCAATCACTCAATTTCTCGCTCCCCATGAACATCAACATAGCGGCTCAGATTGCCCGGACGCATTTGCTGGCCAAGAAACGCCAGACACTGGTTGCCATGCTCGGCGTGACCTTCGGCATTGCCATGTTCATCACCATGATCTCGTTCATGCAGGGCGTCAACCAGTTTCTGGAAGATTCGGCGCTCGACGCCAGCCCGCACATCCGGGTCTATAACGAGGTGAACACGCAGCGCCCGAGCCTGATCGACGAACAGAAGCCCGGCGGGTTCAACGTGGTCTACCACCAGAAGCCGAAAGACGAATCGGCGCGACTCAAGAACGGACTTCAGATTGCCGAACGCATCGGGCGAGAAGCGGGGGTGCTGGGGGTATCGCCCCAGGTAGCGACCCAGGCCTTCTACAACAACGGCCCCATTCAGCTCTCCGGCACCATCTCGGGTGTAGACATCGACCGCGAGAACCGGCTCTACAAATTGACAAACCGGCTCAAATCGGGCAACCTCAACACCCTGAAAACCAATCCAGACGGCCTGATCATGGGAACGGTACTGGCCCGCAAGCTGAACGTTCGGATCGGCGACAAGGTCACGGTAACGACTCCCACCGGCAGCACCCGGATTCTGCGCGTGGTAGGCACCTTCGGGTTCGGCGTCGGCACGGTCGACAATACCAAGAGTTACGCCAACCTGGCTACGGTGCAGGAGATTCTCCAGCGCGACCCCAGCTACATCACCGACATTCACGTCAAGATGTTCGACCCGCTGCAGGCGCTTCCCTTCGGTCAGAAGATACGGGCTGTCTACGGCTACTACACCGAAGACTGGGCCACGGCCAACACCGCCATCCTGGCCGGCGAAAAGATCCGGAATATGCTCACCTACGTGGTGTCCATCACGCTGCTCGTCGTGGCCGGGTTCGGCATCTATAACATCATGAACATGACCGTCATCAACAAAATCAAGGACATCGCCATCCTCAAAGCCACCGGCTTCGACGGGCGCGATGTGGTCGCTATCTTTCTGTTGCAGGCTGTTTTTATCGGCTTTACGGGCGGCCTCCTGGGGCTGGCCATCGGTTTCGGGCTGAGTTATCTGCTCTCGATTACGCCCTTCGACGCGGGTGATTTCCTGAGCATCAAAACCTTCCCGGTCATTTTCGACGGTACGTACTACGGCTTGGGCCTGCTGTTCGGGATCATCACGACGGTGCTGGCGGGGTATTTCCCGTCCCGCAAAGCCGCCCAGGTAGACCCGGTCTCGATTTTACGAGGATAGCTTTTTTCGAGTGATGAGTGATGAACGATGAGCGATGAGTTCTTACGGGTCATCTACGCGCATCACTCATCATTCATCACTCATCACTCATCACTCATCACTCAAAAAATGTCTACGGTTCTTTCGGCTCGGCACCTGAACAAGTTTTTTTATGATCCTGATACATTTCAGGTGCTGAAAGACGTCACGTTTGAGGTGCAGACGGGCGAATTTCTGGCGATAGTGGGCAAGTCGGGCTGTGGGAAAAGTACTCTGCTGTATCTGCTCTCGACGATGGACACCGACTACGACGGGGAGATCGACATGGCTGGTACGACCCTCACCGGCCGGAGTCAGAACTTCCTGGCCCAGTTCCGCAACGAGCACCTGGGGTTTGTCTTCCAGTTTCACTTTCTGCTCCCCGAATTTTCGGCCCTGCAAAACGTTATGTTACCAGGACTCAAACTGGGCAGGTATCCCGAGAAAGAAATCGAAGAGCGAGCTATGGAAAAACTGCGACTGATCGGCATGGCCGATTATGCCCGCAAACCGGCCAGCAAACTGTCGGGTGGGCAACAGCAGCGGGTAGCGATTGCGCGCGCCCTGATCAATGACCCGACCATCATCATGGGCGACGAACCGACCGGTAATCTGGACCGGGCCAATTCCGAGAACGTGTTCCGTATCTTCCAGGAGCTGGCGGCTAAGGGGCAAACCATCATCACTGTTACGCACGACCCCGATTTTGCGGCAGGCACTGACCGCATCATTGAAATGAGCGACGGCAAAATCATCAGCGGGCATGAAAATTCACATCGACAAACGCATTGAACTAGCGTTTCTGTACATCTCGATCATGGGCATCGCGGTGCGGTACTGGGTGCTGCCCGACATCCGATGGTGGCAGCAGGCCCTGTTGTTTATCGTCACGATGATAATGCTGAACGCCGTCTGGATCTTTCATTACGTATTCAACCACTGGCTGAACGGGCGTTTTCCGTTCGAGCGTAGCGTAACCAAACGTATCGTTATTCAGCTGATCGGCAGCTGGTCGGTGGTCAAAACCGTGCTGATTATCTGTAGTATGCTGGTTATTCACCGCATTGTTCCGTCGCTGTCGGAGTCCTTCAACCGACTGACTCTCATGGCGCTGGGCGTCGGCATTTTTCTGGCCAACGTCGTCATCAGCCTGGGGTTTATTGCCAACCAGCTGTTTCAGCGCTGGCAGGCCGACCAGCTCCGGGCCGCCCAACTCGAAAAAGAAAAAGCGCAGGTCCAGTACGACAACCTCCGCAATCAGCTGAACCCCCATTTTCTCTTCAACAGCCTGTCGTCGCTCGATAACCTGATCGACGACGATCCGGCACTGGCCCGGCGGTTTCTGCAGCAGCTCTCCAGGGTGTTCCGGTACGTGTTGCAGCACAAAGACCGGGAGTTGGTGCCGCTGGAGACCGAGCTGACGTTCATCAAAAACTACGTATCACTCCTGCAAACCCGTTTCGACGGCACCCTGTCGATCCGCTGCCAGATCGAGCCCGACGATACCGAGCGACTGATCGTACCCGTTACGCTCCAGATCCTGATCGAAAACGCCATCAAGCATAACGTCATTAGCGAAGCCCAGCCGCTACCGGTACTGATCACGACCGATCACGAGTACCTGACGGTTTCGAATCCGGTTCAACGCAAAAAACAGATCGGCACCTCCAACGGGCTGGGGCTTCAAAACCTGACCCTGCTCTACCAGTTTCTGACGCCCAAACCGGTTGAGATACAGGACACCGACAACCAGTTTCGGGTGCGGGTTCCGCTGGTTGGTTGAGTATTCCGACCACACTATGGTTCTTATATGTCCAGGTCATAAGCCGGGGATGGGTAGCCTTCTGCGCCCATCCTTTTGGTGCTTTGGCATCGGCTGGAAAACTTTTTTTGCCACCGACCGCAAGTTTAGCCGTCATTCGGGACCTGAATCAGAAACAACCGTGCGCTAGTGAACGAACAGGCCGATGAGCTACACCGACTCGAACTCCTTCGGAAGGGCGACGAACCCACCTTCCGCTGGCTGGTAGACACCTACCAGACCCGGGTCTTTCGCACGGCCCTGGCCATCGTTCCAACGCCCGAAGAAGCTGAAGATGTAGCCCAGGAAGTTTTTGAAGAAGTGTATCGAACAGTGGGGCAATTTCGCGGGGAGGCCAGCCTGTCGACCTGGCTTTACCGGCTCACGACGTCGCGGGCACTGAAAAAAGAACGGGATCGGAAGCGCAAAAAACGATTCGCGTTTCTGACCAGTCTGTTCGGTCCCGACGAGTCGGCCACCTACGACCCACCCGACTTTCAGACACCCGAAACCAGCCTCGAAGACCGCGAACGCACCGGGCTCATCAACCGGGCCGTGCAGCAGCTGGCCGAGTCGCAGCAGATAGCGTTCACGCTGCATTATCAGGAAGAACTGTCGTATCAGGAGATTGCGGCCGTGATGCAGACCTCGGTTTCGGCCGTCGAGTCGCTGCTGTTTCGGGCGCGCCAGACCCTCCGGAAACGATTAACCCCTTACAGGAACTCATGAACGATTCAACGAAGAAACCAACCGGGTCAGACGACTGGGAAACCGACTTCCAGCGCTGGGGAAAACGTTCCCTGCCCGAACCCCGCCCCTTTTTCTATACCCGTTTGCAGGCCCGGCTGGCCCAGTCTGGCGAGTCGGCTGGCTGGCTGCCGTGGTGGCTTCGTCGCCCGGCCTACGCCTATGCGGCCCTGAGTCTGCTGATTGTGCTGAACGCTGGCGCGGTGATCCGGTCGAACTGGATCACCGAAGAACCGGCGGGGCCAGACCTGGCCTTGTCTGAACCAAACAGGCCTGACCAGGCCACGGCCGATACCGATCCCATCCTGGACGACTACGACATAGACCCGATTACGATTGCTTATGAATGATCAACGGCGCATCCGTCTACTTACGGGCCTGGTTGTGGCGCTGGTGTTGCTCAACATCGGCCTGCTCAGCTGGCTTTGGCTACGGCCTGCCCGCCCCGACGTTCGGGGCAACCGGCTCCGCGAACGCACCTTCCTGGCCGACACCCTACGGTTTTCGCCCGGGCAGCGGCAGCAGCTCACGGCCCTGCAACGCACGTATTTTCAGCAGATGAAACCCCGGGTACAGACCCTGCGGCAGGCCCGGCGCGCGTATTTCCGGCTAACCGACTCCTCGCTGACCGAGGTCCAGCGTCGCGACCGGCTGCATGCCTTCCATAAACAGGCCATCGACATTGACCTCCTGACCCTGGCCCATTTTGACCGGATTGCGGCTATCTGCACGCCCGATCAGCGGACGTTGCTCAACCAGCTCATGAGCAAACTACCCGAACGCGCTTTCCGGATGCCCCGCTCCCGCCGGAGCAACCGCGACGGGCGTACCGAAACCCGGCCACCGTCAGATTCGATTCGCTGAGTCAGTCGCCCTGCCGAGTGTCGGGAGTGCGGGCAGACGCGGGTCGGAGCGGGTCACGCAAAAAAAAAGTTGAGCCGGACCGCAAGTTCAGCTGCGTACCGGGGCCTAAGGGTACGAAAGGCATCTGAACGATGACTGAATAGATAACAACAAATCCAATAAACACCCATGCAAAAAACACTCATTGCCACCGTATTCGTATTCCTGTTCTATTTATCTGACGCCACCGCCCAGCAACGCCGGCACGGGCGTGATGGCCAGCAGGCCCGTACCCAACAGGATAGTACCCGGGGTCCCGGCGGCCGGTTCCGCCAGATGGAGCCGGTAACCGCAGCCGAGCTACCCGCCACGGTAGCCCCGTTCGTTAAACAAACCTATCCCAATGCGGACATGAAGCGCATTGCCAAAAGCAAGGAGGGCAGGTTTTATGTTGTACTGGCAGAGACCGACAAACCCCGGCGGCTGCTGATTGTCGATAGCAAAGGCGAGATCGTTGAAAACCGCGAGATGCCGATTCGTAACGGACGCGGGGCGGGTCGCCGTCCCAACCGCTCCTAAGCATCCTGTTCAGCAGCATATCCACACGGGCGGAGTCGTCTGACTCCGCCCTTTTTCTTTCGACGTTATGAACATCTTCCCCCTGTATCGTGCGGCCCGGTTTGGTGGCTGCCTGTTCGTTCTCTGGCTACTGGCTTCGGTTGCCCACGGCCAGTCGGTCGGCTCGGTCGACGGTTCGGTTACCGACACCAAAGGCGAACCGCTGATCGGCGTAACCGTTCAACTCGCCAGTCAGCCCGACAGTGCCCTCCGGCGCGGGGTCGTTACCGATCTCTCCGGACGCTTCACCTTCGACAATCTGCCGGCCGGTTCGTACCGGCTCCAGGCTTCGTTTGTGGGGTTTACGCCCGCGTTTGAGACCGTACGCATCGACTCAGGGCAGACTCAGCTGCCAACGATCCAGCTGCGCGAAACCGCCCGCCAACTGAACGAAGTGGTGGTAAAAGGCAAGACGGTTTCCGCCGAGCAGAAAGGAGACACCATCCAGTTCAACGCCAATGCCTTCAAGGTAAACCGCGATGCCCAGGCCGAAGACCTGGTGCGCAAACTGCCGGGAGTCGATCTGAGTGGCGGAGGCATCAAAGTACAGGGCGAAGACGTGCGTGAAATCCTCGTAGACGGCAAACCCTTTTTCGGCGACGACCCGGCCATTGCGCTCCGGAACCTCCCCGCCGAGGTCATCGATAAAATCGAAGTGTTCGACCGGCTCAGCGATCAGTCGCAGTTTACGGGAGTCAATGACGGTAATACGCTCAAGACCATCAACATCGTTACCCGGCCCGACCGCCGAAACGGGCAGTTTGGCAAAGTATACGCCGGTCTGGGCACGCCCGTGGCGGGTACCGATGCGACCTACGCAGCCGGAGGAAGCGTAAATTTGTTCAAAGGCGACCGGCGCATCTCCATCATCGGGCAGACCAACAACGTGAACCAGCAGAACTTCTCGAGTCAGGATCTGCTGGGCGTGCTGGGCAGCGGGGGTGGTCAGCGGGGCGGAGGTGGACGCGCCGGTGGCGGCCGGGGGGGGCGGGGTGGCGGAGGTGGTAATCCCGGCAACGGCGGCAGCACCGACAACTTCCTGGTGGGTCAGCAGAGCGGCATCAACACAACCAACTCACTGGGTATCAACTACAGCGACAGCTGGGGTCCTAAACTGACCGTTCGGGGGAGTTATTTTCTGAACCAGAGCCGCAACCGGAACGAGCAGTCGTCGCTGCGGGAATATTACCAGACCACCGGCGACTCGACCCAGACCTACCGGGAGCAGTCGGCCGACAACGGCATGAACCTCAACCACCGGCTCAATTTCCGGCTCGAATACACCTTCGACAAAAAGAACTCTCTGCTGCTGACACCCCGGCTCAGCTTTCAGACCAACGAGTCGGGCTCAGCCACCAACAGCGAAACCCGACTCGGGGCCGGGCTACTCAACCAGTCCGAAAACCTGTTCTCGTCCCGGAACCAGGGCTATTCGTTCAACAACTCCCTGCTGTTCCGCCACCGCTTCGAGAAACGGGGTCGGACTTTCTCGGTGAATCTGGGCACCACCTTCAACGACCGTACGGGGCTTAGCAACCTCTCTTCGCTGAACGAATTTTTCGAGGTCGATACCGTACGGCAGGTTATTAATCAGCAAACCAACACCCGCTCCAACAGCTACCAGCTCTCGGCCGGGCTCAACTATACCGAGCCGCTGGGACAGGGTATTTTGCAGCTATCCTATAACGCCGGCCTTAACCACAGCAACGCCGACCGGTTCACCTACCGGCTCAACCCGCTGTCGGAACGGTACGACGCCCTCGACTCACTGCTCAGTAACCGCTTCGATAACGACTACCTGACCCAGCGGGCGGGCGTTGGCTACAACCTGAATACCAAAACATGGCGACTGTCGGCCGCGCTGAACCTGCAACGGGCCGACCTCATCAGCGACCAGCTCTTTCCGCGGGTAGACCGGGTCACGCGCGACTTCACCAACCTGCTGCCCACCGTTACGGCCGACTACCGCTTTACCGACGACCTGCGGCTGCGCTTCACCTACCGAACCAGTACGCAGGCGCCCAGCATCAATCAGCTGCAGAATGTGCTGAACAACACCAACCCCCTGCTCCAGACCATCGGTAACCCCGATCTTGACCAGAGCTACAGCCACATGCTGATGACGCGCTTTACGAAAACGTCGGTGTCGAAAGCCAACAGCCTCGTGGCGCTGGTGAACCTGAATTATACCCAGAACCCCATCGGGTCGTCGCTGTTCATTGCCGATACGTCGCGGTTTGTGCCGGGGGTTGTCTCGTCAACGGGTCAGGGCGTGTTTCTGCAAAAAGGTACGCAGCTGACCCGCCCCGTTAATACAGAAGACGCGCTGAACCTGAGAACCTTCTTTTCGTATGGGACACCGCTGACGTTCATGAAAAGCAACCTCAACCTGAATACCTCGCTGAGTTATAACAAAACCCCCAGCCTGATCAACAACGAGGTGAACCGGGCCAACACCTACGCCTTCAGTCAGGGACTCGTACTGAGCAGCAACATCAGCGAGAAAATTGACTTTACCCTCTCTTACTCGTATGGGTACAACAAAGTGGTCAATACGCTGCAACCCCAGCTGAACAACAATTTCACGACCCAGACCGCCGGTGGTAACCTGACCTGGAATCCGTGGAAGGGGCTGGTGGTGCGGTCGGATATCAATTACCAGCAATATGCCGGTTTGTCAGGCGGGTTTAACCAGCAGTTTGCGCTCTGGAACGCCAGCCTTGCCCAACGGCTGTTCAAGAGTCAGAACGGCGAGCTGAAGCTGTCGGTCTTCGACCTGCTTAATCAGAACAACAGCATCAGCCGGACCTTTTCGGAAACCTACCTGGAAGATAACCGCTCGCTGGTGCTGAACCGGTATTTCATGCTGACATTCACCTACAACCTCCGCCAGTTCAAATCCTGAGCCGGAACGGGCTGTGTGGCCAACAGTGTGTATTTAGGTAAAGGTCACGGAGACAAGCGCCCATTGGGTAACTTGCAGGCTGGGTACTAACCCAGGTTGGCAGACCACTGCCGGGCACCAATCTATTGGCAGGCCCGGCAAAACATGCGCCATCTGCCTTATTTTCAGCTTTTTACGCGTACGGAAAAGTAGATAAAAATGTCGATCAACAATGGTCTTTGACGTATTGAAAGGGGTAAAAAAACAACCAGCAAATCAGGCATACCTCCCTGACAATGAATTATTTATGCACCCAAACCACTTCGAAAGGTTGATCCAGTTAAAGAAGGATTGAAACCGAGCCTGCTTGATGGCAAGCCCAACGGCGGTCTGTCTTCGAAAGGTTGATCCAGTTAAAGAAGGATTGAAACATGTTCGCCTGCTCTTCAATGAGCCACGTTTTGCGCAGGCTTCGAAAGGTTGATCCAGTTAAAGAAGGATTGAAACGAAACCCGAGCGGGACGAGGACGACGGTGAGCTTGTCCTTCGAAAGGTTGATCCAGTTAAAGAAGGATTGAAACTACTTCTTGATTTGCTCCTCGCTCAGCTCCTCGCCATCCTTCGAAAGGTTGATCCAGTTAAAGAAGGATTGAAACGAAACCCGAGCGGGACGAGGACGACGGTGAGCTTGTCCTTCGAAAGGTTGATCCAGTTAAAGAAGGATTGAAACTCCATGCCGATCCGATTGCAGCGGGTCAGGGTCGGTCTTCGAAAGGTTGATCCAGTTAAAGAAGGATTGAAACTCCATGCCGATCCGATTGCAGCGGGTCAGGGTCGGTCTTCGAAAGGTTGATCCAGTTAAAGAAGGATTGAAACCCGGTACGGTTGTTCGCTATCAGGGCTATCTAACGTTAGCTTCGAAAGGTTGATCCAGTTAAAGAAGGATTGAAACTTCGCCGACGGGGTCTTGTCAATGATCTCCTGCGCTCTTCGAAAGGTTGATCCAGTTAAAGAAGGATTGAAACTGTTCAGCGGGATACCGGCCCCTTTCGCGGCTATGTCCTTCGAAAGGTTGATCCAGTTAAAGAAGGATTGAAACGCGTTCACCTGACCAGGCACGTTGACCAACATACGCTCTTCGATTAGTCTCCAGTGCCCGGGCACTCCCCTTTTGCAACGGTCCGAATTCCCGACGCCATAGCCACACAGGCATTGCCATAGGTTTTACCGTTGCAGCCGCAAACCGGGTCGTACTGCATGGTGCAACCAATATCCGGGTTGATTTTTTCTACGCAATCAGCCTCTACCGCTACGGTTCGGGATTCACAGCCAAATCCAGCCAGCAGCACAAATACCGTGAAGAACGTTTTCATACGGTTACAGCAGTTTTTGGATAATGATCCATAACTAACCAAAAGGGTTGTAGTTGGCGTTATTTTTTAGTGATGATGCTGCCAGCCGTGCTTCAGAGTTGTCGGAGAAAGGTAGTAGCCGACTTTACCTGGCTCGAGTGAGAGAGCTCTTTCACTCCCAGCCCCGCGACGGCGGCCCGGCCTAAGAGGTTGTTTGGGGAAGTCAGTTGAGAAGGTAAAGCCGTGATAAGACCCGATTTTGCCCCCTAGCCCCTTAAAGGGGTGGTCGGCCGCTGCCGGAGTTTACCCCGCCGAATGGGATCCCCCTTTAGGGGCTGGGGGGTGTAAAATTGGCTGTCTGAGTGGTTTTAACGGCTTAACCGACTTGCCCAAACACCTCTGGGAGACCGGGGTTAGTTTGTCGAGCCAATGAAAGTCAGAAAATGCCTGCCCAGCCTGCGCTAAAAACTGATGTTTCCTGTCCTTCCCCTTGGTGAGTTGCGACCTGAGGTCGTCAAACTCAGCTCCTGAGCTCGGCGGGGCCGTTTCTGAATGTAGTCAGCGTGTTCATCGACTCGTCAGGTTGTCTTGTTTGTCTTGTACTGTGGGGCATTTGTGCTGGCTACCAGCACACGCCAGATTAGTGGCCGTTCTGCCTCCAGATTAGTACATCCTGTCGGCAGGCCCTATGACGGCTTGTCGTTCCAACCAGACCAGGCCACCAATCACCAGTATCTCCAGCGCGAAATACGCGAGACCCAGCCCCGTCAGGTCGCCGTAACGCCAGATAACCAGGCCCGCCGTAACGCAGCAGTACACCCCGTTCGCTACCGATAGAATAGCCATCAGGAGCCGCCAGCGCAGGCCGGCGAACCAGAAGCAACAGGCCGAGTACAGTGCCAGGCCAGAGGCTGGTGCAGCCAGCCCCCGCAGGATAGACGCTGGCATCCCGATGTATTTTTCGAGGGGTATCAGGACGGCCAGCAGCGTACATACCGTCAGGCACGCTCCCAGGCTGTCAAACAGAAACAGCCGCTTAGGGTTTCGGATACGTTTGCGGAATGGTTGCATGCGGCTGCTCATCTTTCTGAAACTCCAGAATATCACCCGGCTGGCAGTTCAGGGCATGACAGATGGCTTCGAGTGTGCTGAACCGGATGGCTTTGGCCTTGCCTGTTTTCAGGATAGACAGGTTTGATACCGTCAGATCGACCTTGGCAGACAGTTCGTTGAGCGACATCTTCCGTTTAGCCATCATGACGTCGAGGTTTATATTGATTGGCATGTACTATACAGTCAGGTCGTTTTCGGTTTGCAACTCGGTGCCTTTCCTGAAGACGATGGCAATGATGTAGATGACCCCGGCAAAAAACAGTATCTCGCCCGCCCCATAATTGGCAGGTATGTCAACACCCCGTTTCATCAGCCAGTCGCTGCTTCCGTTGGCAATCATAGCCAGAATACCAGCGCCCAAAGCCGTATGACTGATGGCTGCAATTAGCGTGCTAATGTCGGGGTTGAACGGTTTGGCGAGGTCGAACTTCATAAAGATGTTGACCACCAGATAAGCGATGTAGGCTTTCAGGCCATTCAACGCGATAATCAGCGAGGCCATATGGACGTAATACCACAGGTTGTAGTTATAGAGTTCCGATAAATTCAGGCCCATGTAGAGGTCGCGGGTCCCGGCCGGACTCACGAAGAGGCTAACGGAAAACGAAAACAGGAGGGCACCGGTTTTGATACAGAGACCAATGAAGATGATCCAGAAAAGCACATTCATGATTTTCAGAACCGTTATGTTCGTGGTTGACATTTGCGCTTATGGTTGATTAGGCAGCAAGTATCACTAATTATTTATTGATAAACAATAAAAATTTGATGAATGGCAATTAATTTAGATAGGCGTTTTATTTGAAGGTGGTAATCTGACTGGGAATTTATGGAAAGGACTGGTGGTGCGGTCGGATATCAATTACCAGCGATACGCCGGTTTGTCGGGCGGGTTCAACCAGCCGTATGCGCTCTGAAACGCCAGCCTTGCCCAGCGGCTGTTCAAGCGTCAGAACGGCGAGCTGAAGCGGTCGGTCTTCGACCTGCTTAATCAGAACAACAGCATCAGCCGGACCTTTTCGGAAACCTACCTGGAAGATAAAGGGAATGAAGACAACCACAAACTAAGGTCACTTGCAGTCTGGGTGATAACCCATAGTTGCAACCCCCGGCCGGGCACCAATCGATAAGATGACCCGAAAAGCTGCATTAACGATTTCACGTCAAGACCATGCGTATAAGAACTGAAAACACCGTATCAGATAGTATAACATAAGCACCCGACGTGCGTAGAGGATACAGTCCAAGGCCGTTTCAGGTGCTCATTCTAATAAGGCGATGCCCACAAAAAAGTTCAAGAGTCTGAACCAATCAATCGCTATTATGTAGTTTGGCAACGGCAAAGGGCTATTTGAAAGATAAAACTGAGTACACTGAAGGTTGTAGAATTATACATAACTCATTTAAACTTAATATCATTGCCTGTGCCTTTCTTCAGGAGTACACGTTACTCGGCGGATGTACGCGGAGCGACGCTCTTCCCAGAAACCGGTTAGTTTTGCAGCCAGAATCACGCCCCCGAAGCCGCTCGAAACGGTATGACAATCCTCCTCATTGAAGACGAACCACTGGTAGCCCGCCAGCTGCTGAAGCTGGTTAGCCAGGCCGAGCCAGCCGCCCGAATCGATGGGCCCCTGGGCAGCGTAGCCAGCGTGGTAGATTACCTCAGCCAGCACCGGCCCGACCTGATCATTGCCGATATTCAGTTGTCGGATGGGGTCAGTTTCGACGCCTTTCAGCAGGTGAACTTGAGCGTGCCCGTCATCTTCACCACCGCGTATGACGAATACGCCATCCGCGCCTTTAAGCTCAACAGCCTCGATTACCTGCTCAAACCCATCGATCCCGACGAGCTGGCGAACGCGCTGGCCAAATACCACCGCTGGCAACCGACAGGGGCCGATTTTGCGACCCATTTTCAGTCGTTCCTGAGCCAGCTCAACGCCCCCGCCCAGCCCACCTTCAAACGCCGGTTCACGGCCCACTACCTGCGGCAGATCATATCGATACCGGAAGAACGGGTCATCTGCTTCACCCGCGACGAGCTGATTTACCTCTACACAACCGACGGCCAGAAACTGGTAACCGACTACCGCACGCTGGACGAACTGACCGACCTGGTCGACCCCGCCTGTTTTTTTCGGGCCAACCGGCAGTTCCTGGTGAGCCTGCAGGCCGTGGCTGGCTACCGGCCCCACCATACCGGCCGCATCGAAATCATGCTGAAGAAACCGGGCGATCAGCTCGAACTGCAGGTCAGTAAAGAGCGGGCTGCCAGCTTCCGCCAATGGTTTGAGGGCTGATTGTCGCTTCAGCCTTACCGTTCATCCACTTTTTGGAAAAACCAGCACAAAACCGTTGACAAGGGTGTAACATCATCGTAACTATACAGGTAGTTTTCACACTACCCAACTAACTGGTTTTCTCTATGACTACGCTTACTAAACGGGTTTACCGGGGGCTCCTCTCGGCCACCCTGCTGGCCGGTAGCCTGTTGCCCGCATCGGCTCAGGACAAACCGGCCGCTGTAGCCCTGCCTGCCGGGGTTACCAAAGGCGCTTCCGTGGAAGGCATTACCGAGTATACGCTCAAAAATGGCCTCAGGGTGCTGCTCTTTCCGGACCCGTCGAAGCCGACAATTACGGTAAACATTACCTATCTCGTGGGCTCCCGACACGAAGGCCTGGGCGAAACCGGTATGGCTCACCTGCTGGAACATATGGTCTTCAAAGGATCGACCAAACACCCCAACATTCCGCAGGAGCTGACGGCCCACGGCGCCCGCCCCAACGGCACCACCTGGCTCGACCGAACCAACTACTTCGAAACGTTTTCGGCTACCGACGAGAACCTGAAGTGGGCGCTGGACCTCGAAAGCGATCGGATGGTCAACTCGTTTATCAAGAAAGAAGACCTGGCTACCGAGTTCTCGGTGGTTCGTAACGAATTCGAGATGGGCGAAAACTCTCCGCAAAACGTGCTGAACGAGCGGGTGGTCTCCTCGGCCTACCTCTGGCACACCTACGGCAACTCGACCATCGGTAACCGCTCCGATATTGAAAAAGTACCCATCGAGAACCTCCAGGCTTTTTACAAGAAGTTTTACCAGCCCGATAATGCCGTACTGGTGGTAGCGGGTAAGATCGATGAAGGCAAGACCCTGGCGCTGGTCAACGAGTACTTTGGCCCTATTCCGCGCCCAACCCGGGTGCTGCAGCCAACCTATAGCATCGAACCGGTGCAGGACGGCGAACGGGCGGTAACCCTCCGGCGCGTGGGCGATACCAAAGTTGTGTCGGCCCTCTACCACATCATGCCTGGCTCGCACCCCGACTACCCGGCCATGGACGTGCTGACCGATCTGCTGACCAACGAGCCATCGGGGCGTCTGTACAAAGCCCTCATCGAAACCAAAAAAGCGTCGCAGCAGTACGGCTATTCGTTTACGACCAAAGACCCCGGCTACGTGTATTTCGCCGTCGAGATGCTGAAGGAGAAGTCGATCGAAGACGCCCAGGCCGCGCTGCTCAGCACCCTCGATTCGGTAACGATCAAAGCGCCCACCAAAGAAGAGGTGGAGCGGGCCAAGGCCAAACTTCTGAAAGACGTTGAGCTGAGCTTCAAAAGCGCCGAACGCGTAGGGCTGGCGATGAGCGAATACATCGCTACCGGCGACTGGCGGCTGGGCTTCCTCTACCGCGACGCCCTTGAGAAAGTGACGCCTGCCGACGTACAGCGGGTGGCCAAGTTCTATTTCAAACCATCCAACCGCACCATCGGCCTGTTTATTCCGGAACCCAATCCGGATCGGGTCGAGGTACCCAACGCGCCGGATATTGCGGCCATGGTCAAGGAATACAAAGGTCGGGCACTGGTGGCCCAGGGCGAAGCCTTCGATCCCTCTCCGACCAACATCGACGGGCGGACGCGCCGGTCCGAGCAGCCCAACACGATCGAGCTGGCCCTGCTGCCCAAATCAACCCGTGGCAATGAAGTGAACGCCCGGCTCACACTGCGCTACGGCGACCAGAAAAGCCTGGCCAACAAAGGCACGATTTCGGCCCTGACAGCCTCCATGCTCGACAAAGGCACCACCACCCGCAGCCGTCAGCAGATCAAAGACGAGCTCGACAAACTGAAGGCTCAGGTGAATGTGTTCGGGGGCGGCAACCAGGTTAACGTGGTCATCAAGACCACCAAAGAAAACCTGCCCGCCGTAGTGAAACTGGTCAGCGATGTGCTGAAGAACCCGGTCTTCGATGCCAACGAGTTCGAAAAGCTCAAGCAGGAACAGCTGGCCGGCATCGAGTCGCAGCGGTCCGAACCCCAGGCGCTGGCTTTCACCGCTTTCCAGCGGCAGATGAACCCCTACGCCAAAGATGACGTCCGCTACACGATGACACCCGACGAAGAGGTAGCCGCTATCAACGCCACCAAACTCGATGATCTGAAGCAGTTTCACAAAGACTTCTACGGGGCTCAGAACGCCACCATGGCCGTTGTTGGCGACTTCGACGAGGCTGCGGTGAAGAAGATGGTCAACAGTGAACTGGGCACCTGGAAAGCGAAGAAGACCTTCAGCCGGCTGGTATCGCCTTATAACGACATCAAACCAACGCCCCAGACCATCGAAGCACCCGACAAGGCAAATGCCCTGATGGTGGCCGGGGTTAACATCCCGCTGCGCGACGACGATCCCGACTACCCGGCGCTGGTACTGGGTAATCACATCCTGGGCGGGGGTTTCCTGAACTCCCGGCTGGCCGTTCGGATCCGGCAGAAAGAAGGGATCAGCTACGGCGTTGGTTCGCAGCTGCAGGCCAACCCGCTCGATAAAACCGGCATGTTCATGACCTACGCCATCTACAACCCGGAAAACGCCGAACGGCTCGAAAAGGCCTTCCGCGAAGAGCTGGACAAGGTGGTTAAAGACGGCTTTACCGCCGATGAGATTCAGGCGGCCCGGTCGGGTCTGCTCCAGTCGCGGGTGGTGTCGCGGGCGCAGGACCCATCGCTGGTGGGCACGCTCAACAACTACCTGTACCTCAACCGCACCATGGCCTGGGATGCCGATTTCGAAAAGAAAATGGAATCACTGACGCCTGAGCAGGTGAACGCAGCCATGAAAAAGCACATCGACCCGGCTAAAATATCCATCATCAAGGCCGGTGATTTTGCCAAGGCCGCTAAAAAGATTGCCGAACAACAGCCAGCATCGTCGGTAGGCAGCGGCAAGAAAAACTAACCGATAGCTTCCAGCCCCCCTGGTCTCAACAGCCGGTGGGGGTTCAGTAAAGACCGGATTCCTGACCAGAAACGCGAATACAAAGTAGATGGTGTGGAATCCGGTCTCTTTTTACATCAAACAAACTAAAAATATCGTTATAGACCTAAACTTTCCGTTGCTACATGAAAACCGTTTTGCTGATTGCTCTTTTCTGCTGGCTGACGCTGACCGGGCAGGCGCAAACCCGGGTTGTTTTACTCCGCGACACCACCCGGCTGGGCCTGCCCCTAACCGAGCTGACGATGAAATACCCACCTGCCCTGGCCCGAAAACCCGGCGAGAAAGGCTTATTTGCGCAGCAACCCAAACGGTTCATCGACTCGCTTACCCGGGCAACGAGACTACTGTTCCAGTTTGGAGAAACCAATAAAAAGCGCTTACCGGTGCCGGGCGTCATATTGCAAACCCGCGAGTTCGTTAACCCCGACGGCACCTATGCCTGGGTGTTCTGTTCATTTCCGACTCCGGAGCTGACCGCCCGGCAGGAAGAACAGCTACTTGACGTTCTGCAGGAGTATTACAGTAAAAATCGATTTCCGCTCCGGACATCGACCGGGTTTCGCTGGGAGAGCGTACTGCAGGTAGGACAGGTACCGGACAGGCGCACGGTTCGCCGGGGGGCCGGTATCATCAGCACACTCGAAGCCGCCGGGCAGACAACCCGCCCCGACACGGTAACCATGCTGGCGTTCAACCAGCTGAACCTGAAGACGATTCCGGTGGTGGTGTACCGCTTCCCGAAACTGAAGGAGCTGGACCTGTCGAAAAATAGCCTGACCGCACTGCCCGCCCGCCTGACGGCCGACATTCCCAGCCTGCAGCGGCTGAGTGTACTGTATAATGCCATTCCGGACGATAGCGTGTTCATGACGCCCAATAAACACCTGATTTCGCTGAACCTGCAGGGGAACAAGCTGACGCGTATACCAGCCTCCGTGCGCCAGAACAAACGACTCGAAAGCCTGTGGATGGGCAACAACCAGCTGGCCAGCCTGGACGTGCGGCTGCTGAAAAGCCTGCGCCGGCTCAACGACCTGAACCTGTATAACGCCGGCCTGACTCGGCTGCCCAAACAGATTCGTCGGCTGAAACACATCCGGGTACTGGATCTGTACTACAACAAGTTCACCCAACTCCCCCGCCAGATCAGCCGGATGAAACGACTCGAACAGCTCGCTCTATCGCATAACGACCTGACCGAGCTGCCGGCCTCGCTGGCCCGACTCCGACGGCTGCAGGTGCTGTTTGCGCACCATAACCGCATCAGCCAGCTCCCCGCCGACTTTGCCCGGCTGGACAGGCTGCGCGTACTGGACCTGAGTTACAACTGGATAACAGTGGCTCCGCCCGTGCTGGCCGCGCTCCCCGCGCTGGAAGAGCTCGATCTCAGTAACAATAACCTACAGGAATTCCCAACGGTACTCACGCAGATCAGGTCGCTTCGGAAAGTGTATTTAAGCAGTAACCCGATGTTTGGGACGGAAGCGATGAAAAGCCCGTACGCGGGGCAGATCCGGGAGCTCCAGGCCAAAAACAAAGAAGTTTTTTACTAAACCTCAATTAGACCTTATCCTGATTTTATTAGACGGAATGAAGAAATCATGAATAATTGAGCCGACGGGGATAAAAAAAACGGGCGCTGGCTGTTACACCTGCAGTAAGCCGCCCCATTATGCAAGTTTCTACAACGCCAGTACCTGCTGCCTCGAATCGAACCACCCTCTGGATTGCGCTCGTTACCGTTTATATCCTCTGGGGGTCGACCTACCTCTTTGTTCATTTCATGACGGAGCGTATGCCCCCGCTCTACATGGCCGGTATGCGGTTTGTAGCAGCGGGCACCTTACTCTATGGCTACGCCCGACTGTCAGGCGCGCCCCGCCCTACCCTGTCGAACTGGCGGGCCACCGGCCTGTTGGGACTCCTTTTCCTGACCGTAGCCAACGGCGCCATCGGAACGGCGCTTCACTACCTGCCAACGGGCCTGACCGCCCTGCTGGTAGCCACATTGCCCGTCTTTGTGCTGGTCCTGAACTGGTTGTTTTATGCGCGGGCACGGCCCACCAGGCAGGCGCTGGCGGGTTCGGCGCTGGGTCTATTGGGGGTGGTCATCCTGTTTCAGCCGGGCAAACTGGTTATTCCCGGAGGCTCTGACGGGCTGCTGATCGGGCTGTGTATGACCATGATTGCCAACACCGGCTGGGCGTTCGGTACCCTGCTGACCCCGCGGGTCAACATGCCGGCCTCGTCGGCCCTATCCAGCGGCATGCAGATGCTGACGGGCGGAACGGTGCTGATTCTGGCAGCCCTGGTCGTTGAACCGATATCGTTGCTCAGCATTCTCGACGCCCCGCCCAAGGCCCTTTACTCGCTGGTTTATCTGATCATATTCGGGTCGATCGTTGGCTTTTCGACCTTTTCGTGGCTGGCGCGTAACGCTCCGCCTACGCTGGCCTCGACCTACGCCTATGTGAACCCCATCGTGGCCATGTTGCTCGGCGCAGCGTTTGCCGGGGAAGCGATCTCCTCGCAGTCGCTGATGGGGGCGGCCGTTATTGTGGCCGGTGTCGTTCTGATTACACTTGGAAAAAAATAACCCGTCAGCCCACCCACTATGCGTAATGTAGCTATCCTTCTCTTTAATGAAATCGAGGTACTCGACTTCGCGGGCCCCTTCGAAGTGTTCGGTGTCGCCGATCGTAAAGCCGACCCGAAACCATTCCAGGTATACACTGTGGCGGAGCGGGGCCCCGTTTACGCCCGCAATGGCCTGTCCATTAACCCGTCCTATCTGCTCAATGACCACCCCAAACCCGACCTGCTGATCATTCCGGGCGGGGGTGGCTACCAGACCGACGGTACGCCCTTCGGTACCCGGCGGGAAGTCGATAACCCGGCGGTTGTGAACTGGATCCGGCGGCAGGCTGCCAGGGCCGAGCTGGTCCTTTCGGTCTGTACGGGCTCCCTGCTCCTCGCCAAAGCGGGTTTACTCGACGGCCTCTCCGCGACGACGCACTACCTGGCTCTGGATAGTCTGGCGCAGTTATCTCCTACGACTACGGTACAACCCGCCGACCGCTGGGTCGATACGGGCCGTATTATCACGTCGGCAGGCATATCGGCAGGCATCGACATGTCGCTGTACGTAGTTGGCCGTCTACTAGGTAAAGACGTCGCCGACGAAACCGCCCGGTATATGCAGTACGACCACTGGGTCTAAACCGGCGGGATACCGACACTCGTCCAGCCACCATCGACCACCAGACTCTGGCCCGTAATATGGCGCGACATCGGCGAAACCAGAAACAAAGCCGCCTGGGCAATATCCTCGACCGTGGCCGGCCGCCCCATGGGGGTAATCCGTGACCAGATCGGGACGTAGGTCGGATCGTCGAGGGTCCGTTCGGTCAGGGTTGCGCCGGGGGCAATCGCGTTGACTGTAATGCCCAGGGGCGACAGGTCGATGACGAGTTGTCGGGCCAGCATTTCGAGGCCGGCCTTGGTCATGCTGTACACCGGCAGGCCCGGGTGCCCCAGATGCCCAACCACCGACGACATGAACAGGATACTGCCCCCCGGGCCCCGAACGCCGTCGGGCTGCCGACGCATCTGGCTGGCAGCCGCCTGCGCCAGGAAAAAACTACCCCGCAGGTTCAGGTTTACAATCGTCTGAAAAGCATCGGGCGTGGTGGTAAAAATGTCGCCGAAGACAGTAATGCCAGCATTGGCAATGGCGATATCGAGCCGCCCAAACGTAGCCACGGCCGTCTCGACCAGTTGATGGATAAACCCGACCTCCGATGCATCGCCGGCGCAGGCTATACACCGTCCGGCCCGGGCCTGATCCCGGCGGCTGACTTCGGTAAGTGCTTCGGCGGCCTGCCGGGCCAGCGCTTCATCGAAATCGTTCAGCACCACGTTGGCCCCCTGGCTAACCAGCGCCCGGGCAATGGCAAAACCGATGCCCGTACCGGCACCGGTAATTACGGCGGTTTGTCCAGAAAAAAGCATAGGCCCGTTAATGCGAATCGCGACGAACCTCGCTACCCGAACCGCCCCGTAAAAAGTCAAAATCGGCGCCTTCGTGCGCCTGGGTCACGTGGCGAATGTAGAGGTTTACGTAGCCCCGGTCGTAGCCAAGATTGATGGGCTTGAAATGAACCAGCCGGGCTGCCAGCTCCTGGTCGGAGACGTGCAGGTGCAGGCTTCGGTTGGGCACATCGAGGGTGATCAGATCCCCCTGCTGGACCAGCGCCAGGTTACCTCCCACGGCCGCTTCGGGCGAGACATGCAGTACAACCGTACCGAAGCCCGTTCCGCTCATCCGCCCGTCCGAAATCCGAACCATATCGTGTACGCCCAGCGCCAGAATTTTTGCCGGCAGCTGCATGTTCCCTACTTCGGGCATACCCGGATACCCACGGGGCCCCACGTTTTTGAGCACCAGCACACTGTCAGGATCGACGTCCAGGTCGGGGTCGTCGATGCGGGCTTTGTAGTCGTCGATATCTTCGAACACCACGGCCCGGCCCGTATGCTGCATCAGGTGGGGCGAGGCCGCCGAGGGCTTCAGCACAGCGCCGTTGGGACAGAGGTTGCCGCGCAGCACGGCTACCCCCGATTCGGGTTTGAAAGGCTGGTCGATGGTGGCGATAACGGCCGGGTCGTAACACTGCGCATCGGCACAGTTCTCCCCGATTGTGTGGCCGTTGACCGTGATAGCGTCGGTATGCAGGTACTGACGAAGTTCGTGCATCACCGCGGGCAACCCACCGGCATAGAACAGATCCTCGACAAAGTGCTCGCCCGAGGGTTGCAGGTTGGTCAGCAGCGGAATTTTGGCCGACAGCCGGTCGAAGTCGTCGACCGTCAGGTCGACCCCTACCCGGCCGGCAATGGCCAGCAGATGCAGAATAAAGTTGGTCGATCCGCCAAGGGCCGCGTTGACGACAATGGCATTCTCGAACGCCTGGCGCGTCAGGATATCGGATGGTTTGATATTCTCGCGGGCCAGTTCTACCGCCCGTACACCGGTCATGTGGGCCAGTACCTTCCGGCGCGAGTCGGCGGCCGGAATCGTGGCATTGTCGGGCAGGGCCAACCCCAGCGACTCGACCATGGCGGCCATCGTGCTGGCGGTACCCATAACGGCACAGTGGCCCTGGCTGCGGGCCATGCTGGCCTCGGCTGCGATGAAGTCGCTCTGGCTCATCTCGCCCATTTTGTAGGCTTCGGCAAACCGCCAGAGGTCGCTGGTACCAATCTTCTGACCCCGGAACCGCCCGGCCAGCATCGGCCCGCCCGACACGACCATTGTTGGAATATCGACCGAACAGGCTCCCATCACCAGCGAGGGTGTCGTTTTGTCGCAGCCGCACATGAGAATGACCGCATCGAGCGAGTTGCCCCGGATGCTTTCTTCAACGTCCATGCTGGCCAGGTTGCGGAACAGCATGGCAGTCGGCTTGATCTGGCACTCGCCCAGCGACATCACCGGAAACTCGAGCGGAAACCCGCCAGCCTCCCACACCCCCCGTTTGATGGCTTCGGCCAGCTCCCGGAAATGGGCGTTGCAGGGGGTCAATTCAGACCAGGTGTTACAGATTCCTATAACGGGTTTCCCCTCAAACTCATGGTGCGGAAAACCCTGGTTTTTCATCCAGGCACGATATATAAAGCCGTCTTTACCGGTACGGCCAAACCAGTCTTGCGAACGAAGCGGCATGAGTTGACTAGGTAAGTTGCAGTGTACTGTTGGTGGGTAAAGCTAAGATGAATCCGGTTTTACTACGAACCCGAACCGATGATTTTTCCTAAACAACTATACTATGGACGTAGTACCCATAGTTTGACAACCAGATTAAGAAACACCATCGCATGAGCCAGCAGCAGGAAACGTATCATGACTATGGCCGCAAAGACGGTCAGTTTATCGGGCGGTTCGAGGAGACGTATGAGGGGCTCAACCAACCCTGAAGGCTGGGCAAACAGCGCGGTCCCTATCCGCGGCAAGCGGATAGTATGTCTTAGGGAATTGACCTGTCAGAAACGGCCGACCGACCGGGGCATACTAATTCACGCGTCAAGGCAGAATATATGGTCTCGCTAATCCGCTCGTATCGAACGCATTGGCTATCCGGCTGGTTGTAGGCGTTAGTCTGCTCCTGTATCGAACCAGTCAACCTGCAACCGACAAACCCGTGAATGCGCTTTTCCCTTTTTACGCCATTGGCCATTTTATCAATCAGCCCGCCAACCCGACCCAGTTTGAAATTACCCGGTTCGACACGATGGACGAGCCGGACGTGGACGACATTCATAAGCACACCTTCTACGAAATAATCTGGATTGAACGTGGCGAAAGCCGACAGGTGATCGACTACCAGGAATACGCGATGCGCGCCAATTCGCTATTTTTTATCTCCCCAGGCCAGCTTCATTCGTTTGAGGAGTGGAAACCCGTGACCGGCGGCACGATTATGTTTACGGCCGATTTTTTCCTGCTCAATCATAGCAATCCCGACCGGCTTTTTGAGTTGAGTTTCCTGGATAATTTTTACGCCAACCCCTGCTTGCTGCCCGACCCGGATAGCTACGCCGAAATTAAACACACCATTGACCTGCTCGTGGCCGAACACCGCCGGGCCGACCGGTCGCTGCCCATTTGCCAGTCGCTGCTACACGTGCTGTTGCATCAGGTTCAACGGTCGATCAATACCCAGACCGGACAGGCCGTTTCTAAAAGATACTTTGTCATCTATAAAAACTTCAGAAATCTGGTCGATGCGCATTTTCTGGAAAATAGCACCGCCAGCACGTATGCAGCCCGGCTCAACATCACCCCGCACCACCTCAACGAGGTCACTAAACGCATAACCGGCAAAACCGCCACCGAAGTCATTCGGTCACGCAGCATTCTGGAAGCCAAGCGGTTATTAACCTTTACCGATCAGTCCGTTGCCGAGGTAGCCGCCAGGCTTAACTACTTCGATGGTTCCTACTTCGCCAAACTCTTCAAAGCTGAAGTGGGTCTGTCGCCCACGGCGTTCAAAGCCTCAGCACAGGCCATTGCCCGGGGAAAATCTCCGAATCCTACTCAATAAGTGCGGTTTTGTGTTACCTGGTCCGCCCCACCCTGCTGCACCTTTGTAGCATACATTTAACCGCATAAACAGGATGATGACGGAATCACAAATTACAACCGCCGTTGATGAACTCATTGCGCTGGTAGCTGAGGGCAAACCCATGGAAGCCTTTGCCAAGTTTTACCACGACGACATCGAAAAGACCGATCTGGATGGGGTAACTCACCAGGGAAAAACCCGGATTGATAAAATGGGCCACCAACAACTTGCCGACATTGTTATGGTACGGGATTTCAGCGCCGTTGGCCGGATCGTTAAGGGCAATCGTAGCTTTATCGTCTGGTCGGTCGACCTCGACAACACCAGCGGGCTGCTAAAGGTGGTGGAAGTGGCCATTCAGGACTGGCAGGATGGTAAAATTATTCGGGAGCGGTATTTCGCCTAAGTCATTACCCGTCGGCGGCCGCTTGTTGGAGGGCGGCCACCGACGGGTACAGCCCCGACTGCCTATGGAACAGAAGGCATGGTTCATCACCGGAATGTCCAGCGGTCAGGCGCTGGCGCAGGACGTGAACCCGCCGGGCATCCGGGCAACGATTCGTGGAACCGGAGCCTTTCCGAACCAACGTCGTCAGTGCTGGATTTGGGCTGGCCACCGTCATTTTTTACGACGAATGAGGTGTTCAATCCGGCTCCTGCACCGAAACGGTGAACGACTTGAAGAACCAGGCTGAATCCGATTTCACGACGAACCCAAACCGATGATTTTTCCTGAACAACTATACTAGACACATGGTACACCTAGTTTACAAACTAGTAAGAAACGTTATACCATGAGCCAGCAGAAGGAGACGTATCACGACTATGTCATCAAAGACGGTCAGTTTATCGGACGATTTGACGAGATGTATCAGCAGTTCGACCAGCCCTGGATGCAGGATAAACAGCCCAACCCCTATTCGCGGCAGGCTGGCATTCTGCACCTCAAACAGTTCGGGATTCAGTCGGTGCTGGAGTGTGGCAGCGGCCTGGGGTACTACTCCCAGGAGATTTACCGGCAAACGGGCATTATTCCGCAAGGGATCGAACTGTCAGAAACGGCCGTCAGCCGGGCAAAGAGCCTGTTTCCGCACCTTTCGTTTACGGCTGATCGGGTCGAGAACCTGGCCCGGTACCCTCAGGTCGACGCTATCCTGTTTGCCGAACTGACCTGGTACGTGCTGCCGCAGTTATCGGACCTTTTCGCCATCATGGCCGAACACTTCCCCGGCAAATACTTTATCAACAACCTGGTCTTCTATAAAAATACCCAGCGCTACGGAACCGAGTACTTTACCAACCTGCGCGAGTTCATCGACTACGTACCTTTTCCGGTGGTCGGTTATTGCGAAGCCACCACCGAGAAAGACACTACGATCGAAACCTCGTCTATTTTCCGGATCGAGCCCAAATAAGCAGGCAGCGGAGCCAGTGCATTGGAACCGGCGACGGCCTGTCGTTAACGTAATAGAAAGGTAACGATGACTTTGTAGCATAATTGGGGGGTTTTGGGCTATTTGCAAAAGTTTACACTTTACCCAATACACCCCTTTTTATGCTTCAATTACTAAAATTAAAACATCTGCTGTTAACGGGTGGCCTTACGAGTGCCTTTATTTTGGGTTGCCAGCCGGTTCAGGACCCTTCGCTGCTACCGGCCAGCCATCCGCTCAGTGGCGCCAGAGCGCTGGCCGTTTCTCTCACGGAAGGGTTTGACGTGGGCACGACCAGCCCCAAAACGGCCTATGACGTGTCGCCAGCCGGCTCGGCCAGTGGCGATAACGTGACGCTTCAGGCTAAATCCTGGAATTTGTACGATGGGGTTATCGGCAACCTGAGTGCCGACAAGCGGGTGGGCTCGTGGTCGGCCCGTCTGCGCAACACCGGCAGGCTAACCATGCTCTTCGATCAGTCATCGGGCATCAGTACGGTCAGTGTCAAACACGCGACCTACGGCACCGATGCGGCCAGCCAGTGGGGACTCTGGTACTCCACCAATGGCGGAAGCAGCTGGACCCAGGCCGGTGGGGCTATTACTACAACCGCTTCGTTACAGACCCAGACGTTTACCCTGAACGTGTCGGGAACGGTTCGGATCGAATTCAGGAAACTGTCGGGGTCAACGAACCGTATCAATCTCGACGACATCGTCATCAATGACTATAGCGGGGGCGGAACCCCTCAACCGGGCACGGGCAAAAAATTCCTGTTCGACGCCAGCAAACGCGAAAACGCCGGGAATGCCGACTGGCAGATCGACGCCGACGGCACTGAATCGGTACCGACCTATACGGGTGGTACCACCGTCGAGACCAAAGCCCAGCGCTTCCCCACGCCTTCCTATACCGGCATTACCTCGTCGACGCCCGAAACGTACTGGAAAGGCGGTATGTCGGCCTGGGCGGTAGAGCTGGTCAAACGGGGCAACCTGGTCGAATCGCTGCCGAACGGCACGGCCATTACCTATAACAACACCAGCAATGCGCAGGACCTGAGCAACTACGATGTGTTCGTCGTGGTCGAGCCGAACCGGCTGTTTACGGCCAGCGAGAAAACGGCCATCATGAATTTCGTAGCCAACGGCGGTGGGCTGATGATGGTAGCGGATCATACGGCTCCGTCGCTGACCGGAACCGACCCCAACGGGTACCTCCCCTCCGACCGCGATGGCGACGGCTACGATTCACCCCGCGTCTGGAATGATCTGATGACCAACAATGGCATCAACAACAACCGGCCATTCGGCTTCACCGTCGACTACGTTGACATTGACGAACAGCCAACGACCCGGGTTTATACCGGCAGCAACGCCAACGCCCAGAAAGTACTGGCAGGGGTAGCCGGAACGGCCTCGAAGCTGGCTTTTTATGCCGGAACCACCGCCACCCTCTACCCAACTAACAATGCCACCGTTCAGGGGCTCTTCTGGCGGATGAGCCGTACCGTAGGCAGCACCACGGGCGCCATGGCCCTGCTCTCGACCTACGGCAGTGGCCGGATCGTATTCGTAGGAGACAGCTCTCCGTCTGACGATGGTACCGGCGATACGGCCGATAATCTGTTCAACGGCTGGTCGGGTGATGCCCCCTCCGGCTACACCTCCCACCCCGCGCTCCACATCAACGCGTCGCTCTGGCTGGCAAAACTGCAATAAACATACACCATACCTGAGCCGGTCCGGCATTTGACAGGACTGGCTGGACAGCGAAAACCTTTCGCGTTTAGTACCGTACGGCCTGAGCCGCGCGCGACTAACCGGAAGGTTTTCTTGCGTTCAAACGCGCCGAAAAAGCCTGGACCCGCCACCATCGATCAGTTACCCCCGGCTGATCAATGTGCGTTTCCGGCACGGTGAGCGCTTCTGGTACCGTATCGGGTTTGGCAGCAATTACCTGACTATCAGTTAACCGGCAAACAGGCCCACTTAGTAAACGAACGCCCCCAGCGGCTCGATGCGGCTTTTCCAGGCTTGTCAGGTGCCTTTACTTTGGGGTTAACAAACGCTCAACGCAAAGCGTCGGGCCGCAACGAGTCATTCTTTTTATCACGTCAACGAAAGCATCATGAAAAACAGATTCACAGGCCAACTGCTCCTGCCAGGCGTATGTGCATTGCTGTTCATCCTGGTTAGCTGCGAAAAGGAAGACACCCCCGTATCGGTCACCTACGAAGGGACATACACCACGACGAACGAGTTGCTCAATCCGGCGCCAATGCTGAAGCAGCGAACAACCGGAACCTCGCCCGCCAGGCCGCTCGACATTGCCCGGTTTGTCGCTACGGCTACGATTACCATCACGCCCCCTCCTCCCTTCGCCGTAGGGGGGGAAGCTACCTTTTATGCCGACAACGGCGATACGTTCACAACCACATTCAAGGGCACATCTACTCCCAATTCTGACGGCACATCAACCGTTGCCGTAACCCACACCATTGCCGGCGGAACCGGCAAATTCCGGAAAGCCAGTGGCTCTTTTGTCGGCAATGCCATAGCCAACCCGGCTAAACCGGCGGGCGAAATTACGTATAAGGGAATGATAACCTACTGAACAGACACCGCCCTTGACCAGACAATAATAAACTCGCAATCAGTAGGTTATTACCAATTATTACAGTAAACTAGATACGATTTTCGCGCAGCTGATCGAGTAGTTCCCTAACTGTTCCTCTAACTACGACTATGTATGCGAACTAGCCTGACCCTGCTGCTGCTGATACTGACGATACGGGGCTGGTCGCAAACAGCCGGCATCGATCGGCTACGGCGGGCGCTGCCAACCCTGGAAGGCCGGGCGCGGGCCGACAGCCTCAACGCCATGGGCTGGGCCTTTACCTTTTACGCCGTACATGCCGACTCGGCGCTTACATATGCGCGGCTGGCTTATGAGCAGTCTGTACGTACTGACTATCTGAAAGGGCAGGGCGTCGCCTTACTTACGCAGGGCGACGTAGCAGGTCGCTTGCTGGCCGATTATAAGCGCATGGTTCGCCGGAGCGAACAGGTCATCAGGTTACTGAACAACAAGAACGAACCGACCACGCTGTCGAGAGCGTATTACCTGCTGGCCATTGCGCGGGGGAGCCTCGGACAGTATAAGCAGGGCCTGCAAGCCGCCTTTCACGCCCGGCAGCTGGCCCTGGCCGCTCAGGATAAATCGGCTTTGGGCTGGGCCATACAGGCAACGGGCTATCAGTACTGCAAACGGGGTCAATACTGGAAAGGCTTTGAAAACCTGATTGAATCCCAGAAAATAGGCAAAGAGCTGAAAGACTCGGCGCTGACGGCGGTTTCGCTGGCGTTCATCGGGCGGTCGTTCAACCGGGTAGGCGACCCGCAGAAGGCGCTGGATTATTACCACCAGAGTTTGCCCTACTTCACGCCGTTTCTGTTGCTCTGGCCCCATCTGGAAGACATGGCCTACGCCCACCTGCAACTCCGTAACTACGACTCGGTGCTGTATTATCAGCAGAAACACCTGCGGAACCTGGCAGTACTGACCACCGACGAGGCCGTTCGGAACAAGTTCAGGGCCTACGTGTGGGGCTATTCGGTGGAGGTGCAGCTGGCCCGTCATCAATATGAGCAGGTCCTGGCCGATGTGTTGCCCCTGCTGGATGGCCTGCGCCAGAAGCGGGATGTGATACCGCTGATGCAATCGTTGCTGACGGTAGCCCGCGTATACGAGGGGAAACAGAAGTATCCGATTGCCCTGCGTTACGCCCGCGAACTACGCCAAACCGCTTCCCAGACGGCCAATCAACAGTACCTCAAAGATGCCAATGGACTTATGGCGTCCCTGTTCGAGCGGCTAAAGCGACCCGACAGCGCCTACGTGTACTTCAAGCAGTATACGATCATCAACGATTCGCTGGCTACCCGTCAGTTTGCTCAGCGGACGGCTTTGTACCTGGCGGCTGGGCAGGCCGAAAATCGCATCCGGCTGTTAAAACAGGACAAGGCCCTGAAGGAGCAGCAACTGGTGGTAAAGCAACAGGAGTTGCAGCGGCAAACGCAGTCAACGACTATGCTGGCGGGCGGGTTACTGGCGCTGTTTGTGTGTTCGCTGCTGGTGATTCGAACGATAACCCTTAAGCGAAAAAACGAAGCCCTGCGCTACGAGCAGGCCCAGTCGAGCCTCAAACGCAAAGCCCTTGAGCTGGAGATGCAGGCTTTGCGCACCCAGATGAACCCTCATTTTATTTTCAATTGCCTGAGCGCCATCGATAACCTCATCCAGACCGGACAGCCTGACCGGGCCACTACCTACCTGGCCCGGTTCGCCAAACTGATTCGGCTGGTGCTCGACAGCTCCAAGAATAATCGGGTTCACTTTCAAAAAGATTTCGATACGCTGCGCCTGTACCTGGAGCTGGAACAGTTCCGGTGCAACCATAAATTCAGCTATTCGCTGACGGCTGATCCGGAGCTGATGGAAGGCGATTACAACGTGCCGCCGTTACTTATCCAGCCTTTCGTGGAAAACGCGATCCATCACGGTCTGCTCAATAAGCATGACAATTGTCGCCAGCTGGATATTGCCGCGCAACTGAGGGATGAATACATCATTTATTCGGTAGTCGATAATGGTATTGGCCGCACCCAGGCCGCCCGGCTGAGGGAGCTGAACCGACCCGGTCACCAGTCGTATGGCATCCAGATTACGCGGGAGCGCATTCAGCTTCACAACCGGCACAGCCGTTTGGCCGATGTTCAGATCACCGACCTGGAAGAAAACGGTAGACCAGCAGGTACCAAAGCAGTCGTAAGGATTAGTAGTGCTGAACCCTAAAGGCTATGCTGAACGCCATACTGATTGACGACGACCAGAGCAACCTGAGTTCGCTGGGTGAAAAGCTGGGTCGACATTGTCCGCAGATCCGAATCGTAGCCCGTTGCGATAACGCCCGGGATGGGCAGCAGGCTATTGATCGCCTGCAGCCGGATGTGGTGTTTCTGGACATCGAGATGCCGGTGATGAACGGCTTTTTGATGCTTCAGCACGTATCGTACCGACAGTTCGCGCTCATCTTCGTCACGGCCTATGACCACTACGCCATCAAAGCCATTCGGTACAGTGCCCTGGATTACCTGGTAAAACCGGTGGACATCGACGAGCTAAAGGCGGCCGTCGCTAAAGCCGAAGCAAACCGGACAAACCAGTCGGCCGAATCGCAGGTACAACTGCTGCTGGAATACGTACAGAAGAAACAACCCCGGCGTATCGGCATTCCTACCTTCGAGGGTCTGCAATTCGTCAACATCGATGACATTATTTACCTCGAAGCCAGCGCAAACTATACGTACATCCACCTGACAGGCTCCCTTACGTTTCTGGTGAGCCGCACCCTGAAAGAGTTTGACGAGTTACTGCCCACCGAAACATTCCTGCGTATTCACCACGCCCACATGATTAACAAGTCGTTCGTGGAGCGATACATCCGGGGCGATGGCGGTCAGGTGGTGATGAGCAACGGAGTAACGCTCGACGTGGCTAAACGAAAAAAAGCGGAGTTTCTACAGGCCATCAGTTTTTAACCAAACGACTATGTCTACCAAACCAAACGAAGGGAGTGCGCCGGTCAATCGCCGGACCGTACTGGCTCAGCTGTCGGCGCTTGCTACCGCTGGCGGGTGGCCCGAACCGGCCGGGGATCGTCCCTCTGGTGCCCAACGAAGAGCGGTCCCGGTTGTCGAAAAGCGGGTACGAAAGATTGCTACCGAAGAAGCGTTCATGATTCCCGAAATAGCTACGGCCGTGCGCGACCTGGCCAAACGGGGTGGCTCGAACCTGGATCTGAAACTCCTCAGCGCAATTTACGGCACCCCCGACCTGATGGCCTCCAAAGATCAGACGCAGGCGCCCCCTCCGGTGTCGAACCGGGACGCCAGTTCTCGATTGATGCTGCCCAAGTTGCTGGACCTGGATGCCGGTCGCCTGGCCGATATGGACGCGAACGGGGTCGATATGCACCTGCTCTCGCTGGGACTACCGGGTGTGCAGATGTTTGAACCCGATCAGGCGGTGGGCCTGGCCCGGCTGGCCAACGACCGGCTGGCCGAGGCCATTCGCCGTCATCCGACTCGTTTCGCGGGGCTGGCCTGCTTTGCGCCCCAGAACCCGTCCGAGGCTGCCCGGGAAATGGAACGGTCGATTCATGCTCTCAGGCTGAACGGGTTTCTGGTCAACTCCCATACCGGCAACGGCTACCTGGATGAACAACGGTTCTGGCCTATCCTGGAAGCCGCCGAAGCCCTGGGCGCCCCACTTTACATTCATCCCCGCGCTCCGTCAGATGGCATGGCTGCCCCTTTCCGTGACTACCGCATCGAAGGGGCTATCTGGGGCTATGGTATTGAAGCCGGTACGCACGCTCTTCGGTTAATGCTGAGTGGGGTTCTGGATCGCTTTCCCCGCCTGCAGATTGTTCTGGGCCATATGGGCGAAGCACTACCGTTCTGGCTGTGGCGGCTCGACTTCATGGGCGCACCCGGCGCCCGGGCCGGTCGGGGAAACCAGCTCAAACCGAGCGAATACTTCAAACGTAACTTCTCGATCACCACCAGTGGTGTTGAAGACCCGCTGGCGCTTCGGTTCAGCATCGACAAGCTCGGCCTCGACTCGGTTATGTGGGCCATTGATTACCCCTACCAACCCACAACGCCAGCCGTTTCCTTTATCGAATCGGCAACGCTCACGGATGATGAACGGGCCAAAGTAGCGCATAGAAACGCCGAGCGCATCTTCCGGATTAGCGCCTAAGCGAACGGCATTTATGTAAACATTAAACCATAAGCTATATGAATCGCACAACGATGAAATCTCTAATCCTCATCAGTACCCTGACAAGTCTGGTTCTGCTTTTTGCGACGCCGATGCAAGCCCAACAAAATGCCGATTCGTTGGCTATCCAAACTATTCTTCAGGAAGAAGTCACGTCCTGGAACAGCGGAGATGCGGTTACCTACTCTAAACGGTTCGCCGAAACCGGAACGTTTACCAATATTCGGGGTATGTTTTTCACCGGGCACCAGCAGTTTTTAGACAGGCATGTGGAGATCTTCAAAGGCATGTTTGCCAATACGGTTTTACAGCAGCAGGTAGTCTCGTTCCGGTTTCTCGGTCCCGATGTCGCCGTTGTTGAAACACTCACTCAGGTTGCCGGATTTCCGAAAGGCGGTGGGCCAAAAGCTATTCACGTCGACGATAAGGGACGCCTGCATACCCGGCTGCTTCAGGTTTTCCAAAAGCAAACAGGCAACTGGAAAATTGTCGTCTACCACAATGTCGACCTAAAGCCAGACACGCCCGTTCCGGCACTCAGGTAGGGAACGAAATAGCCCCCTACGCAGCGTACCGGCAGATCAGGTATTTAGCTGACTTACAAACTAGTACCGCTTACACAGTAAGTGTATATGCGTAAAGGTATTATTCTTTTCTTCGTTAAGACGTGCAGATAAAAGGGTCAGTAGCCATCGATGCATACTCTTCCTTTGCTCTACGTATGGCTCAATCCAGACCGAAACAGCCATTGATGGAAGGTCATGGACAAGCTCTTGTACTACTGCCTGGCGGCCCATTCGACCTGACCGCGTGAACCGATCGCTCCAGGTTACTCGCGGATTCGATTGCAGCCATTCAACGTGTAGCATGCCAACTACAAGGGGACAGTTTATGGTGAAGACAGGCATGGTCGTTCCGTACTTCTTCGGTTTCGGATCCGGCCAGCTATGGAGATTACCAATAAGGCAAGGCCCGGTTCGTAAAGGTCTGTATAACTGACCTAGGGGTTAGTATAACCCGTGGTAGTCCGCTTAGTATCGATCACATGTTAACCAATGCGGTATGTTTCGTTTGGCTCATGCGTATTTCAGAAAGGTTGTCGTATTACTGCTGGTTACAGCTTCTGGTAATACGTATGCTCAGCGGCCCCATATTATTTACATCATGTCGGATGATATGGGCTATGGCGATTTGAGTTGTTATGGAAACAAAGACTACCCAACGCCTAATCTGGACAAACTAGCTTCTCAGGGGATAAAGTTTGTCAATGCCTATTCGGCGGCTCCGGTCTGCACGCCAACCCGCACCGCTTTTATGACGGGCCGGTATCCGGCCCGAACGCCGGTTGGGCTGAAAGAACCCCTGACTAAAAGCAAAAAGGATAGTGCCGTTGGATTAACCCAGGCCTATCCTTCGGTAGCCTCGTTATTGAAAGCGGCTAATTACGAAACCGCTTTGATCGGCAAATGGCACCTGGGTTTTCGGCCTGAACATAACCCGACAAAAAATGGGTTTGACTACTTTTTTGGCATACTCGCTGGCGCGGCCGATTATACAGCTCACAAGAGTGGCCCCCCTGGACAGCGGGCCCATGATCTGTATGAAAATGATACCCCTGTTTATCCCGAGGGGTACCTCACCAATCTATTTACACAGAAAGCAGCTGCCTTTATCAGGAAACCCCATGACAAGCCTTTCTTTCTGGCCATTATGTTCAATGCCCCCCATTGGCCCTGGCAAGGACCTTCCGACAAGGCTTATGCCGATACCATTGACTTTACAAAAAATGGCTCCCGCTCAACGTATGCAACCATGGTCAAAAGGCTTGATGAAGGAATTGGAGAGCTGATGAAGAGCCTCGATGCGGCCCACTTGTCGGAGCAAACCCTTATCATCTTCACCAACGATAACGGGGGCGAACGATTCTCGGATAACGGCGGGCTATCTGAAGGGAAGATGACCTTATGGGAAGGAGGTATCAGGGTACCGGCATTCGTTCGATGGCCAGGCCAGATTAAAGCGGGTACTGTTACCCAACAGGCTGCCATTACGATGGACTGGACAGCGACCATTTTATCGGCAGGGGGCGCCAAAGCCCCGGCAGCTTTCCCGTTGGATGGGATCGATTTGATGCCAGTTTGCAGAGGTGTCCAGAAAACCGTCGACCGAACCTTTTACTGGAAGCAATTTCATGGCAACAAACAGCAGGCGATTAAAGATGGCCACTGGAAATATCTACAGGATCAGCAGGGAGAGTACCTGTTTGACCTGGCGAATGACCAACCCGAAAAAAACGATCTGAAAGAAAGGCATCAGGCCATTTTTGCCCGGCTGAAACGAAAATACGCGGACTGGGAAAAGACGCTGCTGGTAGCAGACTAAAACCAGGGTCAGGTACTCCCTGAACTATAAGACGCCTGATGCATGAATACCCTACTAACAAGACGGCGGTTTCTACAGGAGCTTTCGCGGCTGACGGTGCTGCCGACCGTAGCCCCTGTTATCCCCTATTTTAGACAGCAGGCCGCTCCCCGCATTGGGTATCTGGGTGGAGCGGGGGTTTTGGCCCTGGAAGACGTTTTTCGGCAGGAGATGACGACACTGGGATATTCCGAAGGTAAAAACATTCATATTGAGCAGAGGCTGGCCCGACCCAACACGACCGATGCCGCAGCTATGGCGGCTGAGCTGGCGCAAATGGATTTATCCCTGATCGTTGCGGCTTCCCTTCCTTTCGCGCTGGAAATACGAAAAGCGAATCCAGCGATGCCCATGGTGATTACCACTTGTCCGGGCCTGGTCAGCAACGGTTTCGCCAAAACACTGGACCATCCCGGCGGCCTTTATACAGGCCTGGATGAACTGCCCCCGGGCCTTACTGCAAAGCGGCTTCAGCTGTTGCACGCCGTGGTGCCAGATGCCAAACGCATTGCCCTGCTGTCGACTACACCGGGCGTTGGTGGCCACGAAACCCAGGAAGCCGACGCCCGGCAAGCAGCGGCCGGTCTGGGCCTACAAGTCAGCGTCTACCGGGCAGCTTCATTGCCGGCTTTACAAAACGCATTAAGCGAGATACTGACCGATGGTATGAACGGCCTGTTGAGTTTTCAGGGCGCCGTGTCCCTTGCGAACCGCCAGCTCCTTGTCGACTTCGCTACGCAGCACCGACTGCCCGCCATCTATCAGGCAACCGCCTTTGTGGAAGTTGGCGGGCTCATGTCGTGGGCACCTGACCTACCGCAGCAGTTCCGCGAAGCCGCCCGCTACGTAGACAACATACTGAAAGGCGCCAAGCCGGGCGAGCTCCCGGCCAAGCATCCGGAGAAGTACTACCTGACGCTGAATAAAAAGGCCGCTAACCAGATAGGCGTCAGCTTTCCCAACGAGTTACTGGCACAGGCAAACCAGGTTATGGACCGTTGAACAAGCATCTACACAATTACTGACTTTCCCATATATAAACATATCCGGCAGCCCCTCGTCAGCTTTCGGGTATGGATCCCCCGCTCTGGTTACTAGGATAAATAATCATTGAATTGTACATGTGCTAGCGACATGTACCCTGGTTTTTCGCAACTCTTAATCAGTCGTTGCAGGGTCGGTCGTCATGGTGTCGTGGTACAGGATTCATTGTTTGGCCATCGTCAAAACCGACTAATGAATGGTTTACCATTTTCACTCGACTTTTAAAACCTTTACCGGTTCAATTTGCCCCGCTCGAATGGTTTGGGATAGAACAGTCAGTAGTCCGACTAGGGCAACAAAACCAAAGGCTATGCTTACATGTACGAGACCAAAATCCAGATAACTGCCCATCTCTTTTCTGAGTAAATCACCACAAAATAAGCCCGCTGGAACACCAATAAGGCCGGCAATAAGCATGAGAACACCAAAATTTCTGGTAAGTATCCACACCAATTTCAGATTGTTTGCGCCTAATATTTTTCGTATACCCAGTTCTTTCGTGCGCGTTTCTACGGAGTAGCTGGCTATGCCTAAAATGCCTAACGCAGCGATTATTAGGACAATCAGGGCAGAGCCTCCCAAAATTTCCATTTCTCCACTGATTTCTCCTGAATAGCGATACGCTTTTACATTATAAAGATTGGCTGTTTTCTCAGGAAAATAATCTTTCCATACGGCTTGAATGGCCTTGGTCGCTTCTATTTCTGTAAATGGCTTTATTTTTATAGTCAAGGTGGTTATCTCATTGGGCAAATACCGATAGAGTAACGGGCGTTGCTGGCCAATAATCTCATTGGGTAGGATGCCAATGACTTGTACAAAGGCAGAGTCCAGTAAGAGATTTTGCCCCACCAGGCTCACCGATTTAGATGCCAGTAATGTTGCGGCAGCTTCATTTACCAACACATATTGCTCCGTACTTTGGGGCATGTGTTCAGGAAAATTCTGCCCGGCTAGTAAGCGGACACCTTCTGTTTCAAGGGTTCGCGGGTCGATACTTACGTAATTTATTGCCAGCGTTTTATTGTTTATCGTTACAGAATCCTTACCCATTTTAAGGGGCTCATAGTACCAGTTCGTGGCCAAAGTCGTTTCTACCTGACTTAACTTAGTTATTTCGTTTTGCAGGTTCTGATATTTTTCACCTTTTAAATCCAGTGTCAGTACATTGGATGGCACGGTTGAGTTAATAATAGCATTGTTTTTTCGATCATAATCGGCTACTATGACAACCAGTATCATAAACAGGATGGTCACAGAAAATTGAACGACGATCAAACCTTTGTAAACAGCAACACCCCGGAACAGCTTTATATTCTTCATTTTACGCAAAACCTGTATCGGCTGAAACGCCGACAATAGCCAGGCCGGAAAAGCCCCTGCGACTAAGCCTGTGATAACGGCGTAGGTGATCAAGCCTACTATCAGGGCTATATCCCAGGAGAATATCACATCATCCATGTCGGGTATATAGTTGGCTAAAATAGTAACACAGGGCACGGTAAACAACAAAGCAAATAGAGCAACAAGGGTCGATTCCATTAAAAATTGACCGATAACCTGTCCTCTTGTTGCGCCTATGGTTTTGCGAACACCTACTTCCTGCGCCCGGGAGAAAGCACGCGCCAATGCCAAACTGATGTAATTGAAAGCAGCTAAAAGGGTTAACGATAGAATTATGAATAGCTGCGTTTTTACGTCTTCCCAACTAGTACCTGCATTAGGGTTATTTTTAAGATCAATTTTTCCAGGGGTAATATTTTCCAGGGGTTGGGCCAAAAATTGAAGTTGGCTCTTATGCAATTTCTGGGTATAGTTCTGGAGCGTTGTATTAAGTTGCTCTGCATTACTGTTTGATTGTAAACGAGCATAAATGGCTGAACTCTTGAACCCTCCCCAATCGTGTGAAGCACTACTTATTACTCCTTTTTTTTCAAGCAGCTCAGCAGAACGAATTGACAACATGGCCTCAATGGGCAGATGGGTTTCTAAAGGCGGGTCCTGGATTATTCCCCCAACGGTATAATAGCCTAAATTTTCAACTAGAACTGTATGCCCTAAGACATTGGTGCTGCCAAATAATTTCTCTGCTGTTTTTTGGGTTAAAAAAAGTGTGGAAGAATTGTTGCCAAGACTTTGTGCATTCCCTGACAACAGGGTAAAGCCAAAAACATCAAAAAAAGAAGGTTCTGTAAATTTTATGTCAATAGGTATATCACCCTTGTCGGTTTGCAAATTATATTTTCCGGCCAGGCGTAGTTTTACCGTTCTCTCAACAAAGGAGACGCTGTCCAGTTGAGTCGCCAGGGGCAAAGGAGCGGTTGCCCAGTTGGTTTGTACCCCTTCGGTTGTTTCCTGGGTGAGTATGCGTACGAGTTGATTTAATTTTGGATGAAAATGGTCGGTATCAAACGTGGCTTTCAGGCCGGTAAACAGAATAACACCAACGGCCATACTGAGTGACAAACTGAGTATATTGACCAATGAAAAAAGTTTGTTTTTCCACAGGGTGCGCCAGGCGATTTTAACATAGTTGCGAATCATATCCGGATTAAGTAGAGATGGCGAGGGGTATTCAGGGGTAAAGTAAGGACGGGTGGTTGCCCGTCGCTTCGCGAAGAGCTCCTGTTGCCGGTTGGCCAGCCTGGCTACTCGACGCCGTAGGTAATAGGGTCGAATGACCTTCAGCGCTTCCAGGCCATACCACCAACGGGCTCGGCGGGAACCGACCTGGTCAACTCGCTGGACAAATTGCTCGTGCAGATCCCCCTGCAACTCTTCCAGCAGATCAGGGGGCGTCAACCAACTGAGCAGGCGGTCGGCCCAGCGGGGCGGCTGCCGGGACGACGGGTGCTGAGGTGTCGGGTCGGAGAAAGACTTGTCCATCGGTTAGGAAAAAAAAGGGGTGGGTAAAGCCTCCCAAAATCCCATCCGGAGTTGACGCATCTCCCGCAGTACCTGATGCCCAGCCGCCGTCAAGGTAAAAAAACGTTTGCGCCGTCCACCCCGGACCAGGGTAGCTCCCCCTAAGGCCGAGCCAACGAGGCCTTTTTCCTCCAGGCGATACAAAACCACATGCACTCCCGTCACGGACGTGGTTCGGTGGGTTCGTTGCTGGAGTTCGTCGGCAATGGTGACGCCATAGGCTCCTGTGGGATGTTGTTGAAGCAGGGCCACAGCGAGTAAGACCAACTCTTCAAACTCGCCCAGGTAGGTTCTACTCATACCAAATGGACTAGAAAAGTTATATTTCTTTAGTACTTGTTGAACAAATAGAGTGCCAACTATATAACTACCTATTTTTCAGCAATATATCCTGTAAATTAGTTTATACATGTCCGAAACCGTACAAATGCTGTCCGGTAGTAGGTATGCCTGGGCCGTTTACAGAAACTCTGATTTGCGCATGAGCACATTCTTCTAAATGGCTCCCCCTTGAGACGAAGCCCCTTCTTAGGCGAACCTGTAGGATTTAGCATAATGGGCTACCGCTTCGGCTTCTACCTGCTCGATCCACTCACTTTTGCACTGGCTGTAGGCCGTCGAGACCTGGCTATGAAGCCCCTGACAGCGGGCTTTCCTGAGATAGCGATTGATCCGATTGATGGACCGTGATCAATAGCTCTCCAAATACACCGGCTACTAATCTGCCTTCCTCTGTAGACAGCATGCTCCACCCAAGATTACAGACGACTCACTCTACCTTGTTCTGGCCCATCATAGGTCGCTGTTGGGAGCTAATTTTTAAATGAGCTAACTGGTGAACAGTGGTACAAATTACGAGTCAATAGCCAGTCTAAATCAGCGATCAAATTGCATTTACCACTAAATAGAATTAAAAACTCTCTCCGTCTTTTTGTGGACAAATTATGTTGTTCAAGACGTGGGCTGGTCAATTTCAGTGAATTTGTGTGAGCGCCCAGTAAACCGAACGATATAGATGACAACCTTATCCAGCCTCTCTTCCCACATACCTTCCACTCAGCCCCAATGGGTTAAGCGTTTTGCTAAGTTTGGCCTGGCGGCCAAAGGAGTTGTTTACTGCCTGGTAGGTATACTCGCGTTTATGGCGGCCTTCGAAATAGGCGGTCGTTCGGAACGTAACCTCAACAAACAGGGGATATTTCGATTCATACTGGAACAACCGTTTGGACAGATTCTACTGGCACTGGTGGCCATTGGTCTGGTCTGCTACGCCCTCTGGCGGCTAACTCAGGCTTTCCTGGATAACGAGAACAAAGGAACCGACGCCAAAGGCATTGGTCGTCGGGTAGGTTATGCCTTCAGCGGGTTGGTCTATGGATTCCTGGCTTATGGATCGTTCCGGATGGTACTGGGTAGCCAGGCAAGTCAGGGCGGAGACACGCGCCAGACCCTCGTTCGGGAACTACTGCAGAAACCGTTTGGCCAGTGGCTCGTCGGCCTGATTGGCCTGAGTATCATTGGCGTCGGGCTGTACCAGATCTACCGGGCCCTGTCGGGTAAATATCTGAAAAATGTTCAGACCTCTTCCATCAAAACGGAACTGAAGGAGATGATCATCCGGTCCGGTAAACTGGGATACATCGCGCGGGGTGTCGTCTGGGGAATTATCGGCTACTTGTTCATAAAAGCGGCCATGGCGGCTAATGCCAGCGAAGCCGGCGGCAGTAGCCATGCGTTTGCCTTCCTGGAAAAATCCAGTTACGGCTCGTATCTGCTCGGCGCCGTAGCGGTGGGTTTGTTTTGCTACGGCGTATTCATGTTCGTACGCGCCCGGTACGAAGTTATCAACACGAGTAACTAAAAAACGCAGATGAGTTTGTAAGAGGCTGTTCGAAATAAAGTAGTTTTCAGCCTCAGCAGACAACCGCTCAGGGTACATAGAAAGCCGCTAGCTGCTTTAAACGCGGCTTGACCAACGGGTTTTTCATGGGTTCGAATCGAGCCACTTCAACATTATCTTTTGTGACAACCACATAAAACGGCTGCTTCAGGCGGGTAGTGAGGTGATAGATCGTCACCAGCTCGGCAATGTCTTCAGTCCAGGCCGCCATACCATACAAGGACGGAAAAGGTGTTTGCGCAAGTTTCCGATACACGTCCGGAGCCATGCTGATTACCATCGGCCGACCACTCCGGAAACGGGTCTGCTCCAGCAGCGGATTGACGTATTCCTCAACAGGCGCGTTCATCGTGCGCCAAACCTCTTTGGTAAATGGTGTCGGTTCAACGAGTGCGTGTCTCTGCGAAGTTGGCGGGGTAATGCCCATCACCGCATCGACGACGTGCGTAGCCTCATGGAGCATTACGTAAAGGATGGCGTCCAGGCTCCCCCCTTCGACCCGCACAGCATAGCTGGAATCAGCGGTCCGGTTGAAGCAGGTATTTTCTTTCCACGATGCCCATTCGGAGATGGTCTCATTCAGCAAGCCCGCCCGAAACGTAATGTTGAACCGTTTCGGCCCGTCGCCTGAATCGAGCAGCGACGTCAATGCCGTGTTGGGCATGTTGTCCATGAAGCTGATGCTGTGCAGATGCTGCCTCAACAGTTGCTGATGTAACGGAGGCAACCGGGAAAAAGCCCTGCTCACCTTTTCGTTTTGGGCAGGTGTCAACTCGTGGTTAATGGGCTTCAGGCCAGCCTCGCGAAACATAGTAAAAACGCTTTCGGGGGCAATTTTTATTCGCTGAGATGGGTCATTATCGTACCTGGGGCTTACTGTTTGCGCCAGGGTAAGCCCTGAACACACCAGCATTCCCAAAGCCGAAGCGGCCCGTACAAAAACCGATTTGCCAATCATTGTATCGTCATTCGTTTAACTCAGGGTATTGCAGTTGGCTCACTACATGAGCCAACTGCAATACCCTGAGCCATTGGGAGTCAATTTTTGCGGGCTCCTTTTACCCTGAAATTCGTAAGGAACGGATAAGCGGGCCATCCAGTTCAAGGTGGTATTGCAAAACCGCCGGACTTCCGGGGAACGTGCCGCTCACTTCGACGGTCAGCTCGGCCGCGGGGCCGTTTTGAGTATAGTCAAGTGGTTTTAGCTGCATCTGGTACTTTTCGGACGCCTGCTGTATCCACTGCTTAATTTCATCCCGGCCCGAGTAGGATGATCCTTCGTCAGAGACCTGCGCTTCGGCGGTAAAAAACCCGGCAAAGGCGGTGCTGTTCAGGTCGTTCTGAGCCTTGATAAGGCCTGCTATGTTGTCAGGGAGGTTCATTGATATACTGTTTATGGTTGAGTAAGCAGATTCAACAGGGATGTCGGTTTGGAGCATTCCGGACTATATGGTGGGTATGGTGCCGCCGTCAATGACAAAGTCGGTGCCGGTCAGGTAGGCCGCCCGGGGCGATACCAGGAAGCCCACCAGCTCGGCCACCTCTTCCGGCCAGGCGGGTCGGCCGACCGGAATGCCGCCCAGCGCAGCCATTACCCCCTGAGCCGCCTGTTCGGCGGTGACGTCTGCGCTTTCGGCAATACGCTCCATCATTCGGCTCGACGCTGTGGTCATAATCCAGCCCGGCGATACGGTGAGCACGCGTACCCCTTTCGGAGCCACTTCGTTAGACAGGCTTTTGCTATAATTGACCAGGGCCGCTTTCGCAGCGGCATACGGCAGCGTGGCGTCATACAGAGGCAATTTGGCCTGGATCGACGCGATGTGGACAATAACTCCCTGCCCGCGCCTGATCATGCCGGGCAGAAACCCGCGGTCCAGTCGCACGGGTGCCAGCAGATTCGTTTGTAACGATGACAGCCAATCCGCATCGGACAGTACGGCATACCCACCACCCGGCGTTTCGGAGCCGCCCATATTATTAACCAGGATGTCCAGATGGCCGAATGTACTGAGTACTTCATCGATTACCTGTTGAGTGCCGTCCGGTTTGCTCAAATCGGCAGCGATGAAATGGATGTCATCCGGCTGGTCTTCGGGCTTGTTTCGGGCCGTACTGATTACCGTGGCACCTGCTTCTAACAGGCGATCGGCGATGGCCTTACCCGTTCCCTTGCTGCCGCCGGTAACCAGGGCAATTTTGCCCGCCAGTTCGTTGTCAATGGTAACCTTCATAACGCGGTTGTTTTGTTCAGGACAAATTTCGGGCGTACGACAGGCGCTGACAAGTACGGACTTACGAATCAGATAGGGACAAATTTATCCCTATTGACCTAGCCCGGACACCTGGTTATCTTTGTCATATGTACGAACGGAAAACACTGCCCGAGCTGAACTGCGGCCTCGACCTGATTGGCGAAGTATTGTATGGAAAATGGAAGATGCGGCTTTTGTGGTTCATCCACGAAGGCTTTCAGCGCCCCAGCGAGCTACAGCGAAAAATTCCGGGTGCTTCCCGGCGCGTGCTGAACGTACAGCTAAAGGAGTTGGAAAGCCACGAACTGGTGGGAAAGGTAATCTACCCGGTTGTACCACCCAAAGTCGATTATTATCTGACCGATTTGGGCCAATCGCTCATACCCATTATTGGGGCCATCGGGCAGTGGGGCGACCAGCATGATCAGCGATTACGGACGCTCATTCTGAAGAGCATCCACCCCTAACCACCCGTATGGCTGCCATAGGCAGGTTCTACCGCTTGCCGAAGCCATCGGGCATATCGTTGTAACGGCCTGGTATCTGCTTCGTACAGATCAGCCATGCAGTGTGGGCTTCAGAGGGTGTTTCGGGAAGGAATTTTATGAATTCTCGCTGGCCGGAATGGCTACCTGTACCCCCCAGTCCCTTCAGAGGAATTGTTTGGGGCAGTGTGGTCAAGTAGGAAAAGCTATGCAGAGACCGAATCTTACACCCCCCCAGCCCCTCAAACCGACTAAAGTCAGCAGATTCCTTCCCCAAACAAGCTCTGAAGGGCTCACTACGTTAACAAAGCTAGCCGAAGCCGACCTGCAGGTTGTGCTGGATAAGACCTATACGCTCAGTAACGTCAGGGAAGCCTACCGCGAAGCCCGTCTTGGCAAAACGATTGGAAAGTCGGTGATTGTTCCTGATTGACCGCGTACAGGAATCGTATGGCTACTGCGGCTACGGCTCAAGCACGGTTCTGGCAATATCGGCCGGCGTATGAAACAGGCTGATTCCGGGGTAAGCGGCCAGCGCATCCGGGCGGGTATAGCCCCAGGTCACTGCGCCAAAGGCCACGGTGGCTTCCCGAGCGGCTTCTATGTCGCGCACTTCATCGCCAACGCAAAGCGTCTCCTGCCGACTGGCGCCCATCTTTTCCATGGCGCGTTTGAATTTGCGCTGCTTGCTGAAAAGCGACGAGCCGCACCCGTAATGGCTGATCAGCGACGCGTTTACCGGGCCAAGTACCCGCCGTATGTTCTCCTCACTGTTAGAGCTGACGATCGCCAGCTTAACCCCCTGACCGGCCAACTGGCTCAACAGCTGAGGCACACCGTCGAATAAGTGAATCTGGTCGATATCCTGGCCCATGCGTCGGATGAATGAACTGACAATAAGCGGAATCTTCCAGGCGGGCAACCGGGCTCGTTTGATCATCTGGCGGGCATCGAGTCCCCGCAGCTGATCTACGTCCTGAGGCTGGATAACCGGAAAATTATAGGTGGTGGCGAGCGCATTCATGGTCCGCAGAAAATACGGGAATGAATCGGCGAGGGTACCGTCAAAATCGAAGATAATCAGCTTGAAGTTCATGGTAAGGATGGGTTTGTCAAGTTAGTCTGGTCCACGTCGGTTAACCGGCGGCTGGGCTGTTTCAGGAGGTGGTTGATGTACTGAGCTGCCACTAGTCCAGCAAAGGGTACGGTGGCCAGAAGGGTCCGTCGGGCTTTCATGCGGTTGGGTTGTTTACAGGCATACCCAAAGTTGCTACCCGCCCGGCTGGATTCAAACCGTCCTGTTATGAAGCGGTAAACTAGCCGATGAAACGCTAATTGTTTATTTTCGCTGACTCTACCTACTCCACCCAATACCTTCTTTCGCAATGACTTATGACCAGTGGTTCCTGCTTTTTACGGGAGCCGTGCTGGTTATGCTGATCGCTAACCTGATTCAGTGGGCCGTTTATCAGGAGCGCATCTACGGTCAGTACACGCTTTATATTCTACTTTGGATGACCGGGTTCGACCGGGTTCGGCGTTGACTATGTCCGCTTACCGCCCCACGTGCTCGCCTTCATACAAACCATTCCGCTATACCTGTTTTCGCTGGTTTATTTAGAGATAGCCCTCACCTTTCTGCCGGTAGCAGACCGGCCTGGTTTGCTGGTCTGCTACCGGCGGGTTCAATGGGGTATAGCTATCGTAGCACTACCGGAAGTGTATTTCAACCTGTTTTCATCGGCCTGGCAAACCGACTGGCACGAAACGCAGCTCAACCTGATTCGAGTCCTCATTATCCTGGCAACTTACCTGACCATAGCGTATACCGTCTATGTCACGCTCCGGAAAACGGATGTGCTGGCCCGTTTTTTCGTCGTCGCAACGCTGGGCCTGTTGATCAGCGAACTGCTGGGTATTCTGGTTATTGTCCAGCACGGCCAGGCTGGTATACGAGCTGGACTGTTCAACCTGCCCCTACCTATTCATCCAGGGTTTATCGGCCAGTTAGGGCTGTTGCTCGACATGGCCTGCGTATCGCTGGGGCTATCGTACCGCCAGCGACGCGAAACCCGCCGACAGATACTGGCCGAGCAGGAACTGCTGCGCGAACGGGAACACCGGCTGCGCCAGCAACTTCAGTCCGACCTGGCCCGTCAGCAACTCAACCAGCAACATACAGAAGCGCAGATGCGTGCCCTGCAGAGTCAGGTCAAGACGCGGCAACCGTTGGCTTGCTTCTGCCGGCGCCGGTGTTTATCGCTACGATGGCAAATCCTTTCATCATTTTACCACCAAAGAAGGACTGGCTCATGGCAACACTATTAAATTCCTTCACGGTACACGCTTTGCCCAGTCTAACAGCGGGCCATATAAATCAGCAATCGTTTGGGTGGCTTCTTTAGAGGCATAAAGCCGCTGTAGTTCATTCACGAAAGCCTCAAATCGATAAAAGCCACGCTGGCTGGCATTCAAGTCTACCCGCTCTTTGCGCACCAGTTCGTATACATTCAGCGGGTAGTTGTCTTTGATGTAAAGCAAATGTACGCCATGCGTCATGTATTCATTAAAGATCTCATAAGCATTGCCGTAGTGATCCGAATCGCCTTTTCGGGTCCACTTTGGCCGATCATTAAATACAGTGTTGATTGCCGTCAGATGCTTGTCACTGGTGGGGTTCACAAAGTTATGATCAACCTCGGTGAAGACGATGCTGGAGTACAACCCGGCAATCTCGGCGTCAGAAAGGGTGCTCTGATTGTACGCTTTCGCATCACAAATAAACATCAAGCTCTCCTGATACCCCCGATCGGCAAATTTCTGGGTTGCGTGAGCGCCACCAATCAGGGGCGAGAAAACAATACGCTGACTATTGTAATGAATGCCCGGGAATTGTCGTTCCAGCCACGTCTGCATTTGTTTAACCGGCAAGAGTTGTTTAACCCGGGCTATGTTCTGCTGATAAAACGGTTGATTGTTCTGGTAGAATTTTCGGAAACCGGATTTCTGTACGAAATCAGCCCACTGGTATGGGTATTCGGCCATGTCGTTCGCTGCCGGCCACATAGCCTTATAAACACCTCCCTGAGTTGGTATTCCTTGCCGATTCAGGACCATGATATACGCATTCTGGCGAACGCCCTGATAGACATTATAACCACCCGTCTTTAGCTGTTCATTCAGTCGCCGAATAAGCGGATGGTTGAGCTGGGGAGTAAAATACGCCTTCAGGCGGGTGAAATAACCGCCAGTCTGATCGATCATATTGGGGTCTTTCTGACCTGCTTCTGTTAAGGCCATAGCGATATTGGCCAACTCGAACGTTTCCGGAATTTCGTAGCTAACCGTACCGCCAAACCGCCGTTGGTAGTCAGCGGAAAACTGAGCGGATATATCGCCAAAAAATCGAATCTGAATGTATTTGGTGAGGGAGCCGTTGGTCAAAGCGATTCGCTGGGTGAGCAGCTTACCCTCGTTGTGGTCAACAGTAATTTGTTGATCACCCGTAGCAAGCACAAATGAGATGAGTTTTCCTTCGTATTTCTGGGGCGAGTTGAAGTTGTTTACCGAGTCCATTTTCGAGAAATGGAACACATCAGTTAAGTTGAAGCCATTGATTGTATAGCGAAGGGTGTCGCCCCGAATCTGAAGTCGATGGGTAATGGGCACCTGTGCGAAGCTGAATAAGGAAACAGCGAGCAGGCTGCTCATTAACGCAGTTCTCATACCGCAATCGTTGGCTTTCAAGGTAGGGCTGGGTGAAATAGTGACTAGTAACTCAACGAAAACGAAAGGAGCTGTCTACTTATAAGCTTCCTGGCGGTGGTGTGATTAATCTGAGTGGTGTAAAGTACTACAAATGGGGGGATTAATAAGCCGAATATGGCTCCAAACAATGCAACCATGCCGTTTTTCGAAAAACGGCATGGTTAATCGATGACTCTAAACCGATATGGTTTGCGTTCAGTTAAGCCATGTTCATGGCCCAATGGTTATCTCACGAATCGATTTCATCGGTTATGTGCCGCTTTAGCTGCCGTATTATCACGACCGACTCATCCTTTCTGCGCAAAGACCAGCCAACAACCGGCTCTATACCAGCCTGATGCCGGCATCCTCGATGGTGATTTTCCGGTCTTTGTAGAGTGTACCGATGGCTTTCTTGAACGTTTTTTTGCTCATTTCGAGTCGCCGGTAGATCTCCTCGGGCGCGCTGCTGTCCGTTAGCGGCAGGAAACCACCCTCCGACCGGAGTTCGGCCAGGATGCGCCGGGCGTTCGGCTCTACGTTTTCATAGCCCGGGCGCTGGAGGCTAACGTCGACCCGGTTGTCGTCGCGGATATGTTTGATGTAGCCGATGAGTGGGTCACCGGGGCGCACCGTCCGGAAAATCTCGTTATGGTAAACCAGTCCCTTGTAGCGGTTATTGATGATAACGTTCATACCCAGCTCGGTGGCTTCGTAGGCCAGCAGCTGCACCTCTTCGCCCACGTACAGATCGCTCACGTCGGGGTCGAGGAAGCGGTTGACCCGGCTCGATGCAACCAGCCGGTTCGTTTCTTCATCGAGATAGACAAACACGACGTACCACCGCCCGACCTGCATGGGGCGGCTCTGCTCCCGAAACGGCACAAACAGATCTTTTTCCAGCCCCCAGTCCAGAAACGCCCCCGCATCGGTTACGGCCATTACCTGCAGGGTCGCAAACTCATCGCGCTGCACGGCCGGAACGAGCGTAGTTGCCACGGGTCGCTCGAGGGAGTCGTTATACACAAACACATCGATGGTGTCGCCCACGGCCAGATCGCGGGGCACATACTTGTTGGGTAACAGAATGTCGTCTTTGGGATCACCAGTGGGCGTATCGTTCAGGAAAAAGCCAACGCTGGTTTCACGCAGGGCGGTTAATGTGTTGAATCGTCCGAGTTTGAGCATGGGGCATAAATCACGTACCGGGGGCAAAGGTCGGCGTTTTTGCGCTGATACACGACATACCGGTAGAAACCCATCTGAAATAGGGCGATTCCCTCATTGGTTCGGCGCCGGCATCTTCTTTTATTTACAAAATCAATTGACTATCAACCCCACCCATGACTATACCCTTCACTCCCGACCTCTGGACTGTGCTGCTGGTGATGCTTACCGGCGGCATTATTGGCGGCATCGTTAATTTTTTCTACGCCCCCCTGCCCAATGGACAGCCGAACTCGCTGGGTCGCTGCGTTATTCTGGGCATTGGAGCCTCGGCGCTGGTGCCCGTCTTTTTGTTCGTTACCCAGAGCAAAATTCTCGATAAACTGTTTTACCCCGCCGGGCCAGAGCTGTCAGCCGCCGACAAGGCCATCAATCTCCTGGTTTTTATCAGCCTTTGCTTACTGGCAGCCATCTCCTCGTCGCGCTTCATTGCATCGGTCAGCGACCGGGTCATCGCCCAGTTGAAAGAAGAGGTCAAAGAGGCTAAAGAGGAAATCGACCAGACCCGAAAGGATGTGCAGGCCACCCGGCAGACAGCCGCCGAGGCCAACCAGAAAATACAGGAAAATACCGCCACGCTCCGGGGCCTCAAGGAAGTGCAGAAAGCGCGAACCCTGGCCCCCGCACGTCGGTCGGCCGCGTCTGCCAGCACCCTCGAAGTCCTGAATCAGCCCACGTCCGCATCTCATCCCGACGATCCGCAGAAAGGACGCTGGGGCGGGCTGGCCGTTCGGGAGGGTTACCAACTGTCGGCAACGGTCGAAGCGGTGGACAACGACAACGATTTTTTCGCGGTACATCTTCAGGTAACCGCACCCGACTCGGTTCAGCTCCCCGCCGACGCGATTGTGGTCTTCCACCTGCACGATAGCTTCACACCCGACGAGCACCGGGTCATGTTTCAGCAGCGGGCAGCCACGCTCGCCCTGTACGCCTGGGGGGCGTTTACGGTGGGCGCCGAAGCCCCGGGCGGCATTCATCTGGAGCTCGATCTGGCCGATCCGAACCAGGTTCCAACCGCTCCTCAAAGCTTCAGAAATCGCTGATTGTAGCCGTCGGTTTTCCGTCATATAAAGAAACCTTCGTGCAAAATGTTGATTATCAATAGACGATTATAAAGCCTACTTACGTTATAGACTCATAACCATCTGAGTTTAGTCTTGATCAAACGCGTAGGATTCTCTCTGTTGATGGCTGCTTTTCGTCCGGCCGTCTCGGTAGCAGCCAAGTTTACTCAATCGCCTATCACCTCATTTCAAACGGCCACCAGCCCGGTTTTGCTACAGGCCGACGCAACCCGTACCAGTCTGTTCATTAACTCCTCAATGCCCGCGGGGTCGTCGGCGATATCGGCTGGCAACGAGCTTCCTATGCTCGACGTCAATTTTTGCGGAGAATGTCTTCCACTTGACCAGAGTGCCGTTGCTGACCGCTGGAAACACGTTTTCACCCTCTTCCGGAACAATACCAGCGATCTGGGCAGCCTCCAGAAACGAGCCGATGCGTTTTTCCCGATCATCGACCCTATTCTGGAGCAGTATGACATCCCGCAGGACTTCCGCTACGTGCCGCTGGCCGAGAGTGGGCTGAAGGCAAAAGCCGTGTCGCCGATGGGCGCTGCGGGTTACTGGCAACTCATGCCGGGCACGGCCCGCGAGCTGGGCCTGAAAGTGGGAAAAGGGGTTGACGAACGGTTCAACGTTCATAAAGCAACCGTAGCTGCCTGCAAATATCTGCGTAAATTATACGATCAGCTGGGATCCTGGTCGCTGGTAGCGGCCGCCTACAACGCGGGGCCCGGCTATCTGAAAAACCAGCTCCGGCGCGACGCCCACCGCGACTACTACCGGATGAATCTCCCCCGCGAAACCCGTTATTACCTGTTTCGGGTACTGGTATATAAAGAAGTTCTGTCGCGTCCCGACGATTACCTGTCCTTTTTGTCGTAACGCACGATATGCCCCAGGCCAATTTACCCCCGCCCCTTTAGAGTTTATTTGGGGAAGGTATCTGCGGACTTTAGTCGGCTCGAGGGGCCGCCCTTTTTCCCCCCCAGCCCCCTAAAGGGGGAGATAGCTCCGCCGAATGGGCTCCCCATTTAGGGGGCTGGGGGGGAAAACCACCCTTCCCCAAACAAGCTCCTGGGAGACTGGCGGTAACAATGACGAAACCAGATTCCCTACACAACCCATAGTCATCGTTACGGGAAAGGCCTCCCATTCCGGGTTTATGCCGGACCGTAGTCCGCTCATAGCTTTAATAAATAAACCCTGTTGGTCTAAATCAGTTATTAGCATACATTCGCCCCGCCATTTGCGGGCACTACACGTAGCGTTTGAATGCAAGCTGACACCAAATCAACGGACTCCCCACCCTCCCGCCCTTCTATTCCCCGGCGGTTTGAGCGGTTTTTCATTAATCTGGCCGATGTGGCGGCTTTTGTAGGTCGATTTTTTCGCGAAGCCCTCCTTCCCCCCTACGAATTCAAAGAAATTATCCGGCAATGCTACGAAGTCGGATACCGGTCGTTACTGCTGATCTCTACGACCGGTTTTATAACGGGTATCGTCTTCACGAACCAGTCGAGACCGTCGCTGACCGAATTCGGGGCTACCTCCTGGTTACCGTCGCTGATTGCCATTGCGGTCGTGCGGGCCCTGGGCCCACTGGTTACGGCACTGATTGCAGCCGGCAAGGTAGGATCGAGTATCGGAGCCGAGCTCGGCTCCATGAACGTTACCGAGCAGATCGACGCCATGGAAGTTTCCGGAACCGACCCGTTTAAATTTCTGGTCGTTACGCGGGTGCTGGCTACTTCGTTCACTATTCCGCTGCTGACGATGTATACGATCTTCGTGGCCCTGATTGGTGCGTATATAAACGTAAACCAGAACGAGCAGACCAGCTTCACCTCATATATTCAGGAGGTCTTCGGGGCCATTACCTACCTCGACATTTTCATGTCGCTGATCAAATCCATTGCGTTTGGATTCACAATCGGGATGGTGGGCTGCTACAAAGGCTACCACTCGTCGAAAGGCACCGAAGGCGTGGGTAAAGCCGCCAACTCGTCGGTGGTAACCGCCATGTTTTTAGTATTCATTGAAGAGCTTCTCTCGCTCCAGATCGCCAACGCGATCCGCGGCAGCTAGGAAGCGTACGAGCATAGGGGCCAACGTCTGATTGATCGGAAGCCCTGCCGTATCTGTTGCTCCGGCGTTTCTGATTTCTCTTTTACAGGTTTATGGATGAGTTAGTAATTGACATACAGGGACTGAAAAAGTCGTTTGGCGATCTGCACGTGCTGCGGGGCGTTGACCTGCAGGTACACCGGGGCGAAAACGTGGTGGTGCTGGGCCGGTCGGGTACGGGTAAGTCGGTGTTGATCAAGATCATTGTCGGACTGCTGAAGCCCGATGCCGGCGAGGTGCGCGTGCTGGGCCAGGACGTGACCCTGTTACGGGGCCGCGAACTGGACGACTTCCGCCAGAAAGTAGGGTTCTCGTTTCAGAGCAGTGCCCTCTACGACAGCATGAGCATCCGCGAAAACCTGGAATTTCCGCTGGTGCGCAACATTCGCAACCTGAGCCGGGCCGATATCAACCGCGCGGTCGAAGAAGCGCTCGATGACGTGGGGCTGTCGCAGACCATCAACCAGATGCCGTCTGAATTGTCGGGTGGTCAGCGCAAACGGATCGGAATTGCCCGAACGCTGATGCTGAAGCCCGAAATTATGTTATACGATGAACCAACCGCCGGTCTCGACCCCATCACCAGCATCGAGATCAACAACCTGATCAACGAAGTACGGCAGCGTACCGGCGCTTCGTCGATCATCATTACCCACGACCTGACCTGCGCCAAAACTACCGGCGATCGGGTGGCCATGCTCCTCGATGGCACCTTTGAACGGGTCGGTACGTTCGACGAAGTCTTTGCCGACCCCGATGAACGTGTACAGCAGTTTTATAATTACAACTTCGTGAATTGAACAGACGCCGTCGATTCGTGTTTGATGTTCGTGGCCTTGTCAGACAAGCCGGATGTCCCGCCCGGAAAGCGAACCCAGTTACACTCAACGTATACCACAACCACTACCAATAACACCAATGCCAACTGAATCGAATAAACGTTCTGTCATTGTCGGAATCTTCGTCGCCCTCGGTATCCTGATTTTCGTTGCCGGGGTGTTCGTTCTGGGCGGCCAGCAGAAACGCTTTTCCAGCAGCATAAAAATCATCGCGGTCTTCGACGATGTTGGAGGCCTGAAAGCCGGGAATAACGTCTGGTTCTCGGGGGTAAAGATCGGCACCGTGAAGCGCATTAGCTTCTTCGGCACCTCGCAGGTCGAGGTCGATATGAACATTGAGGAGACCTCGCGGCAGTATATCCGGAAAGACGCCAGCGCCACCATCAGCACCGACGGACTGATTGGCAACAAGATAGTACAGATCGTAGGCGGTTCTACCCGATCGGAACCCGTTGAAGAAGGAGACCGGCTGAAGACGCTGGCCGCTATGAGTTCTGACAAGCTGATGGAGACCCTGCAGGAAAACAACCAGAACCTGCTGAAAGTCACCAATGACGTTAAGGAACTGATTGGCAACATCAAACGGGGGAAAGGTACCGTAGGTGCGGTTCTGACCGACTCGGCGCTGGCCGACCGGTTCCGCTCCACGATGGTCAACCTGAGCCAGGCTTCGGCCAATGCCGTCAAGGTAACGGGGGCCGTAACCCAGTTTGCCAACAAACTCAACACCAAAGGGTCGCTGGCCAACGAGCTGGTTACCGACACCACTATTTTCCGGCGCCTGAGCCGGTCGGCCGGTCGGCTCGAAAGCGCGGCCGGTTCAGCCGACCAGACGGTGGCTAACCTGAACCAGGCCTCGCAGAAGCTGAACAATACCAACAGTCCGCTGGGGGTGTTACTGACCGATCAGGAAACGGCCAACAACCTGCGGACTACCCTGCGCAACCTGAACACGGGCTCCCAGCTGCTGAACGAAGATCTGAAAGCGGCTCAGAACAACTTCCTGCTGCGCGGCTTTTTCAAGAAGCGTGCCAAAGAAGAAGCCAAACGCAAAGCCGACAGCACAGCCGCGGCTACCCCCCAGCCCTAAGGCTTACCCGATCAACTCCTGCCAGGAGATCAGCCCGATGGCCAGCACGGCCAGAGCCAGTCCAATCTTATTAGCCGTTGATAGCCGCTCCTGAAAAAACAGGGCGGCTACCAGCGCGGCTACCAAAATGACTCCGATATTATAGAGCGGATAGACCAGCGCCCCGTTACCGCCAAAAGCCGACAGCGCCAGCAGCAGCGTGTAGAAACTTAAGAAGTTAGGCACCCCCAGCGTAACCGCCCCAACCAGGCTTTTGGCCTGAAACGTTTCCCGACCCTGCACCAGCCGAACCACCAGCATGATATAACCGGCTACGATAGCCCCCAGAACCATAGTCAGGGTAACCTGCACGGTTTTATCGGTGGTGGGTATGTAGCGCAGGTTCATGTAGTTGATCATGGTGTTGGTGGTGCCGTAACACAGGAACACCGCTACCGGCAACAGTACCCCGGCCCCTAGCCGACGGGTTGATGGCTGACCCTCGACGGGTTCAGCGCTCTTTTTGTACGTACTCAGCCCGACCGCTACCAGGGCCAGTACCAGACCTACGTAGTTCAGCGCGTCGAACTGCTTGCTTCCCGTACCGAAGACAAACAGGCTGAAACAGACCGGAATGACCAGCGACAGGTTGTTAGCCAGTGAGGTAGCGGTAATACCCATACGCTGCGTACTGACGCCGGAAAGCAGAAATGTCAGGATGAAACCGACTCCCAGCGCCAGCGCCAGCCAGGTCCAGGTCTGGCTGAAATCGACCGAAAAGGTCTGGCCCGCCGGAAGCAGGGCGTACCCGGTCAGAAAACAAACGGTATAGTTGAAAACAATGGCCTGGAAGGTGTTAATGTCATAGCGCGGGAAGAGCCGGAAGTTCAGCAGCAGCACCACCGAAAGCAGAATACTCAGAAACAGAAGAAGCATGGGAACGCCTGCGAAGAGGTATTTTTCGGGCGAAGTTACACCGACCGACGGTTGCACGTGTATCTTTAACGGCTCGACCCGAAAAATGCCTTTCGTTATGAATCGGTTTCTGTATGCTTCCGTCCTCGCTTTCCTGCTTCCCCTGATTGCCGTTGCTCAAGCCTCCTGGTCCGTCTCCCCCACGGTTGCGCCTGTGTTTACCCGTACCCAGTTCGTACAGCGGGTGCTGTACCCGAACAGCGACGGTCAGCTGGTAGAACCCGTCTATCTGAACGGAGGGTTCTGGTCATCGGGGGTGATGGTGGGCGCGTCGATTCAGTATAGTTGGGCACCCGGCTGGTCGGTCAGTACGGGTGGGTGGTTCCGGTCATCGACCCTGCGTCAGAGCCGGCTTGCCAACGATGGCACCACTACGGTCAGACAGCGTAGCCTGAGGCTCCCGCTCCTGCTGAACGCCCGTACGTCGACCCGCCGGTTGTCGCCCTACCTGTCGATCGGCACTCTGATCGACGTGCCCATGCAGGCCAGGATCATCGTGAACCGGACCGACGAACCTATCCAGCGGCTGCGGCTCGACACCGAACCGGGGCCCTATTTTCACCTGCTGGCCGGAGCCGGTGGCCATTATCAGCTCAACAGGCAGTATGCGCTCATCGTGCAGCCCCTGATTACCTACAACCTCGGCCGCTTCGGTGGTATCCGGACCCATAATCCTTCCACTGACCTGGGCCTGCTGACCCAGCTCACCTATTCGTTCTGATCCGCAGCCCCTAACGCTTCCTCTTACACCCCATCCCGATGAAATCATCTTTCCTGATCCTGCTGTGTCTGTCAGTTTTGGAGCCCGCTGTTATCGCCCAAAATCAGCCCCTCTCCACGCCGGCGGCCACCGACCGGTTCGTCACCCGGCTGATGGATAAAGCGGGCATTCCGGGCCTGTCCCTCGCCCTCATTCGCCACAATACGATAGCCTACAGCCAGGGATATGGCTTAACCAAAGCCGACTCGACCCAGCGGGTGACCCCGGCCACTGTTTTCGACGCGGCTTCGCTGAGCAAGCCGGTCTTTGCCTACGCCGTACTGCAACTGGTTGAAGCGGGTAAGCTCGACCTCGACAAGCCACTCTACGAATACCTGCCCTATGCCGACGTAGCAGCCGACGAGCGATACAAAAAAATCACGGCCCGGCTCGTGCTTAGTCATGCTTCAGGCCTGCCCAACTGGCGAAAAAATCGACAATCGAACCAGCTGGCAATGCGATACAATCCCGGCGAGCGGTTCGGCTACTCGGGCGAAGGCTTTGTTTATTTGCAGAAAGTCGTCGAAAAAATTACGGGGAAGCCGATCAATGAACTGATGATCGAGCGGGTGTTCAAGCCCTTGCAGATGACCCGGAGCAGCTATGTCTGGCAACCCGCTTTCGAGGCTGACTTTGCCTACCCTCACGACAAAGAATCCCAGCCAGAGGACAAAGGCCGATTTACGCAGCCCAACATGGCGTACTCGCTGCAGACAACCGCCGACGATTATGCCCGGTTCGTGCTGGCGATCCTAAATGCAAAAGGGCTGAAACCTGCTACGATCGATCAGATGCTCTCGCACCAGCGCCAGCTGCCCAAAACGTTTTCGGGTACGGAACCGCTGTCGCCGGGTTTATTCTGGGGGCTGGGGATTGGCATCGAGAGTACCCCGACCGGCGACTATTTCTGGCACTGGGGCGACAACGGTACGTTTCGGTGTTATGTAACTGCCGACCGCAAACGGGGCGATGGTATCGTTTACTTCACCAATAGCTTCAACGGGCTGGATATTGCCGACGACATGGTTCAGCAGTTCATTGGCGGGGAACATCCGGCTCCTGCGTTTCTGGGTATCGATTAACGACCAGTCGATAATACCCGGCGAGCGTGTTGCCAGCCGGGTGCCTGATAGCGCAGCGTCGGTAGCCGCGTTCGGTTTTCGTCTTTCTCATTCAGGTTGTCGGCTCAGGGCCTGCCTTAACTCAAAACTACGCCATGAACAAACACGTCCTTGTGCTGCTATGGCTGCTCATCGGGTACGCCCCGGCCAGCACAGCGCAGCGGGTTGCCATCCGGCAGACTGACCAGTCGCCCCAAAGCCGGTACGCGGTAGCGCAGCTGACAAAGGCCCTCAGCAGCCGGTCATACAGCGTACAGAGCGGTAACCAGCCGGCCGACTTCAGCATCCGGCTGGCACCGGCCAATGCCGGGCTGGGTGCCGAAGCCTATTCGCTCGACTGGCGTCAGAAACAGCTTACCATTACCGGTGGCGATGCAAGAGGGATGATTTACGGAGCACTGTCGGTTGTCGAAGACCTGACAAACGGGATGGCCCTGCCGCAGCTTAAACCCCGCAGCGAACGGCCACATCTGCCCCTCCGCGCCATTAAATTCGACCTTCCCTGGGATACGTACCGACATAGTTACGCGCTCGACCTGCACTATGAAACATGCCGGGATACGCTCTACTGGCAGGCGTTTCTGGACATGATGGTGGCCAATCGGTTCAACGCACTCAGCCTCTGGAACCTGCACCCCTACCCGTTCATGATCCGGCCAACCAACTTCCCGGCGGCTACCCCCTTCAGCGAGACGCAGATGGCCGACTGGCAGCGGCTCTTCAAAGCTATCTTCCGCATGGCCAGTGAACGGGCTATCGAGACGTATCTGATTCCATTCAATATCTTCACCAGCCCCGAATTTTCCAAAGCCTATAACCCCAACCCCGCCCTGAATAACCTCGACCATAAGCACTTCGTCGATGGAGATACCTCGGCCATTGTGAAGCGTTACACGCGCGAGTGCGTTACGCAGGTACTGCAGGAGTACCCCGAACTGACCGGGTTCGGGCTGACCCTGGGCGAAGGAATGGGCGGCATGACACCCCAGCAGCGCGAAGACTGGATGAACCAGACCATTATTGAGGGCATGCGCCAGGCAGGCCGGAAAACGAAACTGGTCCACCGCATTCCGTTCTCCAGCACAACCGGTTCGCTGGGTATTACGAGTGTCGAGACCGAAAAACTGACCCGAAAATCCATCGAGCGCGAAGGGGCACTGGACTTTATCGAAGGGCCAATCTGGGCCGATCTGAAATACAACTGGTCACACGCCCACTCCACACCGACGCTGGTCAAAGTGCATGGCGGCAAACTATACGACACCTACTTCAACCCCGTTCCGTCGGCCTATAAAGTGACCTGGACCGCCCGTAACGAGGATTTTTTCTGCCTGCGCTGGGGCGTGCCCGAGTTTGTACGGGCGCACGTCAAAGCCAACAGTCAGCCCTATGTCGGTGGGTATTTCCTGGGTTCCGAAACCTACATTCCGGCCCGCGACTATTTTACAGCCCCCGGCGGACCGGTCGACTGGCGGTACGCGTTTGAGCGGCAATGGCTATTTTACAAACTGTGGGGACGGCTGCTGTACAATCCGGCCACCGCCGATGCGGTGTTCCGGGCCGAGTTCGTGCGTCGGTATGGACCCAAGGCCGGCCCATTGCTGGAGGCCTACGCGCTGGCGTCGACAACGCCACTCCGGCTGGCCTCGGCCTTCGACTTTACCTGGGATTTCTCGCTCTACAGCGAAGGGATGATGGCGCACGACGCCGACAAAAACGTATCATACATCTCTGTTAACCAGCAGATCACCCAGCCTACCCTCGACCCATCCTATGTGTCGGTCAGCGACTATGTAAAGACTTCCAACGCGGGTGGCACGTTCGACCTTGACAAAATGACCCCGGCCCGACTGGCCCGTTTGCTGGAGCAGGACTGCCAGAAAGCGCTGCAACTGGTGAAGCCCATCCCGACTGCCGCCAGCCGATCGCTGCGGTACGAAGTGGCCGACGTGCAGGCATGGGCCAATCTGGGTTTGCATTTGGCCGAGAAGCTGCGGGGTGCCGTTGCGCTGCAAACCTACCGCACTACCGGCAACGAGACCAGCAAGCAGGCCGCGGTTCAGCACCTGAAGGCCGCCCTTCGCTACTGGGATGCGGTAATTGCCATTACTCGTCCGCTCTACAACGACATGCCGCTGGTACACCTGAGCGAACAGAAAGGCAGCACCTGGGCCGAAAACGACAAACTCCAGTTTCACTGGGCGAAGCTAAGACCCGCCGTAGCCGCCGACATCACCATTGCCGAGCAGGCCACACCCATTCGGGCAGACTAAGCTACGGGTAGGTTCAGTCGGCCAGCAGCGTTCGGTCTTCGGTGAGCAACCGCATCCGATACGCGTTCATGGCCGTACGACCGAGCTGATTGACCAGCCGGTAATTGACCACGATACCGACAGCGGCTCCGATGCCGGGAACAAGCTGCGCCATTTTAGCTAGGTCGATGTAATCGCGGTATTCCTGCTGGAAGGTCTGCCAGTCGAACTGGTTGATATCCTCCGGCAGTTCACGGCTGTGTCGGGGCCAGTCGGCCAGGTGTTTGTAGACCGCCTGCCGCCGTTCCTGACTCGAGAAGGCCAGCTGAAAAATGTACAGCATATATACCCGCTCGCGGTAGTCGCTGACCTGATACCCGTAGAGGGCTGCGATCTCGAAGAGCATTTTCATTTTCAACGTGAGTAGCAGCGGGAAGTCGGCCAGCCCGAGCAGCAGGCCACCTGCCCCCGTTACGCCCCCTTCGGCGGCACTGGCATTCCGATAAAACCGGATTCGCCCGGCAACAGCCGCGTCCCGCTCGGTCAACGTGAGCCCCTCGGCGGGTTTGCTGGTTAGAAATCCGGCGCCAAACAGAACGCCCCGGGTCATTTGTTTGATAGCGGTCGTGATGACATCATGCACACGCTGCGGAATCATTCGGTTGATTCGGCGCTGCCACTGGGCTGATAGTTTTCCGAAGCCGGATGGCGGGCGCTGCATCGCTAGCTGCCAGCGGGTTAGCTCAGTTCGGACGGCGGTTTCGTAGGGGGTCATGGCAGGAAAATTCAGACTTTTTCGTATCTTAAACGAATCTTTGCCGACTCCGGTGCGTTTTTTCTTTACATCTTTGTTATACCCAACCTTCTAACAGCCGCTTGTCCTTATGAAGAGAATTGTCGTGTCGTTGTCTCTGATTGCCTTGCTGAATGTAGCCAGCACCGCCCCCAGCGCTACCCGTACAGTTGCTTCTGCCACGCCCACATCGTCTGTAAAAACGGCCGCTTCCGGCAAATCCTTCGGTCATCTTGCTGTGTATGACCTGCTCAATCTGGGCCAGTCGGGTCTTCAGAAAGAGGTATTCGAATACGCCCTGCGTGGCTGGCAGAAAATGGGAGCTTCCAGGCCAATCCTGTCTATAGTAGATCTGAGTCAGCCCTCTACCAAAAAACGGTTTTATGTCGTTGATCTGCTCAACAAAAAACTGCTATTCAACACCTACGTGGCCCACGGTCAGCACTCGGGTGACCTGATGGCCAGCCGTTTCTCGAACATCAATGCCTCGTTCCAGAGCAGCCTGGGTTTCTACCAGACGCTGAATACCTATATGGGGAAACATGGTCTGTCTCTTCAGCTAAAAGGGCTCGAGAAAGGCTTCAACGACCAAGTCTATAACCGCAACATTGTTCTGCACGGCGCCGATTATGCCTGCGAGGACTTTATTAAGAAAACCGGCCGGCTGGGTCGCAGCCAGGGTTGCCCGGCCGTACCCTATGCCGACTCGAAAAACATCATACAGGCCGTCAAAGGCGGTACCTGTCTGTTTGTTTACGCCCCCAATCAGGACTACCTGAAACAGTCGGCTTACTTGTCGAATCCGTACACGTCTTTGTAGAACCGGAGCCGCCCGGCCGCGTCTACATCGGCCGTGTTGTAGGCGATGAACACCGGAAACGGTTTAGCCACGGCCATCGTCTGCGGTTTCTGATCGATCAGGCATCGGTTCATAAACCCTTTGTCGAACGTTTCTTTGCCCAGCACGAAGTTGGCCAGCTCGACGGGCTTCTGTACCCGTACGCAGCCATGACTCCGCCAGCGGTCGGCGGTGAGGGTAAACATATCCCGCCCGTTCGTATCGTGCAGATAGATAGCCAGCGGATTGATCAGGTCGAACTTGATCAGTCCCAGCGCATTCTCGCAACCCGACGCCTGCCGGATGCGGTACGGAAAGTTGGTTTCTGACAGGCTGGCCCAATCGACATCCTCGGGATCGACAACCTTATCCCGTTCGTCCAGCACCTCCAGATTCTGGTTGTACAGAAAGGCCACATCGCGCTGGATCTTGGGCAGCATTTCTTTGGTAGCGATACTCTTCGGCACGTTCCAGTACGGGTAAGCCACGATGTTCTGGATGGCCGTTGTCATGCAGGGAGTCCGCTTGTCGGCCTTACCGGCAATGACCTGCATCGGCAGCAGACGCCGACCGCTCCGGTCAAATACATTGAGCTCGCCCGCCGGTATGTTGACCACAACAAACCGATCGCCCGCAAACCGGTTGGTGTATCGGTAGAAGTTGAGCGACTGCCGGATAATTCGCAGTGAATCGGCCATGGCGGGGCGGCTACCGGCCTGTTTCCGAAGTCGGTTATAATGGCCTACCAGCTGCTTGTAGGGGCCGAACGTAGCGGCACGGGCCAGCATATCATCGACCGACGCAGCATCGGCCTGGCGCGCCCAGGACGAATCTACGGCTTCTCTCAACCCGTTGAACTCCATGCGCGATGGCTTCTTGCCGTAACGAACCTCAAGCAACAGCCTCGCCCGCTTATCGTCAAGCTGGGCCAGGGATGGCTGTGCGCCGGCGGCAAAGCGACTGGTATCGATCCCGACAGAATCGGCATAGCGGCAAACCTGATGCAGACTTTGGGTAGCCGCTGCCAGTTTTTCGTTCTCCTGCTCAACCTGAGCCTGCTTTTCCCGGTCGGCGGCCCGCTGAGTAAGCAGGTAACGACCCACAAAAAACACAATAACAATCCCGGCAATGACGCCGATTACCAGTCCAATTTTATTTTTATTCATGTTCATACGTTGACTCTGCTCGTCTATTGATAACGCGTCGGACCGGGTATTGGTTATACAGACGCACTAAACGAACGAAGGCGTTCCTCTCGAAACGCCTTCTTCAGTACCCATTTGCCCTTAACTGTAGGGCGGTTTATCGATATCTACTTTACCATCGCGGTTCCGGTTGGGATGGGTGGTCGCCACATCATCCTCTTCGGCATCGTCGGCCGGGGTTGTATCCAGGCCGCTCACCGGCGTGTCTTCCGGAGAGTCATTACCGGGTAGTTGGGTCGCTTTGTCGGAGCGGTCGCCTAAGCCAGCGGGCGAAATTGCCTGTTTGGCACGCAGGATATCTTCTTTTTCGGGATCTTCCATACCGTTGTTCGTTTCGGGTTTCTATTAATCTACTACACCGATAGAACACTCACCGACCGCTATTGTTTGTCGGCAGCCATCCGAAAGCGAGGGTAAGGAGCGTTGCCTTTCGTGGCAAACCACAGAATTTCGTTCATCAGCTCGTCCTCGCCCGTGTCGATACCTTCCTCGGCCTGTTCAACCGATTCGCGGGCGTAGTGCAGCGCCCGGCCGCGCAGGCTCGACAGGGGTTTATTCATCTCGTCGAGCCGGACGCGGTTAGGCAGGGCGGTAAAGGGCACCGGATTGGGCTGGTCGATAAAGCAGTCGAACATGGGTAGCGCCGTTGCGTCGATCACGTTCATGGGCGGCAGGCCCAGAATCTGTTCGATCGTCCGGATCATGGATGTCTGGTTATAATTGGTTCTGACGGTGCGTCGAAGGCGTGAATACGGACTGATCACGAAGCCGGTCGTACGGTAGGCCGACACGTGATCCCAGCCGGACTGCGAGTCATCTTCGGTAATGAAAATAACCGTATTGGCCGCGAATCGGCTCTTGCTGATGGCTTCGACAATCCGCCCCACGGCCAGGTCATTGTCGGCTACCATGGCGCGGGGGGTCGGAAATTCGGGGCTCATACCGGCCGTGTGATCGTTGGGCAGCGACATGACCATCAGGTTTGGCCATTCGTCGCCGGGGCGGGCACTGGCTTCGTTCAGTTCCCGGATAAACGCATCGGCCCGCATCTGGTCATTGATCGTTTCGTCATCGCAGCCGGGGAAGTCCATCGCCAGAATAGGCCTTACCCGCGAAATGGTGGTGGTATTGGTAAACGAAAACGGCTGTCCGGCCTGTCGCATCTGGTAGAGCTTTTGCCAGTCGTACTGTTTCTTATCGAATTCGCAGGTGCAGGCTTCGCCGTAGATCCGGACGGTTTTGCCGTGATCGAGGGCGTTGTTCCAGATCATTCCTTTTTTGTTGTAGACCAGCGCGTCGTACAGCACGTGCGGATAGGACCGGAACCAGGCCCGTACGCTTTTCTCGGTATAGTCGGTAACCATAGCCGCATCGGCCCAGTGATGCCCCTCGGCCGACGACTTGCCCGATACGTAATAGTTGTCCAGCAGCATAAACTCGCGGGCCAGCTGGTGCTGGTTAGGCGTTACGCTGTCGCCGAAGACACAGAGCGACGGCATGCCTTTTCCCTCGCGCATGTCGCCCAGCACCTGATCGTAGGTTCGGTTTTCCTTGATGATGTACACTACGTGTTTGAAGACCGATGGCTCGCCGATCCGCTCGGGTACCGGACGGGGAGCCCGGTTGGGTCTGGGCAACTGCTCCGCCAGGGCCAGCCGAAACTGGAGACTCATCCTGCGGACATCCGCCGTATAGTTCACCAGCTGGGCCTCCGTCGGCACGGCAATGCAGGAGAGCGTTGCCAGCTGCCGATGCGCTGTATACGCCTGCTGACCGGGCTTTTGTGGCTGAGCAGTCTGGCTCGTTCCCAGCTCGACGGCGGTAGCAATCCGAGCCCCATTTCCTTCGAGGTTGGCCACGTACAGCTCGTTACCCAGACACAGAACCCCGGCCGGGTAAGCCTGCGTCGGCACATAGCCCCGAACCCGGCTGCTGTCGGCCAGCGACACGACAGCCAGGGCATTGTCGAGACCGTTGGCCACATAAAGTGTCGTTTCGGTGGGGTCGAGCGCCAGGGCGTTGGGGGTGCTGCCAATGTAGGCCGTCTGACCGCGAAACAAACCTACGGCGATCGAATCGGTTACCCGCCGGGTTTGCGCATCGATGACTGAAATGTTATCGCTGTTGCCATTTGCCACGTAAAGCACCCGACCATCGCGACGACTGATGATGGCATTCGGGTGCAGCCCTACCTCGATGCTGGTTTCTGGCTTTCCCGTTTTCAGGTCGATTACCGTTACCGACCCCCGGGCCATGGCACCGGTACGGGGATCGATATAGGCAGCGCCCCAGGGTACACCGGCCGTTTCGTGGGTACTGGTCGAGTCGGGCACGGGTCCGGCCCAGTTCGTTACGTAGGCCTGATCACCCGCCAGCGCCACCCCAAAAGGAGCAACGCCCGTTTGGGCCGTCCAGACCACCGATCGATCCGAAAACCGAACCTTGGCCAGCTGATTATTCCCGTTCAGCACCACGTACAGATATGTCTCCCCGCCTTCGGCCCGCACGGCTACGTCGTTGGCCAGCGCAATGGGAGCCGGCGCAACTGGCACGAACGGCAGCAGCTCCACCTTCCCTATGGTACCATCGGCCCAGGAAGCAATCATGAGTCCGGACTGGCCTTTTTCGCGCTCCGACGCGCCCCAGACGATATAGGTCTGATTCTGGTGGCTGAACACCTCTATACCGGAGTACGTACTCATCAGCGCTTTGTAGGCCGGCACATCACGGAACGTCCACCGGTGCACGATCCGCCGGCTCGGCCGGTCCAGCACCGCAATGCCGTAGCGATCCTCAATGACCAGCTGCGTCTGGCCCGGCAGCAGCGCCATGTCCAGCGTATGGTTCTCGAGTTTCGGGTCGCCGTAACTCAACACGGTTCCGGCCGACTGGGTAAGCCGGTTATACGGCATAATGGCTGGCGAGCGGTCATCGAGACGTTGCTTATCCGACCGGTGTCTATAGGCTCGCGGCTGCGCGGCCGACAGGAAACTGAGCAGGCACAGACAAACGAAAAGAACAGGTGTTTTCATAAAAAATCAGGTAGCGGTGTTTGGGGAAGGGTGAATTTCACCCCCCAGCCCGGTAGGCATGGCGTATAGCAAATAGTCATCAGGCAGCCCTGGCCACCTGATGACTATACACGCTAAAGCAGACGTTACGCGGAATTAATAACTGGCGTTCTGAGTCAGATAGCCCGGCAGGTTCGAAGCGCCATCGATGGCCGTTTGCGGAATGGGGAAAAGGCGCTTCTGCCGGTCGGCATTTGTCTTCTCCGTCCAGGTACCTTCGTACTTGCCGAAACGGATCATGTCGGTACGGCGCTGGCATTCCCAGTACAGTTCAAACCCGCGCTCCCGGAACAACAGGTCCAGGTTCATACTGGTCAGCGCCGGAGCCGGTGTGCTGGCCGTACGGGAAGCCCGAACCGCGTTAACATCAGCCAGCGCCCCGGCCGCGTCGCTGCTCTTACGCAGTTTGGCTTCGGCCCGCATCAGATACACATCGGCCAGGCGTACAATGGGGATGTCGACATCGCCCAGGTTACGACCCGACTGCGATTTCGGGCTAAACTCATACTTCAGTACCCGGTACCCGGTGTTGTAGTTGCTACCCGCCACGCTGAAGTCGATCTGCTCGGTGAAATTGACCGGCAGGGTTGGCCGGTTGCGGGTGATGTGGACTAATCGGCCAACCCGGTAGTTACTGCCGCAGCGAACAAACGCACCGTTTACCCGCAGCAGGCCATATTGCTGCCCGCGCAGGATACCCCGATCCATCACAACGCTACCCGCCGTCATGCAGGAGTCGGCCGGAATATTCAGGTTCTTCCGATAGAAACGCGGGTCGATGCCAGCCGGGTCCTGCGGAGCGTAGGCGTTTACCCACGTCCGGTAGAAATCAGGCGTAATGGCCGGGCCGTCGGTGCCGTTTGCCCCCGTGAAGGCGGGCAGCGGAAACTGATCGCCCGAGAGGGAGAAGTACGCCAGACGATTGTGTCCGTTCAGCTCCGCCCGTTGATCGACCGCAAAAATCAGCTCTTTATTCGTATGGTTGTCGGCATTGAAAACCGAGAAATAATCAGGCGCCAGCTGATACTGACCCGAGCTGATAATCTTATCGGTGTATTCGATCACCTTGTCCATGTCTTCGGTTTTGAAAGCGAACTGGGCTGCGTAGGGATCGCGGTATACAGCTGCGTTCAGATACAGGCGAGCCAGCAGGCCCCAGGCGCCCCCCTTGGTCAGACGACCGGGACCGACGGTGGTCAGCAGGTCGGGCTCGGCCGCGAGCAATTCGCTTTTGACGTACTCAAGCGCCTGCTCACCCCGCAGGATTTCCGAGGTGGCCTGCGGGTCATCTTTTTTGAATACCAGCCCGAACAGATCGAGCAGCATCATGTTGTAGTACGCCCGCATACCCCGGGCCTCGGCCAGGTACACCTTCGTGTTGGAGTCATTGATGGTCGGAAGGGTATTCAGCGCGGTAATCGAGCGCGAAATGCCCTGCGCCAGGATCAGCCAGGTATTGCGAAGGTTGGGATCGGTACTGGTTGGCAGGTGCTGGTGCAGCGCCAGGTAGATGCCGTTGTCGCCCCAGTCTGTGCCGCCCCGGTAGGGCAGAATCGCTTCGTCGGTCGAGATTTCCTGAACGGCGAAGTAGTTGGTATGGGTAAACAGATCCGGCAGGCGGGCGTATACCGGCGCCAGGTTCCCGTCCGCGGCCTGTCGGTCGGTCAGACCCGTCACCGACGACTCGTCCAGTACATTTTCTGTCAGATCGGTACAGCTATTCAAAACCAGCAGGCCGAACAGCATCAACGATGAAATAACTATCTTTTTCATACTATATCTTGAGTTACGGGCCAACAGCAGCCGGGGTTCGGACCGGACGATCCGGCACGGTCCGGCTGACGTTGACCATTGACTAAAAGGTTAAGTTCAGACCAAAAACGAACGAGCGCGCTTTCGGATAGCTGAGGTAATCGATCCCGTATGACGAAATGCCGTTCACGGTACGATCGGTATTTACCTCCGGATCGAAGCCATTGTATTTGGTAATCACGAACAGGTTTTGCCCCGTAACGGATAGCCGGGCGTTAGCAAACCAGCGCTTCATGCCGATTCGACTCGGATCGAGGTTATACCCCAGGGTCAGGTTGTTCAACCGGAAAAAAGAACCGTCTTTCAGGAATCGGGTCGACACCGGTGCCGCGTTGTTGATCGACTCGTTGGGTTCGCCAATGGCTTCGGCGGGTCCGTTCAGGCCTTTCACCAGACGGGCTTTGTAGAATAGGGCGTTGGCGGTGTTGTCATATACTTTATTGCCGGCGACTCCGTTGAAGTTGGCGGTCAGGTCAAAGCCCTTATACGCCATGCTGGTGTTGATGTTATACTGACGCGTAGGCAAAGCGCTGCCCGCTGCAATCCGGTCTTTGTCGGTGCCGCCCTGGCCGTCGCCATCGCGGTCGGTGTACTTGCTCAGGCCCTTATCATCGATACCGATGTACTCCCGAAGGAAGAACGTACCGATGGGCTGCCCATTCACGTAGCCGTTGACGGTAGCGGACGTCAGGCCCGGGCCGGTTGCCGACCCCGACGTGATGACCGAGTAGGGCGAACCCTCGACCCGGTTCTTTATGAACGTAATATTTCCACCCAGATCGAACCGGAAGCCGCCCTGGCTCACGTACCGATAATTCAGATCCAGTTCCACACCCTGGTTGGTAATGGTCATATCGGGCACGTTGGTCCAGTAGGTAGCCGCCGGCTGAATGGGGTCAGCCGGGATGACTTCGAGCAGGATTTTGCCGGAAACCTTCCGGAAATAATCGACAGAACCCGTCAGGGCACCTTTCAGCAGGCCGAAATCCAGACCCAGGTCCGTTTGGGTCGATACTTCCCACTGAATATCTGGGTTAGCCAGTCGGGTGTAGGTCGTACCGGCCGGGTAGGTCGTCGAGTTATCGAGGGGATAGCTGGTCGTATTCGATACGCTCGAGGTAAACAGGGCCTGGGTAATCTTCGAGGGGATTTCCTGGTTACCGGTCCGGCCCCAGCCCGCCCGCAGTTTCAGGTCGGAGAAGGGTCCGTTTTTCAGGAATTCCTCTTCCGACAACCGCCATCCGGCCGAGAACGACGGGAACACACCGTACTTGTTGTTGGCGCCGAACTTGCTCGACCCGTCGGCCCGTACAGTAGCCGTCAGCAGGTAGCGATCGCGGAACTGGTAATTTAACCGGCCAAAAAACGACTGCAGCTCATTCTCTACCGCAAAACCACCCGGCCGGTTATTGGCCAGCGTCAGATCCTGGCCCAGTCCGGGGTTGTTAATGGGTTCGATGGGGCCGATCGGAAACTTGTTGACGCTCCAGTTGCGGCCACCCAGCGTAAATTTCTGGAACGAGTGCCCCAGCAAAGCCGACATGCTATGCTGCCCCCTGGCCAGCGTATAGGTGAAGTAGTTCTCGATCAAGACGTTCTGGTTGGTCGTGTAAATACTTTCGAGCCGTCCGTCCTGCTGAGGAACCAGACTGGCCAGCGACTGCTGGTCACGCGTCGAGGAGGCATTATCGACACCCAGATTGAGTTTATAGACGAGGTCTTTGGTGATTTTGTAGGAAGGTGATATCGAAGCCACCACCCGGTTGGTCGTGGTGATATCCTTTTGCAGATCGAGCGAAACCAGCGGATTGGTAAAGGCCTGGTAGCGGGCTGGTGCCCCCGTGGCGTCATAGGCCGGGAACGTAGGATTGGCCGAGAGGGCCGCGCCCAGTACACCCTCGATCGGGGGCCGCTCGTTGAACAGGCGCGACGCCGTCAGGTTCACGTCCAGCACCAGCCGGTCGTCCAGGAATTTCTGGGTGGCGTTGAACCGCCCGGTAAACCGGTTGAGTTTGCTGTTTTTGAGCACTCCCTCCTGGTTCTGCATACTGAACGAACCGTAATAGGTCAGCCGATCGGCTCCTCCGCCGAACGACAGATTGTAATCCTGGGTGATGGCCGTCCGGCTGATTTCCTTCAGCCAGTCGGTAGATGCTTTCTGGTCGTCAACAACGCCCCCTATGGCCGTCACCTGCTGCCGAAACTCGTCGGCGGTAAAAAGCGGTATGGGCCGGGCCATGTTCGATACGCCCACATTGGCCGAAACGGTTAGGTTCGTAGCCCCGGCTTTGCCTTTCTTGGTCGTGATCAGAATAACGCCGTTAGCGCCCCGCGCTCCGTAGATGGCCGTTGCCGATGCGTCTTTCAGCACATCGATGGATTCAATATCCTGCGGATTCAGAAAGCTGAGTGGGTTGGTGGCCCCTCCGGTGCTGGAGTTATCGAGCGGAATACCGTCCAGCACGAACAGGGGGGTGCTACCGGTCCGCACTCCGCCGGGGCCGCGAACGGTGATGCTTTGCCGCGCGCCCGGTTCGCCACTGACCGAGGTCACGTTGACGCCGGCCACTTTGCCCTGTAGCAACTGCTCGGGCGAGTTGATGATGCCGCGGTTAAATTCGGTGCTTTTCACCGTCTTCAGCGCGCCGGTAGCGTCTTTTTTGGTCGTTGTACCATAGCCGATAACAACGACCTGTGCCAGCTCGGAAGCCGACGGCTTAAGCGCCACGTTTATGGTTGTGCGGTTGCCGACCCGTTCTTCCTGCGACACGAAACCAATGAAGCCGATGACCAGCACAGCCTCTTCGTTGGGCACCACAATCCGAAAGGCGCCGTTGGCATCGGTGGTGGTTCCTTTCTGCGTGCCCTTTACCAAAACCGTACAACCAGCCAGCGACTCGTTGGTAGATGCGTCAGTAACCCGTCCGCTTACGGTTATCTCGGCAGGGGCCGACTGGCCCGAACGCTCACCCGACAGCCGGGCCAGTTGCTGAGCCTGCGCTGAACCGATCAGACTACAGCCCGCCAAGAGAACGAACAGCAATCGCCACCGGGTTGACAACGAAACGAGTGAATTGGGATGATAGAAATAAGTCATAGTTGATTGATTAATTGGTGATGCAAAGTTCTGCTTACGGCCCGTTAGAGAATTGAGTAATTGTGTATTTAAAGGAATAATAATAAACCCTGAGCAGCGCCCCCTGACCCCTTTTCCGGCGAATCAATTATCGCTCCGGTAAATACAACTCTTACATATCCGGACGAACCCCAAGCAGTAATAGTTAAAAAATCTCCCTAAATAACCATAATTTTATATTATGCGTATGTTATTGGGCCATTGACGGACACAACGCCTGCGTAAAAGAGAAACTGCCTGCGTAATTATACTTACGTCAGCGCCATCGGTCACCTAGCCGATTATACCAGAGCCAATAAAAAACCCCTTGCCGTTGAGTACAGCAAGGGGTTGCAGGCCTGTAAAGCCTGGTCAGTTGACTATTTCGCGCCGGCGGGCATCAGCACGGTATCGACCGAATGAATCATGCCATTGGTCGCTTCAATATCGGCCTGGTTGATAGTGGCTACGCTGCCCTGGCCGTCGGTAATCGTGATCGCATCGCCCTGCTTGCTAACCGTCAGGGTGCCTCCCGTTACTGTTTTCAGTTTCTGGCCGTCCTGCAGCTGTTCTGCCGAAAATTTACCTTTAACGACATGATAGGCCAGCAGCTTCACCAGTTTTTGCTTGCCTGCCGGTTTCAGCAGGGCGTCCAGCGATCCCTCCGGCAGTTTGCTGAACGCTTCGTTAGTAGGCGCAAATACGGTATAGGGACCTTTGCCGCTAGCCTGCTCCGTCAGCCCCGATACGCGCAGAGCCCGGAACAGAACGGTATGATCGGCTGATTTGGCCGCGCTGATGGTCAGATCACGGCCGGTTGCGCCCCCCGCTTTCATGGTACCTTCAGACGTAGTGGATGTTGTGGTCATGGTGCCCGAGGAATCAGCCCGACCGACGGCATTCTGGGTTTGGGCCGACACCAGCGCTGTCGATCCTACAAACAGTGACAGGGCCAGTGCCCATCCTAAATACGTTTTCTTAGTCATCTTGGGTTATGTTAAACGTTGAAACAACCAGTCTGCCGCGGCAGACCCGGAGCTACGCACTCCGACTACAAAGAGCGTTTACCCTGAACCGGCCCCGATGGTTCTGAAAATCGTACCGAATGGCAGTACAGTTCAGGAAAAAGCTCCCGATTGTTGAGTAAACGGTATACCGATCACTAAAAATTGCCTGAAAGTCAAAAAATGAGCGAGTGGGACAGCCGATTGTCAGTAGATGACCGTCAGTTGCCCCCGATAGGTGGTCGAATAAGGGCCCTCGCCGGTGTTGATTCGATACGTATAGACCCCTGGGCTGACCCGCTCCTGCCGGGACGTGCCATCCCAGGGTATGGTGTATCCTTTCGACTGAAAAACCACCTCGCCCCAGCGGTTATAGACCGCAACGTCGCAGTTGGGAAACTGACCGGCGTTCGGAATTACCCACACATCGTTCAGGCCGTCGCCGTTGGGCGAGAAGGCTGACGGAATATACATGGGCTCCACGACTTCAACCACAATGGAAAAACTGGTGGGACAGCCTACGGTACTGATCGCAGTGAGCTGGTACGGTGTTGTCACGAGTGGACTCGCTATTGGGTTGGGCACGTCGGGACGGCTGAGCGACACGGGCGGGCTCCATATATACTGCCCGATTTCTTCGGTAGCCTGGGTTTTTATCTGTACGCTGTTTCCTTTGAACAGTATGTACGAGGGAGGGCCCGTTACTCTGGGGCCAGGCGACACGACGGCTATACGAGTCTGCTCGGCCCGGCAGCCCTGGGCGGAGGTGACCCGGTACGTAATCGGGTGACGCCCGGTGCCTGCCTGGGTTGGATCGAACCGGTTGCCATTCACCCCCGGGCCGCTGTACACCCCTCCGACCGGCTGCCCATTCAGGGTAACGACCGATTCGGGCGAGCCGCACAGAGGGGGGATCGAGTCCAGCAGGGCCGTAGGTTGTTCGTTCTGCCGGATGGTCAGCAGGGCCGATTCGGCCGAGCACCCACTCGGGTTGGTTACTTTCACCCGAAACGTTCCACCCAGTCGGGTTTGCACGCGGTTGATTGTATCGCCAAACGGGGTGCCATCCCGTCGCCAGTCGAACCGGCTACCGGGTTGATTCGTGGCGGTCAGCAGCACCGAGTCGCCGGGGCATAGGTCAGGTCTGGCCGCGCTGATGCGCGCTTCGGGACGGGGGAAAAACGTCAGGCTAAGCGAATCAAGCCCTTCACAAACGGCCGCACCCGGTCGGGCCAGCACTTCGTAACGCCCCGACTGGGTTACCCGTAGAGAGGCCGTTTCCTGAGCCGCCAGCACGGTCCCGTTCCGACGCCATTGGTACTGATAGCCGGGCTGTCCCTCCGCCTGGAGCACAATCGTATCGCCTGAGCAAAACGGTTTCGTTCCCTCCAGCCGTAGCTTTACGGTTGGGGGCGTAACGAACGAGACAGTCACCTGTTTTGACACGGTATCGTTAGCGCAGATCTTTGCCTGACTGGTCACCACCGTATATTTCCCAACGATTTTGACGTCGAGGGTATCGGCGTTGGCACCCGTAATATTCACCCCATCGCGTTGCCACTGGTAGCGGTAGTTTTCATTTTTGTCGACCCTGAACACCAGGGGCTGACTGCCACACCAGACCAGGTCTCCGCTCACGGGCCTATTGTTGACCGAAATGATGGCGGGCGTGGGTGTATTTTTAGAACAGTCGACAACGGGCAGCTGTATATCGCGCCGGACCACGCCAATGCGTTGCCCGTTCCGATACTCTTCGCACTGCACGGTGAACAGAAAAAGCCCTTCCCGATTGGCCCGCACGTTAACGATCCCGGTCGTGGTGTTGATATTCAGCGGAGGATTACCCGGTATGACGTTGGCCAGACTATACCCCCGATTCCAGGTGATAGGTGGGTAGCTGGCCCGGGGGGCATCGGACACACTAAACGGTACCGAACGGGTGGTGTACCCGTTAAAAGGCTGTACTATGGTGTACAGCAGCAGATCGCCATCCGCATCGGTCGCGCTGACGTCGTACGTAAACGGTTTATTCAGGCAGATGTAATCCCCGTTGGGTAATTTGAAGTCCGGTGATGAGTTAACAAACGGGCGCCCTCCGCGAACCATGGGTGGAAACTCGAGGTAAAATACCATTCCTACACCGGCAGCAATGGCCGAATTGGTGTTAGTCAGGTCGTCGTTGCGGCAGCAGCGCTCCCAGACAATGTAATACCCGCCGGGGTCGGTATACTTCTGGGGGTCAAACTGAACGACGTCGTAATAGCGCGCTTCGGTAAACTCGAGTTCCCGAAATTCCGCGCAGGCAGAATTGGCAAATTCGAGCGGCAGCGTTTCCTGAAGCTTAAGCGTAATGGCTTCGACAAATACCGGATTGTTTTTCCGATAGATCAGCAGGCGGACCGACGCATCGCGCGTATCCTTGCCGGTCTGCTTCTCATCCCAGTACTGATTGAGCTGTAGCCGAAACAGCCCGGGCTCTCCCCCCTGCTGCTGCATACTGACGTCGCCCCCAATGATGTGGGATGCTTCAGCCGCTTTGGGCAGCAGAAAAAATGAAATCAGCCATAAAAAACCCATCGGCAAACGAAGGGCACTCCACACGGAAAGTTGTCGCATAAGCAACCGGACAAAAGAGCTTGTTAAGCCACCTCTCTACCAGAAGTCGAACCCGACCGACTGATGCTGTATACCAAGTACTCAACAAAGGCTTGGGAATCAGTTCGGCATTAGTGGTCAACGTCGGCAGAACGGCCTGTTATTTCGACAAAATACCTTTCGCAATCAGATACGGAATGATCAGCCAGAGTAATCCTTTGATCAGGAAAAACAGAAACCCTGCCCAGCCGACCCGTTTGAGCCACATTCTGAATTTTTCATTCATATAGACAAAGATACTGTTCCGTGGCTGGTCAACAAAGCAGATGCCAAACGCTTTCTAAACGAACCATAGTGTTGTTCTAGTCAGCGGAGTCGGGTTATTCTTTGCGTCGGTCCCAACCAGCCTCTGCAGGTCGTTGCCGAGCCCGAATCCGATCAGGTCGGCCCGGTGTCTGGCGGCTTGTCTGTTCGGCAAAAAGCCGGTTCACTGATCGGTCGGCCGGGCAGGTCATACAGCCGGTCTGAACGGTCCGGATGATCAACCAATCGACTTTTCGACCCGGCCAGACGCTGTCTTTTTCTATGATAATGGGTTAATTTAAAGGAGAATTGCGTTCATTTACACCGCTAAGCTGAACGATCTGGCCCGATCTGGCAGGCAATTTCCTGCCTGCGGGGCAACACCGCCCAGCAGATCTGCCAAAAAAAAGAAGGCAAAAAAAGCCAATTTATTCGTTCAGTAGTTGTGAATACAAGACCAACCAGCGCATACAGAAGACAGTCATGAACATTACAAAACACAAGGTAGCGGCCATCCATTATACCCTGCGCGACGATGCCGGGAATGTACTCGATTCGAGCGAAGGCCGGGCCCCCCTGTATTATCTACACGGCGAAAACAACCTGATACCGGGTATGGAAGAAGGGCTGGAAGGCCGCGTGAAGGGCGATAAACTCAGCCTGGATGTGCCCCCCGAAAAAGGGTACGGTCTGCGCGACCCGCAGCTTATTGAAGAAGTACCACGCCGGGCTTTTGGTGGCCAGGAAGTGGAAGTCGGAATGCAGTTTGAAGCCAACGATGGCCAGGTCATTACGATCACCAGCGTTGGTCCGGAAACGGTTACGGTCGATGCGAACCACCCCCTCGCCGATCAGAACCTGCACTTCGATGTTGAAGTCGTTGAGGTTCGCAACGCTACCCCCGACGAGCTGGCCCACGGCCACGTTCATGGCCCCGGTGGCGTTCACTAATCTCCCCCAGCCCGCTGACCTCCAGTCAACCGTACAGGTCAGCGGGCCAGCTGTTACCATCAGGAGCCGCTCTTCTTGTATCTTTGTCGATTATGACGGCAGAAATTGGTACAGACATTGGTCGGGTAGCGGCTTTTCTTCAGGCGGGACAGGTAGTCGGCATTCCGACCGAAACCGTGTATGGTCTGGCGGGCAACGCCCTGGACGCCGATGCGGTGCTGACCATTTTCCGGGTTAAAAACCGACCGGCGTTCGACCCCCTCATCGTCCATACTGATTCGCTCGAGAAAGTTTCTCAGTTTGTCAGTACCATTCCCGCCCCCGCCCGGCAACTGGCCCAGGCATTCTGGCCCGGTCCGCTGACGTTACTCCTGCCGCGCCGGTCTGTCATTCCCGATCTGGTTACGTCGGGCCTGCCATCGGTAGCCGTCCGCATTCCCCATCATCCGCTCACGCTGGCCCTTTTACGCGCGCTCCCGTTTCCGCTGGCGGCTCCGAGTGCCAATCCGTTCGGCTACATCAGCCCCACAACCGCCCATCACGTTGCCGATCAGCTGGGCGAGCAGATTCCGTATATTCTCGACGGTGGCCCCGCCCAGGTTGGGCTTGAGTCGACCATCGTCGGATTCGATGAACAGGGGCCTACCGTTTACCGGCTCGGTGGTCTGGCTCTGGATCAGATCGAAGCCATCATCGGTCCCGTATCAGTCCGTACCCACTCGACCTCGAACCCGGCCGCACCGGGCATGCTCAGCAGCCACTACGCGCCCCGCAAACCACTTATCTTACTGCCGCCCGGCCAGTCTCCGCCCCCTGCCGACCGGGTGGGTGCACTGGTTTTTCGAGAACCTTTTGGGGGTATACCGGCCGACCGGCAGCGGGTCTTATCGCCCGGCGGTAACCTGAACGAAGCGGCCAAAAACCTGTTTGCCCACCTCCGCGCCCTCGACAGCTTACCCGTCGATATGCTGTACGCGGAACCACTGCCGAACCAGGGGCTGGGCTTCGCCATGAACGACCGGTTACGACGGGCCAGCGTTCGGGAATAAACCTGCCTCCCTTCGGCGTTTTAAACAATATGTAAATCCTGGCTGCCTGTTCGATCAACGTACCAATAGCTGTCGCGGTGGACCGTAGCCCGCTTGCGGGCTCGGAATTTTACCACCATATGGGCCATTTTTTGTCGTACCAACAGCGGTGTCGATTGTCCAGTTGTCTGCCGTTAGTCCCCGCTGATGGTGGTATTACTTACTCGGTGTATTCGCTGAACAACCTGACTATACGGGCAGCTAGGGAACCAATCAGATTCAGATGGGTATGCTCTCCAGAGATATGCCCTTTACCTGGGCCATACGCACAGACAGCCTGATTATCGATAATAAAGGATATGCCGTTCAAAACAGGCATTGGCCACATTCTCCGCGCCGATTCCGTCAAGTTTATTCTAGGCAAACAGCCCTGGTCGAAGCCGAAACCTGACGAATAAACGCTGTAGCCAACCTCTTCGGGGCCTACTTGTTGGGTCTGCCGAAAACAGGAACTGGCTTTTCCTGATCGGTTTTCATCGTAGGAGGCAACTGGAATACCTGCCCCGTTTCATCGCAGAAATACAGATAGGAAGCGGATTGCTGGCGGGCATTGCCATCTGCCCAGAACGCCACGAAGCCGGGCTGATACGCAACCGGCCGACGCGGATAGGCATGGTTACGGGTACTGCCGGGCGTTAACTGACGACTTGGGCGCCAGGTTTTCCCCGCGTCGCGGCTCTCGAGCCGGACCAGACTCCCGCCCGTACCATACGACTGCGGCCCCGGCTCAACAGGGCCTATAATCTGCCAGTTGTTCCCGTTTATGTACAACGAACCCATATCGTAATTGTGGTCCGACTGCGCTACGTCATGAATCACCCAGTCGGCGCCAGTCCAGTGGGCAACGTGCCATTGGTGAGGGCCCTGCCCAGGACCGGGTTCGGGTCCTTTGCTGGTTATGTACAGGATAACCGGATGACCATCGGCGTCGAAGTTGAGATCACTGATGTACACGTTCAGGCCCGCCTGCTGGTAATCGTTGACCAGCGCCTTGTTTTTGGGCTCGGTGAGGGGCAGCGATACGGGTTCCTGCCCGGCCGTATGCCAGCTTTTGCCGAAGTCGGTGGTTTCAACGTAGTACAGGTTGGTCCGGTAATCGAGCCCGCTTCCCTTTTCGGTATCCGGATGAAAATTGAACGATGTACCAATGGTACCGCCACGCTGACCACTGGTCTGGTAATGCCCCTCCTGAATCTGGCCGATGTCCTGCCAGGCTGACCAGCTGATGCCGTCGGGACTGGTAATAAAGCTCATCGTCCGGCGCGGCTTGCTGGCTCCGTAACGGAGGACGCCCCGGTCGTAGTGGGTCATCAGGTTCAGGAAGCCATGCCCCGGCTGGTAATAGCTTTGTACGTACGAGAAATTGTCAAACGGTACCCGCTGCCCGACTTCGTTCTGCCGGGTGGCGGGTATCCGCTCAAAAGCCGCAATGTCGTACGGTTTCCGGCTCCGGTGAATATAGGATGGCCGTTCGGTACCGTGTGAGGTCGAAAAAATCCAGATGTATCCGTTGTCATCCAGTTGAATGATCGGATTGTCGTGGGCGTCGTCGGTTTGTTTGTTGAGCAGCCACGTTGGTTTCGACACCAGTTTGGTCCGATGATCGTAGACGCCAACAAAGTGCCCTAACTCGGTCGAAGTCGAATCGGTAACCCCGCCGTAGCAGAAGAACGTTTTCTGTACGGCCGGCGCATAAACCGAGAACGGATAATGATTGGCCGGATAGGTGCCCAGCCCGCCACTGTATTTATGTGCATAGGCGTTGCCGGTTTTCCCGATAAAGTACCAGATGCCCCGGTAACCGTCAGCTTTCTGACCAACCGGCTGGGCATCCATTCTGTTTATGACCCCCACCATTACCCAAACAACCAACCAGCGCATACGTAGTACTTATTACATCCGGAAACGACCCCAGACCATCTAAATTGCTAAGTCTACAGACTGGTCAATTTACTCAGTACCGGCTGCGTTTTACGGGACGTACACCCCAGGCCGTTGCCTCACAATACCGTGTTACAAACAAATCCTGTCGATAAAGAGTATAGTACATCGCGGTGAGCCATTTCTGACAAACCCGACAGGGCGTATATTTGGGGCGCTATCTCTTTTTTTTCCTCTCTTCAACAAGATAATTCGGGTGGTATCAGATCATGTCTGTCGTGATTTGCTCAACGTAATGTATGAATACTAGTGATGCTCTTGATTCGTACCCCTTTCTGGCCGGTGGGGGCGAAATGGGTACGTTGACCCGTTCTTTTGATTGGTCGAAAACCGAAATAGGATCTCCCGACGAGTGGCCGCAGAGCCTGCGCACAACGGTTAGTATCCTGCTAGCCTCCCGGTTTCCCATGTTTCTGTTCTGGGGGCCATCCCTGATTCAGTTCTATAACGATGCGTACCGGCCCAGCCTGGGCAATGACGGCAAACATCCTACGGCGCTGGGCCAGCGCGCTGAGGAGTGCTGGCCCGAAACCTGGCCCATCATAAAACCCCTCATCGATCAGGTACTGGCTGGCGGAGAAGCCACCTGGAGCGAAGATCAGCTCATCCCGATTTTCCGCAACGGCAGGCTGGAGAACGTGTACTGGACGTTTAGCTACAGCCCTGTCCGGGACGAATCGGGTCAGGTAGGGGGCGTGCTGGTCGTTTGCACCGAAACGACCCAGGCGATTACGGTACTCCGCAAAGCCGAAGAAAGCGAAGAGCAGCTTCGTTTCGCTATCGACGCAGCCGAGCTGGGGACCTTTGACCTGAACCCCATCACCAACCGCTTTGTGGGCAACGACCGGTTGAAAGAATGGTTCGGTCTACCCCCACATGCCGAAATACCATTACAAACCGCTCTCGATGTCATTATTGACCGGGATCGCCAGCGGGTGACGGATGCCATCTGGGAAGCCATGCAGTATGCGTCGGGCGGCCTGTATGATGCGGTCTACACCATTACCAACCCCCAGACCGGGATCGAACGGATCGTTCGGGCCAAGGGAAAAGCCTATTTCAACCCCGACCAAACCCCATACCGGCTCAACGGCACCCTGCAGGATATTACCCACGAGGTAACGATTCAGCAGCAACTGATTGCAACCAACGAAGAACTGGTCGACAGTATCCGGCAGTTTACCTTCGTAACGGATTTTATGCCCCAGATGGTCTGGGCTACCCAGCCGGACGGAACCCACGATTTTTACAACCGGCAGTGGTACGCCTTTACCGGCCTAACCCCCGACCAGTCGATGGGCGAAGGCTGGTCAACGGTGCTGCACCCCGACGATATAGCCCGCACGCAGGCCATCTGGCAGCACAGTTTGGAAACGGGCGCCCCCTACGAAATCGAGTATCGGATGCGTCGGCACGATGGTGCCTATCGCTGGCTCCTGGCCCGGGCCCTGCCCATGCGCGACGCTGGACCCGATGGACAGCCCGGCCCGATTCTGCGCTGGTTTGGTACCTGCACGGACATACACGATCAGAAATCGTTTGCTACCGATCTGGAACAGCAGGTAGCTCAACGGACTCGGGCCTTGCAGATTGCCAACCTCGACCTGCAACGCTCAAACGAAAACCTGGAACGCTTTGCCTACGTCTCATCCCACGACCTGCAGGAGCCACTCCGCAAGATTCAGTCGTTCGGCGATCTGCTGAAAACCAACTACGCCAGCCAACTGGGCGATGGGGTCGACTTTCTGGAGCGTATGCAGTCGGCAGCCGACCGGATGTCGATGCTGATCAAAGACCTGCTGGCTTTTTCCCGCATCCGGAACCAGCCCGGCGCCTTTCGGTCTGTGTCCATCTCACATATTATCAACGGCGTACTCAACGATCTGGAGTTGTCGATACAGGAGTCAGGCGCCACTATCGACGCCGGGCCACTGCCGACCATCGAAGGCGACGGTCCGCAGTTGCGCCAGCTGTTTCAGAACCTGATTACAAACGCTATCAAGTTCCGTCAGCCCGGCGTGGCCCCGCATATCAGGATCAGTTGTGAAACCGTTTCTTCGGCCGACCTGCCCGAAGAACTCCATCCCATCAGCACCGCCAGTCGCTTCTACCTCATCACGGTTACCGACAACGGCATCGGATTCGATGAGAAATACGCCGATCGTATTTTTCAGATGTTCCAGCGGCTACACGGCCGAAGTCAGTACGGCGGTACCGGCATTGGGCTTGCTATCGTTCAGAAAGTCGTAGATAACCACGGGGGCGCCATCCAGGCCGTCAGCCAACCCGGCCAGGGAGCGCGGTTTTGTATCTATCTGCCCGCCTGAGCCTAAAAAAGCTGGCTAACCTTGTTCATCGCCCTTTCATGATTCGATCATTGCGGCCCTGCAACCCGCCGGTATGTAAAGCCACAACAGTGGCATCATCCGGGAAATACCCACTTTTAACCAGGTCAGATAGCGCGTACAGCATTTTTGCAGTGTATACGGGTTCGATCGGCACCCCCGTGCTGCTTTCAAACGCCTGGATGAAGTCGAGCAATAGCGGTGTCGTTTTAGCGTAGCCTCCGAGCGCATAGTCGAGTACCGCGTCAGCAGCGGCCGGTCGCGCCTTGACCGCAGCCTGGACCGTCGGCAGCCGAGCCGCCCCCATCAGCACCCCGATTCCGAGCACGCGAGTCTGGAGGGGTGCGGCAGCCACCAACCCGGCCCAGGTACTACCCGTACCCACTGGACACACTACAAAGTCAGGATCACGGCCCAACTGTGCCTGAATTTCCGGTATAATCTCAGTCACTCCCTGTTGTGCCAGTTCATTGGAGCCCCCCTCGGGCAGTATATAGCAGCTCCCAAACTGACTGATCAGTTCTGCCTGCCAAGCCGGCTTGTCCTTATCCCGATACGCGGCCCGGCTGACGAAATGCAGCTGCATACCGCACGACTCGCAGAAAGAAAGCGTCGGATTACGCGGCTGGCTGGCCAGTTCGTCGCCCCGAACGATACCGACGGTCCGAAACCCAAACGCCCGCCCGGCCGCGGCCGTCGCGTAGAGGTGATTGGAATAGGCTCCGCCAAATGTAAGCAGCGTATCGTGGCCCTGCTCGCGAGCCGCCAGCAGGTTGTATTTCAGCTTTCGCCACTTATTACCCGATACCTGGGGGTGCAGCAGATCATCCCGTTTCAGGTACATTTGAATCGTGTTAACCGGCTCATCCAACCCGCTGCCGGCCCATGGATGGGCGAGCCGTTGCAGGGGTGAGTCGGCTGCAAACGTGGCCAGTTGCGCCAAAATATCGCTCATCGTCGTATCTTCGTGGCTTGGTTAACGGCTCAAAACTGCGTTAATCAGCGATACGGGTGACCAACGACCGCGAAGAAATTTTAGAAGACGAGGACGAACTCTACGAGCATCACCGCATTGTGGTGGACAAAGGCCAGAGCCTGTTGCGGGTTGACCGGTTCCTGATGGACCGGCTCCCCAATGCTTCGCGAACCAAAATTCAGGCCGGTATCGACACCGAATCGGTACGGGTCAATGACAAACCCACCAAGGCCAGTTACAAGATCAAACCGCTCGATGTCATCACGGTATCGCTCCCCCACCCGCCCCGCGATACCGACATCCTGCCCGAGAACATTCCGCTTACCATCGTTTTCGAGGATGATGACCTACTAGTGCTGAATAAGCCGGCGGGTCTGGTTGTACACCCCGCTCATGGCAACTGGAGCGGTACCCTGGTCAATGCCCTGGTGTATCACTTTCAGAACCTGCCGACTACCCGCAACGGCACCATCCGGCCAGGACTGGTTCACCGCATCGATAAAGACACCTCCGGGCTGATGGTGATTGCCAAAACCGAATATGCCATGACGCATCTGGCCCGGCAATTTTTTGAACACAGCATCGAACGTACCTACAATGCGCTGGTCTGGGGACTGCCCGACCCCGCCGAGGGTACGATTACCGGCTACATTGGCCGTTCGGTGAAAGACCGGAAAGTGCAGGCCATCTACAGCGACGAGACCAAAGGCAAATGGGCCGTTACGCATTACAAAACCCTCGAATCCCTTCGCTACGTATCGTTGCTGCAGTGTAACCTGGAAACGGGCCGTACGCACCAGATCCGGGCGCACCTGAAACACATCGGCCATCCGCTTTTCAACGACGCTACCTACGGTGGCGACCGGATCCTGCGGGGCAACCCGGTCGGCAGCTACAAAGCCTTCGTCGAAAATGCCTTCAAACTCCTTCCCCGACAGGCTCTCCATGCTAAATCGCTGGGGTTTATTCATCCGCGAACCCGCGCCTGGCTGCAGTTCGACTCCGACTTACCCGATGATTTTCAGGCTGCTTTGGACAAATGGCGGAATAAAATAGTGAATGATGAGCGATGAACCGTTAATTTCGTTCGCCCACTAGCCCCCATTTGTTTTATCTCTATCATCATTCATTATTCCCTGCATGATTTCCATTCGCCCCGGCACGCGGGCCGACATTCCGCAAGCCTTTGATCTGGTCGTTGAACTAGCTGTGTACGAAAAAGCAGCCGACCAGGTAACCAACTCCGTTGAGCAAATGGCTGAAGACGGTTTTGGTCCCAACCCGCTTTTTGGCTTACTCATTGCCGAAGACTCCGACAGCCAGAAGATCGTGGGCATGTCGGTCTATTACTTTCGCTATTCAACCTGGAAAGGCAAGCGGCTTTACCTGGAAGACATCATCGTGACTGAAGCCTTTCGGGGCTATGGCGTTGGTAAACTACTGCTTGATGCCACCATCGAGATGGCCCATGAGACTAACTGCACCGGCATGATGTGGCAGGTGCTGGACTGGAACCAGCCCGCCATTGGTTTCTACCAGCAGTTCGGTACCCGTTTCGACGATGGCTGGACCAATTGCCACCTCGACTTTTGAGTAAGGGGCAGGGGCGCAGCGCCGGACGTATAGGGACGGGGATCAGACCCTGACCGGATGACCCATGAAAACGGCTATCCTGGGCCGCTGTACGGGCGGGCCTGTCCCCATACCCCTGCCATAAATCCCTTGACCTTCCCCCCAAATTCCTATCTTTGCGCTTCCGAGCATTTGTTTCTCAGCATGACGTATCGTCAACGTAAAGCCCTCCGTATTGTCGGCTGGGTTTTCTTAGGTCTTTTTGTTGTAGCTGGCATTGGGGCTGGTTACGCCTACTCCCGGCGTGAAAGCCTGTTGCAAACCGCCCTCGACCGGGCAGTTCGTAAAGCCAAACGCGACTACAATCTCAACGTTCGTATAGGCTCAGCCCGTTTTACAGGTCTGACTTCAATCGCCTTTACCAACATTTCGGTCGTCCCTGAAGAGCGGGATAGTCTGGCCCGCATCGGCACGGTTGCGTTGAGCGTTCGTTTCTGGCCGCTGCTGGCTGGTAAAATCGGGCTCTCGGCTATGACGATGGATAACGGCCTGATTCAGGTTGTCAAACGGGACTCGCTTACCAATATCGACTTCTTGCTACGCCAGAAAAAGCGCGACTCTACCGAGACCCAAACCACGCGCCGGACCGACCTGGCCGACGTTGCCGAGAACCTCATCGACAACCTGCTGTCCAAGATTCCCGATAATCTCAGCGTACGGAATGTTGAGTTTCGGGGTATGGACAATAACGACACCCTTAGCCTGCTGACCCAGACGGCTACGATTCGTGATGAGGTCGTTAACTCTACGCTGCTGCTGAACCGGAACCTGGCCACCTGGCACATCACTGGAACCGCCGACCCCGCCGACCGCGAGTATAACCTGGCGCTGTTTGCCGAAGGTCCCGGAGGTCGGCCGAAACCGCTCGAACTCCCGTACATTCAGAAGAAATACGAGCTCAAACTGCAAACAGACACCGTTCGCTTTGAACTCCGCGACGTTGATCGCGAACGGGGCGAGTTCCGGCTCGAAGGTACGGGCTCGGTCCGGAACCTGCGCATCAACCACCCAGCCATTGCCCGTACGGATGTACTCGTACCGACCGCATCGATGAAAGCCAACGTGTTTGTCGGCGAAAACTACGTGGGCATCGACAGCTCCTCTACCCTGCAGCTGGGGCAGGTTAGCGCCCGCCCGTTTGTCAAATACACGCTCTCGCCCAGCAAAATTTATGAACTGCAGCTGCATACCGATGCGATGGATGCGCAGGCCGTGTTCAACTCGTTTCCGCAGGGACTATTCGAGTCGCTGGAGGGTATGCAGGTGACGGGCAAGCTAAAATACGACCTGGCCTTTCAGCTCGATACCTCCCTCCCCGACTCCGTTAAGTTCAACTCGGGCTTAACTCCGCAGGGATTCCGTATTCTGAAAATGGGCCGAACCGATTTTGCGGCCATCAACCAGCCGTTTGTCTATACACCTTACGAACAGGGGAAGCCGATGCGCCCCATAACTGTCGGGCCAGAAAATCCGGATTATACCCCCCTGAACCAGATCGCCCCCGACCTGCGAAACGCGCTCCTCACTTCAGAAGATTATAACTTCTTTACCCACAAAGGCTTTAACGAAAAGGCGTTTCGGGTATCGATCGCGACCAACTTCAAAGAAAAGTCGTTCAAGCGCGGTGCCAGTACGGTTTCCATGCAGCTGGTCAAGAACGCGTTCCTGAGCCGGAACAAGACCCTTTCCCGCAAAGTCGAGGAAATACTGATTGTGTGGCTGATCGAGAACGAGCGCCTGATTCCGAAAGACCGCATGTATGAGGTGTATCTGAACATCATCGAATGGGGTCGCAACATCTATGGTATCGGCGAGGCAGCCCGTTACTATTTCGGTAAATCACCGGCCCAACTGGATCTGGGCGAGAGTATCTTTCTGGCGTTCGTAGTCCCCCGCCCCAAACGGGCGCTGGACTGGTTCCTGCCCGATGGATCGCTTCAGGTGCGCAACGTGCGTGGGTATTTCCGGATCATCGGCCGACTCATGGCCAAGCGGGGGCTGACCGAGCCCGATTCAGGCGCTTATGGCTTCTACGGTGTCCGGCTGCGCGAAGGACTGCGCCGTCAGATTGCACCCGTAGACAGTCTTTACCAGCCCGACAGCCTCATGACCGATCCGATGGAGGGCGAAGTAGAAGAGAGCGAAGGAATCGATGATTTCCTCCGGCGTATCTTCCGGGGTCGGCGCGAAGACGAACGCCGGAACGAATCGCCCCCCGCAACGGTACAGCCCGATGCAGCAACGGGTGAGGTAGCTCCGGCCGATACGGTAAAAACACGTCGGCAGCTGCGCCAGGAACGTCGGGAACGCAAACGACGGGAACGGGAACAACGGGCGCTGGAAGAAGGCGTTAATTAACGCGGGGACGGTTGGTTCCCGGTTAGAGCCAACTCAACAATAGCCGCCACTGTCTGGGCAAAGGCATCCAGCGAACTGGGCTTGATGATAAACTGGTTGGCCCCTTTGGCCAGGCAGAAGTTGCGATCGTCGTCGGCCGATGAGGTAGTCATGACGATCAGCGGAACCTGACTAAACCCATCAATGGTCCGTATCTGCTGCAGAAGGTCCCGACCCGAAATCCGGGGCAGGTTCAGATCCATGACAATGACGTCGGGGCGTTTGGTGCTCGTCTGTAGGTGCGACTCCACCCGATCGCCATCCATGATCACCTCCAGCTGACAGATGACCCGGTTCGAATGTAAGGCGTACTGGAATAACTCCACGTCGTCCTGATCATCTTCGATCAGTAAAATGTGCACTGTTTTGCTCACGAAATCGCTGAGTTTTTTACTGCTACATCAATAAAAAACCAGAATTTATACCTTCTGTTTAAGAAATATTAAACAGAATAGCCAATGAGCCGATCAGCTGCCCCTCGTGTACAGACCGAAATTTTAATGAATCAGGTCAGGATTCGAGTAAATCGGGCCGGCGGGCTCGGGTACGTTCCAGCGCCTGTTCATGCCTCCATTCGTCAATTTTGGCTTCGTGGCCGCTCAAAAGGATAGCCGGAACGCGGTGCCCTTCAAACTCGGCCGGACGCGTATACACCGGCGGAGCCAGCAGATTATCCTGGAACGAGTCGGTCAGGGCCGAGGTCTCATCGTTGAGCACGCCGGGCAACAGCCGGATAATGGCATCGGCGAGTACGCAGGCCGCCAGCTCGCCACCGCTCAGCACGTAGTCGCCAATGCTGATCTCTTTCGTTACGAACAGCTCACGCACCCGCTCGTCGACCCCCTTGTAGTGGCCGCAGAGAATGATCAGGTTCCGGCGTAGCGACAGCGAGTTGGTCGTCTGCTGGTTAAGCCGTTCGCCGTCGGGCGTCATATAAATAACTTCATCATACGTCCGGTCGGCCTGTAGCGCGCGGATACAGCGGGCAATGGGCTCGATCTGCATCACCATGCCCGCGCCCCCACCAAACGCATAATCGTCGACGCGCCGGTGTTTATCGGCGGTATAATCCCGCAGATCGTGCACCACCACCTCCACGTACCCGCCCGTCTGCGCCCGTTGCAGGATCGAGTGGGCAAAGAAACTGTCCAGCAGCCGAGGCAGGCAGGTAATAATATCAATCCTCATCGGTATCGTCGTCATCAGCCTCGGGTTTGGCGTCGGCTTTATCTTCTTCCATGTAGATATCGAGCAGACCAGCGGGCAACACCACATTCAACTTGCGAGCCTCCCGGTTTACGGTGCGAACGATGTCGCTGTTGATCGGGATCAGGACCTCTTTACCCTGATAATCCATAGCGATCAGATCCTGGGCATTCATGGCATACACGCCCTGTACAATCCCTAGTTCACCCGCTTCAGCATCGACCACCTGATAGCCAACGATCTCATGGAAATAAAACCGGGTTTCATCGGTTATGGGCTCCAGCTCGTCTAACGGCAGATACGCTCCGCAGTTGATCAGCCGTTCAGCCTGCTCGATGGTGTCCACGTCTTCAAAGGCCACAATAGCGCGGCTGCCCTTCACGATGGCAATCGATTCGATGAAATATGGAATCAACTCCCCCTTCACTTCCAGCAGCACCGTTTCCAGGTCAGCGTATTCGGCGGGGTTGTCGACATCCAGGTACAGGACCAGCTCACCACTGACGCCGTGCGTTTTGGTGATGTGGCCCAACTGATAACAATCGTCTTTAGTCATGATAGAACGCGGCTCAGCACCGCCACTGAGCGGCTTACCGGCCGCATTATGTACAGAAAGAGCCTGCTCGGTGTAGAGCAGGCTCTTTACTAACTATTTCTTACGAAAATCTATTCCGCAGCGGGAGTTTCTTCCGGAGCAGCCGCTTCTGTAGCCGGAGCTTCAGCGGTTACTTCTTCGGTCGTATCGGCAGCCGGAGCTTCTTCAGCTACTGGCTCTTCTACTTTGTTTTTCTTCGCGATAGCCTCGGCGCGGGCTTCGTTCACCTTACGCTCAGCTTCCAGACGAGCAGCACGAGCCTGCTCTTTGGTTTGCGTCTTGGTGTCAGCAGCACCGGCTTTCCGGTTCTCTTTGTCTTCTTTCCAGGTCGAGAATTTCTCGTCGGCCTGATCCTGGCTGATGGCGCCTTTGTTGACGCCTACCTGCAGGTGTTTCTTGTACATGATGCCTTCGTGCGACAATACCGAACGAGCGGTATCCGTCGGCTGAGCACCTACCATAAGCCAGTAAACGGCCCGTTCCGACTTCAGTACGACCGTCGAAGGGTCGGTGTTGGGGTTGTACGAACCGATTTTCTCGATAAACCGGCCATCGCGGGGCGAAGTAGATTCAGCCACTACGATGTCGTACATCGCCATCTTTTTGCGTCCACGACGCGCTAAACGAATTTTAACAGCCATTTGTGCTTGTAAGTTTTGATGGGAGGACGAACCCCCCGCGTAAAACGTGGCCGCAAAGGTACGAAATTATAGCCACTATCCTCCCTGCTGGCCATAAATAATAAACAATCGGGCTCACCCATCATGCCTGTTGCGGAGGGGTGAGCCCGATGAACTCGTTAAAAATCCCAATCAACCCAGACCGATAAGCCGGGTTCTGTCTCCGGACGGGCCGGATGCTTATCATTTATCTGGGATGCCGGTCACCCGACACCTCGTTCGACCTACCCGCGCTGGTGTTGGCCCTTTCGGGCCGCTGGCGACGAGCAGCCGCACGTCCAGCGCATATTTGGTCTTTCAGCCCCTAAGGTTTATCCTGCCCCGTCGGTCGCCCGCCGGGCGGTGGGCTCTTACTCCACCATTTCACCCTTACCTTTCGGCGGTATATTTTCTGTGACACTGGCTGTCGAACGGCCGTTCCCAGCCGTCCGCCTTCCCGTTAGGAAGTAGGGTGCTCTGTGCTGCCCGGACTTTCCTCGCCCGATCTCCCGGACGCGATAAGCTGGCCTGAATTGGTTGGGGACAGCAAAGGTACGGATTTTGTCAGCGATCGCGCCTACAGGCCGTCTACTTTGACGTCCAGACGACCCTGGGCGTGGACCACCGCCAGTAAGGCTGTCGGTGTCAGATAGACCTGATCGGGTCGTATTTCATCGATTCGGCCGTTGATAACCACTCCTTTGGCGAGCTGGTTGTTCCGGAGCTGCTGCTGTAGTTGCTTTTGTATATCGGCAATGTACGACCCGACCGGAAAGGTGAGCTGTTTCTCGAGCGTCCGCGCGAAGGTACCCTGCAATAACCAGCTGGCCGACCGTTGCAGTATATTCCGGGTGTCCAGATCGTACTTGAGGTCGCGGAGCGAAATCGTCTGCGTCTGGGCGTCGTAATACGGGCGGCCCCGCAGATAAATATCGCCCGTGATGGTACCGGTCAGCCCGGCTTTGATGATCAGGCTCTCGTTCTGCCCGTAAAGATCGATGTTCGTTACGGTAATGGCGTAGCGGTCATCACTGAACCGAAACGTTTTTCCGACAAACTCCTCTGTAGCGATCCGGGCGGCTTCGGGGTAGATTACTTCACTCAGCAGGCCTATCTTAAAATCATCGTTGACCTGGGCAACGACGTTTAGATCGGGCAGGACCACGGCGGGTCGAACGTCGGGCCGGGCACCGGTGGTGGTGAGGGTAAACCCTTCGATACCGATCGTGGACCGAATGACCCGCTCTTCGAACCGCAACGGTGTGATCAGGATCCGTTTAGGTACCACCTGAATATAGGTTCGGTATTTTTCCGACACCAGATACGGCTCTCTCAGCGTGTTCCAGGCGCGAAGAACCGGGGTCTTCAAGTCCACATTCCGTCTAACCTGCTGATCGATCGCTTTGGTTATGCTGCCCAGATTTTTATCGATCATGCGTCCCACAAAGCTGGTAATCGGGATGTTGACGCCGATTACGCTAACGGTCGGCCGACGAACCCAGCCGTACCCATCGGCGGTAGTCTGGGTGTGAACCGACCAGTCACGCTCCAGATCGAAGCGGGTTTTGAACCGCAGATCGATGTCAAACTCGGTTTCTTTATAGGTCGTAAAACCCAGCACCGATACGCCTGCCTTCACCCAGATTTTTAGGGGAACGGTAAAGTGGAATAAACTATCGGCAGCCGACACGAGGATAGTGCCCCGTTTCCAGACTTTCGCCATGAACTGGTCGTTGCCGTTGTCGGTCAGACTGTTGTCCTCGTAGATCAGGCCGTTTACCTGGCTGTTGATCTGCCGTTCCACGTCGTTCAGCGCTATCGAGACCGGCACATGAACGGTAGACAAAAAGCGTTCGTTACGAACTTCCATTTCGGTAGTGGTGTAGGCTTCTTTGGGCGCCTTCGGGTTCAGTCGGTTGGTGGTGGGGGGCTGACAACCGACGAGCAAACTGATCCAGCAAAGAAAAACGAAACTACTTAATCGTAACCTTGGTGGCTCCATAGCCAAACTTCTGTTTCTGGGCATCTTCAAAAAAACGAACGTTGGGATGCTGCCCCAGCCGCCGGTGAATTTCTGTCTTCAGGGCACCGCTACCGACTCCGTGGATGAATGTGATGTCGTTCATACCACTGGCGATTGCGTTTTCCAGGTTTTTCTCAAAATGGTGGAGCTGCACTGTGAGCAGGTCACTCGGCGTCCGGTTGCCGGGCCCGTTAGGCAATAGCGCTTCGACATGTAGGTCTACTACCGACGATGGCTTTTCAACAGACAGCGCTCCCAGGTCGGTTTTAGCCTTCAGCATTTCGGCTTTCAGCTCGTCTGGCCGGATGGTAGTGGGGCGAGCCGATGGCCGCTGGGGTACAGCACCCGCGGGCTGGGGGCGGGTTCCAGCCGGCGCCGGTGCGGTCGATTCGGCCTCGGCATCGAGCTGGGTCTGGAAACCGGGTTGGCTCAGGACAGGCACCGTAACCTTGTTTTTGAAGAACGTGCTGGCCCGGGCCTTGAACCGCTTCACCAGCGGAGGCCGCAATGACGACTTGCCCGCCCGAAACCACAAGCCCTGCACCACGAAGGTCGGCCAGTTCTCGAAGGTGGCGTGGGTATAGAGGTCGTTCATTTTCTGCTGCGACTTCGGCTTCAGCAATCCGCTGTGAACCCCCCGAAACTGAACGCCACCGGCGGGGGCGGCCGACTCTTCGCCCAGCGCATACGCAAATTCCCAATCCGTGTTATTGATCAGATGCAGGGTATACTCCCGATCGTTTACCGGCAAAAAAGCCAGGTAGATGCCCTGATTGGACAGTATGGCCAATGACGACGCAGACGCGGCTGGCTTCTGGGGCGCATAGGTATTGGTTTTCAGCAACCGCTCAGCCTCCAGGGGCGATACAGGCACTATTTCAGACCGCATGACCGGAATCCGGAACCCGTCCTCGATTTCAATTTCAATCATGTCGCCAGGCAGAAAGCGCGACACGACGCCCTGTTCTTTAGCCCGCAGTAAACGGACTTTATCACCGATATTCATAGTCTTACTAATAAAAGATTAGGCGGCTGTTTAGGCTCCGACTGGGCAAGGCGAAACGGCTACCAACAGCAAAAGCTCGCCAGAAAACGCCCGACTGTACACGTTTCTAGCCTTACTTCGGCCGGACAACCCGTTTCGGATTCCGCCCGTACCTATGTAACAAGTTTTTCCTGGCTTTGTCAGTCGAACGGTTCTAAAACGACTTTCGTTTTCAAAAGTACAACGATTAGCTTTGTCCGTTTCACTCTCGCCTTATCCGTATGCCTGCCGTAATTAACGAAAAACTTGAACTGGCCCACCAGTTTGTTCTACATACCAACCGGAATGTTTTTCTGACGGGAAAGGCCGGAACGGGCAAGACTACCTTTCTGCACCAGATCAGGCAGCTGAGCGCCAAGCGTCTGGCGGTTGTTGCGCCAACGGGAGTGGCGGCCATTAACGCCGGTGGTGTCACCATCCACTCGCTTTTCCAACTCCCCTTCGGTCCACTGGCGCCGGGAGTGGTGCAGCGCGAAGGTCGTCATTTCAACCGGGATAAAATCAGACTGGTTCGTACGCTGGACCTGCTCGTGATTGATGAGATCAGTATGGTTCGGGCCGATGTGCTCGATGGCATCGATGAGGTTCTCCGGCGCTACCGGGGCAATAGCGCTCCCTTTGGTGGGGTACAGCTGCTGATGATCGGCGATATGCAGCAACTACCTCCGGTTATCAAAGATGAAGAATGGGCACTGCTCCGGCCTCACTACGATACAGGCTATTTTTTTGGTAGCCACGCCCTGCGGCAGACCCCGTATGTCTCGATCGAACTGTCACATATCTACCGCCAGTCCGATGCACGGTTTATCAGCCTGCTGAACGGCATTCGCGAAAAAACTATCACCCGGGAGCAGCTTGCCGACCTCAATCAGCGGTACGTGCCCGACTTCAACCCCGACGATAACGAAGGGTACATTACCCTGTCTACACATAACCATACGGCGCTGGCCATCAACAACCAGAAGCTGCAGGCCCTTAAACCCAAATTATACCGGTTCGAAGCCACCGTAACCGGCGACTTCCCGGCCCACGCCTACCCGACCGAAGCGAGTCTTGAACTCAAAAAAGGGGCGCAGGTCATGTTCATCAAGAACGATATCTCGCGGGATAAACTGTACTATAACGGCAAGATCGGGCGCATTACCGACATTGACGAAGACGGCATTACGGTACTGAGCGAGGGCGAAGCCATTCCGGTTGGCATGGCCACCTGGGAGAATATCCGCTACTCGCTCGATGCGGAAACCAAAGAAATCAAAGGTGAAATAATTGGTACGTTTGCCCAGTATCCGCTCCGGCTGGCGTGGGCCATAACGATTCATAAAAGCCAGGGACTTACCTTCGAAAAAGCCATCATCGATGCCTCTTCGGCCTTTGCACACGGGCAGGTTTATGTAGCCCTCAGCCGCTGCAAGACGCTGGATGGGCTCGTTCTGCGAACTCCGATTCCATCGCATAGTATCAAAACCGAGCAGACCCTTGAGGACTTCCACGAACAGGTGCAGCTCCAAACGCCCAACGAACAGCACCTGCACGAAGCTAAACGAATCAATCAGGAATGGCTGATTGCCGAACTCTTCTCGTTCGAGCAGGCGCATTCGCTCGTGTACCGCTGCCGGCGGGTAGCCAATGAACATGCCGGCAGTCTGGATGGCGAAGTCGGCCCTCTGCTGAGCCAGCTTGCCGACAGCCTGATCGAAAAAGCTCGGGATGTGTCTCGCCGGTTTGTGGCCCAGCTGCCGACCTACTTCGGGTCAGAGCAGCTCCCCGAAGCCAACGAAGCCCTGCAGGAACGGATCCGGAAAGCGGGGGCCTATTTTCAGACCCTACTGGCCGACGACCTCCTGCCGCTGCTGCAACGCTGCCCCACCGACTGCGATAATAAGCAGGTTCGCGAGGCACTGCTGGAGGCCCTCGATGAACTGGAGAAAGAGCTGTTCAGCAAACTCCGATCGTTCGAGAGCGTTCGTACGGGTTTCGACGCGTTGGCGTACCTGCAGGCCCGCAACCGGGCTGAACTGGATTTCAAACCGGCCCGCAAACAGATCGAGACCGCCAGCAGTGACGATACGCCGAAAGGTGGTTTATATGGCGCGTTGATGAAGTGGCGCAACGACCTGGCCGGCGAATACAATACATCGGCCTATATGGTTCTCCCCCAGAAAACGATTGTTGAGCTGGCCCGGCTACGCCCCAAAACAACTGCAGAGCTCCTGGCGATAAAAGGTTTCGGCAAAACGAAAGTAAAACAGATTGGAGCCGATCTGCTGGCCCTTATTCAGACCTATACGGAGCAGCCCCGCAAAGCACCGGCTAAAGTAAAAAAAGCGAAAGAACCCAAGCCACCGAAAGAGGTAAAAACACCATCGGCCACGGTGACGCTGATGCTGTTTCAGGCGGGCAAATCCGTACAGGACATTGCGACCGAACGTAACCTGGCGACAACCACGATAGAAAGCCACCTGGCCGAATGCATCCGAACCGGCGACTTATCGGTCGAAGCCGTTCTGCCCCCTGACCGGCTGGTCCTGATTCAGTCGTATCTGGAAAACAACCCCTCACAAACGCTCAGCGAATCGAGAACGGGCCTGGGCGACAGCGTTACCTACAGCGAAATCCGGTTTGTTTATAATGCCATGCGCGTTGCCCAGGGCACTGTAGACGATTAAACCAACATCCGGTTGTCCGTACTCGGGTGCTGCCGGATGTAAACGATGTTGACGAAGCGATTAGTAGCCGCCGTAAAACTTCCGCAGGCCCCACTCGATCGAGGCCAGGGTGAGGATCACGAAGAAGAGCCAGCGCCAGTTGATGATCTCGTTCATCTCTTCGGTACTGGTTAGCCGGGCCTGGCGCGGCCGATCGACCAGATTTTTCACCAGGTCATCGAGCCTGGCTGGGCTGTAGAACTGCCCGCCGGTTTGCTGGGATAGCTGCCGAAGCAGTCCGTGATCGGCCGTGGTGTTAACAGCCTCGAGTTGCAGGTCGCGCACCACAAACTGCCCCGATGACTGCTCGGTCCGGTTGTTCACGTTCACACTGGCTCTGAACCGATAGGCGCCATCGGGCAGGCGGCTTATCTCGAAGCGGCTGTTGGCAGCCGTTGGGGTGTAGGTGAATGACCGCGTAATTCCTTTCTCATCGCTGATCTCGAGCCGCACGGGCCGGTCATACACGCGCTCGAAAATATCGTTGTACAACTCCGTTTCGAAAATAACTTTCTCCCCCGCAATAAATTCGTTTCGGATGGGGTACACCCGCAGCTTACGCCGGTCTTCTTTCACCGAAATGAGTTGTATTATCTTCTGTATCAGTTCATCGACTACCTCCTGCTTATCCGTCAGGGCGTACTCTTCCAGCCGCCACTGCCATAGGCCTTCCCCGGCCAGGACGGCGGTTTTCCGCGGGCTTGTAACGTTTAGCGCCAGGAGTGGCTTGGTAGTTCGGACACTGCCTACCTGCTGGTACAACACCACTTCACTACCAGGCTGCAGCCGGAAGTCGCCATACGGGGCCAGCATAGGCGGTAGTTTACTAAGCAGTTCGAGCCGGGCAGGATCAAAGTTCAGTTGCTTGAAATCTGCGTTGAATACGCCCAGCACCTTATCGCTCTGATTGGGAGCGCCGGCAATCTGCATAACCGGGTTCGACGTGTTGAAGGGGCCCAGCGACGACTGGTTACCCAGCACAAACAGAACGGGTGTGTTTTTGGCCAGATACTTTTGGGCGAGCGCATTGCCAACGCCCCCATTGTCGGGAATCTGGTGCAGGATAACCAGATCATAAACTTTATCCGCCGGTGGAGTCGGATCCGTAGAGCCCGTCAGGATACGAATATCCAGTTCGTAGTTCTGGTTTTTCTCCAGAATGCTGCGCAGAGCCTTGATGTCGGGATGGGGAGTCAGGGCGAGCAGCAGCACCTTCTCTTTGCCGTCGATCACATCGATATAGACATCCTGGCGGTTGTTGCGCGTACTGAATTCGCCGGGCTGGGGCAGCACATCAACGACATAATGCTGCACGCCCTTCTGCGTAGCGGTAGTTTGGAAAGTAAGTTGATTGAAGGTCTCTGCCTGATTGAACGAAACGGACTGCCGGGCTAGTTCCTTCCCATTCTGCCGGAGTACAACGGTGCCGCTTCGGCCCTGAAATCCACTGCTAACGATCTCGGCCTGAATGGGAAACTGATTACCCAGGTACGCGATCCGGTTGGCTACGATGCCTTTTAGCTGAATATCACGTTTGGCGGTTGTATCACCAAGCCCGATGGTCTGTACGGCAAACGGATACTGCCCAAACGTTGGGGAGACGCCCTGGTTGAAAATGCCGTCAGAGACCAGAATGACGTCGGTGAGGTTTCGGCCTTCGTAGTCAGACCGGATGCCGGACAGGAGGCCCGACAAATCGGTAGTGCGCTGTGAGAACGCAATTTGTGTCAGGTCCAGCTCGCCCGACGGCGTATTGCTGATCGTATCGCCCAGTCGGCGTACGGCCACCTCCAGCCCCCGTTCGGTGAGCCCGTTCCGGAGTTGCTGAAGTTTTTCGAGCGACTGGCTGAGCGCTGGCCGACCGGCAGCGGCTACCGACTCGGAATTATCGATGGCCAGCACGACGGTTGGTTTTTCGGTCAGCGTGCGCAGGCTTCTGATGAGCGGGTTGAGCAGGAGAAAGCAAAGCAGGCTCACCACCACAAACCGCAGCGCTGCCAGCCCATACGTCATTCGTTTGTCGAAGCCTCCTATCGTTCCTCCGTTTCCGGCCAGGCGCGGTAACGGCTGATACATGGCCAATGCGTACACTGCCCCCACGAGCAGACAAACCAGAATCCACCAGGGAGACGACTGAAAAATGACGTTCATTCTTGCGCAATAAGTTAAGAGCGACAGGTCATGAGCGATAGCTATGTCTCATACCCTATCGCTCATGATCACTTGCTAGGTAAGCATACCCCCGTCTACCTGCAACACCTGTCCGGTGATGTAGCGAGACAGGTCAGAAGCCAGAAAAACGGCACAGTCGGCTACCTCGTCGGGCTGACCACCCCGTTTCATCGGGATCTGCTGCTTCCATTCGTCAATGGCTTTTTCATTGATTTCGCCGGTCATTTCTGTCTCGATGAACCCGGGGGCAATGGCGTTGGAGCGAATGTTCCGCGAACCAAGCTCCAGCGCGACCGACTTCGTAAAGCCAATAATGCCCGCCTTGGAGGCTGCGTAGTTGGCCTGACCCGCGTTTCCCCGAATACCCACTACCGATGTCAGGTTGATGATAGACCCGGCTCGGGCTTTCATCATAGGCTTCGTGGCGGCTTTTGTGAGGTTGAAGACCGACTTTAAGTTAACGTTAATAACGGTGTCCCATTGTTCTTCCGACATCCGCATCAGCAGTCCGTCTTTGGTAATACCTGCGTTGTTCACCAGCACGTCAAGTTTGCCAAAGTCAGCAATCACCTGCGTAACCAGATCGTCGGCGGCCTGGTAGTTCGACGCGTCGGACCGGTACCCTTTTACCTGTCCGCCAAAAGACCGGAGTTCATCTTCCAGGGCCTGTCCTTTTTCAACGCTCGACAAATAGGTGAAGGCTACGGCTGCACCTTCCTGAGCAAATTTTTGAGCCATGGCCCGCCCGATCCCACGTGAGGCACCGGTAATCAGCACTACTTTTCCTGTTAACAAGTCCATTCTGTGTAATATAAAATAAGCCATGTATACAACCAGCGTAACAGTATCGAACAGGCCCGAAGGCCTTATCCACCTACATTACCCTACTGCCCCGCGGTCATTATGCCTGGCTCATTGTTAAGTGGCCAAAAATAGGAGTTTGGCAGCAAACGACAAGGTTGATAGCAGTTTGGTTTCCCCATAAGCCTGCGTTACTTTGTCAGAAATTAAAACGGACTATGTTGTATCGGATATTACTTGCGCTCGGTCTGACCAGCTCGGCCGCCCTGGCGCAAAAGATTCACGCCCACAATGATTATGCCCAACCTCGTCCGTTTGTGACTGCCTACGAACAACGGGCTGATTTCATCGAAGCCGACGTATGGTTGCAGAATGGCGAGCTGGTGGTAGCACATGACAAGCCACAGACGGCCGCTCCTACGCTCGACTCGCTGTACCTGGCTCCTATCGCACGACTTTTCGCTCAGTATAAAGACAAAGTAAGTCCCGATCGGACGTATACCTTTGCGCTGGTGATCGATGTGAAAGACAATTACGCCGAGGTGCTGCCCAAACTGATTGCCCGTCTGCAACAGAATCTGACCTGCTTCAACCGGGCCGCCAATCCCTACGCCGTCCAGGTTGTCATCAGCGGCAACCGCCCTAAACTCGACACCTACCTCGACTATCCCCTGCTTATTCAGTTCGACGGACGGCCCAGCGAAGTGCACGACCAGGAAACGCTGCAACGGGTAGCCATGATCAGCGATAATTTTCGGGCTTACTCACGATGGGATGGGGTCAGCGACCTGTCTGACCTCGACCGCGAGAAGCTTAAGCGGGTTATCAAACGCGCTCATAATGACAACAAGCCCATCCGGTTCTGGGCCATTCCCGACAACCCTTCAGCCTGGAAACAGCTGAAAAAGTTAGGCGTAGATATCATCAATACCGACAAAGTTGCCGAGGCCTCCCGCGAGCTGAAGTAAGCATAAAGACACAAAAAAAGCCGGGCGTTTCCGTCCGGCTTTTTTTATATAGGCATTGATCGTTTACTCGACAACGGCCTCTGGCTTCTTCACCGTAATGGTCAGGGTTTCGCCTTCGCCCGGGTAGTCGGCCTGGATTACATCGCCTTCTTTGAGTTCACCCTTCAGGATTTCCTCGGCAACGGGGTCTTCGAGGTAACGCTGAATGGCGCGGCTCAGCGGACGGGCACCGTATTGTGGGTCATACCCTTTCTCCGACAGGAAGTCTTTCGCTTTTTCGGTCAGCTCTACGGTATAACCCAGATTGGTTACCCGGCCCAGCAGTTTGCCCAGCATCAGATCGATGATCTTGTGAATGTCTTCGCGCTGGAGCGAATTAAACACGATCACATCGTCCAGACGGTTCAGGAACTCCGGCGAGAACGCTTTGCGAAGGGCGCTCTGAATAGTGCTCTTCATCAGCTCGTCCTGGCTTTCGCTCGAACGCTTGGTAGCAAACCCGATACCGGCTCCGAAATCTTTCAGGTCACGCACCCCAATGTTCGAGGTCATGATGATGATCGTGTTCCGGAAATCGACCCGGCGACCCAGACCGTCGGTCAGGATACCATCGTCCAGCACCTGCAGCAGGATATTGAACACATCCGGGTGGGCTTTCTCGATCTCGTCAAGCAACACGACACTGTACGGCTTCCGGCGAATCTTCTCGGTCAGCTGACCGCCTTCTTCATAGCCTACGTAGCCCGGAGGGGCGCCGACCAGCCGGCTTACGCTGAACTTCTCCATGTACTCCGACATATCGATCCGCACCAGCGCATCGTCTTTGTCGAAGAGATAGGTAGCCAGTACTTTCGCCAGTTCGGTTTTACCAACCCCGGTCGGGCCGAGGAAGATGAACGAACCGATTGGTTTCTTCGGATCTTTCAGACCGACACGCGTCCGTTGAATGGCTTTCACCAGTTTGTCGATAGCCGACTGCTGACCGATCACCCGACCTTTCAGCTCTTCGCCCATGTTCACCAGTTTCTTGCCTTCGTCGTTCGACACGCTCGTGACCGGAATACCCGTCATCATGGCGACTACCTCGGCAACGTTTTCTTCGTTAACCGTGTACCGGCGCTTCTTGGTATCTTCTTCCCAAGCCTGCTTGGCACGATCGAGCTGATCGATCAGTCGCTTTTCCTTGTCGCGGAGCTGAGCAGCTTCTTCGTACTTCTGGCTTTTAACGACCTGGTTCTTTTCTTTCTTAATGTTCTCGATTTGCTCTTCCAGTTTCAGAATATCTTCCGGAACTGTAATGTTCGAGATGTGAACCCGGGCGCCCACTTCGTCGAGGACGTCGATCGCTTTATCGGGCAGGAACCGGTCCGAGATATACCGCTCCGACAGCTTCACGGCAGCCTCGATGGCTTCCTTGGTGTAGTTGACGTGGTGGTGATCTTCGTACTTGTCCTTGATGTTGTTGAGAATCTCGATGGTTTCATCGATGGAGGTAGCATCGACCATTACCATCTGGAAACGACGGGCTAGCGCACCATCTTTCTCAATGTACTGGCGGTATTCGTCGAGCGTCGTAGCACCGATGCATTGGATATCGCCCCGGGCCAGCGCTGGCTTGAACATGTTCGATGCGTCGAGCGAACCCGATGCGCCACCGGCACCAACGATTGTGTGCAGCTCATCGATGAACAGAATCACCTCGGGCGACTTTTCAAGCTCGTTCATAACGGCTTTCATCCGTTCTTCGAACTGGCCGCGGTATTTGGTACCCGCTACCAGCGATGCCAGATCAAGCGTTACTACACGCTTGCCGAACAGGACCCGCGATACTTTCTTCTGCACGATACGCAGGGCCAGTCCTTCGGCAATAGCTGTTTTACCAACGCCTGGTTCACCAATCAGAATCGGGTTGTTTTTCTTACGGCGGCTCAGAATCTGAGCAACACGCTCGATTTCTTTTTCACGACCAACAATTGGATCAAGTTTGCCGACTTCAGCGAGTTTGGTCAGGTCACGGCCAAAGTTGTCAAGAACCGGCGTCCGCGATTTTTCGGAGCCTTTGTCTTTACCCTGGCCAGTACCGCTGCCACCACCGCCGAACATCCCCCGATCATTGTCATCATCATCGGTTTCGGGGCCCATCACCGGACGGCTTCCCGAAGATTGATATTCCAGCATCTCCTTAATGACTTCGTAATTGACATTAAACTTATTGAGAATCTGCGTAGCGACGTTATCCTCGTCGCGCAGAATCGACAGCAGCAGGTGCTCGGTACCGATGAGCGGGCTCTTGAAGATTTTGGCTTCCAGATACGTGATTTTCAGCGTCTTCTCCGACTGACGGGTCAGCGGAATGTTAGCCAGATTTTTCACATTGTTGGTAGCCGTTCCCTTGGTTGCCTGCTCAATAGTAACCCGGAGTTCATCGAGTGATACGCCGAATTTCTTCAGCAACCCGATCGCCACACCTTCACCTTCACGAATCATACCCAGCAGCAGATGCTCCGTGCCGATGTAGTCGTGGCCTAGGCGCAAGGCTTCTTCTCGGCTCAGCGAGATAACTTCCTTGACGCGGTTTGAGAATTTTGCTTCCATTCGATTTAGGGGGTCTCCTTAGGTAAGCGTAATATAGGCTTAACGAAGAGTTTTAAGGATTTGTTCGCCTGCCGACGGTAAAGAGCGGATCGAGTCAGGGTAAGAAAATCAGCGTGGAGAACGACAGAATAAACGACTGTCTATGGTTTCGTTCTTTACCGGTTCAAGTACTCGCTCGCAGCTGGTCCCTGGCAAAACAACAGGTCTATAATGCTAAGGTTTGGTACAAAATCAACGCCAAAATTCTGCGTATAGGGTGTTGGTGAGTAAAATACATACGATTCAGCCCCCCCACGCGGATTTACCCTGGACCGGGCGTCAATTAGGCCGGATTCGGGTATTTTTTCATAGCAATCTGTCAGGTTTATGACGGGCTTAGCCCCCAGTAGTTTCAGACAAATTGTCAGCAGTTCAACGTTCAGGTCAAAGAGGAAGGTCCAGTCCCTTCGGTATACCGACACCAGCTCAGGCCAATAGTACTCGAAAAAAGGAGCCTTTCCATAGGCGGCCTGCAGGCATCGTTGATGATGAGCGGACCAGGCCTGATCATTATCAATCCGCAGCTCCCGAATCGGCTGGTGACGAGTTCCCTGTTGAACCGGTACCGTCAGCACATCAACCTTATTCGCCGTCAGGACGTAGCAACGATTTCTGTAACTTTGCTTCTGGTAATGCTCGTGAGCCTCTAAACGCACCCGACCAACCTGCAGCAAACCCGCCATATAATCCAGACAGGGTAAATAGTGCAACTCAATGAGCAATTCGTCGGTAAGCAGCTTAGACTGGTACTTTTCCAATAGTATCAACTGTAACTGTTCACAAGTAAAGCAAAAAATCAATATCACCTATTGGTTTTAGCATTTTTTAATTTTTCGGATAAAACGTCGGTTGCGCCCGCTGTTTGTCACTCCTTTGCCAAATGTTCTTTTTTCGTTTGCTGTCACGTTTGCCCCTCCGGTTCCTGTATGTTCTGGCTACTATATTGTATTTTTTATTGCTGCACGTAATACGGTACCGACGTCGGGTGGTGATCGAAAACCTGCGTCTTTCTTTCCCCGAAAAGTCACCACAGGCGATCCGGCTCATTGCCAGAGGCTTCTACCGTAATTTAACGGACCTCATCGTGGAGACTATTAAGATGCCCGACCTCACGGCCGACGAGCTGCGCCGGCGTGTTCGGTTCACGAACCCCGAACTGGTTCAGGATCGGCTCAAAGCCGGGCAAACGGTTATCGGCATGGCTTCACACCAGAGCAACTGGGAGTGGATACCGTCGGCCTCGGTGCTGAATGACATGCCGGTCGATAGTGTCTACAAACCCCTTACCAACCCATTTTTTGAGGAGCTGATGCGCGAAGTCCGGTCCAGCTTCGGGGCCGTACCCACGCCTATGAACCTGCTGCCCCGCCAGATGGTGGCCCGCAAAAACGTACCCCGGATCATTGCGCTCGTAGCCGATCAGGTTCCGGACGTGCCGGAGCAGGCCTACTGGACCGACTTCCTGCATCGCGATACCCCGTTTTATCCGGGTACCGAACGACTGGCCCGCAGCCGCAATCTGCCGGTTTTCTACACGGAACTGGTTCGGGTGGGGCGCGGTCGGTATGAGGTAACGTTTACGCTGATCGGCGATCCACCCTATACAGATCTGCCGGCGGGCGCGATTCTGGAACGCTACCGCGATCAGCTCGAAGACACGATCCGCCGGCATCCGTCCGATTGGCTCTGGTCACACAAACGTTGGAAACACTGGCGTGGGAAATACGCCAAAGTAGGTGCAAAACTGGAATGAACGCATTCCCCCTCTTACCTTTACCCGCATGATTACCTTTTATCCCGGTCCATCTAAAGTTTATCCGCAGGTAGCCGACTACGCAGCCGAAGCGATTCGGACGGGCCTGACAAGCCTGAACCACCGTAGCCCGGGGTTTATGGAGATTGTACGCGAGACGATACACCTCCTGCACCAGAAACTGGATATCCCAGCCGACTACCACATGGCGTTCGTGTCGTCGGCTACGGAGTGTTGGGAAATTGTCGCCCAATCGCTGACAGCCGCCGGCAGTACCCATCCATATACCGGTGCGTTCGGCAAAAAATGGATGGAGTACGCCCACCGGATCATTTCCCCCACGTCAGCCCCTGCCGACACACTTTGCCTGGTGCAGAACGAAACATCGACCGGTGCGCAGATTCCGATGGATGACCTGGCAGACTACCGGCAAACGTTCGAGGGATTGATAGCGGTCGACGCGGTGTCGTCAATGGCCGGCATACGGCTCGACTGGCAACGGGCCGACGTCTGGTTTGCTTCCGTTCAGAAATGCTTTGGCCTGCCGGCGGGACTGGCGGTGCTGGTCTATTCGCCCGCTGCTCTGAAGCGAGCCCAGGCCATTGGCGAACGTAATCATTACAACAGCCTGCTGTTCATTCACGAAAACTTCTCGGCCTACCAGACGCCCTACACCCCCAATGGTTTGGGCATTTATTGTCTGATGCGGGTTCTGCAGCAGGTGGCTCCTATTGCCGAAATAGACGCCCGTACCAGGCGCAGGGCCGCCGACTGGTACGGTTTTTTCGACCAGGGTTTACCAGGCGCACCGGGCGCGTTCCGGCCTCTGATCAACGATAGCGCCAAACGGTCTGACACAGTGATTGCCATTGAGGGTTCCGAGACGGACATCAAAGCGCTGAAGCTGGCGGCTCAACAGGCTGGCATCACCCTCGGCAACGGCTATGGAGACTGGAAAAACACCACCTTCCGCATTGCTAACTTTCCCGCCATTACCGACGATGAGGTCGATCAGCTCAGGCGGTTTTTACACACCTATCGGACCGGCCAGTAGGTCTGTCTCTTTATCATTTACTATGTTCAACATCAAGGAAATTATTTCGGTAACGCTTATCTTGTTCTCGGTCATCGACGTGGTTGGCTCGTTGCCGGTCTTGATTGATCTACGCAAGAAAGTCGGCAAGATCGAGTCCGAGCAGGCCACGGTCATTTCGGGCGTGCTGATGGTGTCGTTTCTGTTCGTCGGCGAGCGAATTCTAAACCTGTTCGGGGTCGACGTTGCCTCGTTCGCGATTGCGGGCGCACTGATTATTTTCCTGATTGGGCTCGAGATGATACTGGGCCGAACCATTTTCAAGTCTGAAGTCAGCGCCGGCGGAGCTACGCATATCGTACCGATTGCCTTTCCACTCATTGCCGGGGCCGGTACCCTGACGACCATTATCTCCCTGCGGGCCGAATACCAGACCGCTAATATCATTGTCGGCATCGTTATCAACCTGATTCTGATCTACGCCGTCCTGAAGTCGTCAGAATGGCTCGAAACCCGACTGGGTCCGGGCGGACTCGATGTACTGCGAAAGATCTTCGGCATTATCCTGCTGGCCATCTCGATCAAGCTGTTCAAGACCAATCTGATTGCTGGTTTTTAGTTCGTCTCATGCACCTTTTCTACCAGCCCGAACCAATCACTCAACTCACCGAAGACGACTCTCGCCATGCGGTTAAAACGCTGCGGCTGAGCGCTGGCGACAGCATAGCCGTTACCGACGGACACGGAAACCGTCATCTGGCCGTTATTACCTCGGCCGATGCGCGCCGGTGTGCCTTTCGGGTAACCGATACGCAAACCACGCCCCCACGCCCGTTTTCGGTCCGGATTTGTGTAGCACCCACCAAAAATCTGGATCGAATCGAATGGTTTGTCGAGAAAGCAGTCGAAATTGGGATCGAACGCATCAGCTTTTTTATCGGCCAGCATTCAGAACGGCGCGTGCTGAAACTGGAGCGAATCGAGAAAATTGGCATAGCCGCCATGAAGCAATCGTTGCAGTCTTATCTGCCCCGGTTCGATGAAGCGACTTCGTTTACTGATTTGCTTAAAACCGTAGCCGAAGAACAGCGATTTATTGCCCACCTGCCAGCCAACGCGTCGCCCGCCAATCTGGCCAGTGCCGTTGATCCGGGCGGGCATTATGCGGTACTGATCGGACCGGAGGGCGACTTTTCTGCTTCCGAAATCCAACAGGCACAGGCGGCCGGGTGGACGCTGGCAACCCTCGGACCCAACCGGCTGCGAACTGAAACCGCAGCGTTGACGGCCTGTCAGTTGCTTAATTTCGTTAACTATTAACAGCCGGGGAAAACCCAGATCGACGTCTAAACTACGATGAAAAAAATCATGTTTACCGGCCTGTTGCTGGTCGCCTGCTGTCAGCTGGTATCGGCGCAGTATGCCTACAAAATCGCCAAGCTGAAATACAATGGCGGAGGAGACTGGTACGCCAACAAGACGGCGCTGCCCAACCTGATCAAATTTGCGAACGCCAACCTGCGGATGAATATCTTCCCCGAAGAAGACATTGTGGAACCAGGCAGCCCCGACATTTTCAGTTATCCGTTCGTTCACATGACCGGGCATGGCAACGTAACCTTCAGCGCGACCGACGTTCAGAATCTGCGCCGGTACCTCATGTCGGGTGGGTTCCTGCACGTCGACGATAACTACGGTATGGATAAGTTTATCCGGCGGGAGATGAAGAAAGTCTTTCCCGAGCTGAATTTTGTCGAACTACCCTTCAATCATCCTGTTTACCAGCAGCGGTTCAAATTTGCCGGCGGCCTGCCCAAAGTACACGAACACGACGGCAAAGCCCCGCAGGGCTTCGGCCTGATTTACCAGGGTCGGCTGGTCTGCTTTTACAGCTACGAATGTGACCTGGGTAACGGCTGGGAAGATCAGAGCATCTACAACGATCCGGAACCGGTCAGGCAGCAGGCCTTGCGCATGGGCGCCAATCTGTTGCAGTATGCGACCACCACAAATTAATTCCGGTATTATTTAGGGAACGCAAGCCAAACCGGCTTGTTTTTCGTTAGTTTTGTAGAAGTATTTATAGTTCTGCTTAAGTTGTTCACCCTTTAATCACTCTCCATTGTGATTGTACTGGCCGCATTCATCGGACATTGGTATCTGTCCCTGTTCTGCCAAACTTTTTTCCTGCACCGTTACTCGGCCCACAAAATGTTCTCGATGAGCAAATTCTGGGAGCGGTTCTTTTACGCCCTGACCTACATCTCGCAGGGGTCTTCATACCTGAGTCCACGAGCTTATGCCGTGTTGCACCGGATGCACCACGCCTTCAGCGACACCCCCCGCGATCCGCACTCGCCCCACCATACGCAGAACATCTTTACGATGATGTGGCAAACCAAAAACATTTACAATGCCGTTCTGCACCGGACGCAGCCCATCGAACGCCAGTTCGACAGAAACTACCCCGAGTGGAGCTTCATTGAGAAAGTAGGCGACTCCTGGGTCTCACGCGCCGGCTGGGGAGTTCTTTACAGCCTGTTCTACATTTTTGCGTTCCTCTATCTGGATATGCACTGGGCGTTTTTCTTTCTGCTGCCCGTCCATTTTGTAATGGGTCCCGTTCACGGCGCCATCATCAACTGGAGCGGCCACAAATACGGATACGCCAACTTTGACAATCAGGATAAGTCGAAAAACTCGCTGATTCTGGATGTCGTCATGATGGGCGAACTGTTTCAGAACAACCACCACAAGCGGCCAAATGCGGCTAACTTCGGTGCCAAGTGGTTCGAATTTGATCCTACCTTCCCGATCATCGGTGTGCTGCACAAACTACACATCGTCCGGTTAAGACCGGCCGCCGAAGCGAAGAAAGCCCAACAGGAAGTCGGCCACGATCGCCTGGTTGAGCGGGAACGCGAGATAGAAGCGTAGAAAAACCATATCAACAAAAAAGTCCCGGCAGTGAGTCGGGACTTTTTTGTTGATATCAAGGCTGGTCTACAGGAGCATGTCAGCGATATCCTGCCAGGATTTCATCCGCCGAAACTGGGTATCTTCGCGGTTATGGAGCGCATCGAACAACAGGCCTTCGCCCTGGAACGTGCGTAGATTGCGGGGCAGATCATCGATCAGGTAGTCTGTATTGAGTACGCTCTTGTCGCCCATGAAGATGTAGTTGCGCCAGGAGATAGCCGGGAAGTGGGTTTGCAGCCAGTCCCATTTTTCGCGCAGCGAGTTAGGGAACTCCTGCGCAGCCGAGGCTATGAATACATCGTACTTCGTCATCAGATCCGCAATGACGTCCTGCGCGCCTTCCATGACCGGAATATCGCTGAAGAAGCCGGGCTCGTAGACCCGCTGCGACAGGGCGCGGTATTCATCTTCATCGAACAGTTCATGAAACGACTTTTCCTTTAACTCTTCGAGCGTATAGCGGGGCATCTCCCCGGCCAGATAAAGCTGAATAAACTTACTATGGGTATCGGCCATGACATCGTCCATGTCGATGGCTATTCGTTGTTTCATATCGATCGGTTTACATCAAACTGTTCCAGATAATCGGCCACGCGCCGGACAAACTGCCCGCCCAGCGACCCGTCTACAACGCGGTGGTCGTAGGAGTGCGAGAGGAACATGAGTTGCCGGATGCCGATGAAGTCGCCCTGGGGTGTTTCGACCACGGCGGGTTTCTTCACGATAGCGCCGAAGGCCATGATGGCCACCTGCGGCTGGAGAATAATCGGGGTTCCCATCAGGTTGCCGAACGTACCGATGTTTGAGATGGTGTAGGTTCCACCGGCCAGATCATCGGCAGTCAGTTTGTTTTCGCGGGCGCGTTTGGTCAGGTCATTGACCCGTTTGGTAAGCCCGACCAGGTTATACTGATCGGCATCGTGAATAACGGGCACAATCAGGTTTCCGGAGGGCAACGCCACCGCCATACCGACGTTGATCGATTTCTTGACCAGAATCGAATCGCCATCGACCGACACGTTGATCATCGGAAAATCCTTGATGGCTTTTACAATTGCTTCGACCAGGATGGGCGTATAGGTCAGGTTTTCGCCGGTCTGCTGCTTAAACTGGTCCTTGATACGGGTACGCCAGGCCACCACATCGGTCAGGTCGGCTTCAACAAAGGAGCTAACGTGTGGCGAAATCTGCTTCGATTCCACCATGCGTTGCGCAATCATTTTTCGCATCCGGTCCATCTGAACGATGTCGGCCTGCCCGTTGATCGAGGCACTGGCTTTCCCGTTGACGGCAGGGGCGGATGACGGGGTTGGTGTAGTGGCAGGTCGGGAGGGCGTGGCCGGAACAGACGCAGCAGCTGGTGCCGGTTTCGACTGAGCTATCTGGCCCTCGGCCCGATCGATCACGTAAGCCAGGATGTCTTTTTTGGTAACTCGATTGTCGGCGCCCGAGCCCGGAATCCGATCCAGTTCGTCGCGGCTGATGTTTTCTTCTTTGGCAATGTTCAGCACCAGGGGTGAATAAAAACGATCAGCAAACACGGTTTCGTAGGCGGGCGCTGTCGGCATATCGGCCAGACTCGTAGCCGATGTAGCTACGGCCTTTGCCGGAGCGGATCGACTGCTCATCGCCTGAATGCTGGTTTCCAGTTCACGGGCAGATTCGGAAACTTCTTCGGGCTGGACCAATCCTGGCTGGGCCAATCCTGGCTGGGCCACATCGCCAATACCGACGGGCAGATTGTCCGGTTCGGTGGCTTCGGCGTTTTCAGGGGTCCCGGACGAGGGCGTGGCGCTCCCGCTAACCGCTTCGTCGACTTCCAGGCGGGCAATGGGTGCTCCTACTGCCACCACATCGCCATCCTTGACGAGGATCTCCTTCAGAATACCGTTTTGCGGAGCGGGCACTTCGGTATCCACCTTATCGGTGGCTACTTCCAGTACAGATTCGTCTGCCTCTACCCGATCGCCGGGCTGCTTGAGCCAGCCGATGACCGTACATTCCATTATACTTTCGCCCATTTTGGGCATGACCATGTCGATGAGTGCCATACAAATAATGATAAACCATGAATGATGAGGGCGGGTAGCTACTCATCATTCACTACTGGTTAAGTAATTCTTCCCGCAGCAAATTTAGCAGATAGGTTGTGGTTAGTTGAATATTCTGATCGCGGTATTGCCCCAGTTTGAGCAGGCGGGTCGTGATGCGCTGCCCGGTGGCGACCGCAATCCAGACCGTGCCGACGGGTTTGTCGGGGGTGCCTCCGTCGGGGCCGGCTATACCGCTGGTGGCTATGCCTACGTTTGCCTGCAACGCCTGTCGAACGCCCTCCGCCATTTGCCGGATGGTTTCTTCACTGACCGCACCGACCTGTTGCAGGGTTTCCGGTTTTACGCCCAGCTGGTTTATTTTCACCTCATTGCTGTAGCTTACGATACTGCCCAGGAAATAGGCTGAAGACCCCGGCACACTGGTAATGCGCGAAGCTACGTAGCCACCGGTACAACTCTCGGCCGTGGCCAGCGTGAGCTGCCTCTCGGTCAGTATTCGGCCAACCACGCTTTCGAGGGTTTCGTCGTCATAGCCGTACACGTGCTGTTGTATCTGGGGCAGCACTAGCGCTACCTGTTCGTCGAGTTCCCGGCCCAGCGTATCATTGTCGACGCCGGTTGCCGTCAGCCGGAGCCGGACCCCGCCGAAGCTCGGCAAATAGGCCAGTCGGATATGCGGGGGCAACGAGTCTTCCCAGCTGGCAATCCGTTCGGCCAGGAACGACTCACCGATACCAGCCGTCAGGATCATCTTATGCCTGATAATTGGCGTCTGAAAATGGCTGAGCAGCCGAGGTAACACCCGGTTCGTCATCAGGTGCTTCATCTCGAACGGAACGCCCGGCAGGGAGACGTACACCCGGCCTTCGTGCTCGAACCACATGCCCGGGGCGGTACCCCAGTCGTTCTGAAGATAAACCGCGTTGGCGGGCAGATCGGCCTGCCCCCGGTTCAGATCGGTCATTTCGCGGCCCCGCTTCTCAAAGAAGCCCGTGACCAGCGCCAGGGCCTCGGGGTTCCGGACCAGGTTTACGCCAAAATAATCGCAGAGGGTTTTCTTGGTGATATCATCTTTGGTAGGTCCCAGACCGCCGGTAATCAGAATAACATCGGCGCGCTGGTGGGCTTCGTGCAGCACCTCGAGAATGGCCTTGGCCTGATCGCCAACCGACGACTTCCGTACGATCCGGATGCCGATGTTCGTCAGCTCGGTGCCTATCCACTGGGTATTGGTATCGGTGATTTGTCCGAACAGAATTTCGTCGCCGATCGTAACCACTTCGGCACGGATGGTGTTGGTCATAGAGTAATGAATAAATACGTAATGAATAATGGGGTTCGTGATGACTGGTCAGGGCGCTGAAGCAGCCAGCCTGAAAAATTTCATCACCGTCCACTTTACATTATTCATTCTTGATGGTCAAAAGTACATAAAAACGATCCATTGCATGAACAAGATGATCTGGCTGGGGGTTTGCCTGGCCCCCTTATTTATCCAGCCTGCGTCGGCCCAGGATACAACTGGTCAGCAGTCGCAGCCACAGAAGCCACGCAAAACAATATTTGGACAGGTACTCGATCAGGTGCTGACGCCCGGCACATCGGGAGGGAGCCTGACCAACAGCGATATCGCCACGGGTCTGCGCGAGGCCCTGCGGGTCGGCATCAGCAAAGGTGCCGATCAGGCCTCGGCTACCGACGGCTATTTCAGGAATCCCCTCCTCCGGATCGCGTTCCCGCCCGAAGCGCAGAAAGTGGCAGCCCGGCTGCGGCAGCTGGGTTTCAACAAGCAGGTCGACCAGTTTGAGCTATCGCTGAACCGGGCGGCAGAAGACGGAGCCAAAGTAGCCAAACCCATTTTCTTGAAGGCCATCACCTCCATGAGCATTGGCGATGCCGTTACCATTCTGCGCGGCCAGAACGATGCCGCTACTCAGTATCTGCGCCGAACATCGGGCCAGCAGCTGGTGACCGAGTTCACGCCTATTATCGACAGCACGCTGAAGAAAAACCAGGCAACCCGCTACTACAGCGATCTGGTAACGACCTACAACAAGCTTCCGTTTGTGCAGAAAGTAAACCCGAACCTGACCCAGTATGCCACCAATAAAGCCGTTGACGGACTATTCATCCTGGTAGCTCAGGAAGAGAAGCGAATCCGCGAAAATCCGGCTGCCCGGGTGTCGGAGATTTTAAAACGAGTGTTTGGGAGTCGGTAGGGCTGCGTAACTTTGCGCCCATGAAAAAGTCTGATATTCATTTCTCAGTTGAGTTAGATGGGCAGAACGTTCCCGAAAAGATTTTCTGGGACGCTACCGACAATCCAAATGAAGGCCTGAGCGACACCCGGGCCATTGCCATTGCGCTTTGGGATCATTACCATAACAGCACCCTCAAAATCGACCTGTGGACCAAGGACATGGAGGTAGTCGACATGAAGCGGTTCCTGATCGAAATCATGAGCGGCATTGCCGACACAGCCATCAGTGCCACGGGCGATAAGAAAATGGCAACTGACATCGAGAATACCTGCCGGGTTCTGAGCAAACGACTCGAAGAAGAAATCAAAGAACAACAGAAGCAGCAGTAGAAGGTACCGATCCGGATAATCTGGTCGTTAATTTGCTAGAAACTGTCTGTAACAGACATGATTTCGTTCTTCATGAAAAAGATTTTAGTCGTTCTTCTGGCGGCTCAGGCCCTGCTGGTTTCTGTCGCTACGGCTCAAAAAGCAGGAATTCAGTTCCGGACCTCACCGATTGCTGCTGTCTTTCAGGAAGCCCGCCGTACGGGCAAGCCGGTGTTCGTCGAGATTTTTTCGCCGACCTGCCATGTCTGCGAAAGTTTCATACCGACGCTGGCCGACGCCCGGGTGGGTAAGTTCTATAACGGCAAGTTCATCAGTACCAAGCTGGACATCGGTCTGCCTTCAACGCGGGCCTTCCTGGATAGCCGCCGACTGTTTGTGCCATCGCTGCCGCTATTCCTGTATTTCGATCCGCAGCAGAACCTGATGCACTTCGCGCTCAGCAATAACTCGACCGACGAGGTAATCCGGCATGGTACCAACGCCCTGAATCCGCAGGTACGCAGCCAGACCATGAAGTCGAGGTATCAGCAGGGCGAACAGTCGCCTAATTTCCTGATCGACTACGCCATGCTTGGCCGGGTAACCAAAGATACGGTGGCCAACATAGCCGCTATGAACGACTACGCCCGCCAGCAATCGCCGTCCACCTTTGCGAACCAGACGAACTGGCTGGCGCTGCAGAAGCTGGTCCTCGACCATGAGAATCCGATGTTTCAGTACATGCTGAGTCACCTCGACCAGTACCGGAAGGCCTACGGCGCTGAACCAACCCGACAGGTAGCCGAAAACATCCTGATGTCGTCGCTGTATAGCGGACGCGGAGCCCAGTTCCCAATCGGCAAAATTCTGGATGTTCGCCAGGGGCTGGTCAAGATAGGTATCGACCCGAAGGTGGCTGCTAATCGCACCCTGCTGCCCGAAGTCAACGCCTATTTCCGGGCTAAGCAGACGGCAAAAGCCGTAGATCGCATGGACGACCAGGTAAGCGCCAATCAGTTGTCGGTACCCGAGTATCTGTACATCTCGCGTCTTTTTAACCGGTCGAGCCCCGACGCTACCGATGCGCCAACGGTTGTTAAGTGGATCAACAAAGCGCTGGCGCTGAAGCCCAGCGCCAAAGAGCAGGCCGACTTGTATACCGAACTGGCCACCGCCTACCGCCGAAGCGGCAAAACCGACGACGCCCAGAAAGCGGCTCAGAAAGCCAGAGGACTCGGCGTATCCCGCTAGTAGACAGTCTGACACACCCCTGACAAAAGCCCTCTGCTACCCGATAGCGGAGGGCTTTTTGCATTTATCAATTTTTTCTTACAATCATTTAGGGATTTTCCGCGCTAGATTGACTCTATGTAAACGCAGCGTATCTCCTACCCTACCTCTCGTATGATTAGTAGTCAAAGCAGCGATGACGAGTTGGTCAGCTGGCTCCAGAAGGGTCATGCCCGGGCCTTCGAAGAAATATACCGGCGGTACTGGTACAAGCTGTACAATGTGGCCTTCCAGCAAACGGGAACGCGCGAAGAAGCCGAAGAGCTGGTGCAGAACCTCTTCGAAAACCTATGGCACCGGCGCGACCAGCTGACCATCCGGCACCTGAGCTCCTACCTGATCGTGGCGATCCGCTACGCATCGACCAACTACCTTAAAGATCAAATCACACACCGCAAATTTCAGGAGTACCTGATTTTGCACGAGATCCGGCAGTCGTTCGGCACCGACGATCAGGTTCAGTTTACCGATCTGGCCAGGGCCGTTGACGACGCCATGAAAAAACTGCCCGAAAAATCAGGGGAGATCTTCCGCATGAGCCGGTTCGACGGGCAGTCGGTCAAAGCCATCGCCGACCGGTTAAACCTGTCGGAGAAGGCCGTTGAGTACCACATCACCAAATCGCTCAAAGTTCTCAAGGAGCAGCTGAAAGCCTATCACACCAACAACTAACCCACTCTCGTTATGACCCAGCACGACTTTCAGGAACTGGCCCGAAAATACCTGCAGGGCGATTGTACGCCCGAAGAAGAGCGACTGATGCAGGAATGGGCCGATCAAACCCTGACCCACGCCCCCCCCGCCCTGTCTGCCGCCGAAGAGTCGGCCACGAGTCAGCACCTCTGGCAACGGATAGCGGCCAGGACGACCCGTCCGCCTGTTCGCATCCTTTATAATCGCCGGCTGTGGGCCGGTATGGCCGCTACGGTTCTGCTGCTGGCGGTGGGCAGCTGGTGGCGATGGTCGGCCTACTCCGGGTCGGCCCTGGCCGATCAGCCTGCTCATCTGCGCGGGGTGATCGACGTTAAAAACACCTCGGCCAAACCCCAGACCATTACGCTCGAAGACGGTAGCCTCGTGGTGCTGAAACCGAACAGCAGCGTGAGCTACCCGGAGCATTTCGGCAATAAAACCCGGAGCATTCTGCTGCGGGGCGAAGCGTTTTTTGCCGTAAAGCGGAATCTGACCAAGCCGTTCCTGGTCCATACCGGCGATCTGGTAACCGAGGTGCTGGGCACAAGCTTCACGATTAAGTCGTACGATGATGCCCCCGCCATCGAGGTGCTGGTCCGGACCGGGCGCGTGTCGGTTTACGAAGCCGAACGGAACGCCCCCCGCCGACGCAACGGGGTCATTCTGACGCCGAACCAGAAGGTCACGTTCGACAAGTCAACGAAAAAGCTGCTGCCGGGGCTTACCGACGCACCGACGCCCGTCAATCCGCCTGCCCACCGGCAAACGATGGTGTTTGACGATACCCCGCTCAACGATGTGATCAGTGCCCTCCAAAGTGCCTACGGTATTGAGATCGTCCTTGAAAACAGCCAACTGATGCGCTGTCGATTAACGGCCGACCTAAACGAGCTTGCCCTTCATACCCAACTCGACTTGTTATGCCGGTCGGTTGGGGCTTCGTACGAGCAGCGCGGCACGGTCATTTTTATCAATGGCGACGGCTGCCGCTGAGCACCCCGCCCCTTACCCAACTCCTTACCTGATTTATTATGCAATCAAAATGGCTACTTCTTCGGCTGCTGTCGAGAACGCTCCGGCAGACGTTCATTCAGTTGTTTTTATCCGGTCTCTTTGCGGGTCTCTCGCTGGCCGACGGTGCCCGCGCCCAGGACATACTAAACCGGGGCGTGACAATACAGCGGGAGTCGGCGCAGGTTCGCAGCGTACTCAGTGAGCTGGAGAAACAGGCCGACATCCGGTTTGTTTACAGCTCCAACACCATTCCGGCCCGACAGCTGGTAACCGTACGCGCTACCAACGAGAAACTGATTAACGTGCTGAACACGCTGCTGGGCCCCCTTAACATTGCCTACGAGGTGGTGGGCACGCGTATTCTGCTGCGTCGGACCGAAGCCGGGCAGTCGTCGGTGCCGGTACCTGATCGGCTCCAGACGCGTTCAATCACGGCCCCCGCCGACGTAACCATCCGGGGGCGGGTAACCGATGCCGAAAAAGGCGAAGCACTGCCCGGCGTCAGCGTTGTGGTAAAAGGCAGCACCCGTGGCACCACAACCGACGTCAACGGCAACTATCAGCTGTCCGTACCGGAAGGCAGCAGCACTACCCTGGTGTTCAGCTTTGTCGGCTACGAACGGCAGGAGGTCGCGGCTGGTAATCGAACCACCGTCGATGTGGTCCTGACGGTCGGCGATAAGACCCTGAACGAAGTTGTGGTGGTCGGGTATGGGCAGGTGAAAAAGAGCGACCTGACTGGTTCGGTCGCTACGGTGCCGGTAGAAGAAATTCGTAAGGTGGCGGTCACGTCGCTCGACCAGTCGTTGCAGGGTCGGGCTGCGGGCGTACAGATTACCCAGAACTCGGGAGCTCCGGGCAGCGCAACCACCATCCGGATTCGGGGTGGCAACTCGATCCAGGGCGACAATGAACCGCTGTACGTCATCGACGGAATTCCGTTCAAAAACGACGGGGCAGGCAGCGGGTCCAGCTTCAACGTGTTGAGTACGCTCAACCCCAGCGATATAGAGTCGATCTCCGTGCTGAAAGACGCCAGTTCAACCGCCATCTATGGGTCGCGGGGTGCCAATGGCGTGGTAATCATCACGACCAAGCGCGGCAAAGCCGGCCGATCAGTCATTAACTTCGACAGTTACTACGGCATCCAGTCGGTTCGTCGCAAGTACCCGGTTCTCAACGGTCGGGAATATGCACAGTTTGTAAACGATGCCAACACCAACGAGGGCCGGAACCCGGTCTACACACCGGATCAGGTCAACGCTTTTGGCGAAGGAACCGACTGGCAGAATCAGATCTATCAGGACGCTCCGATTCAGAACTATCAGCTTTCGATCAGCGGGGGCGATGAACGGACGCAGTACGCCATAGCGGGTGGGTATTTCAAACAGGGTGGCATCGTGGTCAACTCGGATTTCGACCGGTACTCGTTCCGCATCAATCTGGATCGCAGGCTCACCGATCGGCTCAAAATAGGCAACAGTCTGACCGTAAACCGCACGGTCACCAACCAGTCCCGTACCGACGGCGACCTGGGCAGTGCGGGTCTGGTCACCATAGCCGCCCTGCAGTTTCCGCCCATCCTGCCCGTAACGAACCCCGACGGTACGTACCTGCTTACAAGTCCCGCGCTGAACTTCACCGCCGACAACCCGGTGGCGCTGGCCCGGGACAGCAAAAACCGAAACACCGCTTTCCGGACATTCGGGAACGTGTTCGGCGACTACCAGATTATTGAAGGACTGAGCCTGCGCGTTCTGCTGGGGATCGATGCCATTCTGCAAAAGCAGGACTCGTACCTGCCCCGTTCGGTAGCCAGCGGCCTGGCCCAGGGTGGTGTGGCGTCGCTGTTCAACAGCCAGGCCGTAACCTGGCTTAACGAAAACCTGCTGACCTATAACCGAACGTTTGCCAGTGTACACAGCGTTGGGGCGCTGGTTGGCTATACACAGCAGGCCAGCCGTAGCGAAAGCAACAATGCTTCGGCCCGCAACTTCGTCAACGATAATCTCGGAACAGGCAATCTGGGGGCGGGTTCGGTACCGCTTACGCCTTCGTCGGGCATAGGCACCTGGGGGCTGGAGTCCTATCTGTCGAGGGTTAATTACGGCTATAAAGACAAATACCTGCTCACGGCCTCGTTCCGGGTCGACGGGTCGAGTCGCTTCGGCGCCAACAAACGGTACGGCTATTTTCCGTCGGTAGCTCTGGCCTGGCGGGCCAGCGAAGAAGCGTTTCTGCGCAACAACGCCGTTATCAACGATCTGAAGGTGCGGGCTACCTACGGCTCCACGGGCAACCAGGACGGTATTGGCAACTACCCGGCCTACTCCCTGCTCGGCACGCAGAATTATGTGTTCGGAAACGGCGTATCGACGGGTATCGGTCCGTCGCAGATTGCCAATCCTGACCTCTCCTGGGAAACGACCACCCAGGCCGACATGGGTATTGATCTGGGGCTGTTCAACAACCGGATTATCATTACGGCCGATGCCTATCTCAAACGGACGAAGGATCTGCTGCTGAGCGTGACGATTCCCAGCACATCGGGCTATTCGAGCGCAATCCGTAACCTGGGGCGGGTCGAGAACCGGGGCTTTGAACTGAGCATCACCTCGCGGAACCTTACTAAAGCCTTTAAGTGGTCGACCGACCTCAACCTGGCTACGAATCAGAACAAGGTGCTGGACATTGGCGGTGTACCGCAGATTTTTGCCGGGCAGGTGGCCAACATCGGTCAGAATCTCAGCTCGGGTATTATCCGGGTGGGCGAACCGCTGGGCTCGTTTTATGGCTACGTGACCGACGGGCTCTATCAAAACCCGGATGAACTGGCGGCCATCGCCGACCCGCAGGCCCGCCGACCCGGCGATCGTCGGTATGCCGATCTGAACGGCGACAAGAAAATTGATGATAATGACCGAACCATCATTGGACGCGCTCAACCCAAACTGCTGGGCGGCCTCAACAACACCTTCTCCTATAGCGGCCTGGAGTTAACGGTATTTTTCCAGGGTGTCTACGGCAATGACATCATGAATGCCAACCGCTTCGAGCTGGAGTATCTGAACGGCACCAACAACCAGTCGCGCGATGTGCTGAACCGCTGGACGCCCACCAATACGAACACCGATATCCCCAGAGCATCGACTACCCGCCCCGCCAACCGGATCTCAACCCGGCAGATCGAAGACGGCTCCTACCTGCGGCTCAAGAACATTCAGCTGGCCTATAACCTGCCCCAGTCTGTGCTGCGAACGTTGAAGATTCAATCGCTGCGGGTCTATGCCAGCGCGCAAAACATTCTCACGTTTACCAACTACTCGGGCTACGATCCGGAGGTGAACCGGTTCGGGCAGGACAGCCGGAGCCAGGGTTTTGATTACGCCAGCTACCCGGCGGCCAAAACCGTCCTGTTTGGTCTGAACGTTGGTTTCTAATTCCTAATCCTGACAGAACCATGAAAAAGAACATACTACTGGGCATCCTGCTGATGGCGGGTCTGAGTGCCTGCAACGTCCTGGAACAAACCCCTGAGTCTAACTTTACCCCTACCAATTTTTACCGGAACGCCGACGATGCCAAAGCCGCCGTCAGCACGGTTTACGACCCGCTGGCGTCGCCCAACCTCTACGCCCAGGTCATGTGGATCATTCAGGATCAGGCTACCGACGACGCCGAATGGGGCGGAGGACGGTCAACGGCCAACCAGCCTAAAAACGATCTCGACAAATACACCTTTACACCCGCCACCAGTACCTTTCAGTCCGTATGGACTACATTGTACCAGGGCATCAACCGGGCCAACACGGTAATAAGCCGACTACCTGCCATCCCGATGGACGAAGCGCTGAAAGCCCGCTACATTGCCGAAGCCCGGTTCATGCGCGGCTTTTATTACTTCACGCTGGTTCGCCTGTTCGGAGGAGTGCCGCTGATCACCACCGAAACCACCTCCCTGAACAACCTGACCGTTTCGCGGGCGCCGGTGGATGAGGTGTACCGCTTCATCGTTCAGGATTTCACCGAGGCCGAGACTACTTTGCCAGCTACGTACACGGGTATAGACCGGGGCCGGGCCACGAAGGGAGCGGCCAAAGCCTTTCTGGCCAAAGTATACCTCACCCGCCAGGACTGGCCCCGGGCTGCGGCCAAAGCAAAAGAAGTAATCGATCTGGGTATATATGACCTGTGGGCTACTTATAATGAAGCGTTTCTGATTGCCAACAAAAACGGGAAAGAGTCGGTATTTGAGATGCAGGCCCTGGGCGGTGGTTTTAACGAAGGCAGCTGGATGCAGGGCTACATGCGCCCCAATTTTGACCGGGTCAACGGGGTAGCTGGTTTCGGCGATGATCCGGTTACGGAAAACCTGTACCGGACCTTCAGCCCGACCGACAAACGGCGCGACGTTACCATCCGGCTTTACTCATCTACCTCTACGCCAGCCGCCCCGGCCAGTGTGCAGTTTCCCGGTTATGTGTATAAATACCTGGACCCTGCCGCAACCGCTAACGGCGACGGGAGTAATAACTTTCCCATTGTCCGCTATGCCGATGTGCTGCTGATGTATGCCGAAGCCCTCAATGAACAGGCAGCTGGGAATGCCGAGGCTTACGCGGCTGTTAACCGGCTGCGACGGCGGGCTGGACTGACCGACCTGACGGGGCTGAGCCAGGATCAGTTTCGGGATGCGGTCCTGCTCGAACGGCGGCTCGAACTGGCTTTTGAGGGGCATCGCTGGTACGATCTGGTGCGGACCAAACGGCTCATCACTGCCATAAAAGCGCAGAACCCGAGCATCAACGTGCAGGAGCGGCATTACCTGTTTCCCATTCCGCAGACAGAGCGTGACGTAAATCCCGCGCTGGACCAGAATCCGGGTTATTGATTAATCAGTTATAGATTCGTTCGTATGACTACCCTAAACTCCTTTTTCACTGCCTTTCTCGGACTGGTTTTACTGACCAGCAACACCCCGCCTGCCCATCGGCCCACCGCCGTCCGGCGCGCCGACGTTATTATCTATGGCGGTACGTCGGCAGCGGTTATAGCCGCCGTGCAGGTCAAAAAAATGGGGAAATCCGTTCTGGTCGTTTCGCCCGATAAACACCTCGGCGGGCTTTCGTCGGGCGGGCTTGGCTTTACCGATACCGGCGATAAGTCGGTCATTGGTGGTCTGGCCCGCAACTTCTACCAGCGGCTGTATGACCACTACCAGAACGACAAATCCTGGAACTGGCAGAAGCGGAGCGAATACGGCAACAAAGGACAGGGAACACCCGCTATCGACGGGGCCGCCCGAACGATGTGGATTTTTGAACCGCACGCAGCCGAACGTGTTTTCGAGGAGTATGTCCGCGAAAATAAACTCACCATCTACCGCGACGAATGGCTCGACCGCACGGCCAGAGGTATCCAGAAAAAAGGCAGCTCCATTCAGTCATTCAGGACGCTGAGCGGTGCGATCTACGAAGGCAGGATGTTTATCGACGCCACCTACGAGGGCGACCTGATGGCGCTGGCCGGGGTAAAATACCACGTAGGACGCGAGGCCAACAGCGTTTACGGCGAAACCTGGAACGGCGTACAGCCCGAGGTTTTTCAACACGGCCATCACTTCAAAACCAATGTAAGCCCCTACGTAGTACCCGGCGATCCTAAAAGCGGCCTCCTGCCCGAAGTCTCGGCAGAGCCTATCGCGGCCAAAGGCTCGGGCGATACCAAGATCCAGGCCTACTGCTTCCGGATGTGTCTGAGTAACCATCCCGACAACCGGGTGCCTTTTCCCAAACCCGCCGGCTACGACCCCAAACGCTACGAGCTGCTGGCGCGCGTATACGCGAACGGCTGGACAGAAACCTTCAATAAGTACGATCCTATTCCCAACCGGAAAACCGACACTAACAACCACGGCCCGTTCAGCACCGATTATATCGGCAAAAACTACGACTACCCCGAAGCCAGCTACGAGCGCCGGCAGGCCATTATCAAGGATCACGAACTGTACCAGAAAGGGCTCATGTACTTCCTGCAGAACGACCCCCGGGTGCCGGCCGATGTACATGAGAAGATGCAGCAGTGGGGTCTGCCCAAAGATGAGTTTACCGACAACGGTGGCTGGCCGCATCAGCTGTATATCCGCGAGGCCCGCCGGATGATTGGCGAGTTCGTGATGAAAGAAGCCGATGCCCTCGGCAAAACCAATGTGCCCAACTCGGTGGGCATGGGTTCGTACTCCCTCGATGCCCACAACGCCCAGCGTTACGTGAAAGCAGACGGTTTTGTGCAGGACGAAGGCGATATTGGCGTTCATCCGGATAAGCCCTATTCCATTGCGTACGGCTCTATTGTGCCTAAAGAAGCGGAGTGCAATAACCTGCTGGTGCCGGTCTGCATGTCGGCCTCACACATTGCCTACGGGTCTATTCGGATGGAACCCGTGTTTATGATTCTGGGACAGTCGGCCGCTACAGCCGCGGTGCTGGCAATCAACAACAAGGTATCTCCGCAGCGGCTCCCGTACGCTACGCTGAGACCAGTGCTGGAGAAAGACGGGCAGAAACTCACCCTGTAATCTAGTGAGGCTTATTTATCCTGATAGACCGGCCGCGTAAAGGGCGGCTGGCGCAGGAGATGGAAGGAATTCTCATCGCCCATGGAGACAGCCCGGCGTAAATCGCTTTCGGCCTGGGGCAACTGACGAACCTGGATTCGGGCCAGAGCCCGCCAGCGATAGGCATCGGCTTTCTCGTCGCGAAAATGCCAGACGGCTTTGTCAAACTCCCGGAAAGCGTCGGTATACTGCTCAATTTGATAAAAGGCAATACCCCGGTCGAGGTAACAGTCGGCCAGGGTATTGTCGCGATTTACGGCCTGGGTCAGGTCGTAAATCGCCGAGTAGTAGTTTTGCTGGGCCAGCTGGCATTTGCCCCGGCAGGCGTAGGCCAGCGCCGACTTCGGATACTGTCGAACGGCGTCGTCGAAATACCGGTGTGCTTCTTCAATCTCTCGCTTCAGGATCAGATCAATGCCTTTTTGAAACCGCTTACGGTCTTTATCGGTAGGCGTGTCATGGTCTACCAGATAATACCGGATGGTCAGATACAGCACGAACAAAACACTAACCAGTGCAACTTCCATAACACAGTCCGATTTTTACACCCTGCGAATTTAAAAAGTTAGGCCCGTACGGGCAAGCCGCCTGCTCACATTAACTGCTCCCGAACAGCCTTCGGCAGGCTTTTTCGGACCAGCTCGTACGAATGATCAATCCACTCCTGGATGTCACTGCTCCGAACCCGTCCGTCTACCGTTATCGTATTCCAGTGCACCTTATTCATATGATAGCCGGGCTGCACTGACTCATAGGTTTCGCGGAGCTGAACGGCCCGCTCCGGGTCGCATTTCAGGTTCAGCGTGGTGGGGCGGCTTTCGGTATCAAGCAGAGCAAATATTTTGTTGCCTACTTTAAAAACGAGCGTTGCCTCATCAAACGGAAATGACTCTGTAGTACCGGGTTTGGCCAGACAGTAGTCGCGCAGTGTTTCGGTATTCATAACCCAGTGAAAAGCAGACTACCGGGTGCAGGCCCGAAAAATCATGACGCCTACGCAGAACAGAAACATGATGATGGAAATCCGGTTGATGCCATGCATCATGCGCAGATTGACGTTGGTCGGGTGGCTGGGATCAGGCTTCCGGAATACCCGAAGGAAATACGCGAAAACAGGACCAATTTTGAGGTAATCTAAGATACGGTTCATAGGTTGTCGCAGTCGGGTCCCGGCACGCATCGGTCACGAACCCGCCCTGTAGAAGAACAAACTTTACGGTCTGTTCGATCAAAATGTTTCAACTTTTTCGGGCTCTATCCACCGACTATCTTCCCGGATCAGCTCAATCAGTTCATCTACGGCGCGGTCGGCCGGCACCGACTTCTTGATGACCTGCTGCCCCCTATAAAGCGCAATCTTATCGCGCCCGATGCCTACGTAGCCGTAGTCGGCATCGGCCATCTCGCCGGGGCCGTTTACGATACAGCCCATAATCCCAATCTTCACCCCCTTGAGGTGATCGGTCCGCTGCCGGATCATGGCCGTTGTCTCCTGCAGATCGAACAGCGTTCGGCCACAGGATGGGCATGAGATGTATTCTGTCTTGGTAATGCGCGTCCGGGCGGCCTGTAAAATACCAAAGGCCAGTCCGTTCAGGCGTTTGAGGGTATCGGCCTCGGGCTGAGCAGCCACCGACAGCATCAGCCCATCGCCAAGTCCGTCAATCAATAGCCCGCCTACATCCGTAGCTGCGTACAGGGGTACGTTTTCTTCGGCTACGTCAGCATAGCCCCGCTCGATGACGACCGGCACTGTTATACCCTGGTTCATCAGCTCGACGAACAGCCGGCGCAGCTCAGGCATAGCCTGGGTATTGTCTGTATGAATGAGCAGGACTACCGTTTTATCGTCGCGCAGCTGAGCCAGCAGCGACGGCGACAGCTCAGCCAGGGTCAGCCGCACGATGTTGAGCCGGTTGTGCAAAGGGCCTGACCCCTGCCGGGCGGCCTGGTACTGCGCAACGGTCAGCAGGGGTACTATGTTAAGCCGGTCGCCTGCCGACTGCCAGATGGTATAGTCCTGAATTTCTTTCAGGCCATTGGGCAGCATAAATCCGGCGGGTCGTGAACCGGTGTAGACGTAATCGGCACCCAGGTCGTTCATGCGCCACTTGTCCGGAACGGGCAGGTAAAAATGACCGATGGGATGCAGCACGTCATGTTCCTGAACCGGCGTATGGCTGAAATCGGCAATAACCCGCGGCACGTGCTGACCACCGAAGTTAGACACATCGTGGGTGATTCGGCGGGCGTACTGAAACGGGTTGATTGGGTAGGTCGTTACCGGTTGAATGGGCCGGACACCCGTCGACGGATCCTGCGATACCCGGCTGGTATACCGGTCGATCAGGGCTTTGGCTACGGGGGCTTCGCGCTCCGGCTCTTCGGTCAGTGACACCCGAACCGTATCGCCGATGCCATCTTCGAGCAGGGTGCCGATGCCGAGAGCCGACTTGATCCGTCCGTCTTCGGCTTCGCCGGCTTCGGTTACGCCCAGGTGGAGCGGGTACGGCTTCAGCCCTTCTTCGTCCAGCCGCTGCACCAGCAACCGATACGCCTGTACCATCACCTGCGGGTTGCTGGACTTCATCGACAGAACGATGTTATAATAGTTCTCGTCTTCGCAGATCCGCAGGAATTCGAGCGCCGACTCAACCATCCCAACGGGCGTATCGCCGTAGCGGCTCAGGATCCGGTCCGATAGCGAACCATGGTTTGTTCCGATGCGCATGGCCGTGCCGTACTCCTTGCAGATACGCACCAGCGGTAGAAATTTTTCCCGAATACGATCCAGCTCGGCCGCGTACGTAGCATCCGTGTACTCAATGAATTCGAAGCGCTTCCGGTCGGCATAGTTGCCCGGGTTGATACGCACTTTCTCAACGATCCGGGCGGCCAGCTCGGCTGCGTTCGGGGTAAAGTGGATATCGGCAATCAGCGGGGTGGTATAGCCGCGGGCCCGCAGCTCTTTGCGAATATTCTCCAGGTTCTGCGCTTCTTTAACCGATGGGGCCGTAATCCGTACGTATTCGCAGCCAGCCTCGATCATTCGAATCGTCTGTTCAACTGATCCGGCAGTATCCATCGTATCGATGGTGGTCATCGACTGCACCCGTATCGGATAATCGGACCCCATGGGCACGTTGCCGATGGTAACCGGAATGGTTTTCCGACGGGTGTATTGAGTCAGCGAAGGCGTGTAAAGCACCGGCGCATCGGGCGTGGCCGTGGCAATGGAGGGAGTAAGCAGCGAATCGAGCATACGAGTGTCGGCAGGGCCGTTTGTCAGGGCAAAGGTACGGAAAAGGGTGGTTTCCGTTTCGTTGCCCATCTGCCAGAACAACAGTAAGCTTTTCTGAAATGTTCGGTTCAGGCAATACGGCTAAACCCGGATATAAGGCTGTCGATTAAGCCGTTGCAGGGGTTTGGACAAACAATTGCCAAACGGCATCGGTTAAAACGTAAACAGGATGTCCCCGACTATGATTCGTATTTCTGGTTGGGAACGCTACCAAAGTCAATCAACTCAACACATTATGAAAACCAACGTATTTTCAGCACTGGTTCTGGTGCTTCTGATGTCGGCAGGTGCCTACGCCCAGGACAGCACCGGCATGACCCGCCGTGAACTCCGCAAACAGGAACGCATGGAGCGTAAAGCCCGGGTTAAAGGCTCGATGAAAGAAACCGGCCGTAATTTGGGCGATGCCGCTACCGAAGTAGGCCGTGGTGCCAAAGAAACCGCCAAAGATGCTGGCGATGCCATCAACCGGGGCGTCGACAAAGCCGGTAACGCCATCGAAAGCGAGGCCGACAAAGTGAAAGCCCGGCGCGAAGCCAAACGGGCCGCCAAACGGGATACCCTGTAAGTCTTTTACGCCTGCTGACGCTGTGCCTACAGCGTCAGCAGATACCGGATGGCCAGTTCGTAGCCAGTGAGGCCTAATCCGGCAATTACCCCTTTACACTTGGCCGACAGGTAGCTGTGATGCCGGAACGACTCCCGGGCGTGTACATTGGATATATGCACCTCTACCGCCGGTGCCGTTACTGCCGATAAAGCGTCCGCCAGGGCAATCGAGGTGTGCGTATATGCTCCCGCATTGATCACAATGCCATGGATATCAAAGCCCAGCTCGTGAATTTTGTCGAGCAGTTCACCCTCATGATTTGATTGAAAATAGCGCAGCTGTACATCAGGAAACAGCGGCTCAATACTTTTCAGGTAATCGACAAACGAGCGATTACCGTAGATATCCGGCTCCCGTTTGCCTAAGAGGTTCAGGTTGGGGCCATTAATGATTAAAATCGATTTCATACTGATTTTACGGGTCTGGGCGTTTGGTTGGCGGTTTCGCCGAATACTGCGTACTTCGTGACGGAGTCGCTGGTGCGGCTGTTAACCGATCGTTTCCTGTGTGGCAAAGTTATATAAACGCCTTTAAGAACTACCTCAAGCTTGAACGCTCCCTGGCCGAAAACTCAATAGAAGCGTATCTGCACGACGCCGAAAAACTACATGAGTACATTTTACTGACCGACCCCGCGCTGTCGCCCATGCAGGTGTCGGAGAAGCAGCTAATGAACTTCCTGAAGTATCTGGGTGAGCTTGGTCTGTCGGCACACAGCCAGGCGCGGATGCTGTCGGGGCTCAAATCCTTTTTCAAATACCTGCTGCTCGAAAACCTCATCCAGCACGACCCGACGCAGCTGCTGCAGTCGCCCAAGCTTGGCCGCAAACTGCCCGACACGCTTAGCTTCCCCGAAATCGAGTCCATTCTGGACGCAATCGACCTGTCGACACCCGGCGGCACCCGCGACCGGGCCATGCTCGAAGTGCTCTACAGTTCGGGATTGCGGGTCTCGGAACTCCTGAACCTGCGGCTTACGAACTGCTACTTTACGGAAGGGTTCATCCGGGTGCTGGGCAAGGGCGATAAGGTCAGGCTCGTACCTATTGGTCAGGATGCGATGCACTATACCCGTATTTATGTGGACCACGTTCGTTCGCAGCTGCCCATTCAGAAAGGAGATGAAGACACCATTTTTTTGAACCTGCGGGGCCGGCAACTCTCACGCATCACCGTGTTTACAACGATCAAGAAACTCACCGCCGACGTAGGTATTCAGAAAACGATAGGCCCCCATACCTTCCGGCACTCGTTTGCCACCCACCTGATCGAAGGCGGTGCCGATCTGCGGGCCGTACAGCAGATGCTCGGCCACGAATCCATCACGACCACCGAAATCTACACCCACCTCGACCGTGATTACCTTCAGCAGACGCTGCGCGAATACCACCCCCGGAGCCGCCGACATTGAAAAACCCGGCAGGCCATCCAGTTCTACCGGCTATCATTCGTAAACCTGTTCCTAGTCTTTTAGCTACACATGGAATACTTCAACCAGCTTTTCGACCAGCCCGACCAGTTGCCAGTCCATTGGTACGATCACGAATTTGAGCAGTGTACGTTCAGGAAACTTGATCTATCGCAGCAGGTGCTGGCCCGGTCAAATTTCACCAATTGCCAGTTCGACACCTGCAATCTGGCCGGGTGCCAGGTGAAGAACACCAAATTCGACGATGTTCATTTTGCCCACTGCCGGTTGAGCCAGGTCGACTTCAGCTTTTGTAACGCCTTTGCCTTCCACGTCGATTTTGAGGAGTGTCAGCTCGACTACACGGTTTTTCTAAGCCGCAACCTGAAAAAGACGCGCTTCGTGGACTGCTCGCTGAAAGAAGCGCATTTTCTCAAGTGTGACCTGACGGGCGCGGTCTTTAAACACTGCAATCTGGAACTGGCTAAGTTTGGCGAGAACAACCTGACTCAGGCCGATTTTTCAACCTCCTACAACCTGCGCATGAACCTGGACGACAATACGGTGAAGAAAGCCAGGTTTTCGCTCCACAACCTGCCGGGCCTCCTCGCCCAGTACAACCTCACCATCATCGAGTAACAAATCATTCATCATTCAAAAAAAGTCCCTGCCATCGAATCGATAGCAGGGATCTCCCAACCTAACTAACCCAAAACTACATGAAATACTAGGCCTCAGCCGTGGCTTTATCGCCCACGAACTGCTGGTGTTGATGTTTGAACAGCAGATTGAACGAGGTCAGACTGCCGTATATTTTGGTGATATATTGTTGAATATTAATCTTCTGTTCGTCGTCCAGTTCGCTGGCGTTGACGCGCTGCTCAAGCACCCGCAACCGATCCCGGATCAGCACGATTTTGTGAAAAAATCCGTCTATTGGCATCTCTTTTGATGCCAGGTCTGCTCGTCCCGGTTTCAGAATAAGTTTGCCGCCTTTCCATTTGTCTCCCATCGGTACGGTTTCCATCGACTCGGCTCCGGTTTGCGCCGACCAGCGCATCAGCACCCGCATCATGGCCTGCTCGACATCGAGCAAACTCACCAGATCACTGTCGGGCTCGATAGCCTCCACAACGGTCAGTGGCGTATCGAATTTGAGTACCTTCACGCCGTCTTTCTGAAACGTAATGACGTAGGCCGTCGGTTTGACATTAATCACGACGCCATCGCCAAACTCATCATGGCAAACACGTGACCCAATACCTAGTATTGTTAACATACAAGTTACAGTATTTTTCAACCACATAACTTAAAACAAACCTCGTGCCAGAATTACTCTAATCAGTGACTCTTCCGTAAAATATTCCTGACTGTTTTTTTTCTTTATGTCTGATACCCTTGCGCTTACCTGTCAGAAGCACCTCTTCCGATTACCTAACAACATTCATTATCTCAACTGTGCCACTCGTTCGCCGTTCAGCCTGCGGGTCGAACAGGCTGGCCACGATGCCCTGACCCAGCAGGCGAATCCGTTCGGCCTGCACCCCGACGATTTTTTCAGCGGGGCTGTCCGGGTTCGGGCGTTGTTTTCAGCGCTGATTAACAATCCTGATCCGGACCGAATTGCGGTTATTCCGTCGGTGTCGTACGGGATGGGGGTAGTTGCGAGAAACCTATCCCGCAAACCGGGCCTGCAGGCTGGCCAGCGGATCGTTCTCATTGGTGACGAGTTTCCGAGCGATGTGTATGCCTGGGACCGGGTATCGAAAGAATTGGGGCTATCCATTGACGTCGTCAGTATGCCCAGCCGATCTGAAGATGCTTCCCAGCCGCTGGGCGAACGCTGGAACGAACGGCTGCTGAACGCCATCGGGCCCGATACAGCCCTGGTTGTGGTACCTCCTGTTCACTGGATGTATGGCACTCGGTTCGATCTGGAAGCCATTGGGGAGCGAGCCCGTTCGGTGGGTGCCTGGCTGGCCGTTGACGGAACCCAGTCGGTGGGCGCGCTGCAGTTCGATCTGCAGGCTGTACAGCCCGATGCGCTGATCTGCGTGGGATACAAATGGCTGATGGGCCCCTACTCGCTGGGACTGGCCTATTACGGCCCCGCCTTCGATGACGGCATTCCGCTCGAAGAAGGCTGGGCAAACAGACTGGACAGCAATCAGTTTCATCGGCTCACCGAGTATCAGCCCGCCTACCGCCCTAAGGCGTACCGATACAACGTGGGCGAATCGACCCATTTTATTCAGATGCCCATGCTCGAAGCCGCCTTAACGCAACTCAACGACTGGAAGCCCGAGCGGATTCAGGCCTATACAAGCATGCTACTAGCCAACGCCTGGCCTATTCTGGAAACGCTCGGCTGCCGGGTCGAGCCCGTTAATGGTGCCCGCGGCCGGAGTCACCACCTGGTTGGGGTATGGCTGCCCGAACAGGCCGATCCGATGGCGGTATCCCAGGCGCTCCAGGCCAGAAATGTGTCGGTATCGGCCCGCGCCCGCGTGTTGCGCATTGCCCCGCACGTGTACAATACGCCGGACGACGTAACCGTGCTGACGGATGTCTTGCAGGAGGTACTTCGGTAAATCTACCTGTTGGCTGCTTCAGCGCCCTGCCCCGGCTGATCGGCAGCACGGGGCGGGCTAACTCGACAGAAGCTCATGGCTTTACAAAATTCCGGGCATTAAATCGCACATTTTACCCGTTAGCGTGTTTCTTCTTCAGGGAGAGGGCCAACTTTGCCCTCATTTTTCAATGACAACTTCAATTAAAGACCTTACCCCCCGGCAGATCGTTGCCGAGCTCGATCAATATATCATAGGGCAGCACGACGCCAAACGAAACGTTGCGATTGCCCTTCGTAACCGGTGGCGCCGGATGAACAGCGTTGCGGACATGCAGCGTGAAATCACGCCCAACAATATCCTGATGATCGGTGCTACGGGTGTCGGGAAAACCGAGATTGCCCGGCGGCTGGCTAAAATTGCCGACGCGCCGTTTATCAAAGTCGAAGCGTCTAAATTTACCGAAGTCGGTTACGTAGGCCGTGACGTAGAGAGTATGGTACGCGACCTGGTCGAGCAGTCGGTCAATATGGTGCGGGCGGCTAAGAAAGAGGCCGTACAGGTCCGGGCTCAGCAGGCCGTTGAAGATGCCATTCTAGACATTCTGATTCCGCCCGTCAAGCCCGTCAATGGGCAACCTCACCTTGGTTTCGAGAATGAGAAGTCGGACCCGGACGCCGAGCTGAACGAACGGACCCGCGAGCGCTTCCGCGATAAGATCCGCTCCGGCGAGATGGATGACCGGAAAATCGACATCGACGTGCAGCAGACCCAGATGCCCAACATCGGCGTTATGGGCGGAGCCGTTGACGACCTGTCGATGATGAACATTCAGGAGATGCTGAGCGGCATGATGCCTAAACGGGGCAAAAAGCGCAAGGTGACCATTGCCGAAGCCCGCACCATCCTGCTGGAAGAAGAAGCGGCCAAACTCATCGATATGGATGAGGTCAAGGAAGAAGCCATCCGAAAAGCCGAAGATGCCGGCATTATTTTCATCGATGAGATCGATAAGGTAGCCTCGGCCCGGTCAGGCAATGGCGGTGGAGGCCCTGACGTGAGTCGTGAAGGCGTACAGCGCGACCTGTTACCCATTGTGGAAGGCAGTGCGGTAAACACCAAGTACGGCGTTATTCATACCGACCACATTCTGTTCATTGCTGCGGGGGCTTTCCATGTTGCCAAGCCGAGCGATCTGATTCCGGAGTTGCAGGGCCGCTTCCCGATCCGGGTCGAACTACAGAGCCTGTCGGAAGACGATTTTTACCAGATTCTGAAAGAACCCAAGAACGCGCTGACCAAACAGTACGAAGCCATGCTACAGGCCGAAAACGTAAGCCTGAATTTTCAGGACGACGCCCTGCGCGAACTGGCTCGTATTGCGTTTGAGGTCAATCAGGACGTTGAGAATATCGGCGCCCGCCGGTTGCAGACCGTACTCAGCCATCTAATGAACGACTTTATGTTCGACATTCCCGACGTGATCGGTGCCAACGCGCAGGTAGTGGTAACCAAAGAACTGGTCGGCGAGAAGCTGAACGGATTGGTCAAGAACCGGGATCTGAGCCAGTTTATTCTCTAGCATTGTCAGCCGGGTGGTGGCTGACGCCATCCGGCTGAACCGGCAGCAACCAGTCCTCGCCAGTATCCGCGAGATGCGGGTTCAAATCAATAACTCAATCTGAAGGGTGCTCATCAGGGCCGTCACCATCGCGTGGGTTAGCGGCTTGGTATGGTAGGCCAGCACATTCGGAAATTCATCGCAGCGCATCCGGTCCCGATCGCTGGTGGAGGAGGAAAGAATGATGACCCGGTTGGTCAATCCTGCTTCCTTCATTTTTTCCAGAAATCCCCAGCCATCCAGTTCCGGCATGTTCAGATCGAGAAAGATAAGGCCTGGGTTAAGTTGTGGCAGTTGAGCGAAAGCCTCTACAGGATCCGTAAAGTCCTGTATCCCGATTGAAATGGGTAAGCGACTCAGTACTTTCTTCATCAGAAGATTGCAGATACTGCTATCGTCGACCAGCATAATAGTAACCATAATCTGTTGCGGGTATTCAGCCCGGGTAGCCAAGCTCTGAATCAATGCTTTTTATGACCTGCTGCAAGGCCGTGTCCAGGTCAGTTGATGTTGTGACGAGCAACGGAAGTATTTCCGTAACCACCTCGTCGGCGGGTAATATTTCGACCATGTAGGTCAGGCTCAGGATGCGCGTAAGAGGCTCGCGAATGATGTGGGCGTGTTGCCGAGATAACTGGAGCAGCTTCGTATTTTTCTCCTCAAGTTCCTGCGTACGACTACGGATAATTTCATCCTGCGTAGCTACCAGCCGGGCAATGACCGCGTTTTTTTCCTGTACTCCCAGCAGCGCCTGTTCAATCTCTTTTTTACTCTTACCCAATTCTTCGATCAGCTGAATCGATAGGAGCTTGGCGTATAAGTTCTCCAGGGTAATTTTTAGAACCGGCACGTCGGTGGACTGAAACTGGCGGTCAAGCCCCGAATAAACCGACACGATAATGCCGGAGTCGGCTGAGAAAACGTTATTCCAGCCCCACAGCTCCGATGGTGTACAGGGTAGTTGCAGAGATAGCTGACGTACGTTTTCCGAGATCAGAGCCTGATCTTCGGTGATGACCGGCACATTATCCGCGAGAAGCCTCTGCTCATACGCCCACATCAGATCAAGCCCGCCAGACCGGATCTGACTACTGACCGGGGTGAGTGAGCAGACGATAACGTACTCCTGCTGATAGAAGCAGAACCGGATCAGCTGGTAGTCGAACAGGTACTTCACCTGCCGCTGTAGACAGGACCTCACCTCCTCCAGCGTCATCGAGCGGCTTAGCGTGCTCGAAAATCGCGATAAGGATTCGTAGATGATACGGTATTTAAACTCCAGGCTGGTAGACAAAGCGCAGTGTTAAGCGTCTATTTCCAATAGTTCGTTGTCGATTCTGATACCGGATATATTGGCAATTGTATTGAGCATATTGACCAGATCGGCCTGGGCCATCAGCTCCTGAATCTCCTGTTCGTCAAATCCAGCGTCGAAAAGCTGCTGAAAATCGTTGGCCGTTACCGAGGCCGAATTAAGGGCAGCGTTCGTTACGACCTTAACCGCTATGCGATAACTGAGTGGAATCAGATCGCTATCCAGGTTCTCCGTGATAACAAAATCACTTCCGAACGATTTGCCCATCGAGTTGGCAAAAATTGAGTGCGCTTTTGCACAATACTGGCACCCCCGCTGGGCCGATACATTGTAAATGATCAGCTGCTTGAGCACATTCGGTACCGACCCCTGAATGAGCGTAGCGCGTAGTTTGGCCCAGTTTCCCCGCAGCAATACCGGGTTACTTCCCTGACACTTAAACCAGTTCAGCACAAAAGGCAAGCCCAATTCCCGCTTCGTTTCGTCGTAAATCTGCTGTACTTCGGGAGAGGCTTCGTTGTAGTGTATAGTTTTGAAAAGAGAAAGTTGGTTCATGAATTGTGAGCGAACAGGAATGAGTTGGCGTAAAGAGTAATGAAGAAATCTACGGTTTGAGCAGATCGATGTTTTCGCTCCAGGCGGTAAAGACCTTGCCTGCAGTGTATTGGCCACCGATAACTTACAAATATATATTTATGGTTAACAAAATAGCATACTTCAAGGTATATTTTACAAATAGTCGTGAAATAAGGCCATTTCCAGGTCGTATTCATTAACCAGATATAGACACTTACCAGTAAAAGACCGTTTTTCGGCTGCTTATCTTTTCATCTGACCGAGAATAGCGACGATCTGTTGGATTGCCCGATCGGTGTCGGCCCGCTTATGGTTCGGCGAATCGAATCGGTTGAACGGCCGTAGCTGCAGTACGAACGTCTCCTCTACCTCCACCTCGTCAAGGGGGGTGAATAGCTTGAAGCCGGTTACTGTCGTAGGAACCAGGCCATGGCTCTGTTTAAAGCGGATGAGCACGGAGGCCAGCAGCCTCTCGACCTGCGGTGACTGGATTCCGGATGCCGGTATGAACCGAACTTCAGCCTGGTTACGGTCTACCAGGGTTTGCTCTTCCGGGGCAAAATGCCCTTCGCAGCTGCTGAACGTCTGCACCAGCCCGGTAGCATTCAGGGCGTCGACCAGCGGGCGGATACGGGCTTCGATTTCCATCAGGCAGTTCGCCGACGTTGGTACCAGGCCAGATAAGCGACAGCACCCAGCGCCAGCACCCCCGAAAAACCGAACGATGCGTCGATGCCCGCCACTCCGGGAACGTGGTTCAGCATCCAGCCCGCGGCAACCGCCCCCAGGCCGATACCAGCTTCCAGCGCAATGTACATGGTCGCCATAGCCCGCCCGCGGGTGTGCTCATCGGCGAGGTCGGCCGTCCAGGCCTGTACGGTCGGCGAGTTCATTCCCGAGGCCAGCCCAAACCCAACGGCAGCCGTCCAGAAATACACCCTGGCGTTGGCGTTGGCTGGATCAACCAGCATCAGCAGCCCCATCGACAGAGCCAGCGCCGTTGTCGACACCAGGAGTACCGGTACCCGCCCATACCGGTCGGAAGTACGGCTGAATACCATCCGAACTACCAGCGAGGCCACCGTATAAACCGTAAAAAATAAGCCTTTATTCGCTATGCCCAGCAGCCCACTCAGGGTCGATACCACCGTCAGCACCGTACCGTAAGACACGGACTGCAGCAGCAGGACCACAAACGGAGGCCAGGCCTGCCAGTCGAAGAGTTCGTCTTTGCGCAGCTTCAGCAACCCAAACCGGAACGGTTCGGGATTAACCAGCGTCTCGGGCATACGGAGCAGAATACCGATCGATAGCAGCGCAAACGCCGAAGAGGTCCAGAACATGACGTTCATCGAAAAATCATCGGCCAGCCAGCTCCCAATGGCCGGCCCCAGCGACATACCCATGGCCGTGAAGAGACCCAGCATCCCCATGGCTTCGCCCCGACGCGTAGCCGGCACCACGTCGGCCACGTAGGCTGCCGTAGCGGTTGGTTTCGTGCCGGTCGAGAAGCCGTGAATCAGCCGCAGCGTCAGAAACCCCCATACCGTCAGCAAATACGGGTACAGGAATCCGCACACGAAACAAACCAGCGAACCAAAGGCCATTACCGGCACCCGCCCGACCGTATCCGTAATTTTACCGCTGAAAGGCCTCGACACCCCGGCCGTGAGGGTAAACAGGGCGATGATCAGACCGACATATTCCCGTCCGCCCAGCCTGGTCAGGTAATCGGGCAGCTCCGGAATCATCATGGAGAAACTTGCCGAGAATAGAAAGTTGCTGATACAGAGCAACCAGAACGAGAACGTGTAGAGGGCTGTACCGTCGGCCTGACGAGGAAATGAGAATGGGCGAACGACCAAAACGAGTTGATTTAGTTCGCCCAAATTTACGCCTTTTTCAGGACATGGCTTACTGGAATCAGCAGGATTTATTGTGGGCTCCCACCGAGCTGGCCACCAGAAAGGCTGATTTATTCCGTTGGCGTGGTGGTGTTACCGCCGTCGAGCACGAACCGCCATTGGCCGTTGCGCTGTCGTTTCCAGACGGTCATGTATACCCCTTCTGCCCGTTTGGCTACGCCCGACTCGCCCTTGCTGGTCAGGAGCCACTGCCCAAAGGTGTAGCCCAGTTCGCCCGACTGAGCCGCATCTGCCTTGAGAACCTGCCAGGTCAGGGTGGTCCCGGTTCGGGGCAGCCGGGCCATCTGGGCCCGCAGCGAATCAAACCCAATGGTGGGCGGAGCGCCCTCGTTGAGTTTGATCGCGTCGTCAGCAGCGTAAGTAGTAAAGGCCTTGGCCATACCCTGTTTTTCGGATAGCATACTAAAGTTCAGATCGGCTTCCCGAATTTCATCGATGGCCCGCTGACGGGTAGCAGCTGCCGGGTTCATAGCCCGTGGACTCTCTACCCGCGAGCGGCACGAATCCGTCAATAAGCCAGTCAGTACAAGAAGAAGTAAGGTGTTCTTCACAAGTGGTAGGTGTTTGGTACAGTTTTGGCGTAAATTTGCGGAATAATACCGTCCCCTCGTTATGTCGCGTAACCTTAAAATTGGTATCTTCCTCACCGTCTCTATCCTGCTAACGACGTTCACGTTTTATTTCTGGCAGATATTCAAAAGCCCTAATCTTCAGGTCCGTGAGAACGATCCGACCTTTGCCCTGCTGATTCCGAAAGGCGCTACGTTCGAGTCGGTCATGGATACCCTCCAGAAGCATAAAGTCATCAATGACGAGATGTCGTTCCGGTTTCTGGCCAAGCTTATGAAGTACCCCGAGCGGGTAAAAGAAGGGCGGTACGAGATCGAACCCCGTATGAGCAACCGGGCTGCGCTGGTCAAACTGCGGAGCGGCAGCCAGGACCCCATGACGGTGACCTTTAACAGCATGCGTCAGAAAAGCGATTTGATCCAGCGGCTGGGCAGCAAGTTTGCCTTTGGCCCGGAATCGCTGGCCGAACGGCTTAACGATCCGGCCGTCTGCCAGAAGTATGGTTTCGACACCACCACCATAGTTTGTCTGTTTCTGCCCAACACCTACGAATTCTTCTGGACAATCAAACCCGACGCCTTCCTGGAGCGTATGGGCTCCGAATATAAAAAGTTCTGGACCCCCGAGCGGAAGGCCAAGGCACAGGCGCTGGGTCTGAGCCAGACCCAGACTCAGGTGCTGGCATCGATCGTTGCGGCCGAAACCAACAAACGTGACGAGCAGCCCCGTGTGGCTGGTGTTTACCTGAACCGGCTCAAACGGGGCATCAAGCTGGAAGCCGACCCCACGGTCATTTTTGCCCTGCGCGACTTCAGCATCCGGCGGCTGCTGAACCGGCAGCTCACAGTCGATTCGCCTTATAACACCTATCGATACGCTGGCCTGCCCCCGGGGCCCATCAACCTCCCCGCCCCGGCCACGATCGACGCGGTCCTGAATGCAGAACAGCACGACTACCTGTATTTCGTCGTCGACGCGCGGTTCAACGGCTACCATACCTTCTCCAAAACTCTTTCAGAACATCTGGCCAACGCCCGGCTTTATCAGCAGGCGCTGACCCGGATGAAAATCATGAAATAAGAGAACACCCGTTTACAACGAATGAGGCAACGGTACTGCAGTAGAGAAACAGGCCGTTGTCTATCCATTAGTCTCCATGTTTGTTTACGACGTTACTGACATTCGCGTACGTTATTACGACACCGATCAGATGGGGGTCGTCTATTACGGCAATTACGCCCGGTTTTACGAGATAGGCCGGGTAGAAGCCCTCCGCCAGCTGGGGCTGAACTACAAAGAGCTTGAAGAACGGGGTATTTCGATGCCGGTGTATGACCTCAGCTCCCGGTTCATTCGGCCGGCCCGGTACGATGATCTGCTGACGGTTCGGGTAACGGTGCCCCAGCTTCCCAAAACCCGCTTTCTCTTCACGTACGAAATCTTCAATCAGCATGGCGTACTGCTCAACACCGGCCAGACAACCCTTGTCTTCATCCGGTCCGATACCGGGCGTCCCTGTCTGGCTCCTGACGATTTGATCGAGCTTGCCAAACCTTTTTTTCAGGAGTAGGTTAAAATCGTGGCTGGTTGTCAATGCAAAGAGGGTTGTTACCAAGATCGGTTCACAACATCTAAAGAACCTGACCAGCCATTACCAACTTCTGACGTTATGTTCGACAAATTAATGAGCTTTGACGCGCTGTCAGGTGCCCGCATCTGGCTGCACGATCATCGTCCGTTCGATTCAAAAACCTCCTGGTACGAGTTTTTGAATAAGATGACGAACAAAGTAATTGAAAACGACACCAGCGAGCGGGCGGCTTCCGTTGCGTACAGCCTGATACTGGCCGTATTTCCAACGATCATCTTCCTGTTCACGCTCATTCCCTACATCCCAATTCCCAATCTGGAGGAGCAGATTATGGCGTTCTTCCAGCGGGTACTGCCGGGAGACACCTTCAGTTCGGTGGCTACGACCATCCGTGACATCATTAGTCGGCCCAGGAGTGGTGTGCTGTCGTTCGGTTTTTTGCTGGCGCTCTATTCGGCCACAAGCGGTCTGGTAGCGCTTATGAATGCCTTTAACTCGTCGCACGAGTCGGAAGACAGTCGTGGCTTCTTCAAAGTTCGGGGCGTGGCTGTGGGGCTCACCTTCACGCTGGCCGTAGCCCTGATTCTGGCCATTGTTGTACTAATTATCGGTGGGGTAGTCAGTGAGTATCTGCTCCGCTTCGGTATTCTGAATAATGTGGTGTTTGTCAACTTGCTGGCCGTAGCCCGTTATCTACTGGTTTTTGCTGTTTTTGTGGGAGCCGTTTCGGTGATTTATCGGTTCGGACCCGACGTCGACATGAAATGGGCCTTTGTCACCCCGGGGTCTATCATCGCATCGGTCCTGATCGTTCTGACAACCCTTGGCTTCTCCTACTACGTCTCCAACTTCGGGTCGTACAACAAGGTATATGGCTCGATAGGCACGCTCATCGCGCTTATGATCTGGATCAACCTTATTTCACTCCTGCTCATTCTGGGTTTTGAAATGAACGTGGCGCTGTATAACCTTGAGGGAGATAAAAACCCCAGTGTTGCCGAGAAAACAACAAACGCCACCTCCAATAGCTGAAGTGGCGTTTGTGAACCCTAACCCATAAATGTAAAAGCACCCTTTTGCGTGAGCCATTTCTGGCACGACACCAAAACAGGTTCATACAGACATTGGTAAAAACCGTGCCAACTTTCGCGGATGCAAAGGGTATTAAAAAACCTTTTTCCGTTTACTAAAAATATAGGCAGCTGGGTTACAACAGGTGTGTAATTTTAGATTAACAACTCAACTCCGCCGGTTATACCGAACGGTGTTTGTAAACTTTTCCCTGTAGATGACTTCTGTTACTGGTCAGTTTACTCCATTGCCAATGGGTCCGTATCTGAATCGGATCAAACCCTGGGTGACGGTTATCTGTACGGCTTATAATCATCAGCGTTACGTAGAAGAGGCCCTTCAATCGGTTGTAGAACAGGATTATCCGAACGTAGAGCTGATCGTTATCGACAATGCCAGTACAGACGCGACGTCCGGGTGTATCAGTCGGTTTGCCCGGCAACACCCCAATCTGCAGTTTCTTCAAAACACAACGAACGTAGGCCTGAACCGCGCGTTCAACCAGGGCCTGTCACTGGCGCGGGGCCGGTATATTATTGACCTGTCCGCCGACGATGTGCTTCTGCCCGGCCGCATCTCGAAGCAGGTTGAGCTGTTCGAACGGCTGTCGGGGCCCTACGCCGTCGTCTTTTCCAATGCGGACTATATCGACGAACAGGGCCGACGGCTTTCGTCCCACTACCCGACAGACCCACGGGGGCGGTCCAGTACGGTAGTCCCCTCCGGCAACGTTTTTCGTAATGTGCTGGAGTCTTATTTCATCTGCACCCCGACGATGATGATCCGGCGCGATGTGCTGAACGAGCTGGGCGGCTATGACGAATCACTCGCCTACGAAGATTTTGACTTCTGGGTTCGGTCAGCACGGCTGTATCACTATGCCTATCTCGATGAAGTACTGACGCTGAAACGGCAGCTACCCGATTCACTCGCGGCTCAGGTTGTCAAGCCCGATAACGCCTTACTCCATTCGTCGCTGATCGTTTGCCAGAAAGCCCTGGAGCGGTGCCACACGGCGGATGAGTACCAGGCCCTGGCCAGCCGGATTCGGAAATTTATTCGCAAAGCCTATTACGCTGAACAGTACGGGCTCGTTCGGCAGTTTGGCCGTCTCCTGAACCGGATCGAACAGCCGGGACTGCTCACCAAAGTTGTCCTGGCACTCAGTTGCTTACAGGTGCCCGTTAACAGCTTATATCGGCACTACGCCCGGCAGGCCTTTGCGTTGCCCAGCCGACAGTAAATTCGTTCCTTGCAGGTCAGGATGTAGTCTTACTCCCGCGAGGTCAGTAGGGTCAGAAACACAAGGGTGTTATCTGTCGTTACCACAACACCACCTGCTGCTCCCTATCCCGAACGAATATGGCTGCTGAATTTTTGAAATTATATCCTAAAAACCCTGACCTGCGCCGGATTGAACAGGTTGTCAAAGCCCTGCGCAACGGAGCCGTCGTCATATACCCCACCGATACCGTTTACGGCATGGGGTGTGATATTCATAATGCGCGTGCTGTTGAGCGGGTGGCCCGCATCAAAGGGATCAAGCCAGCCAAAAACGACTTCTCATTCATCTGTTACGACCTAAGCCACATCGCCGATTACGCGCGGGTAAGCAATCAGGCCTTCAAAGTGATGAAACGGCTATTACCCGGTCCGTTCACGTTTCTGCTGGAAGCCACGAACAACGTACCGAAGCTGCTCAACACCAACAAGAAAACCGTGGGCATACGGGTACCCGATCACGATATACCCAGACAGATTGTTCACCAGCTCGAAAACCCCATCATTACCACCTCCATCCGCGACGAAGATGAAGTCATCGAATACTCGACCGATCCGGAACTGATCTACGAGAAATTCAGGAATCAGGTCGATATCGTGATCGATGGCGGCTACGGTGGCAATGTGGCCTCGACTATAATTGACGCTACCGACGACGAATTTTCTATCATCCGTCAGGGGCTTGGTGAATTTATTCTTTGAAAAGTTACCACAAGATTCTATACTTGCATGATAGGGTTAACGCACTCTTAACTGGCGATTAACCCTTTTTTTGTGTCTACAGGCAATCAACTTTCTTTTTATAGCATGCGTTTTTTACTGGCCGCTAGTACTATACTGGCCCTCAGTCACCTGACTGGCTGTTCTTCCGAATCAAAACAGGCAACGTCCGGGCAGTTGACCGCCGAAGCCTCGGCCAAACCAACTGCCTCCTCCGACTCATCGGGCACACCAGCCCCTAAACCAGCAACGGCCTCCCGGCCCGCCAATGCCGTTTCGACCGGCGACTCTACCCTCGATTCGTTGACCTACGCGCCGACCGGTGCTCTTTTGCCTAACAAACGCATCTTTGCCTATTACGGTAATCCTCATTCCAAAAAAATGGGGATTCTGGGTAAGTACCCTAAAGAGGAGATGTTGCGCCGGCTGGACGAAGAGATCAAGAACTGGCAGAAAGCCGACCCAGCTACACCCATCCAGCCAGCCCTGCATCTGGTAGCCACCTCGGCCCAGGGCGCCCCGGGCAAAGACGGCGGCTATCGCATGCGCATGTCGGACAAAACCATCAAGAAAGTGCTGAAGTGGGGGAATGAGCACAAAGCTATTGTCTTTCTGGATATTCAGCGGGGCCATGCGCCACTGGGTCCCGAGATGGCCTACATGGAAAAATACCTGAAACTCCCCTTCGTTCATCTAGGCATCGACCCTGAATTTTCGATGGTAACCGGCGCAAAGCCCGGCACCAAAATCGGAAGCTACGATGCTGCGGATATCAACCAGGCCGTACAGTTTCTGAGCCGTATCGTGAAAGAGAACAACCTACCTCCCAAAGTACTGGTCGTTCACCGCTTTACGCAGGGCATGGTCAAGAACTACAAAAACATCAAGCTCGACCCAAACGTACAGATCGTTATGGATATGGATGGCTGGGGCCCGCCGGTACTGAAGAAAGATTCGTATCATGACTACATTCAGAAAGAACCGGTTCAGTACACCGGCTTCAAACTGTTCTACGAAAACGACTTCCGCAAGCCCGGTTCGCGCATCATGACCCCCGCCGAAGTGCTGGCCCTGACGCCCAAGCCGATGTATATCCAGTACCAGTAGACCCGGTAGTAGCCAAACAGAAAAGGCCCGTCAGCAATTGACGGGCCTTTTCTGTTCTATATATGGGCAATCAGTAGTCAGCTGTCCGACCTACCGATTCTCGACCAATGCTTTGAACTCATCGACCGTTACTTCCTGCGACACAATGGTCAGCTGGGTTTTGGCGTACTCGATTACCTTATCGTCATAGACCCGGTTAAACGTGCTGGTGTAGTTCTGGCCGTTATTCTTCTCATCCATGAGGTAGTTACGGGCAATCCGATCAATGGTTTTATCCATTTCTTCGTTTTCGCTGCCCATAAAGCCGAACTGTTCCCGTACCATCTGGCGGGTTGCGTCCAGTACCTCGTCAAACTCAACTTTTATATCCGCGTTTTCAGCGATCTTGTTTTTGATCAGCTGCAGCTTTACCGATTTGGTGAAGTCGTCGTACTGCTCGTCGATCTGCTCGGGGGTAAACTTGCCTTCGTTCACTTCGAGCAACCAGTTTTTCAGGAACTCGTCGGGTAGCAGAATCGGCGTGTTATCGATCAGGTTTTTTTCGATGTCGAGCCGCAGGAGCTGATCGGCTTCGCGGGCGTAGTTACCCCGAATGACTTCGGCTACTTTCGTGCGGAACTGCGCTTCGTCCTCGACCGCACCGGCACCCAGCACCTTGTCGAAAAACTCCTGGTTCAGTTCGGCCGGCTCATGCCGGGTAATGTCGTCGATCGTGAAGTTGAACTCACCCGTCAGGGCAGCGGCTTCTTCTTTCTTCACGCCGGTAGCGTTGGCCCGAGCCTTCTCGTCGGGGAATGCCTGCTCCAGTACGAAGCTGATAACGTCACCTTTTTTCTTACCCACAAACTGACCTTTAGCGTCTTCAGCCATTTTGTCCATTGGGAAAGCGGTTTTGGCCGAGAACGGCTCACCTGACTCGGGCGTGCTGGTCTGAACCAGTTCGCCGTAAATCGTATCGGTTTCGCCTACTTCTTCGCCATGAGCGTGACCATGGAAACGCTGCTGCAGGTCAGCAATAGTGTTACTTACTTCGGTTTCACCAGCCTGAATCTCGTAGCGGGTTACGCTGGGCAGTTCGGCAAAATCGATGTTGAATTCCGATGCCAGGCCCAGTGTATAACTGAAGGCAAAATCGGTTTGGTTATCCCAGTCGATGGCATCTGCCTGTTCGCGGTTCGGAACGGGATCGCCAACGACCTGAAGTTTGTTTTCGCGGATGTACTGGCTCACGGTCCGGCTAAGCATCGAGTTGATCTCGTCGACCAGAATGCTTTTGCCGTACATTTTCTGCACCAGCGACGCAGGTACGTGACCAGGACGGAATCCTTTCAACTGAACCTTACGGCCGTAATCTTTCAGTTTCTTATCGACTTCGGGCTTATAGTCAGCCGGGGTAAGCGTAATTTTCAGCGAAGCGTTGGTGTCGCTGGCTTTTTCGAGCGTAATGTCCATGATGATTGCTATTTAGTGATTGAGCGATTGAGCGATTGGGTGAGAGTGGCTTCTGGTAGGAATCGCTCAATCACTCAATTACTCAATCGCTCAACGTACTTTGTACGGGCGGAGGGACTCGAACCCCCATGCCTTGCGGCACCAGATCCTAAGTCTGGCACGTCTACCAATTTCGCCACGCCCGCAGGTGGTGAACAGTTGACCCAGTCTGATTAACGGCCTTTTCAGGCCAAGCCAACCGCGCTGTTTAACTGTTTCGGCCCGCAAAAGTACGAAGAATCTGCAAATCGCCAAGCGCCTACCTCCATGTTTTATTTTTATAAGATAGCCCGTCGATTTTAGATTATTAATTTGTTATCTTGGTAGTACGAGTACAACCAAAGGCCATTCCTGAATAGACGCCAACTATGATCCATGCAATTGAGTCCCGGCCCAGTGTCGAACCCGTTATCGACCTGGAGCAGGAACGACAGGAAATTTTAAAACGGTACCGACGACTGCTGCGCTCAGCCAAACCGATGTTGAAAGACAACGACGCCAAGCTGATCAAAAAAGCGTTTAACACCTCGGCCGAAGCCCATAAAAACATGCGCCGGCGGTCGGGCGAACCTTACATCTACCACCCGCTGGCCGTTGCTCAGATTGCCGTTGATGAGATCGGCCTGGGTACTACAAGTATCGTAGCCGCGCTACTTCACGATGTCGTTGAAGATACGGATACTACCATTGACGATATAGACCGGGCATTCGGGCCCAAAGTAGCCCGCATTATAGACGGTCTGACCAAGATTTCGGGTATCTTCGAGTATGGCACGTCGCAGCAGGCCGAGAATTTCCGGAAAATGCTGCTCACCCTTTCGGACGATGTTCGGGTCATTTTGATCAAGCTCGCCGACCGGCTGCATAACATGCGGACGCTCGACTCGATGCCCCGCGACAAGCAGTTGAAAATTGCGGCTGAGACGATCTATATCTATGCCCCCCTCGCCCACCGACTGGGCTTGTACGCCATCAAATCGGAGCTCGAAGACCTCTACCTCAAGCACGTAGAGCCGGAAGCCTATAAAGACATTGCCCGCAAGCTGCGCGAGACCAAGATTGCCCGCGACCGGTTTATTGGCCGGTTCATCGAACCAATTGAAACTGACCTGACCGATACCAACATCAAATTCGTGATCAAAGGTCGGCCGAAATCCATCTACTCGATCTGGACCAAACTTAACAAGTCGAAGAAGCCGTTCGAGGAGATTTACGACCTGTTTGCGGTTCGGATTATCCTGAACGTACCCCCCGAAGAGGAGAAAGCGGCCTGCTGGCGGGCGTATTCGATCGTTACCGATCATTATAAACCTAACCCGGACCGGTTGAAAGACTGGATCAGCACCCCCCGCACCAATGGCTACGAGTCATTACATACCACGGTAATGAGTAAGTCGGGACAGTGGGTAGAGGTGCAGATCCGTACCGAACGGATGAACGAGATTGCCGAGAAAGGCTACGCAGCTCACTGGAAATATAAAGGAAATGATACCCAGACCGGGGCTGGGATCGAAGCCTGGATCAGCCAGGTGCGCGACATGATCGAGTCGGCCAGTAACGGTGACAAAAAAGCCGCCATTGAATTTGTCGATGACTTCAGAAGCAATCTTTACAGCGAAGAGGTTTTTGTCTTTACCCCCAAGGGAGATCTGAAGGTTCTGCAGCGTGGCTCTACGGCCCTGGATTTCGCGTTCGACATTCACACGCAGATTGGTGCCCGCTGTATGGCCGCGAAGGTGAACAACACGCTGGTACCGCTGAGCCACGTACTTCAGAATGGCGATCAGGTCGAAGTCATTACCTCCAACCGGCAGAAGCCCTCGGAAGACTGGCTGCGGTTCGTAGTGACGTCCAAAGCCAAGACGAAGATCAAAGACCTCATCAAAGAGGAGAACAAACGCTACGTGACCGACGGGCGCGAGCTGGTCAATAAAAAGCTGCGGGTGCTGCGGGTAGAGATGTCTAACGAGGTCATCAACCAGTTGCGGGCCTATTTCGGCTCTAAAACCACCGACGATTTCTTTTACCGGGTTGGCAAGGGGCATATCGATGTCAGCGAGCTGAAGAAGTTCAAGGCCGACAAGGAAGCCCGGGAAAACCGCGCCAACAAACTCAACACCGATGCGCTGCCCGATGCCAAGGCCTTCGTAAAAGAACTGAAGAAAATCCATGGCGAACGGGCCGACGCCGACATGCTGCTGATCGGCGAGGATATGGACCGCATCGACTACACGCTCTCCAAATGCTGCAACCCCATTTCGGGCGACGACGTATTTGGGTTCGTAACCATCAACGACGGCATCAAAATTCACCGCGTTACCTGTCCGAACGCAGTCGAGTTAATGTCGAATCATGGCAATCGGATCATCAAGGCTAAATGGACCAGCCAGAAAGAACTGGCCTTCTTATCGGGTCTGCGCATTACCGGTACCGACCGGGTGGGCCTGGTCAACGACGTGACTCGAATCATCAGTAACGAGCTGCACATTAATATGCGCTCCGTCACCATCGATTCTAAAGACGGTATCTTCGAGGGGAATATCCGGCTCTACGTTCACGATACCGCCCACCTCGAAACCCTCATGCGTAAGCTGGAGCGGGTACAGGGCGTTTTTGAAGTAGTCCGTTTTGACTCCTGATCAGCTTTACTTACGGGATTTGGGGTGCGGCAGTCGGGCAGATCATATCCTGCGACAACTTCCGTAAACCGAATCCCGTAAACCTTACTTACCTTTGCACTTTCAACCAACCGGAACAGACATGACTGCGCCGACTCAATCTAACTTAGAATCCGCCCGGATGATTTTTACGGCCTACCTTGAACGGAAAGGCCTCCGTAAAACCCCGGAACGATTTGCCATACTCGAAGAGATCTACAACCGTCAGGACCACTTCGATGTCGACGAGCTGTATATCTCGATGAAGAACAAAAAATACCAGGTCAGCCGGGCAACCGTATACAACACCCTGGATGTTCTGGTCGACTGCGACCTGGTTACCAAACACCAGTTTGGCCGTAACCTGGCTCAGTACGAAAAGTCGTATGGCTACCGCCAGCACGACCACCTTATCTGCACCGACTGCCACAAGGTGATGGAGTTCTGCGACCCCCGCGTGCAGAATATTCAGAACATGGTCGGCGACATGCTGAAATTCAACGTCATGCACCACTCGCTGATTTTTTACGGCTCATGCCAGCGCGATCCCTGCGAAAACCGGCATGAGTCCAATAAAGATGCGGCTGGGATCGAAGCGGCCGGTATGGAACGCGCGGATGAAGAGGTATCGGTCAGCAGCAGGCAGTAAGGCATAAGCACAACCGTTTGATTAGAGAAGCCATGTTCGTTTAAGCCAAATGCATCTCGCCCAGTTAAATATATCCCGTATGCTGGCGCCAACGATCGAACACCCGATCATGGCCGATTTTGTGGCACAACTGGCAACCATCAATGCGCTGGCCGAGCAGAGTGAGGGGTTTATCTGGCGACTTACTGGTGAAGGAAACGATGCCACCAGCCTCCGCCCGTTTGACGACGATCGCATTATCGTCAACATGTCGGTATGGCAATCCCTGGAGCACCTGCAGGCTTTTGTTTTCCGAAGTATGCATACGGCCGTCATGAAAAACCGAGGCAAATGGTTCGAGAAACCTAAAGAGTCGATGACGGTGCTCTGGTGGGTACCGACCGGCCACCAGCCTACGATCGAGGAAGCGAGAGCCCGACTGGAACACCTCAACGCTTTTGGCCCCAGCCCCAGGGCGTTCACATTCCGAAACACATGGCCAGCAACCGATCTGGCTCCCTTGGACGAGTCATCAGGTCGTACCTTCTCATAACCGTCGCTCCACTATGCAGCACGGTTTCACAGCGATAACGAACGATATAAACGCGTTAATTTTATTTCAGGTGTAATGGTAGATGTTTTATTAGGCCTCCAGTGGGGCGACGAAGGAAAAGGTAAAATTGTGGACGTACTGGCTCCACAGTATCAGGTTGTAGCCCGGTTTCAGGGTGGTCCCAATGCCGGACATACGTTAGAGTTCGACGGTTTCAAGCACGTATTGCACCAGATTCCTTCCGGAATTTTTCGCAACGACATTCTGAACATCATCGGCAATGGCGTTGTACTGGACCCGATCGTTTTCAAACGTGAAATTGACGGGCTGGCCAAATTCAACCTGCCCCTCACCCAAAACCTGCAGATCTCGAAGAAGGCATCGATCATTCTACCTACCCACCGCCTGCTCGATGCAGCCTATGAACAGGCAAAGGGAGAATCGAAAATAGGGTCGACCCTGCGCGGCATTGGTCCTACTTATCAGGATAAAGTAGCCCGTCAGGGTCTACGGGTTGGCGACATCCTGTCTCCTAACTTCGCCGATAAATACAGCCGTCTGGTCGCTATTCATAAAGTGATTCTGGAGCAGAACAACTTTGACTTTGCTTCCGTATTACCCCAGTCCGAAGAGGAATTCTTTGCGGCTGTTGACTTCATGAAGCAGTTTCAGCTCACCGACAGCGAATACGCCGTAAACGAAGCTCTGCAATCCGGCCGGAAGGTGCTGGCCGAAGGCGCTCAGGGCTCCCTGCTCGACATCGATTTTGGTTCCTATCCGTTCGTTACCTCCTCCAACACCATGACAGCAGGCGCCTGCACGGGTCTGGGGGTAGCACCCGGGCGTATTGGGGAGGTATATGGCATTTTTAAAGCCTACTGCACCCGGGTCGGCAGTGGCCCCTTTCCTACCGAACTGTCGGACGCCACCGGTGAGCAGATTCGCCAGGAAGGTCGTGAATTCGGCGCCACAACCGGTCGGCCGCGTCGGTGCGGCTGGCTCGACCTACCGGCGCTCAAGTATGCCATCATGATCAACGGTGTAACGCAGCTGGTGATGATGAAGGTCGACGTGTTGAATATTTTCAGCGAAATTTTGGTGTGTACGCACTACCAGATGCCAGACGGTACCGTCACTGAACACCTGCCTTACGATATGACCGATGTTGAGCTGAAGCCCATCTACAAATCGTTTAAAGGCTGGCAAACCGACCTGACCGATATTCACTCCTTCGATGACATGCCGGAAGCCCTGGCTAACTATGTCCATTATCTGGAAGAGTCGCTGGGCCTGCCGATCAGCTTCATATCTACGAGCCCCGACCGCGAAGCCATCATTCATCGGCAGACGGCGGGAGTCCTGTAAGTCGATCCATCAACTGGGAGCCTGATCGGTTCCGTGATAATACGTTTCTCTAAAAGTGCCCGGTTGCAGCGTCAAAGCCAGCTGCAGCCGGGCACTTTAGTTTTCTGGACTGCCAGTTCGGTGCAGCCTATCGTTTTTCGAATTGGTATCCCGTTTGTTTACCCCGTGTCAGGCGTTTGATTGTCACCCTGAATTCTCATACGCCCTTGAAAAGGCAATAGCTGTTGACGCCGGCGCCCGGGGCTCGCTCGGCTTTTTTACGTACTTTTGGTAGTAAGCAGGTCCTGTTTTGTTTCCTTATGTCAGCGAAAGCCCTTTACCAGACCCTCTATCAGTCCGATCAGCTCTTCCGAATACCGAACGAACGCTGGAGTCCCGGACCGCTGGCGAGCGTTCTGGCAGACATTCCGGTTCCTGAACCCGCCCCGGCCCTTACCCCAACGATTGATCTGATCAGCGCCCTGGATGAACTGGCGGCCCACGCGCCTGCCCCGGAGCACGAAGCCATCCTGGTCGATTCGGCCAACCTGATCGTGTCGCCCCTGCCAGTCGATACACCGTCGGTGCCGTTACTAATAACTCCCGAGCCGCTGCCTCCTCAGGCACCCCGCCCTACTGTTCCGTCTGTTCACCCCCCCGCTCAAAACCAGGCTCGCATGTCGCCCATCAATCATAAAGTGCTTCTGCTGGCCGACGAAGAGCTGGACCCCAGCAACCTGCTGTTTCTGGAGAAAATACTGAAAGCGGTTAACCTGAACATCGATGGGGTTGACCTGCTCAACCTACACGGGGTACGAGATATAGACTTCGCGGAGCTGGTTCACGGCAAGAAGATCCATCATTTTATAACGTTTGGCGTACCCTTCAGCCGAATTCACCTCGATATTGCCATGGACCGGTACCAGCCTGTTCGTTTCTTCGGCATCACGTTTTTGATGGCTGATTCGCTGCCAACTATCGAAGCCGATCAGCAACTGAAAAAGCGGTTGTGGGCAGCCCTCCAACACATTTTCATACAACGGTAACGCTATGCCTGAACCCGCTGCGCCACCGGCCTCCCTTCGCCGAGTCCTATCGACCACCCAGCTCTGGGCGATTGCCGTTGGCATGGTGATCTCGGGCGAGTATTTTGGCTGGAACTACGGCTGGGCCGTGGCAGGCACGGTAGGCTTCCTGATTGCTACGCTGATCGTAACCGTACTGTATCTGACATTTATCTTCAGCTATACCGAACTGACAGCGGCCATTCCGGATGCGGGTGGTCCCTTCGCCTACGCTTTCCGGGCGTTTGGCCCCACAGGAGGCTTTGTGGCGGGTTTTGCTACCCTGGTCGATTTTCTGATGGCGCCACCCGCCATTGCGGCTGCCCTGGGCGCCTATGCCCATTTTCTCAATCCGGCATTGCCCGTTCTGGGGGTGGCCGTAGCTTCCTATGTGGTCTTTATTGGTGTGAATATCCTGGGCGTGCGGGAGTCGGCCAACTTTTCCGTTATCGTGACAGTGCTGTCAGTGGTCGAGTTGCTGGTATTTATGGCACTGGTGGCCCCCGCTTACAAAACGGAGAACCTGCTGGCTCACAACGACGGCTTTGGCATTGGCGGGGTGTTTGCGGCCCTGCCGTTTGCTATCTGGTTCTATCTCGCCATCGAGGGGGTGGCCATGGTTGCCGAAGAAGTGAAAGACCCTGTCCGTACCATTCCGCGCGGTTATCTGCTCAGTATCGGCACCCTGGTCCTGCTCGCGCTCGGGACCATGATTTTGTGCGCTGGGGTGGGTGACTGGCGGCAGCTCAGTCAGATCGATTATCCGTTGCCCGAAACCCTGGCCATGGTGCTGGGCCGACAGAATTCCTGGGCCAAGGTTTTTGCCGGACTGGGCCTGTTTGGGTTGATCGCTTCGTTTCATGCCAATACGCTGGGCTACTCGAGGCAACTATTTGCCCTGGCGCGGGCTGGCTACCTGCCCCGGTTTCTGGCAACGGTCAATGGTCGTTTCCGAACCCCGCACTGGTCGTTGATTGGTGGTGGCCTGATTGGATTGGCCGCTTTATTTTCGGGCACAACCGGTGAAATCATCACCCTGTCAGTAATCGGTGCGCTGGTTATGTACCTGGTCAGCCTGCTCAGTCTGTTCAGGTTGAGACGTTCAGAGCCGGGCCTGGAGCGCCCATTTCGTACGCCGTTTTACCCCGCTGTTCCCTTAATAGCTCTCCTGCTGTCGGTGGTTTGCCTGCTGGCTATTTTCTGGTATAATCCCGGATTGAGCCTGTTGTTTGTAGGGCTGCTGCTGGTAGGGTACAGCTTGTTCCGCTGGCTCTATTTCCGAAATAACCCCCCGGTTTCGACACCTATTTCCGACTAACATTTGCTTCGATGGGGCACTATTCACGTATTTGAGGGCGTTTTCTATAAACGCACCCTTAACCGGTAATGAATAACCGGACAGAAAATGTGAACCCAGAACGCATGGAACCAACCAATCATCCTGACTTTCAGCACGGCTATGCCAGCGGTCTAGAGGGGGTCGAACGAACGAATTACGAAGGCTACCTGTCCAGTCAGGTAAATACCAACTGGCTGACGGACCGAATAAATGAGAAACGAAACGAACTTGTCAATCTGGATCGACATATCGCCCAGACTACCGAAGATAACCGCGCGGCCTATGCTGAGTTGCAGAACCATACCGTACAGGTCGAGCGCCTGTCCAGACAGGTCAGACAACACGAATCAAATCGGGAGGCTATAGAAGCCGAGCGCGATGCCTTACGCGAACGACGGGTCAAAAACACGCCCGATTACTCACTGCTGGCCGGGCTACTGTTTCTGGTAGCTGGCATTTCATTCCTGGCGGGCGACCTGATCATCTCGCACGAAATCGTTGCTTATGCGCTCAACATCAGAAACCCCAACGAAGCCTGGGCGTTTGCTATTGGTCTGGCCATGGTGTCGATTCTGCTCAAACCTGCTTATGATCGACTGATCGAGAAGCCCTACCAGGAGAATCCCGAGCAAAATCAGCGTAAATATGAACGATTCAAGATTGCGCTGGCTTTGTTTGCCGTGCTGACACTGGCCGTACTGGGCTGGTTCAGGTACGAAGCTTATCGGACTGATCAGCTCAAATCAGCCATCAATAAATCGATTCGACAGCTTCAGCTAAGCAGCGACCCCACAGCCGCCACACAGACTCTTGATGCGGCCACACTGGCTAAAATAGAAAAGCAACTATCTGAGTCGAGTGAGTTGAACCTGGCTCTTGTCAATAGTCCATGGGCCTTGCTATCGTTTGTACTCAGCGGTATTTTGTTTGCGCTGGCTGGCGCGGTATGTCTCGGTATCGCCCTACCGGTACTGTCGGCCTTCTGGTTCCGCTGGTTGCAGGCTGATATCAAACTGGGCAAGCTTCGGCGTCGACTAAAACGGGTAGAGAAAGAACTCAGCCCGCTGGAGGCCCAACTGGCCGAGCAGAACAGTCGGCAAAATGTGTTGCAGCATAATCTTGACCTGCTCGCCGATCTGAACGAGCTACGCGACCAACGACGCGCGCTGACCACCGAACTTACTGAGCTGCTCTCTGAGCTAAAATTGGCCCAGACGGACAGCCGCATCAGTAATTTCAACGATGGTTACGGCCAGGGCGAAGCTATCCGAACCGTACTCAACGACGATGAACAACGTCAGCTGCGTAAAGACCGACTGGTTGTGCGCAATCGGGTAAACGGGAGCCATCCGGCCGAACACGCAAACGGCACGAACGGAAAAGCATCGCTTCCCAAATCGTACCAGCCAGCCGAGACCCTTCCTTCCGAAGGTTTGTAGCCCATCCTTTCGGACGGTTCGCCAGCCCTATCGCCTTAGTCAGTCTAGGTACATATCGTGCCGGGCCGACTAAGGCTTTTTCATGCAGAAACGTCGAAGTGAGGCCGGCAGTTTGGCCAAAACTCACATGAAGAATTTCTAAATAAAATTCCCAAAAAACGCCTAGTAGATTCATTTTTTTTACACATCGCTTGGCCATAAATCGTCAATTGTATTAGAAAATAAACCACGCACTAAATAGCACGTTCCAATATATTAATTCATAATTCAGAATGATACCTCGCCTTTACTGTCACTTTAGAAATTCATAAAAATGAAACGATAACATTCATAATATTTCTCTTTTAATTCACCGAAAATTCAATCAATTACTAGTTTTTTCAGTTATAAAATCCAGAATAGTGCACGAAAATTTTAGAACAATATTTGCTTCATTCCTCCCTCCGCCCTTTCAATTGCAATATTATATATATAGGAGTATTAACTCCCATATTTTAAGTATATATTTTTATCTGTTTTCTGTTATGACGAATTACTATTTTAAAAATTATCACCTAAAAATCAATCCATTAGACATCATATACTATTCATTATCCATCTACTAGTGTGACTTTTGTCAGCATGAATCGTATAGGATTCACTGCCGTCTTTTCTTCAGGTTTTTATATAAAAATAACAATCTATCATACAGAACCTGTAGGCTACTTCTGACGCATGTCCATATCCTTTTCCTATGCGTACTATTCATACTGCTCCCTACACCCGCCTGATCAGGTTAGCTCTGTATTTATTAACCCTTTTTTCCTGTACTGATTATACACTATTTGCCCAATTACCTTCCGGATTTTCTAAAAGTATTGTTCAGGACAACTATACAGGGTCAGTTGGTATACTATTTTCCAATGACGGCAACCGGTTTTACGTTTGGGAGAAAAGCGGCCGGGTCTGGGTCTCAACCTGGAATGGATCGTCTTATGTACGGCAGAGCACGCCTGTTTTAGACATCAGCGAAGAAGTTGGCGAATGGAACGACTTTGGCCTGCATAGCCTTTGTTTTGACCCTAATTTTGAGACCAACGGCCTGGTCTACCTATTCTACACCGTTGATCTTCATCACGTATTATATTACGGCACCCCGCAATACAGTAGCTCCAGCAATCAATACCACAACGCCACAATCAGCCGGGTAACCCGCTATCAACTACAAAATACAGCTGGCCTGCTGACCACTAACTACGCCAGCCGGACCGTACTCCTTGGTGAATCGAAAACCACCGGTATTCCGGTTACATACGAGTCGCACGCGGGCGGTACTATTCTGTTCGGAAAAGATGGCACCCTGTTGGTCTCAACTGGCGATGGTGCTCATCATGAAGGGGTTGACGTGGGTAGTCGATCAGAGACCTACTTTCAGGCTTCACTTAATTATGGGATGATGAGAGCCAACGAAAATGTCGGTGCGCTCCGGTCTCAACTGGTCAATTCGCTATGTGGTAAAGTACTTCGGTTAGACCCTGCAACGGGAAACGGCGTACCGAGCAACCCATTTTATGATGCCGCGAATCCACGTTCTCCCCAATCACGCGTCTGGACCCTCGGCCTTCGAAACCCGTACCGAATGAGCCTCAAACCAAATACCGGTAGCATTGACCCCGCCGAAGGTAACCCCGGCACCCTGCTGATTGGCGATGTCTGCTGGTACAAAATTGAAGATTTCCACGTTGTCGATAAAGCTGGTCTGAACTGCGGCTGGCCCCTCTACGAAGGCCTTGATCGCACTATATCCTATTATGGAACCAACGTCCTTAATCTGGACGAACCGGGACAACCAACCTTTGAAAGCCTTTGCGTGCCGCCTACCTCTTTTGTCGACAACCCCGATCCAACGCTGCGCCGTTTTACCCATTCGCGACCGGCGCTCGACTACAGCCACAGCACGGCTCAGACGAGGGTACCCGCCTTTAGCGGCACTACGCCTATAACCCGTCTTATTGGCACTACGGGAGCTCCCGCAGGAACATCGTTTTACGGCAACTGCATTATCGGTGGTCTATATTATACCGGTACTCAGTTTCCTGAGCCATACCGCAATACCTACTTCTTTGCCGATCATGGGCAGAACTGGATCAAGAGCCTCGAGATGCACGACGAGGGCGACCATGTCGTACACGAAGTAAAAAACTTTGCCGCCAACAATTTTGACGTTGGCATTGTCGATTTGAAGATGAACCCCCGCGACGGATCTCTTTTTTACGTTCGGGTGCAGGGAGTCATTTCAAGGATTAGCTATGGCGGTAACCAGCCACCGGTTGCCAATGCTTCCTCTACTACACCTTACGGCACCTCACCGTTGAGTGTCTCGTTTACCGGCTCAAACTCGATCGACCCCGAAGGCTTGCCACTCACTTATTTATGGGATTTTGGCGATGGTACGACCTCAACGGCCGCCAACCCGGTACATGTGTTCTCCGATCCCAACGTGCGGGCCTATACCGTAACGCTGACCGTAAAAGACAACCAGAATCAGGTTTCAACCCCCAAGCAGATTACGGTCTCGGTCAATAACACGCCCCCGACGGTCGAGATTATAAATCCAGTAGCCGGTACCCTGTATCCCATGAATCAGGAAACCCCCTACCAGTTGCAGGCCAGTGTGACTGACACCGACCCGAGCAATATGTCGTACGAGTGGCGTGTCTCGCTTGAACACAACAATCACACTCACCCAGAACCCGTATTAACTAGTGCCAGCCCGACTATCTATATTTCTCCGGTTGGCTGTAGTCCCAACGAAACCTATTATTACCTGATTTCAGTTACGGTTACCGATAATGGCGGCCTCAAAGCGACCCAGTCCGTTACACTCTACCCAGATTGCAATTCGGCCAGCTCGCTGGTCACCAATGTCTCCGCCGTGCCCGAGCTGAATGCGGTGCGGGTCAACTGGGTTAACCCTACCGCTACCTTTGATGAAGTGCTTGTAGCGGCCCGGGCCGAGATTGGATTCACGGATAGACCTACTGGCACTGCCTATACTGCCAACACCAGTTTTACAGGAAACGGCACCCCGATCGAAGGCGGTAAGGTTGTTTACAGAGGGATCGGTACAAACGTAACCATCACGAATCTGAACCCGTTAGTTCAGTACTATTTCAGGGTTTACACACGGGTAGGAAATACCTGGAACGGGGGCGTAGAGGTCAGTTCAATACCTAACCTGCCGCCGGTTGCCTCTACCATACAACCACCTGCTGCAGCTACCGGTCAGGTATATTCGTATGCCATACCAGCATTTACTGACCCTGAAAGTCAAACCCTGGCCTATACAGCCAGTGGTTTACCTGCCTGGCTGAGTTTCAACAGCACAAGCCGTATTCTGACGGGAACACCTACCCAGTCTGCCAGTCACACGATTACCGTCAGTGCTACAGATCCGGGGAGTTTGACCACTTCGGTGCCGGTAGTTATCGTTGCCGGTCCAAATCAGGCGCCCGTAGCCCCTGCCTCTACTACCCAACCCGCAGAGACAACCCAGTTTTTCAGCTATACCGTACCCGCCTTCACCGATCCCGAGGGAAAGCTACTGACCTATAGCGCTTCCGGATTACCTGGCTGGCTCAATTTCAACACCTCGACCCGCCAGCTCTACGGTACCCCTACCCAGGCCGGCTTTCACAGCGTCTCCATCCGGGCTACCGATCCGTTGAGTTTGTTCTCTACGGTTATAGTGGGCATCAGAGCCTTTGTTAATCAGCCACCGGTACCACCGGCAGTAAACGCTCAGACGGCAGAACTAGGCTATCCATTTAGTTATACTGTACCCGCCTTTACAGACCCGGATGGGCAACTCCTTTCCTATAGCGCCAGTGACGTACCAAACTGGCTGACGTTTACAAACACAACCCGGGTATTAACCGGAACGCCCACCCAGGCGGGCAGCTATTCCGTTACTGTAAAAGCTACGGATCCGCGCAGCTTGTCGGCTTCGGTTCGGGTGGTGATTAACGCAGGCTTTTGCAGTATGGTTACCGTGAAAAACGGTAGCTGGAACGACCCCTCGGTATGGTCCTGCAATCGGGTTCCCAACAGTGCCGATGCCGTACGGCTTGAGCACCCGGTCAACCTACCCGATAACTACGCGGCTTCGGCGCTGAGAATAACGTTCGCAACCGGTATAACCCTTCAAATGGGGCAAAACGCGCTGGTTTATTTTAGTCAGTAACGGGAGCTTATCTCGTCAAAGTATCAGCCCTGCCACCAACCCAATCCCAATGAGCGCGAAGGGAGGCAGCCGGGTGTAAAGCAGCACGATCATCGTTCCTATCACAATGACGACCGAAGGCCAGTGAGGAGCCATCGGCTCAAACAGGGCGACGGCAGCAGCCGCCGTTAACCCCGTACTGGCCGCGTTGATCCCGTCGAGTGAGGCCCGCACGACCCGGTAGCGCTTTAGCTGATCCCAGAACCGATAGACGAAAAAGATCAGAAACATACCCGGGAGGAATATCCCGGCTGTTGCAACAAAACTACCCCAAAACTGGGCGTTCGGACCATCGGCTCGCATCGATAACGCCCCTATATACGAAGCAAACGCGAAGACAGGTCCGGGTATAGCCTGCGCCAGCCCCAGGCCCGACAAAAACTCTTCCCGAGACAGGTAATGCTTGAACGCGACGAACTCGTTATACAACATGGGCGTCAGCACCTGACCCCCTCCAAACACCAGGCTGCCGTTCCGGTAAAAGTTCTCGAACAACCGAACTGGCAGTGACTGCGTAATAGCACCCAGCCCCGCAGCAGCCAGAAATACACCCAGCCACAAGAAAAAATTAGCCCACTCTATGCGAAGTGGCTGTTTTTCCATCCGTTCCTGCTTTTCGTATGTTAACGCCGTTGTCAGCCCCCCGATGGCTATTACGATGGGCGTCATGACGGGTGAACGAAATACGTAAGCCACCAGAGCCGCCGTAAGCGCCAGCGCCAGACTAACCTGGTTTTTTATGACCTTCTGCCCGATTCGATAGCCGGCCACGATCAGAAAGCCCACCGCCATGGGTTGAACGAACCGGGCAAAATGCATCGACAGGTTATGTTGTTCGAGGTAATAAACGCCCATACCAGCCGCTGTCATGATACACACCCCGGGCAAAACCCAGATCAGAAGGGTTAGATAAGCCAGATTGGGGCCGCCAATTTTAAAACCCAGCGCCGTTATGGTCTGGGTAGAAGTAGGTCCCGGCAGTATCTGACAGAGGGCATTCAGCTCCATCAACTCATCTTCGGTCAGATATCGACGCAGCTTCACGAAACGATCGTAAAACATAGCCAGGTGCACCTGTGGACCGCCAAAGGTTGTTAAGGCCAGAAAAGCCACATCTTTCAGAAAAATGATGTAGCGAATCTTACGGACAGGCTTTAGTTGGGGAAGGTAGCCAGTCATGAGGGGTAGACAGTGGCGGTCAGCAGGCAGTAGTTATTACGTTCGATCAGCCCGGGCCCATAACCTTTCGGACGCCCGGGCTGATCGACATCTCTTATTTCTTCAACCCCAGTTCACGAAGTCGCTCATCCAGAAACTCGCCGGCGGTCATATCGACGTACAGCTTGGGATGCTCAGCATCAATACAGCTTTCGAGGCTGGTCAGATCCATCTCGGCACGCGGATGCATGAAGAATGGTATCGAGTAACGGGACTGGTTCATTTTTTCCCGCGGGGGATTAACCACCTGGTGAATGGTCGACTTAAGCTTGTGATTGGTCAGTCGATCCAGCATATCGCCCACATTGACAATAACCTGGTCGGGCAGGGCCGTAATACCGATCCATTTACCATCGCGCCGGAGCACTTCCAGACCATCGGCCGAAGCCCCCATCAACAGCGTAATCAGGTTGATGTCGCCATGCGCAGCCGCCCGAACGGCGCCGTCGGGGGTTGTATCCGGATCGAGCGGAAAGTAATGGAGCGCTCGCAGGATGCTATCCCCATTTCTAACTTTGTCGTCAAAATAGGTTTCGGGCAGTTTCAGATACAGCGCAATGGCCCGCAACAGCTGTTTACCAGCGTTCTCCAGGGTTCGATACGCCGTTAGGGTAGCCTCGCCAAACGCCGGAAATTCAGCAGGCAGCACATTGGCAGGCATGCCGTCTTCGGGTTCGGGCTGACCAATGTGGTAAAACTCCTTAAGGTCAGCTACCTTAAAGCCTTTTGCGGTTTCTTTACCCTTACCGATATACCCGCGCTGCCCGTGAAGTTCGGGATGTTCGTATTTCTGTTTGAGTTCGTCAGGTGCCGAGAAAAACGCTTGAGCTGAGTCGTATAACGCACGAGTCAGGTCGTCGGTAAGGCCGTGATTCTTAATGGCAACGAATCCTATCTGATTGAAAGCCCGGCCCAGATCCTGCACAAACTGCTCTTTCCGCACGGGGTCGCCCGATGTGAAATCAGCTAAATCCAGCGAGGGGATTTCGTCATAAAGTTCTTGAGATGACATAGATGTACTGTTTCCACAAAATTAAGAAACTTTGGCATACCGCAGGGCTCACAGCCACCCCTGTATGAATCTATAGAATTAGTCAATTACACCCAAACCTTTTAAACAAGTCAAGTCCGGGCCTTGTTGACTATAGATTAAGGGGACTCATGTTGTTCGCCTGTGTAAGTTTTCAGCGTTATGAGCATACAAGATACCGGCTCGACCGATGTGCCGGTTTCGCTCTGGCAGGCTGCCTTAAATCAGTCAGCCAGTGGAATTACCGTCTACACGGCCGTTCGGGATATAAATGGCCGTATTCAGACGTTTCGGGTAAAACTCGCCAATCGGCGGGCCGAACAGTTTTTCGGGGTTAGCAGTCAGGCGGTGCTTGAAAAAACCCTCGACCAGCTATTTCCCTTTCCTAACCAGCTCAAAACGTTCACGACTGATATTGCTACAGTCGTGGAGCAGGGACAGGCCCTGCACCGTGAGCTGTTTTTCAGCCCCGACCCTACCCACTCCGGTGCCTGGTTCGATCTGGGTATTGAGCCTCTCGGCGATGGGCAGTCTGCCGTTGTATCCTCTACCGACATTACCGCTCTCAAAAATGCACAGCAGGCCCTGCTCGGCGAGTCGATTCTATTCAAAACGATATCGTCCAAGGTGCCCGACATGAGCGTTGTGGTCGTCAATTATTTTCAGAAAATACTCTTTGCCAACGGCGAACTGCCAGGTCTGTACGTCAGCCGAAGCGCCGACGAGGTGCTGGGAAAACGCATCTACGATACAATATTACCTGAGTATCAGCCAGACTGGAAACAATACATCAGTTCGGCCCTCGACGGCGAGCAGCATACATTCAACGACCACTGGGGCGGCTGGCGGTGCGAATGTTACGTGGGTCCGGTTCGGAACGAACGGGGCGATGTGGTCATGGTCATTTGTGTGTACCGGGATATAAGCGAAGCGTTTCGGCAGCAGCAGACCCTACAACGCATGAATAACGATCTCCAGCAATCGAACCGTAGTCTGGAGCAATTTGCCTACGTGGCCAGCCACGACCTGCAGGAGCCCCTTCGTAAGATCAAGTCGTTCGGCGATTTGTTGAGTCATCAGTACGCGGGTCAGCTCGACGAAGCTGGCCAGGATATTGTTCACCGCATGCAGTCGGCGGCCGACCGGATGAACGCGCTCATACGAAATCTGCTTACGTACGCCCGGATCACAACCCCGGCCGGTCTTGCCCATCAGCAAAAGCAGGATCTGATCAGCACCCAGGACATTCTCAACGATATTCTGGCTGATCTGGATGTGATCATTCAAGAACGAAACGCCCGCATCAGAAGTAATCTGACGCTCCCTATGGTTCCGGGCGATGCTACCCAACTACGGCAGCTGTTCCAGAATCTGCTGACCAATGCCATCAAATTTACCCGGCCTGACCAGCGTCCCGACGTTCAGATAAACGGGCAGCTGGTTCGTGGTAAAGAGGTGCCTGAGTTTATCGGCATCGACCGGACTAATGAATATGCCCAGATCAGTGTTCAGGACAACGGCATTGGCATAGCGCCCGAGAACTTTGATAAGATCTTCGGTTTATTCAACCGGCTGCACGGGCGGCAGCAGTACGCGGGGTCCGGAATCGGGCTAGCCACCTGCAAGCGCGTCGTTGAAAATCACGGCGGAACAATCGTGGTCGATAGCCAGCCTGATCAGGGAACCACGTTTCAGGTCTATCTGCCCATGCACGTACCCGAACAGATTATACCCTGAAAATGAAATCCCTGGCAAGCCGAGAAGCGGGTTACCAGGGATTGATCTTTTTTTTCAGTCTGTTAGCCGAAGTTCTTTCCGATCTTGTTCCAGTCGAACACGTTCCAGGCGGCCGTAACGTATTCGGGCCGGCGGTTCTGGTACTTGAGGTAGTAGGCATGTTCCCAGACGTCAAGTCCCATAAGCGGGGTGCCCTTTTTCTCAGCCAGGGCCATTAACGGATTGTCCTGATTCGGTGTGGTGGTAATGTCAACCCCGTCGCCGGTTTTGATAAGCCATACCCAGCCTGAACCGAAACGGGCGGTAGCCGCTTTACCCCACTCTGTTTTAAAATTATCGAACGAGCCGAACTTCTTGTTGATGGCAGCTGCCAGTGCTCCTTTTGGCGCACCTCCGGCGTTGGGGCCGATGGTATTCCAGAAAAACGTATGATTCCAGTGGCCACCCGCATTGTTCCGAACCGCAGCCGGCGTTTTGCTATCGATACTTTTCACCAGATCGTCGATGCTCATTTTGGCCATGCTGGCATTTTCGGGCATAGCCACGGCTTTGTTGAGATTATCGACATAGGCTTTATGGTGTTTGCCGTGGTGAATCTCCATCGTTGTTTTGTCGATATGGGGTTCGAGCGCACCGGCGTCAAAAGGCAAAGGAGCCAGTTTAAACGGACCTTCGGCCTGCGAGGGTAAAAAACCAAAGGAACGGGTAGCCACGAGGCCTGCCGACGCCCCCAAAGCCAGCTTCAGAAACTCAGTACGGTTCATGCGAATGTTGGTTTGTAGAAAAAATAATGCGCTTACTGAACGAACGGGCCAGCGGGCCAGATGTTTCAATAAGCGCAAAGAAAGGCAGTTTTACCAATAAAGCGAGTAACCGCCCGCCACGGCCGGCCCCAGGGCACCATTAGTCGTAGGCGATACGGCTGAGGATACTACGACCCAGTGTAACTTCATCGGCATATTCCAGATCGCCCCCGATGGGAATGCCACGGGCAATGGTCGAGATTTTCAGGTTGAAGGGCTTCAGTTTCTTCTGCAGATAGAAGGCCGTGGTGTCGCCCTCCATGGTCGGGCTGATCGCCAGGATAATTTCCCGCACCTGCTCCCCTTCGTCGCCCCGCAGCCGGTTCACGAGCGAATCGATCTGCAGATCGCTGGGACCGATACCTTCTACCGGCGAGATAATGCCACCGAGCACATGATAAAGTCCTTTGTACTGCGCGGTATTCTCAATAGCCAGCACATCGCGTGTATCTTCAACCACGCAGATCAGCGTCTGATCACGCTTGGTACTGGCGCAGATGCCACAGAGGTCATGGTCGGAGAGGTTATGGCACTTCTGGCAGTATTTTACCTGGGTGCGCATGGCCGTCAGGCTCTGGGCCAGCGATTCGGTTTGTTCTTCGTCACGTTTGAGCAGATGCAGTACTAACCGGAGTGCGGTTTTCTTCCCGATACCCGGCAGTTTCGACACCTCGTTCACCGCATCTTCTATCAGTTTAGACGGATACTCCAAGGGTATATTGAATTATGAATGTGAACTATGACCGGGTGGCCGGTACAACGATGAACTCATGAACGTCGGCATTCACAATCCATCCCTCCTCACTACTTCAGTACCTCTGCTGAAATTCCGCGTCGGCAAATTTCATTGCGCATGGGCACCAACTCCTCCCAGGAGCCGTTTTTGACGCTGCATTTTCCTTTGTAATGAATCAGCAGCGTACACTGCTCGGCCTGCTCGGGCGTATGCTTACAAACGTCGATCAGGGTTTCGATCACGTGATCAAAGGTATTTACGTCATCATTGAAGACAACAAGGTTGTGCACGTCGGTATCGACCACCTCGTCGAGCACGTCGGTGTATGTTTCTTCAAAAGGTTGCATGGGCAATGAAATGCTGATTATTTAGCAAATTTACGGCAGATTTGGCACTTTTGAAAGCCGAAGGCCACCGTATAAACAACCTCGTTTCAGGCTAAAAAGTTGCTCTTTCTGCTGTTTATCAATAGCCTGAACGCTCGTTTACTTCACTGCGTCTTGCGTAACAACCGCCTATGAATACCACCATTGCTCTTGTCATTCTGGTTGCTTATTTCGGCATGCTGATTGCCGTCTCGTTCTATACCGCCCGGGGTGCTGACACCACTACTTTTTTTACCGCAAACCGGCAGTCGCCCTGGTGGCTGGTTGCGTTCGGCATGATCGGCACGTCCTTGTCCGGCGTTACCTTTATCTCGGTTCCCGGCGCTGTGGGCAAGATCGGGTTCTCCTATTTTCAGGTCGTTCTGGGCTATATCATCGGCTATCTGGTCATCGGAACCGTTCTGATGCCGCTCTATTACCGGCTCAATCTGATTTCTATCTACGGCTATCTCGAAAAACGATTCGGATTCTGGTCCTACAAGACCGGAGCCGGTTTCTTTCTGCTGGCCCGTACGGTGGGGTCGGCCGTTCGGCTGTACGTAGCGGCTGGGGTGCTGCAGATCGCGCTGTTCGACGGACTGGGCATCCCGTTCGGGGTGTCGGTGCTGATCACGATCGGTCTGATCTGGGTCTACACCTTTAAAGGGGGCGTAAAAACTATCATCCTGACCGATTCATTGCAGACCATTTTTCTGGTCACCGCCGTTATCCTGACCATTTACCTGATCTCCCGGGAACTGGGGCTGTCGTTTGGGGGACTGGTACAAACCGTTCAGGATAGCAGCATGTCGCAGGTTTTTTACTGGGATGCCAATGATCCGAAGAACTTCTTCAAGCAGTTTATTTCGGGTATTTTCATTGCCATCGTGATGACGGGTCTGGATCAGGATCTGATGCAGAAAAACCTGACCTGCAAAAACATTGGCGAAGCGCAGAAAAACATGTTCTGGTTCACCTTTACGATGGTGATCGTGAACTTTCTGTTCCTGTCGCTGGGCGTGCTCCTCTACCAGTATGCCCAGCGCGAAGGAATCGCCATACCGACCCGGACCGATGACCTTTACCCGCAACTGGCCCTGAACCACCTTGGGCTGGTGGTAGGTATTACGTTTCTGCTCGGCATCACAGCAGCTACCTACGCCAGCGCCGATTCGGCCCTGACCGCGTTGACTACCTCGTTCTGCGTCGACTTCATGAATGTTGAAGCGCGACCCGAAGCCGAGCGGTCCCGCATCAAGCACATTGTACACATTGGGTTTTCGCTGTTGTTCTATGTGGTAATCATTGTTTTCCGGCAGCTTAACAGTAAAGAAGTGATTACGGCCGTTTTTGATATTGCAGGATACACGTATGGACCGCTGCTGGGGCTGTACGCATTCGGTATCTTCAGCAAACGGCCCGTGCTGGATTGGGTTGTACCGTTTATCTGTCTGGCGTCGCCCGTACTGACCTACATTGTCAACGAAAACTCGGCGGCCTGGTTCAACGGCTACCAGTTTGGTTTCGAACGGCTGCTGCTGAACGGCCTGTTCACATTTGTCGGTCTGTGGGCCGTGTCACGCCCCGTTAAAGAAGCGGAGCCGGTAACCGCTTAATTAAACAGCGCTGGCTTTACAATTCATCCGTGTCTACTCTAACTTCGTTATGAACGCTTTACGTTGCCTGGTCATACTGGTATTGCTCTCGTTTGCGGCAACGGCCCAGGTTCGGTTCCTGCCGGCTAGTCCGCAAGTCGATCAGGTCGTTTCCCTCACCTATTCGCCACAGAGTACGGGCCTCGCGGCCGACAGTCTGATCGAAGGCCGGTACGTTCGGTACGGAGCCCCGGCCGTTATGCAGCTGAGCCGGCCTACGCCCCTGGTGCTCACGCGACGGGGCGACGTCTTCGTAGGCGAATTCCGGTTACCGAAAAAGGATGTGGCGGGGGTAATGCTTTTGTTTCGAAACAGCCGCCAGCCCCAGCGGGCCGATCTGAACAACGGTCAGCTGTACGTCATCCCCGTCTGCGACAGCACCGGGCAACCGCTTCCGCACGCCATCGGCGGTCAGGCCTCTGTGTTTACACGAACCCACTTTGTATACGAGACAGCGCCAGCCAGCAAACCCGATCTCAACCGCATCATCGCGCTTTATGAACAGGAGCTGGCCCAGTATCCGGATGTTTACCCACAGTACTGGTCCGATTACCTGGCCGCCCTGGTCAAGCAGAAAAAACCGGGCTACGGCCCCAAAGTCAAGACTGCCATTGGGGCTTATCTGAAGTCTGTACCAGCGCCATCTACGGCCGACCTGACGGCTGCCGCCCTACTCTACGAAAGTCTGGGCGACTTTAAAAGCGCCAACCTGCAACGGGAACGCATGAAAACGGTCGACCCAGCGGGGTCGCTGGCGCAGAAAGACCGGGCAGCCACCATCCGAAATGAGCCGAACTGGACTCGTCGGCGGGCGCTGTATCAGGCCTACATACGAGAGTTCCCTAACTCGCCCTATGCCCCCGGCCTGACGGTTTTAATTACTGATGGCTACTTCAAAAACAACGATCTCCCCGGCCTGCTGACCTTTGTGGAGACGCAGCCGCCCGCTCATACCGATGTACTGATGCTGAATACCATGGCTTTCCAGCTCGCCGACGAGCGCCGGTCGCTCCCCGAAGCAGAAAAGCTGGTCAGAAAAGCAATGGCCCTGCTGGACGCCCAGGGAAAACCCGCCACCTTCCGGGGCGACTGGAATCAGGAGCGGCAAAACCGGCAACGGGCTCTCCATAATACCCTGGCCCGCGCGCTCGAACAACAGGGTAAAGATGCCGAGGCCTATGCTGCCTATCAGCGGGTTATCAATCCGGAAGAGGCCGAAACCAGCGACCCGCGTACCAACGAGCGTTACTATCTGTGTGCCCTGCGGACGAACCACGCTACCGAAGCCCGTCCCCTGGCCGAAGCGGCTGTCAGCGTAGGAAAAGCAACGCCCCGGCTTAAAGCAGCCCTGCACGACTGGTATGCCAAACAACCCGGTCAGAACGCGGCCAAAGCCGATGCCTACCTGACCGAACTGGAAGCCGACCTGCGCGCCGACCAGCGGGACGAACTGCGCGAACGGCTGATCAACGAACCCGCTCCGGCTTTTTCACTGACCGACCTGCAGGGTCGAACGATCTCATCGGCAGCCCTGCGGGGCAAGGTGATCGTGCTCGATTTCTGGGCTACCTGGTGCGCGCCCTGTATTGCGTCGTTTCCGGCCATGCAGCAGGCGCAGGCCCGTTTTCAGAACGACCCGGCCGTTCGGTTCCTGTTTGTGAATACCCGCGAGGGTGGCCGGGTGCAGCGGGTTCGGGAGTATATGAGCAAGAACCCCTACCCGTTCGTTGTTCCGCTCGATCTTCAGCAGAAAGTGTCAACGGCCTATGGCGTCCTGGGAATACCGACCAAAGTGGTGATCGGACCCGATGGCCGAATCCGCTACCGGGCAATAGGCTATACCGGCACGCCCGAAGCTACCGTAAATGAAGTAACCCTAGTTGTCGAGCTGCTTAAAGAAGGGAAATAACCGGCCGGCGACTGATTTTTCTACGTGTCCTGCTCACTGACGGTTGACTCTACCAGCAAACCAGCGAGCAGGACACGTAGCCTATAGGCGTATCGAGACCCGGGGGTGTTTTTAGGCCTGGCCTTTGCTGGCTTTGTTGGCCTGCTTGATGGTCTGCTCGATCATATCCCACTGGTCATTGGTCACTTTTTCGAGGTGGCTGAACTCACCGGCAGCTAGCACTTCACCCCCGTCGATGGTGATGCTCTCGCCCGTGATATAACCCGAATAGTCCGAAAGCAGGAAAGCGGCCAGATTGGCCAGTTCACCGTGTTCCCCAACGCGTTTTAACGGAATACGGCTGGTCGGGTCCATCATGCTGGCCAGCGGCTCGGGAAACAAACGATCCCAGGCCCCCTTCGTCGGAAACGGCCCCGGAGCAATGGCGTTGAGACGAATGCCGTATTTCCCCCACTCAGCGGCCAGCGACTTGGTCATGATGAGGGCTCCGCCTTTGGCAACCGCACTCGGCACCACATAACCAGAACCGGTCGTGGCGTAGGTCGTTGATATATTCAGTACAGTGCCTTTGATGTTGTTATCGATCCAGTATTTCCCGACGGCCAGCGTGAAGTAATACGTCCCGCGCAGTACGATGTCGACAATGGTATCAAACGCTTTGTAGGAAAGCCGCTCGGTAGGGCTAATAAAGTTACCGGCCGAGTTATTGAGCAACCCATCGATCTGACCGAATCGGGCAATGGTCTCGGCCATTACGTTCTCGATCTGTTCGGGATTTCTGACGTCGCAGGCCACCGCCAGTACCTGCCCCGCCCCGGTCAACTGGCTCGCTTCTTCGGTAAGCTCGCGGGCCGTTTCATCGATCACAGCCTGCCGCCGGCTACAAATGGTGACGTTAGCACCCAACTGAATCAGGTACCGGCTAATCGACTTACCGAGGCCGGTGCCCCCGCCCGTAACAATGATGGTTTTTCCGTTCAGCGCTCCATCGCGCAGCATTCCTGTGGTCATGGTTTAACAGTCTAGGCGTAAAGAAAAAAGTGAGTGGTTGTCGCTGAGAAACCCCAGACCAACGCACTCGTTAATACCCTCGGTTTACTTTTTTGTTGAACTCGGCCTTGCGCCGATCCAGGGTAGCCTGCATGGCTTCGCTAAAATCGGCCGACTGCATCTGGCTCGAGTTCCAGACGGCTACGTACTGCATGCCGTCTTCCAGATCTTTTCCGATGCCATAGTTTAAGACCTCTTTGGCACCCTGTACGGCCGGAGCAGGATTGTCCGCAATTTGACGGGCCAGCGCCTGAGCCGCATCGAACAGGGCCTCGGGCGTATCGTACACGTGATTGACCAAACCGGTTCGTTCGGCAAAAGCGGCATCGTAGTCGCCCCCGGTGAAGGCCATTTCGCGGGTGAAGCCCTGCCCAATCAGATGCGGCAGAAACTGAAGACCACCAATATCCGGGGTAATGGCCAATTTGGCTTCACGCAGGCTGAAGCGCGCATCCCGTGAGCAAAGCCGAATGTCGGCCGCGGCAATCATGTTCAGCCCCCCCCCGATACACCAGCCATGCACAGCGGCAATGACCGGCTTGGGAGACTCGTGCATCTTTACGAAGCCCGACTGCATGAATCGAATCTGTCCCATCAGCTTCCGACGTTCGTCGGCCATGGGGTTGCCGGTAGCCATGCTGGCAATTCGGGGCAGCATTCGGGCTACGTCGAGCCCATAACTGAAATGATCTCCGCTACCCCTAAACAGGATACAGCGCACGGTGGGCATCTGGTTTATCTCATCCATAGCCCGGGGTAATTCTTCCCAGAATTCGGGTCCCATGGCGTTGCCTTTGCCAGGGCCAAGCAGCACAACGGTCATGACGCCGTCGGCTTCGGTTAGTTGGAGCGATTGATAGGTCTGTTCCATTTCGCGAATAGTATGCTTGCATACGGTTAGGCGTAAAGGTAACAGATTTAGGCATTAGCCCGTCATGCGGATCGAATACGGCCCCGTAAACTTCAGCTGGCCGGCCACCTGCATCCGTCGGACGGTAATATTGCGATCCACGATCAGGGTATGGCCGGCGTTGATTTTTACGTATTCACTGGCAAACGGCACCCGCCCTACCGTCCAGCGGCCCGGCTCCTGCCAGCTTCCCGACGACAGGGTTTCTACCACGTTCGAAAACAGGGATACGGTCGGGAAGCTGCGTGCGAGTATCGTATTGGTGGTAGCCGGAGCCGTACCAAACCAGTCGTTCAGGATGTCGGCATAAACGCGCCGGAAATCGATCTGCATGGTCACTTCTTTGTTGCCAAACTGTCCGCTCAGGTTAGCCAGGTCAGGATTTTGGCCAATGGTCTGGTGTTTAACCCCCGAGCCGAAAACGAACATGGGCGCGGCTACGCCATGATCTGTCCCCTTCGAGTTGTTGGAATTAGCCCGCCGGCCAAATTCAGAGAAGGTCATCCCGATGACCCGGTCTTCGGTACCCTGCAGGGCCAGGTCGCGCTGAAAGGTGGCGATGGCTTTGGCGACTTTCCCCAGTAACATGGCGTGTTCTCCCTGGGTCACGTCGGTACTGTCGACCTGCCCCGAATGGGTGTCGAACCCGTTCAGCGACACATAGTAAATTTTTGATTTCATGCCCCCGTGAATAAGACGGGCCACGATTTTGAGCTGATCGGCCAGGTAATTTTTTTCGTACGACTCGGGATAAACAGCCAGGTTCCGGCCGGCCTCAGCCGCCCGCCGGATCTTGTCGGCGTAGCCAACGGCCAGGGTCTGCTGTTTGCGGATAAACGTAATCAGCTCGCCCGCATCGCCGGGTTGCTGTTCACCCGGCGCCGGTGGATCCGTTCCGACCAGGGCGTAAAAATTGTCGGGGTCGTTCAGCGCAATAGCCATCGACTGCTGGCTGCCCAGCAAAGCCGTCGAGGTTACGTACCCGATCTGAATAGCCAGCGGGTCGTCCATCTGGGGATTGGGGTAGCTGGCCGGATAGTCCGGGAATCGGTTGTCCAGATAGCGGCCCGCCCAGCCCGACGTTAACAGTTGTTGAGAATCGGCGGCTGTCATCCAGATATCGGTCGATCGCGCGTGCGACTGGTCCGGGTTGGGGTATGCCACCGAGTGGATTACCGTTAGTTTTCCGTCGTTATACAGATCCCGCATGCCCGTCATGGCCGGATGAAATCCCGTTGTCGGATTTCCGTCGAGGGTCAGCACCCGATTCTGCGGGATGGCGATATTGCTCCGGAGGGAGTTATAGAGCGATAGCTGATCGAGCGGAATGACCGTATTGAGCCCGTCGTTGCCCCCGTTCAGGTAAACAATGACCAGCACCCGATCCGTATTGACGGCCGATGTTTGGAGCAGCGACTGCACCAGGGCCGACTGCCGGTTCATGGCTTTCAGCCCAAACCCGTCGAGCATGACCGGTGCCATACTGGCCGATACGGCGGAGATAAAGTCTCTACGTTTCATATTAACTAGTCATAGCTCAGCAGACATGGTACTCCGCCATACGGAGCAGAAATTTCATCAGGTTCTGCAGCCGCCACAATACGCCGTAGCGGCTTCCGGGATCGGCGGGATTACGTCGGTAATTGTTCCACTCGAATGTCCAGGACAGGCGGGGTATACCCTGCATCATAATCGTATCGATGACAAAATCCTGCTGAGCCATCGATAAGCCGGTCGCATAGAGATGCCTGGTAAATTCAGCCAGAATGTCGACGCAGGTGATGGATGGCGTACCGCCCACGTCGGTGAAGTTAGGCTGTAACCGCGTTACCCAGCCGAGCAGGTCGATGCCGACCGTATAGCCCGGCTTCAGCTCCAGCCACCGCCAGATAAACGCATCGGTCAGGTTTCCCCGCAGCCCAATTGTGGTTGTATTGATCCATAGTTTAGAAAAGCCCGTCTGGTAATATGGGTCGTAGCCAAACACGGTAGGCTGTTCGAGCACGCCCATCTGCATACTATCCATCTGGTAATAGATGAAGTCGAAGTATTTTCGGTAGGCGACGTAGTCGGTGGGCAATGCCGGCACGGGTTGTTCGAAAAAACGCATCGCGCCGATTATAAGGTCGGCGGGTGACTTAATCATGGCCCCCAGGTTAGCGGTATCGAAAAAGGCCTGGCTGGTCAGCAGTTTTTCAATTACCGGCCGGATGGCGAAGTTATTGGCCGGGCTGGCAAAGAAATCGGCCAGTGGTTCGATAATAGTCGTCTCAACGGTTGGGGTAACGTTCGGATTCACATACCAGCGGTACAGCTTGCGGCAGATGAACCGGGGGCATTGGGGATGCCGCAACAGCATATCGACCAGGTCGCTCAGTTCGGCATCGCCCGCCGAGTGGGTACCCGGCTGCGATACGGCACGTCCCCTGATAACCGTATTGGCGTAATGAGCCGAAAATACCTTGTCCGTAGCGTCGTGTAAACTGTCTGTAAACGTTGTCGAGATGGTAGTGGAACCCGGTTCGTTGTAGTTGGTATGGCTCCAGCCCGTCAGCACCTTTGCCGCTGCCTTGACATCGTCTTCGGTATAATTCCGGTTCCCGGCAAAATCGGTTACACCAACGGTGAAGATCTCCTGTAGTTCGCGGGCGTAGTTTTCGTTCGGATGGCCAACCTGGTTCTCGTCTCCGTTCAGAAATCGCAGCATGGCCGGTTCTTTGGTCATGTTGATGACGAACGTGCGAAAATTACCGAGGGCGCTGTTCCGGACTAACTTAATGTACTGGAACATGAACCGGTAATCCCCGACTACGTTGCGCGTCGCTACGAAATGATTCTGCCAGAACAGCGCCAGCTTATCCAGCAGACTGGGCGGAGTCGCCTGCGTAGTCATCATCTCGAGCCATCGGAACCGGGCGTAATGACCCAGGATAAAATTGCGATCGGCGTTAAAGGGCAGGTTCAGGTACGGCTGAGCCGTTGTGGGCAGGTTTTCGTCCAGGTCGAGGGGTTCGGGCAGGGTATAATTCGCATTCGTGATCAGTTGAAATACGGCCTGCTGCGCTGTTAATCCCGTAAAAGCTGTTATTTCGGCCTTTGTAGGGCCAAAGGTAGCCCGTCGCAGCAGATGCGCGGCTGTCTGGGCGGTGAGCGGCTGAGTATACGGGTCCAGAGGAGAGGGCATTTCAGAAGCCGGATTCGAGCGGGCGAAGCCACCAAATTTAGAAAATTAACTACGTTGAGTTTTACAAACCGATCATTTTCTCATCAAGTAGGTACTGCTATTTGACAATTCATTAACCCGATCCTGGATTCAGGATTGACTTCCCAGCTACGTTTATGCAATTCGATACAATGGCCATATTGGCTACTCACCAGCCTGACCCGATTACCGGGGCCGTGGTCCAGCCTATTCATCTGGCAACGACTTTTGCCCGCAACGCAGCCAACGAGCTTCCGGGCCCGTACGGTTACGCGCGGGTCAACAACCCCACGCGCGAAGCGCTCGAAAAAGCCCTTATTACGCTGGAGGGGGGAGCTGCCAGCCTGGCATTTGGCTCGGGGCAGGCGGCTACCATGGCGCTCTTCCAGGCGCTGCGCCCCGGCGATCACGTGCTTGTCGGTACGGATGCGTATTACGGCACCCCGGCGCTGCTCGAAGAGGTATTTCACCCCTGGGGTCTGACCTATACCCGCGTGGATATGAGCAACTTCGATGCCGTTCAGGCCTCCCTCCACGAAAATACGCGGGTGGTCTGGTGCGAAACGCCGTCGAATCCCATGCTTAGCATCACCGATCTGCTGACCATTAGCCGCCTGGCCCACGAAGCCGGGGCGCTGGTTGTATGCGACAATACCTGGGCTACCCCTGTTTTACAGCGGCCCATCGACCTGAACTGCGACATTGTCATGCACTCGACCACCAAGTACCTCAGTGGCCATTCCGATGTGCTGGGGGGCGCCCTGATTTTTAAGCGGGACGATGAATTCACTAAACGCGTTCGTCAGATTCAGGGGTTGTCTGGCGCGGTGCCGTCGCCCTTTGATTGCTGGCTGGTGAGCCGGGGGCTGAAGACCCTGGGGGTACGCGTGCGGGCGCAGATGGCTACCGCACAGGCCGTAGCTGATTTTCTGGATGGGCACCCGGCCATACAACGTGTCCATTACCCAGGCCTGGCCAATCATCCCGATCGTGCCCTCATCCATCAGCAGATGAACGGCCCTGGCGCTATGCTGTCCGTACAGGTACACGGGGGCGCCGACGATGCTATTCGGTTTATCGGGCAGCTGAAACTCATTACCCGTGCCACCAGCCTGGGCGGGGTAGAAAGTCTGATCGAGCACCGGGCCAGCGTTGAAGGGCCGGCCACGAAGACCCCGCAGAACCTGGTTCGCCTGTCGGTTGGGCTTGAACATGCCGAAGACCTCATTGCCGACCTAGCCCAGGCGCTGGATCGGCTGCACTGATTCAGGGCTTAGGGGGCAGTTGTAATCGGGGCTTGTAGCCCGGTACCTTTTTCTGGATCAAATAGGTTTCCGACGTATCGGGTTGCCTGGCGGGCATGTTATCCAGCGTGGCTCTTGTAACCCGTTTCGGGTCATGCGGATCCCGGTAGAACTCGTTCCTGGGCCGGACTATTGGCATACCGGGTTGCGCAGACCCGGGAATGGAATCGTGCCGGGCAATTGTCGGAGCAGGGGTCGTACCAATCGGTAGGGAGATAAGGCAGATGGCCAGGATGCTGTACATGATAACTGCTGATTGTAGTTTCCCAACGACGGATGATGCAAAGAGGAATATGAATCCATAACCGTTGCCTGACAGCCCCCTTTTTTTCGGGAAACTAAAGCCTTGTACCGACCGTTACACCCCTGTATTTGCACAACCGACTCTATGAATATCGCCCTGATTTCTACTTCATCGCGTAAGAATGGCAATTCGCTACGCTTCATAAATTTTGTACGTAACGTACTGAACGAAACCGGCCAGCACGACGTATCGGTGGTTACGTTTGAACACTATGACATTCCTTATGTAGGCCAGGGCTCCGTAAAGCAGGAGACCCTAACGCCGTTTCAGCAGGAGCTTATCAGCAGCTGGGCAGCCGCTGACCTGGTCATCTTTGCCATGCCTGAATACAACTGGACCGCGCCCCCGCAGGCCAGCAATACCATTCACCAGTTAGGAGGGCCCGCCTTCAAGCACCTGTTCGAAAACAAGGTCTTTGCCATGGTCGGCATTTCGAACGGTCGTGGTGGCCGCCAACCCGCGCTGGACATGACCACGGTCATGAACAAGATCATCAGCTTCACCAACAGCTATTCGATTATCTCGCCCAAACTCTACGAATCGCACGAGACGGACAAGAACCTCGACGAAGCGGGCCGTTTCATTGGCCACGAAGTATACGACCGTACCGCCCGCGCCTTTATCGACTACACCCTGAATGTAGCGCATCGGTGGATTGGCAGCGAGCAACTGGCCGAAACCAAATAAGCCAGCCACCCAAGATCTCATAAACAGCAGAGCCCGGAGTTTGCGCTCCGGGCTCTGCTGTTTATATCCCTTACCGTCCTTCCTAAACGAGCCGGGCCTCTTTCCGATACAGCCCGACCAGGGTATCGACCGTGTAGTCGATCTCGGCTGCGGTATTGTACTTACCAAATGAGAATCTGACATAGCCCCGCTCCGAGTCAAGACCTGGCAGTGCCGCCAGCACGTGTGACCCGATGCTTGATCCACTCGAACAGGCCGAGCCGCCCGACGCCGATATTTTAGCAATATCCAGGTTGAACAGCAGCATATCGCTCATGTCAGAAGCGGGCAGACTTACATTCAGCACCGTATACAGACTGCTACCTATGGCAGCCGAATCACCGTTAAAGCGGACGTCAGGCATTTTTTCGGCCAGTTGCTCAATCATCCGTTGTTTCAGCGCGGTAATATGCTGTCGGTGCGCATCCATATCGCGGTACGCAATTTCCAGTGCTTTGGCCAGCCCGACAATACCGTATACGTTTTCTGTACCGCCCCTCATGTTTCGCTCCTGGGCTCCGCCATAGATGAACGGGTGAATTTTTGCGCGCTCGGCGTTCACATACAGAAATCCAACCCCTTTGGGCCCGTGAAATTTATGACCTGCGCCTACGATGAAATCGACTGGCAGGCTTTGCAGATCATGTCGAAAATGGCCCATGGTCTGCACCGTGTCCGAATGAAAGATGGCGTCGTACTGCCGACACAACCGGCCCACCTGGTCCAGATCGAGCAGGTTACCGATTTCATTATTACCGTGCATGAGCGACACAAACGAGCGGGGAAAACTGCGGAGCAGCTTTTCGAGGTGTTCCAGATCAACATGCCCCCGATCGTCGACGTTGACCAGACTCAGCCGAACCAGTCCCTGCTTCTGCAGATGCTCGAGGGTGTGCAGTACGGCATGATGCTCAACTGGCGAGGTGATGGCGTGCGTGATGCCAAACGTTTCCAGACTGCTGCGGATAGCGGTATTGTCGGCCTCCGTACCACCCGAGGTAAAAAAAATCTCAGCCGGTGAGGTATTCAGCAGCGATGCCACCGACTTCCGGGCTTTCTCGATTGCCGTACGAACCTGGCGACCGTGGCTATGAATGGATGATGGATTGCCAAACTGCTCCGTCATCAGCGGCAGCATGGCGTCCAGTACTTCAGGATCGAGCCGGGTGGTAGCGGCATTATCGAGATAAACGGGGGCAACAGTTGTCATTGTCAGTCAGATCGGATGGTAGTACGTACCGCGGCAAAGGTACGGCGTATAGGCCTACCAATGAAACACTATACAAGCGACGGACGTTCTGCTAAGACCACCAACCCCGTTTCTATGGACTTTTCGCAGACCTATAACATCCTTTATACCGATCTGGCCAACTGGACCCGGGCGGCTATCCGATTCATTCCCAAAGTAGCCGTTGCTATTCTGTTGCTGCTGGTATTTACCTTTCTGTCGCGCTGGATCAGCCGGTGGGTATCCAGAGGTGTTGACCGGTTCAGCAACAACCAGTCGTTAATCAACCTGACAGGAGCGGTAGCGCGCGTAGCCGTCATGGCCATTGGGTTATTCGTTGCCCTGGGGGTGCTGGGCCTCGACAAAGCACTGACGTCTCTGCTGGCCGGGGCCGGTGTTATTGCGCTGGCCGTGGGGTTTGCCTTCCAAGACCTGACAACCAACTTTATTTCAGGTACCATGATTGCGCTGGCCCGGCCTATTCAGGTAGGCGACGTCGTCGAAACCAACGGCTTCACCGGCGAGGTACTGGATGTCAAACTCCGCTCCATTGTGCTTAACAATGGCCAGGGACAGACCGTAGAGATTCCAAGCAAAGACGTATTTCAGAAGCCAATTACCAACTTTTCCCGAATCGGCCTCCGCCGGATCGAGCTGACCGCCGGCGTGTCGTACCTCGACGATCTGGCCAAAGCGCAGCAGGTGGCGCAACAGGCCGTCCGCCAACTTCCTTTCGTGCTACCCGAGCGGCCGGTCGATCTGCATTATCGGAACTTTGGTGATAACACCATCCAGTTCATGCTCTGGTTCTGGATCAACCCCGCCAGGACCAGCGCCCCGGCGGCCCTGAGTGAAGCGATCAAAGCCGTAAAGCAAGCCTTCGATCAACAGGATATACTGATTGTTTTTGCCGGCCATACGTTCGACCTCAAGCAGAAGCTCGCCAGCCAGCACGAGGCCGAAGCAGACCGGATCATCTCGGTACTCCAGCCGGAGAAAGAAAAATAACCAACCCCCTTAAATCACTACATGTCAGCTCATTAACGAAGAGAACCGTCACTCGATGGGCCGCACCTGACGCACTTTGCTTAAGTTTGCGGCCTGATAAGGAATAACCCTGCATGCGAACTGTTTTTTTTAGCGTACTCATAAGCTTGTCCGGGACGGCTGGTATAGCGCAGACTTACCAGAATGTGGTGCGCCACCGACCGGTTTTCTGGTCTGAACTGAATCTGGTTTACAAGACCGCCGGTAAGTGGAGCTTTCAGATGGATCACCAGTACCGGCGGCAATCGAGAGACGAGAATGGGCGCGACCTGAATGTGTTTCGGTATCCCCTTCAGCAGGTGTTTCGCCCCTGGATCAACTACCAGTTAACCGACCCTGTCCGTCTTTCGATCTCGCCTATCGGTCTGTGGTGGACCTGGAGCCGCCCGAATGACTTTCAGCCTTACACCTTTTTTCAGGAAGTCCGAATCATTCCGCAACTAACCATCACCAAACCGCTTCCGAAGAGTGAGCTGGTTTACCGGTTTCGCTCCGAGCTGCGCTGGCCCTCCCGCACCGACACGCTCACCAGCGAATACGTTTTTTTGTCGGATGGCGAGTCTGATGATGTGCTGGCCGATCGGTTCAACGTTCGGCTGCGGGCTATGATCCGGTGGATTAAGCCCGTTTTCCAGAAAAATAAAGATGATAAAACCTGGTACATACAAACCAGCGCTGAACCCATGGTGGTCGTTTCCAGGACAGCCCGGCGCTTTGACCAGAGCCGAATTTATCTGGCTTTGGGAAAGCGGCTGCGCGACAATCTGCGGGTCGAACTCGGGTACCTGAATCAGTTCACCCTGCAAACAGACCCCATTCAACAACGACGGACGTTCCGCTTCAATCACGCCCTGCACGCGTACCTGTATCTGGAAAACCGACGCCGAACGAAAACGAAATCACCCGTTGGACCTGAATAAAACAAACAAGCCGCTGATCAGTCAGCGGCTTGTTTGTTTCAGAAATACCCGGTTTAACTGGGCTTGTACTGTTGAATGATCTTGTAGAGCGCCTTCTGCTTCTCCAGCTCCGGAAAAAACTCGAACAGCTGAACATGAGAATCGTAATCGAGCGACAAGGCGGCTTCAAGCTGGATCAGCGCTTCGCGGTAATGACCGGCATGAATCAGGTAAACGGCTGACCGGTAGTACAGGTCGGCTTCGCGCGGCATGTCTTCGATCCCATTCTGTATGATCTCGTTAGCCCGCAGGAAATCGCCCTGATCGAACGGTACCAGCGACCAGGTCAGGTACACATCCGGGTTTTCGGCGTCAACTTCGGCGGCTTTCTCGAACGCTTCGAGGCTCGACAGCACGTTGCCTATTTTATACTCTGTTTCGGCTACGGCCAGCAGATACTCTCCGTTGTTGTCGTTGAGTTTAACGGCCTTCTGCAAAAACGGCAGCGCTTCGTACCATTTCCCGGTTTCGCTCAGGCACACGCCAATTCCGTACCAGGCTTCATCCCACATAGGGTCCAGCTTGAGGGCCTCGCGGTATTCTTTGATGGCTTCCGGCAACCGGTCCTGCTTTTCGAGGCTGGCCCCCAGATGACAGTAAGTGTCGGCGGTGGGCTCTTCGTACTTGAGCGTTTCGCGGTAACAGCTCTCCGCCTTCTCGAACAGGCTCAGGTTCATGTACGTATTACCCAGGTTAAAGTGAGCCGACGCAAAATCGCTCTTGATAATAACCGCGTAATCGTAGGCTTCGGCCGCTTCCGGATAGCGGGCCAGTTTGCTATACGCTATCCCGATGTTGTACCAGGCATTGTAGGAGTACGGATCCGCATCGATCAGCTGCTGATAATAGGCCAGACTATTCTCCAGCTCGCCCGTAACGTCGAGGCAGAAAGCCAGTTCGTATAGCGCGTTTTCGTTGTTGATATTCAGCGCTATCGACTTTTTATACTGGGTGATGGCTTCGTCGTATTTACCCCAGTTCTGATAACTCTGACCGAGTTGAAATAAGATATCTTCTTTTTCATCAGCGCGGTCGAGCAGATCTTCCAGCACTGAAATTGATTCTTCATACCGACCGGCCATGTTCAGAACGGATCCCTGCATAAAGGGTACGTCGAGATCACCCGGATTAAACAACGAAGCCCGTTCCAGTAACTCCAGCGATTCATCGAACCGTTGGTAGTTGGCCAGAATCTGGGCTTTATCGAGCATTAGTTCCAGCGCGTACGGAAAGTTTTCCAAACCGGCTTCGGCGGCTTTAAACGCCTTGTCTAAATCGCCCTGGTTGAGATAATGTTCAACCATTTGCTCATAGACGTCCAGATCGAAAAACTGACTCTGTTGCTGATCCAGCATTTGCTCAAAACGCCGGATTGATTCTTTTATGTCACCTTCTCGTTCCTCGAACTCTTGCTCCATGCTATTGCCTTAAAATTGTGGGGCGGATAGGGGCCGCAGCCATTGGCGCGGTTTATCCTTTGGCAGTGAAATTTAAACCAAAAAAACGAAACTGCAACACCGCGATTCAAAAAATTACGAACCGTTTCCCTTGCCCGATTAAGCCTCTTTTCGGCTTGTTCAGCCCCCTGAAATGGAGCGGGCAATGCGTTGCAGCGTCTGGTTTAACGGACGGTACTGAAACCCAGCCACCTGCTCTATTTTCTGACCTTCGTACCGGTATAACGAACTGGCCGACCGGGCTGTTTCGCGGGTGATCAACGGGGGTTTGCCCGTAACCCACGCGCGAACTGCTTCCAGCGGCCATAGCCATTGCGTCAGTACAGGGGCTATTCGTAGCGTAGGTGGCCGTTTGCCCAATGAACCTGCCAATTGTTCTAACAAAGATCGGTACGGAATGGTGCCTGCATTCAGGATATAGCGCTGGGCCGTTACCTCAGCCTGCATGAGCCAGAACAGCGATTCGACCACGTCCAGCACATCAACATAGTTGACAAGCCCCGCCGGGTAAAAGGGTCGTTCGTTATTGACGTAGTTGACCAGTTGCAGGCTGCTCCGGCTCCAGTCGCCGACCCCCAGCACGATACTGGGACAAACCATGACGGCGTTTAGTCCCTCTGCCACCCCGCGCCAGACTTCCAGTTCGGCCCGGTATTTCGACTTGGCGTATGCCGAATTATTCGGTGACTCTTCCCACTTCTGCGTCTCGTTAACGACTACGGCCTCGCCCGGTTTTGCTCCTTTCGCCGTTGGTCGGCCCAGGGCGGCTACGGAGCTTACATAGCCCAGCTTACGCACGCCTGCCTTCAGGCATACATTGACCACATTAGCCGTACCCTCCACATTGATCTGGTCCATCAGGCGTCGGTCTTTCGGAATGAATGACACAACTGCAGCCGCGTGAATGACGTCTATACCGGGAGTAATTGCGGTCTCCAGGGCCGGAATGTCAAGTACATCCCCTTCGACCCAGGTAATCTGATCGGCAACGTCGGCCAGCATACCGTATCCCTTTCCGGGTCTGATCAGGGCCGAGACCGTATACCCCGCCTGCAGGTACTGACGGGCCATGTGAGAGCCAATAAATCCGGTAGCCCCCGTGATAAAAACCGAATTAGTGCGTAGCGGTGAGGTCATTCAAAATACGTTCGAGGGTGATGAGGCCAGGAGCTTGGCGGTTGTAAATGTCAGTTAGTAACTGGTGATAGCCAACATCCGTTTCTATCGTTGGCGTTTTAAGTTGAAGACCCAACCGCTTGACCGACTTCTCAAACCCGTACTGACTCACATCAATATCTACCGTTTCTGCATTCCACAACAGGAAGCTTTCGATTGCTTTATCGATAACTATGATGTGCTGGTTGGCTTGAACATATCTTTTCACTAAAAGCCGATCACGTTCTTCAGTCAGAACAAAGTCTCTAAAAAATCCTTTGCAGTGAATATCAAGCTTCTTATCGTTGTCAACAATACCAACCAACATATACTGCTGAGCACGGGGCGACATCATGGTTCTCGCCACTTCAGTGCAACCCAGTGTGTGAATGCTCAATAATGGGTCAGGAAAAAGGAAACGAATCAGCGCAGTGTCGGCATGGCACTCGGGCAGAAATTGAACTGGGCGATCAGGCATTGGGTTCGTAGCGACTAAGGTTGTAAAACAAGTCGATACTCAAATCCTGCGCTTCCTGTAATTCATCAACAGTTAGCTGGCGTACCTGTGTTTGGTAATCTTTGTAAAACGTAATAAACACGGCTAATTCTGACTCATCTAATTCGCTAATCAACGTCTGCAGTAAGTAAGGGCTGTGCGTAGACACGAAAAATTGGTTGGATTCACTTCCTACAATTCGATGCGCCATAGCTTTTACATAAGGAGGAAATGAATGCACTTCCGGCTCCTCAAAAACTAGAATGGAGTTCCTGTTCGATTCAATGGCCGTGATGTAAAACATAAACCGCCTGAACGTATCGGCAATGGAAAAGTAAGGATACTGCGTAACAAACGGGCCATTCTTTTTTTGCAGAATAAACTCCTGTTTTTCATCATAGAGAACAAGTTCTAGCTGTTGCTCGGTAAAGAGCTTGGCAAACTCAGCCCACAAGACGTTGTCACTCCGAACTAAGGAATACAAATTTGAGCCGTTGGGAGGACTTAAATAGGTTTCCAGTGAGTCAGTAAAATCTACAAGGTTACCATAGTCATATTTCTTAACGGCCCGAAAATAGCGCTGGAACCGCTCTTCATGATCTTCATTGCCAACACTGATCTCTCGCGACGGAGCACCAGAAGCGCTGATGATACGGCTGATTCCATCGCGTCCGCCTATGCTGTAATTTTCTTTATTGATACTAGTAGTACCCTGTGCACCGATTGCGAATAAGGATGGAAGGGCATTAATTTGGATTTGTTGCTTGTCAGTAACTACTTCTATTTTAGCCCGCTTATCATTATCCCGATATAGCTGCTTTATGTCTCTATACCGAACGAATCCATTCAGGATTTTCCCAACGCTGTACCCCGCACCCAGTAACCCTAACCCCTCCAGAATATTTGACTTTCCTACGTTTGGTTTGCCAATAAAAACATTCACCCGCTTGCAGTCGAAGCGAAGATCATTAATCGACTTGAAGTTTTTGATTTCAACCCAGTTTAGGAAATTATTCGACTCTTGGCTGGTGTTCTCCATCGCGGTCTGGCATTGCTGTGTGCGTAAACATAACAACGTTCGGCCCTGAATTGCTAATTTTGCGGGCCAAAACGGTTTACGACGCTCCGGTTACGGTCGGGCGCCGATCCGCTACCTCGTACTTAACGGCCGTATACCCTTTACACATGTCACTCGAAAATCCCCAACGATACACCGTCACAGCGGCTCTAATCTACGCCAACGGGCCCATTCATATTGGCCACCTGGCCGGCTGTTACCTGCCAGCTGACATCTACGTACGCTACCTCCGGGCCACGGGTAAAGACGTGGCGTTCATCAGCGGCACCGACGAACATGGCGTACCGATCACGATCCGGGCCAAAAAAGAAGGACTGACACCCCAGCAGGTGGTCGACAAATACTACGGACAGATCAAACAGGCCTTTGCTGACTTTGGTATCTCGTTCGATATTTACTCACGAACGTCGAACCCGATTCACCACCAGACGTCGCAGGCGTTTTTCACGACCTTATACGACAAAGGCGATTTCGACGAAGAAGTGACGGAACAGTACTACGATGAGGTAGCCAACCAGTTTCTAGCCGATCGGTACATTGTAGGTACCTGCCCCGTTTGCGGTAATCCCGGTGCGTACGGCGATCAGTGCGAACGCTGCGGCACCGCCCTGAGCCCACTCGAGCTGATAGACCCCCACTCTACCCTCTCGGGATCAAAACCGGTGCTGCGCCAGACCCGGAACTGGAACCTGCCACTCGACCGGATGCAGCCGGCCATTGAGAACTTCGTCAACAGCCACCCCGAGTGGAAAACGAACGTGCTGGGCCAATGCCAGTCGTGGCTGAAAGAAGGCCTGCGTCCCCGCGCCATGACCCGCGACCTCGATTGGGGCGTCAGCGTTCCCCTGCCCGATGCCGAAGGTAAAGTACTGTACGTCTGGTTCGACGCCCCGATCGGCTATATCTCGATGACCAAGGAATGGGCCGCCCAGCAGGGGCGCGACTGGGAGCTGTACTGGCGCAATGATCATACCCAGGACGGACGGACCAAGCTGGTGCATTTTATCGGCAAGGACAATATCGTTTTCCACTGCATTATTTTCCCGGCCATGCTGATGGCGGAGGGTTCGTTTATCCTGCCTGACAATGTGCCTGCCAACGAATTCATGAATCTGGAGGGCGACAAAATCAGCACCTCCCGGAACTGGGCCGTCTGGCTGCACGAATACCTCGACGAGTTGCCTGGCAAGCAGGACGTGCTACGCTACGTGCTGGCTGCCAATGCCCCCGAGACCAAAGATTCTGAGTTCACCTGGAAAGACTTTCAGACGCGCAATAATGCCGAGCTGGTGGGTATTTTCGGCAACTTCGTCAATCGCGCCGTGGTGCTGACCCAGAAGTTCTGCGACAACCGGGTGCCGGTTCGGGGCGACCTGACCGACTATGACCGGAGCGTGCTGGACGAACTGGCTCAGTTTCCTGACCGCATCGGGCAATCGATTGAGCAGTACCGGTTCCGCGAGGCACTGGGCCACCTGATCGATCTGGCCCGGCTCGGGAACAAATACCTGGCCGAAACCGAGCCCTGGAAAGTAATCAAGACCGATCCGGGTCGGGTACACACCATCCTGAACCTGGCGCTGCAGATTGCGGCCAACCTGGCTATCGTCTCCGAGCCTTTCCTGCCGTTTACGGCCCGTAAGCTTTGTGATCAGCTCCGGATTCAGGACCGGCTCGACTGGCAGAACGCGGGCCGGGCCGACCTGCTGGTAGCCGGTCATGAACTGGGCCAAAGCGAGCTGCTGTTCGCCAAGATCGAAGATGAGGAGATCAACAAACAGATTCAGAAATTACAGAATGCCAAACGCATGAATGAATTAGAAACCAAAACTGTACCGCCCCTGCGCGACGAAATCACCTACGACGATTTCGCCAAAATGGATATCCGCATCGGTACCATCACCGAGGCCGAACGGGTTCCTAAAAGTGATAAGCTGCTGAAGCTGAAAGTAGACGACGGTATGGGCGGACGGCAGATTCTGAGCGGCATCGCCAAACATTTTTCACCCGAAGAGATCATTGGCAAACAGGTAACCTTTCTGGCTAACCTGGCTCCGCGCAAAATGATGGGCTTCGAGTCGCAGGGAATGATTCTGATGGCCGAAGACCGGGACGGCAAGCTGGCCCTCATCGCACCCGGCGATGCCGTCTGGAACGGCGGTACGGTCTCCTGAGTAACCTGAGAGGAGCCAGCTTGTAAGCGGGCTCCTCTTTTTCTAGTCTGACAGGGGTTCGCCATTGATCTTAAGCGCTCGCTTCCGACTGCCAACAATCCGGCTGTCCAGCGTCTGACTATACAGCCAAACAGGTTCGTGTACAGTAACGCCCTGCCCAACGAATCGACTCCGCGTACTGACATACTCGACCACGTCACTTACGCGTACCACCTGATAGAGCGATTTACGGAAATGGCGCCATACGTTTCCCTTCCCATCAGAGTAACCCCAGATTTCGTGCTGGAGTATTTTCTTTTGCGTCCCATCACGCAGGGTAAATTTTACGTTTCTCCCTAACAATAAACCGCCCGACCTTATCCGGCGTATCGAGTCGACAAGACTAACCCGGTTGATATCCGAGCTGGCATACAGCAGCCGATTGGGCTGTAGGGTAAGTGTTGGCCCGGCTTTAGGCGAGCACCCAGCCAGTAGAATGAACGCGAAAGCGACGTACCTTTTCATGAGCCTGTTGGTTATAGAGGTTGGGCAATAACAAGTAAGTCAAATCGGTATTGGCGGTTTATCCTTTGATAGCGTGATCGGCTTTAACGTCCTGACCTGACCAGATTTTTCGGGCCGTCCAGTCGGTTGCCGGGGCCGCCCAGAACGGGTCGGTTGCGGGTAGCCCCAACGGCAGGAAAGCGACCGAACACAGGTACAAACTGCCTGTAGAAATATAGGTTTCACCGATGGACGGCTGATGGCCACACAGCCCGATTCGCAGCCAGCCTTTGGCGTCAAAGGTGCCGGGCGCATCCATAGTCCGGTGCATAACCGCCGTCAGGGCCGAGCGGACCTGAGCGGGTGGTAATTCGGGCGGCAGGCTCTGTTGCAGCGCCACCTGGGCCAGCAGCTGAAACGCCCCGCACCGATAGGCCAGCGACCGGCCAAAGGCGGCAAACGACCCATCGGTATGGATGAGCCGCTCCTGTACGATGGCGTACCGCTGGGCGCGGCCCAGCAACGTCTCCAGCAGATTTTTATCCGCTTTACCAGCATCGACCAGCGTCCGAACCACATCCAGTAACATAGGCTGAATGACGTAGCTGTTGTAATAATCCCAGTGAAAATCGGGACCGTCGCCATACACGCCATCGCCCTTGTACCAGGCCTGGTGCTGACGAATAGCGTAATCCATACGCATCTCATCGCCCGAGCCGGTATACTTCAGCAGAGCCGCTTCTACCATGGCACTGAACAGCAGCCAGTTGTTGTAGCCCGGCTTGATAACCCGACTGGCTTGCAGGGCCCGCACCAGATTGGCCTGTTCAGTCGGACTCAGGGCCTGCCATAGCCGGGGCGACCGAATCAGGCCGTGGGCCAGAAAAGCAGCGTCGACCAGCGGCTGGCCGTTTTTGGTGAAGTTCAGGTAATCGGGCGAATTGGGGTCTACCCCATTGGCAATTGCCTGCCGGGCGAGTAACAGGTATCGCTGGCGCAACTGACTCTCGGCCCCGTCTGGGGTGTTTAACTCCAGCCAGGGAGCCAGCCCCGCCATTGTGCGACCGAGCGCTTCGAGATGCGACACGGCCCGGCGCCCCACCTCCTGCCCGGCTGCCGATTCGACGGGCATCGTTGCCTTCAGCCGGTTCTGGGCCAGCGCCGACAAGACCGGGTCGGCCACAGCCAGTATTGTTTTTAACCAGTACGCGCGGTCCTCCTGGCCGGTTGTCAGCGCATGGCCGGACTGAGCCGCAGGGTCGCCCGGGCGTTCATTGTCAATCTGCCAACTTACTGGTAGCGCCGTGACGAGCCGGGTAAATAACCGCCGTTTCATAAATCAGATTTCAGTCAGATGTTTCAGAAGTAAAGCAGACCGGCCGATTTCTTACTGTTTTGGGCCGTTGCTAACGGCCAAATCCGGCGCGGGCTGAAACGTTCGACCCACCAACGCTGTTACCCGACTATACGCCCCCTATTGACACTCCCCTGTGAACGCAGACACAAAAAGCACCGGATCTCCTTCGGGCCGAATTTTCGACCTGGTCATTCTCCGACGGCTCTATGGTTTTGTTAAACCGTACCAGACACGCTTCTACCTCCTGATTGGCATTATCATGCTGGCCGCCTGTCTGGCCCCGCTGACGCCCCTGCTCATTCGCTATACCATCGATAACGTAATTGCCACCGGCGATGGAAGCCGCCTGACGGTTATGCTCATGCTCATGATCGGGGTGCTCGTGGTTCAGGCTATCGTTCAGTTTTCCAATACCTACCTGTCTGGCTGGCTGGGCCAGCACGTTATCCGCGACATCCGGGTGCAGCTGTACCGAAAGATTCTGCAGCTTCGGCTCAAGTTTTTCGACAACACGCCCATTGGCCGACTGGTTACTCGATCTATCTCAGACGTTGAAACCCTGGCCGATGTCTTCAGCGAAGGCATGGCTGCCATTGCGGGCGACATTCTGCAGCTGATACTGATCATTGGGGTCATGTTTTATACCGACTGGCGGCTGGCGGCCATCAGCCTGTCGACCATTCCACTGATGCTGTTCAGTACGTACGTATTCAAGGAAAAAATAAAATCGTCGTTTAACGAGGTTCGTACGGCCGTAGCCAACCTGAATTCGTTCGTGCAGGAGCACATTACCGGCATGAACATCGTCCAGATCTTCGGCAGCGAAAAAATAGAGGCCGAAAAATTCCGGGTCATCAATGATGAACACCGGCAGGCCAACATCCGGTCTATCTGGTATTATTCCGTTTACTATCCGGTAGCTGACATTATTTCGGCGGTTGCGGTAGGGCTGGTCGTGTGGTACGGTGCCCGCCAGATCATCCACGCCGATGTCTCGTTCGGGACCGTTACGGCCTTCGTGATGTTTATCAACCTTTTTTTCCGGCCGATCCGGATGCTGGCCGATCGGTTCAATACCTTACAGATGGGCATTGTCAGCACCGACCGGATCATCAAACTTCTCGACAGCGACGAGTTTACGGTCAACGATGGCACCTATGCACCCGCTACGTTCAAAGGCGAAGTGGAGTTTAAAAATGTATGGTTTGCCTACAACAATGAAGATTGGGTATTGCGCGACATCAGCTTTCGGGTACGGGCTGGCGAAACGGTTGCATTCGTCGGAGCAACCGGAGCGGGAAAATCGTCGATCATTAACCTGTTAAGCCGCTTCTACGACATCAACAAGGGCCACATCAATATCGACGGCGTTGACGTTCACGAGTACGAACTCGGTCAGCTGCGCCGAAATATAGGGGTTGTTTTGCAGGATGTTTTTCTCTTCTCCGACACGATACAAAACAACATCACGCTGGGCGACACCCGGATCAGCCGTGAAAAAATGATCGAAGCGGCCAGGCTCGTTGGCGTACATGAGTTCATCGACCGTCTGCCCGACGGCTATGATTATAACGTTATGGAGCGCGGCTCTACCTTGTCGGTTGGCCAGCGCCAGTTGATCTCCTTCGTTCGGGCTATGGTGCAGGACCCCAAGATAATTGTGCTCGATGAAGCCACGTCGTCGGTCGATACCGAAACGGAGGAAATGATTCAGAATGCTATCGACAAGCTCATGAAAGGACGTACGGCCATTGTCATTGCGCACCGGCTCTCGACCATTCAGAAAGCCGATAAGATCATCGTAGTAGACAAAGGCCGTATTGTTGAACAGGGTAAACACGAGGAGCTTCTGCAGCAGGAAGGCTTCTACGCGAACCTGTATCGGATGCAGTACAAAGAAGTGGTCTAGTCGGGCAAAACAAGGACTGCCAGCCAAGCTTGGCCAAATACTATCAGTCCCGCAGGGCGTCTTCCTCCTCGTCCGGTCCCGCGCCGGTTATCCCTTCCGACACGGTTTTATGTTCCGATACATTTGGCTTGTCATTGGTCGGGCCGGGGCCGCTTCCGTCAATGGCATAGGCTATGGAATCGGCCAGTTCGTCTGGCGCAATCCGCGCTGGCGTATCGGCCGGGGTTTCAACGTCTTTCGGATACTGCTCACCCGCCTGCTGGTTGATAACCTGCTCGTCGGCACCGGGATCATTGTCCATCACAGAAGGTATCCGACTGGAGTCGGTAGTACCGGTTGATGAATCGCTGGAGTCTGGGCTGTAGTAACGCATAGGTTTCATCGCGTTTGGTATACAACCTTAACTAAAACACCGGGGCTGCTGTTTGAACCGGCTTTTACTCCTCGTCCAGCTTCTGAACCAGCATCTTGTCGATGCGGCTTTTGTCCATGTCAACAATCTCGAACCGGTAAGCCTGCCAAACAAAGGTTTCGCCGGTCTTGGGTATGTCTTTCAAGATATGGAGCGCAAAACCGCCCAGCGTATCGAAGCCCGTCAGGTCGCGCCGGTTCTGAGCGGTGATGTTGATATCGAAATAAGACAGAAAATCCTCGAATGGCAGCTGGGCATCGATGAGGTAGCTCCCATCTTCCCGCGCCCGGATCTCGTAATCGGAATCAGCCTCGTCGTTGATATCGCCCACCAGCACGTCCAGAATATCGTTGAGGGTAACGACACCAAGCACCCCGCCGTATTCGTCGACGATGATGCCTACGTATTGCTTGCGCTCGCGAAACCGCTCCAGCACCTGATAGGCGCGGTTGTTTTCGGGCACGAACAGCACATCCCGCTTGATATCCGCCAGGCGGGTTAACTCCGTATCCAGGTCCTTCCCCAAAAAATCTTTGGTGTAGATAAGCCCTACGACTTCATCGACCCCGCCGTTGCAGAGTGGAAATACCGAATGCCGGTATTCGAGAATTTTGGCCCGGTTTTCTTCGAGCTCATCGTCGAGATCGAGATAAACAATTTCCTGCCGGTTCGTCATCAGCGATGTGATCCGGCGGTCGCCCAGCTGAAAAACGTTCTGTACGATTTCCTGCTCAATTTCTTCAATGGCCCCGCCCGTTGTTCCTTCCTGAATCAGACTTTTGATCTCTTCTTCCGTTACGGCGCTCTCGTTTGGGGTAATGCGCAGGAGTTTAATGAGTAAATCGCTGGAAAAGGTTAGCAAAGCGATAAAAGGCGAGGTAACGCGCGACAGCAGAATCATGGGCGCAGCCATGGTCTTGGCTATGCCTTCAGGATTGGACAGTCCGATGCGTTTGGGTACCAGCTCGCCCAGCACCAGCGACAGGTAGGTAAGCAACAGCAGCACCAGCACAACGGCGATCGAATGAGCATACGGCTGGAGCACCTCTACCTGGGCCACCGCCTGCTGCACATCGGTAGTTAGCTTATCGCCCGAAAATATACCGAGTAAAATACCGATCAGCGTAATGCCAATCTGTACCGTTGACAGGAACCGGTTGGGAGAACTGGCCAGGTCAAGAGCGACCTGTGCCCGACGATCGCCATTTTTAGCAGCCGTTTCTAACTTGGATTTACGCGAGGAAACTAGGGCAATTTCTGACATGGAGAACACCCCATTCAGAATGGTCAGTAATAAAATGATTAAAATTTCCACAAAGGAGCGGGTTGGCTGGTTGCAAAAATAACGAAAGCAGGTTTGTTTCCACTCGATTCATCTGGGCGATCAGGCAGGCTTTTAGTACTTTTGAGGCCTTTATCGCCCCGCTCTGATGATTGTTTTTATCAACGACCGCCCCATCCGGCTGGTTGGCCCCAAAACTACCACCCAACTAACGGGTGCCAGGCCCACTCGCCCGTCCGAGTCTAACTCGCTGTCTGACAATTCATTTGCCGACTTTGACCAGATTGTCGACGCCCGGCTCGAAGTGCTGAAAGTGGATGCGCTGCATGGTCATCTGCTCGTACTCAACGCCACACCCGCTACCGTAGACCGGTTGCTGTCGTTGCTTCAAAAAGCCAATCCCAGTCGACTTTTATCGATCACACTAGGCTGTTTGAACAAAAATGACTGCGAAGAAGCGATCAAAAAACCATTCAAAATCATCAAAGCAGCTGGTGGGGTCGTTCTTAAAGACAGTAAACAACTGCTGATGTTTCGCCGGGGCGTCTGGGATTTACCCAAAGGCAAACTCGACGATGGTGAATCGTCGAGGCAGGGCGCGGCCCGTGAGGTAGAAGAAGAAACGGGGGTAGCGGTTGACGTCGGCGACCGGATCTGCACCACCTGGCACACCTACACCTTGAATGGAAGCCGCATTCTCAAACGCACCAAATGGTACCGGATGAGCGTCGTCGACGATTCGCATATGGCGCCACAGGAAGACGAGGACATCGAAAAGCTGGCCTGGCTCGACTGGCGCGAAACCCAGCTGGCCCTGACCAACTCGTTCAGTTCGATCCGGTACGTAATTGAACAACTGCAGGAACTTACCGTTCGGAAGTAACTGCCTGCTTACGATGGCTGAACCAGCTTATACGGCAGGAACTCGTCTACGTTCTGGCCGTAGCGGTGCAGATCCCGAATGATACTCGAACTGATGGGTGCCAGATGCGGAGAGGTGATCAGAAAGACGGTCTCTACTTCTTCGTAGACAAATCGGTTTACCTGAGAAATGCCGTTTTCGTATTCGAAATCGGTGGTGTTGCGCAGGCCCCGCAGCAGGAAGCGGGCCCCCTCGGACCGGGCGACGCTGGCCGTTAGGTCTTCATAGCTGATGATACGCACAGCGGGCTCGTCAGAAAACGCTTCTTCAATCAGCTGAATCATTTGCTCCAGCGGAAAGTAGCGTTCCTTGCGTACATTCCGGCCAATACCGATGATTATTTCATCAAATAACTTCAGTCCCCTCCGCACAATGTCTTCGTGGCCTTTAGTGAATGGATCGAATGAGCCGGGAAACAGAGCAGTACGCTTCATAGCGAGCGAGTAGACAGGGCCGCTGGCACGAACAGAAACGTGTTTATGCCCGCTGGTCCTTCTTACTCATTAAGTAAAGAAAGTCCGTATAAACTTAAATACCGATGTTCGGGTAGTTCGTCAAATTCAGCCGTCAGGGTCATCGGCTGCGGAGCCCGGCCAAAGGTCAGATTGGGCAGGAACCGGCTGAGCGCGCTGTATGTGTCGGCAAAGGGGGTTATCTCTCCGTACAGAGCTATATGCACCTCATCGGCCTTGATCTGCTGCTCATCCAGCACATATAGCACGTAATAAGTCAGATCACTGGCATTCTTGTAGCCAAAGCGGTTGCAGTACCGAAGCTGCCTGTTCTGCCGGTAGATAATGGTTACAAATTCATCTTCGAAATACAGCCACACCTGCTGTGACAGCAGCGAATGGCGGGCCAGCGCGGCCGTGGCCTGTATCAGCGAGCCCGTCTGATGAATAAAGGTCAGTGGCTGAAGCGGATACGTTTCTGCAAAATAATCGGCTACCGGGTGCTCCAGGTTGAAGACCGACAAAAAACCTTCCGCTTCGTGAAGGTGGGCCTGGGCAAACTCATGGGCGGGTAAGGTGCTACCCCGCATCAGGGTAAGGTAACTGCTGGCGTATTCCTTCCGGAACAGCGGCTGCGGTACAAACGTAAACGATGACGAATTAACGCCCACCCGAATCTCCTGCCAGTTACCGGCCGACAAAACCGAGTGCCCACGGATCACATCAGGCAGCAGACCAACCAGGGGCCGATCGGTCAGGAGCGACGGAAACGTGTAATCTTCGAGATAACAGACCTGCTGCAAGGCGTTCTGCACCAGAAACCGAAACCGATCGCGCCCCACTTCCAGACACAGCACGGATTGGGCTGTCTGGCTGGGGTCGAACGAATCAGAACGGATCGTTACGGTAGGTGCGGATGTCACAGCAATTTGCACGATTCAGAGAAAGGATAACGGTTTAGCAGAACGCTAAGTTTACAAAAAAATAGCACATTGGCGCGGCCTACCCCAAACTTAGCGGCCCGAACCTACCATTCGGTCCCGATTGGGCAGGTAGCCACGCAGGTGGAAAACATCGTCCATCGACTGGCAATACCGGAACAGGTCGTGTACTTCCTCGGGCGGATACCGCTTGATTTCGTCGAAGCTCATCATCCGAACGTCCGAGATAATCTGTTCATCGAGCCCCATTTCGGGATCAATACCCTGCCGGATCGAGCCGCCCGTTGCGCGCACATCGAAAAAAAGCTCCATAGCGTGCAGGGGCGGCAGCATAAACTCATTGACGAACAGCAGCTCTCCGACGCTGATCGACAAACCGGTTTCTTCGATAAACTCACGGGTCAGCGCGTCGGGGGCGGTCTCACCAAACTGAGCGCCCCCACCCGGCGGGCACCAGAACGTATCGGTGGGGCCAATACCCCGATGTCGTACCATCAGGAGCCGGTCGTCTTCCCGATAAAGTCCGCAAACGCGCAGTCGCAGCCGGTTTCCGTATAACTTCAACACTTCCTGACGGGATGTATCCACCCCGGGTCGATCCATTACATGCGTCACAAGTCACAGCTAATTTTGGGACGCAAAGGTAGAAGAATTTAGGTTACCGTTTCTGGTTTATGGTAAGATACGTGGGGAGTTACGTCCAGATTCGGGTAGTTCAGAGCGAAACCTATAGTTGGCTCCGGGCTTAGTAGGGGCTGCCCGATATATAACTTTCCAGCGAGTCGATCCGGGTCTTCTGGTCGCGGATGATGGCCGCTACCACGTCATTGATCGAGATAATACCCGTCAGCTCCCCCCCGCTCATGACGGGCAGGTGGCGAATGTGCCGCTCAGACATGATCAGCATACACTCGTCCAGCCGCTGGTCTGGCTCGATGGTAATGACATTGGGGGTCATAACATCAGCTACCGGCGTATCGTCGGAGTGACGCCCTTTCAGGATAACCTTGCGGGCGTAATCCCGCTCCGAGAAAATACCCGTCAGCACACCCTCATCGATCACCAGCACCGCGCCGATATTTTTTTCGGCCATCAGTTTCAGGGCATCCAGCACGGATTGATGGGACGATACCGAGTAGAGCGCGTTGACGGCCTTTCCTTGCAAAATCTGGCGTATTTTCATGACATAGAAGGGTTTAGTATGGGGGTGAAGTTAGCGAAATATTTCGTAAATTAGAACCATGAACGAAACCCATACGGCCGCCCAATTGCTGGCCAAACGTTTCCCTTACAAGCCCACATCCGGTCAGGAACAATTCTTCGAACAGATCGGCGCGTTCATCACCCACGAAGAGTTTGAACACTATCGCGACTGCTTCTTGCTCAGGGGATATGCCGGTACCGGTAAGACAACCCTGGTTGGTACGCTCATCAAAGTGCTTCCCCGTTTTGGCTACAAATCGGTGCTGCTGGCCCCTACCGGCCGGGCTGCGAAGGTGATGTCGAGCTACGCCAAGAAGCCAGCTCAGACCATCCACCGCAAAATTTATCGGCAGGTGGCCGACCCGGCGTCGGGTACGCTGAGTTTTCAACGGCAAAAAAATTACCACGAAGACACCCTCTTTATCGTTGACGAGGCCTCCATGATCTCCGACGAAGCTGATTTTGGGGGTAAAGGCCTGCTGACTGACCTGATCGATTTTGTTTTCGAGAACCAGGGCAACAAACTGCTGCTCGTTGGCGATACGGCCCAGCTGCCCCCCGTGGGCCGCGAGCTGAGTCCGGCGCTCGACCGGGGATTCCTGGCCGCCCAGTTCGACATGACGGTCTATGAACAGGAGCTGACAGAAGTTATGCGGCAGGACGAAGAGTCGGGTATTCTTTATAACGCCACCAATCTGCGCACCCTGCTGTCGGGTACCTTCAGTCCGGCTCCCAAAGCCGTCTCGTTCGAAACCCTGCTTGGCACAGATAGTGCCGAATCAGCCACCGATGCCCCCCCTATTCAGCTCAATGTACGCTCATTCAGTGACATCTATAAAATGCCGGCCAACAAGCTGGAAGACGGGATTCAGTACGCCTACAACAAATATGGCCGCGAAAATACGGTGATCCTTTGTCGGTCGAACAAGACAGCGGTGCAGTATAACCAGTTTGTCAGGCGGATGATTGACCAATGTGAAGAAGAACTCGACGCGGGCGATATGCTGATGATTGCCCGCAACAACTACACGACCCTGGAAGAGGACTCGCCGGCAGGCTTTCTGGCCAACGGCGAGTTTGCCGAAGTGCTTAAAATCCGCAACCACGAAGAGATTCACGGCTTCCGGTTTGCTACCGTCACGCTGCGGCTGGTCGACTACGAGGAGCAACCCGATTTTGAAGCCAAAATCATTCTGGATACGCTGCACTCGCCTACGCCTTCGCTCTCGTCCGAGCAGCATAAAGCGCTGTATGAGAGCGTTCAGCGTGACTATTTCTACATCACTAGCAAGAAAGAGCGAACCGAAGCCATCCGGCGCGACCCGTACCTGAATGCCTTACAGGTTAAGTTTGCCTACGCCCTCACCTGCCATAAAGCCCAGGGCGGCCAGTGGAGCGCCGTATTCGTTGATCAGGGCTACCTGCCAGACGGCCAGGTGAACCAGGAGTTTGTCCGCTGGCTCTATACGGCACTCACCCGCGCCACGGATGAAGCGTTTCTGATGAACTTCAACCCGCAGTTCTTCGGCTAAACAACCCAGGCCCTAGTTCGGTTTTGCTATACGGTCTATGGTCTCCGCTGAGGCCAGAAGCCCGAAATCAATAAGCGTAAACCATTATTTTTTTTGCCCTATGACCTACGACTGGATTGTGAGTGCCTGTGTCGGCCTTGGCCTGGCTGCCTGCTGCGGTTTCAGGGTCTTTGTACCAATGCTGATTGCCAGCGTGGCCACTAAGCTGGGCATCGTTGGTACGTTTGAGGGCTTTGAGTGGCTCAGCAGCTGGCCCGCGCTGGCAGGCCTGACGGTGGCCACCATCGTTGAAGTGGGTGCCTACTACATTCCGTGGCTCGACAACCTGCTCGATGGCATCGCCACCCCGGCTTCCATCATTGCCGGTACGCTGCTCAGCACCTCGTTTCTTCAGATCGAGAATCCGATTCTGCACTGGGGGCTGGGGTTAATGCTGGGCGGAGGCTCGGCTGGCATTATTCAGGCGGGTACGAGTTTGCTCCGGCTCGGTTCTACCACCACAACCGGCGGGGCCGCCAACCCGGTCGTAGCCACCGGCGAGAATATCGCGTCGTTCGTTCTGTCACTTTTGACGGTTCTTTTACCGCTGGTGGCCATCATTTTCGTCGCGCTGGTGCTTATCTACGTCATCAAGCGGATGACCACCCGGCGGAAAGTGTGGTTCACCCGACGGGAGTAACTCCAACGAGAGTGCCCTATACAAAACGAGAGCTGGGACATCGGTCCCAGCTCTCGTTTGGCTTTCTGACCCTATGGCTAATTACAGCGTCTCGACGGTACGCTTAACAAAAGCGGTCAGGTCAGCTCCAGTCAGCATATTCTGCGACAGCAGAGCCAGGTCGTACACCTGCTTGGCCAATGACTTCTGCGCGTCGGCATCGGTTTGGGCCAGCAGCTTTCCGATGAGGGGGTGGTTGGCATTCACGACCACATTATAGCCCAGCGGCATGTTTCCGTAAAACGACTGTTCGCCCGACAGCGCCGACATATCTTTCATCCGACGCAGGAACTCCGGCAGGGTGATCGTTACGGGCAGCTCATCCGTTGGCTGCGCTTCTACACTAACCGTCAGCGTTTTGTTGTCAAGAACCTGCTCGAATACTTCTTTCACTTTTGTACGATCGTCTTCAGACAGCACGCTCTCGTTGCTAAGCCCTTTGTCGATGAGCTTGTCGAGCGTGTCGGCGTCGACGCGTACGAAATGTACTTTCTCCAGCTTGTATTCGAGCGCGTTGATGAAGTGAGGATCAATCACATTATCCATCAGCAGCACATCGTATCCCCGCCGAACGGCCGAAGCCACATAAGCGTCCTGCTGCTTGCGGTCGCTGGTATAGAGCAACACCAGCGTATCGTTCTTATCGGTCTGGTTCGCCTGAATTTTCTCGCGATACTCATCGGGTGTCGCGTACTGGCCGTCGGTATTTTTGAGCAGAACGAAGTTTTTTGCCTTCTCCCAGAACTTGTCATCGGACAGAATACCGTACTTGATGAAGAGTCCGATATCATCGAATTTTTCTTCGAAAGCTGTTCGATCGGCATTGAACAGGTCGTTCAGCTTGTCGGCCACTTTACGGGTGATGTAGCCGTTGATTTTCTTCACGTTCGAGTCGGCCTGCAGGAAGGAGCGCGACACGTTCAGCGGGATATCGGGCGAGTCGATTACGCCGTGCAGCATCATCAGGAAATCGGGCACCACGTCTTTTACCTCGTCGGTAATAAACACCTGCCGGCTGTAGAGCTGGATTTTCTCCCGCTGGAACCGCAGTTCGTTTTTCACCCGCGGGAAATATAGAATACCGGTGAGGTTAAACGGGTAGTCGACGTTGAGGTGAATCCAGAACAGGGGCTCTTCGCTCATCGGGTACAGCTCCCGGTAGAACGACTTATAGTCCTCGTCGGTCAGGTCGGCGGGCGCTTTTGTCCAGATGGGTGCGGTATTATTGATCGTCTGCCCGTCGAACTCGATCGCTACCGGCAGGAACCGGGCGTATTTGTCGAGTATACCCCGCAGCCGGGTTTTGTCCAGGAACTCTTCGGAATCGGGTGCAATATGCAGCACCACATCGGTACCGCGTTCAGCCCGTTCGGCGGGGGTCAGTTCAAACTCGGTCGAGCCGTCACATACCCAGCGGGCCGGTTCGGCGTTATCACGATACGAGCGGGTAATGATCTCTACCTTTTCAGCTACCATGAAGGCCGAGTAGAAGCCCAGACCGAAATGGCCGATAATCTGTCCTTTTTCGTCCGTCTTATCCTTGTATTTTTCCAGAAAGTCTGACGCGCCGGAGAATGCAATCTGGTTGATGTATTTCTTAATTTCATCGGCCGTCATACCGATGCCATTGTCACTGATCGTAATCGTTTTGGCCTCTTCGTTGAGCGCAACGGTTACCTTTAATTCGCCCAGCTCGCCCCCGAACTCACCAAAGGAGGACAACTGACGAAGCTTCTGCGTAGCATCGACCGCGTTGGATACGAGTTCGCGCAGAAAAATTTCATGATCGGAATACAGGAATTTTTTGATGATGGGGAAGATATTCTCGGTATGGATCGAGATCTGCCCTTTTTCATTCTGTACGGCTTCCATAGACAGCTAATGGGTTGTTGATAGAATTGACTTGCTGATTGGGCGGGCGTCAAATCCTGTTCCAGAGCCTCGTTGCCTGCCACATTGACAGTTTTAACTTACTGCAAGGCGCGTTGCTGACGGATTAGTCCAGCAAAGAAGTCAACAAATGGACAAGCATACACCGGCAGTCGCCGGAGCAAGCGGCCTCCGATCAGGCTTATATTATCCAGGCGAACAGCCAGTATGATTCTGGTGTTATGTCGGCATGACAACCCCGGCCTACATCGACATCTCCTTATCTGAACTTGACACCTTGCGCCAGCAGCCTCGCACGGCGGTGATCGATGTTCGGGATGAGTGGGAGTTTGAGGAGTTCAACCTGGGTGGTATAAACGTGCCCCTGGCCGACATACGGGCGCGTCGGGATGAGCTGCTGGCCTACGATACGTTGATTCTGGTCTGTACCAACGGCGTACGAAGCCGGATAGCGGCCAAAGATCTACAGCGGCAACCCGTTTTCCAGACAAAAGTCATCTATCACCTGCACGGAGGTCTGATTGACGACGTAGACTAAGCGGTTACAGGTCGATTTCTCCCGTAAATACCCGTTTGGCGGGACCAATCAGATAGATGTTCTCGAAGCGCCCGTCGGATTGGGTTTCGAACGACACCCGCAGATTGCCGCCGATTGTCTGAATTGCTACCGGGGCCGGCATCTGCAGCTGCTGGTGGGCTACCAGCGCTACCGCCGTCACGCCCGTTCCGCAGGAGTAGGTTTCGTCTTCAACGCCCCGCTCGTAGGTGCGTACAAACAGGGTATTATTGGTAAGGCGCTGGGCGAAGTTAGCGTTTGTTCCGCCCGGCCGAAATGCGTCGGCATACCGAATGGCACGCCCTTCGGCCAGCACATCGAATGACTCCAGCTCGTCGACAAACCGCACGACATGGGGCGAACCGGTATTCAGGAATGTCAGTTGGGGCTGCTGATCCAGCCCGTTCACATCGATCATCTTCAGAAACACCTCGTCTTCGCGCACCACGGCCACGTGTTCCCCGTCGACCGCTATGAACCGTGTTTCGGACTCGAACAGACCCAGGTCATGCGCAAACCGGACAATGCAGCGACCGCCATTTCCGCACATGCTGCCTTCGGCTCCATCGGCGTTGAAGTACACCATCCGAAAATCGTATTCGGGGTCGTTTTGCAGCAAAATAAGCCCATCGGCCCCGATGCCGAACCGCCGGTGACATAACTGCTCGATGAGGGCCTGATCGGCGGCCGGGAACGTGCCGGTCCGGTCATCAATCAGGATGAAATCATTACCGGTGCCCTGGTATTTATAAAACTGCATAGCGTTTTGAAGATACGAAAAAAGCCACCCTGTACAGGCAGCTTTTATGTAGGTAAGAAGCGCGGTAAATTAAGCGGCTACTTTCGCTTTGGGCTTGCGCTCTTTAACACGAGCTGCTTTACCCTGGCGACCACGCAGATAGAACAAGCGTGCACGACGCACTTTGCCCAGGCGGACCACCTCGATTTTGTCAATGTTAGGCGACAGAACCGGGAAGATCCGCTCTACACCTACGCCGTTTGATACTTTACGAACGGTGAACGTTTCGCCACCGCTGCTTGGGTTCCGGCGCTGAATGACCGTTCCCGTAAATACCTGAATACGCTCCTTATTTCCTTCGCGGATTTTGACGTGTACGTTCACCGTATCGCCTGCCCGGAACGTGGGCAACTCGGCGCGACGCTGCGCGTTGTCTGCCTCCACTAATTTGATTAACTCGCTCATGACCGTATATAAATCGCCAGATAACTATTTGCGAAATGAGCCGCAAAGATAGTAATCTTTTAGCGGTTAGAAAATACTTTTGCGAAATTACCCAACGTCTTCTGACCCCAAGCTTCATGAAAATACTGAATGTCGACCAGATTCGCGCGCTCGATCAGGCAACCATCCAACACGAACCCATTGCTCCTATCAATCTCATGGAGCGGGCTGCCCTGGCTTTCGTCGACTGGTTTGTCGATCGCTTTCCGGCTACTACCCCGCTGAAGATCTTTTGTGGCCTGGGTAATAACGGGGGCGATGGGCTGGCCATTGCCCGCCTGCTGCTGGAACGCGACTATCCGCTCGAGGTATTTGTCGTGCGCTACGCCCCCCGCGAGTCAGACGATTTCATGCATAATCACAGACGGCTCAAACTGGTAACGGACAACATCCGGTACGTTGAGCTTTCGCACGATATTCCGCCCATGCCCCACAACGAGGTCGTTATCGATGCGATCCTGGGGTCAGGCCTCTCACGACCCGCCGAAGGCATCGTAAAAAGCGCCATCGAAGCGATCAACCGCAGCCCGGCCACGGTCGTGTCGGTCGACATAGCCAGTGGCTTGTATGCAGATCAGCCCAATGCGCCCGAAGACGTTATCGTTGAGCCCGACTATACCGTCGCGTTTCAGCTGCCCAAACTGGCCTTCCTGCTACCCGGCAACGCCCGCTATACCGGCGACTGGCAGACAGTCGACATCCAGCTGCACAAACGCTTCATCGATAAAGCGCCCACCCCCTACTACTACACCCGCCCCGACGAAGCCCGTCTGTTGCTGCACAAGCGCGACCGCTATGCGCACAAAGGTACCTTCGGGCATGCGCTGCTACTGGCCGGCAGCTACGGAAAAATAGGAGCGGCTGTGCTGTCCGCCCGGGCTTGCCTGCGGTCGGGCGTAGGTCTTTTAACGGTTCAGGTGCCTGGTTGCGGGTATCCGGTATTGCAGACGGCCGTACCAGAGGCTATGTGTCGCCCGGATACGCACGAGCACGTACTGAGCGGCACCACGGAGGTCGAGACGACCAGCCCGGCCGACTTCACAACCGTAGGGATAGGTCCTGGCATTGGCAAGGCTTCCGAAACCCTGGCGATGCTGAAAGCGCTGCTGCCGACCCTCACCAAACCAATGGTCATTGACGCCGATGCGCTCAACCTGCTGGGCGAAAATCGGGAACTCCTCGACCAGCTTCCTGCCGGCAGTATTCTGACTCCCCACCCAAAAGAGTTTGAGCGACTGACTGCGCCCTGGCAGAACGATTACGAAAAGCTGGATCGACTCCGTGAGTTTGCCCGCAAGTATCGGGTTGTTGTCGTGCTGAAGGGCGCCCATACCGCCGTGGCCACACCCGAGGGAGATATTCATTTCAACGCCACGGGCAACCCCGGCTTAAGTACGGGCGGCACCGGCGACGTACTGACCGGTGTATTAACCGCCCTGCTGGCTCAACGATACGATCCGGTAGAAGCCGCTGTATTGGGCGTATATGCCCACGGCCTGGCGGGCGATCAGGTAGCCGAGCAGCGTGGTCAGATCGGAATGACCGCTACCGATGTGGTAGACGCCCTCCGGTGGGCCTGACGTGTAGAAATATGGTAACTTAAGTGTAGAAATCACACCACACTATTTATACAATAGACCACAAAGACGACACTAGTTTATCACCAAACTTCTCTAAAACGTATATACTGACTCAGACCTGACTGGTGTTAATCAAGTATTTATACGTATTCTATGAATTAAGGGTTTTCGCGCTGTTCTCCTGACGGAAGCGGTCTCAAATTTGTACCGGTATTTTAGCCTCATACCGCACACATACCATGAAACATGCAGCGCAGCGAGACTGGCGAATGAGTCGCCCCTCGCGAAAGTCCCGGGTATCGGTCGATCAGACAACGGCTTTAGGCGGACTCACCATCGCCTTACTGACGTACATTGTGTATCATTTTATTTATCCGCTCATCTCCAAGGGCCTACTCTGGTAGACTCTGGCGGACTCAGTATAGCTTGATTAGTATTGCCCGGTACGTTTTCGTTACCGGGCTTTTTTGTGGCTTCAGGCCATACACTGATAGGTGACGAACGCGGCTACGTAGGCCAGAATCATCATATAAGCCAGTTGTACGGCTGGCCAGGTCCAGGATTTGGTTTCGCGCTGAGTGGCCGCCAGTGTACTCATACACATCATAGCGAATACGTAGAAGACCAGCAGCGACCAGGCCAGCGCCGGTGTATACATAGGCCCACCCGTCAGCGGATTGCGCTCCTGCCGAAGCCGTTCCCGAACGGTGACTCCTGCCTCATCGCCCCCATCGCCAATGCTGTAGATGGTAGCCATAGTACCCACAAATACCTCCCGGGCCGCAAACGAGCTCAGCAGGGCAATACCTATTTTCCAGTCGTAGCCCAGCGGGCGGATGGCGGGTTCGATCAGGTGCCCAAAATGGCCGGCATACGACGCTTCGAGCCGCTCTGACGCCAGCTTGTTCTGCAGCTCATCGGCTGGCGCGTTGGCTAGTTCCTGCTTAACCCGGGTTTCGGCCTCCTGCATGGCGTTACCGGGTCCATAGCTGGCCAGCACCCACAGCACAATCGAGATGGCCAGAATAACCCGACCCGCTTCCCAAACGAAGGCACGCACACTCTCCCAGACCGACAGCCCCACGTGGTTCCAGCGCGGTAATTTAAACGTTGGCAGTTCCATAATGAAGAAGCCCCGCTCTTTGGTACGCAGCACCAGTTTTAACACGTAAGCAGCCAGTAACGCACTGACGAGCCCCATCAGGTACAGAAACATAAGCGCCAGCCCCTGTAGGTTGAACACGCCCAGCACCCGCTGGTTAGGCACAACCAGGGCAATCAGAATGGTATAAATGGGCAGTCGGGCCGAACAGCTCATCAGGGGAGTTACCAGGATGGTGATGAGCCGGTCGCGACGGGTACCAATGCTTCGGGTCGCCATAATGGCCGGTACCGCGCAGGCTACGCCGGAAATAAGGGGAACGACGCTCCGGCCGTTGAGCCCGAATTTGCGCATGATACGGTCCATGATGACCATGACTCTCGACATATACCCCGACTCTTCGAGCAGCGCAACCAGCAGAAAGAGAAAGGCAATCTGCGGAATGAACACCAGGATGCCGCCGATACCCGCCAGGATTCCATCGGTGAGCAGATCGGTGAGCGGGCCCGCCGGCAGGCCCTCCTTGAGCTGACCGTTGAGCCAGGCCACCCCCGAGTCGATGGCATCCATGAACGGTTGTGCCCAGGCAAAGATGGCCTGAAAGATAAGCAGCAGTATAAACGCAAAGATGGCGTAGCCCCAAACCGGGTGCAGCAATACCCGATCCAGCTTCTGACTCCAGGTCGGTTCGCCAATTGGCCGGTGATCGGTTACCGATTCGGCAACGACGGTTGCGATGCGCTTGTAGCGGGTAATGGTCTCGTTTGCCTGGAAAGCCGTTTCGTTGAACTCGTACCGGTCAATGATGGCATCCAGCGCCAGCTGCTGTACCCGATTCAGAAACGAAAACCCATCATGCTGAATGATGTACTGCAGCGCGAGGTAATTATTCTGAAGCGCGTATTGGGTTCGGGTATCGGCAATGAGGTCGGCCGCTTCGTCGGCCGGATCGAAAAACAGTTTACCCGGCAGGGTCGGGTTCTCCAGCTGCCCCAGCACCGCCTTTTTGATCTGATCGACCCCTTCGCCGGTACGGGCGTTGATCCGCACGACGGGTACACCCAGGCGCATGGCCAGCCGTACGCTGTTCACTTCCTTGCCCTGGCTCTTGGCTACGTCGAGCATATTCAGCGCCAGCACCGTCGGCACACCCAGATCGGCAACCTGGGTAAACAGCAGCAGGTTCCGGTGCAGGTTCGATGCATCGACCACCACAACCGCCACATCCGGATAATCAGGATGAGCCGGATTGGCCAGAATGTCCGTGACAAGCTGCTCGTCCAGCGATTTGGGATATATGGAATAGACACCCGGCAGGTCAACTACGGTAGCCGTAGTCTGGGTATCGATGGGCCAGGTGCCGGACTTCTTATCGACCGTTACACCGGGGAAATTTCCGGTCTTCTGACGAAGGCCGGTCAGTTGGTTGAAGAGCGATGATTTACCCGCATTCGGGTTGCCAATAAGGGCAATTGTAAGGGAGGCATCCAATGTACAGTACGGTTTACGGTTTATCGTTTACGGGCCCGCCCGCTTAACAGACAGACAACCGTACCAACCGTAAACCGTTAATTTTCAATCAATATAGTGGCGGCCTCTGACCGACGCATCGACAGGCAGTAGCCCGATACGTTCAGACAGATCGGGTCGCCCAGGGGAGCCTTGCAATGAAGGCATACTTCAGCGCCCGGCAGGCAGCCCATTTCGAGCAGTTTCAGCGACATCACCGCATCGTTGAACGACTGGATGGTGGCCCGTTCGCCTATTTTCAGATCGGCTACGCTTCGCTTGCTCATGGTGTCAGTGCCGTTACTCTTTATTTAGATTCAGTTTAATTAACGCAAGATTACAACCTAAAGTTTGTTGTTGCAAATTCAGGAGCGCAAATCCCAGCCGAATCGAATAATCATGACCGCAATGATGAGTAAAAAAAAGAGACGAATGAACTGATTTCCTTTCAATATAGCCAGCCGGGCGCCCAGAAAAGCGCCGGATAAATTAGCTACAGCCATAGGCAACGCTACGGCATACAGTATGCCGCCTTTCTGAACAAACAGACTCACACTGGCCAGATTAGTAGCCGCATTGACCAGCTTGGCGTGGGCACTGGCCCGCAAAAAATCAAATCCGATCAGCGCTATAAAGCCCAGTACCAGAAAACTACCCGTGCCGGGTCCGAAGAAACCATCGTAGAAGCCGATAACGGCGCCCATCGCCCACATCCGAATGCGCTGCTGCTGGGCCGATATGGTTCGCTGGGACATCTGGCCAAACCCTTTTTTGAGCAGCGTGTACAGGAAGACGGCGATCAGGATAACCAGTGCCACCGGCTTCATGAACTGGTTAGGCATACGGGTCAGTGTCCAGGAGCCAAGCCAGGACGCCCCGAACGCAATGGCCATCATGGGTCCAATGAACCGCCCGGCCACGGCAACCCGGCGGCTGTATTGAAAGGCGCCCATCAAACTACCCGCCAGCGACGGCAGCTTGGTTGTTCCGATCAGCACCGGAACGGGGTATTGCGGCAGCGTAACTAACAGGGCGGGTGTCTGGATGAGGCCCCCTCCTCCGATGATGGCATCGACAAAACCAGCCAGAAACGAAAACGCACAGAGCGTTGCAATCGTGTACAGTTGTTCGGGATTCACGCAATCAGCAAAAGCATAAGACAGGCAAATTGGGGCAGAAAGTTGTCTTGTCAAAACCAATCGGCTAAAACGGAAACAATTCAGGTTTGCACCGTAAATTTGCCGAATTGATTGAGCAGGTATGACAGAGTCGGTACGGCAGTTGGGCGCTTTGATGCGTAAAGAGTTCCTCCTCGAATGGCGGCAACGGTATGCGCTCAATGGCATGTTGCTCTACATCGTCGGGGCCGTTTTTGTCTGCTACCTGAGTTTTAACGCCCGGCGCGGTCAGCTCACGCCGATTGTCTGGAACACGCTGTTCTGGATTATTCAGTTGTTTACGGCCATTAATGCCATTGCCAAAAGCTTTGTTCAGGAACGGGCCGGGCGGCAGCTCTACTACTACACCCTGGCCAGCCCGCAACAGATAATTCTGGCAAAAATCGGGTACAATACGGCACTGATGGGTGTGCTGGCGGTGTTAGGCTTTTGTACGTATGCGTTTGTGCTGGGGAGCCCCATTGCCGACATTCCCCTGTACCTGCTCACGCTGGCCCTGGGGGCAGTTGGGTTTTCGGCTTCGCTGACGCTGGTGTCGGGCATTGCCAGCAAAGCCGAGAATCCGGCTACCCTGATGGCGGTGCTCAGTTTCCCAATTATTTTGCCTTTACTCCTGTTGCTGCTGAAAGTCTCGAAAAACGCCATGGACGGACTCGACCGCAGTGTGAGCTGGAGCGAAGTTGGTACTATTCTGGCCATTGATGCCATCGTGCTGACGCTCTCCTGGCTGCTGTTTCCGTTTCTGTGGCGTAGCTAGTGCCGTCTCTGGTTTTCAGATCCCGGCTTTGGTCTGTTCAGGCCAAAGCCGTATCCAGAAAGCCCTTGACTGAAAACGAAAAAACTATGAAAAAAAATTGGTGGAAAGGCCTTGCTGTCCTGATTCTGACCTATGTTATTCTGCAGGGCCTGGTCGGCGGGGTGCCCCGACAGCCGATCCTGAACGAAAGTATCCGGAACGTTTACTTCCACGTACCGCTCTGGTTCGGCATGATTATCATGCTGCTGACATCGGCCGTTTATTCGATTCGCTACCTGCGTAATGGGCGCTTCGACGATGATGGCGTAGCGGTCGAGTTTGCCAACACCGCTATTCTGTTCGGTTTCCTGGGTTGCCTGACCGGCGCGCTCTGGGCCAATTTTACCTGGGGCGAACCCTGGCCCAATGATCCCAAACTGAACAGCGTAGCCGTCGGTATGCTGATGTACCTGGCCTACCTGATTCTGCGGGGCTCGTTCGACGATGAGCAGCGCCGGGCGCGCATCTCGGCCGTCTATAACATCTTCGCCTTTGCCGTGTTCGTGCCGCTGATTTTCGTTGTGCCCCGCCTGACCGATTCGCTGCACCCCGGCAACGGCGGTAACCCGGCTTTCGGTAAATACGACATGGACAGCCAGATGCGGATGGTGTTTTACCCGGCGGTAATCGGGTTCACCCTGCTGGGTGTCTGGATTACGGAACTGCGCGTTCGCCTGCGTCGGGTTAAAGCGGTGCTGGAGGAATAAATCCTGACGCTCACACCCGAATGATTTGGTGTATTTTTGCGTTAATTTTACATCTGTCGACAAATTCTATGCGATTACTGACTCTGTCCAAACTTCCGCTGGCAGCCCTGCTCTTACTCAGTCAACTCAGTATGGCCCAACAACCTGGCACAGACGGGGTTGATATGGCCGACCAACTCCGGGCCGACGGCAAAATATGGGTTGTCGTAGCCGTTATTGCGGCTGTATTTGCCGGCATCATCGTGTACCTGATTCGGCTCGACCGGCAGGTGAGCCAGCTTGAAAAAGACGTCAGGGGAGCCGCCCTGAAAAAATCGGACGTTCCGCTGTCCTGAACAGGTACCCCAGATTATCCGTAGCCGTACAACACGAATTCACACAGTAGACCATGAAACTCTCTCACATTTTCGGTATTATAGTCATTGCGCTGGCCATCGGCATTATCGTTGCCACCGCCGGCGATGCCAGTTCATACGTTACCTTCAAGCAAGCCACTGAACTCGCTCAGGATGGCGACGACAAGCTGATTCACGTAGTCGGTAAAGTAAAGAAGAATGAGCAGGGAAAGATTGTCGATATGCTGTACGATCCGGCCATTGACCCCAACCACTTCGAGTTCACGCTGGTCGACAACGATAACCAGGCTCAGAAAGTAGTCTATAACAGTCCTAAACCACAGGACTTCGATCGCTCAGAGCAGATCGTGGTGATTGGCGCCATGCAGGGCAATCATTTTCAGTGTAACAAGATTTTACTCAAGTGCCCCTCCAAATACCAGGACGGTAAACTGGAGACCACCGAACACGAAGCCACAGCCAAATTATAATGTAAGCGCAGGCTTGACTGAGAAAAGCTGTTCTCAGCCAAGCCTGCGCCATTCGCCCATTATCCATGATACATACCACAGTCGGACAACTTGGCCATTTTTTTGTTATCCTGTCGTTCGTAACGGCACTGGTAGCAACGGTGGCTTATTTCATATCGGCGCTGGGCCGTCGTGCGGTGGCACAGCCCGTCGTTGTTGAAGAACCCCAGCTAGCCTATGCGGGCGGTGCCTCGTTTGGTGGCAAAACCAGCCGACGAGCCGTATCGAACAAGGCCACCGCAAGCCCGGAAGCCGCCCCACGCGACGACTGGCGGAGACTGGCCCGGTGGGCGTTTTACATCCATGGCCTGGCCGTAACGGGAGTGGGCGTTTGTCTGTACTGGATTATCAACAATCACTATTTCGAGTACCATTACGCCTGGAGTCACTCGTCGCGGGCGCTGCCCCTCCAGTACGTGATCTCCTGTTTCTGGGAAGGTCAGGAAGGGTCGTTCCTGCTCTGGCTGTTTTGGAATGCCCTGCTGGGGGCTATGCTGATCCGAACCAGCGGCAAAACCTGGGAAGCGCCGGTGATGACCATCTTCGCGCTGGTACAGGCGTTCCTGGCTTCGATGATCCTCGGCGTTGTTTTTGGCGATACGTTTAAAATCGGTTCATCGCCCTTTCTGCTGCTGAGCGAGGCTATGCCCGACGCGCCGATTTTTACGGCCGACCCCACCTTTGTACCCAAAGACGGTAACGGCCTGAATCCCCTGCTTCAGAACTACTGGATGGTGATTCACCCGCCGACCCTCTTCCTTGGCTTTGCTTTTACGCTGATTCCTTTTGCCTACTGCATTGCGGGCTTGTGGCGTAACGAACCCTACAACTGGATTCGGCCCGCTCAGCCCTGGACGCTGCTGGGAGCGGGTATCCTGGGTATTGGCATCATGATGGGTGGCTACTGGGCCTACGAAACCCTGAACTTCGGTGGCTACTGGAACTGGGACCCCGTCGAAAACGCCGTCTATGTACCCTGGCTGGTGATGGTAGCGGCCCTGCACGCCATGCTGATCGCCAAGCGCTCCTCGACCGGACTCAAGACAGCTATCATTCTCTCGATAACGACCTTTCTGCTCATCCTGTATTCTACGTTCCTGACCCGGAGCGGTATACTGGGCAATGCGTCGGTGCACTCGTTTACGGATCTGGGCCTGTCGGGGCAACTGCTGCTGTATCTGATGGCGTTCGTAGTGTTAGCTATCGTACTGGCGGTGGTGAAGTGGAAACACATCCCGAGCGACGAGAAAGAAGCCTCGGTGTATACCAAAGAATTCTGGCTCTTCATCGGCGCTACGGTGCTTTGCCTGTCGGCCTTTCAGGTGATCGCGACCACGTCGATTCCTGTTTATAACAAGATTATGGAGTCGTTCGGTAAAGTATCGAACCTGGCCCTGCCTGCCGATCAGATTGCGCACTACAACAAATTCCAGGTCTGGTTTTTCGTCGTGATTGCGCTGCTGACGGGGGTTGGTCAATACCTCTGGTGGCGTAAAGTAGAAAATAAGAAATGGGATGCGCTGATGACCCCTGCTATCCTGACGCTGCTCATCAGCGCTGGCCTGATCGCGTTTGGCTCGATCAAGAATCCGGTGTATATGGCGCTGCTGGTAGCCTCGGTCTTTGCCCTGATGACCAATGGTACCGTATTGCTGGGTGTAATCCGGGGCAATTACCGGCTGTCGGGTGGTGCCATAGCGCACATCGGTATGGCGCTTATGCTGATCGGGATTCTGTACTCGGCTGGCTTCTCAAAGGTGATTTCGCTGAACACCTCGGGGCTGCTGATCTCGAAACAGGATGTGTTCACTAAGAACGATAACAAAGAAAACAAGGAAAATACGCTGCTCTGGCTCAATCAGCCCGAGCGCATGGGTCCCTACCAGCTAACCTACCGCGGCCAGTACATCGAGGCCCGCGACGTGCCCGGCTATATCCCGCGCCGGGATGTGACGGTCATCGAAGGCGACTTCCGGGGTATTGCCCAGCGCGACATCGAGCAGAACGGGAAAGTGTATTACAAGCGGGGTGACACGCTGGCCCTCTACCCCGAGAACACGTATTACCAGGTTGAATACCGGGAGCCAAACGGCAAGGTATTCAGCCTGTACCCGCGCGCGCAGGTGAACGAACGGATGGGACTGCTGGCCTCGCCGGACACCCGCCACGAAGCCGACCGCGATATCTACACCTACGTAAACTCGGTACCGGACCCAACGGCCGACAACAAGTGGGAGAAAACAGAAACCTACAGCGTAGCGATCAAAGACACGTTCTTTCTGAATGACTACGTGGCTATACTGGACGACGTTGTCCGGACGACCGACGTAGAAGGAATGGATATCGGTCCCAACGACGCGGCTGTACGGGCACGGGTGCGGGTGCTGAGCAAAAACGGAGAGCAGATCCTGAGCCCCGCATTCATTATCAAAGATCGCATGGTTGGCCGTCGGGCCGAAACCAGCGACGAGCTGGGCGTACGGATTCAGCTGAACGAGATCGATCCGCGGACGGGTAAGTTTACCTTCGCCGTCAATCGCACCCAGCGCGATTATATTGTGATGAAAGCCTTCGAAAAACCGCTGATCAACGTACTCTGGATCGGTACGCTGGTCGTGGTACTAGGTTTCCTGATCTCTACGGTTCGGCGTTACCGGGAGGCTGGCAAAATGCAGCGTAAGGTGGCCTGATATGAAGCTTAAACTCTCTGAGATTCTTATTTTAGCAGCCGGAGCCGGCTTCCTCATTATCTGGATTGCCGAGTACATGCGCACCTCGTTTGCCGAAAGCTACTGGTTGCTGATGCTCTTTCTGGGCTGTCTGCTTGCCTTTCAGTTTACCAAGAACCGCCGGCTCGACCGGGAGAAAGCGGTCTCCCCTACCATCAAACAGATGGTAGAAACCCGAAAAAAGAAGAAGAAATAGCCTTCTGTTTGTTGTGTTTGGGCGCCCCTGCCCAACCTATTACGACGCACAGAGAACAGATTACTATGGAATCGTACGCACTGCTTTTTGGCGCCTTGCTGGCGCTTGTGCTGGCTGGCTTTTTTTCGGCCGTCGAAATGGCCTATGTATCCGTAAACCGGCTCTACTTCGAGCTGCACAGCAAGCAGGGACCACTCGGCGAGAAACTGGTATCGGGCTTTCTTAAAAATCCTATTCTTTTCGTCGGCACCACCCTGACGGGTAACACGCTGTTTCTGGTGCTCTACGCAGTACTAGGGGTTACGTTTCTGAATCCCCTGCTGATGGCGTTGCTTCCCGACGCCTACGACAATGCGTTTCTGCTCATTGCGCTCGAAACGCTGCTGCTGACGATCGTCTTTTTACCCCTTGCCGATTACCTGCCCAAGAGCCTGGCCCTCATTCATCCGGACCGCTTTCTGGAGTGGCTGGCGGTGCCGCTCTGGATCATCTATCAGGCAATCGCGCCGGTTGTTCGCGTGCTGGTCGGCCTGGCGCGTTTCTTTATCCGGTACGTCTTCCGCAAACGGAATCCCGAAATTCGCCCGGTCTTCGGACTGACGGACCTGAACCATTATCTGCAACAGCTGAACCAGAAAGCGGATACCCCCGAAGATGTGGAAGTCGACACCCGGATCTTCAACAACGCCATTGAATTTCGGGACGTGCGCGTTCGCGACTGCCTCGTGCCCCGAACCGAGATCACCGCTGTGGCAGTCGATGACTCGGTCGATGATCTCCGGCAGGCGTTTCAGGAAAGTGGCCACTCCAAAATTGTAGTTTATCGCGATACTATCGACGATGTAATTGGCTACTGCCATGCGCTGGCGCTGTTCCGTAAGCCAGCTACGGTCGAAGAAATTATTACCCCGATCATTACCGTACCAGAAACCATGCCGGCTCAGGATCTGCTGTTGCGGTTTTTGTCGGAGCGGAAAAGCCTGGCGCTGGTCGTTGATGAATTTGGTGGCACAGCCGGTATCGTCAGTGTAGAAGATATGGTGGAGCAGATCTTCGGCGAGATCCAGGATGAATATGATACCAACGAAGACTGGACAGAACGGCAACTCGACGAAACCACCTGGCTGCTGAGTGCCCGCCATGAGATTGACGACCTGAACGAGAAGTACGGCTGGTCCATTCCGGAAGGCGATTACGACACCCTCGGCGGCCTGATTCTGGCCACTAACGAGGACTTGCCCCACGTTGGCGATGTCATCCGGTACGCGCCCTTTTCCTTCACCATTATCTCGATGGACGGCACCCGGATCGATACGGTAAAAGTGCAGTTGAACGACGAGTAAGGCCGTCACCCCTGGGGCGATGGCGGCTGTTGCTGCTGAGGCAGATAAATCCGGAACGTGGCTCCTTCGCCCGGCTTGCCAAGCGCCGTGATGGCCCCCCGGTGGTTTTCGACTACCCGCTTGCAGATGGCTAAGCCGACGCCCGTACCCTCATACGACTGTCGGGCATGCAGTCGCTGGAACACCTGAAAAATACGGTCGGCATATCGCTCCTCGAAACCGATGCCGTTATCGCTGAAGCTGATCTCATAGTAAGTCACCTCCGGATCGAGGCCCTCCGGTAGCTGCGGCCCCGAAACGGTTTGATGGTTCATGTGCACTACCAGCTGCCGATCGGCCGACCTGAATTTCAACGCGTTGGTCAACAGGTTGTCGAACAGCTGCCGAAGCTGCGAGCGGTCACCCCATACCGTAGGGAGGCTGTCTATCTGCAAACGGGCATTGTGCCGGACCAGCTGCTGCTGTAACTCCTGCCCGAGATCAGCCATCACCTCAGTCAGCGACACTGGCTGAAATACTTCCCGGTGGGTGCTGATGCGGGAATAGGCCAGCACGTCTTTGATCAGGATCGACATCCGACGGGCCGCCGACTGCATCCGGCCAATCATTTCATGACCTTCTTCGGTCAGGGCCTCGCCAAATTTAAGCTGAAGCATATCGCTGAAAGCCAGAATTTTACGCAAAGGCTCCTGCAGATCGTGACTGGCCACGTGGGCAAACTGCCGGAGGTTGTCGTTGGCATGACGCAGGTCGCGATTTGTCTGCTCCATTTTTTGCAGATTCCCTTTACTACCGGTAATATCGACCAGCGTCAGCACGATACCATCTCCCCACTTGCGGGCCGAAAGTTCATACCAGCCCTGCCAGCCACCCGCCCTAAACTCCTGCTCGAACTGTACGCCTTCGCCCGACATGACCACCTCAACAAATCGGTCGAAGAGACCCATCTGCCGCATATCAGGGAAAAACTCCAGCATCGTATGCCCAAGAATGTCTTCGTCCGACCGGTTCGTGTTCCGGCGGTTGGCTTCGTTATGCGCCACGTACCGAAAATCGATAACCGCCCCGCTCATAACGTCCCGAACCGCGCTGAAGGCAATGATCGCGTTCGATGAACTGTCGAGCACCGAACGCAGCAGATCGGTCTGCTGCTGCGTAGCCAGTTCGGCTTTCTTCAGGGCTGTAACGTCGACAAAGGTGGCAATGACTCCGTCGTTAAAAGGGCGGATGCGGATGTTGTACCAGCCGGTATAGGGCCCGACCGTTATGGGGACGCCGTTGATTTTAGCGGGTTCACCCGTTTGGGCGACCCGGATATGCCAGCCCAGTACGCCGTTGGTACGCGCTTCGGGCCAGGCTACTGAATACCGCTGCCCGATCAGGTCTCCGCGACGACGCTGGGTAATTCGTTCCGCGTCTGGATTGAGGTGAGTAAACCGGAAATCAATAACCTGGCCGCACTCATTCCGAACCGACTGCATGACGGCAATCCCGGTTTGGGTGTGGTCCAGAATGGCCTGCAACAGTTCGGTTTCCTGTTGCCGGGCCTGTTCGGCCTCTTTGAGCGCCGTGATGTCAGACCAGGAGCCCAGCACGCCATCATCGAAACGGGCCAGCGATTGAGCCATCCAGATATCGGGACCCGCAAAATGATGAATAACATAGGCCGGCAATCCGGTGTCAACAACCTGCCTGTAAGTGTCGAAAATACCACTCCGAAAGCAATCGGGGTCGAGGGTAACCATGGATACCGAAAGCATCGTGGCCCGCGGAATGCCGGTCATTACAGACGCCCGGTCGTTACATCTGATAACCTGAAAGTCGGTGATCAAGCCAGCCTGGTTCCGAATGGCCTGACACAGCACGATAGCGTCGAGCGACGTCTCCATCACGCGTTCCAGTAGCGGATCGGGTGGTAGGTTGGGGGCCACGTTCGTCATAGCTGATTGAAGAGAGGAAGGCAAAAGAGCCGCTTAAGGTAACAAGATAGTCTGATGGCTACCCTGTTTTTGGAAGTACTAATTCATCAGTTACAAATAATTTTATTTATCGGCCAGGCCGTCGAAAAAATGAAAGAAGAACACAGGTCATTTCTTACTTTTGACCGAGTTATTTTTCTGCAATCCTGTGACAACAACAACCATTTCTCAAACCGTTGCCCGTCAGTTACTCACCGTACAGGCCGTTCGGTTGCAGCCCGATGCCCCGTTTCGATGGAGTTCGGGCTGGTTATCACCTATTTACTGCGACAATCGGGTTACCCTGGCGTATCCCGAAGTTCGAACCTACCTCAAGCAGGCCCTGGCCGAGGCCATCCGTCAGCACTTCCCCACCGCTGAAGTCATTGCGGGTGTGGCCACGGCGGGCATCCCACAGGGCGCCCTGGTAGCCGATGCGCTCGACCTTCCCTATTGCTACGTTCGGCCCGAACCTAAAGCCCACGGGATGGGAAAACAGATCGAAGGACGGCTGGAGGCCGGTCAGCGGGTCGTTGTCATCGAAGATTTGATCTCTACCGGAGGCAGCTCACTCAAGGTGGTTGATGCCCTCCGGGCAAACGGGGCCGACGTGCTGGGGATGGCAGCCATCTTTACCTACGGATTTCCCGTAGCCGATCAGAACTTCCAGGATCGGAACGTGTCGTTGGTGTGCCTGAGTACCTACGATGCGCTTCTTGCCGAAGCCCAGGCGATGAACTACATCACAGCCGATGCCATGACCTCCCTGGCAGCCTGGCGCCAAAATCCGGCCGAGTGGGGCCTGTAAGCTATGGCAACGATCACCGCCCGCATTGAGCGAACCCCCTACGAGACGCACCTGTCGACCGGGTCGCAGGTTATTATTGTTGATGAGCCTGCCGATGTGGGCGGGCAAGACCGGGGTATGCGGCCGGGCGAACTACTGGCCGGTTCGCTGGCCTCCTGCACCGTCATTACGCTACGGATGTATGCGGATCGGAAAGGCTGGCCCCTCGATACCATCGTGGCTCACATGACCTATACCTTCGACCCCGAAACGAGCCGTTCGTTATTTGCCACAAAACTGGTCTTAACCGGTAACCTGGATGACAGCCAGCGGGCCCGGCTTCTGGAAATGGCAGACCGCTGCCCCATTCACCGAACCCTCGACAACCCGGTCGATTTTGACACCACTCTGGTCGAGCCCTAGCCTACGATAGGAATGAGGTACGGGGCAACAGCGTTTCCGGCAAACTGTTTATATTTGACAACCCCTTCTGGTTGCTACCATGAACGACGCGCCCGACATTACCAAGACCTACACCAACGGCGATATTACCATCGTCTGGAAGCCGAGTGTTTGTATTCACTCGAAGCTGTGCTGGACCCAGTTGATCGAGGTTTTTAACCCACGCGCCCGCCCCTGGGTAACGATGGACGGAGCCCCTACAGCCCGTATTGCCGAACAGGTAGACCGGTGCCCGTCAAAGGCGCTTAGCTACTTCAGAAACGAGGAGGCCATCCAGCCTGACCAGATCCAGGCCGAAAGCGTTGTAGAACCACTCCCGAATGGCCCCTTACTGGTGTACGGTAATCTGCGCGTCAAAGATGCCAGCGGACACGAAACCCAGAAGAATAAAGTGACCGCCTTCTGCCGCTGTGGTGCCAGCAGCAACAAACCGTACTGCGACGGTTCGCACGTTAAGGCCGGTTTCGTCGGGTAATCAGACAGGTAGTAACGACAAAGTAAATGCCGGGATTTGCCTGCCGGTTAGCAGAGCATAGCCCGGTCCCCTAAGGACCCAAACCAACGAATACGTGCAGCTTATTGATCAACTTATAGGCCAGACATCGCAGATTGCTTACTTCTCGGGAGCCAGCAATTATACCTGGCTTCAACTACGTAACGGCGACCGGCAGCTGCTGGCCAAGCCGTTGACCTACTTTGAGCAACGGCTACCGGGCTTCGTGCGTATCCACAAAACGGCCCTGATCAATCCGATGTACGTAAGTCAGGTATTTCCGCCCCTGCGCGCCAAGATGGCGGGTGCGGTACTGATGGAAGACGGCATTAAACTACCCGTAAGCCGCCGACGGTGGGAACAGGTTTTGCTGGAACTCCATCCGATCCGGTCTTCAACAGCCGCGGCCGATGAAACCAAGGGACAGATAGAGACAAACGCGACCACACCGGCTGTTTCTGCCGCCTGTATGGTGCTGGCGATTACGTCTGCCGATGGCCTGTCGGTTATTCGTCAGTGTATGGACGGTCTGGGGCTGACCTGTGCGCTCCACCATCTGGAACGTGGCGCAGAACTGGCATCGGCCCTGCAGCTGGCCCCGCCCGATGAGCAACCCACGCTGATTATCCTCGATGCCCGAGCCAACAAAGCTGACCGGGTGCTCACGCTAAGCGGCCTGAAGCGACATAAGCGCCTGCGGGCCATACCCGTCATCTGGCTGGCCGCCCGCGATGCCGATACAACCCAGGCTTACGAGCTGGACGCCAACTCGGTGATTGTTGTCTCCGACGACGACGCTTCGTTTACCCGGGCCATCGAGCAGGTGTGCCAGTACTGGCTCATGATCGTACAGCTCCCGCCGTCGGTTGCCGTCCTGAGCCAGTAGCGCCTGAGTGAAAAAAGGTACCAGGATTTTGGTTAGAGAAGGGATATCTCGGTTCTGGGCAGCGTAGCCGTCTCCCACCAGAACAGGCGTAACTGATTAAAATAACGGGACCACTCTTCAGCGGTGGCCGGCTTGATCAGATACGACGCACACCCCCGCTGGTAGGCTTCCGCCACATCGGCCGGACTGTTTGAGTGACTCAGCAGAACAACCGGAACTTTTGCCATACCAGCAGGCATGGATTTGATCTTGTCCAGGAGCCGCCAGCCGCTCTGCCGCTCTGGCATGTATAAATCGAGCAGGATTAGCTTGGGCAACTCCCACTCCGCTTCGCAGCATTGCTCCAGGTATTGTATGGCTTCGGCTTCGCTGGCCGCTAACGTGGCTTTCACCTGGGGTAGACATTGCCCGACAACCCGGTTGATAATCATCCCATGGTCCGGGTTATCTTCTATAATCAATAGCTTCGCGTTCTTATAATTCTTTTGTACAATAGTATCTCCAGGCTGACGTGTGCCCATACGTTTCTGTAGGATGGTTTGTTTACAAATATAAAGTCTATAGTTTATATCTATATTATAAATCAGCGTTTAACTATCGAACAACTCCCTTATAAACAAAGTCCCGGCGACCTCACGATTGAAGCCGCCGGGACGCGTTTAGGGTTAAAAAAGAAAATTCTTCAGCCGGCATGGTCGCCACCAGGGCGCCATGTACCCGCTTAGTTGCCTGTCTCATCCCTTCGTCAGTGGCATGTAAACTTATTTTACCATTAGTATAGTGGTAAGTACACCTGATTAATGAGGCAACGGCCCTCCTGACGTAGACACACTGGCTTTTTGGTCAGCCAATCTCAAAAAGATCCATTGTCGATCAGGGGCGTTTGGAAGCTCTCTGCCTGTTCGACCTGCTGGAGCGACTCCATGAAAAAAGCGCCTGACAGCAATTTGCCAGACGCTTTTCATCCAGGTTTACCCGGTTAAGCTACGGCTTCGTAGAGTTCTTCACGCTGCTGCTTTACGCGGGCATCGGAGATGTACTCGTCGTAGGTCATTAGCTTGTCGAGGATACCCGCCGGGGTTATTTCAATGATCCGGTTGGCGACCGTCTGCGCGAACTGGTGGTCGTGGCTGGTAAACAGAACCGGGCCTTTGAAGTCGATCAGCCCGTTGTTCAACGACTCGATCGATTCGAGGTCGAGGTGGTTGGTGGGTTCGTCCAGCATGAGTACGTTGGCGCCGGAGAGCATCATCTTCGACAGCATACAGCGTACTTTCTCGCCCCCGCTCAAAACCGTGGCTTTCTTGAGCGACTCCTCGCCGGAGAAGAGCATCCGGCCCAGGAACCCACGGATAAAGCTCTCGTCTTTCTCGACCGAGTACTGCCGCAGCCAGTCGACCAGGTTCAGGTCGGTCTGGAAGAATTTATCTTTCTCGGCGTCGGTCGGGAAATACGACATGGTAATCGTAACGCCCCACCGGAACGTACCCGAATCGGCTTTGCGTTCGCCGGCCAGAATATCCATCAGGGCCGATACGGCCAGTCCGTCGCGGCTAAAGAGGAACAGTTTATCCTGCCGGTTTACCGTAAACGACATATTTTCGAACAGCTTCTGGCCGTCCTCCGCCGTATAGGTCAGGTTCTCGACGGTCAGGATCTGATCACCGGGTTCGCGCTCGGGTTTGAAGTTAACGTAGGGATATTTTCGCGACGATGGCTGAATATCTTCGATCGTAAGTTTCTCGAGCAGTTTGGCCCGGCTGGTAGCCTGCTTCGATTTCGACGCGTTGGCCGAGAACCGCCGGATAAACTCTTCCAGTTCTTTCCGTTTGTCTTCGGTCTTCTTGTTCTGGTCCTGACGCTGCCGCAGTGCAAGCTGGCTCGATTCGTACCAGAACGAGTAGTTCCCCGCAAAAAGCTTCACCTTGGCAAAATCAACGTCTACGATCTGAGTGCATACCTGATCCAGGAAGTGGCGGTCGTGCGAGACAACGATGACTGTGTTGTTGAAGTTGGCCAGGAAGTTCTCCAGCCACAGGCTCGACTCGACATCAAGGTTGTTGGTCGGCTCGTCGAGGAGCAGAATATCGGGGTTACCGAATAGCGCCTGGGCCAGCAGCACCCGCACTTTTTCGGAGCCGTTCAGGTCGCTCATCTGCGCGTAATGCTGATCTTCTTTGATGCCCAGTCCCGACAACAGCGCAGCCGCATCGGATTCGGCATCCCAGCCGTTCATCTCAGCAAATTCGGACTCCAGTTCAGCCGCCCGTTCCCCATCGGCGTCGGTAAAATCGGTCTTGGCGTACAGGGCATCTTTTTCCTGCGAAATATCATACAGGCGCTTATTACCCATGATGACCGTTTGCAGGACCGGATACTCATCGTAGGCCGACTGGTTCTGATTCAGCACCGACATCCGCTCGCCGGGCGAGATACTGACATTGCCGGTTTGTGGTTCGATTTCGCCGGATAAAATTTTAAGGAACGTCGACTTCCCGGCCCCGTTGGCGCCAATGACACCGTAACAGTTGCCCGAAGTAAATTTTATGTTGACGTCGTCGAACAGGACCCGCTTCCCGTAGCGGAGTGAGACGTTTTGTACCGTGATCATGAGGTTGATTCGTGCTTGAAATACCGGGCAAAGATACGAAATTCTGGCGGGAAACGGGCGTCTCCCTCAGGCGAGCTGACCAATGGGACTTGTCGCTTCCCGGAATCCGGCCCGGGCCGGCAGCAGCTTACTAAGTAGGGCCCCAACGGTTTGGGCAATTGGTGCGCCGGTAGTAGACTTGCGCAACTTTTGATTAGTCTGATTATGCTGCATCCGTCTACGCTCATGTTTCTGAGCGATCTGAAAGAAAACAATAACAAACCCTGGCTCGATGCCAACCGGGCAACCTACGAAGCCGCCAAAGGCGATTTTATCCAGCTCGTGACGGCACTCATCGACGGCCTCAGCCCGATTGATCCCGCTATTGCCGAATCCGGCTTACAGGCCAAAAACTGCCTATTCAGAATCAACCGCGACATTCGGTTTTCGCCCAACAAGTCGCCCTACAAAACCAACTTCGGCGCCTGGCTGAACCCCGGTGGTAAAAAATCGGAGTCGGCAGGCTATTACCTGAACGTGCAGCCGGGCGGCAGCTTCGTGGCGGGTGGACTGTATATGCCCGATCCGGCCGCGCTATCCGCTGTTCGTCAGGAAATCGACTACAGCCTCGACGAATTTGAGGGACTGCTTAACCAGCCTGCATTTGCCCGGCATTTCAAGGGCCTCGACCGCAGCGATGCGCTGCAACGCCCGCCCAAAGGCTACACCGCCGACAACCCGGCGGTCGAGTACCTGAAGCTGAAGAGTTTCACCGTTTCGCACCCCTTATCCGATACCGACCTGACCAAACCGACACTCACGAAGCGGGTTCTGGATGCGTTTGCTGCCCTGCAGCCACTCGTGCATTACCTGAACCGCGCCGTTTCCTGAACATCGGCGTCTATTTAGGCAGGGCCGTTTTGTAAAAGTCGGCGACGTGGCGGGTCATATCGATCAGCGCCGGCCGGTCGATGTACATCATATGGCCCGCTTCGTAATACGACATGGTTACATTGCTCTTCAGCGCGGGGTCGAGCATCATGTGGCTGAAGGTATACTCGGTAGCGAAATAAGGCGTTGCCATGTCGTAATAACCGTTGCAGACATGAACCTTCAGGTAGGGGTTCTTGGTCATGGCATTCCGTAGCGTTTCGGCGGTGTTCAGAAACTGGTTCTGCACGTTACTGTAGTTCCAGGGCCGTACGCGCCCGGTCAGGATCTCATAGGGCAGGTCGTTTTTGACGTTCAGTACCCGATGCAGGTGGTCGTTGACGGCCGTGGTAAACGGGCCGTAGATGGTGGCGTTGTAACTGGGGTCAAACTCGGTAGACTCACCCGCGCGGTCATAGTCGGAGGCCGTAAACCGACCGTCGAGCCGCCCTACGGTACGGCCCTGTTTGCGGAGCAGTTCTTTGGTGAATCGACTATCGCGGATGCGTAGGTTGCTGCCCAGCAGGTAATCTACCGAAAGGCCGGTAAACTTGTTTAGCTGCGCAGCTATGGTCTGCCGCTCGGCCGGCGTCAGCTTATCCCCTTTCATCAGCGCCAGGGTGTAATCGCCGGCTGCGTAGGCTTCAACCTCCTTCAGGAGGGTTTTCAGCTCTTTATAGGCCGGCACCTGCTTGTGGTACCAGGCCATGGCGGCATAGGTCGGCAGAAACAGGCTGTAGGGTAATTCGTTGCCGCCGATGGCAAATTGAATGGTCGTGAAGTCGAGTACGGCCGAGATCAGCACGATCCCGTTCAGGAACAGGCCGTGCCGATCCTGCAGGTACCCCGACAGGCCAGCCGACCGGGTAGTACCGTAGCTCTCGCCGGCCAGAAACTTGGGCGATCCCCAGCGATCGTAACGGGTAGTATACAACCGGATAAAATCACCAACAGACTGCAGATCTTCTACGTAGCCCGTAAACTCTTTTTTATCGACCCCCTCGGCCGGGCGACTATAGCCGGTCATGACGGGGTCAATAAAGACAAGATCCGTAAACGCCAGCCAGGTAAACTCGTTATCGGACACCGTGTAGGGCGGGGCCAGCATGGTGCCATCATCGCCCATCAGAATCCGTTTGGGGCCGAGCGCGCCCATATGCAGCCAGACCGAGGCCGAACCCGGTCCACCGTTGTACGTATACGTAATGGGACGACTGCCCGGGTTCGTCACGCCATCCCGGGTATAAGCAACAAAGAAAATGTTAGCCCGGATTTTACCGCTCTCGTCGCGTTGCGGCAGGTAGCCGGCCGTAGCTGTGTAGTTAATCTTCTGCACCACTCCACCCGCACCGGTTAGGGTGATGCTATGTTTGGTAACGGATAATTCCGGGTCTGGGAAAGAACTGGTTCGGGTAGCCAGGGTAACCGACGGATCGGCCTTTTGGGCGATGCCTGTATAGACGAGAAGTAAGCAGAGGGAGAGCGTCAGTAGACTTATTTTCATTTGTTTCGGTGGTAAGAAACAAATGTAGCAAAAGCCCCTTTACAGCGCCAGATGAGCCGATTGGACCGACTCGCCATAGAAGACAGTAGCCTGCCGGTCGAAATCAGCGGTCGAGTCGGTCGTCAGGAAGGTGCGCTGCCCGCCCCGGCTGCACTGGGCTTCCAATTCCGGATGCCGCTGCAGGTAATTGACCAGGCTGTCGGCTACGATATGGCCCTGGCTCAGTACGGTCATGCCGGGCGGCACAAACTGGCGAATTTTTTCGAGAAGCAGTGGGTAATGCGTGCAGGCCAGCAGCAGCGTATCGATCCGGGACGAATGCGCCATCACCCGGTCAATATGCTGCTTCACGAAATAGTCGGCCCCTGGGCTGTTGTACTCGCCGTTTTCGACCAGCGGCACCCACATGGGACAGGCTTCCTGAAAGACGCGTAATTCTGGGAAAAACTTTTCGATCTCGACCACGTACGACTCGGAGGTTACCGTTCCGCGGGTAGCCAATATTCCGACCTCTCCGGTTTGCGAATACGTGCCGATCACTTCGGTGGTCGGTCGAATCACACCCAATACCCGCCGGTCAGGCGCCAGCCGGGGCAGGTCGAGTTGCTGAATGTTTCGCAGTGCTTTGGCCGATGCGGTATTACAGGCCAGGATCACGAGCCGGCACCCCCGGTCGAACAGGTGCCGCACACACTCGAGGGTATATTGATAAACGGTGTCGAAGGAGCGGGTACCGTAGGGTGTCCGGGCGTTATCGCCCAGATAGACATAGTCGTACTGGGGTAACGTCCGGACAATTTCCCGCAAGACGGTCAGGCCACCGTAGCCCGAGTCAAATACACCAATGGGTTGATTCATTAACACGCTAACAACTATCGCTTCGGGCCTACAGCATCGTAGATAACCACCTTCTCCCAGAGCGATGCGTAGTTGTTGCGGAACTCGTCGTGGATGGGGTGCTTCTGGTACGCTTCTTCGTCGGCGGGGCTGTCGAAAAAGCACAGCCACGAATAGGTGTAGGTCCGCTCAATCACGGCGCGGTTAGTAGCCGCCGGGGTACCGATATGCACCATTTTAATGGTTGGACACTTGGCCAGCTTGTTCAGCCCTTCCAGTAGTTTGGCCTTATCGGCTTCGCTACCGGGGTTTTTCAGGTAGAACATAACGTGGTGTATAAACAACTCTTTGGGAGCCGATACCTCGGGCAGGCTGACACCCAGACCGGCTGCTACCCCCCCTTTAACAAATGCTCTGCGCGATTGATGACTCATATACTTTTTGGTTACTGGTTTTGGTACAGATGCCGGGAAGGGGTGTTGACAAACGATGCCAGCGCCCGGCTGGGGAATAAGCATCGAGCTTCGGCCCCTGCGCCGAAGCTCGATTTCGGTTTACGCCAGCAACGCTTTGCCCTGTGCCAGAGCCGCATCCAGACCCGATGCGTCTGACCCACCCGCCGTAGCAAAGAATGGCTGGCCGCCCCCGCCCCCTCGGATGTTTTTAGCCAGCTCTTTTACCACCTGACCGGCATTCAGATTTCTTCCCTGAATGAGCGAATCGGGTAGCATGACGGCCAGTTGGGGCTTTCCGTTGATGTCGGCCCCCAATACCAGCGCCAGATTGTCGACTTTCGCTTTTAGGTCATAGGCGAGTTGCTTCAGCGCGTCGGCCGAGGGCACGTCAACACGTTCTACCAGCCGCGCATGGCCAGCTCCGTCGCTGCCGGTAAGGTTTTCAATTTTATCGAGCAGCTGGTTCTTCAGCTGTTGAACTTTTTCATTCTGCAGCGCTTCGACCTGCTTTTGCAATGCCGCCCGCTCATCGAGCAGCGCCTGTACCGCCTTTACGACATCTTTCGGGGCTTTGAGCAGTTCTTTCAACTCGCTGACAACCCCCATCTGTTCGTTGACAAGTTCTTCGGCGCCAACCGACGTCTTAGCCTCTACGCGCCGAATGCCCGTCGATACAGAGCCTTCGCCGGTAAATTTAAATAAACCAATATGCCCGGTAGCCGGTACGTGCGTACCTCCGCAGAGCTCGACCGAGTAGTTGGGATCGAACGTGATAACCCGCACGAAGTCACCGTATTTCTCGCCGAACAGGGCAGTGGCGCCCATATTTTTCGCCTGATCGATGGGTACGTTACGCTTTTCGTCGAGTTGGATGTCCTCTCTGATTTTCTCGTTCACGATCCGCTCCACGTCGGCCAGTTGCTCGTCGGTAACCTTGCTGAAGTGGGAGAAGTCGAATCGAAGGGCATCCGGGCCTACGTACGACCCTTTCTGAGCCACATGCGTACCCAGCACATCGCGCAGAGCCGCATGGAGCAGGTGAGTAGCCGAGTGGTTGCTGGAGGTCAGCATCCGGCGATCAGCGTTCACGATGGCCCGAACGGAGACTGCCGACTCCAGCGTTTCGTCAAGATCAGCCTCGTTAGCAATCAGGATAGACAGATCGTTTTCCTTCTTTGTGTCAATTATCTGTATGGTTTTCTGCGCATCGCCCTGACTCACAACCAGCATACCAGTGTCCCCGATCTGACCGCCTGATTCAGCATAGAAAGGCGTTTGTCCCAATACTATCTGATACTGCGTTCCCTGCTTGTTCTGTACCTTACGATATTTGACAATGAACGTTTCGATCTCTGTCTGATCGTAGCCTACAAACTCAGTCCGATCGACATCATTTAGTTCAATCCAGTCGCCGGCTGAGGAGGTAGCGTCCTTGCGCGAACGGGCTTTCTGTTCCTGTAGGGCTTTCTGGAAACCCGCTTCATCGATGCTAAGCCCTTTTTCGCGGGCAATCAGCGCCGTCAGGTCGGCCGGGAAACCGAAGGTATCGTTCAGTTCGAAGACCGTTTCGCCGGGTATCTCCGACTTTCCTTCGCTCGCTAACTGACCAATGATCTGGTCCAGACGCCCCAGTCCGGTTCCGAGCGTTCGCAGGAACGCTATTTCTTCTTCGCGAATGACGGTAGCCACAAAATCGCGCTGGGCGTTCAATTCAGGGAACACATCGGCAAACTGCATGGCCAGCGTCGGTACGAGTTTGGTCATGAACGGCTCGGTCAGATTCAGGTATGAGTAGCCGTACCGAATGGCCCGGCGCAGAATCCGCCGAATGACGTAGCCCGCTTTGGCGTTGCTCGGTACCAGCCCGTCGGCAATGGCGAACGACACGGCCCGGATGTGGTCGGCAATGACGCGCATCGCTACGTCAGCCATGCCTTTGCCGGCCTCGTATTTCCGGCCCGACAGTTCTTCGATCACCTGAATGGTGCCCGAGAAAACATCGGTATCGTAGTTCGATTGTTTGCCCTGAATGGCCATGCACAGGCGTTCGAAGCCCATACCCGTATCGACATGGCGGGCGGGCAGTTCTTCCAGCGAGCCGTCGGCTTTGCGGTTGAACTGCATAAATACGTTGTTCCAGATTTCGACCACCTGCGGATGGTCGGCGTTTACCAGTTCTTTACCCGGCGTAGCTGCCACCTCGTCGGGGGAGCGCAGGTCGATGTGAATCTCCGAACAGGGACCGCATGGCCCCGTATCACCCATTTCCCAGAAGTTATCTTTTTTATTACCCAGAATGATCCGCGACTCGTCCGGTTCGCCGTCGCGACCGAGGATTTCTCTCCAGATGTCCCACGACTCCTGATCGAAGGGTACGTTATCCCGCTCATCTCCTTTGAAAACCGACACGTAGATCCGGTCTTTGGGAAGTTTGTACACTTCGGTCAGCAGTTCCCACGACCAGGCCAGTGCTTCTTTCTTGAAATAATCGCCAAACGACCAGTTACCGAGCATCTCGAACATGGTGTGGTGATAGGTATCGAAACCAACGTCTTCGAGGTCGTTGTGCTTCCCGGACACCCGCAGGCACTTCTGCGTATCGGCCACGCGGGGCGACGGTGGCGTGCCATTGCCGAGAAAGAAATCCTTGAACTGCGCCATCCCGGAGTTATTGAACATCAGCGTAGGGTCGTTCTTGGCGACCAGCGGGGCTGAGGGCACAATCAGGTGTTGTTTGGAGCGGAAGAAGTCGAGAAAATGTCGACGTATTTCGTGGGAAGTCATAATAGAATCAATCAGTTGCCCGCTCAATCATTTATTTCGGGCTCAACCAGGGCTACCGGTCGATCCACCAGGCGGGGCGTCGGCAAATTTACACGAAAACTTGCGTTTTTCGGGTCTGCGTGGCAGGTTTGTCAGATGGAAAGCGAGGGCAAACTGTATTACGGCATCAAGGAAGTAGCCGAGTTATTCGGGATCAACGCGTCGAAGTTACGGTTCTATGAAAAGGAGTTCCCCATGCTCCAGCCCCGAAAAAATCGCTCCGGCGATCGGGTTTATACGCAGGCTGACCTCGACCTGCTCCGCGACATTCTGGACCTGACGCAGGCTAAAGGCTACACCCTGGCCGGTGCCCGCGAATTCCTGAAAAGTCGGGATGTCAACCGCCAGCAGAATGCCCGCTACATCGCCAAACTCCGTGAGATCAAATCCTTCCTGGAGAAAATCCGCGACGACCTGAACACGCCGGTCGACAATGCTATCGATGATTCGCCGGTTTGAAAATCAGGGTCGTACGACCCCGGTACACCGGTTTAAAAACCGGTGCTAGTCATGTTTACCCGCCTTGTAAAATCCCGCTCGGTACGACCCATGAATAGCGTAGGCCTTCAGGCCGGTGCATTGAATTGACCGGCACCCGGTACACCGGTTTAAAAACCGGTGCTAGTCATGTTTACCCGCCTTGTAGAATCCCGCTCGGTACGACCCATGACTAGCACTGGCCTTTAGGCCGGTGCATTGAATTGACCGGCACCTGATACACCGGTTTAAAAACCGGTGCTAGTCATGTTTACCCGCCTTGTAGAATCCAGCTCGGTACGACTCATGACTAGCACTGGCCTTCAGGCCGGTGCACCAAATTACAGCGCGTTCAGAAAAGCGATTAGAGCCTTCTTTTCGCCGGGCGTCAGATTCAGTTTGTCATTTAGTAACGTCTGGTTGTCGACACGAAGGCCCAGGCCGTTGCCTCCGCCTTTGTTATAAAAATCGATAACCTGATCGAGCGTTTGATACACGCCATTGTGCATGTAGGGAGCGGTTTGGGCTACGTTGCGAACGGTCGGCGTTTTGAACGCGTGTTTCTGAAGGGTAATCCCGGTGGTCCGAAATTTACCCAGATCCGGATCAAGCTGGTTATTGTCGGCTGTAGCGGGTGTACCCAGCACCTCACTTTCGGTTTTCTGATAAGCGGGCGGCACCGTGCCGTTGAATAAGGGGTAAAAGTGGCAGGTGGCACATTTTGCTTTACCCATGAACAGATTGAAGCCATGCTTCTCTTCAGCCGATAGCGCAGCCTGCTTTTCGTTCCGTAACGCCCTATCTACCCGCGAGTTCAGGCTGGTCAGCGACCGGACATAACTCGCAATGGCGTTCTTCAGATTTTGTTCGGTCACCCCGTCGCGGTAGGTCTTGCTAAATGTAGTCTGATACACTTGGCTGGCCCGGAGTGCCTTTACCGCGTCGGGTAGTGAGCCGTGCATCTCATCGGCGTTTTCGATCACGTCGCTGGCCTGGTCTTCGAGGAAGGTTACCCTCGAATCGGCAAACTGAGCGGCCTGTAAAGCCGCGTTTACCAATGTGGGCGCATTACGGGCAATACGCCGACCACCGAAACCGACGGCCAGACTTTTCGGCTCGCCATCCGTAAACGCTTTATCGGGTTGGTGGCAGGTGGCACAGCTGCGGTTGGCATCACCCGACAGAATGGGGTCGTAAAACAGCATTTTCCCCAGCGCAATCCGGCTGGGCGTGGCCCGATCGTCACGACTGTTCACAAAATAGTTTGGGTCGAAGGCGTCCCGATCATTGAGCGTCCGGGCCGAAGCGGACAGGAGACGACTTTCCTGAAACACTGGAATGCCAAGGGCCTGTTGCGCGTCGAGCAGTAAGCCACTCAGCACATTGGCGTGTTGGGTGATGTAGCCAAACCGGTCGAAGTCGGTAAAACTCTGCTCTTTTTGTAAAGCGCCGATGGCACCGGCAAAGGCCCCGTCGAGCCGCTCGGCCAGGTCGGGTTGCTGGTCAGCCAGGTCGTAGAAGCGGAGGTGTTGGTGTAAACTTTGCAACGAGGCTACAGCTTCCGGCAGCGAATGATTGGCAACGGGCGAGTCGAACCCGGTGATGCCGAGCGAAACGAGCCGAAATACTTCGAGCCGTATGGCATCAAAGACGTGACTGTCGGTCATCTCGTTATCCGTGGCGACCCGGGTCAACCGCCCCACATTGGCCTGTAACAGCGCCAGCTGCCCGCGCAATTCGCCCCGGTTGGCCGGGTCGTAAGGAAATACTAGTTCTTCGATTACCTGAAAGCCCTCCGGCTTGATTTCCCGCTGTAACCCATCATCTTCTTCCACCTCGGGCAAGGCAGGCCCATTCAGGCTTTTGGCCGTTTCGGGATTGTACAGCTCGACCAGAAACTCAACCTGTTTGTAAGCCAGACGAGCGGAATCAAATGCAGCCTGAATCCGGATCTCCGACCACTGCGCATCAACGGCTCGATTCAGGTGCCGCACGGCTGAGTCAAGCTGCGCAATATCATGCAGGTATTTACTCTTAACCTGTTGTAGTGGCGTTTGCCGGGACGTCCATACCCTATACAGGCTCAAAAACGCCAGACAGGCAATCAGGACAATACCTATCCGGAATGCGTATCGGGGCTGTTGACGCGCTACTGTCGACGTAGTTTGTTGGGTAACCATTTTTACAAACGGCAAAATCAGCTTTATGAGAAGTAAAAAGCCTGACCAACCCGGGGTTGGTCAGGCACGTACTATACGTCTGTCGATCTAGCGGGGCAGCCCTTTTACGACGATAAGCTGACTGGCCTGGTTTTCGTCGGGTCGTTTGGTTCCCCCGTCAACAGCCTTGTACTTATCCCCTCGCCAGGTGTGCGGCTGAACGGCAATGATGAAGGTATCGGCAAATCCGACCTGATCCGATACGTCGATCATTGCACCATACTCCCAGGCGCCGAACCGCGATGCACCCCCTACATTGTATTTTGCGGCATCGGAAGCCGTCCGGCGGTGATCCAGTTCGATAACCGGCTTAAACTCGTTCGTTTTCAGGTTCAGCTGGTAGATGTACGAATCGTGGGTTTCGTCGCCATAGCTATTCGGGTCTTCCTGGGTGTAGAGGTAATTCTCCGTCACTACGATATTATCCACATTCTGAAACGTTTTGGCATTACCCGCGCGGTCGTCGCCATCCAGCACTACTTCGAGTGTTGCTTTGAGTGGATCGGCGGCATCCATCGTCAGGCGGTATACCCGACCGTATTTTGAGCGCGCATAATCGGCGTTGGGTCCCGACGTAGCCTGGCCTGTAACGTTGAAATACACTTCGCGGCCCGTGCTTTTCTTGCGGTAGTCGATGTCTTCGACCCGCCCAAATTTGATGGCCTTGAGGTCGTTTACTTTGGCGTTGATCTGCGCGCCCGTCAGGGTTTTGTGGTTGTCGATCCTGACGAACTCAACCGGGAACCTGGCCCCCACTTTCATATCCATTTCGCGCTGGTTGCCGTCGGTGCGCTTCAGCATGTAGAGCGAGCCGTTATCCAGGTCTCCCACGGTATTGGAGAGATACAGGGCCAGCTGTCCCCCGTTCACGTCCGAATCGTCGTCGCCGATCAGGATGGCTGTTTTACCGGCATAGGCCTGCTTGGGCAGCGGCACTGCGTTCTCGGCACTCCAGCGGCCCAGCCCGGCGATTTCTTTAGATACGCTCGCGGTTCCTACGTCGCCAAAGGGGTTCACCCCGTGCGTGCGCGACTCCTGGCCACTTTCGCCACAGGTCAGATACAAGGGCCCAAATCCGTGTTCTTCGGCCGTGGCCATCGTGGCCGAACAAAGGCGCCATACGCCCCCGTCGGAGTTCAGGATATATTCTCCCTTGACCGGCTTAAAGGTTTTGTCGAGGGTAATGCGCGATACGGCGAAGTTGTCTTCGTGGTTTACGAGCAGCGTAAAGGTGCCGTCCGCATTTTTCAGCATGCCTGCTCCATCGGCCGAACCCCCAAAAACAAAGTTAGGTGACTGATCCAGCTTATCATCGCTGCCAACGAGCGAAAAAATCTCTACGTTGTTGACGCCCGGCATAGCTTTGGCCAGAGCAGGCGTAACGGATTGGTTTTTCAGTACTACCTCGTTAGCTGACTGTGTGCTTGGGTTTTCTTCATTACTGCAGGCCACAGCCACGAACAATGAAAGCAGCACAGTAGAGGATAGTAAAAGTCTGTTAGAAAGCATTGGCTAGTGTTTTTTGTACAGGAAACTGTTCACAAAAATACTCCCGCGATTTTTCCGAACAGTGCTTCGGTAATTATCTCACCGCTACCTTTTTACTAACCAATTTAATACATAGTTTACATACCATTCTTTGACAAGCTACTTCTGTTGGGTTTACGCCTGAAAAGCAGTAAGCTTGCAGAGGCTGCTCGCCAGCCCTCTCATTTCCGTAACTTCTTTGCTTTATCCAAACGTGTCTACCGACGCTCATTCTCAAGTTGCCCTCACCCTCGTTCCGGGCCTGGGCAGTATTCTGATTCGACAACTGATCAGCTACTGCGGATCGGCCCCGGAGGTCTTCCGGTCGCCCCTGGCCCGCCTGCTGAAAGTACCCGGCATTGGCGACATAACCGCCCGGGCCATTCGTACTTCCGACGCGCTGACGGCTGCCGAGCGGGTACTGAAACGACTCGAAACCCTCGGCGCTACGCCCCTTTTCTACACCGACAAAGCCTACCCGGCCCGACTGAAAACCTTCTACGATGCCCCGGCCCTGTTGTACTGGCAGGGCGCTGGTGACCCGAACGCCCCCCGCACGATTGGGCTGGTTGGCACCCGGCAGGCCACTGACTATGGCCGGCGAATCACTACCGATATAATCGATGCACTAGCGCCCTACAATGTCACCGTCATCAGCGGCCTCGCCTATGGCATCGACATTGCCGCCCACCGGGCCAGCCTGACCAACGGACTGCCAACCATAGGCGTCATGGCCAGCGGACTAGACGTGGTTTACCCATCGGTCCATCGGCGAACAGCGCAGGAGATGCTGGCCCAGGGCGGCCTGTTGACCGAGAGTATTCCGGGTACCAAACCCGACGCCCATCTGTTTCCGGCCCGCAACCGGATCATTGCCGGTCTGAGCGATGCTATTGTTGTGGTAGAAGCAGCCGCCAAAGGGGGCGCCCTCATTACGGCCGAGTACGCCAACAACTACCACCGCGACGTTTTTGCGGTGCCGGGCCAGCTGAACCAGACCTTTTCGGCGGGTTGTAACAAACTCATCCGGGAAAACAAAGCGCAGATTTATACCAGCCCGGCGGATCTGATCGAAGCCCTCAACTGGGATCAGCCAGTGGGTCAGCATCCGCGCGGCAATGCAGCCCCGGCCCTGCCCGTAGACGTAACCGATGAAGAAAGTCAAGTCCTGGCCCTGTTGCGGCAATCGACCGACCTGCACATCGACGAGCTGAGCTGGCAGTCGCAGATTCCGATGGGCCGGCTGGCCTCGCTTCTGCTCAATCTGGAGTTTCGGGGGTTTGTTCGATCCCTACCGGGTAAGAAGTATTCGGTAGTGTATGTGTAGGCATTTCGTCTTTCAGCCCCACGCCCGATAGCTGCCGCGTTTTCATTTCGGTCAGCAGGTACGCAAGTTTCTGGGCGGCAGGCTCGTACGGCAACCCTTCGGGTCGGATGTTGGACACGCAATTGCGCGACTCGTCGGTCAGACCCGGGCGGGGTTTGTAGGTGAGGTAAGCGCCCAGACTATCGGGCGATGACAGGCCCGGCCGTTCGCCAATCAGGACCAGTACCATACTAGCCCCCAGCGCGTGTGCAATCTCGTCGCCGATAGCTACTCGCCCCTGCTGCACCAGACAGATCGGCGCCACCGACCAGTTCAGGCTGCGTATCAACCGAAGCAAGGCCGACACAACGGGTACCGCATGTGTATTGACCGCCGTAGCCGACAAGCCGTCGACGATGACGATAGCCAGTTCGATGCCGTTCGCTCCTTCGTTGTCGCTGGCTAAACGGGTCAGGTTGGCGACCGATGTTTCGTGCAGTCTGCGACCCAGATCTGGCCGTTTCAGATACATGGCGCGATCAGCGGCCTGACTCTGGAACGAGTAGGCTTCGGCACCCAGCGCCCGAATGTCGCTCAGCAGTTGCTCTTCATCGAGTACCGAATAAACGGCATCGCGGGCCCGGGCGTGGTCAAGTTGAAAATCCAGCAGCGCCCGGGTAGGCAGACTGTTGCCTACCCGCCCCTGTGCAATGCGCGCTCGGGTATGTGCCTGTAGAAAAGACCACGGATCTGCGTTCATACAGGCAACCTACGAAAACAACAGCTGGTACACAAGCGGTGCGACAGGCGACCGGGTACAGGCCTGTAGTCACTGTTGGTCCATTCTCGATCTATTCGCTTGCTCACAGCCGGCGTACCCCGGTCCAGTGCGTACGGCAATTTTCGGCTGGGCTACATACACGGAAACACCGTTCGGCCTATATTGCCCGTCAATGCCGCCGAACCAAGGCGGAGCAAAACCCCGCTGGCGTTTACAGCCGGCGCCTGACAACACCTCAACACGTTTCCGAATGACTAGTCTCACACGCCTTTCTCTGTTCTTTTTACTACTCGGCACACTGTCTGCTACCGCCCAGTCGGCCAAACGCTCGGGCAATCCGGTATTTCCGGGCTGGTATGCGGATCCGGAAGGAGCCATTTTTGGCAATCGGTACTGGATCTACCCTACGTACTCTGACAAGTATGAGAAGCAGGTTCATTTTGATGCCTTCTCATCGCCCGATCTCGTCACCTGGACCAAGCACCCGCGTATTCTCGACTCGTCGGCGGTGAAGTGGGCCAAAAAAGCGATGTGGGCGCCCGCTATCGTGCAGAAAGGGCGCCAGTATTTCCTCTTTTTCGGCGCTAACGATGTCCACCCCGGCGAAGTAGGAGGTATTGGGGTTGCCGTAGCCAACAACCCCGCCGGCCCTTTCCGCGATTACCTCGGGAAACCGCTGGTCGGTGAAGTTCATAACGGTGCCCAGCCCATCGATCAGTTTGTTTTCCGCGATACCGACGGTAAAGAGTATCTCATCTACGGCGGCTGGGGCCATTGCAACATTGCCCAGCTGACAGGCGATTATAAGGGGTTCATTCCCTTCGCCGACGGCACCACGTTCCGCGAGATTACCCCCAAAGATTACGTAGAAGGGCCAATCATGTTCGTACGAAACGGACGCTACTATTTTATGTGGTCGGAGGGCGGCTGGACGGGTCCCAACTATTCGGTAGCGTATGCGGTGGGGTCCTCTCCGTTCGGCCCATTCGAGCGCGTTGGCAAAGTGTTGCAGCAGGACCCGACCGTAGCGACCGGCGCTGGCCATCATTCGGTCATCAACGTACCCGGCACCGACGACTGGTACATCATCTACCACCGCCGTCCGCTTACCGAAACCGATGGCAACCACCGCGAAACCTGCATCGACAAACTGTATTTCGACGAGAAAGGCGCCATTAAACCGGTTCGGATCACCAAAGAAGGGGTTGAAGCCCGGCGTTTGTAGAACCCCGCTACATACCGCTCAGCAGCCGATGCCCCGTGCCGGCGGGTAGTAGTTGACCCTGGTCGTTCAGCAGGCCCATGCTCATAAGCCAGTGTTCAAACTCGGGCGAGGGTCGGCGGTTGAGCAGCTTTCGGATGTACAGCGCATCGTGGAAACTCGTACTCTGGTAGTGCAGCATCACATCATCGGCGCCCGGAATGCCCATGATGAACGTTACCCCGGCGGTGCCGAGTACCGTGAGCAGGGTGTCCATATCGTCCTGGTCGGCCTCCGCGTGGTTGGTGTAGCAGATATCGACACCCATCGGCAAGCCCAGCAGTTTGCCGCAGCAATGATCCTCCAGCCCGGCGCGAATAATCTGTTTGCCGTCATACAGGTATTCAGGCCCAATGAACCCAACGACCGAATTGACCAGCAGCGGCTCAAACGCCCTCGCTACGGCATAGGCCCGGACTTCGGCGGTTTGCTGATCCAAACCACAGTGGGCGTTGGCCGATAGCGCACTCCCCTGCCCTGTTTCAAAATACATAACATGTTGACCGAGCGTACCGCGCTTCAGCGAACGGGTTGCCTCCAGCCCTTCCTGTAATAAGCCGAGGTTCACCCCGAAGGATGCGTTCACGCCTTCGGTGCCGCCAATACTCTGAAACGCCAGATCGACGGGAGCGCCCTGCTCCACCGCCTGCAGGGTCGTGGTCAGGTGGCTCAGCACACAGGTCTGTGCCGGAATAGAAAACCGCTCCCGAACGCTGTCGAGCATATCCAGCAGCCGGATGGTTGTCTGCACATGATCCGTAGCGGGGTTGATACCGATTACGGCATCTCCGGCTCCGTAGAGCAGCCCATCGACTAGGCTGGCCGCAATGCCCCGCACATCATCGGTGGGGTGATTAGGCTGGAGCCGGGTGCTGAGTCGACCGTTCAGGCCGATGGTATTCCGAAACCGGGTGATGACCTCACATTTGGCCGCCACTGTAATCAGATCCTGGTTCCGCATCAGTTTCGAGACGGCCGCTACCATTTCGGGGGTTAACCCCGGTTGCAGCTGGCGAAGCGTATCGGTATCGGTGGTCAGGCTCAACAGGTAATCGCGCAGGCCGCCCACGGTCAGGTGCCGGATCGGCTGAAACGCCCCGGCATCGTGCGAGTCGATGATGAGCCGGGTCACTTCGTCCTGCTCGTAGGGCACGACAGCTTCGGCCAGAAAGGTGGTGAGCGGCAGGTCGGCCAGGGCCATCTGAGCCGCCACCCGTTCTTCTGCCGACCGGGCCGCTACACCCGCCAGTTCATCGCCCGACCGCCGGGGGGTGGCGCGGGCCAGCAGCGTCCGCAAATCATCGAATACATACCTGGTCTGACGAACTGTATGTCGGTACGGCATGGGCAATCAGCGGTTGAAAACGAAGGACGTAAAGATGACAAAATTAGCAGCGGGTAGGATTACCTTTCTCCAGGCTTCATACACTAGTAATATACATTAAATCAATTAATTATTATGGGAAAAGGCGACAAGAAGTCACGGAAAGGCAAAATTTCGATGGGGTCGTATGGCAACACTCGTCCGCAGCATCCCAAAAAGTGGACCGCCCCTAAACCGGCTCCCAAACCGGTCGATTAACACGCGAAAAATGGGTTCCGACTGTTACTACGCGCTGTAGTGACAGTCGGAACCCATCGTTTTAATACCTTACCGGCCGGGTATGTCCGGCAGCTACCGGGTTTTTGCCTTCGTTGGCTTTGTCGCTGCGGGCTCCGGGGTCGGAGGGCCAACTGGCTCAGGTTCAGACATCGGTGCAGACTGCCGGTTGCGACCTTCCCGGAAGATGACAAACCCAATCAGCGCAATCAGCAGCACGTTGGCAATGAGATCGATGGTATCGCCGGTTTTGGCAGCGGGCGGATCGAACCGAAACTCGACCGTATGTTTACCCGCCGGTATGCGCAGCGCCCGCAGCACATAGTTGGCCCGTAGCTGCTGAACGGGTTTCCCGTCGATCAGTGTCTGCCAGTCTTCGTTACCCCGGTAGTAGATTTCCGAGAAGACGGCAACCCCGTCGCGGGCGGCATTGACCTCGTAGATCATCTTGTCGGGCCGGTAGTTCGAAAGCCGGATTGTACTGCCGGTCGGGTCGAGGGTGGCAGGCAGGCCCGACAGCTGCGCAGCGAATCGCTTATCGACCACGGCCGTGTCGCGTGGATTCAGGGTCTTCATGGCCGCAATCTCCGCATCGGCGCCTTCTACCGTCTGTACTGTTTTGACGAACCAGGCGGCTCCGAGCACCTCCGGATTAGGTAGTACAACCGGCCCCGTTGGCGCCTGTTGCGGGTTGTTGGGGTCCTGCTCGGCCTGCCGAATGACGTACTTGACGTTCAGCATATTCAGTATGTTGAGCGTATTGGGCTGGAAAGCATACGTAATCAACTCCTGATACCGCCGAAGTTTAGCCGCGTGATACCCACCGATGGACCGGTGGAAGTAGGACGCGCGGTTGCTGTTCATAAAATCGGAGGTCTGGTCGAACACCCGGAAGCCGGGCGTCTTATCCTGCAAAATCTGCTCGTCGGCGGGTGTTGGTTCAAACACCTGACTGGCCTGTGCTTTCGTCACAAAATCGGCATTGTTCAGGTAGCGTTTATCGACACCGAACAGGTCGAATATCACCAGCGCCAGCAGCACCGGATAAAAGACAATGGGCTTGATTTTATCGGTGATCAGCGCCCAGACAGCACCCGCCGTCAGCAGGATCAGGATGAACGACCGGAAGGCATCGCTCCGGAGCAGCCCCTGCCGGTCGCTGATGAGGGCGGGCAGAAACTCTTTGCCCGCTTCGCCGAAATAGCGCGCCATCATGTCGGCATCGGTCGGCGTCTGAAAGCTGAACAGGGTACCGCCCAGCAGCGCCAGGATCAACGCCAGGCCACCGGTCAGGCCAAAGCTGATCAGCAGCGGCTGTCGGAGTTGCGCAAACGTCCATTTCTGGCTTACGAGGCTCTGCAGGGCCATGGCCGCTCCAATCCCGATAAACAGCTGCGCCAGGCAAAGCGCCATGGTCATAGCCCGGAATTTGTTCAGGTACGGCAGGTAGTCGAACAGCAGGTAGTTGATGGCCGCCAGGTTTTTACCCCAGGCCAGCACAATCATAAGCCCAGCCGCACTCAGCAGCCACCACCGGATGGGGTTGCGGATCACGAACATTCCCAGCACGAACAGAAACAGCAGTGCCGCCCCCGCATAGGCCGGGCCTCCTACCATCGGCTGATCGCCCCAGTAGGTTGGCGTACCCAGCTCCACAAACTGCTGCGCCTGGGCGGGGTCGAGCCCCCGATTCACGAGTGCCTTGTAAAAGTCAGAACCGGTACCGAGACCGCCCCCCGACGCGCCCCCGAAGGCATTTGGCACCAGCAGCGTGAGGGTTTCGGCCTTGCCGTAGCTGTAGCTGAACGCGTATTCTTTGTCGAGCCCGTTTCGGGCTCCGCTTTCGGCCGATTTCCCGTCCGGATTGGTTGTTTTGGCCGTCAGCTCCGACGTGCCCCGAATGGTTTCCTTCGTGTATTGATTCAGCACGAGCAGGCGCTTGCCAAAGCTGCCACCGGCCAGAACACCCGCCAGGGCCAGCGTGGCCAGGCCCATAGCCAGTTGCCGGCCTTTACCCGCCTGCACCAGGGCAATTCCTTCAACGAGTATGTACAGGCCGATGGTCATGAACAGGTAGTACGTAATCTGAATGTGGTTGGCCCCCAGCTCCATACAGCCAAACAGTCCGGTCAGGGCGGCCCCGAGCCAGTATCGTCCGCGAAGCGCCAGTACCACCCCGGCCAGCAGGCCAGCCCCAAACCCCATAGCAAACAGTTTGGAAATATGCCCGGCCTCGAGGCTGACGATGCCGAAGGTGCCGAACCCGTAGGCAATAGCCCCCAGCGCCGACAGCCACGCATTAGCCCCCAGCACAACCAGCAGCAGGTACGCGCAAAACATGACCACAAAGACAACCGAGGCTGTGTTGGGCAACAGGCCCACAACCCCCATAACGGCTTTGTAAACAAATATGTAGGGATAGTTAAAGTCGATCATATAGGCGGGCATACCGCTGAAAACCGCATCGGTCCAGAGTGGTTTCTCGCCCGATTGCTGGCCGATCTCACGAATTTCGCGGGCTGAGGCAACCGCCTGCTGTACATCGCTCATGCTTAAGGTCTTGCCCGACATGACCGGCGAGAAATAAATGATAGCCAGCACCAGCAGACCCACCACAGCGATCAGGTGTGGGCGCAAACGTTGGAAAAATGTAGGTTGTTTCATACAATGCAGTCAGTACACTGCCCAAAGATACAGGTTTACCAGAAAACGGACGGCGCACCCGCCGGATTGTTACGGGGAACCGGTATCTCCGCCGACAAACACGCAACCGAACGGGTCTTTTTTGCGTACGGGGGGTATGCGCTACATCGTTGTTTTCGCTCAACAGGAAATTGGTTACGCGGTCGGTTTCGATACCTACGCCGACGCGACCGATTTTTTATACTGGGGATACGAGGAGTACCAGCTGATTCCCTACGGGACCTTCGACGCCCTCACGGGTGAAGTATGGCCCTACCAGCACCGGGGCGAACGGGTAGCCGATGTCGATGAACAACTAATCAGCCGCACCGCGCTCGACTACCTCCGATCAGCCATCCGCCGGATTTACTGACCCGATTGCCTACGAACCCGCCCGGCCTCTCCGTCAACTGGCTCCGCAAGGCACAAAAAAACCCGGTTCTAACGGGTAGAACCGGGTTACAGTTGGTTATCATCCGGCAGCTTATACCATCAGAATATCTTTTTCCTTAGCCGCGAATACCTCTTCGATGCGGGCGATAAACGCGTCGGTGAGTTTCTGAACCCGCTCTTCGCCCTGCTTGACGGCATCTTCCGAAACGCCTTCTTTGACCAGCTTACGGATGTCATCGTTGGTGTCTTTGCGGATGTTACGTACGTTCACCTTGGCCACTTCCACCTCCTGTTTTACTTTCTTCACCAGGTCGCGCCGACGTTCTTCGGTCAGGGGGGGCACGTTGAGCCGGATCATTTCCCCGTCGTTGTTGGGGGCCAGGCCTACGTTCGAGTTCCGGATTGCTTTTTCTACTTCACCGATGAGTTTCCGCTCGAACGGCTTCACCACGATGGTTCGCGCGTCGGGCGTATTGACGGAGGCCACCTGATTCAGGGGCGACATCATCCCGTAGTACTCGACCTGTATACCGTCGAGCATCTGAGCACTGGCCTTACCGGCACGAATTTTTGTCAGTTCAATGGCCAGGTGCTTCAGCGCCTTCTCCATCGTGTCTTTTGCATCGTCGAGAAATAGCTCGATCTCTTCCATTCTTTTTTACAGTTTACTGTATTCAGTGTACCGTTTTAACCAGCAGCGATAACGCAGGGCTAACGCAGCCGCTATGTATGCAGGCATTGGCTCACCAGAACCGGCAAAACAAACCCCGGGCTACTTAGTTCGACGTCACCAGCGTGCCCGTATCGCTATCGCCCTGGATGACCCGGAGCAGACTACCGGCCTCATTCATGTTGAAAACAATGATGGGCAGGTTATTCTCCTGACAGAGGGTGAAAGCGGTCAGGTCCATGACGTTCAGTTTCTTCTCGTAAACGTCCTCGAACGAAATGGTGGTATACCGGGTAGCCGTTTTGTCTTTCATCGGGTCGGCCGTATAGACACCGTCTACCTTGGTTCCCTTCAGCACCACGTCTGCCTCTACCTCGATAGCCCGCAGGCTGGCGGTGGTATCGGTAGTGAAGTACGGACTTCCGGTACCGGCCCCGAAGATCACAACCCGCCCTTTTTCGAGATGCCGCACAGCGCGCCGACGTACGTAGGGTTCGCACACCTGCTCCATCTTGATCGCCGACATGACGCGGGTATACATCCCGTGTTTTTCGAGGGAGCTCTGGATAGCCATGGCATTGATAACCGTAGCCAGCATACCCATGTAGTCGCCCTGCACCCGGTCGATACCAGACCGCTCGCCCGATACGCCCCGGAAGATGTTGCCTCCGCCGATGACTATGGCGACCTGCACACCCAGATCGACAACCTGTTTGATTTCTTTACTGTATTGCTCCAGTACGGCAGGGTCGATGTTGTAACCGCTGGGACCGGCCAAAGCCTCTCCGCTTAATTTGAGCAGAATTCGTTTGTACTTCGTTGATGTCATGCGGGGTGATTTTTGCGGGGGCAAAGATAGGGAAAAAAGGAGAAGGCAGGAAGGATGGAGCCGAGGAAAGCAGCAAACGAAAAGTCGGTAAACCCGTCAAAAGCCCGGCCGAAAACCCGCTTTGGCTAACCGAACTCGATCAGTACCTGTCCTTTTTCGACGCGGTCTCCTTTCTGAACACGAATGGCTTTCACGGTGGCCTCGGCGGGCGCTTTTATTGTGTTTTCCATCTTCATGGCTTCCAGAATCAGCACCGTATCTCCTTTCTGCACAGTGGCCCCCACCGCTACCGTGATGCCTACGATCAGACCCGGCATCGGTGCTTTCAGGTCGCCGATTTTGGCCGCGACTGCGCTGCTCATGCCCATTTTTTCGAGCAGGAGGTCGAAGCGGTCTTTCAGCTGAATGGTATGAATACGCCCGTTTATTTTCAGGACAACGGTTTTAGCAGCCGCGTTCAGCTCCAGCACTTCGGCATTGTAGGAACGGTCCTGGTAGAGGATATGCAGGGTACGATCCGTAAGTCGGACCAGGTCCCAGCTGAAAGGCTCGCCGTTGAGCACCGGGCCCGTTGCTGAAAAATCGATGGTAGCCGGTTGTTGATCGAGGGTTGTCTGGTACATGGGTTATGGTTTGGTAAGGGCGTTGGATAACCCGAACGAAAATCGATCACAAGTAACTCAGTTTCGATTCACCAACCAAATTCCGAGCAGGCAGATCCCCATGCCAGCAAACTGTACGGCATAGATTCGCTCGCCGTCGAGTACGCCCCACAGCAGCGCCACGATCGGGATCAGGTAGGTTACCGAGGCCGCAAACAAAGGGGAAGCCAGCTGCATGATGCGGTTAAAAAACACCGACATCAGGCCCGACCCGAGCACCCCGAGAATAATCAGGGCTACCAGCGAGGTGGTATGAGTGGGATCGAACGCGCGCGACAGGAAGTCGGTCGGCAACAGGATCAGCACCGCAATCGGCCCGATGAACGCAAACAGCCAGGCCGTAGAGACCAGCGCGGGTAACTGGCTGATGTAACGCCCGATAAAGTTGGTGTTGAAGCCGTAGCAGACCGTTGCCAGCATGACCATGAGCGCGTAACCGTTGATCTGAAAGGAGCCAGTGGCGCTGAAAAAGACCAGTAACAGCGACCCGGCCAGCCCCAGCAGAATACCGGTTACCTGCCTGACTTGAAGCGCCTGCCCAAAGAAGAGAGCACCCAGAATAAGTGTAAACAGCGGACTCAGCGAGTTGAGCGCGCCCGACAGCGAACTGCTCAGATGCGCGCCCGCTTCGGCAAACAGAAAAGCGGGAATAACGAACCCCACTATTCCCGCCACCAGCAGCGCCCACCACCGGGGCCGAACAGCTGCCCTGACGGCCGGTTGCTGGGCCTGCCGGGCCAGGAAGGGCACAAAAAAAAGCAGGGCAAACAGCAGTCGGCCAGCCGCAACCTGCGTGGGCGAAAACGCACCCAGACTCCGTTTGATGAGGATAAACGAGCTGCCCCACACCAGCGCCAGGGTACAAAGCAACACCCACGCCATAACCGGGCGTTTCTGGTTTACTACAATAGACTCTTCGGTGGGCATGAACGTAAGGGAAAGGAGCCTCAGCGCCAGCGGGCATCAGCCTTGTCGGCTGGTTACCCGCTGGCGCTGAGGGTTATACATAGGCTTCGGCGTAGCGATCGGCTACTTCGTCGAGTACGGCCCGGGTTTCTAGATAGGTATTGGTCGTAACGAGCCGCTGCCGGTAAGGCTTGAAATCAGGAAGCCCCTTGAAATAATTGGTGTAGTGCCGGCGCATCTCGAACAGGCCCGTAATCTCGCCTTTCCAGCGGATCGAGAAGTCGAGGTGCTGACGACATACCGCTACCCGATCCGCAATGGTGGGTGGGGTACGGTGTTCTCCGGTCCGGACAAAGTGCTTGATTTCGTCGAATATCCAGGGGTATCCGATGCTGGCCCGCCCAATCATAACCCCGTCAACTCCGTACCGATTCTTATACTCGAGCGCTTTTTCGGGGGTGTCGATATCGCCATTGCCGAAGATCGGAATTTTGATACGGTCGTTATCTTTGATGCGGCCGATGAGCGTCCAGTCGGCGCTTCCTTTGTACATCTGCACCCGCGTACGCCCGTGAATGGTCAGCGCCTGGATGCCGATATCCTGCAATCGTTCGGCTACTTCCTCTACATTGCGGGTGTTATCGTCCCAGCCGAGCCGGGTTTTCACCGTTACGGGCAGGTGAGTAGCTTTGACAACAGCTTCGGTCATTTTCACCATTTTCGGAATATCCTGAAGCAGCGCAGCCCCGGCGCCCCGGCAGGCAACATTCTTGACCGGGCACCCGTAGTTGATGTCGATCAGATCGGGGTTGGCGCGGGTAGCAATGCGGGCACACTCGCCCATCGTTTCGATGTCGGAGCCGAACAGCTGGATACCAATGGGCCGTTCGTATTCGAAAATATCCAGTTTCTGCACGCTCTTGGCCGCATCCCGAATGAGCCCTTCCGAGGAGATGAACTCGGTATACATCAGGTCGGCGCCGTTGGCCTTACATACCGCCCGAAACGGCGGATCGCTCACATCTTCCATCGGGGCCAGCAGCAACGGGAAGTCCGGAAGTTCTATATTACCAATCTTAACCACAGTACGTATTGATTTCAGCCACAAGGCTATAGATACCCTTTTCTGGTTAGAATTACGATTTGCAGCCTTGTTTGGTTCCTGGGTAAATAGCAGCTGACACCTCGTAAATCCGTGTTCTGTCTGTAAATTTACGGGAATTATGCAACCTATTGTCTCGCCCAACCATCCGTCATCCCGATCGCCAACCCTTGGTGGGCTTATTATGCTCGTTGGTTTTGTGCTGCTGGGGGGCGTCATCAGCACCTTGCTGCTGTTCGTTGTGCTACTGGTGGGCAAGGGACTTGATCCGGCCGAAGCCCAGGCGTATCTGCTCCGGCTATCGGGTAATCCAACCTCGGTAGCGAACGGCTGGTACGAGATCATGGCTCTCCAGGCGGTCAATCACCTGGGTACGTTTTTACTACCTGCCCTGCTCTACTGGTACGTGATCGAGCGCCGGACCTGGCCCCAGTTCAGCCAACGTCCGCTGGCAACCGTTACGGGGCTGGGTATCGTCGTTCTGATTGTCATAGCCTTCATGCCTGGCAACGGACTCATCATCGAGTGGAACCAGAATCTGCACCTGCCGCAAACCCTGGCCCCGCTCGAACAGTGGATTCGTGACAAGGAGAAAAGTCTGGCTGGCGTCACCAAATACATCACTACGTTCGACACCCCGCTACAACTTGCTATTGCCCTGCTGGTCATCGGCGTGATTCCGGCCATTGGCGAAGAAGCACTCTTCCGGGGCATCTTACAGCGCAACCTCACCGTCTGGACGGGTAACGTACACCTGAGCATTTGGGTAGCCGCGGCCCTGTTCAGCGCCATTCACGTCCAGTTTCTGGGATTCTTCCCCCGCATGTTGCTGGGCGCCCTCTTTGGCTATCTGTACGTCTGGTCGGGCAATCTGTGGGTGCCCATACTGGCTCATTTTGTCAATAACGGCTTTACGGTGCTGATGGTGTACCTTTACCAGCGCCGGGTCGTTGCCGTCGATATTGAAAGTACCCAGTCCGTCCCGATCATCGGCGCCATCCTGTCGCTGGTGCTGTCGGCGGGGTTATTGGCTTACTTTAAACGAAGTAATGCGGGACATCCTTCGCCCAACACCTAGTTACTCATGCATACGGCGGTCTGCCTGCCTTCATCTTATGAACGAAACCTGGGAATCCATATACAGTACCCCGCTGCCCCACCGGGCCGAACTGGCCAAGGCGCTCCTGACTGAACACGACATTCCGGCGGTCGTTGTCAATCGTCAGAGCAGTTCCTACCCATCCATTGGCTGGGGAAAAAGTGAAGTACACGTGCCGCTCCAGCACGCTACGCTGGCCAAAGTAATTATCGAGAATGAAGCAACGTTTAGCTAAGTTGACGAACCTACAGCAGCGGGTTGTTGCAGCTGTAGTGGCGGTACCGTTTATTATTTTCATGATCTGGTACGACGACTGGACGTTTGCTCTGTTGTTTACACTGATCAGCGCGCTTACCCAGCGGGAGTTCTATAAATTGCTCGGCCTCGACGGATTCGAGCCCCTAACGGCCTACGGAACCGTAGTGGGCTGTCTGGTCTGTGTGCTGGCTTATTTCATCGAGAAAGGCATGCTCGGCACTGACAGCTACTTCCTGATCTGCCCGGCTTCGTCGATGATCTTTTTGATCAAACTCTACAAAAAGCGGGATATGAAGCCGTTCACCAACATCGGCTTCACCTTTCTGGGTATCATTTATGTAGCCATGCCGTTCGCCTTGCTGATTGTGCTGGCGCTGCGGGGTAATGCCTACCACCCGGCCATCATTCTGGGTTGTCTGTTTCTGCTGTGGGCCACTGACATCGGCGCTTACTTCGCGGGTACCTACTTTGGTCGGCGCAAACTGTTCGAGCGCGTATCACCCAAGAAATCGTGGGAGGGTGCCATTGGCGGAGCTGCCGCTGCGGCTCTGGTAGCGCAGGGACTGGCCATCTACGCCCCCGAACTACAACCCTGGCAGTGGTACTGCGTTGGTGGCATCATCGTCGTAACCGGTACGTACGGCGACCTGGTCGAGTCGCTGTTTAAACGCAGTATTGCCATTAAAGACTCAGGCAGTAGTATTCCCGGTCATGGCGGCTTTCTGGATCGGTTCGACGGGCTACTGCTGGCCGCTCCGTTCATTATCAGCTTTCTGAAACTGTTTGCCTAATCAACTTAATCTTTCTTAAAAAATACCCGTCCGAAACCTAATCCAGCTGTTTGGGCGTTTACTTTGTAGTTTCGCTGATTTGCCTATGAATAAGTCATTGACGGTATTGCTGATTGGACTGATGCTGCTGGTTGCAGGCGCGTCGACGACGCTCTTTGCGCAGGGTCAGGACCGCCAGGTGACATTCACGGGCTTCCTGACGGGCGGTAAAACCAATGAGCCGCTGCCGGGTGCCTATATCTATATTCCCAAAGCCGGGCGGGGCGTATTGTCGGCGACCAACGGCTATTTTGCGCTGCCGGTTTTTCCGGGCGACAGTATCATTTTCAGCTACGTTGGCTTTAAAACCCAGTACCACATCATTCCGCGCCGACTGACCGACCTTACCTATTCGGCGGTGGTAGCGTTGCAGGAAGACGTCAAAACCCTGGCCGAGGTAAAGGTCTACCCCTACGCTACCGAAGAGCTGTTTAAAGAAGCGTTCGTCAACCTGAAGCTGCCCGATCAGCAGGAGCGTGACAACCTGGCCCGCAACACCGACCCGGCCGCCATTATGCGGCAGGCGGCTACGATGCCGATGGGTGCCATCGCCAACCACCAGAACTTTGTGAACCAGCAATTTTTTGGGCGAGAGTCGGTCTACGGACGTAACAACATGACGACCTTCTCGTTTACCAACCCCTTTGCCTGGGCCAATTTTATCCGGTCGGTCAAACGGGGAGACCTGAAGAACAAGGAGTGGCGCAGTGAGCTCAACAAAGCTCCGCGCGAAAACATGACCCGGAAAGACCTGCTGGAAGGCAACTAACTGTCCGCTGTTAGCTTGCCCAGGTCTTCAGTTGCAGGTCGTTTCCGTCAAATTCGGCGTAGGTGCGCGCCGATACCCATTCGCCCAGATTCACGTAGCGGCTCCGGTCATTGACGGCCAGGTTCATGGGTATGTGCCGATGACCAAAAATGTAGTAGTCGTGGTGATGCACCGCTTCTACCTCGCGGCAGTAGTGCATCAGCCATTCGCGATCTTCACCCATAAACTCCTCCCCTTTCTCCTGGTTGCTGATGCGGCTCCGGCGCGACCAGGCCTGGGCCAGACCAATGCCCACATCGGGATGCAGGTACCGGAATAGCCGCCGGGCCAGTCCGCTCTCGAAAAGCACCTTCAGTCGTTTGTAGGTATAGTCGCCGGGGCCGAGGCCGTCGCCGTGGCCGATCAGGAAGCGTTTGTCGCCGATGTCGTACCGGCGCGGCTGCCGATAAACCGGGATACCCATTTCCTGGGTAAAATAATCCTGCATCCACATGTCATGGTTGCCGGTAAACAGGATGATACGGGTACCGGCATCGGTCAGTTCGGCCAGTTTTCCCTGCAACCGGATAAATCCTTTCGGAATGCTGCGCTTGTACTCGAACCAGAAATCAAAGATGTCGCCTACCAGAAAAATCACGTCGGCATGGGGGCGGATGGTGTCGAGCCAGGTTACGACGGCCCGTTCACGATCCCGGCTTTTTTCGGGCGATGGGGTACCGAGGTGAAAATCCGAGGCAAAAAAAACCGAGCGGTTCGGGGGCAACAAAATCGTTTCGACGTCAGTCATGGTGGCGTAATTCGGCAACAAAAGTACGCAACTCGGCGCATTTCGGCACCGACCCGCTGCCGATGAGCCAATGGCTTGATTCCATGAAATTGTTTGAACCGGTAAACAACGGACAGCCAATTTTAGTCTTACAACAAACCTACACTCACGTTTTATGAGCACGAAATTATTATGGCTGTCTCTACCGGCCTTGCTGCTGACGTCCTGTTTCCAGGGTGACAACGCATCCAATACAGATGGTGCCAATGATGCCGCCGGAACCGGCAGCCCCAACCTGGCTAAAGAAGTAGTGGGCGTATGGCAGCTTAGTACCGATCAGCGGTTCGGGTACGACGAACCCTGCAATATGCTGGACCAGGGCCTGATCGAAGGCATGTTTGACATTGGGCTTACCGAAGAAATGACCACCCTCGATTATCCGAACGGCTGTCAGTTCAAGTGGAAAGACGGAACGGTTAGCGTCGCCTTTGGCGGGCCAAAGCCGTATCCATCCATGTACCACGCCGAATACATCTTCGACAAAATGTACCAGGGTGGCGCGGGCCAGGTATCGGGGCAAATGGGCATGGCGGCCGAAAAGGAACCGATCAGCGGCCCTGAAACCCGGGGCACGGGAGCCGAACGGCCAGCCACTGAGCCAGCGGGCGGTGCGGAAGCCGACATGGACGACGATTCGACAGCCAGCAACGACTCCTCAAACTCGACATCGGGGGTGACTTCGGTAGCCGCTCAGTTCACGAAACCAGCCGTGAGCACGGGGCGGTTCGTAGCCGTACCCGGTGTTGGCGACAAAGCCGTTTGGGACCCTGCCAGGAAAGCAATGCATGTGCTGTACAACAATCATATCGTCAATGTAACGGTGCAGACTAAAGCCAATGCCGCTACCTCGCAGCAGAAAGCGACCTCACTGGCAGAAGTCGTGTTGAGTCACTTCGTCGAAGCCTCCTCGAACTAACCGTTGCCGACGGCCTATCAACAAAAAGCCCGCTAGTTCGTAGCGGGCTTTTTGTTGATAGGCCGTTTAACTTATACGGGAATCTGCTCGAACACAACCGCCGGCTGCGATGCGTCCTTGAAGGCTTTGCGCGGGCGGATGTTCAGCGTCTGAAACAGTTGCTGATCGGCATCTTCGTCCGGGTTGGGAGTAGTGAGCAGCTTATCGCCGGCAAAGATCGAGTTGGCCCCTGCCAGGAAGCACAGCGCCTGCTCTTCGGTAGTCATGCGAACCCGGCCGGCCGACAGACGAACCATGGCTTTTGGCATGATGATCCGGGCGGTAGCAATCATCCGCACCATTTCCCAAACCGACACGCGGGGCTGGTCTTCCAGGGGTGTGCCTTCTACGGGCACCAGCGCGTTGACCGGAACGGACTCGGGGTGCTGGGGCAGGGTGGCCAGCGTATGCAGCATACCGATCCGGTCCGTGTGCGACTCACCCATGCCGATGATCCCACCGGAACAAACCGAAATACCGGCTTTACGGGCATGACCGAGCGTATCGAGCCGATCGTCGTAGGTACGGGTGCTGATAATGTCGCCGTAAAATTCTTCGCTGGTATCGAGGTTATGGTTATAGGCGTAAAGACCGGCATCTTTCAGCTTCTGGGCCTGGGTTTCGGTTAGCATACCCAGCGTGCAGCATACTTCCAACCCCATCTGGTTGACGCCCTGTACCATTTCCAGCACTTTATCGAAGTCGCGGTTGTCGCGTACTTCGCGCCAGGCAGCCCCCATGCAGAAGCGGGTACTGCCCGTATCTTTGGCCCGCTGAGCCGCCGTCAGCACCTCGTCGACCTCCATCAGCTTGTGTACCTTCACGTTCGTGTGATAGCGGGCGGCCTGTGGGCAATACGCACAATCTTCAGGGCAGCCACCCGTCTTGACGGACAGCAGCGTGCAAACCTGTACTTCCTGCGGATCGTGATGCTGCCGATGCACGGTGGCGGCCCGGTAAATCAGATCCAGCACGGGTGAATTGTATATATCGGCTATTTCGGCGCGTGTCCAGTCAGTACGGAAGTCATTCATACAGGTAGTAATCGTTATGTCGTAGTCAAAAGTAGTAGATGGGGGCGTTCAGGGCAATTTATTTAACGCCAAACAACAGTCGGGTCAGCCTGAACGGTCGAATGAGCAGCCCATATACAACCAGACAAACTACTAATGATGAGAGACTTATTGCCAAAAATCCATCGTACAAGCCGAGTGTAGTTTCTGTCAGCACATAATAACCAATTCCTACTATTACGGTCTGGTGGAGAATATAAAATGGATAAACGGCTTCGTTCAGTCGGGGGAGTATCGGCTTATTGACGTTTAGGTACCGGTAGCCATACGCAATCGTGGCCAGTACAGACGCTACCATCAGGGCCATGCCGTTGGTAAAGTACCAGAAGTCAATCCAGAAAATCGTGTCAATCTCCTCGTTCGTGAATACCATCCGCATACCGTACAGCACGGCGGTAAACACGAGGGTAGCTACCAGAAAAATTCGGCGCTGGTTGGTCAATACTGACCAGAACTCCCGACGGCTGATGAGCAGATAGCCAAACCAGAACAACAGCAGGTTCTCGACAAAATAAGCCCAGTCGTCGATCAGCGCGTGGGTCTCATCGGGGTAGAACGGGCGGGTCATGTACTGACTAACCGCAATAACCCCCACCATCAGCCACAAAGCTCCGCCAGGCCGATTAATCAGCCGCCCGAACCGATCCGTAAACCGCTGGCCGACCGGGCTCTTCAGCCACCGAAACACGGGAATGCTGATCAGCGCATAGAGAAACAGATAGGCAATAAACCACAGGTGGTGCCAGCTGAACGCTCCGCCGGACCCACCATCTCTGTACGGCTGAAACTCGAACACATACGGGTAAAACTCGGCATAACTCCCGCTAAATCGACCTCTAAACAGCCATTCGGCGTAAATCTGGGGCGGCACGATGACGAACATACCGAAGACAAGCGGCAGAAATAACCGCCGGACCCGCTCTCCCGCGTAACTCCCGACCGTTCGCGTGCGCAGGGCGAAATAGGTACCTGCCCCTGAAATGAAGAACAGCAGCGGCATACGCCAGCGGTGCAGCCACCGCATCACCTCCTCGAAGGGTCGGCTGGTTTCCGTACTCTGAATATGCCAGCCCCAGGAGACATACATCATACCGGTATGATAGAACAGCAACGTCAGAATAGCAATAATGCGAAGCCAGTCGAGGTCGTATCGACGGGTAGTGAGCGTGGGCAAAGTGTCCATCGGAGGAGCGGCCGGGTCAGTTGGTTGCATGATAATCGGTGTTTGGTTGACAGCCCAAAAGTGGCGCCAACGGCTCCAAACGCACTATGTCCCGGTAATGATGAAGTTCGCGCCGATCGGGACGAACAAACCCGGCGCGTTATTCTACCTGCGTGCCAAGCCTATTGGCGCGATACTGGGCCGGTGTCTGATTCGTCAGCCGCTTAAAGGCCGTATGAAAGGCGGAGGTGGAATTGTAGCCCACCCGCTCAGCAACCTCATCAATCTTAAGGTGTGCCAGCGCTGGGTTACTCAGCAGCTGCCGGGCTTCGGCCGTTCGATAGGTAGCCAGCCAGTCGAAGAACGTCAGTCCCAGGCGGTCGTTCAGGAGCTGAGACAGGTGATGGGGACTGGTATCCAGTTGCTCGGCCAGTCTGGACAGCGACAGCCCACTGTTCAGATACGGCTTGTCGGTTTCGAGCAGGCGGGTCAGTCGGGTAAGGACGGCATCCTCGACTTCTTCTGACAGGGTCGACTTTTCGTACTTTTTTTTCAGTTCAACAGGCGGATCAGGTTCGGCAGGCACTTCGCGGAAAAAACTGGACCCGCGCATGACCAGAAAGCTGATGCTGTAGATCGTAGCCGCCATGTAGGTAGCCAGCAGATAATCGCCCACATCATGATAGAACCGGGGCTTGACGAGCACGATCAGCAAAGGTACCAGCGCAACCAGCCAGCTCAGGAAACGGAGCGAGTTCAACTGGGCCGCTGCCCAGATTGCGGGGCGCTGCCGGCTTACCGACCGAATGGTCATGAGCGATAAAAACGCGTAGACCAGACAGCTCACCAGCGTCATTTCGTTGATCCAATCCCGCAATCCCGTAAAGTCCTCATCCCAGTAGGGCTGAGCCGGTATGTACGGCAGCTCCGGATGCAGCGAGTTCACGTACGAATTGTATTTAAACTCGACAGGCTGGTAGAACCAGGTTGCTGAATTGAGCAGCCAGATCCCGAACGGCAGCAGATGCCAGCCCCAGTGCCGGGGCAGTCGTTGATGAAGCCGGCTACATACGTAAAAGAAAAACAGTGGCCCCAGCACAAAATTCAACGGTTCGGCAAAGTCGACCGCCCACAATAGCTGAAACGTATAATTGGTATAGTTCAGAAATATTTCGCCACTCACGCCCGACAGGGCCAGGGTAAACCAGCCCAGACAACGGTTCGCTACCTGTTTGGCCCGCTCACCCGTCAGGAAGAAAACCCCCAGAAACAGGCCCTGCGCTACACCCAGCAGGATGATCAGCGCAAACAGGTCGAGGTGTACCGGCAGAGTCTGCATAGTCGTTTCGGGTAGAGGGCTGTTACATAAAAAGACCTAAACGATTCCAGTGTATCGTTTAGGTCTAACTACTGCAAACCAACTTAATTTTTATCGAATCTCCAGCTCGAACGGCATGCGCATTTGTATGCCTTCCATCGTTTTCAGCTTCTGAAGGTATTTTACGTAAGGAGCTAATTCACCGAGCTGGGCGCTGATGCGAGCTTCTTCATCATTGCTGAACGAAAACATAAGCTGCTCGAAGAAATCTTTCTTACGCGGCTGGTACTTGAGCCGGTAATCGCCTTCCTTAAGCTTGGCCGACCGGGCCGCCAGCTTGATAGCGTCGTCGAGACCACCGAGCTGATCAACCAGTCCAATCGCTTTACCCTGGGTGCCGGTCCAGACGCGCCCGCCCGCAATAGCCCGCAGACTGTCGACGGTTAATTTACGTCCCCGGGCGGCCTTCGATGTGAAGTCATTGTAAATCCGTTCGGTGCTGCGTTGCAGGGCCTGCTTCTGAAACGGGCTCATCTCATGGGTAATGGCGGGGAAGTCAGCGTTCTCGTTGGTCTTAACCCGGTCATACGTCACGCCAAGCTTGTCTTTGAAGAATGATTCGGTGTTGAATAACAGCGAAAACACCCCAATCGACCCCGTAATGGTGTTAGGCTGGGCAACAATCTGGTTGCATCCCATCAGCATGTAATAGCCTCCCGAAGCGGCATAGTCAGACATTGACCCGATTACCGGTTTGGTGCGTTTGGCCAGTTCAACCTCGCGGTACATGACATCCGACGCCAGCGCACTACCGCCACCCGAGTTGACCCGCAGCACAATGGCTTTTACTTTATCATCGAGCCGGGCTTTACGCAGCTCTTCGACGATCGTTTCTGAACCGATACTATTCTGATTGCTTTTGCCCGAGTTGATATCGCCCGAGGCAATAATGACCGCAATCCGGTTTTTGCTGGATCCTTCGTCCGAGTCGGCGGCTTCGGCATCTTCGTACTTGCTGAGGCTGATGTAATCGATTTTTTTCTTATCCTCGATCTTAAGCTGTTTTTTGATCAGGCTTTCGAGTTCATCCTGATACCCGACGTTGGTAATCAGTTTCGTGCGCAGCGCGTCGCCCGGCTCGCGGATGGTCAACTGATCGGCATAACGCTTGAGCGAGTCGACCCGCACGCCACGGCTGCCGGCAATCTTAACCAGCATGTGATCATTGACCGAATTCAGGAACGACGTAACCTGCAGCTTGTTCGGCTCGCTCATGTTCTCGCGGGTGAACGGCTCGATAGCGCTCTTGAATTCGCCCACGCGGAAAATTTCGGGTTTCAGGCCCAGTTTGTCCAGCGTGCCTTTGAAAAAAGACAGTTCGGCATTGAGGCCGTTCCATTCCAGTTCGCCCGCCGGATTGAGGTAGATTTTATCCGCTACGGAGGCCAGGTAGTAGCCTTTTTCGCTCATCGTCTCGGCATAAGCGTACACGAACTTCTTCGATTTTTTGAAATCGATCAGGGCGTTGCGTACTTCTTCGAGCGAAGCCCAGCCTGCCTGCGGATTCTCGCTTTGCAGATAGATGCCTTCAATGTTGTCATCGTTCTTAGCCTTGGCCAGCGCTTCTTTCAGCTCAATGAGGCCAATGGCATCGCTGGTGCCACCTGCTCCGAACCCGCTGAACGGATTCTCGACACTGCGTTCTTCAATAGGTTTATCCAGGTCTAATTTCAGGACTGTATTCTCCTTTACACTGACTTTTGTATCGGCCGAAGACGAGAGTGCAGCTCCGATACCGACCAGCAGAATAAATCCGACGATCGAAAACAGAAGCAGGCCGACTATCGTGGCGAGCACGTATTTAAAAAACTGGAGCATGAATCAGTTTACGAATTGGGTTATACTTACCTATTGAACAAAAATAATGACACATTCGGCGACTAAACCCGAAAAAATGTCAAGTGCGACAATTATCGGATAAATGGTTATGCCGGGCTTTAAACAAAAAAAGGAACCAAAGGGATTTCATTTCCCCCGGCTCCTCTGGATGTAAAATCTACGTGTGCTGCTGCTTACGAAGGCATCTCAGCATAGTCGTCCATAGACGTCTGGATGACCTCCAGCGCTTCATCGCGGCCGTAAATATTGGCCAGTTCCATGACAGCAGGCTCACCTGGCAGGTTCTTATAGGTTAGAAAGTAGTGACGCAGGCGTTTCACCACGGCTTCGGGCAGTTCGCTCAGGTCTTTGTACTGACCGTACATTGCATCGCCTTTCAGAACAGCAATTATTTTATCGTCAGCTTCTCCTTTGTCGATCAGCCGGAAGCCCCCGATCGGGATAGCCTGCAACAGAATGTCACCGTGGGTAATTTCGCGTTCGGTCAGTACGCAGATGTCCAGCGGGTCGCCATCGCCTTCGCTGATGATATGGCCCGACCGCTCTGAAGCCAGTTTGGCGATCCGCTCTCCGCAGAACGTTCTGGGAACGAACCCGTACAGCGCCGGAATGATGTTGGAATACTGCTGCGGCCGGTCAATTTTCAGATAGCCAGACTCTTTATCGATCTCATACTTCACGGTATCGGTGGGTACTATCTCAATGAAGGCCGTAATGACGTGGGGGGCATTTTCGCCCGGCGAGATGCCATGCCAGGGGTGTGCTTTGGAAGGGGTTTTTGCCATTGGATCAAGTTGTGTCGGCTCTAGAAAAGCTTGCATACAATTTCGAGAAAAAATAAGAATAAATCGAGTTCGTCAATTGGCCCAAACAAACATTCCGCCCGCTATTGGTGGCAAAGCCTGACCAGCAGCGGGCGGAATGATGTCTATAGAGGCAAAAATACGTCTAAAAACCCAATTATCGTGATTTTCTGTGCGAACGGGCCTGGAATACAACAAGAAGTCAGGGCGCAGCTGCGGGGTGCAAACGTCTTGTTTTTGTTTAGCTCTCAAACCCAACCCGTTCGGCAACGAGCAGTTCACCGCTTTTATTCAGGCTCTGCCTCACCAGCATCTCCCCCAGAAAGCCAGCCAGAAAGAGCTGTACCCCGAGAATGATGGCAACCAGACCAAAGTAAAAAAGCGGGTTATCCGTAGCATTACGGAACTTGACGCCCTGTGCTATGTTGATCAGCTTTTCGGCTATGATCCAGACTGCCAATACACTACCAATGAAGAACGATAAAGTACCCAGCGTGCCGAAGAAGTGCATAGGCCGTTTGCTGAACCGGTGTACAAACCCGATGACCAGCACATCGAGGAAGCCGTTGACGAACCGCTCGAGCCCAAATTTGGTCGTACCGTATTTACGCGCCCGGTGCTGGACCACTTTCTCGCCTATCTTCGAAAATCCGTTCCAGTTGGCCACGATGGGCAGGTTCCGGTGCATGTCGCCGTAGAGGGCCGGTGCAATGGTTTTGACTACCTTCTGCCGGTAGGCTTTCAGGCCACAGTTAAAATCGTGCAGCTGAACCCCCGAGATCCAGCGCGAGACGGCGTTGAAAAGTTTGGTGGGCAGCGTTTTGGTAAGGGGATCGTACCGCTTCTGTTTCCAGCCCGATACCAGATCGTACCGATCCTCAACAATCATTCGATACAGTTCCGGTATTTCGTCAGGACTGTCCTGCAAATCGGCATCCATGGTAATAACGACCTGGCCCCGCGCGGCCTGAAAGCCCGTCTGGAGTGCCATCGTTTTGCCGTAGTTTCGGTTGAATCGAATGCCACGTACGGCCGGATTCTGCGCCGAGAGCCGTTCTATCACCGGCCACGACTCATCGGTGCTTCCATCATCCACAAACAGGATTTCGTACGAGTAAGCGTGTTCGTTGACGACCCGCACAATCCAGTCGTGCAGCTCGGGCAGCGACTCTTCTTCATTATAGAGTGGAATCAGAACGGTCAGTTGAAGCAATTCAGTCATGGGGGTATCTAAACGCCAGGCGCGCAGCGACGGTGCAAAGGTCGCAGAGTTTTCAGAATATCAGATAAAAATCGCGGAGCAACGTCCGGAACGCGGGGGTATAGGTCCGGCTGTCCGGCTCATATATCGTTAACAACTCCTCGTTAGGGTTCGTTGCACCAAACGAAAAACCGCTGATCAGCCGAAAAACGGGTTTGTCGGCCCGGTGCCGGAGCTGAAGCTGCCGGAAAACCCCCAGCCCTGCTTCCTGCGCTACAGTACGGATCAAACTCATCTCATACGGAGGCAGCAGCACCCACCACTGCCCGGCAGGTTTCAGCAATCGGACAACAGCCGTCACCAGTTCCTGGAAGGGCAGGTCGTCGGTATGCAGGGCCCGGTTCACAGCCGCATCGGGCGACCGTAGGTGATTGGTGTAAAAGGGCGGGTTGGTCAGGATACGGTCATACGGTCCCGACGGATGTGAAAAGTGCTGGATGCGGTCGTGCCATACGTGTACCCGGTCAGCAAAGGGACTGGCTTCGGCGTTATCGCTGGCCTGACCGAACGCCTTATCGTCGATTTCTACCGCATCGACGCTGGCGGCCGGGTTCCGCTGGGCGGCCATGAGGGCCAGCAGGCCAGTACCGGTGCCAATATCCAGCACCCGGGTGTCTCCCGTGTCGACATCCGCGTAAGCGCCCAGCACGCAGGCATCGGTGCAGACTTTCATAGCTGCCCGCTCCTGGTGGATAGTGAACTGCTTGAAGGCAAACATTATTTGCGGCCGAAATCCGCCGGGTTTTCTCCCCAAACCGTTGTTTCCCACTTTAATACCGGGTTGGCATACCGATGGGTCTGTAGCCAGGTCTCGGCCCGGTCGATCAGATCAAAGAGTTCGGCGTTGCGGGCTGTTTCATCCAGCTTTGTATTGGCCTTTTTCTTTTTCACCCAGCTGATCGCCGTTCTGGAATCGGAATAGACCGGTATGTTGCTGTTCTTCTGGTGCAACAGCGCCAGGGCATGTACAATGGCCAAAAACTCACCAATATTGTTGGTGCCGTCAGGGTAAGGTCCTTTCAAAAACAGCTTCTGGCGCGTAGCCAGGTAGATGCCCTGATATTCCATATCGCCGGTGGCCGTGTTCCAGGCGGCATCGACAACCAGACTATCCTCAATAGGCAACCCCACGAGCCCATCCAGTTTCCCCTGTTTTCCAGCGGGTTTGGGACCCTGTCCTATATGTTTGTGGGGTTTATCACCAAATGCCTTGAGGGCGGCAGCTTTGCTGTCAAACGATTTGAACAATGGCTTGGCGAACCCGTCTGTCTGCACTTTGGCCTCGTCCCAGCTGTCATATACACCGGGTTTCCGGCCCTGCCAGACTACATAAAATTTAGGTTTCTTCTGGGACATTCCTGCGTATGCTAATCCGCAAAACTAAACATTCTATCCCGGATCGTCAGCCTTCCCCCGCCAGGCCTGCCCATCGAAACCCCGGTTGAAATTGATTTTGCCGGCCTGAAGAACAAATACACACAACCCTGGCCGGGGCAATAGGATATAAAACAACCCCAGCCTGAAGGCCGGGGCTAATCATGTGCTTAGCTCAATGCAAAAGCCTAATGTGTTCCACCAATGGCTTGCCCCGGCCTTCAGGCTGGGGGACGAGAAATACAAACAACCCCGGCCTGAAGGCCGGGGCTAATCATGTGCTTAGCTCAATGCAAAACCCTGATGTGTTCCACCAATGACTAGCCCCGGTCTTTAGACCGGGGGACGAGAAATACAAACAACCCCGGCCTGAAGACCGGGGCTAATCATGTGCTTAGCTCAATGCAAAAGCCTAATGTGTTCCACCAATGGCTAGCCCCGGTCTTTAGACCGGGAGACGAGAAATACAAACAACCCCGGCCTGAAGGCCGGGGCAATCAATATCAATCGTCTGATGACTCGCTGGGCCATAAGGCGACCAGGAGAATACCGGCTAGCATACCCCAGCCGATGGCTTTGGCCACGGTGTAAGACGTTGGCGCAGGCATATCACGAATGCCCGATTCATCAGTCACCGCGGCCTGACGGACGTATCGGCCTTCTGACGGGATCGACAACTCATCGAAATTATGAGACAGGCGGCTGAGGCCCAACTCCAGATCAAGGCCGCTCACGGCAACGCCATGCCCCGTACCCACCGCCCGCGGGTTCAGCGCCACCAGCTTCTGAACCGACTGCCGGGCCGCTTCCCAGTCGCAGGTGAAGTAGGCAGGTGGACCATGTATTTCCTTTTTCTGCTGCGCCACCGCAACAGCCGAGTTCTGATTGGTAGTCACGAAAGCATCACCCACGATGAGCGTACGATCGCTGTCGCGGAAGAGCGAAACATGACCGGGCGCGTGACCGGGTGTATGAATGACCCGCCAGCCGGGCAACTCCGGAAGCAGGCCATTGTCGGGAATAGCGCTGACCCGATCGCCAAAATCATCGGGACCGATCGGAAAAATAAATGAACTGTAGGACATGAAGCCCCCGCCAATAGCCGGATCGGGTGGTGGGTAGCTCGATTTTCCTGTCAGGTACGGTAGTTCAAGCTTGTGCGCGTACACCGGTACGTTCCATATCTTCAGCAAGCTTTTTAATGAGCCCGTATGATCGAAGTGGCCGTGGGTAAGCACAATCGCGTCGGGCTGGGTACCAACCCCGAATAAGCGCTCGGCTTTCTTTTTGATTTGACCCGTATAACCCGGCAAACCAGCGTCGACAAGTACCCAGGGATTGCCCGGCCCCGGCTCGCCAATAAAATATACGTTGACCATGAGCGTCTTGAGCCCCGCTACGTCGTGCGTTAGGTCGTAAGGCGATCCTGCACTGGTTCCGACTGGTCCGTCGAGTTCAACTTGAGATTCCATGCGCGTTGAGTTTGATGTCCTAGATCAACCTACCAATTTAGTAGATTGTTTTCCAATCATCGTCAACGGCCATATCGGCGCAGGTCGACCATAGCGTCGGCTAGGCCACCTTTTTCAGCTCGTTCAGAAACTCGCCCGGTGAGGTACCCGTAAACTTTCGGAAGGCCCGATTGAAGGTGGCTTTGGAATTAAATCCACAGTTGAGAGCCAGTCCGAGAAAACTCAGATGCGTAGTGGCGGGGTCACGAACCTGGCGCTTGAACTCATCGACGCGGTATTCGTTGATAAAATCATTGAAGTTTTTTCCCGTCCCCGTGTTAATTACCTGCGAGAGTATGACGGGGTTGGTATGCAGCCGACGGGCCAGATCGGCCAGCGACAGGTCGGGGTCGAGGTAGGGTTTCTCAGCCGCCATGTAGTCCAGCAGCTTAGTCAGGCGATCCGACAAATCGGGCGGCAGCAGCGTTGCATTTCGGTCCTCGTCGGTGTCCGGCGCGGCCGAATCGGTTGTCGACACGGCCACTGGCATTGCATTGGCGGGTAGCAAAACGGCATCGGGGGTTTGTACCGGTACGGTTTCGTTGTGAAACCTGAGCCGCCGAGCCACCTGCACCTGGGCGTAGCCTTCTATACTTACATAATAGATCAGCGCGACACCGGCCAGTTCATCCCACCAGTCCTGCCAGAAATTCAGATTGAACGCCAGGCTGATCAGCGTCATGACCAGGTTAAACAGCGACGTGACGGCCATGGCGATCATAAAGTTGCGAAACCACCGAAAGCTGATCGTATCGATTTCCGAAAACTGGTTCCTGATCCACGAGTGGTACTGCCGGTACAGTTGCAGCGCCCAGTAGAGATAAAGAATGTCGATACCGATACCGATGACAAACTCTGCCGTATCCAGATGGTACGGGTAATGTACTGTCTTCTCCCACTCGCTTACGAACGCGGGGCCCATGGCAAAGACGCTGACATGATAGACGACGAAGACCAAAAAGGGAACGGCGTGCCAGAGATCCCGGCGGCTAAACCGAAACTCGGCATTTACCTGACTCTTCAGATAGAAATAACACAACACAGGGAACAGATAACCCAGCGTGCGCGGAAAAAACTCCAGTTCACGCCATAGCACCTCAATGCCGCCAAAGCCCAGCATGTATTCCCAGATATTAAGGCTGCACCCAACCAGCACCCATCCGAGCAGGATGTCGGACAGGCGTTCTTCGCGTCGGCCCCGTATCCATAACAGGATGGCGTATACCCATCCCTGGACAAATCCAAACAGCAAGGGGGTTGAATAGGCAGAAAAGTAAAAAGTCATTGACGGGAATAGGTTGGGGCTAGCGTTCGGTAGCCGACGTGACCAATATACAGTGTTTCCGGCTGTTTTGTAATACTCTGTGGGCTGGGCGGAACGTACTTAGCTGCCACGCCTACTCGAGCTGGAACGTCTTACCGGCATACTCTTTGTCAACCACCAGAAACGGCTTATCGGTGTCGATCCGGTTGCCACCCATCACCCGATCCACCTGCTGGCTGGTGGCCAGGTACAGCCGGGTACCGGCCGGAAACGTTACCGTCCGACTCCCCCGGGGCCCTATGACAAAGCCGGTAGTTCCGTTTCCAGGGTCGCCGGGGCTATAACTGACCAGGGTTATCTTTCGGGGCAGCAGGCTGCTGTTTCGCAGTTGAAAGGTAATACCGCTTTTGCCCCGATCAATTGCTTTTCGCCCACCCACCGGACCGGTACCCAGCGTTTTGCCTGCATCGCTGGCCGTCACCGTCAGGATGTAGCTGCCGTTAGTCTCGCCATCCTGGCTGTAATATAAACTAGTTCCCACCGGCCAGTTTTTGGGTGTCGACTCGTTCCGGTTCATGGTAAAGCCATAGGCAATGCCCGGCCCCTCCGCCCTGAACATCCGATGATAACCCAGGGTATTTTTAAGGACGAAGGATACCCGTTCGGTCGATCCGGTTGCCGCAGGCAGCACCGACGACTGTTGTGCGGAAACGGGGCATTTAGCCAGGCAACAGATAATAAGCAGGAATGGTAGCGTTTTCATGGTGTATAGGGGTTTTATTGGTTTTGAATCAGCTTTACTGTCTTGCCCGCATCGTCGGGCTGTACCACCAGCAGCGGTTTGCCCGGAACAACTTGCCCCTGCATGGTGGCGTTGATCTCGGCCTGGGTTACCAGCGATAACGTGGTACCGACCCTCAGCCTGACGGTATGCAACTGACCCGGCAACAGATAAGCGGTAAAGACATTAGGGTACTTATTGGCCGGATGCCGCTCCAGAAACCGGAACTCCCGGGGTAGCACACCGTTGTTTTTGAATGATAAGGTCACGACAGATGCCGTTTGCGATCGGGTTACACCACCCGACAGGCTTAGCATAACGAACAGGGCAATTGTCTTCATGGGGTTTATTTTTTTAAAGTCTGATAGAATGAGATTGGCGGGGGATGGAATTGGGGATGGTGTGTGAGACGCGGGGAATGGGTGGCGAGGGGTGAGACACGACGGGTCGGGCCGCGAGACGCGACGGGTCGCGTCTCTACAGGTTGCCCTTCGTTTTGATGCGGTTGGCGTCGGTGCCGGTTTCGCGCTCACGGGCCGATTTGATGTCGTTACTCCCGAAACGGTAGGCAAACCGGAGACTTACCCGCCGACTTTCCCACTTCCTGTCGATCACAAACTGCTGGGGACTCGCCGGGTCCAGGCTAAAGTTGGCCGATTGTTTCCAGCGCATGGTGTTCAGTACATCGTCCAGGCTGAGGGTCAGCTTACCCCGGCCTTCCCAGACTTTTTTCTGAACGCTTAGGTTAATTGCCCCGAGTCCTCCAATCTGGTACACCGTCTGCGTGGTGGGTGCACTCCAGAAACCTGACACCTGGGTCGACCAGACCGGTGATAGCGTGAACGCGTGTTGCATGTAGCCATCGAAGGCAAAAGCGCGCTGATCAAACGGTTCACTGACCGACAGATTGCCCCGAAAGCGATTCCAGGTAGCCCCGGCGTAGACGTACCCATTCCACCACTTGGTAATGGGCAGCGGGGTACTGAACGAGACGTTCAGCGCATCCGTCCGGCCCACGTTGGCAACGGTCTGATAACCCGTGATGCCCTCCTGACGAATCACATCCGTCGCGAAATCGTTAGTCTGGCTGTAGGCGATTTTTACCGTCGTCGCCCACTTGTACGTGTAACTCAGCTCGGCATTATGCGTATAGGACGGACGGAGATAGGGATTACCGCGCTGGCTGGTATACGGGTCCAGCTGGTAGATGAACGGGTTCAGGTCCTGGTAGTTGGGCCGACCGATCCGCCGGCCGTAATTGGCCGCAAAGAGGCTCTTCTCCGTTGCCTGGTACTGCACAAAAGCCGTTGGAAACAGATTCAGGTAGGTGGTATCGGGCCGCTCCAGACTGCCCGACGAGCGTAAATCCGTAGACCGCCCCCGCACCGTGGCGTGTTCAGCGCGCAGACCCGTCTGTACCGTCCATTTCTTGCCGAACGACCGGTTCAGCGATGTGTACACCGCGCTGACGATCTCTCGATAGGTAAAGCGATTCGTGCGGTTGATATCGGGCGTATTCTCCGGTCCTGAGAAGACCAGCAGTTCGTTATCCGTGGCTACGTCGGTATGCTTGAAGCCGGTTTCCAGTTTCAGGCGCTGGGCTTTCCATTCTTTCTCCAGATCCCCTTTCAACGTAACAATCGTAATGCCGGTACTGGCATCGAAGCGGTTCTGCCGGCGAAACAGCGGCTCCCGATTGGCGTTGACGTAATCGCTGATGATGGTACTGGGCGATACGTTACTGAAGCGGGTCAGGTCGGCGTCCAGATTGACAACCAGGCCCAGCGTATCGGTATAGCGGTAATTGAAGGCGCCATTGACCCGGCTAAACCGGCTCGGGTTGTTGACCTGGTTGGCCACGCTGGAATCCGGGCGACTCTGGTTGCTGACTATATCGGTTGTCGTGTAGGTGCCGAACCGGTTCGAGGCTGTATTGCCCGAAATAATCAGCCCCAGCGTGTGACGACTACCGATAAAATAATCGGCACCGGTTTTATAGACAAGCGCCCGGGTTCCGTCTGAGTCGTACCCCCGCTGCCGAAACTGGAGCCCGCCCGCCGTCCGATCCAGCCGAACATTCGTAATCTGAAAGTTGTCGGTTCCCGAGAGGTTTCCGAACAGGTTCAGCCGTTTGGCCCGGTAGTTCAGATCGACGGCTGCGTTGGCCCGGTGGTGGTCGCTTTGCCCATAGCCACCCGATGCATTTCCGTTCAGCCCCAGGCTTTTGTCGCGCCGAAATTTGATATTGATGATGCCGGCCCCACCCTGCGCATCGTAGCGCGCCGACGGATTGGTGATCAACTCAATTTTTTCGATGGTCGACGCGGGCGTTGACTTGAGCAGGTTAGCCAGATCCGTGGCCGATAGGTTCGTCGGCTTCCCGTCGATGAAGACGGTAGCCCCCTGCTTGCCCGCCATTCTGACATTATCGTTCGGATCGATCACGACCCCGGGGGCCTGTTGCAATAACTCATAGGCCGTTTTTCCCTGAGCCGTAGCGTCAGCCGCTACGTTGAGTACCGTTTTGTCGGTCTGCTGTTCGATATACGGTTTCTGAGCCCGCACCGTTACGGTCGTCAGGGTCTGGCTGAGCGGCCGAAACGTAAGCGTGTCGACAACTGCCGACTGGCCCGCCTGCACCTGTATGACCCGGCTCGTTACGGTGTTCATGCCAACCAGCGACGCCTGAATACGGTAGCTGCCGTCGGCTACATTTTTAAACGCGTACAGCCCTTTTTCGTCAGCCATCGTTCCCCCTGCAAAGCTGGAATCGGCAGTACGCATGAGTTTCAGGGCGGCAAAGGAAGCCGGCTGGGCATTCGACTCCCGAATGACACCCGTTAAGGTCTGGGCAACGGCCGGTACGGACAGAACGGCCAGAACAATAAGATAGAGATAGCGTGCCATGAGCTTGGGGGCTCAGCGGTTGGGGGTCGACGTTGACCGACGTACTGCGCTGAACGATGGCTCAAAGGTGGCTGGTGGCAGGCTCCGTATCGACTCAGGAATAATTTGAGACGCGTCAGGTTATAATTTGAGACGCGTCAGGCGGGTTTATGGCCCGTAGTCTGTAGTTCGGCAACAGGTTTATGCGATGGCGGCACTACTGCTAACAAACGGGGCAAGCTATCCCGGCAGTTGGTTATTCCTGCCCGATAGCTTGCCCGTTTAACGATGACCGAATCAGGCCCGTTCTTCCCAAACCCGGGCCACGTTGACAATCACCTCTACCGCCTTCTGCATATCCTGAACCGATACCCACTCCTGCCGCGAATGAAACGCATGTTCACCGGCGAAGATGTTCGGACAGGGCAGCCCCATGAATGACAGTCGCGAGCCATCCGTGCCACCCCGGATGCTTCGGCGCCTGGCCGATAAGCCCGCCCGGCGGATAGCTTCGAGCGCGTTATCGACAACCGCCGGATGCTGATCCAGCACTTCTTTCATATTCCGGTATTGCTGCTTTACGACAAAATCGGCTTTGGAGCCGGGATAACCGGCCAGCACATCGTTGAGCTGGTTTTGCAGATACGTTTCCTTCTCGTGCAGACCCGCTTCGGTGAAGTCGCGGATAATGAACTCCAGCACCGCCTGATCCTGGTTGCCCTCCAGCCGGGTGGGATGAACAAACCCGTCCTTCTCGTCGGTCGTTTCGGGCGACAGGGCTTCTTTGGGCAGGCTGGCCAGCAGGTCGGCCGCAATCTTCAGGGCATTTTCGAGTTTGCCCTTCGCAAAGCCGGGGTGCGTACTGACACCCTGAATCTGAATCCGGACCGCATCGGCCGAGAACGTCTCATCTTCCAGCGTACCCAGGCTCTCCCCATCGATGGTATAGCCAAAATCAGCGCCCAGCTTCTGAATGTCAACTTTTTCGGTGCCCCGTCCCACTTCTTCGTCAGGCGTGAACAGCAGCCGGATTCGCCCGTGTTTGACCCCGGGGTGGGTAAGCAGGTAGTGGGCGGCATCCATGATCTCGGCCACGCCCGCTTTATTGTCGGCCCCCAGCAGGGTCGTGCCGCTGGCGGTAATGATATCGTTCCCGATCTGATCCAGGAGATCCGGATGATCGGCGACCCGGATAACCTGCGCCGGATCGGCGGGGTTTGTCCGGTCGGGCAGGCTAATGTCGGCGCCGTTCCAGCGTTCGTGGATAATCGGCTTCACACCAGCCCCCGTCACATCAGGCGACGTATCGACGTGCGAGCAGAAGCAGATCGTCGGCACGTTTGCTTTGTCGGTAGTAGCCGGGATGGTCGCGTATACATAGCCCCATTCATCCAGCTCGACATCGGTAACGCCCATATCCAGCAACTCCTGAACCAGCAACCGGCTCAGGTCCTTCTGTTTTTCGGTACTGGGATTCGTTGTCGATTGCGGGTCCGACTGGGTATCGATCCGGACGTATCGCAGAAACCGGTCAACGGCAGTAAAGGTGTAGTTTTCCATAAAACATCGGGCGTCTTACCCTAAACCGGCTGGAGACGCCTGCCGGACTTAGTGCGCGTTAACGATTGACAACAGATCGGCGGGTGAATAATTGACACTTTTCAACGTCTTGTGGTCGGCGTCGCGGTAGACCAGAAACTTGCCGTCAGACTCCACGTAATGACAGGCGACTCCTTTGGCGGTGTACTGAGCCACGGTGGCTTCGGCTTCCTCTACCGTCAGGCAGGCTTTACTCATATTCGATCGTTGTACTTCGTCGAACAGGGTTTTGAACGAATGACCCAGCCCAAACTCCAGCACCGCTCCCGACAGCACATACTGCAAATCGCAGAGTGCATCGGCTACCGCCACGATGTCATTGGCGTCGATTGCTTCCCGGAGTTCATCGAGTTCTTCGGCCAGCAGCGACACGCGCAGCTGGCAGCGGGCGGGCGACGGAATCTGGGGGGTTTCTAAAACGGGGGCATGAAAAGTACGGTGGAACTCGGCCACCTGATTCAGCGAATCGGGTTGTTGCATGAACGTAGTTAATCAGTAAACGTAATCTTAGGATTTTTCAGGCTTTTCATAGCTTGTTCAAGCCCGTTGAGTGAAAGCGGAAACATTCGGTTGCCCGACCATTCCCGAATCAGGGCCGTACTATGACTGTACTTCCAGTAAGCGGCTAGATTGGGGTTGAGCCAGACCAGATGCGGATATTGAGCCTTGAACCGATCGAGCCAGACGATACCGGCTTCTTCGTTATAATGCTCCACGCTCCCCCTGGGGGTTGTTAGTTCGTAGGGTGCCATGGCCGCATCGCCTACAAAAATCACTTTATACTGCCGGTTGTATTTATGAAGCACCTCCCAGGTCGGCACCCGCTCACGACGGCGCTGGTTATCTGTCCAGAGCGTTTCGTAAACGCAGTTGTGAAAATACAGAAACTCCAGGTGTTTGAACTGGTAACGGGCAGCCGAGAAAAGCTGCGAACACAGGTCGATGTGCTCATCCATCGATCCGCCCACATCGAACAACATCAGCACTTTAACCTGGTTTTTGCGCGAGGGCTGCATCCGGATGTCCAGATATCCGCCGTTGCGGCTCGTCCCGCTGATGGTGCCGTCAATGTCCAGCTCGTCGTCCAGGCCCTCGCGGGTCAGAATGCGCAGCCGGCGGAGCGCCATTTTCAGGTTGCGGGTATTGAGCTCGATCTGGTCATCGAGATTTTTATACGCGCGCTGCTCCCATACCTTGGGCGCGGTTCGGTTACCTCCCGATGGATTCTTCTGATCGGGCGATTGGGGAGCGCCGTTTCCCGGCAGGCCCCTGTTCGCATCGCCCCCTATCCCGCTCTGTCCGGGTTGCGCCCAGGGCGTACCGGATTCGCCGGGCTGGTCCATCCGTTCGCGCAGCTGCTGCCAGAGTGCATCGATGCCACCCGCCATTTCGAGCGCCTGCCGATCTTCGTCGGTTAGCTGACTGTCCAGACTGTCGCGCAGCCAGTCGGGTGGTGACGGAGGGAGGCTGTCAGCCGGAGCCGATGGCTTAGCCGTTACGTACTCGCCAAAAAGCCGGTCGAACAGGTCGAGGTGCTGTTCGTGTTTAATCAGGGTGGTTTTGCTCAGGTAGTAAAACTCTTCGATCGAAGTACCGCCCACCTGGCTCCGCATCACCGACAACAGCGTCAGGTACTCCGGCAGGGTTACCGGCAATGCGTGACGACGAAGGAGTAGAAAGAAGTCCAGAAACATGCGGTTGTCTTGAATAGGCTCCCGTAACGGGCTGGTGGGCACACTGGTTTTTCGGTCGCTACCGGCATACCAATAAATTCCCGGATCAATAAGGCCGCCCCCCTTTTCGGCGAAGGGCGGTCATCAGATCGGTATCCTGTTCGTTTTTCAGCAGGGCTCCCAGATACGGCGGCAGTTCGTTCAGGGCGTCGAGGTCGTTCAAATCATCGTGGGTAACGCCCGCCACCAGCAGCAGCCGTATCCAGTCGATCAGCTCACTCGTCGATGGTTTCTTTTTCAGCGCTCTCACATCCCGAATGCTGTAGAATACCGACATCGCTTTGGTCATCAGCTCCTGAGGCAGGTCGGGATAATGAACTCCTACAATCTGCTCCATCGTTTCGCGATCCGGAAACCGGATAAAGTGGAAGAAACACCGGCGCAGAAACGCATCGGGTAGCTCTTTCTCATTGTTGGAGGTGATGATAACGATAGGCCGGTGCCGGGCTTTGATGGTCTGCTGCAGTTCGTAGCAGTAAAACTCCATGCGGTCCAGTTCCAGCAGCAGATCGTTGGGAAACTCAATATCGGCCTTGTCGATTTCGTCAATCAGCAGTACCGCCTGCTCTTCCGACTCGAAAGCCTGCCAGAGCTTTCCTTTCCGGATGTAATGGGCGAGGTCCCCTACCCGGTTCGATCCGTCGCCGAGCTGTGAATCGCGCAACCGCGATACCGCATCGTACTCATACAGCCCCTGCTGAGCCGAGGTGGTCGACTTGACGTGCCAGGTGTACAGCGGCTTACCCAGCGACTGCGCAATCTCATAGGCCAGCAGGGTTTTGCCCGTGCCCGGTTCGCCTTTGATGAGCAATGGCTTCTGAAGTTGAACAGCTGCATTGACCGCCATGCTCAACTCGCGGGTGGCAACGTAAGTAGCTGTACCGGAAAAGGCCATGAGTATAGAGGTTTCGGTGTACAGGTATCGGTTCACCCTAGTCAGCAGGCCTGAAAACGGCGAACCGATACCTGTCCGTCAGGTTATTCTTCGCCCTCGCTCGTGAAGGAGTACAGGGTGTTGTCCAGATGCAAGGCGTTGGCTTTATAGTTCCGTACGAACTCTTCGATGACCTCGTCGGTGATTTCTTCTACGTTCAGACAAACGTCCAGCGCGATACCATAATCCGTCTCGGTATCGATCTCCACGTGCTCCTGAACTTTCACCGTTTCGGTTTCTTCGATTTCCTCGATGATTTCGGTAAGCGCCGTTTCAGCCTCTTCCTCCATCTCGGGCGAGATCGTGTAGCCAGCACTCCGATCTTCGGGTGGTACGTATTCCGGATAGGTCTTCCGCACCTGCTCTACGGCCATTTCGTACACCAGGCTGCTATGGTGCAGCCGCAGCGTGTAGACCAGTGCGTCGTAAATCACCTCCTGGGCCTGATATTGACCAGGAAACTGAATATGAACGCATTCGCCGGATTCCAGCACGTCCAGATCGTCGTCTTCAACGTAAATAAATGATTTACCTTCCTGTCGGCACTCCTCTTTCAGCGCACTGATTTCTTCGGGGTCGTACCCTTCGTTCTTGTAGTTAGCCATGCGGCAAAAGTAAAACTTAATAGTGAGTAATGGATGAATTGACGGTAGCAGAAGCAACCCGGCCGTCAATAAACCAGCCACTGGCCTGAGCGAGTGAATGCATCAGGCTGGCAACGGCCCCGTTTCAGTTGCCCAACCCGTGACGAGCGCTCCCGCAAAATCGATTGCCTGGTAAACGGGCTTCAGGTCGACGGCCTCGACGGTATCTTCGGGTTGATGAATCCGGGGCATTTGTCCCGACGGGTCCAGCGCGCACAGTGCCACGACCGGTATCCGGTTTCTGACGAACCAGACGCTGTCGAAGTCGGCGGTATGCCACTCGCCCACCTGCACCCGCTCCCGAAAGGCATCGGTGTTGATCAGCTCGCGGGCCCGTTCTGTAGCCGGGTTGTCGTACCGGATAACCTCTACCGTTCCCGTCTGCTCCACGACGGTTAACTGCCCGGCCCCCAGCGTATCAAAATTGATGGCCAGCGTCTGCTTCCGATTCCAGGTACGTTTGTGAGCCTCCACGTAGTGATAAGCTCCAATCATACCGGCTTCTTCGGCACTGGTCAGAACGACTTCAATAGCCAGATTGGGCAGGTTCTGCTGTCGAAGCTGTTCGGCGGTAACAAGGGCCGCAGCCACACCTGTTGCGTTATCGCTGGCTCCGTTGGTGTATCCTTTCAGCCAGTACCCCGCCGTACCGACCCCAGCCTGTGTGACAAAATAAGCCATAAGTGCATAGCGTAGGTAAGTAACATAGGGCAGCCCGGTACCCATTGCCTCGGCGGTGGCCAGCATAGCGGCTATGACCATCAGCCCCAGCGAGACGATCAGCGACGTTCGGAAACCGGCCTGCTGTTTGGGTCCGTAGAGCAGCGAGACCGGCGCGGTATCGTAATGGGCCATCAAAATCACCTTTTTCGTATCGGCCGGGTCGGTCTGGGCGGGCCAGTGGCCTATCACATTACGCGCCGTACCCTGCCCCGGGAAGCGCGTTATGAACGAGTAGCGCCAGTTGAAATACCGATAGGCCATCCATACAAAATACCAGACCAAACCCACCGCTACGCCGGTTACCGGTACCAGCGCCAGCCCGGTCAGGATACCGCCAATAATCCAGTATACGACCGTGACATACGTACGGGGTGTCTGAAACGCTTCGGTGCGGACGCTGGCTCCCATCTCGGTCAACTGATCCTGTAACAGCCGGGCCGCTTCGGTTTCGTAGTGGGTAGCCGCGCCCCGATGGGGTAAGCGCGTAAGGTCGCGCAGAAAAGCGTCGATCTGAATCATATGAATTCGGTTAATGCTCAGGTTTTTGAAACACCAGATCGGGGTCGATCCCGGCCTCACGCATAAGGCCCATACCGTACTGACGAATGGTGTCGATAACCGGAATGGCACGCTGGCCTTTTTCGGTAAGCCGGTACTCCACCTTTGGCGGCACCACCGGGTATACTGTCCGCGTTACGAAGCCATGCGTCTCCAGCTCCCGCAGTTGCGTGGTCAGCATCTTGTGGGAGATATGGGGCAAATATTTTTTCAGATCACCATACCGCAACACTGCTTTTTTGCTGAGCCGCCACAAAATCGGCATTTTCCAGGTTCCGCCAATCTGGTGCATGGCGTATTCGACCGGATTGTAATACACACGTCCATCGTCAACAAAGTCGGGCATATCGGTACTAATTTGAGTATCAACGTTATCTGCTTAAAACCTGAACGCTGCCGGGTCCGTCATGGAGGAGGACACCAGCGGATTCGGTGCCGAATGTACGCCGGTAAACGATCCGGGCTGACGTGGTATATCAGTTCACCTGCAACCATCAACTCCGCACCACTGCCTGTTACCAGATTACCGCGCTGTCCGTACGGCAGATGTTGTGTCAGCTTAGTTAGTCACTCTCCAAAAAGAGAGTATGGCACAAAAAAGTACCTAACTGGACAATCCTCCTGTTTGCCAGCACATTTGTGGTACGTTTTAACCGAAGCAACAACCAGATCCTCTGTCATGAGCTTAAAAGATCCCAACCGTGTTTATGCCGAACGCCCGAAGCGCGTTGCCATCGTCATTGCCAATCCGGCCGTATCGACCACTACCGGCTGGCCCGTCGGTTTCTGGTGGAGCGAGCTGGCCCACCCCTACCACGAATTTACGGAGAAAGGCTACACCGTGGAGGTATTCAGTCCAAATGGCGGCCCCTGCCAGGCTGACGCCATGAGCGATCCCAACGACCCGAGTGGCTACTCGGCCGGCGACCTCATTTCGCAGGGATTTATACACACCCCCAAGCTGCGGGCATTAATCGATTCGACCCGGCCCGTTAGCGACCTGGACGTAGCCGATTTTGATGCCCTCGTCGTGGCGGGTGGGCAGGCCCCTATGTTCTCCTTCGAAACCGCTACCGACCTGCATCAGAAGTTTGTTGCGTTTTATGAAAGCGGCAAGGTAACAGCGGCACTCTGCCACGGGGTGGCGGTGCTGCGCTACGCCAGGCTCAGCAATGGTGCCTACCTGGCTACCGGCAAAACCGTAACGGGCTTTGCCAACGTGGAAGAAGATTATGCCGATCAGGCGGTCTGGGCGTATGGCCTTCTTCCGCGGGGCACCCACCTGATGCCGTGGCGCATAGAAGACGAGTTAAAGAAAATCGGCGCCAACTACGTACAGGCGGGTTTATGGCGTGGATTCGCCATCCGGGATGGTAACCTGATTACCGGTCAGCAGAACTTCAGCGGGGCCGAAACAGCCCGGGCTATCGTTGCCGCACTGGGAGAATGATAGTAGCTGGCCGCTCTTCCTGTTAATTTTTTCTCTTTATCGTTTCCCATATGCGAATTGCAATTATCGGCGCCGGTCATGTTGGCGGTGCCCTCGCCCAGCGCTTCGTTCAGGTCGGCCACACGGTGCTGATCGGGGCCCAGTTTCCGCTCTCCGACAAATCGATCAATCTGGCTAACCAGATTGGACACGACCGCTTCATGAGTATCCCGATGGCCGTTCAGCAGAGCGAAGTCGTCGTACTGGCAACCCCGGCGGCTAAGACCCTGGAGGTGGTGAACGAACTCGGCGACACCAGTGGCAAAGTCATCATCGATGCCATGAACACGGGTCGCGGGGCAGGTCTCACCGGCTTCAGCACCACGACCGAGGCCATACTAGCCCATACCGCCACCACCGATGTCGTCAAGTGTTTCAACACGACGGGTTATGAAAACATGCTCAACCCGGTTTACGGGGAGCAGGGCATCGATATGTTCATGGCCGGCAACAGCGACGCTGCCAAAGCCACGGCCCGACAGCTGGCTATCGACATTGGTTTTACCGATTGCTATGATCTGGGCGGGACCGATGCCATTGGTTTATTGGAGCAGCTGGCCATGTGCTGGATCAAACTGGCCATGGGTTCGGGCTATGGGCGTGCCATTGGCTTTAAGATCGTAAGACGCTGATTAGTCAGACATTTTCCGGCAAAAACAAACCCGCCGAAAAACACCATCGCTCTTAGCGAGTTATTTAGCCTGTAACCCAAACACGCTACCACATGCAGATCAAACGTAATGCCACTGCCCACTGGACCGGCACCGGCAAAGATGGAAAAGGCACGCTCAGCACCGCCAGCACGGTACTGAACCAGACCCAGTACTCGTTCAACACCCGCTTCGCCGATGGCGTGGGTACCAACCCGGAAGAACTGGTAGCGGCTGCTCATGCGGGCTGTTTTGCCATGCAGCTGGCCTTCAATATTCAACAGGCAGGTTTTGCCGCAGACTCGCTCGACGTCCAGTGCACCGTAACCCTCGAAGACGGTAGCATTAGCAGCTCTACGCTGAAACTCACGGCCAGCGTTCCGGGCCTTGAGAAAGAAAAATTCGACGAGTTGGTTGAGCATGCCGAGAAAAACTGCCCTATCTCCAAGCTGTTCAACACAACCATCAACGTTGACGCTACCCTGAACTAACGAGCAATGAGTGCATGAATGAACAGAGAGAAGTTGCCTGTTCGTTCATGCACTCATTCCCGCTTTCGCGCCTTCCTACCGCGCTTCTTCTTATATTGGCTGTTGCAATCGTATGAAGAAGCTCCTGACCAACCTCACGTTTTGGGTACTGACGGCTATTACGGCCGGTATTCTGCTTGGCCATTTCCGGCCCGACATCGCCCTCCTGCCGGTACTCGACGCCCCCATCAAAGGTCGATTTATGGGACAGGAACTATCCCTGGGCGCTACGTTGAGCGAGTTCCTGAGCGGGTTGTTTATCAGTACCGTCAAGCTCTTCATCAGCCCGATTATTTTCCTGACCATCACGCTCGGTATTGTCAGCATGGGCGACCTCAAGAAGGTGGGCAAAGTAGGCGCCAAAGCGCTGTTGTACTTCGAGGTTGTTACTACCGTAGCACTCCTGATCGGGGTGCTGGTCGCCAATATCATCCGGCCGGGCGATGGGGTTATGACCTCGGCTGTGGCGGGTGGCGACATCAGCAAATACACAAAAAGCGCCGGCGCGTTCAGCTGGTGGCAGTTTTTCCTGGATAACGTTACCCTTCAGGTGCTGGTACTGGCCATACTGACGGGGGTCGTACTAAGCCGTTATTCGGGCCGGGATGCCATCGTTGCCGCTATGAATCGCTTATCCAAATACATCTTCAGAGCCCTCCATATGGTCATGAAGCTAGCCCCCATCGGCGCGTTCGGGGGAATGGCTTATACGATCGGCAAATATGGACTGGCTACGCTCCTGCCCCTCGGCAAGCTGATGCTGACCGTTTATACGACCATGGCGCTCTTTATATTCGGGGTGCTCTGGTTCATACTCCGCACCGCCCGCGTCAACCTGCTCGACTACCTCCGGTATGTTCGTCAGGAGCTGCTCATCGTTCTCGGCACCTCCTCATCGGAAGCCGCGCTGCCATCGCTGATGGAGAAGCTAGAGCGAATGGGCTGTGCCAAGTCCGTAGTGGGGCTGGTCGTGCCGGCCGGCTATTCGTTCAACCTCGATGGCACGACCATTTACCTGTCTATGGCAACGATTTTTCTGGCGCAGGTTTTCGGTATTGAACTGACCCTGAACCAGATGCTGACCATTATCGGCATCCTGATGGTAACCTCGAAAGGGGCGGCCGGCGTGACCGGCAGTGGCTTTGTTGTGCTGGCCAGTACCCTGACCGCCATTCAGGTTATACCGGTAGAAGGGCTGGCCCTGCTGCTGGGCGTAGACCGGTTCATGTCAGAAGCCCGCAGTATCACTAACTTCATCGGCAACGGGGTAGCCACGATCTGGCTGGCCAACCACGAACGGGCCTTTGACCGGACCCAGATGCACCACGCCTTCAGCGAGGTAGACAGCCTGGAAAGCACCCAGCCAGGGACCGTTCGCCAGAAAACTGACTAGCTAATCCAGCTAGTCAGTTCGGCGTTTGAGCCTTTCCAGAAAATCATCGATCATAATAATATCCCGTAGATCCTGCGGACGTTGGGCAACTACTTTCTGCTCTCGTAAATCATTCAAATGGAGAAACCGAACGGTATATCCATATTGATTTCTAACGGTTCGCGAACGTAAAAAGCAATCCTCAAAATCAAATTTTCGATGCACTACGGTCAATATATCAATGTAATTGTTTAATCCGAATACCTGGGGCTGGGTAAAATCGAGCGCTTCAACCTGCTCAAGCTCTTCCTTTGTATAACCCATATCCAGTAATGTGCTTACAAATCGTTGTCCGTTGATATCTGTTGGCTCAATCCACACATCAACATCTTCAGTATTTCGGGATAAGCCGTTGAGATACATGGCAAATCCACCAATGATCAGATAACGAAGCTCATTTCGCTCAGCCTGCTCCACGAACAGCTTGAACTCTTCATTTTCTAGATCCATGCTGGTTTACTCACGCTGATAGTCCTCTTACCGTTATACGGACGCCCTTTAATTGCCCAGAGCCGTGACTGCATGACAAAAAAACGCCGATAGCGCTCTTCGGGCGTCTCTTGTAATCCCTGTTCGAGCATTCGCTCATAGGGTTCGCCCAGATCATTGTAGATGGTAATCGTCCGTTTCTTTTTCATAAGTACCCGGCTTTACGGTATGGTATAAACGCTGGTACAGCGAGCCGCCGTAGCCATGCGCTGGCTTTCCTGATTTATTTAACAAACAGCAACTCCCGGTACTTCACCAGGGGCCAGTCTTCGTCATCGACGACCTGTTCGAGTTTATCGACTTCATACCTGATAAGGTCGAAATAGTCTTTCACCTCGGTGCCGTATAGCCGGGCGCGTTCAACGGTATCGGCTATGTTGTTGGCTTTCTTACGGCTTTCGATCATTGCCTCTACGCCCTTCTTGATCACGATAACCCGCGCCGACAGTTCGCGCAGTATGTCCTTGATGGGCTCGGCTTCGGCGGTCATGCCCAGCTCCGTCAGATGACGGGCCGTTTCGGCCAGCTTGTTCTGGTATTTCAGGACCGTCGACACAACGTGGTTCATGGCCAGGTCGCCCATTACCCGCGACTCGATCTGAACCGTTTTGATGTATTTTTCCAGTTCGATCTCGTACCTCGATTCGACTTCTGCATGGCTCAGCACCCCCGTACGCTCAAACAGCGCCAGCGACTCGGGCTGAACGTAGACGGCCAGCGCATCGGGCGATGATTTGATATTAGACAGGCCCCGCCGGGCGGCCTCCGCTACCCACTCGTCGGAATAGCCGTTACCTTCGAACAGAATCCGTTTGGCGTTGGCGTAATACTCTTTCAGAATATCAACGATAGCCAGCTCTTTCTTCTCACCCCGCGCCAGTCGACCGTCGAGTTCGGTTCTGAACTGGTTGAGCTGATCGGCTACTATAGCGTTCAGCACTGTCATGGTTGAGGCTGAGTTGGCCGAGCTGCCCACCGCCCGAAACTCGAATTTGTTGCCGGTAAAGGCAAAGGGCGAGGTACGGTTACGGTCGGTATTGTCGCGCATCAGGCTCGGAATCCGGTTCAGGCCCAGTTTGTAGTAGACGTTGTCGCCTTTGTTGAGCGAGATTTCGTTTTTTGTCTCAAGATCTTCCAACGCCCGGGTCAGCGTTTCGCCCAGAAAAATAGAGACGATAGCCGGGGGAGCCTCGTTAGCGCCCAGGCGATACTCGTTACCCGCCGATGCAATGCTGGCCCGCAGCAGGTCGGCATTGTCATGAACCGCTTTCACCACATTGACCAGGAACGTCAGAAAGCGGAGGTTTTCTTTCGGCTTGGTAGTGGGTGACAGCAGGTTCACGCCGGTATTGGTTCCCATCGACCAGTTGTTGTGCTTACCCGAGCCGTTGATGCCGGCAAACGGCTTTTCATGGAACAGGACCTTCAGGTTGTGCTTCTCAGCAATTTTCTCCATCAGATCCATCAGCAGCGCGTTATGGTCGACAGCCAGGTTGACTTCCTCAAACGTCGGGGCCACCTCAAACTGCCCCGGTGCCACTTCATTATGCCGCGTCCGGACGGGCATGCCCAGCTTCATGGACTCAAACTCGAAGTCGACCATGAACGCGTTGATCCGGGGCGGTATCGAGCCGAAATAATGGTCGTCGAGCTGCTGCCCCCGGGCGGGCTGATGACCAAAAACGGTACGACCGGCCAGCACCAGATCCGGGCGGGCGTAGAAAAGGGCGCGGTCTACAACGAAGTATTCCTGTTCCGGCCCCAGCGTTGGTGTCACCTTGGTAATGCTCCGGTCAAAGTACTGGCAAACGGCGGTAGCCGCTTTATCGAGCGCATTCAAGGCTTTGAGCAGCGGGGTTTTGTAATCGAGGGCCTCACCCGTGTAAGCGATGAAGACTGACGGAATACAAAGCGTTTTACCACCCGCGCCGTTATCCATCAGAAAAGCCGGGGAGCTGGGGTCCCAGCCGGTATAGCCCCGCGCTTCGAACGTATTGCGCAGGCCACCACTCGGAAACGACGACGCGTCGGGTTCCTGCTGCACCAGTGCACTGCCTTTAAACTTCTCCATCGCCTTGCCATCGGCGGTTATATCGAAAAAAGCATCGTGCTTTTCGGCCGTTTCGCCCGTCAGGGGCTGAAACCAGTGAGTGTAGTGCGTAGCCCCTTTCGACGTTGCCCACGATTTCATAGCACCGGCCACTTCGTCGGCAATGGCCCGGTCGATAGCGCCGTTGGTCTGGATAGCTTCGGTAACTTTCAGATAAGCTTCGGGCGACAGCAGCGCCCGCATCACCTCATTGTTAAATGTATTGGAACCAAAAAAATCACCTACGCGCTCGGTCGGGGCGGCAACAGCCACGGCCTGGCGGCTCTGAGCAATTTCAAGGGCTTTGAACCGATAATTGGACATAGTACAGTCAGGGCGGTTTGGGAATGAAATGGTTTATCAAACATACATGCGTTCAGCCCAGATTACAACCTGGCCCATAAAAAAGCCCGGCTACCAAAGCAGCCGGGCTTATCTAAACTACACAAAAGCCAATTAAGCCGTTTCCAGAACGTCGGCCGCCTTAACGGTTTTGATGATTACCGCTGCCACTTTGTACGGATCAGCAGCCGAGTTGGGCCGGCGATCTTCGAGCCAGCCTTTCCAGCCGCGCTCTACCGTAGCGATAGGGATACGAATCGAGGCACCCCGGTCCGACACCCCGAACGAGAACTGATCGATCGACTGGGTTTCGTGCTTGCCGGTCAGGCGCAGGTGGTTATCGGCACCGTATACATCGATGCAGGCTTTGATGATCTCAGGCGTACGACCGAATCCGCTACAGATTTTGTCGTATACTTCCTTGCTGCCCGCCGTACGAAGCGTCGTGTTGGAGAAGTTGGCGTGCATACCCGATCCGTTCCAGTCGGTGTCGCCCAGCGGCTTGCAGTGCCAGTTGATCGATACGTTATATTTTTCGCCGATACGCTCCAGGAGGTAACGGGCTACCCAGATCTGATCTCCGGCGTCTTTGGCACCTTTGGCAAAAATCTGGAATTCCCACTGACCCGTTGCTACTTCGGCGTTGATACCTTCTACGTTCAGACCCGCTTCCAGGCAGGCGTCGAGATGTTCTTCGACGATATTACGACCATAGGCGTTTTGTGCACCTACCGAGCAGTAATAAGGACCCTGTGGCCGTTTGGGGAAACCCTCGGCCGGGAAACCCAGCGGCTTATCGATGGCCATGTCCCACAGGAAATACTCCTGTTCGAAACCGAACCAGAAATCGTTATCGTCGTCCTGGATCGTAGCGCGACCGTTGGTTACGTGGGGGGTTCCGTCGGCGTTCAGTACTTCGCACATCACCAGATAACCATTCTTACGTTGTGGGTCAGGGCAGATGAATACCGGTTTCAGCAGACAGTCTGAAGAACCGCCTTCGGCCTGCTCGGTCGAAGAACCGTCAAACGACCACATCGGGCAATCTTCTAGTTTGCCGGAGAAATCGCCTTCGATTTTTGTTTTGGAACGCAGACTTTGGGTGGGCTTATAGCCATCGAGCCAAATGTACTCTAACTTCGACTTTGCCATGATTGTACAGGTGGAATGAATTGTTTGGGTTTTGTTACGATACGTTTAGCAAATATAAGCGCGCTTCACCATAAATTATAAAAGCCCTCGGAGGCAAAAGCCATATTTTCAACTGTTTTTATGGAAATATTATAATTTTAATTCGTTCAGTGCAGTAAACAGCCATATTTTTCATTAAAAATCTTTGCCCATCAGTACAACCTCTTTCTACCGTTCCTACAACTTTTCAGCGCAGACAACTCTATTTTTCAACCCTGTTTGCTGTATCACGGTAACCTATACAGGTAAAAATATCCGATCGAACAACCTGCCATTCGACGCCATTCATTAGCGGCTGACGCGGAACCCGTCCGGGCGTTTTTTTGTACTTTTGCAGGATATACCACTGATCGTGAAAAAAGTAGCTTTCTATACGCTTGGCTGCAAGCTGAACTTCTCGGAAACGTCGACCCTGGCCCGGATGATGGAGCAACAGGGGTACCAACGGGTTGAGTTTAATCAGCAGCCCGACATCTTTATTGTAAATACCTGCTCCGTTACGGATAATGCCGACAAGAAGTGCCGGAAGATTGTTCGCGAGGCTCAGAAAATCAACCCCGATGGCTACATAGCTATCCTGGGTTGTTACGCTCAGTTGAAGCCACAGGAAATTGCTGCCATTCCGGGCGTCGATGCGGTACTGGGCGCAGCCGAGAAATTTCGGTTGCATGAACTGATGCCTACGTTCGTGAAAGTACCGGACGGGCAGTCGGCCCGGATCTTCAACTCCCCGATCGAACACGCCATCGATTACCACGCCAGCTATTCGCTCAACGACCGCACCCGTACGTTTCTGAAGGTGCAGGATGGCTGCGATTACCCCTGTTCGTACTGTACCATTCCACTGGCGCGGGGCAGGAGCCGGTCCGATACAATTGCCAATGTCGTGGCATCGGCCCGCGACATTGCCGCACGGGGGGTCAAAGAAATCGTTCTGACGGGGGTAAACATTGGCGATTTCGGCCTGTCTGGCGGACCCGATCGGCAGGAAACCTTCCTGGATCTGATCCGGGCACTCGATGACGTAGACGGCATCGAGCGGTTCCGCATTTCGAGTATCGAACCAAACCTGCTGACCGACGATATAATTGCCTTTGTTGCCTCGTCGAAGCGATTTGTGCCGCATTTTCACGTGCCGCTGCAGTCGGGCAGCAACCGGGTACTCGGCCTGATGCGCCGGCGTTACAAACGCGACCTGTACGCCGACCGCGTGGCGCGAATCAAAGAGCTCATGCCCCATGCCTGTATTGGCGTCGACGTTATTGTGGGGCACCCCGGCGAAACGGAAGAGCTGTTTCTGGAAACCTATCAGTTCCTGACCGAACTGCCGGTTTCCTACCTGCACGTGTTTACCTACTCCGAACGGCCCAATACTACCGCGCTGAGCATTAAACCGGTTGTACCTGGCCACGTTCGGGCTGAACGCAGCCGGATGCTGCACATCCTTTCCGAAAAGATGCGCCGTGCCTTTTACGAGTCGCAGCTGGGCCGCGAGGCAACGGTCCTGTTCGAAGAAGATGTGGAAGATGGATTCATGCAGGGCTTCACCGAGAACTACGTTCGGGTAGTGGCCCGGTACGACCCGCTCCGGATAAACGAAATACTGCCCGTGCGGCTCACAACCATCAACCACAACGGGCTGGTAGAAGTAGAAGAAACCGTCTTGTTGGAACACCACTGATCGGTCGACACGGCTACATAAAAAGAGGACCGGCATGACTACCGGTCCTCTTTTTATGTAGCCGTGTTTGAGCAACTGGTCCCGTCGGATCTCTATTGCTGAGCTGCGGCCCGCTGGTCAAGCTCTTTCAGGACATCAGCCATGGTTCTGAACCGGTTGGCGTCGCCAATAAAACTCAGCCCCGACATAATCAGGGCGAAACCACCGGTACTGACCCAGAACCAGGGATCTTCGCCTACCTCTTTCATCTTTGAACCATGTAACAGCACCGCCAGACCAGTGCCCAGTAGCATGGCCCCGCTTCCGCCGTAGAGCCAGTATTTGGTGATCAGTTTTTTTTCCCGCTCCGTTTTCATAATCCATTTCTATTTATCATAAAAACACAGCCGGTATGATTCGGTTTTGAAAAACTATTATCTTACCTCTTCGTTTCCAGTCTTACATGATAATCTGATCCTTTCAAACCCAACGCACAAATGCCTGAATTTACCCTTGGAATCGAAGAAGAATTTCAGACGATAGACCCAGAAACCCGCGAGCTCCGGTCACACATGTCCAAGCTGGTAGAGGGTGGCAAAATCATACTTCAGGAGCGCGTAAAAGCAGAGATGCACCAGGCCGTGGTAGAAGTAGGCACTAACATCTGTCACAACATCCACGAGGCCCGGCAGGAAGTAACGTATCTGCGTCAGGAGATTATTGAACTGGCCGAGAAGCAGAACCTCAAGGTAGCAGCGGCCGGCACCCATCCGTTTTCGGACTGGCAAAGTCAGCTCATTACCCCTAATGAACGCTACGACCGGCTTATCGAAGAAATGCGCGACGTGGCTCGTTCCAACCTGATTTTCGGTCTCCACGTCCACGTAGGCATTCAAAGCCGGAACGAGGGGATTCAGATCATGAACGCCGTGCGGTACTTTCTGCCTCATATCTACGCCCTGTCGACCAGTTCGCCTTTCTGGCGGGGGCGAAATACCGGCTTCAAATCGTACCGCTCTAAAGTATTCGACAAGTTTCCGCGCACGGGCATTCCGGACTTTTTCGCGTCGGCCGCCGAGTACGACGAGTATATCAACCTGCTGGTCAAAACCGGCTGTATCGACAACGGTAAAAAGATCTGGTGGGACATCCGGCTTCATCCTTTCTTCGACACCATCGAGTTCCGGATCTGCGACGTGCCGATGCGGGTCGATGAGACCATCTGCCTGGCGGCTATCATGCAGGCGCTGGTTGCCAAAATTCATAAGCTGATGGGTCAGAACCTGAATTTCCGGCCCTACCGGCGCATTCTGATCAACGAAAATAAATGGCGCGCAGCCCGGTATGGCATCGAAGGAAAGCTGATTGATTTCGGCAAACAGGAAGAAGTACCCACTCATCAGCTGATCCACGAACTGCTCGCTTTTATTGACGACGTGGTCGACGAACTGGGTAGCCGGGCCGAATGCGAATACGTGCTTAAAATCCTGGAGATGGGTACGGGAGCCGACCGTCAACTGGCTGTTTTCCAGGAAACCGGCGATCTTAAACAGGTGGTCGATTACATTGTCTCGGAAACTTCTTACGGAATCAGGTAGTTGATATTGACACGTACAAGGCTCCCGGCCAGCGGGCTGAGAAGCGGCTTACCCCCTTTTTTTGGCCCGTAGCCCGGCGCCAGTATTCAGTCTTCATTTTACAGTTTATCCGATGAAAATTGCCGTTCTGGACATGAATAACAACCATCCCAATGAGGGGATGCGTTGTATTTTGCACGCGATCCGTACCGTGCAGGGAAACGATCATACTGAACTGGCCTTCGATATCTTTAACGTTCGGGGCAATAACGAAATACCGGGTCTGGATTACGACCTGTACATCTCGTCTGGCGGCCCGGGTAGCCCACTCCCGTCTGAAGAAGCCTGGGAGCAGCCCTACTTCCAACTGATTGATCAGCTTTTCGACTGGAACCGTCAGAACGAACGCAAAAAGCATGTGTTCCTGATCTGTCATTCGTTCCAGCTCGTGACCAGACATCTGAATCTGGGCGAACTGAGCCGCCGTAAATCGACCTCGTTCGGAATTTTCCCGATCCATAAAACCGACGAAGGCATCAGCGATCCCGTTTTTGCCGGGTTGCCCGAACCGTTCTACGCCGTTGACTCGCGCGACTACCAGGTTCTGAAACCCGATCTGGAGCGTATCGAAGATATGGGCGCCAGTATTCTCTGCCTGGAAAAAATCAGACCCCATGTAAAACTTCCCCGGGCGCTGATGGGCATCCGGTTCTCGCCCGAAATTGTAGGAACTCAGTTTCACCCCGAAGCCGACGACGAGGGGATGCTCCGGTATTTCCTGTCTGACGAGAAGCGAAAGCAGATCGTAGCCAACTTCGGCCAGACGAAGTACGACGAAATGATGACCTACCTGCAGGATCCCAACAAGATTGCCCTGACCGAGTCGGTTATTCTGCCGGGCTTCATCCGTCAGGCCGTTCGTTCGCAGGCAGCCACTCAGGAACTGGTTATCAACTAGCTGAACCAAGGCTCAAAACAAGCCAGCCAGCTGGCTTGTTTTGGCTACTCTACTTTGTCATGAATTGACATACCGATGATTCACTCCGCCCGTATAGCCTTTAACCAAGCCTTCAGCCCGGAAAAATACCGGGCTTTCTTAGCTCAAATCGAATCGGATTTTCCTGGTCAGCTGGACTTCCGTGTGGCCGAAACGCCCATTTTCGTTCCCCGGGTACTGACCAACAAGCTTCTTAGGGCTTGTGACGACATCGTCGATGGCATTACTCAGCCCAGCTTTCGCGAACAGACCGAAGGAGCCATTCCGAACGAAGCGCGGGTTCCCCATGAGCCCCTCGATGGTCCGGGCGCACACACCCAGTTTCTGGCGGTCGACTTTGCGGTTTGCCGTGACGAGCAGGGTGAACTAACTCCCCAGCTGATCGAACTGCAGGGCTTTCCGTCTCTGTATGCTTTTCAGCCCTATCTGGCCAGTCAGTTCCGCGCCTATTACCCCGTACCAGACGAACTCTCGCACCTGTTTTCGGTTGCCACAAACGACGAATACACGCAGGCGCTCCGGCAGCTGATCGTGGGCAACTGCAACCCGGAGGAGGTGATTCTGCTCGAAATATTCCCGGAAAAACAAAAGACACGCGTCGATTTTGCGCTGACCGAAAAAGCGATTGGGGTGAAGGCCGTATGTCTGACCAAAATCCGCAAGGAAGGGCGACAGCTTCTCTACGAGCGTGACGGCCGGATGGTCCCGATCCGTCGCATCTATAACAGACTGATTTTCGACGACCTGCGCAATTTCCCGGACCTTCAAACGGATTTCAAGCTCACTGACGACGTCCATGTTGAGTGGGTCGGCCACCCCAACTGGTTCTTCCGGATCAGCAAGTACACCCTACCTCTGCTCAAAAGTCCATTTATTCCGGCCAGCCATTACCTGTCAGACTTAAATGAGTATCCGGCAGACCTGGAGAATTATGTATTGAAACCGCTATTCTCCTTTGCAGGCAGTGGCGTCAAGATCAACATAACCCCCGACGATCTGGCGTCTATACCGGCCGACCAGCGTGCCGGGTACCTGCTGCAACACAAGGTAACCTACGACCCCGTTATCCAATCGCCCGATGGGCTGGTGAAATGCGAAATACGGATGCTCTTTATCTGGCCTAAGGGCGACGCACGTCCTACCCTGCTCACGAACCTGGCCCGCCTGAGCCGGGGTGAGATGATCGGGGTCAATTTCAACAAAAACAAAGACTGGGTCGGCGGCACAGTCTGTTTCTTCGAAAAATAGGGCACGTCCCACCCAACCCTTCACCTTAGGTACCCATGCAAACCCAACCTCATCTTACTGAAAAAGCCATCTTCGACCTGACCGGTAAAGTAGCCATCATTACCGGAGCCAGCAAAGGAATCGGCGAAGACATAGCCCGTTTATACGCCAGATTTGGCGCTCACGTCATCGTCAGCAGCCGGAAGCAGGACGCCTGCGACGTCCTTGCCGAGGACATCAGAGCCCAGGGGGGCGAAGCCACCGGCGTGGCGGCCCATGTCGGCGACATGAGTCAGCTGGGGCAACTGGTAGAAAAGACCATATCTACCTACGGCGGCATAGACATACTGGTAAACAACGCAGCCTCGAACCCCGTCTTCGGCCCCTCGCTCGACTGCGACGGAGCCGCCTTCGACAAGATTATGCAGGCTAACGTCAAAGCCCCCTTCGAGTTGAGTAAGCTGTGTTACCCGAGCATGAAAGCCCGGGGCGGGGGCAGTATCATTATGATGAGCAGCATTGCCGGCCACACACCCGATCCGGGTCTGGGTATGTACAGCGTCAGCAAAGCCAGCCTCAACATGCTGACCAAGGTGCTGGCCAAAGAATGGGGCCCGGATGGGATACGCGTCAACGCCATTTGTCCGGGCCTGATCAAGACCAAATTCAGCCAGGCGCTCTGGCAGGACGAAAAGATCCTGGACCACTTTACCAAACGGTTACCCATTGCCCGCATGGGAACAACCGATGAAATCAGCCCCCTGGCCTTATTTCTAGCCGCCGATGCTTCTTCTTATAGCACCGGTAGTCTGTTTTATGCCGATGGCGGCACCGTCATTTGAGTCAGGTCATCGGGCCTCTACGTTATGAAAACCATGATTCCTCTCAACCACCTTGAAGTCTGGCTCCGCGGGCCTCTACCCGATATGCCAGCCCTGTTGCAGCCCGTTGCTCATGCCCTGCTGCAGGCCCGCGAAGAAGTCAACTCGCTTATGGACGGCTTCCCGGATGCGCTCCTGCGCGAGCAGCCCGGAAACGTCGCTTCGGTAGGCTTTCATCTACAGCACCTTTCGGGCGTTCTCGACCGCATGTTTACGTACGCACGGGGGGAGCAGCTGTCATCGAGTCAGTTGAATGATTTGTCGATGGAGAGCACGCCAACCGGGTCATTTCTGACGACTGTCGACCTGGTCCGTCGGTTTAACCAGCAGGTTGACGAAGCGCTGCTGCAACTCAGGCAAACCGATCAGAGCACCCTGACCGAAGTACGGGGCGTTGGCCGGGCGCAGCTTCCGTCTACCCTCATCGGGCTATACGTACACGCGGCCGAGCATACCATGAGGCATGTCGGCCAGCTTTCCGTTACCGCGCGCATTATACGCTGGTCTTAAAGTTTTTTAAGGGTACCTCCGTCAACGACCAGCGTAGTGCCATGGATAAACCGGGCTTCGTCGGAGGCCAGATAGCATACCGCCGATGCGATATCTTCGGGCTGACCCACGTTGGCGCGGTCTACTTTCTCCTGGCCATTTTTCACGTTTGGGTTGTCCCAGAGCATGGGCGTATCGATGGCTCCGGGCGCTATGCAGTTTATCCGCACCCTGGTCCGGTCGTACTCCTGGGAAACACCCTGGGTGAAAGCCTCCATCCCTCCCTTGCTCGTAGCGTAAGGAATAACGTTGGGTGTGGTCTCGTGGGCATGTACCGAGCTGATGTTAACAATGGCCCCTCCCTGCATATGCGGAATGCAATACTTGCAGAACAGGAATACCGAGCGCAGGTTGGTGTTCATCACCTTATCCCAGTCTTCCAGCGACAGATCTACGATGGGCGTAAACGTCATCATGGCGGCATTATTGACCAGAACGTCTACCCGCCCCCAGGCCGAAACGGCCTGCTGAACCGCCGACTCAACGGCCTCCGGATCGGATACATCAGCCGCAACGAATCGAGCTTCGCCCCCTTTGCCTGCAATCGTATGGACAACTTGCTGACCATCCGCTTCGTCGCGCCCGATCACCAGCACTTTTCCACCCTCTTCGCCCATTCGTTCGGCCGTGGCCCGGCCAATACCCGAGGTTGCCCCGGTAACAATACACACTTTATCCCTGAATCGCATGCTGTTGAGTTTACCAGACCTAACCGCTCAGGCGAAAGAAGTGTTTACTGAGCCTGCCAATAGCGATGGGGTCCGCAAGCCCATCAGACGAACCGGCTGATGGGCTTGCGGACCCCGTGTATAGATTGTCTCTGGTTACTGCGTTATTGCACGGCCAGTACTTTGAACTCGGTTCGTCGGTTTTGCTGGTGCTCGCTTTCCGTACAGTTCACGCCATCGACGCAGCCGTTCAGAATTTCAGCTTCGCCATAGCCGCGGGCCATTAACCGGCTGGCGGCTATACCCCGCGCAACCAGATAATCCATGGCCGCCCGCGCCCGGTTCTCTGACAACCGAATGTTGTAGGTATCGGTAGCCCGGGCGTCGGTATGGGACCGCAGCTCGATCTGCATCTGCGGATACTCTTTCAGAATGGCCAGTACGTGATCGAGCTCGCGAGCCGCATCAGGACGGATGAAGAACTTATTGAGATCATAATAGATGTTTTTCAGCTGGAACACGTCGCCAACCCCATACAGACCGAGCGAATCGGTAATGACTTTTGCGTTGCGTTTCGTTTTCGTCGTGTACTGCGTTTTCTTGGTAGCGTAGCGTTCTTTCTGGGCCGTAATGGTATACGGAGCGTTGGGCTTGGTATTAAACTCATATCCGCCGTCAGGACCGGTAATGACCGTTTGCTCCGACTTATCCTTGTCGTTACGCAGCGTTACTTTCACCCCGGGAGCCGGCTGCTGGTTCACCTCGGTCTTGACAACCCCCTTCACAATCGTGTTCTCAGAGCGTTCGAGATAGATTTTGATTTCCATCACGGCTCGGGGCGACTGGGTCATTGTCGAATACCGGGCACTGTTCATGGCGAACCCTTCTTTGATGGCCTTAAACTCGTATTCGGTGTTCGTATCGATGCACAGATCCGTGCGGCCTTCTATGTTGGTAATCCGCAGATCCTGGTTGACGCCATTGCGCAGGATACGGACATCCGCGTTTTCGAGCGGGGATCCCGTTTTAGCATCGAAGACCAGGATGTTCAGCTGTTTACACGTACGGCGGAACGCATAGATATCGTCGTCGCTAACGCCTTTTTTACGGTTGCTGCTGAAATAGCCACTGGTCCGGGTCCGGTCTGTAATGAACCCAAAATCATCTTTTTCGGAGTTGATCGGTGCGCCGGCGTTCTGAACCCCTTTGTAGGCCACACCATCGCGGAGCTCAGCATAGAATACGTCAAGTCCACCTAATCCTTCATGGCCGTCTGATGAGAAATAAAGGTTTCCGCCTTCGTCGGCAAACGGAAACATCTCGTTCCCCTCGGTATTGATCTCCTTACCCATATTGACGGGGGTGCCCCACTCGCCACTACTGGGATTGAATTCAACGACGTAGATGTCAGTACCCCCGAATCCACCGGGCATGTCGGATACGAAATACAGTTTTGTATTGTCTGGCGAGAATGCCGGGTGGCCCACGGAATACTCGCTACTGTTAAAGGGTAACTCCTTAATATCAACCCACTTACCACCCTTGTTCACGGAAGAATACAATTTCAGTTTCTTTACCCCGTCTGAGCTTTTTCCGGATTTTCCTTTGCTGGTATTGTTCCGGGTAAAGACGATAAAGTTCTGATCTTTGGTGAACGTCATCGGCCCCTCATGGTACTTGGTGTTCAGGGTCTTGTTGAATATTTCAGCTTTGGTCAGTTTCTGCGGCTCTTCTATTACCTCGGTGGTTGGTGCTTTGCCGTCTCCACCTCCGCCCAGGACGGCAGCCCCCGTTGTTCGGGTTACCACCGAGCCCGGCACACGCAGCTGGTTGGTATCAGGATGAAAATACAGATCCAGGAAGGGCGTCTGGTTCCAGTTGAACACCCGTTTCACCGCCCCTGACTCGTCACGCGCCGACACGAAAACAAGTCCGTTCTTGTAATACATCGGACTGAAATCGGCCTGTCTGGAGTTGATTGGCAAGTCATACAAACGATACGACGACGAGTCCTGGTAGAATCGCCCCATATCCATGTAAGACACCGTAAATCGACGGCCACGCAGGTCCTGCGCCTGTTTTTCGCCGTACTGGCTGTACATCTTCTGCGAATCGCGGTATTTTCCGTTGGCCGCCAGAGCCTGTGCGTAGTAGAGGTACACTTCACTATCGAGGTCGGTATATTCTTTTACCAGATCGCCGTATACGCGTTCGGCATTACGCATATCCTGCAGCTTGCGGTAGCTGTAGCCCAGCTTGGTCATGGCCTCGCGGGTTTCAGCAGGCTCTTTCTTCTTATCGGCCCGTAAAAACTCCTCATAGGCCCGTACTGCGCTGACGTAACTATAGTTATCGAACTGCTTGTTTGCTGTCCGCAACCGCGCGCTTTGCGCCTGACTGTTCAGGCTCCAAAAGGCCAGTCCTGCAAACAGCAAAACCCGTATAAATCGGTTCATGAGTATATTTTCGTTAATTAAGATGGGCTTTTGACTGATACTATCAAAATAAATGCCAGAATTTCCAAACGGTATAAAGAGCAGTGGTTGTTAGCGAAACCAGCCCATAACGAACATTAAAAGTACAATTTTTAGAACGATCATTCGGGGCAATCGTCACTTCTGACGCCAATTAAATTGTGCGATCCGCCGGGTCTGTTCCGTTATCCGGAATCGGTGACTGATCCGATGCCCAATCACCCAGGCTATTTCGGAATCTGATACCAGCACCGCGATGCGTTCCCGCTCCAGGCGGGGCAGCTTATTACTGTTCAGGAGATCGCTAATTAGTTTTGTTCCCTTCATCCCCAATGGCTGAATCCGGTCTCCGAGGTGCCAGGGACGTACGGTCAGCGGAAACCGCAGCTGGTCGGCATCCAGGCAGGCTACTGATGGGTCGGCAGGTATTGAAAATCCGTCCGTCCGCTCGACGAGTTCGACTACCAGTTCAAACTGTTCGGCAACCTCTATCGGGGCTACGGGCCAGTCATGCAGTATAATCGCGTACTCGTCCAGCTGGCTCAGCGGCTCCAGTGACAAACCCGTTTGTCCTGACGCTAACCGATCGTGAACGACCCGGTGGCTAGCCGACTGGAATACCTGACCCGTAGCCTGGCTGAGGCAGGCCAGCATGGCGTTTACCTGATCAGCCCTGAATCCATAGGAGCTGAGCCATTCGCCCAACTGGAAAGCAGACTCGCGTACGTCAATCAGTTTATGAGCGGGAAGCCAGATCCGGCCAGCCTGCTGCTCAGCAACGGCCTGCCAGCTTTGGGCCAGCTGGTGTTCCAGCAGACGATCGGCAGCGCGGAGTTTTTCCAGGCTGCGCGGTAAGGTCTCGGTCAGCAAGGCCGGGTTCAGCTCCGTCAGAACCGGTACCACCCGATGCCGAATACGATTACGAGCATATTTATCATCGGCATTGGAGCTATCCTCCCGGTAGGGTGTAGACGCTTCGTGGGCATAGGCAGCGAGTTCATCGCGAGTGGCAAACAGCAACGGCCGGATCACCTCTCCCTGTCGGGGCAAAATCCCGCGCAGCCCCGCTAGGCCGGTACCCCTCGTCAGGTTCAGCAGGATCGTTTCCAGGACATCGTTCTGATGATGAGCGGTAGCCACGGCTGTATACCCATGCTGGCGAACGAGTTCCGTAAACCAGCTATAGCGAAGATCGCGGGCGGCCATCTGGATAGACATACCGCGCCCGGCCGCAATGGTAGCGGTATCGACCCGTGTCAGATGGAACGGAACCCCGTATGCCTGCGCACTGTTTTCTACAAAAGCAGCATCAGCGTCTGACTCAGCCCCCCGTAAACCAAAATTGACATGGGCCACGGCAAACGGCAAACCCGACTGGTGAAACAGATGAGCCATCACCATCGAGTCGAGTCCACCACTCACGGCCAGCAATACGGCATTGGGCGGAGCAATGAGCTTGTTTTCGTTAATAAATTTTAAAAATCGCTCCCTAAACATCCGGCTTCGGCTGGTTGCCGTAGTTTTGTCGTTATGGTAAGTATGCGTACGTATTGTCTATTGCTTCTGGGTATTGTGATCGGCCTGTTCAGTTCAGTGGATGCACTGGCTCAGGTGGGCCGTCCTCCCGTGTCGACCGGAGCAACGGATAAGGTTGAGTTGTTACCCGGTGCCGACAGCCTGGTTGGGGTAAACGTTCCGGGCCAGGTTGTCCGAAAAATATACAACAACGTTCGTTTTCGGCAGAAAGGCATTCTCATGTACTGCAACCTGGCGATTCAGAACGTAACTACAAACGTTATCGAAGCGTACGGTAACGTTCGGCTCATCCAGGGCGATACTATCAGCGTACGGGGTGATACCATGTTCTACTACGGCAATACCCGACAGGCGAATCTGCGTGGCCGCGTGACCATGCGCGACCGCAAGATGACGCTCACCACGGGTCAGCTCGACTACGATATGATTTCGGGTATCGCTCACTATCCCACGCCCGGCCGGATTGTTGATAAAGAGAACGTGCTGACCAGTCGCGAAGGCTATTACGATACCCGCAGCAAGCTTTTTACCTTTCGACAGAATGTTAAGCTCGTCAACCCCAAAGGTACGTTAACGGCCGACTCGCTGCTCTATAATTCGCTCAGTCGGATCGCGACGTTTCAGGGACCGACCCGAATTACGAACAAGGATGGTGTTCTGACAGCCAGGGAAGGTCAGTACAATACAACCTCCGGCATCTCCAACTTTCAGCGACGGGCCACCGTCGAAACGCCTAAATACCGACTCACGGGTGATTCGCTCTATTATGATAACGTGTCTGAACTGGGAATTGCCAAAGGAAATGTCATCATGGTAGCCAAAGACCGGAAGGCGGTAATTACCGGCGAGCATGTTCGCTATAACGGCAAAGCCGGGGTGTCGCGGGTAACGGGCAAGCCAGTGGCTAAAAGCCTGGCCAACGAAGAAACCAAAGATACGCTCTATCTGCGGGCCGATACGCTGTTCTCCTTCGATGATAAAGTCACCAACACCCGTCGGCTCATGGGGCAGAAAAATGTGTTCGTTTACAAGTCAGACCTGCAGAGCAAGTGCGATTCGCTGATCTACAACACCGCCGACTCTACCATCTATTTCTACAAAAAGCCCATCGTCTGGAGCCAGAATAAGTACCAGATGGAGGCCGACTCCATGCGGGCCCTGCTAAAGGATAATCGCATCAGCACCATGTTTATGAAAACGAAATCGTTCGTGGTTTCGCTCGATACACTTCAGAATTTCAACCAGGTAAAAGGACGCACTATTACGGCCTATTTTACAACCAAGCCTGTTATCGATGCCCCGCCGGTAACAACAGCCGGTAAGTCGACGACTGCGCTGGCTACGGCCATCGCTACCCGAACCAGTACACCCGCTGCAACGAAAACCGTAGGGCAGCGCGTAGTAGCGAATAACACAGCACCCGCGTCAGCGACGGCACCCGTACGCGAACAGACCGCTCTGGAACGAGTCGTTGTTGAGGGCAACGGGCAGAGTATTTATTACGCTGTGGATGAAAAGAACCGGATGATTGGGCTGAACCACGTTGAGTGTAGCCGCATGAACATTGAATTTGCCGACAACAAAGTAGGGCGCATTCGATTTTACGGCCAGCCCGACGCTCAGCTGATTCCGCCGAAAGAAATTACCGACGATGCCAAAGAACTCGATGGCTTCCGATGGCGCGATGCCGAAAAGCCGACCAAGGCACAGGTCCTGTGGCTGGAGACTCCGCCTGCCGAGCAGCCAGCCGCTAGAAAAACACTAAAAACAAAGTCGCCAACTAAACCTTTAGCTAAGAAACTCGTTCAAAGGAGTATAAATTAATGGTTTTAACAATTTTTTAGACAGTACGTCGTTGACTTTGTCTTTTTCCGTGAATACGTTTGTGGTGAATAGGAGTATACCTGAATTCGAACTTGATGAAACAATTTATACTTATGAGTGTGTTGTCGGGCTTGCTTTTGGCTACAGTCCCGCTCAGAGCGCAGGTCGCTCAGCGGGATTCGGACGCCCGAAAAGGCAGCCGGCTTGAACTGGGCCGAACCCCGACGACATCACGAATAGCCTCAAAACCGGTGTTGTCACGGCGCTTCTCGCTCGTGCCTAACCCCGCAACGGTCGGCCTCGATCGGTCCGTACACCTCCAGAAAAATACGCCGATCAACGAGCACTACCGCACCTTGCTGATGACCAAACCCATGACCAAGTCGGCGAATGGTCGCTCTTCGGCGTCAGAAATGGGATCGATTGCATCTGCGGATGCGCGGCCATTGGCAGGATCTGAAATCAAGGCAGAAGATCGGTTGTTTGCCAACGAGAAAATTTCCGTTTCCAACGCTTATCCAAACCCGGCTGATGATGCGGCCGAGATTGATTATCAGTTTACGGCGCCGGGCGATGCCCGCCTTGTCATGATGAACGTGCTGGGGGCTCCGGTTGGCGAGTACAACCTGGAGCAGGGAGAACGTAAACTACGCATCGGCACCCGCAACCTACCCACCGGTTATTATCTGTATCAACTATCGGTAGACGGCAGAAAAGTGGCCACCAAACGCCTGCTGGTTCGCCATCAATAAGTAGCGTGCTTACATTGAAGCCGAAAGAAGCCAGATTTCTTTAACACAAATTAACGGTCAATCGTCATAACAGACTTGACCGGCACGGCACTATCCAGGCTGCATCGTCGTTAAAACGGTGTAGCCTCTGTTTTTTTTGTATCTTTGCCTTCGTATGCAACAAAGTCATTTTGTAAAGGTTCTGCTGGGAACGTGGATTGTGTTTGTGCTGGGTTCGTGTAGTCCATTCTCGAAACTACAGAAGAACGGGACCGATGACGAGAAGTACAAAGGAGCGGTAGAATATTATAAGAAAGAAGACTGGTACCGGGCGGGGCTGCTGTTTGAAGAACTCATTCCGGTTCTGAAGGGAAGCACCGAGTCGGAGATGGCTCAGTTCTACTACGCCTATACCCAATATCATCAGCAGCAGTATCTGCTTAGCGCTACGCTGTTCAAGAAATTCTACGAAACCTTTGCCCGCTCGGAGTACGCCCAGGAAGCGATGTATATGTACGCTTTCTCCCTGTACAAAGATACGCCCCAGTTCAACCTCGACCAGTCGAACACGCTGACAGCTACCTCGGCTCTGCAGGATTTTATCAATGCTTATCCTGACAGCAAATACCGCGACGACTGTACCCGCATGATTCTGGAGCTACGGCAAAAGCTGGAACGTAAAGCCTACGAGAAAGCCAAACTGTATTACAAAACCAGCGGTTTCAACATTGCTTCGTACAAATCGTCGGTCATTGCGATCAACAACTTCCAGAAAGAGTTTCCGGATTCGCAATACAACGAAGAACTCGCCTTTCTGAAAGTTGACGCGGAGTTCAGCCTGGCTCAGAACAGCCTGGAGACCAAACAGAAGGAACGTTATCAGGAAGCAATCAATTATTATCAGGAGTTTGTTGACAAATACCCCAAGAGCCGCTTCCTGAAAGAGTCGGAAAAAATGTATGAAACCAGCCAAAAAGAGTTGGAGCGCCTGACGAAGCTGGAACAGGAACGCGAAAAAGAAAAACAGAATGCGCAGCCCGATGCCAGTCGGCCAGCTAAGGTCACGGCGGCTAATCAATAATTGCTTTCGGGCACACGAGCCGTTTACAGATCCTTGCTGAAACGGCCTGCTGATCAAACCGAAGGCAGAAAACAGTAACACTGAAAATTATGGCAACCAATCAATCTATCATCACCCGCGACAACGACAAGATTGCCGCCCAGACGGGGAACCTGTACGAGTCGGTGTCGATTATCTCGAAGCGCGCCCGGCAGATCTCGTCTAAGAACAAAGAAGAGCTGAGCAACAAATTGTCAGAATTCGTTTCGGCCGTCGATAACTTGGAAGAGGTATTCGAGAACCGTGAGCAGATCGAGATTTCGAAATTCTACGAGCGTATGCCCAAGCCAACATCGATCGCTACCGACGAATTTCTGGAGGGTAAAGTATACTGGCGTTATAACGACGAAGAAGCGCAGTAGTCTTCGTCTGGTCTATACAAGTAACCGCACGGTCCAGATGCCGTGCGGTTTTTTTGGTTTGGACGCATGCCCCGAACCGCGCCGGTTCTGGCGGTTCAGCTAACGTAATCACGACTATGGTATTAGCCGGTAAACGAGTTCTTTTAGGTGTTTCGGGCAGTATTTCGGCCTATAAATCGGCGCTTCTTGTTCGCCTGCTGGTCAAGGCCGGGGCCGACGTGCAGGTCGTCATGACCGAGTCGGCCAAAACATTCATCACACCGCTGACGCTGGCTACTTTATCGAAGCGTCCCGTACTGTCGGCTTTCGCCCATACAGAAGACGGGCAGTGGAACAATCACGTGGAGCTTGGCCTCTGGGCCGACGCCGTAGTGATTGCACCCGCTTCGGCCCACACCCTGGCCCGCTGTGCCTATGCGATTTGCAACGACCTGCTGTCGGCAGTGTATCTGTCGGCAAAATGCCCCGTCTTCTTCGCTCCGGCTATGGACCTCGACATGTACCGGCATCCGGCTACAGTCGAGAACCTGCATCGGCTCGAGTCATTCGGCAATCACATCATACGAGCTGAATACGGTGAACTGGCCAGTGGCCTGGTGGGCGAAGGGCGCCTGGCCGAACCCGAAGCCATTGTACAGGTCCTGGAAACGTTCTGGGCTAAAAGCACCACGGCTAGCCTGACCGGGAAACAGGTGCTGATTACGGCTGGCCCCACGCAGGAGCCTATCGACCCGGTGCGGTATATCAGTAACCATTCTACCGGCAAAATGGGGTACGCGATTGCAGCGGCCTTTGCGCAGGCTGGGGCACTGGTTACCCTGGTCAGCGGCCCTACCAGCCTGCCTCTGCCCCACCCCGCCATTCGGCGCATCGACGTGCGGTCGGCCCAGGATATGTTCAGCGCCACACAGGCCGCTTTTAGCCAGGCTGATATCACGATTCTCAATGCCGCCGTGGCCGATTATACGCCGGCCCACCCCGCTGATCAGAAGATCAAAAAGAAGGAAGCTCAGTTCGCCATTGAACTCGTTAAAACCGTTGACATTGCCGCTTCCCTGGGTCAGCAAAAACGGGAAGGTCAGTTGATGATGGGGTTCGCGCTGGAAACGAATAACGAGCGGGAGAACGCGCTCAAGAAACTCCATGCCAAAAACCTCGACTGGATTGTGCTAAATTCACTGCGGGATTCGGGGGCTGGTTTTGGACACGATACCAATAAAATTACCGTTATTGACAGGGACGAACAAGTGCGTGAATTTGCCTTGAAATCCAAAGAAGACGTGGCGCAGGATTTGTTACAGATCGTACTTGAGAAGCTCGGTTCGCAGCCGGCCCTCACCGTCTGACAGGTTTCCCGTTTCAGCCCGATTGCGCATCAGACTCCGGTCGTCAGAAAAAAAGGTCTATATGAAATTGCTAAAAACCTTGCTGTTAGTGGGTGTTCTGGTCAATTCGGCCCGGGCTCAGGAGCTGAACTGTACAGTGACGATTAACTCCGATCAGCTTTTCGCAGCCCAGAAGACGGACTTTTCGTACGTCAATCAGTTACAGGGGATTATCTCGGAGTTCATGAATGCGCGCCGATGGACAAACGACCAGTTCGCCCCCAACGAGCGGATCAACTGTTCCATGAATATAAACCTGGTGAAATCACTGGCTCAGGGGGTTTTTGAAGCTACCGCCCAGATTACCGTTACCCGACCCGTATACGGTACCAGCTACGAAACCACAATTTTCAACTACGTGGATCGGGCTTTCAATTTCGTTTACCTGCCCACCACCCCCGTCTTCTTTCGCGAGAACCAGTTTTCCGATGACCTGACCTCACTGCTGGCCTTTTACGCCAACGTCATACTGGCCGTTGACTACGACACATTTAGTCGGCAGGGCGGTAATCTGTTCATTCAGCGCGCGTACGCCATCACGAACCTGGCTCAGCAGGGCTCACCAAACGCGGCCTGGCAAACCGGAGGTGACCGTCGTAACCGCTACTGGCTTATCGAGAACTTGCAGAACCAGCAGCTGCTGCCGTTCCGGGATGGGCTGTATACGTACCACCGCCTGGGACTGGACACCTTTGCCGCCAATCCCGTACAGGCCCGGAAGCAAACGCTCGACCTGCTCGGTACCATTCGGACCATCGGTCTGCAACTTCCCAATTCGGTGCTGATTAATTCGTTCTTCGATGCCAAATCGCAGGAGTTGTTCAACATTCTGTACGAAGGTACTCCCGCCGAGCGCCAGCGAAGCTTCGAGCTGCTTTCCTATCTCGACCCCAGTAAAACCGAAGTGTATCGTAAACTGGTTGCCAGCGGCCAGTAATGGGAGCCGCCGGGCTACCTGACAGGCTGAGTTACAGTAGCCAGTGAACGGGTATTATCTTTACATTTTTTCATCGGAATCGGCACAAGACGTACGGCTTCCTCAGAACTGAGTGCTGGCTGGTATTGTTAGCTATTTGAGGAACCTCACCTATGCTATCGCACTTATTGATAAAAAATTACGCCCTGATCGATGAGCTCGAACTCGCCCCTGACCGCGAGCTGAATATCATCACAGGCGAAACGGGCGCTGGTAAGTCTATCATGCTGGGCGCCATTGGCTTGCTGCTGGGTAATCGGGCCGATACCAGAGTGCTCTACAACCCGGAGCTGAAATGTGTCATTGAAGGCACGTTCGGCGTGGCCGGTTATGCTATCGAACGAATTTTCGAGGAAGAAGAACTCGACTTCTCGGACAGCTGTATTGTGCGTCGGGAAATCGGCGTCAGTGGCAAATCGAGGGCTTTTGTTAACGATACCCCCGTCAACCTCGAAACGCTGCGTCGGGTTACGAGCCAGATCATGGATATTCACTCCCAGCATGATTCCATATTGCTCGGCTCTAACGACTACCAGCTGGAAATTGTCGACACCTACGCCCAGAACGATACGTTACTCCGGCAGTACCGCACTGACTACCAGGCCTACCGCGCCAAAAAGAGCATCTACGATCAGCTACAGGCAGAAGCTGCAGCCATGCGGAAAGAGTTCGACTACAACAATTTCCTGTACGAAGAACTGGTCAAAGCCCAACTGACCCCTGACGAGCAGGAAGCCCTCGAGCAGGAACTAAACATCCTAGAGAATGCCGAAGAGATCAAAGAAAGACTTCAGCTAGCCTACGAATACCTGGACAACGCGGAACAGTCGGTCATCGATTTTCTCAAGAGTACCGTCAGCAATCTATCCTACATCAGTAAGCTTTCCGATCAGTACGAACAGTTGCAGCAGCGGGCGCAGAGTAGCCTGATTGAACTGCGGGATCTGGCGGATGAAATCAGCACCGAACAGGACAATGTCGAAATTGACGATGCCCGGGCCGAAACCATTCGGGAGCGGCTGAACCTACTGTATCAGTTGCAAACCAAGCACCAGGCTACCGAGGTAACCGCTTTGATCAGGCTGCGTGATGAGCTGGGGCAGAAAGTAAGCAAGGTGCTGAATCTGGACGATGAGCTGGCCGAAGCCAAAACCCAGACCGAAGCCGCCCGCGCCCAGCTGCTGGAGAGCGCTAACGCCCTGTCGGCGGCACGCCTGGCCGTACTCGAGTTGATCGAAGCAGAAATTGATGGTTTGCTGCATGATCTGGGCATGCCTAACGCATCCTTGAAAATCCAGGCCGAGACTGGCAAGCCCAGCGCAACGGGGATCGATGTGATTACTTTCCTGTTCAGCGCCAACAAGGGTATAAAACCCCAGCAGCTTAAAAACGTAGCTTCTGGTGGTGAATTCTCGCGGCTGATGATGGCCATCAAATACATACTGGCCAATAAGCGCTCGTTGCCAACCATTATTTTCGACGAGATCGATACGGGTGTCTCGGGTGAAATTGCAATCAAGATGGGTAATATGATGCGCGACATGGCCCACAGCCACCAGATTATCGCCATTACCCACCTGCACCAGATTGCCGGACAAGGCACAGCCCACTACTTTGTTTACAAAGACAATACAGCCGCCAAGACCGTCAGCCGAATCAGGAGATTGTCATTTGATGAGCGAGTGAGCGAAATTGCGCAGATGATAGGAGGCAAGAACCCGTCGGCCAGCGCAATCAAAAACGCCCGCGAACTGTTGAAGCAACGGGCCACCGCTACGGTCAGATAACAGGGCGGTATCCGTTATGTCGGTCTATAGTAATTCCTGCCAATCTACCTGAGTTCTACTACCTAGCTTAATTATACCTAGCTTAATTAATTTATGCACAATCGTGTTGTGTTATTGACCGGCCTGCTCACTGCCACCCTTTTTCTCGGAAGCTGCCAGTCGAATGACGATGCCGTACGGGAGGCCGAAAATGAAGTTTTTGCGATTCACGACGAGGTGATGCCCAAAACGAGCGATATCCTGGGGCTGAAGAAACAGTTGAACCAGCGCCTGACGGCTATCGACAGCCTGGGAGAGGCCGGTTCACCAGCGGCCACGCTACGGGCCGACGAAGACCGGGAACAACTCATGCGGCTGCGTAAAAACCTCTCAGATGCCGATAGCTCGATGATGAGCTGGATGAACCATTACAACGGCGACACCCTCACTACACTTTCCTCAGAAGAAGCTTTGCGTTACCTGGCGGAGCAAAAAGATCAGATCAATGAAGTCAAAACAAGAGTCAATTCGAGTATCGAGCAAGCCCGCTCGTTTCTGGGTAAGAATTAACAGAATGGCTGTGGTGCTGCTCGCAGCCGGCCTGGTGCTGTCGTGCAGTCAGTCGGATGAAAAACTACCCATCCTGAGTAGGCGGGAAGCCGTTACCAAAGTAGTAGATGGGAAATCGGTAACCGATTCAGTATACCAGACTATTCCCGATTTTGCCTTCGTCAGCCAGTATGGCGATACGGTCACGGCGAAAGCCATTGCCAACAAAATCTACGTGGCCGATTTTTTCTTTACCAGCTGCCCTACCATCTGTCCCAAGATGAAAGTACAGCTGAAGCGGGTTTATGAGACGTTTAAAGGCAACCCGGATGTTATGCTGCTTTCTCATACAATTGACCCGGCGCACGATTCCGTAGCCGTACTGCGCGAATTTGCCGACAACCTGGGCGTAAGCGGCCGGCAATGGCTCTTCGTAACCGGCGATCGGGAAACAATTTATGACATCGGGCAGAACAGCTACATGGTCACCGCCCAACAGGATTCATCGGCCCCGGGTGGTGTTGTACACAGCGGAGCTTTTATCCTTGTCGATAAGCAACGGCATATACGCGGTATTTACGACGGCACCACGCAGGAAGGCGTTGATAAACTGATGAATGACATAAACCGGCTATTGGCTGAATACAAATCATGACAATACGGCTGGGTTTATATGCTACGCTGGCGGGTCTGCTTACCCTGGCATCGTGCCAGAGTGATGAAGAGATAAAGCGGCAGAAATACATTACCGAAGGGATCTTGCTGTACAAAAGCAACTGCGCCAACTGCCATCAGGCTGACGGGAAAGGGGTTGCAGCGCTCTACCCGCCCCTTGCTGGGTCCGATTATCTCGCCAACAAGGACAAAGTTATCTGCCTCATCAAGTATGGACTGAATGGCCCAATCGTTGTGAACGGAAAGCGGTATAACCGACCGATGCCGGCTCAGCTACAGCTCAGCGATCTGGAAGTGGCCGAGATTACCACCTATATTTATAATGAGTGGGGAAAAGAAACCGGGCTAACCAGTGTCACGGCCGTTACGCCTATACTAAAAGCCTGCGAAACCAACGCGCAGCAGAACCCGGCTCCTGCGTCCGCTCCCTAATAGGCAGGATTCGTTTCTACGTTGAAGACCCCGGTTGGCTTACGGATCCTGTAGTTCGTAAAATCCTGATTGGCATCCAGCCCGAGCCCGTACAGGTTTTCGCCGGTAAGCTGGCTGATGACTGTCACCCGCTTTTCGGTGTACACCTTTTTGGTTGCCGGATTCCAGTTCAGCTCGGGCGTCAGCAGCTTTTCCTGTTTCTGCTTGTTGATTACAACAACATGACCCATAACGGTATAGAGGTTCTTTTCTTTGCTGTACCGTCCCGAATCAGACCGTAGGGTAGTCACCTCTTCACCAGCCGGGCCGTAGAAAACGATGTTAACCTCTTTAGGATAAGTCCGGTTATCGTTGGCATACCGATACTGTTTGGCCGTGGTCAGCTTGACTTTCAACAGGGCCGCTTCGCTATACAGTAGTTTGACGTCGTTAATCTCTTCGATTGGCCCTTTGTACGGGGATACCTTCCTGGTCGGCTTCGGGTCTTCGCAGCCCAGCAGCAATACGGCTCCCAGCAGGCAAACGTAAAATGGATACCGGAAAGCCAGTCTGGTCCATCCAGACCATTTGTCTGCATTTCTGGTATCCATTTTACCTGTCACGCTATTCATGCTGTATCAATCGACTACCTGCTTCCGGAACCACCAGTCGTTCAGCGAGAAGCCTAACGCCATACGGACGTACTGTTCACGAATCTGACTGCCCGTCAGCACCCCGCGCTGGCCACCCACAACCGAAACGGTGATGTGATTGACCAAATAGGCGCCGAGGGGTAAAGAGATGCCAACACTACCATTGATGTCTTTGATTTGTTCACCTGCCACGCGGTAAGGCATCTGATTATACTGGAAACCGGCCCGGTAAGTTATGAGATCCCGATAGCGAGTAGAGTTTGCTTTAGGGGTGTACTCCAGCCCGGTGGCTACGGTCAAGCCGTCGGTTAGGTTTCCGGGCTGATCGCTGACCGTTCGGAACTGGGTCCATTTCTGAAATCCGACGTCGATACCGACCAGGAATGTATTGTTGCGCTCCAGACTTAGCCCGACATGCAACTGCTGGGGCAGCGTAGCCCGCCCATTGGCTCCGTACCGAAGGGTATCGGGCGATGAGATGGCCAGCCCGGTCAGTGTCGTTTGCTGGTAAATATCGGTCTCGGTAGCGTTGATGCGCGTCTGCGGATCGTACGTAGCTCCCAGGTTCAGGGTCCAGTTTGTGCTGAGTTTTGGGCGCCAGGCCGCTCCCAGTTTCCACACGATATCGCTGTAATTGGCCCGGTTCAGGCGGGCGACCCGGGTATCCTGTACGCCCACATTGGTTTCGTTGATGAGAACGCGCGAATCCGAAGTGTTGGTGATGTTGCCAAATACAAAGGCCGCTTCGGCACCGGCATAAATGTTTTTACCGATGCGAAACCCACTGGCAAAAGCAGCTTTGTTAAGACCACCCCGACCAGTATAGTTGTATTCGGCTTCGTAGATCGTACTGCCAATGGGCCGGTACTGCCGGGTGCTGTAGTCGACGTAGGTATACGGGCGCAGGCTCAGCGACATATTCCAGCGTGAGTTGGCCGGAAAAGCCAGGGCCAGATAGCCCAGGTTGCCACCGAAATCGCGCTGGCTCTGCGTACTGCCGTTCAGATTCTGGGTGAGCGACTTCGATTGGCCCATCAACCCAACTTCGAAAACAGTGAACCGTGTACGCCGGGCCAACAGGGCCGGATTTTGTAGATTCAGGTAGAACGGGCTGGCATTACTGATGCCAATACCCCCCATACCCATGTTCGTGACGTTGCCAGAGGTATATTGTTCGCCAAGACCCAGCGCGGAGTATGGCGAATTTCCTAATCCCTGCGCCAGAACCACTGGTGCGGTCGCGGCAATGGCCAGCAAACTATGCGTTAACGTCTGGCGTATCCGCTTATAAATTTTCAACATTATACTGTAAAATACGATTCAATCCAATCAGCACCAGTTCGGATACTGCAAATATCGGGGGTTTCAAACGACTTTCAAAGGTTGGACCGTCTCCCCCGCACAACACCACCACTAAACCGGGACGTTCGCGCCGGTAGTAATCGATGATTCCGTTCATTTCCAGAGACAGTCCGTTCAGTACGCCACTCATCATAGCCTGCCGCGTATTAGTTGCCGTGAGCGCCGGCCATTGCTGATCATCCAGCACGAGCCCCTGCTCCAGATCCAGCAACGGCAAACGCGCCGTTTGTTCGTGCATAGCCCGAAACCGCATGCGCAGCCCGGGCGAGATCAGCCCTCCCTCAAAAATACCCTCTTTACTGACCACATCGGCCGTAAGGCAGGTACCCAGGTCTAGAACCAGGCAGTGCTGATCCGGAAAAAGCGTAACCGCCCCTACGGCAGCCGCTATTCGGTCGGCTCCCAGCGTATAGGGTGTATCGTACTGTTTCCGAATAGGAACGGGTGTGTACCCATCCAGCACTAACAGCTTGTCACTCAAGGCTCCCAAACCCTCCCGAATGTCGCTGGCAGGCCGGCTCGTTGACGATACGATGCCGTGATCGAAAGGGCGCTGGGCTACGTCGGCCAGTAAGTCATCGACCGAGTGGTAACGGCCCGCATCCATCAACCCGGCGCTTTCAAACCAACCAGCCTTCAGGGTTGAATTGCCCCAGTCTATTACCAGATTCATGTAAATTAGTCAGTCGAAACAGCGTCTTGAGGTAGGTGTTCGGGAAAGGTAACGACGGAGATGCAGGCAATCGTTACAGCAGGATGGAGATTTAAGCATTTTTAAGGAAAATACCAGTTAATAAGCCCGATCGGGAAACATTTTCAGATCGCTGACGTTATCTTGACAAAATCGGAACGGTTTGTTACCTTTGCGCACATCAATCTGGTCGGCAGGTAGCTCTTTTCGGAGGCACAGCTCGTACTACGGCAGACCATCCGTTTTCCAAACGTCTCTATAACCACCGCGTCTGGCCTCACCGGACCTTTGTGTTTGGATAAAGTAAGAGTACTTCCCGTTCACTTTTTTAGATTAACCCCATTGCCCAGTTAACTCAACTTATTGCGGTTACCTTGTCCGGTTCTTTAAGAATCAGCTCGTCACGGCACTCGTCCGACCCGCGCACCTGCCCTTCGGGCATTTACTTCTCCGTATCAGCAACCCCCATTTTCTATTCTGACCGCCCGGGCGGTCCTGCCAAGGTTCCCTGTTAACCTGAACTGTATGTACAACAAAGAAGAATTGAGTATGAAGCTTCTTTCTGAGCTTCAACCCATTGCCGAGCAATTCGGTATTCGCGACATCGCGAGATACACCAAAGAAAAACTAATTTATAGAATCATCGACGAACAGTCGAAAACGCCTGTTTCGGAAAGTGAGGAGGCCGCCATTGAAGCGCCACGCCGTGGTCGTCGCCCCAAGGCAGCACCAGCGGCCGAAGCTACTCCACCAGCCGAGCCGGCTGAACCAGTAGCTAAGCCAGAACCTGCCCGAAGTCGCCAGCGGACTCGTCGCGATGCCGATGCAGCCCCTACTCCTCCCCCAACGTCTGAAACTGGCGAGACCACTATCTCAACCGCCGAAGCCCCTGTAGCCGAAGCCGAGCCGGGAACGTTCCCGGCCGATGCCCAGCCAGCACAGCAACCCCAGCCGGAATTGTTGGAAAGCGCCCAGCCAGCCATCGATGCAGCACCACCACAAACGGCCGCTGAAACCAGTGCAGCAACCAGCACGCCAACGGAAGCCCGATCGTCGGAGCGACCACTCCGTACCCGGGAGCGGGTTGGTAACGCGAACGGCGACCCTACCCGGACTCGCCCCGAAAACAATCGGGATGGCGGTCAGCGCGACGGAGCAGCCCGGGATGGTGGACAGCGCGACCAGAATCGGCAGCGTATGCAACGCCCCGACGGACAACCCGCCGGTCCGCGTGATCCTAACGGTCGGCAGCGGTTCGAAAACCGGAGCGACCGGCCCGCTGGTGACGATTTATCTGCCGACCGCTCTGTCCGTCCGCGCGATGGCGGCCGTCGTGACAATATGCGCGAAGGAGGCCCCGGTCACCGTTCGCGGATACCAAGACCTGTTGCCGACGATACAGCGATAAACTACAACGCTCAACCGGAAGACGAGTTTATCACACCTACCGTTGTTTCTGAAGACAACAGCGGGAATATGCAGTCGGCAACGGCGGCCCCCGTTACGGAAGAGTCCAACGACCAGCCTACGGATGTTCAACAGGCAGATCAGCCTGCTTCGGCGCAGATGCCCCAGGTTCCGCAGCCGTCCCGCGAAGCGCAGGAGTATCAGAATCGCATTCGTCGGCAGTACAACCAGCACATCCGGGAGTTTGACGGTATCATCGATAACGAAGGGGTACTGGAAATTATGTCCGATGGTGGCTATGGGTTCCTGCGGTCGGCTGACTACAATTACCTCGCCAGCCCGGATGATATTTATGTATCGCCCTCGCAGATCAAGCTGTTCGGCCTGAAAACCGGCGACACGGTGCGCGGAGCCATTCGCCCACCCAAAGAGGGGGAAAAATACTTTGCCCTGCTGCGGGTAACGACCGTCAACGGGAAAACCACCGAGGAGATTCGTGATCGTATTCCGTTCGAGTACCTGACTCCGCTTTTCCCCGAGGAGCAGCTTCACCTCAGCAACCGGCCCGAGAATTATTCGTCGCGGGTGCTCGATCTGTTTGCTCCTATCGGAAAAGGGCAGCGTGGTATGATCGTCGCGCAGCCGAAAACAGGTAAGACGGTATTGCTGAAAGAGATTGCCAATGCCATTACCCGGAATCACCCGGAGGTCTACCTGATCGTGCTGCTCATCGACGAACGGCCCGAGGAGGTAACCGACATGGCCCGCAGCGTCAATGCCGAAGTTATTTCATCGACCTTTGATGAGCAGGCCGACCGCCACGTAAAAGTGTCGAGTATGGTACTAGAAAAGGCGAAGCGGATGGTTGAATGTGGCCACGATGTGGTTATCCTGCTCGATTCGATCACGCGTCTGGCGCGGGCTTACAACACCGTGGTTCCGTCGTCGGGTAAAATCCTGTCAGGTGGTGTAGATGCCAACGCGCTGCACCGGCCCAAGCGTTTCTTCGGCGCAGCCCGGAACGTGGAGAATGGCGGATCGCTGACGATCATCGCTACGGCCCTGATCGATACAGGTTCGAAAATGGACGAGGTGATCTTCGAAGAATTTAAAGGTACGGGTAACATGGAGCTTCAGCTGGACCGCAAACTGGCTAACAAACGCATCTACCCCGCTGTTGACGTGATGGCCTCGGGAACCCGCCGGGAAGATCTGCTGCTCGATAAGGAAACCCTGCAACGGGTCTGGATTCTGCGTAAGCACATGTCAGATATGAACCCAATGGAAAGCATGGACTTCCTCCTCGATCGGATGAAGGGCACCCGGAACAACGAAGAATTCCTGATCTCGATGAATCGTTAACAGGCCTCTTTTATACAGGAGCGCCCCGGTCGATAGGTCGACCGGGGCGCTCCTGTTTTCGTGTGTATCGTTACAGCCAGCCTTCGCGCAGAATACCGTTCAGCTGTTCGTAGGGAACCGTTACTTCGATCGGGCCCACGGCGTACGCGGCAATTTCGTAGGGGTTGTAATAGAAGATCATGCCCTTCGGACTCAGGCCCACGTTAGCGGGCAGGAAAAACCGACCGTCATGCAGAAAGTACCCCCGTTCTTCCAGATTATACTGAGGTAGTAGCTGCTGCTGTTTCCGAAATGCTTTTTCGACTACGCCGAGTAGAGCAACCGTATCGGATACCATGTCACTCAGATTCAGTGGCTGCCCTGTTTCCCGGTTAAAGGTGAAAAATGACTGGTTCGAATTCGGATGAGCCCCCCCTGTATAGGCGTAGGTTTCCATTTTGACCGTCAGCACGTTTTCATTCGAGAAAACCGTATCGGCCGTCGTTTTCAGCTCCCAGCACCCGCCCAGGCTACCCATTTCGGTAAGCATATTCTGGTAATCGGCCGCAAACAGGGCAGCCGCTTTGTTCAGATCAGAGCGAGAACCCGGATTAGCGGCAACCGTTGCACTATCGAGCCAGTCCGTCACACTGCTTACAGCCATATCGCTCAGCTGACCGTTGATGGTACTGGCGCCGGGTTCGTCATCGGAGAGAAGTACGTAGGATACCGACACGTTGACCCCCCGGTTACTGGTTGTATCGCAGCGGCTTTCTCCCGAAAACGTATAAAGCTGCTGCTTCAGTTTGGGAGGACCAGACGGTTTAGTACGACACGCCTGCGACAGGCAAAGCAATCCAAGGAATAACGCTGTAATCAGGTACTTCATGAACTAAACAGGGAGCGTTTGCCGGTTGTTGACGAGCGGTTTGCCAACAGCACTGTACATCTATTGAACGAATCGGCTCTCCCTCTACAAACTTAGCAAATCTTTGAACCGAATAGCCTGACGCCGGCTGATTTCAATTTTATCGCCCCCGCGCAGGGTCACCAGCAGCCCACCGCTGAACCACGGTTCAATCTTTTCGATCCACTGCAGGTTGATGATGTGTTTCCGGTTGGCCCGGAAGAAAGTGCTCGGGTTTAGCCGATCTTCGAGCGCATTGAGCGACTTCAGAACCAGGGGTTTCTGATCGTCAAAGTACAGTCGGACATAGTTACCCATCGACTCGAACAGGCGTACCTTTCCCAGCTTTACGAACCAGCACTTTTCGCCATCCTTCACGAACACCTGATCATTTTCGCCCAGTACCTTGGAGAGTGAACCGTTTGTCGGGTTTGTGCCGGTTGAGTCGGTGGTGTGCTGCTCTTCTTCTATGCGGTTGATGGCATCGGACAAGCGGGCCAGCTCAACGGGTTTAAGCAGGTAGTCGAGCGCATTGAACTCAAACGCTTTGATAGCATACTCGTCGTAGGCAGTGGTAAAAATAACCTCCGGCGTTTTTCCTTCAATCGACTGAAGTAGTTCAAATCCGTTTTTACCGGGCATCTGAATATCGAGAAACAGCAGATCTGGCTCGAGTTCTTCGATCATCGGTAACGCTTCATTGGCATCAGCGGCCTCGCCAATGACCTGAATTTTGGGAAAGTTGTCAAGCAGTCGACGAAGTTCGTTACGAGCCAGGCGCTCGTCATCGATAATGAGGGTCTTCATGGGGAATAGATATATAACGTCACATGATAATTAGGCGTACGGGCAGCCCGTCTCACTCTCCGCTCATCATTTTGGCGGTAGCGGCTCGCCGGAATAACCCCTCCGACTGAGCGGGAATGCTGATATGCGCACAAACGACCGGGCCCTCGCTGGGATCATCGTCTTCCTGATCAATCTCAAACGAAGCTTCGGGCCCGTAGAGGAGTTCGAGTCGTTGTGCGGTATTGGCCAGACCGAACCCGCCCGACGCCGTTCGGTCGCCCAGCACGCCGGTATTACGGATCGTGATATGAAGTTTATCCGCCTTAATGGTAGAGCTAACCGACACGAAGCCGCCCCCTACTGCCTGAGACACTCCGTGTTTGATGGCATTTTCGACCAGCGTCTGCAACATCATGGGCGGCACCTGCCAGAACAGCGTTCGGCCATCCAGTTCGATGCGGGAGCGCAGCCGGTCTTCGTAGCGTACTTTTTCGAGCGCCAGGTAGTCTTCTACGGTTTTCATCTCCTCACGGAGTTCTACCGTTTTTCGGCGGTCGGCCAGTAATGAGTTGCGGAGCAGGTTGGAAAGCTGGGTGATCCCCTGCTGGGCCTTGTCCGGATTTTCGTAAACCAGCGCCCGAATGCTGTTGAGTGCGTTGAAAACAAAATGAGGATTCAGCTGAGAGCGCAGCACTTTGGCCTCCGTCTCGCGGATGCTTGTTTTCAGCAGAATTTTCTCAATTTCGGCGTTTCGGGTTTGCTCTACGTAATGATAAACCGTATAGCTCAGTACCCACGCCAGCATGGCCTTACCCCAGCTCAGTATATAGCCGATAACGGGCCAGGGCTCATCGATCAGCTTATCCGGAATAATAATCTGGTCGAACGGCATGTTGACCATGGTCATGATCAGGGCCAGCACAAAGACCGACAGCAGCACCCGGGGCGCCAGCTGCACGAACGGCAGGCGTACCCAGCTCCAGCGCCGGATCATGAGCCGGTACAGATGCGTCAGGGTGATGCCCAGAAAAATATTGGCAACGGCCAGGTATAGCGTATCCGCATCGAACCCGTCTTCAAGCACGTAGGCCAGGTATTCGACCAGAATCAGCAGCGTCCAGCCGAATAACTGACAAAACCAATATATTTTCTGTTTCGGAAAACCCATGCGTCAGTCGCGTCCACTACCGGACTATGAGCGAATGTACGAGAAAGAAGGCATCTGTACCCAGCTACCCATTACCAAAGGAGCTATTGGCGGATTACTGGCGCGTACACTGGTACTACCGGAATCGGCAAACAGGCCTAGTGCGCCAGGGCCAGCGTCAGCAGATGCGCCGTATCATTGGCCTGTTCGATCGTGAACGCAGCGGTCTCGTAGTTGTACTGAAGCTTATAGAGACAGAGATTACTGTGCTCGAACTGATCCATATGGGCCAGTGGCTGATTGGTAAGCCAGCAGAGCAGGATACGCATAGCCCGACCATGCATGGCCACCAGCACCGTGCTCTCGTCCGGATGCGACAGAATAGCTTCTATAGCCACCCGTTGCCGAACCACCACCTGGTCGGGGCTTTCTCCGCCGTCGGTTGGCAGGGCGGTATTACCCGACGCCCAGGCCGTGATGAGTGCGCTGTAGTACTCGTTTTCGATGTTACCCGGCACCCGGCCTTCCATAACGCCCCAGCTGATCTCGTTCAGACCCGGTAGCTTTTCGTAGGGCAGGCCCAGTTCGATAAACGACTCAACCGTCTGGTACGTACGCTTCAGCGCGGAGATGTAGATTTTGTCGAAAGGTACGTGCTGATACGCCTGAAAAAAGGCCATCGCCTGCGCCCGACCCATGTCGTTGAGGTCCGAGTCGACACCACTGCCCTGAACTACGCCCCGTCGGTTGTAGTCCGTTTCGCCGTGGCGAATTAAATAAATGGTTTTTTGCTGCAAGCCCTTAGCTTTGTCTTAAGTTGTATTCAACTACAAAATTAAGAATAAACCACTGCATTATGAAAGCTGGTTTCGACCTGAGTAACCTTTCCTTTGCCCACGCCGACTCTATTGTTAAACACCTTGGTATTGAGTTTACAGAAGCCGGCGAAGGCTATTTGCTGGCCCGGATGCCGGTGGATGCCCGCACGCACCAGCCCTTCGGCATCCTGCACGGCGGAGCCTCGGTCGTGCTGGCGGAGTCGATGGGTAGTACGGCTTCCTTCATGATGCTGGATGATCCTGCCACCCAGCGGGCTGTGGGCGTAGAAGTGAATGCCAACCACATCCGCTCGGTGCGCGAGGGCTGGGTTTACGGTCGGTGTACGCCCATTCACGTCGGGCGCTCGACCCACGTCTGGGACATCCGCATCACAGACGAGCAGGGACGTACGGTCTGCGTCAGTCGGTTGACTATAGCTATTATTACCCCCTAGCGGTCGTACCTGTCAACTTATTGCCCGGGTTACGCACAAATCCTGTCTACAAACTGTTACCCATACAGCCGATCTTTTGCCCGGTCGGCTGTTGACTATGCAACCTGATCCGCTCATCAACACCGTACTTTCTGAAAAATCCTGGCTTACCAGTCAGCCCACGGCCACTGACCTCTGGCAAACGGCGCTCTCGCTCGGGTATCCCGCTGCGCTCTGGCGGCTCCCCAACCGGGCCGACAAACATCTGATCGTTTCGCTGGATACCGTATTGCCGCGTGTATCGGTCGATCTGGAAGAACTACCCGCCGGATTTGCCATTAGTCCCTTCGACAACCTCGACTTCGGTCCCGACAGCCCCGCCCGCACGCTGTTCCTGCGCGCCGACATTCACGCAACGTTTGGTGAGCAGGGGGGTAAAATCGTGGAGACAGCCAACGATCCGGCCGTAAACCGCTTCTGGCAGGCAGTAGCTGAACAACCAACGGCAGAGCGCCCGGCTTCGCTGTTGCTAACCGACCTCCCCGACCCTAACGCGCAGGCAGACTACATACACCGTGTTGCTCAGGCCGTTGAGGCCATGCAGCGGGGTGAATTCCGAAAAGTGGTGCTGTCCCGAACGAAGCGCGTCGAGTTCTCGGAGGCCCCCGACGCGGTAGCCCTGTTCGATACACTGTGCGACACCTATCCTACCGCCTTTATTTCGGCCGTGTCGTTACCCGAACGTGGACAGATCTGGATGAGCGCCACCCCTGAACGGCTGGTTAGCCAGAACGCCGACGGCCTCTTCAGAACCCTCTCGCTGGCGGGTACCCAGTCGGCAACCGATGCCAACGGCGTAGCCAAACGACCGGCAGAAGCTATGTGGTCGCAGAAAGAAATTGAGGAACAGGCGCTGGTAAGCCGGTATATTATCGAATGCTTTAAGAAAATTCGACTGCGCGAATACCTGGAAGAGGGGCCAAAGACCATTGTAGCCGGTAATCTGATGCACCTGGGCACCCAGTTTACGGTCGATACGCAGGCGGTGCATTACCCCCAGCTGGGCACCGTCATGCTGCGGCTACTTCATCCGACCTCGGCCGTCTGCGGCATGCCGCGCGATCGGGCCTTCAATTTTATTCGGCGCCACGAAACCCACGACCGCGAGTTCTACGCTGGTTTTCTGGGACCGGTCAATATCGGTTCGACGGAAGAACAACCAGCCACGGATCTGTTTGTGCACATCCGCTGTATGAAGCTGGAAGGTCGCGTGGCTACACTCATTGCCGGAGCCGGCCTGACCGAAGATTCGGTGCCGGAACGCGAGTGGCAGGAAACGGAAATGAAATGCCAGACCTTGCTGGCTGTGTTGAGCAAGCCGTAGGCAGCGCCTTTCCGGGAGGGTGGTGCGCTACCTACGGCTGTCCAATGTCTCCTATTCGTCCCGACCTTCAGCAGGATCGCTTGTGGCCCGGGAGCCTTCTTCGGAGGTACGTCCGCCAGCGGCACTAGCAGCGCCAGACTGCGTTTCGCTATCGGGAGCGGTGTTGTCGGGACCTCCGTTGCCCGCTGCCTCGCGGTTTTCTTCTGAGTCCTGTAGTGATTCCTGTGGATTCATATGTGTTGAGTAGTTAGCGTGCTTTAGGTGATTCCCTATTCCATACTGTCATCGTCGAGATCGTCGTCGATGTCGTCATCCAGTTCTTCGCTAAGGTCGTCGTCGAAGTCCTCATCGATGTCTTCGAGGTCGTCTTCGCCATAGCCACTGGTGGCACCGGAACCTAACTCGTCAAATTCGGCTCCTCCGTCGAAATCGTCGTCGTCGTCGTCCAAAGCGGCCGTTTCGGGATCGGGATTTAACATCAGTACGTCGTCCTGTTCAAAACTGGGATGGTGTAACATGATTGTAAAGATATGCGGGTTGTCAATGGGGTTTGCAGTAGCCTTAACGCGACTCTTTGCCGGAAGGTTTTACTGACACAAAAAGTATTTGACCAAATGGCCCCGAAATAGCAATGCATCCTCCGTAATTAGCGAACGAGTTAGGACGCAGCGTTGGCTTTTGGCCCCGGCTGCGTCTTTTTACTGGCTCGTTACTTTATATTCACGAATGAAAAACTACCAGCTCAAACGGCTTTTCGATCAGCCAATTTTACAAACAATTGATGTAAAACCCGCTATTGACGGCTTTGAAGTTCTCGGCGCGTTTAATCCGGCTACCTGTTTATTGGGCGATGAAGTGATCATGCTCCTGCGGGTGGCCGAAGCCCCCCTGGCCCGGGAAGGGTACCTGTCCATACCACTCATCGAAGAAAAAGATGGCATTCCGACCCTGACTGTCAGGCATTTTAAAGAACCCGAAGGAGACTATGACCCCCGGGTGGTAACCATCGACGGCAAGCAGTATCTGACGTCGCTCAGCCACCTACGGCTGGCCCGGAGCCGCGACGGGATTCATTTCGATATCGACGATAAACCGTTTCTGTTTCCGGCCCGCATGGACGAATCGTTCGGCATTGAAGATGCCCGAATTACGTTTCTGGACAATCAGTACTGGATCACCTACACGGCCGTTTCGGAGCACGGACCCGCCGTCGGACTGGCTCGTACCACTGATTTTACAACCGTAGAACGGCTTGGCCTGATTCTCCCGCCCCCCAACAAGGACGTGGCTCTGTTTCCGAAACAAATCAACGGTAAGTACGTGATGCTCCACCGCCCGATGGTATCGGAAATAGGCAAACCCTCGGTTTGGATGGCCGAATCGGAGGATGGGGTCAACTGGGGCAATCACCGGTTCCTGTTTGGGGGCCGGGGCCTGGCCGACACCCGTTTTGCCTGGGAAGGTGCCAAGATCGGAGCCGGCCCGGAGCCGTTGCTGACTGACGAGGGCTGGCTGGTCTGCTACCACGGCGCCGACGCCACCCATGCCTACGCCCTGGCGCTGGCGCTGCTGGACAAAGACGACCCCACCCAGGTGCTGGACCGCTCGGCGGGTCCGCTGCTTACGCCTGATCTGCCCTGGGAGCAGGAAGGATTCTTCCCCAATGTCGTCTTTTCGAACGGCTGGATCCAGTGGCCGGCTCAGAGCGCGCACCCAAATAAAATATGGGTATATTACGGTGCAGCTGACTCAGGCGTTGGTTTAGCCGAGTTAATACACATATAAAGTGGTACATATTTTCCTATATCCGTTATATTCGTTTTTTCTTTCTAGCAACCTGAAAACATGAATCGAATTATTACGGCTTTTCTCTGTCTGGCAGCGGCTCTTCCGCTCCGGGCACAGTCTCCCAAACGACCGCTCAAGGCCAGCGATTACGACCGATGGCAAAGTATACGAGCAGAAAAACTCAGTAACGACGGCCGCTGGGTGGCCTATCAGATCGATCCGCAGGAAGGCGATGGCCTTTTGCAGGTCAGCCGGACAGACGCGACGGCCGGGGCGAAACCTACCGCACCGGCCCAGGCAGTAGCCAAGCCAGCCTACGCCTTCGCCCGGGGCTACATGGCCCAGTTTACCCCCGACAGCAGGTACCTGATCATGCGACTGAAAGTCCCGCTGGCTGATACCCGGAAAGCCAAACTGAAAAAGAAAAAGCCCGACGACATGCCCAAGGACAGCCTGTTGGTGCTTAATCTGGCGACCGGCGAATCGACCCGACTGCCAAACGTGAAGTCGTTCATGTTTGGGAAAGACGCTGGGTCGTGGCTGGCCATCCTGCAGGACGGTAATGCCCCGAAACTGGTAGCCGAAGCCCGCACAACGCCCCGGAAAGACACGCTGACGCCAACTACGCCCGTATCAACCACCACGGTAGCGACCCGGCGCGGCCCGGCCAAAAAGCCCAAAGGAGACGACCTGGTGCTGTTCAACATGGCAGACGGAACCCGCAAAACGGTACGCTACGTATCCAACGTGGTTATGTCGGATAATGGCCAGACTATTTTTTACAGCCGTGAGTCCGCTACCGATTCCCTCAAAGCCGGTGCAGCGCTTACGCCGGGGGTGTTCATGATCAACACCACGAACGGCCAAACCATACTGGTTGACAGCAGTTCGCAGCGCAAGCTGTATAAAGGACTGGCCGTAGACAAAACCGGTAAACAACTGGCCTGGATGGCCTCTGCCGACAGTGCCGGTGCCGACGTACGGGTGTTCTCGCTCTACTACAAGAATCTGACGCCAGCTCCGGTGGCGAAAGGAAAGCGCGCCAAAACGGCCCCGGCCGAAGTGCCCTACCGCGTGCTGGCCGACACCCTGACCAAAGCCCTGCCATCCCGGTGGTCGGTGAATGAGTACCGCGAACCAAAGTTCTCGGACGACGGGAGCCGGCTGTATTTTTCGACCTCCCCCATTGCGCCCAAACCGACCAAAGATACCCTCACCCCCGACGACGAGAAAGTACGGATGGACGTCTGGAGCTGGACCGACAGCCGCCTGCAGCCCATGCAGCAAAAGAGACTCAAGGAAGAAAAAGAACGGGGTTTCCTGACGGTTGCGGAGCTGACTCCTGCCGGTCCGGCGCGGGTCACGCTGCTGGCCAGTCGGGAAGTACCCACGGTTACGTTCGACCCTAAAGTAAACACCCGCTACCTGCTCGGTCTGAGCGACCTGCCTTATCAGGTTCAGTCGTCCTGGGACCCCGGGCATACGGATCTGTACCTGATCGACACCCAGACCGGCGACAAAAAGCGGATCGCCAACGACGTTATGGCCTCCCAACCCCGACTCTCGCCGGGCGGAACCTATGCCTACTGGTTCGATGAGCGTGATTCGCTCTGGCGGGCCTGGTCGGTGGCCGATGGCAAACGAATCGACCTTACGCGCGGTTTACCCAGCAAATTTTTCGACGAAGAGCACGACACGCCCAGCCTCCCCGGTTCGTACGGCTCGGCGGGCTGGACCACCAACGACCGCTACGTATGGCTGTACGACCGGTACGATATCTGGCAGATAGACCCTACCGGCCGCGAGAAGCCCCGCACCTTGACCAATGGCTGGGGCCGGACCAACAAAGTCCGGTTGCGCCGGGCCGATACAAATCCCGACGAGAAAGCCATCAATCCCAAAGAAACGCTATGGCTAACCGGTATCTGGGAGAGCGACAAACAAAATGGCGTACTGCAGGCGACACCACCCGCATCCGGATCGGTAACTATTCGGGTGCTGGCCCATAGCCCGCACCGGTATTTCGGGCTGTCGAAAGCCAAGCAAGCCCCAACCATGACGTATTACCGGGGTAACTTTCAGGAGCCGATCAATCTGTACAGGACCGATACCACCTTTGCCGCACCAGTTCAGCTTACCCGCACCAACCCGCAGCAGGACAGCGTTCGCTGGGGTAGTGTAGAACTGGTCAGCTGGCTGGGTACCAACGGCGTCAGGCTGGAAGGGCTGTTGTTCAAACCGGAAGGCTTCGACCCGAAAAAGAAATACCCGATGCTGACGTATTTCTACGAACGTAACGCCGAAACCCTGAACGACTACCGGGTTCCTTCGCCCAGCCGCTCAACCATCAACATACCCTACTGCGTATCGAACGGTTACCTGGTTTTTGTACCCGACATCGTATATACGACCGGCCAGCCGGGTCCGAACGCGTACGACTGTATCGTTCCCGGGGTGCTGAGTCTGCTCGACCGGGGCTTTGTAGACCGCGACCGGCTGGGTATTCAGGGGCAGAGTTGGGGGGGCTACCAGACAGCCTACATCATTACCCGCACCAACCTGTTCCGGGCGGCCATGGCCGGTGCTGCGGTGGCCAACATGACCTCAGCTTACGGCGGGATACGGGGCGAAACGGGGGTTGTCCGGCAGTTCCAGTACGAGAAGACCCAAAGCCGGATTGGTGGTACCCTCTGGGACAAGCCCATGAACTACCTCGAAAACTCGCCCCTTTTCTACGCCAACCGGATTCAGACTCCGGTCCTGCTGATGCATAACGACGCCGACGGGGCCGTTCCCTGGCAGCAGGGCATCGAATTCTTTACGGCTCTGCGCCGACTCAGCAAACCCGTCTGGATGGTGGTGTATAACGGCGAAGGTCATAACCTGACCCAGCGCCACAACGCCAAGGATCTGAGCATCCGGATGTACCAGTTCTTCGACTATTATCTCAAGGACGCACCCGAGCCTGTCTGGATGAAAGAAGGCCGGACGGCCGTTGAGAAAGACCGGGGCGAAATGAAGTATTAACAGCCTGACGGCTACCATACCGGAACGCGCGGACTGAACAGGAGACAAGCCAACGGGGCTGGTTCTTTGTTCGGTCCGCGCGTTCCGGCTTTTACGGAGCGGTTTTCAGCACTTCGCCTTTTACGTACAGCGTCATGGTTCCGCCTTCGGCATTCGACTCGACAAAAACGCTTTTGCTGAACTGACCTACGGTTGCTGCGTTGAAGGTCGCTTTAATTACCCCCGAGGCTCCCGGCATGACGGCCGCTTTGGGAAACTCGACCCCGGTGCAGCCGCAGGACCCTTTCGCCTGGCTGATCAGCAGCGGTAGTTCGCCCTGGTTGGTAAACCGGAATTCAGCCGTTACGGGCTTACCCTGTTCGATACGCCCGAAGTCGTGGGCCGTTTTGACCCAGTTGAACAGAGCCGCCCGGCTAACCATGGCTACAGAGGCCGTCAGGGCCAGTAGCCCTACCAAAATAACTAGTACGCGTTTCATTGGGAAATGTGATTAAGTGATAGATGCAAAGCCGCTCACCCGAGCGACGATGCAAACCTATATCAGGTCTTTCTGTCTTCCTGTTAAGCCCTTCCTAACAGGTGTTAATGAGTTGTTAACGGATTGGCGACAGCCTGACGAATCGATATATTTGCCTGGTAACCTTATCCCTTTACCCGAGCCTTCCCCTTATCCGATGAATCGGCTTCGACTGCTTGTTGTCCTGTCTGTCTTAAGCATCATTGGCATCCTGGTCATGCAGGCGGTCTGGGTACGCAGTGCCTATGCCCTGCGGGAGCGGCAGTTCCGGCAGTCGGCGTTTATTGCCCTGCAGGATGTGGCCGATGAAGTAGCCCGGCTCAACCAGTTTACCCTGAACCGGTATGCCGTTACGCAGCTGTCGGCCGATTATTTTATTGTCAATACCGACGCGCCCATCGACCCGGTCGCCCTTGAAACCTTTATTCAGCGATCCCTGCAGCAGCATAATCTGATAACGGATTACGAGTACGGAATCTACGACTGCGAAACAGACCGGATGGTATATGGCGCCTATGTCAGTACCAACGGCAAAGCCGGTCAGTCCTCGCGGGTGCTGCCTACCTTTCCCCGTTATACCTACTACTTCGGTATCCGCTTTCCGAATCAGTCCTCGTTTGTGGCCGGCCAACTAAGTGGCTGGCTGTGGTCAACCCTGGTGGTGTTGCTGGTTGTGCTCTTTTTCGGGTACACGCTGATCGTTGTACTCCGGCAACGGCGACTGACGGAAGTACAGCGCGATTTCATCCATAACATCACCCACGAGCTCCAAACCCCCGTCTCGACCATCCGGATAGCGGCCGATGTGCTACAGTCCGACCTGATCATCGATCAACCGGCGCGACTGAAACAATACGCCCGTATCGTGATGGAAGAAAGTCTCCGGTTGCAGAAACAGGTGAGCAACGTGCTTCAGTTAGCCCGTACCAACCGCACCGGCTTTCGTCTTAGCTGCACTGACGTTGACCTGCACGCCCTGATGCGCGCAGCCGCCAGCACCTTTGCTCCCTATGTCACGCTCGATCTCAGGGCGGCCGAGGGGCGGGTGTGGGCCGATCCGTACCACCTCGAAACGGCATTGACCAATCTGATCGACAATGCCATCAAGTACAGTCAGCCAACCCCTGCGGTTGTGTTGCATACGCATATTGATAAGGGTCGGCTGATCTGGTCGGTGAGCGATACGGGGATCGGTATAGATCCGGTTTACCACAAAGCGGTATTTCGCCAGTTTTTCAGGGTACCGACCGGGCACACGCCCACAGCCACCGGGTTTGGCCTTGGGTTGTATTATGTGCAGCAGGTAGCGCGGGCTCATCGCTGGCAGCTGTCGCTTAGCAGTTCGCCGGGGCAGGGCAGCTCGTTCACCATCGGCGAACGGGCCGGAACCCGCAGCCGTTCGACCAGCCACCCGGCCCCAGCCTCCGCCCCTCTTTCCCTTCCGCAGCCTTGACACCCGCCCGTATTTTATTTGTCGAAGACGATGTCAACCTGGGCTTCGTCGTGAAGGATACCCTTTCGATGGTCCCCTTTGCCATTACCCACTGCACCAACGGTTCAGATGCCTGGGCGGCTTTTCAGGCCGGCTCGTTTGATCTGTGTCTGCTCGATGTCATGCTCCCCCAGAGCGACGGCTTCACCCTGGCGCGGCAGATCAGGGCGCTGAACACACAAATTCCAATTCTGTTTCTTAGTGCGCTGGGCGACAAAGACAGCCGCTTAGAAGGGCTTCGGCTGGGCGCCGACGACTACCTCGCCAAACCCTTCAGTATCGAGGAGCTGATCCTGAAGATCAGGGTTTTTCTGAAGCGGGCTGCAACGGTACCCGCCCAACCGGATTCGGCCCCGGCGTTCCGGTTCGACCGCGCCAACCTGACGCTGTGCGTGAACGGAAAAGAGCAGTCCCTCACCCACCGCGAGGCTGATGTGCTCACCTACCTGCTGATACGCCCCAATACCCTGATTCGGCGCGATGAACTGCTACGCGCGGTCTGGGGCGACGATGACTATTTCATGGGCCGCAGTCTCGATGTTTTCATCTCCCGGCTGCGAAAACGGCTCGCCGAAGTTCCTACCATCCGGATCGATAACGTCCACGGTGTTGGTTTTGTGTTCAGGCAGGAATAATCGTAGTTTGCGCCACAAAACCTCCCGCACACCATGAACCACCGGCTTTCCTCTACCTTTCTGATCCTGACGCTTTTCAGTCTGTCCTGCCAGACAAGCCGCCCGCTCACCCAAGCCCCTGCCTCTGCCGCCATAACCGCCGAAGGGTTGCTCAACTGCTTCAGCCCGGGTACCTCCCTGGAGGGCAAACCGGTCTGGTGCGAAGCCTCGGCCGTGGCCTATGATGGTAATCACGTGCTGGTCGCCAACGATAAAGACATGCCCGCCAATCTGAGCCCGGTCTTTTCAAAAGCCACCACTACCCTGTCCGACTCGACACAGGCTCCTGCTTACCTGATGGCTCCCGCTTACCCGACGGGTCGGAAGTATGAAGACTTTGCCCAGACACCCGACCGCAAGTTTGTCTTGCTCACAACCGCCTTTGACCGGGTTAAAGAAGGTAGCCCCGACTGGAACAGCTATAACACGATCCTCTACTGGCGTACGGGCAACGAGCAGACGCCCCGCGTGCTTGCCCCCGACGATACCAGCCGGACCTCGGTCGCCTATCGTCAGAAACTGTCACGCGTGCTGGCGACCGATGAGTTCCCCAATGGTGTTCCCTACTTTAAGATTGAAGGACTGGCAGCTACCAGCCAGTTTCTGCTTTTCGGAATTCGCGAAGCCGGCAAAGCGTTCGACTCCTTTAAACCAGTCGATAAGGTGGTAGCCGTATCGTATTCGGTTAATGGCGATCGTATCCGGCTTGCCGACGACTGGCGCGTGGTGGCCGATTTTGACCCGGCTAAAGCCGAACCCACCCTGCCGCAGCCGCTGAGCCTGTCGAGCCTGGAATACGACCCGGCCCGGAACCGGTTCTGGCTGCTGACATCGCTGGAAACCAAAAACAAACTGGACGCTTATCTGTGGAGCATTTCGGCCGATGACCTGTTTAGCAACAAACCGTTCACTCTGGTTCGGGATGCGCAGGGCCAACCTTTGCACTTCAACCACAAAGCCGAAGACCTCACCCCCCTCGACCGGAATCAGCTGCTGATCATCCACGACGACGATCGTTTTCAGCTTCCGGTGGGTAACCAAACGCGCCAGCCTCACCAGGCTCCGTACAGTATTGTTACAGTAAACTGATTAGAGTTACCCTGCTGAGGCCTTTATTCCGTTATGCATAAACTTATCATAACGATCGGCCTTTCAGCCTGTCTGGTGGGGGCTGCTGTGGCCCAGTCGGTCCGGCAGCCTGTCCTGAGCAAACTGGAGATCTACACCCTGGGCACGAAAAGCCGACGGGTTGTGCGGCAGGACAGCGTGCGGTTCGAAGCGCCCAACTGGACGCCCGACGGCAGGCACCTGATCATCAACGAGCGCGGGCGCCTGTACCGGGTAACCGTGAGCGACGGACGAAAAGAACGGATCGACACCGGCAGCGCCAGAGCCTGCAATAACGATCATGGCCTGACGCCCGATGGCAAAACGCTTATCATCAGCGATAACACCCGCACCGATGCTACGGGCCAGTCGCCCTCCAGAATATATACGGTACCCATAAGCGGTGGCGAGCCAACCCAAATCACCCCACTGGGCCCGTCGTACTGGCATGGTGTCTCGCCGGATGGGAAAACGCTGGCCTATGTCGGCGAACGGGCTGTTGGGCCAACGGGGCAGGCGGATTTCGATATCTATACCGTTCCGATCACCGGCGGTCCCGAAACCCGGCTCACTACCAGCCCCGGCCTCGACGATGGTCCCGAATATTCGCCCGATGGCCGATACCTGTATTTCAACTCGTACCGGACCGGCCGGATGCAGATCTGGCGAATGCGGCCCGACGGATCCCAGCCCGAACAGATCACCGACGATGCCTACGCTAACTGGTTTCCGCATCCCTCACCCGATGGCCGCTGGATTGTGTTCATTAGCTATGTAGAAGACCAGAAAGCAGCGCACCCCGCCGACAAAGAGGTTGTGCTGCGGTTGATCGAGGTAAAAAGTCTGGGGCAAAAAAAGACCGGACCAGTTCAGGAACTGGCCCGGTTCAGGGGTGGTCAGGGCACGATCAACGTGGCAAGCTGGTCGCCAGACAGCCGATCGTTCGCCTTCGTGAGCTACTGAACGTTCCGGAAAAACTCGTAGGTGCCGGTGATGAATTCTACGACGCCGGTGCCGTGGTTGGCTCCGCGCATGGTACGCAGTTGTACGGCGGTAGCCCCCCGCTTCTGCATAGCCTCATAGGCATTCTTTGAGTTCAGGTAAAACACCGTATCGTCCGCATCGCCATGATAAAGCCGGGTTGAGGTGCGGGGTTTCCAGTCGTAGATATCGTTGTCCTGCACGGCGGCAATGAATTCTTTGTCGGTACCGTTGGTAATAGCCTGTTTGAAGCTATCGGTAAACGCCTGATTCATGCTGACGTTGATACTGGTATTAGCACCACTAGCGGCTATCCGCGAAGCGTAGGGCTCTTTAAAGTAATAGCTGGCGGGTCGGTTGAGGCCATAGATACGGTCATAGGTGAGCAAAACCCGCAGATATAACCGGTTTATGTAATCGACACCGCTGGTCGGTTTGCTGATGATCTCCCGCATGAACGACAATTTATCGTAAGCGCCCGCTCCGCAGCTGGACGCTACCAGATTAAACTCCGATCCGGTTTCTTCTTCCAGCTTCTTCTGCAGAGCCAGCGTAGCGTAACCCCCTTCCGAATAGCCCGCCACATACAGCCGTTTGTCCCAGTTCACCTTCTGGTCGGCCAGAAAGTCGCGGGTAGCCCGCAGCATGTCGAGCGAAGCCGTTGCCAGGCTTTTGTTGTGCTCGTATGGGTGCGGAACCGTATTCGATGCGCCATAGCCGATATAGTCGGGAGCCGCAATGATATAGCCCTGTGAGGCAAACACCGATCCAAACGTATAGGCTTCGCTACTCGACCCATAGCGGGATGGAGCCTCACTATCATTCTGAATCGTTCCATGCTGCAGGCTCAACAGCGAAGTTGCTGTCTGCACATCCGGGATCAGCAGCGCCCCCGATGCCGTTATGGGTTTTCCGTCGGTGTTGGTCGTCTGGTATTCGAGCCGGTAGGCTTTAATTCCGTGTACGATAAAGGCTTTGAAGAGCGCATTCCCCCCCGAAAACCGGCTTTGTAACTGACTCACTGAATACTCACCGATCAGCGAACTGCTGACCAATGTTCGGGCGGGGGGCGGGTTAGGGACTACCGGGTCGGTCCGGTCGGTTGTCTGGCAGCCGGTAGGGGCTGAAACAAGCATGACGCCCAGAAGCATCAGCGTCAAAACTGATTTGAGGGTTACCATCTAAAAACAGAAAAAAATGAAAAGAAGAAACGCTGGGCGGGTGTAGAACAGACTCCACAAGAATAGGCATCTGGCTTCCCGTTTACTCTACTATTTTACTTGGTATTAATATAACTCATTTGATTGGAAATAAAATCCTTATACGGGTTAAATACTTGTTCTGCAACCAGTTAATCCTACTAATTCCCTGATCGTCACAGCCGATAGAGCATCTTGGTACAGCTTTTGGGCCTGTGGAGTCAGTACCAACAAGTATTCACTACAATGAAACGTCAATTTAAAACAGTAGGAACAAAGTCGCTGATTGTATTCGCTGCGGTTGGTCTTTTGTCCGCTAATACGCTTACGAGTTGCAAATCACAGGGTAACCTGAATAAAACCCAGAAGGGTGCTGCGGTCGGTGCAGGCGGTGGTGCTTTGGTAGGCGGTATTATCGGTAAAAAATACGCGAAAGGGAACACAGCCATTGGCGCTATTATCGGTGCAACCGTTGGTGGAGCCGCCGGTGCAGTGATTGGTCGTCGCATGGATAAACAGGCTGAAGAGCTAAAACGCGAACTACCCAATGCGCAGATTGAACGGGTGGGCGAAGGCATCAAAATTACCTTTGGCTCGGACATCCTGTTCGATGTTGACTCTTACCAGTTGAAAGCCGCCACCAAGCAGCAGCTTACGGAGTTTGCCCAGACGCTCAACAAATACGAAGACACGGACATCCGGATTGAAGGCCATGCCGACGCAACCGGTTCGGACGACTATAACAAAAAGCTGTCTGATCGCCGGGCCAAGGCAGTCGGTGATTACCTGGCCACGCAGGGCGTAAAATCGTCACGTCTGGATGAACTGGGTTACGGCGAAGCACAGCCCGTGGCCGACAACACGACCGAGTCAGGTCGTCGGCAGAACCGCCGGGTTGACATAGCCGTATTTGCTAACAAGCAGATGCAGCGTGATGCCAAAGCCGGCAAGCTGGACAACTAACAGATTGTAATACAACGCGGAACGACTAACCCGAATGAAGCTATGGCAACGGTAAAAAAAGGCGACGAAGTCACGTGGAAATACGGCAAAGGCACAGCCGAAGGAAAAGTTGCCGAGGTTCATAAGGAAGACATCGAACGCAAGACGCAGGGAACCACTACCAAACGGAAAGGTTCTGCCGAGGAGCCCGCGCTGGTGATCGAGCAGGGCAGCAAGAAAATTGTAAAATCGGCCAGTGAGGTCACTAAAAAGAGCTAGGCCATGGCAACTGCAACGCTCGACACCGACGAAAAAAAGGCGATCAAAAGCGAGTTCGATGAAGTCGTCAATATGTCGGCTTCACAACTCGAAAAGTGGCTCAAAACGGAGGAGTCAAAGTCGGTCGGACAAACGAAAGAGGGTGATGATGAATCGATCGGCCACCAGTCGGGCGAAAAAATCATCGACATCCTCGGTAAAAAGTCGGCCGATCTCTCTGAAAGTGATTATGCACACATGCGCAAAGTGGTCAGTTATGTCCGGCGTCATAGTGCACAGCGTCCCAAACAGGTAGCTGGTTCCAACTGGGCGTATTCCCTGAAGAACTGGGGCCACGATCCTGACAAAAAATAAATTTCGGTTTGTTGCCGGGTGGTGCATTCAGTTCATTCAGCGGGCACCACCCGGCTCAAAACGGAACCCATTGCTTTCTGATTTACTCAACACTACGAACGTTACGAATCCTTTTCATTTCAACACAACCAACACAACACAAACGTTATGAATGTTAAAGAAACACGGGGCGAAGTCCTCGACCAACTGAATCGACTCCTTACAGATACCCGCGACGGAGAAAAAGGCTACCAGGAAGCGGCTGACAGCGTAAAAGATACGGAGCTGAAAAGCCTGTTCCTGGCGCAGTCGCGGCAGCGGGGTGAGTTTGCCCTGGAGCTGGACCGCGAGATCCGCACCCTGGGTGGCGATCCGGACAACACAACCAGTCTGGCCGCTGATCTGCACCGGGCCTGGATCAATATTAAATCAACATTTGCCAGCAACGACGATAAAGCCACTGTGCAGGAATGCCAGCGGGGCGATCAGGAAGCACTGGAAAATTATAACGCCGTATTGCAGGAAACGGATCTGGTAGCCAGCACCCGCGAACTGTTGCTGCGTCAAAAGCAAAGCATCGAATCGGCCCATGCTTCAATGGCTCGATTGGCCTTGGTAGTGTAGTGAATGGTGGGATCGGAAAGCCTGCCCTCGTTGAGGGCAGGCTTTTTTGTATATAGTCTACTAATTCAATTGATTAACAATATTTGTAGAGAAGCCCCGAAAAAAGGCACTGGGTGGCCTCAAACAATCGATTCAATCAGGCAGTTATTTGATGAGCCTGTTTTACACAGCGCTATCACCATTCCTGCTTTACACGCGTTATGAGCAAGCATAAATCTACCGTTTCGGCTCCGACAGCCGATCAAATCAAACCCGGTAAACCCTATCCGCTGGGAGCCACGTTTGACGGCGAAGGTATCAACTTTGCCCTTTTCTCCGAGAATGCCACTGGCGTTTACCTCTGTTTATACGACGTAGCTGATCCCTCTCGGGAAACGGCCATGATCCCGCTCACTGAGCGCACCGAACTGGTCTGGCATATTCACATCGACGGCCTGCAACCCGGGCAGCTCTACGGCTTCCGCGTCGATGGCCCTTACGATCCGCAGGCGGGTCATTTTTTCAACCCCAACAAACTGCTGCTCGATCCGTACGCGCGGGCTATCAACGCCCCCGTGAATCATAACAACGACTGGCTCGGCTACGATTACGAAGAGACCGAAGGCGAAGAAGGCAAGCACCTGGTCATGAGCAGTACAGACAGCGGCCCGAGCATGCCCAAGTCGGTGGTTGTCGACGATAAAGATTTCGACTGGGGTGAAGATACCGCACCAACCATACCCATGCATCGGTCGGTTATTTACGAGATGCACGTGAAAGGGTTCACCTACCAGCATCCGACCATCAACGAAACCCTCCGCGGTACTTATGCCGGTCTGGCCACGCCCGAGAGCATCGACTATCTGAAGCGCCTGGGCGTTACGGCGGTCGAGCTGCTGCCCGTTCATCAGTTCACCGACGAGAGCTACTGGGGCTACAACAGCATCGGCTTTTTTGCGCCCCAGAACACGTACTCTTCGGCCGGCATGAACGGCGAGCAGGTCAATGAATTCAAACAGATGGTCAAAGACCTGCATGCCGCCGGTATCGAGGTCATTCTGGACGTTGTTTACAACCATACCGCCGAAGGTAATCAGCTGGGGCCAACGCTGTCGTTCCAGGGTATCGATAACCGGGCCTACTATCACCAGGTTGGCGACCGACCGGATTATTACATGGACTATACCGGCACTGGCAATACGTTCAACCTCAGCCACCCCCGTGCCCTGCAGCTGGTCATGGATAGCCTGCGTTACTGGGTAACGGAAATGCACGTCGACGGTTTCCGCTTCGACCTGGCATCGGCCCTGATCCGGACAGACGAAGAAGTAGGTCGGGTTTCGTCGTTCCTCGACACCGTGGCGCAGGACCCTATTCTGACTCAGGTGAAGCTAATTGCCGAACCCTGGGACATCGGCTCATACCACGTAGGAGGATTCCCGGTGCGCTGGTCAGAATGGAACGGTAAATACCGCGATGCGCTGCGTGGTTTCTGGAAAGGCGACGATGGCAAAGCGGCCGAAACGGCCCTGCGGTTGCTGGGTAGCCCCGACCTCTATGCCAACGACGGCCGGTCGCCGGCCAATAGTGTCAACCTGATTACGGCCCACGACGGGTTTACCCTCAACGACCTTGTCAGCTATAACGATAAGCACAACGAGGCCAACGGCGAAGACAACCGCGACGGCTCGAACGATAACCTGAGCTGGAACTGCGGAGCCGAAGGGCCAACCGACGATCCGGCCATTATTGAGCTGCGCGAGCGGCAGAAGCGTAATTTCCTGTCTACCCTCCTTCTGAGCCAAGGTACCCCCATGATTGTGATGGGTGACGAATGTGGGCGCACGCAACACGGAAATAACAACGGCTATAACCAGGACAGCGAAATCAGCTGGATGAACTGGCACTGGGACGATCGGCAGCAGGCGCTGTTCGACTTCTCGAGTGCGCTGACAAACCTGCGCCGGGATATTCCGCTGCTGAGTCGCCGTAAGTTCTTCGGTAGCGAGCAGGTCTCCTACCTCCGTCCCGACGGGCAGGAAATGACCAGCGACGACCTGAACAATCCGGGCACCCACTGTCTGGCTCTGTTCATCGACGGTAAACGCGTTGACGAACAGACCGAAGACGGTCAGGATATTGGCGACGAACAACTGATCTGGATTCTGAACGCTTACTGGGAAGACATTCCGTTCCTGCTGCCCAAGCTGGAGCGGAAAACCGCCACCTGGGAAGTGCTGGTCGATACGAACGCCGGTCAGGTTAAACCCGATGCCACGCCAACCAAAGGCGGGAAGGAGTTTGTTGTACCAGCACGCTCGTCTATCCTGCTGCGGTTGAAATAACCAGGCGTGATCATCTTCACACAAAAAAAGCGGACCAGACGGTCCGCTTTTTTCTTAGTAAGCTGGCTCGAACAGCTGATCAAGGGCGGCTCGTAAGGCCGGTATAGATACGTGAACGTCAGCTTCGAGATCGCGATCGTCGTCCAGCGCACCAGAATACGTAGCCGCGTACCGCAGTCCTGCCCAGGCAGACAGGTAGAGGAAATAATCGACCACGTACTTGGGCGAAAACAGCTCGAAGAGAGCGGTTCCTGGCTTGCACCAGATCAGGTTCGTAAACGAGGCCCCGTGTGGGCCCAGGATGAACGACGCGTTCGAATAGATCGCAACCTGTTCGGCTATGGTTCGGGGCTCATCGTTGATGATGATAAACTGGTAGTCGTTCAGCAACGCTATCAGCTCCGCTTCGTTGCTGACCCGACGGCGACCCGCCCGGCGGATATAGATCCGTTCGGGTTGCTGGACATTAGCCGATACCGCTTTTTCAACGTGGTTCTTCAACGCCTGAATGGAGGCTGAGTTGGGGTAAGACCAGTCGCCGTTGTTAGCCAGAATACAGCGGTCGGCGATCACTTCGGTATGGCGGCTGTCGATAATCTGATCCGGTCGAAACCCGAGCAGGGTCAGCAGCTCCCGTTCGTACGATGTGTTGAACAGCGGGTAAGCCACCACCGCATTGGCCAGTACCTGATCCGGTATGGTTTCCCTGATCCGGCAAAGCTTGGCCCCTACCAGCATCATGAAATCGTAATACCCTCCATAGCGAACCCCGTCGAGCTGGTGGCTCCAGGGCGCGATCAGCACCTTAGCCCGGACGGTTTTTCGCCTGGTCGGAAACAGGGCCGCTTTGACCACACCCCGCAGGTCATCGAAATCGGTACAGAGTACCCGCCCCTGGGTTCTGACACTGCCGAGAGGCAACACAACGGCTTTGCTATTCGGGCAATGGTAGTCCCAGACGAAGCTGGTTTCGCTGGTCGCTACGGTTTCGGCGAAAATGAGTTTATCGGGCTCAAGGGCATCGTATACATTCCGTAGCTTCAGCTGATTACCCGCCTGCTCGGAAACCACGTACTTAGCCAGAAATGAGTAGGTTTCGGAGCGGGACAGTAGTCTGAAGCCAAGCCAGCGGAGGAGAACAGGAACCTGCTGAGCCAGTAGGTCTCGTAACGTACCAACAAATGTTTTTTTAGGGGCAGAGGAAGTCATCTAAACAGACAGGCGTAGTGGAAGAACCTGTCTATTTAGACGCTTTTCGGGCTGAACCGTCAAAAAATGGGCTGAATATTTTATAAACGGTGTTTTTGCTGATGTGACCTGGCTGTTCTGCAGGCCCTGGCCATCGACTCGAACGTGTTATAACTAGCTTTGATACGGGTGTTTCCAGGGCTGCCGGTAGGGTCGTTTCAGCAGGGCGGTAGCCTCCTTGTCGCCCACGACAACGTGCTTTTTAGGATCGTATACCACCGGTCGGCCGATCTTCATGGAGATGTTGGCCAGTATACAGCTGGCGGTCGATATATGAGCCTCGTCAATGTTGGCTACGGGGCGGCCGTTCGTCTCGATCGCTTCCAGGAAATTAAGCATGTGTTGCCGGGTAGCCGGGGCCGCGTTCAGTTCAATACGCTCTTCGGTAAGGTCTTCCGGATACTTTTCTTTCTCGAACACAACGTCTTTATGAATTTTGGCCGGCCCTTCTTTCCCCTGCGGCACAAAGTCGTAGCTCATTGTGCTGGCCATAAGCGTACCTTTTTCGCCGTAGAGCGTAAACGCCCATGGATAGTCAGGATTGGCGGGCGTTCCCCAGGACCGGTGCTGCCACACACAGTTCAGGTTGTCATACTCAAAAACGGCCGTTTGCGTGTCGGCAATGTTCGACTTACCTTCTGTCTGCACATAGATGCCTCCGGTTGAGCTGATCTTATTGGGCCAGCCCAGACCCAGCATCCAGCGAACGGCATCGAACATATGTACGCACATATCGCCCATGATACCGTTGCCGTATTCCATGAACGTGCGCCACCAGCGAATGTGCGGCAGGCCATCGTACGGACGAAGGGGAGCCGGGCCCGTCCACAGGTCATAGTTAAGGAAATCCGGGACAGGCACTACCGGCGGGTTCCCGTTGGCCTTCATGTGGTAATAGCAGCACATTTCCACGTGCGATATCTTTCCCAGCAACCCCGCATCGACTACGTTTTTCTTGGCATCGATTAGGTGGGGGGTACTCCGGCGCTGGGTGCCTACCTGTACAACCCGGTTGTATTTCCGCGCAGCGGCTACCATAGCCTCCCCTTCCAGCACATCCACGCTGATGGGTTTCTGCACGTAGACGTGTGCCCCTGACTTCATGGCTTCGATAGCCTGAAGCGCGTGCCAGTGGTCAGGCGAGCCGATCAGAACGATGTCGAGTTTGTTTTCGGCCAGCATCTTCCGATAATCTTCATACTGCCGGGGTGTCTGTCCCGATTTCTGACGCTGACTGACAAGTTTTGCGGCCTGAGAAAGCTGATTTTTATCAACGTCGCACAGTGACACCACCTCGACCGGGGCGACCTGGATTAGCCGGAACAAATCGCTTTTACCGTACCAGCCCGTGCCGATCAGGCCTACGCGGTACGTTTTGGGAGGGGTCGAGAAAGCCAGGCTATTGGCACCCAGTGTAGTAAGAGCAAGCGACGCTGACGTACCCTGCAGGAAACGACGGCGGTTTATCGTGACCGTTTGCATTATTGAACGAACGTAAAAGTGTGACTTAGGAATAGCGTTCCCAAGTTAAGGCATCGGCCGGTAAATATCAGATTTACGTCCTCTTTAAACGACAGACTCGCTCTGCATTGGTCGATTACTGCCTGAACGTCCAGGTTTTCACTGCCACGGGCGCATCCTGAATAGCGTTGTACAGCTCTTCGTCCGAGCTGAATACCAGTTGCTTCAGCGGGAAGGTTTCGACGTGTACCGTTAGCTCCGGCTGATCGAAGGGCCAGGGATCGAGGCAAAGCGATTCGTCGGGGCGCTGTGAGATGTAATACGATACGCCATCGGGGCCTACGCTTACCTCTAAACGTCGGCCTTCGGGCGGCACCTGATCCAGACAAAGCACCAGCGACAGCGCATCGCACCACTGCACAAAATCGTAGGCATACCGGGCTTCGTCTTTACTGGCTCCGCACTGCCTGCGCCACTTTTTCTGGTTATCAACCTGCTGGTCCAGGAACTCGTCCAGGGCAGCATCCGTCCCCCGTTTGGGTTCGTACAGGAAAGACGTATGCATCGACAGCATCAGGGCATTCCAGCGGCTCTTCTGCAGGCCAATCTGGATCATACTCCGACACTGGTCTACCGAGTACTGGAGAATTTGAAAATGGAGAGGGGCGCCAGCCGTGGTCAGGTGGTTACGGCCCTGCCAGGGGTCCTGCCCGTCGTCGTGCTCAGTCAGGGCAATAAGGGTCTCTACCCAATAGATGGGGCGTTTCGCGTCCTGCCAGTGCATAGCCGCCTGTACAGCCAGCAGCCCGTGCGCCTGCTGGTTAATAATTCGCCAACCTTCGTCAGTCTGAGTAACGATCATCTTCCTGGTAGTAACACAAAGCGAGCCGAACGACCGACTGAAGCAGTTGCTTCGGCCAGCCGTTCGGCTCGCTTTGTTACTGTTAATTGTATACTTTTTCGTTTTCGCCCATTTTGGGTGTCGTTCCCGTCAGCGCAGCCGAGGCTTGCTGAAACAGCCGGACCATGGTGCTGTCGTTAGAATCCCAATACTCGGCCATACGGGTATGCACCTTGAGCAGCGTCAGATTCGGATCGTCTTTGCCGTTGGGAAACCAGGCTTTAGCCTGCGGATTCCAGAGCTCGTCGATCTTGGCCTGGTCGTGAAGCTCTTCGGCTGTACCCGAGATAGATACGTAATCGGCATCACTAACGTCGGCAAAGGCAATGTTGACCTGCTTGTCGTGCTGCTCGATCTGATCTACTTTGGGCGACGTTTTTTGGGTAAAGAACCAGAGTGTGCCGTCTTCATCCATTTGTAAAACAGCCATTGGCCTACTTTGCAGATGACCTTCTTCATCGACGGTTGTCATCATGGCAATCCGAATGTTGCCAACCATCTTACGTACTTTCTCCAGTTGATCGTTTTTCTGTGGTTTCGTTTCCATAACGCGAATAGGTTGTCATATCAGGTAGCGTCGTCGGCTCCTCAGAGTCCGGCGTTGACGGGTAAAGCGCCTGCTATCTACCCTATATGACTCGAATTAGTTATATAATGTTTCGCGCAGGTCGATTCCGTAGAAGAGCGACATGGGGGTTGTGGCCGGATGTACCGCACTGGTCTGGCCGCTCATCTCCAGTATGCTCACGCAGCAGTGAATCGTTTGCTGACACATGGCGTACACCTGCTGGCAGCGATCGTTTTCAAACTGGAGTACTTCCTGGGCGCATTTCTCACAAACCTCAATGCAGGCGCTGGCCAGCAGACGAGTATTTTCTGAACCGCGCACGTAAAGCATGGCCAGCTGACGGCACATGTCGGCGCAATCAAGATTCAGGAAAATGCTCCGGTACCAGTTTTCAATGTCTTCATGCCGTGAGCATTCGGTTGCAAATGAATCACAGAGGGTAGCACAGCCAGTAAGGGTGTCGTAGATGTTCTTCTTCCAGATCATAACGCAATGACTATATTGAGGTTAGGGTCGCTAAACGAATGAATGAGTGCCCTGCACCAGTGAATCGTTATCACTGTGCAGCCGGCGGGCCAGACGACGGGCCTCGCTCACACTGGTCAGAATAACCTGTTGTTTATCCAGCTGTCCCTGTTCCAAAAGCTGGTTGGCAATCTCAATAGCTTTCGCCCGGGTACCGGGGTTAAGCGAGCGCATTGCGGCTGGGAAGTGAGTAGCGGTCCACATCATGTTAGTTACCTTTTCACAGAACAGAATGCCTATATCATGCCACGACATGAACCAGCCGGTCTTCAGGCTTAATAGAGCAATACAAACTATTAAAGGTCAGTAGTTTACAAAATATAGATTAACTCATTTTTCGCTCCAGACAGTATCAGGGATATAGTAACTGTGTATATTCTGCCGGGTCAGTGTGTATTAAATTACCCAATGTTTATCAGCAGAAAACCCACCTGTCCAGAAGGCATACTGGCATCACTCAGGTGCGCCATGCGGGTGATTCCGGACTGGTTTTAACGGCGCAGAACCATTTGCCGCCCCTCCGTCAGCAAGGGCGCTGGCGAAAACGGTGTGCCTTAGTTTGTCGAGTTGACCATTAAGAGCCTGTTTAGGGATGTCAGATTACACCTGGCCCCTGAGTTTAGGAAAGATACTTGTGGACGCTAGTCGGCCCGAATGGCTACCGTTTCACCCCCCAGCCCCCTAAAGGGGGAGTTAGCTTCGCCGAATGGGCTCCCCCTTTAGGGGGCTGGGGGGTGAAACGGTAGCCCCTCAGGCTAGTGGAATTCACATCAATTCCTTCCCCAAACAAGCTCTTAAGGGGGGTGGGGGTTTAAGATCCGGTGCCCTCATGGCTTTAGCGTCTTAATCACTCTTTCCCAAACAACCTTTAAAGGGTTTAGTAAGGCGCTGCTGAGTCGACTGTTCGCCCAACCCAGAGTAGCTCCCATTTAGTGTATATACAGTGTATCAACTTTGGGAATTGGTTACTACATTTACAAGAATGTTTGATCATTCATTAATAAAAAAGCATGTTTCCAACTCTCGACTACATCTTCAGGTCTACGTCTAAAACGTAGCTTATGCGAATCGTAGCCAGTGTCACATTACTTGCCTTACTAAGTTGTCATGACCCTTCCTCTGTTAATCAGTTATGCGTTAGAGGCCGTTACATTACCAGCTATTGCGAGGGGGTAGTGATTCAAATCGTAGATGGCACGCCTATTGGCCAAGAGTGGCGAAGTTCATTATATGGTTTACGTCCGAATTGTGTGGTAGCGAATCTTGACAGCCTTACTTTTAAGGGGTCGTCTGGCGCGGTATTAACTCAAAACGATTCTACCTTTTACTTTCAATATCGGGAAGGAGGCTATCCTCAAAAGGCATATGTTCTTTGTCACCCGCCTTCTTTTATAACAATCACCGCTATCTCAGAAACCGCCTGCAGGTAACTCTCCGTGTAATCTTCTACCATAAGTTCTTTTAGCCAGCGAGTAACAGATCATGAATTTTGTAAAACGTATCGTCCTTAGTTGCCTGCTTGTTCTCTGCCTTTTGTCCAGCCTGTTGGCTCAAAGGCCCTTCCTGGAAGGAGTAATCAGCTATAAAGCGGATACGATTACCCAGGCAGAACCTGGTGGCCCTCCCCTCTTTCCTACTCAAACGATTGTGTACAAAAAGGGGAATGCCCTGCGGATCGAAATTTGGCGAGTCAATAAATTCGATTCAACTGACATCATGAAAGATATTTATATCCGTAATGATAAGGGGGCTTATCTATATACCGAGTCCACCAAACCCATCAACAGGATGCTCGATAGTATTGCCCTGTTTATGACTCACGAGGAGGAAAAACAGCTTTTAGCGGAGCAGGCTCTTCAGGGCATGGAGTTCTACACGGTTGATCGAGTACTTCAAAAGACAACCTGGCTTAATCTACCGGCCGAAAAAGTAGCACTTAAAGGAGGTTCGAATCAGACATTGCCGGAGGCCGTTATCACCAGAGCAATTGATATTACGTTGGGTACCCTTTTTAATTCGGTCAGTAAACTGCCGGGTACTCCCCTGCAATTTATGCTGGATGAACGCGGCTGGAAGATTCAACTCACGGCAACGAGTTTAACGGCAAAAGCGTTATCAGATACTTTATTCAGGCTAGATGCCAAGCGTAAGCCAATGAGCATGAGCCAAATGGGAGGAGAGTTATCTGACTTCAAATAATAATTTCGGTTAATTGACCTTTCGTCTCATAAACAGTTTTTTCCGCACAACGAACACGAGGAAAATACCAGATCTGAGGCCAACTGAGAAGTGGCCTTTTTCTGTGTCTACGGCTAAACGATCGGTTGGTAACAGACCACCGGCCCTGTTTTCACTACCCCACTCCCGCCAACGCATCAAGAATCAATAACTAAGCATGGCTCGCCCCCCTTCGTCTTCGCTGATAAAGGGGCAGGATTGGTTGTAGTCAGCTATAACGTGATTAAGTCACGTCACCCTCTCCTCCCAGGTTGTTGGTAGCCCCCACCGACTCAGTCGAACCGCAACTGGTATCCCAAATGGGAATAGCACACTGTAGTATTAGATCATCGCCTGAATACCCCGGACCGGGCGCGAGTATCATCGCTGGGTTACTGCCACAAGCCGACTCCGCCCGGGGGAATTGACGGGCGGCTTCTGTTGAAGAGATCAGTATCTACTTCAGAACGGTTTGCCGACGGTTTACTTCGGGAAGAGCAGTCGGAAGGTGGTTCCCTGCCCTACCTGGCTATCTACCTCTATGGTGCCTTTGTGACTGTTGATGATGTTCTGCGTAGCGGTCAGGCCCAGCCCCATGCCGCCCGACTTTCCCGTAAAGAACGGATCGAAGAGCCGCTGCCGGTCAGCATCGCTGATGCCTCCCCCGTTATCGGCCACTTCCACACAAACCCAGTTGTCTTCAATACAACTCGTTTTGATGGACAGAATACCTTTGCCTTCTTCCATGGCCTCTACGGCGTTGACGAGTATGTTGAGCAGCGCCGTTTTTACCTGATCCCGGTCGAGCAGGGCTGTGCAATCATCGGGGGCGAGCGATACCTCCAGACGCATCCGTTTCAGCTTGATCCGGTCGGCAATGAGCTGCAGTGTGGCTTTGACAACGGCGTTGAAGTCCTGCTTTTTACGGTCCAGCTCGCGGGGTTTGGAGGAGTTGAGCATCTCGGTAATCAACTGGCCAATCCGATCAACGTTACGCCCGATGATATCGGTGAACATAGTTACGTACTCATTGTCGGTATCCAGTTCATCTTTGAGCTGCTCCAGAGCCAGGCTCAGGTTGGTCAGCGGGTTGCGAACTTCGTGGGCAATGCTCCGGGCAATCTTACCCGTCATGGTAAGCTTTTCTGCCAGGATGAGATCCTGCTGCGCCCGCTTCTGCTCGGTGATATCGCGTACTATACCCTGATACCACTCGGGTTTGCCAACCACATCTTCTACCGCCCAGACCGAAATCAGGCAGATGCGCTTACGACCGTTTCGGTTGATGAGGGTTGTTTCATAATCTTTGATCTGGCCATGCTCCCGAACGTTGAATCGCAGCTCGCGCAGGTGGTTCAGGTCGGCAAAGAGCCGCGCGGGATTGAGCAGCCGCAGTTCGTCACGGCTGTACCCCAGCAGTCGTTCTACCGACGGGTTCGCATCCCGGAAGCGCAACTCATTGTTTGCCACGAAGATGGCATCGATAGACCGTTCGAATAACGACCGGTATTTGTTTTCTTTCTGGGCTACTTCGGCCAGAACGCTGGCCTGGCGAAGGGCGTATCGAATACTACGCCCCAACAACTGAGCGTCGATGCGTCCCTTTACCAGGTAATCGGCCGCACCCAGCTCAAGAGCCGACTGATCGACCGTCAGGTCATCCTGCCCGGTAAGCAGAATCATGGGGGCACGGCAGCCGGCGCGAAAGGCTTCCTGGATGAGATCAATGCCCGTATGATGGCCCAATCGGTAATCGACCAGATACACATCATGCTCATTGGCTTCTATAGCTAACAGTGCCCGGTCATAACTTTCTACCCAGTCGAGTTTGATGTTTGCATTTTCCCGGGCCGAAACCAGGGCCTTGGTCAGCATGTAATCATCCTCATCATCTTCAACCAGGAGAACCCGGATCACATTCTTCTTTTCGGTAACGTCGAGGGGAGCAACAACCGGCATCATAACAGTGAGTAGTTAACAGGAACCAGTTTGTGTTAATTTCATACAATATACAATCCAAATAGCTGACCTCCTGGATAGCCCCAAGCTGTCAGGGTAGCTTAACCGTGTCCATCCAGTACGTCTTCAGCGCTCCAACCATCTCAACCAGGCGGCTGAAGTTAAAGGGCTTGGTGACAAATGAGTTAACGCCCAGGTTATACGTTTTCACCACATCCTCGTCGGCCGACGAAGTAGTCATCACAACTACCGGCAGGCGACGTAATTTAGGATCGTCTTTAATTTCTTCCAGCGCCTGAAATCCGTTCTTACGAGGCATATTCAGATCAAGAATGAGCAGATTGGGCCAGGGTACGTTCTGGTCGAGGAAGCGACCTTCGTGGCGCAGGTACTCCATCAACTCTTCACCGTCCTCAACAAACTGTATCGTTTGAGAAAATCCATTCTGACGCAGCGCCTGCTCCATAAACAAGCGATCATCATGGTCATCGTCAGCAATCAGAATAGTCATACTGGTAGGCTTACGGTGCATAGATTCGGTAAAGTAGTTCGTTACGGTAGTTCTAAAAAGAGGTAGAATACGCCCAGACAAATGTAACAGCTTCATACGCGCTATCAACAGCCAGATAACGTATAATACATGTACCGCATAATGCCTGGCAATCGGCATTATACTTGTCAAAACTAAGCAAAATTGCCCAACTCCCGGCAGTGACTATCCATTAAAATAACGTAACCTATCCTGCCATAGGATAGTATTTATACCGAATCAGCAGACTTAGCCTGATTGACAGCTTTTTACGTATATAGAATAGGGATACTCATGAACAGATGTGTGCTTTCTGATTTCAAAATAGGATTGTCTATGTTCTACAAAATGGGGAGATTATTACGCAACAGCTGTCAGTACTTCGCTCCGCTCTTTTTCCGATCTACTCCGATAAAGTGGTAAAATGCAACACGATAGGCCCTTCAAATGCATTCAGAAGACTTTTGGCACGATTTTGACATATTAGCCGTCATGAGTCGGTGCAACTGAGTTAATGGTGGACCTGCTCTTCACGTAAATCACTAGATCGTTATGAAAAAGTCGATGAACCTACTGGTAGCTACTGCAGCCCTGGCTGTAGGCAGCCTTGTTTTTCCTTCATCTGACGCCCTCGCCCAGGGCCGGGTCAGAACAGGTATCAAAGGGGGGCTGAACGCAAGCTCACTTTTTTACGATAACCAGGGTGTCAGCAACAAAAATGAGCGTATCGGATTCCACGCAGGCTTGTTTGCGCAGGCACCCCTTGGCGAATTTCTGGCCATTCAGCCTGAATTGCTCTACTCGACCAAAGGTGCTTCTGCCGATTACAACCTGCTGGGTTTTAACGGACGTAATACATTCAGACTTAACTACGCTGAGCTGCCCGTATTACTGACGTTCAAACTGGGCCAGGCCGTTGAACTCCAGGCCGGCCCTTACGCAGCCTATCTACTGAACTCGAACATCAACTCGAACGGCGATTTCGGGAGCGGCAGTAGCGCGATCAACCGCGATAACTTCAACAAGGTCGATTACGGTATCGCTGGCGGACTCAACATCTACTTCGGTAAAGCCTTTATCGGCGCTCGCTATGAGCAGGGGTTACAGCGGATTGCGAACAGCGGAGCCGCCCGTACGTTGCTGGGTAATGCCAAAAACAGCGTAGGGTTACTGTCGGTAGGTGTAAGCATCAACTAAGAAACTGCCCATAAGAAAGGCCGCCTGAATCTGATTCAGGCGGCCTTTCTTATGTTTATACACTCTATATGCTAGAGATGAATATCGTATGCTTTGAGTTTGTTGTAAAGCGTTTTGCGATCGATGTTGAGCACTTCAGCGGCTTTGGTTTTATTGTAGCCGGTTTTCTCAAGTACCTTCAGGATGGCGACCCGCTCGGCGTTTTCCGACACTGATTTCAGATTGGCGGCCGACTGACTCATAACGGGCACACCCGGTCGGGCCGGATCAAACGAAACCTGAACGTTGCCTGCGGTATCGTCGGGGGCAAAATACTGAGGGGTGATTATTTCATGGGGGAGTACATCGGCCTCCACATAATCTCCCGATGTCAGCAGTACAGCCCGTTTTACCACGTTCTGCAGTTCGCGAAGGTTTCCGTGCCAGTAGTACTCTTTCAGTTTCTCCTTCGCTTCATCATCGAAGCCAAGAATATCCTTTTCGAGCTGCCGGTTGGCCAGTTCCAGAAAGTGTTCGGCAAAGATCATAATATCGGCCTTGCGTTCGCGCAGGGGCGACAGATGAATTTCGAACTCGTCGATCCGGTGGTAAATATCCTCGCGAAAGCGCCCCTGGCGAACGGCTTCGCGCAGGTCTTCATTCGTGGCTACGATAATCCGCACATCGACGGCAATATCCTGGTTGCTACCAATGCGCCGAATCTTACGCTCCTGCAACACCCGAAGCAACTTGATCTGGTTGTCGTAGGACAGGTTGCCGATCTCATCGAGGAATAAGGTTCCGCCGTTGGCGAACTCGAAGCTCCCGGCTTTATCGGACATGGCCCCGGTAAACGCACCCTTTACGTGGCCAAACAATTCGCTGCCGGCCAGTTCCTTGCTCAACGCTCCGCAGTCGATAGCCACGAAGGATTTGTCGGCCCGTTTGCTTTTGAGGTGAATGGCGTTGGCTACAAACTCTTTGCCTGTACCTGTCTCGCCGGTAATAATAACCGACATGTCTGTGGGGGCAATGAGATCAATATGTTTCTGGAGTTGTTCGGCTACCCGGCTTTTGCCGAAGATGAACCGTTTACCATCAGGGGCCAGCGAGCCTTTATTACCAGCAGCTCTGGTGGAAGTAGCTTTTGCCGGACTGGCGGTTGTTGTAGCTGGCTGGGTGAGCGACTGACTGCGACGTTCCAGCGCGCCTTTGATGGTGTAAAGAATTTCGTCAGGGTAGAGCGGCTTGGTTACGTAATCATAGGCACCGTGCTTCACCGTCTGCACAGCCACCCGTACGTCAGAATAACCGGTAATGATGATCACGGCCGTGGTTGGGTGCATGACCTTGATTCGGCGCAGCATCTCCAGTCCATCGATATCCGGTAGCTTGAAATCGCAGATGACTAGTTCGAACGATTCCTTACGAAGCAGAACGAGCCCGTCCTCTCCCCGTTGCACCGACGCTGTTTTATATCCCTGTTTGCCAAGAAACCGTTCCAGCAGCAGGCATATGTCGTTGTTATCGTCAATGATTAATATTTTCTCCATGAAGAGGCAGTAGCTTACTCAGACAGCCCAAGGCTAACTATGTTAACAGGAAATAACGAAGCGTTGTTGGCTGCTTGAACAAAGTTACTCAAACCTGAATGGTTTGCAAAGCCATTTCAACCGACCTTCTGGTAAACGGTTTGCCTATAAAATAGTCGGCTCCCTGCTCGGTAGCGCGTCTGCGTTCGGCCTGTCCGTCAAAGGCGCTGATCATGATAATCTTGGTGTCAGCCTGCTCCTGCTTGATAGACGGCAGCAGATCAAACCCCAACCCATCGGGCAGGTTTAGGTCTAAAAACACAGCGTCAAACTGCTGTGCGCTCAGGCACTGTCTGCCTTCTTCTATGAAGTGGGCACAGGTCGGTTGGTAACCCAACCGACGAAGTAAACCGGACAGTAACAAACAGATGTCGGCTTCGTCGTCGACTATTAACACGCGTTTGGCGTTACTCACTGCATTCATTACGGCTGGTCGGTATTGCTGGCCCACACTGGCTCCTGTCATTGTGCTTACCACGGTACGTAGCATTTTATGAACTTCTATGCTACTCTTTATATAAAATTTAGTGCCGAAACGATAGCACGCCCATTAATTTCATTCGATTTCTGCGTTAATGGCTGATTAACAAGCCTATTACCTGCAGCAACTTATTCTTTCAGGTAATACTACTTATAACATATGAGGTAACGCACTGTGGCAATGTGCGCTTATTTTCCCCGATTGTTCTACAGGTGTGTATTTTTTTCCACACTTCTTCGGTAGACATTATTATACTCATTTGACCTTGTTAACGGCTAAGTTTACTACCTAGTAACTCATTTTCAAGCATGTAGGCCATTTCGGCTCTACTTTATGCTGCGAACGGGCGGTGCTGGCACAGAATTTTCTAGAGGGAATGACAAGTGCGAGATATTAATTTCTGATTTACTCACGAAACGTTATGGGAAACCTTCTTTATACAATTGCCGTAGTCCTGATTATTATCTGGCTACTTGGCTTTATCGGATTCGGCAGCTTTGGTCTGGGCAATCTGATCCACGTTTTGCTGGTAATTGCAATCATTGCAATTGTTCTGCGCCTGATTCAGGGACGAGGGGTGTGAAGATTTGGTTTCCTTAAAAATATACCGACCTGGTAGCCAGCTACGGGTTGGGGTCACAGAATTCCTAATACGTTGAAACGTTTAGGTTTAGGTGGTTTCATTTTAGGTTAAGTACAAGTTACGGTGGGTACGGAATCCCTGCGCCAAGTTGAGCGCAGGGATTTTTTTTTATCCCTGCCCGAGCAATCCACGTGAACTAATCTCGGCATGATCAATGACCAGATTAGGTAGCGCGGTCAATGATGTCACGTGCTTCTTTCAGGTCATCGCCCTCAGGTTTCGGTTCTTCGGTAGCTGTGGCCGGATCAGGCTGGTACGTAAGCGATACCAGGATGGGAAAATGGTCGGACCCACAGTTGGGTAGCCGGCGCAACTGCTTGAGCCGGAAATGATGCGAGACGAAAACGTGATCGAGCGGCCAGCGCAGAAAAAAGTAATGCGCATGAAACGTACTATACAGACCTCGCCCTACCCGCGGGTCCAGCAGCCCGCTGACGCGCTGAAACAGCCGGGTCGTATGTGACCAGGCCACGTCGTTCAGATCGCCGGCTACGACGATTGGCCCTGTATGCTTACGACATTCTTTACCCACCAGCAGCAGCTCCGCATCCCGCTCGGTAGACCGGTAGTGTTCCGTAGGGCTGGGAGGCATGGGATGAACACCATAAAAATGAATTTGCTGCCCCGACGGAAGCTCCAGCTGCACGTACATGGACGGAATATCGTCCTGAATCAGAAACCGGATCTGCGGGTTATGCAGCGGCAGCCGTGAATACAGCAACATACCATACGTATTCTCGAGGGGACACAGCAGCCGATGCGGGTAGTTCTGTTCAATAGCCTCCAGCTGCTGGCGCCAGGCTTCGTTGGTTTCCAGTAACAGCACAACATCAGGCTGGTGTTTCTCGATCAATCGCTTTACATCTGGTACGTGTGTGTTCTCCATGAACACGTTCGCCGTCAGCAGCCGCAGCGTATTTTCTTCCACCTGGCTCCCCCCGCCCTTACGCCTTACCGCCCTGACCTGCTTTTTAGCGAGGGGCGTATATGGCCGAATCAGCCAGCCCTGGTAAATGCTGGCGGCCAGCAGACCCACTGGGGCAATGGTCAGAGGCCACTGGGTCGACTGATCGGCCAGCAGCCAGGCAACCAGACCCAGCACCGTGAGGGCTGTAAGCTGCAGGTGAGGAAAGTCCCAGATACGAACCCACCAGTAGTCGAGCCGGATGAGGTGGATGAATGAAGCCAGCACCAAAAAACCGGTGTAGACAAGCAGGACGAGTGTAGTGGTGGTCATGGTTCTCTAACTGGCAAGTATGGGGGTGTTGTTTTCCAAATTGCGTAAATCGTGGACGCCCTTGTAGAAAATACTCCTCAAACACCCTACCGTATACTCAACGACGGTAGTTATTTAATATACTGTCAGTGAGCTATTTACTATATTTACGGCAATGTGGTACAAAATTTTCTAGTGATTTAGCGTATTTGTTTCATTCACTAAAGATACAGCCAATGAAATCGTTACCCGGAATACTGATAGGCCTCGCGGTTGGTGCTGTAGTAGGCATTCTGCTGGCGCCGGAGAGTGGCAAGAATACTCGTCGGAAAATCTCTTCTGAGTCAGATTCTTTCTTCAAGGATTTGCAGGATCAGCTTCAGTCTGGCTTAGACAGTATCAAAGAGCAGTACAACGATTACGTTGACTCCGCTTCGTCTAAAACGCAGGACCTGGTCGCTCAGGCAAAACGGAAAGCGAAGTAATCATCTACCAATCACCTAAAACAAATAAAGCAATGAGAAGTACACGTGATTTTTTAACAGGCATCATTACTGGCGTAGTTATCGGTATCCTCACAGCGCCCCGCAGCGGTAAAGAAACCCGCGAGAAACTGACCGAAGAAGCCAACAAACGCAGTGGCGATCTGAAAGACCAGTGGGAAAAAGGCGTAGCTCAGGTAAAAGAAGGCTACGAACAGGCTAAGACGCAGGTAAACCAGTATGCCGATAAAGCCAAAGATCAACTGAACCAGTACAAAGGTCAGGCTGAGGCAGAATACAACAAGGAGAAAGTAAAAAGCCAGTACAACGACAAAGTGGATGAACTGGCCGACGATGCTCAGTCTGGTATCGAGAATACAAAAGACTCTTTCAAGGTGAACTAATATCACCTTCCTGATTTACTCAACGTTATTGAAAAAGCGGCCTGCCGGGAAATTCCCGGCAGGCCGCTTGCTTTATAGCCTCTGGCTATCAGAACCGGGCGCTGGGAACCAGATCGGTCGCAGCCATAGCCCGACATGACAAATGCGGCCCCCAGCGGGTCACATTATTTAACAGCCTTTTAATTTTTGTTTAAGAGGGCCTTAATACAGCCCCGTGACATTTGCTACGAAACACACCAGCACTAACGCTATGTTTTGTAGATCATCCCTATATGTCCGGCTTCGGGCGCGCAAACAGTGGCTAGCTTGCTGGCTGGTGTTTGCAGCCAGCAGCATCCACGTTCTCGTGGCGCAGACGATCGCTCCTCCTCAACTCCCCGCTTCTGATACAGTACAACTCACGTTGCAACAGGCCGACGATCAGTTTAGGGCCCATAATCTGAGCCTGCTGGCTGCCCAGCTGGGGATTCCCGAAAACAAGGCGTATGAGTTACAGGCTCAGCTGCGGGTAAATCCGTCGGTCTACGTCGAGACGATGCCGTACAACCAGCTGACGCATGAAGCACTACCCTTCGGCAAAGCAAACTCCCAGCAGGTAATCCAGGTTCAGCAGCTGATCAGGCTGGCCGGGAAACGGAATAAGCAGCTGGCTCTGGCCAAAACCGGTACCGACCTGGCTGCTGACCGTTTTTATGACCTCCTCCGTACGTTAACCTATCAGCTGCATACCAGTTTCCTTGATCTGTACTACGGTCAGCAATTACTGGCTGTATACGATGAAGAAATCGCCACCCTGCAGCAAACGGTTCAGCTCTACCAGCAGCAGTTCGACAAAGGGAACGTTCCGCTCAAGGACCTGACCCGCCTGAAAGCCTACCTCTTCAACCTGACCACCGAACGTCAGCAGCGTCTCCGCCAGGTTACTGACTCTCAGTCTGACCTGGCTATTCTGGTAAACATCAAACCGGCTACCGTGATCCGCCCGGTGGTATCAACCGACTCGGTGAGCCAGTTCAACGTATCGCAGCTGAATCTGGACACCCTGTATCAGCTGGCAGAGCATTATCGCTACGACGCGAAAAGTTACCGCGATCTGGCCAGGCAGGAGCAGCAGAACCTGGCCCTTCAGAAAGCGCTGGCCGTACCGGACCTGACCCTACAGGGTACGTATGACCGAAACGCTGGCTACATTCCCAACTACGTTGGCGTAGGTGTGGGTATCTCACTGCCCGTCCTGAACCGAAACCAGGGAAATATTCAGGCCGCTCAGATCCGGACGCAAAGCAGCCAGTACCTGTCGAACGCCTACCGGGCCCAGGTCGACGGCGAGGTACAGCGGGCCTACGACAAAGCCAGACAGACCGAGCAGCTCTATCGCACCTTCGACAACCAGTTTACCGGCGACTTTGGCAGGCTGATCAACGGCGTGACGATCAACTACCGCAAGCAGAATATTGACGTCGTTGAGTTTCTCGACTTCTTCGATTCGTACAAAAACACCCAGATCCAGGTTACGCAGCTCCAGAACGACCGCATGCAAAGCCTCGAGGAACTGGACTACGCCATCGGCACCAATCCGTTTCGGCATTGACTGAACACACAGGAATAGGTAAGACAGACATTCGATATGAAACGACACCCCACTATTCTTCCCTGTAGCCGACCGCTACGCCTGTCTGACCGGCTCGGCGTAACAGCCGATCCCAAATCGGCCATGGCTACCCGTTTTTCGTTTGGCCTGATTGTACGGCTAGCTCATCAGACGAACCGGATACCTGGCTCCAAAGGCCTGGCGAGTCTGGCGGGTCTCCTGCTCATAGGCGCCCTCAGCAGCTGTGGTCATTCCGATTCGCCGGCCCAAGCCACCTCCGTTACCCCCAAAACCAATCTGCTGGCCAGCGCCACCTTCGATACCGCCCAGCTCGAAACCACCCGGAACGAACTTAACCTGACCGGTAAGGTTACGGTCAATCAGGATCAGGTCGTCAAAGTATTCCCACTGGTTGGTGGTCACGTTGACGCGATCAAAGCAGATCTGGGCGATTTTGTCCGAAAAGGTCAAACCCTGGCCGTGATCCGATCCGGCGACCTGGCCGACCTGGAGCAGCAGGGCGTTACGGCTCGTGGCCAGTTATCAGTGGCGCAGAAAAACCTGCAGGTAACCGAAGATATGGCGCAGGCCGGCCTCAGCTCCCAGCGCGAACTCGTGGCCAGCCAGCAACAGCTTCAGGCCGCCAGGGGCGAGGTAAACCGGGTAGCCGAACGACGGCATATTCTGGGTGGCAATGGGTCAGTATACGTCGTGAAAGCGCCCATGAGCGGGTTTATCGTCGAAAAAACAGCATCACCCGGCCTGGAAATTCGGTCCGATGACCCCGAGAACCTGTTCACCATTTCGAACCTCGACCACGTCTGGGTACTGGCCAACGTCTACGAATCCGATCTGGCTAACGTGCACGAAGGAGACAGGGCAACGATTACGACCCTCTCCTATCCTGACAAAGTGTTTCGGGGGCGAATCGACAAGATTTTCAACATGCTCGACCCGGAGAGCAAAACGATGAAAATCCGGGTCACGCTCGATAACCAGCCGACAGGCCCGAACCCTTATCCGCTTAAACCCGAGATGTTTGCCAACGTAAACGTTACCTATGCCGGTCATGACCAGCGGGTAGCTATTCCGGCAAGCGCCGTGGTGTTCGACAAAAACCGCAATTTCGTAGTGGCCGTCAACCGGCATAATCAGCCAATCGTGCGCGAGATTTCGATTTACAAAACCATCGGGTCAACCACTTACCTGTCGGGTGGTCTGGCCGTGGGCGATCGGGTAGTCACTACCAATCAACTCCTGATTTACAGCGCACTGGGCAATTAACCCAGCCTTTCTTCTTGCCTCCCACCTCTTAGCCCACTGGCTATGAATACGTTCATTCGATCCATCCTGTCGTTCTCGCTGAAAAACAGATTCTTTGTTTTTTTCCTGACGGCCCTGGCGGTGATAGCGGGTATCATCAGCTATCAGAATACGCCCATCGAGGCTTTCCCCGACGTTACCAATACGCAGATTACCCTCATTACTCAATGGCCCGGCCGCTCGGCCGAAGAGGTCGAGAAATTCGTAACCATTCCGATCGAGATTGGGCTCAACCCGGTTCAGAAACGCACCGATATCCGCTCGACTTCTCTTTTCGGCTTATCGGTTGTCAAGATCATGTTCGACGACGGAGCCGATGATGCCTTTGCGCGCCAGCAGGTCAACAACCTGCTCGGTAGCGTCGACCTGCCCGAAGGCGTCCGCCCCGACGTACAGCCTCCCTACGGCCCCACCGGTGAGATTTTCCGGTACACGCTCCAGTCACCCACCCGCACCGCCCGCGAGCTAAAAACCATTCAGGACTGGGTCATTGACCGGCAGCTGAAGGGCGTGCCGGGCGTAGCCGATGTGGTCAGCTTTGGGGGCGAGGTAAAAACCTACGAAATATCGGTCGACCCGCGTCGGCTGATCGATTATCACATTACCCCTCTCGAGCTGTATCAGGCCGTGGCCAACTCGAACGTCAACGTTGGTGGAGATGTCATCGAAAAAAACGCCGAAGCCTACGTGGTTCGGGGTATTGGTCTGTTGCGAAACCAGGATGATATCCAGAACATTGCCATCAAAAACGTCAACGGAACCCCTATCACCGTACGAAACGTAGCGCAGGTATCGGAGTCGGCCCTCCCCCGCCTGGGTCAGGCCGGACGCGACAAACGCGACGATGTGGTAGAGTGTATCGTGGTCATGCGCAAGGGCGAGAACCCCAGCGAAGTCATTGACCGGGTAAAAGCCAAAATCAACGAGCTCAACACCAGCATCCTGCCTTCCGACGTACAAATTAACACATTCTATAATCGGGAGTCGCTCATTCATTTTGCCACCCATACCGTTACGCACAACCTGCTCGAAGGCATTGTATTCGTTACGGTCATTGTCTTCCTGTTTATGGCCGACTGGCGCACTACGATTACCGTTTCTATCGTCATTCCGCTGGCGCTGCTGTTTGCGTTTGTGTGTCTTCGGCTAAAGGGTATGTCGGCCAATCTGCTGTCGATGGGCGCCATCGACTTCGGTATCATCGTCGACGGAGCGGTGGTCATGGTCGAGGGTATTTTTGTTACCCTGGATCAGCTGGCCCATGAGCAGGGCATGGCGCGCTTCAACCGCCTGGCCAAACTCGGCGTGCTTCGCAAAACGGGCACCGAAATGGGGAAAGCCATATTTTTCTCCAAGCTTATCATCATAACCTGCCTGCTCCCCATCTTTTCGTTTCAGAAAGTAGAAGGTAAACTGTTCAGCCCGCTGGCCTGGACCCTGGGCTTTGCGCTGCTCGGCGCGCTCTTTTTCACCCTGACCCTGGTGCCGGTGCTGGCCAGCCTGCTGCTGAAGAAAAACGTTCGTGAGAAGCACAACCCGTTCGTCAATCTTGTCACCCGTTATGCCACCCAGGCGTTCGGCTTCACCTTTGCGCACAAGAAGCTGAGCCTGCTGGTTACCGCTTTTGTGGTTGTGATCGGTTTGTCGGGTTTCAGCCTGCTGGGTACTGAGTTTCTGCCCGAGCTGAACGAAGGGTCCATCTACGTGCGGGCCACCATGCCCATGAGTATTTCGCTGCCGGAGTCGGTGAAGCAAAGTATTCAGATGCGGCATGTATTCGAGCAGTTTCCGGAAGTGAAAGGGGTGATTTCGCAGACCGGCCGACCCAACGACGGAACCGACCCCACCGGCTTTTACAACATCGAGTTTCTGGTCGATATCTACCCGCAGGATGAATGGAAAAGCGGGCTGACCAAAGAAGAATTAATTGATAAGATGCAGGAAAAACTGCGCGTTTTTCCGGGCGTTAATTTCGGTTTTTCGCAGCCAATTATGGACAACGTAGAAGAGGCTGTTTCGGGCGTGAAAGGCTCGATTGCCGTTAAAATATTCGGTCCGGATCAGACCATCCTGGAACGTAAGTCGCAGGAGGTGCAGCAACAGCTGGCCACCGTTCAGGGCATTGAAGACCTGGGAGTGATTCGGACAACTGGGCAGCCCGAAATGCGGGTCGAGCTGGATGAACGTAAACTGGCCCTCTACGGGGTCGACAAAGCCGAGGCTGAAGCTGTCATTGAGATGGCTATTGGTGGGAAAGCAGCTACCCAGATCTATGAGGGCGAGCGGAAGTTCGATCTGCGCATCCGGTACGACCGCCCGTTCCGCTCCAACGAACAGGAAATTGGGCGGCTTATGGTACCGACTCAGTCCGGCTCGGGCGCGTCGACGGCCATGATTCCTATCCAGGAACTTGGGAAGGTAACGACCCAGACAGGGCCCGTCCTTATCTTCAGAGAAGGGGGCCAGCGGTACGGCGCCGTTAAATTCTCGGTGCGCGGACGCGACATGGGCAGCGCCGTTGCCGAGGCCCGTCAGAAAGTAGCCGCCCACGTATCATTACCAGCCGGTTATACGATTAAATGGGCGGGCGATTTTGAGAACCAGCAGCGGGCTACGAACCGGCTGGAGCAGGTAGTACCGATTAGCCTGCTGGGTATCTTCCTGATCCTGTTTGTGTTGTTCGGCAACGGGAAAGACGCCGGACTGGTGTTGGTCAACGTACCGTTTGCGGTTATCGGTGGTATTGCAGCGCTGCTCGTGACGCATGTCAATTTCAGCATATCGGCCGGTATCGGCTTCATTGCCTTGTTTGGCATCTGTATTCAGAATGGCGTCATTTTGATCACTGTCTTCAAGAAGAACCTCCGAAACAACCTGTCGCTGAATACCTCTATCCGGGAGGGGGTTATTTCCCGGATACGCCCCGTTGTAATGACGGCCATGATGGCAGGCATTGGTCTGATCCCAGCGGCCGTATCGCACGGAATCGGCTCAGAAACGGCCCGACCGCTCGCTATCGTCGTTATTGGCGGGCTTATTTCGGCTACCCTGCTAACGCTGTTCGTTTTTCCGCTGATTTTTTATGCCTTCTACCGGCGTCAGTTTCAGCCTTTATAGGATCCGAAATCAAAAGTTACTACGCTAGATAATTTTAACCGCTGTAGTAGCGTTTACTAGTTAAATCGCAACGTAGTTGAGGGCATTACGCAGAATCAAAATGTCCAAACCGATCTTGCGCTACGAAGAAATTTGCTTACTTTAGCATAACAATCCTTTACAAAGGGAAGGTTGAACATCAAGACGTGGTGACCATCGGTTACCTGTCTTGAAATGGTGTGGATAGAAGCGGAAAGCCGCCCCGATTTTCGGAGCGGCTTTTTTGTTTCTGGGGGTATTTGTTTTTTTGCACTCGTCACCTCAAAATAAAACCGTTTGCCATTTTTAAATAACAAAATAGGTGCGTATGTTGCCGATATGAAGATTCTGATGGTTGAGGACGAGCCAAAGTTGGCCTCGTTCGTAAAAAAAGGACTGGAAGAGCAATCCTGTGAGGTAGACATTGCCTACGACGGACAAGTAGGTCGAAATATGGCCCTGAACAATACGTATGACGTTATTGTAATGGATGTTAACCTGCCCAAAATGAATGGGTATGACGTTGTTCAGGCCCTGCGGCAGGAGCAGGTCAGGACGCCGGTTCTGATGCTGACTGCCATGAGTTCGGTAGATGATAAATTGACGGGCTTCGAGTCCGGGGCCGACGACTACCTGGTCAAGCCGTTCGAATTTCGGGAACTGATGGCTCGCCTGCGCGCCCTGACCAAACGGGCTACCGATCCCGGCACCCAATCAAACGTGTTGAAAGTAGGGGATCTGGAGCTGGACCTGAACGAGAAGGTAGCACGCCGGGGCAACAAACGTATTGAGCTGACGGCTAAGGAATTTGGCCTACTCGATTACCTGATGCGGAACCGGGGCCGGGTGGTTTCCAGAGTCGATATTGCCGAGAAAGTCTGGGATATCCATTTCGATACCGGCACGAATGTAATCGATGTTTACGTTAACTTTTTACGCAAAAAAGTTGACAAAGACTTCCCCCATAAGTTAATTCATACTGTAATTGGTATGGGCTACATGCTCAAAGAGGAGTAACAGAGGAGAACCAGGGTAGGAAAGCCGCACCAGTCTACTCACCAGTTCTTTCGCTACTTCCCCCTGCCCCGCCTTTATTCCCATGAATATACGGACTCGCCTAACACTGCTTTTCGTGCTTCTGGTCGCGTTAATCATGCTGCTGTTTACGGGGTCAGTCTATTATTTCTACGATCAGTTTCGACAACAGGAGTTTCAGCAGCGACTCGAGGAACGCGCATTTACCACCATACAGTTACGGGAAGATGTTGGCGAAATTCCCCGTACAGATCTATCGTTCATGATCGACGAGCAGATCACTATTTACAACGACCAGGGTCTGGTTCTATACAGCAAAGGTACCCAGCGCCCCCGTTTTCCGGTTTCGCCCGGCCTCCTGCGCCGGATTACGACCCGACAACCCCAGTACCTCCGACAGGGCGATATAGAAGCCGTTGGCGTACGGTCGCAGAATAGCCGAGGTCAGTCGTTCGTTATTTTTGTCTCGGCCAATGATCGCTACGGCTTTAGCAAACTCGACCGATTGCGCGATTTGCTGGTGGTAGGGTGGCTGCTCAGCCTGATCATCGCCGGCATTGCCGGTTATCTGTTTGCTACCGATGCGCTCCGACCCGTTGCTGAACTTATTGCCCAGGTCAACTCCATCTCCGCCACCAACATTCATGAGCGGCTCCGCGTTGGTCGTCAGCGAGATGAGCTTGCTGCGCTGGCCCGTACCTTCAACGCCCTCCTGAGTCGCCTTGAAGTAGCCTTCGTTACCCAGAAAAGTTTTGTTTCACATGCGTCGCACGAACTCCGGACTCCATTAACGGTCATGATGGGCCAGATTGAGGTGACCCGGCTGCAACCCCGAACCACACCGGATTATGAAGCCGCGCTGGACGGTTTGCTCGACGAGGTACAGAACATGATCCGGCTGGTCAATGGCCTCCTTGAACTGGCCCAGGCCAACGCCGACGCGGTTATGTTGCGTTACCAGCCCGTCCGGATCGATGAGCTATTGTGGCAGGCCCAGAGCCAGATGACCCAGAAAAAGCCTTCCTATCAGATCGACATCGACTTCGAAAACCTGCCCGATCAGGAAGAAGACCTGGTGATCATGGGCGAGGAGTCGCTGCTACAGACGGCGCTTCAGAACCTGCTCGAAAACGGATGCAAGTATTCAGCCGACGAGCAGGTATCGGTACGAATTGCTTTCGAGCCGGGCGAAATTCACCTGACCATCAGTGATCATGGACAGGGAATTCCACCCGGCGACATTCAACATATCTTCGAGCCGTTTTTCCGCTCTGAGAACGTACTGACCATCCGTGGGCACGGCATTGGACTGGCCTTGACCCGGCGCATCATTGACCTCCATCAGGGTCGGATCGAGGTAGAGTCTGCCTTAAATAAGGGGACTACCTTCCGGATCAGTTTACCGACTCAGACCAACGCGGCCCTGCGCCAATCGGCACTACACCTGACGAACGAAACGCATTCGGATAACTCCCTCGATATCCACTGACCCCTCAGGCCCGGCGGTTGTCTTGATAAGCCGGATTGTTTCGCGCAGGTCGGTTTCTATTTCGCGGATGCGGACCTCCAGGGCCTTGATGTCCTCTTCGGCATAATCGTGCCAGGCAATCCGACGCATGTGGTGCTGTATTTTGGCCTGAGCCAGTTCACTGATCAATAACTCGGCCTCATTGCTACTGAATCGGCCGTTGATGAGCTGAAAATCGTGTTGATCTGTCATGATCGTGTCTGTTATTAGGGTACCTGGGTATTTAATTAGCAGCCAGATGCTGGCTATGCTCCCTGTCCGGCCGAGAAAACGGGTTGCCCATCGAAGGTGCAGAGGTTCTCGGTTTTGATGATCTCGAAACCAGCCTCCGTGATGGATTGCTGCAGCGCCAGAATGTCCTGATACGACGACGGATCCAGAGCCTCCGATTTAAAACGACACCGCCAGTGGTCCGTACAGAACGTCTCCGCAAACCCATCCGGCCATACTTTAACCCCCCGGTTGGTGATCATCGACAGGCTCATAGCGCCCGCTTTATGTGTTTTGAGGGCCTGACCGAGTTTGTTCGGATCCCGATCCGTATGGCGAAGGAAGATATCGACGCCCACCGTTTCGATAGCTACGGGCGCCTGGGGTTTCGGCGTCACGTTGAAACTCACGTTTTTAGCCTGCGCGTAACTAACCGGGGTTAGCTGCTGGGGTTTTTGGCCCAACCGGGCAATAACAGCCTGCGCAAATTCGCGGGTACCTACTTTTTCGGTGCTGACGCTGGCGTCGAAGATATCGTAGGTATGAATGCCATCTTCCAGCGTTTTGAGCCAGGCGTTATGTACGCGCTCAGCCGCTTCGTTCTGGCCAATATGAACCAGCATCATGATCGAGCCGAGTAACAGCCCCGATGGGTTGGCCAGGTTCTGACCCGCCCGACGGGGAGCCGATCCGTGTATAGCTTCGAACATGGCCACTTCCTGCCCAATGTTCGCGCTACCGGCCAGACCGACCGAGCCCGCAATCTGGGCAGCCACGTCTGATAGTATATCCCCGTAGAGATTCGGCATGACAATCACATCGAATACTTCCGGTGTGTCGGCCAGTTTAGCCGCTCCGATGTCAACGATCCAGTGTTCGTTTTCCAGCTCCGGATACTCGGCCGCTACTTCGTCAAAAACCTTATGGAACAGGCCATCGGTCTGCTTCATGATGTTGTCTTTGCTGAAACAGGTCACCTTCTTACGGCCGTAGGCGCGGGCATACTCGAACGCATAACGAATGATTTTTTCAGTGCCGGGCCGTGAGATGAGCTTCAGGCACTGCACCACTTCCTGCGTTTGCTGGTGTTCGATGCCCGCGTACAGATCTTCTTCGTTTTCCCGCACGATAACCACATCCATAGCCGGATGCTTGGTGCTGACAAAGGGGGAATAGGCCACACAGGGCCGAACATTGGCAAACAGACCCAGCACTTTACGCGTCGTTACGTTCAGGCTTTTGAAGCCTCCGCCCTGGGGTGTTGTAATCGGTGCTTTCAAAAAAACCTTCGTGCGCCGAAGCGACTCCCAGGCCTCAGGAGCTATACCAGCGGAGTTGCCGCTGAGATACACTTTCTCGCCAATCTCAATCGTCTCGATATCGAGCTGAGCACCGCCAGCCTGTAAGATATCGAGGGTAGCCTGCATGATTTCGGGACCAATACCGTCCCCGTAAGCAACTGTGATAGGTGTTTTTTCCATGTGCGTATAAATTACCGCACAAAGGAAAGCAAAAATAACCAATATGATAGTAATACTATCAGTAATATTTGTTTAGCTAATCTAGCTTGGCACAGAATGTCTGCTTATAGCACCTAGTGCCCTCTTGCCAAGCTAGCCGCCAGTCAGCTGATTCGTCTCACTGGCTCAACGAAAAAGGCTTCTGTAAATAGCAGAAGCCTTTTTCGTTAGGTATATGGCCTATCGCAAGAGAATTAGCAGCTTTGCTTATCGTCAGGTGCGCTCAATTTCTCTGCTGCTGTTACAACTTGGTAAGGAAGCGGGGCCTTCTCTCAGTCTTCCGAGAGGTTGTTGTATACCGTTTCGCATCAGGCCATGGAACTAGCGATTCCCGCTTTTAGTAGTCGGATTCTTTACCCGGCCTCCGTTCTCCGTAGGGCCTTGTACAGGCAGCTTGCCCGATTTGGGTTTGGGCTTCTGCGGCCGATCGGGTTTCTGACCGTTAAACTTCTCGGCCGCAACCCGCTCTTTCTCCGCGTCAGGAACCCGGGCCGCTGCGCTGTTGTATTTGTTACCGCTTTTTACACTTTCCCGCTGGGCGTTGACCAGCGTTGGCAGGGCGGCTAAGACGGCTATGATCAGGAGTTGTTCATGTCGATTCCGTGATTGATGGCCCTATAAAACCGTTTTACTGGTCTTTCTTCGGGTCTTTATTAGGCTTCAGGTTTACCAGATTCTCTTTTTTAGTGCGGGCTTTGGTCGACGTACCACCCGTCATGGTGCTACTGCGCGCATCCGTCGTGGTTGTTGTAGGGCCGTTGGCCGATGTAACGGTTGCCGCACTGTTCTGCTCCAGGGTGTTATTTAGCCCCGATGTCGCCGTTGCCCCGTTGCTGGTGTTCGTACTGGCCGAATTGGGCGGGGTCGAGTTGGCAGAGCCATTGGTAGCTGCTCCGGTGGTTACACTGCCCGCGCTGTTCTGCTCGAGCGTATTGCCAGTGCCGACATTGGTTGTTGTTCCTGATGATTGGGTAGCGGTAGAATTAGTGCGCTGCTGGGCCAGAGCCGCCCCGGTTATCAACCAGGCGCAGGCGAAGGTGGCAAGTATCTGTTTCATACGTTGAGTCGATCGTGTTGACGTATATAACTCTACCATTTTACAGTAGTTTAAAAAAGTGCGCGAATGCCCTGCCTGGCCGCTTCTTACAGCCAGTGCTGTATAAGTAATTTACCGGTAACGAACCCAAACAAAATGGCCCCTGTTATCCGTCAACAGCCTTTTTTGTGCGTAGTTTTGTCAATTCCTGCCGGATAAACACCGGCCTTCTCATCGTATGATTCATCAGCTTTCGCTAACGCTCGATCCGGAACAGGCTTTCGACGATCAACTTTTTCAGGAGCAGGCATTTCGGGCGCTTCGACTTCCTGCCGATGTACCTGCCCATGTGCGCAAACGCCGGCAATCGGTCGATGCCCGCGGCTGGCAGGTTCGGGTTCACGTCGACGCCGAGGTGTACGTCGGTGTAACTCCTCCTCCCCTGATTCAGTACCAGAAGCCTCAACACGACGTTAGCCAGGCACCCCAGGCTATTGTGGTCGGGGCCGGACCAGCCGGCTTGTTCGCTGCGCTACGCCTGATTGAGCTGGGTATAAAACCCATCGTGCTGGAACGGGGCAGCGACGTACGCGCCCGCCGTCGGGATCTGGCGGCTATCAACAAAGACCATATCGTCAACCCCGAGTCGAACTATTGTTTTGGCGAAGGAGGTGCCGGTACGTATTCCGATGGCAAACTATACACCCGCTCAACCAAACGGGGCGATGTTCGGCGGATACTCGAAATATTTGTCGCGCACGGCGCAACGGATCAGATATTGGTCGATGCGCATCCGCACATTGGTACCAACAAACTACCCAACGTGGTGGCCGATCTGCGCGAAACCATTCTCCGCGCCGGGGGCGAGGTCCGCTTCGACACCAAAGTAACGGATCTCATGCTGAGCGGGGGCGAGTTGCGTGGCGTGGTGACCGCCGACGGACAGGACCTCCACGGCATCGGGGTTATTCTGGCAACGGGGCATTCGGCCCGGGATATCTTTTACCTGTTGCAGCAGCGTGACGTCCGGATCGAAGCCAAACCATTTGCCATGGGCGTGCGGATTGAACACCAGCAGTCGCTGATCGACCAGTTCCAGTACCACCGGCCCGAGCGGGGCGACTACCTGCCGGCAGCATCGTACAGCCTGGTTACCCAGACGCGCTATGGCGGGGTAGAACGGGGCGTTTTTTCGTTTTGTATGTGTCCGGGTGGATTTATCGTACCGGCCGCCACAGCCCCCGGCGAGTTGGTCGTCAACGGCATGTCGCCCTCGCGCCGGGACTCGAAATATGCCAATTCGGGCTTAGTCGTCGCCATCACCGAAGCCGATCTGAAGCCCTACGACGACGAAGGACCGCTGGCCGGGCTGGCCCTGCAGCAGGAACTCGAACGCTGGGCCTGCCGGATGGGTAGCCGGTCGGAAGGAGTACCATCGCAAACCGCACCGGCTCAGCGGGTAGCCGACTTCGTAGATGGGCACGTGTCCGACATGCTGCTACCAACGAGTTACCAGCCCGGTCTGGCTTCGGTCGATATGGCAGACGTGCTGCCCGATCATATTGCGCAGCCCCTTCGGCAGGGACTACGCGATTTTGGCCGGAAAATGCGCGGCTATCTGAGTAACAACGGGCAGGTTATTGGTGTTGAAAGTCGTACATCGTCGCCCGTACGGATTCCCCGCGATCGCGACTCCTGCGAGCACGTCGATGTCCGGCGCCTGTTTCCGTGTGGCGAAGGCGCTGGCTACGCAGGCGGTATCGTTTCGGCCGCTATGGATGGCGAACGGTGTGCGGAGCAGTTAGTAAAGCTATATAAATAGGGTTACGGACTTATGTTTACGGTGGGTTAGCCAGCTGATCCACCGAATACGAAACGCTGTAATCCGCAGAGATACATGATCGACACCACGTTTCATACCTTTACCGAACACCTTCGGCAACGACTGCGGGAACCTTTACCCGGCGAAGCGGCTCACGCCAAGATGGCGTCATCCTCCCGCTTTCGGCTCGGTATCAAACCCAACGAGCGTACCCGGCGGAGCGCGGTGCTGATCTGTTTTTATCCCTATCAGAATTCTATTTATTTACCCCTCATCCTGCGCCCCCAGTACGATGGCGTTCATGCCGGCCAGATGGCGTTTCCGGGTGGTCGAATGGAGCGCATCGACGAAAATCTGACCCGTACGGCCCTGCGCGAAGCTCAGGAAGAGATTGGTATCCGGGTTTCGGACGTAAAAGTGCTGGGGTTGCTGACCGAGCTGTTTATCCCCCCCAGCAACTTCTACGTACAACCCGTTGTAGGCATCCTCCCCCACCGGCCCGAGTTTTACCCTGACCCGCGGGAAGTGGAAGCGGTGGTAGAAGTTGATCTGGCTACCCTTCTCGACGAAACCATTGTCGGGGATAGCCAGATCGAAGTTCGGGGGGTGCTGGTCGATGCGCCTTTCTACCAGATACAGGGCTACCGGGTTTGGGGCGCTACGGCCATGATGATCAGCGAACTGCTGACCGTCATGAGTGCCTGATTACTGGGTCGTTCCGGCTACGAAATACAGCTCGGCGATGGCTTTCTGATACTTCGTTTTCAACTCCTCGCCCTTTACGCGCAGGTCGATCTGCTTGGTCTCGCGGGAGTTGACCAGGAAAAGGCTGCTCTCGCCAATCTCGAATTTCTGCTGCTCAGCCTCCAGCAATCGCTGCTGGTTGGCAATCACCTGCTGCTGAACGGCAATCTGCTGCTGCAGCGTTTGCAGCTGGTTATACGCCGACTGCACCGTATTGGTAATATCGCGGCCGGTCTGCTGGCGCTCCAGGACAACCTGCTGGTTTTTCACCTGCACTTCGCGCAGTTTACCACGCTCTTTCCGCAGAAACAACGGGAATACGAAGTCGAGGCCTACTTTATAGTTCTGAGGCCGCAAGGCGTAATAGCTACTCCAGTTATAGGGCAGATCGATGCGGGGCGTTTCGCTGAGCAGCATGGCGTTCAGCTGAATCTGGGGCTGAATCATGGCCCGGCGGAAACGCTCCTCCAGGGTTAGTTGCTGGTTCTTGATGTCAAGTTTCAGCAGCTCCGGATGGCGTTGCGCAGCCTGATCCAGTAGCGCCTGGAGTAGATTTTCGTCCGGAGAGGCCAGCGAGGGCTCCTGCGGAATGGCCGTAACCGGCAACTCGACCGGTTGTCCTTCGGCATTCCAGAGAAACGTATTTACGCGCAGGCGGGCATTCTGCTCGTCCAGTTCGGCCTGCTGCCGCTGCACCAGTCGGTCCTGCACGGTAATCAGCGCTTCGGTCGTATCGATCATGGCCGCATCGCCCAGGAGTGCCCGTTCGCGCAACGCCCGGAACCGGCGGTCGGCCAGGTCATAGCCCTCAACGAGTAACCGCCGTTGCCGATGAGCCAGGAACCACTCCCAATAGGTTTTAGCCGCGTCGAAGAGGGTTTTGTTGACCTGCTTGACCCGATCGGCTTCGGCCAGGTTTATGAGCAGCCGGGCCTGACGAACGGCGTTGCGCCGGGCATCGATCAGCATCGCCTGCCCGATCGGCATCGCCAGTCCTACACCCGCCAGTCCCGATGGCGGGGTGGTTTCCTGCGGGTTGATGTACTTCCCGTTGTTGCGATCATACGACACGTTCAGATCGATGCCGCTCACCCACAGGGGAACCGACAGCTTATTTTGCCAGTGGTCGTAATACAGGGTCCGGGCAAATTCTTTCCGGTCATAATAGGTACTCAATTTCGGGTCAAAAGCCCCTCTGGCCTGCATCAGTACCTGTTCGGCTTCCTGACCAAACAAGCCAGCCTGTTTAACAATGGGGTGGTGGAGCCGAATAAGTTCGTAAAAGGCCTGAGCCGGAAAAACGGTTGTGTCGGGCTGACAGACGGCCTGGACCGTTGACAGGAACACGACACCGGCCACCAGCATCAGCCTTCGGAATACCGAAGACTGCCAGCGAAACGTCAAACGCATCATTTTTTAGCTCCTTTCTCCTCGGTGGGTTCTTCCTGCAAACTGGGCGGGAAGCCGTTTAACTGACGCCAGAGTTCGTACCAGACTGGTACGTCGTCGAGCATGACCCAACCATACACGCCCGATCCGACCCGCAGCTGACTTGGCCAGGGCTGATCGCCCTTCTGTACTTTGGGGCTGACCAGCAGTCGGTATTTCCCGCCTACACTACTGACGGCATCAATCACGACCACTTCGCCACCAAACGTACCAACCGCTACGGCCGGCCAGCCCGAGAACTGAATCGCCGGCCAGCCATCGAACTGTAACCGAACGGTGCGGCCCCGCTGAATCAGGGGTACGTCCATAGCCCGCACGTATAGCTCAACAGCCAGCGCCGGGTTGTCCGGCTGGAGGGTAGCAATGGATTCGCCTTCTTTGATGGTCTCGCCTATACCAGCCTTCAGTGAGCGCACCACGTAGCCGTTCTGCGGGGCCCGCACAATGTACAGTCCCCGGCGTACGTCGACACTACTGATTTTATTCCGTAGTTTGGATATTTCGCCCCCGGCTTCGGCCAGGTAGGACACAGCCGAACTTCGGTCCGATTCGGCCTTGGCCAGCTTCTCCTGATAATCGGCCTCAATGGTTGTCAGGTCCAGCCGCGCGTTGACGAGCTCCTGCTGCGAGACATTTAGCTTGTTCTCCTGCGAAACAACCTTAGCATAGTCTTCCTGCACCTTCAGTCGGCGCGACTCAAGATCGGTCAGCGAAAACAGCCCGTTTTTATACCCTTTCTCGAAACGATCGAGCCGGTCGAGCGCAATCTGGTAGTTTTTACGAATGGCCGTCAGGTCGGCCCGATCGGCCTGTACCTTGAACTCACTTTGCTTGACCTTGTTGCGCGCAGCCTCCAGCTTCACTTTCAGGCCCGCCCGAAGCGCTGTAATCTGGTTGTCGAGCGCCTGAATTTTGGCGACGGTCGCATCACTGGTTCCCTGTTTGGCACCCAGTTGCTCGTCGAGCCGCTGGGGCAGGTTGGGATCAAAGTATTCGTCCTTGATCTCGGAGATCACCAGCAGCGTATCCCCCGCCTTGACGTACTGGCCTTCCTGCACGTTCCAGCGTTCAATCCGGCCTGCAATGGCATTCTGTACCGTCTGCGGACGATCTTTTGGCGTCAGGGCCGTTAGCTTACCTTCTCCGTTGATATTCTGCTGCCAGGGCAGAAACATGACAGCCAGGCCGACCAGCAGAATAAACGCCATCCAACGGCCTAACCGGCGGCCGGCGTCCGTATGGGGCAGGGTACGCAGCGTTTTGAGCGGATAGTGGTTGAAGAGTTCTTCATCGACCCGTTGATTCGATATGTTTAGCATAGTGTCTGTACGTAGTGTATAATGAGTACCAAGCCAGTAACGATAATCGTCGTGGGAAAATCCCAAGCTACTTCATGGGACCTGATTGACCCCGTTCTGCGGCCCTGCTTCGTTTTCATTAATCGGTAAGGTGTAAATCAGATAAAGGAAGATCGGTTACGTAACCAATTTTTTCGACGGCCGTCAGCATGTCGAATACGGTATCGATGCCTGACATGAGTTTATCGACCGAGCTCGTAATCAGAACGATCACCAACTCGGCGGCAACAAACTGCCCAAGCGACATTTCGCGGCCAACTACCAGGGTAGTCCCCAGAATCAGCAGCCCCCCGGTTACGATGGTCTTGAATGCGACACCACTGTAAAAGAACCGGCGCAGTACGCTAAAATGCTGATTCCGGTAAGTCACGTAGCTCGCCACCAGTTCATCCATCCGGTCGATGGTTTCCAGCGAATCGGTCCGGTGCCGGTGAATGGGCAGATCACGGGCTACATCTTCGAGCCAGGCCACTACCTTGTACTTGTATTTCGACTCGTTCAGGCTGGTTTTCAACCCGACCGGCCCGTATATCCAGCAAATGCCGACGATAGCCAGCATGGTGAACAAACCAAAAGCCAGAAAGACCGGGTGGTAGGCCGACAGCAGAATGATACCGAACAGAATCTGCACCGCAGCAGCTGTCAGGTCGATCAACAGCTTGGGCATCCCTTTCTGGATGGTCAGCACATCGAAAAAACGGTTCATCAGCTCGGGCGGATAATACCCTGCAAACGCGTCGGGCTGGATGCGGGGCAGTCGGTAGGTAAATTCGAAGGCCGCCTTGGCGAACACCCGCTGCTGCAGCACTTCGACCAGCATCATCTGGCTCACGAGCAGTAAACCAGACAACAGTACCCCCAGAATAACGAGGCCTATCAGCAAATAAACCGAACTGAAGACTAACCCGCCCGATACCAGGTTGAATACGGCCTGGATACCCAGCGGCAGCGACAGACTGATCAGTCCCGTAACCAGCGCGTACAGGTAGATGTAGCCAATGTCTTTTTTATCATTACTGAGCAGCCGGATCAGTCGTTGTGTTGGTGTTGGTGTTGGATCAGATGACGTTGAAGTTGCCATTGTTTAATTTCTGTTGGGTTTTAGAAGTGAATCATCACTTCAGTTACTAATGCATTTGTGTCTGAAACCTGATCGTTAGCCCGTTTGTAAGCCAGAATCAGCACCTGGTGACCAATGTTGAGCTGCACCCCGGTGATGAGAGCGGCAATGTCGTGACGCCCCGAAATCCAGTCAGCCAGCAGACCAACGTGGCGGGTTATGGGCTGTTCAATACCGCCTATAAAGCTCAGGGGTGTCAACGGAATCCGCTGGGGGCTGGTTTCCGGCAACCCACCTACCCCTTGCATCCTGGCTCTCCGGAAACCGAACACGTGCGATGAGCCATAACTCATGCCCGCTGTTAAACGGGTTCGCGTCGGTGACAGACGGGTACTGACGTGACTGTATAGCCACCCACCTACCCGATCGCGAACAATGTTTCGTTCAGGTCCTACCGCCACATAAGCCATTTGCCCGATCGACAGCTTTCGTTCACGAAACATGCCGGCATCCTCTCCCTGTTGCAAAGGTATGATGGTTTTATAACCAATCCCTACCGCTACGTTTTCGGTTCCCGGCGACCCCACATTTACAACAGAAACAGCTAGTTCTGTCCGTTTGGCGATGCCGTAGGTCAGAAAGTTGAAGCTGTTCCATTTCAGCTTGCCAGCTTCAGACGCCCACTGACTTTCGTGCGTATATTCAACATGACCTCTGCGAGCTACATCGGCACTCGGAATACCGGCAATCAGCGACTGGGCCTCTGCGGCCGTATCCGAGAATATATAGAGCAGGCTGGTACCAATCCAGTTTCTGATTTGACACAGGATAATATATGTTCGATTAATTAAACGGTTCATGGTTAGATTTGTGTATGTAACTACTTAAAAAGATAGCAATTATATCTATTTTGATAGTATTACTATCTACCTTGCAAACATAACTCTTATTCAGGGTTATCTGCTTACTTTGCTTTTAATTTTTAGTCCAGGTGGTTAAATAGCCGGATCAATGGAGTATTCAGTACACGTCCGCATGAACGAGCGGCTTTTCTTGCGTGATCCGGAAGGGTCTGAATTAGGTCGGCGGATTGTCCGGCAGGGCATCTTACTGTTCGACGAAATTGGCTTTGAAGATGCCACCTTCCGGAAGCTGGCCGATCGCATGGGCACCAAAGAAGCCAGTATCTATCGCTATTTCGAGAACAAACATCGGTTGCTGGTTTACCTGGTTGCCTGGTACTGGCAGTGGCTCGACTTCCAGCTGGTCTTCCGGACCAATAACCTGGCCGATCCTCACGAAAAGCTGGAGCGACTCCTGCATCTGTTGCTGCTGACCGATCTTGAAAACCCCCTTACCGACGACATCGACCTGCGGGCGCTGCATAATATCGTAATCTGCGAAGCCAGCAAAGCCTACCTGACCCGACACGTCACGGAAGACAACCGGCAGCAGTTGTTCAAACCGTACAAAGACCTGGTCGGTCGTATTGCGGGTATCATTCTCGAACTACGCCCCGGCTACCCCTACGCCCGGTCGCGGGCCAGTTCGCTGATCGAGACTATCCACCACCAGGCGTTCTTTATGGAAAACCTGCCCTCCCTCACCGACTTCGGCCAGCCTAAAGACCAAAGCAAACTGCTGGCCTTTGTGCGGCACCTGTTGTTCTCATCACTCGCCATGCCGATTCTCGATTAACAGCAGGGCTTCCTGTATATAGGTCCGTACGATATCAGCCTCCGGGTCGTCAACGCCACGGATCGGCAGCGACCTAACCTGTTTACGGCCTGCGCTCATCAGCATACCCAACTCATCGGGCAGGTGGTGCCCGGCCATGAAGGCCAGTTCGATAATGACATCGGGCGGAAGGCCGCGTCGGCCACGTACTACATTCAGGTACATTACGTTCACCTGCCGGAACGTAAAGACAGGGATCTGCCAGGCTATCTTTTCGCGGATAGACGGGTCTGACGACACGATTATTTTCCGAAGCCAGCGTAAAATTCGCTGTAGATCGGCAGGCTGTTGATTGATATAATCATCTACGGTCATAGCTTTGTAGGTTAAGAAACAAAAACGCGCATTGTGCCGTTAAAATCAAGTTCCTCCCTGCAAAACGTTAGCCTGTGAAAAGATGGATTGCTATCGGCCTCGTCGTCCTGGTACTCGGCGGGATTATCGTGTATAACAAGGTATTACACCCGGCTCCCGGAGCCACATCGGGAGCGCCGGGGGGTGGCGGAGCCGGTGGTGGTAAAGATGGCGGCAAAGGCGGCCCGGGCGGCCCCGGACGAGGCCCTACCCCCGCCGTAAATGGATTCATTGTTGTTGCCCAGAACCTGCGCGAAGATGTGGTATCGAGCGGATCGTTGCTCGCTGCCGAACAGGTTGACATCTACCCCGAACTGTCGGCCCGTATTACCCAGCTCAACATCCGCGAGGGCCAACCCGTAGCCAAAGGTGCCTTACTGGTAAAACTCTTCGACGCTGATCTGCGCGCCCAGCTACAGAAACTACAGGCTCAGGCCGACAACGCCCGGCGTACTGAAGAACGAAACAAGCAGTTACTGGACCGGGGTGGCATCAGCCAGCAGGAGTACGACATCGTAACCACCAACCTGCGGTCGTCGCTGGCCGATATTGAACTGGTCAAAGCCAACCTGCAGCGGACCGAGATTCGGGCGCCTTTTTCGGGCGTGATCGGGTTGCGGAACGTCAGTTCCGGCGCGGTGGTTACGCCCAACACCCTGATTGCCCGTCTCCAGCAGGTATCATCGCTGAAACTTGACTTTTCAATTCCTGAAAAATACGGCTCTGCCGTACGGGTTGGCAGCGCTATTTCGTTTTTAGTAGACGGAGCCAGACAACCCAGCCAGGGCATCGTATATGCCATTGAGCCAGGCGTGGAAGAGCAAACCCGGAACCTGCGTATTAGGGCCCGCGTCAGCAATACCACGCTGGCGTATCGACCAGGAACGTTTGCCCGGGTTACCTTAACCATTCAGAATGAGAAAAGTCTGGTCGTACCAACGCAGGCCATCATCCCGCAAACGCGAACCAACCAGGTTGTGGTTGTGAAAGATGGAAAAGCCCAGTTTAAGGATGTCACGACCGGATTACGCACGGCCGGGGCCATCCAGATTCTGTCGGGTCTGTCGGCGGGCGATACGGTAGCAACGACCGGCTTGTTGTTTTTGAAGCAGGATACGCCGGTTAAGATCGGGCGTGTCATCACCCTGCCTAGTACTAGTTCGGCCAAGACTGCCAATACCGCTCCGAAAGTGGCAACGCGGTAAACCAGACCCTGAACCCAGTGCACCCAATTCAAAACCAGAAGACCAAAACCATAATCTCAACCACAAATGAGTCTTCCTGAACTTAGTCTGAACCGGCCCGTTTTTGCCATGGTGATGTCGATCGTCATTGTGCTGTTCGGCATTATTGGCTTTACGTTTCTCGGCGTTCGGGAATATCCGGCCATTGACCCGCCCGTTATTTCGGTGCGGACCAACTATACCGGTGCCAACCCCGATATCATCGAGTCGCAGATTACCGAGCCGATCGAGAAGTCGCTGAACAGCATCGAAGGCATACGGACCATCTCGTCGAACTCCGCCCTGGGTGCCAGCACCATCACCGTCGAGTTCAACCTGGACGCCGATCTGGAACAGGCCGCTAACGATGTTCGCGACAAAGTGGCCCAGGCGCAGCGTCAGCTTCCTCAGGATATCGACGCTCCCCCGGTCGTGACCAAGGCCGACGCCAACTCCGACCCGATCATTTTCATGACGGTGCAGAGTACGACGCGCAACCCGACGCAGCTGTCCGACTACGCCGAAAACGTACTTCAGGAGCGGCTTCAGACCATTCCCGGGGTGAGCCAGGCCAACATCTACGGCCTCAAGCGCCAGGCGATGCGGCTCTGGATCGACCCTATCAAACTGTCGGCCTATCGACTGACTACCCAGGATATACAGACCGCTCTGAACGCCCAGAACGTTGAGCTGCCCAGCGGTAAAGTATACGGCAACAGCACCGAGCTAACCGTAAAAGCAGTGGGTCGCCTTGTCTCGGAAGATGATTTCAATAACCTCATCCTTCGGCAGACCAGCAATCAGATCATTCGCTTCAAAGACGTGGGTTACGCTACACTCGGGGCCGAAAACGAAGAAACCAGCTCGAAGCAGAACGGCGCTGTCGGCGTTATTCTCGTGCTGATTCCGCAGCCGGGTGCTAACTACGTCAGCATTGCCGATGAGTTTTACAAGCGGTTCGACCAGATCAAGAAAGACCTGCCCGACGATATTATCGTGAGCCTGGGTATTGACCGGTCTACGTTTATCCGGCGCGCGATCGAAGAAGTGGGCGAAACCCTGCTGATCTCGTTCGTCCTGGTCGTTCTGGTCATCTACTTCTTTTTCCGCGACTGGCTGATTGCGTTCCGTCCGCTGATCGACATACCGGTATCACTGATCGGGGCTTTCTTCATCATGTACATGGCCGACTTCAGCATTAACGTACTGACGTTGCTGGCCATCGTTCTGGCCACCGGTCTGGTGGTGGATGACGGTATCGTTGTTACGGAGAACATCTTCAAGAAGATTGAAGATGGTATGGAGACCAAGCAGGCCGCCAAAGAAGGGTCCAACGAGATATTCTTCGCGGTACTGGCCACGTCGATTACGCTGGCCATTGTGTTTCTGCCCATTATCTTCCTGGAAGGGTTCGTGGGTCGGCTTTTCCGCGAGTTCGGCATTGTCGTAGCCGGCGCCGTTCTGATTTCGGCCTTCGTCTCGCTGACCCTCACCCCCGTTCTCAGCGTGAAACTGACCAGCAAGAATCACGGCAAAGATTCCTGGTTCTATAAGAAGACCGAACCTTTCTTCCAGTGGCTCGATCAGTCGTACCGCAGCTCGCTGACGACGTTTATGGGCAAACGGGGCTGGGCCTTCGTCATGATTGGCGCCTGTCTGCTGCTCATCTTCGGGCTGGGTTCTCTCCTGAAGTCGGAGCTGGCTCCGCTGGAAGACCGTAGCCGCACGCGCTTGTCGATTACCTCGCCCGAGGGAACCAGTTTCGAGGCTCAGGCCAACACCACCGACCGGATCATGCAGTTCGTGCTGGATTCGGTGCCGGAAACGAAACTGGCCTTTAGCGTGGTAGCGCCTGGATTCTCAGGCGCCGGGGCCGTCAACAGCTCGTTTGTGATGGTAAACATGGTCGACCCTACCGAGCGGAAACGCTCCCAGCAGGAAATTGTCGATTTCCTCAACAAAGGAACCAAACGGTTTAGCGAGGCCCGCATCTTTGCCACCCAGGATCAGACGATTCAGGTAGGCCGGGGTGGTGGCTTACCGGTGCAGTTCGTTATTCAGAACCTCAACTTCGAGAAACTGCGTGAGAAACTGCCCACGTTCCTCGATGAGGTTCAGAAAGACCCAACGTTCCAGAACTCCGATGTCGATCTGAAGTTTAACAAACCCGAGCTGAACATCAGTATCGACCGCGAAAAAGCGACCAATCTGGGGGTTTCGGTTCAGGATGTGGCGCAAACGCTTCAGCTGGCGCTCAGCAACCGGCGCCTGGCCTACTTCCTGATGAACGGTAAACAGTATCAGGTGATCGGGCAGGTTGACCGCGCTGACCGCGACGCCCCCGTCGATCTGGCTTCGTTCTACGTTCGTACCAATCAGGGTGAGCTGATTCAGCTCGATAACCTCGTTCGGTTCCAGGAAGTCAGCAGTCCCCCGCAGGTATATCACTACAACCGCTTCAAATCGGCGACCGTATCGGCCGGACTCGCCCCCGGCAAAACCGTTGGCGATGGCGTAGCGGCCATGCAGGCCATTGCGGCCCGCACCCTCGACGAGAGCTTCCAGACGGCCCTGTCAGGCCCTTCGCGCGATTATGCCGAGAGCTCGTCCAACACCCTTTTCGCCTTTGCCCTGGCGCTGGTGCTGGTGTATCTGGTACTGGCCGCCCAGTTCGACTCGTTCGTTGATCCGTTTATCATCATGATCACCGTGCCGCTGGCGCTGGCCGGGGCCGTGTTCTCGCTCTGGATGTTTAACCAGACGCTGAATATCTTCAGCCAGATCGGTATCATTATGCTGGTGGGGCTGGTTACCAAGAACGGTATCCTGATTGTTGAGTTCGCGAACGAACAGCGGCTAGTCGGCAAGAACAAGTTTGAGGCTGCCACAGAATCAGCGGCCATGCGTCTGCGGCCCATTCTGATGACAACCCTCGTGGCTGCCTTTGGCGCCTTGCCGCTCGCGCTGGCGCTCGGCTCCGCATCCAAAAGCCGGGTACCGCTCGGGATCGTTATTGTAGGTGGGCTGTTGTTCTCGCTGGTGCTGACCCTGTATGTTGTACCGGTTATTTACACCTATCTCTCGCGCCGGAAAGACGGAACGGGTGCCGACGGCGAAAAGCGGCCGCTACCCCAGCCCGAAGGTCGCCCAACCGGCGATACGACGAAGCCAGAAGAAATGGCCGTACGGCTCTAGTGCCTTCTTCCGATACGAGCAAGGGCGCCGGACTCCACAGTCCGGCGCCCTTGCTCGTACAAACCGTTTACCTGGTTACTGCTTATTACGCCGAAACGTCTGGATGGTAACGATAGCCGGGGCCGACTGGTAAAAATCGAACAGGGCCTGGCCCAGCAGTTCGTGACTGACTGCGTTCAGATGCTCCGGGTCATCAGTCAGAAAGTACTCATCTCCTGTCCCTAGTATCTGGCTTGTATCGAACAGGCTGAACGCAGCCCGACTGGCCTGTTCAACCATCCGGTGTCGCAGCCGCTGGCGCCCCCAGTTGACAAGCCTCTGCTGGTGCGGAAAAGGGGTCAGTAAGACAACCGTATGCCGGTAAGGCTTCAGCAACGTCAGCAACCTGGAAAGCCCCGTCGGTCTGCGACGCAGCCGATTCAGCCCGTCGGACAGTAAATTTCTACCCAACGCCCGAAGCTCACTTTTCCAGCGCGACCGCTTTCGGGAAGCAGGTGGGTATAAGGTTGGCAGACAGGAGGTCGCCTGCCCCGCTTCACCCGGCTCGTCGACGACTGCCCGGCGCATCGATTCGTCGAGCTGGAGTATGATCAGATCATACCGGCCGAGTGGCAGCTGGCTCAGCGCATTCAGCAGTCTGGGCATGGTAAGATGCGCGTAGGCCTCTACCGATATAGAGTCGCCTTTGCCCAAGCGCCCCATCAACCGGATAAACTGGTTTATGTAGCTGAGCTGTCCCGAACGCAGTCCATAGCCGTAGGTGTGTTCATCACCAATCACCAACACATTCATTAGCGCACAATAACAAAGTGAGTAATTTCGTTACCCGCCCGTACGTGATGAGCGGATAAAACGTGGCATCCGGTAAAAAAAAAAGACAAAAATTCAGTACCGTGCAACGCTTCACCGGCCAGGTGCGTATTGCTGTTGATATCCCCCTTGCGTCCACGATAACCTGGTTTGACTTTGTTCTTCAGAAAATCGTCCTCGTTCTCCGATAATGACCTGCTGAGCGTCATTCGGGCCTGTCGCGCCAAAGATCCACGGGCGCAGCGGACGCTCTTTAAACAGTTCTTCGGCTACGCTAAAAGTATCTGCCTGCGCTACACCTCCAGTACGGAAGAAGCCGAAGATGTGCTGAATGAAGGCTTCCTGAAGGCCTTTCAACACCTCGACAATTTCGATGAGACGCTGCCTTTCAAAGCCTGGCTTCGTACAATCATGGTCAATACGGCCATCAGCCATTACCGCAAAAACCAGCGTTTTGACCAGCATTCATCCCTCGAAACCAGCGAACAGGTAGCCTTCGACGACGATGTGGTCGATCAGATGGCCGCCGACGAGATTCTGGCCCTGGTTCAGAAGTTAACCCCCACCCACCGAACCGTGTTTATGATGCACGTAGTAGATGGATACAGCCTGCACGAAATAGCTGGCATACTGAACCAGAACGAAGCTACGGTGCGCTCCAATTTTGCCCGCGCCCGGTACAAACTGCAGGACATGATCCGGCAGGCTTATCCATTCCATGAAAAAAACAATCCGCAGGCTCCTTATACGATCTCATGAGAACTGACCGATTCACCGAACTAATCCGGCGAAAACTGGAAAGTATTCGTCCGGAGTTTCAAGATAAAGACTGGCAGCGCATGCAGGCATCGCTGCAACAGGCCGGCTTATCGGACCCGGGCGGCTCCGGCACCGTTCAGCCCCTGCATGGCGCGGGCTGGTATGCCCGTCCCTGGCTGGTAGCCGCGGCCAGTATCAGCTCTATTGTATTGCTGGCCCTGAGTGTCTGGCAACATGCTGAAATTAATCAGCTTCGGCAGGCGGTTTCGCAACTGCGCCAGTCGCCGACCCCTGCTATCCGGCAGCCGCAACCCGGCTCGGGCCTGCCTGTAGACAAACTGGCGGCTCCCCCTACCGCATCGCAGTCCCAGCCCGCCGACCCCACTGTATCGAAACGTGAGTCTGCCCACTCGTCGGTTCTCTCACGGATCGACACGGTATACATTACCCGTTACGTGCCGGTGCCTGCGCAGCCAGGCACCGAACTGCCCGCCGGCCGAAGCCAGCCGGGTACGGAGCGGTATGCCGGTATTGACCGATCGCGGCCCCAATCGACGCCTTCGCTGCCCCCCGAGTCCCCGTCTGCCGACCCGCTTGCCCGGCAGGAAGTAGGCGGCTCAGAAAATCGACCGACCCCGTCAACCAACGATCAATCTAACCTACCCCCGTATGACCCAACGTCTACACGTACCCTGTTAACCACCAAACGTAAAAACAGCCAGGAACGAGCGTCTGCCCGTCCGTCGGCAAACTCGTCGCCAGCCCAAAACCCTGCCTCTTCAGCCGACGGCTCCGACGGCAGCCGGACCGACCTACCGGGCACGACCGGGGTGGCGGCTACAAACACGGCTGAACCAGGCGGGTCATTAGCCACGAACCAGTCGGCCGAAGGGGATCCAGTGGCTCCCGTCGAGACGGCCTACCAGCCGGTCAATACCCGCCCTCTTACACAGGAACCGGTCGACTGGAATGGGCTCCTCAGCCGTCGGCTCAAGCGTACGCGTCCGGCCATAACCCAGCCAGCGGGACCGGCAGTGGCTCAGGCGCCGGAGAGCCAGCGCATCGATCCAATAGCGGTCAACGTTCGGCTGGGTGTGGGGATGGATCTTCAGCCACAGCTCTTCAGTCTGGGGGCCGTGTCGGAGTTTATCTTCGCCAACCGCTGGGCCCTGAGCCTTGGTTTGGCGCAGTCTACTTACAAAGTAGGTTCCTACGCCAACGACGAAGATTTCAAGTACCGGACGCGCCGTAATTTCCGGTACGAGTACGCTCCCCCGCCGGGTTTTGACCCTAAACGCGAGATCTACAGCATCAGCCTGAAAACCACCCGGTATCAGATTCCATTGCAGATTGGCTATCGGGTACCGCTGAATCAGCACCTGTCGCTGACCCCGGCGCTGGGTACCTATCTAAATCTGACGAGTACAGCTCACGTTTCGTTCAGCTATCCGAAACCCATGTTTGGGGGCTACAATGGCTTCGAGTCCGTCGAGTTCACAAAGAAATTGCCCGTCGATCTGATCAGCTCCTATACGGCCAGCGCCACCCTTGAATGGCAGCAGGGCCACTGGGCAGCGCAAGGGGGGCTGTTGTTAACCAAACCGTTGCAGGCTACTATGAACTGGACCAGCGAACCCGCCTTCGGCGCGCGGCTCCGCCTGTTCTATCAGCTTTGACATACCCCACAAACAGACCGGCCTGTCGACATTAAGTATGTCGACAGGCCGGTCTGTTTGTCTGATGAGCCAGTACCTACTGGCCGGCGGCAACCCGCCAGATGCGGCCGGCGGCATCGTCGGCAACGAGCATCGACCCGTCGGGTAGTACACTAACCCCAACCGGACGGCCATATACATCTTTGTCTTTACCGGCCACGAAACCCGTCAGGAAATCTTCGGGCTTACCCGGCTTCCCATTTTCGAAGGGAACGAATACAACCTTGTAACCCGAAAACTCAGAGCGGTTCCAGGAGCCATGCTGCCCAATGAAAGCGCCGTTGTGATAGCGTTCCGGGAAAGCTTTCTGGTCATAGAATGCCAGTCCCAATGAAGCTGTGTGCGAGCCCAGCGGTACATCGGGAACGACCGTTTTCTCGACCAGGTCGGGCCGTTCGCCTTTCCGGCGGGGGTCTTCGTTGGCGCCGAAGTAACTGTAGGGCCAGCCATAAAAAGCACCGGCTTTTACGCTCGTCAGGTAATCAGGCACCAGATCGTCGCCCAGTTCATCGCGCTCGTTCACGGCCGTAAACAGTACCGGACTGCCGTTGCCCGGCTGCCAGTCCATACCAACCGGGTTCCGCAGACCGCTGGCGTAGATACGCTCCCCTGAGCCGTCTGGGTTGATCTCCAGAATATTGGCCCGCCGAACCTCATGTTCCATCCCGTTTTCACCTACGTTACTACCCGATCCGACGGATATGTAAATCTTCTTGCCATCGGGGCTGGCCAGCAGGTTGCGCGTCCAGTGGTTGTTATAACCGCCGGCGGGTAGCTCCAGTATCTTTTTGCCTTGACCGGTCAGGGTAGTTTGCCCGGCCTTGTACGGGAACATCAGCAGCCCATCGGTATTGGCTACGTAGAATTTGTCGCCCAGCACCAGCATACCAAATGGCTGGTTGAGGCCCGTTACGAACGCCTGACGCAGATCGGGCTTACCATCTTTATTGGTATCGCGCAGGATCGTGATTCGGTTGGGGCTTTCTCCACCGGGCTCGGACTTGTTTTTCCCCGAAACGGCGTTTACGACCTTCGTTTTGATTCCCTTACGCTCCGTCTTCGACTCGGCCACGAAGATGTCGCCATTAGGTGCCACATAGATCCAGCGTGGGCTATCGAAATCACGAGCATATTCTAACACGGTGAAGCCAGCGGGTGCTTTGGGCATCTGGCCTTCCGACCAGCCAACCACGTTGCTGAAATGAGCCGCCGATTTAGTGGCGTACGGCGCCGGAAGTTTCAGGTCCGTGCTGGCCGTGGATACCGTATCGGCCCCGGCAGCCGCGTTTTCTTCTTTTTTCTGACCACAGGCCAGCAGGGCTGAGGCTAACCCCAGCATTAAAATGGGTGTTGTTTTCATTGTTGAGCAAGACGTATTAACGGATGACGAGCCATGTGACAGCATAGGATCAACTAACCAGGGCCCGCAGGCGATCAGTTACCGGCATGTCTGCTACCCGACTCATTCTATAGTAACCATTAATACAGCGGCCCGGTTACGGATTCTGGGTTTTTACCCCCGTTTTCGGCCGGGAATCCTGCGCTGTTCGGCAGATAAGTCAGCCTGTTCCCGTTTCAGGGGTTGAGCGCCGGGTACAGCATCAGCGAAAACTTGTTGTACGGGATTGCACCCTTGTAAAAACCTTCGCCGTAGGGTTCCATACCAAAACGCTGGTAAAAGTCGGCCGCATCGAGTCGCGCGTCGCACCAGAGGGTCTCTGCTCCCAGGCGCCGGGCTTCGGCAATGACGTGGTTCATCAGCTGGGTTCCGATTCCCTGCCGCTGCCGGTCGGGCCGGGTTGCAAATTTGCGAAACCGTGCCCGAACGGGACCGCCCTCGCCGGGTTCGATAAACAACGAAATAACCGCGACCAGCTCATCGGCCAGAAAGGCCCCGTAGTGGTAGCCGTCGGCATCGTTATCGATCTGAACGTACTCGATGGGTTTGTCGGGCCAGAGCACTTCGTGGCGGAGCGGGTAGGTCTGCTCGTAGGCTATGGACTGGATCGTAAGCATCAGAAAGGCAGTTTACCCAGGTCCACATTACCACCGGTCAGGATGATGCCAATTTTCTGGCCTGCAAACCGATCGGGGTGTTTTAGCACGACTGCCAGCGGCACCGCACACGAGGGCTCGATGATGATCTTCATCCGCTCCCAGACCAGCCGCATAGCTGCCACAATCTCCGCGTCGGACACGGTCAGAATCTCCGATACATGCGCACGTATAATGGATAACGTCCGCTCGCTTAGGCTGGTCAGCAACCCATCGGCAATCGTATCGATAAACGGAGCCTTCTCGACCTTTCCGGACTGAAACGACAGCACCGCATCGGCAGCGCCGGCCGGCTCTCCCGCCACAACGCGGCTGCCCGGAGACAGGTAGTGCGTGGCCAGCGCCGTGCCGCTCAGCAACCCGCCCCCGCCCACCGGCGCCATGATCACCTGAAACGGAGTGGTCTGCCCCGCATCTTCGATCAGCTCTTTGGCCGCCGTAGCCTGCCCGGCAATAACCCGATCGTCGTCGAACGGATGCACCAGTACGGCACCGGTACGGGCTATGATATCCCGCACGCCCTGTTCGCGGGCATCGAGCGTTGGCTCACACTCGATTACTTCGGCGCCATAGCCCCGGACCGCGTCTTTTTTGACCTGCGGAGCGTTGCGGGGCATCACGATGTAGGCAGGCAGACCAACCTGTCGGGCCGCGTAGGCAACAGCCTGGGCGTGGTTGCCCGACGAATGGGTGGTGATGGCGGTGCCTTCGCGGTTTTGAGCTACCTGTAGCACCGCGTTTGTGCCCCCACGCGCCTTGAAAGCACCTATTTTCTGGAAATTTTCGCACTTGAAATACAAGTCGGCGCCGGCCCGTTCATTAATGGTCTGGTTGGTCAGCACCGGCGTGCGGTGGATATAGGGTCTGATGCGGTCATGGGCCTCGGCAATCGTCTCGAAGGAAAGCATAGATGGGTATATTGTTCGTAGTTTGACGTTTGAAGTTTGTAGTTTAGCGGCCGAACCTGGTCCTGTAAACTACGAACTACAGACTTCAAACGCTAATCTCCAAACCTGGCCTGTTATGACTACCAATCGCCGTCAATTTATTCAGCAAGCCGCCGGATTCGCAGCCGGAATGGCTTTTCTGCCCGAACTCGTTGCTGGACCCATGAAGAAAAAGATGTTCTTCGAGATCTCGCTGGCCGAATGGTCGCTGCATAAAACCCTCTTCGCCAAGAAAATTACCAACCTCGATTTTCCGGCTATTGCCCGTAAAGAATTCGACATCAGTATTGTTGAGTACGTGAACCAGTTCTTTAAGGACAAGGCTCAGGACAAAACGTATCTCAACGATCTGCTGACGCGCCGCAAAGACAACGGCGTCAGCAATCACCTCATCATGATCGACGGTGAGGGTGGACTGGGCGACCTCGACGCAGCCAAGCGGCAAACGGCGGTCGACAACCACAAAAAATGGGTCGAATGCGCCAAATACCTCGGCTGTAAGACCATCCGAGTCAACGCCCACGGCATTGGCTCAGCGGCCGATGTGATGAAAAGCGCGGTCGATGGACTGGGCAAGCTGGGTGAGTTTGCCAAAACCATGAATATCAACGTCATTGTCGAGAATCACGGCGGCCATTCCTCCAACGGTGAGTGGTTGACCACCGTTATGAAGCAGGTCAACATGAAAAATGTCGGTACGCTGCCCGATTTTGGCAATTTCTGCCTGCGCCGGGCCGATAACGGCACCGAATGGGGGGGCGCCTGCGTTGAAGAATATGACCGCTACAAAGGAACCAAAGAGATGATGCCGTTTGCGAAAGGCGTATCGGCCAAGACCCACGACTTCGATGCGCAGGGCAATGACACCCTGGTCGATTTTGCCCGGATGATGAAGATCGTCAAAGACAGTGGTTTCCGGGGTATTGTGGGTATTGAGTATGAAGGGGCAAACCTCGACGAATACGAAGGCATCCGCAAATCCAAAGCCCTGCTGGAACGCGTCGGGCCACTGGCCTGATCATACTGAATGACCGGTAGCCCAGCCAGCCGGTTCACCCGAATCAGATACAACCAATCCATGATAGCGCAACCGCTTACCACAAACCTCATTGGCCACGAATCCGTCATTGGCGAAGGGGATTCATTCCAGGCCTACGCCCCGGCCCAGGGCGACCTCTTACCCGACGAGTTCACCAACGTGACCGCTGAACAGGCCGACATCGCCGTTCAGAAAGCACAGGCCGCTTTTGCTCCCTACCAGAAACTCAGTCCGCAGCAGCGGGCCGATTTCCTCGACGCCATTGCAGCCGAAATCGAAAACCTGGGCGATGCCCTGATCGAACGGGCTGTGCTGGAAAGCGGCCTGCCCACCGGCCGGATTGCGGGCGAGCGCGGCCGTACCACCGGCCAGCTCCGGCTCTTCGCCAACCTGCTTCGGGAAGGCTCCTGGGTCGACGCCCGCATCAATCCGGCTCTTCCCGACCGGCAACCCCTTCCCCGGCCCGACCTGCGCCGGATGCTGGTGCCGCTCGGACCGGTGGTCGTGTTTGGAGCGAGTAACTTCCCGCTGGCTTTTTCGGTAGCCGGGGGCGATACCGCATCGGCCCTGGCGGCTGGCTGTCCGGTTGTCTGCAAAGCCCACCCGTCGCATCCGGGTACCTCCTCTATGGTAGGGTCAGCTATAGCTACGGCAGCTCAGAAAACCGGTATGCCCGACGGGGTGTTCTCGCTGCTCCATGCCGACAACGAAGTAGCCCAGCGCCTGGTTGCTCACCCTGCCATAAAAGCCGTTGGCTTCACCGGATCGCGCCGGGGCGGTTTAGCTCTTTTGCGGGTAGCTCAGGAACGCCCCGAACCCATTCCGGTCTATGCCGAAATGAGCGCAGTCAACCCGCTAATCGTTCTGCCGGGCTCCATTGCCGAGGACCCCACGAAAGTAGCAGCCGGGCTGGCAGCCTCCGTCACGCTGGGGGTCGGGCAGTTTTGCACCAATCCGGGGCTGGTTTTCATGCTCGACGGTGGAGAAAGCCTGACCAACGCCTTTCTGGAAACCGTAGCTGAGAAAATACGGGCTACTGCGCCCGCAACCATGCTCAACGCCGGTATTCAGCAAGCCTATCAGAAAGGGGTTCAGCAAATTCGGGTGTTGCCCGGCGTTCATCTACTGGCCGAAGCAGAAACGGATGCCGATGAGAGCCGCACCGAAGGCCGGCCTACGGTGCTGACCACCACCGCTCCCCTGTTCATGTCGAATACGGACCTCAGCCACGAGATTTTCGGACCCAGCTCGCTGGTGGTTATTTGCCAGACCGAAGCCGAACTGGCCGATTGCATCGATTCGCTGGAAGGGCAGCTGACAGCAACCTTATACGCTACGCCCGACGAGTTACAGCAGTCGGCGTACGACTGGATCGGCCGGTTACAGGAAAAGGCGGGTCGGGTGCTGTTTGGCGGATTTCCTACCGGCGTAGAGGTCTGCGAAGCCATGACCCATGGAGGCCCCTTTCCGGCCACCAGCGACAGTCGTACGACGTCGGTGGGCACCGCGGCCATTCTGCGCTGGGTCCGTCCGGTCTCGTACCAGAGTTTTCCGGATGCGCTCCTGCCGCCCGCCTTACAAAACGGCAATCCGCTCGGCATCTGGCGGAATGTTGATGGTGTCTTGACCAAAGATTAAACGTCGCCAGTCTGCATTCGCAGCAGGTTTATCTATACCTTATTCCGTCCAAAGTCGCAGCGCCTGTCTACCCAACCAGACAGGCGCTGCGGCTTTTTTATCGGATCCCCAAATAGTATTAAATTTATATAAAGCGCCCTAACGTTCCTTGCCATACCAAAAAAGCGATTAGGCTACTCCGTTTAGCCTGTACCCGTAAAGTGTAATGTTTTCAAAAAATAATTCTTCCCGCAAACGTTTGCGGCAACGTTTGCGGGAAGAATGTTCACTTTCTGGATATGTTGGCTATTGACAAGCTTACCTCAAGCGTATAATTTCCTTGAAAAAGCTAAATGACCTGTACAGTCAACCTTTCTTTTTTGTTAGAAACAACCGCTCTCCACCCAGGCTCATTTATCACTTTTCCAACACAGTACGCCTGCCATATACCTAATTAAGCTTCTTGTAAAGAGACCATTCCAGTCCGTATCTATTCCAGCTAATCTCAAACACGTACTCGTTTTCGCATGATAACAGACACTACCGTAATGCCCATTCTCCACGCGGTTGGCCTGGGTGAAATGCAACATTTCACCACGGAGAAATTGCGCGATCATTTTCTGGTCGAATCCCTGTTCGAGCCCGACAGCATCCAGACGGTATACACTCATTACGATCGGGTGATCGTTGGTGGCGTGCTACCGATCTACGATTCGATCGAGCTTCCTCCCTACGACAATCTTAAAACCTCGTTTTTCCTGGAGCGTCGCGAACTGGGCATCATCAACGTAGGCGGCCCCGGCTCGGTTGTAGTCGATGGTACTTCCTATTCCCTGACGGCGCTCGACGCCTTGTACGTGGGCCAGGGAAGCCGGTCGGTGACGTTCCAGAGCTTTGATGCCGGTGAGCCGGCCCGCTTTTTTCTGATGTCGGCCCCGGCCCATTACGCCCACCCGACGGCTAAACTGGCCAAAGAAGACGCCAGCCCCACCCGGCTCGGGGCCCGGGAAACGGCCAACGAACGGACCATCTACAAATACATCCATGCCGCCGGACTAGCCAGCTGCCAGCTCGTGATGGGCCTTACGGTCCTGGAACCGGGTAGTGTCTGGAACACGATGCCCGCGCACGTACACGACCGGCGTATGGAGGCCTACTGCTATTTCGACCTGCACCCCGACCATCGCGTCTTTCACCTTATGGGTCCGCCCGACCAGACCCGCCATCTCGTCGTGGCCAACCACCAGGCCATTATTTCTCCGCCCTGGTCCATTCACTCGGGTTGCGGCACCTCTTCCTATTCCTTTATCTGGGGTATGGCCGGCGAAAACAAAGACTTCGCCGACATGGACTTCTCACCTATTTCAGCACTACGATGATCAAACGTTCTATTTCTATACTTGGCCTGGTTTTACTGACCCAACTGGCGCCGGCCCAGACGCCCATCGACGTCAAGGGTGCTTTTGCCTTCGCGGCTCAGCAATACGAGGGCATGTTGCAGTCGCATCCCGACACGACCAAGTTTCCGCAGTCGACCAACCCCGACGGCAGCCCGCGCGATATGAAATCGAGCTGGTGGTGCAGCGGTTTCTTCGGCGGATCGCTCTGGTACCTGTTCGAGCAGACCGGCGACCCGAAGTGGAAAGACGCGGCCCACAAATGGACCATGGCCGTTGCCAAAGAGCAGCACAACACCGGCACCCACGATCTGGGCTTCATGCTCTACTGCCCCTTCGGAAACGGGTACCGGCTCACCAAAAATCCGCAGTACCGCACCATCATGCTGACGGGTGCGCAGTCGCTCTCGACCCGGTTCCGGCCCGATTACGGGGTCATCAAATCGTGGAACAGCTTCAAGGATAAGGCCGGCGAAAAGTACGACTATCCCGTCATCATCGATAACATGATGAACCTGGAGTTCCTGTTCTGGGCCGCCCGCGAGTCGGGAGACAAACGACTTCGGGACCTCAGCGTTACCCATGCGAACCAGACCCTGAAAAACCACTTCCGGCCCGATGCCAGCAGCTACCACGTCATCTGCTACGGCGACGGTGGCAAGGTGCTGGCCCGCCGAACCCACCAGGGCTATGCCGACGAGTCGGCCTGGGCGCGGGGCCAGGCCTGGGCGCTGTACGGCTATACGACCATGTACCGCGAAACCAAAGACAAAACGTACCTGCAGCAGGCCCAGCGCATTGCCGACTTTTTCCTGAACCACCCCAACCTGCCCGCCGATAAAATTCCGTATTGGGACTTCAACGCGCCGGGCATCCCGAACGAAGAGCGCGACGCATCGGCCGGCGCTATTGCGTCTTCGGCCCTGCTGGAGCTAAGCACCTATGGCGGCCCCTCGGCCAAAAAATACTACCAGTCGGCGGTGCAGATGCTGGAAAGCCTGTCGGGACCTGCCTACCGGGCTAAAGTGGGCGAGAACAACCATTTTATCCTGAAGCACAGTGTGGGTCACAAACCCGGCAAGAGCGAGATCGACGTGCCGCTGGTCTACGCCGACTACTACTACCTGGAAGCATTGCTGCGCTACGATGCGCTGCGCAAAAAACGCAGTTAACCCCGCCTAACCAGACACGAATCGATACTCATTCAGTAAGCCGCCATACGTTGGTGCCCGCCCGTTTTACGGGTTGGCACCCGCTTATAAACGACTTCTCCCAGCGGCCTGCTCCCGATTAGATTGATTACCCCATTGCCTGTAAACCAATTAACCTGTGATTCTTGCTCATGTATAAACCTCTATCTACTCACGTCATACGGCCGATGATGCACGGCTGGCTAGCCGTAGCGCTGGTCACCGGAGCCGCCCTCGGGCAGGCCGTGACGCCGGGAAGCGGGCAAACGCCTGCCACCCGCCCCGTGGGCTCCTACCGGTTCAGCGGTCGGGTGCTCGACGAAAAAGGAACCGGCCTCCCCGGTGCAACGGTGGTGTTGAAAAACGACGCCAAAACGGGAACGACATCCGATGCCGATGGCAAATTCACGATCAACGTACCTACCGGTGGCGGTACACTCGTGGTGTCGGCCATCGGGTACCTCCCCAAAGAGGTAGCCATCACCAGCGAAACCACCCTCGATGTGGCCATGGCGCCCGACATCAAGACCCTGAACGAGGTAGTCGTTGTTGGATACGGTACCCAGAAAAAAGAGAACCTGACGGGGGCGGTTGCCGCCATCACCATCGATGAAAAAATCGCCAGCCGCTCGCTGGCCAACGTATCGTCGGGCCTTTCGGGGCTGATTCCGGGCCTCGCCGTTCAGCAGTCGACGGGGCAGGCGGGTCGCAGTGGAGCCGCACTGGTGATCCGGGGGTTGGGTACGGTCAACAACGCCGGTCCGCTGATCGTCGTCGACGGTATTCCCGATGTCGACATCAACCGGATCGACATGAACGACGTGGCCAGCATCTCGGTACTGAAAGACGCGGCTTCGGCCTCGGTCTACGGCTCGCGGGCGGCCAATGGCGTGGTGCTGATCACCACCAAAAACGGTTCGCAGAACAAGAAAGCGCAGATCAGCTACACGGGCACCTACGGCCTGTCGCAGCCTACCAACTTCTACAATTACTTCGACGACTACGCCCGGTCGCTGACCATGCACCTGCGGGCGTCCGGCGCCGGAGCCTCGTCGACGACCTATCGCTACGGCACGGTAGAAGACTGGCTGTCGAAGAGTATGGTCGATCCGATCAAATACCCCAGCACCAACTGGTGGGACGTCATTCTGCGCGACAACGGCCGGATTCAGACCCACAACCTGTCGGCCTCGGGCGGTACAGACCGGGCTAACTTCTACCTGTCGGCGGGTATTTTCGATGAATTGGGGGTGCTGATCAACCACAACTACCGCCGGTATAACACCCGTTTCAACCTCGACTACAAAGTCCGGGACAACATCAAAGTCGGTATCCGGATGGATGGTCAGTGGTCCAAGCAGGAGTACGCCAACCAGGAAGGATTTATCACCTACAACGGAACGGCCGGCTATGACATCCGGTACGCGGTGGCGGGTATACTGCCGAAGAACCCGAACACCGGCCAGTATGGCGGTATCATGGCGTACGGTGAAGATGCCTTTGCCCGGAATATGCTCTCTCAGTTTGAGGTGAACCACAACCAGAACGACCGGCAGGAACTGAACGCCAACCTCTACGGCGAGTGGAACCCAATTGAGGGCCTGACCGTACGGGGCGACTACGGCCTGCGGTACTACAACCAGTTCGTCAAGAGCTATTCTGACCCCACCGACGAGTATAACTTCCAGACGGGACTGATTGCGCGGAACCTGGTAGCCCCCAGCGCCGGCATCAGCAATGCGGTCAACTCCGGCTACAAAACGCTGCTGCAGGGTCGGGTGACTTACAACAAAACCCTGTTCGGCAACCACCAGCTCAGCCTGCTGGGCGCGTATACGGAAGAATACTGGTTCAACCGCAACCTGTCGGCCAGCCGTCAGGACCGGATCAACCCGCTGCTGAGCGAGATCGACGCAGCCCTGACCACGACCCAGGCCGCCGGTGGCAACTCCGATGCCGAAGGGCTGCGGTCGGGTATTGGCCGGGTCAACTACGTCGTCAACGATCGGTATCTGTTCGAAGTCAACGCGCGTTACGACGGCTCCAGCAAGTTTCTGCCGGGTTTTCAGTACGGCTTCTTCCCGTCGGCCTCGGCCGGATGGCGCTTTTCGGAAGAGCCGTTTTTCAAGCGGTTCTCCAACTTCCTCTCATCGGGTAAGGTGCGGGCCTCGATCGGTAAGCTCGGGAATAACTCGGGCGTGGGCCGGTATGAGCAGCGCGACATCTTCAACCTGACCAACTACATCCTGAACGGCAAAATCGTTAAGGGTTTCAGCTCGGCCAAGATCATCAACGAAGACTTCTCCTGGGAGGAAACGAACGTGACCAACCTGGGGCTCGACCTGGTTTTCTTCGGCGGACGGCTGTCGAGTGAGATCGATTTTTACCAGAAGCTTACGACCGGCATGATCCGGCCATCTACCCTGTCGGCGTTTCTGTCGGGGTATGCAGCGCCCCGCGTCAACATTGGCGAGCTGCGCAACCGCGGTCTGGAGGTGAACCTGACCTACCGCGCCAAAGTCCGCGACGCCAACGTGGGCGCCAACCTGAACCTGGCGTTCAACCGCAACAAGCTGCTCCAGTGGAACGAGTTTCTGGGCAAGGGCTTTACGTACCTCAACATGCCCTACCACTTTGCCTACAGCCGCGTAGCGACGGGCATTGCCCAGAGCTGGGAAGACATCGCCAATGCTCCTTACCAGGGCCAGTACTTCTCGCCGGGCGATATTCTCTACAAAGACCTCAACGGCGATGGTCAGGTCAACGACGAAGACCGCAAAGCACAGCCGCAGTTTAACCGCGACCAGCCCATCGGCACCTACGGGCTTAACCTGTTCGGCAACTGGCGCGGCTTCGACGTCAGCGTACTGTGGCAGGCCGCAACGGGCCGGAAAGACTTCTGGCTCGAGCCGTTCAACAACGTCAACGTACCCTCTACGCGTAACGCCTTCCAGGATTTCCACTGGAACGACACCTGGAACCTGGATAACCGGTCGGCTTCGCTGCCGCGGCTGGTCAGCGGTTCAGGAGCCAACAACCAGGCCGAATCGACGTTCTGGCTGGATAGTTTCAGCTACCTGCGGCTGAAAAACATCCAGGCTGGCTACAACATCCCGGCCAAGGTAACGAGCCGCTTCGGCGTAAGCCGCCTGCGGATCTACGCCACGGCCGAGAACCTGCTGACCTTCACCAAATACCGGGGTGTCGATCCCGAGAAGAGCACCAGCGTAGCCGGCGTCGACAACCAGGACGATCCGTTCCCGCTGCTGCGCTCGTTCTCGTTCGGTCTGAACCTTAATCTGTAGTCTCTCTCCGACTCATTCTCATGAAACGACTTACCAAACTATATTGTCTGCTGGGCGTAGCCCTGATGACGGCGGCCTCCTGCACGGAAGACCTGCTCGACCAGGTACCTACCACGCAGCTGTCGTCTGACCTGTTCTGGAAAACAGCCGACGACGCCATCTTTGCCGTCAACGGCGTTTACGAAGCCAACCGAACCACGTTTGACCGCGATTATTACTTCGACGGAGCCGGTGAATTTGTGCATACCCGCGGCACCAGCAACAACCAGGGCGCGTTTAACCCCGGCGGCATCGGCTCGGCTACCAACGCCACCAACGGTGGCAACTTCGGCTTTTTGTGGGGCGACTGCTACCGGGCCATTAACCGGGCCAACTACGTGCTGGCCAACATCGGCACCCTGCGGGCTACCTTACAGTCGCCCACAGACCAGGCCCTGATGAACCGGCTGACGGGCGAGGTACGCTTCATCCGGGCGCTCAACTACTTCCGGCTGATCGATCTATGGGGTGATGTGCCGTATTTCACGAAGCGACTCGACGGCAACGCCGAAGCCTATACCCTCACCCGCACCCCGCGGGCGGCCGTGAAAGATTCGATCCTGGCCGACCTGAGCTATGCGGCTTCGGTACTGCCCGAAACCTACACCGGCGATAACCAGGGACGGGCCTCGCAGCGGGCGGCTCTGGCCTTCAGCGGCAAAGTCAACCTGTACTGGGCCTGCTGGATGAAAAACGAGGGAAAAACCGCCGAAGCCCAGAAGCATTACACGGCGGCAGCGGCTGAGTTCAAGAAGATTATCGACAAGAATATTCCGCTGTTCCGGAATGGCGAACCCGGCCCGATCGATAACCCCAACTACTGGCACCTGTTCCAGTATTTCAACGAATACGATCCCGAGATTCTTTTCTCGGTTCAGTTTGGCGGGCCGCTGCTGGGGCAGGGCGAAGAGCTGATGCGCGACTTCGGCACCCGCAACACCGGCAACGCCCAGTGCTGGGTAGCCCCCACCTACCGGCTGGCCAACCGGTATCAGCTGGTGAGCACCGGCGACTTTGCGCCCCCGCTCGTGCTGAGCCGCAACACTACCCTCGTCAATAGCGCCACGAATCCCCGGTCCTACGTTGGTCGCGATTACCGGATGCGGGCTACGATGCTGTGGGACGAGCAGAAAATGGTTCGGCTCTCGACCGACGGCCTCAACGCGCTCGACAGCATTCCGTTCCGCTTCGGCAGCCGCGACGGGGTTACGTATATCAACTACGACGGCGCCCCGGCCGGGTATATCTTCCGGAAATGGGTACGCCAGACGGGCGGTATCGGCCGCAGCGACGGTCCGCAGGATATCTACCTCATGCGCCTGCCCGACGTGTGGCTGATGTATGCCGAAGCCGTTAACGAGATCAACGGTGGCCCTACGCCCGAGCTCTTTACCCTGCTCAACCGCATCCGTCGACGGGGTAACCTGCCCGCGCTGAACCAGGCTAAGTTTGCCACCCAGGCCGAATTCTTCAAAGCCATCGAACAGGAGCGGATCGTTGAGCTGGTGGGCGAAGGTCACCGCTTCTTCGACATCCGCCGGTGGAGAAAAGCCGAAGAAATCTGGCCGATGCCAGCCGGGCAGGTCCTCTTCGACAGCCAGGGCACCCGCGTCCGCGATGAATTTGTGAATGCCGACCTGCGCGCCTACCAGCGGTATTATATCTTCCAGATTCCGACCAGCGAAATTGAAGTAAACCCGAACATTATTCAGAACGAACCCTGGCTATAAGCCCCGGGCCTGCCAGCGCCATCTGCTGGTTGGGCAACCCGGCTTTGGCCCATAAATACCCTGTTCGATGAACCAGTCTTTGTTTTCCAAACTCCTCTGTATGCTGGCCGTTATAGGCCTGCTTTCCTGCAGCAACGATCCCATTGATGACACCGGTCTGCTGATTACCGGCCGGTCGCAGTGCTACGTTACCTTTTTCGACCTGCTCGGCTCCGACCACCGGACCGTGCTGGTCAGCGGCCAGACCAAGATCGACACGACGGCGCTGACCGTGACGGCCGTGGCGCGGTTCGGCACCAACATGCAGCGCGTCAAACCGTATTGCAGTGTCGTGACCGATGCCATCGTAGAACCCACCATGGGTATCTGGACGGACTTCCGCCAGCCGCAGACCTATACAGTCGTGTCGGGCAACCGGCAGGTACGCAAAACCTACACAGTAACGGTCACCCTTCAACAATAACTGCCCATGCGCCACTATCTATTTCCGCTGATCCCGGTTGTTGCTGCCTTACTGACGGTTGGCTGCCAGCCTAGCGTAAGCCCGGACGAAGGGCCTCTAAGAAACGACCTGCTCAAAAAAACGACGGGACCCGCCGTGGTGGGCGACCGGATCGAGTTTGCCTACGCCATCGGTACCCTCGAAGGTGACCTGAAAACCGTTCGGGCCGAAGCGACCCTGCCCGGCGGCACCGGCACCGGTTTCGACCGGTTTTCCTGGTACACCAACCGCAGCACCGGCGTCGATGAACCGCTGGCGACGGCGGGCGACACCGCGACCAAAGGCCCCGTATCGACCGCCAATATCCTGGACGTAGCTACCAACAAGGCCATCACCCTGCGGTACTATTACTACCCTACGGCAGCGTCGCAGGGCAAGGATGTTTCGTTTCGGTTCAGCGTCACCTCCTCCACCGGCAAGGAAGTCAGCATCCAGTCGCCGACCTACCGCATCAGCCGCATGGACATGAAACGGTCTATCGTACTGGCCGACGGCGCCAAAGCCTACATCTCGCTGGCCGATATGACGGCCTACACCAAAGCCGAAGTGGAGCAGAACAACCTGGCCAGCAAAATCGATCTGGTCTACATCTACCGGCCAACCCTCGGCGCGGGCAACTATGCCTTCGGCCATGCGCTGGTAGCGCCTTCGAACGCCGATTACCTCAAGGACGTCGTCCTGCCAACCGGACTGGCTAAACCCCGTACGGCCATCGACAAGCGGGTCGACGTGAAGGATGCCCAGCTGCGCGGCACCGCCGGTTTCGACGTCTATATCGACGATATCGATCTGGAGCGGACCACCTTCACCAACGTAGCAGACTACGCCTATGGCATGGCTGCGGATCAGGGCGCCTTCGTGAAAACGGCTGACGGCGCCTACGCGGCCTACGTCTATGTAAACGGGGTCAACAACACCGCCAAAACCATGACGGTGAGCATCAAACGGCTCAAGCTGAACTAACCGGCCTACACCCGTACCGTTGTCGAGACGGTACGGGTTGTACTGGTTCCCCTCCCCCACGAATCGATGAACAAGCTGACTCAACGACTGGCACTTTGCGGCTGCCTGATTGGTATAGCCCTGGTTTTTGACTCGGTGGCGCAACCCGTCAGAAAACCGGCCACGTTCCTGCTGGATGCTACGCTGCTACAGGCCAGCAAACAGAAGATCCGGCAGGGTGACCCGGCGATGACGGCGGCCCGGCAGGCCTTGCTGACCGCTGCCGACCAGGTGCTGACCCGACCGGCTCACTCGGTCATGGAAAAGAGCAAAACGCCCCCCAGCGGCAACAAACACGATTACATGAGCGTGGGACCCTACTGGTGGCCCGACACGACCAAACCCAACGGATTACCGTACATCCGCAAAGACGGCCAGATCAACCCGGAGCGGTCGGCCATTGTGGACGAGACCTACCTCAAGAACCTCTGCGACGACGTGCAGACGCTGGCACTGGCGTACTATTATTCAGACAATGAGACTTACGCCCGTCGCGCGGCCGAGCGGCTGAGGATCTGGTTCCTGGACCCGGCTACCAAAATGAACCCGAACCTGAACTACGGCCAGGCTATTCCGGGAATTACCGAAGGCCGGGGCATCGGACTGATCGACAGCCGGGGGCTGGCCAACCTGACCGATGCCGTTCAGCTGCTGCAGGGATCGAAAGCCTGGTCAAAACAAGATCATCGGGCGCTTCAGGGCTGGGTGCAGCAGTTCATGGACTGGATGCTGACCAGCCCCATCGGCAAGGATGAAGAAGATGAGCATAACAACCACGGCACTTATTATGACGTACAGACGGTAGCGTTCGCGCTTTTTCTGGACAACCGGGCGCTGGCCCGGCAGATGCTCGAACAGAAGACCATGAAGCGGATTCAGACGCAGCTCAAACCAGACGGTAGCCAGCCGCATGAACTGGCCCGTACGCTGTCCTGGAACTACTCGATCATGAACCTGAAAGGCTTTTTCACCCTGGCGCAACTGGCCGAAACCGTAGGCGTCGACCTCTGGAACTACCAGACCCCCGACGGCAAAAGCATCCGAAAGGCGTATGAATGGCTGGTGCCCTACGCCCGCCAGGAAAAGCCCTGGACCTTTCAGCAGATCAAGGCCCTGCACGTAGAGGAGTTTGCTCCCCTGCAGGCCGTTGCCGGTCAGAAGTACGGCCAATCAACAGCTGCAGCCCGCGACACCAGCGTGTTTGCCCTGACCCATTCGTTATTCTAGCAGCGGCTATAGTCGCTGCCTTTTCTTAGGCCGGTGGATGACCCACCCGCCACACCCTGACCCAATTCTATGAAACACGTAGCTGGAGTATGCGTTGCCCTGCTCGTCAGTCTGGCGGCCTTCGGGCAGCAGGCTGATTTGCTGAGCGGTAAATTCACGAAAGAGCAGTTGAAGAGCGTCCTGATCCCGCAGGCCAGATGGACCCCTTTTCCCAAACGCGACGACCGGGCGGGCTGGGCCAAAGCCGATCAGGCCATGATGCAGGCCTATGTCAAAAAAGCCGAAACGTACCTGACCTACACCTGGCCGTATATTCCGGCCACCAAATCGCTGCTCATCGAACGCACCGGCGACCGGGATCAGTACCAGAACGTCAGTTTTGAAAAGCGCGAGGTGCTGGGTACACTGCTGCTGGCCGAGATCTACGAAAACAAAGGCCGGTTTGTTGACCCCATCATCGACGGCGTCTGGTCCATTTGTGAAGAGTCGTTCTGGGGCGTGCCGGCCCACCTGCCGCGCTCCCGCTCGTATGCCGGGCTGATGGATGTATCGAAACCGTTTGTCGACCTGTTTGCGGCCGAAACCGCCACCTACCTGGCCTGGGTCGACTATTACCTCGGCGACAAGCTGGATGCCGTTTCGCCCCAGATCCGCAAACGGATCTATACGGAAACCAATAACCGGATTTTTCAGCCTCTGATGACGCAGCCCCACGGCTGGATGACCAAGACCGCTGCGGGTCGCGCGCCCAACAACTGGAACCCCTGGATCTGCTCCAACTGGCTCAACGCGGTGCTGCTGCTGGAAAAAGACGACGACAAACGAGCGGCATCCGTGCATAAGCTCCTCGACGTGCTGGACGAATTCCTGAACCCGTATCCGCAGGATGGCGGCTGCGACGAGGGGCCCAGCTACTGGGGAGCCGCTGCCGCGTCGCTCTATGATAACATTGCGCTGCTGAACACTGCCAGTAACGATGCCTTTGCCTATGTCTATGCCGACGAGAAGGTCAGAAACATGGGCCGGTTTATCTACCGCGCCCAGATCAGCGACCGCTACTTCCTGAACTTTGCCGACGCCGATCCGCAGCCCGGTATGGCCGCGACGATGATTTACCGATACGGCAAAGCCATCAACGACCCCGACATGATGCGGTTCGGTGCCTACTACCGCAAACCGGAGACGGGCGCTGTCGGCAAGTTTCATTACTTCCGCCACTTCTATTCCCTGTTTATGCAGGACGAGTTTCAGAAAGCCGCCCAGGGATTGCCCCTGCCTCAGAACGTCTGGTTACCCGACCTGCAGGTCTTTGCCGCCCGCGACAAAGCCGGCACCACCGACGGGTTCTACGTAGCGGCCAAAGGCGGGCACAACGACGAAAGCCATAACCACAACGACATCGGCAACTACGTGGTCTATTACAACGGTCAGCCGCTGCTGATCGACGTGGGTCGGGGTACCTACACCCGCAAAACCTTCAGCGACAAGCGGTATGAGATCTGGTACAACTGCTCCGACTACCACAACCTGCCCACCATCAACGGCAAGACCCAGCCGCCGGGCATGACTTACAAAGCCAGCCAGGTAACCTACAAAGCCGGTAACGCCACCACCCAGTTTGGCGTCGATATTGCGAAGGCCTACCCGGCCGATGCGGGGGTGAAAAGCTGGCAGCGGACGATTCGGCTCAACCGGGGTAAAAACGTTCAGATCACAGACGTGATCAGCCTGGATAAAGCCAGTTCACTCACCCAGCATCTGATGACCTGTTACCCGGCGGAGGTGCTGAAACCCGGCGAGTTGCTCGTTCATTACCAGCCCAACGATCAGCCGGCCAAAGACTTTGTGGTGACCTACAATCCGAAGCAGATGCAGGTAGCCGTCGAGAAAGTAAAGCTCGACGCGCCCGAAGACCGGGGTATTGTCAGCAAATGGGGCGATACCATTTACCGGATCAACTGTACCGTGGTGGCTCCCAAACCCGCAGACACCTTCCTGTTTACCGTGGCGGCCAGATAACCCGCTTCCGTAGCTCGATTTTTTCCGACCAGCCGGCCTGTAGCGATGCAGGCCGGTTTATTTTTGCGTAATTAGGCCGGTACTGCCGCCGTCGGCAACCTCTTCCTGCCTATTTTTGTTGTTTCGTTTTATCCCTCCGTACCGGCATGTCGCTTTACATCACCTCGCTTAATTCAGGCAGTAACGGAAACTGCTACTACGTTGGCAACGACACCGAAGCCGTCCTGATCGATGTGGGCATTTCCTGCCGCCAGATCGAACGTCGGCTCGACCAGCTGGGCTTATCCATACATACCGTAAAGGCCATTTTCGTTTCCCACGAACATACCGACCACGTCAGCGGCATTCCGCAACTGGCTAAAAAGTACCAGCTTCCCGTATACATCACCGCCAGAACCCTGCAAAACTCCCGGCTGGCTTCACAGGCGTATCCGCTCAGGCCGCTGCGCAGCGACAGCCCGGTCTGGATCGGCGATTTATGCGTGTCGGCCTTCCTGAAGTTGCACGATGCCGCCGACCCGCACAGTTTCCTGGTTCGCTATAAAGGGACCAACGTGGGGGTGTTCACGGATCTGGGGTACCCCTGTGAGTCGCTGATCGAGCATTTCAGCCAGTGTCATGCCGCTTTTCTGGAAGCCAATTACGACGAGGAGATGCTCGAAAACGGTCGATACCCGTATTTTCTGAAGCAGCGCATCCGGGGCGGCAAAGGGCACCTCTCCAATCAGCAGGCGCTGGCGTTGTTCAGAGCGCATAAACCGGCTCATATGAGTCACGTCCTGCTGGCTCACCTCTCCAAAGAAAACAACTGTCCCGACCTGGTAGCCTCCCAGTTTGCCCCGCACCGGGATAGCACTGAAGTCATCGTTGCGCCCCGCTATGCGGCTACGCCCGTTTATACCATCAAAGCCCCCGTTCCAGCCGAGACGGAGGTGCCTGCCTAAACGCAAAAAAGCCGTCTTGCCGGGCATCAGCCCCGGCAAGACGGCTTTACAATGGAGGAGTAGGTTTATTTCAGGCTGCCCATACCGCCATCGACCCCAATGATCTGCCCGGTAATCCAGCTGGCCTGGTCGGTGAGCAGATAGGCGGCCATGGTGGCAATATCCTCCGGAGAGCCGTATCGGTTGAGCGGATGCCGTTTGTTGGCCGCGTCGCGCTTGGTATCGTCAGCGAGCAGAAATTTGGCCATCGGCGTATCGGTCAGTGAAGGCGCTACGGCATTGACCCGAACATTAAACGGAGCCAGTTCGGCCGCCAGCGACTTGGTCAGTCCTTCCACCGCCGATTTGGCGACCGAAACCGACGAGTGCATACCCATCCCCAGCTTGGCCGCTACCGTACTGAACAGCACGATACTGGCCGACTTCGACTTCTTGATAGCGGCATAGGCCGTATGAATGGCCGACACCGCGCCCAGCACGTTTACCTGCAGATCATTGGAATAATCGTCCAGGGTGAGCCGCTGAAATGGTTTCAGGTTGATGGTTCCGGGGCAGTAGACCAGCCCATGCAGGGTATCGGGCAACTGGTTGAGCGCATCGGTCGCCGGGGCCTGGGTTACGTCCCACGTCATGTGGGTCGACTGGATGCCTTCGGGCTGGGTTCGGCCAGCGGTGAACAGGGTTGCGCCCTGCTCCTGAAGCTGCCGGGCCAGCGCGTGACCGATGCCCGAACTCGCCCCGACAATGAGGATGTTTTTGCCTTGCATAAAAAAAGGTTGCGGTTTTACAGCTACGCTGGCTGACGCCAGACTGTACCCTGTAAAACCGCAAACCGGTTAGATAGTTACGTTCGAGGTACCAATGTAGCGCAACAATTCCTGACGGGTAGCCTCTTCATCGAACTTGCCCCCGTAGGCAGCCGTGATGGTCGAGCTATTGACGTCGTGTACGCCCCGCGTCGACACGCAGAGGTGTTTGGCGTCGATGATGACCGCTACGTCTTCGGTCTCGAGCACCTTCTTCAGCTCGTCGGCGATCTGAACCGTCAGGCGCTCCTGCACCTGGGGACGCTTGCTGTAATATTCTACGATCCGGTTCAGCTTGGAGAGGCCGATAACCTTGCCGCTGGAGATATAGGCCACGTGTGCCTTACCAATGATCGGCACGAAATGGTGCTCGCAGTAGGTCTGCACCAGAATGTCTTTCTCGACCAGCATCTCGTTGTACCGGAACTTGTTCTCGAACAGGGTCGGTGCGGGTTTGTTGGCCGGGTCCAGGCCGCGGAAGATTTCCTTGACGTACATCTTGGCCACCCGCCGGGGCGATCCTTTGAGGCTGTCGTCGGTCAGGTCGAGGCCCAGAATACTCATGATCTCGCGGAAGTGCTCTTCAATCAGGTCGATTTTGGTATCGTCGTCCAGATCGAAGGCGTCGGGCCGCATGGGTGTATCAATCGAAGCAGCGCCGTGTTCGTCGCCGATTTCATCAATCAGTTCGTCGTGATGATGACCATTCAGGCCGTTACCGTTCATGTGTTTACCGTTCATGGGGTTTCCGTTCAGCGAAACGCCGTTCATAGCCTGTCCGTTAAGCGGGGTACTCGACGAAGTTCCGTTCCGTTTCATAAAGTCTGATTTTGAGGGCCAGGTCCTGGCTCAGCTGGTTGCGTAAAATTGTGTAAATAACGATGGCAATGTTTTCGGCCGACGGGTTCAGGTCGGCGAACTCATCGGTGTCGAGGTTGAGATTTTTGTGATCGAAGCGGTCGGTAACGTGCGTCTTGATCAGGTCACCGAGCACTTTCATGTCGATGACATAGCCGGTTTCGGGATCGATGGGCCCCGTAACCTGAACAATCAGCTCGTAATTGTGTCCGTGATAATTGGGATTGTTGCACTTGCCGTAAACGCGGGCGTTTTTTTCGTCTGACCAGTTGGGGTTATTCAGACGATGGGCCGCGTTAAAGTGCTCTTTCCGAAACACAGCCACCCGCAGGGCATCGGCCCGGGAGGTTTCCATAAACTAGTAATCGAAAAATGGTTCGATCAACCTGTCGTTACAAAGTATGTGTACAACACAGGCAGACAGCAGAGCGTTGAAGAAAACCCGCTCTTTCGTGTGCGAATGATACCTATTTAACCCGTTTTCACCGGATCTTGTTCAACCTTTCTTTAAAAAAGCTAAACAAGCATAGGCAGGTTCATTTGTATAACGCCCGCTCTAAACGGTTTGTTCCCCCGGGTGCCGAACGGAAGCCGACCCCACATGGTTTGCCTAACATGAAATCGCTTAAATCCACCATGCTCATCACCCTTATTATTCTGGCAACCCTGGCCATCGGGGGGTATATCTTTCTCCAGCAGCCCGTTTTTGGCCTGAATCCAGCCGACGCCCGGCTGGAGCGCATCAGCCAGTCGCCCAACTACCGCGACGGTGCTTTCCAGAATATCGCCCCTACGGCCATGATGCGCGAAGGAGCCTCCTACATCGCCATGATGAGCGACTTCCTGAACAAGCCCGCCACCAACGAACCGCCCCGGCCCATCCCTACCGTCCGTACCTCCCTGACCAGTTTACCCGACGACACCCCCAGCCTGGTCTGGTTCGGGCATTCGTCCTACCTCATCAAGTCCAAAGGAGTTACGATTCTGGTCGATCCGGTCCTGAGCGGCAGCGCGTCGCCCATCGGGTATTTCGGCCGGTCGTTTCCGGGTTCGGATGCCTACAGCGCCGACGATATGCCCGCCATCGACATGCTGGTGCTGTCGCACGATCATTACGATCACCTCGATTACCAGACCATTACCCGGCTCATCCCAAAAGTTAAACGGTTCTATACCGCCCTGGGCGTTGGTGCCCACCTCGAACGCTGGGGCGTGCCAGCCGACCGCATCGTTGAGTTCGACTGGTGGGAAACGCAGGCCGTGGCCGATAGCATCCGGCTCACGTCTACCCCGGCGCGGCACTTCTCGGGACGGGGCCTGACCCGCGGCAAAACCTTCTGGACATCGTTCGTCCTCGACCTGCACGGCTACCGGCTGTTTCTGGGGGGCGACTCGGGCTACGACGAGCAGTTTGCCAAAATAGGCGCTACCTACGGCCCGTTCGATCTGGCTATTCTGGAATGCGGTCAGTACGGCCGCGACTGGCCCAATATTCACATGTTTCCCGAAGAGGTCGTGAAGGCCGGTCAGGATCTGAAGGCTAAAACCGTTTTACCCGTTCACTGGAGTAAGTTCGCGCTGGCCTACCACCCCTGGAACGAGCCCATACAACGGTTTACCGAACGCGCCCGCGCGGTGGGGCTTCCCGTAACGACCCCCCGAATTGGTGAGCCGGTGGTACTGGGTGTGGCCTACCCGACCGAGGTCTGGTGGAATTTCTAGTCACCGGCAGCGGCATCCGGTTTGGTGATAATCCGTATATTTCCGGTCGTGATTCCTGAAGTAGTCCTAACCTAATCCCCATGACCGCCACCACCCGACGCCAGTTTATCCGTACGGCCGCCCTCACCGGTACAGCCGCATCTATTTTCCCGACGGTACTGACCAGCCGCGCCGGACAGGCTGCGCCGGCCGACACCAAAGTCCGGCTTGGCTTCATTGGCGTAGGCCTGCGCGGACGCAGTCATGTAGAACAGGCACTGTATCGCGACGACGTTGTCATTCCGGCCATCTGCGACGTTGACCCGGACAGCATTGCCCGCACCAACGCCATGATCCAGAAAGCGGGCCGACCGCTGCCCGAAGCTTATACCAAAGGCAGCGAAGCCTTTCTGCAGATGCTCAAACGCGACGACCTCGACGGCGTCGTGATTGCCACCCCCTGGGAATGGCACGTACCCATGGCCGTAGCGACCATGAAAGCCGGGAAGTACGCAGCGGTTGAAGTGTCGGCAACGGTAACCCTTCAGGAATCGTGGGATCTGGTCAACACCTCCGAGAAAACGAAGATGCCCTGCATGATTCTGGAGAACGTCTGCTACCGGCGCGACGTGCTGGCGGTACTCAACATGATCCGGCAGGGCCTGTTCGGTGAAATGACCTACGCCCACTGCGGCTATCAGCACGACCTGCGCGAAGTGAAGTTCAACGACGGCAAAAAAGCCTATGGCGGTGGGGTCGAGTTTGGCGAAAAAGGCTTTTCGGAAGCCCGCTGGCGCACCCAGCACTCCGTAGACCGCAACGGGGATCTGTACCCAACCCACGGCCTCGGTCCGGTGGCCCACTGGCTCAACATCAACCGGGGCAACCGCTTTGTCCGGCTAACGAGTATGGCGACCAAAAGCCGCGGGCTGCATAAGTACGTTGTCGACAAGGGCGGAGCCGACCACCCCAACGCCAAAGTCAACTTCAAACTCGGCGATGTAGTAACGACCATGATCGAGTGCGCCAACGGCGAAAACATCGTGATCATGCACGACACCAACTCACCCCGCCCCTACTCGCTCGGCTTCCGGGCGCAGGGCACGCAGGGCATCTGGATGGACGATAACGATATGATCTACCTCGAAGGTACCTCGCCCAAAGCCCACACCTGGGAGCCTTTTGCCGCCTATCAGGAGAAATACGACCACCCCCTCTGGAAACGGCACGCCCAAACCGCCGACAAAGCCGGACATGGCGGCATCGACTTTTTCGTCTTGCGGGCGTTTATCGAAGCCGTCAAAGCCAAAGGCCCCGTTCCGATCGACGTCTATGACGCGGCCGTCTGGAGCGCCATCAGCCCCCTGTCCGAACAAAGCATTGCCGGTAACAGCAAAGCGGTCGATATTCCCGACTTCACCCGGGGCAAATGGAAGACCAACCCACCGATTTTCGGGTTAAACGACAATTTTTGAAAAAATTTTATAATATTGGCTAGCGAATGCCTGCCGTCTCTTCGACACCGGTCGTTTTCTGTTCATTAGCCCATCGTTTTTTGTTGCTCTCCCAGACATGGTAACTGCCCCTTCCAAACCCCAGAATTACACCGGCCCCCTGCTCATCATCGGTGCCCTCTTTTTCATATTCGGCTTCGTGACCTGGGTCAACAGCGTCCTGATTGCGTTTTTCAAGCAGGCCTTCGACCTCAGCACCGTTGGTTCCAACCTGGTTGCCTTTGCGTTCTTTATCTCCTATACGCTCATGGCCATTCCGTCATCGGCGGTGTTGAAGCGAACGGGTTTTAAAAGTGGCATGTCGCTGGGTTTGCTGGTGATGGCGGTCGGTACGCTTATTTTCGTGCCGGCGGCCAAAGCCGTATCGTACCCGCTTTTTCTGGTCGGTCTATTTCTGATCGGCATTGGGCTAACGGTGCTGCAAACGGCCTCTAACCCCTACGCTACCATTCTGGGTCCGCGCGAAAGTGCCGCCCAGCGCATCAGCTTCATGGGTATTGCCAATAAGCTGGCCGGTATCATCAGCCAGTTCGTGTTTGGCGGGCTGCTGCTGACGGGAGCCAATGCCGTATCGGGGGCTGCTTCGCTCGAAAAAGTGGTGTCGCCCTATCTGATTCTGACGGGCGTACTGGTAGTGCTGGCGGGCCTGATTCGGTTCTCGAACCTGCCCGACGTATCGGAAGAGCAAGACGACGCGCCTGCCGATACGGTGGCGCATACCAGCGTCTGGCAGTTCCCGAACCTGGTGCTGGGCGTAGCGGCTCTGTTCTGTTACGTGGGTGCCGAGGTCATTGCGGGCGATACCATCATCAACTACGGTAAAGCGCTGGGTTTTGATAACGACGAAGCCAAATATTTCACGACCTATACGCTGTACGGCCTGCTGGCGGGCTACGTGCTGGGTATCGTGCTGATCCCCAAAGTGATCTCGCAGCAAACGGCACTGCGGTTCGGAGCCGCTTACGGGCTGGTGCTGACGGTAGCTACCCTGCTGACCAGCGGTTTTACCTCGGTCCTGTGCGTAGCGCTGCTGGGTTTTGGTCTCGCCCCGATCTGGCCGGCGCTCTGGCCGCTGGCGCTCAACCGCCTGGGCCGCTTCACCAAACTCGGCTCGGCCCTGCTGATCATGGGCATTTCGGGCGGGGCGCTGCTGCCTTTGCTCCACGGGTATCTGACCGATACGTACAGCCCGCAGCTGGCCTATGCCATGCTGCTGCCCCTCTTCGGCTTCATCCTGTACTATGCCGTGTCAGGCTACAAAAAAACGAGCTGGTAAGTCCCTGTCTGCTTTTTTGTTCCGATGACCAGTTCTACCCCCGGCCGTATCTGCCTGTTCGGCGAACATCAGGATTATCTAGGGTTACCCGTCATAGCGGCCGCCATCTCGCGCCGGATTCAGATCGAGGCCACCTCTACCCCCGAAACGGGGTTCCGGCTCAACCTGCCCGACATCGGCAGTACGGTAACGATTCCGTTCGACGGCTCTCCGCTGACGTATCCGCAGGATCGGGATTATTTTCGGTCGGCGGTCAACGTGCTGCTGCGCGAGGGTTTTACCTTTTCGCGGGGGGTTCTGGGCGAGGTTCACGGTACCATTCCCATCAACGCCGGCACGTCGAGTTCGTCGGCGCTGCTGGTGACCTGGCTCGATGTGCTGACCCAGCTGGCCGACCAGCCGCGTTCCCTGCCGCCCACGCAGCTGGCCGAGCTGGCCTACGCAGCCGAAGTGCTTGAATTCGGTGAACCCGGCGGTATGATGGACCATTTCGCCACGGCCGTTGGGCAGGTGATCTACCTCGAATCGCAGCCGCAGATCCGGCTGGTCAGCCTGGAGCCCCGCAGCCCGGCGTCCCAGCTCGGCACCTTCGTACTGGGCGATTCGCAGGAGCCGAAAGATACGATCGGGATTCTGAGCCGGGTCAAGTACGGTATGCTCGACATCCTGGCCCGCATCAGAACGGTGAACCCCGACTTCTCGCTGCACCACTCGACCCTGACCGACGCGACCGAGTTCAAAGACAGCCTGACCAAAGACGAGTACATCCTGCTGAAAGGCAACCTTTCCAACCGCGACATCCTGCGCGATGCGCTGACGGTGTTACAGGCCGATGCGCTCGACCACCGGCGGTTCGGCCAGCTCCTGACCGACCACCACGCCAACCTCCGCGACGCCCAGCGTATCAGCACCCCTAAAATAGACCGGATGCTCGACGCTGCCCTCGCAGCCGGCGCGCTGGGTGGCAAGATCAACGGGTCGGGCGGTGGTGGCTGCATGTTTGCCTACGCACCCGAAAACCCCATCGCGGTAGCCGACGCCATCGAGCAGGCCGGTGGCCGGGCCTATGTGGTACACGTCGACAACGGCACGCATCATACGTTGTAGCCCTTCAATAAACCTGGCATTTACTCCCCTCGTCGTTCGAGAATAAGCGCGGTTTTGAGGTCGTGCAGGTGTCGTTCCAGTCCGACGGGGTAGGTATGCGGGTTGACGAGTCGTTTAACGCCGGGGTGAAGCGCGGCCAGCTGCGCCTGCACCCGCGCCCGGATGGCGTGGATATCGGGTTTATCGTACACGCACTGGCCGGCCGCAAAGATGGGCACCAGCAGATCCTCGAAAGCCGCATGCGCGTCGAAGCGCCGACGTTTGGTGAAGTCGAGCGGGTCGATCATGGTAGTAGGCTGGTGGGTACCGTTCAGCGTCTCATCGAAAATCATATCGGCCAGAAAGCCCCGCTCGTCGCGGTACCGGCGCACCTGCTGAATGCCCGGAGTCGAGGTTTTGATGGCCTGCTCCGACAGTTTGATCTTGTAGTCCCAGGGCTTGTGGGCATCCCCCGTGCGGAGCGCGGCCAGCTTATAGACGCCCCCCAGCGCTGGCTGATCGAAGGCTGTAACCAGTTTGGTGCCGACGCCCCAAACCGTAATTTTAGCCCCCTGCTGCTTCAGACTGGTGATGATCGTCTCGTCGAGGTCGTTGCTGGCCACGATGCTGGTATCGGTAAAACCAGCCTCATCGAGCAGTTTGCGGGCTTCGATGCTGAGGTAGGCCAGATCGCCGGAGTCGAGCCGGATGCCGGCCAGCCGGTAGCCCCGGGCCCGGAGTTTATGCCCCGTTTCGATGGCAAGCCGCACCCCGTCCAAGGTATCGTAGGTGTCAACGAGCAGGGTAACGTTGTTGGGCAGCACCTGCGCGTAGGTATCGAACGCCTGCTGCTCATCGTCGAAGGACATGACCCAGCTGTGGGCGTGGGTACCCCGAACCGGAATGTCGTAGAGTTTGCCCGCCAGCACGTTCGAGGTAGCGTCGCAGCCACCGATATAGGCCGCCCGGCTGGCCGTCATGCCACCATCGATCCCCTGTGCCCGGCGGAGGCCGAACTCCAGCAGCGTGTCCGACTCGGCAACCAGCCGGAGCCGTGCCGATTTGGTAGCAATCAGCGACTCGAAGTTGACTAGGTTCAGGAGGGGCGTTTCGAGCAGCTGACACTGCAGGATGGGCCCGCGTACCCGCACCAGCGGCTCGTTGGGAAATACGACCGTTCCCTCGGGGATGGCATCGATGGTGCAGCTCAGCTTCAGCGCGGCCAGGTACTCGATAAAAGCCTCCTCGAATAAGGGCTGCCCGTCGTTGCCGGTGAGGGTACGGAGATACCGCAGGTCTTTGCGCGAAAAGCTGAACTGTTCGATGTAGCCGATTACATTACTAAGTCCACAGGCTATCGTATAGCCTCCGCCGAACGGGTTTTTCCGGAAGTACAGATTGAAGACCGCTTCTTTTTCGGCAGTGCCTGATTTCCAGTACCCATAGGCCATGGTGACCTGGTAGAGATCGGTAAGCAGACTCAGTGAGGTGTCGTATAGCTTGTTTGTCATGCCGCTAAGGTATAAAAAATGGTACCAGTTTTATTCTCTCGGGCTGCCCCCGAAAGGGCCCGGCTAACTAACTATTTATCAACAATTTACCTACTCTCCGGGGCCGTTAACGAAGTACTTTTTTTGGGCAAATCATTAATTCTGAACGAGTTATTGTATTTTTTTTGTGGCCCTAAACAAAATCATAACTAAATTGGTCTGATAATTGTGAGGGGCATTTTGCCGACTGGAGCCGCCAATCCCTGTTGACACCCCTACCCGATTTGAAACATCACTACCATGCAGAAGTTAAGCCTTTCCCAGTCTCTTCAGCAGAAGTTATCGCCCCAGCAGATTCAGTTCATAAAGCTGTTGCAGATTCCTACTGCCGAACTGGATACCCGCATCGAAGAGGAGTTGGAAATCAACCCGGCGCTGGAAGAGGGCATGGACGACGAATTCGATCAGAAAGAGGACGATCCGTTCGACGATGACTTCGGCGACGACGAGTATAAAGACCGCACCGACGATCTCGATATCGACAGCTACCTGCAGGGTGAAGATTATGCCGGCTACAAGATGCAGGGCGACGGCAACTACAGCGAAGAAGAGCGCGACATGCCGCTGGCCACCAGCTCGAGCCTGACCGACTCGCTGCTTCAGCAGTTCGGGTACCTCTCGCTCAGCGAGGAACAGCGGATCATCGGTCTGCAGCTGATTGGCAGTATCGAGGCCGACGGCTACATCCGACGATCTATGCAGGCCATCGTGAACGATCTGGCCTTTTCGCAGAACGTGTTCACCGACGCCGAAGAAATTCAGGAAGTGCTGCATAAGATCCAGACCTTCGACCCGCCGGGTATTGCCGCCCGCTCGCTGCAGGAATGTCTGCTGCTGCAACTCCGGCGCAAAGATCAGTCGGACCCCTACAACGTACTGGCCATCCGCATCATCGAAGATTTTTTCGATGAGTTCTCGAAGAAACACTACGACAAAATTCAGCGACGGCTCAACATCAGCGACGAATCGCTGAAACGGGTCGTCGATGTAATCATCAAGCTCAACCCCAAGCCGGGGTCGGTAGAAGGCGAAGCCGGCAACGTGCAGTACCTCATTCCGGACTTTATCCTGACCAACAGCAACGGCAAGCTCGAACTGACGCTGAACTCCAAGAATGCGCCCGAACTGCGCATCAGCCGGTCGTTTGCCGACATGCTCGATACCTACGACAAGAGCAGCAAGCAAAACAAATCCCTGCGCGAAACGGTCTCGTTCGTGAAGCAGAAACTCGACGCGGCCAAGTGGTTCATCGACGCCATCAAACAGCGGCAGCAGACCCTGCTCAAGACCATGAACGCCATCGTGCGGTTCCAGTACGACTTCTTCCTGACCGGCGACGAGTCGAAGCTGCGGCCCATGATCCTGAAAGATATTGCCACCCTCATCGACATGGACGTATCGACCGTGTCGCGGGTCGCCAACAGCAAGGCCGTACAGACCGAGTTCGGCATTTATCCGCTCAAGTATTTCTTCTCGGAAGGAATCTCGACCGATACGGGGGAGGATGTCAGCAGCCGCGAGGTGAAGAACATCCTGAAAGACCTCATCGACAGCGAACCCAAGATGAACCCGCTCTCGGACGATAAGCTCGAGAAGATTCTGAACGACCGCGGCTACAACATTGCCCGCCGTACCGTGGCCAAATACCGCGAGCAGCTCAACATTCCCGTAGCCCGCCTGCGAAAACAGTTATAGGAACACCGAATTATGGAGGATGGATGATGAGTGACAACAGCCAGGACGGTTAACTTTGCAACCCAGCCGCAGGCTCCCCAAAACGAATTCATCATCCATCATTCATCGTTATTCATTGACAACCTCGTTCGCCCGCTTCCTCTCGATTCTGCTGCACCCCCTGCTCATGCCGACACTGCTGTTCGGCCTGTTGCTGTTTCAGGCACCCGGTGTAGTCGGTATGGATGCGTTTTCTCCGGCCCTGCGGCTCAGCCTGCTGGTGCTGATCTTCATCGGCACCTTTGCGGTGCCCTCGCTGCTGATCGTTTATCTGGTTCGTACGGGTTACGTTAGCAGCCTGCAACTCGAAACCCTGGCCGACCGTCGGCTGCCCTATTTTCTGACGGCGCTCATCTACACCTTTGTCGCTTATCTGTTTGCCTTCCGGATGCAGCTCGTCTCGACGGTAGCGCCCGAAATAGCAATTCTGCTGGGCAGTATTGCCGTATCGATTCTGCTGGTCGGGCTGATCAGTCTGTACTGGCAAATCAGCGCCCACGGCGTCGGGCTGGGGGGCGTACTGGGCGGCATTGGCGGGCTGATGCTGAAGTTCAGCCTGACCGATCTGTTTTTTCCGCTGCTGCTGCTGGTGCTGCTGGCGGGCCTTGTGGGCAGTGCGCGGCTCAAGCTCAACGCCCATACGCCGGGGCAGATCCTGGCCGGGCTGGCGCTGGGAGTAGCCATCAGCCTGCTGGCCGTATTCTGGTTTATCTAGTGTTGCCCTGACTAACCCTTACCGATCATGTACGATACACTGCTCTACGAACTGGCCGACGGCGTTTGCCGCATTACCCTCAACCGGCCCCAGGTCTACAACGCCCTTAGCCCCGGCCTGATCCGGGATATCACTAGCGCCATGGAAGCCGCCGGTGCCGACGACCGCGTACGGGTCGTGGTGCTGACCGGCGCGGGCGACAAAGCCTTCTGCTCCGGCGCCGACCTGAAAGAAGGCTTTGCCAGCGCGGCAGCCTCGGGCGGAACGATGAACCTGGGCGAGTCGCTGCGGAACGGCTATCATCCCATGATCCGGGCCATCCGCAACCTGCCTAAACCCGTTGTGGGGCGTATCAACGGCGTAGCGGCCGGGGCGGGCTGTTCGCTGGCCTTGGCCTGCGACGTCGTTATCTGCACCGACGAGGCTTATTTCAGCCAGATCTTCATCAACATAGGCCTCATGCCCGACGCCGGTTCTACGTTCTTTCTGCCGCGTCTGGTGGGCCCGCAGCGGGCTTTTGAACTGAGCAGCACCGGCCGACGCGTTTACGGCCCCGAAGCGGCCCAGATCGGGCTGGTCAGCCGCTCGGTTCCCCCGGCCAGCCTCGACGCAGCCGTAGCGGAGGTGGTCGGCTATTACGCCACCGCCCCTACCCGCGCGATCGGGGCGTTAAAAAAAGTTTTGAATCAATCGCTGTATTCGGACCTCGACCACCAGCTGGAGCAGGAAGCTGAAAATCAGGACGCATTGGGTCGCTCGGCCGATGCTGCCGAGGGGATTGGTGCCTTTCTGATGAAGCGGAAAGCAAATTTTTCGGGCCGATAGGTTGACAGACGCCTTTTTTCTCCCTACTTTTGCACTCCCAATCAACGGGAAATGCATTCGTAGCTCAATTGGATAGAGCACCTGACTACGGATCAGGAGGTTTGGGGTTCGAATCCCTACGAGTGCACCAGTTAATACACTTCATTACAACGGGTTAGGCCATACGCTTAACCCGTTTTTGTTTTGGCTAGCCAATAGAATAGCCAACAACGACAAGTAGCTATCTCCCCCATCAATTCATAAGCGCATACGTCTATCTGCGTGACGAAGCCAACACAGGATCGGATAAAGCGCTGGCGCTGATTGCCAAACATGGCAGGGTGGAGAACCTGCCCAAAACTAGTAACTCCAGCTTTAATGACTGTTTGAAGCAAATTCAGCACCTGGCAGCTTTCAAAACCAAACTCACCGTTAAGGTGGCCTGCAAAACCTTCACCAACCTTATGCTTAATGAACTGGGTGTATCTGAGGAAAGCGTGGCCGCTATGCTCGGCTATACAACTACTAAGCACATTCGCTATTACGGAAAAGCCAATGAGGAGAGAATAGCAAAAGAGGTTGATTTCATCTAAAGAATAAAAGGGTAGTAGCTGAGTTAAATCAGTACTACCCTTTTCATATAGCACAGAGATATTAACTATAAAAGCATATATAGCTCTATAAGCTATATTCATCTTCTCCTGTGAGTCCACCCTCTACTCACTGCTAGACTTTTCAATTTTTGTCCTCTGATTTTTTTTTGATTTTTACTTTCTACACTTGTAAAATCAATATATGAGTGGCCATTAAATGGAAAATTATCTTCTGTAACAGATAATAAATCTACAGACTCGCATTCACCCTTAGTAACAGAAAGTACACCGAAAGATGTGTGATTCGCAACATAATGGTTGAATGATTGCTCTGCTGTAAATTTCTCCCCATTATAAACAGATAATTTATTTTCATCTTTAGTAGATGGTGTAAATGCCAATGACGATACTTGCATTTCTTGTGTAAAGACTTGCACAGAAACTACATCATTCTGTACCCAACTTGGATGAACTTGTCTGTGCAATAGTGTGTCCCTATTCATAGTTAATCTTCGATATTAGTGAGTTTAATTCTTCCCATCCAGCCAATGTACTTAAAAAGAACTCCCTTTCGATATACGAATTGGATTTCAAAAGAGTAACAATCAGATTAGCAAGGAAATTATCTAGATCTAATTCCAATATAATAGCTCGATCACTATTAGTCCACTCTAATTGTATGTTACCTTCTATCGTTGGGAATATTGATGGTAATGGCAGATCACTACCAAAATAATTACTAAAATACTCCTCAAACTGCTTAAGAGCCACTTTATCAGGGGCTTTCCCAGTACCGTTGTACCAATTTTCACCCAAATTAACTAATTGAGCGATTCTCACTTTTACATCAAATGGATCTAAAATATCCATAGACTCGATGTTTTCAACCCTAATCAACCTATCTTGTTGATTATATATACCAGTCGCTTTAATTGCAACCTGAGTATTTTTTTCGTACTCATTAAATACTTGATGTACTATCTCATAATAATCTTCATTTATATTACAGACGACGTTATTACCGCCTATATCAAGAGTAAACGAATTTTGTTTCTTATCAAACTCTGTAATATATGCATTTACAGAAATGTAGTCAGAATATTCAATGTTTTCCTTTCTAGATAAAAGAATTTTTTTACGAATTTCTTTATCTAAAACAGCACTACCACCAACGGCTTTTGGAAAAGCCATTGTCTCACCATCCTGTAAATTTTTCCCAATCCTATTAAAATAGTTCAAATATTTTTGATCCAATATATCTTTATTTTTTTCACCTGACTGTGCATTACTTATCAATTCAATTACTCTATCCCTAGCCTTTTCCAAGTATTTTACAGATTCTAAATTAGTAACAGAATATTGCTCACTTTTTGGAAAAAATTCAGTAAAAAAAGAAGAATAAGCTAAGGTATAGACAAGTACAAGCCTTGGGATGGCACTACCTTCTCCAACTCCTGCAAGTTTCAAACTAACTTCATCATTGAATCCTTTGGGTACGCGCTTTCTATGTGGATTCTCCTCTAAATAAATTTTTTTTGACAGTTCAAAAATCAGCTCCTCCAAAGCGCTAAAATCTTCCAATATATTTACAGGAAGAGTGTGGTCATCAAACCTTTTGCCTTCTAATCTGGGAGATAAAAAATCTATTGTATGATCCATGAAAGGGCTATTTCAGCAATAAATTACAGATAATCACTAATTTCTTTAGCATAACTAATGAAACGAAATAAGAAACCATTTTCAATTTGTCCCTCATTCCATCCCTGTTGACACTAGGACATTCTATATTTCAACAAAGTATAATCCGTGCTCATTCTAACTAGTTTATCATATCATTAGTTCGTAAATAGCCATCCAAGGAGGTTGCGCCCTCTATTTAGCATAAATGGTTGAAGTATAGATATTTAATTAAAAACACCCCTTTTTACATTATCGACCCCGCCCTTTAGCATTTTAAAAATTTCCACTTTCCACGTCTTCGAATGGTTAGCTCTGCCTACGATCCGTTCTGCATGCATATTTCATTAGCTGGCCGGTCGTTATTTTGACCTACTAGCTGCCCGCCTTACATCGCTTCTACTTCGACTCCCAATCGAAAATCATCAGGTGTGTAAGACCTTCAACGATCTGCCACTAGGAACCTGACAACGGAATTCTAACGCCAATGGTCGCGTTCGTTTAGTGGCGCTCTCATTTTGTCCTGACTATGGCTGGTCGGCCTTACTGATGCGTCGGCGTTTTTTACCTGGTGTGAAAACGGGCTGCAGGGCTTACTTTCGCCAGAAATTGACTTTTTAACCGAACGTTATGTCATTGACCTCCGAGGAAGAATGGATAGGCATGCAGCAGATTAGCCAGGTGGTTGGCTCAACGCTTAAACGCATGCAGGAATACGCCCAACCGGGCATGTCGACGCTGGAGCTGGACCAGTACGGGCGGCAACTGCTGGAATCGTACGGGGCGCGTTCAGCACCGAAACTGACCTATGGCTTTCCAGGCTGGACCTGTATCAGCTTAAACGATGAAGTTTGCCACGGTATCCCTTCCGCGAAACGGATTCTTCGGGAAGGGGATCTGATCAATATCGATGTATCGGCCGAGCTGAATGGCTACTGGTCCGACAACGGTGGCTCGTTTGTGCTGGGGCGGGATATTCATCAGCACGGTCATCTGGTCGAAGCCTCCAAACGGATTCTGGCCAAAGCCATTAGCCGGATCCGGGGTGGGGTGCGGATCGCGGAGATCGGTCGCTTGATCGAAACGGAAGCGAAACGAAGCGGATACCGGGTCATCAAGAACCTGTCCGGGCACGGCATCGGCCGGAGCCTGCACGAAGAGCCCCACGAAATCCTGTGCTACTATGACCGGGCCAATAAAGCACATTTCAAAAAGCATTCCGTGGTGGCGATCGAGACGTTTTTGTCTACCAAAGCGTCGTATGCCCACGAGAAAGGCGATGGCTGGACCCTGATCGCCAGGAATAGTCTGGCCGTACAGCACGAGCAGACCATCGTCGTGACGGATAAAGAGCCAATCATCCTGACGGCGGCCAACCAGTTGTGGAATTGAGTTCGGCGGTTTCTTCGGGCTACCCCACTGCCCGTACAATACCCCCAACTGCGTTTGTCGACAGGGAGCGTTGTGCGGGCAGCGACCTTATCAGCCTTACTGAGTACGGCATAGGGTTGTTGGTCGGTCGGGTTGTCTTCCTAAACTGCGGTTATTGGTCCGTTCCGTGTACCTTAGCAGCGACAATGGGGCGTATTCGATCCTATTTCCCTGTCAGCCTCCTATGAGCGCGTTGCGGAATGGACAGTATTACGGCCTGACGAACCAACTGGTGACGCTGGGCGACCTGACGCTGACCGATACCGAATACACCCACGATCGGGTCGACTGGCATTACCACGAAAACGCCTACTTTACCTTTGTTCTGGCGGGTCGGGTGCTGGAAGGCAACCGTACCGACACGTACCACTGCACCGCCGGTAGCCTGCTGTTCCACCACTGGCAGGAGGCCCACTACAATACCAAGCCTAAGGGATATACGCGCGGCTTCCATGTCGAAATCACGCCCGACTGGTTCAACGCCCACGGGCTGGATACGTCCCGTGTACAGGGTAGCCTCAACCTGCCCGATCCGGGGCTGAAAGCGCTCATGTACGCCATCGTTACCGAAACGAAGTTGCAGGACGGCCATGAAAAGCTGGCTGTCGATGCGTTGCTGGTACAGCTTCTCAGCGAGATCGAGTCAGCACCGGTCAGATTCGATCGCCAGAAACCGGCCTGGGTGGGTCAGCTCCGGGATTTACTCCACGACGCTCCCCATGAACCGTGGACACTGGCGCAGCTGGCAGCCCATACGGGCCTGCATCCCGTTTACCTCTGTCGCCAGTTTCCCCGTTATTTCCACTGCCATTTTGGGGACTACCTGCGTGCGATCCGGCTTCAGCAGGCGATGCCGCTACTGCTCATGCCGGACATTGCCCTGACCGACGTAGCACTAGCCTGCGGGTTTTCCGACCAGAGTCATTTTATCCGGTCGTTCCGGCAGCAGTACAGGCTTACGCCCTCCCATTACCGAAAGCTTTTGGCACGCTAGACCGGGCAGGTTAATTCTGTTCTATTTCCAGACGGCCGGTTTGCCCACCTTTGGGGCATTGTTTATCCTCACAACGCATTATGTCGGGTCGATACGGTTGGCTGCTGCCTTTATTTCTGCTTACATATTTGGGCTTACAGGCCCAGCCGGGTTCATTTGTCAACGACCAGGGAATTGCCCCGGGGCTTCATCAGGCTCAGGTGGGCACGATCGTTTTTACAGCCACCGACATACCGGTCGCGGCCCTGAAGCCAGCGGACTTTCTGAAAACCCACGAGTTTACCAACCGGAGCAATCTGTTCATGACGGTTTTCATGGCCAGCTCCCTGACCAATTACCTGCATCCGCTGGCCCCTACCCTCAGCGCAGACTCCCTCACCAAAGTGGGAAACTACCAGTTTGCCTTCTACGTCGATAACCGGCTCATCTACCAGACCAACCTGCACCCGGGCGCGCCCTATGCCCGGATAAAAAATGAGGAAACGATCCTGAGCAAACCCCTGGTCGATAACGAACGCGAGGGTCGCTGGTGGAGCCAGTCGGCCTGGAACCGGTTTATGCAGAACGGCGGAGACAGTGCCTTGTCCGACGGCAGGCACCAGTTTCGGCTGGTGATCCGTCCGTACGTAAACCTGGCTGGCGTGAAAACAGGCCAGCCGATAGCCACTGGCGAGCTGACCCTGCTCGTGAAACGAAAGCCGGTTATTGACCTGACCCGTATCCGGCTGGCCGTACCCGAACCCTATGCCGGGCTCCCGGTAGCTACCGACTCGCTGGATACGCGTCGCATCAAAACCCTGAAAGCAAACATCGAGGCAGGCGTATTCCGGCATATTACCAGCGTCGTCGTCGTGAAGAACGGGAAACTCCTGCTCGAGGAGTACTTCAACGGAGCCAGCCGAACGACCCGCCACGATGTCCGCTCGGTGGGAAAATCTTTCGCATCGACCCTGACCGGAATGGCGCTCGCCGAGGGACACCTGAAACACGAGCAGCAGCCCCTGGCCAACTTTTACGACCTGAAAGCCTACCAACATTATTCGACCGATAAAGCCCGCACCACCCTCGCCGACCTGCTGATGATGAGTTCGGCTTTCGACGGCAACGATAACGAGATGGACTCACCGGGTAACGAAGAGAACATGTACCCAACGCCCAACTGGGTGACGTTTGCGCTCGACCTGCCTGTTACCCCATCGAAATTTCGGGGCGACTGGCACTATTTCACGGCCGGGGTAGTGGTTCTGGGCGATGTGCTGCACAAGGTAGTACCGGGCGGTCTGGATCGTTATTCGAAGCAAAAGCTATTCTCGCCCCTGGGCATCCGGGAGTACAGCTGGCAATACACGCCCCAGCAGGTGGTTAATACGGCAGGGGGTATTCAGATGAACACCCTCGACTTTGCCAAGTACGGTCAGCTATACAAAAACGGTGGCCGGTGGAATGGCCAGCAGCTCATACCCGCCGAGTGGGTCGCCAAAACCTTTACCCGGCGGAAAGCGATTCCCGGTCGAACCAACGAGTATTACGGGTATCTGTTCTGGAACCGGACCTTCACCGTCGGGGGTAAAGCCTACGAGACGTACTACTGCACCGGAAACGGGGGTAACAAAATCTACGTGTTCACCGATCTGCCGCTGGTCGTGGTCGTCACCGCCACCGCCTACAACGCCCCCTACGCGCACCCGCAGGTAGACCGAATGATGGAAGAGTTTATCCTACCCGCTGTGCTGCACTGATGCCGGCAGATGCGCAGCCAGCCCGGACATAACATGGTCGGTATAGACCGGAAACTGGCTCATGAACCAGCGTATTGAGCGTCTGTTTCAGCCTCATTTTGTAGCTGTTTCGCTAGCCTGATTGACATACAGCCCTGCCCTATCAATACATACTATATGTGTTAAGTTGAGTAGTAATAACCAAATTACAGGCTGAGTATAACCTACAGAATAGTAAGATTTGATTTGCATGTAACTACATGTGAATTATTAGCCAATATGTTTATAATATTCAAAGAATATTAACCAATAGATTGCATATCAGCTAATTATAAAACTTATATTTGTCTAGTTCTTCCTCAAACACTATTCACCTTATGAGTCTTATCTTTTTAGCCGGTGCGGTCGCATTGGCGGTCTTCGTATTGCCGTTGCTGTACTATCGCCCTGTCTTCAAAAGCCGCTGTCCGGCTTGTGGCGAAACGCATTCGATCGAGCGTATTCCCAGACCCGCCCTTGTCCGAACGTTACTCGGCTACTTACCCACCAAATACTACATCTGCTACTCCTGCATGAAACGATTCCTGCGTTTCGCGTAATAGTCTGTATACTGAATGGCCAAAAGCCGGTCCCAGCTGGGACCGGCTTTTTTGCTGGCTATACCAGGCGGCCTGCGTGTTTAGTCTGTGGTTGCATCGGTTACGGGATGCATTGTTTTATGACACTTCTGAAACAGACTATAGCTAAGGTTAAGCCACTCTGGTCATAACTTCCTGACCGTTTTCTTTACCTGACAGATACAGATATAACCGCTACGGCCATTGACTTCGGCCCGATAATAATAGTCGTCGTACAGGTCTATCTTAACAACGGCTCCTTTAGGGATCACATAGATGGATTGAGCCTTATAACTCGCCCTGTCTCTTAAGGCAGCATTAGCTTCTGTTTCGGCGTATAGCTGACCGTCATCTACTGGCCTCGCGGGTATAGGTTCTTTCGTAGAACCAGAGGTAGAATACCCGGGACTGGCGGGTACGACTGGAGCCGTTGCGTAGGAGGTTGATGACGGACCTCCCGTAATACGCCCCGTATTCGGATTGTAATTACCCGGATAGCTGTAGTTATCGGTACTAGTATGATTTGGCCGGGTACGCTCACGGGGTGGTACGTAAGTGCCGTTCTCCCGATAGTACCCACGCACGCGAACCTGTGCCAATGACAGGTTTCCAGAAACAAGCAGGCCAAGAACAACAATTAATCGAACCATGGCTGACGATTTTTGGTGTGGAAATCAGACTAAGAGATCAGGTCATTGCCTACTCATAGGCCGACAGGGACTTTAGCAGCGCATCGCTATGTAGAAAAATATCATTTATGCTGCTGATCTCATGACGTTGTTCAGCTTTGTTTTCATCGAACAGAGTAATCGATTTCTTACTTCCGTTCAGGTGTAGCCGACAGATCGGCTTTCGGTTATTGTCGTCGAGCAGAATGGCAAAATAGGACTGGGCATCGCGGTGGACGATTCGATTGGCATCGATATTACTTCGGAGAATGGCTCTCACGATATAAAATCCTTCCAGTTCCTCCTGCGTTGTTACGACCATTGGTCCTTTCTTTTCGTCTGGAACAACCGTACTACTAACTTCGAGAGAAACAGGTTGCGAAACCGCTATTTCCTCCTGACCCAGAGCCGTTTTTAACCGGTCGGTGATCTGGTCCGAAAACGTGTGCTGAAATGATTTGCGAACCAGATTCGTAAAATACTCCATCATTTTAGCCGTAAGTGTACCGCCATATACCTGTCTGGCCAGGTGCCGCACCAAAGCATCTGAGGGGCTGGCCATTTCCTGCTGAATAAGGCCTTTCAGTTCGCCGGTATACTTCAGTTCGCTGGCTGTAGAGATAATCGTTTCAACGTCGAAATACGATTTATGAAACTTCTTGAGTTCCTCAATCTGATTGTCGCGCAGATCCAGCAGATTAATTTCCAGAAATGGCGATTCGTCCATTTTATTCGGCTCCTGCAGGTCTGTGTAGAACCGATAAACGATGCCATTGGTCAGCACGCCGAACCGGGCTTTCGTAACGTGAAAATAACGTAGTAGCTGATTATCATGCAGGGTAAGCGCCTGTTTCCAGTGCTTACATTCAATCAGCATACAGGGCTCTGCTGGTTTGCCGTCGGTACTCTCCCGCATAACCGCATAGTCGACTTTCTCGCCTTTTTTGGTACCGATATCACTGATAAATTCCGGTACAATTTCCAGGGGGTTAAATACATCATACCCCAGCGTTTGCAAAAAGGGCAGAATCAACGCTGTTTTAGTGGCTTCTTCGGTCTGGATAGAGTCTTTCAGCCGGGCAACCCGGTCGCCCAGCTGTTTAATCTGATCTTTGAAATCCATTTTTATAAGGATTTTGGTGTGGAGTTACTTATAAGTTTTAGTCTACAGATTCAAGCCTGTTACTACCTGCATCATCGCAGTTCATACGGTATGTTCTTCCTCTCAGTACGATATCCTTCCCACAGGGGCAGCAGTTCGTTGAATTCTTCTCTGTAATCTGCCGGATGCGCCCTGCATTATCGACCGCGCTGTAGTAACGGGTGCATACATCACACCCTTCACTACCTTTTACCATCACCAGGTCCCCTCCGCCTGAGCTGATTCGTCTTTTTGTAAAACGAGGAGACGCGGATTTGGGAGAATGTAATCTCGGTTCGACAGGTTCCACTACAACTGAATTACCAGTATTTAATATTGGGGGATTAATAAAAATAGTAAAATTAGTCTTATCGTTCTGGCAGAGGAGAGAACTGATTTTAGTTCGTACTTCTTCCATACTCGTAAATACTTTATACTGCTTTCCGTTCAACTCATATTTATCCAGAGAAGAATTTTCATTCACTATCAGAATTGAGTCGTTGACAGACTCAGTTGTAGAAAGTTTTTTGATCAATGCTCCCGCATTAATGTTGCTAGCCTGACGCATAGTAAACTCTCGCGGAACCTCTATCTCGTCAAAGTTTTTTTGTATGAGTTTACCAATTACATTAGGATTTTCAACATTCTTTGCCCCTCCCTTCTCTATAGCTGTCTTGAGAGAGAGAGTTTTATTCAAGTCCAGGCGTGTAATCACTGGATCGAGAATGAAAATTCGATCGCAGTCTTTAGTCTCCGAAATTAGCACGGAACATAAATCACGGATATTTTCAGGTAATCGTCTGCCATCGTCTTCTTCCTGCACAGACAGAGAATCCATCATTATTATTTTCAGTCCACTTCTATCTGGTCCCTGCCCTGTACGATCACCTTTACAGCCATCGGACAGGAACATTACGACAAGGCATAGCAACAACAGATTCGTAAATTTTTTCATATTGAAAGTTAATTGGTCTGTAAAATTTCCATTTGACGCTTCAACCCGACTCGGGCTACCAGCCCCTGTACATTGTATGACTGTCTGACAATTAGGTTCGCTAATTCGTTATCAGTCAGCACCCCACTGGTCTCCAAGAAAGGACGTCCGTTTTCATCCTGGAAAATATGATGATTGCCTGAGGACGTTGGTTCTACCTGAAATGTATTACCATCCTGAAAGAGGGGTTGTGGAACTTTACCAGTTTGGTCTTTAAATTTTACACCACCCGACTCTACATACCGGCTATACTCCGACTGAATTTTGTAATTGAATCGGGACGTGTACAGAAAATAACCCGTATAGGCTACGTGAAGTAAAGCGCCTAAAAAATAACATACCAGAACTGCGCCAGCTATAGCATCTGGAGTCATATACGCGTCATAAAAAAAATAGAACTTCAGAATACCTGATATTAAAATCAAAACATAGAAAAAATATGTATACCAAAGACAACGATTTATCTTTCTTCTCAATGCTTCTTTGAGTACAGGCTCATCTGTGTTCACCAATTCATTTCGATAGCGACATATGCTATCATGCCATATATGGGAAACTACAGCGAGGAATATATCTATAAAAATAGCGGCAAGAATTGCCTGCCACAAAACCCCCTGATCTATTCCATAAATTGTTGGCACTATCTCCAGGAGAAGTATAGCAAAAAAAGCCAGCATTTGTGTGGGATACCCAACTGTTTCGAACAAACCCGGAAGTACGACACCACTGAATGTACGTTTACTTTTCTTTGTGTACAGCCAAAAATTTTTCGTTTCTTTTGATGGCACAAAATCCTGACCAGGTGGGAAGTCAAATTGCTTAAAGCTTAACATATTTGTGGAGGTTTTATTGATTGGTATTTACAGGTAAATTGACAATCAGGCAGCATTAAAAACAGTCGAGCTCTTATTGCTTGACAATGACCCGCGTAACTATCCCATTTTTGGGCGTAATGACGCGCAGTATATACGTACCGGCGGGCTGGCTCCCGAGCGGAAACGGTTCTGTTTGCGATACGCTGGTAGCCTGTCGCGTTATCTGCCTGATCAGCTGACCCTGGGCGTTGATCATTTGCAGGCGTATCTCCTGTTTCATAGCCGCGCTCCAGCTTACTGTTACACTACCCGTAGTTGGGTTCGGGTACGCATTGACGTCCAGCGGCTCCAGTGAAGCCTGATTCGACAGGGGCGTCATGACCGAAAGCCGATAGCTGTTCAGGATATCTCCCTTTCCGCAGGCACTGGTTAAGTTGGTGATCGTGTACGTACGAGTACTCATTGGCTTTTCCCACTTGACGTAGATAGAGTCGCTGCTGTTGATAGCGTTGCTATTCCAGTTCGTGAACGACCAGGGACCATCGCCCGTAAGCCGCACCCGGATTGCGGTACTGTCACCGGCATAGATTACGCTGTCGCCGGTCAGGAGGGCGGTGGCTTTGGCAGACACCCGAACGGTTAGGGCACTACCAGGGCTTTCGCAGTTGAAAGCATCCGTTTGGGTGACGTAGTAGGTTGTTGTACTGGCCTGTTGGGTGTTTACCAATACCTGTGGCAGGGATGGGCCAATGCGTCCAGCGTTGGTATACCAGCGGAGCTGCCCCTCTCCTGTCGCCGAAAGGGTTGCACTGCTTTGTCCGATACAGAAGGCCGCCGGTGAATTTACCTTAGGAGCCTCGGGCGTCTTCCGAACGGTAAACAGGATGGTGGTATAGGCGCTTATGCAGCTCCCGGCCCGCTGGGCTACTGAATAGGTGAAGGTGGCGGGTTCAGTTGTAGAAGGAGTAGGCGCCACACCGGTTGTTCCTGCAATACCCGGCCCCTGCCAGATTAAGTCGCTGGCAGGAAGGGCAGACAGTGGATTTACCCTGGCAAACTGACATACCGTTTGGTTGGCCGTGACAGTCGGGGCCGAAGGCGGTGCCACCACGGATACCGATACCGGCTGACGCTGGCTTTCGCAGCCGTTGTTGTCAGTCTGGGTTACATAGAACGTAAACACATTGGCTACGTCCGTAAAATAGCCTGGCGGAGCCGGCGAGCCCGTGCCGCCCGTGCCATTGCTGTACCACCGGATGGCAGTGCCAGTAGCCGTAAGCGAACGTGGATTTTCGCCAACACAAAGGCGTATCGAACTGGCAACCGGATTGACCGGCGCAGCCCGCACCACCTGCTCAACGAGAGATCGGGGGCTTTCGCAACCGTTTATGCGCTGAGTAACCGAATAGGATTTACTACCAGCCGTGGAGGTTTCGGGTACGGGTACTCCGGCCAGCTTACCGGACTGATCATACCAGGTCAGGTCCTGGCCGGTAGCCGCGAGTGGACTCGCCGTGGCATACTGGCATACCTCTTTTGGGTTCTGAACAGCGGGTGCAGGCGGAATTGGGTAAACGATAGCCACGACAGCCGTCCGGGGGCTTTCGCACCCGTTGATAGTCTGACTTACATAGACCGTCTGACTACCGGGATTTTGGCTGTTCAGCAGCGGGGGCTGCGGGGCTGGGGTACCACCGGTTCCGGAAGTGTACCACAGCGCCCCCGGAATCGACGTGGAAAATTGCCCCGACCCGCCCTGGCATATGGCCACACTGCTTACGGTTGGCGCCGGAGGCAGCGCTTTGATCGATACCGTGATCGTTGCCAACGCACTTTCGCATCCGTTTATGGTTTGGCTTACCTGATACTGACTCGATCGGTCATTGGGTGGAATTGGCGCCCCTGCCAGCCGTGAAGTCCCTCCGCTGCTGTACCAGGTCAACGACGTACCGGTAGCTGTGAGCTGACTTAGCGAAGCCCCCTGACAGAACGACACATCCGTCACACCGGGGGCATTGGGTCGGCTGACAATCAGTGATCCGGGCACTGGATTTGTGGCTTTTGTGTAATCAACAGCGCCTGGCACTGTCGGCTCCAGCAGCACAACACGCAGTTTATACCCCGTGCCAGCCGGTAGCGACTGAGGAATGGTTGCACTCAGGGGACTGGTGCGGGCGCCCACACTAATAAATTGGGCATTCTGAAAATTGCCATTGCTATCGGAAATCTGTAGCCGGTATACCGCGTCGGCTGGCAATGGGCTGCTTACGGTAAACGGAACGGATATAGCGGAACCAGGACAATACGCTTCTGACAGGCTGCTGGTCGTCACCGTTATGGGTGTTACGGAAACGAATGCCGAGCCGGTTATGGCATCACTGGTACCACATCCGTTATCGCTAAACTCTTTTATGAATTGCCGGTCAATTGTCGAACTGGAAAAAAGCGTCGGGTTGATGGTACCATTGCTGCTGGAAAAAGAAAGCGTTCGTACATAGGTGGGTGCCAGGTCAGGACTGTAATCAACGAAGCCAACGGACCAGGGCGGTGTACCTGTAAACGTCATCTGCACGGTTGCTCTGGCACCTGCGTTGATGCTGCCGCCCCCCGATAGCATAAGCGTTGGCCTGGCCCGTATGTTGATAAGATTGGGAGCACTGACAGTAGAGGTCGACGTGCTAAAAACGAGAAGCTGATACGCGCCACCAGCCAGGGAAGCCGGTATTGTAACCCGGATTGGCGACGTGGCACTGGTTTCGGTGAAATCCTGTACAGGCGTCCCATTCAAGGTAAGTAGCCGCACCCTGAACTGGTTCCCCTGCGGAAAGCTCCCGGTTGTCGTGAAAGGGATGCTTACCGTATTTCCCGCACAAACAGGCGCTGAAGCCAGGGTACCGGCGGTAATACCAAGTGTATTGGTTCTGATTACAAACGTGCCGCTGGCAGTACCCAGCACATTTGAGATCAGGCCCTGGGTAACAACCCGAACCCGGTATGTACCGGGAGGTACACTGGCCGGAATGGTTGCCTTGATAGACCGGATACCACCCCGGCTGGAACCAAATTTCTCGCCGTCAGTATACTGATCTTCTGAGTTTGACAGATCACCATACAGAATCCCATTACCATCCAGTAACTGAGCCTTGAATTTGCCGGCAGCGAGCCCCACAGGATAGGTGCCCGCTCCGGTCGTGTATGTTATGGTGAGCGTTGAGCCGGGGACTGCTTCTGTAGCCACGTTGGCACTAATGGTTGAAATGCTCAGGGTCTTGACATTGATGCTAACCGATCCCGTTACCGAGCCGGTGAAGTTGAGAATTCTGGTCCGGTCAATAACGATGCTGCTCGTTGGGCGGATTGTAAAATAGCCGGTAGAGGTTACGGTTTTTGTCAGATTTTCACCGGGCGATGCTATCTGGAAAGACTGGGCTCCATTACTCAGAACCGCATATATACTGGCATCGCCATACTCCGTACCCGATCGGAATACGTTACCATCGAAGGCATCTTCTGGCCTCCCATTTGGATCACCGTAGTACAGAGCCAACGATTGGCCCTTTGCAACCAAAGCACTACTAACGATCAGCAGGGCCGTTGCCCACAAAGTTTTTAGAACGAACTGCATAGACGTGTGGATCTGTAATTGGTCGGCGGGTTGTTTGCAACTACGCCTGGCTACTTCCCGGCTTTCAGTAATAATCGGATTCCATTGATGAGCAGGCCGCCACCCGCCACTCCTCCACCATAGACCGCGTAGATACCAGGCTGGGCATAGGAGGTAAATGGCATGGTTACTAACGGACTGGTATCGGGCCGTTGCGCCAGCGTTTGCCAGATCGCATAGTCAGCATTGAGCGCCGATACCTGATGGCTGTAACCATCATATTGCTTCTGGAGATACGCATAACCTGCATAGCTGGCACCGAGCGATACAAGCCCAGTTGCCACCTGAAGCCAGCCAGACAACCGGCGCCGGCTGCGCTGGCGTAACTTCTCATCCCCCACGATTGACCTTGCCTGCGTAAACCCTACTGTTGACCCATCAATCCGGCGAAACGTAAGCTGCTGATCTTCTCTGGATAAGGTTATGCTGATGTTATCCTGGCTTTTGCTGGTCGTTATACCCCGTCGGTAGTAACCCGTCGGTATCATATCAATGGTCGATCGGACAACACTCAACCATTGAGTATCCCATTTTACCGTTAGCGAGTCAATGGGATTGTCGGCTTTGCGAAAACTGACCTCTTTACTATCCAGGGGCTTTTTCGGTCCGTCAGCTTGCAGGATCGTTGGGTTGGTAAGCTGAGTGAGCGCTTCGCCCGGCCGCAGAAAGGCCAGACGGGTAATAAACGTTCGCCATTTGCCGTCAACAACTTCTGCTTTCAGTTCAGCCACCCGCCGTACGGGTTGATAGGCCCTGTCTACCTGTTTGTTTTTACTCCTGAAGGTCTGGGTGAAAAACACTTTCACATACGGGTAGTCTTTCCCCTCCTGAACGTCAGAGACAATTAGCTGAGAAAAGGCGATGGTCAGCGTATCGGACTTGACGTAGAACAGGTCCATGTTACGCAGGTATTTCTCGACATCTACATCAACCGCCCCCTCGGCCGACGTATGGGAGGGATCGATATCATCTTCGATTACTACGTCGTCTCCACTAAAGATCTGGTTCGGGCTGGGTAAAAAGCTGTTCTGCATTAACGCAATGCGTTCAGCATCACCCAGCCCATCAAACGTAAGGGTGTTGAGCAGGTCGACGAGGTTTTTATTGATCCGGTTGGTAGCCTGAAACTTAATCTCGTCGTTGCGTCGCTTCATCTGCTGGGGCGTTAACGCGCCCCCTTTACCTACTTTGGCTATGTACACCTTAGCCGACTTATCCTGGGCTACGGCCGGCAGTCCGATCAGTAAGAAGCCCACTACCAAATAGAAGAAGCTGTTTTTCATGGGCAGTTGGTGTAATAGTTGATCTGACGGGCTCCGTCACTACGGCCGTAGCCCAGCGAATAGCCGTTTTTGTTGTAGGCATGGTTGTAGACAAGGGTTTGCTCCTCAAGTAGCCTGTCGTTCTGGTAGCGTTGGTACGTCCTTGTCTTTACGTTATGTAGCGGTCTGTGCTCCCCTAAGTCGAGCGCCGGGATGCCTCTCAGCCCCAGCTGCGTCTGGTACCAGTAGGGATTGTTATCGTAGGTGTAGGAATATTGTACCCGGCTGAATCCGGAATAGACGGTCTGTTTTTCGAGCTGTCCCCGATTGTCAAACTGATAGCGTATGTCAGTACTATCCGGATTACCGTAGTGGCTTTCTGCTATAATTTTTCCCTTATCTACGGTATACGAGCTGATCGATCCTGGCGCCTGGCAGGATAACAGTTTCCCGGTGTCGTCGTACGAATATCGCTTTGTAACAACCCGGTTGGCATCGGCTTGCGTGTAGGTCTTCAGCCTGTCGCCGTTGTAGGTATAGTCCCGATAGCCAAGGGTTACGTTCGTTGTGTTATTAATGATTTTTACCGTACGAAGCCGCTCGTCTTCGTACGTATAGAGATAGCCGTTTACTTGCTTTATTTGCCGGCCGCTGTTGTCACGACTTATCAGTTGCTCCACCTGAGAGGTGAGGTAATGATCCGCTGTATATACGTAGACCTGCTCGGTACTCATCATTAATTGCCCCCTGACCCATCTGCGGTACGTGCTCTTTTCTACGTTCCCAAATGAGTTGTACTGATAGGTAGTGGTATCCCGCAGGTCTTCATCAATAGTCACGGACTGACTAAGCTGACAGGCAAACGGGATGGCCGACTTGGGCAAAAAAGGGTCCTGATGACAACCGGTTATACCAGCCACCAGGGCGCTGATCCATAAAGAATAGCCTGCTGCGTAGAGTTTCTTCATTGATTGGTAATAAGTTTCAGGGCTACCCTCCTGTTTAGTGCTTTGTTGGCTTCCGTATCGTTGGGTGAAATCGGATTTCTGCTGCCCTCGCCGGCTTTGTTTAACTTCTCTTCGGGAATACCCTGTCGGGTCAGAAATGTAAAGGCAACCGCAGCCCGGTATTCGGACAGGTTTTCGTTCAGGCGCTCGTTACCTACATTATCCGTATGACCAGTCACCTGCAGGCGGTAATGGGGGTGCGTCTTCAGATACTGAGCCACCTGTTTCAACACCTCCTGCGAATCGGCCCGCAACTGATAACTGCCCTGCTCAAAATAAAGCATCGGAATACTATCCGGAAGTACCAGAGCAGGCCGCGATACAGGAGGGGCCCCGTTGGGTTTTATTCCCGTTTCTGCGGTTCGTACGCCCAGTTCGGCGGTGGCTTTCAGCGGGTCTGTGTACAGCACAGTCAAGCCACTTCTAACGCCTATCTCTTCACTACGGATCTGCCCCTGACGCTTCACGACCAGTGTATACGAACCCGGCTCGGCTTGATACGTACTGAACCAAACGCCCCCCCTGGCCCCCGTCACCTTCTTCAGCGGGATACGAACACCCTTTCCTAGAAGCGTACCTTGTTCTGCTTTACCTGCCCAGACGGTCAGCAGGGTCAGCTCGCGTTGCAGCTGAATTATTTGTTTCGTCGACGCGCCCTTCAGTGATTCAACGAGCAGGTTGCCTGCGTAGGGCTGGTAACCGGCTGCGGTGGCGTCAACGGCAACGATATCTGCCTGGCTAAAGTTGATGGCTGCCTGACCAGCTTTGTCTGTATCCAGGCATTTACGCTCACCCGTTTTCGTAAAAACAAAGCAGATCTTTCCCTCGACCGGCGTCTTACGGATTGCATCGCTCACCACAAAAACAGCGTGTTGCCCAATGCTGTCTGGTTGGTCGGCTCCGACGAAACGGCTGGCCTGGACATACGACTTTTGCTCGGTTTGCAAGTAGATCCGATCCTTGGCTGGCGGCTCAACCGACAGCAATGGAACCTCAACAACCACGGTATGGGTATCTGCCTGCACGATAGCGACAGGAAGCACCTGCGTACGGTAACCTTGTTTTTCTATGACAATAGCCGTTGTTTCGCAGGGAGCGTTTATCGAAAATCTTCCCTGTGCTGAACTAGAGCTGACCTTCTTCTGACCCCCGGGCAGTTTAACGAACAGATTGGCCCTGGGCAGAGCTTTGCGGGTACTGTAATCGACGATAACGCCCTCTAATCGCCGACATGGGGGGTGTTCTGGCACCTGCGCCTGTACCACCACGCTCAGCAGAGATGAGCATACGAGTAATGCCTTCCTCACGTTCGTAGTGATTTATTGCGCTACACCGATACTACCCAACAATACATCCCATTTTATACTTTTTACCCCGTCTGACGTAGATCCGTATGACTGGAGTTTAACCCGTACATTCTTCTGAACTACGTCAGAGTAGAGTACCTGATCCTGGCTGCCATACCCGATAAATGTTTGCTGGCCCGTGATGACTCCATAGTAGTTCCCGTCGGCAGCCTGCGACAGTTCCTTTATATACTGCACTTCTGACCACTCGATCCGGGCGGAGCTGTAAGGCAGGAGCTTAAGCCGGTTGAGGTAGTCGCGAATGGGGTAACGGCGGGCTCCGGGTTTGCTGGTTGAGGTAACAGCGATAGTAGCCGCTGGCATAAACAGTCTGGCTGCCTGATCGATAGCCTTATCTTTTTCGTAGGTGGGCAGCTTTTTATCGGTGATGATATTCAGATACGAGACAAATTCGTCTACCTTCTGCAATGCTTTTTTACGATAGCCCTGGTATTCTCCCTCGGTCAATGCCGGCTTTCGGACATCAGTCGCCGATTCGGTCGTCAACGGCTTGTCTGTCACTTTTCCCGACGGGATAGCCGCTTCCGGTTTTGCAGCGCCGTCGGAGGGCAACGCGGCTGGAGCGGTGGGCAATGGCGTGGGCAGAGGCTCCGGAGAGCTGGCTGTAGGTACGGCTGGCTGCGGTTTTGCGGCCAGGGTCTCGCCTTTTATCTGCCCGCCTATGTCCTTTAATAAAGGAGCGATCTCGGCGGCTTCCCGTAATAACAGATGCCGTCCATCCTGGTAAAGAATGCCTACGAGCTCACTCTTGGGAATGGATGCGGATTTACCTTCAGCGGTTTTGTAGTTTACAACAGCATCGCTCTCATAGGCAATTGTGGCCGGAATGACAGTAAGTGGAACTGCCCTGATCAGATACTCCCTGTCACCCGCTCTGACTGGTGCTGATAAATACGCTCCAAGTTGTTGCTGGGCTTTTGTCAGGTCGCTACTCAATTCGTTTATTACCAGAAAGTTACCGGTACGACTGAACGCAAACAAAACATTGGCACGCTGAAAGTTGAATGTGCTGGCTTTACCGTCCCGCTGAACGGTAAAGGTTACTTTATCTTCCGTAAGACCGGTCAGTTGTGCATCACTGATCCGGTTTCCATTGGCTGTATAGATGGCATCCTGTGCTGACAAAACCAGCGGAAAAACCAGGAAAAATAGTGTGGCTAGTAGAGTTTGCTTCATAAGGTGTGGTTCAGAAATTAGCGCATTGTTTTGACCAGCTGTTGGGTAGCATCGGTAATAAAGGCTTCCAACCGATCCTGATCGAGATCTTCGTATCCTTTTCGGTTCAGCTTCTGAAGCTGCTCTTTTTCGCCGGGCCTTAACCAGAAGCTACTTATAAATGTGCCATTAGTACCTTTTTTGGTATAGATACCCCGGCACCCTTCCAGGCAGGGCGTGTAATGAATTTTGTAGGTTCCAACGATCTCGTTCGTCTTTACATGTACCAGTTTGAATTCAACCGAAGCCCCCTGGTTGCGGTACTCGTTTATAATTTTGGGCGCATCATCGGCCTCCAGATAACAGACGTTCGTTCGGTACCCGACCGAGCTTTCTAAACTGACAAGCTCCAGAATCAAATCCGTATTCGTCAGTTCTTTGATCTTCGAATAGTCTAAGCTGGCATTATCATCGAGTACCTGATTGAACAGCCCCCGGTCTCGTACGCTGAACCCTTCCTTGAAGAGCTGCTTCTCAATAGCGTTATACAAAGCCGTCTCGTCATACTGTGATTCAACGTACTGCACCTTGGCGGCTGCTCTTCCGCTACCAGCCTGCTTTACCAGAACGGGGTTGATTACATTGGACTGGTAACTGCCTGTTCCCTGCGTATTCGTAACCCCTTTGCGTGTATTTGGTACACGAAGCACAATGCGTGGTGCCTTGTTGACAAGCATAATTTCGGTCAGTACATCGGCCGAGGTCAGCTCAGGAGCTCTCTGAGTAAACCGAACAACGGCTCGCTTAGAACAACCGAACTGGATAATAATCAGGAAGAGTACTAGTACGTATTTGTGCTTCATCAAGTTTAAAGGTTGGTTTTCAACATTTTCGTGGTTTACAATTACGGGAGGCAGCAAAGAAACGACTGAGCTTTGTAGACATAATCAAGGTCTACAAGCTACAAATTCTAAATACCACATCGAGTAAATATAAAATAGGTTACAAATAAACAAATATGTTCGTGTTACCGTGTATACAATTGAACATAGTCTCAGATAAACGCAGTCGAATTTATTTATCGGTAGTAAGTTGACCAATCAGTCCTTCACCTAACGGTTCGAATAACCGCAACTAACCATAACTACATCCATAGGTTTGGGATTCAAATCCTCGGTTAGCTAGGCTGTAAGGTTCCGGGTAGGTTGTGACGGCGTACTACCTACCCGCTTTTATGCGTTTCTTTGTTGACTCAATGACGTAACCCCCATGATTCGGTTGTTTTCTTTTCTGTTCCTGATGATGCTGTCGGTGGCGGCATCGGCGCAGGTAACCGGCTCATCAGCCACAACAACATCGGCCCCATCCCTGTCGGCGTCAACGGCCGCCGAAACCCGCGCACGCGACGAAGCCTTTGCCGCCTGGAAAGTGCGCTACGCCACAAACCGCGCCTGGATTGCCGACGAGATCAAAGCCGTTCGGCAGGAACTAAACAAACTTCGCCAGGCGCAGCCCGAACCCGGTCAGCGCCTGACCGACCTGCTCAACGGAACCATCAAACGCTGGAATCAGGAAAAAACGGACTATGGCGACGCCGAACAGTTTGCCGATTGCCAGGAGTTTTTCGCCACCCTGCGAACCAGCATCCAGAACGAACGCACAAAAAAATAACCCGGACCAGCCGGGTTATTTTTTTGTGTTGACTACCAGTTCCTTTACTGCTTCACCTGGACCGGCAATCCTTCCAGCTGGGCGTAGTTGAGTTTCCAGGTATTGTCGGTCCCCTTCTTCCAAAGCAGGATGAAGTTGCCCTCCCCGTAGCCTCGTGGCTGCTGGGGGCCTTCGGGCAGCACATCGACCGAGTAGGTACCGGCTTCATAAGCGGTCTGATTATCGACGGCCGAGCTGACTACATTCGTTTTCAGATCAGCCAGGGTTGGCATGGTTTCGCGAACCCATTTCTGCGCTACTTCCGACTTTCCTTTAAAGTGGGTGTTGCCCTGCAGGAAATGCACATCTTCGGCCAGGAAACCAATGACTTTCTCGGTATCCTTGTTATTCCAGGCACCGATAAACTGCTGGTTTAAATCCTGAATATTGACCGTATCGGTCGAGGAGCAGCCGCTGGCAAACAGGGCCACGAGTAGAACAAATCCGTATGCTTTCATGACGTTGGTGTATTTAGATGATGGAATGGTTGATATGGACTAATCTCCCAATAGATTGCTTTCTCCATGGTCTGTGTCCGCACCGGAACACGTAGTGGGACTATTCATGTATCAGCAATACTATCCGGCTAGGTGATCCGTGAGGACACGGACCACGGTGAGGAGTGACAGTACGATCAAAAACATCGTCTCCATGGTCCGTGAGGACACGGACCATTCACGCGTCAGCAACACTATACGGCCGGGTGGGCCTCACGGACCATGGAGAAGGCAAGCTGTTTACCAGCTTTTCCGGCGCACTTCGGAGCTGGGGTAGGCACTGTTCTGATCGCCGTAGTTGTTGTTCAGCAGGAACAGGGTGTTGTTCTGATACGGCTCCGACAGGGTTTGGGCACTGAACGCGGTGGCGGCCAGACCGGCCCCGGCCGCTACTCCTGCCACGGCGGGTACAGGTGCTTTCTGCACGGCAGCTACCCGCTCGGCAGCCGGACGGGTTACCACGCCGGGCTTATCGGCAGCTGCGGCCGCTTCCCGGCGAGCCAGGGCAGCTTCGCGACGGGCTTCGGCCGCCTGGCGTTCGGCCGCGGCAATGCGGGCGTTGGTTTTCCGGCGGTTGTCGACGCCTTTACCGATGGCATACCCACCAGCCGCACCGGCCGCACCACCAATCAGGCCACCCACCAGCCGATTCCGCTTATTGATTATAGCCCCGGCGGCTCCGCCAACGCCCGCCCCGATGGCGGTACCTTTGGCTTGCGGACTCCACTTACGGCGTTGCTGTGCTTCTACAACATGACTGAATATAAAGGCAGTCAGAACTGCCATCAGGATAATCACTCGGTTCGTTTTCATGGCGTTACTTATAGTTGGTGTTCAATTGCCCGTTGGACAAACAAGCATCCAATAGGTTTAGTCGACATATCAACTACGAATAACGCCCGGTTCCGGATTGTTGTTTGAATCCGGCCGTTAGAACCGCCCGACCCGCTTCTGCATCGCATCGCGCGTAAGGGTGATCAGTCGGCCGATGGGCTTGCCGGCCCGGTACGTAATGACGCGCAGGGTGATGGGTCCGTCGGGCAGGGTGATCGGCTGGCTGTACTTCGGCGAACGGCCGTCGGGCATGGTGTCGTCGATGGTGTAGTACAGATCCAGACCCGGCGTTTCACTTTCCAGCTCGACAACCAGTTTCCCGTCTTTCTGACTGGTCCGAACAATGGCGTCGTAGATAGCCCTAGAGTAGTTGACCCCAGCTGCGTCGGCCCGGTCGAAGTGGGCTTCCAGGCGCGGTACGAATCCGGCCCAGTCTTTGGCCGTTTTCGGCGACCAGTAGACTTCGGCCAGGGCCCAGCCGCGCGGGTAGGTCATATACTCGGCATGGCGCAGGGTCGGAATCTGCTCGGTCCAGAGGTTGGCCTGCCCGCCCAGAATAAACTTCGGATCGACGCCATCCGGAACAGGTTCGAAACTGTAGCTTTTGCTGGCCCGGAGGCTGGCATAGATGGGCGGTTCGATGGTAGGGTCTCCCTGCAGGTAGTCGATATAAGCGAACGTCGACGGGGTCATTACCACGTTATGGCCCGCCTGAGCCGCTTCGATCCCGCCCTTGATGCCCCGCCAGCTCATGACCGTAGCGTCCGAGGCAATGCCCCCCTCCAGGATTTCATCCCAGCCAATCATCTTCTTGCCTTTAGCCTGTACAATCTTCATCACCCGATTCATGAAGTAGCCCTGCAGGTCTTCTACATGCCGGATGTTGAGTTTTTTCATCAGCGCCTGGCAGCCTGGGTCCTGCGCCCAGTACCCTTTGTAGCATTCGTCTCCGCCGACGTGGATATACGGGTTGGGAAACAGGGCAGCTACTTCGGTGAAGACCTTGTCCAGAAACTCGTATACTTTTTCGTCAGACGGGTTCAGCGTGTTCTCGACCTTCATCTTGAACGTACCGTTACCGTACCAATCTGCAAAAGGAGTACCGGGGTTGACACTGACAGCGGCTTTGGTGCAGCTCAGTTCGGGGTAGGCTGCCAGAGCCGCCATACTGTGGCCCGGCACGTCGATTTCAGGTACGATGGTTACGTTGCGGGCCTGCGCGTAGGCAACCACCTCGCGGATATCGTCGTGGGTGTAAAACCCGCCGTACGGCACGGGCTCGCCCGGCTGCGGGTCGGTCCGATCACCGAAATGACCGGCCCGGGCTACCCGCCACGCCCCTACTTCGGTTAGTTTGGGTAGTGACTTGATCTCGATCCGCCAGCCGTTGTCGTCGGTCAGGTGCCAGTGCAGGGTGTTGAACTTATACCGGGCCATCTCATCGATGTACCGCTTCACATCATCTTTGGAGAAGAAATGGCGGCTTACGTCGAGCATGATGCCACGCCAGCCGAACCGGGGATAATCGGTAATCTGAACCGCCGGAACCGCCCAGCTGGCCCGGGTAACTGCGGCACTTTCGATCTCTTTGGGTAACAGCTGCAGCAGCGTTTGCGCGCCATAGAACAGCCCCGCCGGCTGGTTGGCCGTGATCACAACTCCCTTCGGCGAGGCACTAAGCCGGTACCCTTCGGGGCCGAGCTGAGCATCGGGCGTGTCGGTCAGGTTGAGCTGGATGCCGCTCCCCGACCCCGCTTTCGCCCCGAGCGGAAAACCGGTGGGCCGACTCAGCTGGCTGGCGAGCCGATCGGCAACAGCCTGCCCGGCGGGTTTGTTGTAGCGGATGGCGGTGGAGCGCGTCAGGGCGAAGGTGCCCGGCTGGGTCTGTACCGAGACGGGTTGTGGGATCAGGGCGAGCGGTTGCTGCGCCTGGGCAATGGTGCTAATCAAGAGTCCGATCAGCCAAACGTAATGCCGTTTCATAGAGTGGGTACGCTTTTTAGTAAACAGGGTAAAGTAGGTGTTTTTTACCCAAAAAACCCACAGATGCCTATGTCCTCGCCTATATGACAAGTAGTTTCAGATCATATAGTCATTTTCAGATTATACATGTATCCTATGAAGTCACTCATTCTTCTTTCTCTCCTGTCTGTGCAAACTGGCCTGACCGCCCTGGCTCAGTCGACTCCGCCCCGCGTCCGTACGGCCAACGGCACCCTGGAGGGCACCCTCGAAGCCTCGGGTATTCGTTCTTTTAAAGGGGTTCCCTTTGCGCAGCCCCCCGTGGGCGAGCTACGCTGGAAAGAACCCCAGCCGGTAAAAAACTGGACCGACGTCAGGCCGGCGACCAAGTTTGGGCCGCGCGCCATGCAGCGGGCCGTATTCGGGGATATGAACTTCCGATCGGACGGCATGAGTGAAGACTGTCTTTACCTCAACGTCTGGACACCCGCCAAGTCGGCCAGCGAACGGCTGCCGGTGCTGGTTTACTTCTACGGCGGAGGGTTCATAGCGGGCGATGGCTCGGAGCCCCGCTACGATGGCGAAAGCATGGCCCGCCGGGGCATTGTTACCCTGACGGTCAATTACCGACTCGGCCCCTTTGGCTTTATGGCCCATCCGGAGCTGACTAAAGAGTCGCCGAACCGCTCATCGGGCAATTACGGCTACCTCGACCAGGCGGCTGCGCTGCGCTGGGTACAACAGAATATTGCCGCGTTCGGGGGCGACCCCAAGCGGGTGACAATTGCGGGCGAATCGGCCGGATCGGCCTCGGTCAGCGCCCAGATGATGTCACCCCTGTCGCGCAACCTGATTGCCGGTGCCATCGGAGAGAGTGGGTCGGTACTGGGCACCCTCCCCCCGGCTCCGCTGCCGGTTGCCGAACAGACCGGAGTCCGGTTTGCCAGCTTGCTGGGTGTACAATCGCTGAAGGAGCTGCGGGCCCTGTCGGCCGAGCAGGTGCTGGAGGCTACCGCCAAATCCGACGCGCCCCGTTTCTCGGCCTCGATCGATGGGTACTTCTTCCCTAAATCGCCGGTAGCCATCTGCGCGGCCGGCGAGCAGGCCAAAGTACCGCTGCTGGTAGGCTGGAACTCGGAAGAGATGAACTACCGCGCCCTCATGGGCAGGGAAAATCCGACCCTGGAAAACTACACCAAAGCCGTACAGAAACTGTACAACGACCGCGCCGACGAAGCACTGAAGCAGTATGCTGCCCAGTCGGACGCCGATGTAGAACAGGTAGCCACCGATCTGGCTGGCGACCGCTTTATCGGGTACAGCACCTGGAAATGGGCCGATATGCACAGCCAGACGGGAGGAGGCAAGCCTGTTTACCGCTATTTCTACGCCCGTCCGCGCCCGGCCATGACCCCCGAAATGGGCAACGCAGCACCGGGTCTGGCGGGTGGCGTGGTTAAAGGAAACGCCCCCAATGCGGTTCCTCCCGCCAAAGGAGCCGTCCACTCGGCCGAAATCGAATATGCCATGGGGAACCTGGCTACCAACAAGGTATTTGCCTGGACCCCCGACGACTATAAAGTGTCGGAAACGGTGCAGGCTTACTTTGCCAACTTTATAAAAACCGGTAACCCGAACGGCAAAGGTTTACCCAACTGGCCCGCGCTGAAACCCAACGCCCCGGCTCAGTATATGCGCATCGACGTTACGACCCGCCCCGAAACCGAACAGCACCGCGACCGCTACCTGTTCCTGGACCAGTTTCTGGTAAAACCCTAACCGCCGTATTCCCCATACGCACAGAACCCCGGACCGGCCTCGGCTGATCTGGGGTTCTGTGTATAAACTGGGTAGGCTCTTGGCCACCCTGTGCCTGTTTTGCCGTCACGTAACCCCACCGGGGTGTTGTTTCCGACACCGGGCCGCGGCTCTGACTAACGTTCGGGGACTAGATCTGTGAGTAGGGCGACGGCTCCAGAAATACCCGGATGATGTTGGATACGGTATTGGCATATTCGGGAAGCTGCGACACGCGTTTCCAGTCGGAGTCAGCGCCGAACTGTTTCCAGTTGGCATCCCGCTCGGCCATGTCCTTAAACGTCAGCATGTACGTCAGACACGGCATATGCTCCCCGGCAATCACTTCGCCGAAGAATACCGGATTGAGTTTGACCCGGTAAAAAATAGGCAGCTCGTCGACGTTGAACATCTTCACTTTCCGCCGAACGGCATCTTCCGAGTACCCTTCGTAGGTTCGCAGTTCAAAAATCCGGCTTTCGCGCGCGGGCGTGACCAGCTGCGGCAGCGCGTCGAACGCCGTGAGCAGCGAGGTGGTATAGCGTGTAAAAACGGCTTTGTCGGGTGTCAGGTCGTTATACGCTTTGCTCGCGCTGGTGTAGGCGGTATCGGCCGCGAGCCGGGTAGCGGCTCCGGCGTAGGCGTCCATCGACGCGTGGGGTATGAGTACATACAGCTTAGCCGGGTCAGACTTACCCATTTCCCGAAATACGCCCACCGTTTTGGCACCCTGCCGGTTCAGGGCCGGTATAAGAGCATCTTTAAGGTAGTTTTCGAGGTTAGCCTGCTGAGCGCCGAAGCGCATGTCGTATATCCGCAATTCATACACTTGTTTAGCCGGAGCGGGTTTCGTGGTTTCCTGGGTCAGCGCCGGTACGGCCAGGAGCGATGAGGCAACAAACTGTCTTCGTTTCATCAGAGAATAAAAAGATCACATTAAGCGAGTATCATAAGTCTGAACCCGTTTTATTCTACCGACCCACCAACCCTACCCAGGGCACCGACGCTATGCTGTGATGGCCCTGACGGACCTTGAATAATCTGGCCGAATTGATTCCTACCAACGCTGCGCTGTGAAGGCCCTGACGGGCCATTGTTTTCCTAAAGGAGCGGTAAAGAAATAAAATGCAGCACGACCCCGGCCCGTCAAGGCCCTCACAGCATAGCGTCGGTAGAATCGGAAAACATCAGCATTAGCCCTGGCCCGTCAGGGCCCTCACAGCGCAGCGTCGGTAGAACCAATCGACAAGATCATCCATGGCCCGTCAGGGCCTTCACAGCGCAGCGTCGGTAGCAGCCGTTCGGCATCCAGATCACCCTGGCCCGTCAGGGCTCTCACAGCGCAGCGTCGGTAGCAACCGTTCGGGCATCCAGATCAACCCTGGCCCGTTAGGGCCTTCACAGCGCAGCGTCGGTAGAATCGGAAACATCACCACCAACCCTGGCCCGTTAGGGCCATCACAGCGCAGCGTCGGTCGTCAGGGGGATCACCGTGGAGTTTTTCACCTCATCCATGACAAAAAAGCTGCTGATGTGGAGCATGCCCGGAATAACCGACAGCCGCTCCTGGTAAAACCGGTTGTAGGCGTCCATATCGCGGCTGATGATCTTCAGCAGGTAATCGAAGGTACCCGACACGCGGTTACACTCGAGCACCTCGGGCAGATCGCGAACGGCCGTATCGAAACCGGCAAATGTATCGCGGGTCTGTTTGTCGAGGGTAACCTGGCAATAAACCATCAGGCTGTTGCCCACCTTTTTCTTGTCGATCAGCGTAACGTATTGCGAAATGACACCCTCCCGCTCCAGCCGTTTGATTCGTTCGTGAACCGGCGTTTTGGAAAGGTTGATCTGCTGCCCGATCTCCTGAATGGTCAGGCGGGCGTTGGTTTGTATCAGGCTCAGGATACGACGATCGGTTTTATCTAGCAGTTCCATACGGAATTTTTACGGACACCCAGGCGAAAACACCTCCTATTACAGGAAATTATACTGCCAATATTGTAATTACAGACCGATTTTCCCAAAAAAGTGACACGTATTAGAAAAGATATACACCCACTTTATCTTTGTCCTACCCATAACAACTAACCTAAACGCATCCAGCTCATTATGGTTATCGGCGTTCCCAAAGAGATAAAAAACAACGAGAACCGCGTGGCACTGACCCCCGCGGGCGTTACGGAACTACGCAAGCACGGCCACACCGTCTATGTACAGGTCAACGCGGGCGAAGGCAGTGGTTTCGAAGATGAAGAGTATATCGAAGCCGGTGCCGTTATGCTGCCGACCATCGAAGATGTCTACGGTATCGCCGAGATGATCATGAAGGTTAAGGAGCCGATTGCGGCTGAATATAACCTCATCAAGCAGGACCAGCTCCTGTTTACCTACTTCCACTTTGCCTCATCGGAAGAACTGACCCAGGCTATGCTGGCGAAGAAAGCCGTATGCCTGGCCTACGAAACCGTTGAACGGCCCGACCGCAGCCTGCCGCTGCTGGTGCCGATGTCGGAAGTAGCCGGCCGGATGGCTATTCAGGAAGGGGCCAAGTACCTGGAGAAACCGCTGAAAGGCCGGGGTATCCTGCTGGGCGGTGTGCCGGGCGTAAAACCCGCCAACGTCCTGGTTCTGGGCGGTGGTATTGTCGGTACCCAGGCCGCCAAGATGGCCGCCGGACTGGGCGCGCACGTTACGATCATGGACGTTAGCCTGGCCCGCCTGCGCTACCTGTCCGATATCATGCCGCCCAACGTACAGACCATGATGTCGAACGAGTACAACATTCGGGAGATGATCAAAGTCTGCGACCTGATTGTGGGCGCGGTGCTGATTCCGGGCGCCAAAGCCCCCCACCTGATTACCCGTGAGATGCTGAAGCAGATGCGGGCCGGCACCGTACTCGTCGACGTAGCTGTTGACCAGGGGGGCTGTATCGAAACCTGCCGGCCAACGACCCACGAAGATCCGACGTTTATCATCGACGGGGTGGTTCATTACTGCGTAGCCAACATGCCGGGTGCGGTACCGTATACCAGCACCCTGGCGCTGACCAACGCAACCCTGCCCTACGCCCTGCAACTGGCCAACAAAGGCTGGCAGCAGGCCTGCCGCGACAACATGGACCTGCAACTGGGTCTGAACGTAGTCGATGGCAAGGTGGTATACAAGGGCGTTGCCGACGCGTTTGGCCTGGAGCTCACGCCCGTCAGCACCATCCTGAGCGAAGAAGAACTGGCGTAAGCCACGATACTATTACCCATTCATCGACAGACGTGGGCCGCTCTCTCCGGAGAGCGGCCCTTTTTTTCAGGCCAGTTCGGCGCTGACGGCTGTTGCAGCAGCAAAGTCAATAAAGCGGGTCGGCACGGTGATCATGGCAGGCAGCAGCCGGCAGAGGGCTTCGCGGCCCGTATCCCACCTGCGGGCTATGTTTTCTTCACGCACCGCAACGGGTACCTTCGGCTGGCCGGGCTGGTCGAAGTACTCCGGCATACGGGCTGTCATGGCCTCGCGGACGGCTTCTATAGAACCGGACAGGATCAGCTCCGGCTCGGCCTGGGCCAGCTGAATCAGCGCGCGGCCGATCGATGCGGTGTAAAACGCACAGTCGATGTCCTGATGCCGGACGGGTACGCCATCGTGCAGCCGCTGCAGGTTCACGCTTCCGTCTTCGAGCCGGGCCGATACGGGTGTCTCGTTGGCCGGGGCCGGGAATACCACGTCTACTTTATGTTTGAATTTATCCCACCAGGGGGGCGTACCCGAAGGGTTCAGCGTGTCGCAGAAGATAAGCCGGCAGGGCCGGTCGGGCTGTTGCGGGTTCATCACAAGCAGAGCCGCACCCAGGTGCCGGTCGTCGGCCGCGTGGCGTCGCTGGATGATAAAAATATGCAACCGGTCATCGTCATCCAGACTGGCCTGTTCAGTGGCCGCCCGAACGGCCCGCAGCGACTCATCCATGTACCCCTCGGTCACGACATGAATCGGCAGCGAGGCCGGAGCCAGCGCTTCCCGGCGCAGCTGGTCGCCCAGGATGGTCAGGGCGGTAGTGTCGGACCGGCGGGTGCCGAAATACATACCGATGTCCTCCCGAACCTGATCGGCGGGCAGGTGGCTGGTATCGACGGTATCGCCGTAATCGCTCTGGCGGCTGGGCGGGCTGTAGCGGAACGGCACCTCGCGGTGTTCGCGGTGGGCGGCTACGTTATAGATCCGGCGTTCAAACTGGGCCAGCAGGGGCTCGTAGGCATCGTTCTGAAAGTAGACCTCATGCACCGAACGCAGCAGATGGCGCGCAATGGCGTCGTTCCGCAGCAGCTGCTCCAGGGCATCTTCATGATGCTGAAAGAAGCTTCGCAGCGCTCCCTGCTCAATGAATGCGTCGGCATCCGTATCGGCATGAAAGCCCGATATGGTGCCCTGGTCGATCCAGTTGCGCAGGAACGTACGAACGGCCAGATCGAAAGCCAGATTGGCTTCCTCGGCTTGTTTTTGGGAATAGGTATATACAGGGGTCTGATCCAGTCTGATCAGACCAGCGGGCTCGGATACGATCCGAAACACTGTTTGCATGTGGGGAAGTACGCTGGGAAAATAGCCCCACAATATACATAGAATTCAAAGGATTTCCGAAGGAAATTGCCCGCAAACCTCCATTATATTTTTGTGAACCCTCAGCCCAGCTGTTCGGTCACCAGCACCTGCCACTCGTCGGCCAGCGATCCGTCGAAAAACGACGTTCCGGCGCGCCGATACCAGTAATTCGCGTTGAAGCGGTCGCCTTCTTTGCGGTGCAGGTACGCGTGCAGCCGGTCGTAGGGCTGATCGCCCTCGCGGCTCTGGGCTACTTCGTGGGCTTCTTCCCACTGTTCATTGGCGTCGTACCAGAGGGCTTTCAGAATAGGGTGGACAGCGGCCGGGGGTTGCGGGTCCGACAGGCTGGCGGTAAACTGCTCGAAGGTCATGTGTCAATCTGCTTTTACGTACAGGGCTGCAATATAGGAGGCCGGTTCAGACTCTCGAAGCCGCCTGGTCCTTATCCCATCAACCGGAAGACCGGCGCCCCTGTTTGCAACCGGTCTATCGCCATAGCCTGGGCCTACATGTAAACAAAACTGTATTTTTCTGTAAATTGCGAAGAGTACAGCGCGGGCAGTACGGACCATACAACCTCCCTGGCTCCGCTAAAACACGCATGAAAGATCTGATTCAGTACGCTATTCCGGGCTTTGTCATTCTGCTGGTTGCCGAAGTGATTGTAACGGCTATCCAGCAAAAGGATTATTATGAGGCTAAAGACACGGCCAGCAGCCTGAGTATGGGCATCGGCAACGTGATTGTCGGGTTTGTGGGCAAAGCTATTGTGTTCGGAGCGTATTCGCTGGTGTACCAGTTTCGGCTGTTCACGATCGACATGAGTCAGTGGTGGGCCTGGGGGCTGCTGTTTTTTGCCGACGATTTTAGCTATTACTGGTTCCACCGCATTAGCCACAGCAGCCGCTATTTCTGGGCCTCGCACGTGGTGCATCACTCGTCCAGGAAATACAACCTCGGTACGGCCCTGCGGCAAACCTGGACCGGTACCCTGTCGGGGGCCTGGCTCTTCTGGGTATGGTTACCGCTGATCGGCTTTTCGCCAGTGGCCGTCATGACCATGCAGGCCATCAGCCTGCTCTACCAGTTCTGGATTCATACCGAACACATCGACCGGCTCCCCGCCCCCATCGAGTTTATATTCAATACGCCCTCGCACCACCGCGTGCATCACGGGTCGAACCTGGCCTATCTGGACAAGAACCACGCAGGTGTGCTGATTATCTGGGACCGGCTTTTCGGCACTTTCGAGCCCGAAACGCACCGGCCAACCTACGGCCTCACCAAGAACATCGACTCGCACAACCCCCTCCGGATCGCTTTCCACGAATGGTCCGACATAGCCCGCGACGTCATCCATGCCGGCTCGTTCCGAAACGCCCTGGGTTACCTCTTCGGCCCGCCCGGCTGGAGCCACGACGGCAGCCGCCAGACCACGAAACAACTCCTGAAGCAGCAGGCAAATCGCCCGGCCCAGCCCAGCGAAAAAACCGAAGCCGCCTGACCGGCTCGCCCCGACTGTATCGATAAACGAACCGGCCGGGCTTGTTCCTGCGCTAAAAACTGACGTTATGAGACGCTTCGTCGCCTTTCTCTTCCTCAACATCCAACTGACAACCCTGGCCCAATCCGTCAAAACGTCGAATCCGGACAGCATCACGTTTAACCTGCAGGACGTACGGAATTTCTGGACGGCCTACGATCTGCTGGCCACGGCTTCGAGCCAGGCCGACAGTCTGGCCGTTATCAACAATCAGTACCTGGCTAAAGCAAGCCGGGGCCTCGAGCTGTACCGGGACATGTCGGGCTCGAACGCCGGGAGTTTTCTGGAGGTCATCCGCAGGCATCCTGCCCTGTTACGATCGATCCGGTCGAATACACTCGCCATTTCGACAAAGCAGCGGCCTATCGTGGACGGCGCGCGGAAGCTGAAGGCGATTTACCCGGGCAGCGTTTTTCCTGAGTTGTTTTTTTGCGTGGGGAAGTTTGAGGTGGCCGGCAATCGAACCAACGATATTTTGTACATCGGCACTGAACTTACCTGTTTGTCCAATGATTCCCCGCTCGATGAAATTGCCAATCCCTACCTGAAGGCCGGGGTCATGCGGTTTGATAAGCTGGACGCGGTCTGTCTGCATGAGATCGTTCATTTTCAGCAACAGCTCAGCCCGAAAAACAACCTGGAATTGGCGCTGGTCGAGGGCGGGGCCGAGTTTATTACCCATTACCTGACGGGTAAATCAACCATGCAGGCCGTTTTCGACCAGATGAATCCGACGCTGGAAAAAGCGATACAATCGGAGTTCACTCTTCAGGCCGGCAAACCCATCGAGGCCAGGTGGTTTCTGGCCATGGGCGATGCGCAACGGAAGCGACCGGGTATGCTGGGGTACGTGGTTGGTTTCCGGCTTTGCGAGAATTACTACAGAAAGGCCCGTAACAAACAGGAAGCGCTGCGAAACATAACCACCCTGAGCAACCCCCAAACCATCCTCAAAGCGAACGGGTATTAACGACTGTCTACCTCGTTGCCTGAGCTAAGTGGAAGTCGAATGATGCATTAAAAACGATTATTCTTCAAATCTATCTTAATCAAAAATCCGAAGGCCAGCGCCCAGCAGGGCATCCGGGTCGTATTGCTGTTTCGTTCGGGTTAGTTCCTGCCACAGCGGGCCGAAGTGGCGCGCCCAGTCGCGGGTGTCCATCGGTACGGCGCTGATGGGATACAACTGCCCGCCGGTGCTGACGACCCGCTCGTAAAGATGCCGGTTCCGGGCGACGACAGCGGCCATCAGGTCGGGATCGGGCGCAATGGTGCGCAGGATATCCACGAGTACGAAGGTCGGCTCGTCTGGCACCCGAAACAGCGGACAGCGCAGTGTGTCCCGGCTGAACGGGTAAAAGAGCAGCAGCGAGCCGGGGCCGAAAGTAGTATCGTCGAGTTGGGCCAGGATGTCCGTCGACACGTGCTTAACGGCGGAGTCGGGCACGAACAGGTCCAGCCAGGGATGGGGGAGCTGGCCCAGCCCGGCCGCATCCAGTTCGTTAACCAGCTGCACCACCTGATCGGTAAACGCAACGTACGTCCGGTCCTCGACCTGATCAGCTTCGCCCGCTACCGGCAAATCGAGATCGGGCAGCCCGGCCAGTTCCCCGACGTCGTCGTAAAAAACGGTAGCCTCCAGAAAAAACTGAAAACGGAGCCGACGCGAGCCCGGCCCTCCTGCCGGCGTTGCCGACTGGGCCGGTATGGGAACGGCATTTCCCCGGATGTAATCGATAGCCGAACAGGTCGTTAACCAGCGCAGATCGGCCAGCAGGGTGGTGTGGTCGGGGTAGAAGAAGCGGTAGGTACGGGCGTGCTGACGAGTCGGAATGAGCCGGAGGGTAGCCTGCACCACTATGCCGCAAAGGCCCAACCCGGCCAGCATACCGTAGAAAAGCCCGGCATGAGCCTCGGCCGAACAGGTCAGCAGCTCGCCCTGGCCCGTTACCACCTGGAGTTCGACAACCTGATCGACCTGCGCGCCATAGCGGAAACTCCGGCCACCGACCCCGCCAACCGATAACGTACCGCCCACGGTCAGCGCCGTAAAGTCAGTCAGCACAGGGGGCGTCAGCCCGACGGCGGTCGTAGCCAGTATCAGATCGCGCCAGATGACGCCCGCATCGACCCGCACCCGATCGAGCATGATGTCGTGAATCTGGCAAAGGCTGCGCATGTCCACGACCAAACCGGCCTCGGCCTGCGCCTGCCCGAAAGCCGTATGCCCACAACCGCGGCCCACCAGTCGGATACCGTGCCGACGGGCAAAGCGAACCATCGTTACGACGTCGGCAGTGGAGCCGGGGCGTAACCAGGCCAGCGGTGTCCGATGAATCAGGTGGCCAAAGTCATCGGCCATATCGGCGAGGGCCGACGGATCAGTGATCAGGTTTCCATCCAGCCGCGGCACCAGCACGAAGCGGCTGGCGGTGTCGGCTGCCATTACCCAGCTGCGCTCGTCGGGATCGAAGTACAGGGCGGGCGGTTCGGGGAGTTGATCGGCGGAGGTCCGTGGGGCAACTGACATGGGAGCAGACTGGCAGCTTGGCATTCCCCGTCAATGTAGGCGTTATTCCCGACGCGGTCAAATGAGGATTGGGTTATATCCCTCAGTCCCGTAGATTTACCCAGCGATTGCCCCGTTCCAGACCGACATACCCAAACAACCCGACTACCTCTATTCCACTCATGACTACCCAGGTACCTTCGCCCCACGCCAGCCCGATCGATGCGTACATCGACACCTTCCCGGCACCGGTTCAGGAGCGGCTGCGGACGTTACGGCAGCTCATCCAGGACGCCCAGCCAGACGCCGAAGAAACGTTCAGCTACGGCATGCCCGCCTTCAAAAGGAATGACGTAACGATCTGGTTTGCGGCCTACAAAAAGCATATCGGACTGTACCCCATGTACGGGATGGCCCTCTACAACGCAGAGATGGCTCCGTACCGGGGCAAAGGCACTAAAGACGCGCTTCACTTTCCGCATGATCAGCCGCTCCCTACCGATTTGCTGGTCAGGCTGGTTCAGCATAAGTTTTCGGATTCGCCCTCATCCACGCCCCGTTCGTAAGATTTAAAAGTCGTTGACGCTGTAGGCCGTGGAAACAACCCGGTTCCAGTCGGGGTGGCGCTTGAGGTAAGTCGATACGAAGGGGCAAAGCGGCACAATTTTGAGGTTATTGCGCTCCACGAATTCAAGCACCCCTTTGACCAGATGCGAGCCAACGCCCTGTCCTTCCAGACTGGGGTCTACTTCGGTATGGGTCAGGGCCAGCGTTTCGTCGTCTACCAGCTGGTAAGCCACGATGTTGAGTTTTCCGTCCACAGTCAGTTCAAACCGGTGGTGATGGCGGTTGTCGGTAACGGGGGTGTCTGCTAAGTTCATGCGATCGGAGGTTTTCTCTCTTGTACACCAAAGTGGGGTAGTTTGTTCAGGAAAGCCCCCGCCCCGGCGCACCGACATGGCACAAAAACACCCCTCGTATACACCATCCGTCACTTACTCGGCCAATCGCCCCCGGACCCGGTCCCACTGGCAAAAAAACACGACTGAAACCCCCGCTTTTTTAGGTAGAACCCGGCTTATTTTTTATCTTTAACTACCCTGAACAACCTGATTCCTGCTCTATTTATGAACCGTCTGGACCGCCTGACTGCCATTCTGATTCATCTGCAAACCAAGCGCGTCGTCCGCGCTCAGGAACTGGCCGATCGCTTTACCATCAGCCTCCGAACGGTCTATCGCGATATCCGGTCGCTCGAAGAAGCGGGGGTTCCTGTCGGTGCCGAAGCAGGCGTGGGCTACTTCCTGACCGATTATCACCTGCCGCCGGTCATGTTTACCAACGCTGAAGCTAGTGCGCTGGTGTTCGGCGGCAAACTGGTCGAAAAGTGGGGCGACGAGTCGGTACAGACCGCTTTCGAGTCGGCGCTGTTCAAGATAAAATCGGTACTGAAGCGCCCCGACCAGGAACACCTCGACGACCTGGCTCCGCATGTGGCGGTACACAAGCCCAACCTCCGCGAACCCTATGTCGGGGGCCTGCTCAACACGCTCCAGCACGCCATTGCCCAGCATCACGTTCTCGCCATCTGCTACCAGGCCGGCTATACCGATACCGAAACCCGGCGCGAAGTAGAGCCCGTTGGCCTGTACCATTACGGCATGGTCTGGCACCTGATTGCCTACTGCCGAACGCGGCAGGACTACCGCGATTTCAGGGTCGACCGAATTCGGGAGCTGGTCGACACGGGGCGGCCGTTTGCGCGGCAGGAACGGCTTAGCCTGCGCGAATACCTCGACCAGATGCGCCGACCTGATATGCCCGTCGTGAATGTATCGGTCTCGTTCACCAAAAAAGCCGCCCGGTTTGTGCAGGAGCACCGCTACATGTGGGGCTTTCAGCGCGAAGAAGACCTCGGCGACCGCGTACGGATGCATCTGTGTACGCCCTACCTCGAAGGGCTGGGCCGGTGGCTGCTCTCCTACGGCGACTCGGTCACGATCGAAGCCCCCGACCAGCTGCGAACCCTCATGCAGGCGCTGACCGAAGAGCTTTTTGCCCATTACATGCCGGTCGAGGAAACGCTGCTGACATAGGGCTGTCACCAGACCAGCCGATCTTTAGGCTTTCATGTCATCCTAAAGCATGCGTTTATGCAGCCCAACCCGATGTTTGTCTCCTCCCTGACACGTTCGCTTCTTCACCTGACAGCCCGACGTACGGTCAGAAGCTGGACGGAAACCCCCTACGATGAACTGACCGATGCCCCTACCCTGACCCGCTCCGGCGTGACCAACACCGTGTCGGGTGACCTGGAAGGCGAAAGCTGGGAGCAGTACCTGATGACGTACCGGAGCCAGACCTCCTGCAGCTTCGTCAGCCTCGAGCGTTTCATCGGTAGCCTCGACGGTCATCGGGGTAGCTTTGTGATGCAGGGAACCGGCACCTACGAAGACGGCGTGGCCCGGGGCATGCTCACCATCGTACCCGGCAGCGGCACCGACGAGCTGACCGGCCTGCAGGGCAGCGGTACGTTCGTAGCTGCCGAAGGCCGCTTCTCAACGATCCGGCTGACCTGCGAACTCCTGCATACCCTTGTTGAAAACAGCCCCGGCCTATGAAACTGAACGCCGGAGTGATCACCGAGAAGCTGGCCGAAACCCGCGACTTTTACACCCGCGTGCTGCAGTTTGGCGTAACGTTCGAGAACGACTTTTACCTCCTGCTCCATACGCCGAACCAGCAGGCCGAGCTGAGCTTTCTGCGCCCTCACCATCCCTCGCAACAGCCACTGTTCCAGCCGGCGTTCGGGGGACAGGGCGTTTATCTGACCATCGAATACGAGGACGTTGACGCCGAATACGAACGTGTAGTCGCGTTGGGCCTCCCCATCGCCATCGATATCCGCAACGAACCCTGGGGTGACCGGCACTTTGCCATCGTCGATCCCAACGGCATCGGTATCGATCTGGTCACCTACGCAGCCCCTGACCCGGCCTGAACACAAAAAGACCCGTGCTATGACGGGTCTTTTTGTGGCTTTATCTGTTCTGTCCTCTGCTTATTTGTAAGCCGGGATACCGGTGATGTCAGCGCCCAGGATGAGCAGGTGAATATCGTGGGTACCTTCGTAGGTGCTGACCGACTCCAGGTTCATCAGGTGGCGCATGACCGGAAACTCGCCCGTTATGCCCATGCCACCCAGAATCTGCCGGGCTTCGCGGGCTATCCGCAGGGCCATCTCCACGTTATTGCGTTTGGCCAGTGAGATCTGGGCGGTCGTGGCTCGGTCTTCGTTTTTCAGCATACCTAGCCGCCAGCAGAGGAGCTGAGCCTGAGTGATGTCGGTGAGCATCTCGGCCAGCTTCTTTTGCACCAGCTGAAAACTGGCGATCGGCTTGCTGAACTGAATCCGTTCGAGGGCGTAGCGACGGGCCACTTCGTAACACTCCATAGCCGCGCCCAGCGCACCCCAGCTGATGCCGTAGCGGGCCTGATCGAGGCATTTCAGCGCGCTCTTCAGCCCAAACGCGTCGGGCAGCATGTTTTCTTTCGGCACCTTCACATCCTGAAAAACCAGTTCGCCGGTGGTACTGGCCCGCAGCGACCATTTGTTATGGATTTCGGGGGTCGAGAAGCCTTCCATGCCACGCTCGACCAGCAGCGCCCGGATCTTGCCCTGGTCATTCTTGGCCCAGACGATGGCGATGTCGGCAATGGGTGCGTTGGTGATCCAGAGCTTCGAGCCGTTGAGCAGGTAATAGTCGCTGCGTTCGATGAAGTTCGACTCCATGCCGCCAGGGTTAGAGCCGTGGTTCGGTTCCGTGAGGCCGAAGCAGCCGAGCAGTTCGCCCGTAGCCAGCCGGGGCAGGAATTTCTGCCGCTGCTCCTCGGAGCCGAACGCCCAGATCGGGTACATGACCAGCGAACTCTGCACCGATACGCAGGAGCGGCAGCCCGAATCGCCCCGTTCAATTTCCTGCGTCATGAGGCCATAGCTGATCTGATCCAGTCCACCCCCGCCGTACTCGGTGGGAATGGTGGGTCCGAACGCACCGATCTGCCCAAACTTCTGCACCAGATGAACCGGAAATTCGGCCCGCTGCGCATAGTCTTCGACGATGGGGCATATCTCGCGCCGGACAAAGTCGCGAACGGCCGACCGAACCAGCTTGTGTTCGGCCGTCAGCAGATCATCGAGCTGGTAAAAGTCGGGCGACTCGACCGGGGAGGTAATCCGGGAGTCGACTTTGTTACGGGATGGGGTCGATTGGGGTTGCATAGGGGGTTAACTCCGGAGAGTATGGCTTGTTGGCGAAATAACATTTTTTTAGCATTACTTCGTATCTCACCCTGGTATCGTGACGTTTCGGGTGCGTAGCCGGTCCCGACCGGCCGGGCGGTATCGTTCGCCATCCGTTTTTCATCCGTACTTTGCAGCCCGATCAGTCACTCAGCGTACGCACTCTATGCCCGCCACGATTCTCCTCATTGATGATGAACCCCGGCTGCGCCAGCTACTGGCCCGGATCTTACAGCTGGAAGACTATACCGTTCTGGAAGCCGACACCGCCCGGGCCGGACTGAAAACTCTCGAGCGCGAAACGGTTCAGCTCGTCATCAGCGACGTCAAACTGCCCGACCGGAACGGTATCGAGCTGACCCAACAGATCAAGCAGCTTTACCCGGCCACCGAAATCATTGTACTGACCGCCTACGGCACCATTCAGGATGGCGTCGCGGCCATAAAAAACGGCGCGTTCGATTACATCACCAAGGGCGACGATAACGACAAGATCATTCCGCTCGTTAGCCGGGCCGTGGAGAAAGCGAACCTGCAGTTCCGCATCCGCCAGCTGGAAGAGCAGATGAGCCGCCGACATGGGTTCGATACCATCGTGGGTCATTCCAGACCGCTCCGGCAGGCGGTAGAACTGGCCCGTAAGGTGGCCGTTACCGATACCACCGTGCTGCTCACCGGCGAAACCGGTACGGGCAAAGAAGTTTTTGCGCAGGCCATTCACCAGGGAAGCCCCCGCCGAAACGGGCCGTTTGTGGCCATCAACTGTGGCGCGCTGGGCAAAGACATTCTGGAAAGCGAACTCTTCGGCCACCGGGCGGGCGCCTTCACCGGGGCCAGCCGCGACCAGAAAGGGCTGTTTGCCGAAGCCGACAAAGGCACTATCTTTCTCGATGAGATCGGCGAGATGCCGCTCGACCTGCAGGCCAAACTGCTGCGGGTGCTCGAAACCCACGAGTTTCTGCGCGTGGGCGATACCAGACCGACCCGGACTGATGTGCGGGTGGTGGCGGCTACCAACCGGAGCCTGGAGCAGGAAGCCAGCGCTGGCCGGTTCCGGCTCGATCTGTACTACCGGCTGTCGGTCTTCAGCATCGAACTTCCGCCCCTGCGCGACCGGCGCGACGACATTCCCGCGCTGGCCGAGCTCTTTGCCCGGCAGGACGCGCTGAAAATTGGCCGCCGTGACCTCCGGCTCAGCCCGGCTTTCGTACAGAAACTGCAGCAGCACCCCTGGAAAGGCAACATCCGCGAGCTCAAGAACCTCATCGAACGGGCCGTCATCCTGGCCGACTCCGCCGAGCTGACCCCGGATCTGCTACCGTACGAGATGCAGGACGGCCCGGCCGCCACTGACCCCAACGCTATTGTTGACCTCGCCACCCTAGAGCAGCAGCACATCCGGCGGGTATTGCGGCATACCGGCGGCAACAAAACCGAGTCGGCCCGACTACTGGGCATTGGCCTAACCACCCTGTATCGAAAGCTGGCCGAATACGGGCTGGACGGCTGAAGTCAACCCATATTCAGATACGGTGCTGCGCCCGGTAGAGACCCGGTGCGGTATGGAGCCGGCGCTGAAAAAGCCGGTTGAGGGTGCTGATGTTGTCGAAACCCGTTTGGGTGGCTATCTGGCCCACCGGCAGATCGGTAGCAACCAGCAATTGGCATACGTGCGTCAGGCGAACTTTGTTGAGGTAATCGACGAACGTTACGCCCATGTGTTGTTTGAACCACCGGCAAAAGGCATTGGGCGCAAAATGACAGACCCGAGCCATTTCGGCCAGCGGAATCGGCCGCTGATAATGGACGTTCACGTAATCGATGGCGGTGCGGATGCGGGTCGATGCGTCGGTTAGAGCCGCGTGTCGCTGATAAGTCTGCAGCAGGATCGGTTCCCGGGCGGGTAGCTCCTGTAGCTGGTTGAGCAGGGCGAAGAGGCCGGCCAGCGCAGACAGGCCCGGATGCTGGATGATCTGCCGGATGGTTGTTACCAGGTCGGTACCGGGCCGGGCAAAGGCGAGGCCGCGCCGGGCCGCGTCGAACAACCCCTGCAGCGGAGCACATTCGACGAACCCATCGAACAAAGACCGCGGAAACTGAATGACGAGGGCTTCGACCAGCGGAACGGCTTCGTCTTCGTAGCTCACGAACGTATGGGGCAGGTTCTCGCCAATCAGGAATAGATCGCCTTCGTCGTACAGGGCTATGTCGTCACCGATGAACCGCATGCCTTTGCCACGGGCAAAAAACACAAGCTCCAGTTCAGGATGGTAATGCCAGTGGGACCGGAACGCGGGCTGGTTCAGCCGAAACGCTCTGAACGAAGCCAGGCCCTTTGTCGAAATACCAGCTTCCAGTTCGGGTTTCATTACCTATTTTACCTGTATATACGCATAAAAGTCAATCTGATGGTAATATCGGAAAAGTATTCGGATAAATGGGTAATCCAGGATGACAGACTCGCGATAGAACTTTGTGGCATCAGTCAAAACCACATAAGCTCTAAACGACTCAAGTGAACCAACCCAATCAGCGATAACCATGACCCGCCTGGATACCCCTTACGAACTCACGCCCGACCAGATCGATTTTTACCAGACCAACCAGTTCATCAAGCTAAAGCACGTCTTCGACGCCGATACGCTGGCCCATTACAACGAAGTCATTACCCGGCAGGTTTCCCACATGAACACCGTCACTACCCACCTGACCGAACGCGACACCTACGGCAAGGCGTTTTTGCAGCTGTTCAACCTCTGGCGCGAAAACGAAGCCATCCGAACGCTGGTGTTCAGCAAACGACTGGCCAAACTGGCCGCGGATCTGATGCAGGTAGCCGGCGTCCGGATCTATCATGACCAGGCCCTGTTCAAAGAAGGCGGTGGGGGCATCACCCCCTGGCATGCCGATCAGTATTACTGGCCGCTGAGCAGCGACAAAACCATCACGGCCTGGATTCCCCTGCAGGCAACGCCACTGCCGCTGGGTCCACTCGAGTTCAGCGCCGGGAGCCACCGAATTGTGGAAGGCCGCGACCTCAAAATCAGCGACGACAGCGAAACGCTGATTGCCGAAAAACTGCGGGTTACGGACTTCAAACACGTGATCGAACCGTTTGATCTGGGCGAAGTCAGTTTTCATTCGGGCTGGGTGTTTCACCGGGCCGGGGCCAACCTGACCGACCAGACCCGCAAGGTTATGACGGTCATCTACATGGATAAAACCATGCGGCTGAAACAACCCACCAACCGCAATCAGGAAAACGACTGGCATACCTGGTGTCCGGGTGCAACGGTAGGCCAGGTGATCGATACGGCGCTGAACCCCGTGCTATACTGACCCCCTGCCGAGCCGGTCAGGCTGGCCGGCCTTTCTGCCTACGTCCTTCTTTTTGCCTTCAACCTATCTCGTCTTTTTACCTATGCCCCGATTTATTCTGCTGGCTTTGCTGCTGGCTCTGACACCCGTAACCCTGCTTTTTGCCCAACGCGTTGAACCTGCTTTCTGGTGGGTCGGCCTGAAAGATCCTCACCTGCAGGTACTGATTCACGAAAAAAATATTGGCGATACGCAGCCCCGCCTGTCGTATCCGGGGGTAACGATGACGAAGGTCAGCCGGGTCAAAAGCCCCAATTACCTCTTTATTGACCTGGTTATTGGCCCCGGCGCCAAACCCGGTACGTTCCCGATCCAGTTCCTCAGAAACGGCAGACCGGCACAAACAGTTGTTTATGAGCTGAAAGCCCGGAAAGCCAACTCGGCCCAGCGGCAGGGGTATACGGCGGCCGACGTCATGTACCTCATCACTCCCGATCGCTTCGCCAACGGAAACCCGGCCAACGACAACGCGGCCGATCTGGCCGACAAAGCCAGCCGCACCGGCCGCGATACGCGCCACGGGGGCGACATTCAGGGCATCATCAACCACCTCGACTACCTCCAGGATATGGGCATCACGGCCCTGTGGGTCAACCCACTGGTGGAGAACAACATGCCTTCCGGGTCGTATCACGGCTATGCCAGCACAGATTTTTACCGAATCGACCCCCGTTTCGGCAGCAACACCGACTACCTAACCCTCTCCCAAGCTGCCAGCCAGCGAGGCATCAAACTCATCATCGACCTGATCATGAACCACTGCGGCTCGTCGCACTGGTGGATGAACGACCTGCCTACCGACGACTGGCTGAACGAACAGAAAAAGCCCCGGATTACCCACCACGCCCGCGAGAGCATCCAGGACCCCTACGCGTCTGACTACGACCGGCGCCTGCACGCCGACGGCTGGTTTGTACCGACGATGCCCGATCTGAACCAGCGCAATCCGCTGCTGGCCACCTACCTGATTCAGAACACGATCTGGTGGGTCGAATACGCCGACCTGCACGGCATCCGGATGGATACCTACCCGTATCCCGACAAGGATTTCATGACGCAGTGGTCGAAACGGCTCATGCAGGAGTATCCCAACCTGAATATGGTCGGCGAAGAATGGTCGCTGAATCCGGCAATCGTAGCTTTCTGGCAAAAAGGAAAGCAGAACCGCAATGGGTACGTTTCCTACATGCCCGGCATGTTCGATTTCCCGCTGCAGAATGCCCTGGTCGAGTCCCTCAACGAAGACGACCGGCAGTATAACCGGGGGCTGGTCAAGCTCTACCAGACCCTCGCGCAGGATTTTCTGTATGAGCGCCCCCAGAACCTGGTTACGTTTCCGGACAACCATGACATGAGCCGGTTTTACACACAGATTCATGAGGATTTTGCGCTGTGGCAGATGGGGATGATCCACCTGTTGACCACCCGCGGCATTCCACAGCTGTTTTACGGCACCGAAGTCCTGATGACCAACCCGAAGAGCGACCGGCACGACGAAATCCGGGGTGAAATGCCCGGGGGCTGGCCCGATCATACTGCCAGCGCGTTTACCGGCCAGGGGCTGACTGAGCAACAGGTAGCGGCCCGGGCGTTTCTGAGAAAACTCCTGCGCTGGCGTCGTACCAACGAGGCTGTGCAGACCGGACAACTCAAGCACTTCGCGGCCCGCGATGGCCTCTACGTATACGTCCGCTACACCAACACGCAGAAGGTGCTGGTGGTGATGAACAAGCTCCCGGAAACTACCACGCTCGATACCGCCCGGTATGGCGAAGTGCTGGCCGGTCATACAACCGCCCGAAACGTACTGACCGGCCAAACGCAGCCATTAAGCCAGCCGCTGTCCATAGCCGGCAAATCGGCCGTTATCTTCGAGCTTCGATAAGCAAACCATCCGAACAAGTGGTCCGTGTCCGCACCGACACTACCAAATTGAAAAGCCGACCCTACCATTTTGGTAGGGTCGGCTTTTTCTATTCCCCGCTCCTCAATCCACTCGACCAACACAAACTCCTCACTTACAGATAGCTATAGCCAACACCCGTTTTTCACGACCAGTTTGGACTCCTTTTTGGCACAGGGTAGTCAGCAACCAACCTGATCAATACAATGGCTACTGTTCTGCTGCTTCTCGTTTCGGCCCTGCTCTGCTTCGCCGTATTCTACAAAACCATCGAATGGTTCGAACGAATCTAAACCTGTTATCATCAACCGCCATCCACTGGCTAAAGCAGGCGCAACGGCTGGCTAGCCGGGTGCTTGCGGCTTCACACACACGATCATGCTGACGATCCTGTTTATCATTTCACTCCTGGCTTTTGCCTACATGCTGTATGTGCTTATCCGGCCCGAACGGTTCTAAACCAGCCTCCAGGCTTCGATTTAAACGTTAACCCATGACAACTGAATTATTAGGCGTGGTGGCCATGTACGGCCTGACCGTCCTGCTGGCGATTCCACTGGGCAAGTACCTCGCCAGCGTGTTTGCCAATAAGCCCAGCGCACTCGACTTTATGGCGCCCGTCGAACGGCTGATCTACCGGATCGGCGGTATCGACGACACCCGCGACATGCACTGGAAAGAGAATCTGGTGGCGCTGCTGACCATCAATCTGGTCTGGTTTCTGCTCGCTTTCGTTCTGCTGCTCACCCAGGGCTCGCTCCCGCTGAACCCCGACGGGAACCCGTCCATGTCGCCCGATCTGGCGTTCAACACCGCCATTAGTTTTCTCGTCAACTGCGATCTGCAGCATTATTCGGGCGAGTCGGGGCTGACGTATCTGACGCAGCTGGGGGTAATCACCTTTCTGCAATTTGTATCGGCGGCCACGGGCATTGCCGCGCTGGTGCTGCTTTTCCGGCATTTTCTGCCGCAGACGACCGACCGGTCGGGTAACTTTTATACTTTTTTTGTCCGGTCGATCACCCGCCTGCTGCTCCCTCTCTCGCTCGTGGTGGCACTGGTGCTGGCCTTCAACGGTACACCGGCCAGCTTTGCCGGTAAAGACACCCTGATTACGATGGAGGGCGATACCGTGGGCGTTTCGCGCGGCCCGGCCGCCGGTATGATTGCCATCAAACACCTGGGCACCAACGGGGGCGGCTGGTTCGGTGCCAACTCGGCCCACCCATTCGAAAACCCCAATTACCTGACCAACATGGTCGAGATGATTGCGCAGGTACTGATCCCGATGGCCATGGTGTTTGCTCTGGGCTTTTTCATTAACCGGCGCAAGTTTGCCTGGATCGTCTTTGGTGTCATGACTACCGGCATGCTGCTGTTACTACTACCCACCATCTGGTCGGAGCTGAACGGGAATCCGGCCCTGACGCAGCTGGGCATTGCCCAGCCGACCGGCGCCATGGAAGGCAAAGAAGTTCGTTTCGGCCCGCTGGCTTCGGCTTACTGGAGTATTGTGACGACGATTATCTCGACGGGTTCGGTCAACAGCATGCACGATTCGGCCATGCCTTTGTCGGGCGCTATGCAGCTGCTGGGCATGATGACCAACGCTTTCTATGGGGGCTGCGGAGTAGGCTTTCTGAACTACTACATCTTCCTGATCGTAGCGGTCTTTATCTCCGGGCTGATGGTTGGGCGGACTCCCGAGTTTTTCGGCCGCAAAGTCGAAGCCCGCGAAATGAAGATTGCCTCGCTGATCGCCATCCTGCACCCGTTCCTCATCCTGGCGGGTACGGCTCTGTCGTCGTACGTGCTGATCCATAGCCCCGACGCCGACTGGGCCGTTAAGCCCGCCAACTGGCTCAACAACCCCGGTTTTCATGGTTTTTCGGAGATGCTTTACGAATTCACCTCATCGGCCGCCAACAACGGTTCGGGCTTCGAAGGTCTGGGCGATAACAATATGTTCTGGAATATATCGACGGGCTTTGTACTGATTCTGGGTCGGTTCCTGCCCATCATCGGACCGCTGGCTATTGCCGGGCTACTGGCGCAGAAGAAGTACGTACCCGAAAGCGCCGGCACCCTCCCGACCGATACCGGCACGTTCGGACTGATGACGTTTGCCGTCATCGCCATCATTGCGGCCCTGTCGTTCTTTCCGGCCCTGGCGCTAGGTCCGCTAGCCGAGTTTTTCTCTCTACACTGACCCTTGTACGGCAATGAAAGCAAGGACTTTTTCGAGCGTCATCGGTTCCGAGGGGAGCACGTTTTCTTCCGTATTTACATGCTGGTGGTAGGGCGACGTATAAATCCCAGGCATATCATGGGCATTGTCCCAACGAACGATAAGAGTATGATTGGCAGTCTGCCACTGGTAGGCGTAGTCGATCCAGCCAGTAGCTAACACATGATTCTCACGAATATGAACAACGGACTGATCGATCAGGGTAAGGCGCCCTCGAATCTGCATAATACCTGGCCTGTAAACAGGTTTAAGGGAAGAAGCCTCTGTGATAAAACGGGCAAAGGCTGCAAATCATGAATCATAGTGTCAATGTGGCCAACCGCTTTTCAATGCTCCGCAGCACCGTAAGCTCTGCCCGCCAGTCCATGCTGTCATCGTCGCGCTCGAACAGGCTGAACTGGGTAAGCAAATGAAACTGCTTATCAAATTCAGCATACGTCATTTCGTACTTTTTCTCGAACGCGTCAATACGACCCAGGCTGACCTTAAGTTCCTGCAATAGTTCTTCTCTGGCCTTTTTGATGGCGTAATCCGTACTGGAAGCATATCCCATTTCGTGGAAGATGCTTTCAACCGAAGTCTGCTCAACTGTCATAGTTACATGTCGTTTTATCAAAGTTAACAAAAATGGCAAAACAAGCCTCCCCATCACTGTTCCAGCGCGACCTGGTGGGAACTGCCCTAAAAGATTCATTCGTTAAACTAAACCCGGCGCTTCTGATTAAGAATCCGGTTATGTTTACGGTCGAAATCGGCACCTTCGTGATGCTGGCCGTCACGATCTACATTGCGCTCTCGGGCGATACGACCCAGGGCTCACTGGCCTACAATATCGTCATTACGGCCGTGCTGCTGCTGACGATCCTGTTCGCCAACTTTGCCGAAGCCATTGCCGAAGCACGGGGAAAAGCCCAGGCTGAGTCGCTCCGCAAAACCCGCCAGGAGACACCCGCCAAGGTGATCCGGCCGGTGGGCGCCTACCAGCTGGACGAAGTAGAAACGATCTCGTCGGCCCAACTCCGTAAAGGCGATGTGTTTCTCTGCGAGCCGGGCGATATCATCCCGTCCGACGGCGACATCATCGAAGGGCTGGCTACCATCGACGAATCGGCCATTACGGGCGAGTCGGCGCCGGTGATCCGCGAAGCCGGTGGCGACAAATCGTCGGTCACGGGGGGTACCAAAGTTCTGTCGGACCGGATCAAGGTCATCGTGACGACCCAGCCGGGCGAGTCGTTTCTCGACAAGATGATTGCGCTGGTGGAAGGAGCCTCGCGGCAGAAAACACCGAACGAAATTGCGCTCACCATCCTGCTGGCGGGCTTTACGCTGGTGTTCATCATCGTCTGCGTAACGCTGCAGCCCTTTGCCGTCTATGCCAACACGCCCATTACCATTGCGGCCCTGATCTCGCTCTTCGTCTGTCTGATTCCGACCACCATTGGCGGGTTGCTGTCGGCCATCGGCATTGCGGGTATGGACCGGGCCCTGCGCGCCAACGTCATTGCCAAGTCGGGTCGGGCCGTAGAAACAGCGGGGGATATCGACACGCTGCTGCTCGACAAAACCGGCACCATCACCATCGGCAACCGGAAAGCCACTCACTTTTATGCCGCGCCAGGTATCGACCAGGCCGACATGATCCGGGCGTCGGCGCTGAGTTCGCTGGCCGACGAAACGCCCGAAGGTAAGTCGATTGTCGAGCTGGCCGGTACCGATGTGACCCGCTCGCTCAGCACGACCGGTGCTACCCTGATCAAGTTTACCGCCGAAACGCGCTCGTCGGGTATCGACCTGCCGCAACCAGGAAAAGGCAATGCAACTGACGTACTTCGTATCCGAAAAGGGGCCGTCGATTCCATTCGGGCACTGGTTGAAAAAGCCGGTCAGCCCTTCCCGACCGAAACGACCGACAAAGCCAACGACATTGCAGCCAATGGCGGCACCCCCCTTGTCGTGACCGAAAATGAACGGGTCATGGGCGTCATCGAGTTGCAGGATATCATCAAGCCGGGCATTGCCGAACGGTTCGACCGGCTCCGCAAGATGGGCGTCAAGACCGTTATGGTAACCGGCGATAACCCCCTTACGGCCCGGTTCATCGCCCAGAAAGCGGGCGTCGATGATTTCATTGCCGAAGCCAAGCCCGAAGACAAGATGCAGTACATACGCCACGAACAGACCGGCGGCAAACTCGTAGCCATGATGGGCGACGGCACCAACGACGCGCCCGCCCTGGCCCAGGCCGACGTGGGTGTGGCAATGAACTCAGGAACGCAGGCTGCCAAAGAAGCGGGCAATATGGTCGACCTCGACAACGACCCCACCAAGCTGATCGAGGTAGTTGAGATTGGAAAGCAGCTGCTGATTACGCGGGGTACGCTGACCACCTTCAGCATCGCCAACGACGTAGCCAAGTACTTCGCCATCGTACCGGCGCTGTTCGTGGCCAGCATACCGGCGCTGCAACGCATGAACCTGATGCAACTCCACTCGCCGGAGTCGGCTATTCTGTCGGCGGTGATCTTCAACGCCATCATCATACCGGTGCTGATTCCGCTGGCTCTGCGGGGCGTAGCCTACAAACCGATCGGAGCCAGTGCGCTGCTGCGCCGGAACCTCTTCATCTACGGATTTGGCGGTCTGGTAGCCCCCTTCGTCGGCATCAAACTGCTCGATCTGCTTGTAGGACTGTTCGTCTGATCAACTGATTCACGCAGCGTCGGGTATCCGGCCCGACGCTGCCCCATAAACAGCCGGGTGAAACCGGCATTAATCTCATGAGTAAACACCTGTCACCCGCTATCCGACTTTCGCTGGTCCTGCTGGTTCTTGTATCCGTTATTTATCCGCTCGTTATTGCGGGCGTGGCCAAACTGGCTCCCGGCGGGGGAGATGGCGAAACCGTATCGATAAACGGCAAGGTTGTCGGGTACGCCAACCTGGGTCAATCGTTTACCGAAGACCGGTATTTCAACTCGCGCCCGTCGGCCGTTGACTATAACGCAGCCGGGTCGGCGGGGTCCAACAAAGGCCCGAGCAACCCCGATTATCTGAAAACGGTTCAGGCCCGCATCGATACGTTTCTGGTGCACAACCCTGGGGTTCGGCGGGCCGACATCCCGGCCGAACTGGTCACGGCATCGGGTTCGGGCCTCGACCCGCACCTGTCGCCGGCCGCTGCGGCTATTCAGGTGGCCCGGATTGCGCGGGTACGGAAGCTCCCCGCCAACCGGCTGACCCAACTCATCGGCGAGCATACCGAGAAACCACTACTCGGCCTGTTTGGCCCCGAAACAGTTAACGTACTGAAACTGAACGTAGCGCTCGATCAGCTGCGATAGCTATTACGGCTTGCTATGCGTTTTGACCTGATAGGCCTGACCCTGTTTTTTACAGCGTCGATGGGGCTGGCCATCCTGACGGGCCGGTACATAGGCCGGGTTTTTCGAGGGAATAGCACCTGGCTGGACTGGCTGGGGCCCCTTGAGCGGCAGCTTTACCGGCTGATCGGTGTAGACCCGAACGAGCCCATGACCTGGCAGCAATATGCTCTGGCCCTTGGCACCCTGAATGGCGTCTGGCTCGTTTATGCCTTCGGAATGTTGCTGGTTCAGTCGGTTATACCCGTCTGGAACCAGCAGCAGATTCCGGATATGGACTGGATGCTGGCCCTCAACACCGCCATCAGTTTTCTGACCAGCACCAACCTGCAGCATTATTCAGGCGAGAGTGGTGTCACCTATTTCAGCCAGATGGGTGTGCTCATGTTTCTCCAGTTCGCTTCGGCGGCTACCAGTCTGTCGGTAGGCGTCGCCGTGGTCCGGTCGTTACAACCGCACACGTCCCGCAACGTCGGTAATCTCTACCAGGATCTGGTTCTGTCGATCACCCGCGTGTTTATGCCACTGTCGCTAATCGGGGCTATAGCACTGGTGCTGACGGGGGTACCCATGACATTCTCATCCTACTCGGTCATTGAGACCATGGAGGGCGTTTCACAAACGATTGCATCGGGTCCGGTAGCAGCGATGCTGCCCATCAAGCACCTGGGTTCGAACGGGGGCGGTTTCTTCGGCGCCAACACGGCGCATCCGTTGGAGAACCCCAACGCTTTCAGCTACCTGATCAACCTGCTCAACGTACTGCTGCTGCCAATGGCGTTTATCTGCTTCGTCGGGGATTTTCTGAACCGGCGAAAGCTGGCGGTAATCCTGTTCACGATCATGACCGGGTATTTTCTGGCCCTGACAATCCCGATCGTTACCGAGGAGTTACGCGGAAATCCGGCCATTCAGTCGCTGGGTATCAGCCAGGCGTCGGGCAGTCTGGAAGGCAAGGAGATGCGGTTTGGTACGCTGGCCTCGGCGGTCTGGTGCGGTGTCAATGTCGTTATTCCGGCCGGTACGCTCACCGGCATGCATGACAGCTTCACCCCGCTATCGGGTCTGTTCATGTTGCTGGGCATGCAGCTGGATGCGTTTTATGGCGGAGTGGGGTCCGGTTTCCTGTATATGTTTCTGTACCTTATCATCGCCATGTTCATCGGTAGCCTGATGATTGGCCGCACCCCCGAGCTGCTGGGCAAAAAAGTAGGGATTCCCGAAATGCAGATAGCGTCGGTTATTCTGGTGGCGCTGCCCTTGCTCTATCTGGGCGCTACCGGGCTGGCTGTAGCTATTCATAACGGGCACCCTGACGTGGGCTGGCTCAGCAACCCGGGCTACCACGGCTTTACCACTATGCTCTACGAATTTGTTTCGTCGGCGGCTGGCAACGGGTCGGGGTTCGAAGGGCTCGGCGACAATACCCCTTTCTGGAACCTGTCTACGGCCGTAGTTATGCTGCTGGGGCGCTTCATTCCGCTTATTGGCCCTCTAGCCATTGGAGGGCTGCTGCTCCAAAAGCAGTACGTGCCGCCGACTGTCGGGGTGTTACCCGCTGAATCATGGACGTTCGGGCTGCTGCTGGCAGCGGTCATCATCATCAGCGGGGCGCTTAGTATCTTCCCGGCAGCCACCCTTGGCCCGATAGCCGAATATCTTACCCAGTATCATTTTTGATACGCCGATACCGGCCTGACCAGTCAGGACCGGGCCAGAAGCATGTTATCTGTAAAAAAATAGTACAACAAACCAGGGTTCGTTCAGAACCCATACCCATGAATAAATCGGCTTATTTTTCCCTTCTACTGGCTGCTATGGCGCTTCCTGCCTCGCTGACCGCACAAACCATCGACTCAACGACCAGCCCGGCGGTTACTACCGTTCAGCCATCATCACCGCTCACCCTGACCGGCTATGTCGAAGCGTATTACACCCACGATTTCACCGCGCCCAAAACCAGCCAGGAACGGCCCGGCTTTCTCTACAACCACAGGCGAAACCGGGAGCTGAATATCAACCTGGCCTATGCCCGGCTGGCCTACGCCACCGATCGGGTACGGGGTAATCTGGCGCTTCAGGTCGGTACCTACGGACAATACAACTACGCGGCCGAACAGGGGCTGGTAAAACCGATCTTTGAGGCCAACGCCGGGGTTAAACTGTCGCGCCAACGGGATATCTGGCTCGACGCCGGCATATTTCCGTCGCACATCGGCTTCGAAAGTGCCATCTCCAAAGACTGCTGGACCCTGACGCGGAGCATCCTGGCCGAAAACTCGCCTTACTACCTCGCGGGTGCCAAACTGACCTACGCCAGCCCAAACGGAAAATGGACTCTGCTGGGCTCGGCCCTGAATGGCTGGCAGCGGATCAAAAAAGTGGAGGGATACCGGGGGCCTTCCTTCAGTACGCAGGTGCAGTTCCGGCCCTCGCCCCGGCTGACGCTGAACTGGAGCAGCTTCCTGGGGTCTGACCGGCCCGACTCACTGCGTCAGGGACGTTTCTTCAACAACTTGTACGCCATCATCAACCCCGCCGGCAGAGTAGGCCTGATACTGGGCTTCGACATCGGGGCCGATCGGAAACCAGTCATCGGCAACGGCCAGCGGGCCGGCAGCGGCTCCTACGTCTGGTATTCGCCGGTTATGATTGCCCGGCTGAAAACCTCAGCCACGAGTTACCTGAACGGACGGGTCGAGTATTACGACGACCGGAACGGCGTTATTATCGGCACGCCCGACTTCCAGACCTGGGGTTATTCGCTGGGGTATGACTACGCCATCCTGCCCACGGCCCTGTTCCGGATCGAAGGAAAGGTTTACAACAGCCAGACGTCTATCTTCGCTACGCAGAGCGGTACAGGCCGTAGCAACGCATCCCTGACCACCAGTTTAGCCGTTTCGTTTTAAGCTGTATCATGAACCCGAACGATCAGACTGCCGAACGTTTTCTGAACCTGATCCGCGAATCAAGGCGGGGTAAGTTCAAGATTTACATCGGCATGAGTGCGGGCGTCGGCAAGTCGTACCGGATGCTGCAGGACGCGCACGCCCTCCGGCGCAACGGCGTCGACGCCCGCATCGGGTTCATTGAAACCCACAACCGGGCCGAAACGGCCGCGCTGGTTGTGGGTTTACCCGTTATTGGTCGGCGGAGCCTGTTCTATAAAGGGCGTGCGCTCGACGAAATGGATGTGCAGGCTATTCTGAACGCCCATCCCGAACTGGTGATCGTCGACGAGCTGGCCCATACCAACATTCCCGGGTCGAAGAACGAAAAACGCTGGCAGGACGTGCTCGACATTCTCGACGCCGGCATCAACGTCATCAGCGCGGTCAATATCCAGCATATCGAAAGTTTATACGACGAAGTACGGGCCATTACCGGCATCGACGTAACGGAGCGCGTGCCGGACCGGGTGGTACAGCTCGCCGATGAGGTGGTGAACATCGACCTGACCGCCGATGAGCTGATAGCCCGGCTCCGCGAAGGCAAAATTTACGACCCCGCCAAGGTACAGACGGCTCTGGCTAACTTTTTTCAGCCCGACCGGATTCTGCAGCTGCGCGAACTGGCCCTGCGCGAAGTGGCCTCGGCCGTAGAACGGAAGATCGAACTCAGCCAGCCGCTGAACGGCACGATCCGGGCCGAACGGCTGTTGGCCAGCATCAGCAGCAACCCCGACACCGCCCGCCGAGTGATCCGCAAAACGGCCCGGCTCGCCAGTTACTACCAGTCGCGCTGGTATGTATTGTACGTGCAGACGCCCGCCGAAGCCCCCGACCGCATCCGGCTCGATCTGCAGCGGCACCTCATCAATAACCTGAAACTGGCAACCGAGCTGGGGGCCGAAGTTATCCAGGCCAAAGGCACCAACGTTGTCAACTGCATCATGACCGAAGTCGAGAAACGACAGGTTACCACCGTTTGCATCGGCAAGCCCCATTTCAGCCTGACGCAGATTATTTTGCGCACCTTCGTGTTTAATCAATTACTGAACAAGCTGTCCGAATCCGACACCGATCTGGTTATCCTGTCCTGAAACGAGCATGACCATCAAAGCAAAAATATCGGCTGCGCTGGCGTTCCTCTTCGCCATTATCCTGCTCATGGGCGGGTTGGGAGCCTATTACCTCAACCAGCTGTCTGACGATTCGCAGGCCATTTTGCAGGACAACTACATCTCGCTCGAATACGTAGGCGATATGCAGCGGGCGCTGGCCGATCTTCGGCAGCAGGCCAGCGTACCCGCCAGCGAACGAACCGCCCAGCCCGCCAACGCGCTGAAAGAGTTTGAGATGAACCTACGCCTGCAGGAAGCCAACGTGACCGAAGCCGGCGAACAGTCGCCAACGAGTGCGTTGCGCCGTGAGTTCGACCGGCTCCGGCGCGACCCCACCAGCGCCGACGTGATCCGGCGGATGGAGCAGGCCTTGTTCCGGGTCGATGAGGTCAACCGGCAGGCCATCGTGCGCAAGAATGAAATCGCGAAGCAAACGGCTAAAGACGCCCTGCTCTGGATGGCAGCCGTGGGTACATTCTGCTTCCTGATTGTTTTTTCGTTTATCATCAACTTCCCCGGCTACATTGCCAACCCCCTTCGGGAACTGACGCACGGTATCCGGCAGATTGCCAGCCGTAACTTTGAAGAACGGCTCCATTTCAAGTCCAGCGATGAGTTTGGCGAACTGGCCCGGTCGTTCAACTCGATGGCGCATAAGCTGGACGAATACGAACACTCGAACCTGGCGCGGGTGCTGTTCGAAAAGCGACGCATCGACACGCTTATTCAGATTATGAACGAAGGTATTATTGGCCTCGACGAAAACCGGCGTATTCTTTTTACCAACCCCGTTGCCTGTCGCCTGCTGGGCCTGACCGAAGCACAGCTGAAAGGCCGCTACGCCCCCGATGTAGCCACCTCGAACGACCTCATGCGTACGCTGATCCGGGATGTCATGGACCCGCCGGTACCCGAACCGACCGCCGAACCAGCCGACCCGGACCGGCCAGCGCTGCTGAAGATCTATGACAACGGCAAGGAGAGCTACTTCAACAAACGCACCCATACCGTTTCGGTGACGCGCACCGGCGAAGAGCAGTCGCAACTGGCCGGCTACGTCATTGTGCTGGAAAATATTACCTCCTACAAAGAACTCGATCTGGCCAAAACCAACTTTATCGCTACGGTTTCGCACGAACTAAAAACCCCGCTGTCCAGCATCAAGATGAGCCTGAAGCTGCTGGATGACACCCGCATCGGCCCGCTCAACGACGAACAGCGCGACCTGATCGGCAATGTCCGGGCCGACGCCGACCGGCTGCTGAACCTGACCGGCGAACTGCTGAACATGGCCCAGGTCGAATCAGGGCAGATTCAGCTGAATCTGCAACCGGTAGCTCCGGCCGATATTATCCAGTATGCGGTGAATGCCCTGCGGGTAGCCGCCGACGACAAGCAGATTTCGCTGAACGTGTCGCTGCCCGACCCGCTCCCGGCCGTGCTGGCCGATCCGGACAAGGCGTCGTGGGTACTGATCAACTTTCTGTCGAACGCCATCCGGCACAGCCCGTCGGAGAGTTCGATCGAGATCGCAGCCCGCCAAGCGGACACCTTCGTTGATGTTCGGGTTCGGGATTACGGAACCGGTATCCGACCCGAACACCAGAGCCGGGTATTTGACCGGTACTTCAAGGCGCCGGGTCTCGCTGGCCCCAGCCGAGCCGGGACCGATGGCAAAACCACCGGCGGCACTGGTCTCGGGCTGGCGATATCGAGCGAATTTATCCGGAGTATGAACGGGCAGATCGGCCTCGACACGACCGTTACGGACGGAGCGGCTTTCTTTTTTCGGCTTCCCGTCAGCCAGGCCCTCCCCTACACGCGTAGATAACCCTACCCCCGGTCCTTATAGGTTCATCAACCCATCTCACCGATGAATCGAATCTGCAGAACAGGCGGTATACTCCTCCTGCTAGGCGTACTCAGCCTGGGGCCGGTCTGGTGCCAGTCCGTTACCTGGAAAAAAGTCAGGGTCCTGGTTTACACCAAAAACGGCAAGGGATACGTACACGACAACATCCCCAACGCCGTTGCCTGCATCCGGACACTCGGCCAGCAACACGGGTTTGCGGTCGACGTCGCCGACCAGCCCGACGTGTTTACGGAAGCGAATCTGAAACAATACACCCTGCTTCTTTTTGCCAGCACCAACAACGACGTATTCGATACCGACCAGCAACGCCTGACGTTCCGACGCTACATCGAAGCCGGTGGGGGCTTTGTCGGTATTCATTCCGTGATGGGCACCGAGCGGAACTGGAGCTGGTTCAAGCGAATGATTGGCGGCACGTTTGCCTGGCATCCGCGGTTTCAGCCGTTTACGGTCGAGGTTCTCGACACCCGGCACCCGTCCATGCAGGGCCTGCCCAAACGGTGGCAGAAAGAAGATGAGTTTTATTTCACCAAAGAGATGTCGCCCGGTCCCACGGTGATTATGGCGAGCGATATGACCACGCTGAAGCCGGACGAACCCGAAAAGATAAAAACCTTCGGCGGCTCCTATACACAGCTTTATCCGTCGGCCTGGTACTACCATTTCGACGGCGGGTACACCTGGTGTACGACCCTCGGCCACGCCAAAACGGATTACCTGACCGATGAACTGTTCATCAAACACATCTTCCAGGGCATCCGTTATGTGGCAGGTCAGGTGACTCGAATCGACTTCAGCAAAGCGTATGCCGACAACCGCGATTCGCCAATCCGGTAAGTTTTTACAAACATCAATTCCCTTTCTTCCATGAACAATTCCCTCTGGCCCGGATTTATACTAGCATTGTCTCTGACCACATCAGGGCCTTTATTTAGCCAGTCGACGCCTATGACCCAGACCGAAGCCAGCTCAATTGTGGCACCCAATGCCACCCTTCAGAAGCTATCGAGCCAGTTCAAGTTTACCGAAGGCCCCGCCGTAAACCAGGCAGGGGTGGTTTACTTTACCGACCAGCCTAATGATAAAATATGGACCTACAACCCAGACGGAACGTTTTCTCTCTTCATGGATAAGACGGGGCGCTCGAACGGGATGTACTTCGACCGGCAGGGCAACCTGATCACCTGCGCCGACGAAAAAAACGAGTTGTGGTCGATCGGTCCCGACAAAAAAGTTACGGTCCTGCTGACCGACTTCAACGGCCATCGCTTCAACGGCCCCAACGACCTGTGGATCGACCCGAAAGGCGGGATTTATTTTACCGACCCCTACTACCAGCGCGACTACTGGGAGCGAAAAAAGCCGGAGCTGGACGGTGAAAAAGTGTATTACCTGCCCAAAGGAGCCCGGCAGGCTATTCTGGTAGACAGTGACCTCAAACAGCCCAACGGCATCATAGGCACGCCCGACGGGAAAGTCCTGTACGTGGCCGACATCCGTGATAATAAAACCTACCGGTACGACATCCAGGCCGATGGCATGCTCAAAAACCGACAGCTCTATGTCAGCCAGGGCTCGGACGGCATGACGCTGGACAACAAAGGGAATCTGTACCTGACGGGCAAAGGCGTTACGGTATACGGCCCCGACCGATCGAAACTGATGACCATTCCGGTACCGGCCGGCTGGGTCGGCAACATCTGCTTCGCCGGTAAAAACAACGACATGCTCTTCATCACCGCGTCGGAGTCGGTCTATACGCTTCAGATGCAGGTCAGGGGCGCCCGGTAAGCCAGGGCGCTACTCCCGGTGGAGTACAGCCGGTGTCATTTATTTCAGGGGGTGAACGAAGTAACCAGAAGTAGGCAGAAGGCGTTGAACCGCTTTTAGGCCTGTATGCGTTACGAGTTTATGCACCTCATTCTTTCCCGGCTACGGGCTTCTCTGCTGCTCCTGCTACCTCTCGGCATCAGTCCGGTACTGGCTCAGCAGAAGGTAGATACAACCATTACGCTCAAGTCCATTGCGGGCCTGCAATACGATCAGCCCCGGCTGGTACTGAAGCCCAAAACCCGGCTTCGGCTCGTGCTGGAAAACTACGATGACATGGCCCACAACCTCGTTGTCACCCGCCCCAACGCCCGGGTCCGGGTGGTCGACGCGGCCCTGCGTATGGGGGCCGAGGGTGCCAGTCGCCATTACGTTCCCGACATGCCGGAGGTGCTGGCCCACACCCGCGAGGTAGAGCCGGGCCGGGCCGATACCTTGTTACTAACGGTCGACGAGGGCGCTTTCCCCTACGTGTGTACCTATCCCGGCCACGGCTATGTGATGTACGGCATCCTGTACGGCACCCGCGACCCCAAACGGCTCCCCCCGCCCGAAGCCGACCCGTACTTACCCAAACGGGGTAGCACTGCCGACCATGCCGGTCATCACCAACCGTCGGGCCACCCCTACGAGGTCACCCTACCGGCCGTTTATCGCACGTTCATGCCCGACTGTGGCCCGGCGGCTATTGCGGTCGGCATGCCCGGACTGGCTGGTGGACCCGTTCAGTCGTACTGCTTCGACGCCGGCATTTGCCAGCTGCGCTACGCCTGGTCGGGCGGTTTCGTCGACAATGCCGATCAGTGGGATGGCAAGGGGCAGAAGCTTACCAAACTCGTCGGGGATATCTATTACGTAGCCAGCTCGCCCGGGCGGGCCTCTACCGCGGGCCTGACCGTGAGCACCGCCACCAAGCCGGGATCGGCACCCGCGCCCAGCCCGGCCGGACTGGTTTTCCCGCTTCGGATCGGGAACAAACCGGCCGGTCACTCGCCGGTGGTTCAGTTTCGGGGCTACCGGCTTATCAACCGATACCCGGAGTTTCAGTACGTCGTTGACGGGGTTACCGTACGCGAGCTGATCAAACCGCTCCCCGGCGGGCGGGGACTGGTCCGGCAGTTCTCCATCGACAGTGCCAAACAGCCCGTCACCTTCCTGGCCGACGAGCAACCGGGCCTGGCTTATCGCGCTACCCGGGCCGGGAAGACCGCTGCCCTACGCAACGGCCAGCTGCTTCTGCCCGCCGGTACCCGCCAGTTCACCATTTTCATGACCGTTCAGTAATGCGCTTTTCTCTCCTATACCTCCTCTCCGCACTGGCCACCACGATGGGGCTACTCCTCTGGTCACCCTGGTCCGTGTGGTCACCATGGTCCGTGCGGTCACCGTGGTCCGTGGGGACACGGACCACCTATGCGTCAGCAACAAACCATCCGGGCAAGTGGTCCGTGGGGACACGGACCACGGTGACCGGGATCGGAGCGCCGACCGAACGGACCACGGTGATTAAGAGTAGACGAACCGCGAAAATCAAAACCCGCGGGCGGGCTACGGCCGACACGATTACCGATTACTACAGCGTCGAAACGGTGCCGACCCCGCCGGGTCTGGTGGCCGAAACGGGCGGACTGGCGTTTATGCCCGACGGGCGGCTGGCGGTTTGTTTCCACCGGGGCGAGGTGATGCTGTACAACCCCAAAACCAAACAGTGGAAATTATTTGCCGAAGGGCTGCACGATCCGCTGGGGGTCATAGCCGTCAGCAATACCGAACTGCTGATCGTACATCGGCCCGAGCTGACCCGGATCAAAGACACCAACAACGACGGTGTAGCTGACGTGTACGAAACCGTTATCGATCAGTTCGGCATGTCGGGCAATTACCACGAGTACGCCTTCGGGCCCGTGCGCGACCGGCAGGGCAACCTCTACATCAGCCTCAACGCAGCCTCCAACGGGGCCGGTATCCGCGACGAGGTGCGGGGTACGTATGACCCGCTGGGTCGGCCCGGGCGCATGTACGCCTGTGTGCCCTACCGGGGCTGGGTACTGAAACAGACGCCGGCCGGGCAGGTTATTCCGTATGCCCTTGGTTTCCGGTCGCCCAACGGCATTGGCTTCGACGGGGCCGGGCGGCTCTTCGTCACCGACAACCAGGGCGACTGGCTGGGCACCAGCAAACTCTACCACGTTGAGCCCGGCAAGTTCTACGGCCATCCGTCCAGCCTGGTCTGGAAAAAAGACTTTCCCGACATCGACCCGCTGACCCTTCCGGCCCAGACCCTCGACAGTATGCGGACGAAAGAGGTGGTTGCGTTTCCGCATCAGCGCATGGCGCATTCGCCCACCCAGATCGTACCCGACCTGACCCGCGGAAAGTTTGGTCCCTTTGGAGGCCAGCTGTTCATCGGCGAGATGGATTTTTCGCGCCTGCTGCGGGTTATGTTCGATACCGTTGGCGGTCAGTTACAGGGAGCCTGCATCCCGTTTTTCGACAAAGCGGGGCTGAAGATCGGCAACAACCGCATGGCATTTGCGCCCGACGGTTCGCTCTGGCTCGGCATGACAGACCACGGCTGGGTCGGCGACCGGGGCCTGCAGGTCGTCCGCTACAAAGGCGGCACTCCGCTGGATGTAACAGCCATGCACCTGACCGCCACCGGCTTCGACCTGACCTTCACCCAGCCCCTCGACGACGCCACGGCCCGCAGCCTGACCAACTACGCCTGCCGCCGTTATTACTACAAATACCACCGCGAATACGGCTCGCCCGAGACCGACAAACAGCCCGTGGCCATTACAGCCGCCCGGCTCTCGCCCGACCGCCGAACCGTGTCGCTGACGGTCGACAAGCTCGTGCCGGGTTACATGTATGAGTTTACCCTCGGCGACCTGCGCGCGGGTAACGGCACAAAAAAAGTGGCCAACCGGCTGGTGTGCTATACCCTGAACCGGCTCCGGTAAAGTGTTAGAAAAACAGGTCGCTGGCCGTGCGGAAGGTGTTGCAGTGAGCCTCGACAATGTCGGTCAGGCGGGGCGAATACCCTCCCCCCATCGACGCTACGATGGGCAGACCGTGCTGAATCGCCTGCTCGAATACGAACCGGTCGCGCTGCCGACACCCCTCCCGGCTTACCCCCAGCTTGCCCAGCCGGTCTGACTCCAGGATGTCGACTCCCGACACGAAAAACAGAAAATCGGGCTGAACGCGCTTCAGTAGGCCGGGCAGGGTATCGTAGAGCGTGTTCAGATACAGTTCATCGGCGGTACCGGTGGGCAGCTCAATGTCCAGATCTGACTGCTCCTTGCGAAGGGGGTAATTGTCCTTGCCGTGCATGCTGAAGGTAAACACGCGCGGCTCCTGCCGAAACATAACCGCCGTGCCGTTACCCTGGTGAACGTCCAGATCAATTACCAGGATCTGCCGGGCCTGACCGGTCTCGAGCAGGTAGTGGGCCGCCACCCCCACATCGTTGAGCATACAGAAGCCTTCGCCCCGGTCGGGGTAGGCATGATGGGTTCCGCCCGCTACGTTCATGGCCACCCCGTCCTGTCTGGCCCGCTGGGTACAGTCGATGGTGCCCTGGGTAATGATCCATTCGCGGTGGATGAGCTCGGGCGTAAGCGGGAATCCGATCCGACGTACCATGCGCGGATCGACGGTCAGCGACTGCAGCGCCTGCACGTAGTCGGGCGTGTGTACGCCCAGCACCCAGCGGTTGTCAACGGGCTCCGGGCCGAAGAAATTAGCCTCGGTACAGGTGCCTTCGTAGAGCAGCTGTTCGTGAATCAATTCGTACTTGAGCATCGGGAACCGATGGCCTTCGGGCAACCGGAGCCGATACACCGGAGAGAACGCAATCTGAAGCATTGGGGGGCGGCCTGTAGCTGGCCCGTTCGATAAGGATACGCTCAAGTTAACCCGCGGGTGATGGCTTGTGTTCGGTTAACGTGTAGTTTGCCTGTTCATACGCTTTATTCTCAATCATGAAAACTGCCATCATCACCGGCGGGGGCCAGGGCATAGGCCGGGTAACAACCCAATACCTCCTCACACACGGCTACCGCGTTGCTATCTGGGAAGCTGACACTGACGCACTTGCCGAACTCCGCGAAGCGTTCAAAGCCTCTACCAGCCAGATCCTGTTCGTCTCCTGCGACGTCTCCAGCGAAATCAACGTCAAGAAAGCGGCCGACCAGACCATCAGTCACTTTGGCCAGATCGATGCGCTGATCAACAATGCCGCGCAGATGATCGAAAAACCAATCGATAAGCTAACCCTCGACGAGTGGAACCGCGTGATCGGCACCAACCTGACCGGCGCTTTTCTGTGTACCAAACATACGGCTCCCTACATTGCGGCCCAGAAAGGCTGTATTATCAACATCGGCTCGACCCGGGCTTTCCAGTCGGAACCCGACACGTTTGCCTACTCGGCCAGCAAGGGCGGTATTCTGTCGCTGACCCACTCGCTCGCTGTTAGCCTCGGCCCCGACATCCGGGTCAATGCCATTAGCCCCGGCTGGATCGACGTATCCAACCTGCGCAAGAAAGCCAAAGCGAAAGCCGACGATCTGCGGCCCGAAGATCATGCCCAGCACCCGGCCGGGCGTGTAGGGCAGGCCGACGATATTGCCCGCATGATCCTGTTCCTGATCGCGCCGGAAAACAGTTTCATTACCGGACAAAACTTTACGGTCGATGGCGGTATGACCAAAAAGATGATCTACATCTAATCCATAGGTAAACATCATATGCATTTGTCCGGTTTTAAGAGATAAAACGTCATATTTTCATCACTCATGAACATCGAACTTACTACCCTCTCGGAAACAGCGCCCCTCGAAGTGCTCGACCTGGAGGTGACGACACGACCGGTAGCCGGGCGCTCCTCGCTGCTCGTTCGACTCCTGTGTCGCCGGGGATTGCAGGATAACCACCTGAAAATGCCTCCTTTGTCGTGGTTCGATGCCAGCCAGCTACAGCGTTTTTCGCAGGAGCTGGCTGCGGCAGAGTACCCCGATACGGTAGCAACCACCCTGGTCGATGCCGGTATTCAGCTCACGGGTTCGGTACGTCGGGTAGCCGGTCGCTGGACGTCGGGCCGAACCATTCGGATCGAACCGTTGCCTAACTCGGCACACCGGTTTACGCCGTTCACCATCCATGCGTCGCACCTCGACGTCCGGACGTATTCGCGTAAACTGTACAACCGTTTGTGGGAGGTATTTACGCGCGGTTAACCACTAAACTCAACACCCATGGAAAACGTAAATCAGGACGCCATGCTCAACGAGCAGTCCAAGACCTACACGCCCGACACCGGCGGTCTCATGCAGACCCCCGACCAGAGCGAGATGATGAATGAAGAGTACAACCCGACCGATCTGTCGGGCGATGCCCATCACGCGCCCACAACGCCCACCGATGAGCAGGATGCCGCCACGATAAACGACGGGTCCGGCATGGCCTCGGGCAGCCCTAACATGGAGCCTGACCGCAGCAGCAACTTCGGGAATGGCGATACGATGGGCAACAACGACGGCACCGAGCCCGACCCGGAGCTACCCAGCCGGTAAGTACTCGGTAGTGATTAATCAGGAAAGCGTTTTATAGCTTTCATCAGCTAGCTTTTACCTTCACCCTGAGAGCTTATTCAAGAAAGGGTGGTCAAGAAGGTAAAGTCTCTTGAATAGACCGTATTTTACACCCCTCCAGCTCCCTGAACGGGTATTCGGCGATACCAACTCCCCGTTCAGGGAGCTGGGGGTAAAAAAGGCCCTCCCTTTGAGCCGACTAAAGTCAGCAAGTACCATCCCCAAACAAACATTTCAGTATAGGCGAGGCAAGTTTGAAGCTGAACCACGAAGGGTCATAAAACAGCAGCGGGCTTCCTGGTCAGGAAGCCCGCTGCTATTAGGAATAGTCGGGATTATATGCCCATTGTACCGCCCAGAGTGGCATCGTTGCCAGACCGGTACGTGCCTGTCGACCCGGTCGAGCTACCCGACTGCGTGCCGCTGTACGACTCGCCCGACTGGTAGGTCTGGCTGGAGCTGTCGCTGTAACGCGTACCGTCCGGATTTACCACGCTGCCACTGTATTGATCCCGATCCGACGAACCCATGTCGCCCGACTCGGAGTTAGCGCGGTCGTTGATGAACGATTCGGCCAGCTGGGTCAGTTTTTTGTCCGTGTTTTTTTCTTCGTCGAGGGTTTGCTGTAACAGCTGAGCCGCCTGCGTATGCCCCATAATCTGGGCCAGGGTTACAACGGAGCCGTAGGAAGCGATCTCGTGGTGCTCTACTTTCTGAGCGGCCATGATCAAACCGGCGTCGCGGGTGAGCGAGCCTGAATGGGTATTTGACACCACCATCCGGGCGTCTTCGGCCAGTCCATCGATAGCCGCGCACGATCCTTCTTCTACGTCGACGTTGAGGCTTTGAAATACCTGCTCCAGCCGGGCGATCTGGTTACGGCTTTCCTGCTGGTGTTGCAGAAAAGCGTTCCGCACTTCGTCGGTCGTAGCCGCATCGGCCTGTTCACCGAGGGCATCGACGGCCTGTTTCTCAGCATAGTAAATATTCCTGAGCTCGGTTACGAATAAGCCGTGCAGGCCCTCCTGGGTTTCCGTGTCATTACCACTGAAAAAATTTGCGATGCGTTCTCCAAACGTTGCCATAGCGTAAAACAGTTTAAGGTTAGTTAGTTTGTGTTGCTGCTCTGGTTACCAAAACTGTGCCATCTGCTGATACTGTGCGTTTTACACATTTCCGCGAATAAGTTGTGTTTATTATTTTCTACAATTATTGTAGAGTAATCGAACATATCCCCTCCCCACCCGCCAAACAGGCTTCCCAGATCGGCACAAACCGGCAGCAAACGCTGTAAGGCCCGGCCAGGAAGCAGGGCCTGACCGACCGGGTCCGTTTGATCGTATACCCGATCCGTTCACAACCTGTAGTTCTATTACTAGTTATCCTGTAGATTATACTCTATTAATTTCTCAACGTTATCAACATCACATGAAACGTAATTTTCACATGTCAGCATTAGTGTGTGCAACGCTGATGGCTGGGTTGATCGCCTGTAACAAAGACGACGTGTATGACGCGTCGATTCCGGAGACCAACGACCAGCCCACTTCAGCGCAGGTAAACGGGAACGTGTTCGAGCCAGCACTGGTCAGCGCCACCGACGAACGGGTTGCCCAATTGAAAGTACCGGCCGGGTTCAGCATCGCCAAATTCGCCGATTCGCTCGGGAAGCCGCGCATGCTGGCCGTGAGCAGCTCGGGAAATGTCTATGTGTCGGACCGTACGGCGGGGACGATCACCCTGCTGAAAGACACCAACGCTGACGGCCGGGCCGACCAGAAGCAGGTCGTGGCAACGCTGAAAAGTATTCACGGCCTTACCATCCTCGACAATAGACTGTATGCCGTGGCGATCAAGGAAGTGTACTCCATCCCGATCAACGGCGACGGTACCCTGGGTCAGGCGCAGGTGCTGATCAATAACCTGCCCGACGCCGGGCAACACCCCAACCGTACCATTGGCTTCGGCCCCGACGGGTTTATGTACCTGACCGTCGGCAGCACCTGTAATGCCTGCGCCGAGCCCAACGCCGAACACGCTACCATCCTGCGGGCCAACCCCGACGGCACGAACCGCCGGATCTACGCCAGTGGCCTTCGCAATACCATTGGCTTTGGCTGGCATCCACAAACGAAAGCCCTGTTCGGGTTCGACCACGGCATCGACTGGCTGGGCGATGAACAGCAGAAAGAGGAGCTGAACCAGATCGTAGAGGGCGCCTTTTACGGCTGGCCTTACATCTACGGCGATGGGAACTACAACCCACACCCCCGGCCTATGGGCGATACGACCTATGCTCAGATCCTGGCTAAAACAACCCTGCCCGCTTTGTCGTACGACGCTCACGCAGCTCCGCTGGGGATGGTCTTTTACACCAGTGGCACCGGTGCGGCCAGCGCGTTCCCGGCCGATTATCAGTATGATGCGTTCGTAACCATGCGCGGCTCCTGGAACCGCACTCAACCTTCGGGCTACAAGGTGGTTCGGGCTCATTTCGAAAATGGCAAACCGACCCGTATCGACGACTTCGTAACGGGCTTTCTGGTCGACAATAACCGCGCCCAGTTTGGTCGGCCGGTAGGCATTGCGACTATGCCCGATGGCTCCCTGCTGTTCACGGACGATACCAACGGGGTTTTATACCGGGTCAGCTACCGGCCGTAATCGTTGGCCCTGACTCTGAAAACAGCGGATTATACACGTAAAAAGTCACCCGTAACGTATAAAAGAGACAGAATTTACGGGTGACTTTTATCATGTTCAGCTTCTGGTAAGTCCATAAATTTTTGCCCGACAAAGCGGCAAAGCAGCCTAATTCTGTGTCAAACAAGACAAAATCAACCATTTATTAAATGTTTATAAAATTGACTGATGGTTTATAAAAAACCACAAACCGTTGGATTTTTTGATCTGTTTTTTTTAAATTACTTTACTTACATAAAAGTTATATTATTACATATAGGTCAGAATTGGCCAATTTGATTTAGTGGCTTAAACCCTGCATTCACCCTGACTAATAATTTCAATGAATGTGGAGTAAGCAACTCTAAATCAATTATATACATCAACCTAAAGTTACTCTACCATATCCTGGCAAATGTTAACGTATAACTAATCATTCTTGCGGTTATTACTTTCTTTTATTATATACTTCCTATAAATTTGACCCGAAACCTGGCTAACTCAACGTCGACATTAATTAACATCAGACCATTCAATATATACATTATGTATATCTGTCAGGTCACCATCAAATTCGGCGTTCAATCCATCTGTCCGGCTAGATTACTGTTGGAGCTTATATATACAGCCTCTCCCGCTCCCGGTGCTTTTGCCGCTTAATCGTTCGCCTTAGTCTGTACGCAGACCAGGTGCCTTACTCAACGTATTTCTTGCCGACCAGCAGGTCAGTCCCATCAGGGCTCTGGCTGTATACCTGTAGGCCTTGCATAGCCAGGCAGGCTGAACGTTTTTTCATTGTGTACCCAACTATCCATCCCTATGCCAACCGAAATATTAGTTATTGAAGACGCAGCCCAGATCCGGGAGAATCTGGTCGAACTCCTTCAGCTCAGTGGCTATAACGTGCAGACAGCCCCCGATGGCATAAACGGCCTTCATAAAGCCCGGGAAGTAAAGCCAGATCTGATTCTGTGCGATATTATGATGCCCGACATGGATGGCCATCAGGTGTTGACCACCATTCGCAACTACCCCGACCTGGCCCATGTTCCGTTTATTTTCCTGACGGCCAAAGCCGATATGGTAGACCTTCGCCAGGGCATGGGGCTGGGAGCCGATGATTACCTGACCAAACCCTTCCTGAGCAGCGACCTGCTGACGGCGATTGCCAGTCGGCTCAAACGGTGTCAGCAGCAACGGGTAAGCCGCCCCCCGAAATCGGGCTATCTTACCAGCCTCTCGGGTCACGATGCCAAAGGCAACATAATGCTGACGGTGCCCGACTGCCTGTATTTCTACGTGCAGCTCCGGAGTACCTACGTCTGGCACAAGGCCGGCCTTTTCCAGCTCAATAAAACGCTGGACATGCTGACGGCCGCCCTCGATCCACACGAGTTTTTTCGGGTTAACCGCCACGTTATCCTGCATCGAAAAACCATTCAGCAATACGCCTACTGGGAAAAAGGCAAATACTGCCTCTACCTGACGATCAACGGCCAGCAACACCAGGTAATCTTACCCAAGGCCCGTTACAGCGCATTCAGAAACTGGCTGTCCACCTAACCGTAGCGGAGAAACGCCGTAGTCCAACGGGTATCCATGCGTTCATCTATCCACTTCACTTGATTTATAATGGAGCAATTTTTCCAGACCTGGTTCAATACATCAGTACAGGGGGTAGCTTTTCTGATTCCGGTCCGAAACCGACATAAAGAACTATGCGATTTCCGATACCGGCTGGTCAATCCAGCCTTCGCCCGGCTGCTGGAGCAAACTACTGAATCCCTTACCGAGCAGTTTGTTAACCAGGTGCCCTGTCCGGTACTGCCTGAGCTGTTCGCCCGCATGGTCACCGTAACGCAAACGGGCGAGCCGCAGCAACTGATTCGGGAATACACCTTACAGGGTCAGTCGGTCTGGTATGACATCAGCCTGGCCCGGCTCGACGATCGGCTTATGATCAGCCTCACCGACGTCAGTGCCCAACAGCAATCGGCGGCTGCCCTGCAGCATCGGCTGGCCATGGAGTCGATCCTGTCTACCATTTCGAGCCGGTTTATTACCGTACAGGCCGACACCGTCGACGCCTGCATGACCGAAGCGCTGGGCCTGATTGGTACGCACATTGGCGCTGAGCGAGCCTCGGTATTTCTCTTCTCAGACGATTTTCAGCAGGGCAGCTGCCTGTACGAATGGTGCGCCCCCCACATAGCGCCCCGAAAAGAGCGGGTCAACATCAGACCGGCCAGCTGTTTCGACTGGACCCGGCCCCAGCTGGAGAACGGCCAGATCATCCGGCTACGCGCCGATGAACTACCGGAAGAAGCCGTTGCCGAAAGAGCATTTTTCTCGTTTCTCTCGGTAAAATCCATACTGGCCGTTCCGTTCCTGCAGGACCAGCGGGTCCGGGGGTTCGTTGGCTTTTATACCATCACCACCCAACCCAGCTGGGAGCAGCACGATCTGTCTTTGCTGAAAACGTTTGCTACCCAGGTGGCCAATGTGCGGCAGCGCCTGCAGCATGAGTCAGCCCTCAGGCGTACCTACCAGCGGCTGGAAGGGCTGCACGACATTGACCAGGCGCTGCTCGGCTACCGGCTGAACGATCAGTCGCCCTTGCTGATTGCCATGAAGTACCTGCATTTCATGGTGCCCTGCGAACGCATATCGGTCTTTCAGCTTCACGACGACACCCGCCAGGTTACCGCCCGATGCCGCATCGTTGACGGTGATCTGATCCTGAACCCCGACACCGACATACCGCCCGGCACCTTCTACGAGCAGTTCCTCGCCATCCGGCAAACGATCCATATTCCAGACCTTCAGCCCGATTCCGACGAGCTTCCGCCCGCGCTGAACGTGTATGAGCGGGGGTTCCGCTCGCTGCTCATCATCCCGCTATACTGCCGGAACAAGTGCATCGGTGCCTTTACGCTGACGTCGACAAAACCCGGCTTTTTTAACGAAGAGTACCGGACCATTGCGCAGGAGCTGGCCAGTCCGGTCGCGCTGGTCCTCTACCAGCAACAGCTGGACGACCAGCTCAGGCACCATACCGAACAGCTGGAGCAGCGCGTTCAGGAACGCACACAGGAGATCCGGCAGCTCTCGACCCTGCACGAAGCCATACTCAAACATGCCGGTCATGCCATTATCTCAACCGATGTGAACGGGGTTATTCTGACGGCTAACCAGGCTACCACCCACCTGCTCGGCTACGAACCCGGTGAACTCGTCGGTCTGGTAGCCCGTATCGTGCCGGGGCCGCCCGACAATCCCGTTCCGCACATTGCCCATTATCCACCTGATTCCGTCTTCCCAACATCCGATATCTTCAACGATGCCTTTGCCTCGCAGGGGTATTACTATGGGGAGTGTGTGGTGGTGGGTAAAAACGGCAGGCAGGTACCCATCCTGGCAACGATCAGCACCCTGCAGGATGAAGCGGGCACGCTGATCGGTTTCGTCAGTATCTCTACGGATATATCGGTGCAGAAAGCCGTTGAGGCCGAACTGAAACGAACCAATCAGGCCGTAAAAGCCATCTTCGACGAATCGATCGACCTGCACTGTACAACCGATCTGGTCGGCAACCTGCTTACTATTAACCGGTCCTGGGCACTTACCCTCGGCTTTTCGGCCAGCGAACCGGGAGCCGTACCGTTCTGGGCATCGGTTGACCCAAGCGAGCAGGAAACCGTTCGGCAGGCCTTTCTGAGCGTCGTTGACGGCCAGCCGCTGCGGAACCAGATCAACCAGTTTCGCAAAAAAGACGGCACGTTCTGCGTGCTGGAATGGAACGCCGTCAAGATCGACCACCTCATCTGCGCATCGGCCCGCGACATAACCGAACGGCAACAGAACGAAAGTCAGCTGCGCAGCCTGAACCAGCGGCTTCAGCTGGCTACTGAGGCCGCTGAACAAGGCATCTGGGAGATCGATATGGTCGAAAACCGCATGTTCTGGGACGATCGGGTCTGGGAAATATACGGGCTGTCGCCCCACTCCGAATCTTTGAACTTCCAGACCTTCCTGAATTTGATTCACCCCGAAGACCTGCCGGCCTTTATGGAGCGCTATCACCGGGACATGCACGGGAATACCTTCCAGAACATAACCCGGGTAATTCGCCCCGACGGTGTCATTCGCTGGGTACGGTCTATCGGCAAGCTGATCCGGGACCATCAGGGCACCGTTGTCCGGCAGATCGGCGTTCTCTGGGACGTAACGGAGCAGGAAGAAGCCGAACAGGCCCTGCTCGAGAGCGAACAGCGCTTCCGCGAAATTGCCGAAAACGTAGACGAGGTGTACTGGATTCATTCGGCCAGTCCATTCCAGCTGCTGTATCTCAACCCGGCCTACGAGCGGGTCTGGGGTACCCACTCGAACCGTTCGCTCCGCCGACCGTTTTCCTTTCTCAATCCGGTCCTGAACGAAGACAAACCCGCCGTTCTGGCCTTCATGAAACAGTACAGAGCCGGTCAGGAGGGCGAGCTTTATTTCCGGCTTCAGGAAACGGCCGGCGCCATCCGCTGGATCCACGTCCGGACCTTTATCATACGCGACGCAGCGGGGGCCGCCATTCGTCATATCGGCATTGCCAACGACGTAACCAGCCAGAAGGAAAAAGAACGGGTTCTGCAGCAGGCGCTGCAACAGGAACAGGCCCTGAACGAGCTAAAATCGCAGTTCGTCTCTACCGCATCGCACGAGTTCCGCACGCCACTGGCCACGATTCAGTCCAGCGTCGACCTGATCAAGCTGTATATGGAGCTTCCGCTGGATAACGCCCGGGCCTCGGTTCAGCGTCATCTGTCCGTTATCGAAAAAGAGATCGACCAGTTCAACACGCTGCTCTCTGACATCCTGACCATCGGCGCGATCGAATCGGGGAAAGTAAGCTTTAAACCGCGCTGGGTCGATGTCGTGGCCATATGTAAAGAAATCATAGCCACGCATTTTAACGCCCGGCCCGACCAGCGCAGCGTTCAGCTGGTGGTAGCGGCTTCTCCCCGCCCCGTCTATTTGGACGCCAAGCTGATCAGTCATGTGGTGGTTAACCTGCTCTCGAATGCGTTTAAGTTCTCGACCAGCCATCCGCAGCTGCACCTCGGCTTCACCGACACGACCCTGGTCATACAGATTATCGACGAGGGGATTGGGATACCAGCCGCTGAGCAGGCCACCGTTTTTCAGGCTTTTTTCCGGGCCAGCAACACCGCCGGCATCCCCGGCACCGGGCTGGGGCTGGTCATCTCGCGGCAGTTTGTCGAGCTGCACGATGGTCAGCTGACCCTCAGCAGTGAAGAACACAAAGGCACTACCTGTACCATTACCTTACCCATTGCCTGCGCCGAAACCATCCACTCCTCCATCAGACAACCTTTTTCGGGCACCAGCCTCAACTAACCGCTCCGGCCACCATGTCAACACAAGTACTTGTTATAGAAGACGATGCACAAATTCGGGAAAACCTGGCCGAAATGCTGAGCCTGCATGGCTACGAGGTCGATACCGCCATCAATGGGCGCGAGGGCATCAGCCAGGCCATGTTACGCCCCCCCCAGCTGATCCTGTGCGATATCATGATGCCGGAAGTAGACGGCTACCAGGTGCTGGATGTCATACGCAACAATCAGCTTACCGCCACGACACCCTTTATTTTTCTGACGGCAAAGACCGAAAACGCCGACCTGCGCCGGGGTATGGCCCAGGGAGCCGATGATTACCTGACCAAGCCCTTCACCCTCGATAATCTGCTGAGCAGCATCAACAGCCGGCTGCAGCGCGAAGCCCTGCGCAAAGCAGAGCTGAAAGCGCAGCTTGACAACTACCGCCATAACCTGGCCTCGGTATCGGTACACGAGTCAAACACCGCCCTGACCGGCATTCTGGGTTTTTCGTCACTGCTCGTTGACCAGCACCAGCACTTTACGGGCGATGAAATAGCCACTATGGCCCACATGATCAAGGTGTGCGGACTCCGGCTCAAACGCTCGCTGGACAACATTCAGCTGATGGATTCGCTCCAGCATATGGAGCCCGCTAACCCCACGTACCTGTTTTATACCAGCGGCACCTGCCAGATTACCCAGTCGATGGTCAATAGCTGTATGGAAGCCATCGCCCTGCGACAGGACCGACGCATCGACTACCGGCTCGAGATCGAAGACGCCCCGCTTGACCTGTCGGCCGAAAGCCTGTCAACCTGCCTGACCGAACTGCTCGACAACGCCTGTAAGTTTTCGGCTCCGGACCAGTGCGTTACGGTGCAGGGGAGCGTGCAGGCCAATCAGTACAGCCTGACCATAACCAATCAGGGGCAGCCGTTTCCGGCCGGGGGCCTGGCCCGGATCGGCGCTTACACCCAGTTTGACCGGTATCAGTACGAGCAACAGGGCTTTGGTATTGGACTGTCGATCACCCAGCGCATGCTTGATCTGAACCAGGGCAGCTTCACTATCGATAGCCCCGCACCCGGACTAACAGTGGTGGTGGTCCGGCTTCCTGTCCATACCGGCCGGGCCTAAGCTCAACACATTGATATCAGTTGTTTACCCTTCGTACGAGTCAGTTATTCATGGTGCTTTTTAATCGGCTAAAAAGGCTCTTTTCCAGCAGGGAAGTCAACCCTTCTGAAACCGGGAACCAACCCGGTCAGTGGGCAAATCTTCCGATCGGCGTACTGATCTGTGAGCCGGGTCCGACCCCTTTTGCCCCTACGCTGACCGTCACCTACTGGAACAACCAGGCTTCCTCGCTCGTCGGTGACCTGCCTCAGCCGGTTCGTCCGCTGCCGCTGGCTACCAATCCCTGCCTGCGCCACCTCGCCGACTCCATCCGGACGGCACTGGCCACCGGAACGCCAGTTACCCTGGAACGATACGACCCGGATACCGATCGCTGGCTCGACTTTACGATCAGCCGCCACCAGCAGACCAGCCTGATTTATGTCCAGAATAAAAGCCCGGAGAAATACAGAACCAACCTGCAGCGCCGGCTCGAGCTCGAATCGATTATCTCCGACATATCGGGTAGCCTGCTGACTATGCCTTCCGATGGCTTGAACGCATTCATCCACGAATCGCTGGCCAAGATAGGGGCTTATGACAAGGCCGACCGGGTGTCTATCTTCGAATACACCCCCGACAACCAGCGCATGTCCTGCACCCACGAGTGGTGCGCAGAAGGCATTGCCTCCCACCGGTCTAACCTGCAGGATCTACCGACCCGGTCGTTCCCCTGGTGGCAGGAGCAAATGAGCAGTCAGCAAACCATCCGGCTGACCTCACTGGATGAACTCCCCCCCCACGCGACCAGCGAGAAAGCGACCCTGCTGGATCACAACATTAAGTCGTTGCTGGTCATGCCCCTGGTGGCAGACCATGGTCTGGTCGGTTTTGTCGGATTCGATGCCGTTCGGGACGCCAGGCAGTGGGATACCAACGATGCCGATCTGCTCAAAACGTTTTCGGCGCTGGTCGTGACCGCCACCAGCCGGGCCAGCCGCGAACAACAGCTGCAGCGGGTCAACAAACGGCTCACCGGCTTGAGTCACATCACCAAAGCGTTACTGACCAGCAGTCTCCACGACGGACAGCCTGACCTTACGGCCTTGCACCACCTGTACGAGATGATTCCCTGCGAAATCGGAATTGTGTTCCGGATTGATGAAGACGGACAGTATGCCCGTACCGAAAGCCGGTTCAGACACGGGCAGCGCGAAGACTGGCCGGGGGTGTCTATACCCGTGCAGTACCTGTATAACAACCTGCTGGCGCAGGGGCAGGAGATTCTGGTGAATCAGCTACGCCCCGGCAGCAGCGGTTTTCCCGCTGACTTCAACCCCTACGCCTGGGGCCATCGCTCTTTTCTGTGCGTTCCCCTGCAGGCCCGTGAGCAATACGTTGGCTTACTGGTCCTATTAGACCCTAGCCCGCAGTTCTTCACCGCCGAACATGTCCTTATCGCCAAAGAAGTGGCCGGGCAGCTCTCGGTGCTGCTGTTGCAGGAGGAAATCAACCAGCAGCTGACGAGTCAGGCCACTACCCTGTTTAACAATCACCAGCTCCTGCAGGTGGTCGTCGACACCAGCCCCACGGGCCTGGCGCTTCTGGAGCCGGTCTGGGCCGCTGGCAAGCTCGTTGATTTTACGTATCTGCTGGTCAATCCGGTGGCGGCCCATATCACAGGCCAAACGCAGGAAACCATGCCCGGACAGCGGCTGCTTACCATGCTCCCGCATGTGCGCACCAACGGGCTTTTCGATTGTCTGGTCGGCGTGGCCACGACGGGCGCTTCCCAACGGATTCAGATACGGGACGACCTGCCGGTGGGCGAGTTCTGGGGCGATTACCTGCTGGCCCGGGTGGGGGGCAATGTGCTGTTGACGGTCAACGATATTACCAGCCTGACAACGGCCAAAGCGCAGCTGCAGCAAACGAATGCGGAGCTGGAAACGCGCGTCGCTGAACGCACCGGGCAGATTCAGCAACTGTACGCCATTCAGCAGGCCATCTTCAAATACACAGGGCTGGCCATTGCCGCTACCGACCCCGAGGGCATTATTCAGCTGGTCAATCCGGCACTCGAAACCATGACCGGTTACCGGGCCGACGAGCTGATTGGCAAGGTTACGCCCGGAGCGCTGCGCGCACCCGCGGTTTTTCAGCAGCAGATCGACCAGCTCAGGGCGGCTGTAGCCGACCCGTCGATTACGGGCGAAGCGCTGATCAGGGCCTATCTGCAAAAGCACGACTACCTGCGCCGGGAAAATACGCTGCTGACCAAAGACGGGCAGCTGATTCCGGTTATCTCTACCGTAACCGGCCTCTACAACGATGAGCAGGAGCTGATCGGCTACGTCGACACGGCTATCGACATCTCGTACCTCAAAACCATCGAGCAGGAGCTGGTACAGGCTAACCAGCGGAGTCAACTGGCTACCCGCGCCGGCAAACTGGGCGTGTGGGAATGGAATCTGGATACCAACGAGCTGATTCTGGACGGCAGCTTCGCCAGCCTCTTCGACATGCCCCGTGATAAGCCCATCCGCCACCTCGACGAGGTGGCCCGCATGGTCCATCCGGATGATCTGCCCTTCTTTAAGCAATACGTAGCCGACATCCAGCAAAGCAGAAAGCCGTTTAACGCCGAGTTCCGGCTCTTCTCGCCTACTCACCAGTCGGTTCACTACATGAAAGCCGATGGCCTGGTGCGTCAGGATGATCCCAACGGCACCAACCGCATGATCGGCGTCATTCGGGACCGGACCACGAAACGCCAGGCCGAACAGGCCATGCGGGACAGCGAGTACCGGTACCGGTCGCTGGTCGATCACCTCAAAGCCGTTGTTTTCCAGGCCGACGCAACGGGTTGCTGGCTGTTTCTGAATGCTGCCTGGGAAGAAGTGACCGGATTCACCGTCGAGGAAGCCCTGGGCCATCGGTTCCTGGAGTACATTCTTCCCGACGACCAGGCCCATACCCTGGCGCTCTTTTCCCAGATCAGGGACTGCGATGCCGGGCATGTCAAACTGGTGGTACGGTATCGCCACAAAGAAGGCGGTTACCGATGGATCGATGTGTTTGCGCAGGCTACGCTCAACGAACAGGCCGAGATTACCGGCTTTACCGGAACCCTGACCGACATCACCGACCGAAAAAAAGCGGAAGAAGCGATCATCGAAAGCGAACAGCGATTCCGGGATATTGCCGAAAACGTAGACGAAATTTTCTGGATACGGGATCTGGAAGAGCCCCGGTTTACCTACATGAATGCCGCCTACGAACGATTTACGGGTCAGCCGGTTACGAACCTGTACCGAAATCCGCTAACGTTTTTAGACTTTATTATCGAAGAAGACCGCCCGAACGTGCTGAGCTTTTTCATGCACAATGAGCAGGAACCGTCGTTTGAGTTCCGGGCCAATCATCAGGACGGCAGTGTTCGTTATCTGAGCGTCCGTATTTTCACGGTAAAAGACGAGGCCGGTGTCATTACACGCCGGGTTGGTGTTGCATCCGACATCACGTCAGCCCACGAGAAAGAATTGATTTTGCAGGATTCTCTCCAGCGGGAGCGGGCGCTGAATGCACTCAAATCGAGGTTTATATCAACAGCCTCCCACGAGTTCAGAACACCGCTGGCGGGCATCAGCTCCAGCCTTGAACTCGTAAAACATTATGTCAACAGCGGCTCGGCTCCCTTCGACACCAGCCCCATTAACCGGCATCTCGACAATATTCACAAGAAAATATTTTCGCTCAACGATTTGATTTCCGACACCCTTTCCGTCAGCAAACTCGACGAGGGCAAGGTTATGATTAACATTGAGCCGGTTGATTTATTTGACCTTTGTGCGCAGACGCTGAAACTGTATTTCAGCGACAGAGGGGATAAACGCTTCGTTGAATTGATCGTTATCGGCGAGGTCGTACCGATCGAAACCGACAGGAAACTGATCGCGCATGTGCTCGTAAATCTGTTGTCCAATGCCTTCAAATTTTCGACCGGCAACCCGACGCTGACCATCCGGTTTAGAGACAATATGGTCACGCTGAAAGTTAGCGACAAGGGCATCGGAATTCCCAAAAAAGACATACCAAATCTGTTCGGGAAATTTTTCAGAGCCAGTAACGCCATTGCCTTTCAGGGAACGGGTCTTGGGCTGGCCATCTGCCACGAATACATCACCCTCCTCAACGGACAGATCGATCTGGACAGTACCGAAGGCGTCGGCACTACCTTCCGGATTACGCTCCCGAAAGCCTACCGCGCCATCTCCTGAACAACGGCGACTGCTGCGCTACACCCCGTCGGCAGAAAATCGGTTGATTCGTTCGTTATACATATCGAGCAGGCTGTCGTCGACGTCGCCCGCCTGTTGCAGGTCGAGCCGCAGGAAGTCGGCCCGGTCGACTCCGCTGAGCATGCCCTCAAATTTCAGCTCCTGCTCAATCCAGGCCGATGTTTTGTTGAGCGCCACGGCCTGATTCAGCACCGCCGTAACGATGGCGGTGGTCTGCTCGGGGCTCTGGGTGGTCAGCAGCAACGTGCGGAGGGTATTCGTATAATCCTGATAGACCAGCCCTTCGGCGGGGCGGTCAGAACTGACCCATCGATACGCCAGGGTCTGAATCAGTTCTTTATAGGGTGATGAGTCAAGTGACTCAGGCCGTATGCGTGAGTTCATGAGCCAAACATACGAGGTATGCGTCTGTTTTCGGTAGTTTGTCCCCTCGTTCAGCCACAATGGTCCCCCTCACAAACGAAGCGCCCCCTCCGGCAGCCTGCGCCCAATCGACCACCTTACCCGTCTCCTGAAGCACCACCATAACGACGACGCGGCAACCTGTCGAACCAGCCGACCTACCGGAGCCGCTCGTAGTGGTAGCGGACGGTATCGAAAACGGCCGCATATCCTTTTATGAACGGCGTTACCTGAATGTTGTGTACGCCCTGTGGAGCGCCGTTCTGATAGGTTTGTCTCAGAAAGAACCGCAGCATTTGCCCGTTGCCGTAATAGAGATCCACGGTATAGGCATTCTCGTTTGTGACCCGGCGAGTTTCAAAAAGGCGTAGCTGCTCACTGCCGCCCTGACTGATGGACAGAAAATTACGCCGGGTATCGTTGCCCACTTCGAGCACCTGTCCACCCAGACTTCCAAAGGCGGTCGTATCCGCTGGGGTAACCTTTTTAGTGAGCAGCCACTGGCCGACCAGGTAGGTTCCGATACCACCGGGGGGCACGGGATTTTTCTGACAACCCGGGTTCAGCCAGACAGTCAGTCCGACCAGGGCGAGGCTGATTACTCGTTGAGCGTTCATAGGAGAAAAGAAGAAAAGGGTTTCGTTAGCTGAGACCAAATAGCATCGAGGGTCCGGTTTGGCCGGGCAGCGTGTGGGTCGCTTCGTAGCGGAACCCCAATCGACTGAGCAGGTTGATCGAGGGCTGGTTGTGGGGCGCCGTAATGGCCACGATCCGGGTTAGCTTTAGCGTCGTGCGGGCATAGGTAATAACGGCCGATGCCGCTTCGAAGCCGTATCCCTGTCGGGTATAGGTCGGCAGATACGCAAACCCGATGTCTACATCGTCCAGGGTTTCCCGCTTCAGCAGGCCACACAGGCCGATGGGTTGCCGGCTTTCCTTCAGCCGAACCAGATACAGCCCAAAACCCAGCCGCCGATAACTGGCCACCGGACCGTTCTGAATGTATGCTTCGGCATCGGCAACCGTTCTGACACCCCGATCCCCAATGAATTCCAGCCAGGCAGGCGTGTTGAGGAGTTCAACGATAAAGGGCGCGTCGTCTGTCGACAGCTCACCCAGGTTTAACCGCTCCGTTTCCAGCATACACTTAGAAGTCTTGTAATGACAAGTTAGCGACTACGCGCTACGTACAGGTCGGCTCGAACAAAATATAACACCATCCGGCTTTTCAGTTCATCAGCGACTGATATACGGCTACGTACTGGCGGGCGCTTTCTTGCCAGGTAAATCGTTCGGCATGCCGGACAATAGCGTCGGCCATCGGCGTATGGGTGTAGGTATGCATGCCCTGTTCAAACACCGCCTGCACCACTGTGGCCTCAAAGCTGGGAAAATAGAAGGCCGCTTCCCCACCGATCTCGGGCAGCGAGGTGGCCGTTGAGAGAAACACCGGCTTCCCGAACCGCATGGCCTCGATAACGGGCAGCCCGAACCCCTCTGCCAGGGAGGGGTGCAGAAACGCCTGGCAGTGCCTCAGATACCAGGCTTTATCGGCTTCGGAGACCGTTCCCGGCAGGTGCAGCCGATCGCTAACCCCCAGGTTTTGGGCCAGCTGCCGCACCTGACCGACATAAGCCGGATCGTCGTGATGACCGACCAGCAGCAACTCCAGCTCCGGGTTCGACTGGAGTAAAGGCAGCAGCACATGGTAATTTTTTTTCCGGTTCTGGTACCCGATGCCCAGCAGAAACGGACGGGCAGGTCGGTACGCCACGGGCGCCTGTATCGGCTCCGTTAGCGGGTCAACGCCGTTATAGATCACGTGAACGGGCTTGTCACCGACGTTACAGTGAGTCAGCACGTCGCTCCGGGTAAATTCAGAAATACAGACAATAGCATCGCTGCGGTCAATCAGCGACTGCGTATGCGCCAGGCTCTTCTGCTGTACAGCCTGGGGCTTGCCCTCGTGGAGTACGTTCAGGTCATGGATGGTCAGCAGCACCCTGATAGCCGGATAACGCGTTTTACCGGGTAAAATCCGACCGGACTGAAACGGAGCATGCCACACCCGACAGTCTTTCAGAAACGGCTGAACCAGCCTGTGCCATCGTTGCTCAATGAGGTGATACGGTTTGGGACTGAGTTCAAGTTTCCGGCGGGGCGGCAGATACATGTACAGGGATGGCGAGCCATCAACGGCTGGCAACTGATTAACGTGATCGCCAAGTTGCTGGCAGTACTGATACAACCCGGAATGTGAATACTTCATCAGGTCGCAATCCAATATAATTCGAGACATACGGTCGAGCTGCGGGGGTGCAGGGTGCTTACAATCAGATTTTCGTAAAAAATGCAACATTATGGAGGTTAGGCCGCTATTCTAATGCGGCCTTTTTTCCTTCGGCTGTCTTCCAACCCTTCTACCAGCTTTAAGACTCATCACTTCTGAACGATGCGTCATGCTTGATGAACTCCTACAGGTACACGTTTATTTTTCGTCATGACGCCCGTTCCAAACTTTTCTGTTCAGCTTATCAACGTTGAAAAGCGATTCCGTTATGAACCAAATCATCTTCGACTGCGAGCGAATGAAGTACATCAACACCGGACTGTACTACTTTTGTCTCAATCTGGGGAAGGCCCTTTTGCAAAATAGCAGCCGTGAAAAAATAGCCGTCTTCATTCCTAACCGGGTAGCCGCCAGCTTTGGCCCGTCGGTACCCATCCTGCCGCAGCAATCGTTGCAGAAGTTCTTCATGCCATCGGTCAGCCAGTATCAGTTGTGGCACTGCACCTATCAGAACTCGAACTACCTGCCGCGCCGGAACCGGAAGATCAAAGTACTACTGACCATCCACGACCTGAATTTTCTCTACGAAGACAAGTCGGCCAGTAAAAAAGCCCGCTGCCTCAGTCATCTGCAGGAGAACATCAACCGGAGCGACGCCATCGTGTGCATTTCCGAATTCACGCGCAACGACGTGCTAACCCACTGCGACGTCGGCAACCGGGCTGTACACGTGATCTATAACGGCACCAACGGCCTGACCAAGCCGGTTCTGGAAGAAAAGTCATACCGCCCCGCCGTTCCGTTTCTGTTCAACATCGGCGCCATTGCCCGCAAAAAAAACCAGCATCAGATTTTACCCCTGCTGCAAAGCAATCCGTCCATGGAGCTGGTACTGGCAGGTCGGCACGAGGATAAATCCTACGCGAATTACATCCGGCAGCAGGCGTCTGAACTAAACGTCGACGACCGTACGCACCTGATCAACGAGGTGACGGAAGGTGAGAAGTCCTGGTATTATCATAATTGCCAGGCGCTGGTGATGCCGTCGCTGGCCGAAGGATTTGGTTTGCCCATCACCGAAGCGATGTCCGTAGGCAAGCCTGTTTTTCTGTCGAAACACACCGCCATGACGGAAATTGGCAAAGATCTGGCCTTCTACTTTCAGGATTTCGACAACATGCACGATGATTTTCAGTCCGGTATGCTGCACTACCGAAAGGCCGGCAGCCGCATCCAGGAAGCAATGAAAGCCTACAGCGCTACGTTCAATTGGGAAGACGCGGCCCGGAAGTATCTGGACGTTTACCGGTCTTTGCTCGGATAAAATACAACCTGCGATCCAGCCAGATTTCTCCAGGCTGCCATAGCATAGAGAGTTAACACGTTACGATCAACGAATGAAAGTTTATAAACGGCTGATGGCCTACGCCAGGCCTTATGGAAAATTTATTATCCCCTTCTTCTTCTTTACCATTATCAGTGTGTTTTTCAACGTCTTTCAGTTTGCGTTGATTATCCCGCTGCTCAATTTCCTGTTCGACCCGATCAACACGGCCGACGCGGCCAAGTACGCGTCGATGCCGGACTTTCATATCTCCGGCAATTACTTCAAGGATATTTTTTACCACCTGATTTATCAGTTCAAGACCACGAATCCGGTTCACGCGCTTTATTTCCTGGCGGGAATGATCGTGGTAGCCGTGGTCATGACCAACTTTTTCCGGTTTCTGGCCCAACAGTGTCTGCTGGGTGCCCGAACCCTGCTGGTCAAACGCCTGCGCGAAGCGTTGTTCGAGAAAATCAACCACCTGCACCTGGGTTATTTCACCAAAGAGCACAAAGGCGATCTGCTGTCGCGGCTCAACGGCGATGTCTACGCCATTGAAAGCGTAGCCGGCAGTTCAATCGAGGTCGTTTTCAAGGAGCCGTACATGTTGATCGGCTATTTTGTGGCGCTGTTCATGATTTCGGCCAAGCTGATGCTGTTCACGCTCGTTATCATTCCGGTGTCGGCAGTCGGGATTGCCGCCGTTACCAAACGACTCAAGAAAGAAGCGCAGGACGTTCAGTCGTCGATGGGCCGGATGCTCACGCTGATGGACGAAACGCTGATGGGGATGCGCATCATTCGCTCCTTCAACGCGACGCCGTTCATTCTTCGGCGGTTCAGTGTCGAAAATGATTTCTACCGGAAAGCCAGTCTGGAAGGGTTCAAGCGCCGGGAACTGGCGCCAGCTTTTTCCGAAGCGTCGGGGGTATTCGTGGTGGCGTGTATCCTGGTATACGGAGGCAGTCTGGTACTCAACAGCACGAGTAACCTGCAGGCCAGCTCATTCATTGCGTTCATCGCTATTTTCTCGCAGATCATTCGGCCCGCCAAAGCCATCGTCGTTGCCCTGACGAACATTCAGCAGGGACAGGCGGCTGGCGAGCGCATTCTGGAACTGCTCGACAAACCAATCGAGATTGAAGACAAACCGAACGCCCTGACCCTGGATCAGTTCCGGCGCGACGTTGTCTTCGAGAATGTCAGCTTTCAGTATGGCGACAAGCCCGTGCTGAAAAACATCAGCTTCCGGATGGAGAAAGGCCGGAAAATCGCGCTAGTAGGGCCATCGGGCGTTGGCAAGTCGACCATCGCTGACCTGATTCCCCGCTTCTACGAACCTACCCAGGGCAGCGTTACCATCGATGGCGTAGAGGTCAGCGACTACACCATGGATTCGCTGCGCCGGCAGATGAGTTTCGTAACCCAGGAGATTATCCTCTTCAATGACACGATCTTCAATAACATTGCCCTCGGTCAGCCCGACGCCCGCCTGGAAGATGTTATTGCCGCGGCCAAGGTGGCTAACGCCCACGCCTTTATTATGGAAACCGAAGACGGCTACAACACCAACATCGGAGACCGGGGGGTACGGCTGAGCGGGGGGCAGCGCCAGCGGCTTAGTATTGCCCGGGCGGTGTTCAAAAAACCGTCGATCCTCATCCTGGACGAAGCCACCTCGGCCCTGGATGTCGAGTCGGAAAAATCGGTGCAGGAAGCGCTGGACAACCTCATGGAAGGCCGCACTACACTGGTCATTGCCCACCGGCTCAGCACGATCCGGGAAGCCGACGAAATCCTGATCATGGAAGACGGCGAGATCGTGGAACGCGGCAACCACTACGACCTGATCAGCCGCACCGACAGTGTCTATAAACGTCTGAACACCCTGCAGGAGGTACTCCAGTAGCAGCGCTGCTACTGGAGTACCTCCTGCAGGGTGTTCGAAACCAGCGGGTTCAGCTGGCCACGTACTTGACAGCTTCGTCAAACGTGGCCAGTACGTTTTTCCAGGTGTAGTACTGGTTGACATAGGCCCGCCCATTGTTGGCCATCTCTGCGGAATCCTGCGTCAGAATCTGGTCAACCGCCTGGCCGAACTCCTCGTAACTGCGGAACAACAGGCCTGCCCGGCTGCCGACTATATGATCACGCAGCACGGCGCATTCGGCCGTGGCAATGACAGGAATACCGACGGCAAAACTTTCCAGGGTTACCATCGACAGACTTTCGTAGGGCGACGGCATCACGAGCGCTTTGGCGTGCTGGAGCAATGTGGCTTTGGTCGGTTCATCAACGAAGCCAACGGGCCGTATGTCGGGGTGATCCGGTATAGGCATGAACGCCTGCCCAACCAGCACGAGCTTCAGCGGAGACGGATGTGCCTCTTTATACTGCCTGAAAAACTCAAACATCGTATCGCACCCTTTTGCCGTGTCGATTCGCCCAATGTAAAGCAGGTAATCGACACCGTCCTGGGCCGCTGGAGAGCCCGGTTCGCCGAGGTTGAGTATCTCACTTACCGACTTGTCCGACAGGGCGCGGGCGGGTTCAATCCCCACCCCTACCACATCATTCCGGATCGACTCGTTCCGGAACAGCTGATGCACGAAGCTCCGCTCGGCGGGCGTCAAAAACAGGATGGCGCGGGGTTTCTGGAAGAGCGGCCCGAACACCGGCAGGTAAATCGGCACCTCGTCGTGGGCCGTGGGAATAAAAATAGACTTCTGGGGGGCAACGTTCAGCCCGGCAATAGTGGGGTAATAGAGGTAGGTGATGAAGATCAACGCGTCGTACTGCTGGTGGTTGCGCTTCAGGTAATCGATCAGGTCGGGCGTATAAGGACCCTGGTATTCGGCCCACAGACGGCTGTACCGGCGGAGGCTCTTACCCACCAGCGCCCGGGCCCACATCCGGAGCCGGGCCAGCCCCTGCCACTCTTCCGGCCTTGACCATTTTTTGAGTTTGTGTTCTGCCCGGGCGGCCTGTTTAACCAGCCGTTCGTGTTTGGTCGCAAACCGGTGTACCCGTACTCCATTGATCATCACCGTCTCGGCGGGGTACCAGTTGGCCCAGGTGACGTACTCCAGCGCACAGCTTGTCAGCACATCCACTTCATAGGTATTTGCCAGTCGTTCGGCCATAATCCGGCAGTAGTACTCGGCTCCTCCGTTGACCTCCACGCCGTAACGCTGCACAACAAACGCTATTTTTTTCATATGACAAAGCTAAGCGATAACCCCGGCTACCGCCAGAGTTCATGAGTTAACCCCGGCTCATCCGAGCGACTGGTAAAAGTCGTTCTGCTTTTTCTGCCGATCGATGTCTTTCCGGTGTAGCAGACAGTACGCATCGGTGTCGGCAGGCAGGAAATGGCAGTGCTGGTACCCGGCGAGTTCTTCATGTACTTTATTTTTCCACCGTATTATCTGGTTCAGCCGGAAGATCCGCAGCTGGTAATCGGGGTAGTTGATCCGCCCCTGCTCATCCACCTGCCACTGCCAGGCCGCTATCCACTCGGGCGTCAGTCCCCTGACCAGGTTGATCCGGGGAACAGCCAGGCAGTCGGCCTGCGGATGCTTTCGCAGTATGCCTTTCAGCGAACGAAGCAGGGGTTTACCGGGCAGTTCGTCTGCATCGATCTGAAACAGATAATCGCCCGACGCCATCGAAATCAGGGTATTCTTAAAGGTCGCGAAGTCCCCGCCGAGCCGCGCGGTCAGGACACTGATCTGATTCTGGTATCGGTCGAGTACGTCCGTAACCCACGAGTCAGGCTCGGTAGTATCCTGCAACACGACGATTTGATCGTGCGCATCTTTATGAAGCAGCAAAAACAGAATCAGCCGTTCCAACTCCACCGCTTCGTTGCAAACGGTAATACCGTATGACAGCCGGATCCGCCGGGCCAGTAACCGATCAAGCATAGGTAAGTTTTTTATAAATCAGGGCGGATTCGGATGTTGTCGGATCAATAATCCGGATGCGATACCCGTGCCAGGTAGTGACCGGAACCAGCCGTCGCCAGAAGCGTTTCCACGGCGATACCGGCTCGTTGAGCCGGGCGTGGATCATGTCCGATAAGTGTGCAATCTGCTCCAGCTGGGCTGAGTCCGCTTTACGCGCATCCAGCGTAACCAGAATCCCGTTGGTCCGAGTGGCCGACAGTTTTTTTAGTTTCTTCGGCAGGTCGATGTGGGTCAGGGGCTGCTCGTCCCGGATGTACGGTTCCGGGTCAAGGTCGGTATAGATCGTCTGCGCCCAGGGCTCCAGCTCCCGAAGCACCGACAGGTCGCCACCGGTCAGAATCAGACCAATGTCGTACCGGCACCGGTTAGCCGACGTATTTCCAAACCCCCACTTCCGAACAAAATTCCGGTTCGACTGCCGCTCGATCTGCCGGGTTCGGTGAATATACTCTTCCGAAAACCGGGAGGTTTTACTGACGAAGTGGTAACACAGCGCATTCGGGGCGATGATCATCTCGACACCGCTCAGCCCGAGTCGCAGCAGCAGGTCGTCATCTTCGCAGAACATAGGATCGAAGAGCGGGTCCAATCCGCCCATGTCCAGCAGCCGCTTCCGCGACGCAGCCAGAAAGAAAACACCCCGATGGGTCGGAATGGCCGTTTGACCGGCCTCCCGATTTCGTTGCTGCTCATCCTGCACAAACTGAAAAAAGACGGTTTGTTGAAACGTAACCAGGTCGGCCCCAAAATCCTGAACCAGTTTGCCGGGCCGGGGGTCGTCCGCAAAGACAGGCGGCTCAACCGTCGTGTAAAATATCACTCGCCGGTCGGTTTGCAGCAGTGCCACCTCTTCTACAAAGCCTGGCGCCAGCACCATGTCGTTGTGGGCGAAGATCACGTAGGCCGACGTGGCCAGTTCGATGCATTTGTTGTACGTGTCGGACAGCGTGCGTTCCCGCTCTTCGTAATAATACCGAACGTGTTCATCCTGCAGGGAGTCGAGCCACTGGTGCGTGCCGTCGGTGCTGTTGAAGCTGACGAAGACCAGCTCCAGGGTTGGATACAGCAGGCGGGTCTGGGCATAAAAAAACTGTGTATACGCCAGGTTATTCTTTAAGCCTGCTAATAGAGAAAAAGTCATAGGCCTGTCACGATTCCTGCAAGCCCCCTACGCCAGTGGCGGTCTGAGCGGCCAGCCGGTTATCCTGTCAACGCCCGGCGCGCCGGCTTAGTATGGCTTAGTATCCGCGAAGACCCACCATCAACAGCTCAGCTGCTGCCATGATTCAGGTCAGCTGAGTTGGTTCAAATGAATCCAGGAAAAGCCTGCGTTTAATCCGTCAGGGTCTCCACAGCGCAGCGTCGGCACAAATCTTCAGGTTCAACCACAACCCGTCAAGGCCTTCACAGCGCAGCGTCGGTAGAAACAATCGATCAGGAGCAACCCTGGCCCGTCAGGGCCTTCACAGCGTAGCGTCGGTAGCAGCAATCGATCAGGTTCAACCCTGGCCCGTCAGGGCCTTCACAGCGCAGCGTCGGCACAAATCTTCAGGTTCAACCACAACCCGTCAGGGCCTTCACAGCGTAGCGTCGGCACAACTTCGGCAATCATGCCCGAGCCCGCACAACTAGTCACGGCTGCCCTGGGCTCATGACCGAAGGTTTCAGGCATCCTGCTCTTCCACCCAGATCCGATTACCCCACTGATTCAATTTCGCCACAATAGCCAGCAAGGCGAGTCCTTTGGGTGTAGGCGAATACCGGGTTTGCGGGGGTACCGTTTCGGGTACGAAGCTTTTTCTAACAAGTTTCTCGGTTACCAACTCCGCCAGACGCTGACTGAGTACATGGTCCGATAAAGTAGGGAAAGACTGTTTGAGCAGACTGTACTGGGCAACCCCATGAGCAATCTGGTGCAACAACACCATCTTCCAGCGAGGGCTGATGTCACGCAGTATGTCGTTCACGCCACACCACTCAGACAGTAATCTGGCGTTGTGCGCATTCGTGGAGCTTTCTTTTATGGTACTGGACATATGAGATTCACCTGGCTCATTTTAGGGTGAGTTATTGTGACCACCTGAGATAACGGGGACCTTTGCCCAATGAAACAGTTATTTTTTGGAAAGATTACAGTCTGGTTCGTTTTCATCGTCGTACTGGATTGGCAGGGAGCCTGGGCGGGGAAGCCGACTCCCGTAAAACACCCGGTTTATGTGTTGGTCCACGGGGCCTGGCATGGTGGCTGGTGCTGGCAGCAGGTCAGCGCTCAATTACGCGCTACAGGAGCTACCGTCTACACACCTACTCTCAGCGGTATGGGAGAGCATCAACATACGCTCACCCCTGCCATCAACCTGGACACGCATATCACGGATATCGTGAATTTACTGGTGATGGAAGACTTGCACGATGTGGTGCTGGTGGGCCATAGTTATGCCGGGGCCGTCATTACCGGCGTGGCCGACCGCATACCTGAGCGATTGCACCAACTGGTGTTTCTGGATGCCGTTCTGGTCGAAAATGGGCAAAGTCTGCTCGACGTACATCCGAAGGACATACAAGCGGCCTTTGTCGCAGCCGCAGCCCCCAGCCGTGGGCTCAGCCTGCCGATTCGCCCCTCTGCAAGCTTCGGGGTCAACGATGTGGCCCTGAGTCGCTGGGCGGATGCCCGACTAACGCCCCAGCCCTATCGCTGCTTTAGCCAGCCCATCGTATTGCGGAACTCCTACGGTAACGGTTTGCCAACGAGTTACATCGCCTGCACTCAGCCTGCCTTATCAGTACTGAAGGTATTCGCCGAGCGTACAAAGCACAACCCCAACTGGAGCTATTATGAGCTGGCCACGGGCCACGACGCTATGCTCAGCCAGCCTGCTGAAACCGCGGCCCTGCTGCAACGAATTAGTCAACGTTAACCCTGCAGGCTATCCCAATTGGGATAGCCTGCTTTTCATTTGATGGACAAATTTGTTTGAGAATACCCGAGGATTGATTGGCTGACTTAAGCCCAGTTATCCCAGGTCTGGCCTCCTTACCAGCCTTATCTCCCGTTGTAAGCTGACGCCTGTTTTCAGACAACAGGAGATTATTTCTTGTGCTCACTTATGTCGCAAAACCCGCCAAACCACCATACAGCCTAGCCTTCAGTACATAACTGCCGGCTAAGGCAGTGGGGCATCGAGTTTCCCCCAACAATACATATGGCGACATGTATCCAACAATGATGAGTGCTTTGACCCTGCATGAAATCACCCTGACTTATAAAATCGCTTATTCTCTTTTGGGTAGATTTTTCGATAGCAGGTTATTTATGATTGGTACCAAAAACGGATTTGTTGAAATCAGTAATACCGGACGACATAATAAATCTTAGAACAAAAATTGTTTTTTTGCGACAAATAGACTTCCGTTTGTAGACATCCTACGGCAGCAACATGTATTTCGGGCACTACAACAACCGAAAAATCATCCATGGAAAACAGAGGTAAACCGTTTGACGATCAGGAGGAAGCCATTCTCTGGCGGGGATCTCTGGCGGGTGATGCCCAACTGTTTGAGAACCTTGTTGATCAAACCTACGATCTACTGTTTCAGTATGGGTGTAAGTTCTGCCGCGATCGTGATCTGGTAAAAGACTGTATTCAGGATGTGTTTCTGGAGGTCTGGGAAAAGCGGCAGCTGTTAAACGCCAACATTCCACCCAGGCCTTACTTTCTGGCATCTCTGCGTCGCCGTTTGCACCGCGTTGTTCAGTACAACCGAATGAGCACGTTTGGCGATTACGACAAAATAGAGCTTGATTTTGAGAGTGAATTCAGCGTCGAACAGCAGTTCATTCAACTAGAATCAGACCAACGCCTGGCGACTGAGTTATCCTATTGGCTCAATGAACTCCCCAAACGCCAGAAAGAGGCCGTTTACCTCCGCTTTTTCCACGACTTAAGCCGTGATGAGATCGCCGAAATAATGGATATTCATCCGCAGTCGGTCTCCAATCTTCTACAGACTGCTTTCAAATGGCTCAAAATTCACTGGAAAGTTGGCTTGATGCTATGTCTGCGATTCTGGTACCAGGGTTGATCTGTTGAACTCCTCGCTTGACATCCATGGCCTTTTTCTTATTTGGGGTCAGATAATTTAAAAAAAACTAGAAAAAATACAGTATCCGGCATTAGGTCATGTCTAATGGTGTTTGAAAGCACCTAGTGACGTGGAAAAATACCAGCAGTATACCGTAAAGCAGTTTGTTCTGGACCCCTCTTTCCGGCGATGGGTGTTGTTTCCCGACGACCCTGCGAATATACATTGGGCAGACTGGGTAGCCCTTCATCCCGAAAAGGCCGCTGATATGGCCAGTGCTAAATCGCTGGTATTAGCCATTCGCCCAGCTAACACTCCCCTGTCAGCCACGGAGAGAGCGGCCGCCGTTCAGCAGATAATGGCCCGGTTACCGGACACAGTTGATTCAGGTCAACCCCGGCGCATTGTCCGTCAGATTCACTGGCAATCCTGGCTTCGGGTGGCCGCTGCCATTCTCCTCATCACGGGGGCGGGCTGGTGGTTTATACAACGACCGAATCGAATTGATTACGCTGAACTGGTTGCCCAGCTTGGTCAAACGCGGGTCGAACAAACCAACGACACGCAGCAGCCGCGTACGGTTTTATTGAGCGATGGCAGTACGGTTACTCTCCAGCCAGGGTCCCGAATCAGCTATCCTGTCTCGTTTAGGGGTAATCAGCGCGAGGTCGTTTTGCAGGGAGAGGCCTTTTTCTCCATAGCCAAAAACCCGGTTAAACCGTTTGTGGTGTACGCCAATGAGCTGGTCACCAAGGTACTGGGTACCAGCTTCTGGGTACGTGCCCGGCAACAGGACGAGCAGGTTCAGGTGACGGTCAAAACCGGTCGGGTGGCCGTTTTCTCGCAGGCCGATCCTCAACTATCCGCCAAGCTGAAAGCTCCCGCACTGGATGGCGTTGTGCTCGACCCAAACCAGCGAATTGTGTATACCCGCGCCACCGAAAAAATGGAAAAAGGGCTCATTGAGCAACCACTCATGACGGGGCAGCAGGAACATGAACTGCAGGCGTTCAATTTCGATGAAACGCCCGTTGCACAGGTGTTCGAAACCCTCGAAAAAGCCTACGAAATCGATCTCGTTTATGATCCGACCCTGTTCCGCGATTGCCCGGTATCGGCCAATCTGACGGACCTGCCGCTCTACGAAAAACTCGACCTGATCTGTAAAGCCGTACAGGCCAGGTACGTTGTCATCGAAGGCCGAATCATTATTGAAGGTAAGGGCTGTAGCGTAGCCCCCTAAAAAGAGGTCAATCATGCTCGAACATGATTGACCCGTGTTTGCCCCGAAGGTTTGCCGACCTGATTATCCGTCTATGACAGGATACGGGGTTCATTTTGCCAATTGTTTCACGATTAACAAAACAGGTCAAAAGTATGAAGAAACGCTTTCCAGTCAAACGTCAACTACAGCTAATCATGCGAATCAGTATTCTCCAGATCGTTTTAGCCTTGTCGGTTGTCAGTACATCCATTGCCTTTGACGTTCATGCGCAGGAAGCCCTGACTCGAAAGGTGTCGATGCAGGTGCAGCAAAAACAAGTGAAGTACGTTCTTCAGCAGCTTGGGCAGCAGGCCGGGATTCGGTTTGTATTCAGCTCCCGGCTCATTCAGTCTGACCGAAAGGTGTCACTTCAGGTCACCGATCAGCCGGTAGCCTCCGTTCTGGATAAACTACTGAAACCGTTAGGCTTAAGCTACGAAGTTTCCGGCGAGAATATCGTGATCCAGCCTTCGGAAACTGGCAGTAGTGCATCATCCGCGCCCGACCAGTCCCGGACGGAAGCCACGGCTGATATAACCGTTACGGGTACGGTGACCGACGAAAAAGGCGAGGTTCTACCGGGGGTGAGTGTGGTCATAAAAGGCACCTCAAAGGGAAGTACAACCAATATTCAGGGCAAATTCAGCATGGCGGTGCCTACTGGTAGTGCGACACTGGTTTTCTCCTTCGTGGGGTATTTATCTCAGGAAGTGGCCGTTGGTAACAAAACAAGCATCAACGTTTCGTTGAAGCCCGATACCAAATCGCTGGAGGAGGTGGTAGTAGTGGGCTATGGTGAGATCAAAAAGAGCGACCTGACTGGTTCGGTCTCTTCCCTGAAGGCCGAAGGCAATGAAGACAAACCCATAACCTCCATCGACCAGCTGATTCAAGGCCGTGCCTCGGGGGTGCAGATCACGCAGAACTCAGGCGCACCGGGTTCGGGAATGACGTTTCTGATTCGGGGGGCCAGTTCGGTAACGGGTTCCAATCAACCTCTGATTATTCTGGACGGTTATCCCATCGAAACCGATCAGCGGAGCCTGTCGCCCAACACCGGCACGAGTTTCTGGGAAGCGTCAACACCACCAACTAACCCGCTCGCGGCTATCAACCCGAATGATATTGAATCCATCGAAATTCTGAAAGATGCATCGTCAACCGCCATTTATGGGTCGCGGGGAGCCAATGGCGTTGTCTTGATCACCACCAAACGCGGGAAGAGCAAACGGGATCAGTTTTCGTACTCCTTCCGTACTGACATCAGCAGTTTACCAAAAAAAATCGATGTGCTGCGGGCGGCTGATTTTATTCAGTACGCCAACGAAGGTGCCCGCAACAGTGGTCGGGATTCGGTCTACCGGGCGGCTGCCATACCGGGCTTGCTGGCCAATGATTATTTCTGGCAGGACCTGATCATTCAACCGTCGGTTTCTCAGGATCATCAGCTTTCGTTTACCGGGGGCGATGATAAAACCAAGTATTCCGTTTCGGGAAACTACTACAGTCAGGAAGGTATCATCAAGAATTCGTCGTTCGACCGGGGCTCCATTCGGATCAACCTCGACCGGCAGGTACTGCCGAAACTGAAACTGTTCGGCAGCTTTAGCGGAACAATCAGTGAGAACAGATCGACGCAGCAATCCAATTCAAATGGTGATCAGTCGGGCTCGGCCATTACCGGTGCGCTGCGGTTCAGGCCCATTGCGTCTCCTTTTGCTGCCGGCACCGACGATGAACCCGAACTATCCATCGAAGGCAACCCATTGACACTGGTAACGCTCGGCCGAAACGTGGCCCGGTCAACGGTCGTGCTTGCCAATCTGAAAGCCGATTATTCGCTCCTGAAGGGATTGAATTTTGTGATCAATGCAGGCGTCAATAACACCAATGCCAAGCGGGATAACTTCCAGCCGTTCGGCACCTTTGCTGGCCGCCAGAATGGCTATGCCTACACCGGTGAGGCCAGTAGTTTTAACTTCCTGGTTGAAAACACCCTCAGCTTCAACAAAACCATTGCCCGAAAGCACCGCATCAATGCCGTTGGTGGCTACACCTGGCAGCAATGGAATAACCGAACGTTCGGGGTTCAGGCTACGCAATTTGTGTCGGAAGCCCTTCAGGCCAATAATTTTCAGTTAGCCAGTTCATCCTCTATCCCGGTCACAACCAACCAAAACTGGGCGCTGCAATCAGTATTAGGGCGTTTCAACTATACGTTCGACAGCCGCTACCTGTTTACGCTTACCGGTCGGGCCGACGGCGCATCCCGCTTGGCCGAAGGCAACAAATGGGCCTTTTTCCCTTCCATTGCCGGTGGCTGGAATGTGCATAATGAACCCTTTATGAAGGGCCGGACCATCTTTGATGAACTGAAGGTCAGAGCCAGTTACGGCATCAGCGGTAACCAAAGTATCGGCGTCGGCTCATCCGTCGACCGGGTCGGAACAACCCGGACGGTTGTCAACGGCATCATCCTCACGGCACTGGCACCCAGTGGCCTGGGGAACCCAAATCTGGGCTGGGAAACGACCCGTCAAATCAATGTCGGGCTCGACGTGGCTATTCTGAAGAGCCGACTAAAGCTGGGTTTTGAGGCCTATAGCCGCAACACCTCCGATCTGCTGATCAACCTGACGTTACCCGGATCAACGGGTTTTACCAGCTATGCTGCCAACTTTGGCAAGGTTGAAAACAAAGGAATCGAGTTTGATGCCGATGCGGTGATTCTCGACGGCGAACTCAAATGGAATGCGTCCGGCAACATCAGCTTCAACCGCAACAAAATAACCAACCTGGGTGGTATCCAGTTGTTTGGGGCCAGTTACCTGTCGGTGGGTTCTATTGGCCTTGGTCAGCCCGCCAACACGGCACTGGAAGGATTTCCGATTGGCGCGTTTTTCGGGTACCAGGTCAATGGCGTTTATCAAAATGCCGATCAGGTGGCTACCGGACCCAAAGATCCCACCAACCCAACTCCGGGCGACATTAAATATGTCGATACCAATGGCGATGGCACCATTTCGGTGGCTGACCGGACCATTATCGGCAACCCCTACCCTGACTACACCTTTGGCATTACCAACGACTTCCGATGGAAAAGCCTGACGCTGAGTATTTTCTTCATGGGCAACATGGGGCAGGATGTGATGAACCTGAACCGGCATATTCTGGACGCGCTCACCTTTACGACCGGCACCAACATGCGGACCGAAGCCTGGGAAGGACGGTGGCAGGGCGAAGGTACCAGCAACTACTACCCGCAGGCCCGAAACGTAGGGAATGCCTTCCGGGGGCGTCTGAGCAATTTTTATCTGGAAGATGGCTCGTTTGTGCGGCTCAAGAATATTTCTCTTGCCTACAATTTACCCACCAACACAGTCAAATGGCTGCGGAATGCCAAAGTCTTCGTATCGGCCACGAACCTGATTACCTGGACTAACTACAAAGGGTACGACCCGGAAGTAAGCGCCAACGCCACCAGTTCACTAACACCGGGGGTTGACTTTGGAACGGTTCCCCAATACCGCACCTATTCGACGGGTATCAACCTGACATTTTAATCATCTCGACCCAAGCATTATAGCCATGAAAAATAAATTGGCAGTGCTCCTTCTGATCGTATTCGTACTGTCAGGATGTAGCCTGGAAGAAAAAATTTTGGATACCCTGACGCCTGAAAACTCGATCTCAAAACAGGCTGACGTAACGGCGTTTCTAAACGGCACCTATGCAACGCTGCAAACCGATGGCGCGTTTAGAGCCAACTACGCCATTTTCTGGGCCACCGCCGACGATATAAATATTCGCCCGAGTGTCGGCACAAACCTACAGTATTCCATCAAAACGCATGATGCGTCGACGCCAGCCACCAGCGGTTTCTGGAACACGATGTACGCAACCATTAACCGGTGCAATTTCCTGCTGGAGAAAATGGAGCCGCTCAACATCAATGCGGCCTACAAAGCCCGCGTAAAAGGGGAGCTGTATTTTCTGCGGGCCTTCTCTTATTTCTACCTGGTCAGGCTATTTGGCGATGTACCCCTTCGCCTGAAATCAACCGCACTGACCGACGATTTAACGCTGGAACGGACAGCGAGCGACAAGATTTTTGAGCAGATTTTCACCGATCTGAAAGCCGCATCGGCCTCCCTGCTAACGCGAACGGCGCTGCCGGCCGCTGAGTTTGGCCATGCCACCAAAGGAGCCGCACAGGCTATGCTGGCCAAGGCCTACCTGACCTACGCCAGCTACCAAAGTCTGAAAGGAACGGCGGCAACGGCCAATTATGCACTGGCCAGTGTATATGCGGATAGTGTGATCAGCTCGAACCAGTATCGGTTGATCCCTTCTTACAACGATCTGTGGGACGTTGCCAAAGAACGGGATGCGTATCAGGAGGTAATCTTTGGCATTTCTTTCACCAGAGATGCGCAGTTGGGTACGTTGGGCTCCCAGTTTGCCGGGTTTTTTATGCCTATTTCCATGCCAAACGTGGCGGGTTCTGGCACAACCAAAGTTGGCATTGCCAACTACGTGGTTCAACCCTGGTTTTATGACAAATATTCAACCGGTGATTTTCTGAATGACTACCGGGTTGAGCGCTCCATGTTGACGACCTGGACGAATACGGCCAATCGGAAAGTAATAACCTACCCGCTTCTTAGAGCAACTACAACAAGCAACGAGCTTTTTGAAGCCTCCACCGTCCAACCCTACATATACAAGTATGTGGACGGGGCGGGCCTTGCTAACTCCAATCAGGAGAATGATTTGTTTATCATTCGTCTGGCTGATGTTTATCTGATAAAAGCCGAGGCTGAAAATGAAGTGAATGGCCCAACACCAGCGGCCTACGCGGCTTTTAATATGCTAAGAGCCAGGGCCCGAAATGCCAACGGGACTACACGTACCACCCCAGCTAATCTGGCAGCGGGACTCACCAGGGATGAGTTTAGAATGAAAGTATTTGATGAACGAGCCCTGGAGTTATTTGCCGAAGGTCACCGCTGGTTTGATTTGGTGCGGATGAAAGCACCCAACGGTAAATCCATGATGGAATATCAATTCGGGACTTTCTTGCCAACGCTTAAAGCGGGGCTTCCGGTTTATAATAATGCGGCCCGACGCTGGGATGGTGGCGTTACCGAATCAGCAAGTATTCCGCCTTTTAATCCACGCTTGTTACTCCTGCCCATCCCTCAATCAGAGGTGTTAGCCAACGCAAAAATGACCCAAAATCCGGGGTATTAACCATCCGCTTCCGGTAGACTGTCTTCGGGGGTGTTTGTGCACTACACATCAAACACCTCCCTTACACTTATTCACTCATGAAATACATCCTGCTTACCCTGCTTACAGCGTTGCTGTACAGTTGCAAGACCGCTATGCCCATCCCGGCGCAATCGGCAGATTCGACTATTCAATACACGGCTACCTCGCTGACAGCCCAGGAAAAAGAAGCACTGGCAAAGTCGCTGGCAAGTACCCATGCCAATTACGACCCGGTCGAAAAGATGGTCTTAATGACCCTGAACGGGTACAATTACCACACCGATGCGACGTCCGGCCGTTTCCACCGAATCGGTACTTCGTTCAATTACGCCCTGGATTTGTTGGACTCCGGCGACAAGCAGTATGAGCAACGCGCGTTTGACATTATCGAACGCTGTATTTCGCTGCAAGACACCGTTAGCACATCTAAAACATACGGTATCTGGGGCTACTTTTTGGAAGAACCACTAGCCACCAAAAAGTCACCACCGGATTTTAACATGGCCGATTTTTTCAGCGTCACCCTGCTGGATGTCTGGATGGGGCATCAGGCCAAAATTCCCGAACGACTTAAACCTGTCATTCGTCGCTCGTTGATTCTGGCCGCTCAGTCAATTCAGAAGCGGAATATCACCATGAGCTACACCAACATTGCCATCATGGGCACGTACGTCACGTACATGGTCTCGCACTTGTTCGATGTACCGGCCATGAAAACCTATTCGGTAGATCGGTTGAAACGGTTTTACAATTATACCCAGGAAAAAGGTGGGTTTACCGAATACAACAGCCCTACCTACACCATCACTGCCATTGATGAACTGAGCCGGATGAAAGATCACATCATCGAGCCCTCAGCGAAGCAAATGATCGATAAGTTGTACTACACGGGCTGGGAGATTATCGCTAAACATTATCATGCGCCTTCGGGGCAATGGGCCGGCCCCCACAGCCGGGCGTACTACTCACTTCTCCAGAATTCATTTTATGACCTGATCAACCGCGCGTCTAAAGGGGCTATTCAACTCAAAGCCAACCCAGCCTTTACCTACAGTCGGTTAAAACACGTGATCCCTACCGATCTGTATTCGTATTTCCGGTCAGGTACGAACCCGAAAACGCAAAACGATGTGTTTGAATTGGTTGAGCCAAAGATCGAAGGAACGGCCTACATGACGCGTCAATACGCCCTAGCCTCAGCCAATCGGTCGTCGATGTGGAACCAACGCCGACCCTTTATCGCCTACTGGGGTACGGTTGACCAGCCCAAATACCTGCAAGTCCGCTTCCTGCACGACAAGTACGATTTCAGCTCGGCCAGTTTTTACAGTCAGCAAAAAGACAATAAAGTTCTGGCAGCCATTAACCTCAATCTGGGCGGGGGCGACAAACACATCAGCATCGACCGTATGACAACGGGCAAGTTCAAAGCGGCCGATCTACGGATTCGCTTAGAATTCGGGAAGCAGAAAGCGGAAGTGCTGCCCGTTAAAAACGATCAGGCCATTTCGGCCACAGTCGACGGGGTAAAGCTGAATGTTCAACTCTTCAAAGCCGTATTTGATGGCTACGAAGGACGCTGGGAAAAAGGCTCAGATGCCAGCGGGGCCTGGTGGGATTATGTCATTTACAGCGGTGCCGAAAAAGAGTTCGATCTGAACGCCATCAGGGAAGCGATATGGGGCTTTACGTTCTCGATGGGTACAGCCTCAGACACCCTGCCCAACGGAACGCCAACCGTAACGGAGTCGACGGGTACGCTTAAGACCAGTTGGCAGGGGTTGCAACTCGACGTACCCACGTCGGTACTGCCCTTACCCAAAAACCTATAACGTACCCCTGGCCTATCTCGTCAACCGGGCATTTACGCAACGCTTTTGCCGGGTTCAGCTACCGCAGGTATCTATGAATCAGATGTATAGAATCTCACTCGCAGTACTGTTGCTCATCGGGTTGAGCGAGCCAATGTACGCCGACAATCGCTTACTGATCGAGAATAAAAGCACTGCCCAACTTACCGACAAAGCGTTTGTGGTAGCGCGTAAACAGTTAAAACGCGTCCCACGAGCCCTACTGCCTACACTCGTCACAAAAGCCGGTAAACAGATACTGGCTCAGGTCGATGACCTTGACTACGATGGGCAGTGGGATGAGCTTGCTTTTGTGTGTGATCTGGCACCCAAAGAAAAGCTTGAGTTGATGCTGAAATGGGTGCCGGCGGATGCGTTGCCGTCATTTCCTGTCCGGACGAATGTGCGGTTCGGTAAAATGACCAGTCCCGGAAAAATAGTCGGGCTGACCACCGACATGCACGGAAAATACAACTTGCCCAGAGGGAAAGGCTACCCCTACCAAATGGACGGCGTGGCCTGGGAAAATGACAAAATAGGCTTCCGGCACTATTTCGACGGCCGTAACGTGCGGGATATTTTCGGGAAACGCGTGCCGTCGATGGTACTGGATACGGTGGGTATTATGCCCGACGGTTCGCCCGGCGACACCTACCACGTGTTGCGACCCTGGGGGCGCGATGTGATGAACGGAGCCCAGGCTCTCGGGCTGGGGGGCATTGCTCTGCAACTGCCCGACACGCTCATCCGCCTGGGGGTACTCCGCAGCCAGACGACCGATAACGTTGATTCTACCCGTTATACCTTGCTGGCCGAGGGGCCGGTTCGGTCTGTCTTTCAGTTAGATTTCTATGGATGGGATATTGGCAAAACAAAGATCAATCTCAACCATACCGTCACCATCTGGGCCGGGCAGTATGGGTACGAAAACCGGGTGACGACCTCACCCTTACCGGCCAACAGCTATCTCGTAACCGGCATTGTAAATAGCCTGAACACCCAGCCTTATATTTCCCGACAATCCCGCGAGTACGAAATACGGGCCACGCACGACAAACAGACGTATGGGAAAGAATGGATTTTGGGCATGGGCATCATCGTGCCCAAAACCCATTACGCGGGTGAATTTGAAGCCCCTAAAACGGGAAATGGTATCTCTACGTCCTGGTGCTTCAACCTGAAGCCTGACAAAAACAACGAAGTCAGGTATGACTGCTATGCCGCCTGGGAGCTAAGCGACGCCCGTTTTGCCCAACGGGATGCGTTCATAGAACTGCTGGATGCGGCATCGGCCCGAAATGAGTCAGGGCTGGTTGCCCTGCGCATCATCAATGAATAACAGGTTCATCCGAACGAAACGAAATCTAATGAGTACATCCTTTCGACGACTTATCTACGCAGCCTTGGTTTTGTTGAGCCTTAGCGCGCACAGCCAGCAAAAGGTCGATTTTTTCAAGAATCTCCCCAAAAATGCCAACCCGGTCGACGTTGGCAAACGGTTGTCGGAACGGTTTCTGGCGAGGCCACACAGTACGTTTGGCGCTTTTAAGGCGACCCCGCCCAACGAGATCACGTACCCCGATGCCTGTGCCTGGTACGGTGCCCTGACGTTTGCCCAGCGAACAGGCGATAAAACGTTGCAGCAACGGCTCATCAAACGGGCCGAACTGCTGCTGAACGAAGAAGCGCATCTGATTCCTTACGCCAAAGATGTTGACCGGGCCGTCATCGGGATCATTCCGCTGGAGGTCTACAACCAAACCGGCGATCAACGCTTCCTGAAAATAGGGCTCATCCCCGCCAACGAACAGTTCAAAACCCTCTCGCCCGACGAATACGCGAAGCTACCCGCCGAGATACGCGACCGGTACGCCAAAGGCTACAGTTGGCACACCCGTTTCTGGATGGACGATATGTATATGATCACGGCCCTACAATCGCAGGCGTACCGGGCCACCCGCAACCCAACGTACCTGGACCGCACCGCCCGACTCATGATTGCCTATCTGGATACCCTGCAAACCCCCAACGGACTGTTTTACCACGCCAACGACGTGCCGTTTTACTGGGGCCGGGGCGATGGCTGGCTGGCGGCTGGTATGGCCGAACTGCTGACCATTTTGCCCAAAGACAATGTCTACCGGCCCCGGATTATACAGGGCTACAAAGACATGATGCAGACACTGCTGAAATTCCAGGACAAAAACGGGATGTGGCACCAACTGCTCGACGACCCAACGGCCTGGCCCGAAACGTCGGGGACGGCCATGTTTACGTTCGCCTTTATTACGGGGGTCAAAAACGGCTGGCTGGACGAAAAAACCTACGGCCCCGCAGCCCGAAAAGCCTGGATTTCTCTGTGCGGTTACCTCGATGAGAACAACGATCTGCGCGAAATCTGCGAGGGCACCAACAAGAAAAACGACCGCCAGTACTACCTGGATCGCAAACGCATCACTGGCGATTTGCACGGGCAAGCACCGATGATCTGGTGCGCGATGGCCCTGGTGAAGTAATTACTCAACCTGTAAACCAACGAATTGATGAATCTATCAATCCCATGTCTGGCGCTGCGACTTATACTGTTGGTTTTCCTACAGGCGGCTTCTTGTCAGGCGGCTACAGCAGCAGACCTCAACTATTACGTCGACCCGGTCAACGGCAACGATGGCAATCCGGGTAGCCTCACCAAACCGGTTAAAACCCTGATCAAAGCCAGGGATATCGTCAAAACGGTCAACGCCAGCATGACCGGCAACATCACTGTTTTTTTGCGGGGCGGAGAGCATCAACTGTCAGAAAGCTTCGTGCTGGGAGCCACTGACGGAGGCAGAAATGGGTTCATTGTCAGTTACAAGGCCTATCCCGATGAAAAACCGGTCATCACCGGGGGGAAACAAATTACCGGCTGGACACAGGTGAGCGGCAAAAACTACTGGGTAGCCGATGTGCCCACGAATGCCGGTTTTGCCGCCTATTTTCGCAACATTTGGGTGGAGGGCAAACGTGCCGTTCAGGCTAGGAGTGGGTTTGTCACGTTTCATCCCCTGGCTTACGACGACCCTGCTACCCCTCAGGTGAGAGATGGCTACATCGTAAAATCGGTCGATGTGAAAGACTACACCAACCTGCCGGACGTGCGGATTTTTCAGGGTGGCATCTTTAAACACGTTGAAATTGCCCCCCTTCGCATGCTGCCGATCACAGGCAGTGAAACAGCCATTGTGATGAAACAACCGGCTTTTCTGGACTGGACAAACACATACACCTACGAAAGTCCCTATACGCTCCGCATTATCAACGCGTTTGAGGAATTAGACGAAGCCGGGGAGTTTTACCTCAACAAAGCCACCCGGAAAATCTATTACTACCCACGCGCTGACGAAAATCTACGTACGTCCAAAGTCGTTGCCCCGGCGGTGGATGTCCTGCTCAAAGTCCAGGGATCAGCGGGGAACCCGGTGTCCAATCTCCAGTTCGAGGGCATCCGCTTTGAGTACGGCAATCTGTCGAGAATGGAGACAAAAGAATTCGGACGCAGCCAGGCCGATCTGTATTCAGATTATACGGCAATCGAAGGTCAGCTATTCCTTCAATACACCGATAATATCACGTTTAAAAAATGCCGTTTTGAGCATTTTGCCAGCACAGGCATCTACTTGCCCGACAATAACAGCAACACCCTGATCGAGGGCAATGTGTTCAACGACCTGACGGCAACCGCCGTTTTGATTGGGCGAGATATGACCCCATCGGCAACGGCCAATACCAATACAACCATTACCAATAATGTGATTCGGTCAATAGGAGCTGATTTTTACCAAGCATCGGGCATTTACGCCAACACCAGCAAAAACCTCACGATTACCTACAATGATGTAGCCGATGTGGCTTATTTCGGCATTAACCAGCGATATCAGAACGTAAGCACGGATTTTGTCGGGAACACACAGATCAGGTTCAACCGGGTGACCAACTATGCAACCGCCAGCAAGTATGGTTTTGGTATTGGCGACGAAGTGGCTGGATTTTACTTTTTCGGGGTCCAGAATTCAACTATAAGCCACAATTACGCCCAGTATGCGGGCAATAAACCCATTGCGGGCATTTTTCGGCAGGATCAGTACGGGCTCAACAATACTTGGACAAATAATGTCGCCGATTGTAAAACCTGCGATCGGTCTTTTTCGTGGTATAACCTGCAAACGGGCGGTGTTACGTTTAGTACGAATTATGCCAACGTAGACGGTGAATTTAAAGACTTACCCACGGCTACAAATTCAAATCTGGTTATCGAAAAAAATGCCCCGGCTTGGTCTTCAGCTGCGCAGGCGATTATCGATGGTGCCGGTCTTCAGCCTGCCTACCGTTATTTGTTGAACGGCTTTGGGGCGGATGTATACGATAAAAGCCCGGTGCCGGAGATCAAGAAAATACAATGGAGCAATGAGCTATTCTCCGATTTGGTGAGTAAACGAGTGTCATTTACAAAAAGCACCGACTACTACCGGAAAAGATGGGGAGGGGTATACACACTCTCGCAGGGGGCAATGAAAATGACCAGTCCTACGTTTGGTTCGGCCATTATTTTTCGGGGAGCTATTTTTGAGAATGAGACGATCCGTTTCAATGCCTTATTCAACGAAACAGCAACTGGTAAACAGATCATAGCGTTCAGAGCCGAAAATGAAACCCAACATTATGGCGAGCAGGCTAACTACAACGTCCAGATAACAAAAAATACAATAGAACTATTCCGCCGAAACCACGACGGCAGCACGACCACATTAATTGGCACAAATGGCGTCTTGCGAAACACAATTACTTATACATCAGGGCTATACACGTCGTCGCAATTGATTGAAATTAGCACTCAGAATCAGACGATTGGTGTTAAGATAGGGTTACGAATTGGCGATACTACCTGGATCGATGTAGTCGATACTACACCGGGTTACCTGACCAATGCCGGTTTTCTGATGTTCAACGCCGGGAAATTGACCGGTACCATGTACATCAGCGATCCGGAGACAATTTTGGGGACTGATAATAAAAAAACGGACATAGAAAGCGTATTATACCCCAACCCAAGCGACGGGTATCGGCTGCACTTGAACGTCGACGAGTTATTAACGAAGGTTGAGTTAGTCGATGCCAGTGGGAAAGTGTATCCGGTTTCGATGACCAGGCAAGCTGGTACGTATTCTATTCAGCCCAGGACGGTTCTTTCCGCTGGTATCTACTATTTAAAAGCACAGGCCACCGACAAAGTAAACATGTATAAAGTGGTGGTAAAGTGAACCCGCATGAGACCCTGAAAATGCAACTTTAATATTCGTCTATGAAAATCAGTATTTTCTGTTTTTGCTGCTTCCTCCATTTTGTCGGTCTGGCCCAGCCATTGCTTTTTCAGAAAGGGGATCGGGTCGCTTTTGTGGGGAACAGCATTACCAACAACGGCGAATTTCATCATAACATCTTTCAGTATTACGTAACCCGGTTTCCCGAAAAGCCGGTAACCTTTTTCAACTGTGGTATTTCGGGTGATGTAACGGGTGGCATCCTTAGCCGGATGGACGACGACATTCTGGTGCATAACCCCACCCATGTGGTCCTGATGATCGGGATGAATGACGTGAAACGGTCGCTTTACGGGCCAAAACCCACTACGGATACCGACACGCTGACCCAACGGCGGGAAGCCATCCGGGTTTACAAAGCCAATCTCGACAGCCTAGTGCGGGTATTTTCTGGCAGGAACATAAAGGTCATTTTACAAAAACCAACTATTTATGACCAAACAGCGCGGTTGAAAACGGCGACTAATCTCGGGGTAAACGATGCCCTGAAACAATGCGCGGACTACACCGAAGAACTGGCTCGAAAATACCGGCTACCCATCGTTGATTACTGGACTATTCTGAATGCTATCAACACGGACCTGCAGAAAAAAGACCCAACGGCCACGATCATTGGGCCGGACAGAGTTCATCCGGCATCGGCCGGGCATTTGATCATGGCTTATCAGTTTTTGACGTCCATGCAGTCTCCTGGGTACGTGAGCAGGATATTGATTGATCGAGATCGGGGAGAGGCCCGGCAAACGGGTCAAAACGGTGTCGTACTCAGCGTGAAAAAAGACCAAAAACGCCTGCGTTTTACAGTAAAGGAAAACGCCCTGCCTTTCGCGACCGTGGAGAACCAGAAACAAGCCCTGGCCCTGGTGCCGTTTACCCGCGAACTGAACCAGCAAGAATTGGCCGTCACAAATCTCCCGGCAGGTGCGTATCAGGTCTTGATCGATACAACGGTTGTGGACACACTTACGGCTGAGCAACTCAAAAAGGGCATCAATCTAGCCGAATACAGCCACAGCCCGCAGTACAAACAGGCGTTGGCAGTCAGGGCGATACTGGCTGATCTGTGGCGCAACGAAGCCAATTTGAGAACGATAAAATGGGTCGAAATCGGGCATCTGAAGGAATGCAAAAATAGAGAAGATTTACAGGCCGTTAAGGCCTTTCTGGCCGCCCGTTACGCCCAGAAATACCAAACAGCCTCTAACAGCACATATTACCAGACTCAATTCGACAAGTATCTGTTGCTGAAGCCGCTGGAAGAAACCTATAAAAAGGCGCTGGACGAGTTGAGAGAAAAAGCGTATCGGGCGGCTGTGCCCGTGGCGCATCAGTACACATTGATAAAATTACCGTCGACGGATAAGCAGCACCTGACGAAATAGACCATGAAGAAAATAATACTAAACCGATCACTGGCCCTGGCGGTCATTATTGGGGCATTTGTTGCGTTCATCAGCAGTTCGTTTCAACCGGTTCTGGAGCGAAAAATTGAGCTAACGAAAGACGCCCACATTGCCCTGATTGGCAATAATCTTGGGTCCCGCCTGATGAACTATGGGACGTTCGACACCGAACTACACCTCCGCTTTCCTAAACAGCAACTCTTTATCCGGAACCTGTGTGACGGGGGCGATACACCGGGTTTCCGGCCTCATTCGGCCCGCAATGACCCCTGGGCGTTTGCCGGGGCCGAGAAATTTCAAAAGGAATACGCCGAACCATCCGACAGTGAAGGGAATTTCCCCAAACCGGACGAATGGCTGACGAATCTGAAAACCGATGTTGTCATTGCGTTCTTTGGGTATAGCGAGTCGTTTGCGGGCGTAAAAGGTCTTCCGGCGTTCAAGGCCGAGCTGGAGGCCTTTGTGGTGCATACCCTGGCTCAGCAATACAACGGGAAAAGTGCCCCCCAACTGGCCCTGGTATCGCCTATTGCATTTCAGGATCTATCCAAAAAATACGACCTGCCCAACGGGATCAATGAAAACCGCAACCTGGCCCTCTATACCCAGGCCATGGCCGACATTGCCGCCAAACATAAGGTGCTCTTTCTGGATGTTTTCACACCGACAAAGCAATGGTTCGCTACCGGCGAAGAACTCACCATCGACGGGTGTCAGCTGACGGAAAAAGGATACCAGAAACTGACGCCCCTGCTGGTGGATGGCCTGTTTGCCGCCCCTGCTGCTCCTGTTGATGAAAGCCGCCGACAGCCGTTGCGGCAGGCCGTTCTGGAAAAGGATTACTGCTGGCACAACGATTATAAAATCCCGAATGGCGTACACATTTACGGGCGCCGTTACAAACCATTCGGCCCCGACAATTACCCCGACGAACTGGAAAAGCTGCGGCAAATGACCGCCAATCGGGATACGCTCATTTGGTCTGTTGCTAACGGCAAACCCTATGATCTGGCCAAAGCCGATGCCCGGACAAAGGTTTTGAAACCGATAGAGACCAATTATAAACTGGGCGAGTCCATGCGCTACCTCTATGGACAAGAGGCCCTCGACAAGTTTACCATAGCACCCGGTTTCAACATCGACCTGTTTGCCTCCGAAAAAGAGTTCCCCGATTTGGCCAATCCCTCGCAGCTGGCCTTCGATGACAAGGGGCGACTTTGGGTGGCCGTGATGCCGACCTACCCGCATTACCGACCCGGCGACCCGCTGCCCAACGACAAGTTGCTGATTCTGGAAGATACCGACGGCGATTTTAAAGCCGATAAGCAAACCGTTTTTGCCGATAAACTGCACCTGCCCACCGGGTTTGAACTGGCTCCCGAAGGCGTATATATAGCCCAGGGAACGAACCTCAAACTGTATACCGACACCAACGGCGACGACAGGGCGGATAAGGTGGAAATACTGCTGAGCGGATTCGATGATCACGATTCGCACCATGTCATTCACGCTTTCTGTGCCGACCCGTCGGGGGCAATTTATATGGGGGAAGGTATCTTCCTCCACTCGAATGTCGAAACTCCCTACGGCACGGTGCGGGCCACGCATGGCGGATTTATGCGCTACAACCCAAACCAGAAGAAACTGGAGCGCATCGCCCAGATTCCCGTCACAAACCCCTGGGGAACGGCTTTCGATGCCTGGGGGCAGGGGTTTGTCGAGGCCACCTCCAACCCCAACGTCTACTGGCTGAATCCAGGTACGTTGAAGCCCATTTATGGGTACTCGTCCCCACCCGGCAAAAACCTGATTGAGGAACAGCACCGGGTTCGGCCAACCTCCGGCCTGGAGTTCGTCTCAAGTCGCCACTTTCCCGACGAGATACAGGGCGATTTGCTCCTCAACAATACGATTGGTTTTTTGGGGACCAAAATGCACCAAATTGTGGACGATGGCACCGGTTTCAAGGCCAAGCACCGGATGGACCTGCTGCGTTCCAGCGATCCTAACTTCCGGCCGGTCGACATGGAATTTGCTCCCGATGGGTCGCTGTATCTGGCCGACTGGCACAACGTCTTGATCGGCCACATGCAGCATAACGCCCGTGACCCGCTCCGCGACCACGTACATGGCCGAATTTACCGGATTACCTACCCGTCCAGACCATTGGTAAAACCAGCAAACGTAGCGGGAGCCCGCATCGAAGAATTGCTGGATAACCTGAAACTACCCGAATACCGAACCCGCTACCGGTCTAAACGGGCACTGAGAAGCCTGGATAAAAACGAGGTCTACAGCAAACTTCAGCGTTGGGTAAGCCAGCTTACCCCGGCCGATAAAGCCTACGAGCATCATCGGCTGGAAGCCCTTTGGGTGAGCTGGGGCATCAACAAACTGGATGCAACCTTACTGCGTGCCTTGCTCCAGTCGCCCGATGCGCGGGTACGGGCGGCCGCTGTGCATGTGGCTCGGTTCACGGGGTCGCAGCTCCCCAATCAGCCGCAGGTGTTTGTTCAGGCGTCTACCGATAAAAATGGCCGGGTACGCATGGAAGCGCTGGCCGCGAGTACCTGGCTGGATAAAGGCACGGCCGCTGTCATCCAGCAGCATGTAGCAAAACGGCCCATGGACGACTGGCTAAGAATCACCTACAACTACATCAAAAAGCCGTCGAAAGACATCAAGGATTCTAACCTTCAGAAAAAGGTCGACAAAACCAGCCCGCTGTTCGCGAAAGGCGAAGCCCTTTATAACCGGGAGGGCTACTGCGTAACCTGTCATCAGCCCGATGGGGCGGGCCTCGAATCGTCCGGGTTTCCCCCGCTTGCCAGGAGCAGCTGGGTGACCGGCAACACCGACCGGCTGATAAAACTGGTCATGCACGGACTGTATGGCCCCATAGATGTCAACGGGAAAAAGTACCCCGGCAACGTACCCATGACCCCTTACGGCGGGATGATGACGGATGAAGAACTGGCTGCGGTACTGAATTACGTCCGCAATTCGTTTGGCAATGTTGCCCCTAACTTAATCACCCCCGAAAAAGTGAAAACGATACGCGAAGAAACCAAAACCAGGAAGGGCTTTTACACCCCCCAGGAGTTGCTGAACCAACACCCAAACGAAGGATAACTTACTGAAACGAGCCATATGACTACGATACGAGTAACCTTATTGAGTGTGACCCTGCTGTTGTTAGGCGTCATCGCTACCGTTGCACAGTCCAAAAAACCGCATATTGTCTTTGTCATTGGCGACGAAGAATATCGCTCCGAAGAGTCGATGCCCATGCTGGGGCAACTCTTGCACCGCGAGCTGGGAGCCCGGATAAGCCTTTGCTACCCGCTGGACGACAAGGGTGTGATTAACCCCAACATCATCAACAACATTGTGGGGCTGGAAGCCTTGAAAACGGCTGATTTGATGGTGGTTTTTGCCCGCTGGCGCGAACTCCCGAAAGAGCAGGCTAAGTGGATAACGGACTACGCCGAAAGTGGCAAACCCATGGTTGGCTTCCGGACGGCAACCCACACGTTTATGTACAAAACCGATTCGTCGATGGCTTATCTCAATAACTATTGGCCAGCCACCGTCTTTGGCCAACAGTGGATTGTGCATCACGGGCATTTCGACGATGGAAAGAACCCGCTGACATCGGTGTACGTAAAACCCAGCAGCAACACACCCATACTGAACGGATTCCAACCCTTTCAGGCCTATTCGTGGCTCTACCATGTTGACGGTGGCGACTGGAAACTGAACGGCGACTGCGTACCTTTCCTGGAAGGCAAGTCGCTGAAGTCGAAACATGAAATGGAAGGGAAGCTCGACAAATTCCCGATTACCCAGCCCGTTGCCTGGACCAAAAGCTACACGGGAAAACGGGGCAAAACCGCGCGGGTGTTCTTTACAACGCTTGGCCATCCGTACGATTTCAAAGACGTCTCTATGCGAAAACTGGCCCTGAACGGCATCTATTGGGCACTTGGTCTCGAAAAGCGAATCCCCCAAAATGGCGTGAATGCCACGTTTGTAGAGCCCTATGAACCCAATAATTCAGGCTTCGGCGAACGGTTTAAACCGAACCGACGACCTTTGGTCATTAAAAACTAAACCTCGATTGGCGTTTCACAATGAGCCGGATTTTCAAGCAACGGGCAACCATTTACGGTCTACTACTATTTTTTGCTACGCGGATGGTAGCAGGGCAATCTGTTTCACAAACCCAACCGGCTCAATACCTCATCCCGACCATCAGCGGCACGGGGGTAGTCAATGAGTTCAATCGCCTGAGCAGCATTCATATGTCGGGTAAAGGCATTACGCTCCAAACCGACGATACGGCAAGCTACCTGCTGCTACGCTGGAAAGGTGTACGGGCCAACACCTTGGGCAACACGCCCCGTTTCAGACTCTGTCTGGTGTCGGGGCAGCGGACGTTCCAGTACCTTGAGGTGCTGAGCGCCGATAATCGACCCATCGGCACCATGGATTTGTCTATCTCGGCTTCCTTTCAACTAATCGAATGGCTGATTCCAAAAGAGAAACTGAAAACCGTTTTAGACAGTGGCCTGAAAATCCGTTGCCGGGGCAAAGGTAATCCCGTCACCTTCTTTATTCCTTCTGCCGACGTTCCACCGGCTTTTTACCCGCACCTGCTCGTACCGGGTCAAGTACCCACCAAAGACGAATTCATCCGGCAGATGGCCTCCCGCAGCAGTCTGACCAATTATGGCTGGCAGGAAGGCTGCGTGCTGGATGGTTTGGCGGCTTTATCGGCCAATTTGCCGCCCAACAACGCCTGTCGGCAAGCCCTGAACGACCACCTGAAACTCATTTTTGAGAAAGGACAAGCACCCGAGATGGATGGCAGTATCGAGGCTACGCTTTGTATTGCTCAATTGGCTTTGAACGACCCACGACACCCCGAAATAGACAAAGCCTTGGCGTTCTGGACGAAAAAGGAAGACTCTGAAGGCGGCATTATTGATGGAAGTCAGACAGCCGCCGAAGGAAATTATACCGTGGGCTGGCCATTGGCCGTACTGGCCAACCAACTCAACCGCCCGGACCTGGCCGAAAAATCGATCACCCAACTTCGTTTGCGTCGTGACCGACTTGTCGATGCACAGGGCGCTATCTGGCTCCGGCATTACAGAAACGGCAACCCGCAACGTACCTACAAACTATGGTCGCGGGGTGTGGCCTGGTACGTGTTAGGGCTCGCCAAAAGTCTGGATGCCTTACCCAGTCCACCGGCCGATTTGATTACCGAATTACAACGTACCGCCCGATTTTTACTGCCTTACCAAACCGAAGAGGGACTTTGGCGGGTCTTTGCCGACGATCCGCAAACGGCCCCCGAAACCTCTGGCACGGCGGGTATCGGAGCCGCACTGGCCATTGGGGTACGCCGGGGCTGGCTGGGAGCCGATGCCGACCGGGCGGCCCGGAAAGCACTCAACGCCCTCTATGGACGACTCACACCCGACGGCTTTCTGACCGCCGTGGCCCACTCCAACATGAAAGAGGGCGGAGAGACGTTCCAGCGAAAAACGAAAGGCACCATCCTCCAGTTTGGCATGGGCATGATGGCGCAACTGGTTGCCGAACTAGACGCACACGATACAAGAACTCGGCGGCTGAACCAACTCAACGCCACCAAAAACCTGGTAGCCCTCTGGGACTTCAACGAACCCGAAGGCCAACCCAGAAAAGCCCTCGGGCAGGCAGCATTTGCTTTGACTGAACAAAACGGAACACTACCCCGCCTGCCCGAGGGGCCACTGTCGGGCTACTCGACCCGGTTTGGCAACAAAGCCTACCTCTCGCTGCCCCATACCGAAACCGGAAAACTCAACATCCACGGCAAGAAGCAGGGCGTAACGGTGCTGGCCTGGGTCAAGTGGACGGGTGAACAAACCGGTTTTGTGGGCGGCATGTGGAACGAATATCAGAACGGCGGCAAACGCCAGTACGGCTTATTCGTCTCTCTGCCGTATTACAACGGCCGCAATCAGGTGTGTGGCCATATCTCCCGGACGGGCAAACCCACGCCCCCCTTCCCCTATTCCATCGACTACTCGGCCAGTAAGCAGGAAGTCCCGGCTAACGAGTGGGTTTGTGTGGCCTTCACCTACGACGGAAACGAGATTCGCTCGTATTTGAATGGGGTGTTTGAGCAGCGAGCCCCCGAATTGATCAACAACACCAAAGGCTTTGCGGGATACCCCGATGGACTTACCCAATCCAAAAATCCTTACGCCTATCCTGACGGCATGGGCAATAATGGTTCGGATTTCACGGTGGGAGCGGTTCTGTTAAAAAGCGGAATGGGTAACTTTTTCAAGGGGCAAATTGGTGGTCTGGCCGTGTTCGACCGGGCGCTGAGCGAGAGAGAGTTAAAGCAATTGGCTATATGAAACTAACAGATTAGTTAGGAAACATTTCATAATTCGATCATTGATGCTGGTTAAATAATCCGTACCCACATAGCAACCGTAATGAAAATCAGCCCTCTCCCCATTTTTCTTCTTTTGTTTGTGATGTCGATTTGTTCGTTGTCGGCGCAATCTAAAAAAACCAGTACGGCTGACCGGGTTGGTTTTACCGATGCCGCTTCGTTCGGTTTTTCGCCATCCGCCACAGGTTTGGAAAACGCCCTGGCCTTGCAAAAAGCCGTCGATCTGGGCGGCACCATTATCGTGAGCCAGCCAGGTACGTATAAACTGGGTGGTACGGTTTATCTGGGCAGCCATACCTCGCTGGTGTTTGGCGATGGGGTATTTATCAAGAAGGTAAACGAGAAGGAAGATTTTTCGCACGTTTTTATCAACAAAGGGGCCGCGACCAAAACCTACAACGAGCACATCACCGTCGACGGATTACAGATCATTGTCAACGGAATGGATGTCCGGAAGTTCAACGAAGCCTACGGCCTGCACGGGCAGTTGGCCTTCTTTTATGTAAAAGACCTCCGCATCAATCGGTTTCGGTGCCTCGACCTGGGCAAAGCGCAATATGGCATTCACATCTGCACGTTCGAAGATGTCATTATCGACGACGTGATTATCAAAGGTGAAAAAGATGGTGTGCACTTCGGTCGGGGGAAACGGTTTACCGTCCGGAATGGGGTTTTCCAAACCTTCGACGATGCCATTGCCCTCAATGCCCACGATTATGCCACGGGAAACCCCGAACTGGGCTGGATCGAAAACGGGGTAATTGAAAATTGCCATGACCTGAACGCCGAAAACACCACCGGGTATTTCTGCCGGATTCTGGCAGGAGCCTGGACGGACTGGCAGGAAGGAATGGCCGTTCAACAATCGGATGCGGTCGTTTCTAACGGAAAACTCTACCGCGTACAGGCGAAACCGGACGGCACAATATATACCTCGAAAACACGACCTACTCACGACAAAGGGAGTCAAGTGCTCGATGGCATAAATTGGGGGGTGGTGCAGAACGACATCACTTACACCGCAGGTGTTCGCAATGTGATTTTTCGGAACATTTTTTTAGAAAAACCTCGTATCGGGCTTTCTATTCACTTCGATAACGATAAATACAGCCGCTCGTACTATCCGGGCGCAGCCATACCACTGCAAGAGCAACTGAGCTTCGATAACGTGCGGGTGCTGCACAACAAACCGATCCCCTTTTTATCGATAGCCACACCCGTCGATCTGGTCACCATCAGTAATTCGAGCATCCGAAACAACACCATCAAATTCGTGAGCAACAAAGCCATGACCGACTACCTCAAAACGAGTATTACTATCTACGGATGCTCGTTCCATAACGATGGTGAGTTTGAACTGATAACTAATGGGGTTGCCGGAAAGAAAATTCATGTCAAGACTTTTGGAAACACTGAATTAAACGACAAGTTTTCGGCAAAAGTGAATGCAGGGAACGGGCAAATAATAATAGATTCCGATCTAACGGGACTCAAAAAATAGAGGTAGATATGACGATGAATCTCTTGCCTCTACTTGTTTTTTTATCCGTCGTTCAGCTGAGTTTTGCCCTGAATACGTACCAGCCCGCCTGGTAATCAATTGACTCCCGACCTGTCCCAGCCTGGTCTGAAGCGGTCAGGTTTGGGCTCTTCAGACCAGGCTGGCGGGTTTACTGGCGATTGCGGTAGCCTTGTAAACAGTTTCACAAAGCATAAAAGCAGCCTTAACGAATCCGATTCAAACGCTACGGACCGACGTGATTTACACGAATAATCGGGTAGTCGTTTCCCTTTGTTTGCAGTAAGCAGGGTGTTGTACGCCGTTGTTTCATGCACTTCCTGAAAAGAGAGCAAATACTGGCTACATGGACCGGAATAAGGTTTAGCCAGGAGAGCAAGCTGAGCCATAATTAGAAGAAAGCCCCAGCAGGGGAACGGCGGCAGATCTGAAGACGATGACCAATCGGCCCGCATTCAGAACCCGATGTATGTACAATACTTCCTGAAAAAGATGTTGAAGTTGGCCTGACTGTATAAAAAAGGTTGACTGCCAAACCAGGACATGACATCTGTTTAACCGACTCATCTCCAAGGTTCTCGTTCAGCATTGATAGTAGCAAAATGGTCCACACAAAATCTGAACGAGTCAACCCGGTGCCGGTTAGTAACAACGTCAGCTACAAAGAAAAGATCAGTAAAGGCCTGTTGCTTTTTCATAGTTTAGTTTCGCTACCAAATAGGCATAAGCCGCTTCAATGTGGTTTTGCTCGGCCGCTCGCAACGATCGTTCGGTATCCAGTATCGTGCTGTACAGCGTTACCCCAAGCCGGTACTTATCCTGCTGGATTTGGTATAGCTGTTTCGACAACGCCAAACTGGCTTTAGTGGCGCGTAGGTTCTGGGTAGCGTTGGTCAGATCGGTCTGGTTTTTACGGATTTCGTAGGTAATGTCGGCTTCGGTTTGCCGCAGGGTCAAGGCCGTTTGCTGCAACCGGAGCTGATAGTCAAGCAGGCTGGTCCGTTTCCTGAATTGCGCCGATAGCGGTACGTTCAGTTTCAGGCCCACGTAGTTAAAATTGCTCCAGGCATCGCGGGTATAGTTAAGGCTGTTATCCTGAAACTGCGTCGAATAGTTAGCGTAGAATGACAACCCCGGCTTTAGCCCATCGCGGATTTTCTGGCTGTTTAGCCCGTATTGTTCCTGCTGAAGATATAACTGCCGAATTTCAGAGCGTTGCCCGTAACTGCTCAGTGCCGGAAGCTGGTAATCGGTTAAGGCATCAGGGTCGAGCCGGTCGGTCAGTTCCAGAGCCGTGTCGCCGGGCAGGTTAAGGCGGTAACGCAGATTGTCGAGGGCCAACTGGTAATTCTGCGTTGCCTTCCGGGCGTCAATGTCGGCGTTCTGGGCGTCGAGTTTAGCCTGTAGATAGTCCGATTCAAGCAACGTACCCGCTTTGTATCGTCCTTCGGCGATGGCCAAATAAGCGGTATATCGCTGCTGATCGGCCTGGGCCAGGTCGCGCTGTAGTTCCTTGAGCAACACGTTCAGGTACGTTTCGGCAATCTGTACTCTCAGGCTGGTTTGTTGTTGGTTATGCTGCTCTTTCTTAATCGCCAGACTATTCAGAGCCAGTTTCGCGTCGGTTTTCAGTTCTGGTTTGTAAATCGGCTGGGTCAGGTCGAGGGCGAAAAACGTGTTGTTGCGCGTGCCGAAAGCCAGCCGCTGCGATTCGGTTACGCCCGGAAACGCCCCCGCCGGTATGACGGTCGTTTGCAACTGGGTGTTGTAGCGCACATTACCCGACAAATTAAGCTCCGGCATCCAGTCGAGACGTCGTTGTTGCACCGTGTTTTCGGCCAGGCTGATGTTCGTTCGATTCGCTTGCGCATCGTAGCGGTTGGTTAGCCCAATGGTGAGGGCATCCTGTAAACGTAGCCGGGTTTGGGCGTGGTTCTCTGGTGCCGTTAGCGCGAGGAGGCTACTGGCTATGATGATCCATTTTTTGGTTTTCAGTGCCATATTGAACGCTGATTTTTATGATTCGTATGATTAATCATGATCTATCATAAAAATCATAATGATCTGTGTGCCAACTGGAACGCTGATTTTATGATTCGTATGATTTTCATCCGTAACTGACATGAACAGCAACTACCAGCATTCAGACCTCACCGACCAGATTCTTAAATCGTTTTACAAAGTCTACAATACCCTGGGCTACGGTTTTCTTGAGAAAGTCTATGAAAACGCCATGCATATCGAGTTGACCAAAATGGGTATGTCGTGCGTGAGGCAGCAACCGATCGACGTGTTTTACGATGGGCAGAAAGTGGGGCTGTACTACGCCGATCTAGTGATCAACGGGTTCGTTATTGTTGAATTGAAAGCGGCCGAAGGTCTGGTGCCTGAACATGAAGCGCAACTCACCAACTACCTCCGGGCAACCAATATCGAAGTGGGGTTATTGCTCAATTTCGGCCGTACGCCCCAGCATAAGCGTAAAGTGTTTAGCAACAACAGGAAGTGATTTTATGGAACGCTGATTTTTATGATTCTTATGATTAATTATGATAGATCATAACGATCATAAAAATCAGCGTTCCATCAAGCTAGCTACATCCTGAAGATCTGCACGGGTTCGAGTCGGGTGATTTTCCGGAGCGCGATCAGGCTGCTGACTACGCTGATCAATAGCGTAACACCCACCAGCGCCCCGATGAGCCAACCGGGGTAATTCACTTCCATGACGCCCCCCGCCATTGCCTGCCGAGTAAGCATCAGCAGGCCATAGGCGATGCCGAACCCCAGCACAGCATAAAGCACCGCCTGTGTCAGAATGAGCCGTCGGATCAGGCCGTTGCTGCCGCCGATCGCCTTTATGGTGCCGTAATCCCGGATGCGGTCGTTGACTGAGGCATAGAGGGTAAGCCCCACAATGATGAACCCGGCTACCAGCGCAAACATGACCATCATGCCGAAACTGACGGCTACGTTGCTGGTGGCCAGCATAAACCGGAGTGTATCGCCCCCTAGCTCCCGACCCAATACCGCCCGTATAGTGCCCATTTCAGTCATAATCCGGGTAGCCACCTCCTGACGTGTGGCCTGAGTGGTATCAACTGCAACGAGGTAGGCATTGACAAAATCGGTGCTTTGGCCGCTCAGCTTACGGGCTCGTTCGAGGGTGGTAATGGCATACGACGAGCCAAACCCTGTCATGCCAATTGACAACCCACTGACGTAAACGCGCTGGTCGTTGATCGTGAAATGGTCGCCTACCTGAATGCTGTCCATGGTAGGAATAGCACTGCGATCCAGAATGACGGCGCCTTCATTCATCAGGTCGTCGAGGTTGGTGCCGGGTGCGTATCGGGTGGCTGCGCCAACGTACCTGGGTGGCTGTACGCCAATAAGCTGAAACGTAAGGGCTGATTTAGACCCGTTGGGCGATTTGGCCGAACCCGATGCCAACACCAACGGATAAACCCGCTGCACTCCCGGAATGGACTGTAATTGCCGGCCCACGCGCACGTCGATGGCCTGTAGCTGCATCGCCGACTGCGTTTTTTGGCTGATCACCCACACATAGTCGCTATATTTGAGGGCAAGTCCCTGCACGTTTTCGGTCATGTTGGTGAAGATGCCTAACTGCATCCCGATCAGCACAACCGACATGATGATTCCCGCCAGAATACCCAACATTTTGCTGGTATCGTAAGTGATGAATCTGTAAGCTGTCTGTAGCATGATGATGATTTTATGGAACACAGATCATTATGATTTTTATAATTAATCATAACAGATCATAACGATCATAAGAATCAGCGTTCCAGTTGGCACACAGATCATTGTGATTTTTATGATCGATCAGGATTAATCATAAGAATCAGCGTTCTATTGACTTAGATAGATAGTACAATCGACACGGCCATTGATGAGCACCGACGCATCGGGGTTGAGACGGATACGTACCTCACGTACCCGCCGGTCTTCCTGCGAGGTTTCATCGGCGAAGAGCGACTTTCTCTTCAGAAAATCGGCGGTGAAGTAGACCACGCCCGACCCGATGCGCTTCCCCGTTGCCTGCGAGAAAACATCGGCTTTTTGCCCAATTTTGACCCGTTCGGCAAAGAGTTCGTCTACCTCGGTGCGGGCGATCAACCTACCGGCGGGGGCTAGTTGGGCCACAGCGGTAGCAGCCGTCACATAGTCGCCAACAGCCACTTTCCATTCGAGCAGCTTGCCGGTGTAGGGCGATTTTACCGTTTTCTGGACAGCCACGGTGGCGTAATAAGCAACGTCGGCGTTTAGCTCGGTGATTTTAGCGGTGGTCTGTTTCAGGTCAGTCAATCCCTTCTGATAATCCTGTTGGGCTTTGGCTGCGTTCACTTCACTTTCGCGCAGGGTCTGCCCGGTAACTCCTTTTACGGCCAGCAGTTTCTGGTTCAACTCATAATCGGCCTGTGCTTTGTCGGCCAGAATTTTCAGGCCAGCAATACTGGCTTCCTGTGCCGCAATGGCCGCCCGCTGCGTACCGATTTTGGCTCTGGCTTGCGTCACCTGCGCCTGATCTGTCGAGGAGTCGATGATCAGTATCGGCTCTCCTTTCGTTGCCAGCGCATTTTCGGCCACGGGCAGGCTAGTTATGCGCCCCGACGCACCGGCGCTCACCTCGATCAGGCCCTGCTCAGGTTCGATCCGGGCAATGCCAACCACCTGACTAATGGGTTTGACCGAGGCTACGTTCGGCGTCTCCTTTTTGGTACAACTGGCGAAAACAGCAAAACTCAAGAGCAAATAGGGGAACGTCTTCATGTTTTTTCGTGGTCGATTAGCGGAACATAAATCGGAATGGCCCCATACATCAGCGTTCCAGGGTTATGGGCCTGGCAATGCCGCTGTTAACTTCGATAACGCGGTCGGCATAGGCGCTCAGGCGTGGGTCGTGCGTCACAACGGCCACCGCCTTACCCGCCCGGGATAGTAACCGTAGTTCATCCATCACAATGTCGACGCTCTCTTTGTCGAGCGAGGCCGTTGGTTCGTCGCACAGCACCAGTTTCGGGTTGGTAACCAGTGCCCGCGCAATGGCGATACGCTGCTGCTGCCCACCCGAAAGCTGTTTGGGGGATTTTCGGCGGTGGTCGGTCATGTTCACTTTGGCGAGTGCCTCGGCCGTTCGGCGTTTGATGTCAACGCTCGGTAGCCGTTGCATCTGAAGCGGAAACGCCACGTTTTCCTCGGCTGTCAACGGAGCCAACAGGTTGAACTGCTGAAACACGAATCCAACCAGATTCAGGCGGGCGTCGGCCATTTGCTTCGCCGACATCTCGCGGACCGATTGCCCTTGTAGCCAGACGTCACCTTCGGTTGGATCGATCAGGCAACCAATCAGCGAGAGCAGGGTTGTCTTTCCCGAACCGGATGGTCCTATAATCAAGAGCAGTTCAGCCTCGTTGATGACCAGCGTAGTTTTATCCAGCGCCGTAAACACACCCGCTGGGGTCTCGTAAATTTTGTTGGCTTCTTTCAGTTCGGCAATCATACGTCGAGGTCGTTTTGGCTGGGTCAGTTTACCGTCGTGGTGCGGGTTGTGATGGCCGACCCGAAGAAGTACCCGACCGCCTTTTTGCCGTTGGCGTCGGTATTGACGATGTTCGTGCGGACGTTGGCGGGTGGGTTAGCAAACAGGCCGCCGTTGTTGGTTTGCTGTTGCAGTTCGTTCAGAAACAGATAGGCATCGTTGGTCAGCGAAGCCAGCACCAGCACCGCCCGGTCGCCTTTCTCGAACTTTTCGGGCGTGGTCAGTACATCCTTCACCGTTTGACCGTCGTTGTAGATATCCTGCACGAAGCTCAGGTTGAAGGGTTTATTCAGCAGTTTGGCTGCTTCGCTACCGGTACCCTGATACAGTTTGGCCCGGAAATTATCGCCTACGCCCTTCGGATCGGTGTAGTTATAGCGAATGAGGTAGCCGCTGCTGGTCGTGCCCGGCACAATGTCCCGATACTCGGCATACACCGAATCGATGGGTGTAGGACGTCTGATTTCAGTCGTCGCCTTATAGGTCCCGAATCGGGTATTTCCGATGGTCAGCGTGTAGCTGTTGCCTACCCGGCCCCGAAGGCTGCGGGTCTGATACGTACCTGGCGATGTCTCGCGGAGGGTATCTACCTTTCCCTGACTGTCGGCCAGCAACACCGTAGCTCCGCGAACGGCGGGTGGCGCATCGGAACCGAAGGCGTAGACTGTTTCGGTAAGCTTTATGGTATACGGGCCGGGTTGATCGGTGATCTCGCCATCGACAGCCAGTTGTGTTTCGCCCCCCTCTACATCCACGTCGATAGTGTCGGTGCAGGCGGTTAGAGAGAGGAGCAATGCGCTGAATAGCAGTAGTTTTTTCATCTCTTTAGGTCTTATTGAACGCTGATTTTTATGATTCTTATGATCGATCATGATTCATCATAAAAATCATAATGATCTGTGTTCCAATCGCCAGTTAAAAATGGAAGTTGTAAGTGGCTGATGGGATGACGGAGCCGAAGATGGATAGCCGCGTGGCGTTGGTTTGGCTGGGGTTGTCTTCGTCTTGCTGGAAATACACCGAGAACGCATTCCGGCGGTTATACGCATTGTAGAGCGAGAACGTCCAGTCGCCACGTCGGGGCCGTCCGTCGGCGCGTGGGTTTGGGTGAAGCGTGGCCGAGAGGTCGAGCCGGTGATAGGCCGGTACGCGGTAGTTGTTGCGGGCATTGTCGCTGCGCTGCGGAACCGCAATATCCTGCACGTAGTACTTGCTGCTCGGAAAAGTGGTGGCCACGCCCGTCTGGTAGGTAAAGTTGGCCGAGAGCGTCCACTTTTTCGAGGCTTCGTAGATACCCACTATCGACAGGTTATGGGTGCGGTCGTATTTGGCCCGATACCATTCGTTGTTGTTGATCCCGTCGATCTGCCTTTCCGTTCGGGAGAGCGTGTAACTCAGCCAGCCATTGATGCGCCCGGCGTTTTTCTTGACATATACCTCCATGCCATAGGCCCGGCCCTGCCCGTAGAGCAAATCCCCTTCGAGGTGTTTGTTGAGCCGGGTATTGGCCCCGTCGATATAGTCGACCTGATTGGTGAGCGTCTTGTAATACCCTTCAACGGAAGCTTCGTAGCGGTTGTCGCCGAAGTTTTTGAAGTAACCCAGCGCCACCTGATCGGCCAGTTCGGGTTTGGTGTTGTTGGTGGTGGGCCACCAGATATCGAGCGGGCTGCCGGCGGTGGTGTTCGAGATCAGGTGAACATACTGTGCCGTGCGGTTGTAGCTAGCCTTTATCGAACTGTTGGCGTTGAGTTGGTAGCGGAGCGATAAACGGGGTTCAAGGTTAGCGTAGGTCGAAATGGTCTGGTCATCGCCATACGACTGCTCGTTCATGGGCTGTTTGCGCTGCCCGTTGGTGCCGGTGTACTGATAGGTGGTATACGGCCCCAGAAAATTCCATGCCGATAGCCTAAAGCCATACTGTGCGGTCAGTTTTGGGCTGATCGTCTGCTCGTTATCCAGGTACGCTGCGTATTCGATGGCGTTCTGATCAGCGAGCGAGTTACCACTACCCAACGGCGACGACCCGCTGCCCGACACTTCGCCCGGACTGAACTGATAGCTGGTGGCCGCTGCCCCAAACGAGATCGTGTTTTTGGCGTTGAGGTAATACGTGTGGTCGGCCTTGAGGTTGTAATTCTTGATGTCGTAGGCCCAGTTAAACTCGCCCCCGTTGCTGAAATTCAGGTTGTAAGTGTACTTGCTGTAGGCGAAGGTGTAGTTGGCAAATAGCTTCGGCGTGTACACGTGGTTCCAGCGCAACGTACCTGTGGCATTACCCCAGTTCAGGCCGAACACGCTGCCAAAACCGAAGTTGTCTTTTCCGAAATAACCCGACGCGTAAAGGGTATTATTCTGATTGATGGTGTAGTTCCATTTGGCAGTTAAGTCGTAGAAGTACAGGCTATTTTCTCTTAGCGTGGGGGACGCCTTCAGGAACAGATCGGCGTAACTTCGCCGGCCGGAAATGATAAACGAACTTTTGTCCTTAACAATGGGGCCCTCCAGCGTCAGCCGACTCGATACCAGCCCGATGCCGCCGTTGACCGAGAATTTTTTGGCGTTGCCTTCCTTGAGCCGAACATCAAGCACCGACGATAGTCGACCGCCATACTGGGCCGGAATCCCCCCTTTGAACAGTTTTACATCCTTAACGGCATCGGGGTTAAAGACTGAATAGAAGCCGAACAGATGCGAAGCGTTGTAGACATTGGCTTCGTCCTGAATAATCAGGTTCTGATCGGCCGCTCCGCCCCGCACGTTGAAACCCACACCCCCTTCGCCCACTGATGCCACACCAGGCAGCGACATCAGGCTGCGCACCACGTCTACCTCACCGAGCAGCGCCGGAATGGATTTAATGGTCTTGATGTCGAGCCGGTTCACGCTCATGCCCACCTGTTGCACGTTGTCCTGCGCGCGGGTCTGGGAAACTACCACTTCCTGGAGCTCTTTCGACTCGTCGCGCAACTGAACGTCGAGCTTTTGGCTGGCCGAAACAGTCAGGGACATGATCTGGGGGCTGTACCCCACATAACTGATGGTGACCGTTACCGGGCCGGGTGGTAAGCTAAGCGAATAGAAACCATAGGCGTTGGTGGTTACGCCGACAGTACCGGCTGCGCCTTTGGCATAGACGGTTACGCCAATCAGCGATTCGCCGTTCTGCGCATCGCGGATGGTACCGCTAAGGGTAAATTTAACTTGCCCTAACGCTCCGTCTGTCAGACAGCAGAGCAAAGCCATCAGGCTTAGAATAAAGATACTTCTGTGGCTCATTATTCGCATTTCATTTGTGTTTTTCACCTTGAATGGCACAAATAAAACGGCTGATTTTCAGCGATTTTAGCCCCTGAAATGAGTGTGTCGAAGCATATGGATATGTGTAGAGATTCAGGCCGGGAGTGTAGACGTTCAGCCCGGTTACTTCTGGTCCGTCAGTGGATGGATCGACACCAACGAACTGGAAGATGGGTACCAGGATCATGAACCGTTGGATTGCGCCCTTCCCCGTCCTGAGTTCGGACATCGCTTTTTACATAAAGGGTCAGCCAAGGCCAACAGATAGCTGTTCTTACTCGCCCCGGTAGCGAGCCAGAAAGTCATCAGCGTAGCGGCTACCGATCGGAATTTCCAGCGTACCTGACGGTTTACCAGTGGCTGAGGAATTCAGCACTAGTTTGGATTTATGAAATGAACTGATGCGGGTCAACGGCACAATATAAGACTGATGCACTCGGCAGAATTGCGTCGGATCCAGTCTACTCTCAATCGCTTTCATGTTGAGCCGGGTCAGAATTGGCCGGTTGGGCTGAGAAGCGAGAAAAAGCTTAACGTAGTCCTTCAACCCTTCGATATACAGAATATCATGGTGGTAAACCTTAATTTCCTTGTATTCTGAATAAATGAAAAAGTACGTATCGGCAGGTATGGTGTCGGCTTTACGGCGTTGCAGAAAGGTGTCAACAGCCTTATTACAGGCTTTAAACAACCGCTCGAACCGGATGGGCTTCATCAGGTAATCAACTACATCGAGTTCGTAACCTTCCAGGGCGTACTGCTCGTAGGCAGTGGTGAAGATCACCAGCGGAGGATTGGAAAGTGTGCGTAAAAACTGGGTGCCTAACAACGTCGGCATCTGAATGTCCAGGAACAGGAGATCAACGAGGCCCTGCTGAATCAGATCAACGGCTTTAATGGGGTTGGTGAACGTACCTACCAGATCCAGGGTGGGAATTTTCCGGAGGTCGTCGGCCAGAATATTCAGTCCTAAAGGTTCGTCATCGATGGCAATCGTATGCAGTGCCATGGGCGCGGGATTTATGAGTAGTTAAGCTGGGAAGTGGATAGTTAGATCCACACAAAACAGGCCGTTTTGCGAATAAATCCTCAGTTCGTGCTGGTCGGGATAATGCAGAGCCAGTCGCCTTTCAACATTTTGAATGCCAATGCCAGAATCGGTAGAAGAAAGTTCGTTGGTCAGGATTCGGTTGCGCGTCTCAAATGTCAGCAGGTCGTTCTGAAAGGTCAACCTGATAGTCACGGGCGATTCCTCTTCGGGGTGCACGCCGTGTTTGAACGCATTTTCGACCAGGTGAATAAACAGCAACGGTTCAATAAGTACGTTCCGGTCGGTGGTCTCAACCACAAATGTCAGTTGGTTATTCGCGGTCAGGCGCATGGCCTGAAGCTCTACATAATGCTGTAGATAATCGATCTCCCTGGCCAGCGTCACCGGTCCGTTATCTACCTGGTAGATCATGTAACGCATCATGTCTGACAGCCGCAGAATGGCGTCTTCCGTGTCATCTGATTTTTGACGGGCCAGCCACCGCAAATTGTTGAGTGTATTGAACAGAAAATGCGGACTAATCTGGAGTTTGAGGGAGGTCAGTTCGGCTTCCTGTTTTTCAATAACCATCTGCTGTCCGGTAGCCTTGTACTGATTGCGGTCGTTATAAATGGCCAACCCACTGCTCACGCTGGTTAGCAGTAACAGCGACAGAAACGAAACAAGCAGGATCGGGGTCGGGATAGCGAACCAGGCATCGGTTTGAGCCAGTAACGATCGGGCAAATTGATTATGCCTGGACAGCATCGATAGTTCATTCAACAGGTAGTTATTCGCGTAGAGCCAGTCGGTAACAAGCATGAGCCCCATCAGCCCAACTAATGCCAGACCAAACCGCATAAGCCGTTGGTTAACGAGAATGTCGGGGGTAAGTACGTACAGATTCGTGTAAAAGAAAGCAATACTCAGCAGGTCATTGATGATCTTGAGGCCGAATATTTTTACTATATCGGTTATAGGAATCGACCCCGGCACCGTCAGCAACAAAAAAGGCAGGGTAATGTAAATGCACCAGGCGGTTGCCTGAAACAGAATCCACAAACGTTCGAGCCGTTGCTGCTGTTGTGGCCGTTCATAAAAAGAAAACGCTGCCAATGCTATCTATTAAATATAGTGAATTTTACGCCAGTGAGTATAGAGTCATTTACCTTTCCAATCGCTATGCCGATCAGATGGTAACCTGGTCTTGAGACACGATAAACATAGTCAGTTTCAGCCCGTATATCTATAAGATGTAGATATCTGGGTAAATGTGCAGACATTCACCGGCTTAGCAACTGGATAGACCATTTATGAGTAGCCATCTGATTCAAGCTGGTATAAGTAGTTACGTTACTTAAGATCGTTTGATGACACGAATTTTATTCAGATTATCGTAAAAAACCTAAAAACACGGCCTGCTTCCTCCATGCCCGAAGGGCTGGAAAGCGGCATCTCGCTACCCGACATGGCTGATTTCCTGGCTTTTATTAAGGGGACGAAGTAGTCACGCAAAAATCATGATTGAACGCTCGTTATCAGTACTCGTAAGCTTGTTGCTCACGTTGTCGGCAACCGCCCAAACAGACAGTCTGACCCCGGTGGTAGAAGCGACCTATCGGGCCGGATTGCCTAATTTTTTCCATAAGATTCAGAGCGGGCAAACCAGTAAGGTGGCCTATTTGGGGGGCAGTATTACCCGTGCCGACCAGGGTTGGCGCGATCAGACAGTTAGCTGGCTAAAAGACCAGTACCCCCACGCTAAATTCGAACAAATCATGGCGGCCATTGGCGGCACAGGTTCCGACTTTGGGGCCTATCGCCTTCGGCAGCACGTACTTCAGCACAAGCCCGATCTTGTCTTTGTCGAGTTTGCCGTGAACGACCACGGCAAAACAGCGCAGCAGGTGAAAGCCTCTATGGAAGGTATTGTGCGACAAATCTGGAAGGCTGATCGCCACACAGATATCTGCTTTGTGTATACGTTTCAGAAAGTTCAATTGCCCTTTTATCAGAACAAGACGTTTCCGGTTTCTACTTCGGCCATGGAAACGATTGCCGATCAGTACCAGATTCCATCCATTTGCCTGGCCTTGCCAGCTATACAATTGATTGAGGCCGGTAAAATGGTAATTCAGGGAAAGGCCAGCGAACAGCCTGACAAGATCGTGTTTTCGGGCGACGGCGTTCACCCCTACGTTGAAACAGGGCATAAACTTTACGCCGAAACCGTTGAACGGCATTTGCTGCGGATGGAGCCGAACAGCAAGGTGCAAAAGCATCCGTTGCCGAAAAGCCTGATCAGCGATAATTTGCAGAACGTAGCGCTACTGACAGTCGACAAGCTTGAAAAAAGCAAAGGCTGGCATCTGGTCGATTCGGTCGTGACTGGCAAACCCTATGCCTCATTAATGCCTCCTGTGTATGCATCAGCCGATACGGCCGATTATATTACTATCTCTTTCCGGGGTAATACACTGGGCCTGGTAGATGTGATCGGGCCGGGAACCGGACAGATTGTTGTCCGAGTTGACAACGACCCGCCCCGCTACATCAATCGGTTTGATGAGTATTGTACCTATTACCGCATGAGTTACACACTCATTTCGGGCCTATCCGACGGCAAACACACCGCTTCCATTCGGGTGTCGCCAACTAAACTGGACAAAGCGTCCATTTTAGCAAAACGGAACAACAAAATCACCAGCCCTCAGCTCTATGAGAAACAGGCCTTTTATATCGGAGCTTTTCTGGTCAGGGAGTGAGTCAGCCTTTTGTCATGACGCAAAACAACTCTTCCCATCGGCTCCCTATACTGACCACGCTATACGTCCTGAAAACGGTGTTGCTGTTTGTGCTGGTGATCACGGGCGGCTGGTTGCTCCGCTCCGACAAGCCCGGCCGACGCAGATAGGTTTGCTTCACCCCCATCAGAATCAGACCGCCAGGCGCAACGAATCACTGGTAAATATGTTCCAGGCAAACGTTAAGTCACTTTCTACGATGGGTTTTACAAACTACCTGACTTAAATGGGGGAAAATACGGAGTACCAAAAAGCCGCACTGGAGGTAAACCAGGGAGGCTTTTTGGTATATGCAGATGAGCCGATGTGATCGCAAAATGTAAAAACAGTTTAACCAGTAGGGCGATTCATCTACTATACGTAGTATATGCTAATAAGTCATGTAGTGAACACAGACTGAGGAAACAAAAAAAGCCTGATTGCTCAGGCTTTTTTGCTTACAATAACCATTGTAAATGTTAGTGACCGATACGGGGACACAACACCCCTAAAAATCATACTGATAATCAATCTTTTACGCCCCTCTATTTTTGTTAGGTCAGATTATAGGTCAGATTTATTAGTCAATTTCACCGCCGATAATCTTGGTGATCCGCCAGATACTTTTTACATCCTCCCGCTTCACAATCACAAAACCAGCCTCATCGCTGTCCGCATACAAGGTCAGGTAGTGGCGACTCAGCAGCTCGTTTTCCTTGATACGACGAACGACCAGCGTATTCCGGTACAGGACCAGCACCAGCGTCGAATTGATGTAGTCCCAGTCAGCTACCGGAATGGGTTTGGCCAGCAGGCGCATGCCCGCCGGATACCGGGGCTGCATCGAATTATCGGTCAGCCGCACTACCATGGAGGAGGTATAATCGGTCTGCTCCTCAGCCACAATGGAGACATACTGCTCAGGTTCACGTACATATTCCTTCCCGCTCCCGACCACGTACATGGGTAGGCTGATCTGGGTAGCGGGCTCATAATCGGTACCTACAATCTCGGCTCCCGATGTGTGCAAAATAGGTAACTGACCTTTCAACAGGTAGTTGGCATTAACCCGGGGGTATGCCTTCAGAAAGTCATCCAGGGTTTCGTAGCTCGGCTTGGTTTCTCCCTTCAGGATCTTGTACCATTTCACATTGGCTACACCCAGTCGGTGAGCTACTTCATTTGCATTCACATCGAGCGCCTGGAATACCTCCGTAAAGCGCTGCGCTATATGATTAGTCAAGGTGGGAGTCATACTAATTATTATTTGCTTTTTAACTAACAACAAATAGTTTTGCGCTATTTCTAACCAAATCTCGTCAAAAAGTATGCAGAAAACTAATAATAAGGTGCAAACTGAAATTAAAACTTTGCTTCAGGAGGTCACGGGGCATTTTCCGAAGACGTTCAATTACGCCAGCAAGATCGTTAGCCGTCTGGCGGTGAAAGGTGTCGTGGTTACCCGCTCTCAGGTCTACAACGTAACAGCCGGGGTTAGCTATAACCAGTTGATCGCCAGAGAAATCAGTTTGCTGGGTAGTGATTACCTGAGTGAACAGCGGAAGATTCGGGATGAGATGAAAATTGTGTCGAAACATCTAAAGGCTGTTCACGCATGACTCAGGTTGCGATTGTGATTCCACCCGACGTATGGGAGAGTACGCTGGATCGGTTGAAGCGTCTGGAAGAACGCGACCGGGAGCGGGGGGCCGAACCGGACCGTGACGCGGTGCTGACGGTGCGCGAGGTGGCGGCCCGGCTCCATGTCACGGAAGAGTCGGTTCGCAGAGCCAGACGGGATGGCCGGCTGACGGGCTTTAAAATCAATGAAAAAGAGTATGGGTTTCGGGCTTACGAGGTGAGCCGGTATATGGATCGTTATAAGCGCGAACTATGAGCAAGCCGATCTTAATCAGCCTGTTCGATCAGTCGGGTAGCTGGTCGAATCCCTATCGAAATGCCGGCTACGACATCATCCAGATCGATTTGCAACTAGGGACCGATGTCTTTAGCTGGGACTATTCACAGATTGACCGCAATCAGGTGGTTGGCATCCTGGCGGCTCCTCCCTGTACCGAATTTGCTGCTCTTGGCGCGAAATGGTGGAAGAAAAAGGATCCGAAGCTGCTGGCTGAGAGTATAAAGCTGGTCGATAAGACCCTGGAGATCATCTGCCACTTTTCCCAGGGTCAGCAGTTCAAATTCTGGGTAATCGAAAATCCGGTCGGTCGGCTGGATAAGTGTATACCCGCGTTGAAAGGCAAGCGCCTGTTATCATTTCAACCCTGTGAGTTCGGGGATCCCTACACGAAACGGACCATTCTTTGGGGCCACTTTTCACCCTGGCTTGTCAGGAATCACCGAAAGCCGGTAATGGGCAGCAAGATGCACCGGCTTTATGGCGGGAAATCCGAGCGAACGAAACGACTACGGAGTATCACGCCATCGGGCTTTGCCGATGCTTTTTTTCAGGCCAACAACCCCGCTAAACTATGACCCGTTACGAGCAACTGCAACGCATCGCCAGTGATAAGCGAACGGAGCCCCGACACGTTGCCCTGTTTCATGTTGTTACGGAATGCTGGGTGAACGCCGGTAAACCGCAACGGGCAGCCATCAACCACGCTGATACCATGCGACTTTGCCGGATTCGCGGGAAGGCAACGTACTACAAGACGCTTCACGAACTGGCTGCCTTTGGCTATCTAATCTACGTGGCCGCTACCAGCCGATACGGAAAATCTACCATTTCATTTGCGTCTATCGGTTCAGCCTGCGTACCGATGCGCCACACCATCGGTTCAATTGCCGAACGCATGAAGCCAGTGAAAGCCTGCATCGGTTCAGCGGCTGTACGGATGAGCCAAACCATCGGTTCTGAAACGGTACCGATGAAGCCGTTTATCGGTTCAGTAGCTGACCTGATGAAACAAGCGCATCGGTTCAGCATCAGCACCGATAGGTCCGATTCCAGCTCGTCAGGGCCTGTTTTCAGCTTATCCACCTCGGCGCAGCTACTCTCCCCGCGCGATAACATAACCTTATACAATACTGTAGATACTGCTGGTCAGGTAGTAAATATGGAGAAAGGTCATGTAATGCAGGGAAAAAGGGGTACAGGGGGAAAAACCGAAAAACGGACCAGGACGACAAACCAGGTGGGGTCTACGTTCGCGCGCTCAGAGCTTGCCGACTTCGAGAACTTTTGTGCTGCTCTCGCCGGGAACCAGACGGCCGCCAGCGCCGACCTCAGCTACTATTACCAGAAGGTTGCTGCCTGGCGAAACCGCGACGGGACCGAACCGGTACGCGGGAGCTGGAAAGCATCGGCAATCACCATCATGCTCAACGACTACCGGGAAGGGAAATTAGTTACCAGCCAAACCAAACAAGCCAATGTCAGTAGTTCCCACAGTAACCAACCTAAAAACGGACGATCCGTTATCGAACCAGCCGCAAAACGAGTCTTCAGCTGGTGATCAGCTGATCGGCGACCTCGACGCCTGGGTAGCCCGGCAGAAAGCCGCCAGGCAGTTCGCTGAAACGGCGGCCAAACGGCGCTTTGTCAGCGAGTATATGCGCCGAATGAATGCACCCCGATTCCCGGCTATCACCACCGCGGGAGAATTGCTGGCCTATGTGGTGCAGCAGGGTAATGCGATGTACGAACGGGGTGATCTCGAAAATCCGTTTGTGCTCGATGGCTACCGGCTGCATGTGTATCAGCAGCTTGCGGCCTATTTCAGTGGTGACTACACCACGTTTCCCTGTACCCTGAAACCAAAGCGGGGTATTTTACTGGTGGGTGGCTACGGTGTAGGCAAAACACTGGCGATGAGGTTGTTTGCAAACAATCCGGTCCGGTCGTATCGGCTGGTTTCGTCCCGGTCGATCAGCGAAGCGTTCCGGCTCAATGGCGACGTCTGCGAGTACAAACAAAAGATTGCCAATCCCTGCAGCACCAAGTTTTTCGGCCAGCTTGATCTGGGGCTTTGCATCGGCGATTTCGGGGCCGAACGCAGCGATGGTAAACACTACGGGTCTGGTTTCTCGGTCGGTGATCTTCTCCTCGACCGCTATGAAAACAACCAGCTTCGTGGCTGGACACATGCTGAAACGAACGGTTCGCCCGCCGACCTGATGAACGCGTACGGGCCCCGGGTGAACGACCGCTTGTTCGAGATGTTCAACGTGGTGCGGTTTCCCGAGGATACACCAAGCTTCCGGATTTGATGCCGGGGGTGTCTGCGCACAGAGCGACAAACGCAACGAAGAAAATACCGGATTACAGGCTGCTATTTTTTTGCCCACCGAACTAATTTACATTAGCTGATAACCAATAGTAGTTTGCCATTATGATAATGTATGTTTGTTTCCGCCACCCAGCCAGCCGGAGATGGTTAGCCTGACCAAAACGGTTGTCAAGTATACCCGGCCAAACGGTGGCTATGCCGTACGGATCCATATGGCCGGATTTTACAAGGCTGATAAGGACAACTGGCGATGGTCAGTACGGAGCGTGGAATGGCTGACAATCACGTCTGCATCGACGGAACGTACGTTTCTGTAGAGCTTACAGGTCGTGCTGGTCAGCTGAATGGGCAGCAGACTGGCGCGCGTAAGGCTGTTACCCAAGCGGGAGGTACGTACCTGGTAGTCCGGAATTTGGCGATGGTCTACAGCTGGTTCCAGAGTCCTAAGCGACAGGCTGACTGGTAAAGAGGCAGGAGCGGGCAGGGCCCGGCATGGACAGCCAACTAATTATTATTATCTTTTTTTGCAAATAATTATTTGCATATCTCCATTCTTTTCCTACACCTTTGCACAAACCAAACCCGCGCAGTCGGTCATATCTGCATACGCCAACTATGTTCTCCAAGGTACTTTCTGCCGTTGCGCTAGTCGCCATCGGTGTTTTCAGCCTGGTTGCCTGTACTCAGGACGCCAGGGTACCGGCTCCTCAGTCGGTTCATTTCCAGCCAGTCAGCCAGGCTGACGACGAGTTCGAGGGCGACGAGATCGTCGATGATACCGAAGCGGGTGCCCGTGTCGCAGCCATTGACACCGCCAATCAGTACAAGCTGAAATTTACCGTAACCTCCGCCTGTGTGTCGGGTACGGCTTCGGTTGGGTTCCGCTATTGCGAAGGCGCCATTTCGTCGCCCTCGCTGTCGGGTACGGCCATTAACACCAAAGCTGGGTTTAAGTCATTCAGCGTCAAGCGCGACAAGCTCAATACCACCCTCTATAAGACCTTCGACAAAACCAAGTCGTATACGGTCTACATCATGACGGCTGCAGCCCAGAAGGCGGTTAAGGCGGTCAAAGATGCCAACGGGGCTGTTGTTACACCAGCCGTCAGTGCGGTGCCGGCTGTTTATTCCCGGCTGGGGGTTCTTGATGCGAATCCGGTTGCCGAGAAAGCCCTCAACAAGGCAGGCACCAAACGAATCGGCCGACCAATTACCACCAGCACGACGACCTGGACCTGCCCGAACTAAGGGCCCTGGCGCTTTATCCAACGATCCGACAAACGCCCGTTTCAGGGCGTTTGTCATATCCCACAAATCACCATGAACTATATTTTTCTGCTGGCAACGCTGTGCTCTATGTCTGCCTGCCAGCCCATCAGTTCCGATCCTGATGATTCAGCCCCGACCACTAACTTCCTGGAAACAGAGGTGTCCTACAGCGATGTCGAAGAGCCCGACGATACCGAGTCAGTCCGGGAGACTGCCGGAGCCCGTGAACAGGCAGCCAGCCCGAAAGGAAAGGTGTACATTCAGTATGCCTCTACGGCGGTTGGGTCACGGGAGCTGCAGGGCGTGTTTACGCTGAAGGATTATTACTTTACCACTCCGCCCGACAACCGGACGGTCTGGGCGATGGCGTCTAACCCTAACTATGTCGATACGGTGAAAATGGCCGCGCTGATTGCGGCCAAAACGGTAAAGCTGACGCTGCTGAAACACAAGGGTGTTTCGCCGGTTAAGCTGCGTTCACTGGCCATCGGGTATCATGTGCTTTCTGACGGTGGACCCAACCCGCAGGTCATCAGCGTCAACAGTACCGATAAACCGTTGCTGTGGTTCAATTCCAACTATGCGCAGACTGTCGATCATGCCATTGTCCGGCTGGTGCTGAAGAATTATCCGGCCGGTCATAAGCTGAAATGGTGGTTCATGGGCAGCGATGTGCTGGGCGAGGCCATGACGGCTGCCGAGCTGACCAGTGCTATCAGCAGCGACGACGATCTGACTGATTACGACGCTATTTTTTCCGACATGCAACCCGGGAAGGGCAGGTCGTTCCGGGCGCCGAAAGGAACGGGTTACCTGATCACCAAAACGCCGTTGGGCGGCTATCAGGTTGCCAAACTTAATGTAGGATTGAAAAAATCAACTACCGTAACCTTTAACTTGCCTGCTGTTGCTAACTGATATATCCTTTATACGGGTCGACTATCAGAGCTGGGTTGCCCTTTCACCATTATTCCCAAAAAAGCCTGCTATCAGGTGGGCGTTTCTTCACTCATGAAGCGGTTTGACGAAGTACCTGCAGCGGAACAGCATAAAAGGCGTCTGATCAGCCATGCCTTACTATTCGGATGTGGATTGGTCATCGGGTGGTATGCCAGACAGGTTTTCGCCTGGATGCAGATCCTGTTCGGAGTAGACCCGCTGTTCTAAGTCGGCCTACACTCCATCCAGTAGCTGTCTGCCGGTATGTCCCCGTTCGGCTACGCCGGTTGGCTTTCGCACAGAAGCGGCTTGCCTCGCTACGCGCAGGCCCGTCCGGAAGCGGGCTGACGCATCAGCGGGTCTGTCTGCCTACGTTCGTTTTCGGCACCGCCGTTCCCTACGCCCGGCAGCGGGGCCGCTCGTCGTACCTCCTCGCTATCGGTCGGTTCGCGTTCGTTCGTCGTTCCTCCTCCCTACCGCGCCCCTCCCTCCCTCCCCGCTTGCGGCTCCGGTCTCTCTCCGGCATATCAACCGTTCAGGCTGGTATATGGGGTGGGGTTGGCGGGGGGCGTCTGGCCGCGTTTCCCGCCCCCTCGTCGGTCCGGCTTCGGTTCTGGCTGGTTTCGCTCTTCGCTCTGGCTTAGCGCGTCAGGATCAGTTTTACCCGCTTGCCCTGCCGTCTGGCTTCCCTTAGCTCGTTGGCGGTTCCTTTGCTTTGCCCGTCCCAGATCGCTACAACGTTGTCGGCTGCTTTGATCAGCTCCCGGCCCCGGATTGGCCCGGCGGCCCGGCCGTGTTCGTTCCAGTCCGGCGCGTAGCCGGTTTCCGGGTTGCCGGTTTCTGCCGCCCAGGCCTGCGCGTGAGCCTTTGCCGCCCCTTCGGCGCCGTGTAGCAGGTGCGTAGTTCCGAGTTCAGCCAGTGCGTTCCTCAGGGCTTCGTAGTAAGTTGGGCCGCTTAGCTGGCGGCTGATCAGTAGCGCTGTTTTCATGGTGTCCCGCTGGGGTTCGGGCCTGTCCGTTCCCCCGTTTCGCTTAGCTAATATACTAATAATTATTTACTTTTTCAATGGTACTTTTTGCAAATTACTATTTTCAAACTAATAATTATTAGTTATATTTGGTAAGTAGTTCGCGTAACGCTACTTGACCATCTTACACATGAAAAATTCATCATTGGTATTTACCCGCTTCGGTCAGTGCTTCAGTGCGGTTGACCTCATCAGCCAGTCCGCTACGGTCGTTAATCTGTACCCGTTTCATTATGGCATCAGGCAGGAAAGCCTGAGCGCGCGGGTTGCCTTTTTGGCAGGCGCCATTTGTATTTCTGAGTCCGAGTTTGAAGCTGCCAGGTCCGAAGCCCTGGCCCGGCTGGGCCTGGTTCCGGCTACGGTTCAGGATGCGCTTTTTGTCGAACTGATTGACCACTACGAAGCCCAGTCGGCGGCTTTGTCGCTATAACGCCACACCGCCCCCGGCTTTCGGTCGGGGGCTTTCTCCCCTACCATCATGAGGTTCAATGAAGAAATCAGATTGCACGGTGTATCAGTCATCGTCACCGGCGAATGGGAACCCGCAGAGCTGCCGACCTGGGATTATCCCGGCAGTAAAGCCACAGTGAGCGTGACCACGGCCACCGTGGGCGGTGTCGATGTGCAGGACTGGATAGACCTGGCTGACTGGCACGAAGAGGTAGAAAACTTGATTTTATCCGCCGTTTCAGAACCCTGCTACGCATGACCAGAACCAAAAAAATACAATCGCGCTGTAAGGTCTCCGGTCGTTTAGGCCAGCGGGTTACCACTATTACGCCATTGCTGGAGCTTTCCGGCGACTGGTTCCGGGCTGCGGGTTTTACCCCCGGTCAGCTGGCCAGTATCACCGTCTGCGAGGGTGTGATAACCATCGTAGCGCAGTAAACCGCGACGGCCCGACGCGGAAAGGTCGGGCCACTTTTTCACCACCAGTCAATCACGTACACCATGGAATTTTTACCCGTTTTCACCGCCAGCGAAGCAGGCGAACAGGTCATTTCGATCAAGTATCTGCCGGGTTCACCCCGACAGGTCCGGTTCGATGCGAAAGCCGGAATTTTTACCGTCAACGGTAAGGAGCCGTTAGGGCCAACGCTTAGTTTTCAGCCCCTGGGCTGGGAGTTTTTTACGGCCGATATCCTGAATATGGGCCCGAAAAGCTGGGTAGAACTGTTTTATCTGGACGAGAAGAACCGGCTGTGCGCCCTGCTCTTTCACGGCTATAGCGTCGATGCGCTGAAACAGGTTTCTGTACCGCTGTTTTACGATGACTGCAGCCTGGCCGACGTTGTGCTGACGGTTACGGCCGTGCAGAAGGAGAACACGAAGATCAAGCCCAAGGGCATCTATTTTATCGCGGATTTCAGCTACGTCATGGCCGATCCGAAACGTACCGCCGACCTCGCCCAGCTGGCTGCTCAGGTTGACATCTACCGCAGCGAGACGCTGCACCATACGCGGGTAGCCTGCATGACGCACGGCTACCGGGTGCCTGATGCGGAGATTGCGCGCATGCTGGTAGGGAACGGACATGCACTCCCGGCAGGAAATTAAATCACCAGCACGCCCGAACCGGCAACGGTTCGGGCCTTTCAACCCACCACACTATGAACGCTATTCTGATCGACGTTACGGCGCAGACCGTGACTGATATTGACCTGAAACCTGGCTTATGGGCCATGTACAAAGCCATCGGCTGCCGGAGCGTTGACCGGGTGACCCTTAACGGTACGGATGATCTTTGGCTTGATGATGAGGGATTATTACACGACCCGCAGCCGCCCAAATTCCGGTTTGTCGGCGCCGACAATGTGTTTGCGGGAAATGGGCTGATTTGCGGCTATACGGGCGATGGTCACACAATCAGTACCACCTTACGGGCTGAGCTGATCCGGCCCATGATTCTGTTTTTGGGGAATGTTCCTGTCAGGTCACACGAACCCGTACTTATCGACTGGCCATTATGAAACACCTGCCCTATTCCATCACAACGGCCATGGGTCAGAAGTACCGCACCAGCCACGGACTAACATCATGCCGACGCGCTTATGTAATCGACTGTTACGACCGACAGGGGAACCAGCACATCGTACTGACCAGCCGTATACGCAGCCATTCGTCAGGTAGCCTGACGCATCCGGCCAGAAACAAGCCGGAACCGAAAGAGCCTGAACGGTGCGGCTACTGCCGGGAGCCCTACGAGGCTGTACACTACGGTACAGGGTGGCCACAGTGTGGCTATTGTGGCGGAGTCTGATTCGTCATTTTTCACCAACAGCCCCGACGCTGTGAGCGTCGGGGCCTATTCCAACTACGTATATGGATTATCGTTCACTACACCGTATTGCCAATTCCGATCTGTCGGAGTTCAGGGCGCACATCTTCGGAGAGAAGCAATATAAGCCCGCAGCCGCTTTTGCGTTCGGGAGTGCCCTGCACACACTCATCCTGGAGCCGCAGGCAGTTGTCAGCGTGCCGGCCGATGTTGACCTGAGCCTGTGCATGATGCTGGCCAGGATAGCCAGAAATTACCCGTTTGTTGCGTGGGCGTTGCGGTTCAGCCAGAAAGAACGTGTCCAGCTCTGGCAGGATACAGCTACGGGTCTGGAATTGAAATCCAGGCTCGACATCGTACACAAAAACAGCCTGGTAGTTGACCTGAAATCTACGTCCTGCAAAAGCTACGCTGATTTTCTCCGTAGCTGCGAGACGTACGACTATGACCGGCAGGCTGCGTTTTATCTGGATGCCATTGGCGGCAAAAAGTTTGTTTTTGTGGCAATTCAGAAAGTGGCGCCCTATACCATCTGGACGGTAGAACACCACACAGACGGACCATTCATTCAGGCCGGACGCCGGAAATACAAGGCCCTGCTGCGCGAATGGAAACGCCGGACCGATGCAGGAACGCCCTTTGTGCCGACTAGCTGGAACCATCAACTTCAAACCGATCCTGCCCTATGCTGACCACGTTCTATGTCCTGAAAACGGTGCTGCTGTTTGTGCTGATGATCATGGGCGGCTGGTTGCTCCGCTCCGACAAACCCGGCCGACGCAGGTAAGTTTGTCTTACCCGTATCAGCACCAGCCCGTCAGGCGCATCGACTCACTGATGATTACATTCCAGGCAGGTGTTAAGCCACTTCCTACAATAGACTCTATGTACTGCCGGGACTTGAATGGTAAAAGTAAGCAATAGTAAAAAAACAGCTCTGGAGATAGGCCTAAGGGTGTTGGTAGCTATTGAACTATTCTTACCTGAATATGAGCTATTTACACCTCGACTAACCTGTTCCGTTGGCAGAAAACTTTCCTTCGTGTTTTCCACCCGTCTGTCGGCAGGTGGAAAACACGAAGGAAAGTTAACTTCTGAAACGTGATTCTACACAAAACTGGGTCCACCCGCTTTTCGCAATGCTATGGAGAGCCGTTGCATAAACTCTTTGGCGTGATTGTCTGAATTACCACCCGTGAATTTCACCTTATGGATAGGGTACTGCAAATCATCCAATTCAATCATTACGGTACTGTTTTTGAGCCACCGTTCACCTTTGGGTTGAGTTGTTTCCATTCTTACACCCGTCACAAGACTAACAGGGCCAGTCTTTCCGTTGAAAGAAATTTGGCCCGCTGAAAAGTTTACAGTTACTCCGTTTTGAGAGAACGAATCGGCACTTACCACGACAGGGGGAGCCGATTTATTGTTTCTAACAACGATGACGATGAAAACAATGAGAACAATAAAAAGTAAGGCCTCCATATGAAAAACTGATTTGTGGTTGGAATTTGGAGTGTTTAGTAATTCATCTTTGATTCGCCCCTCCGCTCACTATCTTAATATCATTTATGATAACCTAAGTAAAAGCAACACATATAATTTCCACTGTCGTGGTGGTTAGCCTGTCAGCCTAAAGCCCAAAAGGCAAGCCTAAACATGCCTAACTAAGACGTTCGGCTTGTTGACCGAAAGACGGTGCGTTTTCAATAAACGATAATTTGACTGAGCAGAACTTTGCGGTAGGCACGCTGTATATCTAGCCCGTTACTGGTAAGCGACAGGAACGTTGAACCTCCCGAGCTCGTAGCCAAGGGTAAGGAGCGGCCCGACCCTGTTGCAAAGTGTCAACCTGTTGACCCATTCCACAGCCAAAATGACCAGCTGCACCAGTCGTTTCGACTTATTACGAAACTTTTATCTTATAAGTCTGTTGCAGTACTATCATTGGGTCTTTACCCAAATGGTGTGGATAGAATTGGAAAGCCGACCTGCTTAGGATCGGCTTTTTTGTTTCCTTACCGGGCAGGTTTGTTTATTAATGAAAACAGAGTCAGGATCATATGGAAATTGACAGGCGAAACACGGTACGTAACTCCCTTTGATGGCTATCAATACAGTATATGCCCCCAACTTTACCTGATAGCTGCTTTGAGCGTTTCGAGAGCGGGATATCATCTATGCACAGAGGTGGGCAATTCCAGTTCCATCTTGACGTCAGAGGCTCTTTTCAAAGGCTGACAGGTAGTAAGCAAAAAGGGAGTCATCCTATACAAAAGCTGATTCACATCCTTATATAGAAACCGACACGAAACAGCCTATCCTGCTTCATACTAGTTCCTTACACAGCCCCTTTTTACTTATCTTCTTAAGTACAACGGACAACCCTTCCAGAATACTGAGGTAGCCGCAGCATAGCTGCTTTGGCCTTCGTATAGGATCTCCCCGGTACCGGTAAGCAGCCGCTAACATACAATGTACCAATTACCCGGAACCAGATTGCCCGTCAATATTCTGATCAGCTACTGGAACTACCGGTGGTTTCCCAATGACACTAAAGCATCATTTATGCTCATTGCTGGCTGATCGTATTTTGTAAGATGGTGGAAACCCGTTTGGCTTTGCTGATCGGGTTTTCTGTTTTATAACTATGCATTACAAACTAATATTTGTTTGCTAATTATTATTAGTTTTGCCGGTCTGCTTTTCACAGACTGCCAACTATATGATGAAACTCATTACCATGCTGCTTTCGGTGCTCAGCCTGGCAGCGTGCGACAAGGCGCTGACGACGCCGAGCGGCCGGACCAGCACGGCCACCGGGGCTGATCTTTCCTACGAGGCCGACAGCCCCGAACCCGACGATGATGAACCCGACGACGCGAACGCCCGTCTGGCGGCCCTGCCAAAAGGAAAGCTGACGTTTCAGTATATGAACAATGAGACGGAAGTGTTCAGGCCGTTGTCCTATACGGTCGCTCTGTGGCGTACCGAGTCCGAACCCACGGCCACCGACCCACCCCCAACGAAGCCGACGTACCGGGTTGTGAAAAAAACGGGCCGAAGCTATGTCCGTAAAACTGTCAATGCGGGTTGGTACATCGCTCAGTACCTGACCGCCGACGGTTACGCAACGGGTGGCTTTTTCAAGTTTCAGGTCGCCGAGGGGAGTAACGGGCTGCTGTGCTACAACGAAAACAGTTTTTCGTCGGTCCACTTTCGGGGCTATTACCCGTCGTTCGGCAAGCTGAAATGCAGCTGGAAAACAGCGCCGGCCAACGAGGCTACGGCGAATCTGACCCTGTCGAAAGACGGAACTGCTCAGAATTTCTGGCTCTATGCCGAGGATGGTACCGGCAAGTACAGGGGGCAATACTGGTTCATGCCGACCGGTACGTACAGCTTTTCTATGCCCGGCCTGACCAACGCCGGGAGCCTCACAATTGCCCGCACGGGCAAGTTCCCCCATCTCCGGTTTTTCTGATCCATTCACCTTCTAACCCCTTGACGTATGCAACGTTTCATCCTTTCCTTTGCGTCCCTGGCTGTTATTGTGTTTGTCTACGCGTTCGCTACGATCGCGGTCAGCCTGGTTGCGGTGTCGTGCCAGCAAACCGAGGTCGCGACTGTGTTTACCGGCTACGGTAATAGCGATTTTGAGTCATTCAATGATGAGCAGGATGGTGGTTTTCAGCTCGTCGGGAATCTGTGCTATGAGCAGCCACAGGATATTACCCTGTCGGTCTGGTACTTCGACCCCGATACCGACCCGGCTACGGCGCTGCGAACGGTCACCCTGCCCGGGCTCGACGAGGACGGCGAGCCGACAGAAGCCGACGTGCCCGACGATTCGTTTGCCATTCAGGTGGCGTTTACCAATCAGGAAGGCCGGAAGGGCAGCCACTTCAGCCCCTCCGGTTTTTTCACGGGCTACCTCGACAGCGGGAAACTGGCCGTTGTTGAAGTGCTCGATGTGAAAACGGGCCGGATGATGTACAAGACCATCAACACGGCCAACGGCCTCAAACTCGAAACCTGTTTTTCATTCTGAGGTATGCAGGGCTACAACCATGTAGCGGGTGGTATCGTGTTTACGGGCATCTTCGGCAGTTTCCACGATGTCAATGTGTTTGAAAAGCCGACGCTGATAGGGGCGTCGGTTTTTTTCGCGCTGCTGCCCGACATCGATCATACGCGCAGTCTGATCGGTCGCACGGTGTTCCCGCTGGCGTCCTGGCTGCAGGGCCGGTTCGGCCATCGCACGGTTACCCACTCGCTGTTTTTCCTGTCGGGGGTAGCGGGCCTGCTGCTGCTGGCTCCGAAGGCCTACGCCGTTGTTTCCGGCTACGCGCTGCTGTCGCATCTGCTGTTCGATATGTGTACCAAACAGGGGGTGCCGCTGCTGTATCCGTTTTCGAAACGGCCGTTTGTGCTGCCTGCTAACCCGCATATGCGCCTATCCGCGCAGGACCACCGCAGCGAGGCTATGGTGTTCGTGGTGTTTCTGGCCTGCGGGTTCTTCTGCCAGCCGCTGATCGCGCAAGGGTTCTGGACCAGCTACAACAGGGCCTTTGCGACCTGGGATCATGTGGAGCGGGAAGCAAAGCGGTCGCGCGATATGCTGACGGTAACCTATACCGACGCGCAGAAACGCCAGCGTTCGGGCCAGTTCTACCGGGCCGAGGGTACGACGATGGTTGTCCTGACGCGCGCCGGTTTCGAGTTGCCGCGGTCGACCGAAACGCAGCTTATTAGCTTCTCCCATTCCGGGATCATCGCCACCGAACGCCAGCACACGCTGACCAGCGTTCCGCTGGATTCGCTGAACCGGCTCCTGAACCGGCATTGCCTGCGGGTGCAGGTGCAGAGCACTACCGACCTGACGTATTTCGACGGACCACTGATGCAGACCGGCCATACGATTGATCTGGCGTACCGAAAGAACCTGCTTATCCGGCAGGCGCCCCACGATGACACCGAAATCCTTAACCGAATCCAGCTGCTCACCATCGAGCGGGAAACCAGGCGTAGCGAGTACGAAAGGGCCCTGCTTGTGTACCGTTCCGAATGGCAACGCATCCGGTCGCAGGAATTGCTTCTCCAGCAGCTGGCCGACGAATACAAGGATGCCGGCGATTATCGAAAAGGAGAGATTATCCGGCAGCGCCGGGAAGTGCAGAGCCGGCTCACTACCGCCCGACAGTCCGAACCGCTACCGCCCCTGGCGCCCGATTACCGGCGCTATGCGCTGGAATCAGCGCTGCTGAAACGCCAGCTGCAGCCCAGCACGACCATCGACGCCAACCTGATTACCATTTCCACGAGTCGGCCGCTGTAGCTGTAACCCGCTACGGGGGCCAGGGCCATTCAAAAATAACTACCCATCGACGATGCAGACATACCCAACTCCCCTACCAGGTCCTTACGATTCCTACTTCGGCGGTAAGTCGGGCAACGGGGTTGCTCAGACTATTATCAACCATATCCGGCCCCATGATATCTACATGGAACTGTTTTTGGGGAATGGTTCGGTGTTCCGCCACAAACGGCCGGCTTCGGTATCGGTGCTGATGGACGCCAGCCGTCAGGTGTTTTCCGATTGGTTCGATCGGCTGCTTTCCTTCCGCCAGTCGGTGGAGCTGCTGCACGGGGATGCGCTGGCGTTCCTGGCCGCCTACCCGTTCGACAAGACGGTGCGCTACTGCCTCTGCCTCGATCCGCCCTACCCGATCCGTTCCCGGCGCGCAGCCCGGGCGGTGTATGCCTGCGAACTGACCGACGACGACCACCGCGACTTGTTGCGGCTTGTCCGGTATCTGCCCGATAATGTCGACGTGCTGATCAGTACCTACGAGAATCCGATCTATGCCGACATGCTTGCCGACTGGCATCTTGTGACATTCCGGGCGATGACGCGCCAGGGACCGGCCACGGAGTATCTGTACATGAATTACGTGCCGGATGGCCGGCTGCACGATTACCGGTATCTGGGAACAGACCGCACCGATCGCCAACGGATCAGGCGCAAGATCAGCCGGGAGATTGCCCGGCTGCAGCAGTTACCACCCGCTGAGCGTAACGCCATCGTTACGGCTGTGTCTGCGCTGGCCAGCGCAGCCAGCACCAGCTACCCTGCAGCGAAGCCAGAGCCTGGTACGCCCGATCAGCCTATTTGATAAACACCGGCCTGTACCGTTGATCGGTTCCGGATCCTGCAGACGGTAGCAACTACGGTCCGGAAACGCGGTCAACGATCCAGCCCCTTTCAAGTACCCAGGCAGCTATACCCATGGAAGCACAGCAGGAAGAAAAATTCCTGACCATTCAGGAAACCGAACGGGTTATCTCTTACATCCATAATCCGGCGCATCTGGTACAGGTGCTCCTACTCGTGGACGCTGGTTTACGGGTGACGGAGGCTATCGGACTGCAATGGTCCGATATCGATGTTCGCAAGAAACTGGTTCGGGTCCGGTCACTGAAAAAGCGCGGCAAGGAGACTTACCGGCTACTGCCTATGTCGGAGCGGCTGTTTGCGGCCGTTGCCAGGCTGGTCGAGAAGAAAGGGCGTTCGGGAAAATACCTGTTTCCCGGCAATGGGAATGATAGGCCTGTTACCCGCGCCAGTGTGAACAAGTGGATGCGCCAGCTGTCCGACGAACACCCCGACGTTCCGCACCTGCACCCGCATCGGTTCCGCCATACGTTCGCGACGAACCTGCGGGCCAACGGGGCGGAGTTAGCGGATATTCGGGATCTGCTCGGCCATGAAAAGCTGCAGACCAGCACCATTTACGCCCATGCCGACCGCGACCGGTTGCGCGGGCTGATCGAAGCCAGCACCCCGCGCCCAACGCGCTGGGCGCGGCTGCACCGGGCCTTGCGGTCGACGCTGTTTCCAGCAACCCAGGCCCGAATCAACCTGCCCGCTATGCTGATTCCTGATCTGGTGGGCCGCGACGAGGAAGCCCGGCGTATCCAGCAACTGATCAGCAACAAGGTGTCCGTTATTCTCGTTGGCCCTACCGGAATCGGGAAAAGCTTTTTGCTGGAGTCGCTCAGCTACCCGGGTAAGGTGCTGGAGATCGACGATGTTTCGGACTTTAAAAAGTCGATAGCCAGCGCCCTGATTCACCTCCTCGGCAGCAGGGAAGCCGTAGCCGAGCTGCTCTACAAAACGACCGACGCCGACGCGGTACGGGCGAAGGTCAGCAAAGAATCACTACCCAGCCTGTGTAAACTGCTCACCGACTGCTGTGACCGGAAGGAATACGTGCTGCTGATCAACGACATCGACCGCATTACCCCGACGGTGGTGAAAGCGCTGGAGCAGCTGAAAGACCATTTTGTAATCGTCACCAGTGCGCGCCGTATCCCGCTCGATAAAAGCTCGTTCCTCTGGAATTTCGAGAAGATAGAGCTGACGCCCTTATCCCGGCCCGACTCGCTGAGGCTATTGCACCGGCTCACGGCCGACCTCGCTATGAACGGTACGGAATGGATTCAGAACAAGATCTGGGACACCAGCGCGGGCAATCCGCGCATGATTACCGAGCTGGCCGAGCGCATCCGGCAGGAGCCGGTTATAGATAGCTACGTGGTGGATACGATCTGCAACGAGTACCTGGGCCGACAAACGCAGGAGATCGACGCAAGCCCCTTTCTGCTGCTGCTGTTCGGCGGGCTTATTATCCTGAAATACGTGGGCCGCGAATCGGGCGAAGACGGGCTCACATTCATCGGCAGCGCCATCATGGCACTACTGCTGTTTGCGCGGTACTTCGTTCGGGGATCGAAACGGAAGAATTTATGAAAGCTATTGACAGGGAGCCTTCCTGAATCAGCGCTCCCTCTCACGGTTGTACAAGCTAAAATCAGGACTCTTCAGCTGATGAAAATCAATCAGAGCCATTTTGACGTGAGACTATAAAAAGGGCCGGCAGGTGCCGGCCCTCTTAACGGATCTGTTCACGTTAGCTTTATACTGCCTGCCGTGTCGCAGCTTAGGTTTGCCAAACGCGTTTGATCAGGGGTCGCTGACAATCAGTTTGTAAAGTGTTGATTCATACTTCTACTTTGAACCGTAGGGCGCCTAGTTTTACCTCCGCAACGGGCTTACTCTGAAACGAAGCGAGCGGAGTTCGATGAGCGGCTGTCCTTTAACCCGGCTCATTCCCTCGTGGAGCATCAGCCCTTAGGCTCGGTTATGCGGGCCCGGATGCAGGTTTATGCGGCCACTCAACGGTATCGGCAGACTACGAACCAAATCAACGCGTTGGAGCCTCAACATCTATATGACTTGCCCGATTAGGTGTCATCACAGCACATAGGCCATGATATACTGCCTTTCATCCGTTTATGCGTATGCTACTAATTAATGTTAAGGTCTCGCAAAAACGCTCCTTATCCTGAACATTCAAGGATTGCCCTTCAGAGCTCGTTTCTTCCTTGTCCCAATGCAAACGTTCGTTTACTATATGACGATTATAACGCACCTGCCACAGTCGTTCCTGCTTTGTTACCCCTATCAATTACAATCATGTTCTGTCATCACGGTATCGGCTAACAACTGCTTCAGGTTTGCATACTCCCCCGCTCTAACAAGTCAATCGATCCATTGGTGGCTTAACGGATTCGGTCTCGGCGTTTGCTACTCCGGGATAGCAGCGGCCGAATGATGGTATTACTTTGGTTGGAGATTTTGAGGGTGTTGACTATCTTATTTCGCCGTAAACTGATGATGCGCTCCATGTTAAAATGACCAGAATATACAGTTGTATATCAGTCCATTAATACAACATTTCTTTTCTGCCCCTTGGTTAATTATTCGTCAAATACACTACTCTCGACGATTGAATATACTATCTACGTTAACTGCGTCCGGGTGGAACGGATAAACTAGGGTCATCTTGCGCTCTAGTTATCATAAGCAAGATTATATAATAAAGTTTGCCTTATAGTAAATTCTTTACATCAGGAAAATAGACAGAAACAGTTAGTTAAGAAAACCATCTCAGTAATGAAAAAATACTTGCTCATTTTACTGTTATGTAGCTCACTGTTTTGTCAGGCACAGAGTAAGAATCAGCCTAAACATGATGCCAATATTTTACCGTACAGTCATGGCTCCTGGCTGGTAGGTTCACAGGTGGGTTATTCAAATGGACTACGGCCTGAGCAATACTTATCTGTCCAGGCTTGTGGAGGATACTTTATTGCCAGTAACGTGTGGGTAGGTCTAGTAGGCACGTGGAGCCGGGAGCATCAGCAAGGCATTCAGACGGAAGCCTGGTTAACGGGTCCTGGGGTTCGCTACCAATTTACACGTACTCGGTTTTCTCCTTTTGTGGTAGGTTCCTATCAATTGGGTCAATTAGCTCGTTGCGGCCCAGACCCTATTACTACAACTCAAACTACTCCAATCGGGATTGTAGTGGCCACTAGTGGTCTTAATACTAAGCCTCGATTTATTTATTCTCGTTCCGTAGCTGTTGGAGTGACAATGAAAGCTAGCTCGGCATTAGGAGTTGATTTTGCTCTTGGCTGGCAAGATAAAGTTGAATCTGGAGGAAGTTATAATTCGTGGCAACCGCAAATCGGTCTAAACTATCAACTTGCTAATAAGCACTAATACCAAGAGGGTAGTAGATGTGAATGGTCAATTACAGGCATAATCAGCAGAACTGCCACTTATACAACAGAAATTGTGATGTGGCGTTGTTTGATACAGTCGCTTGGATACGCAAGATTACTCAACCGAAGTTGACTATGAATAAGATTATAACACTCTATCTGGTAAGCTTGTTGAGCTTTCCTTTGATAGCTTTCAGTCAAGTAACAACCAGCCAGAAGTATTATTTCTTCTGCTACGCAAAAGTTGTCCGTACTGCCTGGGAGACAAACCGGTTGCCATTAATTTACACTCAAATTGACAGCGTATTTGGTTATAGATCCGACGTTGGTATTCTAGTTCGCAAGTTCCATAACTATTCTAAACAGGAGTGGTGCCCTGATACGAAGAAGCCATGCCCATCCTTTACAGTGGGAGACACAAGCTTGCATAATGTCATGGACAAACAAAAAAAAATTATAGCTAATGGTCAGAGGCAGCATTATGAAATAACCTTAATTGATTTTAAATACAACTAAACAAGCCCTACTCGTATTCACAAAAGCTGGCAGTTGCTTTGCTTTATGCAAATAGTCTCTTTACATATTCGTGCTAGTACAACAAATAAGTTAATGTCATGCAAACCAACGCGAGTAGATAAGGGTCTCCAACGTAAAAGCTTAAAATTATGAAAGGCTATCTCCTATTGATATCTGTGTGTAGCTTGAGTCTTTGCAATAATATTGCCATTGGCCAAGTACAGAAGACCCAAGAAGCTTTCCCCTCTTATGACCAAATCAAGCCATTAAAGGGTGAACGTACCGATTACGGGGGACTTGATAGCATAGTTAGAGTGGAGAGGAAATCAATTAACTTGTTTGATTATCCAGCAGGCACAGTTACTTATCTTTTAAACGGCAAGTCATTGACAGATGTCAAATATATTAAGCAGATAGTATCTGATAAGAGGAAAGACATTGACTCGATCTCGATAGGAGAGCCCGATAAGAAGGGTAAGCGTGTAATAAAGATTGACTACAATCTGCCTTAGCTTTTGACGAACTCTAGCAAACTTTGTTCGACGTGTTGTAGACGTATTCTAGCTTTCTCCCCTTTAGGTAATGGGGCTGACACAATGGTTATGATGCTCTGCATCATTGTATTCCAAACTATCGGGTTTTGCTTACTTATGAGCAGTAGTCAGGCACAAAACACTGTTGATGAAACTATAGCGACACTCAACGAATTAGACAACGTTCGAGTTTTTGCCGATCGCAAGCCTATAACCGATTGGTCTGGAGTAAGAAGGGATATTAAGCTCAGAGATTTCTCCGTTGTTTTTGACACCACAGCTCTTGCAACAAAGCAATACTATTCCGCCCTTGTTATCAGTCAGGCGAAGGTTACACTATTACGCTCTAACAAATACACAGCTTTCGCTTTCTGGCGACAGGGAAGTCCCGAGCCCATGAACATTTTTTACACGATGGCTCAGCCGGGAGACCGTTACGAATTGGAATTGACACTGGTTGCTCAACGCAAAACGGGAGAGCAGGTTCCGCTGAAAAACAAGATTATTTACAACCTTCCTTTATTTTGACTTTGACTTTTCAAGATCTATGTAAGCCTTCATTTGTACGAAAATCAATGAAAAGAAAAAGTCAACTAACATACGCTAGATTATTTAATAGATTCAAAACCAATTCAGACTATGAAACAAGTGATGTTATTGCTACTGACATGGATCACGACTAATGTCAGCATACTTGATGAACCTATTTTTAAAGTGACTAGAACGTTCACAGATGGCCAAATCAAGCAGGTTCAACAACAGGTTTTGCAAGAATATGGAATTAAAGCAGAGGTGAAAGTAATCAGTCGAAATAACAAAGGGGAAATTACCAGCCTAGAGTGTGTGCGGTATGATAAATTGGGTACAAGAAAAGGTTCCTGCGAGTCGGATAAATTTGGAGTCTTGGTTATTACTCGAACCGGCTGCAAAATTGCTGATCTGGGGTATGAGGATCAGATATAGAAACAATACTTAGCCTAGTACCACCTATACAGTAAACTTACAGGTATAAGGCGGGTCTATACATAAATGCATAAATAACTGACCATGAAAATAGTAGCAATCTTGGTATGCTTGTTAGTTGCAACAGCCAGTTTCGCCCAACAAAATTCAGTGAAGCAAAAAAACGATTCATTGCAGATTCAGAATATAGATAATATGCCTTTACTCAAAGGAAAAGGAAATGCGTTGGACATACCTACTCGAAACGGGAAGGGGGATGCAATACCTATGCCTAACCGGTCCAGGCCAGTTGCTTTAACTTCTGGAGGACAAGTTTCAGTGAGTTCGAAAATTAAAAGCAAGCCAGTAGAGCATTGGTCGATAGATTCATTGTTTCAAGTGATGCCTAAAACAGCTCTGCCTAAGAAGAACTAGACGGTTATAAATTATCACAAGAAGTGTGATAGCTAACAGAAAGATTAAGTGTAATCTCAGAAAATTCTTGACGTACTGCCATTTATGCAACAAAAAGACAGCATTAGAATAGTAGTCAGTTTGATATGTTTTGGCATGTTGTTTTGTGTGCCCACTCTAGGGAATGCTCAGCGTACTAGTCAAGTCAAGTGCTTTTTACCAGCTGCTTGGGAAGGCAGAGAAACGAAATTAGTAGTCCAGCCTTTATATCAAAACGTAATTGTAAACACGGCAATAGTAGTCAATCGACAGGCTACGTTCAAAGTTAGTACAGCCGATTTAAGTTCTGCTTACATTTGGATTGAAGGCAACAACGAAGACGTTCATTTCTTGATTGACTCCCCTCAAATTGATATCGCGTATGATCCAACAGCTTCTATACCAATTGTTATCTCAGGATCTTCCAACAGTGAAGTATGGCAACAGCAACGATCCTTACTAGACCAACTAACTGAAGTATCTACAACATTACCAATCGATCTATCATTACTTAATGCCGCTGGTGACTCTTTATTTGTGTATGAAAAAATGGCTGATTCACTAAGAAGAAATTATGAGATTGTGATAGCGAATATGATCAAAGAGAATAGTTCTTCAGCTGCGAGTTGGTACTTATTTGCCACGCATTTTTCTAGTTTACCTTACAAAACAGCATTAGAACTATTTGGTAAACTCTCTGCTTTTAGACATTATCCTTCTTACGAATACATTGAAAGAAACCTATTAGGCAAACAGACAGAAGGCAAACTTTTCAATTATTCCTTCTCTAACTTATCAGGCGAGCATATCGCTATACCAACGCTCAGGAAAAAGCTTATTCTAATCGATTTTTCGTCTAGCCATTTGATCTCCTGTTTGTGGAGACATGTTTCGTTAAAGAAGCTTTACAAGCAATATCAACCGTTGGGTTTTGAAATTCTTACCATTTCCCGCGAATTTGATAAGGCTATGGGCCAAGTCGCACTACAAAAAGAATCTTTACCTTGGTTGACAACGATGGAGAGCACCACCGTATTTGAAGCCTTTAACGTGGAACGTATACCTGACAATTTATTACTAGATGCTACGGGAACCGTTATTAAGCGGGATTTATCAATTCAAGATCTTACAGGTATTTTAATGACTACTCTCAAGTAGAAATAACGTAGAGGTTATTATAGGGAGGTTCTAGTTATTGATGCGTGAATTAGTTCGCAAAGACGTCTGCTCGCAGAGGTTGTCCATCTTTTTCAGAAGATGCATCGATCGGATGTAAACTTTACAGACCTATTCACGGGTCAATAACCATTAACTAAGTGTAGCTTTCTGAAGATGTTTTTATGTAAGGAAACCAATTTTTCCATGTTATTAGAATGAGTGTTCACGTAAAGATTCCAGCCATGCGTTCCTTACCTCTCCTCTTCCTACAGCTTTTCCTGGCTATTTTGTTTTGTTCACTTCAACTAGGGAATTCAAGCTCATGTGCTCAAAGCACTGCAACCCTAAAACTCTGTTCTGAAACTTTACACAAGAACAGACGAAAGATAATGGAGAGTAAATCTCCAAATACACAATCACTGTTTCCCACCCTGGATCCTACTTATCAAAAACTAAAACAGACTTATAGCGATTGGGAAGAATGTGTTAAAGGTCAGAAAGCGCCCCTCCAATCTTTTAAAACTATAAACGGCGAAACGTATGATGCGGCTTCATTAGAGGGGAAGATCGTCGTTGTGAATTTTTGGTTCATGAGTTGCGCACCTTGCCGAGCAGAAATACCCGCCCTGAATAAACTAGTTGAGGAGTACAAAGGAAAGAATGTTCTTTTCATTGGTTTCTCAACCGATAAAGCGGATCGATTAAAGTCGGCTTTTTTTGAGCAGAATCGCTTTGATTTTAAGGTGGTAGCTGATGCGCAGAGCCTGGCCAGATCCTTTCAAGTAATGAGTTTTCCTACCACCTTTGTAATAGATCAGGAAGGTGTTATTCGCCAAGCTTGGATCGGAGTTGATAGCTCACTGGGTGCATTAAACCCTTATTATAAGGCAAAAGCTGCTATTGACAATCTTCTAGTAACTGCTACCAAATAAGTCAAGAATGGTACTAGGCTGTAATAGTGATTGTATGCATACATAACGATTCCATCTCTACAACATTCCACTCAAAAAAGGTAAGTTTAAGCTGAGTCAACTTGATAGAAACCGAACGGTTGATGTTGAGCGGGCTAACTGCTGGCTTCTGATTAATGGAGGAGGGTTGATCAAACCCTACCAGTACGCAGGTTGTCGTCCTAACTGGATATGGATTACTGCCTATAATCAGCAGTCAAACACCGTTGAAGGAGCATTTTCGTTCGATCTTGATGAGAGGTTAGACGTGCATGGCCCATCGATCAATCGTGTTCCTCCAGTGGCCCGTTTTTGCTAAGGCTTATTTCGAGCGAGGGTCGAGGATGTTAGATTGAAGAAATAGTGACTTAGGCTAACATAACCTCCACTTATACAACAGCCATTGCCACCTTTCCTTGTTAATTAGAGTCTTGCTATAAAGACGATCTTATGAAAAAGGGATTTATATCGTTAGCTGTTGTCTGCCAGATGATTTCAGGATGTGGACTGCCCACAGTTGATTTTGAAATGGTATCAGGCAGAGTCATTGGTCGAGAAACCTGCAACACAAATGATTCGCTGAATGCCCTGCTAATCAGTTTAGATACCAACTCTGTAAGGGAAAATTTTGGAAGAGATGTAAGTTTTAATGGGAGAGCTTATAAGAATGTAGTCAAGACGTACAGTCCAGAAGCGAGCCGGTTAGACTCAGCCAGACGGTATAGCTTTATGTTCTACCAGACAGATGTTGTTTCCAATCCTATTTGCAACCTCTCCACGACGAACACCATTGATGTCCCTCAAATAAAACTAAAGGAAATAGCCCAGACGGTACAGTGAGAGGTAAGACAAAGCCAAGAAAGTAACCCCTGTAACGAATTGTTTCCTTTCTCAATTTACTCCCTTTACATAAGTCTAGTTATACAACTGACCTACAAAAAGTGATACAAATGGCCGTATTGTGCCGAGTGAGATCTTTAGTCTTTTTCGTAGTAAAGTATCTATACATTGCCACTGTTATAACAATGTTGATTAGAAATAAAATACTTGCCTTAATTAAGCCTTTTTTACCTTTCTCTCTATGTATGTAAGCGAAACCAGCTACCCATGAATAGATGGCTAGTAAAGCAAAAAATGCATAGAAGTACCAGGGTAGTTGATTTAGTTGTTCCATTGAAAAGTTCAATATAAAGTGTCCTTATATACCCTTTGCATATTGTACTATTTGGTAGATCGTTGTCTAACGCAGATTATGTTAGTCGACTAAACAGAGAATGGGTTAGATTTTCTTCTGATCACTGTCTTAGAAAAGTTTTATTGCGTGATACATAATCCATGAATATTCTCTGCCATGTATAAATCGTAAATTCCTCTTTTTGGCTCAATGCATATAGCTGTTCGTTCATCATAACTATAACAGTGAACGTCTGAGTAATTTACTGGCGCTAGTTTAACGCCATTTATAATTGGTGGATTAGCTCTTCTCGAATGCAAAACCAAATTATAGTAATGACCTTTAAATAGTTTACGGCAATTAGGTGTCGTCACACTTTCCTTTTGTACAACTATTTTATACAAACTGTCCTGTTTGGAAGCATATATAACATTCCAATTATTTACTGAATGTATCTTTTTAATCAAGTACACATCGTTTGGTTTAGTCTGACCGAAACTGACGTAAGCTTCACAAAGAAGCCAAGTAACAAGTAGTAGCCACCGTTTCATTTTTGTTGTATAAGTACCATTATACAAAGGATTTATTTTCAGAAATTAGATTACGTAGCAAAACTTAATATTATTAAAATAGTGCAACTATCCTCATACAATAATTGAATCTTCAATGCAACCATTCTTTTACCCAAGATGGTTTTTGTTGCCAGCCTTCCGTGGGTATCTGATGTAAAGTATCCGGTATTGTGGTATTCCATAGTATACGATGAGTATTAATGTCGCTACAACTTACTTGCAAAAATAACCTTCTCTTTGCTAGCTTCTTCGCATCAACTGACCATGTTTCTCCAGTATCAAAATTGTTTACGCGTTCATCGTACTTAATGGTATATGAACCAATATTATAAGTGTATTTTGCATGGGGCATACCGCGTAAAGTATAGACTTTATAAATATTTCCCACTGTGTAAACAGAGCACTCTTTCAAGGTTTTTGATAATTCATTATGTCGATATACGTCTCTAATCAACATGACGCTAACTATGAATACAAAGATCACAACGCCTAACTTTGAGTCCTTTTTCATTCACTAATGTTGTATAAGTGCAATTATATTAGTAGATGAAAGTAAGAATCAGCCGTATGTCGAAATGGCGATTACTCTGTATAAAATCAAATATTAGATTGACTATTTTACCGAGATAAATCTTGCAATTGAACTCGAAGAGACTTGTCACTGGGACGTTTTGCTTTGGCCGATATCAACTTCCCATTTCGATCAAATAATAGGTAACGTGGAATGGCTTTCAACTGGTATTGTTTAGCCAAAGCTGATTGAAACGAGTGAGTCAGCAAATAACTAGCTGTTTTCTCAAGACCAACTTGTTTCACCGCGTTGGCCCAAGCTTGAGGGTCATTGTCCATTGAAATGTAAAGAAAACTAATGTTGTTGTTCGCCAACGATCTTCGTAGCTGATGAGAATCAGGCAGTTCAGCCCGACACGGAGCACACCAACTGGCCCAAAAATCTACGTATACGACGCGACCACGATGATTGGCTAACAGTTGAGCCCAAGTCGTAGATACTCCTAACCTGTCCAAGAGGATTACTTCATCTCTTGCGGACGACCGAGTGTTGGTAAGGAAGTCCATTGATTTAGAAACATACTCAACATAAGCCAGCAGTTGGCAATCCCTTTGAAAAGCGGGTAGTAATTTGCGAGCTAGCGGTAAATCAAAATCGAGGTTGGGTGATTTGTCCCTTTTCGGCTGGCTCAATGTTTTCATAATATGAAATAACAAGTAATCACGAGTAGCCCCCGAAAACGACCGATATGCTGTATTGTACATCCGCTCGAAATCAAGCTTACCTGAAGATTGGTGAGCCATTACACGTAACAGACCAGTAACCGCAGCACGGTACTCGGGAATGTATAGTTTGGCGTCATCCCGAAAGAAGTGAACGTACTGTTTCGTTGAATCAAGTGGAATCTGGATTGGATTATGAGCCACTAAGCCTCGTATGTACTGATAGAAAAAGTAGTCTTTCCAAGGGGTTAATTGCTTACTGGTCAAGTGGTGCTGGTGGCCGTAATGAGTCAAATAATTTAAGCGGCTTCGATAACGCTGATGAAGTTCAAGTGCTCGTTCGGCAAATGTGAGCTTACTATAGGTAGTGCCAACCAAGTATTCTTTTTCGAAATCCCAATCGCCTTGTTTAAGCGATTTCTGTGCATCAAAAAACTGTTGATGGCAGTTAGCAACAGCATTGGTTGTATCGAAGGCTGTTTTTGCGGTTAAGTAGTAGTTTGTTCCCCGTGTTAAGGTGTAGGATCTACCCGGGAATAGTAAGTATAGAGCTTGGCTGCGGTGGTCAGCATCTCTCAAAAATATGGGTTGTTTGACGGACCACTGCGCTTTCTGTCTTACATTAGATAAGATGGTTAGTTGTTCATTATCAAAAACATCAATATATTCTAGATAAGTTGGTTCTTTAGACTGACCAATCAATTGTAGATGAATTGTTGGTTGAGCCCAGACTTGCTGAACTAGCAAAACACCTCCTATAATGAGTTGAAAAAGCTTCATACAGTTTTGTTGAATATGTGCCACTATGTTAACCGAAGATGCTCAATGGAAGGGAAAATAGAGCGATAGGGTATCATCGCTGCACTCATATTTATGTATTCGATTAAGATTATACCAGGATTGATCAACCTCAATAAATTCGTACTTGAAAGACCAATGAATCCTTCACCGTGCAACTCATCTGCATCAATCATATAAATCTGAATCCGTCTGATCTGTCTGAGCTGAATTAACTCTTGTAGATTGCCAGCTAGTACCTCACCAGAGGTCATCATATCATCGAAGAACGTTTGAGAAGGCTGATATCATTGAACGGAAACGACCAACCGGCCATATTGGCTCGTTTTGTTAGATAAGCTGGCTTATGTTGATAAATCAACTACTTAACCAGCCCAGTCTGTGTAATAGCCTCCCATTTCTAAAAGTACATATAAAGTAGTCATTAATAAATCCGTGGTAGGCCCTTCGTTAGTTAGAACAATACAATCCTCCCCAATGGGGTATAGGCTAAATAGATCGTTCTGGTCAAGTGGGTTGACCAGGAGCCATTTATCAGACAAGTAAATAGGATGTATACCTGTCCGCTGACGGACCCTGTCGATAATATCGGCAATGGAAGGACACCCAGTATCAAAGCGAACTTCCCGGCTATACACCATTATCGTTAGATTATATAATCTGAAATATGTCAAGAAAGTACTTCTACCACTAACAGGACAACTAGCCAACGCTCGTTAGCGAGCCAGTTCGGTGACGATAACACCGCTACCAGTCCGAACAAACTTCGGTTTATCGCACTGATCAGCTTGAAGCCTCAGGATGATGTCTACCTGCCGGTCTAGTCGATCGGCATCAGCGAGTCACCAGTCAGTTCATAGGCTCTTCTGGTAGCCAACTCAGCATCGATTTTATACCCGAGCAACGCGTCTTATCCGCGTTGAGCGTTACACGGCCTGAATCGTTGGTATTTCCTGCGCAAGTGTTGAGCAAATGAGTGGTCGTGCATTTCCAAGCCCCACGTATTTTTTTCCAGCTCAGGGCAGCTTTGGCAGATAGTCCCTTCGTTCAACATTGTTATAGGACCAGGTAAAAACCACCTGACATGATCGAGAATAAGTAACCACACTAAGTAAAGAGCAAAATTGGTTCTTTAATTTATTCTCGAAATACCCGCACAGCTTGAGACGACTTAGATCACAGATCGTGCGAATGCGTAAAGGGCAGTATGCCGGAGCAGCACTGTAAATCAACCGGGCATCCCATGGCGAACTCTTAGCAATGCTACTTAAAATCGATTGATATTATGTTTTTACTATGCCATAAGGTCCAGGTGTGGCGAATGAATATCAATTCTAGCGAGTGAACGTTGCGTTTGGGTCATAAAAACATAATTTTTTATATTTTACTTGTATTATATAATTTAACTCTCTAGTATCGCTGCCGTAATCAATTCATTACATGACGGCATTGCGTACACAAGAACGCTTGAGCGTATATGACTTCGCCAGGGCAACTGTAGAGACCCGGCTGCGCATTCCCTTTTTCCAGAGTCTGGTCCAGGCTGGCTTTCCCTCACCGGCCGAAAACTATATTGATCGGGTCTGCGATCTAAACGACCTCTGCATCACCAATGCCGAAGCGACTTATTTCGTTCGCGTCACCGGCGACAGCATGACCGGCGACCGCATCGAGCCGGGCGATATCCTAATTGTTGATTGCTCTCAGGAGGCCACCAGCGGCAAAATTGCCGTTGTCTGGTTCAATGGTGAACATACCGTAAAGCGTATCCAGTATGCTCATCCGCTGGTTGTCCTGTTGCCTTCCAATCCTAGATACCAGCCTATCTATGTACAGCCCAACGATGATTTCAGGGTGTTCGGCGTGGTTACCTTCGTGATTCAGAAAACTCGGTAATCATGCTGGCCCTTGTCGACTGTAACAATTTTTATGTCAGCTGTCAGCGCAGTTTTGACCCTTCGCTGTATGGCAAAGCGGTTGTGGTACTCAGCAATAACGATGGCTGTGTCATTGCTCGCAGCAATGAAGCCAAGGCCATTCCGATTAAGATGGGCGCTCCTCATTTTCAGCTTACCGAGTTGATCGAACAGCATCAGGTCAGAGTCTTCAGCAGCAACTACACACTCTACGGTGATATGTCGGCGCGGGTGATGGCCATTTTAAACCGGTTCGTCGAGGAGGTAGAAATCTATAGCATCGACGAAGCGTTCCTGAATCTGGATGGCTACGAACGGATTTATCCCGACTTGCAGCAGTTTGCCCATACCCTATGCGCTACGGTCGACCAGTGGACACGCATACCGGTTTCGATAGGCATCGCGCCGACCAAGACCTTGACGAAAATTGCTAACTACTACGCTAAGCGTCAGGTCGAACACAACGGGGTTCTGCTGTTGAACACCCCTGAGAAGATTACGGCGGCCCTGGCCGATTTCGATGTGGCAGACTTATGGGGCATCGGCTGGCGCTACGCCGGTATGCTGAAACGAAACGGGATCCGTACAGCCGCGCAGTTTGCGGCCCTCCCCGACGACTGGATCAACGCAAATCTGACAGTCAACGGGTTACGCCTGGCCTATGAGCTACGGGGTATGCCCTGCAAACTGCTGGAGCTGGAAGCAGCGCCCAAACAGACCATCTGTACGGCTCCCTCTTTTGGCAAGCTGATTCCCGATCTGGCCACCATCACGGAGGCCCTAACCACGCACGTCAGCCGCGCGGCCGAGAAGTTACGGAAGCAGGATTCAGCCGCCTGTGCGCTAACGATCTTCCTACATACGAATCGATTTCGCCGAACGCCCGGCAACGGCTTACCGGCCAAGCAGTACACGAATAGCCGAACGGCTATCCTGCCTCATGCCACCAGCAGCACGCCCGAACTGGTCCGCTACGCACAGGCGGCCCTGCAGGCGATCTATGCCTTTGGCTACGAATATCAGAAAGTAGGCGTCATCTTGTCAGGACTGGTACCGGCTGGCCACCGGCAACAGGCGCTGTTTACTGATGCGCCGGATCAGCGGCTGTCCAGCTTATCGAAAGTTGTAGACAAGATCAATCACCGGCACGGCCGCGACCGGGTCAGGCTGGCAAGCGCGGGCTATAGTCCGGAGTGGCATCACAAACGGCAGTGGATATCGCCAAATTATACGACGAGATGGAAGGAGATCCTGAGCGTTCGTTAAACTGCATCATCCGAGAATATCCAACCGAAGTTTTGTACAGCGATAGCAGCCCTGGCCTTCTTTTTTTTGATTAACCGTTTACGGATAACATCAGCCAGGTTATTGACAACTGGCATAAACGGTGCCCATTCTAACTGATCATAAACAGTGGGTTTTTCTGGGAGTGCAAAGCCAGTCGGTACAAATCCATAACAGGCATAAACCCGATATCTGAGTATTGCCTTAAATTCCTCGTGAGTGTCCGTCAGCTTAGCCAGAAAAACCGGCGTTACACAGATATTAGCCAGTGATGTATAGTAATCAGGCTCATTGATCGAATAGACATGATTGAACTGTACATCTTTAAACTGTCGATACTTCAGTGAATGTGTCCAAAGAAAAGCATCCTGACAACTTGTATTGTCACACAACACCAATTTTTTGTCTACCAGAACAGTACCACGCTGAGAGACAGCCGTTGCGCGGATTATTGGGAACAGAGCCCTGTTTCCTGTTTGAGCAACTGTTTCTGGGTGCGCGAAGAGCGTTAAACTGGCTAATGCCTGAGCGACGCCCCCATACGTTTTCTCTAATATTGATTCAAGGGCTGAAAAGCCACTAAAGTCAAAATCCTGAAGTGTTTTCATTTTAGAACATTCAGACATTCATCCGGCTACGAAACGCTACGGCAACACCTGTAACTAACCCTCTTGTCAGTTTGCCGGGATCAGTGTCTACGCCAACAAATTACAAGTCCCCCTCCCGAAGTAGCGTAAGCCGATGTCTTAACAAGGGTATAGCTTCTTCTAACCAGAAATTAGCACTCACAACACCGCTGCTCATGCCACCAAACTTGTATCGGGAAACCTGCTGTTCCTGACCAGGTTTTAGCTCCAGACCTGTCAAGTTGTGAATCAGCAACCGCAGTAGTTCTTTTAAAGCATCCGTCGATTCGGGTAGCATCAGCGTTTCTCCGGCCTGTCTGAGTTCAGCCCATAAGTACGGATCACCGCGCAGTCCCCATTGGGCAGGCTCCTTCCGGAACAGCACGGCCAGACGCTGATTCGTCGTCAGTACATCATAGAGGATTTTACGGTATTGCTGAAGCTGCTCGACTTGTAGGCTGCTCCCCCGATTACCGGCCACATTTAGTACCTTAATCTGGTGCTCAATCAACCAGACGCGTAGCGCATCGGCAGTTGGGTTAATGATGTGGGGCTTACCGGCTTTCTGGCAGGCATCAACCGTGAGCTTCGTACCACCAGTCAGTTCGCCAAACACGACGGTACCATCTGATTGCTGTACATTAGATTTGGTACGGGGTGGATAGTCAGCTGATATATGATCCGCCAGGCCGTAAACGTCGCGTAATTGGGTGTTGGGACCATCTTCGGTCAGAAACCCTTTAGGAGCTACACCGCCTGTTGGAATGCTGAGCGATTTGGCCACTTCCAGTCCTAACTGATCAATACCGGTTTGGCCACCTGATATAATGCGTTGAATCTTGACAACTCTCATTACTTGACAAGCTTATCCCACACCATCAATAGAGCGGCTAAGGACGTTTCAACCATAATATTTCCTTTTGCAATCAACGCTGGTAATTCAGCCACAGGAACCAGAATCTTTTCTATCACTTCTGCATCATTAAACTCTGGATCATATTCAAACCTCCCACCATTAGCAAAATAGATTTGTGTTCGTGCTGACATACGAGCGGGCTTTGTAATTAATGTTGTTACAAATTCGATATTAGTGGCAACGAATCCTGTTTCTTCTCTTAACTCACGAGCTATTGTCAAAGCTGGATCTTCGTTTTGCTCTACAATACCTGCTGGTAGCTCTAATACAAAATCTCCAAACCCATGTTTATATTGTTTGATAAGCAACAGTTCATTATCATCTGTAATAGCTACAATTGCCGCTCCATCGGGTACTTCTACGACAAAAAAGTCATCAATGACCCTACCACTAGGGAGCAGACATTCGTCTTGACGAAGCATCAGCCATTTAGAGGAAAATAGCTCCCTGGATGTCAACAGTTTCCATTTCTCCATGAGAAGTACTTGAGAGTAGTATCGTGTATTTTAATAAACAAATTAGTTTTGAAATTAGCTGATTCTGCTGGAAATATTTTAAGTATAATCGCATTTGTCATCACTAAAAGCCAAATTGAAGTAACTAAATAGTACATATATAAGCGAGCCTCCTGTATTCTTACAGATCGTAAAGTTGTTAGAAAACCAGCGAGAAGGTCAGTTACAGTTTTAGGCTTATTCTTCCGTGTTCTATTGATTTCATCATGTATTTGCTCTATATTGTCATCTTTATAAAAAAGAGCCTTAGTATCAATTCCTAAGTACAAATCATACAACTCAACTGCCTCCAGATTTTTTTCTTGAAACTCTCTCAATTTTTCAGTCGCTACATACCAGAAGTTTATTAAATATATTGAACCCAGACCAAGCAGTATAATGGCACCAAAGCCTTGGTTCTTGAGCTGAGTTAAGCCAGCCAATGTTAGAGGGAGAAAAATTGTTGTTACAGTCCAGATACGTTCATTATCTTTCAGGAATCGTTCTGAAGCTAATTTTTGAGTATTTTGAACTAATGGCTGCGCACCTTCTGGCTGTATTTTATTTAGTTGGCGTTTCAATCTATCCAAATGAATTGCATTTATTTCAGATTTTTTTTGCACAATATGATCATCCGATTGTTTTACTAGTTCTCTTCTCTCGCTAGAGGTAAAATTTTTTTTGATTAAGGAGATCCATTTCATAATGTTTCAAAATTTAAATGTGGAATGTATAGTAATCGTTATAAGCTTTAATTTCCTCACCCTACGCAACAATCTATCAAAGTAAAGTAGTACTACGTGAGCAGACGGAGAGTAAAGATGCTGGTTCATAAGTAAATCAGTGATGCGTAGTAATGGGATATCAAACTCACACCCGATCAAAACTGACGTCCTGATCGGCTTTCCAAGCTTCCAGTAACGAGAAGTAGTGGTCACGCCACTCTCCTTTCCTGCGGCTTAGTCTGTAAAAGCTGGCGAAATTCCGGCGGTAGTCTATGTCTTTTGAGACATCACAATTATGAAGTTGATCAAGAGTTATTCTGTATTGCCCAATAGGCTTTACTAGCTTTTGAAGTAGTTCGTCCGTGCGATCAGTGAGGATCGTCAGTAGCTCGTCGTTCGTCATATTGGCAAAATGGTGGGGAGTTGATCCAAGAATAGAAAGTATGAGCCACAATTGGCTAGACTGTCCTTGACGGGTGTTTACGGATTCCTTTTGTTCACTGATTAGATCGTTTTTTTACCTACTAAAAACTTTGCCAATCATGTCTGATTCCGGGTGGTTTTACAACCGACCGCACGTGTCATCCTGCTACATAAACATGCAGACCAAAGTCTTTTGGCGGTTAAGAATCAATGAAAGGGCAATAACACTCTACTAGCGAACCAGGGTAACCATACCGCTCAACGAACTACTACGACCATTACGACGAATGTAATCAATTCGAAATGGATATTGACCAGATAAAACCGGTTTCCCAAGATACGTACCGTCCCAGCCTGCGTCTGGGTCTTTAATTGAAAAGTTGGTTTGTAAATGTATTTTTTCACCCCATCGGTTGTATACAACCATCGTCTTTACTTCGGCTACGCAATCCCCGCCTACTGGTTTAAACACGTCATTGATGCCATCTCCATCCGGCGTAAATGCGTCAGGGAGGTAAAGATTGCAGGCTTCTACTACAACTGTTGCTTCTCCTGACCGTTGACAGCCCTGCCCATCCGTCGAAATAGTCAATTTGTACACGGTTGTTTCTGATGGGCTTGCCCACGGCGCCGGACAGCTAGCACAGCTTAATTGATCGGAGGGCGTCCACTGGTATTGATAAAGACCGGGAGGAACGATCGCTACCTGAAGTTGAAGGCTGTCGCCTGCCTGATATAGGCGGCCACCAGTTATTGTCACTATTGGATCGATCACCGACAGGGTTGTTGTTACTATACTATCGCAAAGTGGCAAGGGGCGGGCGAACCTGTCTGTGTATATCCCAGCCTGCTGATAAAGCGAATTAGCTATGTTGTAGCTGTCACCCGCACAAATGGTAACACTCTGTGCACGGGTAACCAGCGGGCGGATGCTCAGTATGGTCGTCACCACACTGTCGCATAGTGGAGCATTACGGGGAATGGTATCGATGTAAGTACCAGCTTTGGTGTAGACCGATTTATTAATTGTAAGGCTCTCGCCAGCGCATAGGGTTACGCTTTGGGTTGACTGCACCAGCGGACGAACAGTAAGGGTCGTGACCACAACGCTGTCACATACCTCCCCCGCCCGTTTAAGACGCCTTGTAAAGGTGCCGCTTGTACGAAAGGTCGTATCACCGATCACAAACCCCTCCCCTGCACAAATCGAAGCGGACAGCACGGTCGGTTTTCTTAGGGCCGGGACCGTATACGTGAGCGAAAAATCACAATCAGTATTCAGGCTGGAGAATGGGCGGATCCGGACCGAATACTGATCCCCTTCTTTTGGAAAAATGGTAATCGAGGGACTTATCGCCCCGTTTGACCATTGATACGCTTCAAAGCCTGCAGGCGCACTGATAACAAGTGAATCCTGACTCCCAGGGCATTTAGTTTGAACTGTAACCTCTGGTTTTATGCATTGTGCATCAAAATAAGCATAGCCATAGTGTCCGCCTTCCGTACAATCATTCGTTGTTACTTCAATGGTTAGAACCTGTCCTACAAAAGCCCGCAGATTTATAGCTCCTGTCGTCCAGTTACGATACCGTAAACTACCTTGCTCCTTGAAACCCGAAATTTGTCTGGCTGCGGATACTTCGTAATATCCGCAGCCTATTTCGCTACCCTTATCGGTCAAAACCCGTATCCGGAAAGCAGGTTGCTGAAAAGGCAGGTGGTTAGGGTCTTGCAATACAATAGCGAAGCGGTATTGAAAAATGGCATTATCGGGGGTAATGAATAGAGATGTTCGGATACGGTCGAATCGAGCTCCGCTGGTGCGGTTACCGATACGTAGGGAGTTCGTACTACCCGGCGCGACCATAGGCAGCTGAGCTGTGTTGATAACCGGATCATTACCATCACTAAGTTTGGTAATATAATGCCCATCGAGAAGCGTACCCGCCGTCTCGTTCATGAAGATGGTCTGGTTATTTTGATCCAACACCCTACCGTTAGAAAATACCCATCCGCCCCTGGTGCCAGCGTCAAAACCAATGCTTGAACAGTCTGCCTGCTGCGCAAACAGTCGTATTGGAAAAAGAGGCATCATCAGAAACAAAACCAACCTTTTCAACATGTTTTATTAGCTCTTGGCTATGATTTATAGCTATAGATTTCCCCGCAGCGGTAAACCGACAGGAAATTGTGCATCCGCGGATTGGCGAACGCTACTTAACACAGATTGTAGAAGTGCGGGGGCCGTACCCACCAATGACCGGCCAATGCGGTCGGTACATCATCCATGCGGAACCCGATTCATTAAAACAGGCTCTATAGCTCCTGACCTTTATGATTCGTCAGCTGGTTGGCGTTTTTTTTCTACCAGTGGCCTAAACACGTAGCTGCGGCTTTTGAGAGGGCAGTATCTATAATCAATTGAAATAGGTATAGGTACGTTTGCCGTTGGTAGTGGCCTTCTGGGTACCATTATAAATGGAATAGGTAACCTCCGTAGGATATCCCTGACTATTGTACTGATAGGAGTAGGTATGCTGACGGCCCAATGGTTCGGAGTCAGTTATGGATAAAATATTATGGTGATTGGAGACGCTTACCGACCAGAGCGGGTAGCTCGGATGCCCTTTAAACAGGAGATGATCATAGCGGCCACCGCCGTACAGATTATTCAGAAAAAATGACGTAAGTTCCAGTGGAGCTTTTTTATCATCGTAGACGTATGTCCAATAAAAGCTGTAGCCTGTTGCGGGGTAGGTCACTTTATAGCGGATGGGCTGGCCATCGGCGTTGTAGCTATTTTCGCTGATCCATTGAATGACCCCTTTTGATCGTATTGTTCTTTTGGCGACAAGGCCGTTCGTAAATGTATAGTCTACGTCGGTGTTTTGACTACCTGATAAGTACTCCTGGTACACGATGAGCTTATCATTGGCATCATAACCATATTTATAACGCTCGATTTCAGCGCCGGTTTGAGCAACTTTTCGGTAATCTGTTAAATGACCAGCGGTGTTATACTGGTATGTTTTTGATACTGTATAGACGGCGGTTTCCTTATACGATTCATCATAATTCTGCGTCATCGTTACTTTGCTTAATCGCCCATTCTGATAATCGAAATTCTCCGTCGATACTCGTTGAAAAGTAGCTGGGACAAAGTCAGTCGTTATCTTCCGCATCGTCAAATAACCATCTGAATTATAACTGTAGGTCATTTTCGAGGTGGAGCTGATCGTATTATCTGGCAGGTAGGTGGAGTAAGTTAGACTAGTCAACTGTCCTGCAGCGTTGAATTGTGGCTCTATTTGGTTATGACGGCTATCTGGCCAAAGCCCACTTTCAACCTGTCGCATCTGAATAGCCGATGCAGCAGGGAAGTTAGGTTTAACAGCAGGAGTGACGACCTGAGGAGGTGTTACGGCCGGCGTGGGTTCTTTTTTTGTTTCGCAGCTCATGGTTACGGACAAGAAACTGACCACGGCAAGACAGACCATCAGACGACCCGTTTGCGACGTTTCGACGTAATTGCGGATGTTAGGTTGGTTGTAATACATTGACTTTCTGCTTAGTGTGGATGTATGGGTGAAGTAAGTTGAGTTCACTGCCGAATCAATCGTAGCCGAGTTTGCTGTTTATCCGTTTTAGCACTGAGCAAAAAAATACCAGCGGGTAAATGCTCCAGGTAGAGCGACTCGACATGTTGTCCAGTTAGTTTTATCTGCCTCTGGTATAGACTTCGCCCGCTTAAGTCGATGAGCGTTAAGGCAATCCATACGACTTTACCAGATGGGCTGCTCAACCGAATTTCAACCCGTCCAGTGCTAGGATTCGGAGAGGCCACTACGCTAAAATCGGAGCCGAATACGGGGTCACTGGTAGCGGTTATAAGGTTCACTGTCACTGCCTTTGATACCGCCGAGCAGCCATCTCGGTTAGTGGTTTGAACCACGTAATCGCCCGCCTGTGTGGCTATATGGGTTACCTGTACAGCACCAGGGATGGGAGCGTTGTTCCGTAACCATTGTATGGTTGAACCGGCTGCTACTGTAGTTGTGAGGATTGCCGTTTCACCCGTCACAATGGCCGATGAGCTAGCCGTTACCGTGGCTGGAGCCGGGGATGAGCGTTGGGTAACAGTTACTGGAGCAGCTACCCCTTTGCACCCCCTTCTGTCGGTCACTTCAACGGTATAGTTACCTGCAGCTACAGCTGTATAGCTACTAGTATTGGTCCCAGTAGTAGTTGTTCCCTGTTTCCACTGGAAGCTGAGCGGGTCCGTGCCATCCGATACTACCGCAGTTAATGTTGTAGACGCTCCCTCACAGAAAGAAGTGGACCCAGTAACACTAACAGGCAATCCTGCTGACTCAGTAACTGATTGGGTTGCTGACACCACACAACCCTGTGCGTCTGCGACCTGAGCGACGTATGTACCGGCTTGGGTAACAGTCAGGCTGCTACCCTTACCCACTTCAGCTCCCGCCCGTGTCCAAACAACAGTAGCAGGTGCGTTTCCGCCCGAGACTGCCGCTGTCAATACGGTACTGCCGGCCGTACAAAGACTAGGCACTCCCTGCATATTCACAGACAGTCCTTTACAGTCTACGACGCGGTATGTGAACGTTCGAGAATAGACGTGACTACGTGTGCCATTTTCATCGGTTGCCCAAATGCCCAGCGTGTAAGATTGACCGGCAACGAGTTGTACAATGTCTCCAGGAACGGTAAGCTGAACTGTTGTCGCTGGCGTGGGTAAATTGTAGCTATACTGCCCAACCAATGTACCGGAATTAGACGGGGTGTACGTATAGTCGACTTTCACAATCCTGGCCGGGACTGCCCCAGACCGAACGTTGACCAAACGAAGATAAGTATGACTCCATCGATTGCGGCTATCTTGTGTACGGACAAAGAGTAGGTGATAACCGTTACTTAGCCCTTGCATTGGAATGGTCAGATTAACATCAGCATCCTGGCCTACACTGGTTACACTGACCAGTGTGTTCAGACCATGGCCTTTGTCAGTATCCCAGCCATATTCGAGCTGGCGGATTTGTGCCTGTAGGGTTATACCGAAGCCTACCAGCAGCAGAGTGAGGAGGAGCGTACGCATGATCAGTTCGCCCCCCGGATTTTGACGCTGATAGTCAGGCCCGAAGCCGCGGATCCGGATCCGGGTACGTTCAAGTCATATAGTATTGGGATCGGTGGTGTACCCGATAAAACGTAAGGCTCCGAGCCGCCGAAAATACCTGGCTGGGTGCCATTGTAACCAGCCGCGATATAGGGCGAATTGGCTTTGATTCGGTATCTGCCGTCACTACTGGTGCCGCCAACAAACAGGTCAGCGGTTTCATAGATCCGATTACCATTATCAGTGCCGAACTGTCCGTTTTGCGCTAAATTGTTTTGCATGTTAGGCGACTTAATGTCGACTTTAGCATCCCGGTCGATTAAAATATTATTACGAAATGTTCCCGCTGATACTTGCCATGTGTAGGTTTTGCCAATCAGAATGTTGTTGTCATAGTTCACATAAGCAATCCCGGAGGCATCGTTATCTATGATACTGTTAGTTACAGATATATCACCCCCAACAGCAAACCCACCAATGCTAGTGATATGTGACATGGCGACTTTACAACCAGCAGCGCGGTTAAAGTATAGCTGATTCGCTTTAGATCGTATGATATATACGTTGTTTGCAAAAACACTAACCCTAAAAGTTACCTCCATACCTATCAGATAAGAGCCTTTTGACTCAACCTCGAATGTTATCGAAGAAACTTTTGCGCTCGCAACAACACTATTCACCCCGTTATTTTCACCCAGAAAATAACCAGGGCCCATAATGATCAATCGTTTGGTGCATGTAAAAAATTCATATTCTTTACCGGACCCTTCAACCATCAGTGTGTCACCGTTTCTGACACTTACATGATCGTGAGCCGATTTAATTTCGGTAAACAGGCGCCCCGATATATTCTCCGTTAATCCGTTATTGACCCGAAAGACAGTGGCTGAAGTGATGCCGATGGAAATCCACAATGAAATAGCCAGAGTGAAGAGAAAAGTCGTCTTTTTCATGATTTATAAGAACGATTAAGGATTAGTGAGTACGTACTGATTCGTACTACCACCCGTTTTAGGGCTGCTTGTGGTGCGGGTTAAGTCGAGTTGATTGTCGTTAACGGCGTTGATTGTGAATTCAATTGTCCCGCTGGTACTGGTGGGGATCGGACTTAAGCCCTTTAGCACCAATCGCGTATCGGTTTGCAACTGATACTGACCGGTAAAGGTGCTTCCCTCGTAGTCGGTGAATGAAACGGCGGGTGGGCTACTCAAGTCGAGTCGGAACGAGTCATAGTTGCGAATGTTGCCTGCACCCCCTTTGGTGTAGACAAGGCTGCTATTCTCTTTGACAGTCTGGGCGGTCCAAACGCGCTTGAGCTTATCAGATCTGGACTCGACGTTTTGTGGGCTACAGGCCGGCAAACTCATTATGAGTAAAAAAGTCAGGACATAACTTTTCCGGCAACGACTGAGCGCTTTTAGATTCATAAAAAAAGGTGTGGATAGAAGAAGGAAAATCGGCAGGAAGGAGAGTTTGACTATTTTTTCACCTTCCGCAACGAGAAATCATAAACCTTAATAGACGACCCTTGCTCACTTCCTTTATTGTAGAAAAAGACATATTCGCCAGCTGGTACGTCTTCTTCAAAATAGACTTTGTACAAGCCAGTAGCTAGCTTCTTGTAGCGAAAGGGGATTGTCGTTGCGCGGATGCCGCTCTCACTGGTTACTGCAGACTGACGACCTATGCTGATCTGCCGCCCCCGACTACTGACATTGGCTTTGACCAGGACAAACTCATTTGGACTGGATACTCCTCTCCAGGTGCTCTCTGCCACATCATCGATTTCTTTCCGGGTCTGGCCGAATACGAAATAAAACACAGGGCGTCTATTATCTTCAATGATAAAGTTGGCCGACTTATTGGCTAACCCTACCCGTTGCGTAGTTCCACTTAATCCGCCAGTTCTAAAGTTCAGTAATGATTCATACACGGATCCCGATTTACTTAAATTGGTCGTAGTTGGATCAAGCTGCAGGTACTCACCTTTTGCTTTGTATTCTTCATAATAGATTCCCGTTTCAGGAAAGTCTGTCAACACTGGAACCGGTAGGTCAACAGGGCGGGTGGATTTTGTGTTTGCCACCGACTCTTCCTTTTTGGTCGGTGTACTACGCCCCCCCTCTTTTGGTGATGCTTCTTTGGATGCCGTAGGTACTGGATTCATCATCAGTTTGACTATCCCATCAGGAACCTTGGCTGTTTTTAATTCGATCAATCCCCCTGGACTTAGATCAAAATCAGTTTTTGACGACATGATCATTTTAGTAATAATGTCGCGCGACACTTTGGCCGAGTATAGATCGATGATATCCCGATTGCGTACCGTAGGCAGCGGAGCCGATGATTGTATCATGGTACTGATAATCAGGTCAGGAACGGTAGCCTGCTTCAGTTCGATTACCCCTTTCGTTGTTAAGTCGAACTGACAGGCACTACCGCTGATTTTTCCGACTATCAGCTCTCGATCTATTTTAGCTTGTACCATAGCTATGACGCTTTGGTTCTTAATCACTTCCTGGGCCCAGGACTCTGAGCCTACACACACCAGAATGAAAAAAAAATGGTAGAACAGTTTACGCATGATGAAAGCCGTTAGTTATTGTTATACGTTGGAAATCGACATGAGTTGGTAGGCGTGTCTGTTTTCTATACTGTCAGTACATCCGGACTTATCTCAATCAATAGCGCTACTTTTTATTGGCTCCGAGCAGAAAAGTCCGTGTAATGGAGAGCAAACTTGTTCAACAGTGGCTGAATAATCCATGCGTTTACCTGGTAATCTGGCCAGGCACTATAATGAGCTAACTAATCCCGTACTACAACCAGCCAAACCGCCAGTTAATTTGACTTCAACCGTACAATCGGCAACCGTTCCCAAAGGGTGGTTCGATAAGCTATCGTAAGTGGAATAACGGAGTCTGCAATTACTACCGACCGACTCGTTACAGCGTCAATATGGCCCAGGTTAACGATGTGCGAGCGGCTTGTTCGGACAAACCAGTTGCTGTCTAGGTAGCGCATAAAATTCCCTAAATGCGTTGATACTGAAACCTTTTTACCATTGATCATGTGTAGCGTGACGTGCGACTTGTCCCCTTTAACGTAGCCTATATCCTGCTGCCTTAGCCGGTCGTAACGCTTCATGTTCGGAATGAATAATACACCCTCCAAACTATAAGTAGCCAGTGCCGGCACTGACGAGGCTGCTTTCGGAGCGCCATCGGTTTTTGCGTAACTTTCGTTCATGTCGACTGGAATGGATAGAAAATGATAACCCATGTCGTTCGTCGCCGGGTTTCCATGGCTTGTACCTGGTAGATACCGGTTTCGCCGGTCGAGGTAAAAGGGTTACGAAACTATTTTCACAAACACCTCCTGCAACATGATCTGTAAAGACCATCACTCGCTCCCTTTTCTGGGTTGGCTAATTCGGCTCGGTTTGTTTCTGTCACTTATGGGTATAAGTACATCCGTCGATGCTCAGCCGATATGGTTGGCGAAGGGCGACAGTGCAAACGCTTATTTAGCAAAGAAGGATTATGTCAGTGCGTATGCCATGGGGCTGAGGGCGGCCCAGATAACCAAACCAACACCGCAGGCCGATTCAGTATGGTCTTCCGTGTACAGCATTGCCGGACAATTACCTGACTCGGTATCTATAGCAACTGCCATAAAGGCCGGCACTTACTACGTGTCAACGAACGAAGATGATTTGGCACGTACATGGCTCCTGAAGGCCTTGAGCAAAGCCGACCATCTTCAGTTGAGGTCTTATCAGTACCAAAGCCGGGTCATGCTGGCTAAGATAGAACTCAGAAAACAAGCCTTTGACAAGGCAGGCGCCTTGTACATATCGGTGCTGAATGATACTACGGCAACAGAATATACCACCTATCAGATAGAGGCACTGCTTGGTTTGTCTGGCGTCTGCGTTTATAAACAGCAGATAGACTCCGCGAAATTTCTTAGTCAGAAAGCGTTAGTGGCAATTAAAAAACTACCTGGTTACGAAAAAAGTCGATTGTATCCGATAGCCAAGTCTCAGCAAACGTTGCTGGCTTTATTGGAAAATGACCTAACTACGGCGTTACGGGAGAGCGAAGAGAGCTATTCGGTTGCTAGTAAGATCATGCCGAATGACCCCTTAATTATTGGTATCGCTTACCAGTACGCATACATTCAGGGTGACATTAATGATCAGAAAGCACTGGACGCTACAAGATTGGCCAGGCGGGTACTGAATCAACAGCCGAATCATGTCAGACACCCCCACTACCTATATCTGTACGCTAACGAAATAGCCCTGCTCAGGGTGCTTGATCGTAATCAGGAAGCCGCCCTGCTGGCTGATTCAGTGCTACAGAAGCACCCCTTAGACGAACTGATAACGTTTGCTGGTGCCGATAACCTGTTGTCTCGCATTACCCAAACTTACATAGGGGCCAGGCGCACGACTCCTTTGGAGAAGATTGTTCAGAAAGTACAGGAATGGGTAGTGAACAAGAGCTATAAAGAGTCACTGAATCCTTCTTTTCTGTACAGCCTGCTGGGTAGATACTATCAACACACAGGCAACTATGTTGAAGCGGTCCGCTGTCTGAAAGAAGAGTGGCGGCTGGATTCGCTGGCCTACGGGGGTAATCAGATCAATTTCTCGCTGATGAATCGACTGGCAACCTGCCAGGCAAAGGCCGGTCAGCGGGCCGATGCCTACACCTCATTCAACCGGCTAGTCACCGATTACGAACGTAACATCCGCACGAATATTTGGTTAATGAGCGATGCCGAACGCGATAATTATCTGCAGACAACAACTGTCCAAGGTCTTTTTTGGCACTTTTTACATCGCAGGAACCCTGTACCCGAAGAAATTGAACTGGCCTACAATTACAAATTAATAAACCAGGGAGTACGGCTTCACATGAATCGGACGATTAACCGATATCTGTACAGGCAAAACAACGGCCATGCTGGCTTGCCCACCATCCGGCAACTGATGGAAACGCGCATCAGACTGTCTGACAGGAGATTTAATGGCTCAGCTGAACAACGGCAGCAATGGCAACAACAGGCGGATTCGCTGGAGCGGAGTATGGGAGGGGAAGCCATTGCACTCAATCAAGCCCTCAGGCCGGTACGCTGGCAGCACGTGCAAGCTAAATTGAAACCGGGTGAAGCAGCTGTTGAGATAGTATTTTACACAAACTACTCGCGGGGTGAAGAGGTCTCTGACTCAAATGCCTATGCAGCCTTCCTGATTCGACCCGGATGGATAACCCCCCAAGTAATTTCACTACCCGACCCTGCCAGCCTGGGGCACAACGTGAATAGTAACCAAACAGGGGGTAGACTTATCCAGGATTATTATCGAAATATTGTTTTCTCACCCATTAACCAGAAAAGGGTATTCGAGCAGTTCTGGCAACCTATTTCTGACGCGCTTGGCCCCGTTAATCGGTTGTATATGGCCATGGATGGAGGCTATCAGCGTATAAACCCCTGCACCATTCAGAATCCTCGCACAAAACGATATATATCCGGCGAAGTGGAGATTGTCCTGCTCAATTCAACGCAGGATTTACTGGCCAGCCCACAACCGTCAACGAGTCGGACTGCTGAGCTCATCGGCCATCCAGCTTATACGCTTAGCCGACTCCCTGTTACGTCACAACAAGACAAGACCAAACGTAGCCGTCAGAGTAGACTGCGCAATGGAATAAAACTTGACGAACTGCCTTACACAGAAATTGAAGTTCGGCAGCTGGCTAAACTGTTCAGGTCGTTTCGGCTACAAACCCGGGAGCGGCTTGACACAAGCGCTTCGGAGAAAGCTTTTCAACGTATGCAATCGCCTAAAATTCTTCATGTAGCGACCCACGGTCTCCTGCGCGATTCATCCAGTCAGATTACGTCTGGTTCACTGCTCAACTGCGGCTTAGCCCTGGCTGGTGCCGCCGATACAAGTCAGCATAAAGATCATACCGATGGACTACTGACGGGCTATGAGGCCAGTTTGCTTAATTTGCACAACACCGAACTCGTCACACTCAGTGCCTGCGAATCCGGGGCCGGTGATTATGTGGAAGGGGAAGGAATCAATGGCTTACAGCGCGCTTTCCTACTGGCTGGTGCCCAGTCGGTGCTGGTGAGCCTGTGGAAAGTGGAGGACCAGCTCACCCAGCAATTGATGAACGACTTCTATCGCTTTTGGCTGGCGGGGGCGTCCAAACCGCAGGCGTTGTATAAAGCTCAGGCTGTTCTGCGTCGGCAACATCCTAATCCCTATTATTGGGGCGCCTTTGTGCTACTTGGTCAATAAAAATGGTAATACACAGTAACTAGTAAAGCGATGCGTTGGATTTGTATCCTGATCATAATCACAGTGACGGCTCAACCGGTTTTGGCCCAACCAGTCACCCTCAGCGATAAGAAAGCAACAGCCAATCAGGTGCTGGAGCAAATCGGAGCGGCCTATGGGTATAGTGTGCTCGAACTGCCTAAGTTGGTTATGCATGCGAGGAATAAAAACAATCGTCGAATCGCTTATCTGGAAATGATTGCACTCAGGCAGCAGCAATCGGCCACCCGAATGGATCGTAGCCGCCTATTCATGGATGAAGAGCTATTTGACATCTGTATGGCGTTAGACATTGAACGAGCCAGGCGTAAAGGGACGACTTTATCATTTGTCCTCTCGCACGAGATAGCGCACTTTTACCACCGTCATAATACGTACCGCAGTTTCGCTGACCTCAATATCGGGGTCATGCCGGAAACGCTATCGCGTCAACAAGAAAGTCAGGCCGACCAGACGGGCCTGCTGTTTGCCTACTTAGCTGGTTATAATCCTGAACCGATGCTGGATGCGCTGTTCGACGCGATATATACTCACTATCGTTTAGACGATAAACTCTGGGGGTACCCAACCAAATCTGAACGGCAGCAAAATGCCAAATTACGGGCTACTGAGTTTAGCGTATATGGACACTTGTTCGCTCTGGGACAGGCACTCTATTGCCGTGAACAATTTCCCGAAGCGGCACGCTGTTTTGAGTACGTATTCACCCGTTATCCGCTCAAAGAAGCATATAATAACTTCGGGGTCTGCCGGTTACAGCAGCTGACCAGATTCCGAAAAAAAGATAACATCAGTTACTTTGCCTTACCTTTTGAAGTTGATCCCCACAATCGACTACTCGGCTTAAGTGAACGCAGCGGCACAGTTACCTCTTCCGAGTTGGCCAGTTGGTCAAAAGAAGCAGACGCGGCTTTTACAAGAGCCATTGAGTTGGACGTCACCTATAAGCAAGCTTATCTGAACCAGTCGATAGGTGCCTTACTGGCCAACAATACATTTCTGGTGTTGGGTATATTGACGACGATGACCCAAAAAACTGGCCAACCCCTCCCACCGAATGGCCATTTAATCAAAGGAATGGCCTATGCAGCAATGGCAAACTGGCCTAATGTTCAACAATGCTTTGACCAGCCTGGTACCCAGCGGGCCTATCAGATTGCTTATAACAAGCTGGTTGCTCAGGCAATTCGCCAACATAAACTAGTCACGCTGAGAAAAACCTGGCAGCGACTCCAGACTCGGCCCTCTGCCCCCCAGTTGCTTTATTGCCAGACCAAGCATGTGTTACTTCAGGAAATTGATCAGGCACCAGCTTCGGTCCGCTGGCCGGGTAATTACCTGATGGAGTTGACCTCTGATCCCCCCCCGTTTATCAGCGTTGATTCAAAACAGGTAGGAAAAGCTTTATTCTTCCGTGTCAAAATGGGCGACAGTCTCCAGCCTCTTTATTTCGTTCGTCAATTATGATCCACTCTCAGAACCTATAGCAGATTTACCGAACAGGGGTCAGCGGTAGTCGGATTGAGCGACCCTGCTCAAGCATATAGGTACGATTGCCCACCTCAAGCTGGTAGCGTATCTCTGACAGACTCGTCAGTCGTAACGGGTACTTCTTCCACTGATCAGGATCGACAGCAAAAATGCGGAGCGTATCAAGCTGACTGAAATCGTAGCTATTTTCAGGAGCCTGGATAATCTCCCAGTGAATGGTACCGACTGCCAACGTATCGTTGCCAGCGAGACCAAGCTGGTTGTTGCCCAATCTGTACAAAGTTGCATCACCGTTGGTAGGGTCACCACTACCAGGTTGCCATGGCCGCCAGATTAGCCCTATACCAAGTAGCAAAAGTACCGAAGCAGCCGCAACCCAGCTCATCGGAAAAGCGGTTTGTCGGTCAGTGACTACTCGATTACGCTGCCGAGATGCCCAGGCCGCCCGGCGTTGTTGAATGCCTGCTTCAAGCAAGGTCTGCCTCAGGCTATATTCTTCCCGAAACGATCGGTCGGTACGAAGCAGTTGTTGAACAACCATTTCCTCATCTGTACTCATGGGATAGCCAGTTACATAGCGATCAAGTAAGGATTCTTTTTCTTCAGGAGTCATAGCCATATCGTTTGAGAACGTTACGAAGCAGGTTGTTAAAGGGTACTCTGTGGTTGCGCCCCCAGTATGATCGTTCCACGTAAATGGGTTCAAAGGCGGGGGCATGGGTGGGATAAAGATGAGCCATGACAGCCGCCGTTTCTTTCCAGCTTAGCCATTCCATCCACCTCTTTCGAACGAGCGTGTCGAGAGGGGGCTCTTTTTTAGGATAGATGTCCAGGACTTCCTCTACTATGTCAAACACTTCTTTTTCGGGTTTGTCAGTCAAACAGGCACTAGGATCAGCGATCTGCGTCAGTATTGACTCGGTCGGCTCATCGTCAGGGCTGGTTTGTATGGCATCCCGCCAATGCTTCTGCTCTTTCCGTTCGGCATTGTTCAGTCTGTACCGTACAGTCTGCTTTAACCAGCCCAGAATGGTCGTTGCATCGTGCTTCAGCACAGCGGCTCCCTCCGTTTTGGCGCGTGTCCAGAGTAACAGAAGAGCATCGTGTGCGTAATCGCCCGGCTCGCCTAACGCCTGGGGCTTGCCATACATCTCTTTGCGGGCAAACGACAGCAAGGGGGGGAGATAGGTTTCCATAAGATAATCTGGCGCCTGCCCACAACCAGCGCGAATGCGCTCCAGCAGGTCGCTGTCGGCCAAACGCCGGTAGGGATCACGCCAATCTTTTCGGAGAAAGAAATCCATGTATTCAGCCATTTACAGTTGTTTCTACTCCCTATTTTCCGGAAGACACCAAGTATCTCATAAATTAGAATAAAAAACCAGATTGACAGCTACAACTGCCAATCTGGAAATGGAAAGTTTGACCTCGCTGTACGCCGTCAGGATCATTTACCGCCACCCGGTCCACCGGGCTGTACCGGTGGGTCACTCATACTCATCGTAGAATCAGCTACCACCGATTTGTCGGGCTTGATAGCTACTTCGTGCTGGCAGGCAGCCGACAGAAACAGGATTGACAGGGCAAAGCCAGCCCGGCACCAACGGCCCGAAGCCGTGGTTAACAGGTTCTTAATCATGTTAGTAGGGATATAAAATGAATGATTAAGAGTGGGTACTGGCGCCTTCAACCGACTCTGCTTATCTTGTCTGAGACGGGCGATATATCTCCTATTTTTTTTTGCTATTTTTTACTTTTCCCCGGTAAGTGTAGATGAAGAGATAAATGTGTTCTATCTATGAAAAGGCGGTTTACAGATGAAGAAGTAGTTGACCTGCTGCTGTCAAATGATTTACGGCAGCACGATCAGGCGCTGATATACCTTTATGAAGCGCTTGAGTCTGTAGTTATTCGATTAATAGAGCGACAGGGCGGTTCACGCGAGGACGGAGAAGAGATGCTTAGCAGCGCCCTGTACGGTTTATTTACCAATGTGCGGGCCGGCCGGTTTCAGCTTCAGGCGTCGGTCAAACTTGCTACGTATGTGTGTACGCTGGCCAAATACAATTGGTTAAACCAAGTGCGAAAAGCAAAACCCTGGCTTGGTAACACCGTAAGCCTGGCAGACGAATGGATAGTGAACCTACCTCAGGATGAGTCGACAAGCGACGAGCATCAGGAACTGTTTCAGGAACTGATAAGCCGGTTAGGCACAAAATGCCGGGCGTTGCTGGAGGCCTTTGTTGAAGGGTTCTCCATGCAGGAAATTGCTCAGATGCTGTCACTGGGTACGGCCGATAATGCCAAAGCCCACAAATACAATTGTCTAAAAAAACTGGATGCGTTACGAACCAAGCACTCATGAAGAAGCCAACAGGACAACTTGACGAATGGGACTGGATCGAGCGGTACTGGTCTGGCCAGCTCACCCCAACCGAAAAAACGCTTTTTGAGCAGTTGATTCGGGATGACAAACGAGTAGCGCAGGAAGCCGAAGACTTACGGTTTGGCGTTCAATTGGTGGACGAGGTTCGGATACAGACGCATGCCCGCCAGACCTTATACCGCATACGCCAGCGCCGACGTCAGCGCTGGCAGAGGCTGAGCCGTACGGTTATAGGGGCGGGTTGCCTGGCAGCTGCCTGTCTGGCTTTCATACTCTATTTATCATACGCCCCTATCGTGTTGTCTGGGCAGGAAAACGATCCGGGTGTGCTGCGCGAATGGCGGGGGCGCTACCGTATGGATACTGCAGATCAGTTATCGATTCGGCAACAGCAGGCTATCGATCGGTTCTACGAGGGGCAGGCTTATCTGGTGCAGGGGCAGGCGCAGCTGGCCGCCCAGCGCTTTGAAGAGGTGCTGAGCTTTCAGGAGATCAGACCTTATTTTCGGGAAGTGGCTCAGTGGCACCTGATCGTATGTTACCTTAGGACAAAAGAACTACCTAAAGCCGAAGCGCTTTACAAGCAACTTGATCCTCACGGTGAGTATGAGGTCGGACAACTAGAACAATGGAAAATCTGGTGGCACTTACAGCGCCTGCGCCTGTTTGGATAAATGCAGCTGCCGCCAGAAAAAAAATCCGGCACCGGTCAGGCAGAGTAAGCACAGACCACCTATCCATTTGACGGGGGTCTGTTCGCCCGACGCAGGATAGAGCGTTACGGGAGTGCCGATCAAGGTGAAGTTAGCCCAGTGATACGGATGATTCCATCGTCGAAAACGTTTATCTGTCCGAAAGTCGGAACGCGCCTTTTGAAGGGCCAGGTCGGTAGGCAATCCGCGGAGTAGGTGCTGCAGGAAGAGCGTATTCAGAGCCGCGGTGCTTTCGTCCGATGCCGACCAGGAAGTTGTCAGTATGGTCCGACAGCCCGCCATCCGAAAGGCACGGGCTAAGCTGAGCAGTCCTTCGCTCTGCTGAATTACCCCTGCATTGCCGTGGCAGGCACTCAGCACGACCAGTTTTAACTGCTCCAGAGAGAGAGTAGCGATTTCTACGGCCCGAAGTCGATAGTCGGTCCCGTTCGGGTAAAAAGCTACGTAGGAACGTTCCGACTTTTGCCCATCGGCCTGGGCGTGGGTAGCAAGCACGATGACGTCGCTCTGCTTAACCGCCCTAATAAACGTATCTTTAGTGGCTTCTGGGCCAGCCAATATCCGTCCGCCCCAGGCCCGTACTTCGGCCAGCGATTCCCGTAACGGTAATAAGGTATCGGACGTTTGTATGCTTTGGTAATAGGGCGCATAACCAGTGATACGGGGTGGGATGGTCGGCAGGCTATCTAGTCGGGCAAACGTCAGCTCTGCTGAATAGGCATAGCTGATGGCAATCTGCTCGCCGAGGTAACTGGTTGAAGAAACCGACGGGGTAAGCAGGTCAAATGGAATATAATGTAACAGCCCATCGCGGGCGGTAATAAGACGCTCGATGGAGCGCAGTTGATTCTCAATGGGATGAATTAGCGTACGATGGAGCGCAGTCGCTGAGTTTTGTCCCGTATAGATGAACATCCCGGGATCTCGCCGAACCGATTGCCACAAATGGGTGACTGTTTCCGAAAAATGACGGGGTAGTTGTCTCCGGAACACATGGCTACCTGTTTTGGTAATCAGAAAGCCGATTACAAACTGGTCACTAACAAAATACCCTAAGTAGCCGGCCTGTTCAGGCAGCTGCTGCTGAACATATTCAACAGAAACAGGACGGGTTTCGTACTTAAGCGCATAATAACCAGGAAAAGCCTGTTCCAGGCTGTCCAAGAACGCATGCGACTCTACTCTAATATAATTGAGCTGTTTTCGGATACTATCGGGCAAAGCCTCTGGGGGCGTGTCAGCTGCGGCTTTTTCCAAATCTAGTTTTTGCTGCCGCAGGGATTGTTCGCGCTGAATCACCAGGTAGGGTACAGCCCTGGCCATTCTGTACTTTTCGTGCAGCCTATCCGATAAAGCCATTGTCCGGTGACGCTCCATCAACGTAAATAACCGGTTTTTGTCCGTTTCCATCCCGGTTTGCTGAAACAGGTCAAAGCTGCCTGCAAGGGCCCGCTCTATACAAGGGGCTACGTTTGTACTCAAAAAAAACTTGGATTCTTCTGGCATCAGGTTCCTACGCAGCCGGGCGGCAACCGTCAGAGCCAGATCGTAACGCTGTACCGCCTTTGCCAAAGCAGGTCGCTTCCGTTGGTGTATCCACTCATCCCACCATATATCACCTTCGAGTCGCAGTGATTCATAAAGGGTTTTCTCGTTGACTACCGTTCCTATGTAGTCTGCCGAAGAGGCCTGTGCGTCGAGTCGGTAGCAGGATGCCCGGGAGCCCCGGCGCGCAAAATCCAATGCCTGCCAAGGGTTTGACTTCACCCGGGCAATGTGGGAAAGACCAAGCCAGCTGTACGCCATAAACTCACCCCGGGGGCCATAGTGCTGCTGGTGCAGAGCTAAACAGATTCGATAGGCGCGGGCGGCCGTATCTACCTGCTTTGAAGCCCTCAGGCATTCGGCCATGTAGTAACTGGCCTGAATCTCAAAATCTACATTACGCTGCTGCGGCTGTTTAGCAATCAGTTTGCTATACATCATCTGCCCTCGGCGCAGGTTTGCCAATCCCGCAGCCAGGTGTTGGGCAGCCCGGTCGTTATTTCCCAGAATGACATAGCCCCAGCACTGATCAACCGTACCAGGCTTATAGCCACGCAGCGCGCGCTGATAGTAAACAGCAGCCTGGTCATACTGTCGTATCTGAAAAAAATAGTTACCGATGTAGTTATCAATAATGGCTACCAGTCTGCGGTTGCCCGTTTTGCGAGCCAATTCGCCGGCAATCTGTAAGTAATTGAAAGCCTGTTGCAGGTCGCCAGTTCTGCTTAGAAAATAAGCCTGCCCCATATAATATCCGCAGACGTCATCGGTTATTATCCGTCGAAGCCGGGGATGTACAGATAAATATCCGCTCGTCTTACTATACCAATAGGCGGCAGAATCGGCCTGCGGCACCCGGCCGTACGAAGCAGCCGTTAGCGAGAGGAGTTGAAAGTGGAGCGTATCCATGTCGGCTTCTGCCTGGGCCAGCCAATGCAATCCGCTTTTAGCCATCGAAGCACTTTGTCCGTATTTCCCCACTTTATACTGGTTATTGCTCATTATGCACAATAACTCACTCAGCTGCCTGGCCAACTTCAATGCTTCAGCTCGATGCCCGGCCCGAAGAGCACTACTATAGGCATGTTGCTTTTCCTGAAATATGTCCTCAACAGATTGCGGATTTTTAGCCATCCTGGGCTGACGACCATACCCTGGCAATGACAAGGCATGGCCTATTAACAGTATGAGGAAAAAAGCAAAGAGGTGTGGGGCAACATTATTTCTTACCATGAGTAGTAAAACGGCTAAGAACTCCTATTTCCGGCCAGCGAAGCAGTTCCAGGGTGCCGATTTAGCGAACAAACTCAACCTGACAGAGCCTTACCGGTAAAGACACGACTTACTTTAACATCCTGTGCCAGAAGCCAATCAAGACGTCCGGATAGCAACGAAGGCCCGCTCCCTCTGTGGACTTACCGGAAGCGGGTTAGTAATTTATACAAATGCGTGTATTATTTTGCAGGTATATCTATAGGGAATTATCTACACCATTTTACATATGCCTCTTGACTCTGCCGCCGTTCAAATCGGGTACCGGACCGACGACTCTTTGCAGGCTGCCAAAAAGCACGAGATTACGGGCTTCCGGTCGAGTAGCTATCAGGCACCGACTGTGCAAATTCCCCCCAACGATATTGTCTACGACGGAACAGCCCACCTGATGACCGTTGCCCCTACCGGTACCGGTAAAGGCCGCAGCGTGGTGATTCCTACGCTGCTCACCTACCCCGGCTCGGTTGTGGTGCTCGACCCTAAAGGCGAGAACTACGAAGTGACCGCCCGCGCCAGGCGCGAAATGGGGCAGCAAGTGATCCGACTAAATCCTTTCGGAGTCAGTAGCGATGCCACCGACTCGTTTAACGTTATGGATGTGTTTGATCTGCCGGGTATCGATATCGAGACCGAAGCGCAGTTAATGGCCGAGTTGTTTTCGCAGGGGAACCGGGGCTCTAAGGAACCGTTCTGGGATTTGACGGCCGGCATGCTGCTGGCGGGTATCCTGGGGTATGTGGCTTCGGTTAAGTCGCCTGAGGAACGGAATCTGGAGACGGTACGAGATATGCTGTTTGGCGATGGTGTCGTTTTTAATCTGGCTACGATTCTGGATACAGTAGGCAAGAAAATTCCAAAGGCCAGCTATCACCAGATTGCCGCTATTCTGGCTATGCCCGACCAGAACACCCGCCCCAGCGTTATTGCCACGGCCCACGCTTATCTGTCGGCGTATTTAAGTGAGGATGTGATCAGGGCGACGAATACGTCCACGTTTTCGCTCAACGACTTCCGCGATGGCAAGCCCATGTCGATCTACATCATTGTACCGCCCGACAAACTAACCTCGCATCGGGCTCTGATCAAAGTTTGGTTTGGGGTGCTGCTCAAGACCATTACCAGCCGCCAGCATATTCCCGAGCTGCAAACGCTGTTTTTATTGGATGAAGCCGGGCAACTGGGCCACTTTGCTTATCTCTACAGTATCATTACCCTCTGCCGGGGCTACGGGCTTAAATGCTGGACGGTCTGGCAGGATTTCCAGCAGCTCGAATCCAACTACCCGTACGACTGGCAGACGCTGATGAACAATTGTGGCGCCCTGCAGTTTTTCGGGTGCAAAAATCACCAGATTGCCCGAAAAATTGAAGAGGTCACCGGGGTATCGTCGGCCCAGATTCGGCAATTGACAAAAGAACAGCAACTGCTTATGCTGGATGGCACCCCCATTATTGCCCGCAAGCTGGACTACCTGACCGACCCGCTGTACCAGGGCCTCTTTGATCCCAACCCGTTCTATAAACAGCCACCCAAGCCCAGCGCTCCTACCCTATAAGGCCCGCCTGTATGCTGCTCAAAAGTTTGTTTGTCGTCTTTCCCAATGTGCGGCTGCGGGCGCACGAAATTGGCCGGTTTCGGGGCTTTCTTAACCACCAGATCGACTGGCAGAATCCGCTGTTTCACAACCATACCGAAGAACCGAACGGGGTAATCTACCGCTACCCGCGTATTCAGTACCGGATGCACCGGGGCAGGGCCGCTCTGTTTGGTATACAGGACGGATTCGATGCCCTGAGCCAGTTTCTGAATACGCACCTGGATAACCTGCCCGAAGCGTTCTGGGACATAGAACGCGCTGAGCAACGCACCCGGCTCGAACTAACCGAACGCCCCCTGGCCTATACGCTCCATCACTGGCTGGGCCTTAACACCATCCGTAACCGCGATGGCTCCCTGCTCGATCTGGAGTCGGTATATGATGACCTGACCGATGAGGCCCAGCAGCGGGCCATGCTGCAGCGGATACTCACCGCGCAGGTGCTGAAATTCTGTGGCGACATGGGGTGCCGACTGCCGACAGGGGCGCTGCAGGTAAGCGTGGAGGAGGTGCAGGAAACAGGCCTGCGCACGATCAGGAGCCAGACTGGCCAAACGCGGCTCCGGTCGTTTCAGCTTCAGTTCACCACAAACCTGCCCCTGCCCGATCATATGGCGCTGGGCAAGGGCGTCAGTAAAGGGTATGGCTGGCTGGTTCAAGATAAGCCGCGTTGATCCAGCTGACCGGCTCGCCCAAGTCGGGCGTTTGCTGAATGCGTACAAAGGCGGCCCGCAGGCTGTGCAGTTGACTGTCGGCATCGTCGAGGATAAATTCGGCAAACGCCAGTTGCCCCTCCACCTGCTGCTGATACTGCTCCAGCCAGCGCGTCACCGGCCGGCCGCTGCGGTAGTGAATCTCCAGCAGATGCCCCAGTTTTTCTATCTCGGTTAGGGTATCCGTCACAAAGGAAGCAGGTAATTGTACATCCTGCGCGGTCACGACCAGCCCGGTTACTGTTTTGGGCATGGCTGGGGAGCGAACGGCAAACTTGGCCTCGTTGAACGCCAGTCCGAAGGGAGCTATGGTGTTCAGAAACTCCTGCACCTGAGCAGGAGCAATACAGGCCTGGGCGGAAACCGTAAGGTCGTCGGCAAAACGGGTATAGGTCCAGTCGTACGAACGGGCCAGCTCTGTCAGGGCATCATCAACCGGCATGGTGGCCAGGTTAGACAAGACCGGCGAGGTAGGAGCCCCCATGGCGAGCCGACCGCCGTAGGTAGTGAGTTTGGCCAGCAACTCAGCCAGGTCTGGCTCAAACGTGAACACCTCCCGGGTAAAGAGCCGGTACACCCAGTCATAGTTGACCTGGTGGAAAAAGTCCAGGAAATCGGCGTTGAGCATCCAGGGGTTACCCACGTGCCGACGAGCGTTAGTCAGGATATTGCGCGGGTCGTTATCGCCGTCCACACTGATCTGGAAGCCGTATGTCGCCGGGGTCCGGCGCAGATAATACACACATTGCAGGTAGGTGTTGAGCCGTTTCTGGACCTGCTTCAGGTGAGGCTCCGGGTCTTCGATGAGTCGGAACGTGCCGTTTTTCTTCGGTACCCGAAAGGTGTTGTAGCGTGGCTGAAGGGCCAGCAGTTGCAGCAGATGTAGCTGAACGCCCAGGAGCTGGCTCAGACTGGCGGGGTCTGTCAACTGGCCGAACTGCCGGGCCAGCCAGTTAACCCGTTTGCGAGTGTATTTCATGTCAATGGTGTGGCCTCTTGCTATACTGATCTCTTCTCCGTCAGACTCGTACCTATACCCTGGCATTGCTGCCTTACGGATGGCTGTGGGGGCCGCAATCTCTTCTCCGTCAGACTTACGCTCCTACACTATGTTGTCATCAAGCTGGAAAGCACGCATTTCGATCAGTTGTCGCAATCTCTTCTCCGTCAGCCTTACTCTCCTACTTATCATGGAAAAGGAAATCGATTTCACCAATGCAATCTGTCGCAATCTCTTCTCCGTCAGCCTTACTCTCCTACATCCCCGACGAGATCCTTGACGAAATAAGAAGCTGGTAGGCCATGTCGCAATCTCTTCTCCGTCAGCCTTACTCTCCTACCTCACGGGGTTACTCGCTACAAAGAACGGCAATGAGTCGCAATCTCTTCTCCGTCAGACTTACGCTCCTACAGTTCAATGAATGTCATGGCCACATTCTCTTATGTCGCAATCTCTTCTCCGTCAGACTTACTCTCCTACTTATCATGGAAAAGGAAATCGATTTCACCAATGCAATCTGTCGCAATCTCTTCTCCGTCAGCCTTACTCTCCTACATCCCCGACGAGATCCTTGACGAAATAAGAAGCTGGTAGGCCATGTCGCAATCTCTTCTCCGTCAGCCTTACTCTCCTACCTCACGGGGTTACTCGCTACAAAGAACGGCAATGAGTCGCAATCTCTTCTCCGTCAGACTTACGCTCCTACAGTTCAATGAATGTCATGGCCACATTCTCTTATGTCGCAATCTCTTCTCCGTCAGACTTACTCTCCTACAAATCCGAAGATTTATTAGAAGAAGCAAAACAGACAGTGTCGCAATCTCTTCTCCGTCAGACTTACTCTCCTACAAGCAACAACAGCTGAAAAAGAATTTGCTGAAATGTCGCAATCTCTTCTCCGTCAGACTTACTCTCCTACTCTGCTGAATGTACACCGGTACATCATGGAGCTGTGGCATCAAAAAATGTCGCAATCTCTTCTCCGTCAGACTTACTCTCCTACCGTACCAACTTCATCACCAAACCTAAAAAGTTGGTATAGTCGCAATCTCTTCTCCGTCAGACTTACTCTCCTACTTGGTATAACAAGATTCCGTGGAAAGGGCATTACCTTTTGTCGCAATCTCTTCTCCGTCAGACTTACTCTCCTACAGGTGGAGCTAACCTTAGAAAAGCTTTCCTTCAAAATGTCGCAATCTCTTCTCCGTCAGACTTACGCTCCTACTTGCAAAGGCACTGTTGGCGGCTTTTGACGGACAGGTCGCAATCTCTTCTCCGTCAGACTTACGCTCCTACATGACTTCTTCGCGCCAGAAGGCTTTATTCTCAAGTCGCAATCTCTTCTCCGTCAGACTTACGCTCCTACGTGGGAAAAGACTGTCTTTGCTTACGTATGGATTGTCTGGTCGCAATCTCTTCTCCGTCAGACTTACGCTCCTACCGCATTTTTTTGTAATATACTGGTATTCATAAGTATTATCCTCTTTTTTTGCTGGTCCTGAATGCCGATTTTATGCATTTGGTTTAAAACTAAGTTATATAATGAGTGTCAACGCCTGATGACAATGATACGTCCAGTCGGGCGGCCCGTGGCCCAGCCAGTCCGTTTTGCGGGCGTAGGCTTCGGCCAGCGGCATGAGCATGAATTGAGTACCGGCCGGATCGGCATCGAGCAGGTATCGGTTTATCTCGGTCAACAGCCGCTGTTGACCGCCGTCGTCGAGGGTGCCCACAAATACTGACCGTTGAAGCCTTTCCAGACCGGCGGCTAACAGGCTGTTGGCTACTTTCAGCCGCAGCTTATCGTTTTCAATGTCATAACTGGCTAAATATAACATGGTCAGGCAGGTAAAGGAAATAGGTCTATTTTCTGGCGTAATGCACTGGCATAGCGGTAAATACTGCCCGTGCGGGACACCTGGTAAGTATGAAATGGTTCGCGCCCGGTCAGGTATTCGTTCCAGCGCGGAATCAGGAAGCGTTTACCCGCCCGGTTCAGGTATACCCCGCCCTCGGGTTTGGTATCGGTAAAATCAGCCTGCCACAGCCCGTCCAGACAGAGGTCAATCAGCATCCGGTCGGCCCAGGGCCGGAAGGGTTCAATCAGATCAAACGCCAGCGTAGGGGCGGTGTGTTCATCCACATGAAACAGACCCAGATAGGGGTCGAGTCCGGCGGCCAGGAGCGCGTTTTCTACCAGCGTATAGAGCATACCGTACAGGTAATTCAGAGCCGCATTAAAAGAATCGGTAGCCGGTCGGCGGGTGCGCTGTTCAAAACCCATCGCTTCGGGCAAAGCCGCGGCCACCGCCTGCCAGTAGGCCCGGGCCTGGCTTCCTTCTTTACCCAGCAGAGTGGAGCGCACCCGGGCCAGGGGCAAGGTGAGCTGGTCAGTAGGCAGCAACGGTTCAGGGGCGGTTAACTGCCGGATAGCCTGTTCAGCCGCTTCGGCTGCGGCTGAACGTCGGTTAGTTAGGTGCCGCAACACCTCAACCTGCTGCCCCGCTTTAAGCGCAAACATTTCCAGAACTGCCAGGGTAGCCACTGGGCTATGGAAAAATAAACCTGTTTTCTGCGCAGGGTGGCAATGGTGCCAAAGCGCGGGCTTTGCAGGCTGGCCTGCACATCGCCGGTCTGGTCAAAAAAATAAATCGGAATCTGGTGCTGGGCCGCCAGCCGGATAGCTCCCGCACTCAGCATACAACCCTGGGTCACGGCAATGCTGCTTATTTTCCGGGGCGAAATGAGCCGCTCCGTCTGCTCGTGCCGGATCAGAAAACAGCGGTTCCGCAGTTTCATCACCAGCCCACGGGTATCAAGCAGCAGTTGCATGAGATATCGGGCTTACACCAGTTGACCATAGCCGACGCGGGTTTTGGCTCCCACGCCCAGTTCTTCGATAATAGCCCGGTATAGCGTCTGCCGTTGCTCAGGGGTCAGTAGTTGGCCGGGGCGGTCGGGCAGCATAAACTGAAACGTAACGGGCACCTTCGGCATCACTTTCAGAAACTGGATCGGTATCGGGTTCGTAAACGGGCTCATCCGGGGATTTTTACGGTTTCGGTGGGGCGTAATGAAATCGTTTTTCAGCCATGGCCCGCCATATACCCGGTCTGTTTCGGGAACGTCGGGATTTCCGTTATACCCAATCAGCCCGTCGCAGAACGTGTCTCGCTGGTTCATTGGCAACTCAACATAGGTGTCACTACCAGCGGACTTGGGCATCTGGCCATCAAACAATTCGCGTTCCAACTGCTGCACAAATAAATCGGGAAAGTCATCACCAGCGTTCACGGCGGGTGATTTGAGCAGGTACCGGATGAAGCCATCGGCCCGGTTGTGCAAGGGATTCGTTTTAGGATCGCCGGGAAACGCACTCCGCAATAACCCTTTCACCGACGAACCCGGCAGGATGGGGAGGCCGGTGGTAAAATCGAACGAGAAACCGAGTTTCAATTCGTTTTCACTGCCCGTTTCGTGCCGGTAGCCGCTACCTGCCAGCAAGCCCGGGTAGGTAGTATGCAGACAAAAGGCGGTAGAGCCGGGCAGCTGCAAGGCCGCAAAAGCCGAGCGGTACTGGGTGGCGCGGGCCTCGTAAAATGCGTTGTTGTGGACGTGAAGCTCGGGAAACGGATTGGCGCCGGGTTGGGGCTCCCGGAAATAATCGACGTAGTATTTCCAGTGCAGATTTGGATAAATAGGCATGGCGGGAGTGGTCAGGCTGGAGAGGTGAGTTCGGCATTGGTTGGGGCGGCATCTATTCTGCCGTCATCAAACGGAAAGGTGCGCATAGCCAGTTTAAGCGCAACGGCCGCGTTCATGACTTCGCGCCGAAGTTTATTTCGGCGGGCGGGGGTATCGTTGCAGGCAAAGGCGTGGTTCACGAACGCCTGCGGACTGGGCTGATCCAGCAGCTTACCTATTAATTCAACCACCAGCGGCCGTGCCTCTTTCTCATGGGTATTGGCATCGGTGGCTTTATAAAGCAACAGCGTCGGCAACACGCCCGACTGCCGCACATCGACCCCGAACGAGGATACATACCCCCGATACACGGCCGGAATTTTACCGGTCTGCGTCAGCAGTCCCGTTCTTTCCTGAATGAGCCTCCTTGCTTCGGCTAAGTGTTTTTCAATTGGGTTCATACGTGGTCAATTTAACTGATCTCTTCTCCGTCAGACTCCTATTTCTACGCGATCGGTATCATATCGTAAAGCAGCACGGAGTCGCAATCCCTTCTCCGTCAGACTTACACTCCTACAACGACGATCAAAGTCGCTGTAACCGCAGCAAACAACAATGTCGCAATCTCTTCTCCGTCAGACTTGCGCTCCTACCGATTTTTCCCCGGAAAAACGGCTGTTTCCCAAGTAGCGAGGATGTCGCCATGTCGCAATCTCTTCTCCGTCAGACTTGCGCTCCTACGGCCGATTCCATAGCACTAAAAAGCGCCAATGGCAAGTCGCAATCTCTTCTCCGTCAGACTCTCACTCCTACACTCCTGGGTTAAGAAGCAATCTGGGTACCGTGGTAGTGTCGCAATCTCTTCTCCGTCAGACTCTCACTCCTACTTTCGGAGCTAAAAAAAGAGGACGTGGAGTGGATTAAGTCGCAATCTCTTCTCCGTCAGACTCTCACTCCTACAGCTTACGCCCCATTTGCAAGGTTAATTGCCTGATGTCGCAATCTCTTCTCCGTCAGACTCTCACTCCTACTTTTCTTAGGCGGTAATGATGCAGAAATGCGTCAGAGTCGCAATCTCTTCTCCGTCAGACTCTCACTCCTACGCAACTGGATATTCCAGCTGACGTTTATAGGACTGATGTCGCAATCTCTTCTCCGTCAGACTCTCACTCCCACAAATGCAATTAGCAGATACAGTAAGCTATGAGAGTTTTATGTCGCAATCTCTTCTCCGTCAGACTCTCACTCCTACTTTTCTCTCAGGCGATCTAGCATCCCAGATGCTGTTGTCGCAATCTCTTCTCCGTCAGACTTACGCTCCTACACTTTTTGCACAATCTAACAATGTTGTTAAAATTAAGTCGTAATCTCTTCTCCGTCAGACTTACACTCCTACTCATCGGCATAAACAACTGTCAATTTGAAGGTGGTAGTGTCGCAATCTCTTCTCCGTCAGCCTTACGCTCCTACAGGAATGGGCAGATGCGGCTACGGGCCGTGTCGGTGGGTCGCAATCTCTTCTCCGTCAGACTCTCACTCCTACTCACAGTGTAGAATTAAAGGTTGTAACAAACCTGTCGCAATCTCTTCTCCGTCAGACTCTCACTCCTACCACTCGTGCATTGGGCAAAATCTCCCAGGATAAAGTCGCAATCTCTTCTCCGTCAGACTCTCACTCCTACCGCATTTTTCTTTAATTATCTGATATTCAGGGTTATTATCCTCTTTTTTTGCTGGTTCTGAAAGCCGTTTTTATGCATTTGAGTTAAATTGGCTTATAAAGACAGGCTCACGATACAAGTGTATTAGTCGGTAGTCTTGTCATCGTGCATTGTCCGTATCCAATGGTAGCGTTAGCCCCAATTTGCACGGGTCTTCCTGCTGTATGCAGTGTATCGTAGAACGTATTTTGGTTATGGGGGTGGCGCACTAAGAAGGTAAAGCGCGTTTGGCGGGGCACAATTTCTTCATACCACAGGTTCACACTCCGCCCGTTTTCCAGGTTGTTACGGGCAATTACCGGTAGCCGACCAGCCAGTTCTTTCAGGTCAGTATCGTGAAACAGGGCTATGTCGCCCGACGTAAAGCCCAGCAGCGTGTTCAGGGCAGGAATGGGGGCACCGGTCCGGGCGGTGTAGTCGTCCAGCATCAATTCATCCTGCTCCGTAAATGACCGGGTGGTCAGCGCCAGCGGGTGACCTTCTACAGGCTCGGGACGGGCGTTCAGGGCGTCTATGATACTTTGTGCCGGTTCGTAGGCAAGGCCAAACTCGGTTAATTGCGTCAGGCAATCAATCAGCAGGGTTTTGGAGGTGGCCAGCATAAACGGCAGGTGGCTGCACCGTACGGGCAGGGCCAGCAGCCGGCCTTCAAAAAACTGGTGGGTTCCCTGACCCAGTTGGGTGCTGTTGCCGCGTTTGGTGTCGTTCCCGAATATAGTGTTGACCACATCAGAGTCTTTCTTGTCGGTTTCGCCAGGTAGTTCCTGGCGAAACCACTCCCGCAAGGCTCCCTTCAGGCTCGATGCGTGAATTACGGGCAACTCGTTGATCGGGTCGCGCTGGACTTCCTTGTCCACAATATCATAGTTGGTGTCGCCCCGTCCGGCGTGGAGGTGGGTCAGGCAGGTAATCAGGTACCAGTCGCAGGTTGAAGCAGGCATGGTTAGGCTGGGGTTGGCGTGAACAAAGTTGGGTCGGGCACTTGATTCATCAGGGTATAGGCATTGTAGCCAATGCGTCGGAAGTGTCGGGGTTTGTCGAGAAGCTGGCGCAGTGCCGTGGTTTGTCCATCTTTCACATACAGCACCGAGCCCCGTTCGAGCAGCAGTTGTCTGTGCTGTCCCCGCTGTGGCATGGCGTCATTAGGCTTTCTGTCGCGGTTTAAATCGGCATAGTTTGTTACCATATTACTGGTTTCAATTGCCCTGAAATCTACGGTTTCCGACACGGCAAAGTCGCAGTGCTCATACACCTCATTGGTCACCAGGGCATCGCTCAGGAGCGTCAGGCGGGCGGGACCACCCGTATCGGGTTGGGCAGGTAGGGCCAGCAAGTCAGCGACGTTTAGCACGGGTTCCATTGTCAGTCGAAATGGTCGACCTTCGCCCCCCACGGTGGCCCAGCCGTTGGTGAGCAGGTGGGGTGTCAGGGTGTCAGCGGCTTCGTCGGCCAGATAAGCGACGAAGGCAAACGACCAGTCGGGGGTAGCAAATCGGTAATAGGTCTGTTTGTAAAAGCCCTGCTCGTCTTCGGTGCGTTTGTCGAGTTTCAAAATTCCCTCCTGTGTCTGTGGCACATACACGCTATCGAGTAGGCAGGTGTTACCATGCCGGTTTATCAACTGCCGGGCAATACCCTTCTTGGGATCATAGCCCTTTACGGCTTTCGGCAGGTTTGACTGAATTGCCTGCCCCAGAAACGTACTCCCGCCCCTAGTCTGCCATTGCCAGCTAATGCCCCAGTCGAAAGGGGCCATCAAATAAGAGGTGTCCTGGTGCAGCCAGAACAGCGGTGACAACCCGTGGATATGGCCATAGGATTTATCCTCACGGTCATTATTTTTAAAACTATGCCTACCAATCCATTCATTGCTTTTATCAGGCACGGGCCGACCGCCAGTGGCTAACCAGCCTTTTGCTTCCAGCAGTTTGTAACGCAGTACACCCAGCAAGGTTGTTTGTTGCGGGTAGTAGTTCGACTTCACAAAGTAATTGGCGTTGACACCGGCCTGGGCGTTTGCGCCGTCATAGCCAAACGAGCGTTCACCGCCAAAGAAGAATGTGTCTACGGGTTTAAGTCGAAACAGGTAGGGATGGATAGCCATGCGGATCAGTTGAGTTCGGTGGAGGTCAGAAAACCGTGGGTTCGCAACAGCGCGTAGGCTGATCGTATCGCCGTATCGGGCTTGTCCGGATAATCGGTGAAGCAATCGTTTAGGAGCAGCACCACTATATCCAGAAATGCTTTGGCGTCATCCTGATGGATTTCCTCGTTGAAACTATTATCGAAAAAGGCTTGCAGAGCCGCTTTATCTGAGCCAATCTGTTTGAGCAAAAATTCATTCTCCCGGATTTTGTGCATGACGGAGGTCAATGTCCGGTCGGCATCGGTTTTGGCGGTATTGAGCAACCCGATCAGGTGTTGAAACGAGTCGCTGTTAATCCGGAACGCACCTTCCAGCGGCTGTCCACTGTGCTTTTGAATACGTAGGCCAATCGTATTTTTTCCATCCGTCTGCTTAGCTACCCCGACTAGCTGCCTGGCAGCGGCCTGCCGGGCTTCAAAGAGGGGAAATTTGTAGTAGGTAATCGACACCCCAAAGGAAAGCGTCGGACTGTGGTTACCTTCCCCAACCGGAAATTGCTTAGCCGAAAAGGCAGTTGTGAACAACTTATCTAACCGAATCAGCAAATCGAAGATGGTTTCATTCTGCCGCAGGACAGGCGCGAAGAAAAGCAGATCGTCGCCCCCGGCGTAGATATTCATGCCACCATACCTGGCAATTTCTTCAGCGGCATTAATGGCGAAGTCGCTCAGGCTTTTCGAGAATTTCTGATAATCGTCCGGCTTCAGTTTAGCAATTACTTTTCCCACATTATCGCCATCGGCCTGCACCACCGCAATGTATTTGTGGGCGGGCCGGAAGATCCGTGTAGGGACGGGGGTAGCCGTGGCGGCATTATGTGTTGACAGATAGGCAATGAGTTTGTTTTCTTCCGCAACCGGGTCGGTTTCGCCAATTTCTTCTGAGTCCTCGGATACGGGTTTGATCGCTTCGGAAAAAGAAACAGGGCCAGAATTGGTCGATTTACGGCCGGAACGTTTGGCTCCAATCGCTTTGTATTCGTTGGTGTCCGAAAAGTCTCTGGCCGCTACTTCCAGGATGGTCTCGAAACTGTGGTTACTGCCAAACGCATCATCAGTCAGAAACGATTTCGTCACCCGGTCGAAGAGGTCTCGCAGAAACGACTGGTCGGTTGAGTTAATGCTGCGCTGAAGCTCCAGCGTATCCAGATAAGGCATAATAGCCTGAATAACGTTCTGGTCCGGCTCCACCGGTATTTCGAGAGCGTACAGCTGTAAGTAGTTCCTAAGGAAAGTCAGGACGTTTCCGTTAATGCTGGCGGTTAACCGCATCTGCTCCGTTAGGTCTATCAGGGTATCGTCAATGATTTTCTCCAGCGTGGACAGCTGTCCTGGCTCGGGTATTTGCAGAATGAACCGATCCGGGAACAAGCCCGCCCCCTGCGCGTTCTTTTTCCGTTCGGCAGCGGGTTTGTAGAGATCGTCCAGGCCATCTACAATGGCGGGCACAATGAACGTACCCGCCGGAATCTTTTGCTGGATTCGTCGGGTGACCTCTTTGACCAGGTACGAAAATAGATAACTCGACGCCCACAACTCGCGGGTAAACCGCGCGCCGTCCATGGTTCGATAAATCGGCCCAATGGTAAAGGCAAGATAGTAGTTAGGCATAGATCAGATTTTACGAAATGATTCGAAAATAGCTACGATTTTTAGCCAGTCCGGATCTCTCTCGTCATTTAGCGTGACGACTTGTCTGTCTGCATCTACAATCTTGTCTGCTATTTCCTTGCGCACGTATTCAAAGTAATCTGTGATCTTAAACGAGCCGGGGGGAGGTGTTTCAAGTGTTAATCGATTTTCCTTGCCTCGTTGAATAGAGAAAGCCTGATTACCAAACTCTGGCGGAATTGGCCTGATACAAACGTAAACGTCATATCCATTGCCATTCTGAATAGGTTTGAACGTTACAGGAGACTTAAACCGATCAATTGTTTCCTGCCCTTTTTGCGGTCGGTGTACCTTTTTTATGGTTGCACTGTAACTCTTCCATTGTGATTCTGAGGACAGGCCCAGCAGGTCGCGGAATAAGAAATAGCGATCGTTATCTGATTGCGTTGAATAGCCCTCCAGAATGTCAAGATGAGAAGGTTTACTTTGCTGCCGGGCCAACTCTGTTGAAAAATAGGCCTGTTTGATAGATCGTTTGTCCCACTGAACTGATTTCCCAATCATACGTGCTTTGAATTCTTCCGGAGCTTTAGTGGCGGCTACATCAATGTGCCACTGGTCTCGGAGGTAGAAAAAAAGGGGACACTTCACATAAATGACAGTGCGTCCCTGCCCATCCGGCCTGTTATATCCAGCACGAAGTACTCGCCAGAACAACTCTATATGTTTAAATAGATCATTCGTTCTGAGTCCATCTACTCGAAAAAAGTAAGCGTTATGTGCTTGCAATGGCACAACAGACCTGTTCGAGATTTGAGCTGTAAAGCAACCAAATCCTTTTGATTGACGAAGACCAAAGTTTTTGGTACGCAAAAAGTCAGCAAAGTACCGTCGGATCACCTCCACCAATTCACTATGAAAACAAGCAAACGTAACAGTGAAATCTCCATCAATCTGTGTGAATTTTCGAGTGATTGATGGCTGTTGGTCTCCCATATCGCCGAAAAAGCAGGGAAACTTAGGCGGGATTGAAGTAGGCTTCACTTTGTCCAAATCGTAGTCGATTCTGACGCGGTAATCTAAGGCCCAATTCTGTTGCTCAAACTCTTGCCATACATCCTTGTCACGATTTTGGGAGTAGCCAGCTAAGTACGCCTTGTTTTCTTCGAAAATAATCTTGTTTCGTTCAGTATTTGCGCCAATTTTGAAAACATTTCGCCACAGATAATTATCAAACGCTGGTTTCAATTCACTCGCACGTAACAAAGCTCCCGGCTGGTCGGCCTGAAAGTGAATCATGGGCGTATGCTGCCGCAGGGTAAAGGTGGCGTGGAATTCGTCGTTTTTCATGAGGTTTGAGACGGATTTAGGTACTGATCAATGTATCAGTAATGGCCATAGCAGAGCCACTAGGAGTATAATAATGATGAGCGAGATAAGCAGTTGGGGTACTCGTAGCCTCCACCTCCTGTTCGCACTGCCGGAGCGGCTGTCGGTATAAGTCCCGATGGCCCGAAAGTCTTTCCAGAAAAAGACAGCGTTCAGGATAAGCAGGAAAAATACCACCAGAATTGGCACACTCTTATGTATCTCCAGGTATCGCTCAACACTACTATCATTGTTATCCCACCCCTGCTTGATAAAATCCATTCCGTAATACGTTAGCAGAAACGAGGGTATAGAGAAGGTAGATACCAGTAATGTCAGCAGGCTAAGCCGCCGTTTGGTCCCGCTCTCCGATTTTAAAGCCACATATTTGTTGAGCTCGTCGATGTTCCGGCGGGTGATGTCAACCTCTTTATCCAGTTCAATAGCCTCGGCCAGCCGGTCATATAACTCAATCCCCTGCTCCTGCGCCGTTACATCCCGGAAATACATCTTGTTGATGAACGTCAGATACTTCTCATACAGCCCCTCTACGTTACGGTCCAGTCGACTATTCGAATCAGGAGAAAGAGAGGCCAGGTCGGTAGCTTCCTGAGCAAAGCGCAGCAGCGAGGCCCGCTGGATCAGTACGAGCATCACCATCTGGAAATACATAGTCTGGATGTGTGGCAGTACGTATTTTGCCCCGAAATCCGATCCGGTCAGTGCCACAAACGAGTAGCGGGTTATCCCGAAGAGCGTACCGTACTCTACCCATCGGTCATAGGTGTGGTGCCGATTCAACTGGGTCAGCAAGCGCTTGTTAGCCAGACTCCCACCCCGTTCCGGGTCGACAAACACGTAGCTCAACCAGTCCGCATCCCTTTCGTAGGCATAAACCGGTATATCAGTGTCAAGTGGTGCCTGATTCTTGGTCAATTGACCAACCCAATCCGGATTAGAATACCAGCAGAGGGTAAACATCCGGTCGTCGATGATGGGCTTGACCAGTACATATTCTGTCAACTGATCCGTGTCGGCTTCGGTGGTGGTAAAACGCCCTCCAAGCAACGCATGAATAAAGCGGGGAAGCCGTTCCGGGTTATTATTGACCGACTGCCAGCCTGTATTATAGAAAGCAAAATCTTCGGTCAGGGTAGCGTTATCAAGCGTTAGGGCAATGGATGTAGCCAGGTTGTTGGTTTGGGGTGGCTGAGTTGGTACTTCACCGGCCGACCCATGATCGCCCAGAAAAGGCGGATATATGCGTCGGCCACTCTCATTGATGCGGAGAATATCATTCAGGCCGGCATGATCGAAGTTGTCTCCATGAAACGAGATGATCCCTACCCCGGACTGATAAAAGTTGAGCACAATGTCCGTCACCGACAGCGTGTATGTCTTCGACGGATTGTCGGCATCGGTCTTGTTAGCTACTGTGATCGCGTATGATGCTTTGACAAACTGATAATCATACTGGAGTAGTATTTGATCATAGGGTTCTCCCTCCGGTATCTTTGGATCATAGATAACATCCCGGACGGGTTCGTTGAAGTAGGTAAATTCATTATAGTCCCTACCCCGATTCATGTTAAAATTGAAGCGTTTCCAGTATAGATGGGGATCGAAAGGGAGTTCGCCCTCCGTGTAGAGGTTGTGGGTGGCAAACAGCTTTTCTATATCTCCCAAATAAGTCCGCTGTTCAAAGAGTGTGTTCTTCAGGGGACCACCGGCTTTGGAACGAGTTTTGTAATCCCAGCGGAAGGGAAATAGGAAAATATGATGGCTGTAGGGATGAGTTGGCAGGCCAGGACTAGTTGTCTGGGTCATGTTCTGGTTAACAAGTAGGTGCAGATACGATCAACAAGTTGCTCAATCGCTTTTCTATTGTAATGCCCTTTTCCTATGCCAAAGAACCCATTTGGCCCACCACCGTAGTAGGCCCGGCCAGCCGCTACGTCATCAGCGAACGCAGTGGCCAGTTCCGCAGCGTGTTCCCCGAAATAGGTCAACTCACCGGCATTATAAATCAGGAGACGAGGCTCCTGTAAGCGATCGACAATGGGTGAAAATTTAGGTAGATTCGTATAAACAATAGGCAGGTTATTTTTTGTATTTACTAAACGGATATCGGCTTCTGCCTGCTCTTCCATCGCTTCGGTAACACCCTGTGCTTGTCGGTCCAGCCGCCGGATATGGTCGATCTCCGCCTGTGTAGCACCTATCGCCCGCATCGCTGGTATATACCCCTTATCGTTGGCTGAAACCAACTGCTGATACCGGGATAGCGGTACGCCTAATAAGGTAGCTACCTGCTCCAGCGAGGAGGGCAAATGAGCTTTTTCGTTGTGGTGATCAATCAGCAATGCCTTTGACGGTTTGGCGCCCCCCAACTCAACGCCTACCACTAGTTGACCTTCCTGTTCTATAAGCTCAATAACATCCTGATAATCGGTCCAGGATGCCCCCCAGGGTAGACCACGATCAGAAAACGGGATACGTTGTTCTTCTAAAAGTGCCCGGATGGTCAGCATCTCCAGATCGTGACCACCCAGCAAGAAGTAGTAATTCATACGCCAAAGAATAATATCCTCACGAATTTTAATACCCGCAGCCACGATTTTTACCTTGCAGGAAGAACCATCAGCGATACTCAGCCATCTATGTTGAGAGGGTCCTTGAACTAGCTGCAAATAACCAGAGGATCTTAAATCAGCTCCTTTGAATGCGGCTTTGGAACAGCCAAGCCAAGATCCTACGGCCAAATTCCTCGATTACGCTTAACAGATAATAGTTCCGTCGTTCACCCTGCACCCAGATGTATTTGATATCCCAACATACATACTCCAGCGGTCTTGCACTTCGATCCGCTTGAATTTGACTAAATCTCATCTGCCGTTCGGGCGAATAACTTTGCCAATAAACTATCCTTCTCCTTCATTGGTCGGGAGACCGTCTTTTTATCAATGACTTATTCTTTTTTTCAACTCGTGAGCGATATACTCGTAGCCTGACGCATTGAACTCGACCTGTAAAATAGTATGAATATTACTGACAACTTGCTTGCTATTCACCCAAGAGCCGTCTAGTTTGAGGGCCATCTGACTTGGTTTCGCACTGGCTTTACCAGCTCGCGGTTGAGATCGGTTAGGGACATTAATATTTCATCGTTCGTCATGTTGGCAGGCTGATGAATAGGATTGAGTTTACGACAGATAGTACAAAGTGCTATTGTCCTGACTGTCATTGACTGCCCGTCACAACTTCCCGAGTACAGTTCACTAATCGACTCATAACCAGACTGACCTTTGGTTGAATCTTCGTATACATGGTGCTTTATGTGAGCACAATACGCCTGTAGAAACAGTGTGGAAAAGACGATTCTCTTAAGTTAATTTGATTTTCTAACGTATTCACCAATACCCGCTAAAGCCTCTACACACCTTATGCATTACTATACCCTTACCATCGCCGACATTATGGAGCGGAATGTACTATTCTATGATGCTGAAAATGAAGATGCCTGTCGTACTATTTGCCAAACCCTGAATCTTGACAACCTACCGGCTCTTGACGGGCGAAGTTGCTATTTTTTGGATGACGATGGCAACTTTACCTCGCAACCAATTCCGGTGGGCAGTTGTGTTAGGCCCCACGAACGACTATTTGATGATTCCATTTTAAACAAATTTAGACAAGCTAGCCATAACGTCTTGTTTGTGTACGAAGACGAAGACTGCAATAGCAATTTTCTTGCCGTTGTCCACATCTCTGATTTCAACCGTGATGTTGTCATCCAAACCATACAGGATGATATTCTTGTCTTCGAGCGGACGCTACGCCAGTTTCTTATCCTTTTAAAGGAAACGAATACCAGTATTGATACGTATCTGAAGACTGAATCCCCAAAAAAACGCAACAATAAACTAAAAAAACCATACGACAATTACGCTCCCTTCCAGCAGTACAATTTGAGCGATTTACTAGATTTTGCCAGGCACCTGTCTTACCCTGGTGTGCATTACGATGATCTAACTATCAAAGCAATCAATAAAAACCTTCGCAACACTGTCATGCATGGCAAAAATGTTGTAGAACTGGTCAGTAATGATCATTATTCCATTGAGAGCCTTAACGAGCTAGACTTTAATCTTAAGAAGTTGGCTGGAGCTTATTTCACCTTACGCTCAGCAATATCTAAGGACGAAAGCTACATCACGACGAAGCGGGCCCTCAACCAATCTAAACTTAAGCTAATAGCCCAGTCTGGTCAACTTGCTCTCAGAACTATACTGGAGCTTGGATAACTGCTTGAACATGTTATTTTTTACTCGACAAGTTGTCTTGACAGCAGGCTGATATATACATTTGTCCTATGTCATCTATTTATTTAGTATCCTATCGCCCAATTTGCCAAAACAAGGCAGGCCGACAGGCGGTGAAATTGTTTAATTATCCTCCTTACATAGACGGATCTTGCCGCCGGGAACCAGATTTCGAATCTAATTATCCGTCGATAACAGCACTTTGTAGAGCAGGTAAGTTTGCACCTAAACTACAGGTAGGTGACACTGTCATCTACATTTCGTGCAAAGGTAACTATCCACCTCGTAAAGATCCGCATTGGCGGCTGGTCGCCATTCTTAACATAGCTAAGCGATTTGAAACTCACGAAGAAGCAGCATACTGGTACAAAAGCAGTAACATACCACTTCCTTCTAATTGTATGGTTGCGGGGAATGAACCCTTAACCTTTGCCCAGACAAACCAACGCTTCCCCGAAGAGCTGGCTAAGCGTATGGAACCCAATGTTACCGATGAATACAAAGTTAAGAAGTGGAATCAGGCGTATAATAAACGGGCTCACGAGCACAAAGTATTTTTAGCTTGTTCGATTGAGTATCTTGAACTTACAAGCCCTGTTTCGCTGACTTATGACCAACTGACTGAACTATTTGGAAAAATTCCTGGAACTCAAAACCCTAAGAAGATTTCAATAGAACAATTGAATCAATTACGTTCGTTTAGTAAAGTTAGAGAAGGTTTGCTCAATGCCGGTTCGGCCCCTGTAAATGAATAGTTATAGGAAAACGGTTTAAAACAAATGAGTAAAACAGACTCTACATTTAATTATCTCAAAATTAAACTTGTCACAAAGGCCCCCTACCTGAACAGAAAGTTTTAAAAGGTAGTCTCCACAAGTCAATGCTTTATCGTTTAACTAATCCGTCTGCCTGAATTAGGCTCTATACTGAAGTCTCAGTTTTAACTAGTTTATATATGAAATATTTTTCATGGAAATTATGATGAATCGTAAACTGAGGAGCTTTATTTGTGTTAGGCCAGTATCTATTATATGTTAATGTCATTTTCCGTTGTTTTATTCACTAAGGGTGTGTTGGGGAATTATATTTAATAAAACGTCTCGATTCGTTGTAACATGAGCTGGCTGTTGGCTAGATATAGCCAACTCACCGAAGAAGATACTGTATGCTTGTAGTCCTTGACAATCCGCCGGAAATAATTCGTCCAGGCGATGCTAGGCTCCACCACCCATCGTTTGGCCACGGGCACAAAACTATGCGCGGATTCAGGCCGGTAGGCTTTTTTAAACCGGGGCGCCGGAGCGTTCAATGCTCCACTTAGCCAGTTCACCCGCGAACACTCCGATGTAAGTCTGGTCCCCAAAAATCTTTTCCAGCCGGTCCCCTACCCGCCAAAGTACAGCTACGACAAGCTGTTTCGCGAGTGTCCCATCAGCTTGATTAGCAGCGTCCACATCCGCAACCCAGAGTCGACCCTGCGTATCAACGATAAAGGTTCGTTTGCGCACGATAACACATTTATACGGGTCAGTACCCCGATAATTGTCAATCATTGGCGATAGCTTAACCGATTGCGAATCCATGCATAACGTTGAAGGATAGGCTTTGCGTTTGGCGTTAATTCGATCTAGTTGATTAAGGGCGGCACTAATCTGCTCGAAGGTGCCCTTAGTCTTCCACTGGTCAAAGTAATAGTAGCCAGCCTGCCAATGAGGCCTGTCAGATTGCAGGCTTCGCCACCGCGCGGGCGGCCCAGTGACAACCGGTGCGCAGTATCCATAAGATGGTGTCCATAATCTACTGTAAATCGTGCCTACGCTTGCGTTTAAGCCGGGTGGCCGGTGCCATTGAAAAAAGGCGAACCGGATCGCCGGAGCGATTGCTGTCCACTGGAAGTCGGTCATCGGACCGGCAAACGGGAGCGGTGGTTGCCACTGAGAGGTCATACATTTGTTTCTTGCCGGGCCGCCGGTGCGGTCGATACAAAGTTGACCCGGCTACCAGCCTTTTTCAATTCCCCAACATATTCTTATAGTTTTTGATAAGAGAATTTTCAGTTTATGGCTTTGATTATATCCCTCACCAAGTCAGCGAAGCTCTTACCACGGTCATCTATGAATCCGTGTGACACACGTACCTTAGGTTTCTCAATCGTAACCTCCAATGCTATATATTGATCTTGCTGATTCGAAAGCTTTTGAAGCTTAATCCAATCTTCTATCACCTGCTCGAAGCCGCCACTCGTGCCTGGCACATAGACCAATTCTCGCTTAACATATGCTGCATCTATAGTCGTAAGATCAAGTGGGTGCGGAATCACGCATAGAGCAAACTTTTCCGGTTGCTGTACAGCTAATGTCGCTTGAGAAAGTGCCATACGTAAAGGGTATCTTTTAGAGCCAATCACATACGATTTCACCTCGATAAAAAAACACTTTTCATTGGCGGTATTTAGAATCAGGTAATCACAATCTCCTTTGCCTTGATATTGGATAGTGGCGGGAATATTCACGCTAAGTAATGCTTCTCTGAACAGTTGTTCCATAGTTTGCCCGATAGCAAAGTTGGTTGCAAACGACGCATCCTCTATTTGTTGTTCGCGTACAAAATTCAGGGCCTTCGACAGTAGTATATCATTCGGTTCAAGCTCGACAAGTTGCCTCAACTTTGCCAAGTTAATATTTGAGTCCGCGATAGCCACCAAATCTGATAACTGCTCAGGCTTTCGCAGTAACCTCATTACATCCTTACTCTTGTCACTCTTCTCGATGGTAAGTTTATAAAACGTCCCCCCTAACTCATCTACAAATTGACCTAAATAGGTTCTTGCCAGCATCTCGTGGGTTTCGCACCATTCTATCAAACTTAGTAGTGGAATACGGAATTCTTGGTGCCGCCTATAATGGATAGCTGAGTCTGCTTCCTGAACTAGCTCATTTCCTAGCTCTTCCATTTTGTAAACCTTCGGTAAAGCCAACTGAATACCGTTGGCTAACAACCGTGGTGGCCACAACTTCAACGGGTTGAACTGATGCAAAATATCTAGTAATTCATCGTCTAACATCTGCCCACCGGGAGTTCCATAATTATGTAGTGAATCATAAGAACACAAGATATCAAGCCGGTTAGGAACTATGTTTCCATCTTCTATCAAATGCTTATACTCAGCACTTCCATCCAAGAAGACTAGGTAATCATTCAACCATTTCCGCGCTGCTTCAACATCGTTTTTCCCATATAGTGTGTTAGACAAGCCTACTAACGTAGCACAGATCTCAATGCGTTGATTTAGTAATCGAGTGAACAATTTTGCCGCATTACCTAGGTGGAAGCCTTCCAGACTCTCCACTCTCTGGGTGCCACCGTTCAAATGTAATAGCTCTTCAGCGTAACCAAATAGACGACTCCTGTATGTATTATCTCGAGTTTCAGCAGTGGTAAGACGTAGCAATGACACAAGAACTGTTTGTGCGTCGGACCGAGAAAGAAAATCTGACGTCACTAAATTTCCCATCTTTTCTTCCGTATTCAGTACCTTGTTTATTTCCTTTGATGCATCGCTAAGTCCTCTGTCTTGGTGCTTATAACCTGGCAAGTGGACGTTACGGGGAATCAGGTCTTCACGCCACGGTAAGTCTAACATATCTAGCACGTCAAGTATCGGTGCTGGTATTAGTTCATCAGGACGCTCTACCCATAATTTATCCAAATTTCTTAAGTCCCCTTTCTGGTTGGGAACTACCGAATATGTTTTCAGTAGATCTAGCTTCTTATACCTTGCCAAAAAAGTATAAAGTCGATTCAGCCATGATAGTTTTTTTACCTCGTCGGTGATAACGTCACCACCAAGCCGCATTGCTAATAAACTATCATTCCCAGACACTATCTCCAGTAGCTCGTCAACATTAATAAATAACGGCTGATCCCCCCAAGTATTCAGTTCGCTTTCGGGACCTATAGCTGATATCCAGAATTCCTGCAAATCATGACGAGGCACCGAGGCTGGCCCCAAGTAGTCGGCTACCAACTCATACAGTTCAGCATTAGCTACTTTAATTTCATCAGATGAGCCCGGTGTAAAACGTGGAATGCGCACCATTAATAGGGCCTCTGTAGTGCCAGCTTCAGTTTCTACCAGCGGTTTGCTAAGCAAATTTGCACGCCAACTCCGCTGTAACCCTCGATACCACTTTTTTGTATCATCATCTAAATCGGCTTCCGGTAAGCGCGTTGTCGCTAATACGAAACGATTCGTTGCTCCTTGCTTTATTAACCAGTCGGTGAACGCTATCGTCGCGATTTGGGCCGCTTCCAAGATATCCCGGTTCGCTTGAAATACGCCCTCAGTACCATTCAAAAATACACTGTCGCGTCGCTCATTTGGAAAAAAGTGGTAGCCATTCAGCGTGAATGGATAGTAGAATTTCTCCGAACCGATCAAAGGAAAGTCACGATACAGCATGGGCTGCTTGCCTGTATTATACACTAACTTCCAGGTGGAAAAATCACTTACTTCGGCCAGCAGTCGAAATGAGTCCGTTTCGTAGGTTACAAAGTAGCGTGACGGTGTGTCCGTTGGTGATCCGCTATCAGTCTGAACCACCTCGAACCGGCTTACCGCGTCGTTGTCTTCTTCATCCTGTAATGCCACCCGTCGGTAAGTTTGCTCAGTCCCATTAGGCATTAGCACTCGTACTTGTTTGATTTTTGGCAGATTAACCAGCGTCGCTGGTAATGTATGTACCAAATCGGCAAGGCCTACTCGCGCCGATTCCTGGCTTTCGCCGGTAACCAGGTCATATGTAAAGCTTGTGTCTAGATCATTTTCGGTACGTTCAGCGTCGTAGTGTTCTATCAATTCAAATGCAGGGTCTTGGTCCAAGAGCAATACTTGATCGAGAGCTGAACTAAGCTTGATTAACAAATCTTCGGATGAGTTTCCCGAACGATCGAGTAGGATCTGAAAACGCCGATGCTGGCCAATGTGGGGACGCTTAACCACGCCAGCCACCTTTATTTTCGCCGATAGTAGATGGGTACTGATAAAGCCCGTTCCAAACTTACCTGTTACATTGTTATCGCTGCTATCTGACGCCTTAGAGCTAACCTGCTGAATCAAGCCCGTCAAATCGGCCACTCGAAATGGGTCGGCGTTGTGTCTGAACGTTAGCTGGTCTGGGAGATATTCGATCTCTATTGATACACCACCCCAGTCCTTGGGCACTGGTAAGTCTTTGGCGTTTTGCATCAACTCCCAGATCCAGCGCCGATTTGATTTGGCCTTGTCGTTGCGTACCTGATTCAGGATGCTGATGATCTTATCCGCAGTGAGTTTGCGGTTATTACGCTCAATGCTTGCTTGAACATCATTTCTTTCATCTAGTGCCGGATTAGTCGAATTCACAGGGGGTGTATATTTAAATTAGTAGTTTAGATGTCAAATCGATCTTGTGTAGTTGTAATGATGCAGGGGTATGCATTCAAGCAAAATGACTATCACAGCTCCAACTAATTATAATGTATTGCGAGTAAGAAGTGATTGATCAGACGGGTTTGAGCAGTTTTCCCTGCCGTGTGACCGATGTATCGTAGCGCGGATCCAGCACTGTTCTGAACCCAGATAGCATAAACGCCCGACTTACCCCCAACATTACGTAGCTTCTCCCGGTTTGAACTGCTCAGCTGTTCTTCCTGCGGCCACAGCGGATCAATTTCGAAATACATTACGTTGGCCGGATTTACCAGCGCTTGTTCTACCTTATCGATGAGCTGGTTAATTTCACTGATGGCGGTTTCGGATAGGTGTAGTTCAGTCATAGTAGAAGCAAGCGTCAGAAGTGCCATTGCTCTGCCCAACTCCAGTGAATGAAGTTACGTAGCGGCTCCGGCATGTTGGGGAATTCCTGACGGAACTGCCTCATGTGGAAACGTGCGTTTTTTGAGGGGGTCCTCAGGTTTCGTACGTGTAACCCATGCTGTTCTCCGTAGGCTTCGACTTCCGCCCATTGTTGATCGAACAGGGCAATGCCTTGCAACCGCGTAAGGTATACGTTTTGGATGGTGGGGTGCTCACGGAGCAGTCCAACGATATCAGTTAATGTAAAGTCATGAAAGTGCTCGGCAATCTTAGCATCCTGGTAACTACCCAAGATTTGCCGATGCTGTTCGTTCTCTTGGTCAGCGTCGTTGATGCAGAAAATGATATCGGTTAGGGCAATCCCGTACTGTGAACAGAAGGCCTTCCAGACTTCGGGCGGTTGCCACCGAAGATTTAAGCCGGCATCGTGCAGACGGGGCAGCACATCCCAGCAGTAGTTATTACCGACACGACCGTAAAGCCATTCGGCTGCGTTACCCGCAGGCCAGGCAGGATTGAACGTGCCGACCAGCAGTGTATTCGGCGCGAAGTCAATTCGCTGCAGGTTGAGGTAGTTATGAAATTTATGTAGACAGGGCATATTGGGGAAGTCATAACGGGATAGACTTGACTAGGGCGTTTTACATGATACCGACCGTTTCCAGCCATTCAGCCCAGATTTGGTCAGCTATCTCTTTGCCGCTTAACTCTTTGCCTTCCTGTCTGCTGTAGTAGTCAGCCTGCATCCAAAAGAGGTGATAATCGTCGTAACTGAGCCTAAATTGCTTATCCGCTCCTCGGTTGTTCTGGGTTGTGATTTTATAGGTCAGTTCTCCGCTGTCGCTTCTTAAATAGCCAGCGTTCTGATGCTCAGCTGTGGTAGCAAAACGTAATCTGGCCTCGGTGTTTATCTTATTCCGGTTCACCAGCAGAGACTCGAAAACGGTAGCGGTATCGGTCTGAATGCGGGCCTTTATGTTTTCGATGCTGATTATTTCCTCAATGAATCGCTTCAGGTAGTTTGCCACCTCCTGAAAAGTCTTCTCCACAAACTCAATCTTTTCAATTGAGTCAAAATCTTTTTTGACCTTATAATTCCTTGATGGAACGGTGGGGGGTGAGGTTGCTGGTTCTGTCATCCAATCGGTCCCTTGTGCACTTCCGGCCGACTGGGCCAGCTTTCTGAGATTCTGGATTACGTCCAGGAACGCTGTGTTTTTGTTCTCCCAAAGGCTGATTGCTTTTCCATCGCGGGGCAGTGCCTTAAATTGGCTAAAAGGCGTGTTATGCCAGTCGCAGGGCTCGACAATGATGGGGACAATAATAATCTCGCCCCGCTCCTGCATCTCAAGCGCGGTTGAAAACTCCCGATCATAGCAGTAGTTCGACGCGATGTAATCAGGACTCAGCAGCGCTAGAAACAGTCTCGATTTGCTGAGTGACGATGATATGGTCGTGTCGAGCTGGCCACCGGCTACTATATCTCGGTCAGTCCAGGTGCTGATGACGTTCTCCCGTTTTAGTTGGGCCAGGTGCTTATGCAAACTATCAAGTATGGCCGAGTCCTGGTGGCTATATGAAACAAAGGCGTTCATGCAGAATTGTTGAGCTGGTTAATAGAGGTTAGTGATGGGTAGGTTTTGGTTAAGCGAATTGAATCTTGCTGGTTAGTAGCTGCTGCCTCATGCCCTGCGTAACGGGCTGGTACTTATCGGGCTTGCGCTCCAATGTTTCCAGTTCTGCGTCCATGTCGGACAGGATTTGCGCACCGGCGCGTTGCTCGACTGGTTCTGAATAGGGTATGAAGATCACAAGCTCACTATTTGTATACTGGTTTAAGTCGACTAAATAACGCTGCAATAGCATCAATTCACTGATTTTAAGTTCTTCCATAGCTAGTAAATGCTTGTCTACGCCCAGTACACCCGTCCCTGTGCAGCCTGCTGATACACATGCTGGTAAACGGCATCCCGCTTTTCGGTAAAAATCTGTCTATCATACGAGTCGGGCAGGTCACTGTCTAACACATCCCCAACCAGTTTCTTAACCCGCCCCTGCAAGGATACATCCTTGTACCAATCTACCGTTAGTACGGTTCGCTGTACCTCGGTTTCCTGCAACTTCTGTAGTAAGTGCTGGGCTGCGGCTTTTACTTTGGTTTTCTCGGCTGGGCTGAGTTCATCTTTGAACAACAAGTCAAAAATCTCCAATTCCTCCTCAGTCAAGCCTTCAGCGGCAGCTCGTTTTTCTTCCTCCCGAAGTTGTTCGGCATATTCTTTCAAGGCCTTGAAAAAAGCCTGAACATCACTACTAACGTTGTTGTAGTTAGCAATGATGTCATTTAGCTTCTGCGCCAGGTCTACTCGGTTAACATTACGACTTAGTAGTTTCTGTACCTGATTACGCAGAAAATCCACCATGTCGGTGATGGCCAGGTGCTTGTAAGGCTTTTGCTGAAACTTCTGCTGGAGGAGATCGAAATCAATGCCGCTCAGGTCAATTTCCGACAATGACTCAATGGAGTAGCCGGTAGATACAATAGATTCGTCGATGAGTTGACTTGCTTTTACCTGGGCATTCTCGTAGTCGCCCGTATGGTTAACCTGCCGGCTGATGATCTTACGCAGGTATTCGAAGACTTCCTTAATCCGCTTGTATTTGCCCCGGTATGGCGATTCGGGCAATAAGCTTTCAGTCAGTATGTCGGGCTTGCAGGCTTCATAAAACGAGGTGATGGCGGTTTGATAGACTGAAAATTCTTTCTTCAGCTCTTCCGTACGCGACAAGGCGTCGGAAAAGGCCTGGAACTGGGCTAGCTTATCAAAGGCCTGACTACTATCCGTCAGCTGGGTTACAGGTAGCCCCTGGCTATCCATAAATCGGACGGCTTCGGTAATGGCAGCGTTCAGGTAACCCAGCAGGTCATCGAACACTTCAGCGGGATATTCGCTCTTACCACCCTGCGACCGTGCATACTTGGCCAGGGCTTTTTCCAGGCGGGTAAATACGCCGATATAATCGACAACCACCCCTGCTTTTTTCTCGTGAACCTTTAATGAGTTTGCCGTTGCCACGCTACCGTCGTCGGCCAATGCAGGAGCCACCCGGTTCGCCCGGGCGATGGTCTGCATCAGCGTGTGGTTTTGCATGGGCTTGTCCAGGTAGAGCGTAGAGATGGTGGGCGCATCGAAGCCGGTTAGCCACTTGGCACATACGAAAGCCAATCGAAACCGGTCGGCTGGGTTGCGAAAGCGATCTTCGATGGTTTCGTGGTCATCCCCCCAGGTTCGGTTCATCATGTCCCGGTGGGGCCGTATGTCGAGCCCTTCTTTACTAAATTTACTGTCTTCGTCGGCTTCGTAGGAGACAACGACGCATAGCTCGGTCTCGCGCATCCATTTGCGTTTGGTGTCCAGTTCAGTCCGTTCCGGCGAGCCAACCGGCAGTTTGTTGATCTGCCCGCGCAGCTCTTTGATTCGGTCTTCCCAATGCCGCTTTACCTTATCGTGCATGCGAACGGCGGTAAACTTGTCAATGGATATAACCATACCTTTTCCCAGGTAGCCGCGCTCCGGAAAATGGGCTACTATGTCTTTAGCAATGGTATCCAGCCGGTCGTTGTCGGTAATAACGGTTGTCACATTGGCATACTGTCGGGTCAGCCGTTCCTGCTGCTCGTCGCTCAGGTTCTCATCTTCCAGTATTTCGGCGTATTCTTCATTCAGCGTGTCATTCTGCAACAGCACTTTCGGAACGCGGTTCTGGTAGAAGATGGGAACAGTCGATCCGTCGGCTACACTGTCGGCAAAGTCATATCGGCTCACATAGTCGCCGAACCATTCTTTGGTTTTTTCGTCGGCGTCTAACAAAGGGGTGCCCGTGAAGGCAATGTAATTAGCCCTCGGTAGCGCGCGGTGCATGTTCTCGCCCAGATCGGCATACTGGCTCCGGTGGGCTTCGTCTACCAGGACTACGATGTCGGTACTGCTGGTGAGTTCGGGAAAGGGTTTTCCTTTTTCTTTAGGGTTGGTCCTGAACTTGTTGATGAGCGTGAAGACATAGGGCGATGCGTCGGTGAGCATCCGCACCAGCGACGCCCCGTCGGGCGCCCGTCCAATGGCGTTCGGCTTGCCGCGCCCGTTACCCTGGGCGGTCTCAATCAGGTGCGTTCGTACGAAGGTTTTGTAAATCTGGTCTTCCAGGTCTTCCCGATCCGTAACGATCACGAACTTAAACTGACCTTTGATTTTACGCTGGATCTTCTGCACAAAGAAGGCCATCGAGAAGCTTTTACCACTGCCCTGCGTGTGCCAGAATACACCCAATTTGCCTTTGTTTTCGTCACGCTTTCGGAATGACTCGATGGCGTTGTTGACCCCGAGGTATTGGTGGTTTTTGGCAATGATCTTGGCGCGGTTGGCGTAAAACAGGACAAAGTTTTCCAGCAGGTCAATCAATACGTGCTTTTGAAAGAGACCCCGCAGTACCCGTAATAAGTCGATCTCGTGTTCGGGAACGGTAGATTCGCTTTCGTCGCTGATTTTCTCCCAGTTAAAAAACTGTTCGTAGTCGGCCGTATGACTGCCTACTTTGGTTTCGGTGGAGTTCGACAGCACCACAACCAGGTTGTAATGAAACAGGGTTGGAATGTCGCGTTTATAATCGGTTAGGTTTTTGTCGTAAGCCTGGCGGGTCGATTCTACTGCGTTCTTGAGTTCGACAAACACCATGGGCAGCCCATTGATGTAAACAATCAGATCGGGCCGGCGGGTGGCTTTGCCCCGTATAGTCAACTGCTGAACAACACAGAAGTGGTTGTTGGCGGGGTGTTGGTAGTCAATATAACGTACCCGCTGTTTGGTATAATTGCCCTTGCTGTCCTGCGTAGGTACGTCGAAACCCTCGCGCAGTAGTTTGGTAATGGCCTGGTTGGCGTCAAAGAGGCTGAGGTGAGCGCGGGATTGGGTTAGTTCCTGCTCAGCAGCGGTTAGCACATCTGCGGTAATTGCGGGATTTAGCCTGTGTAGACTTGCCTGCAGGATTTGGCTTCGGACCACCTCGGCGGCCTGACTCCGGCCAAACACGGCGTTGCCATCGTCGGGTAGTTGCCACAGGTTCAGGTGTTCATCATAGCCTAATTCGTTCATAAGAACGGGTATGCATTCCTGTTCAATGTCGTTTTCGGAGATGTAGTTTGCCACGTACTAGTTATGTCAAAGAGAAAGGGATTTAGTCAGGTGTTAAACGCCCGGCGCTGCTGGTATTCAACCGGGCTTGATCTGCCCGGCTGGCGCGGTTCGCCACAAACAAGGGTCAATCGGAAATGGCTTCGCGCTGATGACGGTAATGCGTTCATAGGCTGAATGTCGGGGGTGTAAAAGGTAATTTACCGATTCAGCTACTACGGCAGAAGGCACGCCCACGGCCAGCACATCAGGGGTAACCAGCCAGTTAGCCAGGCAGGCATGGTTGGCCCTAAAGTCGGCTTCGTCGCGCCAGTTGACGGGTAATTGGTCAACCGTAAGGGTGCGAACAAGTTCAATACCCTCCTCCCCTTTGGGCAGTTCCAGCGTCAGCAGGCAAAGGGTAGGCAAGTCTTCGTACGGCAGGGTGGGTAAGTGTAGCAGTTGCTCCAGTAGGGTTAGCTCGGGACTGGCAGAGGAATACAGTATACCGACGCCGACTGGATTCCAGCGGCCTCCCAACCGCCGGGCGCCTTCAGTAGAAAGGGGTGTGTCGACAAAGCGCTCTTTGATGAGCCGGTATACACGCATGGGCCAGGCACCGGTTAGGCGTAGATGCCGTGTTCTATGCGCCCCAGTACGGTATGCACCATACCGAAGCCAGTAACGGTATCCAGCAGCGAAACGGGAGCTTGTCGACGGAGTTCGGCCAGGGGAACGCGTAGCCAGCGCCCCAGCACGTCGGCTCGATCATCGAATACGTCGAGGCCGTGCCAAATCAGGACTTCTAGCAACAGCAGCCGTTCTGACGCATTCAAATCCAGGCGGGCGTCGGGTGCGATGCGGTGCAGAGTACGTTCGGATACGTTGAGAATACGGGCCATTTCGCGGTCGGTCAGGCCAACCAGCCGGGCTACCTCGTCGACTTTGGCACGGCTAACCCCGACCCGTGCCTGATCGACCAGACCAAAACCGCTGTCGGCAGAACCCGTATGTAAGACAAATTCCATATGGTGTGTTATTTGTCTTAAAAATAGGTGCCATTTGGCAGATACACAAGCGAATTTATTAATAGGCACTCAGTATGTAACTAAATGCAAAGGCCATATGAATGGTACCTATGGCATACATGAGGTACAGATATAATAAACCGCGGGTATAATTATAATTGACTGACTCATGCCGAATTTTGAACCCGAAATAAATAACAGCGGTATAGAAGAAAACAAAAGAAAAACGTTTGCGCCAATTCTTAAAAACTGGTCTTGGACTATTTCCAGCCTGGTCTTTAAAGTGGATTCCCAATTCTGAATCTTGGTACATTTTACTCCGTAGACGCTCAATATGCCAGTAATTATAAGTTAGAAAGGATAAGAAAAAAAAGGGCAGCCAGATAACAAGTATACGCCAACGATCATATCCGAAATTCCACCACCATTCGTTGAAGTAGTTTATAAACAGGCTAAGCCACCCAAACTTATATTCATTTTGCATTTTACGGTATTCTATATCCCAGCCTTGCACACTCTTAGTCATGCCTGCTTCCTGACAATTCTTAATTAGCGCTTCGTAAAGGCTTGATTTCTCTTCATAGGTGTAGACTGGCTTCGGTTTATTTGAATCCAGGAGAGCAACTAGTACACTGTCGTTTAGTGGTAATAGTTCGTCGAATGCTATTTTGAAGTAGTCATATGGAAGAATAAATCGACTTACATCCGTGTTGCGTAGCGAGATAATACATTTTGCACTTGGGTCTCCCGTTCGTTTTCTGAGGCTATCAATCTGGGTGTGCGTAAAGTCAACTTTTGCATTGATTTCCAGCGGGCTTTTATAGGTAAACTGCACATCGTTAAAACTTAACTCATTGGGAAGTTGTGCATTGGTGAAAACTGGATTTATGGCAAATGTACTACTGTTAAAAGTAGTAAACTGCGGAAAAATTGTACTTGAAAATTTAGCTTCGTCATTGAAATAAATGTCACTCAAATGCGATATTCTCTCAAACAGAGCCCCGCTAAAATCAGCTTTACCCAAAAAGGCAACTCCATCAAAGTTCGTATCTTCTCCGAAGGTTACCCCCTGGAACGAAGCAGGTTCGGCAAACGTGCTATAGTTAAAATTTGCACTCTCAAAGTAAGAGTAATCGAACCCTACATAGCGCCGAAACGTGGTATGCCCAAATTCATTGGCTTGAAATCGGCTCCATTGTATAAAACAAGTATCCCCTATAACATTCCCGTCTCCGGTATACGTACAGAAGGAGGTTGTGTCAGTTAGCGAAAAAGTAAATAGCTTTTTATCCTTATTACTGATAGAAATTCGATAACCTGGTGCTATGAAGTTTTCACTTTGCTTAGTTAAGTACTCAGCAAATAGAATACGATGTCGATCAATAGCTTGTTTATTAAAAGCCCTGGAACGATTAACTGGAGCCAAAGGCAAACTTCTTCCAAAATAAACCCTGCTCCGTAAATCCTCTGGAATAAGTTGCCCCGATGGTAGCAACGACCAATTACGAGATTGACCTAATGCCGTCAGATGTATCAGGCAGTACAGCAAAAGCCACGAGAGACGCTTCATAACCTCTTTTAATAAGCACTTATGATATAGCTAAAGGCAAAGGCCATGTGAAGGGTACCTACGGCATACATAGTATATAAATACAACAGGCCTCGTGTGTTCTTATAATTGACGGCTTCGTGGCGAATTTTAAAGCCAAAATAAATGACAGCTGTATAGAAGAAAGCAAACGCAAACCGCTCCCACCCATATTGTACCGGGGGCGCGGTATGGGCATGACGTTTGAGAAAAGCTTTGCCTAGCTCATTGTCCTTATACATTGTACCCCACAGTCGGTTAAGTGCAATGTAATTATAGGCGAGAAAGAATAAGAAAAAAAAGGGAAGCCAAATAACTAAAATGCGCCACTTGGCATAACCAAAATTCCACCATACCCAGTTAAAAAGATTAACTAAATGCCCAAAGCCTAAAAACCAATAATTATGTACGTTTTGTAATCTCCGATAGTCTATATCCCAGTCTCTGGCGCTTTCGTTCATGCCGGCTTCCCGGCAGTTCTTTATGATACTTTCGTAAGCACTTATTTTTTGCTCATAAGTGGTACCCTGTCCAAACATTAACAAGAACCGGTCATAAGGCAAAAGAAATCGGTCAACATCTGTATCATCAAATTGAATACTGCATTTTGCCCCTTTTATCCTGGCTTGTAAGGTATCCAGGCGGGACCTTCGAAAGTCGATTTTTGAACTTATATCCGTGAGATCGTCATACTCAAATGACGTGTTGTAGAAATAAATAAATGTTGGAAGCTGTGCTTCCGAAAAATCCATACCAGCGTTACAGGTAACTTTCTGAAAATCCAGGTTTTCATGAAAAACCACTTGATTGAAAGACACATTACCCCCAAATTTGGTATTACTGAACGAAGTATGATTACTAAATTTGGCATTTTCAAAGGTTACTTCTTTTTCAAATCTGACGAAGTTAAACGGGCCATCCCCATCAAAAGTTGCATTTATGAAAGATGCGGTTTCTTTAAAACGGCTACCTGAAAACGTAGATTTTTCAAAAAAGAATGAATTGTTAAAATCTACGAACGAATTAAATGAAATATTAGAAAAATCAGAATTTACGAAGTAACAATAAAAGAAAAAGCAGGAGTCCAAAAATGTAGTACGACGGGAAATCTTGTCACAAAAAATCACTTTATCATATAAACCTAAACCAATTATTGATGTGTCTCGATCTGACAGATCGACAGCCGACAAAACACGCTGAGTTACTTTGTTTTTTATATACCTGTACTCCGAAAATGACAGTATGCGTATGTCCGGAATTTTCTTTGCCTGCCGGGTACTTTGCCCTAAACTCCCCACTGAAACCAGTAAAACACATAATGCAGTTACAATGTATCGCATAGTTTCAGTAGGGATTAGCTTACTGTTCTATCATTTCCTCTACCACAATCTGCCCGCTTAATAACCGCGGCAACAACGCATCCCTCGTTTGACGAAGGGCGATTAGCTGATTTTGCAGGTTTGCAATTTTTATTTTTATCGGTGCTATAATTACTCCAAATTTTTCCATGGAATGCCTGTCTGGCCGAATCACTTTTGCACCTGAAATAACCTCACGTAGTAATTCAGTCTGGCCAGTTGAACCTAATGCCATTGCTTCAAAATAGTTCTCTAAGCTAGCAACTAAGAAGCCATAGTATTCAGGCGAAACATCTTTATTAGGCCGAGCGATTGTTACGTGACTATCAACAGTTACGTTATCAACCGTTGTATAAACTTGTGCTGTTCGTCCAAGTGTTCCCTCCCCGGTCGAGTTGATAAGTACGTCGCCAAAACATACCGTGCGATTTACTGAAACTTGTTTAGATTGTGAGCGACCGATTGAGTAGTCGATGCGTCCGTCTCTAATACAACGTTGATTTAGACATAAAATCTTACCTTCTTCATCATATGCAGGGGATATTCCACGCTGGATTACACTTGAAAGATTACCTAATTCTGTTCTCTCCCACCCCTCCGGTAACCCACCATCTTTACTTGGCTGCGCGTACGGACACCGGCCACGAACGAACCACTCGCGGTAAATTTCCTGTGCCATGTTTTCCAACTTGCTGATTTGCTGCTGGTAGTTGTCAATCAGCGCATCGTATTGGCCCAGGATGTCGGCGATTCGGCGTTGTATTGGAAGGGGGGGCACAGCGACTTTTATTGTATGCAGTGCATTACGATTTAAACCTGGTACCGCTCCTGCAGAATTACTACTTTCTAGATCGGTAACCTTTAAGAGATAATAGATGAATCTTGGATAGTTCCCTTTAAAATCTTTAACGAATAAAGTAGTATTTAAAGGCCAGTAATTTGTTTTGACAAAGTGAACTTCTCCAAGCGTCCCATATCGTCCTGTAACGACTCCTGGACCACTTTCTTTGCTTTCATTATGATAACCTGTAATACCGGAAGAAGATACAATTGGGACGCTCCCCCCTTGCCTAAATTGAGATGGTAAATCATAGCCACGCTGCAACGTAAGTACGTTACCCAATTCCTTAATCTGCCACTCCTTCATACTACTTCCTCCATGTTTACGTCCATAAATAACAGCTTTACCTCTTCCGCAATCTGTTGTTGCAGCTGATCGGCTTCGGTGTGCAGGGTTGCCAATGTATTAGTCTGATTTTGTATGAACTCCCGGAATTCGTCGGCGGTCATGCCGTCGTCTTCCAGCGCTACGCCCACGTAGCGGCCGGGGTTGAGTGAGTATTGCTGAGCGGCAATGTCGGCGCGGCTGGCTACTTTGCAGAGCCCTTCTACGTCGCGGTACTCAGCGTCCGGAAAATGGCTGTCGAGCCAGTGGAGCTGCTGGCCAAAGTAACTGACCCGCTCCAGTACAAACAGCAGGTCGTCGCGCTCACTGGCCAACGCCCGCAGCAGCCCCCGAATGTCAGCCTTGGTGAAGCTTTTATCCTTATCTGGGCGCAGGGTTTTGTCGGCAAAGCTCACGGCTTCGTCGGCTTGTTTGTACAGGGCGTTAATGGCGGCTTTGTCGGTAAGCTGGTCGGCCGTCGCATCAATCAGCGCGTCTACCGTGGTTGCCCAGGCCGGGTTATTGTCAAGGGCGGCTTTGGCTTCTTCGCTGAGCAGCATGGCTACCGTGTTGAACCAGATACGCAAGCCATTTCCCAGCTTATGCAGCGCGGCCAGTACCCGGCCCCTGTGGATTTCTTCGCCCTGGTAGGTCTTCTTACCGTCGGGATGCGCTACCGCTGCGTTCTGCCAGGTCGTGAGGGCGGTTTGGTAGCGAGAGCGCAACTGGTGAAACTGGTCTGTCTCGCCCCGGTGTAGCCATACAATCGACGTAATGTTCATCAACTGGGCCTGCGTAAAGGCCCGCGTCGACCGGCTGGTCTGGTAATAAATGCGCCGGGCGTCGATAAACAACGTCTGATCATGGCGAGGGTGTTGCTCATTGGTTTTGGCCTTGTCAAAAAACCAGAGCGTAACGGGCAGCGTCACCGTATAGAAAAAGTTCGACGATACAGTCACCATCACATCTACGATCCCCGCGTCTACCAGATTCTTCCGTACCTCTGCTTCTCCGCCCCGCGCATCGCTGGCCGAGTTGGCCATCACAAACCCCGCCCGGCCGTTGGCATTAAGCGCAGTAGCAAACAGCGACACCCATAGGTAGTTGGCGTTCGAGAACGTATCCGATTTTTTACCCGACTTAGCAGCACTGACCGGCAGCCCATAACGGGCAAACAACGGGTGGCCTTTGATGTCTTCTACCGCAATACCATCGACGTTAAACGGCGGGTTGGCCATCACAAAGTCGAATTTACCTTCGGTATCGGCATAGTCTTCGGTGTATACGCTGGCCGACAGAGACGTATCTACATTGCGGATGTCGCCTTTCAGTCCGTTCACGAACAGATTCAGCCGGGCCAGGTTTGCCGTCTCTTTTACTTTCTCCTGTCCATAGATCGACACGTGGTCGGTTTCATTATGCGATCGGATAAACTTGGCCGACTGCACAAACATACCGCCGGTACCACAGGCCGGGTCGAAGATGCGGCCATCGTGCGGCTCCAGAATCTCCACTATCAGTTTCACCACCGACGTAGGCGTATAGAACTCACCGCCTTTCTGTCCTTCTGACAAGGCAAACTTGCCCAGGAAGTACTCGTATATTTTCCCGAAAGCATCGCCTTCGGCTACGGTAATGCGGGATACTTCGCGCAGCACCCTGCGCAGGGTGGCGTCGGGTATTTTTTCGTAATCGTTTTTAGGTAACTCAATGCCAGCTTCCGGATTGGCTTGCTCAAAGGCACTCATGGCCTCCTTTACCGCTTGAATAGCATTGTCGTCACCACTCAGATCTAGCAGGGTAGAAAAGCGGGCTGCTTCGGGCAAATAGTACCCGCAAAGCCGAAAATAAATTTCTTCGAGGGTTTCGGCATTCCGGCTGTCTTTGGTGGCTTCAAATTCGGCTACCGCCTTTTCCGTGATTGCATCGAAGCGGTTAGAGGCATAGCGCAGGAAAAATAACCCCAGCATTGGGGATGCGTACTCGCTGGATTTTAGTTTGGCACTGGCCCGGAGTTGATCAGCCGCATTCCACAAGCTTTCTTCAAACTCTTGCTTTTGGGATATTCGGTCGAAAAGTAATTCGCGAACGTCACTCGTCGTAGATGACATGTATTTATTTATTGAAATAGTTGAGCAATATAGAAATGCCCAAAGTTCATTCAAACGGTCAATTGTGAAAACAATAGAATACAAATATTTATTTGCTTTTTCGATAAATTAAACTAATAAATATTTGTAAGCATCGGCCGTAAACCTATCTTTGTTCAGCAAAGGCAAACCTCACCCTTTGAACTGACAACGTGCTGATTGGCTACGCGCGGGCAAACTCCGAAGATCAGACCCTAAGCCTGCAGGTCGATGCACTCAAAACCGCAGGCTGCGAAAAAATCTTCCGCGAGAAGGTTTCAGTTGCTAGGGCCGAACGGCCCGAACTGAATAAGATGCTCGGCCAGATACGCGCAGGAGATACGGTCGTGATCTGGAAGCTCGACCGCCTGGGCCACTCCATGAAACATCTGGTCGGGCTGGTGACTGAGTTCAAAAACCGGGCGGTCGAATTCAGGAGCCTGAAGGAATCCATCGACACCAGCAGCGCTGTCGGTAATTGTATATTCCACCTCTTTTCCAGCCTGGCCGAACTGGAACGCGATCTGATCCGCGAACGAACGAACGCCGGACTCTCTGCTGCCCGACAGAGAGGACGCGTCGGCGGCCGTCGACGCGGTATCACGCCCGACCTCATGAAGAAGGGCCCCACCGCCAAACTGCTTTACGAATCCAAAACCGTTGGCGTCGACGAACTAAGCCGGCAGCTTGGTATCAGCAAGCCGACTCTTTATAAGCTCCTCAAACACGAGGGCGTTCAGATCTCACCGTATACCAAACAATCAACATGAACCTGCTATTCGAAAAACGAGAAGTAACCCGGCCCGCCAGCCCTGAAGAGAAAGGCGACCTGATGAAACGACTGCTGGAGGTCCTGTCTCAGATCGATCAGACTGAGGAAGAGAAAAAGTCCGTAGTGGCGGATTACAACAGCCAGCTGAAAGACATGAATAAGCGGGTTATTCAATTGCGCTATAATCTGCAAACCAATACGGTAACCCAGGAGGTCGACGTCCATGCGGTCATCAATGAAATGTCTGGCATGACGGAGTACTACGACAGAAACGGTATCGAGGTGATTGAGTTGCGGCACAAAACCAGCCGCAAAGACCAGGACGAAGCGGCTGCAAAGCGTCAGCTGGCCATGTTTGACGAACAGGCTGCCAATCCGGATGAGGACGTCAGGCCATTCACTGACATACGCACGGCATTGGATATAGCCGACCTGGGCGAAGCCTTCGGCCAAACGATGTCCGTCTCAGCTGACGCAGCCCGAAACGATGCAGATCCGCTGCAGACCCAAGCGGCTACAGCGGCCGACATCCGCAACGCCCAACCGCTGCCCGAAACCGGATTCGATGTATCCGACACTGGAACCGATTGGCCCGATACCCTGGCCAGCGTAGATGAAACGGACACCGCTGCAGAACCAACGGCTACGACCGGTGAAGCGGGAGTCGAATCGTTCGACCCGGCCGGGCTGGATCTGTTGCAGGCCGATGCCAATGTATCCGGGGCGCTGCCGGACCGCCAGACCGCACCGAAGCCCGTCAGGAAGAGCCAAAAGAAGCCTAAACCAGTAACGGCCTAAACCGATGAACACGGCTATCAACTTCCAGACCAACTGGAACGGGAAATTGGATTGTAGGTGCTTCACCACGTTTCGGCTAGCGGGCGGGAAGTACCAGGTTGGAAAAATCTACGACATTCAGCTCAACGGGAAGTCCATCAAGAAGGCCCGGTGCCTCGACAAAAGAGTGTTACGGCTCGATCAGGTGAACGAGTGGATCGCGCGGATCGATACGGGCTATTCCCTGGAGGAGTTTCGTAACCTCGTCCAGACCATGTATAAGAACATCGTCAGGGATTTCACTACACAGGAGTTTGTCCTGGTACTTCTGGAGACAATAGACGAATCAACCACCAGCCCCGGATCGTGACAGGTTCGGGCTCCCATTTTACACGACCATGACACCCCCACCACTTAACCACTACAACTTCCGGTACGGTAGCCAGAACTACACGCAGCTGGTCACTATAGAACAAGCAGCCGATGACATTTATGGCGTTGTCAACGCTGATGCCTCTGCCTTTGCCCGCAAACTTTGGCAACAACGATTCAGGATTGTACCGATGTGTCAGTCGGCCCGTATCTACACAGCCAGTGCCGGAAACCCCTATCCCCTACCCGATCCCGGCAACTGGCAAACCGGAACCAACGACTGACCGTTGCAGACCACCTCGACCATGCAGCTGGTTTTCTCTACAACCGCAGCAGCAGCCAGCCATTCAACCTACCCACGGCCGACAGCCGCAGGACAGTCTACCCCGACCCGCCTACGGCTTTTGTTAACACGGCTCAATCTGAGAATTATCTAATTGCGCTCGCCGGCAACCGCGTAAACTTTTCACCGAAATGCGTAAACGCAAAATGGCTATTCAGTATACCCCCCAGACCCCCGCTCGACAAAAAGTACTATTATTTGTGTGTCTATTTTTTGCCATACAAAGTACTATGTGCACAGGACAGCAATTAACGCTCGATTCTATAGCTACCTACGAAGAATCGTATCGGTATTACATGCAGCAACGGTGGAAAGCCGACCGGAAGGAATTTACTGCCGTGAGCCGGAACAAATGGTGGTATTATCTGCCAACAGCGGGCTACAACCTACGTAGTCCACTGGTACACCTGAACACCGGCGTGCTGGCCCAGATTGACCATGACCGGGTAACCCGGGGCGCCAGGCTTGAAAGTATAGATGCGAGATACCAGGTTGAGTTCACCGAGACGCTCGGACGCATACGGGCAGAACACCGGAAGCTACAGGTACGAAAAGACCAGCTGCAGCGCGACCGTAAGCTGCTCGACAAACTGAATCGAATTCGGCAGATACACGACGAAGCCCACCGCAGCCAGACTATGACCCCCGAGGAGTACATCCGGAACGTGTACCAGCACGAAGCGGCTATAAGCCTATGGGAAGCCAAACAAGCCGACTGGGAGGTTGCGCTACTGGAGTTCTGGAACTTGTGCCGTTACCAGATGCCGGCAAGCCGACTCGTGGAGATCGCCGATGCTGATTGTCCCGTTGTCACGGATCACGATACGGCCGGAACCTTCACAACCGTAGTTACTGAGTTGCCCAGGCCGAAAGAATCTGCTGGTTCTTCCAGTCGTCGACAACCTTAGCGTAGATCATTGTCGTGTGCAGATTCGAATGACCAAGGGTTTTCGACACGACTTCCAGCGGTACGCCTTTCATCAATGACAAGGTAGCCCACGTATGCCGGGCCACGTGCGACGACACCCGCGACCATTTGGGCACTTGCGTAATGTAAGGCACTCCCCGACGGTATTCTATTTGCTCAACGAGTTCGGTAAGCCCCGCCAGTTCGCACACGTCTTTTATGTAGTCGTTGTATTTCTGATTACTCAGTACGGGCAGTAGTCGGTAGTCGCCTGCGTAGCGATCCAGGATAGTCTGCGCATCGGGCAGGATCGGGATTTCGATCCGCTTGATTTTGGTAGCCCGGCGACTGACCGACTTTTCGGGTATGAGCACGATGACTGAATACGGCCCGCGATTTTCGATGTGCCGATGCTGCAGCCGCCAGAGGTCAGCGTACCGTAACGAGGTGTAGCACTGGAACAGAAAGGCATCGCGTACCCGTATCAGATTTGGGGGCATGGCGGCCGCATGAAGTTTCTGCAGGTCAGCTTCGGTCAGATAGATTCGATCCGAAGGAGCCGATTCTTTCTTGATAGTCGCGTGCCTGGGATGTAAGGTAATTTCGAGCGTATCCCGACAGTAACGAAAGAAAGTGATCAGATGCTTGCAAACCTGACCCACACTCGACGGCTCCAGACCATCGTCAAGCATTGAACCGACTACCGACTGATGCACTTCGGTGGTATAGTGCTCGGCTCGTAGCGTTCCGAGTCGGTCAGACAGTCGACGCAACCGGGAGCCGGTGTTCCGCATCGACTTGAGCGTTGCCGGTTTGAACTCCGACCGGCGTGATTCTACATATTCGTCATAGAGCGTAGGCAGATCGGCAACCCGACGCACGGCCCGACCCGATACGGCAGTACGCAGGAAATCATTGGTGATAGCTACATCCGCGTTTCGGGCATCGCGATACGCCGTGCGTAGTTTATCACGTAGCCGCTCCAATGACTCGTTGGCCTGTTGGTAGCCGGGCATCGACCTACGAAATTTTTGGGTCTCCTGATTCCAGTCCGACGGCTTGCACTTCTCGCCAGTCGACAATACGAGGGTACCCCCATTGTGGTTAAATTCCAGGAATATCGGAGCGAAGCCCGACCGATCCTGCTTGCTGATTTTCTGCTTAAAGTAGATTTCGTTCATTGGTCGGATGGTACGACCGTTTGGTCGGATCGTTGGTCGGATACTATACGTAGTATATGCCAATAAGTCACGTAGTGAACACAGACCCAGAAAACGAAAAAAGGCGCAAATCAGCTTGATTTGCGCCTTTTTCTACAACTTGTGTAGCGTAAGTTGTGACCGATACGGGAATCGAACCCGTGTTACCGCCGTGAAAGGGCGATGTCCTAACCGCTAGACGAATCGGCCGTCTTTGTGAAAGACCCAACGCTTAAGTTTTTAGCCGCTGCGTTGTCGAATCGTGGTGCAAAAGTACGGCAGCGATCTTAAAATGCAATAGTATGGGGCAAAATTTTTTCAAAAAACCGCTTCCTGACCGTTTTACTCCTATTTTTGAGGAGGTTAGCCTTTCATTTTTTTTTCGCCTTCATGAAACACGTTTTAGTACTTGCCATGTGGATGGCCGCTGCCTTATCGGTATCAGCCCAGACCACAACCCCCACCGCTTCATCACCTGCGTCCTCCCGTATTGATTCACCCGCTCAGTTCCTGGGTTATAAAGTCGGGGATCGGTTCACGCCACATCATCGCGTGCTAGCCTACGCCGAACAGGTAGCCCGCCAGGTCCCCAGCCGCGTTCGGCTCATTCCGTATGGTACGACCTACGAAGGTCGCCAGCTAATGGTCGTAGCCATTGCATCGGAGGCCAACCTGAGCCGGCTCGATGAAATCCGCACCAATAACCTCAAACGAATTGGCATGCTGGAGGGTAGTCCATCCAGCGCTGCCCAGCCCGCTATCGCCTGGTTGAGCTACAACGTTCACGGCAACGAAGCCGTGAGCTCCGAAGCGTTTATGGACGTGCTGTACCAGTTGCTGGACCCCGCCAATCCTGTTTCGCAGAAGGTGATGAACGCAACGGTAGTCATCCTCGATCCGGGTCTCAATCCCGACGGCCACGATCGGTATGTGAACTGGTACAACCAGATGATGGGCCGCTCGGCCGACCCGACCCCCGCAGCCCGCGAACACAACGAACCCTGGCCCGGCGGACGCTATACCCACTACCTGTTTGACCCCAACCGCGACTGGGCCTGGCAAACACAGGAAATTACGCAGCAGCGGATGGCGCTTTACCAGCAGTGGATGCCCCACCTCCACGGCGACTTCCACGAGATGGGCGTCGAGAGCCCATATTACTTTGCGCCTTCGGCCAAACCCTATCACGAAGACATCACCAAGTTTCAGCGCGATTTCCAGCAGACGATCGGCCAGTATTGCAGCCGCTATTTTGACCGCAACGGCTGGCTTTACTACACCCGCGAGCGTTTCGACCTCTTCTACCCCAGCTACGGCGACACCTACCCCACCTACAACGGTGCCATTGGCATGACTTACGAGCAGGGCGGTAGCGGCCGGGCCGGCCTGGCCATCGAAAAAGCCGACGGCGACACCCTTACCCTGCGGCAGCGCATCGATCACCACGTAACGGCCAGCATCGCCACTCTCGAATCCGTAGCCGACCGCGCTCCGGATGTGGTTAAGGAGTTCGGCCAGTTTTTCGATAACGCCCGCAATAAGCCCATTGGCGCTTACAAAAGCTATGTCATCAAAGCCAACGGCGACGCGGGTCGGCTGAAGGCCCTCCAGCAGTTACTCGACCGGAACAAGATCAGTTACGGGTATGCCGGCAAGGCCCAGACCCTGCCCGGCTTTAACTATACGAGCCAGAAGAATGAGAAAAGCGTTTCGATCGCTCCCGAAGATGTGGTCATCAGCGCCTATCAGCCCAAATCGACCCTGCTGAAAATCCTGTTCGAGCCTAACTCGGCCCTGGAGGATTCGGCCACCTACGACATTACGGCCTGGTCAATGCCATACGCCTTCGGTCTCCAGACGTATGGCCTTACCACCCGCCTGACCCCATCGGCCACGGCGCCTGCCGCAGCTGCCGCACCAGCGCCATCGACCACGAAGCCTTATGCCTACGTAGTTCGCTGGCAGTCGATGCCGGCGGTACAGATGCTGGCGGGTCTGCTGAAACAGAAGATACGGGTGCGGGCGGCTGAAAAACCGTTCGAGCTGGAAGGCAAAACATATCCCTCCGGTACGCTCATTGTGGCCCGGGCCGGTAATGAACGTTTCGGCGACCGGCTCGATGCCCTGGTTCGCGCCGAAGCTACCCGCACCGGTGCCGATCTGACACCGGTGCAAACAGGCTTTGTAACGAAAGGATCTGATTTTGGTTCTGACTTCGTAACCGCGCTGAAGGCTCCGCGGGTTGCCGTAGTCGTAGGCGATGGCACCCTCCCACCGGCTGCGGGTGAGGTATGGCATTACTTCGATCAGGAACTCAATTACCCCATCTCGGTCATCGACGGCAATGCTCTCGGCAGCGTTGACTGGAACAAGCTCGACGTGCTGATTCTGCCGACGAACTACAACTACGGCCGCTTCCTCAACGATCGTGTGCTGGCCGCTGTCAAAGGCTGGATCCAGTCGGGCGGTAAACTTATTGCACTCGAGCGGGCTACGGCTTTCCTGGCCGGCAAAGACGGGTTCGACCTGAAAGAAAAAGAAGATAAGTCGGCCAAAGACAAGGAGAAAAAAGGCAATGCCGCTGACTCGCTCAAACTCTACGGCGACCGCGAACGGACCGCTATTTCGGACGAGACACCGGGCAGTATCTACCGCGTCAATATCGACTCGTCTCACCCGCTGGGTTTTGGCCTGACCAACGGGTATTACACACTGGTGCAGAACGCCTATAATTTCGATTTCCTGAAAGACGGCTGGAACGTGGGCTACCTTAAATCAGACAATTACGTAGCTGGTTTTTCGGGAAAGAACGCGAAGGAAAAACTTAAAAATACCCTGCTGATGGGCGTCCAGAATTACGGACGTGGCAGCGTGGTTTATCTGGCCGATGACCCGCTATTCCGGGGCTTCTGGTACAACGGAAAGCTGCTCTTCGGCAACGCAGTATTTATGGTTGGCAACTGATCATCCATAAACCAGCAATGCAGGACGCAACGGCCCCCGGGTCGTTGCGTCTTTGTATTGTCTATCCGGTATAATTACTCAATCCGGTACTTTTTTATCCATATACGCCAATCCCATTGATTAGTGCGACCTCTACTGCTTTCGTTAGTCACCCTGCTGCTCAGCGTTCCTCTGCTGGCCCAGAAAAAGAATGAGTCATACCAGCTTCACATCAGCCGGGCCGCTTCGCCGGTGGTGGTCGACGGCCAGGTGGATGAACCCGCCTGGCAGGCCGCCGAGGTAGCCGATAACTTCTGGATGGTACTGCCCATGGATACCAGCCGGGCACAGGTTCAGACCGAGGTACGTATGACCTACGATGACCGGAATCTGTACCTGAGTGCCGTTTGTCACCACGGTAACCGGTCGGGCCCTTACATTGTCGAGTCGCTCCGGCGCGACTGGAACTTCGGCCGCAACGACAACTTCATCTTCTTCATGGATACCTTCGACGACCAGACCAACGGGTTTACCTTCGGCACCAACGCCGTTGGGGCGCAGTGGGATGGGCTCCTGTACGAAGGCAGTAAAGCCAACCTGAGCTGGGATAATAAATGGACCTCGTCAGTCCGTAATTACCCGGACCGGTATGTGCTGGAAATGGCGATCCCCTTCAAAACCATTCGGTATAAGCAGGGCATCACCCGCTGGGGCATCAACTTCAGCCGCCAGGACCTTAAAACGACCGAGAAGTCAGCCTGGGCACCCGTTCAGCGGCAGTTCCCGACGGCATCGCTGGCTTATACGGGTGTGCTCGTCTGGGACCAGCCCCCCCCGAACCCCGGCCCCAACATTTCCATCATTCCGTACATGCTGGCCGGCCTGACACGCGATTACGAACGTAACATTCCAACTACGGGCCGCTTCGACGCCGGGCTGGATGCTAAAGTAGCCGTTACCTCCTCGCTGAATCTGGACCTGACGGTCAACCCTGACTTCTCGCAGGTAGACGTTGACCAGCAGGTGACCAACCTCGACCGCTTCGAGCTGTTCTTTCCGGAACGGCGGCAGTTTTTCCTCGAAAACGGCGATCAGTTCACCAACTTCGGTTACGCGACCATACGTCCGTTCTTTAGCCGACGGATCGGTCTGGGCGGGGTTCCGATCCGGTTCGGAGCCCGATTGAGTGGCAAGCTCAACAAAGACTGGCGACTGGGCCTGATGGACATGCAGACGGGACGGGTAGACGATCTGGCCCTGCCCGCGCAGAACTTTGCCGTACTGGCCCTGCAACGGCGCGTCTTTGCCCGCTCGAACATCGGCGTCCTGTTTGTCAATAAGCAATCGCTGAACTACCAGCCCGGTGCCGATGCCCCGGCCTACTCACAGTATAACCGGAATCTGGGCGTCGAGTATAACCTGGCGTCATCCAATAACCTGTGGTCGGGGAAAGCCCTGTTCCTGAAATCGTTTCAACCGGGGGTGGCGGGCAGCGATGCCGTCTATGCCGGTAATCTCCAGTACAACAGCCGGCAGTGGCTCGTTGGCGGTCAGCTCGAAGCGGTGGGTAAAAGTTATACGGCCGAAGCAGGCTATGTGCCGCGCCGGGGGTATCAGCGGGCTACCGGCACCATTGGCTACACCTTCTTCCCTACTGGCAGCCAGGTCCTGAGCCATGGCCCCCAGGTTCAGTCTACGTATTTTTTCGATCCGGAAGGGCGTAAAAGTGACAGTGAAAGCCTGCTGAGTTACCTGATCACGTTCCGCAGCCGGGCCACGCTGACGGGCTGGGTAGCCACCGACTTCGTACGGCTGCTGAGTCCTTTCGACCCGACCAATACTAACCGCGAAACGCTGAATACGGGCACCGAACACCGCTGGAATGCCTGGGGCACCCAGTTTATCTCGAAACCACAGAGTTTGTTCACGTACGGGTTCACGTCCCGATACGGCGGTTACTACGCCAACGGTACCCGCCTGAACCTGACCGCCGATGCCGGTTACCGGTTTCAGCCCTATGTCAGTCTGGCGATGAGCGCCAGCTACAACGATATCCGGCTGCCCCAGCCCTGGGGCCAGACGACGTTCTGGCTCGTTGGTCCGCGATTCGACGTCACGATGACCAACACCCTGTACCTGACTACCTTCGTGCAGTACAACGAGCAGCAGCAGAATATGAACGTAAACGCCCGGGTTCAGTGGCGGTACAAGCCAGCCTCCGATTTTTTCCTGGTTTACACCGACAACTACCTGCCCGGTGCCGCTCAGATCGGGCAGGATGTGCCCGGACTGTTCTCGGTTAGAAACCGGGCGCTGGTGCTCAAATGGACATACTGGTGGAACATCTGATCCGGCGTAGTCGAACAAACGCGGGTGGGGCTGGTTAGATGAACACCGGCCGGCTGGCCCTTTAATATCTATACACTACTGACAGTCAACGTTCATGAAAACTCTGCTCCGTTTCTTCCCCATGGCCGCTGTGGCCTTACTGCTCACGTTCTCGCTGACCAGCTGCGAACTCGTTGGCGATATTTTTAAGGCTGGTGCCTATACGGGCATTATAGGCGTGGTTATCGTGATTGTTTTAATCATCTGGCTGGTATCCAAACTCTTCGGGGGCGGCCGGCGCAATGTTTAAATCGCCTTTATGGTCAGCCAGCCTGGTGCTGGTGTAGTCCGTAAACACCAGGAGCGCCAGACCCGCGAGGTCTGGCGCTCCTGGCCTGTCAGTCTGGTTGTTTTATTGGGTTACCAGTTCCAGCAGTCCATCGCGTTGCAACACGGCCCGCTGGCGTTCGCTCAGCTCATCGGAAGCGCGCATGAGGGGCAGACGAACCTCGGCCGAAATCAGCCCCATAATCTCCAGAATACTCTTCACCCCAACGGGATTGCCTTCTTCGTAAAGCAGCGGATCGATACGCAGGAAATGGCCAAGCTCTTTCTGAGCCATGGCAAAATCGCCCTGTAGGGCCGCATCGATCATGGCCGAGAACTTAGCCGGGAACGCATTGGCGATAACCGACATGACGCCTACGCCACCAATGCTGATGATCGGAACGCCCTGCACATCGTCGCCCGAGATGAGCAGAAAATCATCGGGTTTGTCGCGCACGATCTCCATACACTGCTCAATTACGCAGGACGCTTCTTTCACCCCGATGATGTTGGGATGCTGCGCCAGTTCGCAGATCGTTTCTGCCGTCATGTTGATACCCGTCCGGAACGGAATGTTATAGAGAATAACCGGAACCGGGCTGGCATCGGCCACGCGCGTAAAGTGCTCGATGACGCCCCGTTTGCCGGGTTTGTTATAGTACGGGCAAACTGACAGGATAGCATCGACCCCGTCGAAGTCGATGGATTTCATGCCTGATACCACATCAGCTGTTACGTTGCCTCCAACCCCGAAAACGATGGGCAGCTGGCGGGGGTTGTTTTCTTTCAGGTACTGAAGCAGCTGGGCTTTCTCCTGCTTCGTCACCGTTGGCGACTCGCCGGTAGTGCCCTGCAGGACGATATACCGGACGCCCCCGTCGGAGACATGCCGGATGATGCGGCCGAAGCCGTCGAAGTCAATGGAATGATCAGCGTTGAAGGGCGTCACAATGGCGACGCCAACGCCGTGAAATTGAGTGGTCATGATGTGCCGCACGGACTAATTTGACAACAAAGTTACAGGAAATTAAGCGGGAAATATCTAGTAAATATCTATACGTTCAGCATAGCACTAAACTCGTCTTCACTGATCATGCTCACCCCCAGTTGCTGGGCCTTGCTGACTTTGGAGGGGCCGGCATTCTCGCCTACAATCAGGTAGTTGAGTTTTTTAGAAACCCCGCTGAGCAGTTTACCACCATGAGCGGCTATTTCGGCTTCGAGTTGCTCGCGGCTGTAGTTGACAAAGGTGCCGGTATACAGAAACGTTTTGCCCGCCAGCGTATCACTCAGGGCTTCGACTACCTTACGTTCGCCGACCATAGTTAGCCCGGCCGCCCGCAGCCGCTCTACGTAGAGCCGGTTGTCAGCTTCCGAAAACCACTCAACCAGACTCTGGGCAATTCGCGGACCGACGTCCGGCACATTGGCCAGGATTTCGAGCGAGGCATTCATCAGCTCATCGATGTTCCCAAAATAGTCGGACAGGCGTTCGGCGGTGGTGTTGCCTACGTACCGGATACCCAGCGCAAACAGCACGTTGGCAAACGACTGCCCTTTGGATCGGTCAATAGCGGTCAGGATATTGTCAACGGTTTTCTGACCAAACTTCACCACCCGCACCTTCCCGGTTTCTTCCGGGCCGCTGTCGGCGGGGTACGCTTTTTCGAGACCCAGCAGATCGGCGTTGGTCAGGTCGTAAAGATCGGCGGGTGTCTGCACCAGTCCCCGCTCGATCAGCAGTTGTATTTTTCCTTCGCCCAGGCTTTCGATGTTCATGGCCCGGCGCTGGATAAAATGTTCGAAACGCGCCTGCCGCTGCGGAGGACAGCCGTTGGTATTGGTACAATAAAAATGAGCCTCTCCCTCGCGCCGGACCAGCGGAGTGCCGCAGGCAGGGCATTCGGTCGGATACGTAATCGGCTCGGTTTGTCCGGTCCGTTTACTCAGGTCGACGCCCGTTACCTTCGGAATAATCTCGCCCCCTTTTTCGATAAAGACCGTATCGTGCAGCATGACCCCCAGCCGGGCAATTTCGTTGGCGTTATGCAGCGAAGCCCGCTTGACGACAGTACCGGCCAGCAGCACCGGCGTCAGCAGGGCAACCGGGGTAACCGCTCCCGTTCGACCCACCTGGTAGTTAATTGCGTTCAGGGTAGTGCTGGCCGCCATGGCTTTGTACTTGAAGGCAATTGCCCAGCGCGGGCTTTTGGCCGTATAGCCCAGTTCCTGCTGCTGGTCATAGCGGTTCACCTTGATCACGATTCCGTCGGTGCCGAGGGGCAGATCAAATCGTTTGGTTTCCCACTCGTTGATGTACAGCATCACCTCGCGGATGTCGGCGCATTTTTTCCAGGTAGGCGATACGTTGAACCCCCACGTCTTCATGGCCACCAGGCTTTCTTCATGGGTGTTGAAGAGCGACGTACCATCGGGAGCCGGTTCGGATAAAAACGAGTACAGATAGCAGTCGAGACGCCGTTTGGCTACGGCCGTCGAGTCCTGTTGCTTGAAGGTTCCCGAGGCTGCATTGCGCGGGTTAGCCAGTAGCGGCTCACCAATATCCTCGCGTTCTTTATTGATGCGCTCAAACTCCGCCAGTGGCAAAAAACCCTCGCCCCGCACCTCAAACAGAGCCGGTGGGTTCAGCGCAGCCGGAATCCGTAACGGCACCGTACGGATGGTCCGGATGTTATGGGTAATATCGTCGCCCCGCACCCCATCGCCCCGGGTGGCCCCCTGCACCAGCACCCCGTTTTCGTAGGTCATGCTGAGGGCCACACCATCGAATTTTAATTCGCAGATGTACTCGACATCAGCCCCGTCGAGCCCTTTCCTGACGCGGGTATCGAACTCGACCAGCTCCTCCTCCGAATAGGTGTTACCCAGCGACAACATGGGGAAACGGTGGTATACGGTAGCAAAATCCTTGCTTACGGTACCGCCCACCCGCTGGGTAGGGCTGTCGGCCTGCCGGTACTCCGGGTGCTGTTTTTCGAGGCTGGTCAGCTCATCCAGCAACTTGTCGAAGGTGAAATCGTCGACCTCCGACGTGCTATTTTGGTAGTATTGATAGTTATAGTGATTCAGTCGTTCCGTTAATTCGGCAATTCGTTGCTGGGGTGTCATAAGGCAGTAGGCAGTTTGTAGCCAATCACTCAAAACCCAATAGGTTTTAAGCCGGCAATATGGGTATTGTTTCTTCGTTCGGCCAAAAAAAAGTACTTTTACGAGACAAAAATAGTGGTATGTCACAGCCTCTCATCGCCCCTTCTCTACTCGCAGCCGACTTTGCCAATCTGCAACGTGACCTGAACCTGATCAACCGCAGTGAGGCCGATTATCTGCACTTCGACGTGATGGATGGCGAGTTTGTTCCCAATATCTCGTTTGGTTTTCCCCTTCTGGAAGCGGCCCGCACTCACTGCCAGAAGCCCCTGGACGTCCATCTGATGATCGTTCAGCCCGACCGGTACATCGATGCCTTTGCCGACGGGGGCGCAGCCATTATTCACGTTCACTATGAAGCCTGTACGCACCTCCATCGTACGCTGACGCACATTCGTGAGCGCGGCTGCCAGGCGGGTGTAGCGCTGAACCCCCATACGCCCGTCGAAGGCCTGATCGATGTATTGGAGTCAATTGATGTGGTGCTGATCATGTCGGTCAATCCGGGCTTTGGCGGGCAGGCATTTATTCCGCATACTCTCCCCAAAATAACCCGGCTCAAACAAATGCTGGTGGCCAACCAATCGGCTGCGCTGATCGAAGTAGACGGCGGAGTAGGTGTGGGTAATGCTGCGGCTTTACTACAGGCCGGGGCCGATATCCTGGTAGCAGGCAACTCGGTGTTTCGGGCTGCCGATCCGATCGAAGCGGTTCAGCAACTAAAAAACAGCCATCGGCCAACGATGGCCTGAGTGCAACAAACCAACCCCGTAACGTAGCGCCCAGTACGGCGACCTAACAACAGAACTGTTTATGAAGAAAACCTATCTGGCCGTTGCCCTTAGTTTGTTGACCCTGGCGACGGCCTGCCGCAATGAACAAAAACAAGCTGAAACCACGACCACTTCTACCAGCGCGTCAGCCCCTGAGTCGACTCCTCCGCCGGCTCCCGACTGGGCCAGGAACGCTACCATATATGAAGTAAATACCCGCCAGTTTTCTCCAGAAGGCAATTTTAAAGCCGTTGAAGCCCAGCTCCCCCGCCTGAAAGAACTGGGTGTCGATATTATCTGGCTCATGCCCATCTACCCGATCAGCCAGAAAAACAAAAAAGGCACACTGGGTAGCCCCTACGCCGTTGCCGACTACAAGGCCGTTAACCCCGCCTATGGAACCCTGGCCGACTTCAAGGCCCTGGTCACCCGGGCCCACGCGCTTGGCCTGCGGGTCATTCTCGACTGGGTACCGAACCATACCGGCTGGGACCATGTCTGGACGCAGCAGCACCCAGACTGGTACACGCTGGTTAACGGGAAAATGATTGCGCCTATCGATCCGAAAACGAACAAACCGACCGACTGGACCGATGTCGTTGACCTCAACTACGACAACCCGGACATGCGCCGGGGTATGATCGAAGCCATGCAGTACTGGATCAAGGAATGTGATATCGACGGGTATCGCTGCGATGTGGCCGGTTTTGTACCGAACGACTTCTGGGCCGAGCTCCGCCCGCAGCTGGATAAGATCAAACCCGTTTTCATGCTGGCCGAATGGGAGGATGAACCGGATCACTTCAAGAGCTGCTTCAACATGAACTACGGCTGGAGCATGCACACCATGATGAAGGCGGTGGCCAAAGGCGCACGTACGGCCGACAAGATCGATTCGCTGCGACTGGCCAACCAGAAGCGGTTCCCGGCCTGGTATTACCAGATGCTGTTCACCCAGAACCACGACGAGAACAGCTGGAATGGAACGCTGGCCGAGTCGTTCGGTCCCGCGGCCAATGCGCTTATCGTCCTCAGCAGCACGCTGGAAGGGATGCCGCTGGTCTATAACGGCATGGAGTCAAACCTGAACAAGCGGCTGGCTTTTTTTGAGAAAGACTCAATACCCTGGGGCAATTACAGCAAGAATGACTTTATCAAGGCGCTACTCACGCTCAAACACCGGAATACGGCCCTTTGGAACGGACCTGCCGGTGGAAAAGTGGTAAAAATTCAGACCGATCACGACGACAAGGTCTATGCCTTTTACCGCCAGCGGGACAACGATCGGGTGGTGGTGCTGCTCAACCTGAGCAACCAGCCGCAGGAAGTACGCCTTAACGGGTCAGGATTCGAAGGCACCTATACCGAAGTCTTTCAGCATCAGCCCGTAACGCTGCAACCCGCCATGAGTGTTGCCATGAAACCCTGGGAGTATCGGGTAATGACTAATTAAGTTTGCTATTTTTGAGTATTGGCTGACGTGTGGTACGGAACGACACCCTGAAACCAGCCCTGCCAATGGCGGTTCGGGGGTTGCCGATCAGCTGTTTTTATTCAATATAGACATCTCATGTGTACGCAGCGTCTTCTGACCCTGATTGGTGGCTTGCTGAGCCTTACCCTGTCGGGTTCGGCACAAACCGCCAACCGGGGCACGCTACAATGGGCCAGCCGCGTGGTAGGTGTTTCGTCAGAAAAGAAAGGCGAAACGACTGGCGACCAGTTTAAGGCATCGCAGGCGCTGGGGCGTCCCAACAAACCGCTGCAGCTTGGAACTACCCCCTGCGCCTGGGCTCCGTTCTATCCGGATGGAACCACCGACGAGTGGGTGCAGGTCGGGTTCGACAAACCCATCCGCGCCCGCCAGATCGTCGTCGCCGAGAATATTAATCCGGGCGCCGTGGTTCGCGTTATCGTGCTGGATGAAAATAAACAGGAACATGTGGTGTACCAGAATGCAGGAAACCAGCCGCGTCAGGACCCGCTGCTGCGTATTTTTCCGACCAACCCCACCTACGTCTGTCATCAGATCAAAGTAGTCATCAACGGGGCGGCTCTGAAAGGCATGAACCAGATCGATGCCATCGGCATTTCGGAAGATCCCAGCCCCGTTAGCGTTGGCATCAACGTATCGGCGAATACGCCCAAGGAAATTCAGAAAGAAAACCTCGGCAAAACCGTCAATTCGCCGGGGCAGGAAGTAGCCCCCGTGATCTCGCCCGATGGACGCACTCTGTATTTTACGCGGGGGCTGAACAAAGCCAACATCGGCGGAGCAGAGCATCAGGACGTCTGGTACGCAACACTCGCGTCGGCCAGTAGCGGTAATCCCGCCAGCTGGAACGAGGCCATTAACATAGGTTCTCCCATCAACAACGCGGGCGACAATGCCATCAGCGGCATGGCTCCCGACGGCCGAACAGCCTACCTCATTAACGTATATCAGCCCAACGGTTCTATGTCGTTCGGCATCTCCAGGTCGATCCGGACCAAGGCAGGCTGGTCGCAACCGGTTGAGTGTAAGATCGCCAACAACTACAACCTGCACGAAGAGAACCAACTGGAATTCTGCGTCTCGCCCGACGGGCAGGCCATCATTCTGGCCGTACAGCGGAAAGATACCCGCGGCAACCGGGACCTGTACGTGTCGCTGCAACTACCGGACAAGACCTGGGCAGAGCCCGTCTCGCTGGGTGGCGTCGTGAACACCGCCGATGCGGAGAGCTCGCCTTTTCTGGCCGCCGATGGGCGTACGCTCTATTTCACGTCTATGGGACATCCTGGTTTCGGCAATGGCGACATCTTCGTATCGCGCCGGCTCGATGACTCATGGGGCAACTGGAGTGAACCCGAAAACCTGGGACCAGCCATTAACACACCCGAATGGGACGGTTATTTCACCATTCCGGCCTCGGGTGATTTTGCGTACCTGAGTTCGCGGGCGGGCTCGATGGGCGAAGACGATATTTTCCGGCTCAAGCTGTACCCGGCCATCAAACCCGACCCCGTGGCCATCGTATCGGGGCAGGTGCTCGACGCCCAAAGCAAAAAGCCCGTTGCGTCGGAAGTCATCTCGGGTATTTTCAACGAAAACAAAGCCGTCAGCAAGGTAGACTACAACCCGGAGACTGGTGAGTATAAGCTCATTCTGCCCACCCAGAAAACCTACAACCTGACCGCCAGCCGTGAAGGCTATTTCCCCACGACCGAAACCCTGGACCTGAGCAAAGACAAACGATTCCGTGACATTCGGCGCAACCTGTACCTGGTCAAGATAGAGCCGGGCCAGAAAATTATCATGCGCGATGTGTTGTTTCAGCAGAGTGAGTTTGCGCTCCTGCCGGGTGCCAGCGTGGAGCTGGACCGGGTGGTAGCCATGCTGGAAAAATACCCCGCTATGGAGCTGCTCGTTGAAGGGCATACAGATAACCAGGGCGACTGGGAGCCCAATATGAAGCTGTCGCAGGACCGCGTTCGGGTGGTGAAAGAGTACCTGACGGGCAAGGGTATTGTCGAAAGCCGAATTCAGACCAAAGCCTGGGGACCCAGTAAACCGATTGCCAGTAACGAGACCGAAGAAAAGCGGAAACAGAACCGGCGGGTAGAATTCACCATCCTTAAATTGTAAAAGCGATAGGTACGGACTTACTTTTGCGCTAATATGCTGCAATCACCCGCTACTAACCGCACAATGAACGAATCCCGTTCGGGTTTACTTGCTTCGCTGAGTCGGTCACAATGGACCATTTATCTGATTCTGCTCCTGGCGCTGGGCCTTCGGCTGTACAAGTCCAGTGTACACGGTCTTTACCTCGACGAGAAGTTTACGCTGGTCAACACCCAGGGCGTTTCGCTGGAAGGCGCCAACCAGCGCGATGTGTTCCATACGCCCGGTAAAGTGTATTTTACCCCCCAGGAGTTCTGGAAACCCAAACAACTCAACGATTACATCCGGGCTATCATTCAGACCGATATTGGTAACAGTGCCTCTCACTACGCGCTGCTCTGGGCCTGGATCGAAGTGTTTGGCCTGAGCGATCTGTCGATCCGGATGCCGTCTATCATTTTCAGTACCCTGATCGTCGGTCTGCTGTTTCTCCTGGTCAGGCGCTACCTGAAATCCCAGCCACTGGCCCTGATTGTAGCTGCGCTGGCGGCTGTAGAGCCTTTTTTCATCGCCTACAGCCACATGGCCCGCAACTACTGCATGACCATTTTTCTGTGTCTGCTGGGCACCTGGCTGTTTTTGCGTATTCTTGACAAACGAGCGGAGGGCAGGCAGCCCATCGGCCTGTATGTCGGCTATGGCCTGTCGTTTGCACTGGCGACGCTGGGCCATTATCTGGCTTTTACCGTTTTTCTGTGCCACGGCATCTATCTGCTGCTCTTCAACCGGGATCTGAAGACCTACATCGGCTTTGGGCTGAGTACGGTGGGCGGGGCGGTTGGCCTGATTTTACCCTGGTTCGTATATGGGGGAGGTAAGTACACCCTCTTTACGCTGGCGTACCAGGCCAAACTGTACGGCGGACTGGCCCTGACGAACCCGTATAACAACGGATTCGGGATCATTTTACCGGCTACGCTGGCCAATATTGTGAAGAAGTCGATACCGGTCTGGGCTGATCTGTTCATGATCTCGAACGGCCTTTCGGCGGAGACGCTGGCGTTCCGTAATCTGGTCATCGCTGTTGGTTTTGGCCTGATTGCCCTGCTGGTGGTAGTTCGGTTCGGTCAGAAAAATCAGCCACCAGCCTGGGTTAAAGTCGCGGTGCCGATACTGCTGGTTGCCGGCATGGCTCTGTATACGATCCAGTCGGCCCGGCTGGTGGTGGCGGCTGCCCTACCCCTGCTCTACTACCTGCTTTACCAGGCTTTTGTGGCCCATAACGACCGGTCCGAACGACGTTTTCTGTACCTGATGGTTCTCTGCAGCACCATTCCGACGCTGGTTCTGATCGCCTTTGCGGTTCGAAATGGCCATACCTACGGCATCACCCAGCGCTATTCGGGCTTTTCGTTCCCCTACGCGCTGACGCTGGTAGGTCTTATTATCCAGCAGCTGTTCCGGCAGCCTGCCTACCTGCGGCTGACGCTCGGGGCGATCCTGCTCGTACAGGCTTATTTCATCGGCGATCTGCTGTACCGGATCTACGAAGATCAGGCGCCTAAATACACCTACTACGGTCGTTACCGGATCGAAAACCCGTACAACACGGCCGCCCAGCGAATCATCAGCCAGTATGCGCCCGGCGATACGGTACTATACCCCTCGGCGCGTACGAACCCCCGCGACGAAATCGAAAAGACGTATACGACGCACTCGATCATCGACGCCCAGTATACAAACCTGTATCTGCCCAAAGACGCTACATACTATCAGCGGATGGATACGACCCAGACCGACCGGATCATCCTGATCAAAGGAAAAACCGGCCAGCGCATTACGATCTACGATTTCGAAGGCACCAAGTATCGCTACTAGCGTCTGGCTTCGAACCGACCGCACAAACAGTACCGGGCCGACGCTGACGGCCAGTCCACCAAAATCAATACGGCATGATTTCCCGCTCGCAACCTACCTACGCTCCCCCGTCGCGCTCAATACGAACCGCGACCGGAGGACAGGCCGCGCTGGGCTGGGTACTACTGGCCGTGCCGCTGCTGGTTTTTGGCTGGGTGTGGCAGCAGTATGCCATCAACATACCCAAGTGGGACGACCACGCGCTGCGGGCTTTTCTGTTCAATACCGATCAGGAAACGACCCTCTCCGGTAAGCTTTATCAGCTCTTCAGGCAGCATAACGAACACCGGATTGTTTATGACCGACTGATTACTCTGCTCGACTACTGGCTGACCGGCAAGCTCAACTACGTGCACCTGATGGCCATTGGCAACCTGAGTCTGGTTGGCTTGCTGGCCGTCTTTTACGCCGTTCTGGGTCGAAGCGCCGGAGCCGCCAGCCGGAATACCGGCCTCTACGCCGTTCCGGTGGCACTGGTGCTCTTCAACCTGTCGCAGTGGGAAAATATGTACTGGGGCATGGCCGCTCTCCAGAATTTCTCGGTTGTTCTGTGGGTGCTGGCCGCTTTCTACTGGCTGGCCTACACAGACCGGTGGGGGCTGGCTGTTGGAGCCGCCGTACTGGCGACGCTTACGAGCGGCAATGGCCTGCTCGTCTGGCCTATTGGGTTTGCGCTACTCCTGCTCCGCAGCGCCGAAGTGCGGGCGGGTGCCAGCCGGACATCCTATCGCCCCTTGCTGGGCTGGACCCTGTGTGCACTGCTGGTCATAGGCCTGTACTTCGTTGGCTTCGAGAAACCAGGCGGGGCGCATGCCATCCGACCGGGCGTTACCGATCTGCTGAAGGGCTGGTTTGCCGTAATCGGTGCTGCCGGGGAGGCTTTGCCTATGGGCCGGCCGCTAACCAACAGCACGGCTCTGGGCGGGCTTACGGTCGTACTGACCCTGGGTATAGTAGGCATGGGCCTGGTTATGAACCAGCGCAGCCTTAGCCGCGTATGGCAGCAGGTCAGACACCCCAATCGGGCGGGCGGCCTGGCCACGATGCCGGCCATTGCGTTGTTTTTCTGGGGCAGCGCGGCCTTTCTGCTGGGCACGGCGGCTATAGTGGCCTACGCCCGGACTGGCTTCGGTGCCGATCTGCTCATCACCAGCCGCTACAAGATTTACTCGCTTACCCTGCTGGCCCTACTGTACAGCTATGTCGTGGCCACCCTGCCCGGTCGGCTGGGTCAGTGGGCCGGTCTGGTTGGCGGAGCTGGCGGTCTGGCCCTGGCCTGGCTGTCGTATTTTTCGTTCCTCGACGAAACGATCTGGTGGCGGCACTGGCTCACGACCAACCAGTTCAACTGGCACTATACGACCCGTCGGCCCGTTGCTCAACTCGATGCCGTAACGGCCCGCTATACCGACCCCGCTCCTGCTTTTTACGACACCGCCCTGCCTGTTCTGTTCAGCGCCGGTCGGCCGGGTAATCTGAAGATGACGGTTCAACCCAGTCCGGCCGGGTTCACGATCCAGGAAACAGAGCTGCCCCCCCAGGGCCTGCGCGATGCGGGTGCTTATGTGCTGGCCCGGTCCGGTCAACGGCGGTATCTGTTTCCTGTCTGGCAGAACAAACGGTCGGCAGGCGGGGCCCGTCTGCTGCCGGACCGGCAGTTTACCACCGGCTTCCGGGCCGACGTGTTGATGGCCGAACTGGCTGCCGGCACGTATCAGCTAAGCGTGCTGGTCGTTCCGGACGGCCCGGCAACACCTTATCTCATCAACACTGGCCAGACCGTTACGTCGGCGGGACAACCCGCCGATACAACCGAAAAAAACTGGTAGATTCAATCATCACTGTATGCAGTCCAATCAAACCCTGACCCCATCCGCTACCCGCCCGACTCTGACTCATCTGCTCCAGCTGGATGGAGTCCGGTTTATCGCCGTGGCGCTGGTTCTGTTCGATCACTGGATGGCAGGCCGGGTTGAGCTACCGCTGGGTGCGCTGGGCGTCACAATCTTCTTCGTGCTGAGCGGTTTTCTAATCACGCGGATTCTGCTCTCCAGCAAAGACAAGCTGAGTCATCAGCCCGGACGAGGATTTTCCAAGTACATGAAAGTCTTCTACATCCGCCGGACGCTGCGCATTTTTCCGGTCTATTACCTCACCCTGTTCGTGCTGTATCTGGTCAACGAGCCCCCCGTCCGGCGTACCTTCGCCTGGCTGGCCCTCTACGCGACCAACCTGTATATGGCCTACTTCTCGACCTGGATGGGCACCGTCGATCACCTGTGGTCGCTGGCCGTTGAAGAGCAGGTTTATCTGTTTTTTCCGCTGCTGCTGTTCGTCGTGCCCCGCCGGTGGGTGCCGCTAACGGCTGCGCTGATGATTATCGGGGCGGTATGCCTGCGGTACGTCATCTTCCGCGCCCGTATGCCGTGGTTCATCGGGTATGTGACCATGCCTGCCTGCCTGGATTCGTTTGGACTGGGCGCTATTATGGCGTTCTGGTGGCTCTACCAGCGCGAGCGTTTCAACCAGGTTTTCCGGTCGTCGGGCTGGGTCTGGGCCAGCGTCGGGTTGTTCATCATCGTGCTGGTAGCGACCAAGCTCCTCCCCGCCATTCCGGATCCGCGCGGCTGGACCGGTCACCACAACATCATGTCCGACGTCTGGGAGCGGCTGGCGGCCTCGCTGGTTGGTTTTTTCCTGATTGGGCGGGCGGTGATGGGCTTTACCAACCCCATTATGAAATGGCTGCTCGAAAATCCCGTAAGTCAGTACCTCGGCCGGATCAGCTATGGCCTGTATCTCTTCCACAACTTTGTTTTCAACGTATATCATACCCAGCCCACCCATTTTTCGCTCCGGGCCTGGCGCCGGCTTACAGACATGGCCCCTGTTCTGGATAGCACCTACGTGTTTCAGTTTTCGTTTTTCCTGTTGCTGACAGTTGCGCTGGCTACCGTTTCGTGGTATTTGATCGAAAAACCGATCAATAATCTGAAAGACCGTTTTTCCTATTGAGCACCCGGATTAGTCCGCTCGATAATCTACTAGACGGTTCGTCAGACTCCCGGCAACAATTTCTTATATTTGCGATGTTTAGGATGTATGTAGTGACTCTTCTCACTATACACCGTTCAGTATACATTCATCACTATATACCCCTGCATGAGTCTCCTCTTGTCAATAGTAATGCCGGCCTACAACGAAGAAGAAGTCATCGAAGTTGTTGTCCGGCAATGGACAGACATGCTGGCCCGTCGATTCCCTACCGAGAACACGCGCCTGATTGTTGTTAATGACGGTTCCCGAGATAATACTGGGGCTATTCTGGACCAGATCAAAGAACGCTACCCTAAACTGATGGTCGTTCATCAGCCCAATGGCGGCCATGGTAATGCCGTGGTAAACGGGTACCGGCAAGCCGTTGCGCTCGATTCCGAATACGTTTTTCAGACCGACAGTGACGATCAGTTCGTCACCGAGGATTTTGAGAAACTATGGGCCCGGCGAAACGACTCACCGTTTATTCTCGGCTACCGCGAAGAACGTTACGATGCGTTTGCGCGGCTGATCATCACCCGCATCCTGCGATTCAGTATCGCCTTCATCTACGGAACCTACATTATGGATAGCAATATCCCGTTCCGTCTGATCCGGGGTTCGTTCCTGCGTCGGCTGCTGGCCCAGCTGCCAACGCCAACGCCCTTTGCGCCCAACATTTTTCTGGCTGTTATGGCCAAGAAAGCCGGGTACAACACCTTCGATATTCCCATTACCCACAAAGAGCGGCAAACCGGTACGGTATCGATTCTGAAGTGGAAGCTGCTGAAAGTTTGTATGCAGAGTTTTAAAGAACTGGCTCAGTTCCGGTTCGACCTGGGCAGTAAAGTTAAAGCCCTCAAATCACCAGAGCCAGTAGCCGCCTGAAAACAAGTCTGCCCTTTTCCGGTAGTCCAGTCGCTGGCGTGTCCCTACGGGGCCGTAGCGCCCGGACCACTGAATCGGGTTGGCCAAAAACGTCATCATGAACTATAAATATGTTATTATCGGTTCGGGCCCTACCGGCTTGGGAGCCGCGTATCGCCTGAAAGAACTGGGCATCACCGACTTTATTGTCCTGGAAAAAGAAAACCGGATCGGGGGTCTGTCGAAAAGCTTTGTCGATGAACAGGGCTTTACCTGGGATGTGGGCGGCCACGTGCAGTTTTCCCACTACAAGTACTTCGACGACCTGATGCTCAAAGCACTGGGCGAAGATGGCTGGCTCAGTCACCAGCGCGAATCGTGGGTCTGGATCGAGAACCGGTTTGTTCCTTACCCGTTCCAGAACAACATCAAATACCTGTCGCCCGAAACGATGTGGAAATGCCTGGAAGGGATTATCCACAACTACAAATTCCCGAACAATCAGAAGCCGGCCAACTTCCGCGAGTGGATTCTGGCAACGTTCGGACAGGGGCTGGCCGACACCTTCATGTTCCCCTATAACTTCAAGGTGTGGGCTTACCCACCGGAAGATATGAACGCGGTTTGGGTGGGCGAGCGCGTTGCCGTTACCGATCTGCAGCGGGTTACGAAAAATATCATCTTCAATCAGGACGACTTTTCGTGGGGGCCGAACAGCACCTTCAAATTTCCGAAACAAGGCGGTACCGGCGGGATCTGGGAAGCCGTGGGCGATCTGGTTGGCCGCGAATACGTGAAGCTGAACTGTACGGTTGAGAAAGTAATTGGCCCCGAGAAGAAAATCGTGCTGGCCGATGGCTCAACCATTCAGTACGAACACCTGATGAGCACCATGCCGCTCGACCTCTTCACCCAGCGGGTCGAAGGGCTGGCCCCCGAAACGGTACAAACCGCCCAGGGTCTGAAACACTCGTCGACCAACGTGGTGGGTATCGGCCTGAAAGGCAAGCCGAAGCCAAGTCTCGAAACGATGTGCTGGATGTATTTCCCGGAAGCCAACAGCCCGTATTACCGGGTAACGGTATTCTCGAATTACAGCCCCAACAACGTACCCGATATCAACCAGCACTGGTCGCTGATGACCGAGACCAGCGAATCGTCGGCAAAACCCGTCAATCGCGAAACGTTGATCGACGACACCATCCGCGCCCTGGTTGAAGATCAGCTGATCGAGTCGGCCGACGATGTTATCTCGACCTTCCACATGGCGTTCGATTACGGCTACCCGACCCCTTCGGTCGAGCGCGACGGGATTCTGAAAGCTGTTTTGCCGAAACTGGAACCGTTCGGAATTTATTCGCGGGGCCGGTTCGGCGCCTGGAAATACGAGGTAAGCAACCAGGACCACTCGCTGATGCAGGGGGTCGAATGGGCTAACCGCGTAGCAGCCAACGTACCGGAGCTGACCCTGCCGTTCCCCGAAACCGCCAACGCGATGTGGGGTAAATAAATCTGAATTAGTATCCCGACGGGGCCACCCGGCCGTTGTGAGTGCGGAAAGTCGTAAGTAGTATGCCTACTTTGGCGATCTTTATCACTTATGACGACCAGCTGGCCCCGTCTTGTTTTGCTTATTTCTATTTACTCTATGAACCGTAACGTCTGGTTGGGTATTGGTGTAGTGGTGCTGCTGGTCGGTGGCTGGCTCGGCTACCGTCATTACCGGGCCAACGACCGCAGTATCGATGCATTCATTCCACCGGGGGCGCTGATGATGCTGGCCAGTGATCGCCTGCAGGATACGGTGTCGGCCCAGGCTTTGCGGAATGAGATCGCCCTGCGGCAGCTACCCGTTTTTGACGAAGCCCGTCAGCGGCTCGACCGGTTCCTGTACGCTACCGCCGACACGGCCACGGTGCTGCAGTTTATCTCGGGCAGGAACGTCCGGTATTCCCTCCATACCGTATCCAGAACGACCCTCGACTATATCTTCTACATTCCTCTGACAGAAACTGATCAGTCGTTTCTGCAACGGCTCACCAACCCCGATCCCCGCCAGTACCGGGTCCTTAATCACACGTTCTCGGGGGAGAAGATATTTGACCTGGTCTCGCGAGCGAATGAGCCGGTCGGTTCGTTTATCCTGACCGACGACTTCCTGGTTGGCAGCGTATCCGGCATCCTGGTCGAGAACGTAGCGCGGCAGATGCATCGTCCGCTCAAACTGGCCGAAAACGGCTCTATCATCCGGGTAGAAGGAAAAGTCGATGCCGACCATCCCGCCGGGGTCAGCGTTCGGCCGGAGGTGCTACAGGGCCTGTTCAGCGATGCAAGCTCGCTGGTACGGCTTTTCTTACCCGAGTCGTTAACCTTACAATTTCGGCCATCGGCCTCGCGGACCCACCTGATCGGGTATGCCGTCGATGAGATCGGTGGTCGGCGTGATGTAGCAGCCCTTTTTCAGGACCAGACGCCCCAGCGCATTGCCCGGCCCGACCTGATTCCGCAGACAACCGCCAGTCTGTACCATATCGGCATCAGCGATGCTGCGCGGTTTGGCCGGTCCCTGAGCCAGCTGCTGGGGTCCGCTTCCAGCGACTTCCTGCGCGACCGATTCGATCAGATCAAACCAGACACCAAACCGTTTTATCAGGCGCTGGACCGGGACGTGCTCCTCTGCCGCATGGAGTCGGCAACAGGCGCTCAGCGGCAGGTGCTTATCTTACCCGGCCGGGATGGTAAACAGCTCGTCAGTGCGTATCAGCGCATTGCATACCGCGCCGGCGCCACCGCCCCCGCTCCCCTGCGAAGCTTTCTGGGCCACAAAACGCTGCTCTTGAACGTTCCCGAGCTGCCTGCGTCCTTATTCAGCAGCCTGTTTACCGGCTTTCCGCAAAGCTGGATTACCCAACACGGCTCGGCCCTCATTGTGGCCAACAGCGAAGAAGCCCTGCAGGATTATCTTCAGCAGGTCCAACGAAAAGCGGTCTGGTCGGCCGACGACCGTCAGGCCGAATTTCTGAACGGTACCCTGCGCCCGGCCAACTTTACCGCCTTCGTACGGCTCAACCGGGCCCACACCACCGTACCAACAACCTGGCCGTTAGCCTGGCAAAATCTCCTCGACCAGCCAGACCCCGCCACGGGTAGCCCCGCCCTGGCCAATCTGGAGAACATGGCGTACCAGGCCAGCTACGGTAATGAAAATATTCAGTCGACGGTAATTCTCGGCCGCACGACCCGCCGGGCCAGCCGGGCCGTACTGAACAAGCTCCTGCTCCGCAAACGCACCGAACTGGCCGCTCCGCTCGTGGCAGCTCCTTTTGCAACCGGTAGCCTGAGTGACGGAACGGCACCGTTCTACGCCCAGCAGGCCGATGCGCAGCTGAGCCTGATCACCCCCAACGGCGATGGGGCCATACAGAGCAGCACCGACGGGCCGGTTCGCAGCAACGCGCTGGCCGTTGATTTTCTGGATAATGGGCGGTTGCAGTACCTGTTCATGACCGACCGGACGCTGTACATCGCCGACCCGGGTCAGAAGCCAGGTAGTACGGGTGCCGTATCGCTCCAGCAGATACCACTCCCCGCTGGTCTTGATCCAACTTACCTGGTACGCCCCCGGGGTAGCCGGCAACGCAGCATCGTTGCGCTCGCCACTCATCCAAACGGGCAGGTCTATGGGCTGGATCGTCAGCGAAAAGCCTTTGTTAAACTCATGAGCGCTCCCCGCAAAGGACCGTTGCTGCTGCCGTTCCAGATTATGGTTACCCCCGATGGTATGGATATCCTGGCCGCACAGGCGGACGGTACGCTCAACTACTGGCGCGAAACCGGTACGCAGCATCCTCATTTCCCGGTTAAGGTCGAGCGGCAGACCGAAGACGAACCCGACGTTCGCTTCGCCGGTCCCGCCCTGATTCCGCCCGGTCAGTCGACGTTACAGACCATCACCGACGAAGGTCAGCTCCTGACCCTGCTCACCAACGGGACTGTAACCAAACGAACGCAGTTGTACCGGCCCGTCCGCAGCGGCACGTTCCGGCTCCTTCCCGACGAAGAACAGACGAACTGGCTGGTGCTGCGCTCAACCGATACCGAGGTGGCCATACTGGATCAGAAAGGCGAACGCCGGTTCGAGGTCCGGGCGCTTCAGTCGGGTCGTAACAGCATTCGGTACCACCGGCTGGGCGCGGGGGTCGAGCTGGTGAGTATCAAGTCGGGCAGTTTCACCACCTTGTATGATCTCAACGGACGCATTGTAGGTGATCGACCCATCCCAAGCGATTTTCCGGTAGTTTTGCAGTTCGATGAGCGATCGAATGAGTTATACGTGCTCAGCAGCGTTCAGCGCGCCGTCAACCTTTACTCGATCCGGGTCCGATAATTTATTTTTCCATGCGTTTTCTTCGCTACGCTGTCTTAGTAATTGCCGGTATATTCTGGCTATGTGGCCTGTCGGCTACAGTTTCGCACTGGTTATACGAAGCCGGGGTCATAGCCGACGATTACCGCTATGGCGACCTGTACCGGTTGTCAGCGCTGCCTCAGTTCAAACAGGAACAACCCACCTGTACGCCTTCCAACCGCGACAGCGACACCGCGTCAACCCATCTGTACATCATCGGCGACAGTTTTTCGGAGCCGCAGCGGATTACCAAAGATGATTTTAGGGTCAGCCATTACCAGCGAGTACACTGGTACAACAAGCAACGGGCCCAGCTGGATACCAGCAAACGAAACGTGTTACTGATCGAAACCATCGAGCGCCATTTTCGGGATCACGTGACCCAGCCCGTGCGTGAGCTGGTCGTCGACGCCGACACCAACCAGTCGCGGCTACCACCGCCAACGGGCTGGGAGCGCGTCAAAACGGATATTCACTGGAGCGATGTGGAGCAACGACTCGAAACGGCCCTGTTCAGTCACCAGTGGGCCTTCTGGTTCAAGGAGCTAAAAGCCACGCTGACCCTGCGCTGGTTTGACCGGTCCAACGAGGGGGTTAGTCTGTCCCGGAACAGACAACACATCTTTCTGAACTCCGACACCGATACCAGCAGCGTACTATCGTCCTACTCGCCCCTGACCAGCGCTCAGGTCGATGCCTATGTCGATAGCCTCAATGCTACGGCAGACTATTATAAGCAGCAGGGCTTCGACGCCGTATATCTGTCGATCATTCCCAACAAAGCGAGTATCCTCGAACCAAACCGGTACGCCTATAATCACCTGATCGAACGTATTCAGCAACATCCGAAGCTGGCCGTTCCGACCATCGATGTGTACAGTCCTTTTAGCCAGGCCCCTGCCTCACCCTATCTGAAGAGCGATACGCACTGGGATTGTGAAGGGCGGGCTATCTGGCTGCGGCTGGTTCGGGAGAAAATAGGCATCTAACCACTGACCGATGAATGAACTTACGCTTACGGGTGTCGACCATCCGGCTGTTGCTGCCGACGACGTAGAAACCCTGGCCGACTGGTACTGCACAGTGCTGGGCTATACGAAGTGGTTCCGCCACTGGAAAGCCGATGCGGGCCGGCCGGTCTGGATGCTGCAGGCGCCCGACAATACCCTGCTCGAGATCATGCCCAAAGATGACACGACCCGGTCCCCCCGCACCACCTGGACACCCGGCTGGTCGCATCTGGCCTTGCGCGTTGCCGACATCGATCGGGCCATCGCCTATCTCGACCAGCAGGGCGTTCGCTGGGATGGCGAGCGGGTCGAGGCTATTGGCGGAGGCCAGGTCCGTAGTTTCTTCGATCCGGAGGGGAATATGCTTCAGATTCTGCAACGACCACCTGCGGACAGCTAATTGAACCGGCCTCCGCCAGCGCTTAATCTTTCAGATTTTTGAGGTAGGCAATACTCTGCGGCACCTGGGTTTTGATGCTGGGGCTTTCGTCTTCAATGTAATAATGCTGCACACCGGCTTTGCGGGCTGCCTTCAGCACAGCCGCCAGGTCGATCTGACCCGTTCCCAGCGCCACGTCATTCTCGACAGGAGTACCCCCTGACAGGTTGCCGGTAACGCCTTTGCGCAGATCTTTCAGGTGCATGAGTTTGAAGCGTTTGCCATATTTGTTAAGCAGGGCCACGGGATCCTGACCCGGAAAAAAAGTCCAGAGAATGTCCATCTCAAAGCTTACGTACCTGGGGTCGGTCTGCTGAACAATGTAGTCGAAGAGGGTGCCGTCCTGATAGGGCTGGAACTCGAAGCCGTGGTTATGGTAGCAGAACGTAATGCCATAGTCATCGTTCAGGCGTTTGCCAATCTGGTTGAAATCCGCCACGGTTTTTTTGGCCATGTCGAGCGTAAACGGTCCATCGTGCGGAATCCAGGCAACCCGTACAAATTTGGCGCCCAAGGTTTTGGCGTTCTGGCCCACCTCCTGCGTCTTGTTCAGGGCATCCGGGTAGCTAACCCCGAACGAGGAGCACTTCATGCCGCGTTCGTCGAGGAGCTTACGTAATTCAGCTGCGGTTTTCCCAAACAAGTTGGAGAATTCCATATCCGTTATACCGAGGGCTTTGATGGTATCGAGGGTTGCAGCCACATTTTTCGAGAAGCTGTTGCGATAGGTATACGACACCATACCCGGCGCCTGGGGGAATACTTTTTTCTGGGCCTGCACTACCGATGCCAGTAGCAAAAAGGCGAGGAGCAATGTGTTTGTCTTCACGAATCCAGCTTGATTAAAATAGACGATTGCCGCTTAATAAGCCATCGGCTTACGGAGCGTTTCGTGATTTCAAGCGAAAACCGCGCTGAATTTACCCATGCAATCAGTTCTGATTTTCAAAAACTCCACTCCTGCACTCGGGTAAGTATCTATAACGAAAACGGTCTGAATCCTCTATGACTCAGACCGCCAGCGAAGCACTCAGCGACTCACCCGCACGCTTTCCGGTACCTTATAAAATTGACACAACGGGCCCGGTGGCCGGTTGCGGGTCTTTGTGGGTACCGGTAGCCAGCCGCTGCAGGGTGTGATAGCACACATACGAACCCACCCCAACGGCTACAAAGAGCAGAATCGGTGCCCAGTAGACAACGGGCTTCCCAATAGCCTGAATGGAATACGCAGCCCCCAGCAGGTCGAAGAATAAACCAGCATAGGCCCACTCTTTAAGCCGGGGAAAACCAGGCACGAGGATGGCTACAACCCCCAGCAGCTTGGCCCAGCCCAGAAACGGAATCAGATAGACGGGGTACCCCATCTCACGAAATCCCTGAACCGACATGGGATCGACCATGATATTAGGAACAGCGGAGCCCAGCATCACAAAGGCGAACAAACCGGTGAAGATCCAGTACATGATTTTTGTCTTTTTCGTAGCCATGTTTACCTGTCGTTTGGTTGATTGATCAGGTAAATATACCGCCCGGCACCCGGCCCGACAGGGGGTAAACGGGGCAAATTCGGGGGGTGATCAGGCCATCTTTTCCCGTAGCGGACCCCGTACCGACGAAGCCAATAGATGGTAAAGCTGGCGCCCATGAGAACGGCCACTGGCCCGCCTGTAGATAAGCGGGTCGGTGGCCGTTTTAGGAGAGCAGAAAAACAGTAGCCTAGCGGGGATCTGTTTTATCGGTCTGCTGACTTAGCCTTTGGTAGTACTCATGCCCAGCTCGTTTATACTGTTGAAAGAGCCGTTCAAACTCGTCCATCGGTACCCCCTGCGGTTCTCCGACTTCGGGTAGCTTGTTTTCGGCAGACCAGTTTCTGTCTAAAAGCGTTTTGCGTAGAAAAGGGATCGTCTGCTCGGGAAGAGTCTGGTGCTGACTTTTGCTGACTGGCTGACGGCCGAGCCTGATGGTACAGGTAACTCGCTTAAAGGCTTTCGATTCATCAATATATTGCATAGGAGTCTGGAATTATCAGTCGTACAAAAAAAGCGCTGGCCGTTTGTTGATGTGTGATAGTCCAGCGGCTTCGTAGACAGACATAAATAATAAACAAATATTGTTTTTTGTTCACAATGGATATTAACGCATTTCGGTCACAGTTTTCCTCATTTCAGCCATTTTAGTTCTTTAAAGGTATTTTTTTACAAAAAAAGCCCCAGTTCATGGGGCTTTTGACAGAAATCAGTGACCTGTTGGCGTCGTCACCGACCGATTACAGACCTTGACGTTACGCGTAACATCGAACCTCCATCAGGCTGGCCGGGGCGGTGCCGTTCGTGGCTTTCAGATGAATGGTTAGACTGCTGGTCACAACCGGCTGATCGAATCGGATGACGGTATGGCTTTGATGGTTGGCCGTCTCATGCCAGACCCGCTCCTGCCTGTCGTTACACAGGATGTACTCCCGCACGCAGAAAGGCGAAGCCGTTTCGGGATGAATCATAATAACCGACTCCAGCGGGTGATCATAATCGGTATCAAAAAAAAGATCGACGCGGGCAATGCGCTGGGTCGTGGGCCAGCTCAGGGTTACAGTCGGGTTCGGATCGGCCGGATCGGCCACGTAGGCGTTGGGCTGTCGGGTGGGGCGCTGAATGCCGTTGCGTACATTCCCGGCTCCGAACAGCCGGATCGGCGTATCCAGCGTCAGGGCAATATTATACCCCAGCGGACGACGTTCAGGGCACCAGAATTCGAACGTATCGACTCCGATGTCTTCCGTTGGCTCCTGCTTGCCGTAGTTGGACACTGCGGGATTGATCTTGTTGAAAACCGACAATACCCCCGTTACCCGAAACAGACTGTACTGGAGCTGAACGGAGTTGTTTTTGAGAAACATGACAAACACGTAGCAGGGCTCCTCAACATGGGCCTGGAAGTGCAGATCCAGGGCCTGGCGTCCTTTCTGCAGCGGGATGCGGACCGTCTCCAGGGTCACATCGGGCGTATGGTTATCGGCCTTGCTGCTTCGCCGTAGCTCAACCGTCAGTTCTGTCTCTTCATCGGCCACTACCCAGGCCGTCAGACCGGGAACGGGACCGGCCGGCAGCGGCAGCATCTGCGCGGCCGATTGCGCCAGCGGCAGCAGTGGCCCATCGGGCGGAAAGGCCGCCAGCCGGTACTCACTCGACGCCCGAAGCGAAGCCTGCTGAACCAGATCGTCCGGGTCATTCAGCCGAAAGCCAGGAATATGGTGCCCCGTTTTCAGCAGTTCCACCTGTAGAGACGCAACCCTTTGCGTCTCTGGCGCGTCAGCTGAAACCGGCTGGCGCACATGAGACGCAAAGGGTTGCGTCTCTACGGGGGCTACCAACTGGCGGGGTAATAGGGTATGCCGTGTACAAAGCGCGGCTGCCATACCGACGGCCTGGCCTACGTGAGCGCTTGTTCCCATCACCCGCGACGATCCGAAGGCTACATGGGTAGCGCTGATGATACGCCCGGCCAGGAAGAGGTTGGTGATGTTCCGGCTGTACAGACAGCGGTACGGAATCTGATAGATACCTTTACTATGCCACTGGTTGCAGCCCGGCTTTTCGGAAAACACACCATCGGCCGGGTGCAGATCGATCGACCAGCCCCCGAACGCGACCGCATCGGCATGGGTACGCTGCTCTACGATATCCTGTTGTGTCAGCAGGTAGTCGCCCTCGAACCGGCGGCTTTCGCGCTTGCCGGGAATATGACCGACCCACTCGAGCGTCATCGTTTCGGCTTCCGGAAACAGACCGGAGTTTTTGATGTGGTTCCAGACGCCGTATACGACCTTCCACAGCTCCCACTTGATAGCTTCCGTATCGTGAACGGTATCGAGCCGACCCCCGTATTCGATCCACCAGAGCTGGCAGCCGTACTCCTGGGCGTTGAACCGTCGATAGCGCGGAATTTTGGTGATGTCATCGAGCGCATAGGCCGGTGGTACAAACCGGACGGGCCTGCCTGTATCTTTGGTATAGAAATATAGCGAGTGGCCCAGCAACTCACCGTACTCGGCTGTTGGGGCAAACTTCTCCCCAAACTCCTCGCGCGACTCCGCCCCCATCCGAAAGGCGGCTCCGGCCTGAAACGCCACAATCCCATCGCCCGATGCATCACAGAACAAAGGAGCCGACAGCTCGTAAAGGGTACTGTTCTGACTACAGAAGGCTTTCAGCCCGCTGATCGTATCGGCGTCGGACTTTTCTACCTCGTATACCGCCGTATTCAGCAACAGCCGAATGTTGGGCTCGTTCATTACTTTTTCGAGCAGGATGGTATCGAAGATGAGCGGGTTCCCTTCGGGGTTTCGGTACAGGTTTTCAACCAGCAGTTCGTCGATAACGCCCCCTTCGCGAGCCCAGCGGTTGTTGTTGCCCATGTGAGATGTAGCGCCCAGTACCCACAGCCGAACTTCGCTCGAAGCATTCCCACCCAGCACGGGCCTGTCCTGCACTAAAATAACCTGAATCCCAGCCCGGGCGGCCGTAATGGCGCAACAGGTGCCGGATAACCCACCACCCGTTACGATCAGATCGGCCTGGTGTCGAATGGTTTTGAGGGATCGTTTATCGGTTGCTTGTTCGCGTATCATTCGTTAAGTCAATAGATTGAAAAAGAACAGAAAAGCCCGTCGGTTTCAGGACGGTTACGTTGAGTGTTCGGTCGAAGCCACGAACAGGCACAGCCAGGTCGACGTGCTGCCCGGGCTGCAACGGCGGAATAAGCAGGTTGGCATCGGCAGCCTGCAACCGATAATTCTGAAGCGTATAGGCCGGAAAATCAGCGCGGGCCACCACCCGGAGCTGCAACGTATGGACCCCTTCGGCCCCCGGAGTGAAGCTTAGTTTCTGGACGGTCAGCGGGGCCATCTCGCGCTGGTGGGCCGCATATAGCGGGCGTTTTGTCCGCTCCGGTCCTACTAGGCCCCAGGGTCGGTATCCGTTCGGGTTCGTACCCTGATGGCGGCTCTGGTAATCGTTGAATGACCACCACGACGCGCCGATAACATAGGGCCGTTTTCTGATCTCGACCATAACCTCCTCCAGGTGGGTTACCTGACCGGCTTCACCGGTTTCCGTATCGGCCCGGCGGCCCCACTCGCTGATGAATACGGGTTTATCGGGATAGAGCCGGTGAATGTGGTCGAGAACGACGGCATGGTTACCATACGTATTGGTCGACACGAAATCGCAGTACTGACTGGCTTCGCCATCGGCGGTTTTGGGTAATATGTTCAACCGCATCGAAGCAAACGTGTAAAGCCGGGTCGGGTCGAGCTGCCGGGCGTACTGAATCATGTCGTTGGTCCAGCGCTGTCCCGAAGGCGTTTCGGAGAGGTATTCATTCCCTACGCTATAGGCAATGACGCTGGGGTGGTTCCAGTCGCGCTCGGCCATCTCCCGAAACTGCTGCCTGAACTTGGCCCGAATGGTGTCGTTATCCATCTGCCGGGGAGTCAGCTGCCAGTTGCCGGCTTCCGTGATGATGAGCATGCCATGCCGGTCGGCCCAGTCGTAGACCGTTTCAGACGGGGTGTAGTGGGTCAGGCGGTGCAGCTCCATGCCGGCTTCTTTCATGAGCCGAAGATCTTTCTCGACCAGCCAGTCGGGCTCCATCGATCCGAGGGCCGGATAGTCGACAACCCGGTTACCGCCCGCTACCCGGATAGGTTTGCCGTTCAGCAGCAGCTGACCATTCCGGGCCTCTACCTTCCGTATGCCGAAAGGCGTATGGGCCGTATCCGACCCGCTAATTACCTGCAGATCGTAGAGGGTGGGCTGATCAACGCTCCACAGCTTCACATCGGCCGCTTTCAGCGAGGCTGTTGCCTCCAGCACACCCGTCTGGTTCGGGGCAATGGGGCCCGTCGTGGTTTTCCAGCTGAGCGTCAGCGGCCGCTCACCCTGCCGGACCTGTAGCTGCATAGCGGGCGAGACGGCCTGCCCGGACGTGTTGCGCAGGCGGGTCCTGACGGTCAGCACGGCCGTGCCTTTGGCCAGATCGGGGGTTGTTTCAACTTTGATGTTGTCGACATACACGGCGGGTTCAACGGTCAGGTAGACCGGCCGTATCAGGCCACCGTAGTTCATCCAGCCCGGGAACGGGTCGTTGGGCTGGTTGTTGTCTTTGGCTCCCGGTATGCTGCCCGGCAACCAGGTATTGTTGTTGACCGAGATGGCCAGCAGATTGTCGGTACCGTCTGTTTTCAGGTAGTCCGTGATGTCGAGTTTAAAGGGTGTATACCCGCCTTCATGCGCCCCTACTTTCCGGTTGTTGAGGTAAACAGTGGTGGCATAATAGGCGCCGTCGAGATGCAGCAATACGCGTTTCCCCCCGGCGGGCCGCCACGGAAACGCCCGGCGATACCAGACCGTGCCGGTATAAAACTGATACCGGGGGTCAACGGAAAAACAGTGCGGAACGGATACTTTGTCGAATCGGCTGGCGGGTACTTTGGCCGAGTACCATTCGCCCGTTTCACCCACCCCGGCGGGATCGAGCGCAAACTGCCATTCGGCCCCGTGTAAGCGTATGGCTTTCGGCTCGCGAATGGTGTGCTGAGCCAGCGACAGGATACTGCCGGCGATGCCTAGTAATGTGAGCAGGTATTTCATAGCGTGATGCATAAAGGCTGTTTAGGGGCGTTGCCGTAGGGGTTATACATTGGTGAGGGTGCTGGGGGCATCCGGTACGGGCGGGTCAGACGCCAGCACCTGAACCCGCCGGGAAGCCTGCCAGGGAATCAGGGCGGCCAGTAAGATGACTACGGCAATACCCGCCGTTGTAGCCGCTCCCGACGTAGCCAGAAAACTCAGGCCCAACAGCATCAACGAGGTAAACACCAGTGAGCCGGCTATTACCTGCAGCCCAAACCGGTTCTGCTGCCGAATGGCCTGCGCTTCTTCGGGCTGGTCGGGTTCGAGGAGGGCCCGATCCTGCTTCTGGGCGCGGGCCAGCCGGTAGCTCAGGTACTCGTCGGCCGGGGCGGCAGACTGCCGGGCTTTCCAGACCTCGTAGATCAATAGCAGCAGCAGCGGCAATCCAACACCGATGGCCGTTTCCCAGGACCGGGACAGCCTGTAATCCAGCAACCAGGGCGAAAGCACCTTGAAAAAAAGATTGACAAAAAGGCCAATACTGGTGATCCAGAGGGTTGCCCGGCTGGTCAGTCGCTTCGAAAACAGCGCCCAGAGCGGGGGCGCCAGCAATGGCCCACCCGAGATAGCCGAAATACTCAGTACCACCTCCACAATCCCACCCGCAGCTGGCACCAGCAGCGCAATCCCGATCATGCCCAGCCCAAACACCCACGACGAGCCACGGGCTACCCGAATGAGTTGCCTGTCGGAAGCATTGGGCCTGATGAGCCCCTTGTAAATGTCGTTGGTAAACACAGCCGACACCACATTGAGCGCCGTGTTGGCACTGGCGGAAGTCGAAAAGTACATACCCGTGAGCATGAGCCCCAGCAATCCCGGCGGGAGCACCAGCTGACAGATTTTGAGATACGCATTTTCGGTGTCGAGCCCGGCCAGCGACGGGTTGATCGCTTTGTAGATCATAGGCGGCAGCATCCAGATAACGGGGCTGATGAGGTACAGGCCCGCAAACAGAAACGCAACTTTCCGGGCTGACTTCGGGCTATCGACGCTGGTGTAACGCTGTACAAACGTCCAGTTGCCGCCGATGTAGGCAATGTGATAGAAGACAAACGCCAGGATAAACCCAATGGTGTATTCGCCGTTGAGCAGGTTGAAGAAATCGTCGGGAACGGCCTGGGTGAAGCCCGTCAGCCCCCCCACCCGATCCAGCGACAGGGGCAGCAGGATAAACACGGCCGCCGACAGCACCACGAACTGCAGAATATCGGTTACCATAACAGCCCATAACCCGCCCACGGCGGTGTAGGCAATCATGAAGATACCGAGCCCGATCGTACAGGGCACCAGCGGCAGATTCAGCGAGGAGCTAACCAGCCTGGCTACCGGATACAGCACCGAGCCTTTAATGAATACCGATACGAGGGTAAAAATAAAGATGTACACTTTCTGTACCGTCAGACCGAGTCGCTCCCGAATAAACTCGGCGGCCGTCAGCGCACCGGCCCGTTTCCAGCGCGGAGCCAGGTAAAGCCCCGTCACCAGCGCCCCGATGCACATGGTCCACTGAATGGTAATGGCCACCCAGCCGTACTTGTAGGCAATGGAACCCCAGGCCACGAACGTACCCGCCGAGAAGAAACTCATGAACAGCGATAGCCCGCCGATAAACCAGGGTACGGCTTCGCCCCCCGCAAAAAACGATTTCAGGTTACGCCCCGTCCGGGCAAACAGCATCCCGATTCCCAGCACAAACGCGGAGAAAATGACGATAACGGCGGTGTCAATGGTTGTATTCATATACTATGGGTTGAATAATCGATTGGCGGTTGAGTGGCAGTTCGTATACCCTGGTTCACCCTACTGCCAGTCGAACTGCCAGACGTCGATACCGAAGGGAGGCAAGGTCAGGCTGGCCCGCTGCGCATCCAGATTTTTTTGGCTGGTCAGGCTTTTCAGTCGCCCCGTTCCGGTACGGATACCAGCCGGTTGCAGCCGTACGGTTGTCGTAGTGGCCTGCGCCCGGCTGTTCAGCAGTACGACAAACAGTTTTTTCTGATCGGGCGATACCGCCGTTATGTAATCGATGTTGGGGTCGGCAGGGGTTACCAGCTCGTCGCGAATGAGCAGACTGGCCGGCTGACCGTAAATCTGGCCAGGCGCAAACCCATAGGTCTGATGGGGTCCTACTTTGGGCGTGACGAACCCGCGCGGAAACGACACCTTCCCACCCGACCGCAGTTCGGCTTCGGCCATCAGGTAGTCGGTGATCCACCCGATCTGCCACCACGCATGGTGCGGATACGGGCCTGCGCCCCGGTTCATGGTATTCCAGTAGTAAGAGGCCACACTCGTTTTGTCATCGACAAACGCATGGCGCCCAATGGCCGCCGAACGCGCCATATCGGCAAAAATCGGCTCTTTGGTCAGGCCATACATCCGCACGAACAACCCGGCATGGCTGGCCAGCTGGATGGGGCCATGCCGGTTGGCCGATCCGAAAATACCACCGTGCTCGAAGCTGAGGCCCGACTGCGTAATTTCCCAATCCTGACGGCTGGTGCCGTTCACCTGCTTGGCGGCCTGGCTTACTATCGGGTGGGTATAGATCGAAGTCGTATAGAGTCTGGCGGTTCTGATGGCCGCGTCCTTATAGCGCTGGTCTTTGGTGAGGTCGTACAGGTCCAGCAACGCCTGGGCCGCCTGACCGGTTGCAAAGTCGGGCGCGTAACGGGCATCGCCACACACACCCAGAAAATGCCCTTTGTCGACGGCATTGGTCAGGAACCAGTCGGCGCCTTTCCGGGCGGCCCGCAGGTACTTTTCGTCCCGCAACAGCCGGTATGCGACAATGAGACCGTAGAACGTGGGGCGAACGTCCGGAATGTCCAGAAATACTTCCTGGTCGGTAGCTTTGTCATAGGCCACCGCCCAGTTACCCGCCGGCTTTTGCCAGACCAGCAGCCGGTCAGCACCCAGCCGAAGCCGGGTTTTCAGGTCGGCGTTGTCCGGCTCGAAGAGCAGCATATTGCCGATATCGAGCATGGTATAATAGGTCAGGCCAATGGGTTCGACCACGGGGCCCCACTCCTCCACGAACTTTTTGGATTTGGCCAGGTAATACTGCCCTTCTACCGCTCCCTTGAAAAAATCGTCGTTGGTTTCCTGCTGCGCCAGCTTGAAATTCAGCGCATAAGGTAATACGTTCTGGGTGAGCAAGGGGTCCTGGGTAGCCCCGGCCAGCATCCACATGGCGCCGTAGTCGGAGTTTTTCATGGCGTCCTTGTTGGAGCCAACAACCCCGCCCAGGTACGACTGCGCCCCAATTTTTTTACCTTCAAACTCTTCAACATTCCACAGCGACGTTTTGGGGTTGGTCAGGTACTGGTGCATCTGATGAATACGATCCGTCAACGATTGCCTGTTTTGCCGCAGCGCTACCGACTCGCCGAAACGAAAGACATCATAAACGGCATGGTTCAGCATCTTGTACCAGTCGCCATCGAGCAGGCTGATCCGCACCGAGTACGTAAATACCTCCCCGGCTTTACGCTCCGATTTCGGCTCGCCCAGCACCGGAAAATACAGGGTCGGGCTCAGCTGCGAACGCCGGTTTTTGTGCGACAAACCAATATTCCAGTCTTCCTGGGTAATTTTATCGACGGCCCATGGATCGCGGCCCAGCGACGGATCGGGAATGACGGCCAGGGTCTGACCACTTTTTGTACTGACCATCGGGCATAAGGTACTGGCACACCGCTCCCGGTAGATGACGGGCAGGTCGGGAACCCCCTGCCCGTAGGCATAGGCCCGCACAAAATCACGCTGGATGGCATCGCCCTGACAGTAGCCCGGAACCGCAGCCCAGCGCATATCCGTTTCGGCCACAGTAGCCACCGTAGGGCTGGCCGATGAATAGAAACCCGGCTTTTTAACCGTAACCGTTTGACTAACAAGCAGATCGGACGGATGTTTGGCATCGATCGACCAGTCCGACACGATGGTAGCGACCTCGGTTTCGTGCCGGAACCGAATGCGGTTCGGCCCTGACTGGCTCGCTTCCTGCGGAAAGAAGTGATAAGCCGTACCGGCGGTGTTGAGGCCCACGCTGTTGGTCGTCTGGCGCCACTGGTCGCGCTGATAATGATAGGCCTCGCCCGGAAACGCCTGGCCCGTATTGTCAGTAAAAGTCCGTTCGGGTTCGGCAGCGGGTTTACTGGCCGTATAGAGCAGGGTAAACTCGCCCGACGGATTGGCTACCGGTTTCCACTGCCTGGCCTGCCTGACCGACAGCTCGGCCAGCTGATAGCCGCTGGCACCCGCCCACCAGCGAAGCCGAATCTGCTCGTTGCCCAGCGCTATCGACTTAGCCGACTGCGCCCAGGCTACGGATGCCGGCAGCAGACCGACCAGCAGCCAAAGGCCCCGGCGTACGTACGCGCTACTCGTCCGGTTTCTGATCATCTGATTGGTGGTTATGGTCATTTCCAGTCGGGGTTCTGCTCCAGTTTCGGGTTGGCATTCAGTTCGTCGAGCGGTATCGGAAAATACCGGTTTCGGGCCTGTACAGGGCGCGTTGGGTAAACGTTGTTAACGGCTTTGGGCACCTCGGTCAGGTACTTGCCCGTACGGGTCAGGTCGTACCAGCGGTCGCCTTCGGCAAAAAACTCCCACGACCGCTCCTGTATGACAGCATCAATGAACGCATCTTTACTCAATCCGGTCCGCAAATCGTCCAGCCCGGCCCGTTTCCGAACCACGTTGATGAACCCGTAGGCCAGCGCGGTCGGCCCATTCTGACGCGCTTCGGCTTCGGCAGCAACCAGATACATATCGGGCAGCCGAAGAATCGGGATATTGGGCAGGTTGCCCACCGTCGAAACCGGGTCCTGGTATTTTTTGATGAGTACCCCCTGGGTCGTGATCGGGGTGATACTACGCTGCGGCACCACCCGGTTGCTCCGGTCCACATAGCTCGTGTCGAGCAACTGCCGCCGTTTGTCCCTGGGGTCGAACGAGTTGAAGAACGACTGGTAGGCAAACATCGACCCGAACGAAGCCCGTGAATACTCGGCACCGGCGCTGTTTGGCGGGCCACAGAGACCCGACAACTGATGGCCCCGGCTGGGACTGAAGCCGCCTTCGGACTCATACGCCCAGATATTCTCGACCCGAGCCAGATCTTCGCGGTCGTAGCGGTACACGTCACGTACATCGGGCATGAGCGAGTATTTGCCGGCGTTAATTACTTCCTGGGCTTTCTGCAGCGCCCTGGCCCAGTCTTCGTTATACAGCGCTACTTTGGCGTACAGGGCATTGACCGCTTCTTTAGAGGGGCGTCCTTTCTCAACCGTCGGCCCGGATACCAGTCCGGCCGCTACGGCCTGATCGAGATCGCTGTAAATCTGTTTGTAGACATCGGCTCGAGCGCTTTTGCCTACTATCGCTTCGGCCTGATCGACACTGGCTTTGATTTTAACCGGTACATCCCCAAAATTTTTGGTCAGTGTCCAGTGATAAAATGCCCGCAGGAAATAGGCTTCGCCCACGATCTGCGCCCGGCGGGTAGCGTCCATGCTGGCGCTGGGCACCTTTTCGATGATCCAGTTGGCCTTTTCGATACCGTCGTAGCAGGAGGTCCAGATCTGTTGCGGAGCTTCGCTTAACCGGCCGGCGGTGCGCTGGGTCGTGTAGTTGGGATCGTACGAAAACAGCGTAAGCGTGTTGCGCCCGACCACCGCCCGCGGGTAGCACTGATCGGCGCTGAAGTCCGAAACAATAGTCAGTGCCGGCCCCACACACATATCGGCAATGGGGTCATATACCGCAATCAGGCCTTTTTCGGCGTCAGCTGCGGTTTTGTAGAAGGCTTCGGTATAAATAGAGGAGTAGATTGTTTCCTCCAGCTCACACGAGCTAAGCGTCAGCACAAAGGCCAGTATAGGAATAAGTGTCTTTCTCATGGCAGAAAATAGATTGAGGGATTGAGCAGCTGAGCAATCGAGCGGATTTCGCTCAATCGCTCAGTCGCCAATTAGAATGTGACCTGCAGACCGCCGAGGAAGGAACGGGCCGGTGGGTAGACCAGATTGTCGACACCGATCACGGTATTGCTGCCCGCGTAGGTGTTTACCTCCGGATCGAAGCCGGTATAGCTCGTCAGGGTGAAGAGGTTATTGGCGCTGGCATAAATCCGAATGCGCTCGATGCCTTTCACCCTGGGCAGGGTGTAGCCCAGCGTAATATTCTTGCAGCGTATGTACGAGCCGTCTTCTACGAAGCGATCGCTCACGGGCAGGCGGCTGCCCTGGGCCGCACTGGCAAACTCGTTGTTCGGGTTCGTGGGCGACCAGCGGTTGGCTACGCCTTTCAGCAGGTTTCGCTGCCCCAGCGGGGTCTCAAAGGCAAAGCGGGCCTGGTTGAAGATATCGTTGCCCTGCGTACCCGACAGGAACGCACCCAGGTCGAAGTTCCGGTAGGCCAGATTGGTGGAGAACCCGAAGATAAACGATGGGTTCGGATTACCCGTAATGATCTGATCGGCCGCCGTAATGGTACCGTCGCCGTTTATGTCTTTCACTTTATGACCGCCCAGGCGCCCGTCATACCCCGGCAGGATGGTTTCACCCGTCTGGTTGATACCGTCGAACACGTAGGTTTTGAACAGGCCCAGCGGCTGTCCGACGCCCAGAATACTGTACGTGGTTACGAACCGCTCCCGGGTGGTGCCGCCGTCCAGATCCAGTATTTTGTTCCGGTTCACAGTCGCGTTGGCCGATACATCCCAGCGCAAAGCGCCCTGCAGGATGCGCGCATTGGCGGCCACTTCGACACCCCGGTTCTGAAGACCCGCGAAATTACCCGTGATGCTCCCGTATCCCGACGACAGCGGGAGAGTCTTTATATACAGCAGATCGCGGGTGTTTTTGTCGTAAACGTCGACAACCAGACTCAGTCGGTTATTGAACAGACTGACATCCAGACCAATGTTTGTCTGCGCCGACTTCTCCCAGCGCAGGTCAGGGTTGGCAATACCCGACGGGTTGATACCGGTCAGATATACGTGGTTGAACTGATAATCGCTGCCCGACGAGGCTACCGTAGCCAGCGACTGGTACGGGTTGATGCCACCCGCGTTGCCGGTGATGCCCCAGCTCGCGCGTAGTTTCAGGTCGGTCAGCCAGCTTACGTTCTTCAGGAAGGGTTCTTCGATCAGGCGCCAGGCCGCCGATACCGCCGGAAAGAACCCGTATTTGTGGTTGGCGCCGAATTTGCTCGATCCATCGGCCCGGGCCGTCAGGTCTATGAAGTACTTATCCTTGTAGCCATAGTTGACCCGCCCCAGGTAGGAGTCCAGCCGCTCTTTGCTGCGGCCGCTGCTTACCGTTCGGGCCAGCGCCAGCTGCAGGGCTTCGTTGCCGGTCGCGTCGTTAGGGAAACCGGTAGCATTGATCGTGTTCGAGTTCGACAGGTTGTTCTGGGTCGCAAATACGCCCGTAAACTTCAGGCTGTGCTGACTGGCCAGGGTAGCCACGTAGGTCAGTATACTCTCGTGCAGCAGAACGGTGCTATTCGCGTTTACTTTGGAGCCGGAACCCGAGTTGTCGTTCAGGTCGTTTCGGGAAATAATGGACCGGGGCGAATACGTATCGCGCAGGCTGCTTTGCAGGTCTATGTTGAACGACGCGCGATAAGTCAGTCCCTTGATCAGGCTGGCTTCGCCGTAAAAATTGGCCAGCGTCCGCCGGATGCCGATCTGGTTGGTGATCGAGGCCAGCCCCAGCGGGTTGGCTACTTCGCGGTACTGGCCGTTACCCTGTTCGCCGAACGGAAAAATACTGCCATCGTCGCGGTAGGCCCGCAGCGTTGGCGGAGCCCCAACAGCCGCCCCCAGAATACTGCTCGTCACCACATCGCCATCGCCCAGGCTGGTAACCCCGTACGGAACGTTTTTGCTCTGCGAGTAGCTTCCCAGAATACTGGCCCCCATTTTGACCCGCTCGCTGATACGATGGTCGAGGTTGACGCGCATGGAATAGCGCCTGAAGCCCGAGTTGATGACGATGCCATCCTGCGCGAAATAGTTGCCCGACACGGCTAGCTGCGTTTTCTCCGAACCGCCGTTAATGCTGAGCTGATGATTTTGAATCGGAGCCGACTGAAACACCAGGTTCTGCCAATTTACCCCCTCGCCGAGACTGCCGGGGTTAGGGTAGAAATTGTTTTTGAACACCTCGTTTTCGAGCTGGGCAAACTCGGCGGCATTCAGTACTGGCAGCGTTTTGGCCACCTGCTGGGTGCCGTAATAGCCATCGTACGTGACCCGGGTTACGCCGGCCCTACCCCGTTTGGTCGTGATCAGCACCACCCCGTTGGCGGCCCGTGAGCCGTAAATGGCCGTTGCCGACGCGTCTTTCAGCACCTCGACCGACTCGATATCGCTCGGGTTGATAGTCGACAGCGGGCTTACGTCGGTAATACCTCCCCCGTTTGAAATCTGAATCCCATCCACGATATACAGCGGCTCCGATGTGCCGTTGATCGAGTTGGTGCCCCGAATCCGGACGCTGATGTTGCCGCCCGGTGCACCCGAATTCTGGCTGATCTGTACCCCCGATACCCGCGCCTGCAGGCCCTGAGCTACGTTCGACACGGGCGTTTGTACCAGATCGGCCGACTTTACCGAGGCAATAGACCCCGTTGTTTCGATCTTTCGCTGCGTACCATAGCCCACCACCACCACTTCGCTCAGCGAACGGTCGTCGGTCTGTAAGATGACATCGATAGTGGCGCGGTTTCCGATGGGTACGTCCTGCGGCTGGTAGCCGATGTACGAGAACGCCAGTATACTGTTCGGCCCCGGCACCGACAACGAGTACCGACCATCTGCATTCGTGGTGGTGCCCTGCTGGGTTCCTTTCACAACCACGTTGACACCCGGCAGCGCGATGCCGTCGGGCCCGGTAACCTGACCGTTTACCGAACGGTTCTGCGCCAGGGCGGCTGCTACTGTGCAGGCCATCAGCAGCCACAGACAACCCATAAAACGTATTACTTTCTCCATAAGGGGTATATAGGAATAGTTAAATTTTTTGTTGTTTTTCAATCGTAGGTACCCTGAACGGACCGAATCAGACAAAAAGCTCTTTGCGAAGCAATTGGGCCATTTCTTACCTACGACTCCTTCTAATTTCCCTCCATAACTAGCTTTTGTCAAGGAATATTTTGATTATTTTTTTGGGAACATTCCCAATTGCCATTGGGAATGTTCCCAAAAAAAGTTGTACGTTTAAGCCGATATAAACACTACCCGACTTGCTTTATCAGAAAAATACAATTCTATGCAGCAGCACCTCCCTACCATAGTCGACATTGCCCAACAGCTGGGCATCTCCAAATCGACGGTGTCGCGGGCGCTCACGGGGCATCCCAACGTAAATAGCAAAACCCGCCAGCGCGTGCTCGACCTGGCCGAGCAGCTCGACTACCAGCGGAACCAGCTGGCCATCTCCCTGCTGACCAGCCAGACCCGCACGATTGGTATCATCGTACCCGAATTTTTAAGTTTTTTCTTTCCGAAGGTGATCATCGGGGCGCAAGAGGTACTGGCCGAAGCGGGCTACAACGTGGTGATCTGCCATTCCAATGAATCGTACGAAACGGAAGTCACCAACGCCCGGGCGCTAATGGCCAGCCGGGTCGATGGACTGCTGGTGTCGCACACGAAAGACACGCGTAATTTTGACCACTTCCGAATTTTTCAACGGAAGGGTATCCCGGTCGTCTTTTTCAACCGGGTTTGTGAGGACATGAGCGTGTCGAAGGTTACCGTCGATGATTACGAAGGGGCTTTCCGGGCTGTTGAACACCTGATCCAGACCGGTCGACGCCGGATTGCACACCTGGCCGGACCCGACAGCCTTCCCAACAGCCGCCACCGGCTGAATGGCTACCGCGATGCCCTGCGCCACTACCAGATTCCGGAAGAAGCCGAACTGGTCATTTCCTATGATCTGACCCTTGAGAAGGCCAATATTTACGTAAATCACCTGCTCAATCTGCCTCAACCGCCCGACGCACTTTTTGCCGTGAACGACCCGACCGCCATCGAGGCCCTCAAAGTCATAAAAGGCCGGGGGCTGCGCATTCCCGATGATATTGCCATCGTCGGGTTCAGCAACGACCCGGCCTCAGCCCTGGTAGAACCCGGTCTGACCACCGTAGCCCAGCCCGTCAGCGAGATTGGTCAGCAGTCGGCGCGGCTGCTGCTCCGGCAACTGGCTGCCGAAGCAGCAGCTGAACCCGAAACGGTTATTCTGCCTACCGAGCTGATTGTTCGTAGCTCGACCGTTGGGTGATCAACGCCAGTAGCCCTGTTCGGCCAGCCGGGGCAGTAGCTGCCGAAGCGCCAGTCACTGTTCAGTTGAGGGTGTAGCCGGTCCGGAGCGACGACGCGCGCACCACGAGCTGCGTTTCCATGATCTTGGTTTCGCGCGGCACGGTGGCGTCGGTCGTCTCGATCTGGCGGAGCAGCAGTCGAACGGTTTCGGCGGCCATTTCCTGGATGGGCTGGCTGATGCTGCTGAGGGTTGGCGAAAAAAAAGCGGACACAGGCTCGTTATTAAAACTGACAATCGCCACATCGTCAGGTATCGCCAGGCCTTTCTGTTTCATGGCGTATATGGCCGGATAAGCCACCCGGTCGCTGATGGTCACGACGCCATCGGGCGGATTGGGCAGGCTCATCATAGCCAGCGTCTGCACGATGGTATTCTCCTGGGTATAATCGCAGTGAAGGACGTACGGACCGCCCGCAACGACCCCGTGCTGGGCTGCGGCAGCGCGGTAGCCATCGACCCGCTGGTTGCTCAACAGCAGATGCGCCGGGCCAGCCAGAAACCCGATTCGCCGACACCCCTGCTCAATCAGGTGCTCGGTAGCCTTGAAGGAAGCCGCGTAGTTGTCGACAATGACTTTCGACGCGTCGATATTATCGGCATAGCGGTCGAAAAGCACCAGGGGCACGTTTTTACGAACCAGCCGGTCAACGTGGGCGTAATTGTCGGTATCGCGCGACAACGAAATGATCAGCCCCTCTACCTGGCTGCGGAGCAGGTTTTGAATATTGGTTGTTTCGCGCAGGTACGATTCGTTGGTCTGGGCCACCAGTACGCTATACCCTGCCTGCAACGCGGCTTCTTCGATGCTGTTGAGCATGGCCGAAAAGTAGTGGTAGCTCAGGTTCGGTACGATCACGCCAATAGTGCGGGTTCGGCTCTTGACCAGGTTTTTAGCAACCTGATTCGGCTGATAATCCAGCTCCTGAGCCAGCCGGATCACCGCAGAGCGCGTATCGGGGTGGATTTCCGGCATGCCCCGCAACGCCCGCGAAACGGTTGAAATCGAGATGTTCAACGAGCGGGCAATGTCTTTGATCGTAACGGGAGCGGTTTTCATAGGTGTAATCTACTAAATCAATCGTGCTTTATCTCCGGGCGGCTGATTCAGATCCGCGGTTCGGGGATAAGCAGGCTTTTTTCAGGTAAAGAAGCATTGGTTTGCTGCTTTACTACGCGTACCGGTACTTTTTATTACTAACTTTTCTTTCCGTGCGCAACCTCACCTTCCGGCTATCAGGCCACGCTCTCCTGCTGGCAGGGACCTTACTGGCCCACACTGGCCTGGCCCAGCAACGCCCCAAACCGGGTCCACTCACGCTTTGGTATACGCAACCGGCGGGTAACGTCTGGACCGATGCGCTCCCTCTTGGCAACGGTCGGCTGGGCGCCATGGTCTACGGTAACCCGGCTCAGGAGGTGATCAAGCTCAACGAATCGTCGGTATGGTCAGGTGGCCCCAACCGCAACGACAATCCCGATGCGCTGGCGGCCCTGCCCGAGATCAGACGCCTGATTTTTGCGGGCAAACAGGCCGAAGCTCAGCAACTGGCCGCCCAAAAAATTGAGTCTAAAACGAATAGCGGCATGAAGTACCAGCCGGTAGGAAACCTGCTGCTCGACTTCCCGAATCACCAGACCTATACCGACTATTACCGCGATCTGGACATCAGCAAGGCGGTGGCTACTACGGCCTATACCGTAGATGGCGTACGTTACACCCGACAGGTCATGGCGTCGGCACCCGATCAGGTCATTGCCATTCGGCTTACGGCCAGCCAGCCCGGCAAGCTGTCGTTCTCGGCGTTCATGAACAGCCCCCAGCGAACCGAACGCAGCGTTGCAGGAACTGACAAACTCGTTTTGTCGGGTATCACCAGCGACCATGAGGGCGTGCCGGGGCAGGTGCGCTTCAACGCCCACGTGCGAATACGGACCGAAGGCGGGCAGACGAGCCGCACCGATACATCGGTCGTTGTGCGCGGAGCCAGCGCGGTCACCCTCTACGTGTCGATGGCCACCAACGTGGTGGATTACAAGACATTATCGGCCAACCCGCAGGCGCTGGCCGACGGGTATCTAAACCGGGCGGCTCAACGGCCTTTCTCTGCCCTGCTGGCCACCCACGTAGCTGCCTACCAGCGCTACTTTAACCGCGTCAGACTCGATCTGGGCACGACCGATGCCGCCAGACTGCCCACCGACGAACGCATCCGGCAGTTTGCCACGAGTAACGATCCGCAACTGGTGTCGCTGTATTTTCAGTTTGGCCGGTACCTGCTCATCGCCACCTCGCAACCCGGCCCGAACGGCGAGATCGGGCAGGCAGCCACGCTACAGGGCCTCTGGAACGACCGCATGGACCCACCCTGGGACAGTAAGTACACCATCAACATCAACACGGAGATGAACTACTGGCCTGCCGAAGTCACGAACCTGACCGAGATGCACCAGCCGCTGGTCCGGCTGGTGAACGACCTGTCGCAGACGGGGCAGGAAACAGCCCGGGTCATGTACGGCGCCCGGGGCTGGGTATCGCACCACAACACCGACCTCTGGCGAATTGCCGGCCCCTGCGATCCCATCTACTACGCCATGTGGCCCATGAGCGGGGCCTGGCTTAGTCAGCACCTGTGGGAGCGATACCTCTACTCGGGCAACAAAGTGTACCTTGCGTCGGTATACCCGGCGCTGAAAGGAGCCGCTCAATTCTTCGTCGACTACCTGGTCGAAGACCCCAACCACCATTACCTGGTCGTATGCCCCGGCATGTCGCCCGAAAACGCGCCGGTCACCCGCCCCAAAACCTCCATCGACGCGGGGGTGACGATGGACAACCAGCTGGTCTTCGATCTGTTCACCAGCGTTATCCGGGCCGCGCAGGAATTGAATACAGACGCCGATTTTGTCCGTATCGTTCGAGAGAAACTGGCGCAGCTACCGCCCATGCAGGTCGGTAAACACGGCCAGCTTCAGGAGTGGCTCGACGACCTCGACGATCCAAACGATAAACACCGGCATATCTCGCACCTGTACGGCCTCTATCCGTCGGCGCAGGTATCGGCCTTTCGTACGCCACAGCTGTTTACGGCCGCCCGCAACACCCTGGAGCAGCGGGGCGATGCCTCAACGGGCTGGAGTATGGGCTGGAAGGTAAACTGGTGGGCACGGCTGCTCGACGGGAACCGGGCCTATACACTCATTACCAATCAGCTATCGCCGGTCGACGAAAGCGGCCGGAAACGCGTCGGTGGCACAGGCGTTGGCGGTACGTACAAAAACCTCTTCGATGCCCACCCGCCCTTCCAGATCGACGGCAACTTTGGCTGTACGGCCGGTATTGCCGAAATGCTCATGCAAAGCCACGACGGAGCCATTCATCTGCTGCCGGCCCTCCCCGACCGCTGGCCTGCGGGCCACATTACCGGGCTACGGGCCCGCGGAGGCTTCGAGCTGGTTTCTCTCGACTGGCAGGACGGCCAGGTTACCAGTGTGGTTATCCGATCGACCCTGGGCGGGCAGTGCCAGATCCGGGTGCCCAACGCCATGCAGGGCAAGGGGTTTTCGGTTGAACTCAACCCCGCCCAAAACCCTAACCCCTTTTACCAGCTGACAACGGTGAAAGAACCGATCGTATCGCCAGCGGCTCAGCTACGGATGATGAAACCCCGGATCGGGTCGGTATACAGTTTCGCGACCCAGCCCGGACGAACCTATACGCTGGTCCTAAAAAAATAACCATCCGGTCAGCTGCCTCTTCTTTGGCTGGCCAATCCACTTAATCTCATGCGAACAACCTCTTATCTGTTATCCCAGGCGGGTCGGCTTGCCCTCCTGCTCCTCCTTCTAAACGGTGGTTTATGCCTTATCCCGAACCCCGTAACGGCTCAGTCGGCCAGTCGGTCAGCGACATCGGGACAGGTCCGGATCATGAACCCGGGTACCACCCCCTGGACCCAGGCCGTGCTGGAGATTCCGTGGTCCGTTGTGCGGCAGGCCTACCCCGCCGTAGATACCACCCAGTTGCAGATCGTACAGGCATCGACGGGTGAGCCGGTGCCGTATCAGTTCGAACGGCGGGGCCAGAGAACCGTACAGAACCTGCTGGTACAGCTGACCGTAGCGCCCAAACAAACCATCCTGCTAACCTTGCGTAAGGGGCAGCCCGCTCCCGTTGCCCAAAAAACCTACTGCCGTTTCGTACCGGAGCGGTATGATGATTTTGCCTGGGAAAACGACCGGATCGCCTTCCGGATCTACGGCAAATCCCTGAACGGCCGGTCCGACAACGCCTATGGCACCGATGTGTGGGCCAAGCGAACCAGCCAGCTGGTGATCAACGACTGGTATAAAAGCGGAGATTACCACAAAGACCACGGCCAGGGTCTCGACTATTATCAGGTAGGGCTGACCCTGGGCGCAGGTGACGTAGGCATATGGCTGGGCGACTCCATCAACTACATCCATAATTACACCAGCTGGCAGGTACTGGACAACGGGCCGCTCCGGTCTACCTTCCGGGTTCGTTTTTCGCCCTATCAGTTTGGGCCCATAACGGTCAACGCCATCAAAACGTTTTCGCTGGATGCGGGCTCACAGCTCAGCCGGATCGAGGTACAGCTGGCCCATACGCCTTCGCAGCCCCTGCCGATCGTAGTCGGTATTACCCTCCGTCCGGAACCGCGTCAGGTACGCTTCGACAAAAGCTCAGGAATTATGAGCTACTGGGAGCCTGCACACGGGAACGATGGCACCCTTGGCATCGGCTGCGTTTTTCCCGTACCGATGGCGACCCTGCGTCAGCAGCGCAATCACGCGCTGGCCGGTACAGCCCTACCGTCGGACAAACCCTTCGTCTATTACAGCGGAGCCGCCTGGGATAAAGCCGGACAGATTACTTCAGCCGACGCCTGGTTTGCCTACCTGCAATCATACGCCAACCAGCTTCGCCAGCCGCTGGTTATTTCAGCCGAAACTGCCGGCGGTTCTGCTCCCCGAAAAGGCCGGTAACCGGGCTTCCCTAACCTGGGTCCGGACCGGAGGCTATAAAACAGCGAATCCCGGTTTTGTCAGTAACGTTGCTGACAAAACCGGGACTCGTTTATTCAGGACAGCTTATTCGTCCGAGCTCGCCTTGGGCTTACGGCCCCGGGGCTTGCCGGTGTACTCGGCTTTGGGCCCTGGTTGCTCGAATTCAAGCTCGTACCCCGTCACATCTCCCTCATAATCAAAAGGCTGGATGGTAAAGTTGTACTTTGTATTCGCGTAATCGACACCCTTTTTCTGCAGGATTACACCCAGCGGAATAGAATAACTTTTAGCTCCTTCAACCAATTCGAAAGCATCGGACTCACTGGCCGAACCCGGAATCAGGTACAGCGATTTCAACTTGCGCTTTCCTTCCTGAGTACCAATTTTAAACCGGGTTGCCTGCGGATCCAGACCCAGCTGTTCAACCGTCTTGTGTGGAAATACAAGCTTGCCTGCTGCCGAAATATAGCCTGTCAGTTTAGGCGCTTTAGCGACACTTTTTTTAGCAGGCTGGCTGTTATCCTGAGGAGAGAAAAATTCAATTGATTTTGCTTTCATTGCGACAGAAGTAGTGTTTTATCAGTATATCAGTGCAAACGTAATCAATTATTAATAAGTAGCCTTATCCAATCACCCTTAAAATTTTTTAATCTTATTTTTTTCTTTATTTCTCACAGACCGGTTCTAAAGTATTGATCTATACAGGTGTATTAGTTTAAATAAATGGGGCATCCGTATCAATAATGGACTAAACGATGCAACTTACCCCGGCTGATATTGATCAAACTAACCGTTTTATTTTTCAATTTATTCGCCTAATTAAACCGACCATCATTGTTTAAATCTACTTAAACACGAATCCTCGGTTACTTATGCCAGACTGTATAAAGACGCTTTATGCACGGGAAAAGAATCGAACATTTACAGGCGAATCGAACAAATTAAACTGCGGTCATCTACAAAAATAATGGTATGCTAACCAGGTTGCTCCGGTAATTAAATGCACCATAGGTTTCGAAAACAAGGCCCTTGCTACGCCAGCCGGTGCTCTTTCTAAACTAAAAACAGGCAACGTTCTCTGGCGGACGCGACTACTGAGCCCATCACCTGATAGTCGGGCGTATGACATACCTGGCTGACCTTTCCAAATAAATGTATTACAACAAAGTATATTCTACATATAGACTTTATTAAGATTTTCTCTTTTACGGAAACATAATCTTTCATAACAACAACTAATTATTTTCCAGTTAGCAACCGGGTTACGCGTAATTCCTGAATCAGGTCAAGTATTTTTCTACTATTCCATTTGAGCTAACAAGTGCCGATGTGTCTGAAGTCAGGCGAATGGCCCTTTCTGGTAAGCTAACTTTTTCGTTAACCGATAACGTCAGCTATCAACGCTGCCGACCTAAAACTGAGAACGACGTACGTGAATAATTATGCCTCTTTTTGGGGAACGTTTTCTGGTTCGACGGCCTAGTCAGCGCCATGAAAATGGGGCCATACTTCGTCAGTCATATCATACGGTCGACCATTCACAGTCAAACTCTAAAGAAGAATTAACCAGGTTGCTCCCCCGTAGGTTAGCCCGCTACTCATTGATCTAAAAACTGTAATCCTAAAAAAAAGGACGGATTTTTTAGGATTACAGGCGAATAAATAAATGGTATCAATCCGGTATCGACTGAGAATCGGCTTGAATGTTTTGAGACCGGCGCCAAATTTCACGGAGCGAACCCGATTGCCTGAAAACCGGTAAACCAACCCAACTCTTCGCTTTATCGATCTGTCACCTTTTCCGCTCCGCTGATCAGCCGAAGCCCAACCCCTACCCGCATGAAACGAAGAACGTTTATCCGAACAACCAGCCTGCTGGGTGGTGCCTATGCCCTGTCGGGGCCATCAGTACTGGCCACGGGAGCGACCCCTGCCGAACCACTCTGGCTCGACGGGCCGATGCGGTGGGCACAGCTGGCCTTCGTTGAGCGCGACCCCGGCCATTACGATCCGGATTTCTGGCTCCGCTACTTCAAACGCATTCATGCCGATGGAGCCTTGCTGAGCGCCGGGGGCGTGGTCGCGTTTTACCCGACTCAGATACCGCTGCACCACCGGAGCGATTTTCTGGGTAATACCGACACGCTCGGCTACCTGGTTGAGGGCTGTAAAAAACAGGGTATGACGATCATGCTCCGGACTGATCCGCACGCGGCCCGGCAGGATGTGTACGACGCGCACCCCGACTGGATTGCCGTAACGGCCGATGGCCAGAAGCGTCGGCACTGGGCCAATCCCGACCTGTGGGTAACCTGCGCGCTGGGGCCGTACAACTTCGAGTTTATGACCCGGGTCAACACCGAGATCATGCAGCGGTACCAGCCCGAAGGCATCTTCTCCAACCGCTGGGCAGGCCATGACATCTGCTACTGCGAGCACTGTACCCGGCAATTCAAACAGGCCACGGGGCTGGCGCTGCCGGCAAAGATCGACCGACTCGAACCAACCTACCGGAAGTGGGCCGAGTGGCGTATGACCCGGCTACGGGCGCTGTGGATGCACTGGGATTCGGAGATCCGGAAACAGCGCCCGGCCTCCCGCTTTATTCCCAATGGGTTTCCGGACAAGGTGATGACCGGTAAAGAAGCCGATCTTTTCTTCGCCGATCAGCAGGCCCGGCGCGGTTTGATGGCACCCTGGGCCAATGGCAAAGGCGCCAAGGAACTACGCGCTACGCTCGGCATGAAACCGCTCATCGGCATTTTCAGCGTCGGCATCGAAGAAGAATTCCGGTGGAAAGACTCGGTGCAGAGCGACGCCGAAATTCGTATCTGGGTAGCCGAAGGGACGGCCAACGGCATGCGCCCGTGCTTCGTCAAATTCGGGGGCGACATTTACGACAAACGCTGGATGGAAGCCGTAGCCCGCCTGTACGAAGGCTACTATAAAAACGAGTCCTACCTGCGCAACACGGCGTCGATGGCGCGCGTGGGGGTGATTTATTCCGAGCAGACCGACCGTAATTACGGCGGCAAACCCTGGCAGCAGAAAAGCAGCGACCACCTCGACGGTATGTACCAGGCGCTGGTCGAGAGCCGCGTCCCCTTCGATATGGTCAACGACCGGCTGCTTACGCCCCGCGATCTGGACCGATTCAGGCTGTTGATCCTGCCCAACACGGCAGCGCTGTCCGATGCCCAGTGTCAGCAGCTGCGGGCTTTCGTTGACGCGGGCGGCAGCCTGATCGCCACCTTCGAGACCTCATTATATACCGAAGACGGTCAGCAGCGGCCCGACTTCGGACTGGCGAGCCTCTTCGGCGTGTCTTACGCCAGCCAGGTAGAAGGCCCCCTGCGCAACAGCTACCTGCACCTGCGCCACACCCCCGCCGATCGCCAGAGCCAGGCCATCCTGAACGGCCTGGCCGATACGCCCCGGATTATCAATGCCATTCACCGGGTAAAGGTCACCCCAACGATGCCCTTCCCCAGTCCGGTAACCCTGATTCCGACCTATCCGGATTTGCCGATGGAAGACGTTTACCCACGGGTGGCCGAGACCGATACGCGCGAGCTGTACCTGCGCCAGATTGGCAGGTCGCGGGTGGCTTACCTGCCCGGCGACCTGGATCGATCGTTCTGGCAGCTGCTCAACACCGATCATGGTCAGCTGCTCGGCAACGTCATCCGCTGGGCGCTCGGCGAAGAGCCTATTGTGAGCGTAACCGGACCGGGCGTACTCGACATCAACGTATGGCGTCAACAGAAATCGATGACCGTTCATCTCGTTAACCTGACCAATCCGATGATGCTGAAAGGGCCTTTTCGGGAGCTTATTCCGGTGGCCGCGCAGGTAACGGTCCGGGTTCCGGCAGGCACTACGGTGACAGGCGTGAAACTGCTTATGAGCGGTCAGATACCGGCTTTCACCCGCCAAAACGACCAGATCCTCGTCACCGTACCCAGCATCCTCGACCACGAGATCGTTGCCCTCGACCTGGTGTAGCCGGGCCGGTGCTATCTGCTTCGACTCAACAACCCGCAACGGAGTTTATCTACCGCTTAACCAACGCCTGCCCATGGTCTGGAAACAAGTTACCGATCCGTTCAACAACATTACCCTGTCCGTTCTGGTCGCGGCCATCCCGATTCTGTTTATTTTCTGGGCCTTGATCATTCGCCGGATGAAAGGGTATCAGGCCAGCCTGATCGCCACGGGTCTGGCGCTGCTGCTGGCCATCGGCCTGTATGGCATGCCGGCCGGGCTGGCGCTGCTGTCGGTAGCCCACGGGGCATTGTACGGCCTGTTTCCGATCTGCTGGCTGGTGATCATGGCCGTTTTTCTGTTCAACATCACCGTAGCCAGCGGTCAGTTCGAGATCATCAAACACGTCATGGCTTCGATTACCGCCGACCGTCGGTTACAGGCCCTGCTGATTGCGTTTTCGTTCGGTTCGTTTCTCGAAGGCACCGCCGGATTCGGGGCTCCCGTGGCCATTACGGCGGCCATGCTGGTGGGGCTGGGGTTCAACCCGCTCTACGCGTCGGGTATCTGCCTGATTGCCAATACGGCCCCCGTTGCGTTTGGGTCTATCGGAATCCCCATCACGGTAGCGTCGCAGGTGTCGGGTATCCCGGAGTTGCCCATTTCGCAGATGGTGGGCCGCACCCTCCCGATTCTGTCGGCGCTCCTGCCGTTTTATCTGGTGAGCATCATTGCCGGGCTGCGGAAAGCCCGCGAAATTACCCCGGCCCTGCTGGTATCCGGCTTATCGTTCGCGCTGCTGCAATTTGCATCGTCCAACTTTCTGGGGCCGGCCCTGCCCGACGTCATCGCGGGCCTGGGTTCTATCCTGAGCCTGATGGTGTTTCTGCGGTTCTGGAAGCCCAGGACGATCTGGCGCTTCGACAACGAACCGGCCCCCACCCCGACTACAGCCGTTCACTATTCGGGCGGGCAGATCATTCGGGCGTGGTCGCCGTTTATCGTGCTGACCGTACTCATCATTGCCTGGGGACTTCAGCCGATCAAAGAGGTGCTGAACGCAACTGGTCAGGTACAGTTCGAATTTCCGGGCCTTCATAATGCCATTCAAAGCGAAAGCGGAGCCCTGCTACCCAAGCTATTCAAGCTTAACTATCTGTCGGCAGCCGGTACCGCTATTCTGCTGGCGGCTCTCCTTGCGCTGCCGCTGGTTGGCTTACCCTACCGGCAGGGACTAACGATTTTTGGCGCCACGCTCAGCCAGCTGAAATTCCCGATTCTGACGGTAGCGGCCGTGCTGGGGTTTGCGTATATCCTGAACGATTCGGGCATCACCCTCACGCTGGCGCGGGTGCTGGCCAGCACGGGCGTTCTGTTTCCGTTCTTTGCGCCGGTGCTGGGCTGGCTGGGCGTGTTTATCACCGGCTCAGACACCTCGGCCAATGCGCTGTTCAGTAAACTCCAATACGCTACGGCCGAATCGATCGGAGTCGATCCGGTCGTGACGGTAGGAGCTAACGTATCGGGCGGGGTCGTTGGCAAGATGATCTCCCCGCAGTCCATCGCCGTGGCTGCGGCTGCCGGTAACCTGGTTGGTCATGAGTCGCAGCTGTTCCGGTTTACGGTCAAGCACAGCTTTTTCATGCTGCTCTTCATCTGCTTCATTACCCTGGCGCAGGCTTATCTGATCAGCTGGATTATTCCGACCTATGAGCTGACCGACGTAAAAAATACCCCGGCTCCACCCAATCCATCGAATGGCTACCCGTATCTTGTCGGCCTGGCGGTCCTGTTGGCCGGGCTGGTATCGGTTATTCTGCGGACGGCCAAACCTGCCGCCCCGGTCAGCGCATCGACGGAAAACTAGCAACGAGAAATCAACCGCGTACTATGAAGATTGTCGTACTCGATGGGTATACATTAAATCCGGGCGATTTGTCCTGGGAAGGGCTCGAAAAACTGGGCGAGGTAACGGTATATGACCGAACCTCCGCGGATCAGGTGCTGGAACGAGCCCAGGATGCCGACATTCTCCTGACCAACAAAACGCCCCTGGGCGAAGCCGTGCTGAAACAACTGCCCGCCCTCCGGTACATTGGCGTGCTGGCCACGGGCTATAATATCGTCGACGTTAAGACCGCCACCGAAAAGGGGGTCGTTGTGACCAACGTACCAGGCTACGGAACGGCGTCGGTGGTGCAGCTGACCTTTGCGCTGCTGCTCGAGCTAACCCTGCACGTTCAGCACCACAGCGATTCGGTCCGGGACGGCAAGTGGGCCCGCTCGGCCGATTTCTCGTTCTGGGACTATCCGCTGATCGAACTGGCCGGCAAAACGATGGGTATCATCGGGTTCGGGAGCATTGGCGAAAAAGTGGCCGATGTAGCCACGGCCTTCGGCATGAACGTCATCGGGTCCAAACGCCACCGGACAGACCAGTCGCACCGTCCCAATTTCCGGTGGGCCGACATTCCGGACTTGCTGGAGCAGGCCGACGTGGTCAGTATTCATACGCCCCTCGTTCCGGAAACCAAAGGCCTGATCGACCGCCAGAACCTGGCCCGCATGAAGTCTACGGCCTTTCTGCTCAACACCTCCCGAGGGCCCGTCATCGTTGAACAGGACCTGGCCGACGCCCTCAACGAAGGCGTCATTGCCGGGGCCGGTATCGACGTCTTATCGACCGAACCGCCCGCGGCCGACAACCCGCTGTTCAGCGCCAAAAACTGCCTCATCACGCCCCACATCGCCTGGGCCACCCAGGAAGCCCGCGCCCGACTGATGGAGATTGCGGTCAGCAACCTGGCGGCTTTTCAGGCCGGAAATCCAGTCAACCAGGTTCGTTCCTGAACAGGCCGCTGGCCCCTATAGCCTATGCATATTCTCATCGCGCCCAACGCCTTCAAGCACAGCCTGAACGCGCCGGAAGTGGCCCTGGCTATCCAGAACGGCCTGTTGCAGAGCCGTCTCGACTGCATCTGTACCTGCTTTCCGATTGGCGATGGTGGCGACGGAACGGGGTCGCTGATGGTAGACCACCGTCGGGGAAAGCGGGTGCCGGCCACGGTTGCCGATCCGTTTGGGCGGCCCATTATGTCATCGTTCGGGCTGGTTGACGAAGGCCAGACGGCTATTATCGAGATGGCCGATGCCTCGGGGCTGCGCCTGCTGCCGCCCCACGAGTTGAACCCGCTGCGGGCTACTTCGTTCGGTACGGGTGAACTGATCCGACATGCGCTCGACGCGGGCGCGACCCGGTTTGTGCTGGCGGTTGGCGGGTCGGCCACGGTCGATGGCGGCACCGGCATCCTGCGCGCGCTGGGCGTCCGGTTTCTCGACGCCACCGGTGCGGAACTGACCACGCCCGATCAGCTAACCGCCCTCGCCCGCGTCGACACGGCCGGGCTCGACTTCAGGCTGCTGACCAGCGACCTGACCATTCTTTGCGATGTTGACAACACGCTGGTCGGACCGGCGGGGTCAGCCGCGGTATTTGGCCCCCAGAAAGGCGCCACGCCAGCCCAAGTGCAGCGTCTCGACGCAGGCCTGGCCCGCCTGGCCGAAGTGGCCCGGCAGCAAACGGGGGTCGACATGGCTACGGTCAGGCATGGCGGAGCGGCCGGGGGGGTAGCGGCTGGCTTGCGCACCTTTCTCCGCGCCAGCCTCGTCAACGGGATCGATTTTTTTCTGACGTTCACCGGCTTCGACCGCTTTCTGGAAAAGACAGATCTGGTCATTACCGGCGAAGGGAGTATCGACGAGCAGACCCTGCACGGCAAAGGGCCCTACGGGGTAGCATTCCGCGCCAAACAACGTCGGCTGCCCGTTGTCGGGCTGGCCGGCCGGATTCCACTGCACCCCAGCGAAGCCCTTGGTCAGTACTTCGATACGCTGCTCGCCATCGGCCATGAACCCACCGACCTGCCTGCCGCCTTCCTGCATACCGAAACGAATCTGACGCGTACCGCCCGGCAGCTGGGGAATCTGCTGGCTGCCCACGGGCCGGTATCGTCGCCCTAAAAAAAGACGGGAACAGAATGCCGCTATAAGCAGACCCTCCGTTCCCGTCTCCCGGCGTTCGGCTAAACTAGCCCAACCGAAACACGGGCGACTGGTGGCGCTCGACGCGGATCGTTTTGACCACAACCTCGTCGCCAATGGTTACCTCGATGTGGTACGTACCTTCGGTAATCTGCGTCAGATCGAACGTCTGATGGATTCCCTTCCGAAGGCCCACCCGATTGGTATACAGCGTGCCTTTGTGGTCGAAGAGTTTGATGACCGCGCTGCCATCGTGCTGACCAACCGACAGTTTGAGCTTGCCGGCTTCGGTTAGCCAGATCGCCATCTTGTTGGTCACGACGTAGGTTGTCGTTTCCCGGGACAGGGTTTTGTCGTCGGTGTTGGGGGCCGTGCTGAGTGTGCAGGCGAGAGCAAGGGCAAAGAAAGTGTTCATCGGTAGTTGTTGTTTAGAGGATGTTTCAGCCGCCGAAACGGTTTCGGCGGTCTGATGAATCAAAGATGGCAGATGCCCACCCCCAAGCGCAATCGATACCCGCTGGGATGCCGCTAATACTGGTTGAAGCCGACGAAAAATGGCCTGAACTGTAACCAGCAAATCCGCCCCGTTCAGGCCGCCCACCGGGCCATTCGATCCCGAGCCGTTATGCGCTCCAGCGCGTAGGCAGTCTCCATCCCGCGCACACGAAAAACCCCTGCGGATCGGGAAGCTGTGACGCCGATGCCGCAGGGGTACGCAAAGAGCAGGATCGCTTACTGGGCCTGCCAGGTCATCACCATTTTCATTTCAGTACCGTCGCCAGATTCGGTGGCGATGGTTGCTTTCAGCTGGCTACCCGAAACGTCGAGCACTTTCCATTCGGTCACGTCGGTGGCATCGCCATTAGCAACGATTCGCAGGAGTCGGGTTTGTGGGTTATAGGTCCAGGTACTCGGGCCGTAGCTGGTTGGGCTGTCGTCGCCGGTGTTCGGGCAAACCTTGGCGCCCTCGCTGCCCGACAGCTTCCCGTTCTTTTCGAAAACGATGGTGTTGTCGCGGGCGCAGTCGTCCATGAACTTCAGCAGATCGTTATCCAGCTTACCATCCCCGTCGAGGTCGATAGCCGGGTCGAAATTCAGAGCCGCCAGGCGCAGGTTTTTTCCTGCGCAGGCCAGCGTAGATCCGCTACCGCCATCGGGTGTAACGGCCTCTTCGGTATCTTTTTTACAGGAAGCGGTCAGGAGCAACAGACCAAACAGGGCGGTTTTGAGGGTAAAGAGGAAGGTTGACGTTTTCATTAGTCCAGTTGTTTTTGGTTTTGGTTAGTCAGCCCATCGGCGAACTGACGATGCAAAGATTGACCGGGGCCCACCCTAACCGGAACCGCTAGCCGCATGAACCGGCATAAGTTGCGGATGAACCCGCACAAGCTTCCGCTCAACTGACCAGACCCCGCCCAGAAGGCTAAAAACAGGCTTTTCCCGCGCGGATGAGCCCGCTTTCCCGCTTCACCCGCGAAAAGTACCCGTTGACTTACCCAAAATGACAGTTGGTGTATACGAGCATCGACAAGGGCTACCGGCAGGCGGTAGGTTTGTGCCAGCATCGCCGATCTAGCGGCTTTCACAAACCTCTTTTCAACCGCCAAACAACCAAATACTCATGACTATCTCCTGTACCCGCATCGCCCTGTTCGCCCTTATGGCCGTGACCCTCGGCACCGCCGGACCAGCCCTGGCGCAGCAACCGGCCCGCAAAGCCACCCCTGCCAAACCGACCGTCACCACCCGCCCTGCGTCGACCGCGCCACGCACCGCAACCGCCCAGCCGGTGGCCTCGGCCCAAAAACCGGTAGCTACCCAGACCAGCGCCCCCGCTGCCCAGGCTCATGCAGCACCGGCCCCGAAGACCAGCCCGTCGGTAGCTCCGCGGCCGGCCGCTTCGGCGCAGCTGGCCCGTCAGAAATACCTGAACCTGGGCATCGGCCTGGCCGCTTATTACGGTGGCGGCTTACCCCTGGGCGCTTCGTTTGAAGTTGACATGAAAAACAACATATCGGTCGGCGGCTCCGTCGATTACCTCCGCTACGGTTATAACTCGGGGGGCTATAAGTGGAACTACACCTTCGTCTACGCTGGTGCCCGGGCTTCGTACCACCTGGGTGAGCTGCTGAGCGTAGAAAATGACAAGTTCGACCCGTACGTTGGCGCTACGCTGGGCTTCCGCTATGCCGGCTACCGCGATAACTACGGCTACAACGATTACGTAAGTCCGTATAACAGCGGTCTGTTTCTGGGCGTACACCTGGGAAGCCGCTATATGTTCAGCGATAAAGTGGGTGGTTTTGCCGAAGTTGGCTACGGTGTGTCAGCACTGCGCCTGGGAGTTACCGCCAAGTTTTAATCAGTTCCCTTACCCACCTGACAGGACCGGCCCGAACAGAGCCGGTCTTTATCATTCTGGCTGTCGGTCCGGGGCGTGTCGGCGCTGTAGGTACCTGAACCGTTTACCCTGTACGTATGTATATAGGTAAGCAATGGTAACTTCCCCATCCATGATCAGCCGTATACGCCAGAAAGAATCAGTAGCCGTACGCGGTTGGTACCCCCTACTCCTTACTGGCCTTTTACTGCTGCTGGCAACCCCCGGCTTTGCCCAGCGTCAGCGATTGCTGGATCGTAACGCCATTGGCTGGTACGTTTATAATGGCGATTACAACCTGACCAAAAAATGGGGAATCCACGCCGAATATCAGTGGCGCCGGATCGATCTGATCCGCAGCTGGCAGCAGTCGCTGGCGCGGCTCGGCGCCACCTACGCCCTGTCGGACCGGGTGTCGCTGGCGGGGGGGTACACGTATTTTGTGACCTTTCCCTTCGGCGATTACCCGCAGGCCGACCTGGGCATCCCCTATCCCGAACACCGGACTCACCAGGATATTCAGCTTCAGGACAGCTACGGGCGACTTACGCTGAGCCACCGGTTCCGGCTCGAACAGCGCTGGCTGGCCGAACAGGCCGAAACCGCGTCGACCGAGGGGCCCGTCGGCCGCATTACCAGCTGGACTTTTCAGAACCGGGCTCGCTACCAGGTTTCCGGCGATCTGGCGCTGCACGGCCCCACCATCGACGATCAGGAGTTTTACCTGAACTTCTTCGACGAACTGTTCATCGGTTTCGGCCAAAACGTGGGCGAGAATGTGTTCAACCAGAACCGGATTTCGGGTGGACTGGGCTATCAGTTCAAAAACGGATTTCAGCTGGAACTGAATTATCTCAACCAGATTCTTCAGCATGCCGAGCCGGATCCCGCTTCGGGCCAGTCGGTATTTGAAATCAACAACGGCTTCCGGCTCAACCTCAACCATACGCTCGACTTCAGCCGAAAATAGGCAGCATCGGGAAGCCTTCTCCAAACGACGGCTTGACGGCCTGGCTATGTGGTTTATCTGTCCATAAAAAAGGCCTGCAACACGAGGTCGCAGGCCTTTTTTATGCATTGATCAGCTGGTTACCTATACCCGCCAATCAGGGCTTCAGCAGTTTGATGGTCTGGCTTTGCTGGTTGGTGCTCACGTTCAGCAACAGCACTCCCGCCGACGACTGGCGAATGGAGAACTGGTGGCGCTCTACTGCCTCCGACTGGGCCACCGACCGCTCGGCCACCAGCCGACCTTCGGTATCGGTCAGCACAAACCGCAACGGCTGTCCTTCAACCCCGCGCACAGCCACCTGAACGACATCACCCTGAATTGGGTTACCCAGCACCGACACCTGCAGGCCCGACGGCATCTCACCGGCCGCCAGCCGCGCCCCCGCGGCACCCGGCTCCTGACCGTATACCAGCGACCCATTCAGATAGGCCGTAATGGTTGGGTTGGCCGCCAGCGAAGCCGGTAGCCGGTACGAGTAGTCGTTGGTTTCGTTAAAGTCCGACCAGTCTGACTTGTTGATCCGCTGCTGGATGATACCGGTCGAGCTGAGCGGGTTCAGCTGACCCAGATCGGGCGCGAAACGTAGTTCGAGATACGTATCCGTACCGGCCCGATTCTCTTTCACGAACCGTCCCTGTACGCGGCTGTTCCCCAGTTCGGCATAATCGACGGTATAGACCAGCGGCTGATTCCCTTCCGCACTGAACCAGTAGCGGAGCGTCAGCTGGCTGTAATCGACCGGTACGCTGCCTTCGTTGGCCAGTTTCAGATGGGTTCTGATCTGGTTGGTATTGGGCCGGGCGTTCTTGTTCTCCGAATAAACAGCCAGCGCGCGTACCGGTGCTACCACCGCCGGCTCAACCCCTCCGGCCAGCACCCCGTTGCGGTATACCGTAATACGATCGGTTTTGGTGTAGGCCGTGCGGTTGGCAAACGAGTAGTCGTCCAGTTCGTTGAGGTTGGTCCAGTTCTGTTTACCGATCCGGCTCTGGATCTCACCGGAGTTCCCGTTGGCGGGCAGCTGACCGGCCGATGCATCGAAGCTGTATTCGACATACCCCAGGGCACCCGCGCGCGGCTGCGTCAGTGGTACATACGTCATCTTCACCCGGTTCGTACCCAGCTGGGCCCAGTCCACAAACAGGTTCGTCATGGGCGCAAAATCCTCAACCGTCAGCCAGTAGCGAATCGTAATCTCGCTGTAGGGAATCGGGCTGCTGCTTTCGTTATTGAGTTGCAGGTAAGGTCGGATGATGTTGTTGTCGGTCCGGCCCCGGTCGTCGTCGCGGTGCGAGACGCTCAGGGTCGGGGCGGGCAGCACCACCGTCAGGCTTACCTGGGTGGGGACACTGGCACAGCTGCCTACTTTACAGACAGCGGTATAGCTGACGGTACCGACGGCCGTAGCCGATACCGGCAGCGACGCCGTTCCGTCGACCCCGTTCCAGCTGACCGTACCGGCGCAGTTGGTTACCGTCAGGTTCACGTTCGTTACCCCCAGCGTTACCGTCAGGCTGCTGGCGTTGGGCGCTTCGGGAATCGTCAGGCTCTGCGAAACCGTCACCGACGCGGTCGATTCGCACCCGCCCGCGCCCGTGAGCGTAACCGAATACGGCCCGGCGGCACTGACCGAGATAGCGGAGGTTGTTTCGCCCGTCGACCACAGCAGGGTTCCCGCCCCTACTGCCGACAGGCTAACAACGGGCTGCGTGCAGGTCAGCGTAGTGGTCGCGGCCTCCAGGCTTACGGAGCCGGGGTTGGTTACGGTAATCCGCTGCGACGCGCTGCGGCTGTTACCACAGGCATCGGTAGTCGACCAGGTTCGGGTAATCAGGTAGGGCGAGTCGGCCGTAGCGGCTGTGGCCACATCGGCTACGGTAATCGCTACCGGTCCGGAGCAGTTGGTGGGCGTTACGGTAATGGCGGCTGTACTGGCCACCGGAACGCTGGAGAGACAGGCCACCGTCAGCGAAGCCGGTACGCCACAGATGGACGGTATGAAGCGGTTACCGAGGTCAGGATTGCCCGATGCCCGCACGCTGTTGGGGGTATTGCCGAGCGTATTGTTCAGGTAATCGCGCAGGGCTGGCCGTTCGGTATTGGTACAGGGGTCGACCAGATAGGCCAGCTGCGCACTCCGCCAGTGGCCGTTCAGATACCCCCATAGCGTTATACCCGTAACGGCCGGGTGGTTCCAGTACAACCCGAAAATGCGCTGGTACTCGGATAGTTGGTTCGCATCGCGTTCGGCATCCGTGGCACCCACGTCGCCGTCGATATCCAGTTCGGTGATCTGGATCGGGATGCCGGCCGACGCCAGCAGGTCCAGGTTACTCCGCAGAAAAGCCGTATGATCCTCGAAGCTCTGGCTGGCGCTGTATTTTTTAGTCGAGAACGAATGGGCCTGAATTCCCACCACATCGAGCAGGTTGTCGGCTTTCAGCTGGTTGATAATGCCCAGATAGGTCGTGGCCAGCGCCGTATTATTCTCGATACCGTAGTCGTTGATGACCAGCTTAGTGGTGCAGGGGAAATACTGCCGGGCCAGCTTGAACGCGTTCACGACCCAGTCGTAGGTACCGGGGGTGGTGTTCAGTTCGGCATTCAGCGAGCGGAGCGCTTTGAGGTAGTTGCCGCTGCCCGCATCCGATGCGTTGGCACCTTCGTTATTCGGCGGATCGTTCAGCGCTTCGTTGACGACCTCCAGAAATTCGAGATCCGGATAACGATTCGCCACCGCCTGGAACCACTCTTTGATTTCGACGACCTGTTCGGCATCGGAGAGTGTCTTCATCCAGGTTGGCTGCTGCCGTCCCCACACCAGCACGTGCATGCGAAATGGAAAGCCGTTGCTTTTGGCCAGATTACGGGCCGCGTCGAGGGCGGTCCAGTTAAAGGTGCCGCGCGTACCCTCTACGGATCCCCATTTGCCGTCGTTTTCGGGGGTTACCTGGTTGAAGTACCGGTTGAAGTTGGCGATCTGACTACCCGAATAGACCGACCCCAGAAATTTATTTTTCCCCGTAGCGATCGGTAGCTGCGTGGTGGGGGGTGTATAGGGCGGAGCGGGTGGCGTTGTTGACCCGGCGGTTCCGCTGTCGAGATTGCTGACGGTATAATACAGGCGGTTGGGGGTTGGCGAAGCTCCATCGGTACTGAGGCAGAAGGCCAGCTTGTCGATCCAGAGTTCGGCATCCCGACCGGCGATCTGGAACGTATAGGTACCCGCCGATGGCACGGTAAACGACACCCCGTTCTCGTAGTTACCCGGAACACCCGGGCCCAGATTGGTCAGGGTGATGGCCGATAGTTTGATCCACTTCCAGTTGACCAGCGTACCGGTCGAGTTACCGTTCGTCACGCTCCGCAGGTACGTATCGGTGATGTCGACCACCTGACTGCTGCAGTTATGACCAACGCCGGCGGCCCCTCCTCCGCCGGTGTTACCCAGGTTGTTGGCGTTGATCCAGTCATTGGCCGGGTCGGTATTGCTGTTATCCGTTCCAATAGGCTTGGTGCCGAAGCTGCTTCCGTAGAAAAATGCGTCATTACCAGATCCTCCGCGCACGTTGACGCGGGCAAACAGGTCGTAGGTGCCCGGCGCCGGAACGTTGATCGAGTAGGTAATGATCCGTTCGGCCCGGTCGGGGATGTTGCTGTTGGCCCGGGTTCCCGACCCGGCGTTGGCGGTGCCGGTATTGAGCGTGACGGCATTCCGGACGTAGGAGACGCCCCCCGTTGTGGCCACGAACCACTCGGCCGGGAAAGCCGTTGGCGCGGTGGTGCCGATGGTACCGGTTTCTGCTTCGATAATTATTGGTAGCTGCCCTTTCGATAAGCTGGGCAACAGGGCCATACTGCATAAGTACAGCCACCGTCGGTAAACAGTGTGCATGGGTTAATTGATGGGTAAAGGTTGAGCAATGGAAATTTTGCAATCGATTGCACAAGTATATATGGAAAAACCGGATAGAACAATACGACCTATAAATTATATTTTTTTATTAATTAGTAACGTATAGTCCTATTCACACCCTGATTCATACTACTAATTTATACAAACAGCGCGTAAACAGGTAACCGTATGCAGCGCCCATATTCTGCATTACTGCAATTGATTGCAACAGCGGGCGAGCGCCAAATCCGATGCCATACAATGCACAGACGAGTCCATCGGAACAGGGCTGTCTGCTCATCAGACCTTGTTTACCCGCTTCCTGTAACGTTCCTGCTGTCACTACACCTCGTCAGTTCAGTCCCGCTTTCAACCGCTTCAGGACGCTCATCTGTCGGTTGGCCCATCCGCTACTTCGCCGGGCCACGGCTCCCTGCCAACTTTGTATCACCGGCCGGCCACCAACGAGCCAGACGGCCCCAATCCTCTTTTTATAACCGCTTCGGCGACAACCCAAAACACAACAATACCGATGAAACCTCTACTCCATTTCCGACTGGTCTGGCTGGCTCTGTTGTTGAGCGCCACACTGGTGACCGCCTGTAAAAAAGACAATGTCGTTCCGCAACCCACCGACCTGTCTGACCGCGTAGCGGGCACCTATACGTATTCCGAGCTGAGTTCAAACGGCCAGACACTTCCCGCCGACGAAACCAACCTGCGCGGAACGGTAACCATTAGCCGCCAGACCGAAACCACCGTACGCATCGCCTTTGCCATATCGCTCCGGAACGGCAACCCCTTTCTGAACGACGTATTGAACGACGTAACCGTTCGGGAAAATGGCAGCGCCTTTACCTACGAATACAGCGGCCAGACGTTTGCCCAGGGCAAAGCCAACCAATTCGTGGTCAACGGCCGCGACACCGCCAACAATCCGTTTACGCTTACCGCTACCAAATAACCCGAATCGTCCTCTTTTTCCCCCAATCGCATGAAATCACCCAGACACTACCTGCTCCTGCTGCTGACGGCGCTTACGCTGGGCAGCTCGCTAACCAGTTGTGCTACCGTATTCGGCGGACGCGTCACCGAATCGCAAAAACGCAGACCCATGCCGGGCGAACCCCAGCGCCGGGTACGGGCGGGCGCGCTGGTTGCCGATATTCTGCTGTTCCCGCTGATCAGCATTCCGGTCGATTTCGCTACCGGAGCCATCTATAAGCCTAAGCCAGCCGTTGCTCAGCAGGCCCCAGCGCCCCAGCCCGTGGCAACGACCACCCATCGACGAAACTAAGTTAGGTTAGGTTAATGCTCAGAATCCCCGGCGCACTCGTGTCGGGGATTTTTGTTGCTGCCTCCAGACAGGCAGGCCCTTTGACTGGCAAAAACACTATAATAAATGTCGGCTTAGTATATATACTTAAACTTTCCCCTTAATTAATTGTAATATTAGGGTCTGTTTCTAGAGAGGATACCTACACATGTCTGATTCATCGGCCCCCAGTACCTTATCGGATGATGCACTGTGGGAGAAGCTACGAACGGGAGATAAGCAAGCGTTGGGTTTACTGGCGGAGCGGCACTACCGCGCCCTGTTTCATTACGGCACCAAACTAACGACCAATCACGCCCTTATTCAGGACTGTATTCAGGACCTGTTTCTGACCGTGTGGGAGAAGCAGCAGACCATTCCGGCGCTGCATTCGGTCAAAGCTTATCTCTTTGTGTCACTGCGCAATAACGTCTTACGCCAGGTGAAACAGAACGGCACCAGTACCGATGTGGATTCCGACCTGGTGGCTACCGACTGGCTCGCCAATCCCGAAACGCTTTACGTACAGGCCGAGCACGAACAATCGCTGCACGAGAGCCTCCGGCAAGCACTCGAACGGCTCCCCAAACGGCAGCGCGAGGCCATTTACCTCCGCTATTACGAAAACCTGAGCTACGAAGAGATCGCTACGGCCATGGGCCTCAGCCGGCAGGTCGTGGCCAACTACCTCCAGCACGCCCTGCACAACCTCCGCGACCACTGGCAGGACCTCTCCTACGCCCTGTTTCTGCTGTCATTCCTGCTTTAATTTTTATTTTTTGATAAAATTTTCATACCCGGCGATTACTTTTTCTGCCCGGCCGACTCCTCGTGCTACAAGCGGCACCGACGCCCCTTGAGTAGACCGGACAACGGCCTTGACTCCGCAGGATTTCATTGACAACGAATCGTTTCGCCGGTGGGTGTTCGTTAACCCGCCCGACGAAGCCGCGTACTGGCCGCGTTACCTGGCCCAGCACCCCGAGCAGCAGGAAAGTGCCGACCTGGCGCGCACCTTTCTGCTCACGGCCCGGGGCGAGCTTCCCCCGGTAACCGACCAGCAGATCAGCGACGCCGTGGGGCAGCTTCTGTCGGCAGCTCCGTCGCAGCGCCAGACGCCCGTTCGCCCGCTATGGAGCCGGTCGGGCTGGCAGCCGCTGCGGGTAGCCGCTTCGGTGGCACTGTTGCTGACGGCCGGCGGGCTGGGCTGGTGGTACTGGCAGCAGCAGACACCCCCGATAGCCAGCCGTACCGTACAGAATACACCCCTGACCGCAGCCCTGGTCGAGGTCAGTAATACGCAGGCGGCTCCCCGACTGGTGAAGCTGGCCGATGGGAGCCTGGTCGTTCTGCAGCATCACGCCCGCGTTCGGTATCCAACCCGGTTCGACGGTTCCCGGCGCGACGTTTACCTGACCGGCAAGGCCTTTTTCGAAGTGGTCCGCAACCCCCAAAAGCCGTTTCGGGTGTTTGCCCGTGAGCTAACGACCGAAGTACTCGGGACCAGCTTTCTGATCAGCGCCCCCGAAACGGGCGGCACGGTCAACGTAGTGGTCAAAACCGGAAAGGTAACCGTATCGACGAACCCGGACTTCGCCAGTCGGTCCACCCGCCACCGGCCCCGGCCAGCCGCCGTTGTGCTGCTACCCAACCAGCAGGCTACGTTCTCGACCGATGATGCGCGCCTGGTAAAGAGCGAGGTGAACCGGGCTACGGCGACTACGCTTCCGGCCACCACCCAGGCCTTTTCGTTCCGGCGCACGCCCCTGCCGATCGTGCTCGACGCGCTGGCCAAAGCCTATGGCATCGCTATTCAGTACGACCGGGAAGCGCTGTCGGGTTGTACGCTCACTGCCCGGCTCGACGATCCGTCGCTGCTGGCCCGGCTCGACATCATTGCCGCCAGTACCGGCTCGACCTACGCCCTCCAGGACGGCCAGCTCGTTGTTCAGTCGGCGGGTTGTCGATGACCTTATCCTTTCTTTTCACCCCGTACTCAACTCCATCCATGAAGAAAACGCTACTCCATCGCTCCCGTCACCGCTGGCTCATGCGACTTACCCTGCTTCCGTTTCTTTTACTCACCAGCCTTGTAGGCACCCTGCTGGCCGAGCCGGTTCGCGGCCAGAACCCGCTGAAGCGCACGGTTAGCCTGTCGATGGCCAACCAGCCGATCGAGACCATTCTGGAGCGGCTCGAAAAGATTGTCGACGTTCAGTTTGCCTATAGCTACGAGCTGATCCGGGCCGACCGGCGGGCCAGCCTGAACGCCCGGAACGAACGGCTCGAAAAGGTCCTGAACGACCTGCTCAACCCGCTCCAGATCGACTATGCCGTAACGGGCAGCCGACTGATCATCCTGCGCCCGAAAGCGGGTGAGGCCGGGCTGGCACCCGCCACGGACTTCCGGGCCTCGGTAGCCCCCGACGCCCCGGCTTCGGTCGACCGAACCATTACGGGTACGGTCGTCGACGCCAATAATCAGCCCATACCGGGGGTCAATCTGGTTGTCAAAGGCACCCGGACCGGCACCAGCACCGATGCGCAGGGCAACTTCCGGATTGCCGTGGCCGACGATCAGGCCGTTCTTCAGTTTTCGTCGGTGGGTTATCTGGGCCAGGAGGTTCCGGTGGGCAGCCGCAGTACCCTGACCGTTACGCTGGTCGAAGACAACAAATCGCTGTCGGAAGTAGTAGTGGTCGGCTACGGCACCCAGAAAAAGTCGGACCTGACGGGAGCGGTATCGACGGTAACGGCCAAGGATATTGACCGGCTGCCGGTAGCGGGCATCGATCAGGCGCTGCAGGGAAAATCGTCGGGTGTGCGGGTCACCCAGGCCACGGGCGCACCGGGCGAAGGCGTGTCCGTACGGATTCGGGGGGTCGGCACGATCAACGACAACAGCCCGCTTTTCATCATCGACGGTGTGCCAACCAAGGATGCGTTCAGCGTGCTGAATCCGGCTGATATCGAGAGCATGTCGGTGCTGAAAGATGCGTCGTCGGCTGCGATCTACGGCGCGCGGGCCGCCAACGGGGTAATCGTTGTCACGACCAAACGGGGCAAGACCGGCGCCCCGAGGGTTACGCTCAACGCCTATTCGGGCGTTCAGCAGCACGGCCGGCTGATTCCGATGGCCAACGCTCAGGAGTACATCAGCATTTATAACGAAGCGGCCACCAACGACAACGCCACGATCACCAACCCCAGCCTGCAACGGCCCCTGATCCCGACCTCGCTCCAGGTACCCGATACCGACTGGCAGCAGGCGATCTTCCGCCCCGCCCCCATCCAGAACTACCAGCTGTCGATCAGTGGCGGCACCGAACGCTCTCACTACCTGATATCGGGCAATTACTTCGACCAGCAGGGTATCATACTGAACTCGGGCTACAAACGCTACGCCCTCCGCACCAGCGTCGACACCGAGATTGCCCGCAAAGTAAAGATTGGCACCAACCTGAACATTACTTATTCGCAACGGTCTATTGTCGGCAGCTCGGGCGATGGCTACGGCGGCAACGGGGGTAGTATTGTCCGGTATGCCCTGTTTCATACGCCCGCTACCCCGATCTATGACCAGAACGGCGACTATGCCGACCTGCCCCAGTTCCCGGCTTTCTTCGGGGATGGCTATAACCCGGTGGGTCTCGCCGAGAAACAGGACAACAAGGAACAGCAGTACCGGGTCTTCGGCGACATTTTCGGCGAGTGGCAGATACTGAAGAATCTGCGGTTCCGGACGGCCGGCGGACTCGATCTCAACATCGTTAACCGCAAAACCTTCAACGAAAACTGGGGTACCAACAACCGCATCAACAGCCCCTCCACGCTGGTCAACCGGTTCAGCCCGGCCAGCACCGTGACCTGGAACAATACCCTCAACTACAACCTGACCCTGGGTACCGACCATCAGATCAACGCCCTGGCCGGTACCGAAGCCATCCGCAGCGTCAGCCGCGACATTGGCGGCTCGGACCGTAACTTCATCGACCAGGTCGCCAACCTGCGTTACCTCGGGCAGGGCGCCGACATCACCGGCCGGCAGTCGTTCGAAGGGGATTCGCGCTGGGCTTTGTTCTCGCTCTTCGGCCGGGTCAACTACGCCTATAAAGACAAATACCTGGCGTCGGTCAACGTTCGGCGCGACGGCTCGTCGCGCTTTTCGCCCAGCAACCGCTACGCCAATTTTTACTCGGGCTCGGTTGGCTGGAACATCGATCGGGAAGCCTTTTTTCAACCCCTCGCCCAAACGATCTCCCAGCTGAAACTACGGGCCAGCATCGGCCAGCTGGGTAACCAGGACATTGGTAACTACCCGTACGCGTCGCTCATCGGCAGTGGCTACAATTACGTGCTGGGCGCCAGTCCGCAGCCGGTAGCTGGCTATGCCGTCGTGAGCCGGGGAAATACCAACGTGAAATGGGAATCGTCGACCCAGGCGGATATTGGCCTGGAAATCGGAGTGCTTCAGAACAAGCTTCAGCTCACGGCCGACTATTTCGTGAAGCAGACGTCCGACATCCTGGTGCCGATACCGGTGCCGCGCTCGGGGGGCAGCGCAGCCGCTCCTTACGTGAACGCCGGCAAAGTAGAAAACCGGGGGCTGGAACTGGACCTGATCTACCGCGACAAAAAAGGCGATTTCTCGTATGATATTACGGCCAATGCGTCGTTCATCCGCAACAAAGTTCTCTCGCTCAGCGACGGGCGCCCCATTCCCGGTGGCCGGATCGACAATGGCGTCTTCGCTACCCTGACCGAACCGGGCCATCCGATCGGGTCTTTTTACCTGCTTCAGCAGGACGGTATTTTCCAGAACGAAGGGCAGATTTTCACCCGCGCTTTTCAGGGCAACACCATCCGCCCCGGCGACGTCCGGTTCGTGGACACCAACGGCGACGGGCTGATCACCCAACTCGACCGGTCGCACGTGGGTAGCCCGATTCCGACGCTGACCTACGGGCTGACGGCCAACCTGCAATGGAAAAACTTCGATCTGTCGGCCTTTTTTCAGGGCGTATCGGGCAACAAGATCTATTACCAGGTGGCTACCGACATCGAAGGGTTTTACCGGGCTTTCAACGTCACCAAACGCGTTGTCGACGGTCGGTGGCGGGGCGAGGGGACCAGCAACAGCCAGCCGCGCGTCTCGTGGAGCGGATCGGCCAACAACAAACAGCCCTCCACCCGTTTTCTGGAAGATGGCGCCTATACCCGCCTGAAGAACCTCCAGATCGGCTATAACCTACCCGCCACGCTGGCCAAAAAGTTCGGATCAACGGGCCTGCGGGTCTACCTCAGCGGCCAGAACCTGTTCACCCTGACGAAGTATCCCGGCCTGGATCCCGAACAGCAGAGCAGCGACAACCTCAACAATGAACAGTTCCGGGGCGACGTAGCCGTGGGAATCGACTGGGGCACCTACCCCAGCGCCCGCATCTACACGGCTGGATTAACGGTCAGTTTTTAGCGCCATTCGTTATGAAAAAGAAGACGATACTTGTTGCCACGGCCCTGCTGATTACGGCCAGCAGCTGCTCCAACTTCCTGAACGAAGAGGTGCGGGCGGCCTATTCGGAAGAAACTTTTTATAAAACCCAGGCCCAGGCCCTGCAGGCCCTCAATGCCGCCTACCAAACCCTGACGTTTGCGTCGGACAATAACCGACTGTGGGTGTTCGGCGACGTAGCCTCTGACGATGCGGCCAAGGGGGGCGACCCCGGCGACCAGGCCGACATCGGTCTGATCGATGACTTCACGGTATTTCCCAACAACGGACCGGTCGAGTCGCAGTGGGGGGTTCTGTACGAAGGAATCAGCCGCTGCAATCGGGTTATTCAGCAGGTACCGACCATCGAGATGGCGGCCGAGCTGAAGGCGCGGATTGTGGGCGAAGCCCGGTTTCTGCGGGCGCTGAATTACTTCTACCTGGTCAACATCTACGGGCCGGTGCCGGTCCTGCTGGAACCTAAAAATGCCGACCAGCTTCAGATCGAACAGTCGCCGGTGGCCCAGGTGTATACGACGGCTATCGAACCCGATCTGCAGGAAGCCATTCGGAGCTTACCCGCTGTATATACCGGCGCCGACGTAGGTCGGGCTACCAAAGGGGCCGCGCAGGCGCTGCTGGCCAAGGCGTATCTGTTTCAGGGCAAATGGCAGCAGGCGGCCGAAACCGCCGGGCAGGTTGTCAGCAGCGGCACCTACGAGTTGCTGCCAGTCTACAGCCAGAACTTCGACCAGGCGCATAAGAACAGTTCAGAAACAGTTTTCGCCGTACAGCACCTGACGGGGCAGGTTCCGTTTACCGGCAACCGGCTGAACCAGTGGTTTGCCCCGCGCAACACCGAGAACGGCTATTTCTTCAACGTGCCGACCCAGAACTTCGTCGACGCCTTCGAGAAAACGAGCGCAGGCGTGGTTGACCCCCGGCTCGACTATACCGTAGCCCGCGCGGGTCAGCCCTGGATCGACGGCACCGCCTATGACCCGCAATGGTCGCCCACGGGTTATCTCAACAAAAAACACGTGCAGCCGGTAACGGAAGTTCCCAGAAGCACCAAAGGCGACGGCAACCTCAACTACGTGACGATTCGTTATGCCGAAGTGCTGCTGATCCAGGCCGAAGCGCTGAACGAAGCCGGTCGGTCGGCCGATGCGCTGGTGCCGCTGAACCGGGTTCGGAAACGCGCCCGCGAAAGCTACCTCTACGATACGCGCCTGAGCGCTGCCAGCCCGGCCGTACCCACGGGGCTGCTGCCCGACATCACGACTACGAGCCAGTCCAGCCTGCGCGACATAATCCGGCGCGAACGCCGGGTCGAGCTGGGCTTCGAGTTTCATCGCTACTTCGACCTGATCCGCTACGGCAAAGACTACGCCCAGGCCGCCCTGCGCGACAAACCATCGTTCAGCTACGACACCGACCGGTACTTCCCGATACCGCAGAGTGAGCGGGATACCAACAAAAAGCTTCGTTTTTAACCCAGTTTCCTTTTTTCAGTAATCCTATAAAATCCCAATACACGTATGAAAAACGTAACAACCAGTACCCCTGTGCTTCGCAGTCTGCTGATGCTTTGCCTGCTGTTTACCCTGTTTCAGGCCTGTAAGAAAGACGACGGCCCGGATGTAGCCCCGGTCGACAAAGCTGCGCTCCGGGCCCGGCTCGACAGCGCCAACACCCTGCATAACAACGCAGTAGAAGGCACCGCCATCGGCCGCTACGAAGTAGGCTCGAAAGCCGTTTTCAAGACTGCCATCGATGCCGCTACGACGGTAAGTAACGACAACAACGCGACGCAGACGGCCGTTAACAACGCCAACGTAAACCTGGGTCAGGCCATCACGACCTTCCGCAGCAAGCAGGTAGCCGAAATCGCCCCCGACAAACTCGTGCTGCACATGCTGTTTAACGGCAACGCCAACGACGCATCGGGTAAAGGGTTCAACGGTACGCTGAAAACGGGTGGTGCACAGTGGGGCGCGGGCCTGCCGGTGCTGACGGCCGATCGGTTCGGTAACGCGAACCAGGCGTATTACTTCGACAAGGGCGGCAACATCGAGATTCCGTACAACTCGGTACTGAACCCTTCGAAAGAGATTACGATCAGCATGTGGATCAAGCGCGATACCACCCGGGCCAGCAACTACCTGCTGGCGCTGAACCGCTGGAACGGCTACAAAATCCAGCTGCAGGAGGCCAATAAGGTATTCTTCACGGTGAAGACCACGACCGGCGCCAAAGACAAGGATAACGAGTCGGTTACGCTGGCCCGCAACAAGTGGTACCACATTGCCACCACCTACAAGTCGGGTGAGATGAATTTTTACATCGATGGCACGCTGGTGAAAAGCTGGACCGACGTAACGGGCGATCTGGCCCCCGTAAAAAGCACGATCAACATGACCATCGGTCAGGATCTGCCCACGAGCCTGTACCAGAATAACGAGAAAGACGATGCCGACGGCAACAACTTCAACGGGCCGTGGGGCGGCTATTATACCGGGGCGATGGACGACGTTCGTATCTACAACGCCGTGCTGACCAGTACCCAGATTACCTCGCTCTACAACGCCGAGAAGAGCCAATAGTACTGTTTATGTCCGGCAGGGGCGGTGCACCGATTTAAGGAGCACCGCCCTTACCGGGCTTTGTTTAGCTTTGAGTATGCAAAAAACTGGATGGTTGATTGGTGCGTTGTGGCTGCTGGCCAGCGGATGCCAACAGGAGCAGGCATCGCGACCGCTGCTGTTCTGGTGTTCCAACAATGCCGCTGAAATTACCTTTGCGCGGGAGTTTACGGACCGCTGGCAACGCACCCGCCCCGACAAACCCCTGCGCTACCAGCCCATTCCGGAGGGGCAGTCGAGCGAAGAAATCATTCTGGCCTCGGTAGTGGGCAAAACAACGCCCGATATCTACGCCAACATGTGGCAGGGCAGCGTGGAGATGTACGCCAAAGCCGGCGTCCTCGTACCGCTCGACACCATCAGCGGGTTTATGTCGTTCCTGCGCGCCCGCTGCGACACGGCCGTCATACGGGAAATTACCTCCTCGGACGGCCATATTTACCAGGTCCCCTGGAAGGTGAACCCTATTATGACCCTCTGCAACACACGACAGGTCAAAGGGCCGGGTTTACAACCCCCACCCTATACCTATTCGAGCTACCTGAACGCGGGCCAGCGGCTCAAAAAAGACGTAAACCAGGACGGCTATACGGACCAGTGGCTGGGTTATACGGAGGTGAAAGTGATCTGGTACCAGCGTTTTTTCAACTTCTACCCGCTCTACCTGGCCGCGTCGAACGGTGCGCCACTCATCAAAAACAACCGGGCTGCGTTCAATAACCGACACGCGGTGGGCGTCTTCCGGTTTTTACAACAGCTTTACCGCAACGGCTATTTCTCGAAAGAACGCCTGTCGGCCACGCGCGACCCTTTCCTCGACCAGCGCATCGCTACTTCGTTTACAGGGCCCTGGCAGGTGGGTTTTCTGGAGAAATACAAAGACACCAGCCTCCAGTACGACACCTGGCCAATGCCCGTTCCCGACACCCATACCGGCCCGGCCTATACTTACGGCGACCCCAAAAACATTGTCATCTTCAATACCTGCCCCGACCCCACAGCCGCCTGGGCCTTTATCAAAACCCTCGTCGACAAACCCGGCGACCTGCGGCTGATGGAGCTGACGGGCCAGTTCCCGAACCGGCTCAACGTGGACACCGACCCGTATTTTCAGCCGTTTTTGCAGAAGAACCCGAAACTGATTCCCTTTGCCCGGCAGTCACGCTACATCCGGGGCGTCGATAACAGCGAAGTCATCGTCGAAGTGTTCGACATCATCTCGCAGGAATACGAAGCTTGTGTGGTGTACGACCGCAAAACCCCCGAAGCCGCCATCCGCGATGCCGCCGAAGCCGTTGATGTCTTACTAAGGAGCGAACCGGCCAATGAATGAGTTAGCGAATGAGTGATTGAGTTAGTGAAGGTCTTAACAGGTGAACCACTCAATCGCTCAATCACTAACTCACTCAATAAAAAGAGCTTATGAAAAAACAGATTCCTTACTGGCTGGTTTCGCCATACCTACTGTACTTCGCGGTCTTCGTGGCGTTTCCGGTGGCGTTCTCGGTGGTGCTGACGTTCCACAGCTGGAATATCATTTCGCCCATGACGTTTGTGGGGCTTGATAATTACCGGCGGCTGTTCAGTGACCGGCTGTTCTGGCAGGCCATCTACAACACGCTCCGCTTCCTGCTGGTGCATATTCCGTTGCAGATCGTGGTCGCGCTGGCGCTGGCCGAGTTTCTCAACCAGAAAATACGGGGTCAAGCTTTCTTTCGGGGGGCGTTTTTTCTGCCGGTCATTGTATCGGGCGTGGTCGTGACCATTCTCTGGCAACAGCTGCTGGGTTTCAACGCGGGCATCCTGAACCGGGGCCTGACGGCGCTGTCGCTCCCCCGCGTGGCCTGGCTCGAAGAACCCGGTATCGCCATGTACGCCATTGCGCTGATGGCCACCTGGAAAAACGTAGGGCTGTACGTGATTCTGTTTCTGGTTGGCCTGCAAACCGTACCGGTTCAGTACTACGAAGCCGCCGATATGGAAGGCGCTACCGCCTGGCAGAAGTTTCGTTACATCACCCTACCCATGATCAACCCCACCATTTTTATGGTCGTCGTACTCTCGACCATCGGTGGGTTTTCGCTGTTTATCGAACCCTACATCATGACCGAGGGCGGCCCGCTGAACAGCACCCTGTCGGCCGTCATGTATATCTATAAACAGGCGTTTCAGTACTACCATATGGGCTACTCAGCTACGCTCGGCTTCTTCTTCGCCCTGCTGATCCTGGGCGTCGTAGCCATCCAGAAACGATATGTCGAACAGGAAAACTAACCTTTTTCATTGAGTGATTCTTATTGAGCGAGTTAGCGGTTGAGTGATTGAGCGACGCCCGGAATCATTCACCATCCACACAATCACTAACCCACTCAATCACCAATCACTCATTCGCTCAATAAAAAGCCCATGAAACTACTCCGCTACGCGCTACTCCTCCTGGCGGCTTTGTCGTTCATTTATCCGTTTGTCTGGATGATCAGCGCGTCGCTTTCGTCGGAGCAGGGGATCGGGTCGCTGACGTTACTGCCGGTTGGTCTGACGATCAGCAATTACACGACTGTTTTTGAGCGCATACCGCTGGGCCGGGCCTTCCTGAACAGTTTGTTCGTGGCGCTCGTGACAACGGGTCTGGTGCTGGTGCTGGGAGCCATGGTCGGCTATGCGCTGGCCCGGTTGCGGTTCAGGGGGCGTGACCTGATCTTCTACCTGATCATTTTCACGATGACGCTGCCCTTTCAGATCACGCTCATTCCCAACTACATCACGATGGTGAAGCTGGGCTGGGTCGACACTTATTTTGCGCTCATTGTTCCTTTCGTTATGAACTCGCTGGCGGTCCTGCTTTTCCGGCAGGCGTTTGCCGGCCTGCCCCAGGCGCTGATCGATGCCGCCCGGATAGACGGCTGTAGCGAGCTGCGGATTATTTTCCAGATCCTGCTGCCCAACATTGTTCCGACGGTGCTGACCATCACAATTCTGACCTTCATGGGCCTGTGGAACGAAGCGCTCTGGCCCCTGATCGTTATCCGCGACGAGTCGACGATGACCATGCCGCAGATGGTGACGCTCTTCTCGGTCGGGGGTCGTGCCGACGCGCAGCTGGGGGTAAAAATTGCGGCAGCGGTTATGCTGGCTTTACCTATCCTTATCGTGTACCTGTTTTTTCAGAAACATTTTATCCGAAGTATGGCCTCGTCGGGCCTGAAAGATTAAGTTTTATTTCCCTCAACGTATGACCCAGGTAACCCGTACCGCCATTCGTTTTTCGGCTAACCCCGAGCGAGTCATTGCCCGATACCTCACCCTGCACGGCCCCCACCGCGTGCTGCACATCTGCGAACGGATCGCCCGGTTTTCTGAGGCCGAGGTCGACACGATGCTGGCCGATGCCCGGCGGCAGTTTGGCGAACGCCACCGCCACCTCGACGCGGCTTTCGAGCGAAACTACCAGCGGGCGGTCGAAACACTGGCGCAACCGCCCACCGATTTTTCGGCCAACCGCCGGCTACTGCTCGGCGCCTGCCTGACTATGGAATACTCGACCCAGTCGGCAGCACTCTTCAACCCGTCGATCGTGCCCCACCCCGACCAGTCGGGTCTGGAGCCCGGCACGCTTCGGTTCATCATGAGTTTACGCGCCACCGGCGAAGGGCATATCTCGTCCATCGAGTTCCGGACCGGAACCGTCAACCAGGCGGGTCTGATCCACCTCGACGAAGCGGATCGATACGCCACCAGTTCCGAAAAAGACTGGCGCAAAACCTACACCCGCGCGTTTGTCCGGCATCGGCTCGCCTACTTCCCCCATACCGACGAAGGCCTGCTGGAGCAGTTACCCGACGAGTTCGATCTACAGCAGGCCACCCGGCTACTGAACGAGCTGACGGCAACGTCACCCGTCGACCCGGCCGTACAGACGACCCGGAAGGCGATCCTGACCATGCTGGACACGAACTACGACGTAGTGACCGATGCCGACGCCCCGCTACACGAGCGGCTTATCTTCCCCAACGCCAAAGGCGAAAGCAAAGGCATGGAAGACGTCCGGTTCGTGAAATTCCGCGACGACGACGGGGCTGAACGTTACTACAGTTCCTACACGGCCTACGACGGCGAAACCATCAAAACCCAGCTGATGGAGACAACCGACTTTGTGCGGTTCAGCGTCCGAACCCTGTACGGCGATGCCGTTCAGGACAAAGGCATGGCGTTGTTTCCGGAGAAGATAAACGGGCAGTATGCGATGATCAGCCGGCAGGGGGGCGAATACATAAACATTATGTTCTCCGACGATCTATACGTCTGGAACCACGTTCAGACGCTGCTGGAGCCGGTTTTTCCCTGGGAAGTCGTTCAGCTGGGCAACTGCGGCTCGCCCCTTAAAACCGACCAGGGCTGGCTGCTGCTCACCCACGGCGTTGGGCCAGTCCGTCGCTATGTCATCTCGGCCGTATTGCTCGATCTCAACGACCCGACCCGCGTTCTGGCCCGGCTACCGGAACCGCTTATCTACCCGCTCGAGTCGGAACGGGAAGGCTACGTACCCAACGTGGTCTACACCTGCGGCTGGCTCGACCACGGCGACCTGATCATTATTCCCTATGCCATGTCGGACTCGGCCTGCGGGATCATTACCGTGTCGAAACAGGAATTACTTCACGACCTCCTAACCGCTCCTGCGTTATGAAAATCTATCAACGACTGCTCTGGCTGCTCCTGCTTCAGTTTCCGCTGCTGTCGGTTTCGTGCCATAAAAATCAACCCAGCCAGCCCGCGCCCGACAGTGGCCGCCTGGTCAACACAGCCCACCTCGACCAGCTCTACCAGGTGGTTAAGCTGAACGGCGCCGATGTGGGTCTGATCAATATTTACAGCGAGTATCCGGACTACAAGTGGGTGGCCGACGACGACGAAGGGGCCGCCTGTATCGACGACATAGCCCGGACGGTGGTGTTCCTGGCCCACGAACCCGATCTGGCTACCAGCACCAGCAAGCAGGACAAGCTGCGCAAACTCACCGAATTTGTCTTGCAGATGCAGGCCAGCGACGGCGGCAGCGGGGCCGGCTATTTCTACAATTTCATCTTCGGCAACGGGGCCATTAACCGGACCGGCGTGACCAGCATCAACCAGCCCAACTGGTGGTCGTGGCGCGCCCTCTGGAGCCTGACCGAAGTATATCCGTATTACAAGACGACCGATCCGGCCCTGGCCACCCGACTCCAGACCGCCAGCCAGCGGCTTGTCGGCAACATGATCCGCGATTTCGGCAGCAAAGCCCGGACCTATACCTTTCCGGGCGGGCTCAAAATACCGGGCTGGCTCCCGTTTGGCTCCGGTTCGGATCAGGCGGCCGTGATGATTCTCGGCCTGCTGAACTACCAGCAGCAAACGCCGGACGGCCAGGTGCAGAAACTGATCGAAACCCTGGCCGATGGTATTGTTCAGATGCAGTTTGGTGCGGCCAGCCAGCCACCCTACGGCGCCATTCTGAGTTTCGACAACAGCTGGCACGCCTACGGCAGCGATCAGTCTTACGCCCTACTGCGGGCGGGAAAGGCCCTGAACCGGCCCGACTGGATTGCGGTTGCCCGGCGCGAGGTCGACACCTTTTACCCTTTTTTACTCAACGAAGGGTTTCTGGAATCGTTTACCGTGAGTGGACAGGGGACCGCGCTGGCTATTGGCCGAAAATCACGTTTTTCGCAGATTGCCTACGGCGTCCGGCCCATGGTCTGGGCTACCCTCGAACTCTATGATCAGACCCGCGATGCCCGCTACCTCACCCTGGCGGGACAGCTGGCCGGGTGGTTTCTGGGTAATAACCCCGCCAAAGCCATCATGTACGACAGCGCGTCGGGCCTGGGCTATGACGGCATTAGCTCAGACACGCAGATCAACAAAAATTCGGGAGCCGAATCGACGATCGAATCCCTGATGGCTTTTCAGCGGCTGGAGAAATACCCCGACGCCGTTACGCAGGCCAATAAATACCGCTAAGTATGGCAGAAGTTAAACTGGTGCACGTGGCCAAGGCCTATGAAAACGGTCCGCGCGTGATTCGGGATGCGACCATTACCGTACAGGACCGCGAGTTTCTGGTACTGGTGGGTCCCTCCGGCTGCGGCAAATCGACGCTGCTCCGCATGATTGCGGGTCTGGAAGATATTACCGACGGCGACCTGCTGATCGATGGCAAACGCATGAACGACGTACCGCCCAAAGACCGCGATATTGCCATGGTCTTTCAGAACTACGCCCTCTACCCCCACATGACCGTCTATGAAAACATGGCGTTTGGGCTGAAGCTGGCCGGTTTGCCCAAAGATGACATCCGGCAGCGAGTCAGCCGGGCGGCCCATTTGCTGGAAATCGATGCGCTACTGAACCGGAAACCCAAGGATATGTCGGGGGGACAGCGGCAGCGGGTGGCCATCGGCCGGGCTATTGTCCGCAACCCGAAAGTGTTTCTGTTCGACGAACCGCTGAGCAACCTCGACGCCAAACTGCGCGTACAGACCCGGATCGAACTCCAGAAGCTCCACCGCGAACTGAACGCCACCATCATCTACGTTACCCACGACCAGGTCGAGGCCATGACCCTCGGCGACCGGATTGTGGTGCTGCGCGATGGCGACGTAGTGCAGCAGGATACGCCCATCAACCTCTACAACCAGCCCGCTACGCAGTTTGTGGCCGGGTTCATCGGTACGCCCCCCATGAACTTCGTACCCGGTCGACTCAGCGAAACGGGGCCGCTGCACTTCACCAGCAAAGGGGGTCAGGTACAGATCGACCTCAGTAACAGCCAGCCCGAAGCCCGGTTACAGGCCCATCGCGGCAAACCCATTACGTTTGGCATCCGGGCCGAACACCTCAGCGAGCAGCCACCGGCCGCACGGTCTGTTCACGAGCAGGCCCTCGCGGTAGAAGCCGTCGAAAACATGGGCAACGAAACGCTGGTCTACTGCCCGATCGACACCGGTCAGCTGATTGCACGGCTACCGGCGGGGTACGCAACCACGTTCGGGCAACCGATCCGGCTGTTCTGGAATCTGGACAAAGCCCATTTTTTCGACGCCCAGACCGGGCAGGCTATCTGACCGGCTTAGAACGCGACCGCTTTTAGCCGCAGGCCCGTTTCTTCGGGTAGTCCGAAGAGCAGGTTCATATTCTGTACGGCCTGGCCCGACGCCCCTTTGGTGAGGTTGTCGATGATGCTGGTGATGAGCAACTGCCCGTCGTGCACTTCCAGATGCAGCAGGCATTTGTTGGTATTGACAACCTGCTTCAGATCGATCGGCGTGTGGCTCAGGTGGGTAAACGGATGTTCCTCGTAATAACGCTGGTAGAGGTCTTTAGCCTCGTCGATCGTGCCGGCAAAGGCCGTGTAAACGTTGGCCATGATACCCCGGGTATAATCGCCCCGGTAGGGAACGAAGTTGATGGCCTTCCCAAAATCAGGGTCGAGCTGGGTCAGACTCTGGCGAATCTCGGCCAGGTGCTGGTGGGTAAACGCCTTATAGATCGACACGTTGTTGTTGCGCCAGGTAAAGCCAGTCGTAGGTACCAGCGCCTGACCGGCTCCGGTACTACCCGTAATGGCGCTGACATGTACGTCGCCCTGTAGCAGGCCCGCCTTGGCCAGCGGCAACAGGGCCAGCTGAATACTGGTGGCGAAACAGCCAGGGTTGGCAATCCGGGTAGCCTCGGCAATCCGGTCGCGGTTCAGCTCGGGCAGGCCATAAACGAAATCATCGTGTTCGTCGCGGAAGTCGGCGCTCAGATCGATTACGGCCACATCGTCGGAGATATCATGTTCAGCCATGAACGTATGCGATGCACCATGGCCCGAGCACAGGAAGATTACATCCAGATCGAGTTCGTCGTCGGCATCGGCGGGGGCGCTGAACTCCAGATCGGTATCGCCCAGCAGGTCGGTATGAATTGTCCAGACAGGTTTACCGGCCTGGCTGTTGCTCTGCACAAACGAGACGTTGACAAAAGGGTGATTGATCAGCAAACGGAGCAATTCGCCCCCGGTATAGCCGGCTCCGCCGATGATACCTACCTGAATTTTATCGTTCATAATGGAATACGAGTTGAAGCAACCGGCCCACAACGGTCATTTGGACCGGTTAGAACAAGGCCAGTGATCGGGTTGGGTACAGTCTGCCCCGCTGCGCAGGCGCTCACCGCCTGGTTGAGCGGTTGAAGCAGCTACACAGCGGGGCCATGAATCGTTCCGGACGGTATAGATTACTGATTGCTGATTTTCTCATAAATCATCACTTGGTTCGAGGCCACTTTAGAGAAGCCCCGCACGTCGTCGCCGGTCCAGGCGTTGTTCATCTCGCCGTAGGAGCCAAACTTGGCCGACATCAGGTCGTAATCCGATTCGATGCCCAGCACCTGGAAGCGGTACGGAGCCAGCAGCACATGCACTTTCCCCGTCACGTGGCCCTGCGTGTCGGCCAGGAAGGTTTCCGTGTTGCGCATAACCGGGTCCATGAACTGACCTTCGTGCAGCATGGTGCCGTACCAGTTGGCGAGCTGATCTTTCCAGTACAGCTGCCACTTGGTCAGCACGTGTTTTTCGAGCGTATGATGCGCTTTGATCAGAATCAGCGGTGCTGGTGCCTCGAAACCGACCCGGCCTTTGATGCCGATGATCGTATCGCCCACGTGAATGTCGCGCCCGATGCCGAACGGACCAGCCAGTTCGGTTAACCGCCGGATGGCGTCGACCGGATTCGCGAACGACTCATCGCCCGTTGCAGCCCCGGAAATGCCTTTGATTTCGCCGTGTTCGAACGTCAGGGTAATGGTTTCGGGCTCGGTTTTGGTAACGGGGGTTGGCCAGGCCGACTCGGGCAGGAACTGGCTCGATGTCAGCGTTTCCTTACCGCCTACCGACGTGCCCCACAGGCCTTTGTTGATCGAATAGGCCGCTTTATGCCACTCCTGCTCTACGCCTTTGTTTTTCAGATACTCGATTTCGGCCTCGCGCGAGAGCCGCAGGTCGCGAATGGGGGTAATGATTTCGGCTTCGGGCGCTATAATCCGGAACGCCATATCGAACCGCACCTGGTCGTTACCGGCGCCGGTGCTGCCATGCGCAATGGCGGTAGCGCCGATCTCGCGGGCGTATTCAGCCGCGGCAATGGCCTGAAAAATACGTTCAGCACTGACGCAGAGCGGGTACGTGTTGTTTTTCAACACATTGCCGTATACCAGAAATTTGAGGCACTGCTGGTAGTAATCATCCGTTTTCGAGATCGTCACGTGCGATTTTACCCCGAGTGAATAAGCCCGATCTTCGATGGCACGAAGTTCGTCGTCGGAGAAACCGCCCGTGTCGACCAGGACCGAGTGGACTTCCATCCCCCGATCTTCGGACAGATACTTAACACAGAAGGAGGTATCGAGACCTCCGCTAAAGGCAAGAACTACTTTTTGTTGGGACATCAGCTAGGAAACACCGGACACACGCCCGCCGTCGGAATGGTTTTGGCGGGGCAAATATCGGGCTTGTTCCGTTAAGTTGCGCGAATGAATTGCGCAACCTCACAGCAAAACCAGCAAACTTCCCGGCAGCACCCGCACCTCGGCCTGCCCGTCCGGTATCGTAATCGGCTCCCCGTCGGCATGAATGAGCAGCGGCCCCCGATGCGTCTGGAGGTCAACCCGTACCGACGCTTTTGTCACGGACCGGCCCTGCCAGTAGGGCGACAGGTTTAGACTCTTGTTGAACAGCCTCCAGGTGAGCAGGGCACCCGTCTGAGCCGGAAAAGGTCTGATTTCACACTGTTCCAGCTTCCCGTCGGCAATATTAGCCGTTGGCGCCACCCAGGCGTTGTTGCCAAACTGCCCTGCATTGGCAAAACTGAGCGAAAACAGTCGGCGCTCTTCGCCATCGATCCAGTACCGGTCAGGCTGATACGACCAGAACGACCGGAAGGCGGTACGGAGGTAGGTTGGTAAGCCTCGTACCGGCTGTAGGGCAAACTGATGGGCCACGTAGGCTTCGAACCCCAGCCCGGCGGTACAGAAGAACGCATGTTCGTTGATTTCGCCACTGTCGATAACCACCGGACGTCCTGCCAGGGCCCGATCAATGGCTTTTAGCGGATGCAGGGGCAAACCGAGATGGCGCGCCAGTCCGTTTCCGGACCCCATCGGCACAATACCCAGTACCGAGGCCGACCGGCGCAGCGCCCGGGCCGTTTCGTTGATGGTACCGTCGCCCCCAACGGCCAGCACCCGGCTGACGCCCCGCGTAACGGCCGCTGTTGCCAGCTCGGTGGCATGACCGGGATAGTCGGTAAAGATAGCCTCCGGAGCAAACCCCATCCCCTCGGCCCGTTGCAGGAAGGTGTCGCGCAGGCGGGTCTTCTGCGCGATCGACAAGGTTCCCGAAAGCGGATTAATTATGGCCAGAACGGCCGACAGCTGGGCCATCAGGAAAAGAAAACGAACAGCAGAATGATGAACAGAACAATAAACACGTAGTACCAACCATCCGAGAAGATGTAGGGTTTGTACTCGTTGTAAAACTTACGGACGCGGTTCATAGCAGGTGGAGTACGGTTTCTGTTTACGGACAGTTACGGGTTAGTCGGGGCGTTCTCGTATGACTTGGCTCGATAGCTGCTGTCGGCGGAAGACGGCTCGTTGACAAAAGTTAGATAGCCTGCCCGCCATTTACGGCCAGCACATGCCCATTGACAAACGACGCTTCGTCAGACGCCAGGTACAGGTATGCATACGCAATATCGTCGGGTTTACCGATGCGCCGGACCGGCACGGTTGCTACGGCGGCATTGCGAACTTCTTCCGGCATCGCGTCGGTCATGGCGGTCTGGATAAATCCGGGGGCTACTGCATTGGCGGTAATGCCTTTCGGCCCAAGCTCCTTGGCCCACGACCGAACCATGCCAATGATACCGGCTTTGGCAGCAGCGTAGTTTGTTTGACCAAATGCACCATGTACGCCGTTGATGGATGAGGTACAGATGATCCGGCCGTATTTGCGCTCTACCATGTAAGGGGCTACTACTTTGGTGCAGTTAAAAACGCCCGTCAGGTTTACATCGATGACCTGCTGCCATTCATCAAACGACATTTTCAGCAGGGTTTTGTCGCGCGTGATCCCGGCGTTGTTGATCAGAATATCGATCTGCCCGTAGCGGTCAACTACCTCGCGGGTGGCGGCTTCGATGGCGGGCACGTCGGTGGTGCTGACCTTCATGAAGTCGCATCGGTACCCCTGGTCGCGCAGGGTTTGCGCCGTTGACTCCCCCTCATCAAGCAGATCCCAGATGATCACCGTAGCGCCTTCCCGGCAAAAAACCTCCGCAGCACCCTGCCCAATACCCCGGGCCGCGCCGGTTATAATGGCTACTTTATGTTGCAATCGCATGGGTTATCTATTTTCTAATTGCTCCGGTTTCCCGGCATAAATGCCGGGAAAATAATTTTCAATCATGTGTTGCCCGGCATAAATGCCGGGCCTATTCATGTCTCTCCCTCAATCCTGATTCTCACCCATTCTGCCTATGATTAGCTCCGGCATTTATGCCGGGGAAACCATTTTTCATTATCCGGTCCCCGGCATGAATGCCGGGCCTATTCATATTGCTCCCTCAATCCAGATTCTCGCCCATCCTGATCATGATTAGCCCCGGCATAAATACCCGGGAAACCATTTTTCATCATGTTGCCCGGCATGAATACCGGGCCTATTCGTGTTTCTCCCTCAATCCTGATTCTCACCCATTCTGCCTATGATTAGCACCGGCATTTATGCCGGGAAAACCGTTTTCATTACCCGACCCCGGCAGAAATCAATGCATCACGACGACCGCTTTGCCAACAACCCGGCGCTCGAGAAGGTCGCGCAGGGCTTTGGGAGAGTCGGCGAGCGAATAGGTTTTGTGGATGTGCTGGTTTAGCTGGCCCGCTGAAATCCAGTCGAGGATCTGGCGAAAATTCTGCAGGCTGGTTTTGGGTTCGCGCTGGGCGAAAGACCCCCAGAACACACCGACAATGGAAGCCCCCTTGAGCAAAGCCAGGTTAAGCGGAATACTGGGTATGTCGCCACCGGCAAACCCTACAACCAGGTACCGGCCCTTCCAGGCCAGCGACCGGATAGCGGGCTCGGCGTAGCGGTCGCCGACGGGATCGTAGACAACATCAACGCCTTTCCCATCGGTCAGCTCTTTGATGCGGTCGCGTAGCGTTTCGGTCGTATAATTGATGGTCTCGGCAGCACCCAGGCGTCGGCATACCTCCAGCTTTTCATCGCTCGAAGCGGCTGCAAGAACGCGAGCGCCCATCAGCACGCCCAGCTGAACCGCTGCCAGCCCCACCCCCCCGGCAGCCCCCAGAATCAGTAGGGTCTCGCCCGGTTGCAGCGAAGCGCGGTCTTTCAGGGCGTGGTACGATGTCCCGTAGGTGTACATGGTGGAAGCCGCCGTTACAAAATCCATATCCGGCAGCATGGGAAGCGTCGTGGCGGCATCGGCCGCAACCTGCTCGGCAAACCCGCCGTATCCCGTCAGCGAAAACACCCGGTCGCCAGCCCGAAGGTGGCTCACCCCCTCACCCACTTCGGTAACGATACCCGCCACCTCACCACCCGGCGAAAAGGGCATCGGCGGCTTAATCTGGTATTTTCCTTCGATGATGAGCGTATCGGGGAAGTTGACCCCGCAGGCTTCGACCTGAATAACGACCTGACCAGCGCCCGCTTTGGGCTGAGCCACATCGGTCAGAACGAGTTGTTCGGGCGGGCCGTATTGTTCGCACAGGATGGCTTTCATAAACATAAAGGTTCGTGTGCAAACCTAGCACTATTGCCGTAGTTTTACCAGAAAACCAATTTCCACATGCAACGACTGATCGCTTTTGCCCTGCTCCTGCTGGTAATCGCACCGGCCTACAGCCAGTCGGCCCGCAACACATCGGCAGCCAAGACGGTGGCAGCTGACCGGCGGGCCATTCTACTCATCCTGAAACGTCAGACAGAAGACTGGAACGCCGGACGAGTTGAAAAATTCATGAATGGCTACTGGCCTTCCGACTCACTTACGTTTATCGGCAAAGCCGGGGTCACCTATGGGTATCAGGCTACCCTGGCCAATTACCGGAAGCGCTACCCGGACCGGCAGTCGATGGGGACCCTAAAATTCGATATCCTGCAGCTGGACATGCCATCGCCCAACGTGGCCTATGTCATCGGCCGCTGGCACCTGACCCGCCCCACCGTGGGCAACCTCGATGGTCATTTTACCCTGCTCTGGCGCAAGATCAAAAAGCGCTGGGTGATCGTCAGCGACCACTCGAGCTAGCGTTTAGTTCTTTACTCATTCACTCGCTCGTTCCTGCGCTCTTTCACCAGTTCGGTCGGTTCTTTAGCCGACAGGCGTTCGCGGAGTTCGGTGACGGGGCGCTCGAAGTATTTAAACAGCAGCGTCGACAGGAACAGGACCAGCCCCCAGAACAGAAATACCTTCATCCAGGCCGTTTCGAACGAGGTCGTCGGAATTCGTTCGAGGAAGCTGATCATAATGGGCGTCAGGTTCAGCAGATACATGGAGTACGATATCAGACTGATATGCGTGATGGCCTGGGCAATCCCGAACCGCGCCCAAAGCCCCGACGCGGCCCGCCAGCCATCCATATACGGCATCAGCAGCGCCATACTCAGCCCGATGACCGGAAAATAAAAGGTCCGTTTGTAGAAGACGTAGGCAGGCTGTACGCCCCACTCACCGTAATAGCCTATTAAAAAAACAGACGATGTAAAGGCGGTAAGACCCGTCAGCACCAGGCCGATTACGAACAGCCGCTGCCGGAGCCGCTCATTGGTCCAGCGGGTCGGGAAGTAGTGTTTGGCATAGGCCGCCAGCACGCCGTACGAGATAGCATCCAGCCGCGTCAGCACAATACCGCGAAACCCGAGCTCACCGGCCGGCAACGGGACCTGTGCCGATAGTACCAGCCGACACAGGTTAGTACCCAGAATAACCGTCAGGATGGCCGCCAGTACGATACGCTGGCGGGGCCAGGAGGCTGGCAGCAGGGTCTGCATCAGCCACAGAATCAGGGGCAGGGTTATGTACGACCACTCTTCGATAGCCAGACTCCAGGTTTCGGTGAAAAAGTCGGGTACGTAGGTGGTGAAGTTCTGCAGAAAGAAAAAATAGCGGATCAGCGTATCGCGCTGAGGCAGCGAATGATGTACGCCAGCCCGATAGGCCCGAACCAGCGACAGCCCGATCAGACCCAGCAAAACCAGGTAGTAGTTGGGTAACGTCCGGAACCACCGGCGTGTCCAGAAATTAAGCAGCAGGCCTGCGTCGAAATGACTTTTCTTTTCGTACGAACGAATCAGGATTCCACCGATCAGAAAGCCACTCAGTACAAAAAACAGTTCAACTCCATCGGGCAGCAGATGATGCCAAAACGCTCCATTATAATACTCCTTCAGCGCAACGGTGGCGTGGGCATCTACCACAATCAGGATAGCAGCCGCCCGCATCACGTCCAGACCAAACACCCGTTTGGCAGGCGATACACCCAGCGAAAACAATTGATTCAGCATAACAGACGCGAAGGTAGGACGTATTGCACAATGAATAATGGACGGTAGATAATGATTTGCGACCGCTAACACTGAACTTTGCCCACTATCAACCTCGGGATATATACGCCCTGACGTTCAATATATAGTTATATGGAATTTACCCTCGACGCTGTTCACCGCTACGCGTTCCGGTTTTCGCAGGCCGACGTTACCGATTTTGCCCGGGTTACCGGCGATAACAACCCCCTTCACCTCGACGCTGATTTTGCAGCGACAACGCCGTTTAAGCGCCCTATTATTCATGGCATGCTGGGAGCCAGTGTATTTACGAAAGTGCTGGGCACCGAGTTTCCCGGTTACGGGTCCGTTTACCTGGGTCAGACACTCGAGTTTCTGCGCCCCATGTTCGTCGACACCGATTACGAAGCCACCTTCACTGTTCAGTCGATGGATCCGGCTAAACATACCGCGCAGATCCTGGGCGAAATTCGTGACGTGCAAACCAAAAAAGTGACCACCCGGGGCATTGCCACCCTCATGCACCGCGAGAAAATATAAACGCGGGTGCCAAACACGCTGACCGGCTTTCCGGCTCAGCCTCCCATCCTGCCCCGCCCGAACCCACCGTGGTCTGTGCGGTCGGTCCCCATTATCTCTCACCACCGTGGTCCGTGTCCCCACGGACCACATGCGCGTCAGCAACGAACTTCCTCCAGGTACCCCTCCCTACTGTGGTCCGTGAGGACACAAACCACGGCGACGCATTCCCACCAGCCGGTGAAAAAAAAACCCGCCGGGCTAGCAGCCGGGCGGGGATAGATTGGTTTGGCCAAAACGGCCGGATGCGCTATCAGTAGGACAGACTGCCCGGGTGATTTACGCTTTCTCGGCTTTGTTCTTGGTGTCCTGAACTTCCGAGCGAATGGTCTGCGCCAGTGTCTTCAGATCCTGCATTCCTTTACGAACACGAGTACCGGCGGCCTGGTTATTTTTTTCGTAGAACTTCTCGAAATCACCTTCCAGCGACATAACCAGATTCTTTACTTCATCGAAGCGTGCCATAGCGATGCGTATGGGTTTAAGTGTGAAAAATGCCCAAATCCCGCTAAAAACGCGGTTTTTCGGCTGAAATTTAGTGATTCTCCTATACAGCGCAATAGGTGAGCCAAAAAATTAGTTGAAAAATGCAACTTTTCTCCAAAAAACCTTATTCAGATGCCGCTTCGGCTGACATTTCGACCGTTTTTGGGGCCGTAATCGTTGAATTTTGACGATAGAGGCCATTCTTGAGCTTTTCGCCCATTTTGGAGAAAGCATCCAGCGTATAGTTCACATCGTCCAGGGTGTGAGCCGCCGTTGGAATGATACGCAACATGATCGTTCCTTTGGGTACAACCGGATACACAACGATCGAACAGAACACACCCATATTCTCGCGCAGATCCATGGTCAGGGTAGCTACTTCGGCCACGCCCCCTTCAATGTTCTGCAGGAACACCGGCGTTACCGGCGACTGTGTATCGCCAATATCGAAACCACGCTCACGCAGTCCGTCCTGCAGGGCGCGAACGTTGGTCCAGAGTTTATCGCGCAGCTCCGACGACCGCCGTACCATCTCCAGCCGTTTCAGGCCGCCAACTACGTAAGGCATGGGCAGCGCTTTCGCGTACGTCTGCGACCGCATGTTGTATTTGAGGTACATGATGATGTCATGGTCGGCGGCAATGAACGCCCCGATCGCTGCCATCGACTTGGCAAACGTCGAGAAATACAGATCGATGCCAGCCTGGCAGCCGAGCATTTCGCCAACGCCCGCACCCGTTTCGCCCATAGTGCCGAAACCGTGTGCATCGTCGACCAGCAACCGGAACTCGTATTTTTCTTTCAGCGCTACGATCTTGTCCAGACTCCCTACCTTACCCGACATCCCAAAAACGCCTTCGGTAACGACCAGAATGCTGCCGCCCGTTTCGGCTACGCGCCGGGTAGCTCGCTGGAGGTTTTTCTCCAGACTGGCCATGTCGTTATGGTTGAACTTATAATAGTCACCCATCTTCGCCTTGTGGAGCCGGATACCGTCGATCAGGCAGGCATGACTTTCGGCGTCGTAAACAATGATGTCCCGATGGTCGACCACGGCTTCGATGGCCGACATAACGCCCTGATATCCGTAGTTGAGCAAGAAAGCATCTTCTTTGCCAACAAACTCCGCCAGTTCTTTTTCAAATTGCTCGTGCAGGTCTGAGTTACCGGACATCATACGGGCGCCCATCGGATAAGCCAGCCCCCACTGCGCCGTAGCGTCGGCATCGGCTTGACGAATTTCAGGGTGGTTGGCCAGCCCCAGGTAGTTATTCAAACTCCAGTTCAGTACCTCTTTTCCCCGAAAGCGCATCCGGGGGCCCAGCTCACCTTCTAGTTTAGGAAATGCAAAATAGTGGTGGCCATTAAACTCCCGTGCCGGCGAGCCGATTGGGCCTAGGTTGGTGCGCAGTTTCTCGAATAAATCCACTTTTTATTGTCGTTTTATGGGTTAAACCCTTGTTTTTAAAGCCATAAGTGCAAAAGTACGGTTAACTTTTTCTCGGACAAAATTGCACCTCATAAATTCGATTTTGACCGATCCGGTTCGCCGTCGGTACGCATTTGTTGGCAGCGTGTTCACCCTTTGCCCATCTTTGCGTAAATCTGCGTCTGGAAAAGCCGCCTGGGGCGGTTCCTTTATCAACATACGTAATGCCAGCCATCCATAAACTACTGGTCGCCAACCGGGGCGAAATTGCCCTTCGGATCATGCGTACCGCCCGCGAAATGGGCATACAAACCGTTGCGATCTACTCAGAAGCGGACCGTAACGCCCTTCATGTCCGCTACGCCGACGAAGCCGTTTGCGTGGGGCCGGCCCCCTCTTCCGAATCGTACCTGCGAGCCGACACCATCATTGATGTCTGTAAGCGGCTCAACGTCGATGCTATTCACCCCGGCTATGGCTTCCTCTCCGAAAACGCGGCTTTTGCCCGACAGGTGCGGGAGGCCGGCCTGATTTTCATCGGCCCCTCACCGGAAAGCATCGAGGTTATGGGCAGTAAACTGGCCGCCAAAGCCGCCGTGGCCGGGTACGATATCCCGATGGTTCCCGGCACGCCCAGCGCCATTACCGACCGGGCCGAAGCCAAGGCCATTTCGGCCCAGATTGGTTACCCAATATTGATCAAAGCCTCGGCCGGGGGCGGGGGCAAAGGCATGCGGGTTGTTGAAAGCGATGCCGAATTCGACGAGCAGATGGACCGCGCTGTCAGCGAAGCCATATCGGCCTTCGGCGACGGGTCGGTGTTCATTGAGAAGTACGTCACCTCGCCCCGGCACGTCGAAATTCAGGTCCTGGGCGATCAGCACGGCAATATCATTCATCTCTTCGAACGCGAATGCTCCGTACAGCGACGCCATCAGAAAGTCGTTGAAGAAGCCCCCTCGGCGATCCTGACACCCGACATCCGCGACGCCATGGGCCGGGCGGCTGTCGATGTAGCCCGCGCCTGCGGCTACTACGGGGCCGGTACGGTGGAGTTCATCGTCAATGATCAGCTCGACTTCTATTTCCTGGAGATGAACACGCGCCTTCAGGTCGAGCACCCCGTTACCGAACAGATTACGGGCGTCGACCTGGTAAAACAGATGATCTACATTGCCGAAGGGAAACCCCTGACCATCCGGCAGGAAGATCTGCACATCAAAGGGCACGCCATTGAAGTACGGGTCTATGCCGAAGACCCGACCAATAACTTTCTGCCCGACGTAGGCACGCTCGACACCTACGTTCGTCCCCAGGGAAATGGTGTGCGGGTCGACGATGGGTTTGAGCAGGGGATGGCCATCCCGATTTATTACGATCCGATGATCGCCAAGCTCGTTACCTACGGCGACAGCCGCGACGAGGCCATCCAGAAAATGATCCGGGCTATTGACGAATACCAGATTTCGGGGGTTCAGACGACACTCCCCTTTGGCCGGTTCGTGATGGAGCATGAGGCCTTCCGGTCGGGTCAGTTCGATACCGGCTTTGTTGCCAACTACTTCAAACCGGAAATGCTGACCACTACCAGCCCGGACCCCAATGAAACCAGCGTGGCGGCTGTGCTGGCGGCCTGGCTGCTGGAAACAAACACCCCCAGACGCAGCGAAGCAGTTAATGAGAGGCCAATGGCGTCGAGAAGTAAATGGAAAACCAACCGAATCGGGTAGTCGGACAGCATTAGGGATTTAGCTCCCTTAACAACCGCCCCAGTGTCGTTCTTGACAGCTGAAAGGAGTAGGTTCCTTCAACGGGTAAGCCGGGGGTAGCTATGGCCTCCTGTACCTGGGTAACGTATCGCCCGCGACGGCCTGCCTCCAGCAGGGTAGTCATGGTGGCCGGGTCAAATATCAGCTCGTTCGGAATCAGCGCGTACAGGTCGTGCGGCATAAAATAAAACGTCAGCACCAGGCTTGGTTCGGCAGCTTCAGTCCCTACTGGCTGGCTGCTCAGCGAAGCCTGTTCAGCCAGTTGCGGGAGGGTGAGTTGATTCAGTCTGTTCAGCAACCGCCCAATGGCTATATTCATTTCGCGGGTGCCACTACCGTAGGTAGCTAGTGTCCGGGTGAGCGCCTTGAAGACGGTGGCTTTCCCATCGGGCCAGCTGGCTGCGGGTTCGTCGGCGCTGGGCAGGCTATTTATAATTACGTCGACGGCTTCGTACCGCTTGTCGAATGCCAGTTGCAGGCCTTCCCGAATCGGAATTGGATTTCTAACACCACCATCGACCCAAAAATCGTCAGCACCTGCTTCATTTCTGGTGATATAAGGCGACATAAATACGGGCTGGTTGGCCGATGCCCAGGTCCAGTTTACCATTTCTTCATAATCGGAATGCTGACTGGCCGACTTATAGGCCGCTTCGAGGGTTCGGAGGTTCACCACTGACACTGTAAAGTCAAGGCCCAGCGGACTGGTACGGATCTGAGCATAATCGGCTGGCGTAACGAACGTACGGATCAGATTCCGGAGGTTTTCGGTCGTTCCCAACGAGGGTTTGTTGAATCGGCACAGGGCATTCAGCAGCCGAATGGCCCCTCGCTTATTGAACGGGTTAACGGTAAAAATATCTTTTTGCGTCACGGACGTATAGGCCCGGTTAAGCACATCGTATTTACGAAGCAGGATCAGTGGAGCCATCAGACTACCGGTACTGGTGCCAACTACGTGGGCATAGCGTTTTCCGGTCGAATCCAGAAAATTAGCGATTCCAACTCCCCAGGCCCCCCGCGCCCCACCACCCGACACCACGAGCAATCGTTTGGGAGGTGGGTCAGTCTGAGCCATAACGGTAGACAACAACGGCAAAAAAAGAGCGGAAAGAAGTAACAGTTTCATGATTGGGTAAGGTTGGTCTAGCAGTGACAAGCGGATAAGTTACTGACAATCTGAGCGAAGGCAAGCCGTTAGGCATTAGTCGCAACGAGTCGATTTTGGGGAAACCAGCCGAAGGGTGTAATTTTCGACCAATCGTTTTTTCTATTTATGACAACCATCCGCCAGCTTACCGCTTATCTGGAAACCATTGCCCCCCTGGCCTATCAGGAATCCTATGATAATGCCGGCCTGATTGTAGGGGACCCCAACACGCTCATCACCGGCGTGCTGGTTACCCTCGACGCCACCGAAGCCGTTATCGACGAAGCCTTAGCCAGGGGGTGTAACCTGGTTGTGGCACACCACCCTATCGTTTTCCGGGGGCTGAAAAAACTGAATGGAAAAAATTACGTAGAGCGAACGGTCATTAAAGCCATAAAAAACGAGGTGGCCATCTACGCCAGCCATACCAACCTGGACAATGTGGCCGGGGGCGTCAACGCAAAAATCGCGGAAAAGCTGGGCCTGCAGCAGGTGCAGATTCTGGCGCCCAAAGCGCAGACGTTGAGCAAACTCGTTGTCTACACCCCCGACGCCGACCTGCCGGCGGTCTTGCGGGCTGTGTATGAGGCCGGGGCGGGCCGCATTGGGGCCTATGACCACTGTTCGTTTCGGGTGGGCGGAACGGGAACGTTCAGACCCCTAAGCGGAGCCAATCCGGTTGTAGGGGCAGTAGATCGCGATGAAACCGTGCAGGAGCAGCGGCTTGAAGTGCTGCTGCCGACCCATCTGGAAGGCGCTATTGTGGCAGCCATGAAGCAGGCGCATTCGTATGAGGTGCCGGCCTACGATCTGTACGCCCTCACCAACAGCAATCAGACCGTCGGGTCAGGCGCCGTGGGCAACCTCCCAGCGCCAATGACGGGCGCGGACTGGCTCACGTATCTGAAAGAAACGATGCAGTTGCCCCTCATCCGCCATACCGCCCTCCCCGACCGCCCCATACAGCGTATTGCCGTTTGTGGCGGAGCGGGTAGCTTTTTACTGGCCGATGCCCTGCGCGCCGGAGCCGATGCCTTTGTTACAGCCGACTATAAGTATCATGAGTTCTTCGACGCCGAAGGTCGCCTAATCATCTGCGACATTGGCCATTATGAAAGCGAAGTCTGTACGAAAGAGTTGATCGGCGGGCTTTTGGCAAAAAAATTCACTACTTTTGCGGTAATTTTATCCGGAATAGACACGAATCCGGTACAATACTTCACGTAGCACTAAATACATTCCGAATGGAACTGACGATTGCGCAAAAACTAGACGCTCTTCTGAAACTGCAATCCTTCGACTCTCAACTCGACGAACTCATAAAAATCCGGGGAGGTTTGCCCGAAGAGGTGCGCGATCTGGAAGACGATATTGCCGGTTTCGAGACGCGGATCGGGAAGTTCCAGGCCGAAATCAAAACGCTGGACGAGGAAATCGAGCGGAACCGGGTTGCCAAGAAAGACGCCGAGAAGCTGATCACCAAATACAAGGATCAGCAGATGAACGTCCGCAACAACCGCGAGTTTGATGCGATCTCGAAAGAAATCGAACTGCAGTCGCTCGAGATCGAGCTGGCCGATAAACGGATCAGCGAAGCCCAGTTTCGGGTTCGGGGCAAAGAAGAGGAGATCAAGACGACCCAGGAAGCCCTGAACGAACGGAAAGAAGACCTGAAAGCCAAAAAGCAGGAGCTCGATCAGATTACCTCCGAAAGTCAGGAAGAGGAGAAAGAACTGATCCGGCAGCGCGACCAGCAGGCAACGACCATTGAGCCGCGACTGCTGAACTCGTACAACAAAATTCGCGGTAACGCCCTCAACGGACTAGCCGTTGTGATGGTGAAACGCGGAGCCTGTGGCGGCTGCTTCAACGTAGTACCACCCCAGCGCCAGGCCGACATCAAAGACAAGAAAAAGATCATCGTTTGCGAACACTGCGGACGGATTTTTGCCGATGTAGAAGGCGTTCCCGAGCCGGCTGTAGTAGGCCGCGGACGCTAAGTACAGCCTACTCTGATGCGACGGATCGACACAGCTTTCTTACCAGAAACCCTGTGTCGATCCGTTGTTTTTTGGGTACTCGTCTGGCTGGCGGCCCCCGTGCAGGCGCAGGACTTTGTCTGGACACCCGGGCTGCAGCGCGTCTATACCGATCTGCAGAAAGCCAACGTCCAGCCCGCCCGGCAATTGCTGGCCCGCGAGCCAACCCATAACGGCATTCGTATTTTCGTCGACGATTACGCCGACATGCTCACGCTGGTCACCTCCGACGATGATCAGCTGTTTGCCACCTGGAGCGACCGCGAAGCCGAACGGCTCGACGGCCTGCAGTCGCTGGACGATACGTCGCCCTGGCAACGGGTGCTTCAGGCCGAAGTGCGGCTCCACTGGGCGTTTATCAAGCTGAAGTTTGGCAAAGAGATGAGCGCCAGCTGGGATGTCATCCGCGCGTACAAACTGCTGGCCGATAACCAGAAACGGTTTCCGGATTTTTTGCCCACCTATAAGTCGCTGGGAACCCTGCACATCATGATCGGCTCCGTACCGGAAAGCTATAGCTGGGTAGCCAGCCTGCTCGGCCTGCGGGGTACTATTCAGCAGGGGCAGCAGGAGATCAGCCGGGCGCAGCGCGATCCCGTTTTTGGTCTGGAGGCCCGGCTCATCGATCTGATGGTACGGGCTTACGTGCTCCGCTTCACCGAAGCCGACAGCCAGACGTTACAGCAACTGATTCGGGCTAACCCGGATAATCTGCTGCTCCATTTCTTCGGAGCCACGATAGAACAGAAGAACGGTCATAGCGAGCAGGCGCTGACGTATCTGAACGCTCGCCCTACGGCTGCGTCGTACCAGCCCATTCCCGTTATGGACAATATTCTGGGCGACATCTACCTGCAAAAAGGGCAGTACGGTACCGCTACACGCCATTTTCAGCGATTTCTGTCTACCTACCGGGGGCGTAATTTCCTGAAGGACTCCTATTACAAACTGTTTCTCTGCCAGTGGCTGGCTAACGAACCCGACGCCAGCGCCCGGCCGTTGCTCGTGCAGGTTACCCGCGTGGGTCGGCAGGCCGTCGAGTCGGACAAAGCCGCCCAGCGGCTGGCTGAACAATACCTGAAACGCAGCCCCTCTGCCCAGCAGAAAGTACTGATGCGGGCGCGGCTGGCGGCTGATGGAGGCTATACGGATAGCGCGCTGGCGTACCTTCGGCCTTACACCGAAGCGCGTTTTCCGGCGCTGGCCGAACAGATCGAGTACAACTACCGGCTGGGTCGCATCTACCAGCGCCGGAACGCGCCCGACACAGCGGCTCCCTATCTGAGCCGGGCGCTGACCCTGGCCGATAGCCCGGCAGCCCGGCAGCAGAATCTTTCGTTTGGAGCCTCCTCGGCGCTTCAGCTGGGCTATATCTACCAACAAAAGAACGACCGGACGCGCGCCCGGTCGTTCTTCGAAAAAGCCCTGTCTTTCAAGCGCCACGAGTACAAAAACAGCGTCGACAACAAAGCGAAAGCGGCCCTGGGTGGACTGTAAGGCGTTTATTTTCGGGCTTGTTGCTGCTACCCCATGTAGAGACGAGACCCCTCGCGTCTCCACGTGGGATAGGTTGTGTGACGTTTAGTCGAGTGCCGCTACGCCTGGCAGGGTTTTGCCTTCCATGTACTCGAGCAGGGCACCACCGCCGGTAGAGACGTAGCTCACCCGGTCGCCGTAGCCTGCCTGATTGACGGCCGAAGCCGAATCACCACCGCCAATGAGCGAGAAAGCACCGTTTTCTTCGGTAGCTTTTACCACCGCTTCGGCAATGGCGTTTGTACCCGTAGCGAAGTTTTCGAACTCGAATACGCCCATAGGTCCGTTCCAGAGAATGGTTTTCGAAGCCAGCACGACCTCCGTGAACAGTTTCACCGTCTCGGGTCCGATGTCCAGGCCTTCCCAGCCATCCGGAATTTGCCCCGTACGCACCACCTGCCGGTTGGCGTCGTTCGAGAAATCATCGGCGCAGACGTTATCGACAGGCATGTAAATCTTGACGCCTTTCTGCTCTGCCTTCTTCAGCAGCTCCAGCGCCAGCTCCTGCTTGTCAGCTTCGAGCAGCGACTTACCGATCTGACCACCCTGCGCTTTGGTAAAGGTATAGGTCATCCCCCCGCCAATAATCAGGTTGTCGACGGTGTCGAGCAGTTTCTCGATGATCAGGATCTTGTCCGAAATTTTGGCCCCACCCATAATCGCCGTGAAAGGCCGTTCGGCTTCGCCCAGCACTTTTTTGGCGTTGACCAGCTCGGCTTCCATCACGTAACCAGCCACCCGGTCGGTAAAGAACTGCCCCATCACGGCGGTGCTGGCGTGGGCGCGGTGAGCGGTACCGAAGGCATCGTTTACCCAGACATCGCCGAGTTTTGCAAGCTTTTCGGCAAAGGCTACATCGCCTTTTTCCTCTTCCTTGTAGAAACGCAGGTTTTCGAGCAGCAGAATCTCGCCCGGTTGCAGCGAGGCTGCCAGGTCCGCGGCCGACTGACCAATGCAGTCGTCAGCGAACTTCACCTCCCGGCCAAATGCTTCGTTTAGCGCCGGAATGATATGCTTGAGTGAATATTTTTCTTCGGGGCCTCCTTTGGGCCGCCCCAGGTGCGACATCAGTATGGCCGACCCACCATCATTGACAATTTTCATCACGGTCGGGATCGTTGCCCGGATGCGGGTATCGTCGGTGATGTTGAATTCTTTGTCGAGCGGCACGTTAAAATCAACCCGGACAAGGGCTTTTTTGCCAGCAAAGTTGTAGGCGTCTACGGTCTTCATGCGAGGGCAATCATTGGTTAGTTTACGGGGTCAAACTTAGGACTTTTTCGCCAGACCCACCGCAGAACCCGGCTGATTGACGCGATGAAGCCTACGTCTCCTGCCTGACCCAACCCGTTAGCCAGTCAGGATCACCTCTGTTTGCCCCGGCCCGATCTCAACCCTATGCAGGTGTTACAGCCCTGCTGACCCTGTATCCATGCATTAGTAGCGACCTTCGCTCCCACCCCCGCCGAAGTTACCTTCGCCAAACCGCAGGCTCTCCCGCTGAGCAGGCTGGGCCTGCGTAGCCGCTTGTATGGCCGCTATCGTGTCGGCATGGCCAAGAATACCCGCGGGCGAGTCGTCGTCGGGAGTATCCGAGAAGCGGCCCCGGGTTTGGTCGGCCGGGCGGCTCTGCAGGTAGCGAATACAGCCTACGGCGATTCCGATCAGCGCCAGTCCGCCGAGCGTCAGCGCGGTATTGAGCGATACGATCGCGGCATATTCGTGTAGCGTAGCCACGGCCGCAACGAGCCCCAGCGCCCCCATCGACAGCAGAATCCGGTTGCGAGTCCGCAGCCCATAGCCGAAGCAGGCGCCCGGTATCAGAAAGGTCAGTAGCCAGAACAGCGCCGGTAGGCCAATCTCGGGCGCTTCGGCAAAACGGGGCCGGTCGGGCGTAGACTCCAGCAACAGGCCGTTCAGTTCGCGCACTACAAAATAATTACCGCTGGCGATCAGCACCACCAGCGACAGCGACTCCATCAGGTTGATCGGATCGGCATAATACGTTTGTGCTTTGGTCAGAGTGTCGCCCGGGCCGCCAACCAGCCAGCGACTACGCGACAGCCCGTATAATCCACCCGATACGGTCATCATGACAAACGGTAGTGCATCTTTGCCCCAGCTAAACGCCAGCATGCCATTAAACATAAACGTGTAGAACGTAGCCAGCGACAGAAAGGCCAGAATGGTATCGCCGTAGTACCAGAGCGCCAGCAGCAGGATGGGCAACGCGGCCAGGCAGTAGGTAGACAGCCGAAGGTTCTCGGGCAGAAACATCAGCAGCCCCAGCACGAGGAAGCCCGCTGCCAGCACCGCTATGGCATTATCGACGCCATTTCTGTAGAGCAGCCGCCGGTTAATTACCTGTTGCCCCAGCACCCCCAACCCCAGACTGAACACTACACTCACTGTACCGAAGGAGGTGCGCTCATCGAGCAGACCCGACACCAGCGTTGTTGTCAGTAAAAACGTACCCAGTATCGCCAGCGTCGTGAACAGAAACAGACCTACCTCCAGAATACCGTTCGTTTGCCGGAATCCAAGCGGGTAGTTTTGCTGTACGGTGCCGATCTGCATGTCGGTCAGCAGGCCGCGTTTGTGCCACCGTTCGGCCTGTCGGACCAGCTCCCGGTTATAAATCCATTCGTCGTTATACGCTTTCATTCGTTGGTTTCCGATTAGGCAACTGGCTGAGCAGGTACGCCACAAAGCCAATACCGGTCAGGATAAAATACCAGTAATAACTGCTGGCGGCTGTAAAATCCAGGTAATGAAACACCAGATAGGTAATACCGATGTAGCCGTAGATGGCACTCATCAGAATAAATAATACCAGCCCGCTGTCGACAGCCCGTTTGCGCCGGGCAAACTGGTCGAAGGCGACGCAGGTTCCGATCAGGGCCAGGCCGAACAGCGGGCGAACGGAGTCAAAATTGAAGAGCCCGCCCAGCAGCGCCACCAGCAACAGATTACCCGCAATGGTCAGGTAGGTGTACGTGAAGTGGGGTTTGATGCGCCGACGCTCCAGCAGCAGCGCGGCCCCGATTAGCACCAGCGCCAGCACGATGGCCGAATACACCGTTTTCTGATCGAAGAAGTTGGTTTTGACATACAGTTCGAGCGGCCGTATGGTGACGCCTACCCACGAGATAAGGGCCGTAAGCGCCATACTCAATACCCCCCGGTGGTCGAACCGGTAGGCCAGGGGCAAAAACAGAACCGCCGGCAACAGGGTGACCAGCCCGTATCGGGTACCGAAAACGGTGTAGGCATACTGGGCATAACCTTCCAGTGTAAGAAACAGAAGACAGCCTAGCAGTAAGGCATAATCGCCAAACGATGACCGGCTTCGGGCCAGCTCAAACGTCCAGTCGGGCCGGTGGCGCCAGGCGAAAAAGAAGCAGGCTCCGCAGCCAGCCGCCATAGCCAGCAGCAGCGCGCCATGACCAATCTGATCGAAGTTATCGTATACCAGTAACCCCAGCCCGGAACTCAGCAACAGGATTCCCCCGTAGAGCAGCGAACGTAGCTCCCAGTGTAGCGAAAGGGGTTTTTCGCGTTCAAACCGATCGATCGTTGCCGCTTGCTGGGCCGATAGAATACCTTGCTTTACGAACTCATTCAGGCTGTCTGTTGGGGACATATCCAGCGTTTTTTTTGTTGTCTATATGGTCAGCACGGCTCCGTCGGGCGGCTCCAAAACTGGTCTCCCGACAGTAGCTACCGGGAAACCGAATCACTAATCCCTGGCATGGTCGGACGACAGAAAGTTATTCTTACCCCCCGGTATTACCTCGACAATTTCCGCTACGTGCTGGACTTTGTCAAACGGCTGTACGGGGGCTTGCTTAACGAGGCCGAGTGGGATTTTATCCGCCGGTTCGAAGCCCTCGGCCTCGACGCCCAGTGTGTATACGTACGACTCAGTAACCGAAAAGGACTCTTTTTTCGTGTCAACAAACTGCAGTATGCCGAAATTACCGACCTACCGGCGGCCATTGGCGAACTCCTGACAACTGGCTTTATCGAACGTTTATCACCACACCACGAAGGTATGGGCGACGACGCACTCGGTGTTTTCACCAAACCCGAACTCCTGGATCTGCTTCCGCTTTCGCCGGAAGAAGTACGCCCGCTCAACAAGGAAAAGAAGGAGGGTGTAGTTCGGTACGCATTACATGAACTCGATTTCGGCGAAATAGTCACCAGCCTGACTACCCACGAAACGGTTATCCGGATGAACTTCGAAGCCGAGGGGATGATGGTCAAGTACTTGTTCTTCGGCAACCGGGGCGGCAGCATGACTGATTTTGTGGTCCGCGATCTGGGCATGGTCAACTTCGAGCGCTACGACGACAGCAAGATGACGGCCCGCTTTCGTACCCGTAAAGAGGTGGAGGATAAGCTGATGATCTCGCTGACGAACGAGGAGTTTTACGAACTGAAAACCAGCGAAACGCCCGCCGAAGATATTTACAACTGGTTTCTGAACTGGAACGAAACCCGGCCTGAGCTAACCGAAATTGCCATTCCGGGCTATCAGAAACTGGTATGCAAGGTGGGTGGCTACCTGGAACGACAAAAGCTACCCGAGCAGGCCCTGGCTGTTTATGAGCTGAGCGACCGCGTGCCGGCCCGGGAACGACGCGTCCGGCTGCTGTTCCGCAACGGCGCCGTCGACGAAGCCCTGGCCCTCTGCGACGAGATTGCCGTAGCGCCCCTCAATGCCGAAGAACGCTATTTTGCGAACGACTTCCGCGAGAAAATCCTGAGCGTCGGCGAGAAAAAGCGCCCCCGTAAGGCTACCACCCGCTTCCTGTCCGATGCCGAAAGCCTGAACATACCAGCCGCCTATCGGCATCATGTAGAGGCTGGCGTGATGAACTATTACCTCGAGTCGGGCTACGACGCGGCTTTTACCGAAAACTACCCCTGGCGCGGGCTGTTCGGGCTGGTGTTCTGGGATATCATCTACGACGCCAACGTATCGGCCATTCATCACCCGCTGCAGCGCGCGCCGTCGGACTTTTACCTGCCCGATTTTTACCTGAAACGCGAAGAGCTGCTCAAAAAGCGCCTGACCGAACTAACTACCCGCGACGACTGGCGACGGCATACGGGCCGCATGTTCAACGCCAAGTACGGCATCACCAACGTACTCGTCGACTGGTCGGATGAGCTGCTGACGCTGGTTCAGCGCCTTATCGACCTCCTCGATCTGGAGCAGCTCCGGCTTATCCTGCTCGAAATGGCCCGGAATGTTCGCGAACATACGCGCGGCTTTCCCGACCTGCTGATCTGGAACCAGGCCGGGCATTATGAATTCGTGGAAGTCAAATCACCCACCGACCACCTCGGCCCGCAGCAGCTACACTGGCTCGAATTTTTCCAGACCATCGGCGTTCACGGTAAGGTCGTGCGGGTTATCTGGGAGCTTTGATCCTATATACAAAAAGACTTCTTTCTCTGCTGAGTTGGGGCCGTTTGGCAACTGCTGAGTAGCGACAGCAAACGGTAGCCGATGCGGTCGGTTTTCCTATGGCAGGGATAATCTCCCTGCCTTTGCATTTTCTCCGCCGGACCAGTCCATGACCTGGTCGAACAACTCCTGAGAGTTCCCCGCTACACACGGTTATGGTCTGTTCAGTCCCGCCTTTTGCCTCATAGCTATTTACCCCCTCTCCTTTCTAGACTGCCTAAAAAATACTAGTTTGATAGTACAACAATACATCATTAACACTTCAAATAAATCCAATACATAGAGAAACTTTTCACCTCGTGTTTCGTCTAGTGAATAATTAGAAAAGACAAACCTACAGGCAATAAGTGCTGATCATTCTTGAATAAATTGACGAGCCTATGCAATAAATCCTATTCGGTTAATACATAAGAATGAGGGCCATTATTTCTCTGAAAGTACCGACTTAATTATCCCGGCTTATTTATCGAAATACATTTACAGATTACGTCTATTCCAACTACTTCGCAAGCTTCTGAACTGCTTGCTTAGCTTATATTTACCTACCGTAACACTATGTTCGCGTTCATTGTACCAGTAGCAAAGCGAATGCTTTTCCGCCTGCTACCACTTGCTTTTTTGCTAACTGTTCATAACATCTCTGCCCAGCCTATTTACTCCATCACAGGCAAAGTAACCGATGCGCAAACAGGCGAAGGCATTCCTTTTGCATCGATTGCATTAAAGGGAAAATCAGTAGGCACCCAGTCCGATTTTGATGGAAATTACAAACTGACGGTACAGACGCTGGCAGACTCGCTGGTTACTTCGTCCATTGGGTATATCACCAGCCGGAAACCGGTGAGCATTGTAGCTCAACAAACGATTAATATTCAGTTATCTGCCAGCGCACAGCAACTTAAAGAGGTAATCGTTCGTACTCGTGGCTAGGACCCTGCCTATCGAATTATGCGTAAAGTCGATGAGCACAGGAGTAAAAATAATTTTGCCGAAATAAATGCCTACGAATGTGAGGCTTACAACCGAATAAGCATTTCCGTCCAGAACTTATCCGAAAAATTCAAGCAGAAAAGAATTATCCGCGACATTTACCAAAAATTAGCTCAGATAGAATCTCTGCGCGACAAGAATGCAAATCTGGTTATCCCTATATATTTATCAGAAGCTATTTCGACAATTTATTTCAAAAAAAATCCGATGCGGATGAAAGAAATTGTTCAGAAAAGTTACTCAAAAGGTCTTGGGATTGCTGATAACGATTTTATAACACAACTTACCGCTTCGGGCTATAATACGATTAATTTTTACCAGAACTGGATTGGACTTTTTCGTAAAGAATTTATGTCCCCTCTGGCAAAAGGCGGAACCGGAGTTTACACATATTTTTTACGGGACACAACCCAGGTCGGATTACATACCTGCTTCCGAATTGATTTCGACCCGAAAAATACCCGCGACCTGGCCTTTAGAGGTACGCTCTGGATAGACACGACCTCGTACGCACTCGTGCAGATTGACGCCAATATCGACAAAACCGCAAACATCAATTTCATTGATAAAATACAGATTCAACAGGAATATGAACAGCTTGGCGAAAAAGAGGATACCTGGATGCCCGAAAAGACGCGACTGGTTATCGATGCATCTGAGCTTTTCGATAAATCGACAGGCGTTGTTATCGGCCTGGCTATCAACTTGAAAGATGTAATTGTCAACAAGCCAAAAGAGCTGGCTTTTTTTGATGCCCCCGTTGAAATCAGGGCCGATAGTAAAGAAGCCGATGATGCCTTCTGGACCCAGCAACGGCAGGAAAAACTGACCAAAGATGAACAGCTATCACTTGCACTGATCGACACAGTTAGTCAGGTGCCGTCGTTCAGGCGGCTATCAAAAGCAGTCAATTTTTTTGTCAACGGCGGTTATGTGCGCCTTACGAAAGCTGTTGAATTAGGATCTGCATTCTTTAGCTACGCGCGGAATAACATAGAGCAGAATCGTTTCTGGCTCGGAATGCGCACCAGCCCCGGATTCAGCAAAAAATGGCAGATAAACGGGTATCTTGCCTACGGAACCCGCGATAAAATACTGAAACGAGATTTAGAAATCACCTACGTCCCATCAACGGCACCCCTTACCCGTTTCGGCTTGAAAGCCAATCTTGATATCGATCAGATTGGTATTCGCCAGGAGGATATCGGTGATAATGCGTTATTTCGGCTGGCCTCCCGCTTTGGCCGATCAAACGGAGCATTTTATCAGCGAGACTATCAAGTGTTTTTCCAGAAAGACTTTTCTCAAAATATCACGACGACACTGACTCTGCGCCACCGTGCGTTTTATCCACTCGATTACTTCTATCCAGAAGAATTTAGTAAGGAGCGATTCTCGATTGTCACGCCCTTCAATGCGCCGGAAGCCAGCTTTGCCCTACGGTATATTCCCAACCGGATACCCAGCCGCAACCCTAACCGAATAAGAACCCGGGCCGGCAAATCAGCTCCCGTTATTGGTTTGAAATACACATTCGGTCATGTTAGCGATACACTGTTAGCGTCTGTTGGGTCCCAATTGGGGAACTACCATATTGTCAAAGTCGATTTTTCGCACATGCTGCGCTTTGGCCTGTTTGGAAAAACAGACTATACCATCGAAGGTTTGTATACGCCTTCGCTATTGCCAATCAACCTGTTGAACGTACACCTGGGCAATGAGACCTTTGTTTACGCCAAAAATGCGTTCAACCTGATGAACTACTCGGAATTTGCCAGCGACCGGTATCTGTCCTTATCCTTTCATCACTCGTTTGAAGGGTTAGTAACGAACCGAATCCCGTTACTTAATCGGTGGGGTTTAAGGACGTTTGCAGTGGGCAAACTACTCTACGGAAGTTTACGGGTTGATAATGAGGAGTTAGTCTCCAAGTACTTCGAATCTAGTCCCGAGTACTTACCTCAACTATATCTACCTAAATCAATCGGGCCTACCCCTTATGTAGAACTCGGATATGGGATCGACAATATTTTTCGCTTTCTGCGGGTTGCGGCTGTCCATCGGTTAACCCACCTGAACGCACCCGGCACACGGTCTTTTGGCATTCGGGCTGCTATTCATGTATCGCTGTAAAAACAGATCTAAAAGGGGGCTTCATGAAGTTTTTTCCTGTTTCAGACCCGTCAGCAGGGGTTCCAGAAACGGACTGATGCCTTTGTAGTCGAGCAGGGCGGGCGGAGCGGTTTCCAGTACGGCCGCCAGGTTCTGAGCTGCACCAGGCCGTTCGGCCAGCTCGCGATCGAGTCGGTTCTGGTAGGTGTGGATGCCGAACAGCACCGCGCCGGATCGCTGAAGTCGGGTAAGGGTTTGCCGCTCGATACGGACAAAAAGCTGCTGCGCTATGGTATCGAGGGCCAGTTGAGGGAGCCGTTCGGCCAGCAGCCGATCGAGCGCGGGCGTATGGCGGCTGGTCATGTCGAGCTGATCGCTGAGTTTGAGGCTCCAGTTGAGCCGCCAGACGGGTCGACCGAGGGGTATCCTCTCCATTAGGACCAACGCAGCCCGCATCATCGACTCGACAATGGGGTTGATGGGCGCGTGAATGTCCCAGAAGGGTAATCCCAGCTTATCGTCCAGGCACCAGCCGTTGCCGAAGCACAACTGCCCCGCCACGAGCCGAACGCCTTCTCCCGATAATACCAGCAGATCTTCGGCCACCTGCCGACCTACCCAGTCGAGTGGCTCCTGCGGCAGCGTATCGACCTTACCAACGGTAAAGGTGCAGGCTTCGTTGAGCCGGTGGTTCTGCCAGTGCCATTCGTCGCCCTGCTGCTGGAGCGTAAAGGCGTCGGGTGCCCGGCGGGCAGCCTCTTGCAGCACCAGCGCCACTACGTCCCACTGCGCCGTCTCGTGGCCTGGCTGCGACTGGTAATAATAGCCGGGCTGCCCGGTCAGCAACTGGCGTTTTAACAGCACCTCGGCCAGATAGTGGTCATCGATGTCGATCAGCGGATCGGCGTCGGTCAGCAGGCGGGTGCCAATCTTGTCGTTAAACTGCGGACCAAACGGAAAGTACGGGAGCATAGGCGGGTAGCTGAACAGGCGTTACGGTTGCCAGCGTTCATATGGTCAGCAAAGGTAATGCCTGCTCGCACTCTACCCGACGGGCTAGTTCAGCCAGCCCCCCGAAAAACCGGCTTTCACCAGCCCACGCCGGATGTGAGGATTTTTCTTCATCAGGTTCCAGACAAATTCTGTTCGCAGGTTTTCGGCCATGAGCAGAATGGGGCCCTGGTCAATACCCAGGTAGTCGACATCGAACCAACCCGCCTGGGTTGAGCCGTTGGCAAAAGCCGACGGATAGCGGTACGTCGGATTAAAAGCATCTCGGAAGCCGTAGGGGCCGTAGAGCTTATCTCCGTATTTCGTTTTCATGGTCCGCAACGCCGGTATGCAGATTTCGGGCGCAAACGCCATCGACCCGCCAGCCGCCGTAGGCGCAATGGTGCCGTCGTCTACAATCTGCGTCGATGCGGCTCCGCGGGCGCGGTACGAAAAGAATGTTCGGCCTGCCACCGTGGTATCTTTCGGTCCGTCGCAGGCCGTCAGTCCCCAGATCGTTGGGCCGTAATCCTGCCAGTTGGCCGGGTTGTTCAGGCAGTAAGCGCGGTTAGCATAGGTAGCCCGGCGCGAGTTTTCGGCGTAGTCGATGCCTTTGCCGCGCATGTACTCGTCACGGATACCGCGAAAGTCGATCCAGACGTGCGAATACTGGTGGCCAAACAGCGGGTCGAAATTGACATGCGGCTGATCGTAGAACGTAGCCCAGGGATATGATTTTGTCCAGGCGGCCCAGGTGTCGGTTCCGACCGGGTGCGTAGGCGACCCCAGCGCGAGCACGTACAGGAGCATGGCTTCGTTATAGCCTGTCCAGTCGTTTTTGATGAAGCCCGTTTCGGGATGCCAGCCCATGGACACAAACGGTCTGGAGGCCGGGCCGTTCTTGCCCTGAATCCAGGTCCAGTCGACCCGGGCGTAGATCTGCTCGGCCAGTTGTCGGATTTCCGTTTCGACGGGCGTGTTCTGATCGAAGTAGGACTGAGCACTCAGGATGCCGCCCAGCAGCAAGGCCGTATCGATCGTCGACAGCTCGACCTGCCGGAATCGCTCACCGGTTTTCATATCCAGAAAGTGGTAAAAAAAGCCTTTGTACCCCGCCACACCCGTTGCTTTTTCTGACTGGGGCGCGCTGGCAAAAAACCGAAGCGTGCGCACGGTACGGTCGGCGGCCTGCTGGCGGGTGACGTACCCCCGCTCTACCCCGACCAGATACGACGTCAGCCCAAAACCTACGGCAGCCACACTGCTGAACGACGGGGTTGGCGCCCGGTCGGGCACGAGGCCGTTTTCGGGATTGGCAGTTTCCCAGAAATACCGGAACGTGTCGCGCTGAAGACTGTCGAGAAACGACTGGTCCGACGCGGTCAGCCCCGCCGGTTTAGGAACGGGCGCAACGGCCTGCGTCCGGGGCTGGCAACAAACGATGGAAAGCGATCCGCACAGCGTGAGAATCGTAAGAATATGTTTCATAGGGTTTCGTCCAATTGACCAGGCTCGTTTCGGAGCGGGTAAAAAAGCCCGTGAGGTCGGAGTATCGATCCTCACGGGCCAGTAAAACGATTTCGGTCTGGTTAGTAGCCGGGGTTCTGGGTTAGCGCGCCCCCGCTCAGCTGAATCTGGTTCTGCGGAATGGGGAACAGTTCGTGCTTACCCACCACAAAATTCTTGCCCTGGGCCCGCAGCACCTCGGCAGCCCGTCCCTGACGCACCAGGTCGAACCAGCGATCATGCTCGAAGGCCAGCTCCAGACGCCGTTCGTTCCAGATGGCCGTCCGCAGGGCGGCCTGCGCCGTGGTGGTTACGTTGGGCACAACCCCCGTAGCACCACCCCGCGCCCGCGCCCGAACCAGGTTGAGCGATGTCAGCGCCTTGGCCGACTGACCGAGTTCGTTGGCCGCTTCGGCATTCATGAGCAGCACTTCGGCATAACGCAATACCCGAATATTCTTGTTGGTTTCCCAGTTGTCGCCGTTATAGGACTCGCGGGTGCGGCTGATGTACGCCTTGAAATTATACCGTGGATTTTCGGCATTGGCGCTTACCACCTGCCCGTCCCAGAGCGTAGTGCCGCGCCGGATGATCGTACCGTCTTTGCGGGTATCACCCACGCTATAGGCTTTTTCCAGGTCTTCGGTCGGCACGTTGAAACCCCAGCCCCAGCCACCGTCGCCCCGGGCGCCCTGACTTTCAAAATACCCCTGCACCCCCCGGTTGGGCGTCGTTCCTTTACCCTGAATCTCGAAAACCGACTCCGGCCCGTTCTCCGACGACTCGCGCCAGATCTCACCGTAGTTCGGCAACAGCGAATACTGGCCCGATGCAATGATCTCGTCGGTCAGCTGCTGCACCACATTCCATTTTTTCTGGTACATCGACACTTTGGCCAGCAGCGCTTTGGCGGCACCTTTGCTGGCCCGGCCCAGATCGGCGGTGCCATACTGCGTTTTTTCGGGCAGATTCGTGACGGCCGTTTGCAGATCACGTTCAATCAGCGCGTAGACCTGTTCACGCGTGGCCCTGACCCGCCCCTGCTCAATATCGGTTGGGTTGGTCGGGTCGGCCACTGTAGTGATCAGCGGCACGCCCCCGAAACAGCGGACCAGATTGAAGTAAAAATAAGCCCGCAGAAAACTAGCCTCGCCAACGAGCCGGTTTTTGAGCGTATCGCCGATCGTCAGGTTTGGCAGGTTGGTCAACGCCTGATTGGCGCGGGCAACGCCTTCGTACTGCCCAACCCATACTTCGTTGAACGACAGGCTCGACGGCGTAAAGGTCAGGTTGTCGAGCTGGTCTTTGTCCGTACCCGTATCGCCCGGCGAGCTACCTTTCTCCGCATCGTCGGAGGTCATACTTGTTACCCCGTTCCAGGAGAACGAGTGAAAATTCCAGTCGAGCATCTTGGCGTAAACGGCGTTCACGAGCGTGGTAGCCGCGTCGGGGTTACTCGAGAAGAAGTCGGTTGGGGTTTGCTGCCCCTGCGGTGGTACGTCCAGAAAATTCTGGCACGAGGTTACCAGTGAAAGCCCGCCTACCAGGGCTATAGCCATTGATTTATGAATCCGTTTCATGTCTGTTGAGTGCTTAACTTAAAATCCGAGATTGATACCTACCAGATAAGCTGATGTAACGGGATATGCATTCAGCTCGATACCCGAGTTGAGCGGTCCGCCGGGCAGCTCGGGCGAATAACCCGAAAACGACTTGATGGTCAGTGCGTTCTGCGCCGTCACGTACAGCCGAGCGCGGTTAAGTTTTGCCTTCGATACCAGCGTTTTGGGCAGCGTGTACCCCAGCGTTATATTGTTGATCCGGAAAAACGAGCCGGACTCGACGTAGTAGGTCGACGAGACCGGTACGGCATTGCTGGCGCGGGGTTCGGTATTGCTGGGGTTGGTGGGTGTCCACCGGTCAGCCCGCGAGGCTTCGATGTTCTCGTTACCGAACCGCTGGGCTTTCTTACCGTTGTAGACCTGGTTTCCGAAGTTGGCGTACCAGTCCGTCGAGAAGTCGATGCTGCGGTAGGTAAACCCGCCGTTGACGCCGAAGTACAGCCTGGGCTGGTACGATCCAACGAAGACGCGGTCTTCATCATCGATAGTGCCGTCTCCGTTCTGATCTACGTACCGGAAATCGCCGGGTTTGGTGCCTTCTATCTTAGCTGACGTGTTGTTGACCTGCTCCTGCGTCTGAAAAATACCATCCGTTTGCCATACCCAGAACGACCCTACGGGTTGCCCCACGGCGGTGCGGGTCGTGAACTGGCCGTTGCCGATGCCGCCGTCGTTGATGGGCAGACCACCCTGCACGTCTTCGAGCCGGTTGCGGTTCATGGTCACGTTGGCCCCGATGTTATACTGGAAACTAGTATTTACCGAGTTGCGCCAGTTCAGACCGAACTCTACCCCTTTGTTCAGTACCGTAGCCGCATTGGTCAGGTACGACCCATCCAGGTCGCCGAAAATAGCGTCGATGGGCCGCAGAAAGAGGGCATCCCGGGTGCGTTTCTGGTAGTAGGCCACCTCGCCACTCAGCCGGTTCTTGGCCAGCGCAAACTCCAGCCCGACGTCGGTACCGGTCGTGATTTCCCACCGGAGGTTAGGGTCGATCAGGTTCGTGATGGTTCGGCCCTGTTGCGAACTCTGGTCGGGTCCGAACGCGTAGTCGAGTCCGCTGGCAATGGTGTACTGGAACGCACTGGCCGGAATGCGGTCGTTACCCGTCTGCCCCCAGCTGACGCGGGCTTTCAACACATCGAACGGCGTTTTTCCCCGCATGAACGACTCCTCACTGATTACCCAGCCGGCCCCGATAGAGGGGAAGAAACCCCAGCGGTTGCTGGTCGGGAATTTGCTCGATCCGTCATAGCGGGCCGTAGCAGTCAGCAGGTACCGGTCGGCGAAGTTATAATTGACCCGGCCAATGTACGACTGGCGGGTTTCGAGGGTTCCGGTCTGTTCGTTGGTGGCCGTTGAGGCATTTCCCGTGTTCAGGTAGAAGTAGTTCGACTGGGGCGGCACATCCTGCCGGGCGCTCCGCAGCACATCGCCCTGGAACCGTTCGTTCACGAAACCGGCCAAGACTTTCACCGTATGGCGTTCGGCAAAGGTATTGGCGTATTCGGCCGTGTTGGTCCAGAGCCAGCGCGCGTTGTTCGACCGTCCCACCGTTAGGGTACTGACCGCATTCTGCTGGTTAGCCGACACCCGGTACACGGGCGAGTAATTGTACGACCGCAGCACGTTGGACTCGATACCGAAGTTGGAAATAACGGTGATGTGCTTGGCAATGGTCAGGTTCGCGAAAAACGACCCCTGCAACCGCAGTCCCTTGGCTTCGAAGTTGGTGTAGTCGAGCTGCGCAATGGGGTTGGCTACGTTGTTCCGGGCTGTGAAACCGTAGGTCCCGTCCGGATTGTAGACCGGTACCAGCGGGGCCTGCCGGTAGGCGTTCGTGAAGGCCGAATATACCGAGCCGCTGCCCCGAACGGGCGAGGTCGTGCTGATGTTGTCGGTGGTTTCGAGCAGGGCGCTACCCGCATCGGCCAGGACCGAGTTGCTGTTGGCCAGGCTCAGGTTATGCCCCAGTTTCAGGGCTGGCGACAGGGTATAGTCGTTGTTCAGGCGCAACACCAGCCGGTTGTAGTCATTGCCGCGCAGAATCCCTTTCTCGTTGAAGTAGCTGGCGCTGAAGAGATAGGTCGTTTTCTCGGTGCCGCCACTGACCGACAGGGCGTGGTTATGCTGGATGCCCGTACGGGTAATTTCGCGAAACCAGTCGGTGTTGGCCGTAATGGCAGCCGGATCGAACGGAAGCGGGTCGGTCTGGCTGTCGTAGCGAACGGCTTCGTTGTTATACTGCGCAAACAACGGTGCATCGGCCATCTTCACCCGGCTGGCTGGCGTGCGAATTCCCACGTAGCCATCGTAGGTGACCTGCGGAGCTCCCGACCGACCGCGCTTTGTCGTAATCAGCACCACCCCGTTGGCGGCCCGAACCCCGTAAATGGCGGTGGCGGATGCGTCTTTCAGGATATCGACCGAGGTGATGTCGGAGGTGTTGATGTTCCGGATATCTTCAGTGATAATCCCGTCAACGACGTACAGCGGATCGGCCCCGCCCAGCAGCGTACCCGTACCCCGAATCCGGACAACGGGCGCCTGACCGGGGGCGCCGGAGTTGATGACCTGCACGCCCGCTACCTTGCTCTGCAGGGCCTGCGTTGCCGACAGAACGGGTTGCCGAACCAGCTCTTCGCCTTTTACCTGCGCAACGGCCCCTGTCACGTCGATCTTGCGCTGGGTACCGTAGCCTACCACCACGACTTCTTCGAGCGCTTTGGCATCATCGGCCAGTTCAACGTTGATCTGGGTCTGATTGCCCACCGTCACTTCCTGCGGCTTCATGCCGATCATGCTGAACTGTAGCACAGCGCCCTGCCCCGCTGACAGGGTGTAGGCGCCGTTGGCATCCGTGGCGGTACCGGTTGTGCTGCCTTTGATGATGACGCTCACCCCCGGCAACCCCTGTTTGTCACTTTGTGACGTGACTCGTCCCGTAATTTGTTGATTCTGGGCATGGGCCAGTCCACAGACGGCCACCCACACCAGGAGAAGTGTATAACGTATTCTACACATGGATCGTTGAGTTTTAGGTTCTACAGAGCAAATATACAACTGACTCATACGTCTGTACTATTTAATCTTTGCAGAACCATACAAAACGGCCATAAATCGTTTTTTTTCAGGTCGATACGCCCGACCTGGCCCCGGGTCGAAACTTACACCCGCCCCAGCCGCAGAAACACCGGAAACTGAACCTCCCGCTCTCCCGCCCCCCAAACGGGTTTGAGCGTTTCGCCCAGGTGGATGACCGGATCTTCTTCGTTCTCGTGCATATACTGACGTACAGCCGACCACGTTCGGAGGTAGTTCAGGAACCGATCCAGTGTCCAGCTGCGCCGAATGGTGAACGACGCCTGCTGCCGATCGGCAAACGGAAATGGCAGCGTGGCGTAGGCATTATCGATGTAGGCGCGTTGCGGATCCCAGTACGGCCCGACCCGGTTCCGGTAGAAATCAACCAGCACAGCGTCGAGCTCCTCCCCCAGTGCTACCAGACCGTACCCCCACTCGGCCAGTACGGCACCCGGTTTGGCCACCCGCCGAACCTCCCGGTGAAAAGCCTCTACGTCGAACCAGTGGAGCGCCTGCGCCACCGTGACGAGATCGAACGTATGGTCGGCGAAGGGCGTCTGTTCGGCTGTGCAGAGCTGATAATGTATGGCCGGGTGCTGTACGGCCTGCGCCAGCTGGGCTTCGCTGATATCGGTAGCGTCGACATGCGAAAACACCTCGGCCAGAGCACCCGCCACCTGCCCGTTACCCGTGGCACAATCCCAGGCGTTTTGCCGATCTGTGACGAATGAGAGCACGAAATCGAATAACTCGGCCGGATAATCAATCCGATACTGAGCGTACAGGCCGGCATGCCCGGAGAAACGGTCGATGGGTGTCATTGAAAAAAAATGTGTTTTTATTTTAAACGATTTAAAGAAACTATTGTCTGACAATTGTTTTAGTAGGAAAATCCCAAGCCTCGATTGGCTTATCATCCTGAAGCCTCTATTTTTGTGAGGCTTGCCTATAGCCTGCTATTCTTTTTTCCAATTAATCGCTTACCCGGTTCACATGAAAAAATTGTTTGGTACCCTCCTCGCTACGACCGCTTTGACCGTAGCTGCATTCAACGTTAACGCACAGGCACCAACAGCCGATATTCCGGCAGATATGAATGCGCTGATGAGCAAATATACCTGCATTGCCTGCCACCGCCCCAACCAGCGGCTGGTAGGTCCGGCGTACGTTGATGTGGCCAAGAAAAACTATTCGAATGAGAAGATTGTAGACCTGATCTACAATCCCGTTCCTACCAACTGGCCGGGCTACCCTCCAATGGCTGCCATGAAGCAGGTTCCCAAGGAAGATGCGATGAAACTGGCCGTCTGGATCAACTCGCTCGATGATACGGGCAAGAAGACCAGCACCAAAAAGTCGACAACGACCAAAAAGACGACAACCAAGAAATCGTAGGTTGTTGACGGCACAAAAAAACGCGGTGGAGCCATCCATCGCGTTTTTTTGTGCCGTCAATGTCACAGCTGTTTCTGAAACAAATCGAGCCGGTAGGTGTCGGCCCGCTGGTTCAGCCGATGGGTCAGGGGCTGGCCAGCGCCGGCAATAGCCATGAAATGGTCATGCACCTGATCGCCCGTCAGCGGATAGTCAGGGACTACGGGTGTCCAGTGTACGAGCAGCAGGTGCCCACCGGGCGAGAGGGTATCGATCATTCGCTGCCGCGCCCGGGTCAGGTCATCGAGCGAGAGGTAATAGCCCACCTCCGACAGCAGAATCAGATCGAACGGTCCGTCCGGAAACTGGTCCGGAATGGCCATCTGTTCGATGCTGACATGTGTATAGGGAGCCAGTCGCTGCCGGGCCGTTTTCAGCGGCAGTTCACTGGCATCGACCGACAGCAGCTGCTCACAACGGCGGGCCAGCATCTCGCTCAGCACCCCGATCGAGCAGCCTATTTCAAACCCGTTGTGATAGTGGGCATTGGGCAGAGCGGCTACGGTTGCTTCGTATTTAGCTCGTTCGTAGGGGCTTGTTGCAAACGCCCACGGATCATCGCTGGCGCGGTATACATCGTCGAAGTAAGTTGCTGGAAGGGTGTTAGTAGCCACGTTGAGCAGGTTATCTGATTGCTGATGATTCCAATACTGTAAGAAAGCCCAAAGCAGGCAGATTGTTTGATCAGATAAGCGTTGCTACAGCCGCCCGTTCATACCCTCAGTCGTTCAGCAAACCAGTTAAGAGCCATACCAGCTTATCGCCCGTCGCCTTTCGGCAATCGTTCAATTAACGGACGGGCAGCGCTTATTTCGACGTTCCGGAGATGGGCACCAGTTGGGCCGACAGATCGGGCGTTTTCATGTCTTTGTCGAACGGGAACATGGGCCGTCGGATGCGCTTGTAGGGAAGCCGGGCCAGATCCTGATTGACGCCACCGGGTGTCAGGGCCATAATCCAGCCCTGCTGCATGGCATAGAGCTCAGGTTCGAGATAGCCAATCTTGACCACAACGATATCGGCTTCGCGGGGCTTGAGGCCGAGCCGGGTAAAATCGATTTCCTTATGGTAGGGCTTCCGTTTCTGGGTGACGATGACGTAGATACTGCCCACGTTGACGACGACTTCCACTTCCGCATCTTTATCCCCACGAACGATTGAGGTTACCGTTCCTTTAAGTTTGACGGGGGACGCAAACCGCGCATCAACCCGGGCACCAGCCGTTCCTTCTACCAAACCACCCACACCGGCCGCGATGGCTTTCTGCACCAGGTCCGCATCGGGAATCGACGCGTAAATCAGCGACGGGCCGTCGGCTTTTTGAAATTCGGGTCGGGCCAGCAGCTGGGTGAGGGTCCAGGTTACGTCGCCCGCTCCACCCGCCGTCGGGTTATCGCCCGTATCGCTGATAAAAAACGGATGTTTGGGGCTGGCCAGCGCGTCGGCCAGGCATTTTTCCAGCGGACCGGTAGGAGCAACGAAGTCGAACTGATGCCGAACGCTCCAGAAGTTGCGGGCCAGTTTCTCAGCCGCCTGGGTTACGGCGGCTTTATCGTCGCCGGTAACCATCACCACCGCCTGATTGCGGGGTTCGTCGGCCCAGGCGTAGCCGATCCAGATGGCGGCATCAACAATACCAACCTGCTTCGAGGCTGGTTCTACCTGCTGATACAGGCTCCGGCCTGGCTCGATGCGGGTGCTGGTTTTCTCGCCCGGCAGCAGGATTGGCACGGGTATCCAGGCTTTGTAGGCGGGTTTGCCCTTCCCGCTTTTGATACGCTCGAGCAGGTTGACTACGGCCCGTTCTTTGGTTTGCATGGCGTCTTCGTGCGGAGCCATCCGGTAGCAGGTCATCAGGTCTGTCTGCTGAGCCAATCGCCACGACACGTTGCCATGCAGATCCATAGATGTCGAAACAATCGTTTTGTAGCCAATCACCTGCCGGATGCGAGTCAGGAAATCCCCTTCCGGATCGTCGAGTCCGACCACACTCATAGCGCCGTGGATGTCGAAATAGAGTCCGTCGTAAGGGCCGTACTTCTTCAGTGAATCGAGGGTTTTGGTCACCAGCGACTCGTAGGCCTCCCGCGTTACGGCTCCGCCCGGCAGCGATTTACCGACAACGGTAGGCAGCCAGAGCGCCTGTTTACGCAGGGGCGACACCGGCATCATGAACGGATAGGCATTGAACACCTCCGGGCCATACCGCGCATGGAATGCTTCTTCGTGGGTCAGCGCCGGCGAAAACGTGCTCGACTCAATGCCCAGACCGGCAATGGCAATGCGGGGTAGTTTGGCGGGACCGGGCTGCCCCGTCGACTGGGCCAGTCCGTTGGTACTGACCGAAAACCAGATGACAAATCCTGCGAGAAGCTGTTTCATGGCCCCAAGTTAAGCGATACGGCCTGTTTTCCGAAGACACTCTATACTGTACATAGGGTTTAGACGGACCCTGCCGGGCCCGAACAGGTATGAACAAAGCCGCCCGGTCGGGTAGTTTATAGGTACAATAACCCAAATAAACAGTACCTGTATCATGATTGAGTCGATCACAGACACATACACCTTAAACAACGGTACCTCCATTCCGGGCGTTGGCTTCGGAACCTGGCAAACACCCGACGGCGATACTGCCATCTCGGCCGTCAAAGCCGCTCTCGATGCCGGTTATCGACACATTGACACGGCGGCAGTCTATGGCAACGAAACCAGCATCGGAACCGCCCTGGCCGAGTCGGGCGTCGACAGGACGGAACTATTCATCACCAGTAAGCTATGGAATACGGAGCGCGGCTACGATAAAACCATGAAGGCGTTTGAGAAAACGCTGGCTGACCTGCAACTCGACTACCTCGACCTATACCTGATTCACTGGCCCGCCAATGCGCGCCGGTATTCAGATTGGCAGGCCATCAACGCCGATACCTGGCGGGCGTTTGAGCAGCTGCACCAAGACGGACGGATCAAGGCCATCGGCACCAGTAACTTCCTGCCCCACCACCTGGACGCGCTGATGGACAAAGCCGATGTAATACCAGCCATCAACCAGATCGAATACCACCCGGGGCAGACACAGGCCGAAACGGTCGACTTCTGCCGGCAGCACAACATCCTGATCGAAGCCTGGGGACCGCTGGGTACCGGCAAAATGCTCGGTAACGAAACGCTGGCCGAACTAGCCAGTCATTATAACAAGTCGGTAGCCCAGTTGTGTATCCGCTGGTGCCTGCAGAACGGAACCCTGCCCCTGCCCAAATCGGTGACGCCCGAGCGAATCAAAGCCAATACAGACGTTTTTGATTTTACCATCAGCGAGGCCGACATGCTGGCCATCAACAAGCTGCCCTACATTGGCGGATCAGGCCTGAACCCCGACTGGTTACTTTATATCAGGATTATTCCTTTTGGATGGCTTCCAGAAACAGCTCACGCGGAGCGTTGAAGTGGGCCAGCAGCTCCGGCGACAGGTAGAACGCGGTGGGGTCATCGTCGATCATTCGCGTCACCTGCGAGCGATGGGCCGCAATGGCTTCGTCGCGCTGGGCCATGACCGAGCCGATTGGAACCTGCCAAACCCGCATTTCTTCAGGACCGGGCATATCGCGCTCGTCGCCCAGCTCCCAGAGCCAGATCAGGTATTCGAGCACCCGCGGCTGGTAGGGCAAGTCCGCCAAGACCGCGTTTAGTATCTGCCACGACGCCCGATGGTCGGGGTGAGGATCACGGCGCCAGGGCACAAACACCGTAGTAGGTTTACTCCTGATCAGCAACTGCCGCATCTGCGCAACCGCATCCGGGAAGCTGGCTTGGGCTGGTGTGGGTACCTGCCGGTCTTTCAGCCGCATGAACAGGGCGTTGCTGGCCGGGACATCCAGCCGGTCGACAGCCTGGAGGGCTTCGGCTTCCCGAACCTGGCGCAGTCGGTCGGCGGGGTAGCTGGGCGAGTTGGGGTGCGACATGGTGCCATCACTCACGAATAGTACATGTACCTCATATCCCTGCTGCCGTAGTAAGGCAATGGTCCCTCCGCAGCCTAGCGACTCATCGTCCGGGTGAGGAGCAATGATCAGCGCGTTGCCAATCTGGTGCAGGTCAGCCGGATCGATGGGGTGAGCCCGCTCGTCCAGCACGTGTTTTTTATCTATGCCAGAGATCATGAGCGGGGGTGGTATTATGCAGCACGTACCGGCCAATGTCGACCAGGGTGGCGTCGGGGGCGGGTTGGCGCAGGTAGAAGGTCAGGTCGCGGTGAATCCGTTCAAAGGGCAGCGGTCGCATTAGTCCCCTGGCTCCCACCGAGCGTTCCGCCAGCGGCATTACGCGCAGGCATATTTCTTCGATAGCAGTCCGGGTCATGTTCGCATAGGCGACCAGTCGTCCGGCTTCCTGTTCTTGTGCCAGCCAGTCGTCGGCTTTGGCACCAGCCGCGTTGATCCACTGATTGCCCGATTCGATCAGATAGGCCATCTCAGCGAGCCGGGCCTGCTGAAACGGATCGTCGGTTCGGTTCATCGACGACAGGAAAGAGCGAGTTGCTTCATACAGCGCTTCGGCCCCGCCCAGTTGTACCGCTGCAAACCGGATTGCTCCCCCGCTGAAGTGCGGCTGCCGGAAGTAATCGCCGGGCTGGCCCAGCAGGTCGGCCTCGTCCAGCACTACCCCCGTAAAGTCGAGTTTATAGCTTACCGACGCCCGCATGCCCAGGGGTTGCCAGAACTGATCGTCCTGCGGAATGGCTTTCACTTGTTCGGTTGGAACGATGCACATCTGCCAGCCTGAGCGGCCCTGCCCTACCAGCTCACCGGTTACCAGTGGTCGCTGAATCCAGCCCGAGCCCGAGCCGAATGTTTTAGCGCCTTCGAGCTCATATCGCCCTCCACCCAGCGCGTGGATACGGACGCCGTCGCCCGCCTGGGTGTTCCAGACACTGAAGAGCCGGTTGGCCTGTTCTACGTCGGCATACCATCTCTGTTTCTGCTCCGTACTGGCATACTGGGCTATCAGTTGCAAGGCGTTGATATGTCCTTCATAAACCCGCCCCACGGCCAGATTACCGGCGCCGATACGTTTCAGCAACTGGAGCAACCAGGCCGTGTTGGCCTGTTGGGGGTCGAGGGGATGGCCGGGCAGGGTAACGGCCAGCAAACCGGCTTCGGCCAGCCACGCAAAAACAGCCTCTGGAAAGGCATCGTCACGATCGGTCTGAGCAGCCTGATCGGCTATGTTCTGGATAAGCTGGTGCAGCTGTCCGGCATCGGGCATGGTCGGCGCCGTCGGTCTGGGGCTGTCGGTCTGAACTACTGTCATAGCCAGACAAGGCCCGGTTCGAGCCAAATGTTTAGTCCACTTTCCCTTTCAAACCACTATCTTATCGAGAGGTCCGTCGGGATGGATCGCCGATCTTCGTCCATAATATGCGGGAAACCTGCTGGGGACGCCCGTTTTTTTCGTACCTTTGCGGGAAATTTGTCCAGCATCAATGGCTTCGTTTAATCCGGTTAAGATTTTTTCGGGCAGTCAATCCACCTATCTGGCTGAGAAAATTGCACATTATTACGGCAAAGATCTTGGCGGCTATACCTGCCGGCGATTCAGTGATGGCGAGATGTCGCCCAGCTTTGAAGAATCGGTTCGGGGATGCGACGTGTTCCTGATCCAGTCGACGCCCCCTCCGGGCGATAACCTGATGGAACTGCTGCTGATGGTCGATGCCGCCCGGCGCGCATCGGCGCACTATGTCACGGTGGTCATTCCTTATTTTGGCTATGCCCGTCAGGACCGCAAGGACCGGCCCCGCGTTGCCATTGCGGCCAAACTGATGGCTAACATGCTGGCCGCATCGGGAGCCGATCGCCTGATGACCATTGACCTGCACGCCGGACAGATTCAGGGTTTCTTCGACTTCCCGGTCGACCATCTGGAAGGAACGTCGGTGTTTGTGCCTTATATCAAGAGTCTTAACCTCGACAATCTGGTCATTGCCTCGCCGGACGTGGGTGGCGCCAACCGCGCCCGTACGTTCGCCAAGCATTTCAACGCCGACATTGTGCTGTGCGACAAACACCGCAAACGGGCCAACGAAATCGCGTCGATGCAGGTCATCGGCGATGTAGAGGGCGCCAACGTCGTACTGGTCGATGATTTGATCGATACGGGCGGTACCATGGCCAAAGCGGCTCAGATTATCCTGGAGAAAGGCGCACAGTCGGTGCGGGCGGTTTGTACTCACCCCGTCATGTCGGGCAAAGCCCACGAAAACATAGCCGGCTCGGTACTCGATGAACTGGTTGTTGCTGATACGTTACCGCTGCGACAGCCGAACAGTAAAATTAAGGTGCTATCCGTGGCTGAGCTATTCGCCAAAGCCATCGGCCGCATCCGTGATCACGAATCTATTAGTTCTTTGTTTATTAGATATTAAGTGATGGAGTGACTACGAGATGGCGCTTTTTGCCCGTCGCGGAAGCACTCAGGCACTTATTCACCCAGTTAAATTTTATCAGTATGAAACAAATCGAGATTGTAGGGTATCAACGAGCGAATCTCGGCCGTGCGGAATCACAAGCGATTCGGGCCGAGGGCAACGTTCCGTGCGTATTGTATGGCGGAGAGAGCCAGGTACATTTCTATGCACCGGCTATTCTGTTCCGCCAGTTGCTCTATACGCCCAATGTATTTGAGGTGCTGCTGAACATCGAAGGTACCGAGTACCGGGCGGTTCTGCAGGAGGCTCAATTCCACCCGGTAAGTGATGTGCTGCTGCACGTTGACTTCCTGGAAGTGGTACCGGGCAAACCCGTTAAACTGGCCGTACCCGTTCGTCTGGTCGGTACAGCACCGGGTGTGCAGAAAGGTGGTAAGCTGGTAACCCGCGTTCGGAAACTGCGCGTGAAAGGCACCATCGAGAATATTCCTGAGTTTATCGACGTGGACGTAACCGGCCTCGATCTGGGTAAATCAGTTCGTGTGGGTCAGATTCCGGTTTCGAACATCGAAATGCTCGAACAGGCGTCGAACCCCGTTGCCAGCATCGAAATCCCACGCGCACTGCGGGGTACGGTTGGCAAATAAGCCGATTGGCAAGTCGTTCAGTAAAACTAATAGATTAGCGGAAGCCCACTCACCCGAGTGGGCTTTTTGCGTATTTTGCCCGCTCATCAACTTCCATTCATTACATATGAAGACCATTCTAGTGGTAGGCCTGGGCAAAGTTGGCTCGCTGGTCGGTACGCTGCTCAACAAGCGGTTTACCGTAACGGGTCTCGATCGGCAGGCACCCGCCGAAGCTGTCCCTTTTCCGGTAGTAACGGGCGACGTTACCGACGAGGGCACCTTAGCCGATACCGTCAGCGGTTTCGATGCCGTGGTGTCCTGCCTGCCGTATAACCTCAACCTCCCGATTGCCCGTGCCGCCTACGAGGCCGGTATTCATTATTTCGACCTTACCGAAGACGTGCCCACCACGACTGCGATTCGGGAGATGGCTAAAACGGCACGGGGCGTTATGGCGCCCCAATGCGGTCTGGCTCCGGGCCTGATCGGCATCGTTGGTGCCGAACTGGCTGGTCGCTTCGATACGCTTCGCGATATTGAATTGCGCGTGGGTGCGCTGCCCCGCTATCCGAACGGCCTGCTGGGGTACTCGTTTACCTGGTCGCCGGCCGGCGTCATCAACGAATACCTGAACGACTGCGAGGTCATTGCCAACGGACAGGTGAAGATGGTACCGGCCCTCGATGGCATCGAGCAGATCAACATTGAAGGGCAGGAGTTCGAAGCTTTCAGCACCTCGGGCGGACTGGGTACCATGTGCGAAACCTACGCCGGTCGGGTCGACACGCTCAACTACAAAACCATCCGCTACCCGGGCCATTGCCGGCTGATGCGGTTTTTGCTGTATGAACTGATCCTGAAAGATCAGCGCGCCCTGGTCGAGAAAGTGCTTACCGAAGCCAAGCCACCCGTACAGGACGATGTGGTGTACGTATATGCCGTAGTCGAAGGCTGGAAAAACGGGCAGCTCGCCCGCGAAGAGTTTTACCGCGCCTACCATCCCCGTCTGATCGACGGTCATTCGTGGCGGGCCATTTCCTGGACCACAGCCGGTTCGGTAGCGGCCGTCGTTGAACTGGTAGCGGATGGGCTGCTTCCCCAGACAGGGTTTATCAGGCAGGAAGATATTCCCTTCGCCGATTTTCTCGAAACCCGTAATGGTCAATTCTTCCGGCAGGAAACAAGCGTGCCGGCTTAACTCATCTACCCGTTGCCGTGCTTTCACGGCAACGGGTAGGTTTTGACGCCAACGGCAGCGGGGCTCCAATCATTCAGGCCGGAACAGGCTGATAGCAGGGAAAATGGGCGTCGAGGAGGTCTGTACGCGCTTTGGTTGTCAGATTGATGACGTCGAACCGGCGGGTAGCGCTGAACGAGCCCATGTCCGTATCGCTATTGATCAGAATGGCTCCCATCAAAATCACATACTGACAGTTGTAACTGGTTTTGGCCACCAGCTCCCCGATTCGGTCGTCGATGGCCTCGTAAATGACTTCGGTAGCTTCGTACAGCGGAACCGGCGCCGTGATGATTCGCTGTTTGTGGTTCAGCAGAATCTGCTCAATGGTGTTCATCTGATAGTCAATATCCCGCACCTCGCCAGCTACAATTGCATCGTTCAGGAGCCGGTTCAGCGCGCCTTTGGCGGCTCCGCAGCAGCTCGATACCTTGGCCTGCCCAAACCGATGAATCTGGCCAACCGTGCCGTCTTTGGAGATCCCGATATGCGGACCGTAGTAGACAAAAACGGCCCCGTTATCCGGAACGTGGCTCGCAAAAGCCCCCATACCGGTCAGGCCGGTAAACGGAAAGCCATCTAGCCCGCCCATTTTAAACGGCCCCAGAAACTCATGCGTCCGGGCCGGATACTGGATGCTGTTGACGTCATCGCTGCATATACTGTCGGCCATCATTATCTGCGTGGGCTCCAGATCCAGTTCATCTTCCACAAAATCGATAAGCCGGTTAACGGTATCAATAGTGGTCATTGCATTCGGGTAATGCTGACGAATGATCGCTAATTTCTCTCGTTTCTTCATGACGGTTTCCGTTGTGTAAGCCGCTGGTTGCCAGACGCCCTTATCTCGCTAAAATAAACGAAAAATGGCCAGTCTCCTTACGACACTGGCCATTTGATCTGTATTATTTAGTAAGCGTACGTTCGTTATTTCTTCGTCACCCGGATGGAGATACGGCGGTTTTGAGCGCGGCCCTCTTCGGTGTCGTTGCTGGCAACCGGGTGCTCCTGCCCATACCCTTCCGACTCCAGCCGATCAGCGGCAATACCCAGCGCCGTCAGTTCTTTCTTTACCGACTGGGCGCGGTCGCCCGACAGCTTAAGGTTGGCGTCGGCGTTGCCCGTATTATCGGTATACCCGCCCAGCTTCACGCTGACGTTCGGATAGGCTTTCAGGATTTCGGCAATGTTCTTCAGCTGCTCCTGCGACTCAGGCTTCAGGGTAGCACTGCCCGTCTCGAACGTCAGCCGGTCAAAATCGAACCAGGTCGTTTTGTCGACGGGTTTGTCGGATTTAATGAAGTTCAGCAGACTGGCTTCGATCCCATCCACGTCGACTCCCGTCAGCAATACGCCACCATCGAGGGTGAGGTCGGTTGGGGTGAAGTTGGGGGTGGCCACGTTGGCGTTATCGGCCGAGGTCGACTTTTCCAGATCGACACCTTCCACACCGCCAACGGCTTCGATGCCTTCGCGGGCATGACCCGGCTGATCCGACGATTTGATGGCGATATAGGGCGCAATGACCAGGGATACGATCGACATCAGCTTGATGAGGATGTTCATCGATGGGCCCGATGTATCTTTGAACGGGTCACCCACGGTATCGCCCGTTACCGACGCCTTGTGCGGCTCCGATTTTTTGTAGAACATCTCGCCGTTGATCAGCACCCCTTTTTCGAACGACTTCTTGGCGTTATCCCAGGCTCCACCGGCGTTGTTCATGAAAATACCCATCAGCACCCCCGATACCGTTACGCCGGCCAGCAGACCGCCCAGCACCTCGGGGCCGAAGATGAAACCGACGATCACCGGCACCGTCAGCGCAATAGCCCCCGGCAGCACCATCTCCCGGATAGACGCCTGGGTCGAGATAGCCACGCATTTTTCGTATTCCGGCTTGCCGGTTCCTTCCATAATACCCGGAATTTCGCGGAACTGACGGCGCACCTCTTCAACCATCGACATGGCCGCCCGACCCACGGCCGCAATGGCCAGCGAGGAGAAAATATACGGAATCATACCGCCCACGAACAGGCCCGACAACACATCGGCCTTGTAAATATCGATGGCCGAAATACCCGATATGCCAACGAAAGCGGCAAACAGCGCCAGCGCCGTCAGCGCTGCGGAGGCAATGGCAAATCCTTTACCGGTAGCTGCGGTGGTGTTACCAACCGCATCCAGAATATCCGTACGACCCCGTACCTCTTCGGGCAGGTAACTCATTTCGGCGATACCACCGGCATTATCGGCAATGGGACCGAACGCATCGATGGCCAGCTGCATGGCGGTAGTCGCCATCATCCCGGCGGCCGAAATAGCCACCCCGTACAGACCTGCGAAATGATAGGACGTATAGATACCAGCCGCCAGTACCAGAATGGGCAATACCGTCGATTCCATACCGACCGACAGGCCCCCGATAATGTTGGTAGCCGCGCCCGTTGCCGACTGCCGGATAATGGACAGCACCGGCCGACGGCCCATGGCGGTGTAATACTCGGTGATGGTCGACATCAGCGCCCCCACGATCAGGCCCGTCAGAATGGCGTAGAACACGTCCATACGGGTGAACTCGACCCCCCGAATCTGCATCGTCGTGTCGGGGAGAATAGCGCCTACCAGAAAGTACGAAGCCACTACGGTCAGGATAATCGACCCCCAGTTGCCCAGGTTCAGCGCCCCCTGTACGTTGCCGTTATCGTCTTTCACCCGTACGAGGTAGCAGGCCAGAATCGAGAAGATCAGCCCCATACCCGCAATCAGAACCGGCAGTACGATGGGCGCATGACCCATAATCGGGTCGTTCGGAATAATAATTTCGCGGCCCAGCACCATGGTAGCCAGAATCGTAGCCACATAGGACCCGAACAGGTCAGCCCCCATACCGGCCACGTCACCCACGTTATCGCCTACGTTATCGGCAATGGTAGCGGGGTTGCGCGGGTCATCTTCGGGAATGCCGGCTTCTACTTTACCAACCAGGTCGGCCCCTACGTCTGCCGCTTTGGTATAAATTCCGCCAGCCACCCGGGCAAAGAGCGCAATAGACTCAGCGCCGAGCGAGAAACCCGCCAGTACTTCGAGCGCGCGCTCCATCGGGATGCCATTGACTGGCAATATGCCGTTGACCGACTCGGCCCCGGCTACGAAGAAATTATAAAGAATGATAAATAGCACACTAAGCCCTAAAACGGCCAGACCGGCTACCCCGATCCCCATGACTGACCCGCCCGTAAAGGATACGTCGAGGGCGCGCGTCAGGCTGGTGCGGGCGGCATGGGCCGTGCGGACGTTGGCTTTGGTGGCTATTTTCATGCCGATGTACCCGGCCAGCGCCGAAGTGAACGCCCCAAAGGCGAAGGCAATACCGATGCTCCAGTGTGAATTTTCGACCAGCGAGCCTGACCAGGATAAGAGGACGGCCACAATGAGGCCGAAGATGATCAGGACGCGCCACTCGGCTTTTAGAAAGGCAATAGCACCATCTGCAATATACCCTGAGATTTCCTGCATTCGAGCGTCACCGGCGTCCTGCCGGGAGACCCATACGAATTTGGCAAACATCACCGCCAGGCCCACCAGACCCAGAAAAGGGACGATGTAAAGACTATTATTCATGCGACTTTGTATAGAGTTTAGAAAAAATAGGACTGCGCGCAAAGATAAAGTTTGACTCTGCATTACCTAGCGAAACAGCGCCAATACTTGCCTTTTTCTGAGGAAAATTGCGTTTTTTCCAAGCGATGTGGGTTTGTCGCCCGAAGAGGCTGTATAAAGTGGGCCGCCAATAGTAATCTGTGTGCTAGCTGTTTATTTTTGCTTTTTCAGAAAACCTACCCCGCTGTGCGTCCTGTTGTCTACCTGATTACCCTATACGCAGCGTTTGCTGCCGCCATCACCTCCGCTCAGGTTCCTTACGGCCCTATAAAGCCAAGCCCGCCGGGCGAGATCCTATCGAACCTGAAAAAGCTGAATGTACTCGGCTCCGTCCTGTACGTAGCGGCCCACCCCGACGATGAAAACACGCTGTTTCTGGCGTACCTCTCCAAAGAGCGGCTGCTGCGCACGGGCTATCTGTCATTGACCCGTGGCGACGGCGGACAAAACCTGATCGGTGCCGAACAGGGCGAGAACATCGGTATCATCCGCACCCAGGAGTTGCTGGCCGCCCGGCGCATAGACGGCCCCGACCAGTTCTTCAGCCGGGCCTATGACTTCGGCTTTTCGAAGTCGACCGATGAGGCCGTGCGCACCTGGGGGCAGGACAAAGTGCTGGCCGACGTGGTCTGGATGATTCGTAAATACCAGCCCGATGTGATCATTACCCGTTTCCCGCCCGATGCCCGCGCGGGTCACGGCCATCATAGTGCCTCGGGTTTTCTGGCCGAAGAAGCGTTCAAGATATCCGGCAACCCCGCCCGCTTTCCGGAGCAGCTGGCCTTTGTCAAACCCTGGCAGGCAAAACGCATTCTCTGGAATGTGTTTATCCCGGGTCAGTTTCTGAGCAACCGAAAACCCGACGAAGCCGGTAACCTGATCGGACTGGAAACGGGGCTCTATAATCCGCTGCTGGGCAAATCGTATGGCGAGATAGCCGCCGAAAGCCGCAGTCAGCACAAAAGCCAGGGGTTTGGGGTGCCGGCCAGCCGCGGAGCCAAAGTAGACTACCTGCTGCTGAAAAACGGCGACCCGGTTCAGAACGACCCTTTCGAAGGAATCGACATGAGTTGGAAACGGCTGCCCGGTGGCGAGGCTATTCAGCCGCAGGTCGACCAGCTGATCAGCAGCTTTTCGGCCGATCAGCCGGCCCGGCTGGTTAGTGGCCTAGTACGCCTGTACGGCGCCATCAGCCGGCTGGACACGACTAACCTCTACGTTCGCACGAAGCGGGAGGAAGTGCAGACCCTGATTCAGCAATGCCTGGGCCTGTGGTTCGAAACCAACCCCGCCAGCTATGCCGCCACACCCGGCGAAACCATCAAGCTGACGACCACCGTAGTGGGCCGGTCCGACAGCCCGGTGCGGCTGGTAAAAGTTCAATATTCAACCGGCAAAGACAGCACGCTCAATGTGCTGCTCAAACCCAATGATCAAATAACCCTGCCCACCACCCTGACCATCCCGAAAACGCAGAAAATCTCGCAGCCCTACTGGCTCGAAAAACCCATCGAGAAGGGTGTTTTTCAGGTCGACAACCAGGCCCTGATCGGTTTGCCCGAAAACCCGGCGGCTTTGTCGGCCACCTACACCATCGAGATTGACGGCCAGCGGTTTGCCTACCGCCGTCCCGTCGTCTACAAATCGACCGATCCGGTTGAGGGAGAAGTTTACCGGCCGTTCATCATTCAGCCCGACGTAACGGCTAATCTCTCCGAGCGCGTCTTCACCTTTGCCGATACCAAAGCAAAAACGGCCGACGTTATCCTGAAAGCCGGACGAGCTAATGTGTCGGGTACCCTCCGGCTCAACGTGCCCGCTGGCTGGCGGGTAGAGCCGGCTTCGCTGCCATTCTCCCTGGCCAATACCGGCGATGAACAGCGGCTGACGTTTACCGTATCGCCGGCGGCAACGGCGCAGAACGGGCTGCTCCGGGCCACGATGACAACCGGCGACGGCAGCACCTTCACGACCGGGCTGCGGACCATTGCCTACAAACACATTCCGACGCAGACGCTCTTCCCGCCGGCCGAAGCCAAACTGGTGAAGCTGGATGTGAACGTACTGGCCAGAAACATCGGCTACATTGTCGGCGCGGGGGATGAGGTACCCGCGGCCCTGCAACAGATGGGGTGCCGGGTTACCCAGCTCGGCCCCGCCGAGCTCAGCCGCGACCTGTCGGGCTACGACGCTATCATAGCCGGAGTCCGGGCCTACAACACCAACGACTGGCTCGGTATCTACCAGAAAAAACTCATGGATTACGTCAGCAACGGCGGCACCATGATCGTACAGTACGTGACCCCGGGTGGGTTTGTCAACAATGGCGGCATCAAAGTAGCTCAGCTGGGCCCTTATCCGTTTACGATTGGCCGCGACCGGGTTACGGAAGAAGATGCGCCCATGACCTTCCTGAACCCGAAACACCCGCTCCTGAATACACCCAATAAAATTACCGACGCTGATTTTACGGGTTGGGTGCAGGAACGCGGCATCTACTTCGCTCAGGACTGGGACAAAGCGTACGAACCGATTTTCTCGGCCCATGACCAGAACGAAGCCGACAAGAAGGGTAGCCTGATTTACGCCCGATACGGCAAAGGCCATTACATGTATACGGGACTGGTTTTTTTCCGGGAGCTGCCCGCGGGTGTACCGGGCGCCTACCGGCTGTTTGCCAACCTGATCTCGGTCGGCAAATAGCCCGACTATCAACTGGCCTGACCAGAATTGTCAGGCCAGTTGCCGTAACCGCAGGTGCTGAAGCAGCATAATGGTTTTGCCGTCTCTGATCTCGCCTGTTCCGATCATGGCCATGGCCTGACTGAGTGGCAGCTCCAGAATATCGATCTCCTCTTCGTCGATCCCGCCACCGGCTTCCCGTTCGGTATCGGCCGTATATTCGGCGAGGTAAAAGAATAGCTTCTCGGTGACCGAGCCGGGACTCATATACGCTTCCATTACCTTCTCGACCGACTGTAGCCGATAGCCGGTTTCTTCTTCCGTTTCGCGCAGAATAGCCGTTTGCGGATCGTCGTTGTCCAGCAGGCCGGCGCAGGTTTCGATCAGCATACCGGCCAGTGGGCCACCGGTATCATTGCCGTTTACGTACGTGGGTAGCCGAAACTGGCGGGTCAGGATAACGGTGTCGGTTTCGGGATTGTGCAGCAGGATGGTCGCGCCGTTGCCACGATCATAGGCTTCGCGCTGCTGCGTAGTCCATTGTCCGTTTTTTCCCAGATAATCGAAGGTATATCGTCGTAATACATACCAGTTGTCAGACAGCAGTTTCTCGTCGGTTATGCGAATGCGTTCAGCTACCATTTGTTTGATTATGTTTAAAGTTGTTTATTTTTGAACAAAAGAAGAGAAACGATATGAATTTCCAAAATCGCAAACAGCTCATTGTGCAAACGGTAGAGGAACGCGGCTCGGTGGATGTACGCGAACTGGCCGACTTGTTGCAGACCTCCGACATGACTGTTCGGCGCGATTTGGTACAGCTGGCGGCCCAGGGGCTGGTTTACCGGACGCGGGGCGGGGCTATGAAGGTAAGTGCGGCCACCGATGCGTTTCGATTTGAGAACAAAGCCGCCGTAAACGCTGACCAGAAAGATTACATCTGCCAGCTGGCCGCTCAAACCATTCAGGAAGGCGACATACTCTTTATGGATTGTGGCAGTACCGTTTTCCGGTTATGCCCGTTCATTCGCAACCGGCGCATCACGGTCATCACCAATTCGCTGCCGGTCGTAGCCGAGTTGATAAACAGTTCGGTATCGGTGAATCTGGTGGGGGGCGAAGTGGACAAAGACCGGCAGGCAGTACACGGGCTCATGGCCGAGGAGCACATAGCGCGGTACCGAGCCAACCGGGCCTTCATTGGCGTTGACGGCATTTCACTGCGCAAAGGGCTGACAGCCAATAGCGAACGGGAAGCCAGCACCGCCGTAGCCATGGCCCGGCAGGCCGAAACAACGTATCTGCTGTGTCACTCCGCTAAATTAGAAACCGAGAAATACCTCTATTTTGCGCCCTTAACCCTGTTCGACATCCTGATTACGGACAATGAGGCCCGACCCGATGTCGTTGACGCCTACCGGCAGGCGGGGGTTACCGTGATGAACTAACCCATGTGGCAGATCTGGATTGATACAGGCGGAACCTTTACCGACGGGCTTGGCCTGGCCCCCAACGGTGTTTTACACCGCACGAAAGTGCTCAGCAGTAGCCGGCTGCGGGCCCAGCTGATTCATGGCCGACTGACCGCGTCGTGGCTGACCGCTCCCCTCTTCGACGGGTACCAGCTTCGGCTCATCGAAACCGGCGAAACGTTTACGGTATCCTCGCTGAACACCGACGGGCAATTAGTCGTAAACACCCCAACCGGCCTCCTGGACGGCTCGGCGCTACTGCGGGCGCGGAGGCTGGACCGGCTAACGGTAGAACTGTTTACGAACGAAGAAGCGCCGGTACTCGCCACGCGGCTGCTGACCCAAACCCCGCTCCATCAGCCTTTCCCGCCCCTGGAGATGCGGCTGGGTACCACCCGGGGCACCAATGCGCTACTCGAGCGAAAAGGGGCCCGGGTTGCGTTGCTGATCACCAAAGGTTTTCGGGATCTGCTCCGAATCGGTACCCAGCAACGGCCCAACCTGTTCCAACTGGCCATACCGCCCGCCGAGGTACTGTACGAAGAGGTCTTTGAGGTTGACGAACGCATGGCTGCCGACGGCCGGGTACTGACGCCACTGGCCGGGCCTGCGCTCGCGCCACTCATCGATCAGCTCCGGCAGCTCAAACCCGAGGCCGTGGCGATCTCGCTGCTGAATGCTTATCGAAATCCGGCGCATGAGCAGCAGCTACGCGATAGGCTGGCTGCCGAAGGATTTCCTGTCATCACTCTCTCCACCGACGTATCGACCGCCCCCGGCTACGTTTCCCGTACCCAGACCGCCGTCATCGACGCGTATCTTACTCCGGTGCTGCGATCGTACCTAAACAACGTGCAGACGCAGCTGGGTAACGGTACTGCGGGCGAACAGCCCGTGCGGGTTATGACCAGTGCGGGTGGACTGGTGCGGGCGGATCTGTTCCGGCCCAAAGACAGCCTGCTCAGCGGCCCCGCGGGTGGTGTCATCGGGGCAGCGGCAGTAGCCAGCAGCCTGATGCAACCCGGTACGCTTACCCTCGACATGGGCGGCACCAGCACCGATGTAGCCCGGATTCAGCGAACCCCCGACTATCGCTATTCGACCCCTATAGGGCCGTTTGACCTGCAGTTCCCGTCGCTGTCGATTGAAACCGTAGCAGCTGGTGGTGGCTCTATCTGCTGGTTTGACGGCGCCCAGCTGCGCGTGGGGCCACAGAGTGCCGGTGCCAACCCCGGTCCGGCCTGTTACGGGGCCACCTCCGCGTCGGCCCCGGCGCTGTTGACCATTACCGACGTGAACCTGCTGCTGGGCAAACTTCATCCCAGCCAGTTCGGTATTCCGGTCTTTCCTGATAAAGCTATGGATGCCCTGCAAACCATACGCCTTCAGATTGAGTCGAAGACCGGCAACCGACCCGATTCAGCTACCCTGCTGCGCGGATTCGAACGCATTGCAAACGAAACGATGGCCGGGGCCATCCGCAAAATTTCGGTAGCCAAAGGGTTTGATCCTGCCCACTATAGCCTGCTGGTCTTCGGCGGAGCCGGCGGACTCCACGGCTGCGCCATTGCCCGGCTTCTGGGTATGGAACGGATTATACTTCCCTTCGACGGGGGTCTGCTCAGCGCCTATGGCATCGGTCAGGCTCGTATCGAACGGATGGCTGCCCGATCGGTGCTTCAGCCCCTTCATCAGGTTAGCGACCAGCTACCGGCCATCGCCAGCGAGCTGGTTGAGCAGGCTACTCGGGCCCTGCGGCAGGATATAGCCGCGGATGCCGCTACCAGAACCGACTCCGTGAGCGTATTTCTTCGGCTCCAGGGGCAGGAGGCCAGCCTGGAGATACCACTCAGCGATAACCTGGCCGACGATTTCCGAACCAGGTACCAGCAACTCTACGGGCACTATCCCGGCACCAGCACCGGCCAGCCCCGCCCGATCGATGTGGGGAGCCTACGGGTTGTTGTCAGTACGATCAGCCCTGACGTTCCGGAAAACGGGCCGCCGGTCAGCCATCAGCATGCCGTTCCGTCGTTCGAGACGGATACCTACCCGGCCTATGACTGGACCCGCTTACGGGAAGGCGACACCTTCCGTGGCCCGGCGTTGCTGCTGAATACCACCTCATCGGCCTTTATTGAACCCGGCTGGCGCGTAGTCATTCAGGCTGACCAGAATGCGCTTATCGACTACATTGCCGACTACGATTCTCCGGATGATTTTAAGCCCGCGCCGGCCTCAGCGGACGAAGCGGAGCAGGCCGACGTTATTCAGCTGGAGCTATTCACCCAGCGCTTTCGGGCCATTGCCGAAGAGATGGGCGCGCAGCTCCAGCGGACTGCGTTCTCGACCAATGTGAAAGAACGACTCGATTTTTCCTGCGCCCTGCTCGATGCCCGGGCCGAGCTGGTAGCCAACGCACCCCATATTCCGGTTCATCTGGGTAGCCTGGGCGTGTGCGCCCGACTTTGCCTCGATAAACTCCCCCTGGCTCCCGGCGACGTTCTTATCACCAACCACCCAAAATACGGCGGTTCTCACCTGCCCGACGTCACCCTCCTGCAGGGCGTCTTTACGGACGATGAGCAGCTGATCGGCTACGTCATCAACCGGGCTCACCACGCCGAAATAGGCGGTAAAGTGCCAGGCTCGATGCCGCCCGATGCTACCCGGCTGGCCGAGGAAGGGGTCGTACTGGAACCCCAGTATGTCGTCAAAGCAGGGCAGTTTTTGTGGGATGACGGTGCGGGAACGGGCTTGCAGGCACGCTTTACGCAGGCACCCTACCCCACCCGCTCCCTGGCCGAGAACCGCGCCGACATAGAAGCCGCCCTGGCCTCGCTACGGGCGGGCGAAACGGCCCTGCGTACCCTCGTCCGGCAATACGGTCTGGCTACGGTTCAGCAGTACATGACCCAGCTCAAGAACGCTGCCACCGCTATTATCACAACCGTACTGCACCGCTTCGACGGACAGACCTTCGCGGCCGACGAATCACTCGACGACGGGCATACGATTCGGGTGAGCCTGACTGTAGCCAATGGGCGTATCACCATCGACTTTTCGGGCACATCGGCCGTACATCCCCAGAATCTGAACGCCAACGTTTCGATTCTGCATAGCGCCATTCTGTATGTGCTCCGGCTGTGGGTAGGGACCGACGCTACCGTCGGCGATATACCACTTAACGAAGGGCTGATGGCGCCTGTGGATCTGGTTCTGCCCGAATCCTCATTCCTGAACCCAATCTTTCCCGACGATGAAACGGAATGTCCGGCTGTGGTGGGCGGCAATACCGAGGTGAGCCAGCGGCTGGTCGATACGCTGCTGAAGGCACTGGGGCTGGCGGCCTGCAGCCAGGGCACCATGAACAATTTTCTGTTCGGCACCGCCACGATGGGCTATTACGAAACCATTGGCGGTGGCACGGGAGCGACGCCGGGCGCTGACGGACGTTCGGCGGTTCATCAGCATATGACCAACACCAAACTAACCGACCCCGAAGAACTGGAACGACGCTACCCCGTCCGGCTCCATCAGTTCGGCATACGCCCCGGCTCGGGCGGCAGCGGTCAGTGGCGCGGTGGCGATGGCATTGTTCGTGAGATCGAGTTTCTGGAGCCCGCCCAGGCCACCCTGCTGAGTCAGCACCGGCTGGTGGCGCCGTATGGCATAGGGGGTGGCCAGCCCGGTGCGGTAGGCCGGCAAACGCTGCTCCGGCAGGATGGCAGTGAAGAAAACATGCCCGGGATTTTCACCCGACCCATGCAGGCTGGCGAACGCATCCGCATCGAAACCCCCGGCGGTGGCGGAATCGGGTAAATCCGCATCGGTCTCCCCTTTTCACCCCAATATCCTGCCAGACCATAGATAGAAAAAACCACCGTTTGCCCGTCAGCACCCTATTTGCCCGACAACTAGCCCGTTAACCAGGCGAGTCGGCTTTTGGGGGCCTCTACCGGGCTTACAGGGGGGAGGCCAATTATCGTTTACTAATTATGTTGTCAACCAGACGGAATTTTTTATCGTCGCTCACGGCACTTACCGGCGCGACGCTGCTCCCCGATATCAAGCCAGCGGAAGGACATCCGGCTGCGCCGGAGCGCCAGCCTCTCTCCTGCAACGCCTATACCTGGAGCACCTTTTACGGGCGTGAGCAGAAAGACTGGATGGCCGACCCCGACGCGTCGTTGAGCGAGTACGTGAAGACCGGGCTAACCGCTTACGAACCGTCGTTTACCAGCGTCGATGAGGTGAAAAAGCTGGCGCCTTACCTGACCAGGTACAAGCTGACGATGCCGTCTCTGTACGTCAACAGCTCGCTGCACCAACCCGACGAAGCCCCAAAATCCATCGCGTCGGTACTGGCTATTGCCGACGCGGTAAAGCCGCTGGGCTCGCGGGTGATCGTTACCAACCCTAACCCCATCCGCTGGGGTACCGACGACGACAAGACCGATGAACAACTGGTCGAACAGGTCAAAAATCTCGACCGGCTCGGGGCCGAACTCCGCCAACGGGGAATGACCCTGGCCTACCATACCCATGCGCCCGAACACCGGCAGGCGGCCCGCGAATTTCACCACATGCTGCTGGGCTCCGATCCTAAAAACGTGTCGCTCTGCCTGGATGCCCACTGGGTATACCGGGGGTCGGGCAATTCGCAGATAGCCCTATTCGATGTGGTCCGGCTTTACGGTAACCGCATCGTTGAGGTACACATCCGCCAGTCGAAAAACGGCATCTGGCAGGAGTCTTTTTCCGACGGCGACATCGACTACCGGCGACTGACCAGCGCCCTGAAAGCGCAGAACCGCCGGCCACTGCTGGTGCTGGAGCAATGTCTCGAAAAAGGCTCTCCAAATACGATGGGAGCGGTTGAGGCCCAAAAACGCAACATCGCTTATTCGAACGAAGTCTTCGCCGGACTCATCTGAGCCCATCAGTCGGTATTAGCAACAATTTCTGTGTGGTCGGGTTATACTTCCAATACATACACACTCATGTTATGACTACCGATCTGAACAAACCGGAAACCCAACAGAAAGAGCCGAAGAACATTCAACCGAATATCGGTCTGGAAAAAGACTCGCTCAAAAAAGCGAACGAACTGCTCAATGCCTACCTGGCCGACCTGCACGTTCTCTATATCAAAACCCGTAAATATCACTGGAACGTAGCGGGCCCGAGCTTCAAAGAATACCACGAGTTTTTTGAAGAGCAATACAAAGCGCTCGAAGAAATGATCGACGAGGTTGCCGAACGAATCCGCACCCTGGGTGGTAAGCCACTCTCGACCATGGCAGAATTCATCAAAGGAACCAGCCTGGAAGAAGACACCAGCGGTGAGGTAAAAACCCGCGATATGTTCGATCGGCTGCTGGCCGATCACGAGCAGATTACCCGCGAACTGCGCGAAGACGTTGACACCTGCGACGAAGACCTGAACGACGCCGGTACGGCCGACTTCCTGACCGGTATGATGGAGGCCCACGAGAAGATGGCGTGGATGCTCCGGAAGTACCTGTCGTAGTTAGGCGTTATAAGCGATGAGTTATGAGTTTTAGCGAGTTTGTTTTACATTCATCGCTGATCACTCCTAACTCATCGCTTTTTTGTGCCTAAATCGCTCTCCTTCCGCGCTGGTCTTGGCAGCGTACTTTTCTGGTCGGTCATCTCGGCGGCCTTTATTGGTCCCGGCACCGTTACCACCTGTGCTATGGCTGGCTCCGGCTTCGGCCTTCGGCTACTCTGGGCACTGACCTTCTCCACCCTCGGTACTATTCTGTTGCAGGAAGCCGCAGCCCGGGTAACCATAGCCTCCGGCCTGAGTCTGGGCGAATTGCTGACGCAAACCTACGGCCCCCGGGTACGCTGGCTGATGACGGTACTGTTTGGGGCCGTCGCGCTGGGTTGCGCAGCTTATCAGGCCGGTAATATTCTGGGGGCTGTATCGGGGCTGGCGCTACTAACGGGTGTGTCGAGTCAGGTGTTAACGGTAGGAGTCGGTATTGTCTGCGTAGCGCTGCTGTGGCAGGGATCGACCCGACTCATTGCTAATTTCCTGGGTCTTATTGTCTTCGCCATGGGGCTCTGCTTCGCCTATGTAGCTGTCAGCGTATCACCCAATACGACAGAATTAACCACTGCCCTTTTCATGCCTGCCTTGCCTGATGGGTCTACAGTACTGGTCATTGGGTTGATCGGCACTACCATTGTTCCCTATAATCTGTTTTTAGGCTCGGGCATAGGACAGGGTCAATCGCTGACCGAAATGCGGTTTGGTATTGCGCTGGCCGTACTGATTGGCGGCTTCATTTCAATGGCGATCCTGGTTTCGGGTATGCTCGTTACGGGCGATTTCTCCTTTCAGACATTTGAACAGACATTGTCCGCACGCCTGGGAAGCTGGGCAGGTGCGCTGTTTGGCTTCGGGCTCTTTGCCGCCGGGTTTACGTCGGCCCTGACTGCCCCCCTGGCCGCTGCCGTTACCGGTCGGAGTCTGCTGGGCTGGTCTGAGCAATCCGGCCGCTACCGGGCAACCTGGCTTATCGTCATGGCCATAGGACTGACGTTTGGCCTGCTCGGCGTAAAACCCATTCCGGTAATCATTCTGGCGCAGGCGGCAAACGGTCTGCTGCTTCCGCTGGTGACCGTCTTTTTGTTACTGGCTGTCAACAACAAAACCCTTTTACCAGCTCAATACCGCAACCGGCCCTGGCAGAATGTAGCCATGCTGCTGGTCGTGGCGCTTACTGCTTTTCTGGGTTTACGCAATGTATGGCTGGCCATAGCAGCTGGGCAGTTCTAGCGCAGCTCGCTTACCAGCCCGAACTTCCCTATGCCGGATAATGAATAGATACACAGTCGGTAAAAAAATGGGGATTATCGGATACATAGAAATCCTGCCGCTCATTACCTTTACACATATTTCATAAGGCAAATAGCCTCTTACCCTGAAGGTTATGAAAGCATCTATTTACGTTAAATGGAGTTTATTCACGGCCGTTATACTGCAAATACTGAGTGGCTGTGCGCCTACCATAACGACCTACCAGCTGGAACCCGCTTCGGGCGATATTACTACCATCGACGGTCGGCCCGTTACAAAAGCAGAAGATAACGGCATAGGCGTTGTGGCGTCTTTCGAACGCGAAGACCTGGAGTACGCTGTACTGGATATTGAAATCAAGAACCGAACCGACCACCCGATCGACATCAACCCCGCCGATTTCCGGTTTGTCGCGCTCGGCCCACACCAGGACACCCTGCCCGACCCGCGCGGAAACGGCCTGCCCCTTGTTCGTGCAGCCGCCGACCCAACCTACGAAGCCAGTCGGATCGGCATTAAACGCAAGCAGGAAGAAAAGCGGCTGAAACGGGCTAAGATCATGAATACCGTACTGCTTGTAGCTGCAGTAGCCTCGGATGTATCGTCCTCTACGAATCGAAACCGAACTTCTTACCGGGAGTGGGTGAATAAGCGGATTACCCATGATTTCATGTACCAGGGAATAGCCGCCAAGCGCGCCATCGATTACGGCACCTTCGCCAACCGAATGCAACGCTACGATTATGAAGAATACCGCTGGCGTGAACTGGCCCTTAAAGCCAATACCCTTGGGCCTAACGAGTCGATACGCGGGTTTGTATACCTGCCTAAAGTAGCCTCAGCCAACTATATAGCCCTCAGCTATACCTTGCCCGAACAGGCCATCGTACCGCTGCTCTTCAAACAGGGCTTCGTAACAGAAAAGAAAAAACGTCGGCACTAGCCAAACCTACCACTCGTCGTCGTCATCGTCAAACGCCTGCCGGGCTCGCTGCAGCTCCTGTAACGCCTTCTGGTTATTCTGTACCTCTGCCAGCCTGATTCCTTTTTCGTAGAGTCCGGCCGCCTTATCGCGCTCATCCAACTCGGCGTACAAAGCAGCTGCGTGGTAATACGTTGGCAGATAATCAGGATGATCGCTCAGGAGTTGGTCCAAATAAGTCCGTGCCTGCTCGGGCTGACTGTTCATGTATTCCATGGCCAGCGCATAAACATTGAACGGCTCTCCAGGTTCTTCCTGTACAAATCGAATTAATTGTTGGATACGCTCGTTATTCATTCAGGTAAGAAAATTAGTATGCATGCATACTTTCTATAGGCGTATGATTACTTTTGCGCCGTAAAAGTAATGGTTAGTTTTCCGATGTCTGCTGCCAACCGGCAGAAAGCAGGCTTCAAAAAACCGATCATCAGTCACTATATCAACCAAAACCGCATAGCCAATGAAGATTTTAGTGTGTGTGACGAGTGTGCCCGACACCACCACCAAAATTGCCTTTACGGACAATAACACCAGGCTTAACAAAGCGGGTGTAACGTTCATCACCGGCCCTTACGACGACTACGCACTGGCGCGGGCCGTTGAGCTAAAAGAAAAACTGGGCGCCAGCGTAACGGTCCTGAACGTAGGAGAAGCCGACGCCGAGCCCGTTATTCGTAAATGTCTGGCTATCGGAGCCGACGATGCGATCCGGGTTAATGCCGAACCAACCGACGCTTATTTTGTAGCGGAACAGATTGCGGCTATTGCCAAAGATGCGCAGTACGACCTGATCCTGATGGGCCGCGAGTCGATCGATTACAATGGCGGTCAGGTACACGGTATTGTTGGCGAGATGCTTGGTATTCCGTCTATCTCACCGGTTATGCTGCTGGATATCGCCGGCGACACGGCTCAGATCACCCGCGAAATTGAGGGTGGTAAAGAAGAGCTGGAGGCTAAGCTTCCGCTGGTTCTGGGTTGCCAGGAGCCGATTGCTGAATGGAAGATTCCGAACATGCGTGGTATCATGACCGCCCGCACCAAGCCGCTGAAGATCGTAGAGCCAACCGGCACAGACAAACTGACGGCCGTGGGTAGTTATGAACTCCCCGCTCCCCGTGGCAGCGTGAAAATGATCAAGGCCGAAGAAGCCGAAACCCTGATCCAGCTCCTGCGCACCGAAGCTAAAGTTATTTGATAACATGCTGTTTTCACCTGTCGGTTTTCGGGCCTCGTCCAGTGAACCGCGTATCGAAAACTATAAACCGAAACCTCGTATATGTCTGTTCTCATATTTGCCGAATTAGACGAAGGCAAACTCAAAAAATCTTCACAGGAAGCAATTTTTTACGGCGCTAAAGTCGCCGATATGCTCGGCACATCGGCCACCGCCATCGTGATTGGCCAGGCCGACGACAGCGAGCTGGCTTCTGCCGGTCGTTTTGGCGCCACCAAGGTGCTCCACGCGGCCGACGGTAAGCTTAACGAACCTAACGGCATGGCCTACTCAACCGTTGTTGCGGCCGCAGCCCAGCAGGAAAGCAGTAAAGTAGTTGTACTGGCCAAATCATCACTGGCCGATGCGATGACGGCGCGGCTGGCCGGCAAACTTAAGGCGGGCCTAGCGGCTAATGTGATCGAATTACCCGATCTGTCGGCTGGCTTCCGGGTCAAAAGCAGCATATATACCGGCAAAGCCTTTGCCTACAATGATCTGAAAGCCGACGTAAAAATTCTGGCGATCAAGAAAAACACCATCACGCCGGAAGAAACTGAGGCAACGGCCTCCGTAGAGACGTTTTCGCCCGCCCTGAACGAAAGCGATTTCGTCATCACCGTTAAGAAAACCGAAAAAGCCACTGGCGATGTCCTGCTACCCGAAGCCGATCTGGTTGTGTCGGCTGGTCGCGGTCTGAAAGGTCCCGAAAACTGGGCTATTGTAGAAGACCTGGCCAAGGCGTTGGGAGCCGCAACGGCCTGCTCGAAGCCGGTGTCGGATCTGGACTGGCGCCCTCACCATGAGCACGTTGGTCAGACCGGAATCAAAGTAAGCCCGAATTTGTACATAGCCGCCGGTATTTCAGGCGCTATACAACACCTGGCTGGCGTAAACTCCTCGAAGGTAATTGTTGTTATCAACAAAGACCCCGAGGCTCCGTTCTTCAAGTCGGCCGATTATGGTATCGTTGGCGACGTGTTCGACGTATTACCACGGCTTACGAAGGCAGTGCAGGGGCTGTAACTGATCGGGAGTAGCAACAGAGCCACCCCGATTGTCATATAGATGACTAATTTCATAAATTGGTAAGCAACACAAACGCTTACTTATTGTGCACCAGGTGGCCCTGTTACTACTTTTGATTAAATTCGCGCTGTGGATAAGATTAAGCTGGAAATACTAGGACTATCGCCCAGTCAGTCGCAGTCGGGTTCGTTTGCGCTGGTACTGGGTGAGGAATATGGCAACCGGCGGTTGCCAATCATCATTGGCATGTTTGAGGCCCAGGCCATTGCCATTGAGATTGAAAAAATCGTTCCGAATCGGCCGATGACGCACGACCTGTTCAAGCAGTTTGCGGAGCAGTTTCGGTTTACGGTTCGCGAGATCGTAATTTCTGATTTGCGCGAAGGCATCTTCTTCGCCAAAATCGTCTGTTTCGACGGCGTTCGCGAAACGGTCATCGATGCTCGCCCATCTGACGCTATTGCTATCGGCATTCGGTTCGATGTACCCATCTATACGAACGAGTCGATTCTGTCTGAAGCGGGAATCACCGCAAGTGGCACCGACGAAGAGGAAGAGCAGGAAGAGCTGGTCCGCTCGTCGCCCAACCGGCCCTCGTCACGCTCTTTCGGTGATCAGCTGAAAAACGCGTCGTCGGAAGAATTGCAGAAGATGCTCGAAGAAGCTCTTGGCAACGAGGAATACGAGCGAGCTGCCAAGATTCGTGACGAGATGAGCAAACGCAACTAAATCATTTATTTTCAGCATAAGTATACGCAAAAGCCATTCCTGTCAGGGAGTGGCTTTTGCGCTTATTTCTTCCTGCGTTTTCTTACGACCAGTTCCCGGTACCCAAACGCAGGGTCGGGCTCACGCGTATAGGTGATCTCGGGCATGACGCCTATCAACAATTCGGCAGTGGTGTATATTGTACAGCCATCCAGTAGATGACCACCCAGCGTACGCCCTGTCGAGTCGGATACCGACAGATGGATGTGGCTTCCATTGGCGGAAAGAGTCCCAACCAGCGATACGATTTCGAAGTGTCCATGCCAGGTACTGGGTCCTTCCTGATTGGCCAACCGCAGCGTCACGTCAGTCAGACTGCCCACACAGGTCAGTATAGCCCCCGCCCCGATCCGCTGTTGCTGCACCACATTCTCCAGCTCTTTCTTCAGATCCTGACCCGGCCTGAGCCGGAATGAATACGTTTGCATGGCCGCCCCAACGGGCGTCGGTTGGGCGTATGTGTTGTCTGGAAGCATGACCAGAAGGGGTAAAATCAGCAATAAAAAAGCCTGCATTGGTGTTATGAAATTAGTGATACTGACTGAGGAATGCGAACATACACAACCTGGTTTCGGCAGAAAATTACCCTGCTGCTCCCCTCTCTGCAAGCCTGTTTCTGCCTGCTTTTCTTCACCGCCTTTTCAGGGCCAAACAAATCGGCGGTGCAACCATCTATATCGACAACCGACATACCGCGCCCATCGAAATTCGTTACCGTCGATTATGGCGTAATTGACGCTTACGCCCGCAAGACACCGGAATCGGCAACCCGAAACTTGAATACGCTCAGCGATTACCTGACAGCACCCGCCCGCAGCGAACTGGCCAAGGCCCGCTCGGTCTACGCCTGGATTACGTCGCATGTGCAGTATGACGAGGATGCCTATAGCGGTCAGCGTTACTCTTCCGAGACCGAGTATGCCGGTCGTGTACTCCGGAGCCGGAAGACCGTCTGTACGGGCTTCGCTCTGCTGTATAAACACCTGCTCAACCGGGCCGGTATTGAGGTCGTGAACGTCAAGGGCTACTCCCGTACCAACGATAGTGAGGCAGGCCAGCCGATTCGCTACATTGATCACGAATGGAACGCGGTCCGACTCGATGGCGATTGGTATCTGGTCGATATTGCCTGGGCACAAACAACAGCAAAAGGTGGTCAGCCAAACGACTTTTATTTCCTCACAGAACCCGTTGCGTTCGGCGCCAACCATTTCCCGGCCGACCAGCGCTGGCAGCTTCTTGACAAGCCATTCAGTAAAGCACAGTTCGACCAGTTTCCCAAGATCTATGATGCCTACTTCAGACTTGGATTCGACGACAACTTTCCCAAAACAGGTCTGATCCGGTCGACCAATGCGGTTACACTCACGCTACAAACCAGCCAGCCCGTTGAGTTCATTTGCTCGCTGGGCTGGCAAAATGGCTCTACCACGAGCCATGTTCCGGCCAGCATCCAGTTAACGGCTGATGGCTATCGGTTAACGGTGCCGATCAAACAGCGCGGTACTCATACGTTGCACGTATATGCCAAGCCCAAAGGTACCCGCACCGAACGCTACAAATCCTACGAAGCTATTTCTGCTTTTACCATAGTCAATTAATAACCTTTTTTCCTTGCGTAGTCAGCACCCAATAAAACATGAGTCATCCCGAATTTTAGGGAGTTGACAAAAAGGAACCTCCTTTCTTAGCTTTGAGCATCACCACAACGCCAAAGCCAGAAAGGAGGTCTTTTTATGTCAACGACATGCTCACAAAAAA
>NZ_SBLB01000019.1 GCF_004138325.1 Spirosoma sordidisoli | reverse complement strand
CCTGACTGGTGGGGGCGGCAAAGTAGCGTCTAAATTCGGCGTGGCTCCCTTCGGCCAGAATGCCCGCAAATTCGCCTTGTTCAAAGCGCATGACGGCCTGGGCTTCCAAACGGTCGCGCTGCTGTACGTTCCGGCTCTGGCTGAAGCTGGTGCCGCCCTCGCTATGGCTCACGCTGCGCCCGGTGTATTCCTGGTCATAGCGGCCAAACATCCGGCTCACCCGTTCGGCTACTTCGGGCGTGGTCGAGCGGCCAAAGAACTGGTTTGATAACGAGCCTAAAATCATTTCGCTCGTCTCCCGGCCAAAGGCTCCCACCATTTGGGAAATGTCCTGAACGGCGTAAACGGTGGCTATCTTGTTGCTGCGCCCGGTGGCGGGTAGTTGCTGGAAGTTGGGAATAAACAGCGTGGGGGCTTCATCGAGGACAACGACGCTTGGCCGCTGGCCCGGTGTATTCATCCGTTTCAGGGCCGTAGAGACGATTAGAGAGATTAGCGGGGAAAACGTACCGGTTAACGTTGGGTCGTTGCCTACGGTCAAAATAGCGGGCTTCTGCGGGCAGTTCAGGTCAAAGGGTACGTCGTCGCCCGACAAAACCCAATAAATCGCCGGACTAACCAAAGCGGACAGATAGTTTTGCACCGTCGAGAATACGCCCGCTAACTGGTTATCACTCCCGGCCCCACTGCTCACGCTGGCAATGATGGGCCTGACTTCGTCGTCCTGCCGTAGTACCTCGATGAGTCGGCGGGGGTCGCTCTCCAACAGCAAAGAAACCGCGTGGGGTAGGGTGCAGTACTGCGGGTGGTTGTTCCGCAAATACCAGATACTACCCGTTAGCAGCACTTCCGCCGATTGAATCCAGAAACTGCGCTGCTGGGCGGCTTTTACGTCTAAGTTGCTCAGAACGGTTAGGGCGGCTTCGCGGGCCTGGCTCACATTTTGGAGTAGGCGGGGGGCTACGGGGTTAATCCGGTGGCTGCGGCTTACGTCGGTGAAGTTGACGTAATACGGCGTTACGTCCGTGCCGGCATAACTGCCGGCTACGTCCTGGGCGAGCGTGGGAAACTTGAAATCATACACTAAGCCCGTTAAGCCCTGCGCTCCGGCCTGTTGAATAATCGGCTCGACGAGTGATTTACTTTTACCACTGCCGGGGCCTCCGTTGATGAACGTTCCCCGGTAGGGATTAGCCAGCCATAAAGGCCCGTCGCCGGTCTGGAACACAAACCCGCCTTGCTTGGGGTCTATTTTGACCGTCTGCGGAATGTTTCGGCGGTAGTGGCGGAAAATGGCCCAACCGGCATACGCCACAAATACCAGACTGCCCCACCCGGTGTACTTCTTCACCAGGAAGAAAGCCAACCACCAGGGCAGCGAGCGCACCCAAATCTTATTCCAGAGCATCCAGCTTTTAAACTGCTGCTCCTCGTAGTACCCGATGGCATCTAACGCCCAGTCACTAACGCGGCCTAAGCCGAAGATACGAAGCCAGCCTAACAGCGAAGGGGTTAACAGACTGGCGATTACGGTTAAAATAAACAGGTCTCCACCGTGCCAGGTGGCGGGCGTTTTGGTGGCCAGCGTATAGATAAACAGCCCTAAGCCGCCTAACGCGATATAGCCGCTTAATTTGTCGTCTTTCATTGTTGGATAAGCGATTACAAACGGGGGCCGCGTCGCTTGATTTCGGGCGGCTCCTGCTGAATAGTTTGTTTGGGCCGGGCCACGTCTGGCGGGGTCTGCTGCGGTCGCTGCTGCGGCTCCTGTGTTTTTTCTTCCCCTCTGGCCCGTTGTTGCTGCTGGTTTTGTCCCTGCTCTTTGGCCTTCTGCTGCTCGGCGGCTCGCCGTTCGGCGGCCTGGCGTTGGGCCTGCCGCTCCTGCTCCTGGCGGTGGCTCTCGGCCCGAATCACGGCCAGCTTTTCGGCTACCCGTTCGGCCTGGGTGCCGTGCTGCTGGTTGCGGCTGTACTCAAACGTTTCGGTCGGCTTGCGTTCGTAGCTGAATTTCTGGTCAAACTGCCGTTCACTGGCCCGGATAAAGTTGGTACGGTCGAACCCTCCTTTTACGGCTCCCTTCTCGGTGGCCCGGTGATTGGTCGCCGGACTGAGTTTAAGCGGGTGTTTCCGCTCCATCTCTCCGGCCTGCTGCCGGGCTTTGAACTGGCTTAGATTCTCCGTCCGGCTAACGATTACGTGAACGTGAGTTTGCTCACCCTCCTTTTTTTTTCCCTTCAATTCTTCGCCTGTCTGTACGGCCCGGTCGCTGTGGGTGTGGGTTCGCTCCTTCTCAATTTTAGCAAACCAAACCAGGTCTTTCCCCTCTATCCCCTTTCCAAAATTGCGGGCGTACTCGTTCATCACGTCGCGGGTATAGTCGCGTAGCTTGGCCGGATCGTCGCCGATGTGCTTTAATTCCTCCCGGCTGGGACCAATGATGATTTGATAAAACTTCTCGTCGTCGCGGCCCAAATTCCGTTTGTTGCCGTCGATGGCAGGCGTTACCTCACCTGCCCGCATTCCGTCGCGCTCCTGGCTGAACCACTGGCCGCGCTCCTGCTTCTCCAGGTAGTTCACCAGACCGCCACAACTGCCCGCGCTCCCGCCATTAACCTTTACCACCATACGGCACAGTTCGACTATTATCTGTTAGGGTTGTTTGACGTGGTGCCGGGCCTGGCCGGGTCTGGTTTGGGCTGGGCGGGTTGGGGTTGCGGGTTATTCATGGCCGCAACTGCCGCTTTAAAACGGTCGGTCAGAAGTTCGGGCTTGATGGCACTGCTGATAGTACGGATTTGGGATTGCCCTATTTTCTTCGGTACGTCCTCTTGCAGTAGTTTGGTTAGTACCTGCACGTCGTCCGACAGGGGGCGCAGTATCTTCTTTTCCTGCTCCCGAATGAAGCTAATTAACCGTTTATCTAACGCCTTAATTGCGTCAGTTGGATTGTCAGCTTTGGGGTCTCGGGGGTCGGCTTTGGTGGCGTTGAAATACCGCACCATTGCTCCGAACAGGTCTTTATTGGTCATGCCGTAGGACTTGGCCAGCTTCTTAAAGTCCTCGTATAGCTCCGGGTTAACATCAATACTTTTTAGGGTTCTGCTCATGGGTCACGGATGAAAAAACGGAAATATCATACAGTAAATCAGTTAGTTAAGGCTTATGTACGTCTCTTTCCCGTTTGATTACAGTCCTTCTTTATCGTTAAACATTTGGTTATCAATCCCGTAGGGCGGGCCGAAGAACGGTATGACCGAAGGGAATACCGTTCCGGCTCGCTTCTACGAACGCGCCAGCCTGCACGCCATCGGCGGGCAACACAGACCGCACCGCGCAAGGGGTTGAAGGGAAAAAAACAGGTTGCCTAAGTTGTACCAGTTGCACGAGTTGTGCCGGTTGTACGGGTTGCACCCGTTGTACAGGGTGTGGCCGTTGTGGTATGGCTGGTATTGGTGGTATGATTCATACCTGGCCAACCTGCGCCAGAAACTTCCCGATCTTCTCCAAGTCGTCTAACCGCCACGTGTCGGGATGCTGGCCACGTCGGGAAAAATCCCGGTAGTGTTGCAGGCCCAACAGTCGGCGGAACCTAACCAGGGGGATAGGCGAGTTTTGCAACCAGCTATACAACCCGTCGCGGGCCTGGAAAAACCGTTGCAGGTCGGCCCGCTCCTGCTCCGTGCCGTACCGATGGGTCAGGCGGGTAACGTCGGCGTAGGTAAACGGTAGCTCTCCGCGTCGCTTGGTATAGTAGTTGGTCAGGCTCAACCCTAAAAAGCTGGCCACGGTGGGCGCGTCCTCCTGGGCGGCTTGTTGGGTTACACTGGTTAGTATCTCACGGTATCGGCTGACCACTTGCAGCAGGCTCAGGGGGTTAGTGCGCGGTAGGCTGGCCGATGCTGCGGCCCCTTCCGCCTGTTCGCTCTCACGTACTGAAATCATACCTCTAAATTACTAAACAGATAGGGAAGGTAGATAAAAAATGTTGATAACTAAATTTATAGTTGCCGCCCCTTTCGATTTTTTTAGCAACGCGCGGTCTTATTTGTTTTTTGTTTTTTCCTTCCCAAATCTAGACCCGTCAAGATTAGTTTTTTACTTTATCCACAGCCTTTTTAGCAACGCGCGACCCGACAACTATCATAGTAGGAAAATTCTTTATAGTTAAATATTATATAAGGAGTAAAAACGAATAAACCGACAAATACCCCCACTCAGAGGGCTGAATAAACCGACAAATACCCCTACTTGTAGGGCGAATAAACCGACAAATACCCCTGATTTTTCAGGCAAATAATTTATAAGTCTGTTTTTTCTGTCTATCTTCGGCCTGTTCCCTAACGGAAGGGAGCAAAGTGGCATTTGTGAAGATGGAAGATAAGCGCAGTACTCAACTGGTTTTACCGCTCGGCCTGACCTACGAGCCGAAGCATAAGGATTTAGTAAAACAGCATTGGAACGTAACGTTTGCCCGTCAGGGTCGTATGAGCGTCACGGCTAAACGCATCATGGCCCGCGTTATTGACCAAATACGCGACGATGATTTTAAGCTGCGGCCCTACTATCAGTTCCGTATCGTGGACATCATCACCGATGCCGGGATAACAAAGGAAACAGCCTACAAGGAGGTACAGGGGGCTTTGCGTGAACTGTTGGCCGCTATCTGGGAATTTGAGAGCCTGGACGGGTCGGAATGGTTCGCCCGGCACCTACTCGACTCAACGAAAGAACGGGCTGTAGGGTACAAAGATGGAATTATTACGGTACTGCTCAACCCACAATTGGAACCGTACTTTATCCAGATCGCCCACTACTCGACCTATCAGCTTAACAACTACATGGGGTTAAAAAGCTGGTACTCGATGCGCTTCTTTGAAATCCTGTCAGCCTTCCGCGATACGGGCGTATGGTGTCCGACGGTCGAGCAATACCGCCAGCTTATGGACTGCTCCGAGGAGAAGGATAAGCGGGGAAAGGTCAAGCGAGACAAGGACGGGAACCCAAAGATGAAGTACCCCGATACCCGCGACTTAATTAACCGGACTATCACAGAGCCGTTAGAGGAGTTGGCCGGTACTGCTCTGGCCTTTGACTTCGAGCCAGTGTATGAGACTGCCCGAATGACGCGGGGCCGCAAGAAGATAACCGGCTTCAAGTTCACTCTGAAACGCAAGCAGGATGGCAAGATACCGGAGTACTGGCTACAAAATGCGGTGGTGTCTCAGGTGGTGGCCGGTCTGCGGGCCTGGAAGGTAACAGATAAGAATATTGCTCTGTATCTGGAAGATATAGGCACTAAAGCGGCTAATAAGCTGCTGTACAACTGGCAGTTAAAGGAAAACACCGACGACCGGATAAACGACCGCGTTAAGTACTGTAACGCTGTATTCGTCCGAATGGGTAAAGCGGCTCAGGAGCAACTAAAACAGGAGGTTCAAGCGGTACTTAATGGCACTGCATTTAAATAGAGAGTTGTACCGCCTTTCCCTCTAACATCTTCTTTTCCAAAAGGTTAACAATCATTTCCAACTCAATTGCGGCTTCTGCTTGTAAACCTAAGCAAGCGGCTATGCCTGCCCCGTCTGTACTCATTCTTTTTGCCAACCGTAGGGCATAGTTTCCGTCTGCGGCCTGGGTAAATCCATAAGCGTGAAAGTGCATGGAATCACCCAACCGGGGCGGTTCTGCAATGTGTCCGAAAGAAAATTCTTTCTGCATGTATGAAAGTAGATGGTCTTGTACGACAAGTACCATATGCTTATTCAGGTGCTCAAATGTCTGAATTTTGTGATGTAGCTGCACCAAAATCGTTTTAGCTGTCATCTTCCAATTCATTCCGAAAGTGCCCTTTGCAGGATCAGGAACATTTACCCCAACCGATTGTAAGAAAAGCTGTCTTTCGGGCCATACGGTGCCGGTAGTGTCAAGGGTTTGTAGCTCGATGCCTACGAAGTCGCGTACTTTACCCTCTCTTGTTGACGCTAAAAAGAAGTCAATATTTCCGCCTGGTATTCCAACCTCTGGAATAACGTGTAGGTCATTACCAGGTTCGTGTAAGGTTAGAAGGTGTATGCAATCCAAGAATATTTTACGGCCTTCTAATAGACGTGTAGGGCAAATTATAACGTCCCCTTGTCCATATTTTACCGTGCATGTACCTATTGAGATTTGCGGCTCGCTCTTACGTGTCTTCCAGCACTTTCTATTTAAGAATACGCATTGCTGCGCCCCTACAACTGTTTTCCAATCAACGGTAGGATTATCTGTGCTAAAACAAAACAGTTCTGATACTTTAGTAGCCACTAAGCAAGGATTTTAAGGGTTTCGCTGGTTACTCTCTTCTTGGCAAGTTTAAGATATTCAGCCGATTGGTCAATACCAATAGATTTACGGTTAAGGTCAAGTGCTACTTTATTAGTAGTTCCCGAACCACAAAAAGGATCTAATACAATGCCACCGGGCGGGCACGTTGACATAATAGGCACTCTGCATAAGTCCTCTGGATATACAGCATAGTGCTTTTCTCGCTTCTGGCTATCCTCTGGTATAATATCCCAAACATCGCCCGGCAGAGTGCCATTAGGATGATAGAAAAGAAAGTAAAAACCCTTCTCTATCAGTTCTCTGGCGCGGCCCGATACCTTTTCTTGGTCAGAGTGCGTAGCACGGTGCATATCTCTGATAATCATGCGAAAATCGGAAATCTCACCGTTTGCTATACGCACAAGAACGTTATCTAAAGCCTGAAAAGCGTTTACTTTTTCTTGGTCAGTAAGGGAAGTAGAAAGTTCAATTTGCCTGCGGTATCTCTTACCACTTACACCCGTTGCAGACATTACCGCACCATTCTTTACGGTCGCCTGTCTGGGCTTACTCCTAATACTATTACTGTCGTAATAGTAGCCCTTTCCACTTTTTACGAAATGGAAAAAGTTTTCGTGAAGGTTACGTAATCTATCGGTGGTACTGTCCATACCCCCTTTCTGTTTATTCCAGATTACACTATTACGAAGTACCCACTTTTGTTCATCTGTCATGCGTAAGGCTACACGCCACGGAATACCTAACAATGATTTATTCTTATAGGTATCGCCTAAGTTCAACCAGAAAGACCCCGTAGGTTTGAGTACTCGACGTATCTCAGCGATGATAGCGAGTAAGTTATCTATAAACTCCTCTGGTGTCTCTTCTAAGCCTATCCCTCCGTTTTCGTACGACCTTTGGCCCCAGTATGGAGGGCTTGTAATCGCGCAATCTATGCTATTAGATGGAAGATGTTGCAGCACTTGTAAGGAGTCACCGCACAAAAACAAAGGGGCCATACTATCACCTTCCAAATATGGCAGTACTTGTATATCGCTCGCCTGGTCAATCATTAATGTTGGCTGAAAAGTCTTTGAAAAAATCCCCGCTTTTCCTGCGTTGGTAAGCGGTCGGCAAGTTTGGTAATCATGCCCTTAATATCGTCTAACTCCGTGCGTATATCTTCCTGACGCATGGGGGGCTGACTGCCTTTCTTTAGCTGGTCTTGGGCGTACTGGCGTAAATCCTCGTTCACGTACTGGCCGATGGTCTTACCGCTACGCTGTGCGGCCTTCTCAATGGCGGTACGGGTTTCGAGGTCAACCCCACGAACGGTCCATAAACCCACGTCTGGGGCGCGTCGGGGTCTGCCCCCTTTTCCTTTTTTAGCGTCCTGCTCCGGCTCTGCTGCGGCCACGTCAACCGCTGTAAAACTTAAACCGGGTTTTGTTATGTCGTCTTGGGTAGCCATAGCAGTAAAGTACGACGTTTTGTTATGGCTGTAAACTACGCCTTTTTCCTCGTTAGTCGCAACTGTAAACAAAACTCCGATTTTGTTCTGCGCTTCTGTACTCGTTGCATTTTTCGGGGTTTGGTGGTGCTGGCGGGTCGGCTCTTATTCTGTGAATAATTTCTTAACATAACAATGCTTATAAAACCACCCTCGGTAAAGTACTACGTTTTGTTGATGCTTAAGACCTATCGAAATTGTACTTTCCTGTTATTAGCACCTTCTTTATGCTTTGGTTGTTGTTAGGTACACTAATTACAAAGCCTTTTACAGACATGGAAAACTGTTTAATCATTGTTGATAACTCTAACGTATGGATTGAAGGCCAAAAGTACTCTGCCAAGGCAAAGGGGGTACTCAAAACAAATCCAAATGATAGAGATATATGTGATCCCTCTTGGAGAATAGATTTTGGCGAACTGTTAAAACAAGTATCCGAGGGACAGAATATTGTAGGAGCCATATTAGTAGGGTCGCGACCACCACAAAGTGATTCTATCTGGGAGTCTGCGGATAGGAGCGGCTTTAAGGTTATTGTGCATGATCGCAATGCAGCCGGTAAAGAAAAGGCCGTTGATACGGAACTGGCGGTACAAGGCACTGCCGCAATATATAGTCAACCTACACCTGGCGTTTTAAAACTACTTTCAGGCGATAGGGATTTTATACCATTGGTGAACATGGCGGCACAAAAAGGATGGGAAACTGAAATGTGGGCTTTTACGAGTTCATTCACCCAGTATGGTCAGATGGCGCAAACTGTAACCAGAATAAAACCACTTGACCATTGTTTCAATGAAATTAGTAGTTACGGTTTTACGTGGCCTGTACCTGGTAGCCCAACCGTGTAGTATCAATAAAATAATATTTGGTGGCTGTGGCCAAAATGGACGAGCTGCGGGCGGGGTTCGCGCCCGATCTGGCCCGGCTCCTGGCCGTGTCCGGCTCTCGGTGGGGCTGGTCCTCCAAAGATTGTTTGGTTTTCCACCTCTCGCCGACAAGTGAAGGGGTCGCCAAAAGCTAAGGGCCAATTTTGCAGGTGCTGCCTGCAAAATTGGCCCTTAGCTTTTGGACAAAGAATTACGCCGGGTGACGCTTCGCTAAGCTATCTCGCGCCGATGGCGTACCCGGCTGACAGAGATATAAGGCAACTATTATACTTCTGCCACGTCGAGCTAAACAGGGCCGTTTTGCCAAACTGAGCCAGTAACCGAACGTCGAACCGTTGGCGGTTCAGTTGTACGCCGGTGGCTATTCCGAAGCTGCTACGGTACTTGTCCTCGATGCCGTACCGTTCGCGCTCATACGCCGGAAATACGGTGTTTGGGCTTCCCTGGCTCATTTCCGTGTAATGACTGCCCCGAACCTGTACATACGGCCCCAACAACAGACTAACCACGTTTTTACCCTTGGTCAACTGCTCCCGGAAGGGCAGAAGAAACGTAACGGCGGGGGTTGTGTTGACGTTGGTTTGAGTGCCGTAAACGGTACGGTCGGCTCGTGTCCAAATCAGGTTATAACCAATTCGATAAAGCGATACGTTAACTTCGGGCTGCACCTGGATGGCTCCGATTTGCAGCGGCCTGGCTATGCTGATACCATAGCCGGGCGTTGGGCTAAACTGCACCTGCGGCAACAACTGGCCGGGTTGCGCTCCGCCAAAGCTGGGTAGGGGGCCATTGGGGGCAAATACACTTTGAACGCCTACCCGTATTTGTAGGCTCTGAGCGGGGCTGCGGCCTGCCAGTAAAAGCAGGGCTAACAGCCACAAAAGCCCGTTATTTCTTCCTGTGGGGGTTTTCATGGGTTAAGTCTTACATAAAGTTTTGCCAGTCTTCCGGCTCCGGCTGGGCCGCGTCCGGCTGCTGCGCCTGAGCGGGTGGAAGTAGCCGGGGGGCGGGCTGCGCTCTGGTGTTGGGGCTATCGGGCCGGGCGTTGGGGGCTGCGGTCGCTCGTCCGTCAGCCTGGGCGGTTGACGACCTACGCCCGGTCTGCTCCTCGCTCCGGGGCGCGTCGGCGGGGGCTTCCTGCGCCTGGCCGGTGGTGGCCAGTATCCCATTTACTTGGTCTTTGATGTGGCTGAACTGCTGGCGCGTGTCGGTTTCGCTCACCTGCTTAAACGGCTGAATGGGCTGCGCCTGACTGGTGGGGGCGGCAAAGTAGCGTCTAAATTCGGCGTGGCTCCCTTCGGCCAGAATGCCCGCAAATTCGCCTTGTTCAAAGCGCATGACGGCCTGGGCTTCCAAACGGTCGCGCTGCTGTAC
>NZ_SBLB01000018.1 GCF_004138325.1 Spirosoma sordidisoli | reverse complement strand
ACCCGCTTCCACTCCGTTCCAGAGTTTTTCCCGGTCGGTCATCCAGTCGGCCGCACCTTGCGGTGCGATTATTTCCGAATGAAGCACGTTGTGCTTCTTCGTGTAATCGTGGGTTTTCTCGTACCGGTCATCCTTCATTTTTTCCCCTGCGCGGTAGGCAGCACAGGCTACCGCTGAGCGGTAGGTTACGGCCGTTCCGGATCGATATGCGGAAGCCCCGACCGCGTTGCGGCCGTTGCTACGGGAGATGGCACTCATGTGCAGGGTTGCATGCATAACCGGTTTATCTCGCTGGAAGCACGTTGCCCAGAACAGCATGGTGTACGAGGCAAGTTTATTAATTGCACGTCTAGGAGTTGCGTGCGCAACTCGGATTCGAAGATAGGTAAATTCCAAAACTTTAAAGAAAAAATATTAAGAAATTATTGGTTGTAACCGGTTGCATTTTTAACTTTTGAGAACCTTAGTACCCCTACCTTTAACCCAGTCCTCATGTCAGTGTTTACCGTTCATGCGCCTATCGGCCGCATTCCAGATAGTCCATTTTCCCCCGCATATTTCTCGGCCGGGATCGATCATTCAGTAGCTTTTTTTGAACGATTCAAAAAGTAGCCAGGAATGCAGATCGATCTTGATAAGGAGCTGTACCGGTTCAACGGTCAGCATCCGTTCACCATTCGCCAGGCGTGCGAAGGGGTGCAAATCTTTGGCGGTATCGGTAGCGGCAAGACCAGCGGAAGTGGTGCCGGTTTAGCGCGCGCCTTTCTCCGGGGTGGCTTCGGTGGCCTGGTGCTATGTGCGAAGAATGACGAAGTGGAAACCTGGAAAGCCTATGCCAAGGAGACAGGTAGACAAAACGACCTGGTAATTTTCGACACTGATGGGGATTGGATGTTCCCATTTCTGCATTATGAAATGACCCGGCCAGGGAAAGGGGCGGGCTTTACTGAAAATGTCGTGCGGCTGTTTATGACCGTGCATGAAGCGCTGAGCAGGCGCAGCGGCGGCGGCGGTGATCCTTATTGGACGAGCGCCATGCAGCAGCTGATCCGGAATGCTGTGGATCTCTCCATTATGGCGACCGGGTCCGTATCTGTGCCTCTGATGTATGATATCGTTCGAAGCGCGCCGCAGACCCTGGAACAGAAAGCAGATCCAGAATGGAAAGCAAATAGCAAATGTTGTGAGCTGCTTGTTCAAGGGAATTTTAAGCCGCTCGACCGGTGGGCAAAATTCGATTTTGATGCAGCAGCATCATTCTGGCTGCGCGAGTTCCCGAGCATTAGCCCAAAGACCCGGAGCGGGATTATTTCGATGTTTACGACAACGGCGGATTGCTTCATGCGTCGGCCGTTCCGTCAGCTTTTTTCCGAAGTACCGGAGAACCTTGACCAGATATGTTATCCGGAGTTTTCCCAGGAAGGGGTAATCATTATTCTCAATCTGCCGGTGAAAGAATTTGGCGACGCTGGCCGCGCCGCCCAGGTGGTGTATAAATATATGTGGCAGCAAGCTACGGAGCGCCGGAACGTCAAAGAGCATCCGCGACCGGTCTTTTTATGGGTTGATGAAGCGCAAAATTTTGTAACTGACTATGACATGCATTTTCAGGCAACGGCGCGAAGCAGCCGCGCCTGCACGGTGTACCTGACGCAGAACAAGCCGAACTATTACGCTGAGCTAGGCGGCGAAGGAAGCCGCGCGCGCGTGGATTCGCTGATCGGCAATCTTCAAACCAAAATATTCCATGCAAACAGCGATCCGGAAACCAACAATTACGCGGCCGAAGTGATCGGCAAGAGTTGGCAGACACGGAAAGGCGATTCAATGAACTTCGGAGGCGAATCCCTCAGTATGGGATCGAACCGAAGCGAATCATTTGATTATGATTGCCCGCCCCAACTATTCACCCGCCTACCCAAAGGGGGGCCAGAGAATGGAAATACTGTGGGTGGTATTGTTTTCCAGAATGGACGGACGTGGGGCGGAAATGAAACTTTTCTCTTTGCCACATTTAAACAACAATAGATCATGCCTAAACAATTTCGCGACGTGTCTGGCGGAAGCCAGGTGTGGGGATCAATGATCCCTGGCTATGGCTTTGCCAATTACCTGCTTGGTATTATCAGTGTTCCGATTGAAACCTTCCTCCGTCGAGATTTCGGTGAGCGCTATTACACAAAAGCCAATTTTATTGCCGGATTGGTGATCCTGTTTATTTTCAAGTCCTTCATGGGGCTATTGAATATGCTCAATCCTTTGAGTTTTTTGCGCGGTAGTAGCGGCGAAGAACCGGCAAGCTGGCTTGGGAAAATCCTTACCTGGTATTTCTTTCTCGGAATAGCACATTTCATTACGATTTGGGTACGTGATGTGACAGGCACACCGCGCCACAGCTTTGATAGTGGTAAAAGCTGGCTGCTCATTGTTGGCCGCTCGATCATCTGGATCATGAATAAAATAGTGGGGCTTTTCGTCCGGATCATTGCCGGGTTTTTACCAGGCGTTTATAAACAGCGGCTGCTTGCTAGCCTCCCAGTTTTTCGGGACGTTACCGTATTTACGGAGCGTTTTGTTGAACCAGGTTTCGTATTTTTTCTGATGCTTTTTGCCGTTTCAAACGACCAGCCAGCTACGGCTATGTGGCTAGCTTTATCCTTTGGAGCGTTGAACCTGGCAACCGGCCAGCGGCATCAACAAGACCGCGCCTTCATGCTGGATATCCGTGATCAGCTGATCGAAAGCAGGGTTTGGCAGGAAATTACGGAAGGGAAGCAGACCAAGCAGGTTCCCCGGCTGCAGCGCACCTTTAACGAAACGATGAATGAGGTAGAGAAATCACCAGAGGTTCTTGAAACCATAGCGGAAGAACAACCGGCCGTCGCCCGTGCAATTGCTGCGGTGCGTGCGCGACAGAGAAATGCACAGTTTCCAGCAGCCGAAAGCATGAGTGAGTCAACCCAGGAAGCAGTCTAAACCTCTATCTCCTAACATTATGAATTCGAATATCCCCCATAAGCACAAATTTGTTTATAAAAAAGTAAGAGCCCCCTATTCGGGGACTCTTGATTAACTGGGCTGCAATAAAAATAAAATGGTTGCTAGGTTGCCATATCAAAGTCAATCAGGGCATTTCTTCGCTCTTAAATCTCTGGGAGATGGTTTTAAAACAAAGAAGTTGTCTCCATCTAAAACGCTAGCCCTAAACCATTCAAGAATTCCATATCCCATCATTACAGACCCCATTGTAATTCTTGGCATAATTACATCCAAAGCTATCATGGCATTGAGAATATACCCTTCAACCATTTCTACTTTATATGGAGCGCTTTTATACCAATCCATTTTTACATATATTTCATGAAAACCTGGTGAAACAAGAAAGTCATCATAATCATTATGAAAAACAGATCCGACCTTAATTCCGTCAATATAAATATCTAATGGAGTGCTTTTACCGTACCAATCATTACCTCTCGAAATTCGGAAAAACGGCCTCATGTGTTTTTCATTCTTCATATATTAATAATAAATTGGTCCATCAAATGCCCAAACGCCATTTTTACTATAATAACCTGTTTTGCTGTAGTTTTTAGGCAAATGGTTTAAGAAATGGGAAACCCCCCATCCCGATATTGCCCCAATGATTCCACCAGAAATCATTCCTTTTGCAGCCCCTGGCATTCCTATTGCAGCTCCCGTTGTAGCTCCCAAGCTAGTAAAAGCCTTTGTTTTCAATTTATCCAGGTGTTCTGAGATAAATTTACTGGTGCTGTCATCATGCATGAGTACGTAAGTTTGGTTATCCCAAGGAGCATATATCATCCATACCTTACCCTGGCTATCAGCCATTAAAGAGTATTTTGGGAATAAAATATTGTAAGTCCCCTTGTCGTCACTAATCTTACGAGTTACGTCTGTATCAGAAAAAACTCCCATCGCTATTATTTTTTAGTTTTAATTAATAAATTTTAAGCAAAACTAGGCCTTCCTAGTAATGGTTCGTATGATACTCCACCATCGTCCCCGCTATCTCCCATACACCTTCCGTGGCAATCCTGGCAGCAGCATCTTGTTCTCATTCCTAATGGAGATTCACCAAATTCTATTGTATATAATTCAATTGTGTCAGAAAAAGCCTTTTTCAAATTTTCCATATCTTCATCACCTCGCATTCCAAAATAAGGGAAATGATGAATAAAATATCCAAATGTTTTCTCACAATCATGTGCATATTTTCTGGTATCTAAAATGTGCTGATGCCAAAACTTATCTACACTTTTGGTTGGAACAATGTTTTTCTCTGGATACTTAGCGAGTAAGAATAAAAAGCGTTTATACCATAACTCTATTTCATCGGCCTTATCTCGAGTTAGTGGTTCCCCTTCGTCTTCGTCAGGGTTCATAAGCTTAATTTTAATTGGATCTAAGTTTAGGGCACCTAGTCTTTCCCAAATCTCTTTAGTCGTTTGATTCTGCATAGTTACTTGATTTTGGAAATGAATACTGACCTACAAAATATAAAAATATCAAAGGAAAAATATGTTTTGTAACAATAATTTAATAAAAACACGATCAAAAATAGTTTAATTCTACAACTGCGTAGTATGATTGCTATATATGTGTAGTAGATTAGGGTCGAACTTATGAAAACATATGAGAAGAGAATAGATGTTGAGCGAGAGAAAGTGACCCAGGATTATGCTAGATTTCGCGACAGGCAATACTTGCTAGCTTTTTGTGGTGGAATCATAGGGCTTTTTGGGTGCGATTTTAAAGACCTAAAAAGCCGCTTCTTGCTCATTACAGGGTTGGCCGGAATAGCTACTTCCATTTTTATAGGAAATAAGGCGAAGGATTGCAAGAAACAGGCCGTAAAGCTTGGCCCGCAGGAAATAGTGTTGCCTAGATCGAGTGCTAGATTAGAAGATTTACCTGACTTCGGAGAGAAAGCAAATATTTCGTGGAGAGAGGCAGTACGCTCTAATGATTATACTGAAATTGAGCCCATGAATAGATAATATATCCATTTGTGCGATTAAATCTGGGACCTATGCTTCATGCCGATGCAGGATAAGCCCCCTTTTTTCATTCGAAAAGGGATCTTAAGCTCACAGTGTACACATACATACAACCGTTTGTATGTGTACAAATCCGTCCGGAATCATTAGTTTTACCGGCATGAAAAAAGCCATTGCCTATTTCCGAGTCTCGACCGACCGCCAGGGGAAAAGCAGGCTGGGTCTGGAAGCCCAGCACCAGGCCGTACACCTGTTCGCACAACGGGAAGGCTACCAGGTTACGGCCGAATTTACCGAGATCGAGAGCGGAAAGAAAAACAATCGGCCGGAGCTAATGGCTGCTTTGTTGCAGTGCAAAAAACAGAAGGCAACGCTGATCATTGCAAAGCTCGACCGGCTTGGCCGCAATGTGGCATTCATCGCAAACCTGATGGAAAGCAGGGTTGATTTTCTCGCGGTAGATAATCCGCATGCAAATCGCCTAATGGTACACATGCTGGCCGCATTTGCGGAACATGAGCGCGAGCAGATTAGCACCAGGACAAAGGCAGCATTACAGGCCGCAAAACGTCGGGGTGTAGAGCTAGGCAGACACGGCCGTGAAGTGGAGAGTAAGAAGAACGCAAAAGCCGCTGATCAGTTTGCGCAAACCATGCGAACAACCATCAATGAGCTGAAAGCCGAAGGCTTTACTACGGTGCGTGAGATCAGCGAAGAACTGAACCGGAGGGAGGTTGAGACCTTTCGTAAAAGCGGCCAAAGATGGCATCCTACATCGGTTCAAAGATTATTGAAGCGTTTATAAATACAAATATCATTATATCAGTTAGTTAGATAATAAAAAGTATATATAAAAAGATATATATAATAGTATTTATTATAAAATATTGTTGTGTATCGGTTAGATATCGATAAGTATATTCCTACATTTAGGCTTTATTACCAAAAGGGGACTTATGATATTCGCAACTGGTGGAATTAAAGGTGGGACCGGCAAGACGACTATTGCCGTTAACCTGGCCGTTTATTTAAGCAATCTTGGCCGAGATGTTTTACTGGTCGATGCAGATGATCAGGGATCTTCGTATGAGTTTTCTTCGCAGCGTGAAGCTACCACCGAAGGCAAAATGGGATACACACTGATTCGCTTATCTGAGAAATCTGTCCGGAGTGAGGTTTTAAAACTTACGGATAAGTTTTCAGATATCATCATCGATACAGGCGGGCGTGATACGATTAGCCAGCGTGCCGCATTATCTATTGCTGATGTTTACCTGGTGCCATTCAATCCTCGATCACTTGATATCTGGACATTGGAGCCGGTCGAAAAACTGGTTTCTGAAATGCAGATTGGTAACCCGAAGCTCAGAGCTTTCAGTTTTATTAATCGCGGAGATTCCAAGGGAACCGATAACCAGGATGTAAGTGATCTACTCTCAGAATCCGAAACCGTGACGTACCTCAATGTCATTCTTACTAATCGAAAAGCTTTTGCAAACGCGATTAGTTACGGACTGGGGATTGCTGAATTAAAGCCATCAGATCCAAAAGCAGTTGGTGAGTTTAAAAACCTATATGACTCGATGATAAAAGCATTAAAATTAAAGTAGTTATGAAGGAAATGTATATATTAAAAAATATTATTGTATATATACATTAATATACTATTTTTGGTTATCTGTTAGATATAAAGAAAGATATTATGGCAATCGCGCGAAAAGCACCTCCGAAAGCAAAGAATGATCAACCGATAATTTCGGAGAAGGATATCGATGCGCTGATCAACAAGGGCGGATCATCAACAAAGGCCAATCAAAAAGCTACCGAGGATGAAGATTACGTAAAGCCCGTATTGCTGAAAGTGTATCAAAGTCAGATCCGGGACATTGAGGATATTTTATCAGGATTACCAAAACGGCAGCAAATCTCCCGTCATGCCTATATTATTCAAGCCATCGATGAGAAGATCCAACGTGATAAGGGCAAGCGCAAATAATTAGAATTTCAAGTGTAGGATTAATCAGTTTAACGGATAGCGCTGTATGCCAAAAAAGGAATTTTTCGAGGTTAGGCTAGATCGGTCAATGTTGGACATTGCAACCGATAAAGGAACTATCGAGGACGCAGTTTTCCAGCATTCTGTGCTATGCCAAACCTTCCTGCCTTATCGCAATCCTGGTGACGATGTTACATTGTGGCAGCAGAAGCAGGGTAATGCTCATTTGGCTGTCAGTGCGACACCCTATCTAAATCCAAAGACGAGCCAATACGAAGTTTTGGGAATTCCTTATGGAACCAAAGCGCGCCTAATTCTTGCGCATATCAACACGGAAGCCATTCGCACTCAGAGTAATATAATCAATGTTGAAGATAGCATGACTGCCTTCATCAAAGGATTAGGCCTTAGTACGGACGGCCGGACGGTTCGAGAGGTGAAAGAACAGTTGCGCAGGCTAAGTGCATCTACGCTCAGCGTTGGGTTTACGGATGGTATACAATCCGTCCAGGTGGATTTTAAAATCGTTAAGGCCTTTGATCTGTGGTTTCCTAAAAATGGCAATCAGCGAGTGCTATGGCCTTCCACAGTGAAATTGACCGATGACTATTTCAATAGCCTTATGAATCATGCTGTTCCATTGGATGAACGAGCATTAGCGGCACTATCAAATAACGCCATGGCAATGGATATTTATTCCTGGCTAGCGCAACGATTACACCGCATACCAGCAAGTAAACCTAACTTCGTCCCTTGGGCAAACCTTAAAGAGCAGTTTGGGCAGGGCTATGAGCGAATGGATAATTTCAAAGCGGTTTTTCGCAAAACTTTGGATATGGCCCTAAAGCAATATCCTTGGGCAATAGGAAAGATCGAAGAAATTGAGAATAAAGGCTTTAAGCTCTCCCAAGCCCAACCTCCCGTACTACCAAAAAGACTTTCCCGATGACAGAAAGGCACGTGCAGTTTGTGGGGTTGATTACCAGCAGGTGTCCGGAGTCTGATCAAACGCTCACTTAAAAAGTACGTGAACTTTGTAGGAGTTTTTAGAATAATAGTCTGAAAATCAAAAACATATTCATTTCTTCATGCCTCTGTGGAAAACACTAACATGGTCACTTCACATTCATTGTCAGACAATTATTGTAAGTTATTGAAAATCAATTGATTGTGAATTTTAAAAAGCACGTGAACTTTGTAGGAGATAATTGAATCAAATTTTTGATTATCAGTACGTTAAAAAGTTATCCACGTGAACTTTGTAGGAGCCTTGGGACAAAAAAAGTTATCCACGTGAACTTTGTAGGAGGGAGGGTACTTATCCACGTGAACTTTGTAGGATAAAAGGCAAGTTATCCACGTGAACTTTGTAGGACAAACCTATATTTATAAAAACCTATAATAATAAATCCTATAGCTGTAGCCCCCAAATTGTGGAAAACTCCAAACCTGCCTTTGAAAAATTATCTTGCTGGTGAAAAGAGAAAGAGGGGGTGGGGCGGCTGCGCGATTCACGAGCATTTAACAGTATGAAGTTGCAGAAAGTACCAATATTTGGTACTTTTATTTCAGGTGCAATTAGAAATAGTAACTCCATGAAAAGAAACACATCCATTACCGTAGGTTCACATTTTGAAACCTTCATTCAGGATCAGATCGAAAATGGTCGCTATGCTTCCACCAGTGAAGTAGTACGCGCAGGCTTGCGACTGCTCGAGCAGGAAGAAGAAAAATTGAAAGCGCTACGCTTAGCGTTGATCGAAGGTGAGAAAAGCGGGTTCATTGATAATTTTGATCCGCAGACCTTCAAAGAGAAATTGAAGCAGCGTCACCTGGTGTAGCATGTCGCAATACAAACTTTCGAGGCTGGCCGGGCGAGATATTGAAGATATTTGGGATTACACCGTTTCCGAATGGTCATTAAATCAGGCTGAAAAATATACAGATGGCCTTTTTTGGTGCTTCGAATCCATTGCAGACGGCGAGATCCAGGGCAAGGCGGTTGATCATGTGCGGCCAGGCTACAAAAAAGCCTCATACGGAAAGCACATTATCTTTTTTAAAGATGCTGGTGATATTGTTGAGATTATCCGCGTTTTGCATTCCAGTATGGACATAGAAAGCCGGTTACGGGATGAACACTGAACAGGCCAAAAAGCTATCCCTGCCGCATTTGCTCCAAAAGCTGGGGCATACCCCTTCAAAAGTGACAAAAGGGGGTAATGAGCTATGGTATCCGTCACCGTTCCGGAATGAGACAGATGCGAGTTTTCACACCTCGTTCATTGGTGGAAAATGGATCTGGAATGACTTCGGAGATATTGGGGGTACTGTCGTTGATTTCGCTATGCGTTATTGGGAATGTTCAATTTCGGAAGCGTTAGCCCATTTGGACCAGTATGCACCTGGTGCAGCCAGGTCAGACACAAAACCCGATCTTTTTTCTTTTCACCAGCACCCCCACCGCGAAGCGGTCGAAAATTTTTTGCCGGATCGTCAGCTGCAGCTGATCGAGACAAAACCCATTACCAGCCCGGCCATCCTCAATTATTTATCCCGTGAACGTAGCATTCCGGCGGAGCTGGCTAAGCGTTACCTGGTCGAGATCCGATATCAGAATACAGGAGTCGGAAAGTCGTTTTTTGGCTTTGGCATGCGTAATGAATCCGGTGGCCATGAGGTACGGGTAGCGCTTGCCAGCCATAAGTTTAAATCGGCCATCGATGCGCGGGATATTACCGTTATCCCAGGCAGTGACCCGAGCGATACGAGCGCTAGCCTGTTTGAAGGCATGACGGATTTCCTTTCGCTCCTGGTGATGCAGGGAAAAACAGCGTTACCTGGTAGGGCGATCATTATGCACTCGCTTTCATCCCATGCACGCACCGTCGATTATCTGCGAAACAATGCTGCCCAGGAGATCCGGACTTACCTGGATAACAATGATGCCGGTCAGAAGGGTACGGAAAAGCTCAAAGCGGAATTTGGGGACGCTGTCATATCATTCAGCCAAAGCTTTGCGCCTTACGTGGATCTGAACGACGCTTTGCGGGCTATGCATGCCCGGCGATCCGGCCAGTCTTTGGGCTAAGCGATAGGGTAGGGGAAAGCTGGTTAAGCCCTGGGGTGTGATGAGCCAGGCAAACTATCCAGCTCGCTTGCGTCACCAACTATTATTTTCGCCTGCCTTCGGCTTCCCCGCCCACCAAAATAACAGCCGGTTTGCGCGCCTTCCGCTGGATGACTCAATGCCTGTCATCCACTGAAAGGGCAACCAATGAAGCTTTTCACTAAATCCCAATATCAGCAGCTCCTTAAAAACGGCACCGGCGCGAATCGCGGAAAAGACCATTTCCCGGTCGTCAAACTTTTTACCCCGGATGCGCAAGCGACCTGGTTACTGATCGATATCGATCCGGAAGATCCTGATATGGCGTTTGGCCTGTGTGACCTGGGAATGGGTTATCCGGAATTGGGTTATGTCAGCCTGGCCGAGCTTACCAGCCTTCGCGGAAAACTCGGCTTGCCCATCGAGCGGGATATGCATTTTGTCGCCGCACATCCGCTGAGCGTTTACACCGAAGCAGCCCGATCCCAGGAGGGAATTACAACCAATTTTGATCAATTGGCACAAGCAGCAGCATGCTTGAAGGATCGAAGATCCTGATGGAAAAGTAGATAGAAATGTGCCGGCATGCCGGCACATAATTTTTTCAAGTATCTGCTCTAAGCGCCTTTACCTACGGGCTTTGCAACTTTCCTTATTTTTCGAAATCGGCCGTATTAGTTTTGATTCGTAGTCCTGCTTTATCAGATGCAGAATGGAGGTTTTTACTGCTTTTTGTTGTCCTACGACTTTAGCCAGATTGCAGTAAATATTTACACACACTAAAATTTTCAACCAATGAAAATGCGAAAAACGGCCACAGCAAGGCCAGAACCTTCAAAATCAACAAAGACCACATTAGAGCGTATTGCGACCGGCTTCACTATCGCGGTGGGAGTCTGCAAGCTTGTCGAGTTCTGTTACTCGGAGCCAGGCCAGGCGCTTTTTCAGTCCTTCCTGGGAATGATCGGCATGCAATGACACGCAAAAAACCGTTGCAAATCGGTTTTTAACCCGTAAAGTTTAAAGAAGAACAAGGGGGTTTTAATGGCAAATAACCGCGTTGAATTGCTCGGCCATCTTGGCGGAGATCCAAAAATCATCGAGAAGGATGGGAAAAGCTTTATTGCCCTGTCCGTTGCCACTGCAGACGCTTATCCGGTCAAGGAAGGCGAAGAAACTGTTTGGAAAGAACGTGAAACCGTTTGGCATGATGTGCTGGTGTTTAAGCCAATCACCATGAACTATGCACGGGATCTGAAAAAAGGTGATCGTGTTCGACTCACCGGCGAGCTTTCCTATCGCAGCTTTGATGATACGAATGGGAAAAAGCGAAAGGAAGCGACGATTTTCGGCACTTACATCGAAAAGGTGCAGTACGAAAAGCAAGAGCGCCTGGATTACGATTTCCCGCCGCAGGAATAGCTGATGAAAGAAATAATAATTGAAGTTAGTGATGACAGCGATTTTGTGCTTATCAAAGCATTGGTGCAACGCTTAGGCTTAACCGTAAGGGGAACCGCTATCGAAAATGCACCGTGGTGGGAAGGAATGAATTTGGATGAGCATTTGATAACTCCATCTAAGCCCAGTTAATTTACTGTTGTCATCAAAGCTTCGCATTTATTGTCTGAAACCTGGTGTATAATTAGGGTATGACAGATAAGATTGTAGAATTCCCAATTAGCAAAATTGGAAATTACGATCACCTGACGGAAAGGGAGATCGTTTATCAATTACGCCTGGAAGCCATCGAACTAATCAACCGGCTTAACACCAGGAAAACATATCTGCCGTTAGGTACGGATATGGAAGGGCTTCACACGATCAATCAGCTGTGCATTGAACATGGCTTTGGCACACTGGATTTTACCGATATAAAGCCGGTAAATGTCGCCCAAATGGGGTATCTTTCAGAAGACTAAACTCCTTCTGAAATGTCCAAAGACCTTGATGATCTGATCAAAAGCCTTCCGCCCGAAAGACGGGCTACCTTTGATAAAGCACAATCCCAAATCCAAGGCTTGAAAGCACAAGAACAGAGCTTTGCCCAGGATACAAACCCAGCGCATATTCCCAATCAAAACGCCATGCAGCGTGAAGCGCCAGGCGAGAATGCGGTTTTCCAACACGATAATAAGGCGATGGAAAACAAGTATTACCCCGATCAAAAGCCGGAAATGCAGGGGAATAGCAAGGAGGTTGATCAAATGCTTTCAAACCAAAGCAAGGCACAGACAATCGATACCGGAAAAGAGCTGAACCAGCAGCACCAGGTTAGCCACGATAAAGAGCAAGACCACGAGCGATAACACCAGGCGGTCAAATTTCCTCATACAGCAGTATCCAGCACCCATTGGCGGGGTAGGGTTGTAAAATCCTATTCCGCCTTCCTATCGTCGTTTTTTGGCGGCTTATCGAATGCGCTACGAATTGTCAGTTTCTGGATGATCGGCCCGTCATAGCCTGGCCGCAGCCGATCCGTTTTCCCATTGTATTCGCGCAGCTCGTAAACAACCTCGCGCAGAAATGCGCGTTCAATTTCCTCCATGCCAGTGCCGGTCATGATAAATTGATGCGTTGTGGTAAAGACCGTCAGAGTTTCGGACGGTGTGTATTTCCAACCCAGCAAGTAGGCGTACCCACAGCCGATAATTTCGCCATCGCTGGTAATGATATGAAAGCGCGCAGACTTGCGGCCGCGCACTTTGACCAATGCATCATAAGCACCATCACGGCCGTCCAGTTCATCCGCAGCCGGATCGGTCGGTTTGCGGTTAAGATCGTTCAGTGCATTTTTATTATCGATCATTCCACGATTAGTTATGTTCCTGATCTTTTCCACCATAGGCACATTCTGCGCCATACATTACCTCATGCTTCGGTAGACTCATCAACCCAGCCAATGCCTTTGAGTTTTCCTATGATCAAATTATCGATGATTTTTGGAATGGAAGTATCCCAAGGGTATTCAGATTTTTGATTGAGCCATTCTAACGCATGCTTTCTGAAATGTTCATTTAAAGCAATTGGCTTGAAAAGTTTGAGGTGAATTTCCCGGAGCAGTTCATATTCGTCCCAGTTGCGAGGGGGAGTTGTGTCTTTCTTTTGGTTCAAAAACTGAAATGTGTATTGCCGATCCACAGGAGCAATAATATCTGGAATGTAGTGGGCTAGAACTTTTGACACTCCTACAATTTTGACTCCGGAAGCCATTGGATTTAATGTATGAAACAATTCTTTGATGTAGTCAAATTCGAGGCCACTACTATTTTCTAATTTAGCATCACCGAGTTTTGTAAAAATGGGTTCGCAGTCTTTGATGCTTTTTTCAAAAATATCGAAGTTGTTCAGTTTTGCACCTTTTTTACCCATCCGATGCATTCCCCAAGCGGTTAAAGCGGCATAGACAAATTCGATTTTTTCAGGATTCTTTAACTCTAGTGCCCGGATATGAAAATGAAGACTTGGCCCGGTAAACCCGACTTCTTTGTAATGTTGGTCATGATATTTTACACAGTTTTCGGTAATGTCGTTGACTAAAGTAGCCCAGTTTATAATCTTTTTTGCCATGATGATGGAGGAAATGGGTTTAAATTGAGAGAGGTAATTTAACAACCTTATCGATCATACCAAGATTGATTTTGTTCCTGGTCTTTGCCGCCGTAGGCATGTTCTGCACCATACATGACCTCATAATATTTATGCGCCAGATCGTCCCGGACGTGATCCACGCCCTTTGCGGCCAGGTAGGTTAACTGATTGTAGGCGCTGTAATATTTATGGTCGGACTGTGCAGAAGCCGCAAAGTTTTGCTGCTCCGCCTTCCGCCTGGCTTGGCCGATGGTCGATGGTTCCCCGCGTTTTTCAATGTGCCAAACGGGCGTAGGCCTATTGGTTTCCGGCTGGTGATACCGGTCATCCAACGTCTTGCGCCGTTGCAGATCCCGGTGTTTCACCAGGTCAAAGCGGATCTCTGATTCTGCTTTTTCGGAGGCATCATTGAGATGCTTTTCGTAGGAAAGCTGCAATTCCTGCAAAAACTCGACCCCATCGAGGCCGCCATTTTTGTAGCCGGTCAGCTTCTTGCCGAAGCCCTGGCCTTCCGCTGGCCGCAGAGTAAACATCACATGAGCATGCGGGTTTTTCTCGCCATCGGCGGCATCGGGTGCATGGATTGCATAATCTGTGACTAGTCCCCGGCGGGTCAAATTCTCCTGAATGAACCCGCGCACTACTTCTTTTTGCTCATCCACCGTCAGGTTCCGAGGCAGGATTAGTAGCGCCTCTTTGGCAAGCTGCGCATCCTTTCTCTTTTCACCCGCTTCCACTCCGTTCCAGAGTTTTTCCCGGTCGGTCATCCAGTCGGCCGCACCTTGCGGTGCGATTATTTCCGAATGAAGCACGTTGTGCTTCTTCGTGTAATCGTGGGTTTTCTCGTACCGGTCATCCTTCATTTTTTCCCCTGCGCGGTAGGCAGCACAGGCTACCGCTGAGCGGTAGGTTAC
>NZ_SBLB01000017.1 GCF_004138325.1 Spirosoma sordidisoli | reverse complement strand
CCGTACTAATGGCCCCGGACGCGTGTGCTTCGCTTTGTCTGGTACTATAGTGGCTATTGTTTTCTGGTTTTCCTGTGGGGAAAAAGACTTGAGCTATCTGATCGAGCCGGTCCCGTGAGGGGATGGTGTCGATCGACGAACAACAAGCAGGTTGGTGCTGGTAAGGCGGGTGAACACCTCTTCCATTCCGAACAGAGCCGTTAAGCCCCGTACTGCCGATGGTACTGCTGTCACAAGTGGGAGAGTAGGAAGGTGCCACCTGCTGTTATTAAACGCGAAAGCCGTTACCCGATCCGGGTGACGGCTTTTTGCATGTTTATACGGCCTACATTTTGTAACTTGGAGCACTCATCTAAGTTATCTCAATCAATGGCTGTCTTCAACCTTAAAATCAATGGTCGCGCCTATCGCGCTGACGTTGATCCCGATACTCCATTACTATGGGTATTGCGCGATTCTTTCGGATTGGTCGGTACTAAGTACGGTTGTGGCATTGCTCAATGCGGAGCCTGTACCGTTCATGTTGATGGTGAAGCAACGCGTTCCTGTGTGCTGCCCGTTTCGGCAGTAGCTACGGCTAAAATAACAACGATTGAAGGCTTGTCGCCCACGGGCGACCATCCGGTGCAACGAGCCTGGAACGAGATTGACGTGCCCCAATGCGGCTACTGCCAGGCAGGGCAGATCATGACCGCGGCTGCGTTGCTGAAGCGTAACCCTACCCCTTCTCAGGCCGACATCGATGCTACGATGTCTGGAAACATCTGCCGGTGTGGCACGTACCATCGGATTCGGGAGGCTGTCAGCGTGGCTGCCCGAATGACCCCCACGGTTAAAACCAAGAAATAGTTATGACCGCATCAACCAATAAAAGCAGACGAAATTTCCTGAAGATAGCCGCAGCCGCCGGGGGGGGTTTGCTGGTTGGTTTCAACTGGTTCGAGTCAGAAGGAGCGGCTGTTGCTGTAGAGACGGCTACCGGAAGCGGGCTGGCTGGAAATACCTTCAACAGCTACCTGTCCATAAACCCGCAGGGTACCATTACCATTTTATCGCCAAACCCCGAGGTTGGGCAGGGCATAAAAACCGCGTTTCCGATCATCGTTGCCGAAGAGCTGGACGCAGACTGGACAAAAGTTGTTGTAGAGCAGGCGCCCCTGGATACGAAAAAGTTTGAACGGCAGGTGGCCGGCGGAAGCGGGTCTATTCCGCATTCGTGGAAACGACTGCGTACGGCCGGCGCTACGGCCCGCCAGATGCTGCTCGAGGCTGGCGCCAAACGCTGGAATGTGCCTGCTGCCGAATGCACGACCGAAAAAGGGTTTGTTCTGCACGCGGCCACGAAACGGAAGCTAAGCTACGGTGAGCTGGCCAATGAAGCCGCACAGCTCCCTGTACCTGCCGAAGTGAAGCTCAAAGACCCGGCCGATTTCAAACTTATTGGAAGCACGGTCAAAAACGTCGATAATCCGGGTATCATAACGGGAAAACCCTTGTTCGGTATGGATTTCTACCGGGAGGGTATGCTGTTCGCTATGATGCAGCGGCCCGGTTTCGGCCACAAGCTGAAGTCGATACGTAACACTACCACCATCAAGGCCATGCCCGGCATTACCGATGTCCTAACCATTGGCGATACGGTGGCTATTGTTGGGAAATCAACCTGGCAGGTTCGCAAGGCGAAAGACGCTCTGCAGATCGACTGGGAAAAGACCGATAGTGTGGAAAGCACAGCCGATCATAACCGGTTGTTCAGGGAATTGCTGGATAGCAAGGAGGCAACCGTTCGGCGGAAGGACGGCGATGTGGATGCCGCCTTTGCTTCAGCCGCCAAAGTGGTGAAGGCCGAGTACCAGTGCCCGTTTCTGCCGCACAGCCCCCTGGAGCCGATGAATTTTTTCGCGCATGTGCGCCCGGATGGGGCTGAGCTGGTAGGACCTACGCAAACGCCGGAACTGGCTCGTAATGAAACCGCCAAGCTCTTGGGTATTTCTCCCGACGCCGTCAGTGTTCAGCTTACCCGGATGGGGGGCGGCTTTGGGCGTCGGCTGAAAGCCGATTACGTGCTCGAAGCCGTACAGGTTTCCCAGCAGGTCAAAGCCCCTGTCAAGCTGATCTGGACGCGTGAAGACGATATGACGGGCGGCAGCTACCGCCCGGCTGTTCGGTATCGTTTTGAAGCGGCTCTGGACGCCCAGGGTACTATGATCGGTTATAAACTGCGGGGCGTTAGTATCAAAGCCGGTAATCCTACCCGTGAGGATAACTTCCCGGCGGGGGCGGTCGACAATCTGCTGATCGATAGTGTCGATTATGTAAAGTCGCCGATAACGACAGGCCCGTGGCGGGCGCCCATTACCAACTTCCTGGCCTTTGCAGAGCAATCGTTTCTGGATGAGGTGGCCCAGGCTGCCGGAAAAGATCCGGTAGCGTTCCGGCTGGCGTTGCTGGAGAAGGCAAAGCAAAAACCGGCTGGTGCCATTAAGTACGACATCGACCGCATGAAGGGGGTTATTGAACTGGCCGCCGAGAAATCCGGCTGGGGCAAGAAGAAGGGCGCCGATGGTAAACCCGTCGCCCAGGGTTTCAGCGTGTATTTTTCGCACCGGTCCTACGTAGCCCAGGTGGGCGAAGTAGTCATGCAGAAAGGCCGCCCGGTGCTACAGAAGATCTATTCAGCCGCCGACTGCGGTATTGTCGTGAACCAGAGCGGAGCCCGGCAGCAGGTGACCGGCTGTATCGTTGATGGTATAGGCCATGCCATGTATGGCAACCTGACCTTTAAGGAGGGCGTTCCGGAGCAGAAGAACTTCAATGAATACCGGATCATTCGGCTGAACGAAATTCCGGAAGTAGAAGTCCATTTTGTCAATAATACCATCGAGCCGACGGGCCTGGGAGAGCCTTCGCTGCCCCCGGCCGGGGCAGCGGTGGCCAATGCTATATTCAAGGCTACAGGCAAGCGACTCCGTAATCAGCCATTCGTAGAGGAAGAAGCACTGAAAGGGCTTTCCTGATCCCGGAAAAGGAGGAGTACCCCCAGTATTGAGCCGTTGAAAACAAGGCTGTCGGATGAGTGAATTTATTCGTCTACCAGCTTTGTTTTCAGCGGCTTAGTCTGTATATTTACCTTCCTTATTTCAATCAACAACCTTACTAATGAATGTCGTTAACTGACTCAGCGTCAGGGAAACGGCTTCTCAACCGCATGAAGCGAGGACGTTTAAATCCAAACCAACTTCAGATTGATTTTCTGGCGGCCTACCGGCAGACGCTGATTAGTCTCGGGAGTGTCGATAACCTGCCCGTGAACGAGAGTTTGTTCATGCGGATGACTGATCAATGGGAAAGTACCCGGGTAATACCCGCCGATCTTTTGTTCCGGAAGAGCCCGGTCGAAGCCGTTGTCTTTCGTTTACAAAAGCTGGATCGTGACAACGGAACGAACAGGCTCCGTTTTCCGGATGAGTTGATTGCCGGCGAGATTCGGGGTGAGCAGGGGCTAACGGGCTTTTCTGCCAAGTTTCGTGATCAGGGCTGGGTCATTCTGCCCGCCGAGCTGTCGGCCATGTACAAAAATCTGTTTCTGAATATCCTTACTGCCTCTATCGGGCTGGAGCACCTGTTCCCGTCGCGTACGGCCCTGCTGGCAGAAGCCGAGCGTGTGGCGCTGGCGGCCCTGCTGCCGGAAGAAGAAGTACGCAAATTTTTCGGACTTCGGCTTTCCAAATTTCCGGACTCGTTCCGCAGCGAGGTGTCGAATTACTTCAACCTGCCTTTTGATTACGTACTGAAACGGGCCAATCACCTGGATCTGGTATCGGAGCAGGTCATGGAAGAGACCCGAAGCAATACGCAGTCGGTTCGGTCCGGGCCCCTGCGTCGGCCGCAGAGCAGCCGGGCTGCATAGGTACAGTCCTTGTTCAGACCGAAAAACGGCGGTTAGGTACGCTGGATAAATGCCTGTATTCGTGGTGGTCAGACCGAAAAATTAACAAACTTTACTTTATTTAGCCGGTTAGATACGTGAACGTACTTAACCGGCATTTTTATGCGCCTTCTGTTACGGATCTTATTGGGAGTCGTTGTTGTGTCAGGGCTCCTGGCTATTGGTCTCCATTTTTATGCCAGAAGTAAGCGGACTCAGGAAACGGACTATCATCTGACTCTCAAGAAGACGCTGACCGTAACCAGTAGTTCATTTCCGCCCGGGGGCGATATGCCCGTTAACTGCACCTGTAAAGGACAGGAAGTATCGCCAGCACTAAACTGGGACAGTGATATCCCCGGCATAGAATCCTACGTTATTCTTACCACCGACTACGACGTGCCGACCCCGGCTTTTCCGTTATTCAACCTATCGCACTGGGTAGTGTATAATTTGCCAGACGTGGTGCATAGCCTGCCCGAGGGGGTTAGCGCCGAGCAGATGCGTATGCTGGGCGGAAAAACCGGGAAAAACGGCGCAGGTGCCCTCGCCTACATTGGTCCCTGTCCGCCAGTGGGCCGCCATGCCTACATTTTCCGGGTATACGCCCTCGATCAGGCCCTGACGTTCGAGGAGACTCCTGACAAACAGGCGGTGCTGAACGCGATGAAGGGGCATGTGCTGGCCTATGGCGAATTGACCGGCTATTTCCAGTAGTTCACTCCTCGAACGGCCCTACGGCTGCCTGCGTACATCCAATGTATGGAAGACAAATAGCCGTAGCGTGTGGTTGTTTACGTACGTATTACCCGAGGGTTGCTGAATGAACTGGTTCATATAGCCCAACTGACCCAGCAGATGCTTGCTAAACGGGTACGACATGCCCACAAAGAACCGATTCTGATCGAAGGTGTTCGCTACAATCTGCTTGCCGAAATTGAGAAACGCTTCGTTTTGAACAACGAAGTTAGGTACGTGTGGCTGGATGGTTTCGCCTTTAAGCGGAATCTGTAGCATGAGGTTATACCGCAGGCGCCAGTTGAAACCGTATCCGTCGCCTAGCTGATCGCCGTTGATGCGGTGATTGTACCGTTGCTCGGCCCGTATCCATTGCAGTAGATTTAGCCGGCCCGAACGGCCCGTCCACCAGATTTGCTGCCAGGGCCGATGTTCGGGGCGGATAATACCGCTGGGCGACAGATAAGACCCCACATAGGCGTAGCCAGCCGTCAGCCGCAGGTTGTCAGCGAGGAAGTATGTCGCACCAGCCCGCACCAGATTCTGGTTCGCACGATCCGCAAAATCGGTACGGCGATGATGAAGATCGACCCAAAGTCCCCAATGGGTGCTGAAGCGGGTCTGGTTGAAGTAGCCGAGCCAGGTGCCCTGCTGCGGGTTGACGATCTTAACTGACTGACCGGTAGCAATGGTGTACAAAAAGAAGAGTGATACAAGTAGTACTGATTTCTTCATAAAAAAACAGGCAATGAATAGAATTGACTGATTCCGTTTCAATCTATCCTTTAATAAAGATTTAAAGGCCCCCATTTGGAAGGGTGGGTAAGTTACTAGTTTATTTGTATAAATCCACTAATCCAATAGATTATAAGCACTAATAGTCTATCTACAACCGGGAGTAGTAGGAGAATACAGCAAGACACATAGTATCAAGCATGAAGAATCGTTTATTAGCTGCGCACCTTATCATATTGGTCGTGCTGGCATCGTTCCGGGCTGTTGCTCAGGACGATCTTATTCTGCTGTCGGGGCGGGTCGATGACAGCGACACCCGGCAGCCTATACCGGGTGCTGGCGTACTGATCAAGAACACCGTTGCTGGTACTATTACCAACGATCAGGGTGAGTTTACGCTCAAAACAAGAGTAAAGTTTCCGTTTACGCTGGTATTCCAGGTGATTGGCTATGCCCCCAAAGAAATTGTTGTTGAACGGCCCACGGATAAGATCAGCGTATCCCTCAATACGCAGGCGATACTGGGGAACGAGGTGGTCGTAACGGCCTCCCGGATCGAAGAAAGCATACTGAAGTCGCCCGTGGCGGTTGAGAAGCTCAATCTGCGGGTTTTGAAAGAAAGCCCTGCTCCGAGCTTTTACGATGCGCTCGAAAACGTAAAAGGCGTACAGATGACTACCTCCAGTCTGACGTTCAAAGTGCCGAACACCCGCGGCTTCAATATTCCGAACAATTTCCGGTTCATGCAGCTCGTCGATGGCGTCGACATGCAGGCCGCCACGCTGGGGGTGCCGCTCGGTAACGCCATCGGGCCAACGGAGCTGGATATCGAAAGTGTTGAGATCACACCCGGTGCGGCTTCGGCTCTGTACGGCATGAACGCCATTAACGGGCTAGCCAACCTGTTGACCAAAAGCCCTTTTCAGTACCAGGGCGTGAGTTTGTATCAAAAAACAGGGGTCAACCATATCGACGGAATCGATCGGGACCCCTCGATCCTGACCGAATCGGCCGTGCGGATCGCCAAAGCATTTAATAATCGCTTCGCCTTTAAGCTGAACTTCAGCTATTTGCAGGGAACCGACTGGCTGGCTAATAACCAGACCGACCAGAATCCTCAACCGCTCAATACGGCAAATCCCCGTTTCCCGGAGCTATCGGGAGCCAGCAACCCCGCCCGCGACTTGTGGAATCAGTATGGAGACGACGGACAAGCCCGGGTAGCCATTACGATTCCCTATAACGGTCGGAACGAAACCTTCAACGTGAGCCGGACTGGTTATCTGGAGCGGGACCTGGTGAACCCCCGGGTGCGTAACCTGAAATTTGACGGGAGTCTGCATTACCGGCTCAACGACCGGGTAGAGGTTCAGTACGGCTATCGGTACGGGCTGATGGATGGGATTTTTCAGCGGGGCAACCGTATTCAGCTGACGGGCGTAACGGTACAAAACCACAAGCTCGAGCTACGCAGTACCGATCTGGTGGTTCGGGCGTATGTGCTGTCTGAAAACACGGGACAGTCGTATAACCTGAACCCGCTGGCCTACAACCTGGACCTGAACAACGGCACCAACGCCGTCTGGGGTGCCAAATTCCGAACGGAGTTGCTGGCACAGGTCAACAGCGGTACCAACCTGGCAACGGCTATGCAACTGGCCCGCGTAGCCGCCGACCGGGGCCGCGTAGAACCCGGAACAGCCGCCTTCGAGTCGCTGAAGCAAACCATTGTCAATACCAACAACTGGGATATAGGCTCTATCATTCCGGGAGCGCCGGCAACGGGTGGGGCCGCACTCTGGCAGCAAAGCCGCACCTACCATAGCGATATTCAGTACAACCTAAGCCAGCGCATCAAATTTGCGGAGGTACTGGTTGGAGCCGATTACCGGCGTTATGAAGTCATTCCGGACGGTAACAACTTTGTCGATTTCTCGAAGCCGATCGAGCAGCGGACAACACCCGGCGGAGCGAACCAGATTTATACGAAATACGGCGCGTTCGTATCGGCCACCAAACTGCTGCTGGCCGACCGGCTGAAAGTAGCCGCTTCCCTGCGGGTCGATAACAATCCGGAATTTTCGCCAAAGGTGAATCCACGGCTGGCCCTTGTTTATACGGCTGCCGAGCGGCATAATTTCCGGTTTACGTACCAGAATGGGTTCCGCTTTCCGTCGTTATTCGAAGCACTGTCTTACGTAAACAACAGCAACGTTCGGCGCGTGGGCGGGTTGGCCCGGGTTAACGAAGGACTGGGCTTCCTGGAAAACTCGTATACACTGGCATCGCTGAACAACTTCAATGCAGCCGTAAATACCGATGTGGCTGCCGGCTCAACGCGAAATGCCGCAGCGCTGAGAAATCGGGGATTGCTTCAGGTGGCCAACCTGTCGCCGTCGCAGCCTGAACATATCAACTCGTTAGAAGTAGGGTACAAGAGCGTACTGCTCAACAACCGGCTGGCCATTGATGGGGAGGCTTACTACAACTCGTACCAGGATTTTCTGGGACAGGTTGAGGTGGCGGTACCGACTACCGGCCGGGTTGGTACCGATGCATCGGTGCTCGATATGCTGACTCGCGCCAACCAGGTCCGGTACCGCGTGTATACGAATGCCAAGAACACCTACCGCAGCTACGGCGCAGCGCTGGGCATTACCTACAACTTCTACCGTAAATTCACGTCGTCGGGTAATGTGAACTACAACAATATTGCTGGCAACGACAACCCCGATATTTTCGTGACGGGCTTTAACACGCCCAGGTACGTTGCCAACGTCAGTATCGGAAACCGGGAAGTGGCTAAGAACCTAGGCTTCAACGTGGTATGGCGCTGGCAGGATAGTTTCCTGTGGCAAAGTCCGCTGGCCAACGGTACCATACCGGCCTACCATACGGTTGATGCGCAGATGACCTATAAAGTGCCTCAACCCGCTTTGTCGTTCAAGCTGGGCGCATCGAATCTGTTTAACAACCGGTATATTCAGTACGCGGCCGGACCAACTATTGGCGGACTCTATTATCTGGCTATTACCTACGACGTAACACGTTTCTAGCTGACTGATTGCCAGAGGGGCTCCGGGTGTTTGTCTGTTGAGAACAGACATCCGGGGCTTTTTTGTTTTCGTGCTGCCGGGTGAGGTACTTAATCCGGTTACAGGACCCGGTTTTGTCCCCTGATCGGGTTCAAAAAAATGCGGCTTCGTAGCTCCGTTAGCTTAAACAGCGTCTAACTAGTTAACTTTGCTTCTGTCAAACGGAAGTAAAGCTTTACCAACGCATCTATATGAAACACATTTCTTTTTCTTTTATACTTATACTGGCTTTGTCGGTAACTAGCTGGGCACAAACGATTTTGTCGGGGCAGGTTACCGATGCCAACGACCAGCCCCTGGCTGGGGTGACTGTGCTGATTCGGGGTACCACCACCGGAACCGTAACCCAGGCCGACGGTCGGTTTTCGCTTTCGACGGATAAGGAGCTTCCCTTTACCCTGAGTGTCTCGTTCATTGGCTACCGGCGCGAAGAGGTTGTTGTTCGTGGAAATAACTTCAGAGCTATCGACGTAAAACTGGCTGAGGAAGCCATCACGGCCGATGAAGTAGTGGTATCGGCCAGTCGGGTGCCTGAAGACATCCGCAAAGCGCCCGTAACGGTCGAGAAGCTGGGGGCGCGGCAGTTTGCCAACTCGCCCGCTGCCAACCCCTTCGATGCGCTCCAGAACGTAAAAGGCGTGGACCTGCTTACCCAAAGTCTGACGTTCAAGTCGGTCAACGTGCGCGGGTTTGGGGCTAACAATAACAACCGGTTCGTGCAGCTCACCGATGGGATGGACAACCGATCGCCGGGGCTGGGGTTTGGCTTTGGCAGTGTAGCCGGCATTTCTGACCTCGATATCGAAAGCATTGAGCTGATTCCGGGGGCCTCGTCGGCCCTGTACGGGCCGGATGCGCTCCAGGGGCTGATGCTGACCTCCAGCAAGAACCCGTTTACCTACCAGGGACTGAGTGCACAGATGAAAGTAGGCCTCAATAACGTAGGCAAATCCAATTTCGGCCCCAAAGGCTACATCGACATGGCCGTCCGCTACGCGAAACAGGTCGGAACGCGGTTTGCCTACAAGGTGAATTTTCAGCGGGTGAGCGGCACCGATTTCATTGCCGACGATTACGACGACCGATCAACCAGCGCCCGAACCGGCTTCTTCAGCACCGATGCCGGACAGGGGGGCGTTGCCACGGGGATTGCCTACGTGCCCAACAATAACCCTAACACAAACTTCGAATACGACGGAGTCAATATATACGGCGACGACATCAACAACGCGGGCGCCTTCCGGTTTCCGGCCAACTACGGGAATGCGGCCCTGCAGGGTAAACTGGTTACCCGAACGGGCTATACCGAGCTGGATCTGCTGGGTAACTACGGTCGCGTTTATAACAACCGGGCCAACATATCGCTGCATTACAAAGTAGGCCGGAATATGGAAGCGTCGGTGGGTTGGTACTACGGCAACGGCAACTTTATCCGGACGGCTGGTTTCCGCGAATACTTCCCGGATTACCGGCGGCACCAGTTCAAGGCCGAACTGCGGGGCGACAACTTCTTTCTGCGGGCCTATACCACCCAGCAGCGCGCCGAAGGCTGGAACATTGGTCAAACGGCCCGGATCATCAATACTATCTGGAAACCGATCAGCCAGTGGGCCGACGAGTTTGGACAGGCTTACGTCGAGAACAAAGTAAGCATCCAGGAAGCGCGGGCGGTGGCTGATCGGGGCCGGTATCTGCCGGGTTCGTCGGACTTTCGGTTTGTGCGCGACGGCATTACCAGCGTCTACAATAACGAGCGTATCGCCTTGCTGAACACGACCGGAACCCGCTTCCGGGACAACTCGCAGCTGTTCCACTACGAAGGCATGTACAACTTCTCCCAACTGCTAAACGGCGTCGTTGACGTGATTGCCGGGTCGAGTTTGCGCCGGTTCCTGCTCGAATCGGGCGGAACGGCTTTCCCGCGCCGGCCCGACGGATCAGAATATACCATCAACGAATTCGGTGCCTACGTGCAGGCGTCGAAGGAGGTGGGCTTTGGAACAGGCCCCGACCGGCTGACGATAAAGCCTACGGTGGCGGTGCGCTATGATAAGAACCAGTACCTGCAGGGTGGTTTTACGCCCAGAGCGTCGGCGGTGGTGAGTGCTGGCGTACATAACGTACGGGCGTCGTGGCAGTCGGCGTTCCGGAACCCCGCCCCGGGGCAGCTGTTCGCCATTTCGCCAACGGGACAGGCGGGTGAGGTTGGCGGATTACCCCAGGCCTATAACGGAGCCGGACTGAACACCAACCCCGGCTATCTGCAGGTTGAAGTAACGCCCTATCAGAGCACTACGGGAGCCGCCGTGCCGCAGCCGTTCATCATCGATCCGACGCAGTTCACGACCGAAAAAATCAAGACCTGGGAGGTTGGTTACAAAACCCTGATCAGCAATCGGTTCTATGTCGATGCTTTCTACTTTTCGAGCCGCTACTCTGACTTCATTGCCGCCCAGAACGTATTCCAGCTTCTGACGCCGGGTGCCGATGTCAGCGCCTTACTGACGCCGACCAATTACCGGACGCTGCAGGTCAACTTCAACAACAGGAACGAAATTTTTGTGCGCGGGGCCGGTATTGGTCTCGAATACGGGCTTGGCCGGGGCTATACCCTCAGCGGCAACTACGCTTACCAGACCGGGCTGATTACGCTACGCGACGCCCGCGGTGCTATCCGCAACGACCGGGCAGGGGTGCCGGTCGTAAAGCGGAAGATGAGTAACCCGGAAGTGTCGCAGCTGGGGCGTAACTTCTTTATCTCGCCCGAGAACCGGTATAACATCAGCCTGGCCAACCCCCGCCTGACCGATCGGCTGGGGGCTACGCTTACCTACCGCTGGACCGACCGGACGTGGGTGGAGCAGGGGACTACAGCGGGCGATGTCTGGCTGCCTTCGTGGAGCAGCGTCGATGCGCAGGTCAGCTACCGGGTGCCTGCGTTTAAGTCGGTCGTAAAGCTGGGCGGTACCAATATCTTCAACCAGTATTACGCGCAGGGCTACGGTCTGGCCCGGATCGGTGGGTTATACTACCTCAGTATCACCTTCGATGAGTTGATGCGGTAACTGGTTTTTTTAGCATGGGGGCACGGAGACACAGCAGAAATTTACTAACTCTGTGCGCTCTGTGCCTTTGTGTTTTATGGAAACTATGGGTTATAAAGACAAGGTTATTTATCAGATCTACCCGCGCTCGTTTGCTGATGCCAACGGCGACGGCATTGGGGATCTGCGGGGTATCACGCGCAAACTCGATTACCTGGTCGATCTGGGCGTCGATATTCTCTGGATCAGTCCGGTTTTCCAGTCGCCCAACGCCGATAATGGGTACGACATCTCCGACTACGAAGCCATCATGCCCGAATTCGGAACGATGGCCGACTTTGACGAGCTGCTGGCCCAGGCGCATAATCGCGGTCTGAAAATCGTGCTCGATCTGGTCGTTAACCACAGCTCCGACGAGCATCGCTGGTTTCAGGAAAGCCGGAAAAGCAAAGACAACCCCTACCGCGATTATTACATCTGGCGGCCTGCTGGTATGATCAACAACTGGCAGTCGTTCTTCTCGGGATCGGTATGGACCTACGATGCTGCTACCGACGAGTACTACCTTCACCTGTTCGCGGAAAAACAACCCGACCTGAACTGGGAAAACCCGGCCTTGCGACAGGCAATTTACCGGATGATGCGCTTCTGGCTCGACAAGGGCGTAGACGGGTTCAGGATGGATGTGATCCCGTTTCTGTCAAAAGACCCGCTGTTTCCCGACTATCCGGCGGGGCGCTTCGGGGACCTGACCATTCATGCCAACGGGCCTCGTATCCATGAGTTTTTGCAGGAAATGCACCGGGAAGTGCTGGCTCACTATCCTGACGTCATTACCATCGGTGAGGGCTTCGGTGTATCGGCCGAACAGGCCAACCTCTACGTAGGCGAAGCCCGGCAGGAGCTGAACATGATCTACCACTTCGATCATGCCGTACCCCGCGAGGAATACCGGTTTCTCGACCCCGCACCCGAGTTTACCCTGCCGCAGCTGAAAGCCGTTTTCGCCAAATGGAATGTAGCGCTGGCGAGCGGACCCGACGCCCCCGGCTGGCAGAATATTTATTTCGGCAACCACGACAACCCCCGCTGTCTGTCCCGTTTCGGCAACGTCGACCGCTATCATTACGAGTCGGCCACGATGCTGGCAACCGTCCTGCTGACCCAGCGCGGCACGCCCAGTATCTACCAGGGCGATGAGATCGGCATGACAAACTGCCCGTTCGACTCCATCGATGAGTATGACGATATCCAGGTGAAAAATGCCTGGCAGGCGCTGGTCGAACCGGGGAAGGGCGGATTGGTTGCGGGTGGCCCGGATTCGGATGAATTGAAGTCGTCGGCATCAATGCCGACGCGAGTCATAGATCGACCAGATCAGGATTTGGCCGGAGGTGGTGGGACATCTGCGAAGTTGGCCGAAAAATCGGGTGAACCTACCCCGTACGAGCCATGCGTAGAACCAGCATTCATGCCGGGGCAGGATTCGTCGGCATCAATGCCGACGCGAGTCATGGATCGACCAGATCAGGATCTGGCCGGTAGTGCGGCATCGGAGGAGTTGGTCGAAAAATCGGATGCATCCTCCTCATACGATCCATGCGTAGCTCCGGCATTGATGCCGGGTCAGGATTCGTCGGCATCAATGCCGACGCGAGTCATGGATCGACCAAGTCCGGATTTGGCCGGAGGTGGTGGGACGTCTGCTGACCTGGTAGAAAAACCGGATGAATCCTCCTCATACGATTCATGCGTAGAACCGGCATTCATGCCAGGGCAGGATTCGTCGGCATCAATGCCGACGCGAGTCATGGATCGACCAGATCAGGATTTGGCCGGAGGTAGTGGGACGTCTGCTGACCTGGTAGAAAAACCGGATGCATCCTCCTCATACGATCCATGCGTAGCTCCGGCATTCATGCCGGGGCAACATTCCGATCAGGCATCAAGAGCAGGGCGATTCCTGGCTACGGCTAACCGCATTGCCCGCGACCATGCCCGGACGCCAATGCAGTGGTCAGGCGCGGCCAACGCGGGCTTTACCGAGGGGGAGCAAACCTGGCTGAAGGTGAACCCCAATTACAAAACCATCAACGTGGCCAACCAGGCCCGGCAGGACCGGTCGGTATTGACTTATTACCGGCAACTGCTTCGGCTGCGGAAGCAAACCCCCGCTCTGCACACGGGTTCGTACCAGGACTGGCTGCCCGAGCACCCGACGGTGTGGGTATACGAACGCCGGCTGGGCGACGAGGTCAGAGTCGTATGGGCCAATTTTTCGGATCAACCCGTCGCCATTGATCGGCCGTCGCCCGGACCGGTTATCTTATCAAATTATCCAGATACGGCCGATGTATTGCGGCCCTTTGAAGCCCGATTATACCATGCTTGATTCCATAACGGCTGTGCCCGTCCGAACAACCGACCGGGTAGCCGAAATTGCCTGGTTCTGTGACCTCTGCGGGGGCGATACCGAATTCTTGGGTCAGCTCGACCCAACCCGGCGCAGCAGCTTTGCCCATTGCCGCGACATCCTGCTCATGGCCGAGCGGCAGGGGTTCAAAAACATACTGTTGCCCACGTCTTACGTAGTGGGGCAGGACCCGCTGTCCTTCGCGTCGGCCCTCTCGCAGCTAACGACCGACATCAGCCTGCTGGTAGCGATTCGAACCGGCGAATACCATCCGCCAATGCTGGCCCGGATCATCAGCACGCTCGATCATCTGCTGGAGGGGCGTCTGACGATCAACATCATCAACTCCGACCTGCCCGGCTACCAGGAAGAGGGGCCCCTGCGCTACCAGCGGTGCAGCGAGACGATCGAGATACTGCGGCAGGGCTGGACCCAGGACCGCGTTGTGCACGATGGCCCCGTTTACGGGCCGCTTAACCTGTCTAGCCAACCCGTCAAACCCTACCAGCAAAACGGCGGTCCGCTGCTGTATTTTGGGGGTATTGCCGATGGCGCGCGCGAGGTATGTGCCCGGCAGTGCGACGTGTTTCTGATGTGGCCCGAGAAAGAAGAAAGCCTCTACGCGACCATGCAGGACGTATCGGCCCGGGCGGCCCGCCACGGACGTACCATCGATTTCGGCCTGCGTATCCACGTCGTGGTGCGCGAAACCGAAGCGGAAGCCCGCGCCTGGACCCGCCATCTGATGAGCCGGTTCGATGCCGATCAGGCCGAAGCGCTCAAGCAGCGCACCCAGGATGGAAAGTCGCTGGGGGTATTGCGGCAGGACGCCATGCGTCAGGAAGCCGACGACGAAGGCTTTGTCGAGCCGATTCTCTGGACCGGCATCGGCCGGGCCCGCTCGGGAGCCGGTGGGGCGCTGGTCGGCACACCCGATCAAATCATCCGGCAACTCAATCGCTACATGGACATGGGCATCCGGTCGTTTGTGTTTTCCGGCTACCCGCTGCTCGACGAGTGCGAACTGTTCGGCCGACTCGTACTGCCGCACCTCCCCAACGTTCGCCTGGCCGACGTACAGGGCCGTCGCCCCGCCACAACCCCCGAAACGCCGTTAACTTTTGGAACGTTAGCTTATTGAATGATGAATGATGAATGATGAATGATGAATGATTTGTAAAAACCTAAACCGACTTGTACGATGAAAAAGGAAAATGTTGTTCGGGAGAAAAGCTTCCGATTTGCGGTTCGTGCTATCCGCCTTTACCAATACATATGTGATGGGCAGAAGGAATACGTATTGAGTAAACAGATGCTTCGATCAGGTACATCAGTAGGAGCTAATGTTCGCGAGGCAGATAATGCCGAGAGCAAGGCCGACTTTATACACAAAATGGGTGTAGCGCAGAAAGAAACTGACGAAACGCTCTACTGGCTTGAGTTAATGAAAGAAACGGGTTACCTGGCTGAAAAAGAGTTTACCAGCATGCATGCTGATGCAGATGAACTGCTTAAGCTGATTCGTAGTATTATCATAACTGCAAAAGCTAACCGATAATACATTCTTCATTTATCGTTCATCATTCATCATTATAAAGCTTGTTAAGTCAACTCGAAACCATCGACGTCGTTGTGCTGGTGCTGATGCTGGCCATCATGCCCACCGCCGGTATCATCATTGCCCTGCGTAAAAAAACGGCTGAAGATTATTTCCTGGCCGGGCGGTCCATTCGCTGGTGGGCGGTGGCGGGGTCGGTATTTGGTACCAATATCTCGTCGTTTCACCTGATCGGCATGCTGGGTATCGGCTACTCCATCGGGTTCGTACAGGCCCATTACGAGATTGTATTTCCGGCCATACTGCTGCTGTGTTTCGTATTCCTGAGTTCGTACCGGCGACTGGATGTCTTTACCCTCTCGCAGTATCTCGAAGTACGCTACAACGACAAAGCGCGACTGCTGTACACCATCCTGCTGATCCTGATCATTCTGGTCCAGCTGGTCGGCTCGTTCTATGTCGGAAGTATTACCCTGCAATGGCTCTTCGGCGGCACCAGTTTTGCCATGTCGTACCCGGCGGGCCTCCTCCTGATCGGCCTCATTACCTGCTCCTATACCATCTGGGGCGGTATGGAAAGTATCGTCGTGACCGACACCATCCAGACCGTTATGATGCTCGCGGCCGGCACTGCGGTGGCTTATTTCACCCTGAGCCAGCCCGAAATTGGCGGGTTCATGGGTTTGCTCGACCTGGATGCGGCCCAGCCCCGCGAGGTCCAGAAAATGCATCTCTACCTGCCCAGTAATCACCCTAACCTGCCCTGGACGGGTATTTTTACGGGCCTGCTGCTGCAGCACTGTTTCAACTTCAGCACCAACCAGTTTCTGGTGCAGCGCGTCCTGGCGGCTAACTCCGACCACGACGCCCGGCGGGGAGTTATTGCCAGCGGCTTTCTGAAACTGACCATTCCGTTCTTCAGCATTTCGGCGGGCGTGGCGGCCTTTTACCTGTTTCGGGCCCGCTTCGGTACGATCGACTTCAACTCAGACAATGCGTTTCTGAAACTGGTCGAAACCGTTATCCCGCCCGGTACCGGTCTGGTTGGCATGATTCTGGCCGGGCTGACGGCCGCCACGTTTTCGTCCGTCGACTCGATGATGAATGCCGCTACGACCCTGCTGACGGTCGATGTGTACCAGAAATACGTGAACCCCGGGGCCAGCGACAGACAGATTGTGCGGTTCGGCCGGCTGATGATCGTGGTGATGGTCGTGGCCAGCATCGCGCTGGCGCTGTATACCTACACCCCCGATCGAACGAATAACTTCATGCTGAAGGTATCGGCGCAGCTGTCGTACTTCACACCGGGCATTATGGTTGCGTTTTTTGTCGGGGTGTTGTGGCGGGGTGCTTCCGCGCGGGCGGCTGTAACCGCTATGGCGATGGCTCCCTTTTACGGCCTGCTGGCCGAGTTCATCTACGACAACTTTCTCGGTACCAGCCCGGCCGTGGCAGCGGTATTTGGCCAGAAACTCAACTTCATGCATCGGGTCTTTCTGACCTTCGTACTGAGTCTGACTACGCTCGTTGCACTCAGCCGGACGCTGTTTCCCAACCAGAATCTGGCGGGTTTCGAGCGACTGCGCGTGAGCCTGAACGCCGGACAACTGGCGCGGGCAGTCGGGTTGTTCCTGGTCGTGCAGGCGGTGTTTGTCGGGTTGGTTTTCTGGGGCGGTTTCGCGCCGAAAAGCCTGGCGCCCTGGGCGGCTCTGGTTACGCTGGGGCTGTTCCTGCTGCCCAATCAGGCCGTAAATGAACCGGCAGCGGCTGGCCCCGACGAGACCGGTACAAAGCCGTCGTTATCGCTCAGGGGGGATCTGCGCTGGGCGGGCGCCTTGACCGCCGGTAGTGTGGGCATATTGTATTATTTTGCGTGAGGTCTGTTACTCCCGGACTATCCCACCCTGTATGCCACGGCTCTATCGCGCTGCTTTTCGTCCTCTGTTTTTCGCAGCCTGGCTGGCTGTGCTTACGCTATCCGGCCATCTGGTGGCCTGGGGGCAGGCCCCGCCCGATACGGAACTGTTTCTGGTCGATCTGACCCGGAACGGGCAGGCGCTTCAGGTCGGTACTCCCCGCAACATTACCCAGCGGAAGGGCTACGACAATCAGCCCTCGTTCACACCCGATGGTCGGGCGGTGCTGTATACATCGGCTCGCGAGGATGGGCAGACCGACATCTATCGCTACGATCTCCGGCAGCAAACAAACACCCCGCTCACCCGGACGTCCGAAAGCGAATACTCGCCTACCGTTACCCCCGATCGGGGCTATTTTTCCGTTATTCGGGTCGAGAAAGACCAGACGCAGCGGCTGTGGAAATTCCCGATCTCGGGCGCGGGCAACCCGGTGCTGGTACTCGAGAACGTAAAACCCGTCGGCTATCACTGCTGGCTCACACCCGATTCGCTGGCGCTGTTCATCCTGGGCAAACCCAATTCGCTGCAACTGGCCCGCGTCAGCACCGGCGATACGGCCCGGCTGGCAGGTAACATCGGCCGGTCTCTGCACAACGTGCCCGGTAAAAAAGCGGTCAGCTTCATACACAAGCGAACCTCCACCGACTGGACCATCAGCCAGCTCGATCGGCAAACCCGTCAGATCAGCCCCATTACGCCGACTCTGCCGGGTAGCGAAGACTTTGTCTGGACACCCGACGGTACCCTGCTGATGGGTCAGGGAGCCGCGCTGTATCAGTGCCGGCCGGGCAACGGCACCGGCTGGACAAAACTGGCCGACTTCAGCGCGGCCGGCATCACCCAGATCACCCGTCTGGCCATAGACCCTCGGGGCAAAACGCTGGTGTTTGTAGGGCAGTGAGAAGCGCGGGGCGAATCGGCTGGCTCGACGCTTCTGGTTGCAGCCTATTCGCTGAAACAGCCTATATACGACGGAGCCGCTAACCCGGAGATGGGTCAGCGGCTCCGCTGTGTTTACTGATGTATGGGCGCTTACTGTGGCAAGGCGCTGAACGTCGGGAAATGGTAGACCCGGAAGAGTGGGTTCTGATCGACGTTCCAGTTTTCCTGCTGCGCTACCTCGTTCAGCCAGTCCGAAATGTCGGCCTGATAGGTGCTGTAGCCCTGGTTACGCAGAAACTGCTGTACCATCAGGGTGGTTGTGCAGCCTTCGGCCAGGATCAGCGTGGTGGCGGCCATCCGTACGGCCTGCTGGTCTAGTTTTCGATGCGTTACGTTCATTAGTCAGGTTGTTTGGTTATGTGGTACATCGTAAGTACCCGATGTAATGGGCAGTTGGCCTAGCCCAGCGCCTGCCGAAACAGGGTGACGCGCTCACGCAGGATCGTGCTGCCGACCTGAGCGTTGAGGTTTCCTTTGAGCGTGAAAGCGCGCAGGTCGGACCGCAGACCGGCGTATTTGATCAGGGCGTTGTACCAGACGTTGCGGTTCTGGTAGGGAGCCAGCAGCATCCGGGCCTGGCTCAGCATCCGATGCTGGCGGGGCGACCAGATGGGCCGCTGCCGGAAAGCAGCACCCTGCCCGTTCAGCAGGTCGGGCAGTGACTCCGGCGGAGCCAGCGGCAGCAGCTCGGCCATCAGAAATAAGCCCAGTTCGATGTTCAGCAACCGGTTGGCAACCATACCCGGCAGGGCATGACGGAAGCGAAGCCGGGTGGCTAGTGGCTCCTGCCAGCGAAGCTGACTGGCCAGAACCGGGCGGGCAACAGGAGCGGTGGTCAAAAGAGCGTTCATTAGTATCGTTGTTCGTTGTTCATATCAAATTTCACACTAGAAGAACGTAATCTTTTTACGTTGTACATTTTTTGTGAAATTTATTTTCGATGAACCCGCCCCGGCCACACCTGCCATGCGGCCTGGGCGCACAGGGGCCACAACCGAAGCCCCCACAGCGGCTCCGTACGGGTCGACAGGAGCGGCTGTGGGGGCGGGTAAGCGAGCTGGTGGAAGCCTGCGAGCGCCGGTCGATCTACTGCGGCAGCAGCGGTAGCCTCGGAAAATAATAGACCCGAAACAGGCCATTGTCGTGAACGGACCAGCCCTGCTGGCCGGCTATCACAAACAGCCACTGCGAAACTTCAGCCTGATAGGCCCGGTACCCACGGTTGCGCAGAAACTGCTTCACGCAAAGGGTCGTCGTATAGCCCTCGGCCAGAATGAGCGTCGTAGCGGCCAGCCGTACAGCCGCGGGTGTCAATTGCCGGAGTGTGGCGTTCATGCGTGGGTTTGGATGCGGACCCTGTACCGGATCGTACACGGGGCCGGGTGATAAACTGTGTGTTCGTACTTCTGTATATAACCCATGGCAATAGCGGGGCAGTTTGCTTCCGTATTTCGTCGCCAGCAGGATTGGTTACGGCCGTCACCATAATGAGTTTCACCAGCATCTGGGCGAGACGGTTGGTGCTGTTTCCGGTACGGAGCCAGGTGGGCCGACGGGCGCAGTGATCAGCGCATGACGGCCGGATAGAACCGGGCCCACGCCTGCTGGAGCCGTTGAGTCATGAATGATGACTCAGGGTCAGGCCAGCATTTTCCGAAGTACGCCGATGCGGTTGCGCGAGAAGCCAACGGTCTTTTCTGTGAAGCGGCTCAGGTCACGGCTGATGTCGTAGGCGAGCCGGTGGGTGGGGGCGGTCGCGTAGGCGTCGAGCAGGGCCTGCCAGTGGCTGGGGTTGGCAAAATGAGCCAGTAGCAGCCGGGCCCGGTTGAGGTATTTATGCTGCTGCGGGGTGAGGCTGGCGCGGGTGCTGGTGTCGGCCGAGAGCAGGGCGGGGAGCGCCGTTGGCGGGGCTGACGGACGTAACTGACCGAGCAGGTAGAGGCCTAGTTCGAGGTCAACGAGTTGCCGGGTCGAGAGCGACGGGCGGTGGTAAGCGGGGGCGTTTGAGCGAGGACGTTGCGTATGGTTCATGATCGTCGTATGTGATTGTCCGACTCAAAGTTGCTGTACTGTAAACGTAAACTATTTACGTTCTCTGTTTTTTCTGAAAAAAAGTTTTGGTTGCTTTGTCGGCATACCAGCGCCCCTATCTACTTGAATATTCATCCAATTCTAAACATGTAAAGTAAATGGCAGCTGTATGTAAATTTTTTCAACCTGGGATTCACATTGAACCCTAAACATGAAAAATAGGTGTGCATTTACATGTATACATATAAATAGCTTTGATTAAATTGCCACTCAACTAATCCAATCAAAGCCAATGGGCCTTTTTTCCGCACTATTGGGAAACGCTGGAGCTGTTTCCCCTGAAGAACTGAACCGTGATTACAACCGCCTGTTAGCCGAAGGGGAAAGTATCGAAATCGGGTTTAAGCTATTTCGTGATGTATTCATGTTTACAAACAAGCGGCTTATCCTTGTTGATAAGCAGGGCCTTACGGGACGTAAGACAGACTATTTATCGGTAGCCTACAAGAGCATTTCACGTTTTAGCATTGAAACGGCTGGCGACTTTGATCTAGATGCTGAGCTTAAGATTTGGGTATCCAGTGAACTGAAGCCCAGTATAGAAAAGAAGTTCAACAAGTCGGTAAATATCTACGAATTACAAAAAGTCTTAGCCAAACACGTTATGGGTTGAAAATCAAGCTCTAATGATATTCAAAGCACGAAAAGCCTTACAGACGATTCGATCTGTAAGGCTTTTTTAACGTTTTTCGAGTTTTACGTCTGGTTCCTGCCAACCTGCCAATACTAACGTAATCCTAATCCGTTTTTTACATTTCGTTTTACGTTTAATATCTGCTGCCAACGACTTCGACATGCCCATAACCCGTTCTGCCTTTCAACGCTACCGACTCATCGACGAGGTAATCAGCCGGTACCCCCGCCGGTATTCCAAACAGCAACTTTTCGAACTCTGTCAGGATAAGTGCGGCATCCGGTCCATCTCGTCGCTGGAAAAAGACATCCAACGGATGCGCGAAGACCACGACGCACCCATCGAATACGACAAGCGGGCCAACGGCTATTACTACAGCAACCCGCAGTTCCGGCTCCTGAACCTGATGCTGAGCCCCGACGATATGGAAGCGCTCGACTACGCCCGCGAGGTGCTGGCCGCTACCCAGGGCGCTACCGTGGCCGATGAACTGACCAACGCCCTCCAGAAAGTCCGGCAAAGTCTGGATATTATCCGCGAGGTGAAGAGCGACGGCAGTGCCCCGGCACCGTCGCGCCGGATCGTATACGTCGAAGAAAAGATTCTTGGCGGCAACCGCCAGTACGTACCCATGCTGATTCGGGCCGTGAACCAGAACCGGCAGGTGGCGTTCCGGTATCTCAAACACGAAGAGGCCGTATCGGCCCAGCGCGGCACTCCAGCGCGGCTACGGCGGGGCGCGCGTATGACCGAACCCGAGCGGCCCAAACTTCGTATTCTGCATCCTATTCTGCTACGCGAAGTGGCTGACAGCTGGTATGTTATCGGCTACGACGCGGCCAGCGGCAGCGAGCGGACGTTTGCCCTCGACCGCATGAGCGATCTCGAACTTCTCGACGATCCCTGCGATGTGCCGCCCGCCGTGCTGGCCAGTGTCAGCGACCTGTTCGAACACATCTACGGCATCACCGACAGTCACGGCCCGGTCGAGAATATCGTGCTGTCGTTTAGTCCGCTGTTTGGTCGGTACGTAAAAGCCAAGCCTATCCACCAGACTCAGGAGGTGATCAGCGATACCGACGAGGCCTGCGTCGTGCGGCTCCGGCTGGCCCCCAACCGCGATCTGCTGATGCACCTGCGCTCGTACGGCGAACACCTGACCGTACTGCAACCCGCCAGCCTGGTCGAGGAGATGAAGGCATCGCTGGTGGCGATGCTGGCCCGTTATAGCTCCCCAACCTGACGGTTCGCTGCTGACGCACATGAGACGCGATGGGTTGGATCACCTATCCTGACGGTTTATTGCTGACGCACAGGAGACGCGATGGGTTGGACCACCTATTCGGATGGTTTGTTGCTGACGCACAGGAGACGCGATGGCCGGGTCGCCGGGCGGTCGCGTCTCTACAGATAACCGGAAGCGCAAAACGTTAATTCGGTAGGCCGGATAGTCGAAAAATGGGCTGGCCGTTGACGCGGAATATCGATTTTTACAATGGGCGGGGGGACTGGCCGTTTATCTTTACGATACTAAACCGTAGCCATGCGTCGAATCGTACCCATTGCAATTTTTCTGCTCACTCTTTTTGTCGATCCGTTTGTCCGTGCCCAGGGGCTGGTAGATGGGTTCATGCGCGGGCAGCGCAAAGCCAGTCTGGCCCTGACTTATTCGCAGGAATCCTTCGATCGGTATTACGTAGGCACGCGCGAAATCCGCGATCCGAACCTCGGTACCGTCAGCACCCAGTCGCTGAACCTCTACGCCACCTATGGGCTGGGCTATGACCTCGACCTGATCGTCAATGCCCCCTACGTCCGCACCGAAGCCAGCGCGGGCTACTGGCCCAAACAGGAGGGATTTCAGGATCTTACGGCTGCGCTCCGCTGGGAAGCCTACGATTATAAGTTCGGAAAAACCCGGCTGTCGTGGCTCTTCGCGCTGGGGTATTCGCTTCCCTTGCAGAACTACGTCATCGACGCCCCCGTCACCATCGGCCACGGGTCCCGGAACCTCGACGGCCGCACCATGCTGCATTTCAAAGCCGGTGCGTTCTTCCTGACCGGCCAGTACGGCTACATCCGGCGGGGAGCGGTTTCCCTCGATCGGGTGGCCAATTACTACCAGCCTGACAACCTCAACCCCAACAGCGGTTCGAAAGTCAACGTGCCCGACGTGACAGACATCGTGGTTCGGTCGGGCTTCTCCACGAAGTATTTCTACGTTGACGGGTGGTGGCAGCAGCAGTCGCCCTACAGCAAAGGAACCGACATTGCGCCCGGTATTCCCTATCCAACCAACGCCGTTGGGTTTACGCGGGCCGGGGCTAGCCTCTACATGCCGCTGATTCGGAAGTTTGGGCTGACGGGCGCCTACAGCACCACCCTCGACGGCCGCAACGTCGGAAAATCGACGCGACTCAGCGGAGGTTTTATTATCGGATTATAACCAGACCAATCGGCCTTTCGGCTTTTCTATAACCTCACCCGGCCCACCGGGCGAACGCGACCGATGAAAACATACGCCTGTCTATTCGTTACCCTCTCGCTGCTCACGGGACTGTCGGCCTGTAAGGAGCCAACCATCGATGAGGGTATTCTGCCATTCGTAACCCCCACCTCGACCGACTCGACGGGCGGTACCTGGCGAACGGTACTCCTGACGTCAGCGGCTGAGATTGCCGTCCCGCAACCAGCCGCCATCACTTCCGACGCCTACCAGAGTGAGCTGACGGCGGTTAAGAATGGACTGCTCAGCGCCACACCCGAGCAGAATACGGCTGTCAACTACTGGGCTGCCGGGAGTGTGCAGCGCTGGAATCAGATTGCCCGACTGCTGGTTTCCAAGTACAATGTCGATGCGGCTTATGACGAAACTACGGGCCAGTATGCGCCCTACGATGCCACGAAACCGGTGGCCAGTGCGCCTTATGCCGCCCGGCTCTATGCCCTGCTCAGCGTAGCCCAGTACGATGCGCTGGTCGTATCGTGGCGGGCCAAGTTTCGCTACAACCGCCCGTCGCTGGAGCGGCAGGGAATCCTGGCGCGGGTGCCGATTCTCGACGTGCCGTCGTATCCGTCAGAAGATGCGGCCGTAGCCGAAGCCTCGTGTCAGGTGCTGGCGTATTTCTTTCCGGCCGAAACGGCCTGGCTGAAAGCCAAAGCGGCAGAACACAAACAGAGCCGGGTCTGGGCGGGCGCCTGCGTACCGAGCGATCTTAAAGCCGGTGAAGAACTGGCCGCTGCGGTAGCCGCCAAAGCCATCACCTACGCCCGCACCGACCGGTTCGATCGGGCTCGTGACCCCAACAATACCTGGGAAAGCCTGCGGAGCCGCGCGCCTTACGACCTGACCTGGAAAAGTCTGGACATACCGGCCCGGTCGCCCATGCTCCCGCTGGCCGGTACAACCCGAACCTGGTTCGACTCGACGGCCATAGTCCGGGCGCTGCCCGCTGCTCCTCCCGCCACCACGACCCCCGCTTTTCAGCAGGCGCTGGCCGACGTGCGCGACCTGGCCAACACCCGCACCCGCGACCAGTGGCGAATAGCCGAGTTCTGGTCCGATGGCAGCGGTACCTACACCACCCCCGGCCACTGGAACCGCATTGCCGAAGACCTCGTACGGCAGTATGGGCAGAACGAACTGCGCTCGGCGCGGACGTATGCGCTCATGAACCGGGCCATGCAGGATGGCGCTACCGTAGGCTGGCGAACCAGCTTCACCTATTTTGTACCCCGCCCGTCGCAGGTTGACCCAACCATTAAAACGGCCGTACGGATTCCGAACATGCCGGGCTATCCGTCTACCCATGCCCTGCTGGCCAATGCGGCTACTACGGTGCTGGTGTATCTTTTTCCGAACGAAGCCGAGGTGCTGAAAGCCCAGGCGGCCGAAGCTACCCTCTCGCAACTCTACGGGGGCGTTCAGTACCGGTTCGATGTTGATGCGGGGGCTCGCTCGGGGGTGGCTGTAGGGCAGTTGGCCGTTGGCTGGGCCAGTGCCGATGGAGCCCGATAAGTTTGAATAGTTGGCGATCGTTCGTGACAATTGCCGGGTGTTGTGCGTTACGAAGTAAGGCCGTTTTGTTCCCGTCCGTAAATTCGGACGCCGGGTTTTTAGCATAAAACGGCGGCTGCACTGTTTCTTTGCAGCACGGTTCTGGCCTGAAAAACCACTTTGTACGTCAACTAACTTACGTGTATCACGAATGAATAGTCCCAAAACAGCCCCTGCCCGTTCGCGCAGTAAAGCGTCGGCCGTGGCTCCAACTGTATCTGCCGATGCGACACTACCCGTAACTGTCGCATTGCCGCTCATCGACGGACAATCGCGAGTGGTGATCGAACGCGTCAGCCCTGAACTCGACGGGGGGCGCTTCCCCATCAAAGCCGTGCCGGGCGATGTGATCGCGGTAGAGGCCGATGTGTTTGCCGACGGACACGATTACCTGTCGGTCCGGCTGCTTTATAAACATACCGACGACGAAAGCTACCGCGAAACGGCCATGGCGCTGCTGGGCAACGACCGCTGGGGAGCGTCGTTTGTGGTTGAGAAGCAGGGCCGTTATACCTACACCATCGAAGGCTGGGTCGACCACCTGGCCTCCTGGCAGCACGAAATACACCTGAAAGTAGCCGACGGCCAGCGCATCACGAGCGAACTGCTGGCGGGCGCGCAGTACGTAGACGGGCTCATTCGGCGGGCCGGTGGCGACACGAAACCCGCCCGGAAAGGGGGCAAAGCCGCCGACGAATCAGCCGACCTGAAAGCGCTGCGCGAGATGGCCGCCCTGTTCCGCGACGAGAGCCGTTACGACGAAGCGGTGTCGGTAGCCGAAAGCGACCAGTTTACCTTCTTCGCCAAACGATATCCCGAGCGCCAGCACCCTACGCGCTACAGTCCCGAGCTGGGCGTTGAGGTAGACCGGGCCAGGGCCGGATTCAGCACCTGGTACTGCCTGTTTCCCCGCTCGGCCGCGCGGGAAGAAGGCAAGCATGGCACCTTCCGCGATGTAGAGGCTTTGCTGCCGCGCATTGCCGGCATGGGTTTCGACGTGTTGTACCTGCCGCCCATTCACCCGATCGGGATGGCGCACCGCAAAGGCAAAAACAACTCGGTAATTTGCCAGCCGGGCGAGCCGGGGGTACCGTACGGAATCGGATCGGAGCTGGGCGGGCACGACGCCATCCACCCCGAACTGGGTACGGTCGAGGATTTTAAACACCTGATTGCCATTGCTGCCAACTACGACATGGAGGTAGCCATGGACCTCGCCATTCAGTGTTCGCCCGATCACCCCTGGGCTAAGGAGCACCCCGAGTGGTTCAAAAAACGGCCCGACGGCAGTATCCAGTACGCCGAAAATCCGCCCAAGAAATACCAGGATATCTACCCCGTTTATTTCGAAACCGAAGACTGGCAGAACCTGTGGCTGGAACTGAAACGCATACTGCTCGTGTGGGGGTCTTGGGGCGTGCGCATCGTCCGCGTCGATAATCCACATACCAAGCCGTTTGCGTTCTGGGAGTGGCTCATTGCCGAAGTGAAGAAAGAGTACCCGGATATGCTGTTTTTGTCCGAGGCTTTCACCAAGCCCAAAGTGATGCAGGAGCTGGCCAAGCGCGGGTTTGCCCATTCGTATACCTACTACACCTGGCGGAATACAAAAGCCGAGATGCAGGAGTACCTGACGGAGCTGACCCAGGGTGAGATGCGGCATTATTTCCGGCCTAACTTCTGGCCAACCACGCACGACATCAACCCGTACAGCCTGCAGGGAGGCCACGAGCCGCAGTTCCTGATCCGGTACTTCATGGCGGCTACGCTGTCGAGCAACTACGGTATTTACGGCCCGTCGTTCGAGCTGATGGAACATGTGCCGTTCCCCAACAAGGAAGAATTCCTGAATTCCGAGAAGTACGAAATCCGGTACTGGGACTGGAACAAAACCAACAAGCTGACCTACCTCATCGGGCTAACCAACCGCATCCGGCGCGAGAATGCCGCCCTGCAGCAGACCAACAACCTGACCTTCTGCACCGTTAGCGACGATGCGATTATGGCGTATCTGAAAACGGCCGCCAGCAACCGCCTGCTGATCGTGGTCAATACGGATGCGTACCAGCGCCGGGCCGGCATGGTTCAGGTGCCGATCTGGCAGCTGGGCATCGGTGGCGACGAGTCGTATCAGGTCCACGATCTGCTGACGGGCGCCTACTACACCTGGAAGGGCGAATGGAACTACGTGGAGCTGGACCCTTACGTGCTGCCCATGCACATCTTCCGCATTGAACGGTAAACGGATTTTTTGTACAACGTCCAAAGCGCCGGCGACTTCGGGTTGTCGGCGCTTTTTTTGGCGCGTCTCCGTAAAAAAAACGGTTGCTTTTCCAACCGCGGAGCCGGCAAGCGGGTCTGGAGAACAGAACCGCTTGCCGATGGGCAGGTGGCCTGTTGTTTCACCCATTCCTGTTCCTGGACGTATGAAAATTTCCAAACCACTTCTGCAGGCTATGGCGCTGGCCGTGGCCGTAACGACCGTTGGCAGCAGCTGCAAAGACGGCCTTGTGAAACCCAAAAAAGAAGAAGCGAAGAAAGAGCAGCAACGGAAACTGCCCGACAATTGCCCGGCCTGCGGCATGGGATAAGCCCCAACTATGACCGACATTCGCTCATCGGTAGCCTGCAACCTCGACAGCCATATACTGCGGGCTGCGCTGCCGCTCTTTGCCGACGAAAAAGTAGGCGCCATCGAGTGGTCGTTCGATGCGCTGGTTAACCCGCGGTCCATGCCTGACTGGTTTGCCGAGCTGCTGCGCACCTACAGCGGAGCAGGCCGACTGCTGGGCCATGGCGTTTTCTATTCCCTGTTTTCGGGCCGGTGGACGGGGGCGCAGCAGCAATGGCTGGATCAGCTGAAATCGCTTAGCCGGACCTACCGGTTTGACCATGTTACCGAACATTTCGGGTTCATGACCGGGGCCGACTTCCACAAGGGGGCACCCATGAGTATTCCGTTTACCGAGTCGACACTGGCCATCGGCCGCGACCGGCTGCTGCGCTTGCAGGATGCCTGCCACTGCCCGGTTGGCCTCGAAAATCTGGCGTTCGCCTATACGGTCGATGAGGTTGACCGGCACGGTGCTTTTCTGAACCAGCTGATCGAGCCCGTCAACGGGTTCATCATCCTCGACTTACACAACCTCTACTGCCAGAGCCGGAATTTTGGCGTTGATCCGGACGGGTTGCTGTCGCTGTACCCGCTCTATCGGGTGCGCGAAATTCACCTCTCGGGCGGGAGCTGGGCGCCGTCGGCGGTTGAGCCGGGCCGAACCATCCGGCGCGATACGCACGACGATGCGGTGCCGGCCGACGTTTTCCGGCTGCTGAAACAAGCCATCGACCTGTGCCCAAACCTCCGGTATGTCGTGCTGGAGCAGCTGGGCGCGGGCCTGCAAACCGACGGGCAGCAGAGCCAGTTTCAGCAGGATTTTCTGTGGATGGACCATATCGTACAGGCTGCCAACCAGATCCGTAACCCCCTGATCAATCACTCGTTCCTGCCGCGCCGGTTCCACGTGCCCGACCCCAGCCCACTGGAAGACCCGCTGCTGTATGCGCAGCAACTCGAACTGTCAGACATTCTGGAAACGTCGGTGAGTTACGCCCAGGCGCAGCAACGGCTGGCCGGGTCGGGGCTGGCCCGGTCAGACTGGGCGGTAGAAACGTGGCAGCCTGCCATGCTCGAAACGGCCCTGGCCATTGCGCAGAAGTGGAAAAACGGCTTCGACTGACTCTCAGCGACTACGAGTCGTGTTAAGGTCGTTGATGAACCGGATCAGGCCCGGAATGTCGAGCACGTTATCCGCCACTCCGCCCGATATAGCCTGTTGCGGCATGAACCCAACCTGAGCCGTGTTGGGCTCCTGAACAACCGTAAAACCGCCCGTGCTTTTGATGGCCTTCAGCCCGGCGGTCCCGTCGGCGTTGGCCCCCGACAGCAGCACCCCTACCAGCTGCGACCCGCATACGTCGGCTGCCGACTCGAAGGTAACGTCGATGGACGGGCGGCTGTAGTTGATTTTCTCGGAATCGTCGAGCGAGAAGGTGCCGTCGCGTTCGAGCAGCAGGTGATAGTCGGCCGGGGCCAGGTAGATCGTGCCGGGCCGGATAACGTCTTTGTCGTCTACTTCTTTGACCGGAACGGACGTTTTGAGGGAGAACAGATGGGCCAGCGTAGAGTCGGCCGTATTCCGGCGATGCACCACAATGATGAGCGCAAACGACAGGGGGGGCTGTAAAGCAGGCAGCAACCGCAGCAGCACATCGATGCTACCGGTAGAGCCGCCAATAACGACAACACTACAGTCGACAGAATGACCCGCGTTTAGCCTATTTTTCGCCATATTTTTTCGCCTTCGAGTTGTTTGTAGCGGGACTGGATGCTGGAAAACTTCAGGGTTTCCTTGCTGCCCAGGCCCAGGTAGCTGAGCGGGGCCAGACTCTCATCAAACAGCGTAAGCACCCGCTCCTGTAATGTCTTCGTGAAATAGATCAGCACATTCCGGCACAGGATCAGGTCAAACTCATTGAACGACCGGTCAGATACCAGGTTATGCGTCGAAAAAACCATTTTCTCGGCCAGCTCTTCGTTGAACTTCACCCGTCCGTAATGCGCTGTGTAGTAGGTCGAAAAATCGGTCGTGCCGCCCGACAGGATGTAGTTTTCGGAGTACTGCTTCATGGCGCTCATCGAGAAAATACCTTTGCGGGCCGATTCCAGTACTTCCGGGTTGAGGTCGGTGGCGTACAGAATCGACTTATGCAGCAGCCGGACCTCTTTCAACAGAATAGCCATCGAGAACACCTCTTCGCCCGTTGAGCAGCCCGCGTGCCAGATCCGGATAAAAGGCTTGGCCGTCAGGGTTGGCAGTACCTCGGTGCGCAGGGTCCGGTAATAGGTGGGGTCGCGGAACATCTCGGTTACGTTTACGGTCAGTTCCTCCACGAACCGTTTCAGGTAATCGGGGTCGGAGCGGACCCGGTAGCGCAGTTCGGCAAAGCTCGGAAACTTGTCCAGCGTCCACAGGCGGTTGATGCGTCGTTTCAGCGACGCCCGGGCGTATTGCGTAAAGTCATAACCGTATACTTCATACAGGTCTTTCAACAACAAATCGATTTCTTCCTCCTCAATCATAGTCATTCATCAGATAGTCGACAGCAGTTGTAGTAACCGGTCTACATCAATGGGCTTGGCAATGTAGTCGGTAGCGCCCGCGCGCAGGCATTTTTCCCGATCGCCGACCATAGCCTGTGCCGTCACCGAAAAAATAGGGGTGTTGCGTCGGCTGTCGAGGTTTTTGATGCGTGGAATGGCTTCGTAACCGTCCATGTCGGGCATCATCATATCGATCAGGATGGCATCGATCGGGGTGTCGGTTTTGAGGATATCCAGGGCATCGTGGGCGTTCAGGCACGACACACACTCGAACGATCTGGCCTTCAGCGTGGCGGTCAGGGCGAATATATTTCGGGCGTCATCGTCAATAATCAAAATTCGTTTTTTCGACATGTAACAGGATGTTTGAGGGAAAAGCTAGTTGAGTTTATGTGTGTAGCGGGGGTTTACTGCCAGGCGGTACATCTCTTCGTCACCGTGGTGCGTGTCCTCACGGACCACATTTGCGTCAGCAACACCATCCGGATAAGTGGTCCGTGAGGACACGCACCACCGTGAACCCGCCCACCGCACGCACCACGGTGTAGAGCCGCGACCGCCCCGGCCCTCGCGGCTCATGTGCGTCAGCCAATCCGACCCATCTAGGCCCGGTCGTAGAGCCAGACGCGCAGCAGGGAGACGAGCTGGTCGATGTCAACGGGTTTGGTGATGTAGTCCGATGCGCCCGCCTGAATGCATTTTTCCCGGTCGCCGGTCATGGCTTTGGCCGTTACGGCAATGACGGGCAGGTTGCGCCACTGATACTGCTCCCGAATCTGGCGGGCGGTTTCGTAACCATCCATCTGGGGCATCATCATGTCGAGCAGCACCACGTCGACGTCGGGGTTTTCGGCCAGCTTCTGCAGGGCTTCTTTTCCGTCCAGCGCGGCAATGACGGTCATGTTGTACTGCTCTAGGGCTTTCGACAGCGAGAATATATTCCGAACATCATCGTCGGCGACCAGCACCGTTTTGTTGGTCAGCACCTGACTTAGGCCACCGAGCTTTTTGCCCGCGCCGTTGGTGCCGCTGGCGGCTTTGTTCTCTTCAACCAGGTGCAGAAACAGCGACACCTCGTCGAGCATGCGCTGGTACGAGTGGGCCGTCTTGACAATGATCGAGTCGGCATATTGCTTGATTCGGAGCTCCTCGGCCATGGACAGGCTTTTGCCGGTGAAAATGATGATGGGCAGGTTCTCGAAGCCAGGGTTCTTTTTGGCTTCTTCCAGCGTCTCGTAGGCTTTATGGTCGGGAATGCCCATGTCCAGAATGACACAGTCGACTTCCCGTCGCTTCAGCGCATCGATCCCTTCCGTCACGTTGCTCTTCAGTTCCGAGCTGATATCGAAGGTCTCCAGAAAGTAGGCCAGGGCTTTGGCATGTTTGGGGTTATCTTCGATGATCAGTACCTTTTTGGGGTCGCGGTTGAGGACGTATTCGATCTTTTTGAACACGTCCTGCATCTGTTCAAACGCCATCGGCTTATCGACAAAATCGATGGCCCCTTTCATCAGGCTCTCGTTTTTGAGCTTGTGCGACGACATGATATGTACCGGAATGGGGCGGGTCTGCGGGTTGGCTTTCAGCGCGTCCATCACTTCCCAGCCGCTCATAACGGGCAGCTGAATATCGAGCAGGATACCCACTGGTTTGTACGTGATGGCCAGCTGGAGGCCCTCGTCGCCCCGAACCGACACAATCCCCTTGTAGCCTTTCTTGCGGGTGTAGTCGAGCAGCGATTTGGCGAAGCTGGTATCATCTTCAACGATCAGCAGGGTTTTGTCCTGCTCCGTAATGGTGTGCCGATCGTCGGGGATGGCTTCCGGAATAACGGTGCTGATGTACCGGCCAGGCTCCGCGGCCGGGCGTCGGGCCGGGGTCGCTACCGGGCTGGGCGTCGGCTCTGGCTGGGCCGGTGAGGGGCTGGCCGGGCCGACCGGCTGGTTCGGTGAAACGGGCAGGTGGATGGTAAAGGTACTGCCCTCGTCGACCTGACTCCGGAGGGTGATCTCGCCACCCAGCAGCTTGGCCAGCTCGCGGCTGATCGACAGACCCAGTCCGGTGCCGCCGTACTTGCGCTTGGTCGACCCGTCGGCCTGCTGGAAGGCTTCGAAGATCAGCGGCTGCTTCTCGGCAGGTATGCCAATGCCCGTATCGGTTACCACGAAACAGAGCGCGTTGGACCGCGACGTTTCCCGCTCGATAGACAGCGACACGCTGCCCGTAGCCGTAAACTTGAGGGCGTTGGACAGCAGGTTTTTCAGGATCTGCCCGAGTCGGGTCCGGTCGGTTTCTATCAGGGCGGGTACGTCGGGCGCCGTCGTAATGGTGAAGTCGAGCCCTTTTTCGCGGGCCAGCATACCGAACAGGGCCTGCAGCTCGTCGGTGATGTCGGTCAGGGCTACCTCCTGGTATTCGAGTTTCATCTGCCCGGCTTCGATCTTCGACAGGTCGAGGATTTCGTCGATCAGCCCCAGCAGCCCGTTGCCCGACGACTGGATGACCCGTGCGTACTCGACCTGATCGTCGTTCAGGTTGGCTTCGGTATTTTCGGCCAGCAGGCGGCTCAGCAGCAGAATCGAGTTGAGGGGCGTCCGCAACTCGTGCGACATATTGGCCAGGAATTCGGATTTGTAGCGCGTAGCCAGCTCCAGCTCGTCGGCTTTTTTCTGGATGTCGTTGTTCTTTTCTTCCAGCAGCAGGCCCCGCTCTTCGAGTTCGGTATTGGTCTGCTGGAGCTCTTCCTGCTGGACCCGCAGCTCCTCTTCCGACGCCTGCAGCTTCTGGGCCTGCATTTCCAGCTCGGCGTTCAGGTTCTCCATCTCGCTATGCTGCGCCTGTAGTTCCTCGGCCTGGGCCTGGGTTTCTTCGAGGAAATTCTGGAGTTTGACGTAATCCAGCGCGGCATTGACGCCCATGGCCATTGCTTCGCGGTTGGCTTCTACAAATTCGAGTGTCAGTGGGTCGGGTTTGTCCAGCAGGCCCAGTTCCAGCACGCCCAGGCAGGTATCGCCGTATACGAGCGGAGTCAGCACCAGCGTGTTGGGTACCGCTTCGCCCAGCGACGAGCTGATCCGGCTGTAGTCGGCGGGTACGTTGTCGATAACCATCGTTTTCTTGCGCTCGATAACATGGCCAATCAGCCCTTCGCCGGATTTGACGGTGACAGGCACGTTTTTGGCGGCAAAACTGCCGGCCAGCGAGAAGGTGAGGTTGTTATCGAGGAGGTAGATCGTACCCAGCGGAGCCCGGAGGTAGTCGGCCATGGTATCGATCAGGCGGGTAGCCAGCCGGTTGATGTCGCGTTCACCCCGAATGGCGTCGCTGATGCGGACGGCTCCGCTCTGCAGCCAGTTTCTGGCGTTGAGGTCGGTAAAGGTCTGTTCGAGGGCGCCGGCCATCTGGTTCAGCGCCCGCGCAATACGGCCCAGCTCATCGTCTTTGGTATCCTGACTTCTGACGGCGTAGTTACCAGCCGCAATGCTCTCGGTAATGTCTTCCATGACGGCAATTCGCCCGGCCGTTTCAATGTATTTCTCTTCGGCCTCCTGCTGCCGGGTAATCCGGTCGTCCATATCTTTTTTGATACGGACGTAGGTGAAGGCGGTAATCAGCATGGAGATAATGGCCGATATAACCAGCAGGAAGGGCGTATAGGTAATGTAGACCTGCTGTTGCTGGGTGCGGTTGCGCAGCAGGGCGTTTTCTTCGGCTTTCATCCGCTCCACAACGACCCGTAGTTCATCCATCACCTGCTTGCCGCGTACCATCTCCCGATGGCGGGCTACGGTATCCCGGCTGAACTCTCTGTTGCGAACGACCATGTTGATAATCCGCTGCATCTGCGCAAACTTGGCCTCGTACAGCCCTTTCGCCTGCGTCAGGTTTTTCTGTTGCGCGGGATTGTCGCTGGTGAGGTCGCGGAGTCGTTCGTGGCTGGCCAGTACTTTCTGCCGGCTGCCCTCGTAGGGTTGCAGGAACAGGGGGTCGAGCGTCAGCAGATAGCCACGCTGCCCCGTTTCGGCATCTTTCATGAACGAGATAATATTCTCCGATTCAATCAGGACCTGGTTGGTGCGGTTGACCAGCTGCGAGTTGCTGATCAGTTTCTGGATGCTGTAGAACGAAGCGGTCAGGCTAATCAGCAGCAGCAGCGTTGATAAGGAAAAAACGAGCTGTAGCTGCCGGATTACTGAGTTCGACGTTGAGGTTGGTGGCATGTGTGCAAATAAATAGGGACTTACAGTGAGCTGGAATCAGAGAGCCGGTGGGGTTGGCTAACCGGCAGGACCAGGATAAACCGCGTGCCTTCGTTGGGGCGGCTCCGGGCCGAGATCAGGCCGTTGTGTTTGTCGATGTTCTTTTTGGCAATGGCCAGCCCGATGCCCGTGCCTTCGTAGCTGGTGCGGCTGTGGAGTCGCTGAAAAATAACAAAGATCCGGTCGAGGAATTTCTCGTCGAAGCCGATGCCGTTATCCTGGACGACAATCCGGCAGAACGGGCCCTCATCGGCCGGGTCGGCATCGATGGCTTTCCGGTCAATGCGCTCGCCGAAGATGCTGATGACGGGCGGCTGATCGGGCTGCGAAAACTTAAGCGCGTTGCTGATCAGGTTCTGGAAAACCTGCCGGATGCGGGTCGGTATGACCTCAAGAACGGGCAGGGGCGCCACCGTAACGAGCGCTGACCGGCGGCTGATCACATCGTCGAAGTCGAGCAGCAGGTCGTCGAGCAGGTCGTTGAGGTCGGTAGGCTGAAACGGTTCGGGGGCCGACAGCTGCGAGTACGCCAGCAGGTCGTTGATCAGCGCCGACATCCGCGCCGACGACCGGATGGAGCGGTCGAGGTACGAAACCGCTTCGTCGTTGTCTTTAAGGTATTTCTCCTTGATCGTATCGTTGAGGAGCTGAATTTTTCGGAGCGGCTCTTTCAGGTCATGCGACACCACCCACGTAAACTGCTGCAGTTCGTGGTTGGTGCGTTCCAGCTCGGCGTTCTTGAGCAGCAGTTCGTTCGTCCGGATTTCGACCTGTTGTTCGAGCAGTTCGGCGGCCTGCTTCTGGGGGTGAATGTCGGTGAACGTCCCGATCCAACGGGTCAGCACGTCCTGTTGCCGGATCGGCAGAATGCGCAGCAGGTGGTAGCGGTAGTCGCCGGTACTGACGTTTTTGAGCCGTACCTCGCGGGTAAACTCGGTAACCGCATCGCGGCACGATTCCCAGCCGGGGCAGATGTCATCGTCGGCGTGGATGTCGGGGAAGGTGGTTGGGCTGGCTGCGTACCGGAACCAGTGTTCGTTTACGTATTCGAGTTGGCCGTCGGGGGTGATGGTAAACGCCATCTGCGGCAGAGTGGCCAGCACGGTCTGTAGTTCCTGAACCCGGGCTGCCAGCTCTTCCTGGGCGCGCTTGCGAACGTCGACTTCTTTGCGGAGCGAATCCTGAATGGTGCGTAACTCCTGCTGCTGTTCGTACAGCTTGCGGAGGGTCTTTACTTTCAGCACCAGAATATCCGGGTCGACGGGTTTGGTCAGGTAGTCGACGCCCCCGGCGGTATAGCCTTTGGTGATAAACCGCTTCTCGGTGTTGACCGCCGACAGAAAAATGATGGAGGTGTCGCGGGCTTTGCTAAAACCGGCAATGGCATTGGCCACCTCGAAGCCGTCCATCCCTGGCATCTGAACGTCGAGGATGATGACAGAGTAGGCGTTTTTAAGCACTTTTTTCAGGGCTTCTTCCCCCGAACCGGCTGTATCGACCGAAAAACGATGCAGTTCGAGAATCTTCTTGAGGGGGAGAATATTTTCTGGCCTGTCATCAACGATAAGAATCATGTAAAAGCTACTAGTTAGAACGAGGATATCGAAGGCGCTTAGTCATTACGTTACGGTGTATACGGTAGGTAAGTCCAGACGGCTTATATCCAACGGATCTATCAAAGAGCCAATTGAACCGAATGCGGCTGTGTAATTCCGGCGTGAAGATAAAAGCCAAAGTCAGGTGCTTCCAAATCGGTAGCCCATATAGAGATAAACCACATTGGTAAGGTTTTGATTAATAAAGCACTAGGTCCCGGCTCTGCATGCCTGGCTTTGCCAGGATGCCGGCCGCCGACAGGAGCTGACCGTGGTCGTGACGAACAGGTAACCGGTTTACTTGGCCCGGATGGCGATAACGGGGTCCATACGGGCGGCCGAAAAGGCCGGAATGATACCGGACAGAATCCCGATCACGCTCGATACGCCCAGGCCGAGAATGATGTTGCTAGCCGTTAGCTGAAGGTCCAGGCTGCCCAGGTTCATGAAGGAAAGCAGATACACGAAGAAAATCCCCGCCAGTCCGCCCACCAGGCTCAGCAGCACGGCTTCGAACAGAAACTGGAAGAGGATAAAGTAGTTCTTGGCGCCCAGCGATTTCTGGATGCCGATAATATTGGTCCGCTCCCGTACGCTGACGAACATGATGTTGGCAATGCCGAACCCGCCAATCAGGATCGAGAACCCGCCAATGACCCAGCCCGCTACGGTCAGTACGCCGAAAATACCGCCGATCGCCTGGGCCAGCGCTTCGGGCCGGTTGATGGCGAAGTTATCATCCTGCGTAGGCCGCACACCCCGGCGGGTACGCATCAGTCCCCGAATTTCGCTCTCCAGTTCGAGCAGTCCCTGGTCGTCGTCGTACCCTTTAATGGCTATGCTGATACTCGGGTTGATGGAGTGGAACATCTTGGCAAACGCGCCGATCGGAATCAGGCATTTGATATCCGGATTGCCCCCCACGTTGAGAATACTTTCGCCTTTACGCTCCTGAACCCCGATGACCACGTAGTTGAGTCCGTTCAGTTTAAAGGACTGGCCAACCGGCTCCTGACCCGGAAACAGATTGTCGGCTACGTCGGACCCGATAATGGCTACGTTGCGGGCGTTGTCTATCTCCTGCTGGGTAAAATAACGGCCCTGTTCGATAGGCACGTCCGAAATCTTGTTGTAATCGAAGGTGGTGCCCTGAATCAGAGACGACATGCTGTTGTTCCCCTGCTTTATGGTTACGCGTCCCTTAAAGTCGAGCGCTACAACGGCCTGGGCGGTTTCGAGTCGCTCGGCCAGAAATTTGTATTCGTTCATGCTCGGCTCGGGCCGCTGGAAATACTTCCACCACTGATACTCGCCCCCGAACGACCACGGCCATTTTTCTACGTAAACGACTTTGTCGCCGATGAACGACAGACTGTCTTTGATGTTACGCTCCAGCGAGTCGACCAGCGTAAAAACGGCAATGATGGCAAAGATGCCAATCGTAACGCCCAGCAGAGAGAGCGTGGTACGAAGCAGATTCGAGCGTAGCGCCTGCCACGCAAACCGGAAACTTTCGAACGTCTGGCGAATAAACTGCACGTTGTATAGAGGACAAACCGCCGGAGCGGGCCGGATGGAAAAAACGAGTGTATGAATATACGGCGTCTTTAGCCGACTACCAACGGTTTTCGGACGGATGCGCAGCCTGGGCGGATAAGTGGTTCATCGGGAGCCGTCCGGACCGACCGATTCCAGGAACGAGCGGATGGCGTGGGTAACCGCTTCCGGCTCTTCGACGCTCGAACTGTGGCCCGCGCGCGGAACGATGACCAGCTGCGATCCGGCAATGGCTTCGTGGATACGCTGCGCTTTGGGCGGCCTGGTGGCTACATCTTCGTCGCCCACAACCACCAGCGTCGGGGCAGTTACCTGGCCCAGTTCGGGCAGAATGGGGTTGCGGTCAATAACCCCGTTGACGGCCCGGGTGATGCTTCGTTTGTTTTGCCGCAGCTGCTTCGTCCAGTACAGTCGTTCGTCGGCGCGGGCGGGGTCGTTCAGGAACGTCTGGCCGAACATGATCTTCATGACCGGACCTGCTACGGCCCAGGTGCCAAGCCAGTTTACTACGGTGCAGAGCGTTCGGTATTTGCCCACGTTTTCGAGGGGCTCTCCCTCGGCCGATGTTTCGAGCAGCAGCAGCGACCGGAGGAGGTCGGGCCGGCGAGCCGCCAGCCGCATCCCGATAAAGCCGCCCATCGACAGCCCCGCAAAATGAACGCGGCCCAGCGACAACCCCTCGATCAGGGCTACCGCGTCCTGATAAAGCGTATCCATGTCGTAGCCATCGGCGGTTATCTCACTGCGGCCCTGCCCCCGATGATCGTAGGTGATGATGCGGTACTGACTGCGCAGAGCGGCTACCTGTTTGTGGAACATATGGCCGCTCCAGAGCAGACCATGCGAAAAAACCAGGGTCTCCGCCGGGGAGGCCGTTTGTCCTTCCTGACTGTCTTCGTAATACAGGCGAACGCCGTTTGCTGTGAAATAGGGCATGGTTTGGTTTCTACGGATTCTGTGGTTTCTTTTGTTATTGTCCCAATATGCTCATACAACCTGTTGGCTCCATGATAAAACGTATCCTACCCCATGCTCTACTGCTGGCTGTATCGCTGGCGGCCTGTAAAACCCAGTCGCCCGGTACGACTGCATCGACAACCCGTATTCAGGAAAGCCAGGGCGTTTACCAGTACCGCGACGAAGACCCGACCGTCAAGCCGTTCTATTCGGATCGGCAGGGAGTAATTGGGCGTAACGGCATGGTGGCGTCGGCGCATCCCGAAGCGTCGGCGGTCGGGCTGGCTATTTTGCAGGCGGGGGGCAACGCCGTCGACGCAGCCGTGGCGGTGCAGTTTGCGCTGGCGGTGGTATATCCGGGTGCGGGCAACATTGGCGGGGGCGGCTTCATGGTTTACCGCGACCGCGACGGCAAGGCCTACACGCTCGACTACCGCGAAAAAGCGCCGGGCCAGGCCACGCAGAACATGTACCTCGACTCGCTCGGTAACGTACGGGCGGGGTTGAGCATCAGTGGTCATCTGGCCAGCGGGGTACCGGGTTCGGTAGATGGTATGGTCGAAGCCCACAAACGCTTCGGCAAACTGTCGTGGACGCAGGTGCTCCAGCCGGCTATCGATCTGGCGGCCCGGGGTTTCGCGCTCACCGAACGCGATGCGCTGGGACTCAACCGGATCAAAAACGACCTGAACCGGATCAATCCCGGTAAGACCTATTTCCTGAAAAGCACCGTTCCGACCGATACCCTCACCTGGCACAAAGGGGACCGGCTGGTGCAGGCCGATCTGGCCCAAACCCTGCAACGCATACAGGCGCAGGGGCGGGCGGGTTTCTACGAAGGCGAAACGGCCCGGCTGGTTGCCGAAGAGATGCAGCGCGGGGGTGGCCTGATTACCGAAGCCGACCTGCGCAACTACCACTCGGTCTGGCGCGAGCCCATCAGGGCGGCCTATAAACAGTATACGGTAATCACCATGCCACCTACGTCGAGTGGTGGGGTAGCGCTGGTGCAGCTGATGCGGTTTACGGAGCCGTTTCCGCTGCGTCGGTGGGGCTGGAACCGCGACAGCACGGTGCAGGTGATGATCGAAGCCGAACGGCGCGTGTATGCCGACCGGGCCAAATTTCTGGGTGATCCTGATTTCATAAAAGTGCCGACTCAGCAGCTGATGAGCCCTGACTACCTGCGCAGCCGCTGGACCGACTTCTCGTTTGCCAAAGCAACCGACAGCAAAGCCGTACGGGGCGGCACGATTCCGGGCTACGAGAGCCTCGAAACCACCCACTTCTCGGTCGTTGACAAAGACGGTAGTGCGGTCAGTATCACGACGACCCTGAACGGGGGGTATGGCAGCCGTGTGGTCGTGGGAGGGGCCGGCTTCTTCCTGAACAACGAGATGGACGATTTCAGCGTAAAGCCGGGCGTTCCCAATATGTTCGGGCTGATCGGCAATCAGGCTAACGCCATTGCGCCCAACAAGCGGATGCTGTCGAGCATGACCCCCACTATTCTGGAAAAAGACGGTAAACTGTTTATGGTTGTCGGTACGCCCGGCGGGTCTACCATCATCACATCGGTATATCAGACCATCCTGAACGTGATCGAGCACGGTATGACGATGCAGCAGGCCGTTAACGCCCTGAAATTTCACCACCAGTGGCTCCCCGACAAAACGACCTTCGAGAATGGCGCTTTTCCAGACGCCACCGTTCAGTCGCTACAAAACCGGGGCTACGTGCTCGAACGAATGACCAACACCCTTGGACGCATGGACTGCGTCCTGATTCGGCCCGACGGCAGCTACGAAGGCGCATCCGACCCCCGCGCCGACAACACCGCCCGAGGCTACTGATTTTAATGATGAGTGATGAGTGGGGGAGTTGCCCGTGTCACTGTCCTCACGGACATGGGGGGCTACGCCACTCATCGCTCATCATTCATCACTCATCGCTTATCATTCTTGCTTCTTCGTTTTTTCGGCTTCGGTCATGAGGTCGTCGGCGTGGGCGGAGATGCTGAGGGCCAGGTTCTTAACCGTCGGGCTGCTGGAGTTCTGGTTGAGGTTCTTGGTTTTGCTAACCAGCTGATCGTACAGATCGGCCAGGTAGCGCAGGTAGCGCTTGTCGAAATCGGCACCGGCTTTCTCGTCCCGCAGCGCATTGACCATCGATTCACTATCCGTCGATAACGTTTGGGGCAGCACAATGGCGTAGGTCCGGGCCACGCTGTCGAGGCTGGCCTTGTGTCGACGTTCCTGATCGACAGACCGCTGGGCCAGGGCTTTTATGGTTGGATCGGTAGTCCGTTTCAGCGCCAGTTCGCTGAGCGTTCGGGCCGTCTGGCTGGCGTTTGCGACGGTTCCCATAAATTCAGCTACGTCTTTGGCATTGGCTTTGGAGTCGGCGGGCAAACGCGATTCCTGATCGGGCCTCACCTGTTCGATCAGGCTGTCGTTGGTGGCTTCGGCCACTTTCGTACTATCTTTCCGGGCCGAGCAGCCCCCCAGCCACAGGGCCGTCGCCGTGAGCAGCAGACAGGCCAGTCTTCGCAGGGCGTGGTTATTCCAGTACATTTTTGAGCTGTTTGGCCTGGTCCTTATGCTTCCCGTCGTTGGTCTGGACCTTTTTGGCCAGCTCCTTTACCGCGTCGTTGGGGGCGTTATCTTCAAGATCGTCGGCCACGTCGAGGGCCTTATCGTTGACTTTGGCCATTTCGGAGAGGTAGTCGATGTCGAACGCGGTACCTGCCTGGGCATCCTGTAAGTCATCGATCCGGTTCTTGCCTTCCCGGGCCATAGCCGTTGGCAGGGTGACGTTCAGCTGACGGGCCAGCGCCCGCAGGTCCCGCTCCGACTGCTGATGTTCGTTCATGGCCTGCTGGGCCAGCGCTTTGACCTGCGGATTGGTGGCTCGCTGAAAAGCTACCTTGCTCAGCTCGTATTCGGTCATGCTCATACTGGCCAGATCGACGAGGCTTTTTGAGACGTCTTTCGCCTTGTCTTTATCGTCTTCGCTGATGGCAATCGCCTGTTTATCGATGCGTTCTTCGTTGACTTTATTGGCTTTGCTGGTGCTGTCGTCGGATGCGCAGCCTACGTTTATCAAAAGAACTGCCAGGAGTGCGGCAGATATAAGCGTTGGTTTCATAGCGTTCATAGATTCTCTACCTAACAGAACCCGATAGATCAACGCTTGTTTGGTTTTAAGACACTGTGCCACCCGCCAACCTTCCATCTACTGGCCCAGCGCTCGGGTCATAAGCCGGCTAAAGTCATACGCTCGGTAACTTCAGCAGTCAGCGCACCGTCTGAGTACGGTAAGATGTCTTGAGTGGACTACCCCTGACAGTGGCTGCAGGCCCTGTCAGGGTAGTCCACTCAGTTTGGAGTCATTTTTTTGGCGGGGCCATACGAGCCACTGTCAGTGCATACGAGCCACTGTCAGGACCTGCGGCCACTGGCAGGGCTCGTATGCACTGACAGGTCTTTTCCTTCACTGCGATACATGGAGAAACTTATTCCGTTGGAGCCAGGCAGGTTCTACCATATTTACAACCGGGGTATCAACGGCACGTCACTCTTCCCGAGGCCTCAGTTGTACCGGTCTTTCCTGAACGATTATGCCTATTTCACGGAGCCAGTCTTCGATACATACGCCTACTGCCTGCTAAACAATCACTTTCATATACTGGTCCGCATCAAAGAACCGCACGAAGTAGATAGCCAACGATGGCGCACGGAGCGCGGCTGGACGAAGCTATCGGAGCCATCCCGGTTGCTGGGGCATGCGTTCAACAGTCACGCTCAAACGGTCAACGCGTTGACGGGCCGGACAGGCGGCTTATTTGAAGGGCCTTTTCATCGGGAGTGGGTCGATCGGGATACGTACTTCAGTCAGCTCGTTTTTTACATCCACAGCAACCCGCTGAAGCACGGTTTTGTCTCAGATTTTACCACGTACCCACATTCGTCTTACCAGTCGCATCTATCAACAAAACCAACTCTGCTGAAGCGCCAGTTTGTACTCGACTGGTTCGGTGGGCACCAATCATACATCGACTTCCACACCGGTATGACCCGCGAAGCGTTTTCTGATTTCCTGGACGAGAAAGTGTGAGTTGGTCTCTCTAACCCGGCCATTGGCCGCAGGCCCTGCCCGTGGTTAGAGAGACCAACTCACACTTTCTCTCTCCTCCACCACGATCAGGACCTGCGTCGCACCGATCACCCCGCCCCACCACGATCAGGGCCTGCGGCCACTGATCGGGTGGGTCAGGCCGACAGCAGGGTTAGCCAGGCTTCGCGGACGTTGTTCTGGGCGAGAAGTTGTCTGGCGCGGAGGTGAAGCAGGTCGGGCAGGTACTGGCAACCGGTTCGGGCTTCGTTGAAAAGCTCGGTCAGCGTTCCCGACAGGCGGTACTCGTTGACCTCGTCGGGCGTGGGCAGGCTGAGAACGCTGCCCAGTTTGCCCAGATCGTTACCGGTCAGAATAGCGCTGTTTCGTACGGCGGCTGGCAACTGATCGATACCGATACCCATCTGCGGACGACTTACTTCAAAGAGAGCATCGCCCTGCGCCCGAACGTACCAGTCGCCCCCCAGCCGACCAATGAGGTCCATCCGGTGCGGGTCAACGGCGCCTGCTGCGCTCAAAAAGCCGTCCTGTACGTGGGCCAGCACAACCTCACAGATGACCAGCGTACCAGCGCCCGGTCCATCGGCGTCATTGTCCGGGCCGACGGGCAGCAGTTGCCGCACAACGCACTCGAACGATACCGGCGACTCGGCCACGCGCGGTGGCCGCACCCGTTCGGAGGGCGCTTCCGTAAAACCTGCCTTGGTGAACTCGCTGACGTGTCGGTCAAACTCGGCACTGGCCAGCGACGTCTGCTCAACCATAGCATGACTGACCATGTTGATAACCACCTCGGGCACCTCCTCAACGTTGAGCAGCGTATGTTTTTTGTGGCCGTGTCGGTTACGACTGGGCGAAAAGACCAGTATGGGCGGGTTGAAACCGAATACGTTGAAGAAGCTGTACGGAGCCAGGTTTACGTGTCCATCGGCACTGACCGTACTGACAAACGCAATCGGACGCGGAGCTACGGCACTGTTCAGGAGCCGGTAAAACTCGTGGGGTTTAAGGTCGGCGGGGTTAATGGTGGTCATACGATAGAGGGGGTTGTATGTCGCCATGCACATCGCCCAGGTCGACCCGAAGGCCGTTCGAAAATCCCCAGCCGCGCAGGCTGATCCGGTCGCCATCGAGCAGGAACGTGCGGCTGCTGTTGTCAGGCAAATGCAGCGGGCGGGTGCCGTTCCAGCTCAGCTCCAGCAGTGAACCATAACTGCCCGGTTCCGGACCCGACACGGTGCCGGTCGCCAGTACATCGCCAACGGTGAGGTTACAGCCGTTGACGGTATGATGGGCTACCATCTGCGCAAATGACCAGTACAGATACCGGGCGTTGGTTCGGCTGATGATGATCCCGTCGGCGTCGCCGGAGGGGTGCAGAACGACTTCCAGTTCCAAATCGAAGGCCGATGGTGGATGGGTACCCTGCAGATACGGGAGCGGAGTGGGCTCCTGAGGCTGCGCGGCTACCCGAAACGGTTCCAGATCGATCAGTGGCACGACCCAGGCCGACATACTCGACCCGAAATTTTTCCCCAGAAAGGGGCCCAGCGGCTGGTATTCCCAGCGCTGGATGTCCCGGGCCGACCAGTCGTTGAAGAGCGTAATCCCGAAAATGTAGTCTTCGGCCTTATCGACGGCGATGGGTTCGCCCAGCGGATTGCTTTTGCCGATAATCAGCCCCAGCTCCAGCTCAAAATCCAGCGCCCGCGACGGCCCGAAAGTCGGGTGGCCATCGGGCGTCGGGAGCTGACCGGCCGGTCGGCGGATGGGCGTACCCGATACCACCAGGCTCGACGCCCGGCCGTGGTAGGCTACGGGCAGGTGGCGGTAGTTGGGCAGGAGGGGAGCCGCGTCAGGGCGAAACATCTGTCCCACATGTTCGGCATGGTAGATGCCCGCGTAAAAGTCGGTATAATCACCGACCCGAACCGGCAGGTAGAGTCTGGCCCGTGTTTCATCAATGAGTACCTGATCCCGAACGCCGTTCAGGCCCGCTTCGTTGCTGGCCAGCAGCTGCCTGATACGCTGCCCCACGGCCTGCCAGACCGGTTTTCCCAGCGCGATGAAGTCGTTCAGGGCCGAGCGGGTGAACACGTTGGGATCGACACCGAGGTCATCGAAAAAACCCAGCAGACCAGCTACTTCCAGATCAAGTATGTGGTTGCCGTATTTATAGCCCACCCGCGGGCTGCTGATGCCGTAACTGAAAATGCCGTACATAGGAGGAGAACAGGCCGAATGGAGCTGGAATCAGTCCCCGGTTTGGCTCGTCATTCACTTACATTTTGATAGATAGAATCCATGATGCGAACGAAGTGCTGATAGTCTTCTTCGCTGAGTTCGCCCCAGCCTTTTCGTCGCATGGCCGATACAACGGGGAGTACCTCCCGGTGTTTGGCCGCCCCGGCTTCGGTCAGAAAAACCAGGAACTTGCGCCGGTCATCGTCGGCCATCCGGCGTTCGGTGAGGCCTTTCTGGCTGAGCAGGTCGATGATGCGCGTAACCGTTGGCGCATCTTTCGTGGTCATCTCGGCCAGGTTGTTCTGACTGATGCCGGGGTTTCGGTACAGATGATCAATAACCACCCACTGGTCAACGGTCAGGTCGAAACCGGCTTCGTTAAACTGTTTTTGCAGCGCATTCCGGATCTTCTTGATCGTTGTGTCAATTTTAAAAAAATAGGCCCGGGTATCGGAAGGATGGGTCATGGACTGGGTTATTCAGTGATCACTGGCCCTCACGAACAGGCTGGCGCTTGTCGGCTGCGAACCGACAAATGACCATCCGTGACGGCTACTGACGCGAAGCTAACCACTAACGGGCTAACTAACCAATAACCCCTCCAGGGTTGCCTCAATCTCAGGTACCGAGTGGAACAGCTGCTCGTAGGAGTCGATGACGAAATAACGGGCCTGAAAATGATCGATGATATAGGGTGTCTGGAGCAAGGTAGCCACATCGTACGGACTGCGTTCGGGCACATCGCTCTCCAGCGCGTAGATCGTCTCGCCCGGCGATGAAAGAATACCTCCTCCGTAAATGCGCAGTCCGTCGGGCTCCTGGATGAGTCCAAACTCAACGGTATACCAGTACAGCCGCGAAATCATGTCGATAGCTTCGGGATGGTCTACAAACCGCAGGGCAATCCGGCTCAGGGCGGCCAGGAAGTCGCAGAACGACTGGTTGGTCAGCACCGGCACATGCCCGAAGGTGTCGTGAAACATGTCTGGTTCGGGCAGGTAATCGAGCTGGTCGCGGCTGCGAACCCAGGTAGTGGCCGGAAACTGACGGTCGGCCATTAGCTCGAAAAAGTCGCGGTTGCCGATCAGGCCCGGCACCGGCACAACCCGCCAGCCCGTAATGGGGAGCAGGCGTGGGTTGAGGTCGCGCTCAAAATCGGGGATGCGGGCATTGGGAAAACCCGTAGCCACGATCCCGTCCATGTACGCCTGGCTGGCCCGACCCGGCAGGCGCTCCATCTGCCGCCGGAACAGCAGCTCCCAGACGGCCTGATCGTCGGGGGTGTATGTCGAATAGTTCTGGATCATGTTGGTGAGTGATGGAGTGATTGGTGATTGAGTGAGAACGCCCCGTTGTTCAGGTACTCGATCACCAACCACTCGACCGCTAAAATTATAACGTTCCCCGGAGCGCCTGTTCCCGCTCGATGGCTTCAAAAAGGGCTTTAAAATTGCCTTTTCCGAACGAACGGGCTCCCTTGCGCTGAATAATTTCAAAAAACAGCGTGGGGCGCGGGCAAACGGGCTTAGTGAAAATCTGGAGAAGATACCCCTCATCGTCGCGATCGACGAGTACGCCCAGCGAGCGCAGGGTGGTTATTTCCTCGTCGATCTGACCAACGCGGTCGGCCAGGTTGTCGTAGTAGGTATCGGGTACGGTCAGGAACTCGACGCCCCGGTCGCGGAGGGTCAGTACGGTATCGACGATGTTATCGGTAGCCACGGCAATATGCTGAACACCGGGTCCGCCGTAGAAGTCGAGGTACTCTTCGATCTGCGATTTCTTCTTGCCCTCGGCCGGTTCGTTGATCGGGAACTTAACCCGGCCGTTGCCGTTGCTCATGACCTTGCTCATCAGCGCCGTATAATCGGTCGAGATGTCTTTATCGTCGAAGCTGACGAGCTGCTGGAAGCCCATCACATCCTGGTAAAACTGCATCCACTGGTTCATCTCGTTCCAGCCCACATTGCCTACCATATGATCAACGTACTTCAGGCCCGCGTCGGCCAGGCGGTAGGTCGGGTTCCAGGCTTCGTAGCCGGGCAGAAATACGCCTGTGTAGTCGTTACGCTCCACAAACAGATGCACCGTATCGCCGTAGGTATGGATGCCGGACCGGACTACATACCCGTTATCGTCCTGCTCGCGGGTGGGCTCCAGGAACGGGCGGGCACCGCGTCGGGTCGTTTCCTCGAAGGCCTTCGTCGCGTTATCGACCCACAGCGCCACGACCCGAACGCCGTCGCCGTGTTGATCGATATGACGCCCGATGTCAGAATCGCCATGGAGCGGTGAGGTTAGCACCAGCCGGATTTTACCCTGCTGTACTACATACGATTCGCGGTCGCGTTGTCCCGTCGACAGGCCGGCATGGGCCACGGGCTGAAACCCGAACGCGGTCTGGAAATAGTGGGCCGACTGCCGGGCATTGCCCACATACAGTTCGAGGTAATCCGTACCATTCAGTGGCAGAAAGTCAACAGCCGCAGCCGTCTCTACATAGTCTAGTGTTTCCATGATCGTTTGTTGATGTGATGTAGGGCCGCGATCGCACCGGCGCCCCGGCCTTCGCGTCTCTCGTGCTTTAGCAACTGTTTGGTCAGCCAGCTCTACCAGGCATCAGCCTTGCGTCGCTTACGCGTCCAGCCAGGATTGGTAGTATTTCCCATCGTCGATGCGGAGCGCCTGTTCGGTCAGCATCAGGGGGCGAAACGTATCGACCATCACGGCATACTCGACCGTTTCCCGTTTGCCGATACTTCGCTCCATCGCGCCCGGTGCGGGACCATGAGGGATACCGCCGGGGTGCAGCGTTATATGACCCGGAGCAATGTCGTTGCGCGACATAAAATCGCCGTCTACGTAATAGATGACCTCGTCGGAGTCGATGTTCGAGTGGTTATAGGGAGCCGGAATCGCCTTTGGATGATAATCGTACAGGCGCGGGCAGAACGAACAAACGACAAACGTGTCGGTCTGAAAGGTCTGGTGGACCGGCGGGGGCTGGTGGACCCGACCCGTAATCGGTTCAAAATCCTGGATGTTGAAGGCGTAGGGGTAGTTATAACCATCCCAGCCGATTACATCGAACGGATGCGTGGCATATACCAGCGAGTGGAGGGCGCCCTGCTTTTTGATCTTCATCAGAAAGTCGCCCGTCTCGTCGTGGGTTTCGAGGTTCTGAGGCCGTCGAATATCCCGTTCGCAGAAGGGAGCATGTTCCAGCATCTGCCCGAAGTGATTTCGGTAGCGTTTGGGGGTATAGATGGGTGAGTGCGATTCTACGTACAGCAGCCTTGTTTCGGGCGTATCGAACGTAATCTGGTAGATCATGCCGCGCGGAATGACCAGGTAGTCGCCGTAGCCGAACCGGATTTGGCCCAGCAGCGTACGGAGCGTTCCGGTGCCCCGATGAACGAACAGCAACTCGTCGGCATCGGCGTTTTTGTAGAAATAGTCGGTCAGCGACTGGCGCGGGGCCGCTACTCCAACCAGCAGGTCTTTGTTGACGAAGAGGGGTACCCGACTGCCGAGGTAATCATCGCGATCGGCTGGCTCGGCGTCAAACCCGATCAGTTTCCGCGCCATGATGTTTTTCTCGACGGCCAGTTTGGGCGTCATGTCTACGCTGCCCAGCACGTTGCGTACCATCGTTGGGCGATGAACATGGTAGAGGAGCGACGACATGCCATCGAAACCGATCGTACCGAAGAGCTGCTCGTAGTACAAGCCGCCCGGACCGCCCGACTGACCAGCTGGCTTCTCAAACTGCGTGTGCCGTTTGGGCGGAATTTGACCGAGTGAGTGATAGAAAGGCATATCGGTGGTGCCGACCCCTCCCGGCTGATGTAGTATAAGCAACCAGCCGGGAGTGTCGGGCTTTTGTTGATGAAGTGTAGTTGTTATAACAACTATTGTTATGCGCAAATTTATACTAACAACTATAAAACTTGCATATTGTTCAGATTAAATTTTGTAAAAAGATGATCTGGAGGTATGTGCAGGGGAAATAGACAAACACCGCCCGGCTCTGGCCGGTTTTAGCTCAGGAGATACCCGAGTGGATTGCCCGAATGAACCACGCGCTCTTGCTGGCTTGTCTCCTGACGGCATACCGTTGCGGCAAATCATCGTAAGCGGCTAAGGGGCTTTTCTGTACCTTTGGCCGTGTAATCATTCAGTCCAGAAGCATACTATTCATCTGGTAGCGCGCAGCGTTGCCCCTATTGACCACTTTGATGCAACCTACCCTTTTAATTCTGGCAGCCGGTATGGGCAGCCGTTACGGCGGAATCAAACAACTCGACCAGTTTGGTCCACATGGCGAAACGATCATCGACTATTCGCTTTTCGACGCCATCCGGGCTGGCTTTGGCAAGGTCGTTTTCATTATTCGGGAGGAGTTACGAAACGACTTCGACGAGATATTCGGGAAAAAATTAGCGGGAAAAATCGAGGTAGACTACGCCATTCAGTCGCTGGGTGCTTACGTTCCCGAGGAGCTGGGGGAGGTTCGGCGCACCAAGCCCTGGGGTACGGGCCATGCCATGTTATGTGCCAAGGAGCATACGACTACGCCCTTCGCCGTAATCAACGCCGACGACTTCTACGGGCTTGAGGCCTTTCAGCTGATCGGCAACTTTCTGGCCACCGACACCGAAGATGATCTACACGCCATGGTCGGTTACGAAGTGCAGAAGACGCTGTCTGAAAATGGATCTGTTTCGCGGGGTGTTTGTACGGTAGATGCGTATGGCCACCTGGCATCGGTTATCGAACGGACCAAAATTTACCAGGAAGAGCAGGGCGGAACCGGTCGGCGGATTGTTTTTGAGGAAAACGACGACCTGACGTCCCTCTCGCCCGATACGCCGGTGTCGATGAACTTCTGGGGGTTCAAGCCCAGCGTATTTCCGCTGGTACAGAAACAGTTCGAGAGTTACGCCATCGCCAACATCGACTCGCCCAAAGCCGAGTTTTATATTCCAACCGTGATGACCAATCTAATCCAGACCGAAACGGGCCGCTGCAAAGTGTTCCGAAGCCAGTCAGAATGGTTTGGAGTGACCTACCCCGACGACAAGCCGACGGTTCAGGCCGCTCTCAGGCAGCTGCACGATGAAGGTGCCTACCCCGATACGTTGTGGTAGTCGGCCGGGCTCATCCAGCAGTGTAGCACCGAGCGGGTATGGGCTGCCCCGGTCGTTGAGGAATCGGTCGAGTTTTCGCGCTGGCAGGCCCTGATCGTGAAAACGAATAGAGCGGAGCCCAGGAGCAGGATTAGCCACGGTAGCCACTGGCCTCCCCCTTTATTTTCCTGTGGGTGCACCTGAAAATAGGTCGGTACATCTTCCAAACGGTTTGATGATACGGACGTAGCCCGGTCACTACTACCTGTCCATTCGGCGGCAGTAGTGGCCGGGCTATCCAGAAATGTCAGGCCCGGAATGGTACGCAGGTGAATCAGAAAATCAGCGGGCACGGCGGCCTGCAGGCTACCGCCGTCGGGGCGGGTCAGTACGGATGGCTCGCCGGCTTTTTCGTCGGCGGTTTGTTTGCCCAGTACACTTAGTAAGACCGAACTGGTCAGGCTGAGGGTTGCCGCGGCAGATGATGATCGAACGGAACTATACTCCGCCAGCGAGTTGATGAGTAAATCGGCGGTTGGGCCGAAGAGACTGGCTGTAATGGAGGAGCCGGTTGCCAGCAACCTGTTCAGCTGACCGCTGCTGCCGCTCAGCATCCCCAAAAGACTGTCTTCTGCCTCATGGTCTCCGGCGGGGGGCATCACCAGGTTGACCTGCTTTATCATGTCGGTTAGCAGGCTGTAGCCTCCCGGCTCCGCCAGGCTGTGTGTCAGTTGGCCCAATACCGTTGGTAACGCACCAAGCACGGCCTTGCTGATAGCCTGCGAACTTTCGCCCAGATGTGTACCAAGCTGATCGACAACCGGTTTAGTCAGGCGTTGTTGAGCAAGGTCAAGTACAGTGGTCATCATGTCGATACGGGTTGGGCGGTCGGCAAAGCCGCACACAAAAAAGCCGTTGTCGCTTTTGTCGGCGGCAACGGCTTTTGAGACTACTTACTATATGGTTGGTAACGTCTTTAGCGAAGGTTAACTTTTCCGCTCCGGGAATTTCTCGGCGATACGTTCGACTTCTTTGGTCAGCTGAGCCGCAATCCGGGCGGGGTCGCCAATGGCGTTCTGCACCGACCCGCGCCACACCAGCTGTCGGGTTCGGGTGTCGACCATGTCGACCACGACCGTACCGGCCTGGTACTGCTCCTGGGTATACTGCTGACCGCCCCAGCCCCACCAGCCAGGTCCCCAGCCGCCATAGCCCCAGCGGCCCCAACCCAGATAGGGGCCGTAGAACGGCGACGTGGGAGCCGCCACGGTGCGGGTTTTATCTTCTACGAAAAAATGGTAGCCAACCAGCAGGTCGGGACGGGAACGAACCGGTTTCAGGCCTTTCTCCGACAGCACCCGGCTCAGGGTGTTCTCGACACTCTCGGTGGCCAGCTGGTTGTAATAAAGGGGGTTTTCGCCTGCTTTGATGTCTGAATCCATCCAGGCATAGGTTCGATATTTACTGAAATTTACGCGGCTGTTGCTATCTACCGTTACCCGGGGGGCGCAGCCGATCATAGCCGTCAGCAGGACGGCTACCAGCATGATTCGCTTCATAACGTTGTGTTGTTTACATTTCTCTACCAAACTAGTAGGAATGTAAAAAGTTTCGTAGAGACGCGATCGGACCGGCGCCCCGGCCCTCGCGTCTCTACAGGAATGGCTGACGCGAAGGAGACGCGAAGGCCGGGGCGCCGGTCCGAT
>NZ_SBLB01000016.1 GCF_004138325.1 Spirosoma sordidisoli | reverse complement strand
GGGCGATTCCACGCCGGGCGATTCCACCGCACCGGCGGACCGGCCGGGCGCGTCTGAGTGTGGGGTATTGTGGTCAGTCATGGGTAAAAATTGGTTGAGGTTACAGTAAGAAGTTTAAGCCAAGCAAATCCATCATCCAGGGTAAATCGGCTCCCTGCCAGGCCTGGGCGTTCGTGCGTTTGTAGAGGTTCTGATAATACAGCGTCGGGATAGTAATACGGTCGGGGTGCTGGTCGAGGCCGAACTCGGGGAACCAATCGGGGCACCAGCCGGAACCGAACTGATCAAAGCGGTTTTTATACAGCTCGGACATCACTTTGTTATTCATCAACAGGGCGGCCATCTGGCCCAGGTCGAGGGGCTGGTCGTGTTCTTTGAGCCGCAGCCCGCAAATATTGACCTCCGGCCGCCGGTCGCTGACCAGCGTAGACAGCATCGACACCCGGCAGCGGTACCCGGCCAGTTCGAGCCGGTCGATTAAATCGACCGACAGCCCAAACCAGCGCATTACGGCATAATCAGTCGTGTTATGGGGCCTGCCGTCCATAATAATTACGTCGATGAGCCGCACCGGCCGCTCCGCGTTAAAGTGCACCATGCACTCGGGCTCCCCCGTCACGTAGCGGCCCACGTCCACGAACGAACCGGCCACGTCGTAGCCCGGACTATCGTACTGGGCCGGGGGCCGTAGATCGGGCAGCGACGCCCGCAGGGCCAGGTAGCGGTCGAGCGTTACGGGGTCGCCGTAGCGGGCCAGGTCGGCCAGGTGGGGGGCCATTTTGGCAAATTCAATGAAGGCCTCGACGTTCCGGAACAGCCCCCGCTCGATGATTTTTTTCTCGCGCAGGGGCTGCAAAAACATGGCCGCCCTTCGTTCTTTTGGGGTTTGTCGTTTCATGCAGATTTGGGTTTAGCCGGTAGCACCGGCACGTAGAAATACTCCTGCCGCTGATGGTCGTAATGAGCCACGAACAAAGACCCGTGCCGGGTCGGTCGCCAGACGGGAACCAATCGGCCGATGAGTTCGCTCAGCGCGGCCGTTAAGCCCGTGGCGTAGAGCCACACGTCCTCCCCGTGGATAAGGAGGTTTAAGGCCTGGTAGTAGGTTACCAGGTTAACCCGGCCAGTTTTGCGTTCCCAGTCGTAAGACAGGAAAATAGGCCCCGAGTTGGGGGGGAGGTCGTGCCGTTCGGCAAACAGGCAGAACGCCTGACGAACGGGGGGGGTCTGGGTTGCCATGGTAAAACGTGCCCGTCAGCGGTTCGGATAGAAAACCGCTGACGGGGAGGTGGGTAATGGATAAATGAGCGATTGGTCATAAAGGCCGCTGCAAGTCGATCGCCCGCCCGGATGAGTACACATATAGCCGGGCGGGCGTTGAGGGCTGAGCGGTCACGTTTGGGGCCTAAAACGGGGGCTATAGAAGTAGGTGCCCGAGGTTAATGGCCCGTAGGTAATCGGTCGTATTTCGGAAATACTCCCGTTCGTAGGATTTATAAAACCAAATCGACGGAAAATAAAGCCGGTCGGTCTGGGCAATATCGGCACTCCCGGCCGCCCGATCGACGGGGGCGCAACGACACATCGACGGAAAGGCGTACAAAAGGATATTCGTAAAAAAGTGGGCGTTTAGCATGACGGCGGCAAATTGCGCCATGTTTAGCGGCTGGTCCGCCCGCTTGAATGGGATCTGGAGCCGTTGCCGGTAGTGTTCTGCCGGACTGAAAAAGTCGATGGTCAAATTCACCTCGCAACGCGTTCCGGATAGTTCGAGCCGGTCGATAGCATCGAGCATTAAGCCGAAATAGTGAAATACGGTCTGTTCAGAACTGCCCTCCGGATAGCCCAGGGTCGCGTTGATGGTCACGATTTGGGCCGGTTGGTAGTTGATAAAATCAGCCATGCACTCGGGTTCTCCGGTCACGTAGCGGCCCACGTCCACGAACGAACCGGCCACGCTATAACCCAGATCAGGCAGCGGGGGGGCGGTTAGTTGCAGGTGGTTACGGTAGGCCAAAAACCGGGCTAGTGTGTCCGGGTCGCCCTGCCGGGCCAGTTGGGCAAATTTTACCCGTTTAACATCATGGTCAGCCCCGGACCGTAGTATTACGGCCTCCAGATCGTGGGTGCCTAAATCGTTACAGGTCAGCAAATAGGGGTTAGAAACTAGTTTTTTCTTTCGTTTAGCCATGGTAGGAAGGCCCGCTCCGGATCGAGCGGGCCGGTTTAGGGTGGGGGTAATTACCAGGTATAGCGGGCGAACGTTTGCCGTATCCGGGCTGTTATGGCCGCGTCATTTCCTTTGATCAGGAGGCCTTCGCACACCTCGGCGGGGTCCATCCCGGCCGCGATACATTTAGCCCCGTAGATCGACGCTCGGGGGCTGATAATAACCCGTTCCCCGGTTAGTTCGGCCCGTACTTGTTGGACAAATTCAGTCCATTTTGACGCCCCGGTTATGGCCGTCTCCAGGGCTTCATCATACGGCATATTGACGTAGAAAAACCGATCCAGAAACGCCCCGTCTAAGGGGTTCCGGCCGACGTATTGCACATTAGCCCCGGTTCCGTAGGTATTGGCAGCGGCCACACAAATAAAGTCCGGGTGTTGGTCTACCATCCCGTCAGCAAATGAGCAGAACCCGTTCGAGAGGGCCGCGTTGAGCACGGCCAATACGTTGGGGTTCCCAGCGTCCACTTCATCCAGTAGAAACACCCCGCCGTTCTGGTAGGCCTCCCGGAAAATGGTTGTAACGTACCCCCCGGTGGCCGACATATAGCCCAGGAGTTTACTTTCGGGCGTTTGGGCGCAAACCGACTGCGCGTAAAACGGTAGGCCCAGGGCCTTACTCACTTGCTTGCATAAGGTCGATTTGCCCGAACCGGCCGGGCCGACCAAAAAGGCCGGGATACGTTGCGCAGCCAGGCCTAACACTTTCTTAAAAGCCGGGTGCACGGCTCCCTCCAGTTGCACGGCCGGTAGTTCATTGATCTTAATTTCTACCCGGTTTACCGGCCCGCCGGTAGGGGTGCCCTGGGCGGCTGTTAGCCGTTTTTCCACCTCGGCCATTTGGGTTGCTACGGCCTCGGCTATCATGGCCGCGACTTGAACGGGGTCAACGGTGCCAGTTAACCGGCTCAATACCCTGGCCAAATCAGCGGCCACGTCGGCCGTATTGGCCGAAACCCCAACGGGGGCCGGTTGCGGGGTCGGTTGCGCTGGCTCAGCCGGGGCCGGTTGCGGGGTCGGTTGAGCGGGGGCCGGTTTGGGTTGCGGAGCCGGTTGAGCGGGGGCACCGGCCGCGCCCTGTTTTACGGTTGGTTTGAGTTGTACGGCCGGTTTAGGGGCCGGATCAGTGAAGCGGTTCAAATGCCGGATCAGTACCCGGCGGGCGTTCTCGTTAGCTAGTTTAGCCTCGGCAATGCCGATGGCCAGACAGATTTGTTTAAACGTCTTACAATCCCCGATTGGGGCCGCTGGATCGGCCTTTTTTACGGCCGCGACATAATCAAACGCGCTATTGTAGGCCTGTGGATCGGGCCACACGGTCAAGTTCACCTCCCCCGGTTCGGTTTCCACTTGGGTAGGTGGTAGAAGTACTTTAATAGACGGTTTAGGTTGCGGGGCCGGGGTCGGCTCAGCGGGGGCCGGAGTTGGCTCAACGGGGGCCGGGTCGGCGGCTTGATCAGCGGCTTGATCAGCGGCCTTTTTGGCCAGCAACCAAGCCCCGAAGGCCTCCGAAAATTCATCCTCGCCCTCCTCCGTATCCGGAAAATCGACCCGTTTGGGGGCCTTACCAGGACCGGCCGGTTTAACCGGGGCCGGGGCCGATTTGGGGGCCGTCAGCGGCTCGAACGTTTCGCTGGTAACATCCGCGAAATTATGCAACCCGTCCGGGTTTTTGGCGGCCTGTGGCGTGTTGGCCACGAACAAAATGTATTTTGATCCGGCCCGCTGGAAATCGGCCAAATAGACCGTTTTTCCGTTCATTTTGAACGCATCACCGATAGACAGAGAAGAAAGGAAGTCGATTTTGTTTTGCATGGTAGTAAGTATCTAATAGGTTGGTTGATTGAAATAGTAGGCTACCATTTGGATAGCCACGTAGAGGTAATACAGGCCGATCGCGGCCCATACAACCCGCCCGGCCACTTTGGAAGCGGCCAGGCGTTCTGCGATTGTTTCGAGCATTTGGGTAAATGGTTTTTTGGTTATTTGCCCAAATGGTTAAAACGATTCATGGCTGCAATTCCGGCCGGATCAGTGGCCGAAATTTGGCCCCGTTGTACGGCCGTAATGGCTTCGACCCGAACGGCGCAAGCGGCCGTTTGCAACTCATCGAGTAAACCCTCGTCAACAATCAGCGATTTTAACCGGGCCAGACCCGGATTAGTAGGGGGTAAGGTTTCCCCCCGGAGGGTTAGGGCGATGGCTTCGGCCCGTAAATCGGCCATTATCGAGCGTATCTCGGCCTTATCGGCCGCGCTCAATACGTAGCGGTTTAGCCGCCCGGTGATCATGTGTAACTGATTCATGTTTTTACAATTTGGTTTGCCGTTTCGGCCTTTTGGCTTCATCGGGTAGGGCGCACACCCTACTACGGCGCAACAGGTCAACCTAAACCAGTACGGTAGCGGCCCGGACCTGTTGCGGAACGAACCGGGGCGATTAAATCGACTTGACCAAACCAGTACGGTAGCGGTCCCGATTCGCCGGGTTCGTTAGTTTGTTTGTTTTGAGTGCCCCCCGGTTAGTAGTCTACCGTCCAGCACTGGTAAGGCGTCTATTTGAGCCTCGTCAATCAGCGGTCACGAGCCGCCCCTTTTAGGGTTTCGTTGATCAGCGTCCTACGGTTTCCCGCACGTGTACCTCCCCAGTAAACCGGGGCCAGCACACAAGGAGAAGGTTAGTTTTGTCTTCGGTCCGGAACCATTCTACCGTCTGTCCGATGTCGGGCCACCTACAACCCGGTTTGGCATATGTCACCCGCTGAAGGCCTCGCCTTGTTCGCGTTCATTATATGCCGGTATTCGTGTAATTCGTTTGTTCGTGTTATACATTCTATATAGCAACATTAAGACCAACATTAACGGAAATGTTAATAACATACACGAACATTTAAAATTCTTTGTTAAGTACTATTACGAACAATGTTGCTATCAAATAAGTACAAATGTTATTAACATTGTTGTTAATGTTGCTAACATGTTATTATTATACTGTGTATGTAATTCTACACTCGTTCCACACTATTGTGGAAAAGTTGTAGAATATATTCCCCACTTTATACTGCCGTATCTAGTTTGGCACGGTCCTAATTATGGCCTAATGTACCCCGGTTGCATCCGATCTACCTACTTGTCCTGATTGCTGACTGTATCCACTTACCTAGCATGTGCTGTCTATAGGTAGCTGAATAGGTAGATAGGGTAGTGTTGCAGTATGGCGCTATACATAGGCATAGCCGCTTACCAATAGAGTAGGAGCGTACAAGGCTCATATCTGCCCCACAATCGTTTATTTGGATAGTATCAATGCTTACTATCTACCTACCTACATTGTCTACCATACGCTACCCTATACGCTTATAGCTGTATTGCCCTACCTAGTGCTATGTCATACCCCTACCGTACCTACTATTACTACTTATCCCACTCCGCAGACAATCTATAAAAGGCTATTGCTGTCTCCCCAGACCACCCTACCACCCCCACCCCAGACCACCCTACCCCCACATACTACATGCTACTACTGTCTCCCCACTACATACTATACCCCACTACACTAGTACTCTATACATATACTATACTATATATGTGCATACTGTCATACTATACCCTCCCATATACCTTCGGTATATATATACCTCACTCTATACCCCACTACATACACATACTATGCCCTCTGTGCTCATCCCGTCTGCCGACCTCCGCCCGCTCCGCTCATGCCCAGATCAGTTTGCTACGCGTACCAAGACCCCCCTATACACCCCTTTCGCAGACTGTCTGTGCCCGCTCCCTTTACCCTGTGCGTAAAATCCACAAAAAGGGTTTTCTGGGGTATCATTTCCCATTTGGGATAAATCCATAAAAAGGCTGTTTTAGTACTCCCCTCAACGGGTAGAGTATTCCCCCGTATCTCCCTCGATACTACCCTCGTGTCTCCTCATCGCTTCGTTGCTATTCCCTCTAACGCGTTGCTCCCCTGCGGTTTGGTCCTATAGGTTATCGTGTCATGTTTGGCTATTTGTTGCTATCATTGCGTAAATGTTATTAACATTTGACGTATGCAGCACAAACCCAAATTCCGGCCCTTTACGCTGTTCATTCCCGAAGAACTGAATATGCTCCCCCGGATCAACTCGAACGATCTCCAGGACTTACAGGGCGACCTCAAAGATTTGAGTCTGCCCAACTACAAACGCCTGCGCAAGTCGATCAAGCAATTTGGGTTCATGGTCCCCCTCTTCGTGTGGTTTGATCCAGCGGACGGCCAGGCTTATACGTTGGATGGCAACCAGCGCCTGCGCTTTGTCAGGCACGAATACCCCGAAGGGGTTGATCTGCCTTACGTGCCGATCGCGGCCCTCGACGCCTTCGATGCCAAGGCGCGAATCCTGGCCATCAGCTCCCAGTACGGGGAGGTCACCAAGGACGGTTTCGACGAGTTCGTAGCGCAGATGCCACCGGAGTTTCACGATTTCGTCACGGACCTAACCACCTTCGGCAGCTTCCTCGACCAGATTCCCGAAGCCCTGCCGGCCGAAGAGCCAGCCGAGGAGGTCGAACAAGTAAAGGTTGTCGTCACCTGCCGCCACGAGCTCCACCGCGAACAGCTCATAAACTGGCTGCTGAGCGAGGAGGGCTACGTTTTCGCAATCGAGTAACCGTGCTTTCCGCTTTTATCCATGGCTAAGAAAATCAAGAACAAAGTGCTCGAAGCGGACCTGGAGCAGGTTCCCGAGCCGGAAGTCATTCAACCCCCGCCCGAACCCGCCCGGCGGATGGGCCGCCCCCAGGTCGCGTTCGACGAAAAGCTGATCGAGAACATGCTCCGGGGCGGATCGAGCGGGGTAGACATTGCCGAGGCCTACGGCTGCGACCGGGGCACTCTCTACCGCTGGGTCGAACGAACCAAGGGCATCAGCTTCGACACCTGGAGCCGCCAGTGTAAGGCCGCCAGCCGCCACCTCCTGCGGGTCACTCAGCTAAAAGTAGCCATGGGCTACTCCGACGAGAAAACGGAGGTTGAGTTCCAGGTTGACGCCAAAACCGGCAAAAAGACGGAGGTAAAGCGCAAAACGACGGTCCTCCACCACCCGCCCAATGCGGCCATGCTCATTTTCCTGGGCAAGAACAACCTGGGCCAGTCCGATATGCCAGAGCCCGCCGATGGGGCAGGCAAGTTTGGCCAGATACCCGACTACCGGATGGTAGGCGACGAGGAGGAAGGCGAGGAAAAACCGGCCCTGGGTGCGGGCCACGACGACGATTTCGCAAACGACCCGAGCGGCAACTACGCCGATCGCTTTAACGACGATGACGACGAGGAGTACCCAGAAGATGAGTAAGTACCTGCCCACCGATCAACGCCCCGGTATCATTTACCATGGCGATTGCAACCACCTATTAGCCGAGCTGCCTGACGGCTGTATCGACCTGTGCCTGACCGATCCGCCCTACGGCATCAATTTTAAATCCAAAGTAAAACGGGTAGCCAAGTTTAAACGGCCAGGTTTCCGCAAAATCGCCAACGACAAAACCCCGTACACGGTCTGGCTGGCCGATCTGTACCGGGTTATGGCCCCCGGCGGCCGGTTAATCTGTTTCTACCGTTGGGACGTGCAGGAGCAATTTGCCGAGGCCATCCGGGCCGCTGGCTTCAAACTAAAGGATCAACTGATCTGGGACAAAATGGCCCACGGTACGGGTGATCTGAAGGGCGGCTTTGGCTCCCAGCATGAACTCATGTTTTACGCCGTCAAGGGCCGCTACACCTGGAAAGGCAAGCGGCCCAAGACGGTATTCCGGCACATGAAGGTCAACAGCCAGAACCTCACCCACCCCAACGAAAAGCCCCTGGCCCTGCTCGACGATCTGATTGGTTGCTGCTCGACGCCCGGCGAGACGGTAGGCGACCTGTTCGGCGGCTCCTACAAAACCCTGCAGGCGGCCCTGCTCATGGGGCGTAAGTGCGTGACCAGCGAGCTCGGGGATGTCGAGCACCAGAACGGCCTGGCCCGGCTCCAAAAAACCAATCTGCAGACCCGTATCCAACTGATCAGCGCCTAACCCATGGCCACCGCCCCCCGCATCCCGATCATTACCGAACCCGGCCCCAGTGGGGTGCCCCTGGTCGGCCCCACCGTGGACGTGTCCAAGCGGGGGAAGCGGTTTCTGCCGGTCTATCACCAGATCAAGCGGGCCACGACGCCGTATATCGTCAACATGGGGGGCGGGGGTTCGGGCAAATCCTACGGTACCTCCCAGTGGCTCGTTAAGCGCCTGTTCAGCCGCAAAGAGAAGCTGCTCATTATCCGGAAATTCGCCACCTCCCTCAACGACTCGGTAATTGCCCAGTTCCGGGAGGAAGCGCTGCCCTTCTGGGGCATGAAGGAGGGCGTCGATTACAAATACAACAAGACCAATCGAACGCTGCTGACGGCCAACGGCTCGCAGGTCCTGTTCCGGGGGTTGGACAACCCCGAAAAATTCAAGTCGATCTCGGGGGTTACAATGGTCTGGATCGAGGAGGCCACCGAAATCAGCGAGAAGGAATTTATGATCCTTGACGACCGCATACGCGGTACGCCAACGGTCATTCTGACCTATAACCCGATCTCGGAACGCCACTGGCTCAAGGCCCGCTTCCACCATCCCGACGACCCCTACAAGCGGGGGGTTAACGAGGACGTGACGGTAATTTTCTCGACCTACCTGGATAACCCCCTGGTCGGGGAAAAATACGTCAAGTCGATGAACTGGTACCGGGAACACAACCCGGATCACTACCGGGTCTACGGCCTGGGGCAGTTCGGGTTGATCCGGCCGGAAAACCCCTATTTCACGGCCTACAAGCCTACCCTGATGCTGGGGGAGCCGGTGTTCGATACGGCCTACCCGCTGGTTTACATCTCGGCCGACTTCAACATCAAAAACTCGTTTCTGGTCAGCCAGCACTACGAAGGCGAACGGGTCAACTACTACGAAATGCTACACGGCACCTCCGACCTGGAGGGCATGTGTTCGGCCCTGGCCGATCGGTTCAAAAACTACCGGATTTACTTCACCGGCGACGGATCGGGTAACAACGGCTCCGCCCTGACGACGGGCAACGCCAGCGCCTGGTCCCTGATCGAACAGCATTTCCGGGCCGCCGGGGCTTACCACCTGGATTTTGCCTCCGTACCCACCGGCAACCCATCGACGGCCTCCAGCCGCCACACCTGCAACGCCCTGATGGCCCACTTTGGGGGGAATCTGCAGATCAGCCGATCGGGCTGCCCGCTGCTCTGTGACGACCTGGAGCGCATGATGGCCCTCAACGACGGATCACTCGACAAAAAGGACTGCAACAAACACAATTACGGCCACGCGGGCGATACGATGCGCTACGACCTGATGCACTTCGAGCTGAACACGTTTGAACGCCTGGGGCTGATGCGCAAATTCAGCCGCGCCAGCCACCAGGCCGCTTAAACGATACCGATAGTTATAGTTAACCTCTTTTCCCAACTACCCATGACGAGTAACCCCTTCCTTACCGCAGTCGGCCTGTCGGCCACCACCCACCCCAATGCCGCCCTGCAGTGCGACAGCCTGCCGGGCATGTCCGTGGAATTGGTCGAAAACCTGCGATCTGAGAGCGCAACGTCTTTGTTTGACCGATTACAGCCCGCTACGCTGAATAAGCTCGCTACGGGCCTGGAATCGGCCCTAAAATGCAATGCCAGCTTTCAGCACGTCCTGGCCCGCACCACGCGCAGCCTGCCCCGGCCCTTATTCACCCAGCCGCTCGTCACGGCGGTACCGGCCAGTCAAACGGCCGTCCGGCTGATTGCCCAGTTTCCCCAGGCCGAGAGCTGCGTTCTCATCGAGCGGGTAACGGCCAACGTCGGCCTGCAGCCCGATACCGTCCACGCGGCCGAGCTGGTCGTCGTCGATACGGCCTACCAGGTCGAGCACCTGCGCAAGCTGGTCAGTCTGCGCAACGGGGCCAATTCGTTCCGGCTGGGCCTGCGGGTGCCGCTGACGGACGAACATACCGAGCTGGCCGTTTACCTGGAGTCCGCGGAGGGCGAGCTGATCAGCCTGCGGCCGGTCGAGCCGATGGTCAGCGGCCAGCCCGATTACCTGCGGTTTGGGTCGGCCCATTCGGCCGGTACCCTCCTGCACATCGACGCGGCCGTAGAGTGTGATTTTACGGCCGTACTGGCCCGCTACGTCGATCGGCTGGTCTGGCCCTACCTCTACACGCTGGCCGCCCAGGTGCTCGACGAAAAGCTCAGCAGTAACCTCCTCAACGTGTTCACCAACACCAATCGGACCGATACCCTCGATCGCAAAAAAGACTTTGAGATTGAAGCCGCCAAACAGCTCGATCTGGCCGTCAGTTTGATATTTCGGGATTTGCAGGAATCGGGTTCCGCCTTTCTAACCGTCACGCAGGAGGATCAACACGGCCTCCACCTGGGCAGCTATGTATAAACTCCTGACCAACGCCGAACGGGTCCTGATGGAGGAGCTGATGCGCATCCGGAAGATCGAGATCGCCCGGCCGCTGATCCTGGCGGCCGGTGCCCTCGAAACCCGCAACGCCGTGGCCGATCGCATCCAGGACAAAGGCCTCAACTCGGCCGGTCAGCCCATGCGCACCCAGGCCGCCCGGCAGCAGGGGGCGTATTCGGCCCGCCACGGCCACGACCGGCTCCGGCGTAACCTGCAGATCGGCCGGGTCGATTACACCTTTACCGGCCGGATGATGGAGAACTGGTCGGTCATGGTCCGCACCAACGGCAACGTAGCCCTGGGGTTCCGGGATGCCCAGGAGGCCGAGAAAGCCGCCGAGCTGGCCGATTACCACGGCCCGGCCTTTGATCCCACCCCCGCCGAGATTGAATTGAGTACTGATCTGATCGCCAAAAAAACCGCTGAATTAGTCCGATGAACGACGTACTACCCCGCCTGCAGGCCTTCGAAGAAGCCATCCGGCAGAAACTCCTGTTGGCCCTGCCCCACGACGCTCCGCCCCCGCGCTGGCAGCAAATGGGCCTGGTCCGCGCCTATTTCGACCAGGCCACCGGCCGGTTTGCCTTTCAAAGCGTCAACGCCAGCGGCTCCGATCGGGTGAGCCGGGCCGTACCCGATCTGAGCCATGACCTGGTGACCGCCCACCAGCTCGAAGCCGCCCGGCCGGTGCACGGCCGCACCTACGGGAGCCTGGCCAGCAACGGCCGCGAACTGCGCCTGTCGATGCTGGGCCTGGGCCGAATTCCCGACGTTCGGGACGTGATCTGGGAGGTCATTCAGACCCAGCCCCACCTACGCCTGGAGTCGATGGAGCTGAACACCCTGCGGGTTTTATCGGCGGACTGGAACCTCCAGCTCACGGCCGAAAAAAATATCGACCCCTCCGTAGATGCGTGGAAGCTGGTTTATTCCATTTTCGGCTGTGGCTAGGGTTTACACGTTTTACTTTTTTTAGGCCGATTTAGTAAGTTTGTAGATACTACAATCGTTTCTTTTCATGGTTTTACATCAATCCGCTCGTTAATGAACAAATACTTTAAGGAGGCTCTCGAAGCGGGGCACCTTTGCCCGGTCGTGTTGCCGAACGGGCAAAATTTAGAACTTCCTGATACCGAAGGGCGTACTGTGAAGTATTATTTTGCGGGTGAAGATCACGTGTACCTCTACGGCCAGCGGTTTATGGCCATTACCGATCTGGCCCGATTGCACAATGAACTGCGTATAAATCCCGAGTACACCCAGGCCCATAACGCGGCCGTTGAGGATCTGCTGACGGCCGCCCTGATGCTGGTACAGACCGACCCCAAAAAGGCCACCCAGGCCATTGCCGACGTGCGTACCCTGCACGCCCGCTTTACCGAGCGGAGCCGGTTGAGTCTCGATCTCGAACAGTTTTACGATCTGGTAGCGGCTACCCTGTTTACCGAGGACGAAGACCCCCGCACCTGGGAGCTGAGCCAGAACGTGCGCAAAAAACAACACGTCATGCGCTTTCCCGAACTCTACGATTTTTTTTTGCAGCAGCCATTGAGCCGTTTCATACCCTGGCCCGTGCTATTCGATCCAGCTACCAGGAACTTAGCGAAGGATCGCTCGATCCTGGAGGCCTACGACTGGGCACTACTGCAGCACAAGTACTCTGGGAGTGGGCTAGAAGCCGCTACGCTCTCCACTATAGCATCGCGGGGGGCGACCCTCAACGCCTGGACTGGCTTGTTAATCAATCAATCGAACCCTATTGCGAGTACCTGACCAACTGGCTCCGCAACCGCCCCAAGGTCACCCCCGAGATTGCCACACCAACCCCGGCATAATCTCCCCACTTAGTCAACCTATTACGAGTACATGGTAACCACTTTTACCTCTCAATCCCTCCAGGATTATCCCCTGTCACCCTACCAGCACCGGGTAGTTGGTGAGCTGCGCGTCCTTAAACAGTACCTGCGCGAAGTACACCATACCGATCTGCTGGAACTGGCCCAGACTGATTCGATTGAACTGGTCAAGGATTGTTTTCACCAGTTCGTCGTGTTTCTCAGCGGTACGGCCCCCCTGGCCGTATGGTACGACGATTTTAAGACCTATGCCAACGAATTGCTGGCCTGGCTGGCCCGCCCCGCCTGGCACACCGACTGGGCGGTGATGTCGCCGGAATTTCTCGATTACGCCCGCGCCATCAACGCCGACTGACCCCTCTCATTGACCGTCTCCGCGCCCGGATTGCTTAGCAGTTCCGGGCGTTTTTTTTGCGTTATTTGTTGCTATCATTTGCAGAATGATACTAACAAACGGCCCCGCCGTCCAACCTTCCTCCCATGCGTACCGAACAGATTTTCTTAGAATGGCAGGCCTCTTCCAACCTGGGCACGGTCGAGCAGCAGATGGAGCGGCTGATCGAGTTGGCCCGAACCCAGAGCACCGTTGTAGCTCAGGAGGTGGCCAACATCAACCTCCAGTACGACAAGCAGCGGGCGGCCCTGCGCGAAAATGAACGGCTGGCCATCGAGATTGCCAAGCAGACCACGGCCGCCCAGAAAACCGAATTAGCCGAACGGCTGGCTCAGACCAAAGCCGCCGAGGAGCGCATGACGGAGGCCACCAAACAGGCCGAACGGCAGCGCACGGCCGAAAGCGCGGCCCTGGCCCGGCAGGCTACCATTGAGTTCATCGAGCAGCAGCGGCAGACCACGGCCGCCCTGGAAACGGCCAACAAACAGCGGCTCCTCAACGAGAAGGCCACCCTCGACGCGGCCAACCAGGCCGCCCGGCAGGCGGGCAACGAACAGCAGGCCATCCTGCGGGCCGATCTGCGGGAACAGCAGGCCGCCCGCGACGCGGCCAGCCGCGAAGCCCTGATTTCGCTCAAAGCCGACGAGGACCGGGCCACGGCCGCCCGGAAGGCCGAACTGACGGAGCAAACCCTGGCCATCAAAGCCGCCCTCCAGCAGCAGACCGACGCCTACAAAGCCGAGCAGCGGGAGCAGCTCCTGGCCATGCGCCAAACCAAAACCGGCGTCGATGAAATCGTGTCGGGCCTGCGCGATATGCGTACCATCGTCGGGGCGTCCTTCTCGCTCTACGAGGTAATCCAGTTCAGCAAACAGATCATCGACGCCAAAACGGAGGTCGATAGATTCAAAATGGGGCTAACCCAGATGATCGGCTCGAAACGGGAGATGAACGACCTCTACGTGCAGACCATTCAACTGGCCAACGAAACCCCCTTCGAGGTCGAGAAACTATTCGATACGGTGTTTACCCTCAAAGGGATGGGCGTAGCGACCCAGGAGCTGATTCCGACCCTGGAAGCGCTGGGGAACATGGCCGCCGTGGCCGGGCAGGAAAAGCTACCCCTGATTGCCAAAGCGTTCACCGATACGATGAACAAGGGCAAACTGATGAAACAGGAAATCAATCAGTTTGCCGAGAACGGGATTCCGCTCTACGACCTGCTGGCGGCTTCGATGGATAAACCCCGCGAGGCCATTATCAAACTGGCCGAAAACCACGAGATCTCCTTTGCCCAGGTCAAAAAGGCCATTATGGATGCCTCCCAGGAGGGCGGTCGCTATTATCAGATGATGGCCATTCAGGCCGAAACCCTGGGCGGCCAGGTGTCCAACCTGAAAGACCGCTTTTTCGTGGCCAAGGCCATTGTCGGGGATTATTTCGAGGAAGGCCTGGGCAAGTCCGTTACCGGCCTGAAAAGCCTGGTCGTCAACCTGGCCGGGTCCGATTCGGCCATCAAACGCACCGTCACCTACACCGAGGCCCTGCTGATCCTGTGGGGGTCGTGGACGCTGGCCAACTCGCGCCTAATAGCGTCGCTGACGGCCCAGCGCACGGCCATGGTAGCGGCATCGGTGGCGACGACGGCCTACAACGCCATTGTGGGCACCTTCTACCTGGTTATGATTACGGCGACGGGCTTTACCGATCTGTTCACGGCCGCCCAGGTCCGCTCCGCCGTGGCGGCCCGCGCCATGTGGGCCAGCCTGGCGGCTAACCCGATCGGGTTGGTTATCGGTCTGGTCGGCACCGCCGTAGCGGCCTATACCGCCTGGTCGGCCGCTACCGAGAAGGTGACTACCGTAGTAACCGATCAGCACGTAGCCCTGGAGCGCGAACGCAAAGCCATGGAGACGGCCATCGAGAACACCATGCAGCTTGAAATAGGCACCAAAGGCCGCATTGCGGCCGTGCAGATGCTCATCAACAAGTACCCCGATTACTTCGCCGGGATGCAGGCCGAGGCCGTCACCAACGAGCAGCTGCGCACCACCCTGGAACGGGTGAACGGGTCCTACCGTACCCGCATCGAACTGGCCGCCGAGGCCTACCGGGCCGAGCTCAACGAAGAAAAGTTCAAGGGGCTGGTCAAGCGCACCCAGGAGATTATGGACCTGGCCAAAGAACGGCTGCCCAAGGAGCTAATGATTCTCATTGACGGCGATCCCAAAAAACTTCTCGACGCCATCGACGGCATCCCCAAGTACGCCGACATGCTCAACGGCAAAAACGCCGGGTACTGGAAAACGATCGGCAACCAGTGGAGTGATATGTGGCAGGGCCACAGTCATAGCGTTCTGAAATCCCTCCAGGAAGCCCAGAAGGGCATGAACGCCTACGAGGAGGAGCTGAAAGCCGGGGAGAATCGTAAGGCCAAAATCCGGGCCGACGCCCTGGCGGAAGATCTGGCCACCGAGCGGGACCGGCACACCAAAGTACTGGCTCAGCTCAAAGCCGCCAACGATCATTCCGTCAAGGACGAGGCCGAATACCGCGCCAAGCGGGCCAGTGAGGAAAAACTCTTTGCCGACAACATGCTCCGTATCCAGGGGAAAACCCACCAGGATAAACAAACCAACGAGGAAGGGCACGGGGGCAAGATGAAAGCCATTACCCTCAACTCCCAGGCCGCCATTCGACTGGCGCAGCTGCAGTTCGACGCCGACAGTTTGTTTAACCAGATCGAGCGGATCAAAGCCCAGGAGAAAGTCGAAACCGAAGCCGTCAATAAGCAATACGTCAACAGCAAAGCCAGCCAGGCCGAGCTGGCGGGCATCCGGGCGGAAGCCCTGGGGCAGATTCAGCAAATCCACGCCAAGGCCGTAGCCGACGAAAACGCCCTGCGTCGGCAGGCCGCCCTCGACCTGCTCAAATCGGCTCAGCAAAACGTGGACATCGAACGCGACGCGGCCGAGGCCATCGTGGCCGCCAACCAGAAAAGCAAAGCCGAGATCAACCGGGAGAACAAAGCCGCCAAGGCCGAGCAGATTAAGGACGCCCGCGAAATCGCCAAGGAAATCAGCGATTCGCAGGCCGAGATCCAGCGACTCCATACCGAAACGGCCCAACTGCAACGCCGAGCCCACCGGGACCAGATCGGGCTGATCTTCGACATGGTGGGTCAGCTCGACGGCATGAACGGGAGCATGTTGCAGGGGATCAAAGCCTTCTACAGTCAGTGGGACGTGCTCAGCGGAGCCAGCCGATCGGCGGCTCAGCAACGCTACGACGAGGCCGATAAGGAGCAGGCCCGCTACCTGAATATGTTCCTGGCCGGGGATAAGGAAGCCGAAGCCATGGCCGCCAAAATGGGGGTCGCCAAAGCCAAGGCCCAACAGGATATTGCGCAGATTGACGCGGCCACCCAGACGGCCGCCCTGGGGCTGGTGTCGATGATCCTGCAACTGGCTAAGCAGTTGTTCGAGACAATGAACCAGATGCACACCGACACCTACCAGGCGATTTCTACCGCCATGGAGCAGTCGATCGAGCTGAACCAGCAGTACTTCGGGACGCTGATGGACATCGAGAAAAGCAACCTCGACGCCCTGCTGCTGGTCTACCAGGACAACTACGCGCAGCGCAGCCAGCTCATCAGCGAGTTTTACGATCGGCAGCGCGAACTCGTCAACGCCCGCGACGTGATGGACGATCTGCTGGCCACCAACAAGGCTTACGCGGACGCCCTGCTGGCGGCCGGTCGGGATACGGTGTGGAATCACCGCAAGTACAAGGCCGAGATGGCCGAGGCCGAAATCACCATCGAGCGGGATAAATACATGCGTCAGCAGCAGATGCTGATCAATCAGGCCGAAATCGACAAGGCGCAGGCCGAGCAGGAATTGCAGGAAAAAATCGCCCGCATTGATGCGTTCGTAGCCTACCAGAAAAAAGCCATCGAGGAGGAGATTCAACTCCTCAAAGATGGCCACGCCATCAAGTCGGCCGATCTGAAAGCCGCCCTCGACGCCGATCTGCTGGCCCTAAAAAACCGCTACGACAGCGAAACGGCGCTTAATAAGGCCGCCGTCGAGGAAGTCAATACGGCTTATAAAACCAACACGACCAACCTTAAATCCGCCCTCGATGCCGACCTGGCCGAGCTTAAAGTCAACTACGACGCCCGCAAACGGCAGTACGAGGACGACGTGGCCAATGTCAAGTCGGCCTCCGAGGAGCGTATGGCCGCCGTGCGGGCCGAACAGGAAGCCGAGAAGGCCGCCCTGCAGGAAACCTACGCCCTCAAGCAGCAACTCAACGAGCAGGAGAAAGCCGATGAGGTGGAAACCGTTGGTATTCTCGATCGCGTCCGGAGTGAAGCCCTGGAGCGGTACCGGGCCGACGAGGTAGCCCGGATCACGGCCACCCGCGACCGGATTCTTTCGACGCTCACCGACGAGGGCGAACGCGCCCAGGTCACGGCCGAATACGACCGCCAACTGGCCGCCCTCCACGAAACCGTCGAGCAGGGCAAGCTCGACAAAACCAAAGGGGTATCGCTGGCCTCGACCCAAATCCGCAACGAGGAGAAAGCCGAAGCCGAACGGCTCAAAACCGAGGAGAAGGCCGCCCTGGAAGCCCTGGAGGATAAATTTCAGGCCAAATTCAAAGCCCTTACCGAGGAACGCGACCGGACCCTGCAAACCCTCAAAGATGCCCAGGATGCCCGCGACCTGGCCTACCAGGCCGCCCGCGATAAACGGGAGGATGAATACCAGGCCCGGTTCGACAAACTCACGGCCGATCGGGACACGACCCTGCAGAAGTTTAAGGATGATCAGGAAGCCCGCGACCTGCAGTACAAGCAGGATAAAGAACGGCTCGAAACCGATCTGAAGAACAAGCTGGCCACCCTGGAAACGGAACTGGCCGGGAAGATCAAGGTGCTCCAGGATCAGATCAAAGCCAACGAGATCAAAGCCGCCTGGGACAAGTCCAAGGCCAATGAAACGTATGCCTCCGACGTGCTGGCCGCCAACCAAGCCATTTTTGCCGCTACCAAGGCCATGAAGATTGCCGAGCTGCAGGCCGAAATCGCCATCCTCAAAGCCAAACGCAACTGGTTCAACGCCGGGAAAATCAATGCCGCCATCGACGACATTAACGCGGCCATCGGGGAAATAGCGGGCATCAATTTCAACGGGGGCGGCCCGCCGGTGGTGAGCACCCCGGCCCAGGGCGGTTCCGGATCGGTGCAGACCCGTTCGGAGGGCGAGCTGCGCTACATGGTCGATATGAACGCGGCCGGTGCCCGCGACAAAGTAACCGGCGGGCCGGGTCGGCCCATCCGGGAGGATAATTTGCAACTGCTCGACGAGGGCGCACCGACCAACCTCTACAAGGATGGGAAGGCCGTCGTGCTCTACTACAACGTGGACGGCAAACGCCACAAACTCAACGATTCGGCGGGTAACATCGTCTGGGTCGCCTTCGCCAACGGCTACATTCCGGAAACCGGCGAGTACTTCGCCAAAGGAACCGAGTTCGTCGATCGCGCCGGTCGCCATCCGGCCGGGATCGACACGGTACCGGCCATGCTGACCAGGGGCGAGCGCGTCCTGACCCAGGCCCAGAACGCGGCCCTGGCCGGGATCTCCAACAACGAACTCGTTCGCCGGGCACTGCTCATGGATCAGATTCAGCAGGCGGCCCCCATGCTGCTCAATAACCCGGTCGCTATGGGCCAGCTCACGGCCGAGGTTATGCCCTGGGATATGGGGTCCGTGCTCGATAAGCTGTCCTCCCTCCACGACGCCCTGGCCGATCAGCCCCGCCTGCATATCAACATGGACGAAACGGGCTTTACCCGATCGCTCTACACCGGCCAGGCCATTACGGACTACCACCAAAACCTGCTTATTCGATGATTCGTTGTTTTCTGGATAACCAGGAGGTAGCCTCGCCCCAGGGCCTGGACTACCTCCAGTTTAAAAAGGTGCGCCACCGGACATTCTGGGGCTTTACCTACCGCCAACTGGGGTTCGTCGATGGCCTCAACAGCCTCGACTTTGCCGAACCCCGAACGGTCGATTACCTGCGGGCCGTCTACGCCCGCCACGGCGTTCTGGGGCAAACCCGGTTCCGGATCGAGTCGGACAGTGAGGGCACCCTCTACGACGGCTGGATCAACTACAGCCAGTCCCAGCGCAACCCTGGCCGCTTCGCCGTGGCCCTGCGCGACGACCAGGCCACGGCCCAGCTTGAAAGCCAGTCGGTGCTGCAGTACGCGCTGGCCGTCCGGGAAACGATCGCCCTGGCGGGGCGACCCCTCGACGGCCCGGCCAACCTGACCCTCGACGCGCTGCGGGCCGTCGTGAGCACGTCGCTGGCTCAACCCAGGGCGTTGGCCCATTCGTTGCCCGTTATGCCCGTCAGCGACAAAGAGCAGCCCGTAGCGGGCCGGTTGGTGACGGGCAGCGATCCGTTGGCCCGGACGCCCTGCTATATCAACGAAACCCCCGGCCCCCTGACGGTGAGCCTGCGGGGCAGTTTCTCGGTCAACCCCCAGGCCAGTGCGGGGGGGCTGGTCACCTACCGGCTGCGGGTCGGGGGGGTGACCCAGCCCCTCGCCCAGCTCAGCCTGGCCGACCTGGCCGGGAGCGGATCGGTGAAAACCGTCGCCATCGACCGCACCCTGACCGTACCCCCCGGTGAAAGCCTGTACCTGGAGGCCGTCACGGACGCGGAGCTGAGCCGCTACGTCTTTACCTATTCGGCGGTTCGGCTGGCCCTCGAACGCGTCGAGGCCAGCCCGCCCAGTGTCGCCCTGGGCCTGTCGGTCCGGGCCGCCCTGATCGACTTGATCGGCCAACTGACCGACCACCGGCTGCGGGTGCAGGTGGAGGGGCTGGACGATTTGTTTCTCACCAACGGGGCCTGTCTGCGGGGCGTACCCCGGCCGCTGCTGGTCAGCCTGCGGAGTTTATTCGAAGGCCTGAACGGGTTGTTTAATCTGCAGCTCGATTGCCAGGGTGGAACCGTATTCATTCGGCCCAAAGCGCACCTGTGGACGAAAGGCCAGCGGAGCGCGGTAAACCGGGTAACCGGCTTCATCGAGCGGCCCAACCTCGAACTGATCCCGTCCGAAATTCGGCTTGGTTTCCAGCAGGGGGCTGCGGCCAACCTGATTTCGGGCCTGGAAGTGCATACCGCCCGCGTCTACGGGGGGGAGGTGACCACCGAGCGGAATCCGCTGGACATCACCTCGGCGCTCATCGGTTCCTCGTCCCGGATCGAGCAGCAACGGCGGAAGCAGTTCGAGGCCAGCGGGGGCGGCTCGACCCGCAACGATGCCGACGACGAAGCCCTGTTTGTGATCTGCACGGCAGGCCTCGATCCGGCCGGTCACTACCGGCCCGCCGGATTAACCGGCATTGATCACCTGGCGGGGCTGATCGACGCCCCAACGACCTATAACCTGCGCATTACCCCCCGCCGGTGTCTGGAGCGCTGGCGGTGGCTGCTGACCGGATCGGGCCGCCTGCGGCTGGTCAGCAGTGAGCTGCGGGCCGAGGTCAGCAGCCGCTACGCGACGGAGGCCGCCCTCCTCTCGGAAAACCAAGCCGTTATCGACCAGGCCCGCACGATCCCGGACGCCTGGCTGGTGAAAGCCGCCCAGACCATGGCCGAATTTCACAGTCTGCGGGACTGGGTAGGGCTGGCCGATGGCCGCGTTGGCCTGCTGATGGAGGCTACCTGGCGCTACAGCGACAGCGGCCCCACCACCGATCTGCTGCTCTGGGACGTGCCGCCCCCGCCCGGTGTGGCCCCGCTGACTCATTCTCTGCTTTAACCATTCCCCGTAAACCATCCCTGTATGACCCCATTTACCCATTTTGTGCGGCTCGTACCCTACGCGCCCACGCCCAACGTGTACCAGGCCTGGCAGGAGCCGGATCTGCTCCGGGCGGCCGAAGCCCAGCCCGACATGCCCGTGATCGCCGGGGATACCCTGCGGTTTTTAGTGCCGTATTCCGCCCTGGGCAAACGCCCCGAACAGGACGTAAACCGGCTGGCGTTCTACTGGGTCAGGCACCGGACCGATCCGCTGGCCCCCGAACAGTTCGACCCCGCGCCCTGCGGGCGGCTGCGGTTGCAGGACGGGGCCAATTACGCCGAAATCCGCCTGCAGGTATCGGCGGCCCCCGCCCCCGGCGAATACCGTCAGTTTGCCCTCTGCTACGAACAGGGCGGCCAGCAGCGGCCCATACTGGGCACGTTCCGCTACCAGACCCCGCCCGAAGGCGTGAGCCTGACGGCCTACATTGACGCCATCCGGGCGCATTACGTCGGCTATCCCTATACGCCCGTTACGGTGGACGTGCGGGGCAATGAGCTATTAATCCGGGCGTTCCATTCGAGCCGCTTCCGGCTGGGACACGTGCCGCTGCAGATCGGCCTGGGCCAGGTGCTCACGGCCAACCCCAACCAGCCTAGTTTGCACTGGCAGCCGGTGGGCCAGGTCGATCTGCCGGCCGAAGATCGCTACCAGGTCACCGTCTCGGAGGACATCGAGGCCGGGAACACCTTTCAGTTGGCGGGGCGTAGTTACCAGGCCGCCGGTACCGAAGCCCCGGCCGACGTGCTGGCCGCCCTGGGCGTTCCGGACGGGCTGCTCACGCTGCCCGCCGGTACCGACCCCCGCGCCGGGATGCTACCGGGCACCTACAGCCAGCCCAACACCAACCGGCCCAGTCTGCAGCTGTTCTACGAGAACACGGTCGGCGGTACCGACTACTACCGCGTCGAGGTCGGCCCCAGCGTGGCACCGGGCAACCTCTACCAAGTGAGCATCGACGGCCAGCCCACCCAGGCCCGCCTGGCCGGGACGGCCGACACGGCGGCCAGCGTCGCGGCCGTATTTGCCCATTCCGGCGGCAAACTACCCTGCCCGGCGGGTAAGGTACCCCAGGCCGTCGTTGTGGCCGGAAATCGCTTGTTTGCCAACACCAACGCGGCCGCGTTAAGCTGTCGGCTCCTGGAAAGCCTGCCCGCCCGGACCCGAAGCCGCTACGTGTCGGTTATTTCCAGCTCGATCCGGCGGGGAAACCGCTTCGTACTGGGCGATCGGCAGGTAACGGTTCCCACCGATCAGACCAGCCCGGCCGACGTGGCCCGGCTGCTGGACCAGGCCGACTATCCGTTTACGGTCGATCTGGCCGCTGGCCAGACGCCCCCGACTGCCTACGCCGAACCCGGCCCCCGCTACCAGGCCCCCGAGCACCTGGCCGCCGTCGAGCTGATCGCCGGGTCGATCTGGCGGCCCCACGGCCCCCTGGTGGCCGAGGTCCGCGTACCGCGCAGTACCCAGCCCGGCCGCTACCATCTGCACCTGGCTGCGGGCGTCGATGGGCAACGGCTGAACAGCCGGTACGTGAGCACCTTTTTTCAAGTGCTCGACAGCCCCCTCGAAACCGTCCTGCTGCAGTACGGGCCGGGCGAGGGGCCGGGCCTGTGCATGGGCTACGAATACAACGAGCCGGGCCTTATGCAGCAGGTCCGGGTACCCGTCGCGCTGAGCACCGGCAAACAGCGGCAAAAAGAAGCCTGGTCGTCTACCCTCGACCGGATTCCGTTTCGGACCATGGCCAGTGCTGAGCGCGTCCGGACGCTGACGACCGACGCCCAGCCGGAAACCTTTCACCGCGCCCTGCTGGCGGCTCTCAAACACCGCCAGGTGTGGCTCCTGCCACCGGGCGAGGTGCGGCCTATCGAGTACCGTCAGGAGGGCGAATACAAACAAACCGACCTGGGCGGTCGGAGAAACCTGCAACAGGGCCAGGCCGAGCTGGTGGAGGTCCATTCGCTCGTCGATGATCAGCCCTTGGGTCAGGCCGGGGGCCTGCGCGTGGGCGCCGACGCCGACGCCCTGGCCATGGGCCTGGTCCGCGTCGAGCGGGTGGAGGTGCCGGGCGGCATTGCCGTGTACCTCGAAAGTACCACCTCGGGCATGATCCGGCAGATTCGGCCGGGTTCCCTGGTACCGCCCGGCGGCTACCGGCTCCGCGTCCGCTGCGGCCGGGATGCCTTATTGTTGACCGCATTTGTTAATAATATAGCTAATTTGCGAACAACATTAACGGCCGCCAAACTCAACCGGACCGATGAACTGCTGACCCTCAACAGCGAAGCGGTTCTGTCCATTACGAGTGTGTCGCTGGCCAACCTCTACGCCACCCAGCCGCCGACCGAATACCCGCGTGTGCCCATCAACACAACGGTTACCGGCTCGACCAAACCCGCTTCCTCGCCCTTCTCGACCGAGTGGGGGGCGCAGTTCACCTAGTTTATCCAACTCTTTTTTAACTATGACACTTGCCGAACAGTACGCCAACATTGACCGAAACTTCCCGGATGGCCCGGCGGGGAGTATCGGTTCCGCCCAACTCCGGACCCAGCTCAAACTCATGGCCCAGCAGCTGCGCCAGGATGCGACCACCATTACCGGGTGGTCGCCGGTGCTGCGCTTCGCCCAGAACGGAACGCGGGTCGTGGCCCAGGTCGTAGACTGGACCAACGGCCAGGGCGCAAAACCAGCCACCGGCGCGTATTTGGGCCAGGATGGGTTCACCAATGACCTGAACGCGGCCACCGATCTGCGCGGCCCGCAGGGTATCCAGGGCCTGCCCGGCAGCGGGTTTCTGAGCTATGTCAGTGCTCCCAACGACGGCGGGGCCGCCGTTCGGTATCTGCCCGTAGCGATCCTGCCCGCCAGTACCGGAGCCAGCTACGACGTAGCCCGGTTCACGTTCATCATCGGAGCCTTTGCCAGTACCCGGCAGACCATCGAGCTGCAGTGCGGTAACCGGGACGGCTTTGTTTACCGCTGGGCCTCGACGGGACCGGACACGGCCCTGGAAGGAACGAGCGTCGAGGCCTACCGCGACGGGGGCGGAGCGGTCACAGTGTACGTGAAGCTGACCAACCAGTTTAAAACGATCCTAACGCACGTCACCCAGCACCTGGGGCTAACGACCGTATTTAGTGCACTGACCCCCATTGCGGGCAGCCCCGCAGGCACTAAGGTTTTTGACTCGGCCCTGCATAACACCTACCCGCCCATGTTCTTTCTGGATTCGGGCCGTTTCGGGATCAACGGCTTTCCACAGGAAATGGCCCTGGACGTAGCCGACCGCCAGAACAAAGGCGTCGTTGCCGAATTTCGCAACAACACCAACGCCGGGAACGGAGCCCGAGTCCGTTTCCACCAGGGCGGGGTAGCCATCTGGCGGATCGGCGTACCGGGCGGGCAGCGCAACGAGTTCGTGATCGACGGCTGGGGCGGAGGCTCCCATCCCGAACACGTCCGCATCAGCGACAACGGCCAGGTCAACCTGGCGGGCCGCCTGGCGGTTCGGGGTCTTATCGCCATGGGCAACACGCCCACCCTGACGGCCGGGCCGGGCCTGGGGCCGGGGCCGACTATCAGCCTGTGGACCGAATCGAAGGATACAAGCGGGGTGATTACCCTGCGCTGCAACGGCTCCCCCCAGGCCAATGCCGTGCTGGCCACGTTGACGTTTGCCTATTCCAACGAACGCGCCCCCGTCGTCACCCTCACCCCGGCCAGCCCCTACGCGGCTGCGAACCTAAACCGTGTCTGGGTGGAAAGCTCTACGGTCAATTTCAATATCCGTTCCGGAATTACCGGCGTCGATACGGGCGTCGATCTTGTCTTTCATTACCACGCAACCCTCTAAAACCAATGACCACGCAACTCCTTTCTTCCCTGGGCCTGGTAGCCGATCCAAACACCGGCCAGATTACCGGCATTGACCTGGCTATTTCCCCCGGCCCGCTGCTATCGGCCGGGTACGGTCGCCGGGTGCGGCTCCTGCAGCTCACCCTGAGCAGTACCCTCGAAATGACGGCCATTTTCGAGCGGTACATCGTCGATGCCGACGGCAACGACGCCCACCGGCAGGTACAGAACGATGCCAGCCTGCACCCCACCGCCCAGCGCGAACGGCTGACGGTGCTCCAGCCCCTGCAGATTCCGAAAACAACGGCCGGGGCGTACCGATCCAAAACGACCGGGCAGGTGTGCGCCCCCGTCGATGCCGATGGCGAACCCAACCCGGACGCGGTGCCGGAGCTGGCGTTTTTTCAGACCCTGGCCCTGGCTCAGCTCCAGGAGCAGGGCTTACCGCTGACGGGTGCCGAGGGCTACCTGGTGGTGCTGTACCTGATGCTGGCCAACATCATCCGGGAAAAAGACGAACTAGGGGAATTCTGATGGCGGGCGAACTGACCGTGACCAGGGCCTGCCGACACTGGCGGGCCTTGGTCTGGCTCGATTCGGAGACGCCTAAACCCGATCAGATGATTATTGCCCAGGCCCTGCGCGTGGAGCTGTTCGACGGCCGCTGGAGTACCATCCCGGCCCAGATGCTCACCGATTGTCATAGTGGGTACTGGGTGACCGACTGGCTCTGCCCCCGCTACCACAGTCGAACCAACCTGGCGGCCATTACCCACGATTACCTCTACATGCACTGGGAGGCTTTCGTGCGGGAAAATCCCGAGCTGGATACGCTGAGCTGGTCGGCCGCGCAGGCCTACGCCGACCGGGCCTATCTGGACCTAATGACCCGTTTCCCGGCCCGCCAACTGCCCCTCCGGCGGTATCTGTATTACGGCTTTGTCCGCGCCCTGGGCCGCATCAATTTCCGCCATTACCGGCGCATGAACGCACTAACCAACTAAATAACCATGGATAAGAAAGTAAGTCTGTTGGTACCGGATCGAGTGGATCAACTACCAACCCCGAGCGTGAATATTCACGACGGCATCATTATGTACTCGGCCGATCTGCCCGATGGCAGCAGCCTGCGGCTGCTGGTTAACGGCCGCATCCGGACGGCTCAGTTCAGCTACGGCCAGGCCTGGTTCCGGCTGGGTGCGCCCCTGGGCAGTCACTACGTTATTCGGCCCCTGCGGCTGATCGTCGCGGAGGTGGCCAATGCCTAACCTGGCCTACATTCTACCGGGGGGAGCCAAAGCCGGATCGGCCCTGGTGCGGGCCGCCCTCGATGGGGGGGCCGATGGGACGCCCATTCTGATCCACTGGGGCAACGTCCGGCTGGGGCTGGGCTACCTGGCGGGCGGGCGGGTCGAGGTGGTGCTGTCGCGGCCCCTGGCGGCCGACGACATCATTCAGGCCAGCGTCAGCGAACAGGGCACCCAGGCCGGGCCGCCGGTCCGGGTGCTGGGCACCGGCGCGGTGCTGGGGCCGTGGGTGACGCCCACCGAGATTCAGGTTACCGAGGACAACGGGCAGGTGCTCAATTACCCGGCCGTGGCCTTCCAGTCGCAGTACGGATACCTACCGGCCAGCGTCGAGAACACCGAGGGCCTGAGCACGCTCACCTATCCCGAGTTCGTTCCCCTGCCGGTAAACCCGGTCATGTTCGATCTGAACGCTGAGCGGCAGGGTGGCCAGACCACCGTAACGGTGGCCAACGTGCGCAACCAGCGGGGGGGCATCCTGACCCGGTGGAGCGGAGAAACCAACTGGGGCAACGTGCTCAGCAAAGCCTTTACGGTGGCGGGTACCTACACCGTCGAGGTCAAAGGGAGCCAGAACACCGACGCCGAAGCCGTCAACCGGCAACTGGCGGTCACCATCCAGACGCCCCCACCGGCCGCCCCCGCCCCGGACGCCCGGATCGCGTTTTATAGCTGGCGCAATTTCGGGAGCCAGGTCTACCTCTTCGTCAATACGACGGTGGAGATTCAGGCCCAGTGCCCCCAGTCGAGCGATCCGTCCTGGCGCGAGGGCGTCGTCTACGACAATGCCTATCAGCGCGAGGTCCTGTTTGAAAACGTGCCCAACGGAGCCGTGAGCGTCACGATCCGGGTCCGGGGCGAAACCAACCCGGCTAAGTACGTGACGATGAACTTTACCAAGTTCTTTTAACCGGCCTCCGATCGGGGCCTTGTTATGGCTAAAATGTTCGTAATATTGTTGCCAGTATTACGAACATTTTTTTACCTTCCTCTTTATCCAACTTATTTTTTATGGGACTTAAAGACGTTTTGAGCGACATCTCGACCAACGCAGGCGTGTCGTTTCATCAGCCGCAGTCGGGGGTACGGACCCCCGGCTCAAACTACGTGGCCCTGGGCCTGGTGCAGCGCAACGCCATCCCGGATTTTGGCCAGCAGTACACCCCGCCCGGCGGGGGCGCTCCGGTGGCCGTAACGGGGGCCAACATTGTGGGCTTTATCAAGCAACTGGCGTTTCTGGACCGGGCGGTATTCTTCGGGAACGGGATGCTCAGCGGCAAGAAAGGCCTGCCCGAGGGCTACAAGGAATCGGCCAAATACGGCACCCGGACGATGGAGCGGGAAACGGGCGACGTGAAGGAAAACGCGGAGTTTGACTTCAAACACTTCTACCTCAACATCGGCTTTTTCAACGGCCTGCGGTCGCGGCTGCGGCAGTGGGACGTGTACGTATTTACCCAGAGCACGGTATTCTGCCTGCGGTGGGATTCGGACGAGGTGGTATTCCACTCGATCGGTCACCTCATCGACGCCGACATCACCAAGGAGATTGCCGGTAAATTCTCGATTAGCTGGACCTCCGAAGGCGAAAAACAGCCCGTTACGGGCGTGGCCGAGGCCAGCCTGGCCGAGGACACCATGCGCTACAGCTTCGGTGCCGAAGTCGTAACCGGCCTGGTGGCGGTGCCGGGCCAGCCCGACCGCTACACCCTGACGGGAGCCGTGGCGGGCAGCCTGACCCGTACCGTGACCGAAGGGGGTACGGTAACCTACGTAATCTTCCGGGATGCCAAAACGCCCATCACCACCGAGCAGGTGACCATCAACAGCCTGACGGGTAAAGTCGATTTCGCGGCTACCCTGGCTGCGGGCCGCTACACCTTTACGGTCGTAGGCTACAACACCTCGGGCGTATTCGGGAGCTACACCATTACGGTCGATAAGCTCTAGCCGTCGGTCGATCACGAACCCGCAGGGGATGGGAGCAACCCCATCCCCTGTTTTGTTTTAACCCCCTTCTGATCCCATGCTCGATTTACAACGCGACGTATTGCCCTACCTGCGCCGGGATGGTGCCCCGGCCGGTAAAACGCCCAGCCCGCCGGGAACGGCCCTGATTCACGAATACTACGCCCGGTCGGTGGCCCACAAAAAAGAACTCCGATCGGTCTTTGGCGACGCCTACCCGGAGTACCTCGACATCAACCGGCCCAAGGAGCGGCCCACCCACAAAAAGTACCGGAAGGAGGTTTACCGGAACCCGTTCCGGAGCTACCCCGGCCGGGTCAAAAACGCGCTCGATTACATTAAACAGGCCGACGATTTCGAGATTCAGTTTCCAACCGTAGCCGATGGCACCCTCGACCGCTTCGAGCAGTACGTCGGTCGGACCTTCAGCCCCTCCGGATCGGCCGTCAACTGGTTTTTTACCGAGGCCGTGCAGGCCTACCTCGACGACCCCAACGCGGTCATGCTCACGCTGCCCGAACAGGGGCCGCTCTCCGATCGGGAGTACCCCGAGCCGCGCTTTCACCTGATCCCGTCGGAAAACGTCTGGATGCACCGCAAAGGGCGGTTTGCGGTCCTCTGCTCGCCCCGGCGTAACCGGGTGATTATGCCCGATGGCCAGGCCAAAAATGACGGGCTGGTGGTGTTCTTCGTCGATCACGACTCGTACACCGTGGCCCGCCAGGTGGCCCGCATCGAGAGCACCACCGGCCGGGGGCACCTGCAGTACGAATGGCAGATTCTGGGCCTCAGTAAGTGGGCCTTTGATCCCCTGCACCCCGAGCTGGGCGTTTTCCCCTGGGAGGGACCAGCCCCGGCGGGCTGGCAAACCTGGGAGGAGTTCGATCCACCCCGGCACTACTGCCAGGCCATGCCCGCCCACAAACTCGGTAAAAAGCGCCTGGACCACAACGCCGATGGTGAGGAGCTGTACGAGTCCCTGCTGGCCGATGCCATCCCCCACGTGAAGGATGGCCAGCAGGCCAAATCGGACATGCAGATCGAGTTTAACTTCCACGTCAGTTCCCAGGAGTGGCGCAGAACGGTCAAGAGGTGCACCAACGCCAAATGTTCGGGCGGCCAGGTCATGGTCATTAAGGAGCCGGGCCAGCCCGCCACCAGCGAAACCTGCCCGGTCTGTAAGGGTACCAGCGTGGACATTTCCGGCTCGGGGCTGGATATTCTGTGGGTGTCGGACGGTGATAGTTCGTCGATGAGCGTGGGCAACGCGGGCCTGCGGATGCCCCCCGGTGCGCCGGGCGGCTTTATTCCCCGGCCGATCGAAGCCCTCCAGGAGCTGATCAAGGAACTCAACCGCTGTATGCACGAGGCCTTTACGACCATCAACATGCAGTTTATCCGGGAAACCCCCCAGGAGGTTTCCGGCGCGTCGAAGGCCAAGGATCGGGAGGAAATGTACCGGGAACTCAACAACCAGGGCGACCACCTGCTGACGCTGTTTCAGCTCGGCCTGGAGTACCTCGATGCGATCCGCTACGGCCGCGCCGGTCGGGCCGGGCTGCAGGTGCCCGTCGTGATGGTGCCGGTACGCTACAACCTGGAAAACGCCGAACTGATCCGCCAGGAGCTGAACGAGGCCAAGCTCAACAAGTACGACAGCACGATCATCGAAGCCCTCGAGAAGAAAATGCTCGAGTACACCACCGGCAAACGAAGCGAACAGTTCCGACGCTACGAGCTGCGGACCCGGCTCGATCCGTTCCGGGATATGATCGACGAGATCAAATTCTACACGCTGGGGATTCAGTACATGCTCTACCAGGAAGGCCCCGAACAAATCGAAGCCATCGAACGCATGTGGCTCAGCATCAACTTTGACGGCCTGGTGAGCGATTGCGTCCTGGACGTGCCCGACTTCTGGGAGCGGAACCTGGTCGAGCAGCGGGAGCTGCTGCGGGAACGCAACCGGAACCTGATCGGTAAGCTCACCGAGAAGGGCGTCAACGGCGATATGTTCCCCAAGCTGGAACCCATGACGTTCAACCCGCCGGTCGATCTGCAGCAGACCGCCCAGACACCAGATTCTTTTGTCAATCCGAAGTAAATGTTGTTAACTTTAGACCGATTTGTTCGTAATAGTTATTAACAAATAACCTCTTTTTTCCCCATGGACCCAGCTACTACCCCCGCCGATCAAGCGGGAAACCAACCGGCCGCCCCGGCGGCCCCTGCGCCAGCCCCTGCCCCTGCGCCAGCCCCACGCGCCAACCCGGCCCCCAAACCAGCCCCGGCCCCCAAACCAGCTCCGGAGACGACCAAACCGGCCACGGCTCCGGAGCAATCCGAGCTGACCCCGGCGGCCGCGCCTGTTGCCCCCGTTGCCGCCGTCCGGACCGTGCGCCGTTCGGCCCGCAAAACCGAAGTGGTGGCGTTTCAGACGCCCACCCTCGACCCCAGCGAGGAGCTGCTGGCGCTCGATGAGCTGAGCGAGGTCGTCCTGACGATTGGCCCCAAGCTAAAGCTGGATGGCAACGAGGTAAAAACGCTCGAGGAAGCCCATACCGGCATCTACACGATCGACTTCTACCAAAGCCTGTTCCGCGACAACAAGGACAAAGTAGTTCAGTTCCCCACCAAACTCGTGGGCTACCCGATCTACGACGACAAAAACCAATGGGTCGCTACCGGCCCCGTGCAGGCCTAGGCCCCACCCCCCGGCTCCTGGTGGAGTCGGGGGCCTGTTTAACCTTCAACCGGGCCAATGGCCCAGCAGTACCATGAAACGGAGAGTCTTTCTGGAATCCATACTGACAAAGGGCGGTTTGACAGCCGCCGAAATTACCGACACCCTGGGCGATCTGGAGGGTGATCTGGCCGACGATCGGGCCGAAGCCGCCCAGGCCGCCCTGCTGACGGAGGACGAAGCTGCGGCCTCTGAAAAAATCTCGTCCAAGATCAAGACCTCGGCCCGCGCCGAAGTCCTGACGAGCATCGACGCGATCGTCAAAACCTACGAGAACAAGCTGACGGCCGCCCAAAAAACCGAGCTGGCCAAGCTGGGTACCGACGCCCACAAGCGCAGTCAGTTCGTGCTCAAATGCCTCGACGAAAAAGGAACCCAATCTGGCGACGAGGCCCGCAACGCCCTGCAGAGCGAACTCGACGAGCTGAAAGAAGATCTGGCCAACAAGTACGTGCCCAAATCGGACTACGAGCAGATCACCGGCCAGGTATCGACCGCGCACCGGCGGGCCACCGAGGCCGAGATCGTGGCGGCCGCCCGGACCAACCCCCACCTGCGCGACGTGTCGAAGGATCGGCATTTCCGCACCAACCTGATTCAAGATGCCAATACCCTGTTGACGGAAACGGGCCTGCGCATTTCGGAGCGGGCCACGGTAAAGGGGCGCATCGACTACGCGACGGGCAAAATTCTCAAAGCCGACGATACCAACACGCCGGTACAGATCAACGGCCGGGACGCGACCATTCACGATCTGGTCGAGCAGACCATTAAAACGGAGTCCTTCGACTGGGCCAAAAAATCGGACGGTTCGCCCAACGGCTCGACGATTATACCGGCCGACCAGAAAAATACGCAGCTCAGCAAAGCCCAGGCGGCTAACCTGGCTGACGACTAGTACCCCGCCCGAAGATCGGCGCGGGTTTTTACCTTCCTCTTTATCCAACTTGAACCGCCACCATGGCAAACGACGTAAACCTTTCCCCGGCCCGAATCCTGCGCGTGGCCATTGCCCACACCCTGGGCAACGGGATTAAATTTGAGCAGGTCGGTACGCTGCAGGCCCTGCGCTCGCCCCAGCTCAAGGGCATCACCGATGAGCTGCAACCCACCAAAGCCAAGGAGGAGGGTCGCCTGTCCTTCCGGCAGGGCAGCAACGGTCCGGACGACATCATTCCTACCGTCAAGTTCAACTACAAGCAGCAGTACATGCCGACCAGCAAAGGCACGGCGCGGCAGGTTGACGCGGACGGGGATGCGGTACGCCCGGCTCAGGAACTCGACGTAGACTTTAACCTCTACCGGCAGTACAACCACAAGTTCAACACCATCGACTTTCACAAGCTGGAGCCCCTGGCCGCCCAGTACCTGAAAGAAACGAAGGCGGGCGTCACGGTCACCCTCTCGAAGGATGATCTGAACGAACTAGTGTTGGTGGGTACCGAAATCCTGGATACCGTCGAGGGCGGTCTGCTCACGGACATGAACGGCGACATGCTGAACATGCTCATTGCCAACCGGGGCGGGAACCTGGTCGTTGGCCAGGCCTCGCCCGCCAACAAGGTTGAACCCGTCGTGCCCCTCTACAACGCCGAGGGGATGCCGAGCCGTGATCTGTTGGAAGCCATCAACGAGCTAAAGCGCAAGCACCAGATCACGGGCACGGTGATCATTATCGGGGGCGCTAAACTGGCTAAATGGTGGGATTTAAAGGGCTTCGTTGGCATGAGTGACATTGGCCTCGATCTGAAGGAGGTCTACAACAAACTGCCGGCCGAATTTTACTATGATCCAACGATCGACATTCGGTACGGAGCCGACAAAATTCTGATCCTCGATCCCGGCTCGGCCTGCGGTCAGACCATCCTGGAGCATAAGTACATCGTCAAACAGAAGGAAGTCGCCCAGACCTCCTTCGGGCAGATGAGCCTGGCCATCAACCAGTACGACTCGCCTACGTTCCTGATGGATTTCGATTTGCGGGTGCGGGCCTACGATACGGGCAAGTATCCCCACTGGATTGTCACGCCATCGGCCAAATACGGCGGTTTCGTGCGTCCGGCGGGCTTCTTCAAGACCTACGGCGGTTTCACCACCGTAACCGGCGTGTACGGCTACCAGCTCGTCGATCGGGCACCGGCCGAGTAAGTGTTTACCCCTGCTTTTATCCAACTATAGACGAGGACGGCCGCCGGAAGAATCCGGCGGCCTACTCATAACCCCCCTTTCTGTATGCGTTTTGGCTTCACCGAAACCGACCGACCGACGCCCCGGAGGGTGCACTGGCTGGTCAATGCGCTGTTTTTTGCCCTGCTGCCGACGCTGGTTTTCGTCGAGCAAATCCAGACAGCCCTGAGCCAGGCCGGTGCCCCCGAGGTCGTCACCCGGCACATTGTTTTGCTACACGCCTGCCTGGCCGCCGTCGCCAAGGTAGCGGCCATTTTCACCGGCGGCATCACCAACTATAAACCCCAGGATCGCTAATGATTACCTATTTTATCGGGGGCTTGCTGCTCCTCGTCTGTGCCCTGCTTTGGATGCGATTGGATAAAGTAAGCGCGGATTTGCGCCGGGCGAAAGAATGGCCCCAGGGCCACCCCGAGGACCGCCACCGGCAGGACCGGACCGGCCAGGCCCCGCCGGTGCCCTACCCAACGGCCGAGGACCGGACCGGCCAGGACCGGCCCCAGGTTCACGACTTCGTACCCAGTTACGGCCGCCCGGCCCCGGCTCATCCGCTCGACTGGCTGCCCGGCGCTGGTGTCGAGGCCGGTTCGGTGAAGCCGTTGGCTGAGCCTACCCCCGAGCCAGTGGCCCAGCCACCGGCGGCCGAAACCCCCCCGGCCCCCCTGCCCCTGTTCCGGCGGCTACCCCACCTGCTGCCGGTGTTGTTCGCCCTGTCGATGATCGCGGCCTGGTACGGCTGCGCGGCCTGGTACAATAACCTCTCGCGCTATATCGTGCCCGCTGCCGACACGCTGGGGGATTTCCGGATACTATACCTAAAAAAAGCCGTGGGGGCCTTGTTGCCCTGTTTATCGAGCCTGGTGGCCAGTATGGGCCTGCTGGTGGTGCTCAACTTCAAATTCTATTTCTATATCAACGGATGGACTGCCAAAGATTTCGATTTCTCGACCGATTTACGCCAGCTCGACCGCACAGACGCTTTGCGCCGGGTACTGGTCTTTGTCGGCTTGTTTGCGCTGTTTTTCTTGGCGTTCCTCTACTTCTTCACGCTCAGCCCCCAGGAGCTGACCCTGTAGACCCGGTAGCGGTGCTCAAGGCCGAAAACCGGGTCCACCACGTCCGGGAAAAAACCAACCGCAACGATCACCCCCGGATCACGCTCTACAACGCCCGCAAGTGGCTGCGGCCTAACAGCCCCTACTGCGGTACCAGCGTCGCCTGGGCCATCAAGCAGGCCGGTTGGCTGCTCGACGTGGATTACCCGCCGATCGCCCGCAACTGGGTTCTGAAGAAAAAGCACATCGTCTGGAGCCGGGAGGCCGGGCCGATCGGCGGCCAGCCCCGGCGCAACGACGTGGTGGTGTTTCGCTCCTACGTCAACGGTACGACCTACTGGCACGTGGGCCTGCTGGAGGACTGGCAGGAAGGTTCTATTTACTGTAAAACCGTCGAGGGCAATACGAGCGATCGGGGCGTCCTGGGCATTAAAAAGCCGACCGGGAAGGAAGGCGTCTACGATGAGAAAATTAGAAACAAGAAAGATGTTTATTGCGTGGTCCGGCCGTATGCTGGCTAGGACCGATCAAGGGGTATCCAACGCCTTCGAACTGCTGTTTTGGGCGTTCTGTCTGGGGCTGCTGGCCCTGGTTCGGGTACTCGGCCCGCTGCTGCTGCTGGGCCTGCTGGTGTGGGCCTTGTGCTCCTGCGTGGAGGTCGTCGAGAACGAGCGGGACGTGACCTGGGCCGATTCGGGCCAGGTCGCCCGGCTCTCGATCGACAGTTTGGCGATTTACCGCTGCGACAACTGCCCCTTCGCCAAACGCTACCAGCGGGCCACCCGCTCCCTGGTGAAGTCCTGTAAAAGTTGCCCCTGGCAGGCCGTGCCCCCCAAAACCCACGACCGGGGCCGGGTGCCCCACCTGGAAAACCCGGCCGTCGAGGCCATTGCGGAAAAGCACCCCCTGCCGGTCGAACGCTTCGAGCAACAGGCCCGCCGTCAGTACGTCCAGGATTCGACGCACCTGGCCCACCGTCAACCCCAAACCACCGCCTTTCCATGATCAACGCCCTACTCACCTGGATCAGCGGCCGGGGCCTGGCGCTGCTGAGCCAGGGCCTGACCGGGCTGGGCCAGGCCCTGGGCCGGGCACTGGCCGCCGGGGGCCGGGCGTTCGTCTACCCGGTTCGCTGCTGGCTGGGGCTGATCCTGATCAGCCTGGGCCTGCTGGCCTGGGGCCTCTACGATCGCCACCAGCGGCTGCTGGCCGTCCAGGCCTACGTGCTCGACCAACACGCCCGCACCGAGCGGGAACTCTTGCTGCTGCGGGGCGATACGATCCTGCTGCATGAACAAATTCGCCAACTGTTTAAAAACCTGAACCGCCGTGAACAAGCCGAGGTATTGTATTCTGCTAATCTGCTTACGCTTAGCACTGATGAGTTGCAGCGCGAACTCGACCGGCTCTACGGCCCGGATTCCAGTTTGCGCACCAGCGGGGCCGGATTCGTTGCCCACGATCTCAGCCCTGCCCGTGAGTCGGCCCCGGTCGCTGACCATCACCGAGGAGGGGGCCAGAAAAGCCCTGCTCAACCAGGCCCGCGTCGAGCGGCTGACGGCCGACCTGACCGACCTGCAGGCGGTGATCAACCGGCAGGCGGCCATTATCGACCGGCTCAACCAAACGGTCACCAGCCAGGCCCGGCCCCCGGCCCCACCCCCGGCCCCGCTGCCCGCCCCGAAGGGGGCCGCGCCCGCCGGTCCCGATCCAACCCGGTACCGGACGGCCCGCCTTGAGAACTGGGTCTGGCGGGGCCTGGCGGCCGGGTTGGTGTACCTGGCCCTGCGCCCGCTGATTTCCCCCTAAAATGCAAAACGGCCCCCGCCGACCCAATGGGCAGGCGGGGGCCGTCGCGTTGGACGATACCGAGGGGCGTTGTATATGTGTTTTTATGTTAAGGGAAAAAACCAAGCCGGGTTAGTAAATTGCTAAAGCACCCCCTGGGGAGCGCGTCGAGCAAATGTGCAAAAAATAAGGCCTGGGTCAATAACCCAGGCCTTGATTCTATCCACACCATAATTGCATGAAAAACCGGAGTCGGCTCATACAGTCTTTCGGGACTTACTCGCCCGGCAAGCGGTCGATGCCCAAACTGGCGGCTAGGAAGGGACTCGAACCCCTGTCCTCTGGCATCCCACCTCTCACAGCCAGCACCAGAGTGTTCTGCCCGTTGAACTACCCGACCATGGCCCCCATGATTAAGGCCGTTCATCTCCCGACGACGGGGGGCCTGCCTGGGTACCAGTCTTTCGACGGTAACGTTTCGCAGGGGCAAATGTATAGGTATATTATGAACATTCAGCCCCCGCCCCGGTTTAATTTCCGGAATTTTTGGCGGCCCGCTCCTGGGCCAGAATGGCGGCCACGTTGGCGTTGTGTACCCGCAGGTCCTCCCGCTGGGGACTGATGGCGTCCAGCACTACCCGGCTATCGCCCCGGATCAGGCCTTTGGTCCAGTACTGGAACCCGGCCGCCGGGCGGTCCGCGTCGAGGTGCACGTAACTGTTGACGCCTGGCTCAATGAGCACCGTTCGCAGGTCGGTACCGTCGAGCAGGGGCATGATATAGCCCCGCTCGTCGATCAACTGAATCCGGAGCAGCGTCTTGTGGGGTGCCCCGACCTGCCAGGAGAAAAAATGCCGGTGGTGCTCCTCGTAGAGGTGCTTAGTAATGGTGGAGGTCAGCAGCACGGTCGGGACCGGCCGGTTCGGTTCTTTCTTCATCCCTGTTTGTATTTAGCCAGTAAATCGGTCACGGCTTCGGTGAGCAGATCCTGCACCGACAAACCCGTTTCTACTTTCAGCAACCGGAGTTTTTTGCCGGTGGTTTTGTCGGTGTAGAGGTTGAAGTGGTCGAGTTCCTTCAAGGGCGTTTTGGCGGGCTTGGCCGGTTCGACCGGCACAACCTGCGTCAGGATGGGCTTGGCCGGTTCGCTGAATTTTTTGAGAAACGCATCTTTGCCCGCGTCCAGGGGCGTTTGGTCTTTCTTGCTCATAAGTGAAAATGAATTTCCATGCCCAGTTGGGCGATTTCTTCCTGCGCTTTGGTGTCCTCGGTACCGAATACCCCCGCCCCCGTCAGGATCGAGCGGGTATAGGCGACCCGCTGGCCGATCCGGGTAATGAGCAGCGGAATCGAAAAGCTCGTCAGCACGTCCAGAATGTCCCTGGTAACGGCGTTCCGGTGCTGAACCATGTTGAGCACGATCCCGGCCGACCGAACCCCGGAGCTGGCCACAATGGCCGCCGTGTCCCGGATGGCCAGCGCGTCGAGGTAGCCCGGCCGGATCGGTAAGAGGGCGTAATCCGCCCTGGCCAGCAAACTCGACAGGGCCGCGTCGTTGCGGGGGCTGGTGTCGATGATCAGCACGTCGGCCCCTACCCAACCGGCCAGCACGTCGGCCACGCTGATCAGCCCAACGCTGCCGAGCTGGTCGGCCGCTGCCGTCAGGCTGCCCTGGCTGTCGGCGTCGCACAGGGCGACGCTGGCCCCCTTCTGGCGGTAAAACATGGCTAAGTTCAGGGCAATCGTGGTTTTGCCGACTCCCCCCTTCTGTTGCACTACGGTAATAATCTTCATACAATCTGGTTAGATAGTCTAACGGGTAAACAGGTATTTGGTTAGTAAACTACTCGGGTAAATCACCAAAAAACCATTTAACCAAATGCCTAACTCGGTAATTGGGTAACTGGTTCCCTGGTTCTTTGGTGATTTAGTTATTGGTGGGTGAACCCGATCCAGCGGTCCGCTTTGACCTGAATATAGATCGTGGCCAGGCTGGGTGCGCCGAAACGGTAGTCGATCCAGAGCGGGCCAAAGGCGGTGTTCACCTCGACGCCTTTAGGCTGCCGGTACACCCGCAGCCGGGAATCGTCGGCCTTCGCGTGGTGCATCAGGCCGACGAGCAGGCTAACGAAGGCCTCGCCCCGGATGGCCGTCAGCAGCCGAAACAGCCGGGCATTGGACCGCTCCCGCTCGGCCGTGCGCCGGGCCACGAATTGCGCCCATCCGGCCGTAACGGCCTTCTCCATGGCTTCCTCAAGGGGGTATTTTTTCATAGCTGGTTGATTGACCAAACGGGCATTTGTCCGGTTGGGCATCTGCCCGTTTGGTTGTTTGGTTTTATGGTTAATTACCTACTTGGTTAACTGGTCGCGTTGCCGCCCCGGACAGTCAGCAGGTAGTGCAGGGCGATTTCGCGCAAACCTGGGGCAATGCAGCGGGGGGCGTCGGTGGCGTTTTTGACGGCCATATCCGGCCCGACCAAATTAACCAGGGCGAGGAACCGCTGGGCAAATTCCGGATGATCCTCGACCATGTGGGCGTAGGCGGCCTCGGCCCGCTTCTCGGCCCCCACCTTTACCTCCGTGACGACGACCTCGGCGCCCATCTCCCGGACTTTCTGAACGAGTTCCTGGATCGGCTTGGGGAGCCGCTCGATCTGCTCGGCGGTCATATCCGCCGGGGTAGGGGAGGGGGTTCCTTTGCCCCACATGCGGTCAATGTGCATAATCGCACCCAGCAGCAGGCCCTTGGCGTGGGTGGGAATGGTCAGGCTGCCGATCAGGTCGATAGTGCCCTGTACCCCTTTCCGCTGGACCGACTCGCGCAGCATCTGGATCAGCTCCGGATCGTCGCTCAGCAGCCGCTCGAAGTGCTCCAGGTGGACCGCCTGGCGGTGCTGGGCGGCCAGCTCGTCGGTGGGTAGTTCGGGCTTCGACGTGGCCAGGTAGTCCATGGCTGACTCAAGGATGCGGGTAAATTGTAACCCGCTCTCGGGCTTAGCGAACTGTTGCGCCAGGCGGGAAAATTTGGCTTTGGCCTCGGTCAAACCGAGCCGTTCTATATCAGCCTGCAGTTCGGGCAACAGCATGGGGTAGGTGTCGGCTACGACGGTGTAGCATTGGAGCGGGTCGAGGGTAAGGTAAGCCTCGCGGAGTTCGTCGTTGAGTTGCTGGGGAGTTTTCATGGAATTTGGTTGGTTAGTCACTTTGCGTAAAAAAATTTGGAACAGGATCTGCGATATCTAGTCTGGGGCCGAATAAACGTTGGTCCAGGGGGGCAGAGCGAGGTAATCGTCGAGTACCAGCAGGGCCAGGTCGGCCGTGTAGGCCACGCTACAGTAGTAGCCCTGGCTGCCAAACCGGGTGATCATGTCGAGCTGCTCGGCCGAGGGCCGGTTGGGTTTTACTTTCAGCTCCAGAAATAGCCCATGGTAGCCCTGGCGCGGTACGGCCAGCATCAGATCAAGCACCCCGGCCGTTAGCCCCTCCGCGACCAGTCGGATGCGTTCGGGGCTGTAGGGCTCGCCCTCGGCCGTGTAGCGCATGGTCAGCTTGGCCCCGTTGGGGATGGCGAACAGGAGCCGTTCGTAGGCCGGGTATTTTTTCCGGAACTCGCGCACGACCTCGACCTGCATCAGGTGTTCGAGCTGGCGGGCCGGGGTGCTCTGCTTGACGAGGGCCAGGTAGTCCGACGCCGGTACCGCCCCACCGGCCGGGGCCAGCGGGGCCGGGCGGCTTTTTCGCGCCCCCCCCGGCTTGCCCGGTTGCAGGGTCCGCAGGTAAGCCTGGTACTCCTCGGCGCTCATGCTATCGCTCATAGAGAGGGGGGCGAACGACCGAGGCCCCCGGCCAGGACACCTGGGCGACATTGATCTCGGGGATATAGGTAAACTTGCCCGGTGAGTCGGGGCGCTGCAGGACCACGTAGGCCTTATCGGTCGTCAGGTGGTCGATCCGCAGCTTACCGACCGATACCAGGCGGCCCCGGTGGACGGCACTGGGCAGGCCGGGTTTGCGGGTGGTCACTACGAGGTCTACCCCCGCCTTGGGGTAGGTGATCTGGCGGAGTACTTCGGGGTTGGCGGTCATAAAAACTTGGGTTTGTCGGGGTGAAGAAAACAGGGTTTGTAGCGGCCTACGGGAATGTCCCAGGCCCCCAGGCCGGTTTCGGCGTTGTGGGCGGCAAAGGTTTTACCCGACTTACTGATTCGGGTTACGGTTACTACGACATAATCCTCGCCGGTATAGTACCAGGCGGTCTGTCCTAGTTCGGGCTTCGGCCGTTCGTTACCGAAGAGGACGTTTTCGTAGGCTTGCCGGGCCTGGTCGGGTGTTAACCGGGGAGCTGGCAGGGGAAACAATGCGTTCACGGGCTTTCTGGTGTAAGTGGGCAAAATCAACGTATAGGGCTTGCCGGTGGGCTTCGCGCTGGGCTTCCCGCTGGCGCAGGTGCTGGTCGAGCTGGTCGAGCGGGCCAAACCAGCCCGGCTCGGCTTCCGGGTAGTAACTACCCCGCCGGTCGGGCTGGGGGATCGTGCTGCGCTGGGTCAGGATTCCCTCCTCGGCGCAGCCCCGTTCGTAGCTCAGCAGAAACCGATCCCGTACCTCCGTCGTCGTGAAGGTGAAATACAGCCGGTTCTTGATCCTGACTTCGAAGGCCTCGTAGTGGCGTCGGTAATAGGCTTCCATCGTCTGGAGTTCCGGCTCCGGGGTCGTTTCCGGCAGTTCGTAAAAGCAGCTCCGGGTTGGGTCGAGCTGGCGGGGTTTGCGGTGGCTCATGGGTCAGTTGGAGCCGGGCCGCCATCAGCATCAGATGGGCGGCCCGCTCAAATTGGGTGTCGTACATTACTCAAATGCCCGCTCGGGGTGCTCGGGGTCGATTACGTCGGGCGTATCCGTGTCGGGTGTATCCACGTCGGCCGTATCCACGTCGGCCGTATCGGCCGCGTCCTGGGCCGCCCGCGCCTGCAGGGTGCGGTGGTAATTTTCGACGGCCAGCAGTTCGGGTTCGGTCAGGGATTCCCCGGCGGCCTGCCGTTCCAGCAGCTTGATAAAATCAGCCTCCGCCATAAAGGGGAAATCGGCCATTACGGCCACCGGCGGCTGGGTCTGGCCCGATACGACCATGAGCCAGATTCTGCCGGTCTGGTTGATGGTGGCCAGCTCCTCGGGGCTGGGTTCCCAGCAGGAAATACACACGTCGCCATCGGTAAAAACGGGTAGGGGTTGCACCTCCGGGCTGGAGGGCGGGGCGCTCAACACGCGGTTGGCTTCGTTAAATTGAACAATTCTCATACGATTGGTTAGCTACTATTATGAACAAATTAAACAAACTCATCAGGCTAATTTCTCGAACTGGTCGAGCTGGTTGAGCATCGACAGGTAGGCCTCGCGGGCGGTGAACTGTTCGCGGGCGTCGAGGGGTTCGTCGATCTCGACAAACATGCGCTCGGCCACGTGGCTGCGCATCATCCGGAGGGCGGTTTTGAAGCCTTTCTCCTCGGCTTTGTAGAGCAGGTTACGGAGCCGGGTAAACTTGGAAATTACCTTTTTTACGCGGGTTTTCATGGGGATTCTCGGGTTAGGTAAACAGGTTAAATTGGGTGCCGGGCGGTATGACCACCGGGCGGGTCCGGATCTGCTCGGCCCAGCTCACGCAGTCGGCGCAGATACCGACCCAGTTATCCAGCTCGTAGCCGGGTACGTCGTAGTGCAGTCGATCGGGTCGCTTGGTGCACTTCTGGCACATATCGCCGGGGGCCTTGACGGGCACCGGCGGCTGCGCGAGAAAGGCGGCCAGGGCGGTATCGGACAGTACCCAGTTGGCGAAGCACAGGTAAAAATGCCGTCCGTGCAGGTTCTGGTGCGTCCAGGGGCAATAAAACACGGGTTCGATCACCGGGGCCGTTCGCGTGGTTTTGGTCGCGTCGAGGCCATAATCGCCGTACTTCATGGCCGCGTCAGTACGGTTACAAGCCGGTCCGGATCGCCCTCGCTGTCGCGGTGCCAGACCTCGACCCGATCGGGGTACCGAACCAGCCGGTACCAGGCGTCGAAGTGGCCGCTGTTGCCTACGGAGGTGGTGCGCATCCACTCGTTGAGGTTGCGCTCGAAAACCTCCAGGCCCGTCGTTTCGCGGAGCTGCTCGACCTGGGCCATTAACCGGCTCTCGGCTGCGCGGGTGTACCGGCGGTTCCGATCGGTGCGGACCAGGTACACCATGCCGCCCGTCAGCAGGTCCAGTAGGGTGCTGTGCCTGGGCCGGTTCGGCGCGTCGTCGAAGAGGTGTAGCTGGCGGCTCATGGTTTCCACTCGTTCAGCATGGCCAACACCTGCAAACTGATCGCACCGGCCTCTTCCAGGCTAAAGGCCTGCCCCCAGGCCTCGGCCGCTGCCAGCCCAGGGGGCGATACCGCGCTGCGCATTTCGCCCTGATCATCGAGCCAGGTCAGGCGAATACGGCCCTCGGCGGTTCGCTCAAACAGGCGGTACCGATCGGCCAGGGCGGCCGAATCCCAGCCCAGGCAGGCCAGCGCCCAGTGGGTTTCCTCGCTCACGCCCAGGCTGCGGTATTCGACCGGCCGACCGGCGGCCTGGGCGGCCTGAATCCCCAGCTTCATGCCGGGGCTGATGCCGAAATCGGTGTAGACGACGCTGGCCTCGGCCATTGCGCCCCAGAGCAGCCCGGCCTCGATGCCCTGCGCCCGCTGGCCGGGTTGGGCGTCGTCGAGTACCCCCGGCTGCGTGTACAGCAGGTGGGACGCAAAGGGGGCCTCCCCTCGGGCGAAACAATCGGCCAGGCAGGCGCGGCCGTAGGTCATGTTTAGGGCCGTGTTACCGGCGTAGGGGGATTCAACAAGCACTCGTTTCATGCGTTGGTTGTGGTTGTTTGGGTTGCGGGTTCTCCCGGCGGGGGGGAACCGAAATCGGGGGGTCGGGGTCGAGGTCTGCCGGCCAGGGTTCGGGATGCTGCCAGATGGTATAGACTAACCACTGGTGATCCTCCAGGCGGCCCTCGATCCGCTCAAATGCCAGCCGCTCGACGATCGGGCGGCCGTCGTAGCGGCTGAGCTGGTGAATCTCGATCGGCTGCCGCTCGATGGTCACCTGGTCGCCGTCGATGGCGATCCGGTGCAGCACCCCCGTTACGGGGTGCCGCCCGGTGACGATGCCCCAGCGGGGCGGCCGAGGTACCCGGTCCTCGGTGGCTCCGCTGGGGCGCTTTCGCTTAGCAGCCTTTCGCTTAGCCATTAGCGGGGGTAGGTTGCCGATCCGGTCGCGGGGGCCGCGAAGGGCATCATCTCGGACGGATCAAAGTTGATCACGACCGGACCAACCTGCACCCGGTAGGCGTCGCCCTGGTGACGGACGATCTGCTCGGCCGCCGGGTCGGCCTGGATCAGCAGCGTAGCGACGGGCACCGTATTGACCAGCAGCCGAAACCCGTCCTCGGTGGCTTTGACGTGGCAACGCTCCAAATCGAGGGCGATACCGGGCTGCTCGATGTGCACCGCGCAAAAGGTTCCGGTCTGGGCTGCAGCGGCCAGAATGGCCTGAATTACCTTGTCCATGGGTGTATGGGTTAACCGTTGAAAATGAATAAGCAGGTAGAAACACTGGTACCGGATTCGGCAAACGACCCGGCCGGAATGTCCACGATCTGAACCGAGCGGCCCAGGCCATCGACCAGGGAACGGAACGAGCGGGACGGCGAATCCCCCGCAAACCGCCAGTGCGTCGAAAGAATGGAAATGAGCTGGCCGCCGGGGGCCACAAAGCGGAGCATGTGGCGCAGGTGCCGCACGTCCTGGTTTTTGGCGAAGGGCGGGTTGGCCAGGATCAGCGCGTACTGGCCGAACTCGTCGGGGGTAGCCGCCAGGAAGTCCTCGCCCAGTACGTTGACGATGGCCCCCTCGTCCGATCGCAACTGCCGCAGCTTCTCCCGGTTGAGATCCCAGGCCTCGAAGGTGTCCACGTTATGCTCGGGAAAGTCTTTCCAGAACGCCCGGATCAGAGCACCATCCCCGCCGTGGGGTTCCAGAATGGGTGCCCGCAAACTCGTCAGGTCGTTTACGTAGGTCATTACCCACTCGGCCAAGCCGGGCGGGGTGGCGAAAAACTGGTATTTCTTTTTGGGACTCAGCTCGCCCGTGTCGAGCATGGCCTGAATGGCCTCGGTGGGGTTGTGGGGAAACTGAATGGCTTCCTTTTTGGAGTTCCACTTCCCGCCGATCTGTTCGAGGGTGGTTTTGACCTTGAGGTAGAGGTCCCGGCCGAGCTGGCCGGGCAGGTACAGCAGATTGTCCTGAATGGTGGAGCGTTCGAGCACGTCGAGGACGGCTTCGTTGAATTGGTTGGCTTGCATCGTGGCGAAACGTTAGCGTGAAAAATGAAAAACAGGAATTAAGACTGGGTAATGGGTACGGCCTCGGTAATGGGCTGGTTGAGCAGAAACTCCAGGGTTTTCCGCTGGGGATCGGGCAGGGCGGCCTGCAGGGCTTCCAGGATGCCCCATTGCGCATCGGTCAATCCGACGATCAGGTAATTCAAGGCCTCCAGTCGGCGCTTGGCCGAGTAAAGCGTATTGATGTAGTGGTCGGCGTCGGCCTGGCTTAACCGGCCCTGGGTAACGAATTTGGGGTAGGCTCCGTGGCGCAGGCCTAGCTCACGGCCGACTTCGGTAATTTCTTCGGCCAGCGATACCTGGGCGGGTTTGGGCTTGGTTGGCTTCTCCATGTGAACAAAAGTAACATTGTTGATAATTTGTTAAAACTATTACGAACAAATTGGCCAAAAAAGGGGCGTTTTTTAGGAAACGCCCCCATCGGGTAAGGGTTCGGCCCCGGCCGGGGGCGGCTGATCGAGCACCTCGGCGGGCTTTACCCCGGCGTCGATCCATTCGGCCAGTAAGAGAATAAACGCCAGTTGTTTGGCGTACCGGCGGGCCTCTTCCAGGGGTTCGCCGGTCAGGGGCGGGCCATCGGCCAACTGGGTTTTTTTGAACACGTCGGCCAACCGGCGGGCTTCGGCCCGGCCGGTCGGGTTGTGGCGGGTGGTGGCCGCTGACCAGGCATGATGTTGTTGGAGGGCGGTCAGGGCCTGCTTGAAAATGGCTTGTTTGCGCTCGGGGGTAAAGGGGATTAGTCCCTTGGCGTCGAGCCATTCGTAGATAGCATTGCCGTGATCGGTTACGGTTTCTTTCGCCCGCAGCCGCTGGTAGGCATCCTCCAGGCTTTGGCGCATGATGGCCTCGATCTGGTCGGGGGTCGGCTCGGGTCGCTCGGCCGAGGGCAGCAGCTTCTGCCCCTCGATCAGCGGGTGCAGGATTTTCCCCCGGTGTTTCCAGTAGGCCCGCATGATCTGGTTGAGGCTGATGGCGTCGAAAATCCGGATCGGCTCCAGGCCCAGCTCCCCCTCGACATAGAGCTGATAGGCCCGGCGAATTTCGGCCGTGGGCGTCTGGTGGTACCGCTTGCGGAGGTAGGCCGTCATGTGCAGGAGCTGCTTGGCGGTGGCGTCCGCGTCGGCCGACCGCAGGCCCAGCAGAAACACGATTTCCTTGACCAGCCCGTCGAGTTCGTTCTGGTCAGCTTCGGCCAGCCTCGGCCCGTTCATGGCCTTAATCATCCTCCTCTGCTCGGAGGAAGCCTGGGAGGGTATCGCCAGCTTCGGCGGCCCGCTCGAGGGTTTGATTGAGATCGAAGTGGACGGGTTGTTTGGGGGTTGGGGTAGCGTTTCCATAGGGACTGCGCCGGTTCCGGCGTTCAAGTTTTGGCTGGTAGATTTCCCGATTCGAGCGATCCAGCCGGACGGCCAGATTAAACTGGCCTGCCCGGTCTACGGTCATGGTGTCGGAGCCGTCGGTCGATTCGGTCCAGTAGGTGATAAAGTCGGTGTACATCTCCTCGTCGTACAATCCGGCGTTTTGGGCCTGAAACGTTCGCACCAAGGCGATAAAGTGCGCTTTGCGGGCCTCCTTACCCAAGCCGGGTGGAAAAAGCCGTGCAGCGGATTTACGGGCCTTGATCCAGCCCCGGACCTGGTTGCGCAGCTCGGCCGAGCTGGGATAGCTGGCTTCGGGGTGCTGTTCGACGAAACCCACCACGTCGGCCCTGGCGTAGCCCCGCAGCTTGACGTGATCGTAAAGGGCATCGGCCGTCAGGCTGAGCCCCTCGGCGGGTAGGTGCACCCGGACCCGGCCCAGCAAATCGGGCAGCGGTTGGTAGGCTACCGGGGCCGCCGGGTCGGTGGGGGGTCGGGCGGGTGCGCTACGTGCGTCGCGGGCGGGCGGGTGCGCAGAGAGAGAATTTCTAACACTCTCTGGTAATATAACTATATCTAACTCTCTCTCTCGGGCGGGGGTCTGCGCGCCTGACGCGGGTACGTCCGCGCTACGCGTAGACACGTTCGTAACTGCCTGACTCTCAAAAAAAACAGGGGCACCGGGCGGCAATTTTTGCGCCGTAAAACCGTCAATTTTTGACCCTTTTAGGCGGCCCGATGTTAAGGTTTGTTTGATAAAATGGTCAAATTTTGACCCTTTTACCGGGCTAAAACCGTCAAAATTTGACCCTTTTACGGGGGGCACCGGGCTAAAACTGTCAATAATTGACCATTTTACGCGGCTCAATGTTAAGGTATTTGTTAATACATTTTTGCTAAAACCGTCAAATTTTGACCCTTTTTCACCCGTAAAATGGTCAGAATTTGACCCTTTTACGGGGGGGTCTGTTAAGGTAATTGGTAAGGTTGCCGGGTTGGGTTTCACCACGTCAAACAGGGTATAGGTCGTTTTATTGCCGCGCCCCCGGCGGGTTTCAAAGTGAAACAGGCCCGCCTCGGCCAGCCGCGCCCGTACCCCTTTGAGCGTGTTTTTGCTCATCCCGATCAGGGTTTCTATATCCTCGTCGCTCTGGGCAAACGGGTTCTCCCATTTGCCCAGTTGGCACAAATGCACCAGGCAAAAGAAAAACTGAGTTTCCGACGGGCTAAAGTGGCTGATGCTATGTTGCCGCCAGAACCGGGCACTCTGTTCGTTGAGGTTCATTGCAGCTCAAATAAGGCCCCGGCGATCGGCCGGGGCGGTACTAAATATGGAAGGGCGGCAGACCGCTTACGTGTTCAACTTCCCCCTGGGGGGTCATTGAAAAGTGAACCTCGAAGGGTTCTTCCATATGGAGCCGGGCAATGATCCACATTTTAAAGTACTGGTAGTTTTGCAGGGCTAGGGCGGTCGGCAGCAGGTCGATCAGCACGGCCAGCGCCAACTGGGCCGGGCCGGAACCGCCGTACCCCCAGGCGAAGCCGTCCGGGGAGTGGTTCTTAAACTGCTGGCTCCGTTCGGGGCTGAGCCGTGCCCCGTTGAGGGTAATAACGGCCTCGCGCCAGCTTTGGCGGGCGGGGTCGAAATCGGCTTTTAAGACGTGTTTTTTCATTTTACAATTTGGTTGGACCGTCCAGGCGCAGCCGGTCACCCTCGCCGGTGGGCAGGGTGCTCAGCTCGTCGGCCGAATAGGTGGCCAGCCGGGCGGGGTTAAACGTGGGATTATCCTGCACGTACTGACTGATGCGCAGGCCGGTTTCGATCGACAGTTGCGGGATCAGATCGACGACGGGGTACTGGCGACTGTCACCGGGTTTATTGGACCGGACTTTTTTCACCGTGAGCATGAACGGCAGGAATCGGATCATGCCCAGGTCGCGCAAACACGCGTCGAAGCGATCGCGCAGGTTGGGGATACTGGTAGCGACGCCGTGGGTCGAAAACTGCCAGTAGCCCAGTACGGGTACGTCCTTGACGGCAAAGCGCAGCGTCAGGGTCGGCACCCACTGGGTCCCCAGGTGGCTGGCCGTTCGCTGGAGAATATCCGGATGGTCGGCCTGGCTATAGGGCTGGTAGCGTTTGGCGGTCGCGTTCCAGATCAGAAACGTTTCGCCGTCACCCGAGCCGAACAGGCGGCCCGCCTGGTCGCGGATTTCGAGCCGTTCGGGGCAGACCTCGCTCAGCTCATCGGAATAAAACAGAACGGGCAACTCACTGGGTTTCTCGCCGTAGCGGTCACTAATCAGCCGGGCGTAGGTGGACCGGATCACGAAGTAATCGGTAGATCGTGGGTAAGATTTTCCCCGTTCCGGGGTAACGGTTTCCCCAATGCTGATCCGGCCCACTTCGGGCAGGGTCTTGTGGGGTGGGGGGGTATCGGCTAATTTGACGGGGGCCGACGACCCCAGGGCGGTGTACTTAATCCGGGACATTTTGCGAAAACGTTAGCGGTTAGGACTGGTACGCTTTGAGCACCACCTCGGACAGGCCCAGGACCTGGTGATAGTCGGCCGGTGGCTGGCCCGGCTTGATCAAGCCGTCGAACTCGTGATATTGTTTGTTCATATCCGTACTGTAAAGAGCCTGATACACCGTCAGCAGGGCATCTAATACAGCCGGGGTAAATCGGGTTTTGCCCTGGTCTTTGAGCGTGTAGGTGGGTTCCTTCTGGAAGTCCTTGGGTGCCCAGGAATACATGCGCTCGATTTCCAGGTGCGGAAAATTCTCTTCAAATATCAACTTGTTAATAACAAGTTGCAATTCTGCGGACGAATAAATGCCGCCCGACTTAAAATCCACCTGCGCCAGCACCCGCCCAAACTTGGGAATGGTGAGGTAAGCTACCAGGTCTACCGTGCCGCCGATCCCCAATTCATCGGAGGCTAACATGCCCTCGATCAGGACCGGCTCGACCTGGTACTCATAGCAGAACTGGGCGTAGCTGGCCACGCACTTATTAAGCCGGGTAGTCCACTCTCCGATCAGCCGGGGCGAGTGACCCAGCCCCAGCAGGTAGCCCTCGACCCGTTGGCGGGTGTTGCGGAAGTCGAAGCCTTTCTGGTGAAAGTCGGCAAAGCTGATGTGCATCAGCGTCCCGAAGTCGGCCGCCAGGTCGCGGACCGCATCGGCGTTCTCGCCCTGCTTTTTCATCCACTCGATCAGAAACGAGCTGGTGGGCAGGACTTTCTTGCAAAAGCTGGTCGTACTGATAAAGAACCGGGCGGCCAGGTTTTCCAGCATATCGCTCCCCTCGACGGTGTAGTAATACCGATCGCTGGCCCGGTCGAACCGGCGCAGTAAACGCGGCTGACCCAGCAGCACGGTTTGGTTGGCGTAGATAAACAGCAGATCATCGACCGAACTGCTCGGGGCGGACATCGGGGTAGCTACCATGCTTTGACGAGGTGGTACATCAGTAAGAAGAACAGAATGACGACGACCCAGGCCATGAAGCTGTTGAACAGCTCACCGGCGCGGGTGATGGGGTTGGTTGATCGGCGTTTGGCCATGGTCTGCAGGTAGTTTGTCAGGGGTTGATAATAACAAGATAACAATAGGGTAATACCCAGCAAAACCAGCGGGCCGACCGGGAAGGGGGCACCGTGGGGGTTGTGGGTGGGGGCACCGGGTACCAGGTAGGGCCGACCCAGGGCCAGGGCCAGGATCAGCGCGGCCAGGGTTTTGGGGCTGCCTGGTGGCCCCATCCGGCGGAGCCGGTCGCTGGCCGCCCAGATGGCCTCCCAGATGTCGCGCTCGGCGTCGTTGCGCTCGATGCGCCAGAGCTGACCGATCAGCTCCCGGACCAGCTCGGCGGCCCCTCGCTGGTACAGGTGGAGACAAACCGTTTCGGTTTCGCCGTAGACGTTTTCGACGGTGGCCAGCACGTGCCGCCCCTGCACCGGCAGCAGCCGGGCCGTGGCGGGCCAGTCACCGCTCAGCCGGGCCTGGAGCACCAGACCGTTGACGGTCCGGTACAGGCTCAGCTCCTCGGGGGTCATGGTCGGAGTTGGCATAAATTTTGACCGTTTGTTCAATAATATTACGAACATGGTGACGAAGGAACTAGTCTTGCCGTCCCGAGTTCAACCTTCGGCCAGGGCCGGGGTTTGGGTAATAACCGCCGTCAGGGTGCTCAGCTCGGTAGCCATCTCGCTCAGCACAATTTCAATCACGCGGGCCGTTGAATTGCGCGAGAGGTCGCCTTTTTGCCATTTGGTGACCGATTGGCGGCATACGCCCGCCCGGCGGGCTACGGTGGCAACACCCACCTGCGCAGCGAGTTGCTGGAGGGCTTGTTGCCGGGAAATTTGGTTTTCTGTTAGCATATTCAGTACATTAGTGGTAATGTTGGCAGTAAACTTTAACAAAGGTTAATTGTTAATAACATTTGTGCAAAGTATTACGAACAAATTTGGAGAGAAAATGACAGCAGCACTGGACGCACCTAAGGCAGTCATGAGTTTAGAGGAAAAGCTCGAAATGTTGCACCGGGCTTCGGGAGCCAAATCGTTCGCCGGGTTTGCCGAATTGGTAGACGTAAACGTACAGACCCTGCGCCGGATCGGCCACAAAGGGGAGTGCAGCGATCGGATCATCAACCGCATTGCGGGCCGTTTCCAGGGCCTCACCCCCGAGGTGTTGGCCGATCCCACGCAGCCGCTACCCAGCAACCTGCGGGTGATTCCGCGCCCGCCCAAAAGCGACGACGTGGCCATACCGGCCGAGGGCGAACAGCTCCGGCGGTACCTGGTCGCTAAGCGCATCCGTCCGGCCCACCTGGCCGAAACGATGGGCGTAACCCGGACGCAGGTGCACTATTACCTCAAAACCCACAAGTTCGAGGAATCCAACAAGGCCGCGATTCTGGCGGCTCTGAAGGTGCCAGCCTCGGCCGTGTTTATTGATCAGTCGATTTTGCTACGTCACGCGGGCCAGCGACCGGCGACTAATTTGCTGTCGGTGCTGATGATCCGGCCCGAAGATCGGGTAACGGACGCGCCCAGTTTGACCGACGAAATGCTCAATTTTACGCCCCTGCTGGCTCCGCCGGGTCGCTCGTTTTACGTCAGCCCGGCCCTGCTCGAAGCGGCACCGGCCGATCTGGCCCGGTGCGTAGCGATTCAGATCACGGCGGCCGACAAACTGGGGCCGACCTTTCAGCCGGGGGCGATCGTCCTGGGCCGGTTGGTCGAACGCCAGGACTGGCGTAGTATTTCGACGACGACGGCAGCCCTGATCATGGGCGGCCGGTTGAGCGTTCGGCGCTTACTGCGCAACGACCTGGGCGCTAACCAGCAAATTGAAGTGGGGTCATTTTCGCCCCAGGATGGGCCTTCGCAGCTCATTCACGAAAACGACATCGAGGCCATGTTTGCCATCACGCACATACTCCTCTCGCCCGCTTAACGGGTGGGGGTTCCGTATTTTTTACAATTTGGTTAGACACCCGGCCCCCCTTGGAGGCCGGGTGTTTTGTTGGTACCGCCTTAGTTGGCCTCGACAATGACCGCCCAGGTGTGGGTCATGCTTACTACGTCGCGTTTGCGGTATAGCTCGTTTTTGGCCTGGGCCAGGTCGGCCTCGGTGTGAACGCCCCGGATCGGGTACAAACAGAAGCCCGCTCCGCCGGGTCCGCAGAGCCAGTCGTCGAAAGCAATGTGGTTCTCGGTGGCGAATTTGCGATTGTACTGTAGTTGGGTGATCTCAATATGGTGCATGGTCTGTAGTTGGTTATTTGGTTGTTTGGTTATCTAACCACTGCCAAACGTGGCGGCAGGCCCGGCTATCGGCCAGGGCGGTGTGGGGCGGGCCGAAGTCGGCCCAGTTGCCGCCGGTCTGCTCGACGGCTTCGCTCAGTTTCCAGGGCCTAAAGCCGGTCCGGTGATAGGGTTTGGTGGCGGGCTGGCCGACGTGCCGGGCGTAGCGGCTCATGCAGCAGTCGAAGGCCGACCAGTTGGGGCCGTGCCGGAACAGGGGCAGCAGAAACCCGCTGTCGAAGTCGGCGTTGTAGGCCACGATTTTCTCCCGGAAAAACAACGCGCTCAGCGTAGGTTTAAGGTCGAACAGACTGGGCAACGGCTGGCTGAAAATAAAGTCTGGGCTGATGCCGTGCTGCTCCTGGGCGCGGGGCCAGGACCGGACCAGCACCGGCCGGAAAAACTGATTGATCAGGGTGCCGCCCTGCTCATCGACGATGGCCAGGGACAATACTTCATCGACGCCCGGCTTTACGCCGGTCGTTTCGACATCGAGAAACAACATAGCGGAGGGGGTTAAAGTAAACGTAACTGTTCGCCCTGGGGGGCGGGGGGCCGGGGCGTCTGCACCGGCCCGGCGGGGGCCGCCAGCGGCTCGGCCAGCCGGTAGAGGGTAAAGGTGGCCAGCTCCCCCACGTGCACCGTTTCGCGGTGCTCGGCCCGGCCGTAGGGGTGTTGGCTGGGGTGGTACGAAACGGCGATCGGCTGACAGCGGGGATTGGCCCGGTTGAGCCGATCGACCACGGCCCGCAGGTGATCGGCCAGGTGCTCGGGTCGCTCGACCAGCCGCCGGTCGTAGTCGGGCAGCGTATCGGCCAGGGCCTTCTGGAGTCGGTTGTTGGCCGCGTAGACGTGATTGAGCTTAATGAAATACTTCATGATCCCGGAGTAGTTTAAGGGCGTAGGCCTGGGTTAATCGCTGGCCGTCGTTCCAGTACTGCACGTCCACATACGGCCGCAGCGGGCGCAGGTACCGCTGGCCCAGCCGGGGCCGTAACACGGTGTAGCCGCGCACCTGAACGGCCACGAAAAACGGTACCCGTTCGTCGGACTGGGTGGGATCGGCAAACAGGACGTGCTCGGGCAGATCCTGGGGGTTTACCGTCCTCGGGTCGAGCCGTCGCATATACTTGCTGACGGCCAGGTAGGGGCACACCTGGAGGGCGTAGTGGAGGCAGTCGTAGTGCGTCGGCGCGTCGATATACATGCCCTGGGGATGGAAGGCCGACAGTGGCCCGCCGACGAGCCATTGATCATCGGCGGGCATCGACTGGCCGCAGATGGTACAAAGCCCCCCGGCGATACAGGCCTCGACGACCGTATCATTATTGATCTGGAAGCGGGGAACGCCCTGGGCGTCCCGCAGGACAATGTGGGGAACGGGGAAGCCCCGCCGGTCGCGGGGCAGGGCTTTCATGCGTTCCGGAATCGCTACGTTACGCCAGTCCTTCATGGATGGGAGGGGGGCTATAGGTGGACAAATTCGGGTTTTTGATGGCGGTCTGCCACATGCTCAGCGGGTCGAGCTGGTGAATGATTTGCGCGGCCCGCTGGTCGAGCTGGTCGGCCTCGTCGGCGTAGTGGTCGCGGTGGAGGCCCAGGGTGTATTTCAGGTGAGCCGCCATGGGCACCGGCAGCGGGACCACTCGCAGCAGGAGCAGCTCATTGGTCTGGGCGTCTACGAGCATGATCATGGCCTCGGGGGTGGGGGTGTTGCGAAAGGCCTCCCAGCCCTCGGGGGTGATCCGGGCGCCGTTGAAAAAGAAATCCATAAACAGCCCTTCGGTTGGCACGGCCAGCAGCACGAAGGGCAGCACGTCGGTTTCAAAAACGGAAAGCGTCAGCTCCTGGGTGGCCAGGGCCTGCTGGTCGGCCTCGGGTACGTCGGTGAACAGAACCAGGTTGATAAACCCGGCGGCCGATATGAGTAGACTCCCCGGCTGGCCGGGCTGGGGGTTGGCAAAGGGAAACGGCTGGCCTACCTGGTAGGTGGCCTGGTCGAGGTAACGCTGGTAATCGCTCATAGTATAGATTGAAGTAAGAGGTGAAAAAAATCGTCGTTGTCGAACCGGCACTGGCCCTCCCTGGCCGCAATCGTGCCTTTGTAGAGCCGTTCGGGGTCAATGCTCACCGAGCGGGTCGAGCTGAATGGTTTGGCATACCGGATGATCTCGACCGACAGGCGGGGGGCGGTAGGGAGGACCTGAACCGCCCTGATCTCGATCCGGACATCATGGTGGATATTGAGTTGCATAAATTCGGCCGTCGGGTTGAGGTGCGATAATTCGCCCTTCGATGTGCGTAGGGTCCACAGGTCCCAATCCTCCCAGGCGTCGGTCGCATCGAAAAAATTGTTGTCCTCGGAGACGTAGCTCATGCTATGGACGAAGCGGGAGAGGGCCGCCCGGTTTTGTAGGATCTGCTCGATCTCGGGCAGCTCGCCCCAGGTGGGTGGGGGCACGACGGGGCCGACACTAAGGGCTTCGACGGTCTGGCCCTGGTACTCGACCTGCGTTGGTTGGGGCGATTCCACGCCGGGCGATTCCACGCCGGGCGATTCCACCGCACCGGCGGACCGGCCGGGCGCGTCTGAGTGTGGGGTATTGTGGTCAGTCATGGGTAAAAATTGGTTGAGGTTACAGTAAGAAGTTTAAGCCAAGCAA
>NZ_SBLB01000015.1 GCF_004138325.1 Spirosoma sordidisoli | reverse complement strand
TTTTTTTTGTGAGCATGTCGTTGACATAAAAAGACCTCCTTTCTGGCTTTGGCGTTGTGGTGATGCTCAAAGCTAAGAAAGGAGGTTCCTTTTTGTCAACTCCCTAAAATTCGGGATGACTCATGTTAGAAAAGAAGCATATACTGAAAGTTCAGTATATGCTTCTTTTCTAATGAAGATTGTTATCTTGAGTAGGTAAGGTAACTGCGGAAACTAAGGTTTATGTTTCAGCAACCATAACCGCTCCTTCTTTTGTAGTTGGACCTGCAGGGGCTGTACCAGCGCAGATAGTATCATTTCTGTCCGGCTTAGTAACAGGTGGTAGTTGTGTGCTGATAGCCGCGACAATTTGGGATAATACAGTTGAGAATGCACGCACTCAATGCACAAGAGACATCGAAGTTAACTGCAATTGCAACAATTAATTCATAACTTCCTGTTATTCTACGTCACTAAAGGATTACTAACTAGCGTAGACAACAGAAATCTATTCTGAAACTTCAGCGAAAATGACAACCACACTGAGTCTCAAGAATGTAGTTCGTCGTTTGGGTGTGTCATCAACAGTCTTGACACCCATATTATTATATTTTAGGATATTGGAAGCCAATAACCGACTTTTTCACCCTATCCTGCTCAGTATTTTAGTCATTCAATGTGTGTCATTGTACTTCTGGCTCAATGAGAAAACGACCAACCGGTGGTTGAATTTCACAATAGCCATTGGCATTTTCATCATTATGGTGGCACTTTGGTATTTTCTGAATTGGTACACAATTACCCGTCACGGCTAGGTTGAGAATAAAAAAAATCACCAGGAGTACATCATACTTTTCAGTCTGCGTACTCCTGGTGAAGCGTAAATCAAGCTCAGTCTATGGGTTGAACTTGTCCCAGTTCACTTCGGCCACCGGCCGCTCGAGCCGCTCCAGCACCTTCATGTTGGCTACCGGCAGAATGATCTCGTTCAGTTTGTTGTACCGACGCATATCGACCCAGCGGTGACCTTCGTAGAACAGCGAGTACAGCCGCTCTTTCAGGATGGCGTTGATCAGCGCATCTTTCGTGGTGGCTCCGGCGTAGTTAGGCAAACCAGCCGCCGTCCGGATGACGTTGATTAGACGCGTAGCTTCCGCTGCGTTGTTTTGCTGAGCCGCAATCTCGGCAGCAATCAGTACCAGCTCTTCGTTCCGGATAATAGGAATGGGGTCGCTGCCGCTCGTGTACATGTTCGTCAGGTAAGGGGTGCTGTAGGTTACGCCCGATGTGTAGTTCAGCGGAGTAGCCTGCTTCCGGACTTTCGAGAGCCGCTTGTCCCCGGCTTCAGCCGCATCAAACACCTCTTTAACCCCTACGATCTGGCTCGACGAGGTATTCAGCAATGGGTTCTGAATATCGGGCGGAGTTGGGTTGTAGGTATGACGAGGGCCTGCATTCAGGTCGCCGGTCGCGCTGTAGAACGTCTGGGGCAGCAGTGTAGCGGCCTTCGCCCAGTCGGCCTGATAGATGGCAACGCGAAGGGCAATGGCTCGGTTAAACCGCTTGAACGTTGACGGGGTCGTGAACCCGGCAAAGCCCGATGGCAGCGAAAACGGAAAAGCAGCCCCCGCCTGATCGAGTTGCGAAGCCCCGTCGTCGAGAAACTTGGCAATACCAGCCAGTGACTCAGCGTAGGTAGCTGCTTTGCTTGGTTTAAACGGATCTTCCACGTTCAGACGGACACCGTTCGTTCCCTGAGCATTCAGCATCTGCAGGTAAGCCAGTCCTTTGAAGGTGTTGGCAATGCCCCGGTACGCGTTCTTTTCAGCGTCAGACACGGAGCTGGTGTTGTTGGTAGCCGCCAGGGTGATATTGGCCTGACGAACGGGCAACCCGAACCCGGTGGTGGCGGTGTTGTAGAACGCCGAGTTGTCGATGGGGCGCAGTCCGTTCAACTCCGTCATCCAGCGCGATTCGGTACCGTTGAAGTTGAACAGCTCTTTACCAATGGTTCCGGTTACCAGCAGGTAGGTAGACAAGCCATTCCGGGCCAGCGAAAACTGACCGACCGACAGCGCGTCCAGCTGGGCTTTGGTGGCATTGTTGGTTACAGCCCCTACGCTGGGGAAGTTTGGATCAATGACCTCTTCCGTCTGGAGCGGATTACAGGCCGTCAGGCCACCCACCAGCAGGCTGGTGAGCACAATTGATGTATGTTTTTTCATGAGTTTCATTTTTAGGAACGTGAACGTACGTCTGACTGCATTTCGGTCGTTTCTAGAAGTCAACAGCGAGGTGGAACATCATCCGACGAACGGCGGGCGTAGAACCCAGGTCGACACCACCACCCAGGGCCAGCGATCCGAAGTTCGAGTTCTCGGGGTCGTAACCAGCCGTATAGTCGGTCCAGCGCAGTACGTTGTTACCCGATACGCCGACCCGAATGTTGCTGACAACATTGCCAAACACACGCTTCAGCGCCGGCGCAGGAATCCGGTAGTACAGAGAAACCTCGCGCAGCTTCAGGAAGCTGTAGATACCCGGGTTATAACCAGGCTTGGGGTTGCCACTTTCGTCCAGTCCGTTGGCGTTTTGCCGGTAGATACCGTTCGGCGTTTTACCATCGTTGCCAGCGTCGTCCGTCTCATTCCAGTCGTAGGTGTTGCCGCCTTCATCCCACAGGACGCGGGTGAGTGACACGACCGTGAACTTGTGCCGGTAGTTGAGCAGCGCCGAAAATTCGAAGTTCTTCAGGAACGTAATCCGGTTGTTCAGCGATAGCTCGTATTTCGGCTGAGCGTCGCCGTAGCTCGTCCAGGAGGTGGCGTTGGCCGGATCGGTCCGGGGCTGGCCTACGATCTGCGTTGGCGAATAGGTGGTCCCATCGGGATCGGGACCTTTCACGCGCCACTGACCGAACGTAGCACCGAAACCACCCGTCAAGCGCTCAGGAATGGCCAGGCGGGTAATCTTTGAGCGGTTGTACCAGAAAATGGGCTGTACAAACCAGCTGAAGTTGCTGCTCCGGACAACATCAGCGCCCAAGGATATTTCTACCCCTTTGTTGGTCAGGTCAGCTGCGTTAATCTGGGTCGAGGTTACACCCGTTGTTGGTGCGGTCGTCAGCGGCTGAATCAGGTCGAATACTTTCTTGTTGTACATCGTCAATTCGCCCGTTACCCGGTTGTTGAACAGGCCGAAATCGATACCATACTCCAGCTCAGTTGCACGCTCGGGCTTGATGGCGGTGTTACCCAGCACCGTCGATGGCACCAGACCGCCCAGACCGCCGATACCCACTACCTGCAATTGCGAATAGGTTGTACCGAACGTCGGCAGACCAGCCGTTTGCCCGTAGGCTACGCGGAATTTCAGCTGGCTAACCGTATTGCCGGCCCAGGTACCGAAACGAGCCGCGTTGACCGCCAGGGCAGCCCGCGGAAACGCATAGAATTTATCGAACTCGCTGTTGAGTGTCGATTTGTCAAAACGAATACCAACCGAACCGATCACCTTGTCCTCGAAGTTGGCATCCTGCTGAGCAAACACACCCACGTCGGTATTTTCCTGATACTCGACGAATCCGTCGATTACCTTACCACGCGATGGGTTCGACACACCCGCGGGCAGGCCTGTACCCCGCACGTAATTCGAGCGCAGGTACTTGAACAGCCGCACAGCGCCCGCCGAGGTTGTCAGATTCAACCGACCATCCATAACCGCCTGCGTATAGATGGCCGACAGCTGTACGTTGGAGTTGAATACCTCCGTGCGGGTATCCTGCGCAAAGCCGGGGTTAGCCTCCTGCCGCTGCGACTGCAGATCGGAAGGCAGCCAGATAGTGGCAAACCCGTTCTGGTAATCCAGACCACCGTTCACCCGGAACGTCAGCGACGATTTGGCGGTGTTGATAGCCCGGGCGTTTACGGTAAAGCCCTGCAGCACCCGGTTGTTTTTCTGGTTGTTGATAGCCCGGTCGCGAACGGCCAGCGGGTTCTCCCCTACGCCCGATCCGTTGTCGGGGTAACGGCCGTTGGCATCAGGATACAGGTTAATATACGGCTTGGTATAGGGCAACGAATAACCGTAGTTGATGTAGGAGTTATCGTTACCGGTCCAGCCACGGTCGTTGTTGCTGACGATGTAGTTCGAGTTGATGCTGAAGTCGAGCCAGTTGGTCAGTTTATGATCAATGTTAGCCCGGATCGAGTACCGCTGAAAGCCTGTATTTTTAATGATACCAGTTTCGTCGGAGATGCTGCCGTTTACGTAGAACTTGGTTTTTTCGTTACCACCCGTGATGCCCAGCCGGGTGTTGCGGATCGCTCCGGTGCCGCCATAGACCACCCGCTCCCAGTCGGTATAGGTACCGTTGGCCCGCGCAGCCTGCAATTGCGGAATCTCCGATGCCGAGAAGTAATCGGTCAGTTTCTGCTCGGTCCAGTCGGCTCCTCCGTAGTAGCTGAGTGCTTTGCTGAAGCCCAGATCCTGTCCGAACGAAACGGTTGTTTTGCCACCTTTACCCCGTTTGGTCGTGATGATGACCACACCGGCATTAGCCCGGGTACCGTAAATAGCAGCCGCCGAAGAGCCTTTCAGCACTTCGATGCTTTCAATGTCATCCGGGTTCAAATCGGCCAGGCGGTTGGCGTTATTATCCTGTGTGCTCTGAGCCGAACCCGCAGCCGCTTTATTGGCAGCCGACCGCCCGTTTGAATACTGACCATTGTCAATATAGACACCGTCTACGATAAACAGGGGCTGCGAGGCCGATGCGCCGAGGGTAGAAACACCCCGGAACTGTACGTTAAAGCCACCACCCGGTACCGAACTGTTCGACACGATGTTGGCACCGGCAATTTTCCCCTGGAACGCGGCATCCGTAGTAACCGGGCTCGTTGCGCCGGTCAGGTCCTTGCTGTCGAGCCGGGTTACAGCATTAGCGAGGTTAGATCGCTTTACGGTCGTAGCCAGACCGGATACAACTACTTCTTCCAGTTGCCGCGTATCTTCGGCCAGGGTAACGTTAAGGGTCGACTGTGAGCCCACTGCAATTTCCTGGCTCAGAAAGCCGATGAAACTGAAACCAACCCGTGCGTTACCGGGAACACTCAGCCGGTAATTTCCGTCAGCGTCGGTGGTAGCGCCCTGAGTAGTTCCCTTCACCAGCACTGATACACCGGGTAATGGATTCCCCTTTTGGTCAGAGACCTTACCCGTAAGCGTCTGATTTTGTGCCATTGCCAGTGTTGCTAAGCCCAAAAACAAACACAAACTCAGTAGTAATTTTCTGTTCATATGTGTTAAACTTAGTTAAAATTAAGTAGTGAAACTTACTGCAAATAACATCTTTGTTGGGCAAATACCGATTTTTTCTAGTAAATATTTTACATATTACACCAATAGCCTAATGATATTTGGGCTGACTGAATCAGCCAATTACCCGAACAACAGTCTATTAAGTATATTTACCAACCCAAGACTTATCTTTTCCTGTGTTTGATTCACTATTCATCCTATTCGTTCTTTGTCTGAATGTGGTTATCTGCGAATGGCTGGCCCGCCAACCTGGTCTGCATCACATCGGAACAGCTCTGCTGGTCATCGTTGTCACTGCCATTGAAGCCAATCTTGGAATCATTCCCACCGTCGAAACCCCCATTTACGAAGGTATCTTTGGCTACGTCGCGCCATTCTCGCTGTTCTTACTGCTGCTCAGTGTTAATCTGAAAGACCTCAGACAAGCCGGCCTGCCGATGCTGACTATGTATCTGATCGGCTCCGTGGGCACAATTATCGGTGTGCTGACCAGCGTCTGGGCCTTTTCTGCACCCCAGACAATCGGAACGCTGTTTTACGCTCTGGCGGGCATGTTCACGGGCACCTATATCGGGGGGAGTGTCAATTTCCATGCCGTGGCCCTTCATTACGGGGTTTCCAAAGCAGGCAATCTGTTCATTGCTTCCACAGCAGCCGATAACATCATGACAACTCTCTGGATGATCGTGACGCTGGCCGTGCCCCGCTTTTTGCAGCAGCGTTTTCCGCGTACACTCCCCACGACCCAAACGGACACGACAGACAAGGGTGGTGGCAATCCTTACCAGGACTCTGAAACCATGACACCCAACGATCTGGCCCTGCTGCTCGCATTGGGTATAGGCTCTATTTTCCTTTCGAAACAGCTAGCCGCGGTCGTTCCGGGTGTTCCTTTCGTGCTTATTCTGACAACCATGGCGCTGGTGCTGGCTCAGTTCAGAGCCATTAATCGCTTACGGGGTAGCCGACTTCTGGGCCTTTTTGGGATATATATATTCCTGGCCGTTATCGGTGCCTACTGCGATATAGCCGCCCTGCTTCGCGATGGCCAGCTGGCCATTATTCTGTTTGGCATGATTTTGCTGCTGGTGCTCGTTCACGGTGGCATTCTGTTCGGAATCGGTGCGCTATTCAGGCAGGACTGGGCCGTGCTGGGTATTGCCTCCCAGGCTAATATTGGCGGGGCTACTTCGGCGCTTGCGCTCGCCAAAAGCCTGGGCAGACCTGATTTGCAGCTACCTGCCGTGCTGGTCGGCACGCTCGGGAACGCAATCGGTACGTACCTCGGTATTTTGATCGCCGAACTTTTGCGAACCGGCTGAACACCAGTCGGCCGATTTGCATCTTTGCCCCTCCTCTGCTTACCTTTGCGGCTACCCTTCATCTCAACAGCGGCACGGACTTGTGCCGTTTTTCATAAGTATATTAATCTATTATCTCGATAGGATTTAAACACTATGCAATCAAACGACATAGTGACGCCTTCGTCAGGTACTGACCCGCTGCCAGGCAAACCGTTTTCGTTCGACCTTACCGGCCTGACTGTCACGCTGGAGGGTGAAAACGCCGAACAGCAGGCCGACCGGCTGCGGGCGGAGTTTCCGGGCATTGGCGTACGCGTTCACAAACCGGTCCGGCAGCGGTATGCCAATCTGTTACGCCGGCGAACGCGCACAGAGATTGCGGTTTACGTCTTCTCAGCCCTGGCGCTGATGGTCGTTGGCCACCTGCTATTCAGCTACTTTACCCTCGATCGGCTAACAGTTATGGCTACGGCCATCGATCTGTCGCCGGATATCTTTTATTTCATCCTGGCCGGTTTCACGGCGCAGATGATCGACGGAGCGCTGGGCATGGCGTATGGGGTAACCGCTACAACCTTTCTGACCAGCGTTGGTATCAGTCCCGTGTTTGCCACGGCCAGCGTTCACAGTTCCGAAATTTTCACCTCGGGCGTGTCGGGCTACATGCACCTTAAGTTTGGCAACGTCAACAGCCGTTTGTTCAAAGTGGTGCTGATACCGGGTGTGATCGGAGCCGCCCTGGGCGCATTCCTGATTACCCAGCTCGCAGACCTTGAGATCGTATCCAAGTACCTGGGGCCAGCCATTTCGGTTTATACGGCCATACTGGGCGCGCTCATCATCCGGAAAGCCCTCGTCAAACGAATTAAGAAAAAGCCCGTCCGACGCATTGGGTTGCTGGCCTGGTTCGGCGGCTTTGTCGATGCCATTGGTGGTGGTGGCTGGGGCCCCATTGTGAACTCAACGCTGATTGCTGCCGGTCGGCACCCGCGTTATACGATTGGCTCGGTGAACCTGGCTGAATTTTTTGTTTCGTTCTCCAGTTCTGTAGTTTTCGCCCTGTACGCTGGCCTGGGCAATTACGGGCTGGTTATTTTAGGGCTGATTCTGGGCGGTATGATTGCCGCCCCGATTGCGGCTCAACTGGCCCAGAAATTACCCGTAAAAACGATGATGGTGCTGGTAGGCATTGTCGTGATCCTGGTCAGCCTGCGAAAGATTATCCTGTTTTTTTGAGTCACGCCACCTAACGGTAGCCGACTTCGTTCCATTCTATACGATTTCAGCCGAACCGTTGGGTTCGGGAGTAAAGCATGCAAAAACAAACCAAAGCCATCCGGACGCAAACCCCGAAGTCGCTCAACCGCGAGCACTCGGTTCCTTTGTACCTGACCTCCAGTTTCGCCTTTGAGAGTGCTGAACAGGGAAAAGCACTGTTCGAAGAAACCGAGCCGGGAAACATCTACAGCCGTTTTTCAAACCCCAACGTATCGGAGTTTGTCGAGAAGGTATGCATGCTCGAAAATGCGGAAGATGGTATTGCCACGGGCACGGGTATGGCCGCCGTTTTTGCGAGTATGGCCGCCCTGCTCAAGTCGGGCGATCACATAGTAGCCTGCCGCGCGCTGTTTGGCTCGGCTCACCAGATCATCACCCAGATTCTGAGCAAGTGGGGCATCACCCATACCTACGTTGACGCCACCGCTACCGAGGCCGACTGGGAAGCCGCCATACAGCCCACCGCCGATCGGCCGGTCGCGCGCATGGTGTATCTGGAAACCCCCTCCAACCCCGGCCTCGAGCTGGTTGACCTGGCCATGCTGGCCCGGCTGAAAGCGAAATACGGATTCATTCTGAACGTCGACAACTGCTTCGCCACGCCCATCCTGCAAACCCCGCTCGATCTGGGAGCCGACCTCTCGGTTCATTCGGCCACGAAGTTTATGGATGGCCAGGGGCGGGTGCTGGGTGGTATCGTGGTAGGGCGGGCCGACCTGATTCAGCCCATCCGGTTTTTTGCGCGCCATACGGGCCCTTCGCTCTCGCCGTTCAACGCCTGGGTATTATCCAAAAGTCTCGAGACCCTCGATCTGCGGATGGAGCGCCACTGCCGCAATGCCCTGGCGCTGGCCGAAGCCCTCGACGCGCACCCCGAGGTTGATCGGGTGTTGTATCCGTTCCTGCCCTCGCATCCGCAATACGAACTGGCGAAAGCACAGATGAGTGCGGGTGGAGCCATCATCACCATTGAACTCGAAGGTGGTTTCGACCGGGTCAGCGCGTTTTTCGATGCTCTCCAGATCCCCACCCTTTCGTCTAACCTGGGTGATTCGCGCACGATTGTAACGAACCCCAACACGACCACCCACGCCAAACTGAAACCCGACGAAAAAGCCGCCCTGGGCATTACGCCCGGTCTGATCCGGATTTCTGTCGGTCTGGAAGCGGTCGAGGACCTGATCGCCGATTTCGGGCAGGCGCTAACGGTCAGTGCCGATATAGTAAAGGAACGGGCCTAACGGATTTATTGGTAGTACTATACCCATAACCCATAAATCCCTACGCTCATGATTCGTCGTTTAGTCCTGTTGTTTTCCATATGCATACTCGCTCAGGCAGCGGGCGCGCAAACTACGTCCGGCAAAGTACGGGTGGGCGTGGCCGGTCTGGTCCATTCACACGTCCACCAGATTCTGGGACTAAACGGAAAGAGTATCGAAATTGTCGGCATTGCCGAGCCGAATCGGGAGCTGGCTGAGCGGTTTGTGAAGCAGTACAAACTGCCCATGAGTCTGGTCTACAACACCACGGTCGAAATGATCGACAAAACCAAACCAGAAGCCGTAACGGATTTTGGCCGGATCGTTGATCATCTGCAAACGGTGAAGGTATGCGCTCCGCGGGGCATCCACGTCATGGTCGAGAAGCCGCTGGCCACGAGCTATGCTGACGCAAAAGAGATGGCAGCCCTGGCCAGAAAGCATAACGTACAGCTTCTTACCAATTACGAAACAACCTGGTATACGAGCAATCACCACGCTTACGGCATCACGCATCGCGATAAAGCCATTGGCGATGTTCGAAAGATTGTTGTCCACGACGGCCACCAGGGGCCAAAAGAAATCGGGGTTATGCCCGAGTTTCTGGTCTGGCTTACCGACCCGGCCACCAATGGGGCGGGTGCCTTGTTTGATTTTGGCTGTTACGGGGCCAACCTGTCGACCTGGCTCATGCGAGGCCAGCGCCCTACATCGGTTCTGGCCGTTACTCAGCAGATCAAACCCGACATTTACCCCAAGGTAGATGACGAAGCGACCATCGTTTTGACGTACCCAACGGCTCAGGCCGTCATTCAGGCGTCCTGGAACTGGCCCTATGCTCGGAAAGATATGGAGGTATACGGCCAGACCGGCTCTGTCTTCACCCTCGACAAGTCGCGCATGCGTATCCGGCGGACAGAGAAAGAGGCCGAACAGGCTCTCGAAGCTCCCGCCACGGCCGCCCCGGCGGCTGATCCATTTGCGTATCTGGCCCAGTTGCTGCGGGGACAGACCAAACCAGACGAACTTACGTCGGTAGAGAACAACCTGATTGTCATGGAAATTTTAGATGCCGCGCGCCAATCAGCCAAAACGGGCAAAGCGGTTAAATTACAGTAATCGAATCGGACGGGCCCGTCGAGGTCCGTTGCGGTTCTGGAGGCCATACAACTATGATTGCCGAACCAAACACCCCCACACTAGACATCCTGGCAGAGCAACTGCGCGGCCAGGACCCTGTTGAAGCGCTACGGACCCTGGCCGACCAGTTTCCCGGACAGGTTGTCTTTTCAACCAGCCTGGGTTACGAAGATCAGGTTATCACCGACCTGATTCTGGCCAACGATATCCCGATCCGCATCTTCACCCTCGATACGGGCCGCATGTTTTCCGAAACCTACTCGGTCTGGAAAAAAACAAACGACCGCTACGGTGCTAAAATCGAAGCCTATTTCCCCAAACAGGAATCGGTCGAAAGCCTGATGACCGGCAAGGGACCCTACAGTATGTACGACTCGGTCGAAAACCGGAAGGAGTGCTGTTTCATCCGGAAAATAGAACCCCTCAACCGCGCGCTGGCCGGTCAGAAAATCTGGATCACGGGCATACGCGCCGAGCAGTCGCCCAACCGGCAGACCATGACGCAGCTCGAGTGGGACAATTCGCACAACCTGTTCAAGTTTCACCCACTGATGGACTGGACCTTCGAGCAGGTAAAACAGTACATCAAAGACCATAACGTACCATACAACCCGCTCCATGACCGGGGCTTTGTCAGTATTGGCTGCCAGCCGTGCACCCGCGCAATACAGCCAGGCGAAGATTTCCGGGCCGGCCGCTGGTGGTGGGAAGACAACTCAAAAAAAGAATGCGGGCTACACGCTAAATGAGAGAATGAATAAATTGATGAATAAGCGAATGGTGGCGACCTGGTCTGTATTCACTAATTCACTCATTCGCTAACTCACTCACTAAACATGGATTATCTCGATCAACTCGAATCGGAAGCGATTCATATCCTGCGGGAGGTAGCCGGGCAGTTTGAGCGGCCGGCGCTGTTATTCTCGGGCGGTAAAGATTCTATTACGCTGGTTCACCTGGCCCTCAAAGCGTTTCGGCCGGGCAAATTTCCGTTCCCGCTGCTTCATATCGACACGGGGCATAATTTCCAGGAGGCTCTCGACTTTCGCGATGAGCTGGCCAACCGGATCGGCGAACGGCTTATTGTTCGCTACGTAGAAGATACGATCCGGATTAAAAAGCTGAAGGAGCCGACCGGTCGCAACGCCACCCGTAACGGCCTGCAGACGTTTACCCTGCTCGACACCATCGAAGAGTTTGAGTTCGACGCCTGCATCGGCGGTGCCCGACGGGACGAAGAGAAAGCGCGCGCCAAAGAACGGGTCTTTTCGGTCCGGGATGAGTTTGGCTCGTGGGACCCCAAACGGCAGCGTCCCGAGTTGTGGAACCTTTACAACGGGCGTATCCACAAAGGAGAAAACGTGCGCGTATTCCCCATCTCTAACTGGACCGAACTGGACGTCTGGAATTACATTCAGCGTGAGAATATCGCCTTACCCAGCCTGTATTTTGCCCACGAGCGCGAGTTACTCGTTCGGGATGGCAAGCTGATGGCCACGGCCGGTGGGGTTATCAAACCCGAAGCCGACGATCAGCTCGTTACCCGAACCGTACGGTTCCGCACGGTGGGTGATATTTCATGCACAGCCGCGTCTGAGTCTGAGGCCGGCACGCTGGATGCCGTTATCGCCGAAATTCAGGCCACCCGCATCAGCGAACGGGGCGAAACCCGCATGGACGATCAGCTCTCCGAAGCGGCAATGGAAGACCGGAAAAAAGGAGGCTATTTTTAATTGGATGATTGGGTAAACCGGTAACCAGGTGCGTCTGCCGACTCACTTGCCTACCTGGCTGTTTCATCCATCTTTCACTCATTTACAATGGATCTTTTACGTTTTATAACCTGCGGCAGCGTCGATGATGGAAAAAGTACGCTCATTGGCCGACTGCTCTACGACTCCAAATCCATTCTGGCCGATCAGCTCGAAGCTATTGAGCGCGCAACCAAAGGCCGAGACGATGGAACCGTCGACCTGGCTCTGCTGACCGACGGGCTACGCTCCGAGCGCGAACAGGGCATCACGATCGACGTTGCCTACCGGTATTTCCAGACGCCGAAACGGAAGTTTATCATCGTTGACGCCCCCGGGCATATCCAGTATACGCGCAACATGGTAACGGGTGCCTCGAACTGTCAGCTGGCTATTGTGCTGATCGATGCCCGGCAGGGTGTCGTTGAGCAAACCCGGCGTCATTCCCTGATTGCCAGTCTGCTCGGTATTCCTCACATTGTAGTGGCCGTCAACAAAATGGATCTGGTGGGGCATTCGCAGAATGTTTTTTCGGATATATGCATTCAGTACGCCGAGCTGGCCCGGAATCTGAACGTCAGCCAGGTCACCTACATCCCCATCAGTGCGCTGAACGGCGATAACGTAGTTGACCGATCAACGACGATGCCCTGGTACGATGGCCTAACGCTGCTCGATCATCTGGAAACCATCGAGGTAGATGAGGTAGCCAGTGCAGACGCAGGTGCAGCCGGTCGCTTTCCGGTGCAGTACGTAATCCGGCCCCAGACGAGCGAACTCCACGACTACCGGGGCTATGCCGGTAAAATTACCAGTGGGTTGTTTCGCACGGGCGACTCGATCACCGTACTCCCCTCCGGCGAAACCTCCACGATCGACGCCATTGAAATTGCCGGGCAGCACCTGACCGAAGCCACGGCTCCGCAGTCGGTGGTTCTTCACCTGGCCACGGACGTTGACATCAGCCGGGGCGACCTGCTGGTTCGCTCCGACGGCCTGCCACTCACCAGCCAAACGGTAGAAGCCATGCTCTGCTGGATGGATACCAAAGAACTTCGGGTAGGCAGTAAATACGTGTTGCAGGTTGGCACCGCCCGGACCCGATGCTCCGTACGGGAGATTGTACACCAGCTCAATGTAAACACCTACGAAAAAATAGAGGGCGTAGAAAGCCTGGCGCTCAATGACCTGGCCCGGGTTGTCTTACGCACCGCCCAGCCGGTAAGCTTTGATCCTTATCAACAGAACCGCGCCACCGGTGGTGCGATCCTGATCGATGAAACGAGCAACGTAACGGTAGGTGCGCTGATGCTGGTGGGCGAGGCATAACCCCGAAGTGATAGCCGGACCGTGCTACCAGAAGACGTATAATCTACTGATTAGCAACTTGCCTACAAAAATCAAAAACGCAGCGAGACGTCCGTTCTTTGACAGACGTCTCGCTGCGTTTTTGATTACGTTACCTTCCGATTTAATTGACCTGCCCAATCCGCAATTGACTACCGGTGCCGTATACCAGTTTCCGGGCGGTGTTGATACGAATACGCTGCGCATGACCGGTATAGCCTGCCGGTAAACTAACCACATGACTGACTTCAATCAGGTCGTTCGCCGTTGGCACCCGACCGCAGGACCAGACGGTAGGGTCGTTCCAGTTTCCATCTTTCACCGAGACCATACTCAGGCAGTTCGCTTCTCCCTGTAGCCGGTAATCTTCGGTTTCTCCGTAGTTATAGTTGCCACAACTGGCTGATGGGATTTGCCCATACACCAGTAGTACCCGCATGGTGAGCAGCCCCGGCCCGGTGTCGGACGCAATGCTGAAACTCCCGCTGAATGTCGTCTGCCCTACGGGCATCAGTTCAGTCATGGCATAAACGCGCTCGCCGGTTTCCAACTGCCCGTTACGATTCAGATCGATCCAGACGGCCACGCCCTGCCCGGGTGCATACAGGTTGGAAGCCGTTGTACCGGTAAATGTGTAGCTGTTTCCGGCTCTTACGGTAGCCGATACCGATGTAAACGAGCCGTATCCTCCCGCCGAACAACCCGAGTTTAGACTCAGTGCCGTGCTGCTCAGGATAAACGACGTAATAGCGTCGCCATCGGTGCAGTTGGTAACCGCTCCGAATACGGGACGGCAATAGCCCGGCGTCGTGAAGCTGGTTGGGGAAGTATACAACGAACCGCCCTCCGCTGAGCATCGACTGCGTACCTGCCAACTGTACGTAGTAGCCGATGTGAGGCCGGTCAGGTTAAACGTGGTTGTCGTTATGCCCGTCTTTAGCTGCCAGGCGCCCTCTGGTTCTGTTCGATAGCGCACTTCGTATGGGACGTAGCCACCGGTCCAGCTCAGCGTTGCCGATTGTTCGGTAAGCGCCGATGTTGTTGTGCTGACCGGACCGTTGGGACAAAGACTAACGAAGAGCTGCCCCACCCAGGGCGATCCATTGCCGCCACAGTCAGACCGTACCTGCCACTGGTAAGCGGTTCCCTGCACAAGACCGGTTAACGAGTAGGTCGGGGTGGTGGTCGGCGAAAGATTGATCCAGGTCGGGCTGTTCACAAGTTTGTAGCGGAGGGCGTAACTGGCAGCGCCACTGGCTGGTAACCACGATAAAGAAGCCGTAGTAATTCCTGGATTGGCCGTCGGCGCAGTCGGTATGGCACAGCCCCCCGTCTGTACCGTAATCGAGTAATCTTCGGCTTCGCCGTAGGTGTAGTTGGCGCAGGCGCCGGTAGCGCTGGCGATGTTGTTGGGTAAGACAATGATGCGCATAGCCAGCTGCCCGGCTGTTACGCTGGCCGGAATCGTCAGACTCAACGAAAACTGGCTCGTCGACAGGCCAGACGCAACCCGCTCGCCACTTTCAAATACGCCGTTGCGGTTCGTATCGAGCCATACGGAAATGCCTTCCTGCTGGGTTGTGCTTAGAAAGGAGCCGTTCAGATTACACACCTGCCCCGGAACGACAGTCAGCGACGAAGGCCTGTATTCGTTGTAGCCGTTGGCTGCAGGCCCGGATTGCGTGCTCAGCGTTTCTCCGTTCAGGAATACGGCGTTCAGCCCGTCGGGTTCTGTTGTGCTGGCGCCGTAGCTGAACCCAGGCCGGCAGTAAAGAGTGCCTGTAGCGGTGACTGTAGCTACCGTACTCAGGGCGCCCGTGCTGGTATTGGAGGGCCTCACCCGGTAATAGTAGGTTTGACCGGTAGTTACCCGGGCATCGGCGAACACGCTGACATCGGGCGCTACGCCACCAATGGCAATAAACGGCCCGGCGGCAGCGCTTGCCCGTTCTATAAAATACCCCATTTCGTTGCTGGCATTATCCTGCCAGCTGAGGACAATAGCGCCTGACAAACCGACCGACGCCTGCAGGTTCGTCACAGCCGGAACCACGGTAGGCGGAAAGGTCAGGGAGTAGGCCGTGTGCGTTTCGCGCAGGGCCAGCGCTTCCTGAATCCGATCGTACTGTCCCGGTGTAAAATCATGTTTACACGGAAAGTAATAAGACATGATGTTGGTGAGCAGCGGACTATAGGCGTCGCCATTACTATCCAGGGTGGTGCCGGTATAGGTAAGGCAGGAAGGAGTAGCACTGTTGGCTGTGCTGGCGCCCGGCAGGCCGAACGGATCGGCCGGGGTGTCGCAAACGAAATCGCCCGCCGTTGTGCAGTTGGCTGGCAAGCGCGGAGAAACCTCGCTTGGGTTGCGGGTTACCCGTTCGGTAGCAATGGCTCGCTCGAACGTATGCAACAGACCGAAGTTGTGACCCAGCTCGTGCGGTATCAGCCGGTTACCCAGGTCATTCTCCGTTTCTGGTCCACCAACCAGTATAAAGGAGCGGGTTGTCTGCAGCAGGTTCTCCGGGAAATAGGCATACCCGCCAATTCCATTACTAAAATCCTGTACATAATACTGGTTCAGCGCATTGTTGACGCTGGTAGACCCGACCATACCCTCTTCGTCGGTATAGTTGAACACTGCATACCGCGCGTCATCGTCGATGTAGTTGGGTGATGTGCCGGCCAGATAAAACTGCAGGCCATACCCGTTTTGCAGGTAGTACGAATTGGTCAGGGCAATTACATTGTTGAGTGCAGCCAGACTAAATCCGCCTGTGCCATTGCTACGCCGATAGATATGAGGGCGAATGGGCAGATGAGTAATTGTGTTGACGGCCGCGTTAGCCTGCTTTATGCCCAGCGCCAGTTTAGATAGTCGGTTTAGTTCTGCTGCCCGACCTTTAGCGGGCGTAACGGTGCCACATACGGCGGGCACAGGTATGGGCGCAGACGACCCTGAGGGTTTCTGCGCCCATACCTGTGCTTCGTCAGCACTTGCCAACACCAATAAAAGGACTATCAGGCTATATAATTTTCTCATATAGTCCACATGTATCCAGCAATAGTAGTCATTGCCTAATGATTTAGCGAGCGTTGATCCAGGCTTTTTACTTAAAGATAAACGGCAATAATCAAAAAGACCCTATATTTACAAATATTAAAACATATATACTTAATATACTTTTAAGTTTCCATTAGTTATACATAATATACTTCCTATGAGTTTCAATAGTTTTTACAGTCTAGTAAATCACGTTTACAATCAGAAAACAAAGCGGCTTTGACATTAGAATGCCAAAGCCGCTTTGCCCTAGTGGGGGTCAACTTACCCTATTTGATATACAGCCATTTATTAAACAACGCTTTCTGGGCGTCTGTCCGGTTGGCGACTGGTTCCAGTCTGTAGCTTACCAGTGGGTTTTGCGTAAGGGTTATCGTCAACTTCCGAACCAGGCCAGCTCGGTTGACGAGTACGTCCAGCTTGTCGCCGACCCGGCGGCCGCTAATTAGCCGCAGCAGATCATCACCCACCCGTACACTGTCAACAGCCAGCACTTCATCTCCAACGTTCAGCCCATCTGTATAAGCGGCCGACCCACGCCGAACGCTCGAGATCACCACTTTTCCGTTCTGAACCGTAGTGCCGGCACCCAGGAAACCATCCTGCGTACGCCCGGCTACGTTGGTCAGCTGCAGACCGACCGGAGCGAAATAAGAATTGTAATCGATTGGATTGGTGCTATTGACTGCCGTACCGAAAAAATCGTCGAGTTTCCGACCGGCCATCTGTTCAGCTGCCTGCCGGAATTCAGCATCGGTGAACCCGCGCTTCTGCTTTTTGTAGTACTCGGTATAGAGCAGCCGCATCAGGTCATCCATGTTGCGCGCGCCGTTGCTGCCGGCCAGGATGGTCAGATTCAGCAGAGTTCCGAGCACCGATCCTTTACTATAGTACGAAATAGTCGTGTTGGCCGAATTCTCGTTCGGCCGGTATCCTTTAATCCAGGCGTCCCAGCTCGACTCTGATGCGGATTGTACACGGCTACCCGGCTGATTTTCGATCTGGGTGATATCATTGGCCACAATACCCAGATACGCTTCCGGACTGTGGAAGCCGGCCCGGCGCAGAATATAATCTTCGTAGAACGATGTACAGCCCTCCGACAACCAGAGCATGGTTGTATAATTCTCGTTGTCGTAGTCAAAGGGCCCCAGCGCGATCGGCCGAATTCGTTTTACGTTCCAGAGGTGGAAATACTCGTGGGCTACCAGCGTGAAGAATCCTTTGTAACTGGCTTCGGTGGCGTAGGCTGTCCGGTAGGTTTCGAGCGTAGTGGAGTTCAGGTGTTCCAGACCACCCCCGCCCTGCGGAATGTGATGGACAATGAATGTATAATCGGTACAGGGATGCTCGCCAACTACCGAGGCCGCGGTTTCGCAAACCCGGGTGTAATCTGCGGCCAGACGCTTCTCGTCATAGGTCACGTCGCCAAACATTGCCACCGTATGCGGAATACCGGAAGCGGTGAAAGAGAACGTTTTATGATTCCCGATCTCGATCGGCGAATCGACCAGCAGGTCATAATCGGCGGCTTCGTACGTATAGGGGGACCCGCTGATGGTCTTCAGTCCGGTAGCTACTTTCTTCCAGTCCTTATAGGGTTGTACCACCACGCGGTGCGGCTGATTTTTAAGGGCCTCCACGTACATAAACACACTGGCTGGCGTTACATAGCCGTGGTCAGCGTCAACTAAACTCGTCCGGACAGTTAGCTCGTTGGCATAGACCCGGTACTTAACCGTCAGGTTATCGTCTGTGGAGTAAACGCGCCAGGCATTTTTGCGGACCTTTTCGCTGCGAACAGGTTTCCCGGCGGCCGAAGCCGAAAAAGCCTCCACGTTTTTGGCGTACTCCCGAATCAGATACGAGCCGGGCGTCCAGACCGGCATTTTGATATCAACGTATCCATTCTTCCTGGCACTGGTGGCTGATGCGCTGTTTTTCAGCTGCATTTCTACCTCAAAGTAGTGGGTTTGGGGCTCTGGCATCGACAACACGTAGGAGATGCCAGGGGCCGGAGCCGGTAGATTTTCATCGGTAACGAAGCGTGGAACAGCAAGCGTTTGTAGAGAAGCGAAAAGTGTCCAGACAGTAAGTAAATAAAAGAGCCGGGCGTTTTTTTTCATACGGAAACGGGAATACCTTCGTTTTTTGTCCAGATTGAATTGAACTTTGTCATTTTGTCGGCGAAGTTACGACGTTCTGGGTGAAATAACCGTTACAAAACCCCTTGCCGGGAACATTAGACATACACGGAGCGCTCCCAATGATTCCTGCGGGCTGCGTCTTTCCGGGTACTAATTTTAGCAACAATCAACTATGCCCCATCATCCTTCCCAATCCCGTCAGCGCTGTCGACAACTCTGTCTGCTGACTTTTGGGCTGTTTACTACGCTGTCGGCGCTGGCCCAGCGAACCCAGAGTTACCAGGAACCCGATTACCATTACCGCAACGGTCTCGAACTTTTCGAACGCAGTAACTATGCCGCAGCCCGGTATGAGTTTCGGCAGTATCTCGAACCCCGCCGGGGCCAGGGCGCCAGTACGCTGCTCAACACCAACGATCAGAATGCCGTCGATGCCGAATACTACATCGCGCTGACCAGCTTGTATGTCGATGAGCCCGGTGCCGAACTGCTGGTCGATCGCTTCGTCAAAAACCATAGCGCCCATCCTAAAGCCAGTCAGCTCTACGGCGACCTCGGCTCCTATTATTTTGCCCGTGAAGATTACACCAAAGCCATTGGCTTTCTTGAGAAAGCGGTTGCTCAGGGTGGAAACAACAGCCGGTATAAATATCAGCTGGCGTTATCTTATTACAACACCCAGGATCTGCAGCGGGCATTGCCTTTGCTGAATGAGGTAAAACTCGACCCCAACTCGACCGACGCTCCCGCGGCTTCCTACTATGCCGGGGTTATCAACTTCCGGAATCGGAACTTCAACGAAGCCGTGGCCGATTTCCGGCGCGTTGAAACCAATCCGATCTATCAAAACCAGGTGCCTAACTGGATTGCGCAGGCTCTCTACCGACAACGCCGGTTCGACGACCTGCTGGCCTATACTGAGCCCCTGCTCCGGCGCTCAAACGGGGCGGGCCTGAGCGAAGTAGCGCTGTTTACGGCCGAAGTCTATTACCAGCAAAATCAGTTCGCGAAGGCTATCCCCTATTATAAGCAATACATAGCCGCTGCGGGAGCCAAAGCACCGGGGGCCGTACGGTTCCGTTACGGACAGTCGCTCTTCCGGACGGGGGCCTATCCTGATGCCATCACCCAGTTGAAATCGCTGGCAACGGGGAAAGACACAACCGCCCAGTATGCCGCCTATACCCTTGGGGTAAGCTATCTCCAGACACAGAATCCTACCTACGCCCTCAACGCCTTTGATCAGGCCGGACGGCTGTCGTTCAATCGGGATATTCAGGAAGAAGCGCGGTTCAATCATGCCAAGCTGCTCGTTGATCAGAACAACGGCGCCGATGCCGTAAAGGAACTCACAGCGTTCCTGAAACAGTATCCCGACAGCAAGTTTGAGAACGAAGCCAACGAGCTGGTGGGCGAAGCCTATTTCGCATCCAACAATTACCCGGCGGCTATCGCGTACATTGAAGGACTGAAACGCCGGACTCCCAGGATCAATACAACGTACCAGCGCCTGACCTATAATCAGGGTGTCAATGAGTTCAACGCCGAGCGGTACCCCCAGGCGGTAGCCAACCTCGACAAATCGCTCCGGTATCCGGTCGATAATGCGCTGCAGCAGGCGGCTCAGTTCTGGAAAGCGGAGGCCTATTCAGCGGGGAAACAATACGATACAGCGATTCCGTTATATGCCAGTATTGCCAAAGGAGCGGGTGAGTATGCGTCCAAAAGCCTGTATGCGCTGGGTTACGCCTATTACAATAAGAAAGACTACGCCCGGGCCCTACCCTACTTCCGTGACTTCGTGAGCCGGAAAGCCGACAATGACGAGCAGGCACAGGTACTGGACGCCACGATCCGGCTGGCCGACGCTTATTTTGCCGGCAAGCAGTACGAGAATGCCATGCGATATTACGATCAGGCCATCGCCCGTAACGCCCCGGACAAAGATTACGCGGCTTACCAGAAAGCAGTCATTCTCAGCTATGTAGGTCGGGATGCCGAAGCCAAGGCGCAGTTCGACCAGGTACAGCGTCAGTTTCCCAACTCGCGATTCGTTGACGAGAGCTTGTTCCAGACGGCCAACGTAGATTTTGAAAAAGGCGCCTATCAGGTAGCTATTCGTGGTTTCTCGAAGCTTATCGACGGTAAACCCAATAGCAAACTGGTGCCGGCTGCGCTCTTGAAACGGGCTATTGCTTACGGTAACCTGCAACAGTACGACCCCGCCGTAGCGGATTACAAACGAATTCTGGACAATTACGGCGACTCCGAGCAGGCTCAAAGTGCTTTACTGGGTATTCAGAATACGCTCAACGACGCCGGTCGACCCGAGGAGTTCTCGCAGGTGCTGGGGCAGTATAAAAAGAGCAACCCGGGGAGTACAGATGTGGAGCGGGTGCAGTTCGAAAACGCCCGTAACATATACGCCAACGAGAAATATGCGCAGGCTATCCAGTCGTTCATCGCGTTCCTGCAGGAGTACCCAGCCAGTCCTAACCTGAACGAAGCCCGGTATTATCTGGCCGAATCGTACCGGCAAACCGACGATGCAACCAACGCTCTGCGTTACTTTAACCAGATTATTACCGATAACCGGTCCAGCTTCCTGGTTCGGGCAGCCACCCGGGCGGCCGAGCTGGAGACCCAGCAGAAAAACTACCCGCGCGCTATTCGTAACTACCAGCTGATTATCAGCAAAGCCGACGATAAAGCCGCTCAGGTAACGGCCCAGCTGGGGCTGATGGATACGTACTTTGCCATGCCAAAGCCTGATTCAGCCGCTGCCATTGCCCGCGACGTCGTTACGGGCGGTAACGTTGTGCCGGGTGCGCAAAACCGGGCTCAGCTGATGCTTGGTAAAGTGGCGTTCGCCAAAGGCGACTACAAGACGGCCCAAACCGAACTGGATAAAACCATAGCCCTGGGCAAAGATGTCAACGGAGCTGAAGCGCTGTACTACCTCGGCGATATTCTCTATAAACAGAAGAAGTACAAAGAGTCCATTGCTTCGCTGCTGAAGTTCAACGAACAGTTTGGCGATTTTGAATACTGGAAAGGAAAAGCATTCATGCTGGTTGCCGATAACAATGTAGCCCTGGAAGAAACCGCTCAGGCCAAAGCCGTGCTCAACTCCATTATCGAAAACTCATCCGACCAAACCATCGTCGCTGAAGCCAAACAGAAACTAGCCACGCTCGACAGCAAAAATTAATGATGAACGAAGCAGCTAAACGAGGCATCGACCCAGGCCCTGCCCACGGTATCATTCATCGTTTAGCCTTGTCAGTTTATCGTGCATCCCTTATGACTGTACGTCCCTTACATACCCTCCCCCTGCTCTTCGTCTCTGCGGCCGTGTTAGCACAGCAGCCCCGGCCAACCCGACCCGTAAAGGAAGGCGAGATCGATAACCAGGAAATAACCGTAGAAAAAAGCCGGAAGATTGAGCTTCCTCCGGCCAACCGGCTCTTTAACAAAATTCCTTCGGTAAAGCCGTCTACCGAACAGCGTAAGCTGACGTACGAATTTGAAGATCGAAAACTGACCGTTGGCGATCCCCGGATCACACCCGGCGTGTTAGCCCCGGCCACTACCGCTCCTGACGAAAATCCGGCTTATGATAACTACGTAAAGCTGGGGGCCGGTAACTACAGCTCATTTTTTGGTGAAGGCTTCGTAGGGCTAAACAACCTGTCGAACCTGTCGCTCGAAGCCTCGGCCCGCCATTTGTCGTCCGGCATCGGCCCCGTCGACGGTAAAAATTCAGCGCAGGCCGATACCCGCCTGAACGTAACGGGCAAATACCTGACCGATGCGTTTAAGTTTCAGGCCGATCTGGGTTTCGACCGAAACGCCTACGGTTTTTATGGCTATAGCCGTGAGTACGCGGCCCGGCCCGACTTCAACCCGGACCGGATCCGGCAGCGACTGAATACACTCAACTTCCGGCTTGGTATCGAGAACGCCAATGCTGAGAATGCAATCGACTACTCGCTGAAAACCGGTATCACCTCCCTGCGCGACCGGTTCAACGCGGCTGAGACGGACTGGGGCACTAACTTCAACGCGTCGCTTGGTATTACAGACAACGTTTTTGCACTGGTGGCCGCTGACGCTTACGTGACCCAGCGTTCTGACGGCCCTATCGTCGACAACCGGAATCTGTTCCGGGTAAAGCCCACCTTTAAATACAGCTCGTCATTTCTGACCGTCACGGCGGGGATCAACGCCGTTAACGAGACCGATAAACGACAGTCGATCAACAGCACGCGGGCGTTTCCTGTCCTTGATATTGATGTTGTGCCAACGGGAAACATCCATTTCTTTGCTGGGGTCGACGGGGATATCAACCGAAATACCCTGCGCTCGTTCCTGACTGAGAACCGATGGCTCGCTCCGGAAGTACTGCTGGCCAACACGGTTAAGTCACTGGACATTTACGGCGGCTCGAAAGGAAATCTGGGGGGAGGCTTCTCCTATGAAGGCAAGGTTTCCTATGCCAGCTACCGGAATTTCTCTACCTTTAACAACAGCATTCCCGACACTACCAAATTTTTTATTCTCTACGATGGTGGAGTGTCGAGAGTACTGACCATTTCGGCTCAACTGGCCTATGCCCAGAAAGACAAGTTCCGCTCGTCGCTTCGGGGCGATTTCTTTCGCTACGGTCTTGAGCGGCTCGACGAAGCCTGGGGCCGCCCGCGCGTTGCCGCTACCTGGACTAACTCCTACGTGCTGAACAAAAAATTATTTATCACGGCCGACCTGTATTTCTACGAAGGGATCAAGAATAAAAACTTCACCTCTAACCTTACCTACACGCTCGAACCGATCTATGATGCCAACGTCAAGATCGATTATTTCCTGGGTAAGCAGGTTTCGGCTTTTGTCGCGTTAAATAATATCTTTGGCCAGCAGTACCAGCGATATTTGTATTATCAGGTACAAGGCCTTAACTTTCTCGGAGGAATCAGTTATTCGTTCTAATCCTGCCCCTGACACTATGGCATCCGTTAATGAGTACCTCAAAAAGCTTCTTTATCAGTACGACTGTGTGGTTGTACCTGAACTGGGAGCCTTTCTGACCCATTACCAACCAGCCTCATTTACGGAAGAGAGTGGTCTGTTTTTACCTCCCCGCAAGCGGGTTGCTTTCAACGAAGCACTTCGTCTGGACGATGGTATTCTGGCCAACTACATCATGCTCCACGAGCCGGTTACTCGTGAACTGGCCCAACGCCATATCAGTCAGTTTGTTAGCGAGCTGCGCAGTCAGGTCGAGTTAACCGACCGGTTCGAACTGGACGGTATTGGGTCATTCAGTCATAATGACGAGGGCCGGTTACAGTTTGAACCAAACCTGCGCCATAACTTCTTCGGCGAAGCGTACGGAATGAGTGCCATCTCGGCAACAGCCATCAATCGTCAACTCCAGCCCCAGCCGTCCATCGAAGCGGTTCCGGTTACGGCTGCCGGGCCCGTTCTCGTTCGCGATGAAGAGGCTACCCTGACGCCCCTGCGCCCGGCCCGCCCCTACTGGCGCATTGCAGCAGCCACGCTACTGGTCGGCTCGTTAGGACTCGTTAGTTATTTCTCGGTCATCAAGCCAGGTCAGCCTCAGCAAAGTAGCGTTGACCCGGCCAATCTGTTCCGCATCCCTGACAACTGGTTTTCCAAATCAGCCCCCAATACTGAGTCTTCTAAAGTAGTTGTTGTAGAGAAAGCCGTTCCGAACCCATCAGCGACAGCCGCAAAACCTGAAGTGAACCTGCCAGCCGATGTAGCCCCTGTGGCGAAGCCGGTCGCCAAAGCGGAACCCGCTACACAGCCAGCTGCCACGCCTACGGTTAGTAAACAACCTGTCGAAGTAGCTGCCAAGCCGGTTCGTACAGGTCCGCACTTCACCGTCATTGCCGGTAGCTTTGCCAGCAAACGGAATGCGCTTCGGCTTCGTCGTCAGTTACGCAAAGCCGGGTATGTAGACGCTTTCATCATTATGCCTGCCGCTAAAGGCCAGCTTTATAAAGTGGCAGCCTCGGGTTCTGCCGATCGGGCCGAAGCAGTAGCCAGCGCTACCGCTATTACGGAACTGGCCGGTACCACCGCCTGGATCTTGAAAAATTAACAGTACATACCCCCTAACAAAAAGAGAGAAATTCCTGCGAATTTCTCTCTTTTTGTTAGGGGCAACTCTAATTGATTTTCAGTAAAAGCAACAATGCCTTCGTCCGGGACGAAGGCATTGTTGCTTTTGTTACGCTAGCTCGTAACTAGCCAAGATACGTTTTCAGCGCCTTTGAACGCGATGTATGACGTAACCGGCGAATCGCTTTCTCTTTAATCTGACGAACCCGCTCCCGGGTCAGGTTGAACTTCTCGCCTATTTCTTCGAGCGTCATGGCATGCTCACCATTGAGTCCAAAGTAAAGCGTAATCACATCCGCTTCGCGCTGGGTCAGTGTCGAAAGAGCCCGTTGCACTTCTTTCCGGAGCGAATCGTTGATCAGGCCCGAATCAGGCTTGTCTTCGCCATCGTTCTCAAGTACGTCGAGCAGGCTGTTTTCTTCACCCTGTACAAACGGCGCATCCATCGATACATGACGACCTGATATCTTCAGGGTGTCAACTACCTCGGCGGCCGAAATCTCCAGCACAGCTGCCAGCTCTTCGGGCGACGGCTCACGCTCAAACTTCTGCTCGAGGTCAGAGAACGTTTTCGAGATTTTGTTCAGCGAACCGACCCGGTTCAGCGGCAACCGTACAATCCGGGACTGTTCGGCCAGCGCCTGCAGAATAGACTGACGGATCCACCAAACCGCGTAGGAAATAAACTTGAACCCTCGTGTTTCGTCGAAACGCTGGGCAGCTTTGATAAGTCCTAAATTACCTTCGTTAATCAGATCGCCCAGCGAAAGTCCCTGGTTCTGATATTGCTTAGCCACCGACACCACAAAGCGTAGGTTGGCTTTCGTCAGTCGTTCGAGCGAAAGTTGGTCTCCCTCGCGAATCTTCTGGGCCAGCGTTACCTCCTCGTCGGGTGTAAGCAGGTCTACTTTACCAATTTCCTGCAAGTACTTGTCTAACGACTGGCTCTCGCGGTTGGTAATCTGTTTTGAAATTTTTAGCTGTCTCATGATACGTTGCCCGGGTGGGGTGACTGTATAACGCAAACGTACGACGCTGCATTACACAAAAAAGTAACAAAGGCTTACGCGTTTTTGTTCTCCGGCTTGGGCAGCAGAACTTTACGCGACAGACGATATTTTCCGGTCTTTTTATCTACGTCAATCAGTTTTACCGTCACTTCTTCACCAACCTGCAGTACACCGTCCATCGTTTCCAGACGCTCCCACTTGATCTCAGAAATGTGCAATAATCCGTCCTTGCCCGGCATAAACTCGACAAAGGCGCCGAAGGGCTGGATGGTTTTTACTTTACCGACATACGTTTCGCCCACTTCCGGTACGGCTACAATGCCTTTCACCCGTGAAACAGCCCGGTCCATACTTTCTTTGTTGGTAGCAAAGATGCTCACCCAACCAGCATTGTCGTGCTCATCGATGTTCACCACAGCACCCGAATCTTTCTGGATATCCTGAACGACCTTACCACCTGGTCCGATAACGGCGCCAATCTGATTCGTTTCAATCTTGATCACTACGGCCCGTGGCGCGTGTGGTTTCAGATCGGCCCGAACTTCGGTGATGCCTTTCTTCATCTCGCCCAGGATATGCAGACGGCCAGCACGGGCCTGCTCCAGAGCCTGAGCCAGCACTTCGTACGAAAGACCATCTACCTTCAGGTCCATCTGGCAGGCAACGATGCCTTTCTCAGTACCTGTCACTTTAAAGTCCATATCCCCAAGGTGATCTTCATCACCCAGAATATCGGACAACACGGCGTATTTTTCACCGTCCGAGATCAGCCCCATGGCAATACCAGCGACAGGTGCCTTGATCTTGATGCCGGCATCCATCAGCGCCATGGTACCCGCGCAAACGGTTGCCATGGATGACGACCCGTTCGACTCCAGGATATCTGATACAATCCGGATTGTATACGGGTTATCCGCTTCGGGTGGCAGCACTTTTTTCAGCGAGCGGTGGGCCAGATTACCATGGCCGATTTCCCGACGTCCAGCACCCCGGTTAGGTTTCACCTCACCGGTCGAGAAGCCAGGAAAGTTATAGTGAAGCAGGAATTTGCTGTAACCCTGGTGCATCGCCTGATCAACGATCTGCTCATCTACTTTGGTACCGAGCGTTACCGTCGTCAACGATTGAGTTTCTCCGCGGGTAAACAGCGCCGAACCGTGTGGCCCGGGCAGGTAACCAGCTTCCGCTGAAATAGCCCGGATTTCGTCGAGACGGCGACCGTCCAGCCGGGTGCGCTCGTCGAGCACCAGCCGACGTGACGCTTCCCAGACCAAATCGCTGAAATAGGTTTTCACCAGCGAAACGTTTACCTCGCTGCCTTCGGGGAAGGTGGCCAGATACTCGTCACGAACGTCGCGGAACCCTTCGCTTCGGCTCTTTTTATTGGGATTCTGACGGCGGGCTACTTCGTATATTTTGTCGTAGCAATACGCCCGAACGGCCGCACGGAGTTCTTCGTCGTGGGTTTCGTGGCTATACTGCCGTTTTTCGGTCTTGCCAACTTTGGTTTGCAGTTCGAGCTGCGCCTGGCATTGTACTTTAATGGCTTCGTGGGCCGCTTTCAGCGCTTCAACCACTTCGGCTTCTGAGCATTCGCTCATTTCGCCTTCTACCATACATATGTCTTTTGCCGTTGCGGCTACGATCAGATCGATAGTTGCCCGCGAGAGATCGGCCGTTTTTGGATTAATCCGGTACTCGCCATCGATTTTGGCAACGCGTACTTCGGAGATCGGACCGTTAAAGGGGATGTCGGATACCGCCAGGGCCGACGAAGCGGCCAGGGCCGCCAGGGCGTCGGGTTGAACTTCCGGATCGGCCGAGATCAGGGTGATCATCACCTGGGTATCGGCATGGTAATCTTCGGGGAAGATTGGACGCAACGCCCGGTCAACCAACCGGCTGATCAGGATTTCATGGTCGCCCAGGCGGCCTTCCCGGCGCTGGAAGCTTCCCGGAATCCGGCCAGCCGACGCAAATTTCTCTTGATAATCAACGGATAAAGGCAGAAAGTCAACGCCTTCTTTAGCATCTTTACTGGATACGACCGTGGCCAACAGCATGGTGTCGCCTAGTCGTACAACCACCGCGCCGTCGGCCTGTCGGGCCAGTTTACCGGTTTCGATGGTGATTTCCCGCCCGTCGGGCAGCGCAACGGATTGCGTGGTGATTTGAAACATACAACAGATTTTGGATACGCCCTCTTACAGCTTTACAGACAACAAACTTCTCACCGCAGCAATCATCGCATCAGTAAGTAAACAACAAAAATGAGGGAATCTACTCGACCGGACTTGGTTGTTGAGCAGATTCCCTTCATCAGTGGCCTTGAATTATTTCCGGAGACCCAGAGCAGCCAGAATAGCCCGGTAACGGGTGATGTCTTTTTTCATCAGGTAGTTCAGCAGACGCCGGCGTTTACCTACTAATTTCAAAAGACCCAGTTGGGTGCCGTAATCGTGCTTGTGAACTTTCAGGTGCTCGGTCAAATGACTGATCCGGTACGTAAACAGCGCGATCTGGGATTCGGCCGACCCGGTGTCCGTTGCACTTTTGGCAAAGCCCGAGGTGGAGAAAATCTCCTGTTTCTTTTCGGTCGTTAAATACATCTTCAGACAGCTAATTATAATTGAAAAAATGAATTTGGGTGCAAAGATAGGAAAAAACCGGGAAGCCTCCTGTAAATTATGACCAGAAATGTTATGAATTGTCACAAAACAGGCTTCGCTTTATGACATGCCTCCGGTAACGGCCTGCTGGCGTCGTTGGGCCCATTTCTGTTTCAGCCGCCCCCAGGCAATGATGTATACATCTTTATCGAATAGACGCGAATCGTAGCGGGCGCGTTGCATCAAAAATAACCCAATTGGAAACAAAACCAGGTTAGCCAGCCACGCGCCGATTGGTACCCATATTAATCCGTCTTTCGCGTATTTATCGCCCGCAATGGTCAATACGTACAGGAAGATAAAAAAGACAATGGCGATCAGTACCGGTAGTCCAAAGCCACCTTTTTTAATGATGGCCCCCATGGATGCGCCAATCAGGAACATGACGAAGATAGAGATAGCCTGGGTGAATTTATGGTGGCTTTCGAGCTGGTATTTCCAGACGCTCTTCTCTTTTTCGGCCAGGTAGGATACGTTCGATGTCGCATAGTTCAGAACGTTCTGGGCCTGGCTGAGCGCTGTCTGGGCAAAATCGGGCCGGGTAGCATCCTGCTTTCTGAGCAGCGAGTCGACCCATTTACCGTCTTTTGCTTTTTGAAATTTAGCGGCTTCGTCGGCTTTGAATTGATAGCTATAATACTGACGTGATGTACTGGCCACGCTCAAACTCGTGTTCTTGTAATCTTTTCGGAGCGAATCGGTCAGACTGGCCAGCTCACTCAGGTTTTTCATATACTCGTGATATTCGAACTGGTTTTCGTCCGTGCGCTTGATACCGAACGATTCCAGGCTGATCACAAGCCGATAGTTTTTAAATCCATTTCTGACAAACTGAGCCCCTTTGCTGGTTCCGTCGCTGGCATAGCTCACCGTATTGTTGTCGGTATACTCCTGATAGTCGTTGCCATTGAAAAGTTCGAAAACGAGGTAGGTCCGGTCTTTGTCGGTATACATTCGACCGGAATCGGCCAGAATGATCTCCCGATTGCCGGTCTCCATACCGTTTGTTGCCTGTTTGTAAATCACGAGGCCCTTAAGCAGGTCACCCGTTGTGCTCTCTTTACTGGCTTTGACCTTCTTATCAACTTTAATGCTGTAGCCGGGCAGGTCGTTGTAAAAAATACCCTCCTTCAGGTTCAGCGTTGCTTTAGCCGTTTTAATGTCGTAGAGCAGACTGTACCCTTTCAGGTTGGCCCAGGGCGAAACCACATTGTTGAACCAGAATGAGAACACGCTGATGAAGATGGCCACGATCAGCAGGGGGCGCATGGCCCGGGTGAGCGAAATACCCGCACTTTTGAGCGCGGTCAGCTCGAAAAACTCGCCCAGGTTGCCGAAGGTCATCAGGGAAGATAGCAACACGGCCAGCGGCAGGGCGGTCGGAACGGTCAGCAGGGCAAAGTAGAACAGTAACCGGCCAAACGTGGCCATGTCAAGGTCTTTGGAAACAAACTCGTCGATGTAGAACATCAGCAGTCGCATCAGGAATATGAAGATGACGACGCCGAGAGTCAGGAAGAATGGCCCCCAAAAAGAGCCGAGTACCAGTTTATCTATCTTTTTCATTCGAATGAATAATGCATAAGAGAAGGTGTGAGATGTCGGTATATATCCAACGAGCAACTACACCGTATCCATTATCCATTAAGCATTTTTAACTACCGACAATCTCTTTGAGCTTATCCATTAAACCATCCCAGAGGTCTTTCAGTTCGTCTTCGTCGGTGGTGCTGGAGTAGTCAGTAACGCGCAGAAACGTAGATTGAGTCAGCTCCGACTGGTCGACACGGAAGTCGACGTAGTTATTATCGGATCCGTTTTCGGCAGTGTCGAGAAATTCGAATCGCACACCCTTGTTCTGGCGCATGGATACCTGCCGGGCAATATGGCTTTCGTTATCCCACTGAAAATCGAAGCGCTGTTCGGGCAGGGTATTCACTTTACTGGCAAACCACTGCGACAACCCGGAGGCTGTACTGATATAGGGGAACAGCATTTTGGGAGACGCCCGGAGCTCGTATTCCGCAACAAATTTTAATTTCTCCATAGTTGGTAATGATCAAGGGGGGACCCCGGCAAAGGTAAACGAAATTTTTTGCGAAAGTCAACGCGCACTTTTGGGGAACGCTGATTTTTTCCCTACTTTTGTGCCATCAAGACGGCGGGGTAGCTCAGATGGTTAGAGCGTAGGATTCATAACCCTAAGGTCGGCAGTTCGATCCTGCTCCCCGCTACCTGTAATTTTGCTCCAGACCCGCCCAGCAGCGGGTTTTGGCGTTTTTAGTAGGGCCCTCTGCGCCCTGAGCAGCGCTTACCGTTCCTTCGCGCGACCTGTCTATACAGCTCTTCTGACTCATTCACCCCGTATCCGATACATACGTCGTGGCTAGATCACAAGCCAACCGGTAACGGGCGCGCTTATACGGTAATGCCTCATCCAAACGTCCAGCTCCCAGCTCCGCTTTCCGGCATTCACTGTGCTAGTATAGTATCTAAAGCCTATATATCAAAAAAACATAAACCTCAGGGGTACGCTCACTAACCTGCGGAGCTTTGTTCCTATGGACTGGCAGCGCTTTGGCTGCTGGTCTCCCGTTTTATCGCATTATCAACCCAATACAGACCCGTTTATCCGGAATATAGTCACAAGAATTGATTACGATGAAAACTCTCACGTTTAAAACGAATATTAGCGATCATGAGGGGGTAGCGGCCGTTACGCCATTCCGGATCACCTGCTAACCGTTCAGACGGTCGACAACCGCGTGAGCCAAACCGTTGTCGAAGCTGTTGAGCAAGCTGGCTACCAGGCTGAATCTATATAACTTTTACCTGTCACTGATAACGTTATGAAAAAGAACCCAGACATTGACCGTCGCAACGATGTGCGTCCGTCAGAAGGCGAGCACAAATACGGGGATGTACCGTTTGCCGATCCGGTCAACAAGAAATACCCCATCGACACTCCCGATCACGTTCGGGCTGCCTGGTCTTACATCAACCATAAAGACAATGCGGCCAGGTACGATGCCGACGACCTACAGATTATTAAGGATCGTATTAAACAGGCTGCCCACCAACAGGGGGTTCAGATTCAGTCTGACTGATTCCAGTCAGCAGTTGCTGTCAGACTGCGGTTTTACTTTTGCCAGACCGTTTTTCGAAGGCCAACAGACCCGCCTATCGAATTGGTGTATAGCTCGCCTATGTCGGCAGCCACAGCCGCGGTCAGCGTCATCCCACCCATCCAGGAAACCGGGGTTTGGAGCTGCAGCAGCGACGACCACTGGGAAGGCGTACCAGGAAGAGGCTCACCAGGTACACCGTAGTTCTGGCTATACGACACCTTGGCCAGACAGCTTATGCGCTGCGCCAGGGTAGCGCTCAGGCCAACGTGTGCCATCTGCAGGCGGTTGTTGTTTATGGTCCACTGTGTGTTGTTCTGCAGGTCTGGACTGAGATCCTGTTTGCGGGTAATGAACGGCGTACCAATTACCCGGTCGTTATACGTCCAGCCCTCGGCATACTGTCCATTATTGAAGTAGTTATCCGCTCCCTTCGTATGGGTATTGGCCTGGTAAAAACTGGGACCACTCTGATGCAGGGTAGACAGAAATTCAACCAGCACCGCATCAATATGAAAGTCGGCCGACCCATGCTTCTGCGGGCGGATACGCAATCCGCTCAACCCATCTGGAACGTTCTGGAGAAGCATACCCGATGCGTCGTCGAAACTGTGCTGGTGATAGAGCATCAGGTGAACCGAGGCCAGCCTAAGTTCCATGCCCAGATCGATGCTGCCGACATGGTTACCATACAGATTGACATAGTCGAAGGAAGTAACCCGAGGGTTGTTTAACCCGCCCGTGCGAATGGCAAAAAGTACGTTTGGAAAGTCGCGCAACTGTCCGGGCAACTGCCCATTCACCGCATAATGGTAGTCGAGATAATCAGAATGCCCGCCCCACTGAACGCTGTGATTTATGCCCCCGTACACCCGTATGGCCGATGTCGGTTTACCAACTCGCAAAATGATCGATTTCTGATGGAGAAATGAATGTTGCATGTAGTCGGTATTGGCAAATAGCCCGTGGGCTATGAACGCATTGATGGCCAGCCATTGCCGCCGACCCAGCGGGGCAAACCCCCGGGTTCCGAACTGGATTTTTGGCAGCGGCAAGGCGTTTCCTGACCAGGCGTACGATCCGGAAGACAGCGTTGTATCTACTAACCCGATCACCTCACGCCGACGACCTGCGGTAAGCTGGATCTGACGGTGGGTCAGACTCACGAAGTATTCAGGCGCCAGTAGTTGATTGTCCCGACCGGCATTCCCAACCAGTTCGGCTCCATAACTCACCGTCCAGGGCTTTCGGGCCGTTTGTTTCGTCGTATCCGTCAGCAGTATGCGTCCGCGAATACCTGCCCGCCCGGTTACTGCCGGTGCCGACAGCGGTATAGTGCCAAACTGGTTGGCCCGAAGCCAAAAAGGTGTTCGCGCGCTCGACGCTGCCATACCGCCGACTTCCACATACCCCTCATGCGGGGCTGGAAGCTGGGCGTAAGCCGTCAAGCCTGTCAGAAATAAGATAATATTTACGTAGTACAAGTGTTTCATATCTACAAAATAATCACTTATCCTGTAGACTATACCTAGATATTTATTAAAAGTAGATACTACCGATTCAGGGCCCGATTTTGTCAGTTCATCCTTATTTATCTACTGATTAACATCGCCCTGGTTGAGGGGCCATTTAGTCACGTTTAGCTTTGTTCTACTTCCTATTGGTTGAATTGCTTTCTCATGAAAAAAATAGTCTTCGGGCTCCTCCTGCTAGGGAGCCATATAAGCAATGCCCAGTATGATCCGCTGGGTGCGATAACGAGCTGGGCCGACGGATACGTCGTCAGCCATCAGAGCGATACACTGGCCGGTCAGGTTCGCGTTGGGTCAGTCGTCAACGACTCGCCAACGGGTATAGTCATTCGGCTTGCCGGCGACAAAAGAGTAAAAATGAGCGGGGATGAACTCCGTACACTGGTTCAGCAGATTCCTGACTTCGCCTATGTGACGGGGAGTATTCCGCGAGACCGGAAAACGATTGTGTTTGAGCGTGTGCCGAATCCTCGTCGTGGTGGCAAGTCCATGTTACTGGAAAGACTAACGCCAGCGGGCGGACCACTGGCGCTTTACTTCGACGTATCGGGCTGGAAGCGGACCATCGAGTATTCGTTTGGCAACTTTACCCTCAGCCACCGCCGGGATCTTAGCTATGTTGTCGTGAAAAACGGACAGTCCCCCCTGATTGCCCGGCCAGGCAGTCTGGAAGCGGTACATGACGCTATTTTCGGTGATTGTTCTGAGTTCATCCGAAATTACCCCGTAGCGAACCGCCGGGATTGGGATCGGTTTGGTGAGATGGTGGTCGCGTATAACCAGCTTTGTGCACTCCCTTATTAACAGACCCAAGTCCTGTTAACAGCAGCAGGCCACTACCCTGGGGTAGTGGCCTGCTGCTGTTAACGCGAGTCGTCCATTCGGCTTACTGGATGGTGACCGAGAAGTCGGTATCCAGATCAGACGAACCTGGCTGGGGGGTGCCGTTCTTTACGTTAGGCTGGTGCCGCAACACGACCTTCAGTTTTCCACTGCCGGCAGCCCCGGTTCGTATCTGCGTGGCTAACCCAATAGGATAAGGTCCCGGCGCGGGGTTGGTATCCCGATCGGTAGCCGTTACGGTCACGGATGCGGGCGAGCCCGTAGTTGGTGTGAACGTATACACCACGAGGTGTTCATTGGCCTCTTCGGCCACTTCGGCCGATACGTCGAGCGTGGGCGTTTTTGTTTTATCCAGCAGGGATAAAACCCCCGTATAGGTTGTATTGGGCCGAAGCGTCAGGGTAGCCCGGCTGAAATCAGCGTTCGTGTTCAGGTTCTCGACCGTTGCAGTCACGGTTTGAACGGGAGTAGTCTGGCTGGTAAGCGTCAGCGTAGCCGTGGTGATCGCTTCGTTATCGTCGGTTGGGGTCGGGTTTTCTTCATCGTTGTTACAGGCAGCAACCAGCAGAGCCATGGGTAACAGGAAGAGGAGCGATTGACGGAACATGTTCATTGGTAGTTAACGATTTATGTGAAACATCAGGTTGAAAAAGCAGACCATAAAGCCGAAGCGACTAACTACGACCAAAGGCTAAAGGCAGTCTAAGCTTAAGCCAGATGGCCCGGCCCGGCTCGTCGGTGAAGTAGCGAAACCGGTCCAGGTAGTCGCGGTAAGCCCGGTTCAGCAGATTGGTTCCGGTTAAAATGACACCCAGTGGTTGAGTGCCTATCCGATACGTGAAGCCCATTTCCGCCCCGAACAGGGTATAGGCGGGCGGGGGCGGAGCAAAATCGCCGGTAAAAATGAGCTGCCCTCCCTCCTGCCGCTGCGATACCGCCGGCGCTCGGTTTTGCCGGGCTACATACTGGCTGCTGACACTGACGTACATACTTGAGAACCGGTTGGCATCCTTTAGCTCGTAGCGCAGGCTATTGTCGGTTCGGTTCGGTGGAATGTACACCAGATACTCATGTGCCCCCCGGGTAGCCGGGTCCGTCGAACGGGCGTAGGCCAGCAGCAACGACGTTTTCGACGTAAGCGTCAGACGGTCAACGATTTTGTAGCGAATCGTAGCGTCTACCCCCCGAAAGGTTGCCTGAACGGCTGTGTAGGTATACGCCGGAAAGGCCCCCCGCTGCCGGACAATAGGAACGGAATCCGGCTTCAAATAAATGAAGTTGTCGATCCGGTTGTTGTACAGGCCCAGATCCAGGTAAAGTCGTTTGCCGGTATATTCCAGCGAGAACGTAGCGTTATAGGCCTGCTCGGCCCGAAGGTTGGGGTTACCCCGCTCGTAGGCCACGGCGCTCTGGTGCAAGCCGTTCGAGTACAGATCGTTGACGTTGGGAGCCCGCCAGGCCGTGCTGAGATTACCTGCCAGCGATAGCCGCTGGTTCAGCTGGTAGGTGGCGCCAACCGAGCCGCTACCGTTCTGCCACTGACGGGTTGTGTTGGTAACGGTACTGGTTTGCTCGTTGAGGAAGAAGGCACGCAACCAGCGGTAGTCGTACCTGACGCCGGCCTCCAGGGTCCAGCGGTCGTTTGCGTAGCGCTCAATGGCGAACAGACCGGCACCGTAGTTTCGGTAGTTCGGGATCAGAAACAGAAACTGCCGAACGTTGCCTTGCGTGATCCCGTTAAAACCGGCACTCCCCGACAGGGTACCTCCGTTGGCCAGCTTAACTGGCTTCTGCTCCCAGATCAGATCGGCGGTCTGGCTAACCAGCTTCAGGTATAGTTCGGGGTCGGTAGCCCGGCTGAAGGACAAAAAATCGTATTCGCGTCGTATGTTCTGCTGCCGGGCGTAGGTAAATGTCAGCATGCCCCATCGGTCGGACCGCACAAACGTCCGAAACTTCAGCAGTTCGTGCTGGACCTGCTGGTAGGGTCGGCTCAGGTCGTACGAAAAACCAGGCTGGCGTAAGGGTTCGGGGCGGGCTATAGCCGCGTAAAAATCGGCCAGACTGCCCACCTGTGCGCCCGTAAACAAGCCTACTTTGGTAGTAAAAAGACTGTAATACAGGTCAGTCCCAACGGTACTCCCGCTCGGGAGATTCCGGCTATAGCTTAGCTGCCCGGAGCCGTTGGTCTCGTGGTAACTGCTGTTGTCGAGGTAATAGTTGGGGGTCCGGGCGTAGCCTACCCGTTTTATGGTTCCCTGTAACCGCCAGCTCAACCCATTGAGTTTGCCCCCAAAGGCCTGCTCAACAAACCCCGACAGGGTACCCTGCCGACCATTTGTACCGCCAACGGCATTCAGTTCAGCCCCAAAACCAGGCTTGACGGGCATGGGCCGGGGCTCGACCAAAATGACCCCACCAATGGCGTCGGAGCCATACCGTATACTGGCCGCTCCTTTAATGACCGTTATGCGGGATGCCAGAAACGGGTCGATCTGCGGAGCGTGTTCACTACCCCACTGCTGATCTTCCTGACGAATACCGTTATTCAGGGTTATGATCCGGTTGCTGTATAAACCATGAATAACCGGCTTTGCAATGGAGGGGCCTGTCTGCACCGTATACAAACCCGGCAACGTTTTGAGGCTCTCGCCCAACGACTGACCGCGGGTGGCTTCCAGCGCGTTTCCGCTCAACGAAGTTTGGACCTGAAGCAACTGCTGCGCTTCGGATCGGTACTCGGTCACAACAACTTCCTGTAATGTGCGGCTATCCGGAGCGAGCTGTACCGTAGGGAGCGTTGTAAGCGTATCCGCCCCGATCGTTATCCGCTGCTCCAGCTTCTGGTAGCTGACAAACTGGTAGTCGATCGTATACTGACCAGCACAGACGGCGGCCACCCGAAACATTCCGTTTGTATCGGCTACGGCACCAGTGCCCAGCTCACGAATGTAGACCGTAGCCCCCGGAAGCGGCTGGTGGCTGGCCTGGTCCAGAATCCGCCCACTCAATACAGCCGTGCAGGACGTCTGTGCCTGAGCCAGAGATACTGTACATATCCCCATCAGCACACTTACCATTCGACTTACTGTCCGCCCTGCACTCATCTGTTATTGAAACTGGCAGGCGCAAGGCTGAGTACAACTCACCTCTATTCCTGCAACATAGTTGCAAATATAACAGATAAAGCGAGTGATTGTTAGTGCAGCACCGTAAATACGAGTTCCCGGAGAATATCGCCTTCGGTAAGGGTGGGCGCGTCGATCCCTTTACTCTGCGCATCGGCTCGTCGGATGGCGTGTATAATGTCTGCCACTTTAGTCAGCGGGAACGTACGGGCGGCCGACAGATAATCTTTGACGAAGAACGGGTTAACGCCCAGCACCGAGGCCAGTCCTTTCTCGGACTGGTCGGGTGAGGCCTGCACCAGTACTACCTTGCTGAAATAGCCAAACAGCTGCGCCAGAATAACAACCAGTGGATTATCTTTCGGGTTACGGGCAAAGTAATCGACAATCCGGTTGGCTTTTACGACGTCGCGCTGCACGAGGGCCTTCTGCAGTTCGAAAACATTGTATTCTTTGCTGATTCCGACCAGCCGCTCTACCGTTGCCGCTGAGATCTCCTCGCCAACGTGCAGATTGATGAGTATTTTATCGATTTCGCTGGCGAGTCGCTTGAGGTCGTTACCAATGTGATCGGCCAGTAACTGACAGGCTTTCGGGCTTACTTTCGTACCCTGCTCCCGGCAATACTCCCCAATCCAGTCAGGCACTTTGTTATCATACAGCTTCTTGACACCCAGCAGCTTTCCCTTGGTCCCGAACGCTTTCACCCACGACTTCCGCTCGTCGAGCCCTGGTTTACCGTCCTCTTTGGTATAGCAGAGCATCAGAATCGTACTGGCCAGCGGATTGAGCGCGTAATCTTCGAGCAGGGTCTGCGCCGATTTATCGCCGATACCGGCCATCTGCTGGGCTTCTTTGACAAGTACCAGCTGGCGTTCGGCCATGAAGGGGTAACGCCGGGCGTAGTTGAGCACAGCGCCCACATCGGTATCCTTCCCAAAAAGCACGAACTGATTGAAACCGCGTTCCGCTACCGGTACGGCTACTTTTTCGAGCTCCTCAGCAATTCGGTCGATATAATAGGGCTCGTCGCCATGAACGAGGTAAACAGGAGCAATTCGCTTGTTGCGAATATCTTTCAGGAGGGTATCAACTGCAGCAATCAAGACGTACCAGGAGATTATACAGGCGGGGTCGCGGGCAGAACGAAGGCCAGCCTCCCCTACGGCATATGCCGATGGTGAACAACAAAAGTAACGATTTTCGGCCTTGGCCAGCCCGCGACACCGTTTGGACTACGAACGCCAGGTCGGCTCAGGTCGTTTCGGCCAGCTGCCTTTTAACCCGCCCGACCTCGGCCGTCAGCTGTGGCCAGTAGTGCAGGAACCGGGTTTCGATCTCAACGTAATACGTTTGCAGGTCTTCGACAGCCGTCTCGAGGCCCGACGGAAACGCCGTTCGGCGCGAAATACCCGTTAGCGACCGGTTGATGCCGTCGAGCGTCTGGTAATGCGTCAGCCAGTCGTATCGAATCATGGCGTCGAGCATCCGCAGAGCGGTAGCCGGGAAATTGGTCGTGTGCCGAAGCAGCGTCTGGTAAAAATCGGTCGTGAAGGCGGACAGCGACTGACCCGTAAGTTCCTGGAAGCGCACCGCCAGAAAATGATCAAAAAAAACGTCGACAGCCGCCCCGGCGTATTTGTGACAGCGTGGATGCAGGATATCGCGCACGGCGGCTACGTCGGCATGGGTATCCGTAAACAGGTCGATGGCCCGATGCAGCCGCACCCCCGCTATCTCGCCCGGCAGCAGATGATGGCGGAGCCCGGCCGGATCACCCTTGATAAAATCGCCAATAAAGTTACCAACGATGAGTCCTGTGTCCTGACCCGACAGGTAGGCATGTGCCAGAATATTCATAATACGGGCGCCGAGACCGCTTTTTTAGGAATGGGCGGCTCAGACTGAAGGTCAAACCCCGGACTCGGTACGTAGCGCTCAACCGTGACACCGAATCGGCGCAAAAAGTCGACGCCTTCGTCCGAGCCAATGCCTTTGTATTCGGCATAGGAATGCAGGAAAACAACCCTTGCTATTTTCATACTGTAGATGATACGGGCGCAGGCAATACAGGGCGACAGGGTCACGTAGATAGTGGCACCTTCAACTTCTGAGCCGTTCTTGGCTGCGTACAGAATGGCATTTTCTTCGGCATGCAACGCCAGCGAACACGAGCCTTTCGAGTCGCGGGGGCAACCCGTTTCGGGAAACTCGTCGTCGCAATTATGGGTACCGGCGGGGGGGCCATTGTATCCGATGGATATGATGCGGGTATCGCGGGTCAGAACGGCCCCGACCTGGGCTTTGATGCAATGAGAACGCTTGGCCAGGTTAACGGCCAGTTCCATAAAAATATCGTCGAAACGAGGGCGAGACATGAATAATTTATAATGCGTATGACAACCACATGACAGAGCCGAACCGACTACCAGATCAGGCACTATAGCAATTTAGGCGTTTTTAACAATCGAATACGTAATGGCGAAGGTTTTCTGTCTGTCCAACGATGCGAGCCGTACTTTAGTCTGCGTTGAATCAAAGCCAGTATCCGCGTTCAGAAATAAGTCATCTCCTCATAAGTCGGCAGCCCCTAGCATCTGGCAGAGCAACTCAAACCAGGAGTCAATATCAAACAAATCGCTATGGTCGTCAGGTATAAGCAAGAGGCAAGGTGGGCGGCCAAAACGGTTTTTTGCTCCCTGTAGATGCAAGTTATATTAACACAAAACCTATCCAATATGGGGGTTTTTGGTGCCAAAATCATCCCCGATGGTCAGGAACTTGTTCGGTGCTGGTTGGCGAGTCGCCCCGACGCAACCGGACAAATTCAGCAGGTTTGACGATCAGAGGCACCTGCTCAGTAGCTACGTTCTGGGTGTCTAGTCCATATGCTCGCTCATCGGCTACGCTAATACTTTTCAAGGCGAAGTAGCTGTTCATGATAAACGTATCGAGCGAATTGAGATCGTTATCATAGGACAAAAACCGATTGATAACGATAAAGCGAAAGTCACCGATGGCGTTGGCTTTTGCGTGCAGCGGCTGGTAGTTGGGTCGAAGCGTAATTTCTCGGCAACGCACCAGCTCCTCAACAACTTTGCGGAATAACAAGTTGATGCGGGGCTGTACCCGGAACCCCAGCCGGAAAGTTATACGAACCACTTCTTCTGGCTCTAAAATATCTAAGCTATACTCGGTCGTATACGGTTCGTCCATTAAGTCAACGTGGATTAGCCAGTACACATCAGCGCGTTTAGGTTGACCTTCCAGCACAGAACTAATAATACTCTCTTCCACCTGCGCTGGCTGATCTGATGCAGTCAGGTAAACAAGATTCGTGGCATATTTCGGTACGGCCTCGTCGTTGCTGAGCTGTTTTAGGATGGGCAGATGATCGCGTAGGCTGACGTAGCGGGTTAGTCGGCGTTTGATGCGACTGCCATAGTACCACACCAGCATCACCGCAGTCATGATGAAACCCAGCAGGAGCGACACCCAGCCACCGTGGGTAAACTTTCGCAGGTTGGCTACCAGAAATGCGCTCTCGATAACCAGAAAAACCAGCAACAGCGCCCCTACCCAGAAGAGGCTGACGTGACGGCTGTAAAGGTACATAGCCAGCAATACGGTTGTCATCAGCATTGTTAGATTGACCGACAGTCCAAAAGCCGCTTCCATGTTTTTTGATTCGCGAAAGTACAGTACGACCGCAAAACAGCCTGCCATCAGCAGCCAGTTGAACGCCGGTATGTACACCTGCCCCCGCGCATCGGAAGGAAATACGATCCGTAGCTTAGGCAACAGCGTCAGTCGGAAAGCTTCCGACACCAATGTGAACGTGCCACTAATCAGCGCCTGGGAGGCAATAATTGTTGCCAGTGTGGCAATACCGATACTAGGTAACATAAACCAGTCGGGTACTAATCCGAAAAACGGGCTTTGATTACCCAATGGCTGACCAGTATGGTCGAGCAGCCAGGCTGCCTGCCCTAAATAGCAGAGTATTAGACAAAGTTTGACATAAACCCAGGACACCTGCACATTTCGCCGACCCACATGGCCCATGTCGGAATAAAGCGCTTCAGCACCTGTTGAGCAGAGAAACACCCCACCCAGCAGCCAGAAACCTTCAGGATAGTGGACAATCAATTCGTAGGCATAGTAGGGATTAAGGGCGCGAACAACCGCAGGATTCTGGACAATGTGCACCACTCCTAACAGGCCAATCATTGTAAACCAGACGGTCATGATCGGCCCAAAGGCATTACCCAGCCGGTTTGTGCCAGCCTGCTGCACCAGAAACAACCCCAACAGAACCGCCAGTACGATCGGGACCGTAGGCAGGTCAGGATAAATCGGCAACAACCCTTCAATGGCAGACGATACCGAAATGGGTGGGGTGATGATGCTATCAGCAATGAGAAAGCTCCCCCCCGCAATAGCGGGAAATAGGAGCCATCTGGCGTATCGCCTGATTAGGGCGTAAAGCGAAAAAATCCCACCCTCCCCATTATTGTCGGCTCGTAAGGTAATCAGCACGTATTTTAGAGTGGTCTGAAATGTCAACGTCCAGAAAATGGCTGATGCCCCTCCCAGCGCCAGGGTTTCAGTCACACTTCGGTCTTCAATTATGGCGCGGTACGTGTAAAGTGGCGATGTACCGATATCGCCAAAAACAATACCGACCGCTACAAGTAAACCTGCGGTTGTCAGTTTGTCTAAATGTTGGGTAGACTTTGTCATGACATAAATGAATAGTGACCCTACGAATGATTGGTTGTTGACGGGCTCGATTCAGGGATTCCGCAAGAATAGGACAGGTAATTGAAAATAAAAAGCAACAGTTTCTGTTACGGCACAATCCAATCCAATTTGGCTATTACGCTGCGAAAATCCACCTAAGATAGTCAGCCAAGCTCGTGCCACTGGTAGGTCCATTGCGTTCAAGAGCCTTAAGGTTGCTTATAATATGCCGTTTAGCATTCCACCAAAAACTCTGGTAAACAGGGGTTTTTCTTGGGATCAATGGTAAGGTCAGCATGTACGCTCCGGGCACTTACTACAGAGCAGGTCATACTGTTTTTATTTTATATTAAGTACCAGACACAATTATTATAATTTCTTAATTTATAAGTAACACCCACATAACGCATATCGCGTCTCTTTGCGGCAGGAAATATACCTGTCACTATGAACCGTTCATTATTCACATTCATCCTCCTGCTGTTGCTAACCGCCGTGGGCATTGGCAACATAACCGCGCAAACTACACAAACGTCTATCACTGGAACTGTACTCGAAAATGGCAAAACGCCCCTGCCGGGAGCCACGGTTGTTGTGCGCAACGAAGCAACGGGCTTCTCCGTCGGTACCGTCACCAATGCTAAAGGCGAGTACCTGTTTAAAGAACTACCCCTCGGCGGCCCCTACACCGTCCGGGCTACTTTTGTCGGCTACGGCGAACAGCGACTAACGGGCTACATGCTAAATCAGGGCGATTTGGTTCGTATCAACCTCGACATGAAAGAAAGCGGTCAGGACCTGGCCGTGGTTGATGTAGTCGCTTCGGGGTTGAAAAACAAAATTGAGAACTTTGGCGCGGCCACGGACGTATCGGCCCGGGCCATCGCTACGCTGCCGGTGAATGGCCGGAACTTCACAACGCTAACAGACCTGTCGCCACTGGCGGGCCGGGGCGGCAACCTGTCGGGACAACTGGGTTCTTCGACCAACTTCACCATCGACGGCACGACGGCCAAAAACCCCACCTCGGCGGGTGCCTCGAACAGCCGCAGCGGTGGCCCATACACGATCTCGCTCGAAGCCGTACGGGAGTTCAAGGTGATTACGAACCAGTACGATGTGGTCTACGGCCGCGCCGGGGGCGGTATTGTGAGTGCCGTTACCAAAGCCGGTACCAACCAGCTTACGGGTAGCGTATTCAACTACACGCGCGCCAACCAGCTGGCCAGTCGATTCGATATTCGGGGGAACCGCCGGGATGTTCGGTTTTCAACAAATCAGTTTGGCTTCGCGCTGGGAGGGCCGCTTATTAAAGATAAACTGCATTACTACGCCGTTTATGAACGGCAAATCGACTCGCGGCCGCTGTTTATCGCCGATATTCAGTCTCCCGCCGATGAGTTGCGTTTCAACGTGACTACTGCTACGCTCGACCGGTACGTGAACATTGCCCGCACTCGTTATGGCGTGGCCAATACTCCGCAGTACGGTCAATTTGACCGGGTACGCAATTCCAGCACAGGTTTTCTGCGGCTCGATTGGCAGATCGACAGCAAAAACCTGCTGACCGTTCGCAACAACTTTACCACCGACCGCAATAAGCTGGGTTTAGTCGACAATTCAGCCATCAACATTCTTGAGTCGACCGGCAATGACTATAACTGGGACAATAGCCTGCTGGCCACGCTTCGGTCGTCGGTCAGCCCGCGTATCACCAACGAGTTGAAGGTGCAGCACCTCCATACCTACCAGTTAAGCAGCCCCGGCGATCAGCTGCCTGAGCGTAACATTCCGCGCAACATTGTCGAGAACGTGCAATCGACCATTGGCGGATCCACCCGCGCCACCAATATTCAGATGGGCGGTCACCGCTTTGCGCAGGAAGGCTTCACCAACAACGTGGTGCAACTCATCAACAACCTGTATTACAACACCGACAGAGCGCAGTTTACGTTCGGTGTGGACCTGATGTACACCAACGCCCGCTCGGTATATGGCAGTGAAGTAAACGGACGTTTCCACTATACCAACGACGCAACCGGCTCGGCCCTCGACAACTTCGACCGGCTGCGGCCCTACCGCTACTTCCGCGAAGTGCCGCTCAAAGACGACTGGAGTGTGCGCGGGGGCATCTGGAACGCAGGTGTTTATGGCCAGATGGCGACCAAACTCGCGCCCGGCCTCGACATGACCGCCGGCCTGCGCTTCGATTACGCCCACTTCCCCAAAGCTTCGCTAAATCAGGCAGTGTTAGAGGATCTGGGCCTGCGGACCGACAACCGCCTGCGGACGTTCATGGCTCAGCCACGGTTGCAGTTTACCTGGGACGTGAATGAGCAGCGTCGTGACATTATCCGGCTGGGCGCGGGCGTGTTTGCCTCGGACATCAACAATTACATGCTCATCAATAACCTGACTTTCGATGGCTCGAACCTGGCCACCGTCGATGTGCGCGGGGCTGACGTGCCAGCACCAAATTTTGCGGCATACCGGCAGGATTACAACAGCATTCCGACGCTGGCGCAGTTTCAGTTGCCAACCATCAACCTGACCGGGGCCGATGCCCGCGTACCCGTACTTTACAAAGCCAACGTGTCGTACACGCGCTTCATCAACGACCGCCTGAAGGTGAGCCTGTCGGGCTTTATGTCGCTGGCCCGCAACAACTACACCTACGTGGACCGCAATATGCCCTCCGAGCCTTTCTTCCGACTCTCGAACGAAGGCAACCGGGGCGTGTTTGTGCCGCTGAACCGGATGCCTGCCAATGGCGCGGCCAACTGGCTCGACGGGCGCATCAGCAACCGCCTGGGTCGAGTACTGGAGCTAACGAGCGATGGCCGGGTGAATCAGTTTGCGGCTGTTGTAGACGCTACGTACCGCTACTTCCGTGATGGTGAAATTTCGGCAAGCTATACCTGGAGCGATGTGCGCGACAATACCTCCTATAACGGTAATGTAGCGAACACAGCTACGCTGGTGCAACCCGTGGTCGACGACCCGCGCAACCTGACCCGCATGACCTATTCCGACAACCAGTTCCGGCACAAGGTCGTGTTGTATGGCACGCTGCCCACGTTCTGGGGCATCACGGTGGGCGTTCGCTATTCAGGACTGGGCGGTACGCGCTACACCCTGCTGTCGGGCGTGAACAGCAACGGTGACTTTGTAGCGGGTCAGAACGACCTGGCGTTTATCTTCGACCGCAACAGCGCCGAAGTTCCCGAAAACATCCGTACGGGACTGCAAAACCTGCTTAACAGCCCTGATGCCAGTCAAAGTATAAAAGACTATATAACGACGTATTCGAGTCAGTTTGCTCCCCGGAACGGCGGCATCAATGCCTTTTACGGCATCTTTGACATCCGGGCAGCCAAGCGGTTCCGTATTTACAAAAACCACAACATCGAGTTTTCGGCCGATATTTTCAACTTTGCCAACATGCTCAAACGCGACTGGGGTGTAAACAAGTCACTGGGTTCGCAGGCCCTCTACGCCCCCAATGGCCGGGCGGCCACAGCTACCTCGCCAGCCGTACCAAATTTCGACGTAGCCAACGCGCGCTACAACTACCGCGTCAACGCAACCGGCATTCCCAACCCTACCAACGATCCTTTCCAGGTACAGGTGGGTGCGCGATATAATTTTTAGTGGGTAGCCCTTCGCGCGTCATTAGTCATTGGCTGTTTAAACTTCGTCAGTCATTAATTACCGGCAGGTATAGTAACTGGAAAATGAACAATGTCCAATGATGCACGAAGGGCCAATCACCAATGACGGGCGAAGCCCAACTAACTGATGACAAAATATTTCATTTTTCTCCTTCTCCCAATTCTTACGTTCGCCCAGCCCAGGCTCGACCGCCAAGGTCACCGGGGGTGCCGGGGTCTTATGCCTGAAAACACGGTTGCGGCCATGAAAAAGGCCCTCGACCTCGGCGTAACCACACTCGAACTCGACATCGTCATCTCGAAAGACAAGCAGGTGGTCGTTTCGCATGATACCTACATGGTGTCGGACATTGCCACCAAACCCGACGGTTCGCCTGTAACAAAGTCCGAAGAAAAGTCGCTGAACCTGTACCAGATGACCTACGATGAGATTAAACGCTACGACGTGGGTCGCAAGCCGCACCCGCTCTTTCCGCAACAGCAAAAACAGGCCGCCTACAAACCGCTGCTTGGTGAGTTGATTGATTCGGTGGAGGTGTATGCCCGGGCGAAGAGAATGCCGCAGCCGCGCTACAACATCGAAATCAAATGCAGTCCACAAACCGACGGCACCTATCACCCGGCCCCAGCCGAGTTTGTGAAGCTGGCGATGGACGTGATTAACAGCCGGAAGCTGGGTAACCGGTTCAATATTCAGTCGTTCGATGTGCGGCCGCTGCAGCTGCTGCATGAGCAACACCCCAATGTGGTACTGGCCCACCTGACGGCCAACCCCAAAACGCTGGCTGAGAACCTGCAAACGCTGGGTTTCAAACCGGCCATCTACAGCCCCTACTACAAAACCGTTACCGCCGAGTTAGTGAAAGCCTGCCACGAGCAGGGCCTGAAGATTATTCCGTGGACAGTAAACACCAAGCCTGAAATCGACGCGCTGACGGGGTTAGGCGTAGATGGCATCATTACGGATTACCCGAATTTGTTTTGAGTCGACAGGCAAAACTACCTGCCATTCCAAAAGCCAGCGCCTTGAAAAACGCTGGCTTTTTGTACCTATCGTGTGACCTGCCCTCTGGAAATCAATAGACCCTGTCGAAACCTCGGGGAAAACCAGGATTTGCTTGCTGCTCCGGTAGTTCTTTCGTCTACTGCCGGTGTTAACAAGACCCATCTGTAAGATAACCTTATCTGGATAACCTCTTTTCGTTATTAAGCATCGCCCATAACAACAAAGTCGCCAACAAACTGTCAGCGACCTTTTCCCGGAGCCGTTAGCTTTATACCGATGCAACCTGCTGCGACCGCAGCCATTCCGGTTTTGTGGTCCGGACGCGGGCTTTCAGCTCGTTCAGCATGGCGTACAGACCATAGTAAGTCCGGTTTACATACAGACCGTCCTGCGAGCCACGGACCACTTTCGACGAACGAAGCTCTTCGAGTTTCGACAACTCATCCGCAAAGGCGTATACTTTGTTGAAGTACGCATCATCACCAAAATCGAATTCATCGACGGCGAAAGGCGCGCCCAGCATCTCGATCATCTGCACGAACAGATCCGAGAAAAACCGACGGTCTTTGGGCGAGTCCTGCGCCACCAGAAACTCCAGGTTGGTGAAGATCTGCTCGGTCAGTGCCTGGTCTTTGATGGTATCGGGGTTGATCAGCCGGAAATAATTATCGTAGTAGTAGTCTGGGATGACCTTTACGCAGCCAAAGTCGATCACTCCCAGCGTGCCATCGGCCCGCATCAGGAAGTTGCCGGGATGCGGATCGGCATGCACCTGCCGGAGCGTATGGATCTGGTGATCGTAGAAATCCCACAAGAGCTGCCCGATGCGGTCTCTGGCCTCCTGCGAGGGTTTGGTAGCCAGAAACTCTTTCAGGTGTTGCCCGTCCAACCAGTCCATGGTCAGAATCCGCTTGCTCGATAACTCGGGGTAATAGGTCGGGAATACCAGTCCGTCGATGTGAGCGCAGGCTTCCGAAATTTCGATGCTCCGTCGCAGCTCCAGGTCGTAGTCCGTTTCTTCGAGGAGTTTGCTTTCCACCTCGCCCATGTACCGGTCAATCTGCCGCTCATCGAGGTTCAGCAGCCGAACGGCCAGCGGCTTGGCAATTTTAAGATCCGAACTAACCGAATCGGCCACGCCCGGATACTGAACCTTTACGGCCAGTTTCTTACCCGCTTTCCAGGCCTGGTGGACCTGCCCGATACTGGCGGCATTGACCGAGTTGATATCGAATTTGTCGAACAGTTCGTTGGGCGATTTGCCGAAATAAGTCCGGAAGGTCTTCACCACCAGCGGTCCCGACAAAGGGGGAGCCGAGTACTGGGCCATGGTGAACTTATCGGAATAAGCCACCGGCAGCAGGCCCCGGTCCATACTAAGCATCTGCGCCATTTTCAGGGCCGATCCTTTCAGTTCACTCAGCGCGTCGTAGATATCGGCCGCATTATCCTTGTGCAGCTCTTCTTTCGACAGCTCCGGATCGAGTAGTTTTTTGCTGTAATGCTTAATGTAATTGCCACCGACCTTCACGCCTGCTTTTACAAACTGACTGGCGCGGGCAACTTTGGTCGTCGGAACGGAGTTCTGAGTTTTCATGCGCTCAAAGAGCGAAAACATGGACAAGCAAAAGAGTACCTGCTACACAGGCCCTCCTCACCTCGCCCACCCCTTCACTCATTTATTTTGATAGATAAACTTGGCAAAATCGAATAGAGTATCCAGTGGAGAACGGCCAATCAGGTCGAAAGCGGTGTTGACGGCTTTCTCGATGGCAGTATCGGTTTTTTCGAAATTCCGGCTCACGTCGCGCACCCAGAAGTCGAGCAGAAACAGCGTCTGTGACCAGAGGGCGTTGGGGTAACGGTCCGTCACAAACGGACGAGGCTCCACCTCCTTACTTTCACGCCCCTCGGCCAGCAGGTCGCGGGCGTAGTCAAAGAAGGCTTCGCGAAACGGCTGCAGTACGCGGCTGCTGGTCTTTAGCTGACTGCTCCGCATACGGGCTTTGGCAATCGGCGATGCGGCCGCGCCTTCTTCCCGCAACCGGGCATAGCTGTAGGTGACGAAACTACGCTGTGCTTTCAACAGCTCGATCCAGGTGTAGTAAAAGGCCAGCAGCTTTTCCCGAACCGAGTAACCCTGATAGGTATCATCGGCTTCGACAGTAGCCTTTGCATCCTGAAAAAATGCCAGCCAAACGTCGGCTTCGATGGCGTCGAACGATGCGTAATAGTTGTAAAAATCGGTTTCGGCCAGTTTCAGTTTTTTAGCAAACTGGAAGACGGAGGTGGGTTGTTTTCCGTTTTCAAGAACGTACTCGGTGTACGCCTTACGGATTTTTTCTAGCGTTTCCATATACTTAGCTAACGGTCTGTACGACTGAAAAGTTTTACGATTACGGGGCCGTATTTCAACTCATCTTTAGTCCGTTTCTGATGCGTTCAGCCTAATTTTACCGTACTTCGCACTCTCATTTCGGTAAGAACTAAACAGCAATCGATTTATGAACCCAACGGCACGTTTTTTCACTGCCCTGGTGGCCCTGAACTGCCTCTTCATTAGCGCCGGCTATAGTCAGTATTACCCCGGTTCTGGTTACGGCATGGGTCGGGGTGGTATGGGTCGGGGCATGACGCCCCAGGCCAGCGGCCCCTCGCGGCCCCAGATCCCGAACATTGCGGGCGATATAGCCAATAAGGAAACCAAATGGCTGAAAGAGAATCTGGGCCTCGACAAAGAACAGGCCAAGGCCGTCAAGAAGCTCAACAATGAGTACGCCGATATTCAGCAGGACGCCATCAAGGATATTGTTGGCACGGGAACCCAGCCGACTGCAGACACCCGAAAGCAGATCCAGGACATGATGCTGATGCTGAACGAGGAGAAAGAAGATAAGCTCAAAGGCTTACTGACGCCCGAACAGTGGACAACCTATCAGGCTAAAAAAGAATCGATGCAGAAAGAGGTCGGCGGTTTCCGGCCACCGGCCCCCAAAAGTACAGCCGTCCGACCCGACTCAACCGGGTCGCCCAGGCAGTAACCCTACTTTAACTCGGCCACATAGGCACCCATTTGCCGGACCGAGTAACAGACAAACCCCCGTTGATCCGCTTCGGCCAGCAGCCGATCGGTCAGCGGGGTTTTGTTGGAGTCATCGAAAATAATATGCCGGGCTACTATCCTACCTTTCAGGTCGTCCCAGTGCTGCAGTGCATTCCGGCGGATGATACAATAGTCGACGACGGCTGGTAACCGCCAGTGCGTGTACCTATTGAGTTTGTTGACCAGCATAATGGTTTTTCCCTGCCAGACGCACAGCATATAATCCCGATGTCGGTAAAAGGTCCGAATCGGCGAATCAGCCAGCGCGGAATCACCGGACTGACGCAGGTCGAGCAGGCTAAGCTGACCGATGCCCCACTGCCCAAAGGTATTTTTCAGGTAAAAGTCATACGACCGGGTATCCGAAGTATCCAGATCGGTCAGGAGCAGGCTTTTGTGGCCGGCGGTCAGGCTTACGGCCGTACGGTGCGGCAGAAAATGAACCGCCAGCGTCTGCTGATGCCGTTGTTCATACTCATCCCAGACGATCAGGACGCCCAGCAGAAAAGCAGCCAGGCAGGTGGCCCAGGCATACTCACGCTGCCGGGTCAGCACCAGGGCCACCGCCCCGAGTATGACCGCGTAGGTAAGCAACATCCCGCCTGCTGACAGCCAGAGTCCATCCCAGACAGCGCCGGGCAACGTACCGGTCTGCACCACCACCCAGTTAAGTAGCCAGGCCGTTTTCTGAAGCAGCCAGCCCAGCAGATCGTTCAGATACGGTACCCAGCCCAACGCCAGTGTAGCCATGGCCAGGGGCAGTAGCAAAAACGATAAGCCCATAACGGCCGGGTTAGCCAGCAGAAAGTAGGTCGGAAACTGATGAAAATAGAATACCCCCAGCGGAAAGGTAATCAGCTGGGCTACCAGCGCTACCGCCGTCAGCTCCCACAATTTATTCAGGAACCGATACCGGAACGTAAGCGCCTGCGACAGCGTAGACTGCCAGGAACCGATACCCGCTACGGCCAGGTTAGACAGCTGGAAGCCCGCCGAAAACAGGGCGTACGGGTCAAAACAAAGAATGAAAAACGCCGATGCCCCCATGGTGTTCAGCAACTGCTGCTGACGGCCGAGGGCATTGGCTACGATCAGCATCGAGAACATACCGGCCGAGCGCAGAACCGGGGGCGACAGGCCGGTTACGAGGGCGTAGAACCACAGGATAATCAGCTGCACAACCGCCATGATGAGTTTACCGCGGGGGCGCCTGATGAGAAAGCTGAGCAGGTAGGTCAGCACCGTAAACAGAATCCCGACATGCAGACCCGATACCGACAGAATATGCACTGCCCCGGCGGCCGAATAGGCTCGATATAGCGCCGGGTCCAGATCGTCACGTACCCCCAGGATCATGGCATTTACGATGCTGTACTCAGCCCGGTTCCCGACCTGCCGGGTAATGATTGCATCGGCCAGTCGGTTTATCGACGTGGCCCAGGTTGTGATGCGGGATGGTGGATCGTACCCGATCAACTGCCGCTGGAACGGCCGCAGATACTGCTGATGGTAGATATTTCGGTAGTGCAGATACCTTTTGTAATCGAACTCGCCCGGATTCAGTGGCGGGTCGATGGAGCGGGGCGAGCCATTAACCAGCCATAACTCCCCGTACCGGGGAATCTGACCAATGGCTTTATCGATGTACACGATGACGCGTCCGCTAAGCGGATGCCAGGCAGTAGCCGGATGATCCGAGTTGGAGCCGGTTTGCCAGCGGCCCTGGCGAATGGCCAGTTCAACCCGGTAGGTTTTCGCCCGCTCTTCGGGCTGGGCCGTCACTACCCCCGTATAGGCCTGCAGGGTGTCTGTCAGGTGAAGCAGGTTGTCGGGCCGGTTGCTGGCTGTACGCTCGTAGGTCAGGCACCAGCCGGCCGCCAACAGCAGCAGCAGTCCGCCCAGCCCCTGCACGGCCGCTAGGGGTTTGACTACCTGGTTTCTGTACCGAATAAAATAGCCGATGAAGAAGCCCAGGCCGAGTACTGCAGCGCCTGCGGGTATCCAGATCAGGCTGGGCCATTGTCCGTACAATACGATCCCGGCTGCCAGCGCGGCCGCATACCGAACGAACGGATACCCTTTCATTGCTTCGAGTAAGCAGAACCCGGCAGTACCATCTTATAATGCTGAATACCGGCTTCCTCAAACATGGGGCCCACCGGAACGAAGCCAAAACCCGCGTAGAGCGGCATAGCCGACAACTGAGCGTGCAGATAGATGCTTTCGATAGGTTCGGGCTGCTGGCTGAAGACATCGTCGAGAACGGCCTGCACGAGCGCTTTTCCTACGCCCTGTTGCCGAAACTCTTTCAGCACGGCAAACCGCTCCATCTTAACGCCATACGAGGTGCGACGCCAGCGGGCCGTACCGCCCGGCACCCCATCGATTCGGGCCAGAAAATGGCGGCTTGACTCTTCATATTCATCGTACTCTTCCCGGGCAGAAACGCGCTGTTCTTCGACAAAAACTGTTCGTCGAATGGCAAAGGCAGTATCGAGATCAGCCGGGCTGGAAATAGGCAGAACTTGTATCATAGCAGCAATATATTAGGTCGCGGGCCGATGGGCCAGACCTTCTTTATTGTAACAGCAGGCGTTTGCTCACTATTTCATCGGCGGTTTTGACGCGCACAATGTACATGCCGGACTTCAGACCACTCACCGGCAGCGATACCAGCGTGCTGGGCGAGTCAGTGTAATTTACGTTACGAACGTGCTTGCCAGTGGCGTCGAACAGATCGACCGAAAAAGACTGTATTCCTTTCAGCCGCACTTCAACGGCCGGGTCACTCTGGGTCGGATTCGGATACACCGTAACGGCCAGTGACTCTGATTCGGTAATGGGCGAATTGGCCGCCCGGATCAGGCGGGCCCGCCGGGGACTAAGGGCCAGCACGGTACGCATTCGGGCTACCTGACCAACCGTGAACAGGTTCATACAGGCATCGGGCGAGTAATCCAGGTAGTTCTCGGTCTGGTCGCGGGTGGGTCCCCGGCCCGTGCAGTTCGAAAACGTTTCGCGGCATTGCCGGGTCTGGTTGGGGGCCAGCGTGGGGGGCGTATCACCTACGTAATCTTCGGCGCAGCCATTCCCGTCGCCCCAGGTATGAATCAACCCCAGCCAGTGACCTATCTCGTGCGTGGCAGTCCGACCGAGCGAGTAAGTAGGGTCCCGAACCGAACCGAGCTGGCGCCCGAAGTAGCGGTAGTCGATAATCGACCCATCCGTAAATTCACTCGCATCGAAGGGCAACCCGCTGAGCGTATCCGCCGAGGTCGGAAACTGCGTATACCCCAGGTACGAGTTCACCCGGGTAACCCAGATATTCAGGTACCGATCGCTGGGCCAGTAGGCAATCTGCGAAAGCAGAATATCATCACCCGACCCGTCGGCAACGCTGAACGAGGTCTTTTGTGGGTAGTAATGCCGCGTTATGCCGTTTGTCGGATTGCCGCTGGGGTCGGTCGCAGCCAGGAAAAACTCGATCTTCGCATCGGCGCCTATCGGGTTGGTGTTGAAACCGTTGGTGCCCGATTTGCGCCGGTAATCTTCGTTCAGCACCTGAATCTGCGAGACGATTTGCTCGTCAGAAATATTGACATTCGTTGGTCCGCCAATCTCATTCGAAGCGGTGCTGTGAACGACATGTACCACGACCGGAATCCGAAGAACCTGATCATCGGCCGCAGCCCGCAGCATTCGTCCGTTCGCAGCCGCCAGCTCGAGCTGGCGGTTCAATTCGTTGAGCTGCCGGAGCCGGCCGGGGTGGCGCTGCTGTAGTATTCGTTCATGTTCAACCACCCCGCAGCGATTGGGCGCCGGCTCTTCGGCCAGAAGTGTGGCTGGTACCTGAGCCTGCCCGGATACAGCCAGTAAACACACAAAAGAACCGGTCAGCCAAAGCCGCCCGGTTCTCCACATGCCTGATTGGCAGTTATTGCCCAGCTTTATCATATGCTGTAATAATTTCCCGAACGAGCCGGTGCCGTACCACATCGCGGCCATCCAGTTCAACGAAGGCGATACCCTTGATGTTTTTTAAGATATCGACCGACTCGATTAGTCCTGACTTCTGCTTATTGGGCAAGTCGATCTGCGACCGGTCGCCGGTGATGATGGCTTTTGAGGTTGGGCCCATCCGCGTCAGAAACATCTTCATCTGCATCGACGTTGTGTTTTGCGCTTCGTCAAGCAGAATGAAGGCATTATTCAGCGTTCGCCCCCGCATGTAGGCCAGCGGAGCAATTTCGATGATCCGGTTCTCTTCGTAAAATTTCAGCTTTTCGGCCGGAATCATATCGTCGAGCGCATCATAGATCGGACGCAGGTACGGGTCGATTTTCTCCTTCAGGTCGCCCGGCAGAAAGCCCAGATTTTCACCGGCTTCTACGGCGGGCCGGGTGATGATAATTTTCTTAACTTCCTTGTTCTTGAGCGCCCGCACCGCAATAGCCACCGCCGTATAGGTCTTACCCGTACCGGCTGGCCCAATGGCAAACACCAGATCGTGTTTCTCGGCGGCCTCTACCAGTCGTTTCTGGTTGTCGGTACGCGCCCGAACCACCACGCCTTTGTTCCCATATACGATGACTTCATCATCGTCGGGCACTACTGGTGCGCTGGCTCCACTAACGGGCTGACCGCTATGGCTGATGTAATTCTGAACGTTCTCGTGGGTGATTTTGCCGTATTTCTGGTAATGTTCCATGAGCGAATCCAGAATAGTACTGATACGGCTGATTTCGGGCGTTGTGCCTTTTATGCGAATTTCGTTTCCGCGCGAAATGATTTTGCTCATCGGGAAGGCCGCAGCCACTTCCCGGATGTTGTGGTTCTCTACGCCCAGAAAGTCGATGAGCGAGATGTTGTCGAGGGTGATAACTTTTTCGACCAAACGATGAATAGGATTAGCGTGTGATTCCGAAAAGTAAGCGATTTCTTCCCCTATACAACAACTTTTTGCAAAAAATTATTCGCTTGCCCAGCAATCTTATCTGCCCTGTGTTTTTTGAACAAAAAAGCCTTTTTGTTGAAATAATTTGCTATTTATCTGATCATCAACGACCTTTCCCTGTCAAAGATCCTATACGCCCAGAGGCTCTGCCAGCGTTGCAAAAAAACACCAACTTTTTTTTCGTACAGTAGCGTCAACATTACCAGAATGTTACGCGTTGTTTTTTAGCTGACAGGCCTATACGCGTATACGATTGGATTTGCCTTGTGGGTACATGTTTGCGTAAACTTGCAGTACGTCATGGAGAATAACGCACGCCCAAACCAACATCTTAGAAAGCCGTCAGCCTTTGCCGGTGGCCGTCAGCAGGCCGGAAACGCCTGGCTGGATACCGGTCTCGGCAAACTCCCCCCTCAAGCGCTCGATCTGGAAGAGGCCGTACTCGGGGCGCTCATGATCGAGAAAGACGCGCTCTCCTCCGTTGTTGATATCCTGAAGCCCGAAACGTTTTACAAGGAGGCTCACCAGCGTATATACAATGCCATACTGACGTTGTTTGGCAACTCCGACCCGATCGATCTGCTGACGGTTACGCAGCAGCTGCGGAAGACAGGCGAGATTGAACTGGTAGGCGGGGGCGGCTTCGTATCGGAGCTGACGTTCCGGGTCAACTCGGCCGCCAATATCGAGTACCACGCCCGGATTATTTCGGAGCAGGCCCTGAAACGGGCGCTGATTGCCATGTCGTCGACGATTCTGCGCGACGCGTATGAGGACACGACCGACGTATTCGAACTCCTCGACCGTACGGAACAATCGCTCTTCAAGATTTCGGAATCGAACATCAAGAAGAACTACGCCGACATGAGTACCATCGTTCGGATGGCCCTGAACGAACTGGAAACCAAGAAAAACCAGGAAGGTCTGACCGGCGTTCCGTCGGGCTTTACCAACCTCGACCGCGTTACGTCGGGCTGGCAACCTACCGAACTCATTATTCTGGCGGCCCGGCCTGCCATGGGTAAAACCGCTTTTGTGGTGAGTGCCCTGCGCAATGCCGCCGTCGACCACGGTAAACCGGTAGCCATCTTCTCGCTGGAGATGTCGTCGGTACAGCTGGTTAACCGACTTATCTCGGCCGAAGCCGAGATCGATTCCGAGAAAATCCGGAAAGGGACGCTCGCTCCGCACGAGTGGACCCAGCTGCACCACAAAATTCAGCGGCTGACCGAGGCTCCTATCTTTATTGATGATACGCCGGCTTTGTCGATCCTGGAACTACGGGCCAAGTGCAGACGTCTGAAAGCCCAGCACGACATTCAGATGGTCGTTATCGACTACCTCCAGCTGATGTCGGGCGATACGAGCGGTCGCGGGGGTGGTAACCGCGAACAGGAAATTGCGTCGATTTCGCGGGCGTTGAAGAATCTGGCCAAGGAACTCAACGTTCCGGTTATTGCGCTTTCGCAGCTGAGCCGGGCCGTTGAAACCCGCGGTGGCGATAAAAAACCACAGCTGTCTGACCTTCGTGAATCAGGATCTATTGAGCAGGATGCAGACATGGTATGCTTCCTGTACCGACCCGAGTATTACAACATCACGGCCGACGAAAACGGAAACTCTACCCAGGGCATCGGCGAAGTAATCATTGCCAAAAACCGAAGCGGTTCGCTCGACACGATTCAACTTCGATTCATCAATAAATACACCAAATTCTGCGATCTCGATACGTATTTCGAGCCCGTTCAGGCGCAGGGCTTTGCCCCTGAGGTAAACGGACTGAGCAGTTTCGACGCACCCGGAATGCCCCCTGCCGGCGGCAGCGTCTTCAAGAGCAAGGCGAACAATCTCTCCAACTTCGGCAACGCCGACCCCAGCCAGGAGACCCCATTCTAAGACTGGTATCGCTCCCAACTCTAACTCATTCCGCAGTTTGACGGAGCTGGCTATTCTCAGGCCAGCATCGGGACGTTGCTCTACTCCTGATAAATAGGTACAAGCGTTGATCGAAGTACTTACGCATCCATCCGCCAATCGAGGTCAGACCTGGATTGGCGGATGGCCATATTCCCTTTCTACTACAACACCGCGACTTTTGGCTACATCCGTTTTTTGACTGCTGCAGACTTTTGCAATAACAAAAAACGGAAACAATGAACCTGGCAAACAGCACCATTCTGATTACAGGCGGAACCAGCGGTATCGGTTTAGCGCTTGTCAAACAACTTACTCAACAGGGAGCCACCCTCATCGTTACAGGCCGCAGTCTGGACGCCCTCCAGAAAACCAGGGAGCAATTCCCGGCTGTTCACGTCCTGCAAAGCGATGTGAGTAAACCGACGGATATCGAACAGCTCTACAAAGCCGTCACCCAACAGTTTCCGGCGTTGAACATGATCATCAACAATGCCGGACTGATGCGACAGCTCGATTTGCAGGATACGAGCCATGATCTGGATAGCATAGTCCGCGAAATCAGCACCAACCTGTCCGGTACCATCCAGATGGTGCACCAATTTTTGCCGCACCTGCTCCAGCAAAAAACGGCTGCTATTGTCAACGTCTCATCAGCGATAGCCTTTATGGCTTACTCCTCCGCTCCTATCTACAGTGCCTCCAAAGCAGGGGTTCACGCGTACACAAAGGCCTTGCGGTTACAACTCGAAGACTCTAATGTCAGGGTCTTTGAACTCATACCGCCGGGGGTCAACACCAATCTTCAGAATGATTGGGTGGTACAACCCGACCCAGGCCAGATGATGGACGTCGATAAACTGGTAAGCGTTGTTATGAAAGGGCTACTGAACGACACGCTTGAAATAAGGCCAGGCCTGGTGAATGTGATCAAGTTAGCGAGCCGTATTGCCCCCGGTTTTATTGAGCGCAACATAGGACACCGTGAGTTCAAAAAATTCAAACTGGTCAGCAAGCCATGATGAAGACTATTATTTCCGTAGGTTTATTAACTATTTCGGCATGCCTGAGTCTCAAACACGGTTGGGATACCTTCCAGCCGGCTAATACCGACCAGGTAAACATGATGGCAGACCTGGGCATTAGTAAAGCCATCATGCCATTTTTCGGTGTACTTTCCATCGCTATCGGGCTAATGCTGCTGTTTCCGCCAACGTTTTTCATCAGTAATGTGCTGAACGCGGTAACCATCGTCCTGATCATGGCCTTGTCGCTACGAGCCGGCAACATAAGCATGGCGTTGATTGAAATTCCCTTTCTCGCCATGCCACTGGCCCTGATCTGGCTGAAGTATCCCTTCAAGTTTTAACCCCACGTCTACCTTATGGCAGCATCGAACCTGGTCCGAATCGAATCCATCTCACAAATACACCGGATAATGGGGCTGCCCAAGCCCCACCCCCCTCTCATCGGCATCATCGATCTGAAAGACCTGAAAGCCGACCCGGGTATCCATGCCGTTATTTTTGACTTATATGTGGTTTCGCTGAAACGCGGTTGCGACAAACTTATGTATGGCCAGCAGAAATATGATTTCGATGAGGGATTGATGGCTTTCCTGGCCCCCGGCCAGATTCTACGAGGGGAAGAGAACGGAGTACCCCATCAGCTCGAAGGCTGGATGCTGTTCATTCACCCCGACTTTTTGTGGAATACCTCCCTATCCAGAAAAATAAAACAGTACGACTTTTTCGGCTACTCTACCCATGAAGCGCTGTTTCTGTCCGATAAAGAGGAAACAATTATTGATGGCATAATCGACATTATCAGACAGGAGTACCAGGCCAATCTGGACAAGTTTAGTCAGGACGTCATGATTGCTCACCTGGAGGTACTGTTTACCTACGCCCAACGGTTTTACGAACGCCAGTTTATTACTCGCAAAATTACTAACAGTAAGCTGTTAGAACGGGTAGATGATATGCTAACGGATTACTTCAGGGGTGATGACTTGATGCAAAAAGGCCTGCCTACAGTCCAACAGATTGCCGAAACGCTACATGTATCGACCAAATACCTGAGCAGTCTGTTGAAGCAGCTGACCGGGCAAACTACGCAGCAACTCATCCACGAAAAGCTCATCGAAAGAGCGAAAGAACGGCTCTCGACGACGGAGTTGTCGGTAAGTGAAATTGCGTATGAGTTAGGGTTTGAGCATTCTCAATCGTTTAGTAAGCTGTTCAAAGCTAAGACAAACCAGAGCCCACTGTCGTTCAGGGCGTCGTTCAACTGACCGATAAAAGCGCTGCTGGGCAATAAGACGCTGCTCTCGCGTTCTGCGGGTGTCGCATGTATCGAGCCATCCGGAAAATTGCCAAAGCCCATACTGCACAATTCCTGAACGGAAACTTATACTCCCTTGACCCAGCAAGTCCACCGAGCGAAATGACTAGTGGGCTACCAAACGGGATCATGCCAACGTTGGTGTTTTAAAACAACAAAGCGATGCCAGTGCAGACTGACATCGCTTTCTATACTATAGCCTAATGGTGGCTTGACACCTGGGATGACCCAAGCGTACCCACCGGCCTAGAAGTTCGGCTTCAGCAGGTATTTGCTGTAGAACTCGTCAATAACCCTCACGGCGTCGGTTGGCGTGTCAACAATGCTGATCAGCTTCATATCTTCCGGATTGATATTGTGCTCCTGTTCGAGCATTACCTGGGTGATCCAGTCGATGAGTCCCTGCCAGTAGGCCCGTCCAACCAGTACAATGGGGAACCGGGCAATTTTACGGGTCTGAATCAGCGTCAGCGCTTCAAACAGTTCGTCGAGCGTACCCATACCGCCGGGCATGACCACAAAACCCTGCGCGTATTTGACAAACATCACTTTCCGAACAAAGAAGAAATCGAAATTGATGCTTTTGTCGGGATCGATGTAGATGTTGCTATGCTGCTCGAAGGGAAGTTTGATGTTTAGTCCTACCGACTTACCACCCTGCTCATAGGCGCCTTTATTACCGGCTTCCATGATGCCGGGGCCGCCACCCGTAATCACACCATACCCGTGGCGAACCAGCTTGGCTGCGATCTCCTCGGTCATTTTGTAATAGGGATTGTCGGGCTGGGTCCGAGCCGATCCGAAGATAGACACGCATGGGCCAATTTTTGCCAGCTTATCGAAGCCTTCAACAAACTCGGCCATCACTTTAAATATCACCCACGAATCGGCGGTCTTGATTTCGTTCCAGTTATGATCCTGAAACGCTTCTTTGATTCGCTGTTCGTCGGGGGTCAGGAGTAACTCATCGCGTTTGGGTAAATCCTGGGCAATTCGTTCGGTGCTCTGCGTTTCAGAGCGTTGTACGTTTTCTTTTGTAGCTTCCATTTCATTCATTAAAAAAGGCAGTGGGCGCGAAGGGCGTACGCACTGATCAGTAAACGATCCTCCCTGCCGCGTATAGTCGGGCACGGTTAGCCATACCAGCCGACTTTTTCGCGGGGGGAATACGATAACGTTGAAATGAAGAAAAACGTTTATGAACACCCGGCAAGAGTTAGCGCCGGTGACTTTCCAGGAACGCTTCGATGCGATCGAGGGCGGTGTTGAGTTCATCGACCGTTGGCAGACACACGATCCGGAAGTGGTCTTTGGTCGTGTAGTTGAAGCCGCTACCGGCCACCACCAGTACCTTTTGTTCGATGAGCAGGTTTAGCACGAAGTCATCGTCGTCGGCAAAGGTGAACTGGCTCAGATCCAGTTTGGGGAAGATATAAAGGGCGCCTTTGGGTTTCACGCACGACACCCCCGGAATAGCGATCATTCGTTCGTAGGCCAGCATCATCTGCTTGTGTAGCCGCCCGGCTGGTACGACCAGATCGTTGATACTCTGGTAGCCGCCCAGCGCGGTCTGAATGGCATACTGGGTCGGTACGTTGGCGCAGAGCCGCATACTGGCCAGCAGCGTCAATCCTTCAATGTAGGACTTGGCCCGGTGACGCGCTCCGCTCAGAATCAGCCATCCGCCCCGAAAGCCCGCAGACCGGTAGTTCTTCGACAGGCCACCCATGGTGATACACAACGTGTCGTGTACCATTTTGGCGATGGGAAAATGCTGAGCTCCGTCGTACAGAATACGGTCATAAATCTCGTCCGAAAAGACGATTAGTTTATGCCGTTCGGCAATGCGGGCAATGCCTTCGAGCACCGCCCGGTCGTATACGGCCCCGGTCGGATTGTTGGGATTGATGACAACTACCGCTCGGGTACGAGGGGTTATCTTTTGCTCCAGATCGGCCAGATCCGGATTCCAGCCGGCCGCTTCGTCACAAACGTAATGAACCGGCTTTCCTCCGCAGAACGCGACCGAGGCAGTCCAGAGCGGATAATCGGGCGATGGAATCAGCACTTCGTCACCTTCGTTGAGCAGGGCCTGCATGGCCAGCATAATCAGCTCACTGACGCCGTTTCCGATATAGATGTCGTTGATGGTAATACCGGGCAAGCCGATGTTCTGCGTGTGGTGCATGACGGCTTTACGGGCCGAGAACAACCCCCGCGAGTCGGCGTAGCCCTGCGCGTTCCGAATATTCAGGATGATATCGTGAACAATCTCATCGGGCGCATCGAAGCCAAAAACAGCCGGATTGCCAATATTGAGGCTGATAATTTTGTACCCCTGACTTTCGAGTTCAAGTGCCTTTTCGTATACGGGCCCTCTGATGTCATATTTGAGTTGTTCGAGACGCTGGCTTTTCAGTATATCCATACCGGGTACATCCATACTGGCTTTTTCCGTGCCGGGAGCATCGGTGGTGGGCCTATCAATCTGCACTGATTCCATGCGGCAAAAGTACACAATATCAATGCCGTTTTGCTATTCGTCTTCCAGTAATGTACTTAGCGATCTCTTCTATGAACCTGGCTCGTTCACTTTTTAATTGTAATGGGTCGGCCTTCCTGGGGAGCTATGAATCGGTCCTGCGCGATACCCTGTTCCGCGAGGGCCTTGCGCAGATCCTCGACGGGCTCCGTTAGGCCATCGTCGCCCTGCTGAAAGGTTCCGAAATGAATACCGACTGCCCGGGGCGCCTTTACATCCATGAAAGCGCGCACGGCTCCGGCGGGTGACACATGCACCGGCGCCATGAACCACTCTGGTCGGTAAGAGCCGATGGGTAACAGCGCCAGCCTGATAGGCCCGGTTGGACTGCGGGCCGCCTGTTCGGCAATGCGTTTGAAATGGGGGCCATACCCACTATCTCCACAGAAGTAGGTCGTACCGAAGCTCGTGTGCAGCAGATACCCGGCCCATAAGGTGCGATCCCGGTCACCCAAACCCCGATTGCTGAAGTGCTGAGCGGGTGTACAGGTCAACTCAAGACCAGGCCTGATCCGCAGGGTATCGTTCCAGTCGAGTTCTCGGGCTACCCGCCCCCCGGCCCGGCGCGGCAGATAGCCAACGCCCAGCGGCACCACGAAGAGCGGATTGTGGGCCCGGACCAGCCGGCGCAGCGTGGGTAAATCGAGATGGTCGTAATGCAAATGGCTGAGCAAAACCACATCGATGGGTGGCAAATCCTCAAACCGTATTCCCGGCGGTCGTCGGCGCCTGACACCCAGCCAGTTCGTCGGACCCACGCGTTCTGACCAGACCGGATCGGTCAGGATGTTTAGTCCGCCCGTTTGCAGCAAAAAAGTAGAATGATTCACAAACGTCAGCACCAGACTGTCGCCCTCGATGCGCCGGGCCGGTGGCGCCCCCACGTAGGCGTTTGGCTGCTCAGCCCATGGTCCTTTGTCGCGATGCAGCAGCCATTTCAACAACCCACCTCCCTCGCGGGCAGGCATGTCGGGGTTGACGAACCGCTTACCGGTAAAATGATCCGTCACCGGGCCCCGGTAGCGCGGAGCACAGGAGCCCGTTGCCAGACAACCAATAAACAACAGCAAACGCCATAACGGCAGGTGGGTATATGTCATGATGAGTTTAGTCAGAACAGCGATAACTGGCCCGGTGGGTTAGTTGGTTTAACCGGCCAGGTGCCCTCATGTTCAAGGAGCCACTGTTTGCGCCACAAACCACCCGCATAACCGGTCAATGACCCATTTGAGCCGATCACCCGATGACACGGAATTACGATAGCTATTGGATTTCGGCCGTTGGCAGCCGCCACCGCCCGAATGGCCTTTTCGTCGCCGATTCGTCGGGTCAGGGTCAGGTACGAGCAGGTCGTTCCAAACGGGATGTCGAGCAGCGCCCGCCAGACGGTTTGCTGAAAAGCAGTCCCTACCGGATTGAGCCGAAAACTGAATGTCTGCCCACTACCGGCAAAATAAGCCTGTAACTGCTCGACAGCCTGCCGAACTGGTTCGGGAGTATCGGGCGTCAGTTCTGGCCCAGGCAACACATCAATACAGGTAATGGCCGAAACGCCCTCGGCCGTACCCATCACCTGAACCAGTCCGATGGGCGATTCAAATACGGTAGAGATCATTTTTCAGTGGCGACACCTTTGTCGGGTTGACGAAGCAGGTATTTGTTGAAGAAAGCATCCAGCGCGTTATACGTCCGAAGCCAGTTTTTGTGAAGGAGTAAGCTATGAACATCGTCGGGGAAGACGAGCACCTCCGTTGGCACCTGACGCTCCCGTAGCTTCTGCACCAGATCGACCGTTTCATTAAAGCTCACGTTTCGATCATCATCGCCATGCACGAACAGGCAGGGCGATCGCCACTGACTCAAATCCGCGTTGGGCGACGAAGCCAGGGCTTGTTTCATCTGGTCGGGCCCGATGCCCCACTCGCCCCCGGGCGTGAAATAGTTTCCCCGCCAAGACCAGTCATGAACGCCGTGCAGATCGACCCCGGCCGCAAACCGATCCGAGTTACGGGCTAGCCCGAGTGCGGTAAGATAACCACCGTAGGAGCCGCCCCACAAGCCTATTCGGGCCGCGTCGACATCGGAACGGCTTTTCAGGTAGTCGGCCGCAGCCAGCACATCCTGGTATTCGGAGGCTCCCCGGGGGCCCTGTCGCGCGGCCCGGCGAAACGCCCGCCCGTACCCGATACCCGCCCGGTAGTTTACCGACAGCACCACGTACCCCTGCGAGGCCAGATACTGATTGATGGCGTAGGCATTGGCGTAGTAGGTACCCCGGTAATGCCAGCCAAGCAACATTTGCCGCATCGGTCCGCCATGCATGAAAATAAGCGCCGGTTTACGACTCCCAGCCGACGTTACCCCAGTCGGCAGGAACAGCTGACCGTGTACAACCACCCCGTCGGCCGCTGTCATCACCACCTGTTGGGGTTCAACCAGGGCGCCCTGCGGAAAGCGAGCGGGTAATGAGCTTGGATACCGAATCGGCTCCAGCGACTGGCTCAGGCTGCGCATCTCGATGCCCGTTGGTCGGTTATAAGCAGCCGATCGGCAGACCAGCCAGTTGCCAACGAGCGTCGGGTCGGTTTCGATGCCTTTCCCCTTCGTAACAGATACCGGCTTTGGGTTCTTTTCGGTCAGAGACACCCGCCATACATGCCGCCGGTCGCGGTCGAGCGGATCGTTCTCGGGGTTGTTGCTGCTGAAGTACAGCGTCTGACCGTCGGGCGAAACAACCGTTTCTTCGGCTTCGTAAGATCCGGGGGTGCGATCCACGGGCTTATCGCCCCCTTCCGGCGAGAGCGAATATAGGTGCATCCAGTCCTCATGTTCGGAGAAAAAAAGCAGCTGATTCGCTACCGTCCACCGAAGGGGCTCGGCGGGATAATACTGCGCAAAACCTCCATCGTCGGCCGGGGAGTGCCAGAGTTGACGACCCTCGCCGGTTTTCACGTCAGCCGTCCAGATCGCAAACCGGTTTCCGCCCTGTACGTTCTCCAGCTCGCCATGACGCAGCCCGGGCACGCGAATAAATGCCACCCGTTTTCCGTCGGGCGACCAGACGGGTGCAGCATCCCGGTCAACGCCCGGCGCCAGCCACGATATCGTTTTCTGCGCAAGGTCGTATACACCAATGAACGAATGGTAGCCTCGATCACTCACGAACAACACCCGGGTTCCGTCGGGCGACCAGCTGAAACTCCCCAAGCTGCCACGGGATGTAAATAGTTTACTGACGGCCGGAGCCGCTGTTACAGACCCGCCGGCCGATTGGGCGGTCAGGCTGGCTACCACAGGCTGGCCTGCCTGGCTAAACAACAGCCGACCCCCATCGGGCGAAAACGACGGATGGTTACCCAATCCGATTTTGCGGGCGGTACTGCTGCCGTCGGTCGGCACGAGGTAGACAGCCTGCTCGGTGCTGGCCGGATCACTGACAGGGTTGGGGTTCTCGCCCTTTGCGTTTTTGCTCCCCCCTCGTACATAGGCCAGGTAACGGCCGTCGGGCGAGAAGCGCAGTTCGCCCAGTTCCTGTCCATCGTCAACGGTCTGGCGAGTAAGCTGGATCAGTTTACCCGGTTGGGTCGGCTGCGAACGCGGAACGTTGCCGGATGCCTCGAGAAACTCATATACGCAGATATTCCGGACACCCTCGGTTGTGACGACCCAGGCCACCCGGTTTCGGCCGGCGGTTAGGTTGGCGCAATAGGGAGCAGATACTACCTGTTCAATTGAATATGGGGTGGCTGGCTGGGCCCAGGTGGTTACAGCGCAGCCGATCAGCAGCAAAAGCAGAAGAAATCGCATCATCGATATCCGGGTATACAGTCCCAAGATAACGATTTTAGGCCGACTGACCCGCACAAAAAACGGGTTCGGGAGCTATACTGGACCGTATAACTCCCGAACCCGCTCGATCACTGGTTGTTGCTTATTTACCAGCCGATAATTTCAGGATACGCCCGTCGTAGTCGCACAGGTACATCTCTTTGTTCTTGTCTTCGCCAAAAGCCGAAATCAGCCCCGCCCGCGCTACAATTTCCTGATTGCTGACAGCTTTTGTTCCATTGGATGTCAGCGCCCAGACCCGGCCGCTGGCGTAATCAGCGTACACATATTTGTTACGAAGCGCCGGCGCAGCCTGGCCACGGTAGACAAGCCCACCGGTTACTGAGATATCGCCGTTTTTGTGATCGTACTGCCAGATAGGGCCAACAAAGTCAGCCGCCTGATTATCCCTGGCGTTGTAATCGGAGTTTCCTTCTTTCACGCGCCAGCCGTAGTTGCCTCCTTTGGTCACGATGTCAATTTCTTCGATGGCATTTTGGCCGACATCACCCGCCCACAGCTGACCTTTGTCGTCAAAGCTAATCCGCCAGGGGTTACGCAGGCCGTAGGCAAAAATTTCCTCCCGATAGTTGTTGCTGTTTCCCTTGTATGGATTGTCGGCCGGAATGCCATACTGACCTTTCTCCGTGCTGTTCACATCGATCCTGAGAATTTTACCCAGCAGGGTGCTGCGGCTCTGCCCGTTGTTCTGGGGATCGCCCCCGCTGCCGCCATCGCCCGTAGAAATGTACAAGTACCCGTCGGGGCCGAATACCAGTTTGCCACCGTTGTGGTTCGAGTAAGGCTGGCTGAATTTTAACAGGACGACTTCCGAACCTGGCTCCGCGGTTGAAGCGGTTGGTGAAGCTGCTTTGAACCGGCTGATAACCGTTTCACGCGGGTTGTTTTTGGTGTAGTTGACGTAGAAATAGCCGTTCTCTTTGAATTTGGGATGGAAAGCCAGGCCCAGCAGTCCCATTTCCCCTCCGTAGGCAACCCGGCTCCGAATATCGAGGTATGTACTAGCCGACGATGCATCAGCGTTGTTGTCGAAAACCCGAATCTGCCCGGCCTGCTCGACCACAAACACCCGGTTCGTTCCGTCATCGGCATAGGTGTATTCGACTGGCGCTTCGAATTTGAGTTTCGGGTACGCGTTGACCAGCGTCAGGCCTGCCAGCTCGGATGAACCGGGGGCCGTAACGGCTGAGTCGGGACTCATCGTTTCGGCACCTCCCGTACGCTGGCAGGCCATTGACAGCAGCCAGGAAAACCCCGACGTGGCCACCAGCGATACAAGAAATGTAGTTATAGCTTTACTTATCATGGCGATTTGTTCCATCTGTTCAGTTGTTTTTAATACAAATCAGGTTCCAGAAGCCGCGGCAGAACTTTGCGGCCCGCATTTTGTTTGAAAATCAACGAATGTCCCTGTAAAGCAGGCCGTCCTATGCACATAAACGAATCGACAGCTTGTGTAGTGTCTCCACAATACGGGGCAAAATCACCACTCTATTCCCGCTGACAATCAAGCATTCTCTTCTTTCTACTCGTACATTCGCGTTAACTATTCTGTTATGACCACTGCCACGAACGCCTTTCTTGACCATCTGCTGGTTCAGCGGGCGCAGTACCGGTACAAGCTTCCCTCCCGCCCCGATGCCGGCCGCTTTATCGACCAGCTGATGCGACTCCTTTTTCCTGTTACGCAGGACTGCCAGTCGGTGTCGCAGCATGTGGAGGAAACCTATCAGAAACTAAACCAGCAGCTGGTCTGTCTACTTAGTCCTTTACAGAATACCCTGCCCGAAGGCGCTGACACCATTGCCGAGAAATTCTTTGATCAGTTACCGGCTATTTACGACCGGCTGCTGCTCGACGCCCATGCCATCACGGATAACGATCCGGCCGCTATTGGACTCGAAGAGGTAATTGCGGTGTATCCAGGCTTCTACGCCATTGCCGTTTACCGGATTGCGCACGAACTGCTTCGGCTCAACGTACCGCTGCTGCCCCGTATGCTCACGGAATACGCCCACGGACAAACCGGTATCGACATTCACCCCGGCGCTCAGATTGGTCGCGCCTTTTTCATCGATCATGGTACCGGCGTTGTGATCGGCGAAACGACGATTATTGGCGACAACGTCAAGATCTACCAGGGCGTCACGCTCGGAGCCACCCACGTCGCTAAATCGATGGCGCAGAAAAAGCGGCACCCGACAATCGAGAACAACGTAGTCATTTACGCCAACGCGACCATCCTGGGTGGGCATACCGTCGTTGGTCACGATTCAGTCATTGGCGGCAACGTCTGGCTGACCGACAGCGTAGAAGCGCATTCGCTGGTTTATCACCAGCACCAGACCGAAGTACGATTGAAGTCGCTCGAATCGGCTGAACCCATAAACTTTGTCATATGAAGGCTACCTCCATTCTCGACACGATTGGTAATACTCCCCACGTACGACTGAACCGGCTCTACCCCGGCTACGACGTCTGGATGAAACTGGAACGGGCCAATCCCGGCGCCAGCATCAAGGACCGCATTGCGCTGGCCATGATTGACGATGCCGAGTCTAAAGGCATTCTGACCTCCGACAGTACAATTATTGAACCCACCTCGGGCAATACCGGTATTGGCCTGGCCATGGTGGCTGCGGTAAAAGGATACAAGCTGATCCTGGTCATGCCTGAGTCGATGAGTATCGAGCGTCGGCGTATCATGGCAGCCTATGGGGCCACTTTTGATCTGACTCCGCGTGAGAAGGGTATGAAAGGGGCCATTGAACGGGCGCATGAGCTGGTAAGTCAGACGCCGGGCGCGTGGATGCCTCAGCAATTCGAGAATCCGGCCAATATTGAGATACATCGGCAAACCACGGCGCAGGAAATCCTGGCCGATTTTCCGGAAGGCTTCGATGCGCTGATTACCGGCGTGGGTACGGGCGGACACATTACCGGCGTTGCCGAGGTGCTGAAAGAATCGTTTCCTGCCCTTAAAGTGTTTGCGGTCGAACCCGCCCTCTCGCCGGTCATCAGCGGAGGAGCGCCGGGTCCGCACCCCATTCAGGGTATTGGCGCCGGCTTCGTACCGCAGAACCTGCACACCAACCTGCTCGACGGGTCCATTGCAGTCAGTAAAGAAGATGCTTTTGCCTGGGCGCAGCGAGCGGCCCGCGAAGAAGGTATCTTTATCGGGATATCGTCGGGCGCTTCGCTGGCGGCCATCGCCCAAAAGCTGCCGGAACTACCCGCTGGCAGCCGCATCCTCACGTTCTGCTACGATACCGGCGAACGGTATCTGTCGATCGAAGGGTTATACTGATCTGGTTAAGAAGAACGGGGCGGTTAAAACCGACTACCAGGCCTGGTGTTAACCGCCCTTCTATTGGCCAGCTGCTGGATTCGTTTTACTGGTCGGCCGCAAACTGGTCGATGGTCGTTTGGGGTTTCCCCAGATCAGCCCAGGTTTTTTCTGCCTCGAACTGTTCGGGGTAGCTGTTCAGTGCTTCGCCAATGTGCCAGCCGTAGTTGGCCTGGGTCGAGAAAGCGCTTCCCATTTTCAGGAAAAACAACGGGCTCGTCAGCACCCTTACTGGGCTGGCCGTATACGCCCGTGTAAACCGTTCAGCAGCCTCATGCTGCGTAAGGGCCTCGGGTCCCTGGATAACGTATTCCTGGTTATCTGAGGCCTGTTTCAACGCCCGCGCTACCTGTTTGCCATAGTCATGGGCAGAAATATACCACGGCCGAACCGGCGAGCGGCCCAGGACAAGAATAAACCGACCCATACGCTGTACCGTATTGATCGATTCCATAAAACAGGATGGGTAGAATATACTATACCGAAGCCCCGAGTCTTTGATGAGCCGAACGGCTTCGTGCTTCACCTCGAATACCCACCAGCGGAATCCGTTCATACCCTGGTAGCGCATCACCAGCGATGACAGGTACGCAATACGCGTCACCCCGGCCTGCCTGGCCGCGGTCAGCAGGTTTCGCAGGCCATCGGTCTCGGTATGGAAGTCGGTTCGTTTCTCGGTTTGCCTGACGGATAAACTGAGGTAAACCGTATCCACACCCTGTAAAGCCTGCAACAGGCTGTCTGGATTGCGCAGATCGCCGGGCACCACCTCTACATGCGGAAACAAGCCCTTGGCCTCCGCAACATTACGGGCAATGATACGAACCGCGTTGCCGGCCCAGATCAGTTGATGCGCAACGGGCTGGCCAAGCATGCCGGTAGCGCCGATAATCGCCAGCATGACTACTTAAGCCCACGAACAAACCGACGCATCGTTTCCCGGTACACCTGCGCCGACATTTCGATCGACTGTTCGTCTTTAAGCATCATAGCCATCGAGATCAATCCGTGCGAAATGGACCACCATTCAAAGAAAAGTCGACGGATGCTTTCTTTGGACTTGGGAATAAAGGAGCAAATAATTTCCGACACCTTGTCTGAAACAGCCTGCACGATGTCGGACTGGTAAACGGGCATCGAGCAATAGGCTCCCTCCAGGCTGTACATGACCTGATAGATCTCAGGCTGCTGCTGGGCAAAATCCCACTGAATGAGTGATATTTCGTATAAGCGTTTCTCGGGGTCGCGGTATAATTTCAGAATGCGGTCGTACTCCTGGTAGAGATAGCTGAACCCTTCATTTCGAATCTCATTCAGCAGTACGTCTTTGCTGTCGAAATACTCGTAAACAATGGGTGCGCTGTATTCAATAGCATCGGCAATTTTTCGGATCGAAACCGCCTGCCATCCTTCCCGGCGGGCAATGGTTTTGGCCGTTACCATGATACCCGAACGCGTTTGCTCGCGAGAGCGCGGCTTTCTCTCAATGGTTTCCATATAGGTAGTTATAGGTAGTTAGTTAACGGTGTTAAATCACCTGAAAACTACGCATTAGTCCTGGTTTACTCTAACGTACACGTTGCTTAGTCATAAAAATGTTTTACATATGATAACCCAATTCCGAATAACTCACTAACTATCAGACCTTTACTTCATTTTTAATGTAAATTAAAAGTCAGCTAATAATACCATCATTAGCACTTAATAAGCTCACTATCACGACACAAGGCCTGATCTGGAGCAATCTTTACCTGCCCATTGACCACAATCTGTTGTTTACCAACCTCAACCGGAACACAACTTATTCATTCCGATCGGCCAGGCAGACAATCTGGCTGTAAACGGGCATAAAAAAAGGCCAGTCCCTGTGGAACTGGCCTGTCTGAGAGCGTACACGTATTAGTTACCCGTACCCGACGCGCTCGTTGTATCAGCGTTTTTACGCGACTTGCGCGCAATGCCCGTACCCGATGAGTTGGTCACCGTAGAAGGACGCTGCATCTTATAATTCCGATCAGCCACATCGGTCGAGGGGGTGTGTTCAACCGTCACGCCACCTACTGGCTGCTGGGCAGGCACCTGCCGCTTGTAGTTGGCCAGATTAGCGTCGGTCGGTGCAGGTTGCTCAACCGCTACACCTGTGTTTTTTTCCCAGCTCCGGGCGGTAGCCGCTTTGTTGGCATGCTTGTAATTACCCGTCGAATAGGTTGGATCTTTACGCAGCTTGCGGTCGTCCTGCGCTGACGATTGGACAGCAGTAGCCAGTAAAGCTACGCCAACCAAGGCTATGTGTGCGAATTTCATTGACGTTCTGTGGTTTTGTTGTAAGGCAAATGTATAAATACCTACCTAACAAAAAAACCAGCAAAACACCAACTATGTTCTTCGTTAAAGCCAATTTTTTCGAAGCATTCTGAAAATTGAGGCATCTTTAGTCAATGATTCTGCTTTTTCCAGGCTAAACCATTGAATATCCTTCGTTTCGTGATTTGCCCGGAATGCTTCTTCCGGGTCTGCTTCAACCAAAAAACGAATGTCATAATGAAGATGTTCGGGAACGTCGCCCCGGGCCGGGATCGTATGAATATCGACGTCGAAAATAGCCGGCGATCCGTCTGCGTGCCCGACCAGTTTCAGGTTATTGAGCCCCGTTTCTTCCTGAGCCTCCCGCAGCGCTACAGCGGCTACATCCGGATCACCATCGGCATGTCCACCCGGCTGTAGCCAGCGGTCGAGTTTTCGGTGGTGAATCAACACCACACGGCTAATGGCTGGCTGGCCCTGGCCTGCTTTTTGCTCGACCACCCAGGCAGAGCCTGTTATATGGCCATCAGGCAGTGAACGCTCGAAACAGGCTGGATTCTTTTCTACAAAATCGATTGTTCTGGCAGTCATTGTCTGTTCTTCCGGATCGGCCGGCCGGTATTGCCGGAGCAGGTTCAGGAGCGGCTCTCTGTGCATGATGGTATTGGCTTTTGTGCCCAAAAAGCCGCAATTTCGCCCCTAGTTTTCTAAAACATACTACATAACCATGCGTAAACTCGTACTAAGTGGCATCACACTGGGCCTGGCTGCTCAGCTGGCTACAGCCCAGATCAAACTCCCCTCCCCCAGCCCTGGTGCTACAGTCATACAAACGATTGGCGTTACTGACCTGACCGTTAAATACTCCCGCCCCAGCCTGAAAGGACGTACCCCCTTCACGGAGGCTTTCGTGCCCAGCGGCAAGGTTTGGCGTACTGGTGCCAACCAGGCAACAGCCTTCACGACCTCGACTGACCTGATGGTGAATGGCCAGACGTTGCCCGCCGGTACCTATGCTATCCTGTCGATCCCGGCTTCTGACGACTGGACCCTGATTTTCAGCAAAGACCTAAGCGTTACCGAGCAGTCGTATAAGCAGGACCAGGATGCGCTGCGTGTGTCCATTAAGTCGTCAGCCACTGCGGAGCCTACCGAGACCTTCACGATTAATTTCAGCGACCTGACCGACAGCACGGCGTCCATGAATTTCATGTGGGCCAACAGAAAGGCGAAGGCCGATCTGGCCGTTAACACCAGTGCCAATGCCGCAGCCAGCGTTGATAAAGCCGTTGCAGAGAAACCAGATGATGCGGCCGTTCTTCAGGCTGCTGCCAACTACAACCTGAGCAAAGGCCGTAACCTGGACCAGGCAATGACCTGGATCGATAAATCGATTGCGGCCAAGGAAACGTTTCGCAACCTTTATGTGAAATCGCAGCTGCTGGGGAAGATGGGGAAATTTGCCGAAGCCGTCCCGATGGCACAAAAAGCCCTGTCGCTCGGTCAATCGTCCAACGACCCTTCTTTCCCATTCTTTAAGGATGCGATCGAGAAAAGCGTAAGCGAATACACCGCAAAACTGCCGGCCATGCCTGCTCTGAAGGGCAAGGGCAAGAAAAAAGCCTGATTATACAAATAACAGCAAAGGCCCCGGGCTACAGATTTGTAGTTCGGGGCCTTTGCTGTTATTTGGTTTGCCTAGGTGTTCAGCGTTTCCCGGCCGATCAGCTGCTGAATCAGCCAGGCGATTCCAACGACCAGCAGACACCCGATTGCGTTAAGCCATAGAAAGGCGGTAAGGTCATAATACCAGCTCAGCACTACGAACAGCTCGCCGATGATCGCGGCCCAGAACGTAGCCCGTCCCCCGATCGATTTAACGTAAAAGGCGACGATAAATACCCCCAGAATAACCCCGTAAAATAACGACCCCAGGATATTGACGGCTTCGATCATACTGCCCAGTCGGTTGGCAAACTGAGCCACAATGATGCAGAAGATGCCCCAGCCTATGGTGGCCCAGCGCGACGCATTCAGGTAGTGCGCATCGTCGGCCCGGCCGTTCACGAGCCGCTTGTACACATCGACAACCGTCGTTGACGCCAGCGAATTGTAAGCCGCGGCAATAGACCCCATCGACGCGCTGAAAATGACCGCTATCAGCAGGCCAATCAGTCCGTGGGGCAGGTAATCGAGTACGAACCGAAGAAAAACGTAATTCACATCGTTCGTGTCAGCCGCGGGGTTGTTCTTTTCAATCAGTTTGGTTACGTCTGCCTTTACGGTTTTGAGCGCGTCATCGGTCTCTTTTAGTACAGCAACAGCAGCCGTTTCAGCCGGTTCATTGTCGGTACGGATCGCGGCCTGCATGTCCAGCACCGCCTGCTGCCGCTGGGCCGTAAGTTGCTGATGCCGGGTCTCGGCCCGCTGATAGTCACTGGCGTAGGGGCTATCCCGGAGCCGGTCGGTTTCCTGTTTGTTGTGAAAGACCGGCGCCGGATTAAACTGATAAAAAACGAACACCAGCACCCCAACCAGCAGAATCAGGAACTGCATCGGCACTTTCAGCAAGCCGTTCATCAGCAGCCCCAACCGGCTTTGCCCGATCGATTCGCCCGTCAGGTAACGCCCCACCTGCGACTGGTCTGTTCCGAAATACGAAAGCTGGAGAAAGAACCCTCCGATCAGGCCTGACCAGAGGTTATAGCGGCTGTCCGGATCAAATTTAAGATCAATCAGGTTCATCCGGCCCGCTTTTCCGGCTACCTGCAGCGCATCGATGAACCCAATATCGTCGGGGAGGAGCCGCACCGTCAGGAATCCGGCCAGCGCCATGGCGAACGTAACAACAGCCATCTGCTGCAGGTGGGTGTGGGAAATAGCCCGGGTTCCTCCCGTTACCGTGTAGACCAGCACAATGCCCCCCATGATGAGGTTGGTCCAGTAGATATTCCAGCCCAGGATAGTAGACAGGATGATGGCCGGCGCGTAAATGGATAAACCCGTCGACAGACCGCGCTGGAGCAAAAACAGGCCTGCCGTCAGTGTACGGACGCGGGTATCGAACCGCTTCTCCAGGAACTCATAGGCCGTGAATACTTTCAGTTTATGGAAGATGGGGACAAACGTTACCGACAGGACCACCATGGCCAGCGGCAGGCCAAAATAGAACTGAACGAACCGCATCCCGTCCGAGAAGCCCTGTCCCGGCGCAGACAGAAACGTAACGGCGCTGGCCTGAGTCGCCATGACCGACAGCCCCACGTGGTACCACGGCAGCGACTGACCAGCCAGCAGGTAGTCGTCCATACTGCGGCTCCCGCGGCTTTTGACAATACCATAAACGATAATGCCTGCCAGCGTAGCGACGAGCACGCCCCAGTCAACCACGCTCATGACAGCCAGCGCATTAAGACGTAGAACAGGATAATTTCAACCAGCAGACTGCCGATGACAATGGCATACAGCTGGGGCCACGACCGGGCGAAAGGAGGTAAATCGGTAGGATCTTCGGACATGAAACGGCAAGGTTGTCTGACTATAACGGCGAAATTAGCGGAAATAATCGACCACTAAACAGTCTGCTGATCCGTTCAACAGACGCATTCGTTTGTCTGCCAGCCATTCCGCAATTATTGTACCGACTGTCTTCTACTTCCCGATGCGCAGATGATAACTGCCGTAGGGCAGAAACGTAATGGGGTTGCCGGCAGTCGAACCGACAATGATCGGCACGTAAGCCGCCAGATCGAAAGCATGCCGCCGACGGTCGAACCGGATTCCCGCCGAAAGCACCCCGGCAAAATCGAGACTCCGGTTGATACCACTGCCGAACAGGGCAAAGTTTTCGCTGATGAATGACAGCTTCGGGCTTACTTTCCGGACTAGCCCGAAGGTAGCCACGACATTGCGTGACACCGTCCCGTTCGACAGGCTCCACCCTAGCCCAAAGGTGGTATTGTTCTGTCGGTCGCCGGTAGTGACGATACCCTGAATGTACCCGATGCCTTCCAGAAATGAATCGAACCGGACAGCCGCGTACTGCGCATTTACCCCCAGCCGCAGCCGGCTACTGACCGGCACCGACACTTTCGTGTTCAGGCTGAACAGGTTGGTAGGCAGGATCGAGTAGAAGGTAGCACCCACACTCCAGTTATCGGTCACACCGTATTCAAACTGGCTTATATACACGTAATAGTTCCGGTAATACAGTCGCCCTTTTTCGGCCGAGAACGCCGTTGGCGCGATACGCATCGTTTGCGGAAAGAGGTTTGGATAGGCTACCCCTTCGCCCCGAACGCCGGTCTGCTCGATTCGAAGGATCTGGTCGGTCCGAAGTCGGATTTCACCCAGGTTTTTGGTCCGGATCAGGGCTTCTGTGCTGTCCTGCCGCAGCAGTTCGCCCCGTAGCTCCGTACCGTCCTTCAGCGTGATGCTGTACTGGCGGGGGGCCGGGGCAGCCTCCTGTCTGGGTGGATAGTAGTCATGCTGCGCGGCTACCAGCCCAGGCAGCAGCAACAGCAGCAACAGATAAACATGTTTCATGGTCATAGACTTCGGCAAAAAGAGGATGTGGTGGTGAAAAGCGGGATGAACTAATCAGGGACGCTGGCCCTGGCTTAGCCCGGGCGGACCAGAGATCGGGGAGTTGAATGAGCAGAACTGTTTTCCCGGTTGGGTGTGTTAGGATAGCATCGACAATATTGACAAATTCATCATGTATTCGGTAACCCACCGGCAGTTATTTTTCCAGCACGTAGCCCAGACCTCCGACTTTCCCCTAGCGTTGGAAATAGACCGGGCCGAAGGCGTATATATTTATTCGACGGCAGACTCGGACGGTACGTCGACACCGTATATGGATCTGATCTCCGGCATCGGCGTCAGCAACGTCGGACACCGGCACCCGCGCGTACTGGAAGCCATTCAGCACCAGCTGGATAAATACCTGCATCTGATGGTCTATGGCGAGTACGTGCAGACCCCGCAGACGCAGCTGGCTCAGGCCCTGGCCAGTACCCTGCCGCCCGGCCTCGATACGGTTTATTTCACCAACTCCGGTACCGAAGCGGTGGAAGGCGCCATGAAGCTGGCTAAACGATATACCGGCCGTACCGAAGTGATCAGCTGCGTTAATGCCTATCACGGTGCCACCCAGGGAGCGCTGTCCTTATCGGGCGATGAGAACTTCAAACGAAATTACCGGCCCTTGCTACCCGACGTGCGGCACATCCGCTACTCGAACTGGGACGATATCGATCAGATTGGTCCCCGAACGGCAGCCGTTGTGATGGAGGTCGTAGGCGCGGAAGCGGGGGTCAGGGTACCCGACGAAGGGTATCTGCAAGCCGTTCGCCAGCGCTGCACCGACGTGGGAGCGTTGCTGATCTTTGACGAAATACAAACCGGGTTTGGTCGTACGGGTACGTTCTGGGCCTTTGAAGGTGCCGGTCCAGCGGGGGTGGTTGTACCCGATATTGTTCTGTGTGCCAAAGGAATGGGCGGAGGCATGCCGATCGGCGCGTTTATCAGCTCGGCCCAGATCATGCATGTGTTCAGGAACAACCCAGTGCTGGGCCATATTACAACCTTTGGCGGTCATCCGGTTTCGTGCGCTGCTTCGCTGGCTACGTTACAGGTGATCCGGGACGAAAAGCTGTACGAGCAGGCCGAAGCCAAGGGGCAGCTGTTCCGTCAGTTGCTGAAGCACCCGGCCATTCGTGACATTCGGGGAAAAGGTCTGTTACTCGCCGTTGAGTTCGATTCGTTCGATGTGCTCAAACCCATCATCGACCGCGCTATTGCGGGTGGCGCGTCGGGAAACGGCCCGGGCGTCATCACCGACTGGTTTTTATTCTGCAATAATTCCATGCGGATAGCCCCCCCGCTCATCATCACCGACGAGCAGATTCGAGAGGCCTGCGCTATTATTCTGAAAGCTATCGGCTAGTTACGTAGCCGGGTCGGGTTCGTCTACGGAAACAGCACCGAAGCCGTACCGACCAGCAGAGCCAGGCCGAAAATGATCAATAAACCGATCAGCACCGTTCGGAGCAGGCTACCGTTTTTTTTGGGCGTTGGAGCAGGCATTATAAACTGGCTTGTAACGGAACCCGGTCACGAGCTACCGCTTCATGACCGGGTTCCGTGTTTTTACAGGGGAATATTTCCGTGTTTTTTCTTCGGCATGGTGGCCACTTTATTCTCCAGCATCCCAAACGCCCGGATCAGCTTATGCCGGGTCTGGTCGGGCATGATGACCTCATCGATGTAGCCTCGGTTGGCAGCCCGGTAGGGATTGGCAAACTTCTCGGTATACTCCTGCACTTTTTCCTGCAACTTGGCCTGCGGGTCTTCGGCTTCGGCAATCTCCCGCTTGAAAATAATTTCGGCAGCCCCGCTCGCGCCCATTACCGCGATTTCGGCCGAGGGCCAGGCGTAGTTCAGGTCAGCGCCTATGTGCTTGGAGTTCATTACGTCATAGGCCCCGCCGTATGCTTTGCGGGTAATTACTGTTACGCGAGGCACGGTGGCTTCACAGAAGGCAAACAGCAGCTTGGCGCCGTTGGTAATAATCCCGTTCCATTCCTGATCGGTGCCGGGCAGAAAACCGGGTACGTCTTCGAGCACCAGCAACGGCACATTGAAGCAATCGCAAAACCGAACAAACCGGGCCGCCTTCACGCTGGCGTTAATGTCGAGCACACCGGCCAGTACGGCAGGCTGGTTCCCCACAACGCCGATACTACGCCCACCAATCCGGGCAAAGCCAACGACAATGTTCTCCGCATAATTCTTATGCACTTCGAAGAACGTGCCTTCATCGACGAGTTCGTCAATGACTTCGCGCATATCGTAGGGCTGGTTCGGATTCTCGGGTATGATCTGGTTCAGCGCCGGGCGGCTTTCCTCGCGGGTGGTGTCGTACGGCAGCCGGAATGGCTCGTCTTCGCAGTTCTGGGGGATGTAGCTGAGCAGCTGTTTGATGTCCTGAATACAGGCCAGTTCGTTGGCACTGGCAAAATGGGTAACCCCCGATTTGGTACTGTGGGTACTGGCCCCGCCCAGTTCTTCGGCCGTTACGTTCTCATGGGTTACGGTTTTGACCACATTGGGGCCCGTCACGAACATATAGCTCGTGTTTTCTACCATGAAGATGAAGTCGGTAATGGCGGGGCTATACACGGCTCCGCCAGCGCAGGGACCCATGATTGCCGAGAGCTGCGGAATAACGCCCGAGGCCAGGGTGTTGCGATAAAAAATATCGGCATAACCCGCCAGCGACAGAACCCCTTCCTGAATACGGGCGCCCCCCGAATCGTTCAGCCCGATGAGCGGTGCACCGTTCTGCAACGCCAGGTCCATCAGCTTGCATATTTTTTCGGCATGGGTCTCGGAGAGTGCCCCGCCAAAGACCGTAAAGTCCTGTGCAAACACGTAGACCAGTCGTCCGTCAACCGTGCCGTAGCCCGTCACGACACCATCGCCCAGGTAATGTTCTTTGTCGAGGCCAAAGTCGCGGGTTCGGTGCATCACGAACTTACCGATCTCCTCAAACGACCCTTCATCGACCAGGAGTGCGATTCGCTCACGAGCCGTTAGTTTGCCTTTGGCGTGTTGGGCATCGATCCGTTTCTGTCCCCCGCCAAGTTCAGCTTCGGCGTTTTTCTGGGCAAGCAGATCAGTTTTTGATGGTTTGCTGAGCGCATGTAGGGGTACTTCCGGACGGGTTTCGGTTTGCATAAGTCGGTTTGTCGAATCGATGTTGGCAAAGTTACGTATTCGTTAAGTACGCGATAATATTTAACCCGAATCTTCGCCAGTCGATTTTTACCGCCCTGAAATTTGGCGTTTCTTTGTCACATCTTGCTCTCTGGTTTGAAACGCGCGCTCTTTTTTTCGTGGGTGGTCTTTCTGGGACCGCTGCTGAGTCAAGGCCAGCCTCTGGGTGGCCAGCGGGTGTTTTCGTTCCTCGATCTGCCCACCCACGCCCGCGTAGCGGCTCTGGGTAGTACCGTTGCCAGTGGTCTCCGTCCCGACGCGCCCTATTTCCTGAACAACCCGGCGCTGGCCGACTCACTCCCCGACAACCAGCTGTCCATTAGTCTGATGCCGTATCGGGCTGCGGCCCGGTATTATACCCTGCACTATGGCCTACCCGTCAGATCGGCCGGCACCTGGGCGGTTGGCCTGCAGTATCTGACCTACGGCCAGTTCGATCTGACCGACCCCGGCGGTAATACGCTCGGCACGTTTTCGGCTAACGACTATGCCCTCAGCCTCACTCATGCCCGCACCGAAGGCAATTTCACCCTCGGCGCTACCATAAAGGCTGTGGGGTCGACCATTGAAACCTATTCAGCCTTCGGAATTCTGGCCGACCTGGGCGGTATCTGGCGCCACCCGAACGGAAATCTGACGGTAGGTCTCGTCGCCAAAAATGCGGGCTATCTGCTCAAAAACTACGGTCCGGCCGAGGCCGACCTTCCCTTCGACCTCCAGGCTGGCATCACCCTGAAGCCGCAGTACGCCCCCATTCGGGTGACGCTGACGGCCCATCATCTGCACCGGTTCGATATTACCTATAACGACCCCAACCTGGCCGTTCGGTTCGACCTGAACGGGAATCCGATTCCGCAGCCGGTAAGCCTGGCCGAGAAACTGGCCCGTCACCTGAGCGTGGGCACCGAGTTTCTCATCAGCCGGCATGTGCATCTGATGCTCGGCTATAATCATCAGAAACGGCAGGAAGGCAAGCTGATCACGGGCGGAGCGGGCGTCAGCTTCGGCGCATCCGTACAGGCGCGGGGCTTTCAGCTCACCTACGGACGCTTTACCTCAGTACCAACCGCCGGTACCAGCCAGCTATCGATGCGAATTGATCTGGGTCAACTCCTCAACTGATGGCCTGCTGCCAGCCTGGTTGGCTCGCTACTCTTCGTACAACTCCAGGGGAAGCTCGTCGGGATCAGCAAAAAACGTGAACCGCCTGCCCGTCTGCGCGTCGACGCGGATGGGTTCCGTGATTACATTATGTTCTGTCAGGTGCAAGACGGCCGCGTCGAGATCAGCTACGGCAAAGGCGAGGTGCCGAAGACCGAGGGCTTCCGGGCGCGACGGGCGCCGGGGCGGATCGGGGAACGAAAACAGCTCGATCTGGTAGTGTCCATTGACGGCCAGGTCGAGTTTATACGATTGTCGTTCCGCTCTGAACACTTCTCCCACTACGGTTAATCCCAGAATCTGGGTGTAGAAATGCTTCGACCGCTCATAGTCCGAGCAGATGACGGCGACATGGTGAAGACCTGCGAGTTGCAGCATGGTTTCAGGGAGTAAGCAGCGTATCGGAGAGTAGCGTATCGGCGGTGGTGCCATCCCGTTTAAAGGCTCGTTCTACTTCCCTGCGTTTGTTCCAGGGCGCGGTAGTACGGCGCCCCATATCGATAGCCAGCAGAGCCACGATGGCTGTGAAGACAATAAAGACAACGATAAAAATACGACGGTTGCGATTCATGACGATTACAGCTTGCTAAAAGCAGCACCTTGTTTCCGGGTCAATAATGCAGGGGCGCTTTTCTTATGAATTAGGCAGCTTTTTAGGCGCTATCTCAAAGGCCACCGACCCCGTTCGGCCCGACACCTCGGACCAGTTCAGCCCTTCGAACGAAACAGCCACGACGGCACCTTTGCTCATTGACCCGATTGACTGATGGGTCAAGAACTCGGCAAAATACGAAACGTCCGGATTGTGGCCCACAATCATAGCCGAATCAATAGTATCGGGCAAATCGTTTATAGCTTCCAGATACGCTTTAGGTCCACCATCGAACAGATTTGGGTTGAGCTGAATCTGACTCGTCTCAAAGCCAAGCTGTTCAGCCACTACCCGAGCGGTGTCTTTGGCACGCGGAGCCGTGCTGCTGATAATATGACCCGGCATAACCTGCCGACTGTGCAGGTACCGACCTACGCGGGCGGCCGCCATAATACCTTCCGAAGTAAGTTGCCGGTCGTGGTCTGCGGCAAACATGTTCCGCTCTTCAGCTTTGGCATGACGAACGATATATAAGGTACGCATCATCATAGATTGGGTTGTATCGGCAGCCGGCTTGGCAGGGTTAGGCGCTTACCGAGCCGGTTTGTTTAGGTTCATTTAAACAAAAAATAAAGCAACTTTATGGATTTAGTCCAAAAAGCGACTAATTTTAGAGGTTGCAAAGCTATCAAAGTCATTAGAACGATACTACTATCATGCGTTTTCAAGGCGAAAATTGTACGCTATCGTTCGGCCTTTCCCTCGACAAAGGCCTGGTCCGCTTATCGGGTACGGTATGGCCACTACGGCAGTCTACCCGCTCCCAGCCCCAGCAACCCGTAGTGCGGTTTCATTCGCTGTTGCCGCCGGATCAGTTGACCGCCCTGCAGACCTGGCTGGCTTCCGAATCGAGTACGCCACTCCCCTTCACGGACCCCATACGCTATGTCCGGCGACTTTCTTCACCGGCTGGCAACATAACCCAGCTGGAGCTGGAGCTGTCTATGGAGCAGGTCCCTGTCTGGTGGAACTGGGAAATCCGGTTTCCGCTGATCGTTCGGCTCGACATCCGCCAGCCCGAGTTCGTTTACCTCACCCGGGCCCTTCAGCGCGACTCCTGGTCCGTTGACCTGAGCTGGTAACTACCCGTTTCAACAACCGCCCTCCGTTCTGTCTTGTTTACTCTTCGGGTGCTTTAGCCCCCACAAAACAGGCGTTTGAAACGTATATACTGTTGTTTACCTCTATACGCAGTAACATGCCCTTTTGTGGAATCGAGCTTCACCTAAAACAGAAGTGGGCGATTCAGTCGACAATCTGTATTTTTGCGGGCCGATCCCCTACTGATCGCTTTTTTTTATGAGTTATCTACCCATTCAGCAGCTGCTCAAATCTGCAACCGTTGGCACCAGTGTTACCGTAAAAGGTTGGGTCCGCACCAAGCGTGAAAGTAAAAACGCGGTTTTCATTGCCCTTAACGACGGTTCTACCATCAATACCATTCAGGCCGTAGCCGAAGCGGGTCAACTTCCTGACGAAACCCTGAAACTCATCACGACCGGAGCCTGCCTGGCCATAACGGGCCAGCTGGTAGAGTCGCAGGGTGCCGGACAGTCGGTAGAGGTAAAAATTGCCAGCGTCCATATCTACGGACCGGCCGACCCCGACAAGTACCCGCTCCAGCCCAAAAGACACTCGCTCGAGTTTCTGCGTGAGATTGCCCACCTGCGTCCCCGAACCAATACCTTCAGCGCCATTCTCCGCGTTCGTCACGCCCTGGCTTTTGCGGTGCATCAATATTTTAACGACAACGGATTCTTCTACCTCAACACGCCCATCATAACGGCCTCCGACGCCGAGGGCGCTGGTGAGATGTTCCGGGTAACGACACTCGACCCGATCAATCCGCCCCGCACCGACGATGGCAAAGTAGACTACAGCCAGGATTTCTTCGGCCGCGAAACGAACCTGACCGTGTCGGGTCAGCTCGAAGGCGAACTGGGTGCACTGGCGCTGGGCAAAATCTATACATTTGGACCCACCTTCCGGGCCGAGAACTCCAACACGACCCGTCACCTGGCCGAGTTCTGGATGATTGAGCCCGAGATGGCCTTCCACGAGCTGGAAGATAACATGAACCTGGCCGAGGATTTCGTCAAAACCGTTATCCGCTACGCCCTTCAGCATTGTGCCGACGATCTGGCGTTTCTGGACAACCGGCTCAAGGAGGAAGAGAAAACAAAGAAGAAAGAAGAACAGAGCGAGTTGAGTCTGCTCGAAAAACTTCAATTCGTGATTAGTAACGAGTTTGTCCGGTTAACCTACACCGATGCGATCGACATTCTCGTCAATTCAAAACCAGCCAAAAAAGGACAGTTTCAGTACGAAGTTAGCTGGGGCGTTGACCTACAGTCTGAACACGAGCGGTATCTGGTCGAGAAGCATTTTAAGAAACCGGTTATCCTGACCAACTACCCCCGCGACATCAAGGCGTTCTACATGAAGCAGGACGAGGCCCAGGCCACCAACAGCCGGGGCGAGGTACTTGGCCAGACGGTTCGGGCTATGGATGTGCTCTTTCCCGGTATCGGCGAGATCATCGGTGGATCGCAGCGGGAAGACGACCTCGACAAGCTCGTTACCCGCATGCAGGAAGTCGGGATCGATCCGGAAACCATCTGGTGGTACCTCGATACACGCCGGTTCGGCTCGGCCCCCCACGCCGGATTTGGGCTGGGTTTCGAGCGACTGGTGCAGTTCGTGACGGGTATGGGCAATATCCGCGACGTTATTCCTTTCCCGCGCGCGCCCAAACAGGCTGAGTTTTAACCCCTGACGCTGCCAGCGACCTGAACCGGCGGGTCGGGCCGCTGGCAGCGTCAGGCATTTCCCTTGTATGCTGTGCTGGCTCTTCCTCTTTTCCTGCTGATTGCTTCTGGCTTCGTAGTCGTTGGTGTTTATACCGAACGGAAGGTGTCGGCGTTTATGCAGGACCGGCTCGGCCCCATGGAAACAGGTAAGTGGGGATTGCTGCAACTGTTTGCTGATCTGCTGAAACTCCTGCAGAAAGAAGATATTGTACCGACAGCCGCCGATCGTCGATTGTTCCTGCTGGCGCCGGCCGTCATTTTTGCCTCTGTCTTCGCCGGCTTTGCGGTACTACCCCTTACGCCGGATGTACAGGGGTCGGGAGCCGCGGTGGGCGTCTTTTACCTGATGGCCATCGTTTCTTTCGATGTCGTGGGCATCCTGATGGCAGGCTGGGGGTCAAACAACAAATATTCGCTGTTCGGAGCCATGCGATCGGTGGCCCAGATCATATCCTACGAAATTCCGCTGGGTCTGATGATCCTGTGCGTAGCCATGATTGCGCAGACGCTCAACCTGCAGGAAATCAGCTTTCAACAGGGTATTTATACGACAGATACCAATTACCTGTTCGGCCTCAAATTTCTCGGCATCGACGTAACGGGCTGGGGGGGCATTTTTGCCTGGAACGTTCTCCGGAATCCGTTTTTACTGATCGCCTACGTAATTTTCTTTATATGCACGCTGGCCGAGAGTAACCGCGCCCCGTTTGACCTCCCGGAGGGCGAGTCGGAGATTGTGGGCGGGTTCCATACCGAGTATTCGGGCATGCGGTTTGCGCTGCTCTATCTGTCGGAGTATGCCATGATGCTCCTAGTGTCGTTTCTGGGTGCCGTCCTGTTTCTGGGTAGCTGGAATACGCCCCTTCCCAACATCGGACCTGTCCGGCTTGCTGACTGGACGAGTGGCGCGCCCGGCACCGTATGGGGTAACGTAACGGGGGCCTTCTGGCTATTAAGTAAAGTATTCCTGGCGGTGCTGCTCCAGATGTGGGTCCGGTGGACATTCCCCCGCATTCGGGTTGACCAGATGATGTTTCTGTGCTGGAAAGTGCTGACACCGGCCGGTCTGCTGCTGCTGCTGGCATCGGGTATCTGGCGATTGCTGATGGTGTAACTGGTACAAACGAGCTGGCTTTCGTACCTTTGCGGCCTTTTTAGCGTGTACAAATGCGTATTCTTTCTCCTGATCCCACTGGCGATCTGGCCTGGCAGGCAGCCTGGCAACAACCTATTTTCCGCATCAAGTTTTTTGTGGGTCTGGCCTGTACGCTGGCGTTGCTAGTTACCTTTCCGGTTTTCTTTCAAACCATAGAACAGCACCAGGGTCCCGTTCTGAACGACTGGGTGCTGAACCAGCTACCCCCTCAGGATGTATCGCTGGGTATTTTCCTGATCATTTGGGCCACGGCCCTGTTGCTCATCGTTCGGGCCCGACGCAGCCCGGCCATATTTATGATGTTCACGTATGGCTATATCATCGTTAGCCTGTCCCGCATGCTGAGTATCAATCTGGTACCCCTGAATCCGCCAGCTGGTCTCATTCCACTGATAGACCCGATCAGTAATGCATTCTACGGCAAAACGTATATTACCAAGGATCTTTTTTACTCCGGTCATACGTCCAGTATCTTCCTGATGTTCCTGTGTCTGCGCCGGTGGTGGGACAGGCTGCTGGCCTTGATTGGGTCACTGCTTGTCGGGAGTCTATTGCTGGTACAGCACGTACATTATACCGTGGATGTAGTGGGGGCTTTTGCATTTACCTACCCGCTTTACTGGCTGGGTAAACGGCTGGCCCTCAGCGGCTGGAACAGGGTCGAAAAAAACGAAGAAGAACGGTCTGTATCATGAAAAGCCGGCTGCCGACCAGCACCAACATAAACTCCGCCCCAATTCAGGATAGCTCGGTAAGGGATTCCGTTTAAGGGACAACGTTCGCGATTGCCGGACCTGCCTCGACCAATTAGGCTACAAAAAAACTACCAGCCACATAGGCGGATATATTTATCCGGTTCGGTGCATGGCTGTAAACCTGATTATCAACCAGTAGAATAAGAATATTACGCGTTCAGGCTGATTTGTTATTTACTAACCGGCTATCGGTTTATATCGAATGAGCCGGACCAAAAATCAACTGACAGTCAACATATTACCTTATATCTGCAGGAGAATGACACCTATTTACGGAAGAAGAGCCAATTAAAGTCGAATTAATTATATGGCGGTAAAGTAATCCCAAAATTGTAAATTTATTAGATTTGGCACGTTAAGATAATGTTACCTCGTTGATTCTGTCAGCTCTACACCCATACAGCTAGTACGATACCGAAATACCCGCATTGCAAAACCACCGATATGAGCAAAATATTCTTGCCCCCGTTTACCCTGGGCGAAACCATTACCACAGAACAGCGCCAGTTTTTTAATAAACACGGTGTGATTGTTTTCAAAAATTTTATTAATCCCGAAACCGTAAAATTATTTATCAGCGAAACCATTCGCATTGAACAGCAATGGCTGGATGAAGGTCGCGATAAAGTGAATGGAGTTCCGCTGAAATTCGGGAAGGATGAAGCCGGAAACCCCATGATTCAGCGGATGTGTTTCCTGTCGCAGCACAGCACAGCCCTTCATGAGTTTCTACAGGACCCGCGCCTGCAGGCCGTTGTTGATCTGCTGCAACCGTACGAAGGTCGCATCGCCGAAATCGAAAAAGACGGACTTATTCTCAACCACTATGTACGCACCCCCAACAGCAAATTTTCGCAGATGGGCTGGCATACCGACAGCCCCCGCGACATTTTTCTCGGGCAGCGCATCATGCCGATGCTGAACGTAGGCATTCACCTGAACGATACGCCCTACGAAAATGGTGGCCTGCGCGTTATTCCGGGTACCCATAAACAGGGGATCATCAAGATGCTGTTTCGGAAGAAATACTTCGTGGACAACGACCCCGACAAGCACGAGATCGGCTTCGACATTCAGGCAGGGGATCTATCGGTACATGACGGACGGCTCTGGCACCGGGCTCAGCAGTCGCCCCACTTTGGCGAAGCCAGCCGTCGTCGGGTCATGTACGTGCCGGTTGTAACGGGTAAGTACATGCCCAAGCACGAAAACAGTAAGACGCCGTTCTATCACCGGTTTATCTCGAAAGTAAATATTTAAGTATACTGTTTACGGTATTTGGCCTCCGGGACTCGATCCGCATGGGCTAAATACCGTAAATCGTTTTTTGTGTATGCCTTACGCTCTGATTACCGGTGCCAGCCGTGGCATTGGCTTGGCCATTGCCGATGAACTGGCCCGCCGACAGTTTGACCTCCTGCTGGTAGCCCGTTCAGAGTCGGTGCTGCAACAGCAGGCCCGTCGGTTAGCCGACACCTACGGGGTTCGCGCCGAGGTGCTGGTTGCCGACCTGGCCGCAGCCGATGCCGCCGGGCAGGTATTCGGCTGGTGTGAGCAGAACGGGTATACGGTACAACTGCTGGTCAATAACGCCGGCTACGGCTTGAGCGGACTCTTCGAAAGCCACGCCCTGGCCGAGCACCTCGACATGCTGGCGGTGAACAATACCACCCTGGTAAAACTCTGTTACCTTTTTTTACCCCAGCTCAAGCAACAGCCCCGCGCCTACATTTTAAACATTGGCAGCTCGGCCGCCTACCAGGCCGTACCGCGTCTGAGTCTGTACGCAGCTTCCAAGGCTCTGGTTCTGCAGTTTAGCCGGGGCCTGGCCCAGGAATTGAAACGCAGTTCGGTCTCGGTAACCTGCGTTTGTCCCGGAGCTACTGATACCGACTTCGTTACGCGGGCTCAGATTGGCGAAAAAGGTCGCAAAGCAGCCGAAAAAGTGAACATGACCCCCGCCGATGTAGCCCGTCAGGCAGTCGATGCTACGCTGGCGGGGCAAACCGAAGTCGTTACGGGTGTACTCAATAAACTCGGCAAACTGATGGCCTGGCTCATGCCGAAAGCCGTGGTTGAACAGGCTGCGGGCAGTATCTACGAGTAGGAAGAATTTAACATACCGGCAAGTATGGCACTTTCTTTGCCATAGTGGGGTTGTAGACGTATAACTTCATTTTTTCGACGTTGGATGCTGGACTTCATGAACACCGTTTTTCCACTGCCTATCGACGTCCAGCCTACCCATGCAATTTTCCGATTTATCACTGATTGAACCAATCCAGAAGGCGCTTGCCGAAGAAGGATACACTACCCCTACTCCCATTCAGCAACAGGCAATTCCTATTTTACTCGGTCGGCGCGACCTCCTCGGCTGCGCACAAACAGGTACGGGTAAAACAGCCGCCTTCGCTATCCCGATCTTACAACTGCTTAACGAAGAACGGAGCAAAAGTGCGGGTGGTCCCCGGCGCATCAAGACGCTGGTTCTTACCCCAACGCGTGAGCTGGCTATTCAGATCGACGAAAGTTTCGCAGCCTACGGGCGGCACCTGAACCTGCGTCATGCCGTTATTTTTGGGGGTGTATCCCAGCATAGCCAGGTCAACGCCATCAAAGCCGGTCTGGATATTCTGATTGCTACGCCGGGCCGTTTGCTCGACCTCATGAATCAGGGCTTTATCAATCTGCGCGATGTACAGTTCTTCGTGCTGGACGAGGCCGACCGGATGCTCGACATGGGCTTTATTCATGACGTCAAGAAAGTCATCGCTAAACTACCCGAACGTCGTCAGTCGCTGTTTTTCTCGGCTACCATGCCGACCGATGTAGCCAAACTGGCCGATACCATTCTGCATAACCCCGCCAAAGTTGAGGTAACCCCCGTATCATCGACGGCCGATACCATTCAGCAAGCGATGTATTTCGTCAGCAAGGAAGATAAGCGCAAACTGCTGGTTCATATCCTGGATGATCAGCGCATCAAGTCGGCGCTGGTTTTTGCCCGCACCAAACACGGGGCTGATAAAGTAGTGAAAGACCTGGTTCGGGTGGGTATCAAAGCCGAAGCCATTCACGGTAACAAGTCGCAGAATGCCCGTCAGCGGGCGCTCTCGAACTTCAAAACCCGCGAAACGCGGGTGCTGGTGGCAACCGATATTGCGGCCCGCGGTATCGACGTCGACGAACTATCGCACGTGATCAACTACGAACTGCCGAACATTCCCGAAACGTACGTACACCGCATTGGCCGGACCGGCCGGGCAGGAAACGACGGCATAGCCCTGTCGTTTTGCGACGCGGAAGAAACGGAGTTTCTGCGCGACATTCACAAACTGATCGGCAAGCAGGTTCCGGTTATCGACGAACATCCGTATGTACTGGATATTGACACCACTAAAGTGAATCCGGCCCCACCGCAACGCCAGGGTCGCAACGGTGGCGGCAACCGGCAGGGCAACGCCCGCCCCCAAAACGGAAACGGTCGGATGTCGAGTGCCTCATCGGGGAACGGTCAAAACCGCAGCAACAGCGGTCGACCCAATTCGTCGGGCAATGGCAACTCGTTCCGGAGCGAAGGCACCAAAGGCGGACAAGCCCGCAACGGCAGCAGCCAGGGCCGGCAACGGAATGGTTCCGAGCAGCGCCCCAGCCGCGGCACCGGCAACAGCCGGTTCACCAATTTTGGCTCGTCAGACAAAAACTACTAACCCGCTGGCTCCACTGAACTGGCTAAACATGAGTCATCCCGAATTTTGAGTGATGGCAAAGACTACCATCAAGGCATTCGAGATAGCTACCCGTAACCGATAAATCGGCACTGAAGCAGTTCGGTGCCGATTGCCGGTTCTGGGTACCCAG
>NZ_SBLB01000014.1 GCF_004138325.1 Spirosoma sordidisoli | reverse complement strand
AAAAAAAAACAACCTTCTGGCAGAGTCGAGGTTTCTTGAGTGTCGTCACGGGAATTGCCTTGCTTCTCCTGGCTTTCCCCTCTTATTCAAACTGGCTTTACCAGGATAAAACCCCAGTACAGCAACCCGGTCCATTAGACAGGCAACAGGTGGCCTATGTGACCATCAAAGGCATGACCTGCGAAGGTTGCGAAGGACATATCAAGCAGGAAGTCGCCAAAATCAAGGGCGTATCGGCGGTGGATGTATCGTACTCAAAAGGAGCGGCCACCGTGAAATACGATGGTAAAAAAACCTCCTTAGCCGACATCAAAAAAGCCGTGGATGCCACCGGCTACAAGGTCACCGGCACAAAAACGCTTTAAGGAATGACCGTCACAATCGAATCCGTGATTACCTGCCCGAGTTGTAGTCATCAGGCCGCAGAGATCATGCCGACCGATGCTTGTGCCTATTTTTATGAATGCACCTCCTGCCACCTCCTTCTAAAGCCGTTGGCGGGGGATTGTTGCGTATTCTGTTCGTATGGATCGGCGAAGTGCCCCCCGAGCCAGGAGCAAAAGGGCTGTTGTGCCTAATCGACTATGACCGATTCTATTTTTGTGAGCATGGTGCCTTACGTGCAGATCACGCGGGCAGAAACCAACCTTCATTTTTACTGTGACCAGTTGGGTTTTACCAAAAATTGGGAGCATCAGTTTGGCCCCAAATTTCCCCGATGCATTTCAGTTAGCCGGGGAGCTGTGGAATTTTACCTGACGGAACACCCGGAGAGTGCCAGGGGCGCGAAATTCTACATTGTCGTTGATAATTTGGAAGCCTTGTTCGATACCTATTTGGCCAAGCAACTCGTGAAACAGGGCGAACTGGAGGAAGACGAGCTGGGTCGAAGTTTTACCCTCAAAGACCCAGATGGGAACCGTTTGGTTTTTAATGCTGTGAACCATTAATCACCGAATCCGGGTATTAAGAGTTGAATCCGTATAACTGCCTAAATATTAGCTAATTATAGCCTTCACGTGGCGCATATACCCGGAATGTGTTAGCTACCCCAAAGTACGAAGTAGCGCGGGAGGCAAACGATGACCGGAAACGATATGCCAGCATTAAAGAAGTTAAAGCAAGAGAATTTGTCGATCACATAGTTGACTTATCCAGAAAAGAACACGCTGGAGGAGTTAACCATGTAGTCGGTACTGAAACAGGCAAAGTGTAAAACGTTGATACGTCTGAAACGGGATTAGAAAAGTTGGGTTAAAACCTAACGGGTTAGACCAGTAAGCAACTGAATTAACAGCGACTCAGCAAGCTGTCTGCTTAAACTCCGTGCTGCGTCTCAACGAACGACTTGTTTTCTGGTTGTTGCCTGCCAACCGGCCGCTTCTTGCCCGTTTTTCGCTTCCGTCGCCACCAGAGCATAAAACCCGTTATCGACAACAAACCGGGTGTCAGGCCCAATAGGGCATACAGAATTTTGATTGTCCAGTGGCCGTACATCCCGGCATGAACCGGGAAAATAAGGCTGTCAACTTTCTCAGACACCGTTTTCTGCGCGATGAATTTAGTGGCTTTTATCGTTCCGGTACGCCCGTCGAGCGTCAGTTCATCCCCGTAATCGCCAAACAGAAACGACCGACCACCAAAACTGCCATACACGACAACATCATCGGCTGCTTTTTCCGGTACATAAAGTGAGGAGACTACCAGGTCGGGGTATGTTTGCCGGACTATGGTCAGGGTGCGATCAATGGAAAACGGGAGGGGGGCTTGTTTCGTGGGCGGATTGGCAAGTGGCTCATAGTACTCCTTTGTAAATGTGTAGCGGAGCATCCAGAACCCGGTTAGGGCAATCATAGCATTGAAGAGCAAGGCCCAGACCCCTACAATCCGGTGCAGACCTGATGAGATGGTTCGCCAGTTTTTGCGGTTGACACGTACCCGAAATAAGAGTACCGGCACGATGCTCTTCCGATAAATCCAAAACCCGGTCAGCACCGATACCAGCAGCACAATACCCAGCAGAGCGACTACCAATTCCCCAGGTTTACCCCCCAACAGCGTGTAGTGAAACAGCAACAGCCAGTCGCAGACCTGATTGTACCGCTTGCCAAACCAGATAACCCGGCCCGTGTAGGGATTAACGTAGGCTTTGTATTGCACCCCATCAGCTTCCATCCAGAAGGCTACGCTCTGATTCGCTCGTTGTGGCACCTCGTCTAAGCCGATGTAGTTCATCTGTGGGTAGCGCGTCCGCACCCGTTCGTAACAGGCATCGAGCGAATGCCGCCGACTGGCCGTGGGTATCCTTACCGTCAGCCGGTCGGCGTAGAGCCAGTGGTTAAGGTCTTCGTTAAACACCAGTATCGACCCCGATACCCCGACCAGCAACAGAAAAACGCCGGTAATTAGGCCCGCCCAACTGTGTATTTTGAAAAGTTTGCGGTTCATAACGTACTGGTTCTACCGAATAAATGTCCATCAAAACACCTGACTCAGCGTCAGCCGAAACGAACGGGGGTTACCCGGCCAGAGATTCGCCGGGCCATACACCCCGTGGTAGTACCGGGTATCGGTCATGTTGAATAAGCCGCCGTTGATCCTGAATCCGTTTCGCTCGTAGCTAACCGAGGCATCGACGGTTGTATAGCCCGGCACCTCGAAGTTTGGTACGAACGTACTGCGTTTACTCAGGTGGTTGAAACCGGCCCCGATTTTGAGTCCCTTTAGTACCCCCTGTGTCAGTTTGTAAGTGGCCCACAGGTTGCCGTTATGGTTGGGCGCGTTGGGAAACCAGCCCGGCGCGTAGAAATCGAAGCCGGCATCACCGGGGGTGCGGGCTTCGTTGTAGGCGTAATTCGCCAGCAGGCTTAGGTTATCAGTCACATTGCCCTGTACCGACAACTCAATGCCCTTGCTTTTTACTTCGTCAACCTGAATCAGTCGCAGCCCGTCCGGGTCGTTGGGATCAGTAGTCAGCACATCCGTTTTCTGGATATAGTAGGCTGCCACCGACGTGATTAACCGGCCCGCCAGCCATTCGTTTTTCATCCCCACCTCAATTTGGCGACTGCCTTCTGGTGGGTACGGCCCACCTCCACCCCGGTTGGAGCCGTATTGGGGTTGAAACCCTTCGGTATAGCTGGCATACAGCGACGTGTTTTTTCCGGGCTGAAACACCACGCCCACGCGCGGAATGAACCGGGATGCCCGGAGTGTATCGCGGGCGGTCGTCGTATCAGCTACCAAATCAAACGAGCGATTTCGGAAACGGTGCGCTTCAAACCGACCGCCCAGGAGCAGTTTCCAGCGTTCACCCAGCGAAAGTTGATCCTGTACGTACAGCCCATAAAACTGCGTATTCTCGGTTACGCCACTCTGGTAGATGGCCGTCGCCAAAGCCGCCCGGCTGCGGTCGTAGGTCGCCCAGCTAAAATCGAGGTTCAGCAGACTCACCCGCCGTTCCGATAAACCGGCGTATTCGTAGGTTCGCCCCGAACTGTTCACATCAATGCCCGCAATGAGCGCGTGTTTTATAACTCCCGTTTCGAGTTCGGCGTTGAGGTACGTCGTTGACTGGAATTGGTAGAGCGGTTTTTGCCGGAAATAGCCATGACCGAGGGTGATCGAATCATTGGTGGCACCGATGCTGAAGTCGCCCGGCGATACGTCGAACTGATCCTGGGTGGCCTGGTACGTTCTAAGCAGCGAGGTTAATTTGATTCGCTCCGTAAAGCGGTGAGAAAACATCAATTGATTGGACACGCTGCTCGTTTTACTGAAGCCACGCGGGTCAACCATTGAGAAGTCTCGTGGATACCGGTCTAACTGCCACCTCCCTTCACCCAGCGACAGGGCGGGAACACCCCGTTGATAACCCATCGTCCGGCGGTCGTAGCCGTAGTTGAGTTCGTAGTTCAGCGTCGTCCGGTCCGAGAAAGTATACTGGAGTTGCGGAGCCAGGAATACGTTGCGAATTTTCTGATTGGGGTCTAACTGCCCGGTGTTTTCGTAGCCAACGATGAACCGGTAGAGCAGTTTCTGATTTTTGGTGAGGGTTCCAGTCGCATCGCCCATAAATCGGTACTGATTGAAGCTGCCAACCGTAGCGGCTACCTCGTAGCGGGGAGCCGCCTGCGCCCGCTTAGTGACATGGTTGATCACCCCGCCCGGATTCCCCGCGCTGAACAAAACGGAGGCCGGACCTTTCACGGCTTCGATTCGTTCGATGTTATAGGTTAGGGCTGCCTGGTCGAACTGAAAAAAATCGCCCCGTATGCCGTTGTACGCGAAGTTGCCCGGCGTTGACCGAAAGCCCCGTAGCACGTAGTCGCTGTACTGACTGGACGAGAATGCGTTGACACCCACCATGCTTTTGGTCGCTTCGGCTACGGTGAGCACTTGCCGATCCTGTAAAATCTCCCGGTTGATGATCTGTACAGATTGAGGGATGTCACGCAGTCGGGCGGGCATTCGGGTACCCAACTCGGTAGTTTTTTCGGTATAAGCTCCGGCTCGGCGGGTGGTCACGATTACTTCTTGAAGCTGTCGGGCCGTTTGTGTCAGCGTGATAGGCGGTAGCTGGATGGCTTGACCAACCTCAATCAGCAAAGGCGTTTCACTGGGCGCGTAGCCAACTATCGAAGCCGTCAGGGTGTATCGTCCGGGTGAGGCTTTTAGCGAGAACCGCCCGGCTACGTCCGTGATGGTGCCATGTCGTAGTCGCCCGGTGTTTATCTCCCGCAGGGCAATCGTGACTAATTCGGCGGGCTGATCATCGGCAGTGCGGACGCTTCCCGAAAGCATGACAAATGCGGGGTTTTCATTGTCGCCCGGTAAATGACGGGCTAACATTGGCGTTACGGCCAATGAACTAAGGACAAGGTAAAGCCAGAAACAGCGGTATAACGATAGCGTAGGGAGCGAATTGGACATCATTAATCAGGTTGTTGTGTCGATCAGCCTGTGGGAGAAAAAATCCATTGGCTAAACAGAACACAAACCTAATTATTATTTAGATTGATTAAAAATAAAGGTGTAGATGCCTTCAAAAGATCTAAAAAAAAGTCACTTTGTTATCATTTTCACGCGACTACAAACCACCCGGCTAAGTAACGACACCCGGTTTTGAATCAGCGTAAGTTGTGCCTGCCAACAACACCCGCTAATAGCCGATCATTCTGAAGTTTGGGTAAAATTGTGCTCTCGCTGACAGGAGCGCGGTGAATCTCATCCCCGTAGTGATTGTAGAGGACGAAGGTGCTTTGGGTAGCTCGTGGTACGATCAGATACAGGACAAATACTTCCTGCCGTTCGTAACGGGCCTGATGCATTTCCCAGCCACCACGGGCCGCGTAGGAACGAACATCAGCGATCAAGTCATTAAGCCAGCGCAATTGCTCGACTGGATAGTCACACCAGTGTGAGGACGATGCAATGCGTAATGGCTGGCAACTTGCCAGGCACAAGACTACTAAGCCAACTATAGCAGCCAATAATCGTTTGGAGTATAGACCAGCCATTGTCCACAGAAATAGCCGTTGTAATAGACTACGTATTGGTAAATCAGGTGTATAGTCAGTTTGTGAGCGTATATGGTATAAGGGTCATCGTGCAGCCATAAATCGTCCTGGATGAGCCGCCAAAAGCCGGTCGTTAGCCAGGGTTGTTACCCAAATCGAGTCGGCTCCTTCGCCCCGCCCGATCAGTTCGCCGTAGTGGTTGTAGAGCAGAAATCCCCGGCTCCGACCACAATAGCGGCATAGGTGCAGGACAAACACTTCCTGACCTCGATAATGGGCCTGATGTACTTCCCAGCCGTAGTGATAGGCAGGCCACGACTGGGCATTCTGAATCATCTGGTTCAGCCACCGTAGCTTACGAACGGGCTGTTCGCACCAGTGCTGATTAGCCGCCGGGAGTCCGCTCCGACGAGGCTGAATCGCCAGCAGGCCCAGGCTGAGAAGTAGTAAGAGTTTCATGCAGGTCCAGTTTAGGAATAGTCATGGGGTTACTCCGGTTAGAACTTGATGACAATCATGGCCGCTGCGAAAGCCCCGAAGGTCGTGTAAGCAGCGGCCCGGTGATAGGGTTTCAACTCGTAGTTATGCTGGATCTGTTTCGCCAGAATATTTGTGGCAATCATTCCCGTCAGGTGAACGATGGCTAAGTATTTGTGTAGTTTGATGGAGTTAAGTCCACGTTGCCGTTTTCCCAAAATTGGGGGTGGGGCCGTTAGCGATAGCAGTGCGGTGGTAGCGTAGCTGATGTTGACCGCCGTGCCAACAGCTTCGTGCGCGTTCCGTAGCCGCGTGTAACGGGCACCCTCAGCATGGTAGAGGTTGGCTCCCAGAATACCCTGAGCGATAAAACCTGCCAGCGTCACAAAGCCCAGTACCTGATGGCTTACCAGCATTGTACGTCGTACTTTCAATTCTCTCTGCCGACTTTCAGTAGTCAACGGAGCCAGGCCCGTTAGCCTTAACAAGCCTTTTTCACCCCAAAAAGCCCGTTGGGTAAATACCATCCGCTCCGGTAGCAGTGGTTGAACGGTGGACGAACTATCGAATAATTCCGTCAGCAAACTATCAGCGGCCGTAGGTGACACTACCCGCGTTGTATCCTGCGCGTACAGTGGTCCGGTCAGCAGGAGGCATAATGCCCCCCAAAGCAATATCTTCATACCAGAAAGTGGCTCACCGGACTAAACCGGTGAGCCTGACAGGGTTTAGAAATAAGTCGAAAAGCCAAACTGGAAGCCAGCGGTGCGGGCGGGCGGGTTGCCCAGCAGATCCGTCTGCCAGTGATAGCGGTAGTTCCCCCGGATAACCGTCGTTGGAGAAGGCCGGAAGCTGATGCCGGGTACGATGGCCCAGATGTCGTCTCGGATCGGGTCGCCTGTTTCGGCAAACGTGCCGACATTATAATCCACCCGTTCAACGCGCAGAGCCGCATTGACGACCGCCTTATTCCAGCCCAACATTCGTTTACGAACTAATGGCTGTACGATGTCTACCCAGCCCCCTTGTTGCATCCGGCCAAACTGTTGCGTATAAGTCGCTGGCACGTCGATACTGGCCCAAACCAACTCGCCGTTGATGTACGTACCCATTGGCAGCGTGGTATTGAAATCCAACGCCCAGACATCCACCCGTCGCCGTTTGTCGAGTGTCAGCCCATCGTCCTGAAACTTGTTAAAGACCCCTCCCATCCACGAAAGGCCAATTTCACCTATTTTCCGACGTTTGATCGCTGATTTGAGTGTGACCAGTGGCACCCCGTTGAAGCTTTCTTCAAAGCGGTCACGGTTCGCTTTGGTGGCAGGCAGAAACGTCCGGTTCTGATTATTGGCGATAATCTGATCGTCAAAGCCGTTGGTCAAATACGCTTCGTAAGCCCATACCCAATCGCGGGTGTATTTCTTGCCGTACAGACCGAAGCCCACATTGCTCCAGGTGGAAGGAATGATGGTAATCGACGATAAAGGCCGGTCAATGAATTCCCACTTGGGGCCGTCATGGTTCTGGTTGAACGAGCCAATCGGATTCATAATGATGCCACCCCGCAGGTTTACCAACGGGTGCAACTCGATGTCCATAGCGGCAAACTCAATGTTAATTTCCTTCGTCCCGTCCTCGAACTCGATCTCCGAAAGAAACTTGATACGCCGGTTGATGCTCGATGCCAGAAAAATCGTCATTCGGCGGGCCTGAAACGATAATCCTTCCGTAATGCCATCGGTTTGCATGTACTGGGTGTTGGCTTCCAGGTACCCCCCAACCGAGACGGGCATTTTGTTGGCTGTCAGAAACGGGCGGTCATACGTCGCATCCATGTTCAACTTCAACTGCTGATCTTTCGTCCGCAGTGTGGTATCACGGCCAAACAACTGGTTAAAAGCCGAAGTCGAGTCCGTCTGTGCCTGGGCGGGAGCCATAAGCAGCACAATACCGATCAGGAGTAGTAGCGTGTGTTTCATCCTCAGCCGATGTTGATGTAAATGTTTCCTTCATCAGTTGTCACGCGGTAGGTCGTCAAATCCTTTTCAGCAGGGCCTTCCGTGACCTTTCCCTCGGCCGTGTACTCGCTGCCGTGAGCCGGGCAGGTCAGATAGCCATCGTGGGCATTCAACTCGTTGCCCTGATGGGTACACTTCATCAGCACCGCCGTGTATTCGTCGCCGGTTCCTTTTCGGCGCAGGTAGATCGGGTGTGACTGTCCCTTCATTTCGACTAAAATGAACGGGCGCATCGTGACTGCCCCTTTTTTGTCCACACTCTCGAATTCTTTCTTATTGACTTGAATAGCCCGGTCTTTCAACACGGGCATCTGCGCGTAATAGACACTTTTACAGCTACTCAGCAACATGGACAGCGAAGCCGTGCCGAGACAAACGGCCCCACAGGTTTTCAGAAAATCGGTACGGGTAATGATTGGATTGGATTCCATAGTTGGTTTGAGGAGGGTTATAGAGAGTCTAAAAATTTGAGCAGTTTCGACCGATCCGTATCCGTCAGAGCTACGTATTTGCCCCGGCTTTTGGTCGCTTCTCCGCCGTGCATCCGAATGGCTTCATCCACCGAGTGAGCGCGGCCATCGTGGAGCAGAAACACCCGACCCCCCTGTGAGTTCTTCGACAGACCCAGCCCCCAAAGAGGTGGTGTACGCCACTCCGATGTTTTGGCGGTGCCTTCGGTGTAGCCATCATCCAAGCTCGAACCCATATCGTGCAGCAGCAGATCGGTATAGGGGGCGAAGGTTTGGTTGGATAATACGGCAACATCCGATTGGGGCGTTTTCCATTGGGCCGTATGGCATTTGCCGCAATCGGTACTCATGAACAGGGCTTTGCCAGACATTACGTCAGCATCGTCCGCCGTGCGCTGTACGGGTACTTTCAGAGTTCGCAGGTAGAAAACCACCGCGTTGATTTTCGCCGAGGATACTTCGGGATCATCGGCCAAATCCCCTGCCTGCCCCGATACTGCGTAGTTAATCGGGTCTTCGGAGTCGAACTCGCTGGTAATCCCCATGTCCTGCTTGTAGGCGTTGACGGTCTGATGCAGCAGGTCGATAGCAGCAGCCTTTTTACCAAACCGCCCAATGTATTTGTCGTTCTGTGGCTTATGATACCATTGAGACTTAAAAAAGTGAGGTGGTGCAATCCAGTTGGGTACGCCCGAAATGCCATCGCCGTCTTTGTCGGCAGGGTCAGCGTTGGCTAAAATCTGCTCGTCAGACAAAGCACCCAGCAGGCCCAGGCCCGTATTGGCCGGGGGCATAAAGTTGGAGAAGGCTGCTCCTTTGGGCAGTTGTTCCGGAGTATGCCCACTAATGGCCCGATTCTGGAGTTGGGGTCCGCCCTGGTGCATAAATTGGTTGCCCGTTTCGTCGGACTGTCCGAAGCGAGTCAACGTTGTGAACGGATGCCCTTTTCCGTCTCCGGCATGGCAGGAGCCGCAGGAGGTAGCCACGAATATTGGCCCCAGACCAGTAGCGGGGGTGAATATTTCGTTATTGAAAGCCGCATCACCTGCCAGAAACAGGGCGTTCTGTTCAGGGGTTAGTTCGGCAATTGGCCCGTCGAGTAGTGCGTCGTTGGCGGGTGTGCCCGGCAACAAGGTCTCGCAGGCAACGGCTGCAAAGACCAGCACTGCCCCATACAGGAAGAGTAGAGTTGTCTTCTTCATACTAAAATTATGATAGTCTAAATGACTGAATGTTAGGGAATAAAAAGTGGGAGATAGACGAGTTCGAGTACTCAGCAGGATACTTGCTGAGATGGATACCAGCGACTGTATGCCCGTAGTGGAGCCGATACGTCGAAGCATCGAACTGTTACCCCCGCGAAGAAGACAAACGGGGTGGCCCTCGTGGAATGGGCCGGGCCAGATAAACCGTCAGGGTTGAAGGCGTAGGCCGAAAGAAAACGGGCTGAACGATGAGCCTAACCAATAGCAAAAATGCCACAAGCAGGGCAAAAGCAGGCATGAACGCCGGATTGCTAACCGCATCGAGCAGCAGCAGTTCGTGGGTCGTGTGCGGATTAGGAGAGAGCGGACACGACTTACCGAAAATGTTGTAGGGGTGCGCGTGGGTAATAATCTGCCCGTTCGCTAATCGGTGAGCATGACGGAACACCACCGAGTTGATTTGCATCAACACGAGCAGTCCCAGCAATAGCCGGGCGATTGGTTGCCGTATGTTCTCCCGTATCAACAACTATATAGCAATACCCTTAAAATGCGTTGATTCACTTTTTCATACTCATAACACGTTGAGTGGGTAAAAGTTTAGACTTCCCTAAATTTCAATTTTGGCCCATAGAAAAAGGTCGCTTTGCCCAGCTTTCTTATGACAGATTGCTTTAAAAAGGCTTTCAGCGCAATGTATGGAAAATACTTATCTGTAAGTTTTTCTACTTAGTTCCCCCTCAACATCTTTCCCTGTACTATCCTGATATATTTAACTACGACAAAATCCTCGTGAATTACGACAAAATCCTCGTCAAACTGGGGGCTGCGCCCATTATTTTGTATTTTTCCCTTTTTGATTTTTGTTTTTTCTTTGTTTTTACCCAGAGCTAATTTCTGATTGAAATTTTATCCACAATATTTTTTCGCTTTAGAAGCCCCCCTTCACAAATTTTGAGAATTTTATGTTTTATTTATTATTTATAGGCTCCTTAACTGTTTGATTTCCAGTATTTTATAAGGTCTAATTACGACAAAATCCGAGTTTTATACGACAAAATCCTCGTGGAACTACGACAGATTCCGAGTTTTATGCGACAAAATCCTCGTAGAGCTACGACAAAATCCTCGTGAACTATGACAAGCTATTACGACCGTCGTTTTTGCTTGTCGTAAATGTGTATAACTTTGCATACGGATAGCTTTTGCTGTATGGAAAACAAATTAATTGTCCAGGACAACGCCATCACCAGCGCGCGTTATGAGATGAACGCCCTGGAAAAGAACATCGTCTATATGATGATGGCCCAGCTTCGGAAAGATGATGCTGCCGACACAATTTACTATATATCGGTGCGGGAGTTAATGGATAAAACAGCTACCAAGAACTCCTACGAAGATTTCAAGCGGGCCACTGAGCAGCTTATAGGCAGGGTGCTACAGATTCACCGGCCAAATGGGAATTTGCTTCAGGTAGCCATGATCTCGTCGGCAGAGTACATGGTTGGTCAGGGAATTATCGAGATTGGCCTTGATCCTAAAATTCGCCCGTTCTTTTTTGACCTGAAACAAAACTTCACTGCTTTTCAGCTTCACATGGCTCTTAGTTTGGACAGTAAATATGCCAAGCGGGTGTATGAAATGCTGGCTCAGTACAAAAATCTGGGCGAATTGAAGATTGAGGTGATTGAGTTAAAACGTCGGTTATACCTATATGACGAAAAGACCGGCTCCGAGCAATATAAAAACTGGGCTGACTTTGAACGTCGGATTCTGATTGTGGCTCAGAAAGAAATCAATGAAAAAACGGATCTGCGTATTTCCTATGCAACGGTGAAACAGGGTCGCCGGGTTGATTCACTGGTTTTCACGATAAAAGCTGGACTTCAGCAAATGGTGATTGACTATAAAGATGAGAACACTGCCCTGTTTAGCCGGTTGGTCAATGATTTTCGGCTTCGGAAGGAACAGGCGCAGGCGGTTGTTGACCGTTTTAGCGCGGCTGATATAGCTAAACGTCTATACGATATTCAGATTATGCGCTCGGATGGCAAAATTCAAAATATTGGTGGTTACACCGCTAAATCGTTTGGTGTCTGATTTACAGTTGCTTAGGTAGCTGACTTAGTTCGTTTTCAGATAGGGCAGGGGTCATGGCAGTAGTGATAAGCTGCGACTTATTTTGAGCATTGACCAACAGGGCCAACGGGGAGAAAAGAATAGTTGCTGGTTGTTTAGGCTGCCATTCGGCGAGTTGCTGACGGATAGATTCCAATAAATTAGGGGTATTTTCAGCAAGCCATATACCTACAAATCGCTGCAAATTGTATTGGTAAAAAAATATATCTGGTTTTAAAATTGTCATCGGTAATCCCGAACCTGTCCGCTCCACGAACGCCCAGCCGGGCTGATCGAGCAGCAATCGCCGAATCTGCGCGACCCGACTCCGGTGTTTTTCAGCCTGATTGACTTTTTTTGGAGCAGTTCGAGTCGATAGTAACTGATCCTCGCCAAGGGCAACTTGATAATAATACCTCGATTTAATCAGCCGATTCAGGGTTCGGTACGACCAACTTTCATCTGCCGCATTGTGGAGGTAAAAGTGTCGTTCCTGCTTGTTTTCGATGGCAATCAGCAGTCGGTAGTGGGTCCAGGTCAGTTCAGTGCGGAGCTGTTCGCGCAGACTCCTGAATTCTCCACGCACTGCGTGGAGAATTGGAAAAACCAGATAAAACTGTTTAAACCACCACAAATTCGATGTCTTGTAACCCTTGCCATAATGCTGAGTCAATTCGTCGGCAAGCGATTCGACTAAATGAATGCCGTAGTCAGCCCGACCCTGACCCTGCTGCTCGGTCTCGACGATGATTCGCCCGATATGCCAGTACGCTTCTACCCGCGCAAAGTCCGGCTCTCCCCGCAAGGCTTCCTGCTGGGGCGAGAGAAGTTGACGTAAGTACTCATGCAATTCCACAAACGATTCCGGGTTGGATTCGGGTTGCGACTCCGTTTTGTGGGTTGTTTCCTGTGCGATGCTGTCGGTCATTGCTATGCGCTTATCCATGTTGGTTTTGCCTCACCCCCATCACTGCTTTTTTCGACTTCCATAAAGAAGACATTACGGAAGTCGGAATGGCTTACTCAAAATACGTCGTCCAACCGCTCTTCACTCGCCCGTGCCAAGCGCATTTGCTCTTTCACTGTATGCGTGTATATCTGCGTCGTTGCCGGTGATGCGTGACGCAGTACCCCTTGAGCCTCCTCGATGCTGCCCCCGTTGAGCAAGATATTCACCGCCGTGCTGTGGCGAAACGAGTGCGCCGTATAATCTGGACTGTTTATACCAATATCCTGGAGTTGCCGCTTGGCAATCTGCCGAATCGTGCGCGTCGTCAGTCGCCCATCGCGGTTGTTATTGGAGTGCGATACAAACAGCGGCTCCGCCGGATCAGTCTTCTGTCGGGCGGGTTTTCCAGAGGATGCAGAACGATTTATCAGATAAAGCCGAATGGGTTCATAGGCTTTGTCAGTTAGAATCACGAAGTCATCTTTTTCATCGCGTCCCTTCCCCTGAATTTTCAGCACCCGCTTCCCCGCTTTCATACTAATGTCGCCCACGTCGGCCCTGATTAATTCAATCGTGCGTAAACCCGTCCTGAGTAGTAAGCTGGCGATAGCGTGGTCGCGCAGTGCTTGTAGTTGCTCCTGATCGGTCGGAGCGAGTTGTTCCTCTGGTTGTTGGGCAGAAGGGTCGGCGGTCGTTAACAAGTTTTTACCCTGCTCGGCGGTGAGTGGTTGCCGACGGAATTGCTGTTTGCGCTTGGGCGACTTCACCCCACGAGCGACGTTTGGATACAGTTTATTGGCTTCGGCCCACTCGTAGAATTTACGAACTGTCGTCAGGTACGAGCCGACCGTTAGCCCGCTCAGACCATTGGCTAACAGGGATTCTTTGTAGTGAATAATAATGGAGCGGTCAACCTGGTTGAGGGCGTAGTTTTGGCCCTGTAGCCAGTTCAGAAACAGCCTCAATGTTCGCACGTATAATTCCCGCGACGACTCAACCACATCCTGGTCGCGGGCGAAGCGGGTGATTAAAGCATCTATCTCCTCAACTGGGTTCCGGGCCAATGTGTCCGTCGGAAGCGATACAGCCAATTTAGATGTATTCATAAGCAGCAAGATAAGACATTTTTTTTCTGTTATCTACCTGTACAAATACCAAGTTTCGGCAAATATACCTACATTTGCCGAAACTTGGCACACAATGGCTAATCAAGTATTTATCGGGCAGTTTCATATAGGTGCAACAGTATCCCGGCAAGAGTTGGCAAGTCGGTTACGATTGCTCTACCCAACAGCCAAGCCAACTACCATTGACTGGCACATTTACGGTCTGCTGCAACAGGGTTGGCTGGCTAAGTCAGGGCGGGGTCAATACCAGGTAGTCGATCAGGCAGGGCAATCTACTTTTGGGGCCAACGCTCAATTACCAAACTCATTTAACGCCTGGCTGGAGCCGTTACGTCAGGAATTCCCCTACCTGACCATCTGCCTGTGGACTACGCGGTGGCTACAGCCGCTGCTGATGCACATACCCTTTGTAGAATACTGGCTAATTGAGGTTGAGCGGGATGCCGTTGATGCGGTTCGTGGGTTTTGCCAGAAAACGTTTGCGACGGGGTCGGACTCAGCCGTGCCGGTGGTGCGGGCTACAGACTGGCCCGTACTGGAGACCTACCTGACCGATCACCCAACGATTGCCATCATCAAACCGCTTATCAGCGAGGCCCCCCTACAACCGTTGGGCAGCGTGACGACGATAACGGTTGAAAAGCTACTCGTGGATTTACTCGCCGATAGTTCATTATTCTTTATGTACCAGGAAGAGCTACCCCGAATTATGGAAGGGCTCACTGAAAATTACGTCATTAATGTGAATCGGCTTCAGCGGTACGCCCGCCGACGGAACCACTTACCCCAACTCAAAGACCTGCTGACCACCGGAACGTCGGTTGCTATACCAAACCAGTCTAAAGCGTGATTCTCCCACAAACCTTTACCGCTACCTGGCTGCAGACCATTGCCGCTCAGTACCCGAAGAAACTGGACGTAAAACTGCTTGAGAAAGTAACCTGGGCGTTGTATCTGCTCGAACAACTGCACGACCAGAACCTATCGTTCGTTTTCAAAGGCGGAACGTCGCTCATGCTCCATTTCGACCAGCCGAGCCGACTGTCCATTGATATTGACATCATCATGCCCCATCGGCCCGACAACCTGATCACCCTGTTCGACAAGATTGTTGGTCAGGGTCAGTTTACCCGGTGGGCAGATGACTCCAACCGAAAAAGCCATCAGCACGTCCCCGTTGAGCATTACAAGTTTTTCTATACCAGCCGGATTGATGCAGGAGTCCGGGTGGGGTTTGGCGAGGAGCCGGTATTGCTGGACATTCTGTATGCCGAAGCGGACTACCCGACCCTAACAACAAAACCGCTTAACCACGCCTGGCTACAGGTTACTCAGCCTATTCACTCCGTACAATTGCCAGACATTAACTGTTTACTTGGCGATAAACTAACGGCTTTTGCTCCCAATACGACCGGCATTCTGTATGCAAAAAAGCGACCTTTAGAGGTCATCAAGCAATTGTTCGATGTGGCATTGCTCTTCGACCACGCCACTGACCTGAACCTGGTCCAACAAACGTTTGAGCGGCTGGCGGGCCAGGAAATTACCTTCCGGCAATTAACAATTTCCCCAGATGACGTGCTGAATGATATTTTCGATACGGCCCTGCTCTTAGCCCGACGCGATGTTCGGCAGCAAGAATTCATGTTCCTACAGGACGGTATCAAACGGCTCAACAGCTTCGTTATGGACGAGTTTCGGATTGAGCAGGCAATTGTAGCGGGTGCGAAAGCCGCTTATCTCAGCCAGTTAATCCTAACAGAATCTGCGGGTATTGAACGCTACGACAATGCGGCCCAAATCGCCGACTGGCAGATAGACAATCCGGCGTTGGGCTGGCTAAATAAGCTAAAGAAATCCTCGGCAGAAGCCTTTTTTTACTGGTATCATGCCACGAGTTATTGAAATTCAGTTGCTGATGCGGTTATACCTGGCCAATTTGCGCCAGAAATGCTCCAATCTTCTCCAAGTCGTCCAACCGCCATGTATTGGGTTGCGTCCCTCGGTGGGCTAAATCCCGGTAGTGCTGTAAACCCAGCAATCGTCGGAATTGCACCAAAGGAATAGGGGACTTTTGCAACCATTCATACAACCCGTCACGGATCGTAAAGAAGGCTTGTAAATCGGCCTGCTCCTCGTCACTACCGTACCGTTCGACCAATCGGGCAATATCGGCATAGTTAAATGGCCGCTCTCCACGTCGCTTAATGTAGTAGTTGGTCATGCTCAACCCCAGATACATGGCCATAGTTGGCGCGTCTTCCTCTGATACCCGTTCGGTCATCTTCGCCAATATCTCCCGATACCGGCCAGCGGCTTCCAATAGAGTATTGGGGCGATCTTTATCGTCCCTATTCTGTAGATGATTCATCGTCAACTGTAACCAGATCATTGAAGCGACTAAAGTCCGGGCCGGTGCCACTCGGCTTGATTTTGTGTAGTACAGACGGGGGCAACTCAAACCGTCGGGGGTTGCGGAGTTCCGCTCCTTCGTCTAAGCAGAACTCGACTAAGCTGGCATTCTCGAAAGGGGTTTCGGGATAATACCGCTCGATGAAAAACAACCGGCGCGGGTCTAACTCGAACTGACGCACAGCTTCATTGGCAATTGTCTCGACGTTTTCAGTCACTTCTAAGCCGTTCCTAACCTCGGTGGCAATCACCACATTCAGAGTTCGGCACACCTCCACACTGCACTGGCAAACCTCGAAGGCTGCACTTCTATACTCCAGAATGTGAGATTCCATGTTCATACGTTTAGGTTGAGTAAAGACATTTTTGCTTAGACAATTAATGCCGGGGAAATGTTCGCCGAGTCTCCTCGTTAGGCGACCCTGGCGTCTGAGCCGTCTGTTGCGGTTTTTCGGTCGGCTTGTTGGCTAACGCTTGTGTTTGTTTCTGATACTGTTGAAGTTGCTCATTCCAATCTTTTTCGGCGGGCCGTTTAATTTCTACAACCTGCGTGAGTCCCCGAAAATCGAGCAGCATTTTTTCCAGCCGGATCAGGAATGGCCGTTGTTTGGGCATTTCAAGCCGAAGTTGGGTAAGATCTGATGGCCCCCCTCCCACTACTTCTAAGCTGGCCCGCTGCTGGTCGGGTTCGTAGCCCCGGTTGAGAATCGTTACGCCCTGTTGCCAATAGCGTGTAAATGCATCGGTTTGGGGCGTAGCGGTAGCCAGTCCATCGAAGATTACGGTGCATTTCCGCTCCGAAGCCATCACCCGGCCTATCGGCCCTACCCCCACCGGCGACCGCGCCGGGTTTAGTTGGGCCAGCCACATCGTATTGTAATAGATGCCGCTGGGGTCATTGTCATTACCCAACAAAATACGCTCAGGCCGAAGGCGACTGATGAGCCGCTGGACGGTCAGGGGTTGAGCGTATGAGGGCGTACCCGCCAATGACACATAGACCCGCTCGTGTGGCTGCGCGGGCGGGTGCAACTCGTGGTAGGACAAAGCATCAATCGGGCTTTCACAGATAAATAGCTCCTTCGGTAGCCGGGTGGGGTCAACGTTGCTGACCCAAACACCATCGTCTTTGCTACCCCGAATCTGGTTGAAGCTATCGTTCCGAACCACAAGGCCCAACATTCCATTACCATTTTCGAGTGGGAAGACGGTGTTAGTCGTGCTGAATTTATTGTCTTCGCTGGTATAGGTTTGGTTGAAAATACGTTGGCTAAAGGGGAACGAAGACAGTGTTTCGGGCCGAATGCCCCGGCTCTCTAAATAGCGCGTATCCGTTAGCGGCTCCATCCGAAAATATTGGGCGACCGCCCGGCTCCGCTTCACCTCCTCAGTAGGTTGCTGGTGTACTGTATGCTGCTGATGCGTAGGGCGACCCAAATAATCGTTGAGGTAATCGGCTACCTCCCGCCAGCCTTTTTTGGTGCTTAGGTCATAGTGTTTCTTACCCGCCACAAAGTCAATAACGGTTCCTTTGTCGAAGTCGTCGCTGGGGTTGTAGTATCGGTATTCGCCATTCTGTTTGCGCGACACAATCAGATGCCGGTCGGTATCGGGCTGCTCCATCGTCACCCATTTGCTGTGCCGCGATCCTTTGGTCGTTTTGACCCGAAACCCCTCCTGTTCCAAAAACACGACCAAATCAATCTCTCTCCGATAGTCATCTAACGAATGTGTAGGCTGCATAACCAATCAGTTAGCGAAGTCGAGGGCCGCGTCGTTGCTCCTCATTGGCGGCAGGTTGAGGGACTTGACCAGATCGAACACCGGGCCGCCGGGCGGGCGGTTTTTTCTCCGTCTTCGCGCTTTGCCCCGACGACGTTCCTTTCAGTTGATGGCTCGGCCGGTTCAGGTCGCTGGTGGTTTTAAGGTCGGTCGTTTTTTTCACGGCGGTGTCGGGAACGCTGGTCACATTCAGGCTCCGTTTGGCGGCTGACACCTGCACATAAGCCGAAAACATCTGACCATTCTGCCCAGTCAACCCGTCGAGCCGGATGGCTTTTCCCTGGCCAATCAGTTCGCGCTGGGTTTGTGTCAGCGGTACGCCGTTGATGGTTTTGGGCAGTTTAATTTGCTCCTCCCGCGTCACTATGAGTTGTTGAGTCCTGGCATCGGTGCCGATGAAAGCCCGGTAAGGTTGTTTCATGCGCGGATCAGTCAACTCCACTGCCCTACCCAATTCGCCAGATTTGATCAGATTGGCCCGGTCGTCGGCAGTGAAGGTGTAGCCCTGAATCTGTTTAGGTATGGTTAGGGCGCGGACGAGTTTTTGGTCACGTATCGGCTGGATGCGGAGTTTAAGCTGCCCATTGACCTCAACCACGCGGAGTTTACCCGTCAGCGACACATAACGCCCATCAATTTTTTGGTCAAGCGTAAGTGGCCCGGTCTGCTGCCCACCCAACAGCCGGGTAAGCTGCCCTTTGTCAGTAAGTTGCTCCCGGCTGATGCCGGCTGCGGCTAATTGGCTTGCCACCTGTTCCCACGAGTATGTCCTAATCATTACAGGTTCAGCCCGTTGAGCATGTATAGGCGCTGGCCTGGATACCTTTTCCGGGATGACCGGCTGTGGCTGGCTATCGTTGACCGGACGGGGCGACACGCCTTGCTGCTGACCCGTTAACTTCTCGACCCGGAGCTGCATATCGCGGTTCAACCTGTAGTTGTGCAGGAAATTAGCCAGTAAGTTGCCGCTCACGATCACCACTTTGGGCATTGGTACATCTGCCTGTTGTGGCTTTGCTGGCTCAATGCGTTGCGTCTGTTCGTCCGTGATAGTCAGGCGGTAAGTGGCCTTGGGGTCAATTCCTTCGGCGGGCAATAAGTGTTTAGTCGCCTTCACCGACTGATGCGTCGCCCATAAGTGGTTCGTCAGCCGATCCAGTAACTTCCGGTCGGTCGTCACGTCTGCCCCAACCACTTTTTCACGAAGAGCCTTTTTGGTTAGGTTGTCATCGTACAACGCCCTGGCAATCTCCTCGTTCGAGAGCAACCCATCGTTGCCCAGGTACTGCCGTAATGCCTCTGACTGACTGGGTAGTTTCAGGGCGTATTCTTCCGTCTCAGTCTGTTCGGCGATAGTCTGTGCTTTATTCATGATGCTTTTCGATTTTCTTTGCAAATCAAAATCTATCTTTACTATAGATAAAATTAAGGTAGAACGTATGAATTATCAACGTAAGAAGGTTAAGTTTTTTGTGTTTTTGATCATCATAAGGGTCGTTTTTTGCCCTTTTAGCCAGGCTCAGGTTATTTTTAGGGAGCAAAAACTAACCCAAGACTCGTTGAAAGTCAGCTATTTTAACGAACCAGTAAGATTTACCAAACCAATCAATAATTTTTTCTCTGATTCGACTACAGAAAGCCGCACGGATTCGGCGTTGGTGGCCTGGCTAAGTGGGGTTGGCGAGAGAAAGCCAGTAGTTGGTTCAGGCGAAGCATATGTGGGGGCGGCTGATCGCCTGCGGCATATCCCGTCGATACTACCCGTGCGGATTGACCGGAGGGAGCAATACAGAGTGAGTAGTTGGTTTGGCTGGCGATGCCACCCCCTCTCGGGCCGTACTCAACTACATAATGGCATAGATTTTCCGCAACCCCTCGGCACACCCATCTATGCGACAGCCGATGGACAGGTTAGTAAAGTGGGGCTTCAACCAAGTGGTATGGGGCTAACAATTCAGGTGACGCACCGCGACGGTTTTGCAACTCTATATGGTCACCTAAGCCAATTCGAGGTAAAACCCGGCCAATGGGTACGTCGGGGGCAATGTATCGGCCGCGTCGGAAAAACGGGGCTGACTACCGGGCCACACTTGCATTATACTGTACAGTATCGGGGAAGGGCAATTGACCCAAAACGATATTGTTTTTTGGTATTATAATTTTATACATCGCACAGATAATCAGTAGCTTATAACTATTAAGCCTAATTTTGCAAGCGGCCTTGCAAAATTGGGCTGGAGGCATCTTCACACCAACTCCGCTACCCGCATTTCTTCCATCCTATCCCAAATTTTGACTTTTATTCGGTTTTTGGTGGCTTGGCTGTTCAGCAAAGGTAAATCGGTGTTGTCGGGATTGAACAACCAGTCGGGGTTTATGTCATGTTCCTGCACGTAGTAGAGGGCTAAAGCTAAAAGAGCCTCTATGCTCATACTGAGGTCTTTTTCGGCCCGAAAGATAATGTTCTGGCCCAGGCCAAGCGTGTCCTGAAAGTCACGTTGTGAAAGCCCGAACTGAGTACGGAGTTGACCAAGCCGATGGGCGAGTTCTGAGCGGTAAGGTTGTATATCTATAGCCATAGGCGAGGGTTGGGTATTGCCGGTGACTAAGGAGCTACCAGCAGGTAACTGAGTTCCGGGGTTTGGGCAATTCGGTCTAATTCGGCGGTCAGCAGTGTATCCACATCGGCCTTTATCTGCCGGTAGTTTTGCTCCAGTAGATTGGCTAAGGCATCGTCGGATAGTTTAGCCTGCGCCGTTAATTCAGGGATGGGCTGGAAAGCCGCCATCTCCTGTTGCGTCTGCTCGCTAACGAGTAACTGCCCGTGAAAAATTTTCTGACTAATCGCTTCCACAAAATTATCGGCTACAGCTCCTACAAAAAAGCCCTGTGATAGATTACTGAGTTTACTTTCGGGAATTAAAGAGTCCAATTGCGTGGAGATGCTCGTTGTCGTATCTTTTTCACTAATTGTATAGGACTGCCGACGCTGCACAATTTTACCAAATCGAGCCGAGAGCGTCTTGGCGGTTTCGCCCACAACCTGTCCCGAAAATACATTGCCAACGGTGTTGAAGATAACGGTAGCCTCTTTGTCGCCATAGTCCCTTTTCAACTGGCTGAGGTCCTGCAAGCCCAGGCAGGTAGAAACCTTATTGCTTCGTGCGGTAGCAATGAGGTTATCGAGACCCCGGAAATAAATAGTAGGCAACTCATCAATAATAATCGACGATTTGAGTCGCCCTTTACGGTTAACGAGCCGCACCAACCGGGCGTTATAGAGTCCCAGCGCGGCTCCATAGACTTCCTGCCGGGTCGGGTTGTTGCCTACGCACAGAATTTTGGGAGCCTTGGGATCATTAATTTCCAGCGTGAAATCATTACCCGTCATCACCCAGTATAAGGCAGGCGAAGCAAGGCGGGCCAGCGGAATTCGGGCGGAAGCAATCTGCCCTTCCAATTGCTCAAAGGCCCGTTTTTTCAAGGCACTGGCAAACGGAATCGTGTAATTCTCAACATCACGCTCCGCCAGCAGCACCGGAAAGATTTTTTCATACTCGCGGTTGGCAAACTCGATGACGTGGGGAAAGGTACAATACCGGCCATTCTGGTATTTTTTTAGAAACCAGATGCAGGCCGTCAGGAAGTTCATAGGCGACTCAACAAAGAAGTCGCCCTGCCGCTGAATCCAGGTTTTGTTGAGGTTTAGCAGGATGGTACGAGCCGACTCCTGCGCGTCCACAATGTCAGTCATGCCCTCAGGCGACAGTGGGTTACAGCGGTGCGACCGACGCGGATCATCGAAGTTGATAATAAAGAATTTTGGCTTGACTGCGTAATTCTGGTGGTGTTGTAACAGGTAGTTGTAGGCCACCGTTGACAGGTCGGGGAACTTGAAATCGTAGATATACATCGCGAAGCCTTTCTCAATATGCTGCCGGATATAATTGTTAATAACCGCAAAGGTTTTGCCGGAGCCAGGTGTACCCAACACCATCGCGGCCCGGAAGGGGTTGACAACATTGACCCACCCCTGCTTCGTTCGGCCCCGATACCGGTATTCAGTGGGTATATTGACCGAAAATTCATTGTCGATCAGCTTGTCTTCCTGGGGGAACGACTCGTTTTCATCATTGAACAAATCTTTGTCCAACCGAATATTAATGATCCGGTTGGCATCATTTCCCGCCCGGATCAGCAGCAAGAACCCGCTGAGGGTCGTCAGGGTGTATATACCCGTCCTGAGTGCTATTGAAAGCCACTCCCAATGAAGCAGGGGTGTGTTGGCGAACATCAGCAGGCCGCCAGCCCCAGCACCCAGTAAGACCCGCTGCCAGGTAATGGTCAGCGTTTTCTTTGGTTTGTTCCCAAATGAATACACTGCTAAAGGCAGAAGGGCAAGGAGCTTGCTGATACCCGGACTCGAAAACAGGTGCAGCCGTTGGTTGAGATTTATAAGAAACTTATCAATTAACGGATGCGTGAAGCCATTACCCTGCCAGGTCTCGTAGCCAAAAAAATAAAGATGGCTCGCGATAATGGCGAAAGCCAGATATAAGATGACGGCAAGAATGCCCCGGTATTCTTTGTCCTGTTCCGTACTCATGCGGTTAATTTGCCCATCCCCTACCCCGCTCAATGCGCTACCCTACAACTACGACAAATACCTCGTTAGCGAATAGGCACAGGTTTCCCGACAGTAACCCGCTCTAACTACGACAAAATCCTCGTGAAATCGCCATACCCATTCAATTTCATCAATCTACTACGACAAAAACCTCGCGCTGAACCGGGCTATCTACGACAATTTCCTTGTGGAAAAAGGCATAGTCAGCCTAATTACGACGAATTCCGCGTAAGTGTCTATCGTTCTCACCAATGGTTGTCTCGGTTAAGCCAGCCATTGATTGGAATCTTATTCCGTTATTGTCAGGGCGATCAGTTAGGGCTCGTATGGGTTGGTCCTTCAGGTCATTGCTCAGGCTTTTTTGGTTGACATTTTCCTGACTCCGGCGCGTCAAATCGAGTAGCAGAGTCATATCGTCAGCAAAAAACGGAATTGATTTTTGATTTGCAAAATAAATCAATCGTCTGGCCCCATCGACCCGTCCTTGATTGCCTACAGCAAGCGCATTGGCTAACTGTATCATCTGCCTTCCCAATGGTGTTTCAAGACCCGCCTGGTAGGTTCGGAACTGATGTTCGCCGTAGCCAAGCAAGCGGAGTTGGTTGACAGTCTCCTCTGAAAGATCCACGTGGGTAGCCGGGTCTGTTTTATAGTGGCCAACCCGAAACGTCGAACCGTCTGGCTGGATAAGTATTCCCTGTCGGTAGAACTGTTCGACCGTAGCCCACTCCTTGTTGCCGGACATTTGTTGGGTCAATAAGCCAGCCTGATACTCGTTGTATTGCTTACCCACCTGGCTCCACAAGTCAGAGGGCAACATTTTTTGAAGCCGATTCATATTCACACTATCGAAGTGGCCCCCTGTTAGCCTCTCCCCTACTGCCAGCCATTCGTATAACCGCTTCTCTCCTACCGGAAAGTTTTTTCCGAAAACTACCCGATGCCCATACGACGATGTCATCAAATTTTCCTGCTGACTGGCTATTAGGGGCAGCTTTAGTTGCGGATTATGACGGTGAGTCACCACCCCTTCGAGAAGTGTGATGTCAACAGCCCGTAGAAATGCGAGTCGGCCACTTGGCGACAGCGTTAACTGACTGGCTAATTCAACATAATTTGTTGCTGATCGCCTAAATTCAGCCCCCTCCCTGGCTCGCATCAGGGTCAATTGCCCTTGTTTGTACTGTTCAAACTGGCGAACGGCGGTTATAGCTCGGTCGGTTGCCACGCCTTCCGCCCGTAATTGACGCACTAATTGTGTGAATGGAAAGGCTTCTATGACCTGGCTCTCGAAATTACTCCCTGTTTGTTCCCTATATATAGCATACTGCCGGGCAACCTGACGGCCTAATGACTGACCTTCCTCCGGGCTGATCTGAATGCTCAGGCGTTCGGTGTGAGTGCTAAATTCCTTTTGTAGGGCTACTTTACTATATGGCTTACCCAATTCTACTTCGTTCCAGAGAGTTTTAGTATGGGTATCGAGGTACAAGTATGTCTGTCCATCATCAATGACCTGAACACCTACGGCCCGAAGTGTCGCATAAAAATCTGACTCGGTTAGGGAAGAAAATGCCGTAAGCTCACGCTGAAGCCTATTCAGGAAGGCGGGCCTTAGCTGTTCTTTCTTGATTTGGCCCTGTTCAAATATGGCCTTTAGGCGGTTAAACGTAGGTTTTCCAATCAGTTTGCTGGCTTTTATAGCAGGCGAGACGGCTTTGTCTCCATCAGTGAGTCGGAAAACTACCCCGGTTGACTCACGCCCCTGCACATTGCGGATTAGGGTTCGGACCTGAATGTGAAAACGGTCCAACAGCCTGCTCAGGTCGGCGAACGAGGTGCAATTGTATTCGTTCAGTACGTGTTGTATCGTCGCATCGAGTGCAGCTTTGGTCTGCTCTTGGCTGATGCGGCCCCCAAACGGTTCGCCTATCCCGGTGATAATCGGTATGTTTTGCGCGGGCTGTTGCCCTTCCGCCTGCACCAAACCAAACTGAATTTCGATGTCCTTGCGGATTGCATTCAGCCGGTTCCTGATAAACGTATCAGAAATTTTTCGCCCGTTTCGATCCACACATACAGTCACTATATGTACGTGTGGGTGGGCTGTATCTTGATGCTGGTATAGAATATAAGGCTGTTTTCCATACCCGGCTGACGCTAAAAACTGGCCTGTAATCTGGCGAAGCTGTTTATCCGATAGCTGCTCGTCGGGATGAAAAGCCAGCGAAATATGGACAGTTGGCTTTTCCACGCGCGGGTTCTTACTCGCTAAAAACTCAAGCATTTCCCGCTTGGCCAGCCATGACCAGTTGGTAGTTTCCGGGTCAGGGTAATTGCCAATGTACAATCGCTGCGCTTGCCCGCTCAGTACTTTTTGTTCGTTATACTGTAGTGCGCCCGCTATATTTTTTCCGGTGAGGAGCCGTACAACCATATCGAAATTCCCTTAATGGTTTCTGTTAATTGTTGAGAAATTGCTAGTAGCTGACTCGCAGCAGTCGCACTTTCCCTCTCATGTTGTGAGTGTTTTTGTTCGCCTTCTTCCCCGCTACTATACTCCACGGTATCAGTTTTGTAGCTGGCAAGGATTTGAATCTCGTCCCGAATTTCGGATAAGGTCATCTGAATCGTCAAGGCTTCGGCCCGCTGATTGGCCCTCTCCCCTACCCGTTTCGTTGATAATATCCGTTGCCTGATGAATTCGGCAAAGCTTACTTTTTGCCCTGTCGTTTCTCGCTTATACTCAGTTTCTAACCAGTCGAAGTCTTTGCCAGTTAGGGTGGTCTTCACCGTTTTATTGACCTGGTGTTCCTCTTTTTTTCGGGTTCTCCCTCCTCTTCCTTCCGCCATTGGCATCCCTATCTATAGCTATATAACTTCAAAATACGCCTAATTCGTCTAAAAAACACATCTTGCTTTTTTCGAGTAGCCGAAATTGACTCTTCGGGTTTGGTCACTTCAACGGTTGACCCTTTGGCAAGAAGTGTTTTTTGGGCCAGACTATAGAGCTTCATCATTATTCATAAAATACTAAAAATCTAAGTTTTATATTTTTAGCCAACCCCTCCCCGTCTCCTGCAATTGTATCGCTCCCTTAATCTGCCCTCCTAATACTGCATCAATAAAACACAGTGTTAATAAAATACTAAAAATATAAAATACCAGACACTTGCCTTGTTCACAGAATATCTATATTTTTATAAAATACTAAAAAAAAGTATTCCAGAATTACATAATAACTTTTAGTATTTTATGAATTATTGGAAGATAAAATAATTTATAACAGTATTTTTTAAAGTACTGCTGTAAGACTAAATAAAATAAAGTCTGTAAGTTTGCCTAAAATCATTTACTACAGTATGGCAGTATTCATTTCTATCTGTACACAGAAGGGGGGGACGGGCAAGACGACCCTGACCATGCACATGGCTACCTACTATCACGTCGTTGAGAAGCGAAATGTGATTGTGCTGGATGCCGACTTTCCCCAACATTCGTTTTTCAACGAACGCGCCCTGGAAATCGCCAAGCTCCGCCAAGACCCGGAACTTATCGCGACATTACAACAGCAGGGGAGGGCTCCCTACGAGGTTCGCAAGGTAGCCATGACGGATGCGCCTACCCTGCTCGATCAGTTGGCCGACACGCCCGACACGATTGTGTTCTTAGATATGCCGGGAACCATCAATATTGCAGGCTACGACCAGGTCGTTCGCCGACTCGATTACATTATTCTGCCGATGGAGGCTGACAAACTCACCTTTGCGGCTGGCATGATGACGCTGGATGCTTTCTCGAAAATCAACCGACCGGCAGGAAAGCCACTGAAGAGCTACCTCCTGTGGAACAAATACAAGTCGAGCGAACGGCAGACCATTTATGAGTCCATCGAGACAATGGCTGGGCAGCGACCCGACCTGACCATTCTGGACACTCGGGTTAAGGATTCTGTGGTGTGGAAAAACAATCGCTCCACCCTATTCCCTTATGGGGAAATAAAAAAATTGATTGCTGAGATAAATCAAAAACTTGCTTTTAACAGTTAAACTCACGTACCTTTATGGCAAAAAAACAGAGTAAGGGGGCGGCCGACGACATTGCGTTGATGACCTCTTCGGGAATCGGTTCTGATCTTGATGCCTGGCTAAATCAGCAGGGCATTGGCGGAGAAGAGACAAAGGAGAATGCCCCAGTTGTGGCTCAGTCTATAGTGGCTAAGGGGCCAGAACCGGCTTCTCAAGTAACAACGATGGAAAGGGAACTGGAGCCATCTCCGCTCAAACAGAAGGAGGAGGTTGTAAAAGCGACTTCTCAACCAGTTGAGTCGGGTTCGTCGGCTCAGGCAACAGGGAAAACAGTTAAACAGCGGGAACGCTATGAAGGCCAGTTTTTCCGACGGATCGAAGGCTTCAAGAAGCCGACGAATATGATGTATATGAGCGAAAAGACGTATCGGCTACTAACGTTTTTGCTCCGGTGTTCAAAGGAAAGTAATGCCAAAATTACGATGCCAGAGATACTGGAAAACATTCTTAGTCAGCACATTAGGGACAATGAGTCCGTCATCGCTCAAATGCAGCAGGAGCATTTGGAACGACAGTCTAAAGGATTTTAAGCGTTGGGCCGGGTCGCGCCGGAGTATCGCATGTTACTGTGGATTTCGGCGGCTGGCCTCGCTGGTGCAGGCTGGTTCGGGTGGTTAGTCTGGCGAGATTATGACTGGGCAGCATTCGGCCGGAGCGACATTCAGGTTAGAGGAAGCTCCAGCCGGGTGCCGCCTGGTCGTAATCCCTCTTACAGAAATGTTAGTGTAAGTCAGAACAATAGGGGAGGGGACACCTTTCAATCAGGATCATTACAGGCAGAAAACGATCTGCTTGGCTCAACGCAGACAAATTGGAATGGAACTAATGACCTGATACCCTCAGAAGATCAGCACTTTACCGATCAACACTATACGGAAGTAGCCCCTACAAACGAGCAGGAGGTAGGCAAGGATGTGAACGAGGTTAATGAACCTGACGAGGATTTTGTCGTAGTTGCTAATGAAAACGGCACTTATGAACGACCTAACGAGGATTTTGTCGCAGTTGGCATTAATCCTCTGATTATCGATTCTAACCGGCAGACAGGTTACAGTGCATTAGGTATTGAAGAAGTTGACGAGGATTTTGTCGTAGTTGGTAATGAGTCGGAACAATATGATGACGACTTGCCCGAAGTGGACGTTTCAGACTACCTCAATCAGTGGACTCCCGTTGTCCCCAAAATTGCTGCTCTAATCACGCATGAGCTGTGGCCACAACTACGCTCATACCTCGAATCCTTACCGCAATATGGCGATGCCAGTCTCGAACGGGTTGTCAACGCGATAGCAGAAGACGTGGGCATGATCCCAAACGAAACCGATGGGGTAGGAGAGGGGACAGAAACAGGCTTTGCCTTTTACGCCACTTTATTCGAGCAGATGGAGCAAGCCGACCAGTCGGCAGAACTGGCCACTGCCTAATAGACCGTGAGTATCAATTTTCAATTCATATAACCGAAGTACACATGAAAAAGCCAAACGTGTGGGTGATTGCAGCCGTGTTGCTGCTGGTCTGTGTGGTGGGGGTACACGCTGGCCCAATTGATGCCGGGTTAGACAAAGCGGCATCAGAAGTCAAAGGAACGTTCAAATCGCTGACGAAACTCATGTTTTATGTCTGCGCGGCTGTTGGGGTGGTCAGTGCCATTCAGGTATTCTCAAAGATGTCGAGTGGCGACCCGGATACGCGCAAAGCTGCTGGTTCGTGGGTGGGTGCCCTGATTTTTGCGGCTGTATCGGTATTGGTGCTCGAAGCGGTTTTTATGTAATGTTCAAGGTCAATAAAGGCATTGACCGCCCACCCGAAGTGCTGGGCATTCGGGGTATGGACTTTATCTACTACTTAGCTGGGGCTGCTGTAGGGCTATTGTTGCTCACCTGCCTGCTGATGTTTCTGTTCGGGATTCCGGCAAAAATTGCCTTCGGGGGCTACATTGTCCTTCTACTGGCCCTGTATAGTGTTTTCGCCCGGCTATCGCAGCAACATGGTGAGCGGGGACTGAACAAACAGCGCGGGCGGGAGCGGCATCCCAAAGTAGTGTTGGTTCGTGATTCAGGTGTGTATCGGCAGTTACGCCACAAGCCTGTTGGTAAGGCATAATACAAAAACTCAACGGTATGAATGTTCGCATGAAAGATGTCCGGTCGGTGTTTCCGATTGGATCAGTCGAAAATGATTGCCTTATTTCCAAACACGGCGACATCACCGTTGCCTTTGCCGTCACCCTGCCCGAAATCTTCACGCTGAATGTGCAGTTCGACGAGCGCGTCGAGATGGGCGATTACCGGGAACTCTGCGAGGCATGGACGAAAGCCATTGGGGTGTTGCCGGTTCATACGATTGTGCATAAACAAGACTGGTTCGTAGAGGAAAAATATGTGCCGGGTGGGCAAGTAGCTAACTTTCTCGACAAAGCCAGTGAACGGCACTTCAACGAGCGGCCATTCCTGCATCACGCCTGTTACCTCTTCATCACCAAGACTCACGCCGACCGGCATAATGCGTCTGCTTTGCAGACGACCCTGGCGCGGGGACGACTCTTGCCCCGTGAATTAGGCGATAAACGGAAGATTGACGAGTTCCTGAACGCCATCGAACAGTTCAAAGCTATTCTGGAAAGTACGCGCCGAATTACGCTCCAACGATTGACTAATGAGGAGTTGGCGGGTCAGGATGCCGACCGCAAGGCGGGTACGGCTGCGCGGCCTGGTTTGCTCGAACGCTACATGAGTCTGGCTCTGCGCGATGAAGTGGTTACGCTGGCCGACATTGAAATGGGGGAGGAGCTGCGCGTGGGTGGTAAGTACTCGAAGTTCTATACCATCTCGGATGTTGAGGATTTGCCCGAACAGCTTGGCACCAACAACCGGCTGGAAAACCTGTCGTCGGAGAACTCAAATGTATCGGTGGGGTATGCGGCTCCAGTGAGCCTAATGCTGAACTGCAATCACCTTTACAACCAATACATCTTCGTCGAGGATCGGCAACAGATTTTTCCGCAATTAGAGCAACGGGCCACTCAGATGCGGTCGCTGTCGAATTTCTCGACCAACAACGAAGTGAATTCACGGTTGATTGATCAGTTTCTCGGCTATGCCGCTGAGACGGGGTTTTCGCCGGTTCGGGTTCACTACAACGTGCAAATCTGGACCGAGGAAAAGTCGCAGCTACCCGTGTTGCGGAATATGGTTTCGTCGGCCATCGCCAAAATGGGGGTGCGTCCCCGCGAAAATAGCCTTGATGCCGCGACCTTATTTTGGGCGGGAATTCCGGGTAATGCCGCCGATTTACCCCGTGAGGATAAATTCTGGTCATTTGTTCCGCAGGCGGTGTGCTTTTTTAACCACGAAACCAACTACTTAGACTCGCAGAGTACGCACGGCTTGAAGTTGGTGGAACGGTTATCGGGCAAACCGATTCTGGTGGATTTGTCGGATGAGCCGATGCAGAAAGGCTGGGTGACGAACCGCAACAAGTTTATTATCGGGCCGTCGGGGAGTGGAAAATCGTTTTTCACCAACCACGCGCTGCGGTCGTATCATACGCAGGGCAGCCACACGGTTGTTGTGGACGTTGGCCACTCGTATCAGGGGTTGTGTGCGCTGCTGGGCGGGCGGTATATTACCTACTCGGAGGAGTCGCCGATCAGCTTCAACCCTTTCTTTATTGAGGGTCGGCATAACCCGGATGTTGAGAAACGGGAAGCCCTGAAGGTATTGCTTCAGACGCTCTGGAAACGAAGCGATGAGCGGCAGACGATGGCTGAATACACGGCTTTGTCGGCGGCTATCTCTGGCTATTACGAACATCTGGCTGCCAGGCCGGACGTGTTTCCCTGTTTCGACAGCTTCTATGAGTTTATGCAGGAAGAGTTTCGGACGTACATCGCGGAACACAAGCTACGTGACGACTACTTCCACTACGATAACTTCATGTACGTGCTGAAACCGTTCTACCGGGGTGGTGAGTATGCTTATCTGCTCAATAGCCGGGATAACCTTGACTTACTGCACGAACGGTTTATCGTCTTCGAGTTGGACAATATCAAGGACCACCCGATTCTGTACCCGGTCGTGACGATTATCATCATGGACACCTTTATCTCGAAGATGCGAAAACTGGGCGGAGTTCGAAAGATTATCCTAATCGAGGAGGCATGGAAAGCGATCATGAAAGATGGTATGGCCGAATACATCAAGTACCTCTACAAAACGGTGCGAAAATTCTTCGGTGAAGCCTGGATTGTGACGCAAGAGGTGGACGACATTATCGGTTCGCCAATTGTAAAAGAATCTATCATCAACAATGCTGACACCAAGATTCTGCTCGATCAGCGTAAGTACCAGAACAAATTCAGGCAGGTGATGGACCTGCTGGCCCTAACGGTGAAAGAAAAAGACCTCTGCCTGTCGCTGAACCGGGACAACGACCCACGTCGGAAATACAAAGAGGTGTTTATATCGTGGGGCGGGCAGATGGCTAAGGTTTACGGGGTAGAAGTATCGCTGGAAGAGTATCTGGCGTTTACAACGGAATACCGGGAAAAACTCCGGTTGCAACAGAAGGTGTACGAAAACGGTGGCAGCTATGATGTGGCCCTGCGCGAGTACGCCGACGAAATCCGCTACAATTGATATGCGACAACCAACTGTTTATCTGCTGTTACTGGGGGCTGGCTTACTGGCCTGCTCCGGCAACTCTTCTGAGAATAAAGAGCAAACGAACGAGACTTCCACGACGACCGATGTACCCACGGCCTTTGCCGGTTCCTGGGTCAACGATGTGCCAGCACGGACACCACCCGACCCGGAGCCGGATCACTACGACCGAACCGAGTACGAAATAGTCATCGCAAATAACCAGGCAACACTGACGAAATGGGCGGCTGCACTCGACATCAAGACCCGAAAGGAATGGTTTCGGAATAAAATCAACGGGCCGCTCACCTGCACGTATATAGCTGACCGTAAGTGCCTTATTTGTGGTATGCCAAGCCAGTCGGTCAAGGATAGTCTCTTTATCGTCGATGAGAAACTGGAGAACCGAAGCCCGTTGGCCTCGAACCGATCTGCCGCTGGCCGGGGACCACTGGTGCTCACCCGCAAGCCTTTGTAAAACCTCGATTGCTCTTTATCAACCGAAATACCGAGTCCTATGAATTGCAAACTGTTGGGTACGTTATTGCTCAGTGTCTTTTTAAGCACAGCCAGCTATGGGCAGGGCATACTACCGGGCGACCGTATGGACCAGAATGGGGGCGATGATATTACCCGGCAGATTGAAGATATTCTGGGCGAGACCGAACGCGACATCATGCAGGGTATCAAAGACGAGTTGATGAATATTCTCAATGACATCCTCAACGTGTCGCCCACCAGTGAAGTAGCCCGCCTACGGAAGATGATGAAAGAAGGCTTCTCGCGCCAGCAAAAAATTGAGTACCAGGATTATAAGGTGAATTTTGAATGGAAGAAAGCACATACCGAACTATCTCCCACATTCGTCAAATTTTATGATAAATTAGATATACAGGCCGATTTCGGTCAGGTCAGCAACGCAGCCAGCCCAATCCGAAAACTCCTCAACCAGTCCGTATTCTCCGCCAACGAGGTCTCGGCCTACCGTACAATCGTCGAACAATTGGCTAACACGGATGATCTGGCAATGGAAGTCAGGTTCACGGTTAACCTCGGCCAAAAGCCGGTCTGGATGTCGGAAGGGGAGCGCGTGAAAGTGCTGGAACACGTTCAGGAAGAGCTGGCCGAACGGCAGCGGGCTTTGCGGACGGTGGGAATCGAGTTGCAGCGGGCTTACGCATATCGGGCCAAACAAGCCTACGAAGCGGCTGCGGCTAAGGCATTTTATAAAGACAAATCGAGTATAAACCGGTACGTGGGCAGCAAATAGCGCGACCGCCGATACCTAAAATCAACGGACAGGATGAAACGACAATGGCGAGTTGGGCTTTGCTGCCTGACGGGTTGGGGCCTTCTTGCGCTTTCAACCGCTTTAGCCCAAAATTCGGTGCCGGGTACTGGTGATTTACGCACCGGCCCGGCTACCCAGCGTGATCTGGAACAGGCCATTGATCAACTGCTGGGTGAGAATGAACAGGCCATCATGAGCGGCCTGACCGATCCGGGTATGGATTGGGGCAGCATCCTGGTAGAGAAACTTCTGGACGAGGTCTATAAGGGTGTGGCCGAAGCAACTGTCTTCTCAGTGCCAGCCGTGAAGATCATGGAAATGCGTAACAAACAGAAACAGGAAGCGCTGACGAAGGAACTCCGCAAGCTGACAGTCCTCATGAAAGATGGCGTTGAACGCACAAATAAACTCCGTTACCAGAACCTGAAACTGCGGGTAGCGTATCAGAAAGCCATGAACGAGTTGCCAACCGGCTGGGAACAGAATGGTCGGATGCCGGACGCTCAGAAAGTAATGAAAGCCCTGTACGGCAACACCGTCAACCTCATCAACGACTATTACGGCAAAGCGGAGATCGAAAAATTGCTGAAAGATCAATATCCCGGCGAGGTTGGGTACGCGCTATTTGCTACCTCAGCCGGTGGCCTGGCTGATACCAAAACCCTTGAAGCTAAACTGGCTCTGGCAAAAAAAGGGGGGAGGCTAACCTATCTCTCGCCCTACGAACGACTCGAACTGATTCGGGAAACGCGCCGGGAAGCCCTTAAACGGCAGAATGGTTTAATCCGAATGCGGCAAGACCTGAATGGTGCTCTGAATCATCAACACAAACGAACCACTGAGCAAAAGCTGCGGCAATCACTCGGTACAACGTCTTACTAAACCTCATCTGGAATGCTGGCAACAATTCTCCTACAAGCTCCGGTGGTATCATCGGTCGAGGTGGCCACCGAGCAACTTATGACTACGATGCGGCCGCACTTCAGCGATTTCATTTCGCTCGGTCAGGCTATCGGCGGAACGGGAGCGATTTGCTACGTATTCGCCCGAATCTGGCAGGGGATGTTGAGTCCACCCATCGCCATTTACCCGCTGCTGCGGCCTTTTGCCCTGGCACTCGCCTTAATCGGCTATCCATTTATTGTGGACGGGCTGACGGGCATCGGGCAGGCATTGGATGGTGGCACAGCCACGTTAGTCAATGATAGTCGGCAACAGGTAAAGGTGCTGAACGCTCAGAAAGACGCACTCCTGAAAAAGAAGTGGGAACAGACCAACACCGAAATTATGACGGGCGAAGGCAGCGACTGGCTGGCTACGGCTCAGAAGATTATTCCTGGCGTGGCACTCGGTCGGCTGGCCGCCAATGCCATGCAATATGGCATGAGCGTATGGTTTGATGAAATGATACGCTGGGTATCGGAGATGTTGTACACCGCTGCGGCCACCGGTCTGAAAGTGATCCAGACGTTTTTCCTGCTCATTCTCTTCATCGTTGGCCCACTGACCTTCGGGCTGGCCTGCTTCGACTGGTTCTTTGGTTCGCTGGCTACCTGGTTTGCACGGGTGATCCATGTCATTTTGTGGATTCCAGTGGCGAATATTTTCGGCGGCATCATTGAGCAAGTCCATATCACGATGCTCAAAATTGACATCGCCCAACTACAAAATACCGCGCCTGAAGCTACGGTCGGCACCGATTTTACCATGATTGTCTTTTACGTCATCGGTACAGTGGGTTATCTGTTAGTACCCAAAGTGACGGGCTGGATTCTCGAATCAGCGGGTGTAGGGAGTGGGGCGGGATCGGCCATTCAGCCGATAGCCTCGGCAGCCAACACAGGCAGTGCCGCTTCAGGGGCTGTTATAGGAAATATTTCTGGCCGCTTCCAGCGGGCTATTCGCTAAACTATACGCATTATGAATACTAACCGTAGTACCGCCCCCTTTCGCTACCTGACTAATCTGGAGGACTCCTTTCGGCTGATTCGTGTCGTGGCGATTGGCATTATGATTCTGTCGGTAGCTTTCGCTGCGGGCGTGGCCTGGTGGGCCTTCGACGCGGTAGAGAAAAGCCGCGAAAAAATTTACGTCCTCGACGGCAGCAAGTCGCTGACGCTGGCATTGGCCCAGGACATGAACGTCAATCGGCAGGCCGAAGCCAAAGATCATATTCGGGCTTTCCACCGGCTGTTCTTCAACCTCGACCCCGACGAAACAGCCATTGATGCCCATATCCGCGAAGCGGCCTACTACGGCGATGCTTCTGTGATGCGACTTTACTCCGACCTGCGGGAAAAGGGCTATTTCTCCCAATTGATTCAGGGCAACGTGATCCAAAAAGTTGAGGTGGATTCAATTGCCCTAACGGGTAGCCAGTCGCCATTCACAATCCGCACTTACGCCCGGCAGTTACTGGTACGGGCCAACACGATCACAACCCGCCGACTCGTGACGGAATGCAACCTGATTGATATTGACCGCTCGGACAACAACTCACACGGGTTCATGATCGAGCGGCTGAAGGTTCTCGAAAACCTCGACCTTGAAACCATCACCCGTGACTGATATTCAGGTATTGGCAACTCCATTACGGCCACTAATCCGGCGCATCTGGTGGCCTTTAGCCCGGCGGCTGCTCCGATGGTTTCGGGTGTGGGAAGGACAATCCCTAATACTACGTCGGCTGACGCTGGTGCTATCTACTATCGTCTTGCTTGGACTGCTGGCCAGTAGTGTCCGTTTCGCCCGGCTACATCGCTATAACCTCAACGCAACAACAACCCAATCCTCCGATGGCAACGTTAACCCAAAACCTGCACAAGCGCAACGTCCGTGACCTTTTGTCCGATCAGCGGTTCCTGATGGCCCTCGGACTTTTTGTGTTTTCGATTTCTGCTTTTTTGATTCACCTGGTTAAGAATCGGGAAGCCGAACCGCTCGAAGCCAATAACCTCAACACGACGGTTCCCTCCGCTGTGGTTGATTCGGTTTCCAAATCCAAATTAGATGTGCTGTCTCAGGCGCATGAATCCGTTCCGATGGCGTTGCCGGGTGCCGATGGACCATCGTCGCTCACATCGGCGGGGATACGGATGCAACCGCCCGGCACGGCCGTATCGCCCTCGATGGCGTTGCCCGGTTTTCCGGGTAGTGGCAGTGCTGGTGGCCAACTGACGACCACACCGCAAACACCATCGCGTTCCGTTGCCGCCGTTCCAGGGTCGCTGGAACGGTATATGTATCGCAAGTCCACGCCAACCGACGATGAATTTAAAACACTGAGTGAGTACTACGAACCGGATTTATCCCGGTCGGGGGAAATTCCGTCATCCAGAAATCGGTCGGTTAGTCACGACGATGACGACGCGCCAACGGCCTTGCCCGCCGTGCAGTACAAAAAAGCACAGGAACTTACCCGGCTGAAAACGCTGCTGGAAGAATACAAGCGCGACAAAGAAGCCAAGGCCGTTGCCCGGCAGGAGGCCGAATTAAAACCCCGCAAATTGGGTCAGGCGGATGTAGTAAGTGGATTAGATGGAATTGATCGGTCACGGAATGGTTTCTACGGATTGTACTCGCAGGAAACCCGTCAGGAAAGCGAAGTTCGGGACGAAGCCATTAACGGAACATTCCGGGCGGTAATCAACCAAAACCAGACTGTACTACCGGGTGGCCGGGTTCAACTGCGGCTCCTCGACAATATGACCATTCAGGATGTCGTCATTCCACGCGGGACACTGGTTTACGGGGTCGGCAACTTCGGGTCTGAGCGGGTAGCCGTACAGATTACGTCCGTGCAACTTCGCAACCGGATTTACCCAATCAAGCTATCGGTGTATGACATGGACGGTTTGCCTGGCATTTATGTCCCCAACGTCATTGGCGTACAGGAAGGTCGGCAGGCTACGGCCCAGGCCATTGGTGGGGTCAACATTAATACCTCAATGGGTGCCAATATTGGGCAGGCTGCGGCTGCATCGGCCGCTCAGGCGGGCGTTCGCGGTGTACAAAACCTCTTCCAACGCAAGGCCCAACTTCAGAAAGCGACCCTGAAAGGTAATTATTACGTGTTGCTCCGCTAATCACTAAAGTAGTATTCCAGCAATACTAAATTATAGTTTCACTAAAATACTTAACGATGAATAAGCCAATTTTCCTTTTGTTGTTGATCACAACGGCCTCAACGCTTTACGCCCAAAAGCGCCCGACCCATACCTCCTACAAGCGTCAGTTGAATCATTCGGCTGTGCTGGCTTCTTCAGCTCCGAAAATGAGGGCAACAGTTCCCAGGTCCCTGACGGATGTAGCTCAAGTTGACCAATCCGCCCCGGTTACTACGCCGACCACATTGATTCCGGTACCACCGAACGGTATCGGCGAACCGACGACCGACCGCAATCTGGCTTTACCCGAAATGGCCGCTCCAACGGCTCAGACTATCCGGTCGTACCCGGTCGAGTTGGCATTTAACAAAACAGTGTCTATCATCTTTCCGGCTCCGGTTCGCTCCGTTGACCTTGGAAGCCGCGACATCATTGCCGACAAAGCTGCCGACGTGGAGAATGTGCTAAAGGTTAAAGCAAACCAGATTGGCTTCAACGAAACAAATTTCTCGGTGATCACGGCTGACGGCAAGTTTTACAGTTTTGTGGTGAGCTACAATGAAAGCCCGGTTGCACTGGCCCTCAACTTAGCCGCAACGGGTCAGCCTATCACCAGCACCACTCAAAACATCGGGAGCGGCTCCGTTCATTTCGCGGGTGCTGCGGCTTCGCAATCGGAGATGGCGGTGGCCAGTGACCGCATTTTGCACAAAGCCCGGCGGCTCCTGCGTATAGGAGCAACGGGGAGCAAAATGGCCGTGAAATTGAAGGGACTGTACGTGAAAGACAACGTGCTCTATTACCGACTGGCTTTCCGTAACCGCTCGAACCTCAACTACGACCTTGATTTTGTCCGCTTTTTCATCGTCGATAAAACCATCGCTAAAGAAGCCTCGCATCAGGAAATTGAAGTTCGTCCGATTTACGTCCACAACGACCCGATCCGCACCGTAAAGGGCCATTCTCAGGTTGAAAAGGTCTTTGCCTTCCAGAGTTTCACCCTACCCGCCGACAAGGTGCTGCAAATCCAGACGGGTGAACAAAACGGCGGTCGGCAACTGGCTTTCTCAGTATATAACCGCGTGGTGATGAAGGCCCGTCCATTGTGAATTTTATCACGTTGATCTAAAACTAAAACAGCCCGTCAGCAAGTGCCAACGGGCTGTCGTGTAATCAATGATATTAAAGCTGGAAACCAGCGTGGCACAAAGATAGCTATTCCTCGCCGGTCAGTTGGCGGGCAGTTTGCTTTTAATCAGGTATCTGGCTACCTCTGCCAAATAAACCGGCAAGTTTTCATCAACTGGCCGAAGCGACATTACCAGCGACTCTATACGGGTTGGCGAGAAGCCCGCGTTCACCCACTGCTCTACCACCTCCAAAAGTTGGGGGCGGGTGTGTTTGATACGCTCATACAATAGTTTCTGACCTTTTTCAGTGAATTTCAACTTCGCCATTTCTCAACTCTTCGGTTCCATTAATAACGTTAGCAAAGTGGGCATTCGTACCCCACGATGAAGGCCGGAAACCTAATTCCTGCCACGAGCGAAGTAAACGACGGTACTTACGTCGGCCTTCATCCATAAAGATACTGTCCGCTAATATCTCCACGACGTACAAATTATGCGGTTTTTGTTTCTGGATGCCCAACAAAATAAAGCGGTCGGCACAGTCCCCGGCCTGTCGGCAACCGTCGAGGTAATACGCGGCCTGCCGGTCGTATTCGTAGCGATAGCAATTTGCTTCAAACTCGCGTTGGGTACGGGCCGAGGTCGTTTTTACATCGACAATAAGCCCCTCGTCGGGTAGTTTCAAATCGAGCCGGGCCTTGCAGGGTAGGCCAGTCGGCTCGTCTTCCCAGAATTGCGCTATTTCGATGTCAGCCGTTATCACAAGGCGGCTAAAAAAAGTGTCGGCTCGTAGTACGTCCAGCATTCGTTTGGTAGCTGCGGCTCCTTTACCCGTTGGAGTCGTTTCCGTATCGAGCAAAAGAAAATCGTGAAATCGGGTGCCAAACTCCTGTGCCTGACTGCACGGCCATTGCGGGTATCCAAACAGATAGTTTTTGAGTTCGGTCAGGTCGCTGTTAGCAATTCGGTTGAGTTGTCGGTAATTCATAGTTGATAAAGGGCCAAAGGGGAAAAGAGACCGGCTAAATGGGCATAGGCTGGAACGGCGGGGGTGCAGGGGGGAAGTACCCCCTGCTTTTGTTACGGCCAATCAAATGACACAACCATCAAAAACGGCTCTGTATATACGTCGCCAATAAATTTAACCTTCTCGCGTACTTCTTCTACCGTCATTTTGGGAGCCGTACTTCTACCGTTTCGGTTACACCCTGACACAATAGCGATACCGTGAATACTGCCGGAAAAACCTTCAAATTCAAAGGCTGGCGGCTGCGGCTCTACTAACAGGGCTTCATCGTCCACTGTCAGCGCGTCGCCATTTGGCTGGCGGCACACTACGTCAATCGTCCGGCATCCAATATGCTCGTACAGGGCGCGTAGGTTATTTACGTCCAATTCGATTTCTTCCACAACCTGGCGGGTCGGGTCAATGCTGATTACTTTGGTTAACTTGCTCATATCATTGATTGTATTGAAAGGTTAGAAAATTGGTCTCTTTAGTTAGAATGACGTGGCTGTTACCTTCCTCGTCGTAAGCATCAAAACACCATGTTGGGGCTATCTCTCGCGGGCTGAATAAAGTGCTGAACCTCCGCCCGTCAGTCGTCAGAAACTCGTACATCATTAAAGGGTAGGAGGGGGCCAGACTCTCAGCCGTTACGCTGTTACCTGACAGGCGGAATGTCCGGCCCGTTCCTATTTACTTCGTGAGTAAGGCCGTTTCATCCTCGCCGTTATTGCCTTCGGCAAACGGGTTGTAGAAGTTGTGCGACGTTTTCACGTCGGCCACGTCGGTAAGGGTCTCCTGCCGGAACAGTCGGCGGCTTTCGGCAAACCCTTTTAGTTCGCGGCTGTGTTCGGGGTCGCCAAACTGGTAACTGAAACTACCAATATAGTACGTCCCTTTGGGCTGGATTTTGTTGTTCTCCTTCTTCTCGGCGGTGGCTGTAATCACCACGTCGGCAAGAGTTTTGTCGTCGTAGTATAGCGGCTCAATCAAGCGGAAAATATTATCCACCGAATACCCGTGAAAGAGTACCGCCGAAACGCAATTCTGCGCGTCAATGAAGAAAATTTCAGCCCAATTTTTCGTCCCCATGTTCAGGATATTATCCCGAAAAATCCGCCACGCCAACGGCTGAAACGTGAGCGTTCGCCCAATTTTCTCCACGCCGTTGATGTTAAAAACCCCTTCTTTTGCGTCGAAACGGTACTGCCGGGGGTGGCCTTCCAGATACTTATACTTGCTGACCACCTCGCCCGTTAGCGGGTGTACTTTCTCCCACGTTTGCAGGGTAGGGGCGGTGACTAATTCGGCGACCTCGGCGGTCAGGGCGGGGGCGGTTGTTGTCTCCATCGGTTCGGATTGGTTGGTTTGGTTGTTTACTGCTACTGCTTTGCCGTTGGTTTTCATGGCATTAGTTGTTTGAGGGTTGAAAGTGTAGCCCGGTAGGTGGTTGCCCCACCGGGCCGTTAGTTTGGTTAATTGTAATCAGGTTCGTATTCTTCGGCTTCGGTTAGGGCGGCTTCCTGAATGGCTTCTTGGTCGTCGCTGCTAAAGCAACTAAGGGGTATCAGGTGAGTACCGAGCTTGACCGCCTTAATGTCCACCTCGGCGGGGTCGCCGGGATGCCAGTAATCGGCGGAGGTTCCGGGCGTGTGGCTGAACACAATTTCCAATTCAAGTTCCAGCGTCATGGTCGTTGTCATAGCTGAAAGGATTAGTATTGGTACTCGTTTACAAACTCCTCCACCGATGGCATAAACAGGGCTTGAATTAGGGGGTCAAGCGTTCCGCGCACCTCGTCATTATGCCAGTTGGGGCGGGTTTCGGATGAGTTGACCGTCTGGCGGTTTGTATCTCCGGTCGGTTGTTCGGTCTTGTGTTGGCTGAAAGTTTTCATACGGTTCGCCGTTGCGATGCTTTTCTGTATCATTGATTACTCTGTAAAGATAATACAAAGCACTAATAAATACAATGCACTATAATTATTTTTGCACTTATTTTTGATGTAAATTGCTCTTTGTTCCCCTTTGGCCCTTTTTGTTTTTCCGGCTGTTTGACACAGGAAACTCATATAGCTAAAATCCATTATACCAGACAATTAAGGCTGGACTCAGGTTAGCACGGGTGAGGTACGAACCGGTGCTTTTTTCGCGCTGGCACGGACCTGAGCGCACGGAGTAAGCGAGGGTTGGTGCCAGCGCGGGCGGCTGGCTACGATTGCCATCAACCAACTATTTGCTACCTTTGTCAGTAGTGCATAGTATCTATAAATGCACACAAATTATGAACAGCGAATCCGAAGAAAGCAAAGGGCCTGGCCGACCTAAATCGAAGGTCAGGCGGGAAGAAAAAGCCAACCCGAACGAATACAAGACGATGCTACTGGAACCTTATATGCATCGGGATTTGAAGATGGTATCGGCCCTCATGGGAAAGAATATGCGCGAGTTTCTGGAAGAGGTTTTTTACGGCAATACTGAAGTGCTCAAGACGTTGGAAAAAATAAAGAAATTAGAAGAGTCGTAATTCGCTCAACGTTTATGAACACGCTGGAGCAAGTGACACAAGCCCACGCCACGCTGATCGGTCAGCGGCTGGCTACATTCAGAAAGTTTACCGGCCTGAGCCAACAGGAGGTTGCCGATCAGATCGGCACAACGCAAAACCTCATCTACCGGATCGAAAATGGCCTAAACTCATCTATTTCAATGGTGTTGCGGGTCTGTCATTACTATCGGCAGCAGCATCAACTCAATTTTGAGTGGCTGGTGAATCCTGATTCCACCGACACGGAGTTTGCCCCAATGAGACTGACCGAAGCACTTAGCCTTCGCAAGGAATTAGGTCTCCTGGATCGTAAAAAATTGGCTATCCTCAACCAATTCATTAAAGATTGGGAGAGATTGGAGCAGCAACCTTAACACTCAACCTAACCTTGGCCATGAAGAAAAAACCCTTTCGCGCAGATTACACCTACAGTATTGACGACAATATAATCGCCATCATAGACCTCGACTTGGGCAGCAAAAGCGTAACAAACGACATGGAAAATGTGCTGGACGATATCCGCGCTGAACTCGGAGACCTGGCAGGTTATTCGGTCATATACCGGGACAGCATGGGGCGGTGGGATGCGTTCGTTTAGTTAATGGCTGCGTAGAATTTTATTCGCTCAATGAGTCCGACCAACAGAAGGCTCAGGCCCGGCTTTTGCATTTGGTTGAGCAATAACATTACCAATTGGTATCCTTTTTTTGCGACATCCAGATAAGCAGCTTAGATTGAACAGAAATTATAGAAGAGGCAACCCTACCAGCCATCCTTCAGCAAATGCTGGGTGATATTGAAGATACTCAGTGCCATTACTGGCTGTACGCTAACTATTTTGAGATTGTCCCGCCGACCGAGCGCACAGTAACCCGTTGGTGGCATACGCCGTTGTTCCTTAACCATGATGCCCTTTGGAATCCAGAGTTTACAGAAGACGGTATCGTGTTTGATGTCATTCTGAAGAACAAACTACCTGCCGAGCGCGAACGAATTAAGCTGGATTAAGCTCAGATTTATACCATCAAGCGTATTCACTTCGGCGAATTGCCCAGAAGCGAAACGGACAGTCGGGTTTATTATCAAAGCGAAGAAGATAGTAAGATTTACGGTAAACCGGAGAAAATGAAAATGCCATCCGGCCGGTCCGCCGATGCGGTGGATTCGCCAGGCTCTGAATAAGTATGCGTCATCCTATCGAAAAATACAATCAAAATCAAGCGGCTATGTTAGCCGAATTGCCTGAAGAGCAACGGGACTATATGGCGCGGATGTTCCGCATCGGTAACGCGACCTATTGCTATTACAACAGGGCCAACGAACTGAGTGTCTTTAAGAAAGCCATTGATGAGTCAGCAGGTGAGGAAATTGCCACACCCGAAGACCTGTTAGAGTGGCTGCAAAAGCACCTAAACCCGCAACAAGAAAGCCGCTCGGCCCGTGAATTGTTAGGAATTTACTTTGAGGAATACTTGGACGGGTTGCCCCATGACGGCCTGCGCCAGGCGGAGCGGGAGCGTGGCCTTGACCAGGCCAGGAGGAGCTTCCCTTTCCGGCGTTACGTCCTCGAACGACACGACATGAGCATGGATGGATTATTACGCATGAACTTAAGCGCGGAAGACTATGCCTTTCATGTGGAGTGTGGGAAACCATTGTCTTAATCTGAAGAGCCAACTTGTCTGAATTAAAAATTGGTATTTAAACAGACCTCGCTATCTTATCCAATACCCGGTGGCTATCCCCAAACTTGCAAAGCGCGTCGCAGTGTGTGCGTAGCTCGGACATTAGAATGTAGCGAATCAGCGTATTCGTCTGCCGAATAGACGGGCGGGTCAATTGCATTTCAACCTCTTTTCGACGACTATCCGGGATCACTAAGTACAGGGTTGTTGCATGGTCGGGTAAGGAGCAGGTCAGGTCGGTCAGGCGCAGGATTCCAGAGTAAATAGATGTGCTTTTTTCTACCTCGAAAGCGCATATAATTCGACCTGTATTCTTTTCCAACCACACTGCGTCGATCAGGCTGATGGTTTGGGCCGTCTCGGACGACACAGGCAAAATGGGAAGACTGGGTAAACTGATAAAGGAAAAGGCTTGCCCATTGTATTGCCGGGACATATCGTTCCGGGCTACTGCAACGTCATAGCCTAAAGCTCGGCCAATTGTCAGTAGGTGATGCTGCATTTCGGAATGGGTCTGTTCTTCTTGCTGATCGCTGACCACGTCCTTGTGGCGTTTCGATAATTGTTTCTCGACTTTTTCACGTTCAGCCGCAGGCTGGTCGGCCAGACCCGGCACCAGTAAGTTCCCCGAACCAACTTCAAATAACAGCCCGGCTAATGCGCCTAAGTCGTTTGATAGTATATGCCGATACTCAGAATTGATGGCCAACATCTTGTCCCGAATAGCTAAATACTCTGACCACGAACCCAACTTGCGCTTTTCATTAAAAAGGCGGTTATATCCGTTGATGATGGCGGTATTAAAAGGGGGCACCCAAGTCGGGTGAAGGAAGTAAAGAATACTGGCCACGGCAGGCCCCAAACCTTTGATTTTGTACCCATCAAGCCGATTTATCTCATTGACTATCGTTTCGGGCTTCGTAGCCTTCAGGCAACATTCCAGAAACTGCCCGAAATACCGCTTGTGATCCTGATTCTCATAAATATCTGGAATACGCAATTTTGGCTTCCAGTAGAATGGGTGAGATGCTCCCTCAAAAACCTGCTTCTGCTCGGTAATGCAGGTTAGCACAAACTCTAAAGAACTTCCTTTAAAATCGTTAGGAAACGAGCCGCCTTTAACGTCGCTGATAACCTGAAGTACACCGCGCCGAATTGACCGGAAAGCTTTCAGGCGGTCCTCGTTGTGCAAAAACCAGCTTTGGTAAGTTAGATCAGGGCTTTGCTTATACTCGTGGATCAGCTTGGTAAAGGTAGCTATATCATGTATCATAGGACAAAAAGTAATAATTAAGCATCTTCTACGACTCAAAACAGATGCTAATTAACCCCAAAATACCCTAACCCAAAAATTCTATAAGCTTGGTAGAGAATATTGTAACAACCTTTACAAACTACCCACAGTTATACAGGGGTAAAATCACATTACTCAACAGCATGAAAAAGAACTTTTTATCAGCAACCAACCTGACCGGGCTGGCATTAGCTATGGCCCTCACCCTGACGGGGTGCGACAAGAATAGCAGTGAAGCTATTGAACCCGAAATCCTGACGGAAGCCAGTGCGCGGACCTCATCGAATGATCCCAACGACCAAGCATTTGACCGGGAATCGGACCGGGTACTGGGGCAGATGATGCGCGATATGGAAAACATGGACATGACGGGCGACCCGGACATGGACTTCGCCATGATGATGAAGATGCACCACCAGGGAAGCATTGATCTGGGAACCGCTGAAAATCAGTATGGCAAACACGCTGAAGCGAAGAAACTGGCCGATATGGCCATTAAGGGCGACAAGGAAAGCCAGACACGTCTGCAATCGTTTTTGAACGGACATCCCGCGCCCGAAAAGATAGATGCCAACGTTTATAAGCAGTTCAAAAAGGAGATGAAAACAGCCATGAAGCAGATGATTCAGGCCTATGCAAAGGTTCCGAACACCGCCGATGTGGACGTTGATTTTGTGCGCCGGTTGATTGAGCATCACAAGGGGGCTATCGCAATGGCCACGCTTCAATTTAAGTACGGCAATGATAAAGCACCGACCGATGAGGCCAGTATTATCATTACGGAGCAGGCCAGTGCCCTCAAGGAATTAGCTGCGTTTGCTAATAAACATGGCATACCGAACGCAGAACTTAAATAATTCTATCGACATTCTGCCGCCGATACTGCCTAAAAGCGCGTGTTGGCGGTTTTGTCATTTCTCAATTAATCAAGTTGCCAATACGTATGAAAAACAAACTGTTCACCGTGGTCTCACTCAGTGCGGCTCTACTACTCGCTCAACCAACATTGGCCCAGCAGTCGGCCAGCAACGGGATGATGAAGGCCATGCAATCCGGCATGAATCAGATGATGAGCATGAAGATGACCGGCGACCCCGACCATGATTTTGCCATGATGCTTAAAATGCACCACCAATCGGCAGTAGAGATGTCGGAGATGGAAATCAGGCAGGGCAAAAACGCACAGGTAAAAGCCTTAGCGGGTAAAATCAAAACGGCTAATCAGAACGAAATTAAGGAGCTGACGCAGTTCATCAGCAGCCACAAGCCCCAAATGTCTTCCTCAAAATTGGGGCAGAAAGGTATGGAAATTATGCACGGTGGCAGCCATTCGATGAACGGCAATGTGGATCACGATTTTGCCAGTATGATGGCACAGCACCATCAGCAGGGCATCGACATGGCCAACGCTTTTTTAAAGGAGGGAAAAACGGAGAAGATGAAAATGATGGCTCGGAAAGTCATTCAGGCTCAGACAAAAGAGGTCGCCGAACTTAAAAAACTCGAAGCTCAGATTGCCTCCCGGTAACGAAAGCAGACGTTTTTTATAAGAGCGACAGGAGTAACCTTATGTGGGTTACGCTCCTGTCGCTCGTGTTTTTAACGAAATCCAAATATTTTACATAAATCCAGCGAAATCTTGGTATTGTTTACTTGGTGACAACTCCCGTTTCTACCGTCAAAACAGTGGCTCTAATTAGTCGATGTTAATATGTAGAGTCTGCTTCTTCTTTATACCTCAACCCATGAAAATTGATTGTGGCCCCTGTCTGATCCGCTCGTGGCAATACGGCGATGAAGATCACCTGCCTCAGCACGCCAACAATAAAGCCATCTGGCTTCATCTCCGCGATAGCTTCCCTCACCCATATACCCAACCCGATGCCCAGCGGTGGATACAATACGTCGTTGACCCTGAACTGGAAACCAACTTTGCTATTGACGTAGGCGGAGAAGCCGTAGGCAATATTGGCCTACGAATCGGCGACGACATTGACCGGTTTTCAGCCGAACTTTGGTACTGGCTTGGACAGGCGCACTGGGGACGTGGGATTGTGTCGGCAGCCTTGAGGGCCATGATCGACTATGCGTTCGCGCAATTTAGGCTTACCCGGCTTTACGCGCAGCCAATGGCGCACAATGCGGCCTCGATCAAGGTACTTGAAAAGGCCGGCTTTCGTCGGGAAGGGTTACTCCGGGACAGTGTCGTTAAAAATAATGTGTTGATGGATACCGTCCTCTATGCGTACCTGTCGAGCGATTGGCTGGCTGATAGGAATGAACTTCTCTAATTGAACATGAACAAACCGACTCAAGCCTCACCGAATCTGGCCGAACCGCTGTACCCAACGGACAAAACATTAGTTGACCTATTTGTGGATCAGGCCCGCCAGACACCCGATCAAGTGGCCGTCGTGTGTGCTGACAGCCAACTAACCTACGCTGAACTGGACCAGCAATCGAACCAGTTGGCGCACTACCTCCGAAAACAGGGCGTAAAGCCGGAAACCCTGGTTCCTATTTGCCTGGACCGTTCCATCGCCATGATTGTGGGGCTATTGGGAATTCTTAAAGCGGGGGGAGCTTACGTACCCATTGACCCGGATTATCCGGCTGACCGAATCGAGTATATCCTTGCTGATTTGAACGCAACGGTAGTTGTTACCGATGGCATTGCGCGCCCCAAACTGGAAGCCGAACCAGCCCATCCGACCGAGGGATTGAAGCAACCAGCGACCCGAACCCTCGTGTGCCTTGATCGGGATGCATCGGTCATTAACAGTGAATTCATTGAAGCTGTATCAGAGCCACCGACACCCCGCCAGTTAGCCTATATCATCTACACATCAGGATCGACGGGCAGACCAAAGGGCGTAATGATCGAACACGCCAATGTAGTCAGTCTAATGAAGATGAACGCGTCGCTTTTTGATTTCAGCGAACGGGATGTCTGGACGATGTTTCACTCGTTCTGTTTCGATTTCTCCGTCTGGGAAATGTACGGCGCGTTGCTGTTTGGGGGGCGGCTTATTATCGTGCCTAAGCACATCGCCAAAGACGCTCACCTGTATGGCGCGTTGCTTGCTACGCACCGCGTCACGGTGCTTAATCAAACACCGTCCGCGTTTTATGTATTGCAGGAGCATATTGTGGGGCGGTCAGTTCCGTTATCGGTTCGATACGTCATTTTTGGTGGTGAGGCCCTGCATCCGGGAAAACTTCGCCCCTGGCAAGAGGCATTCCCAACTTGTCAGCTCGTCAATATGTACGGCATTACCGAAACCACCGTACACGTAACCTACCTGGCCCTCCGGGGAGAACATCTTGCCCAATCGAGTAGTCTGATTGGTCGGTCCATTTCAACGCTGACTACGCACGTCCTGGACGAACAGCAACGACCGGTAGCCGTTGGCGAAACGGGTGAGCTATACGTGGGTGGCGCGGGACTGGCGAGGGGTTATCTGAACCAGCCGGAACTAACCGCGCAGCGATTTATGCCAAACCCGTTGTCGGATCAGACCGACGACCTAACCCACCCCGTGTCCCACCGGCTTTACCGCAGTGGCGATTTGGTGCGGCTGTTACCGCAGGGCGAACTGGAGTACCTGGGCCGTATTGACGCGCAGGTTAAAATTCGGGGATTCCGCATTGAGTTGGGCGAAATTGAGCAAACCCTTCAGCAATATCCCAGCGTAAAACAGGCCGTTGTCGTCGCTAAAACCTACGGTGATGCCGACGTTCGGTTAGTGGGCTATGTGGTCATGGATGGCCCCTTCGAGAAATCGGCCCTCATCCATTTTCTGAATAGTCGCCTGCCGGATTACATGGTGCCTGCGGTATGGGTTTCCATCGACCTGGTTCCGCTGACCCCTAACGGCAAGGTTGACCGGCGGGCGTTACCTGATCCTGAATCGGCAGACTCGTTGGTAAACACATTCCTGATGCCGGGCAATTCCACCGAGGAAAAGCTGCTGGCTGTTTGGCGGGAGGTGCTGGCACTCAACCGGATGGATGTCACCGATAATTTTTTTGAGTCAGGCGGTAACTCACTCTTGGCGGCCCGCACCGTAGCGGCCCTGAAGAAAACCTATGGGTTCGAGATTCCCGTCACGAAGCTCTATCAGTTTCCTACGGTACGGTCCCTGGCCGATTATGTGGACGGGCGAGCCCTGGATTCATTCCCTCCTGGTCGAAAAAATGCGGCACGGGCTGATACCGACGATGTGGCGATTATTGGCATGGCCGGTCGTTTTCCGGGCGCCAATACGGTTGAGGCCCTGTGGGAAATATTACGGACAGGTCAGGAAACGATTCGCTTCTTTACGCCCGACGAGTTAGATCCTTCATTGCCCGACGACTTAATCCGGGACCCACAGTACGTGAAAGCCAGAGGAATTCTGGCCGAGGCTTACCAATTTGATGCGGGCTTTTTTGGCCTAAGCCCGAAACTGGCCGAGGTCATGGACCCGCAACAGCGCGTTTTTCTGGAGATTGCCTGGGAAGCGCTCGAACAGGCGGGTTATTTGCCGAATCAGTACGGGGGAAGCATCGGGGTTTGGGCGGGTTGTGGCAACAATACGTACTACCTCAACAATGTACTGCCCAACACTGAAGTCGTTCGCCAGGTGGGGAGTTTTCAGGCCATGACGGTCAACGAAAAGGACTTTATAGCCTCCCGAACGGCTTATCAACTAAATCTGGGCGGGCCAGCCGTTAGTGTTTATTCGGCCTGTTCTACCTCGCTGCTGGCGGTTGCCCAGGCGGTCGATAGCATTCGGCTGGGCCATTGTGCGTTGGCACTGGCGGGCGGAGCCAGCGTTACGGCACCCATTTATAGTGGGCATCTGTACGAAGAAGGGGCCATGCTGAGTCAGGATGGACATTGCCGGCCGTTCGATGCCAGTGCTACCGGAACCGTGTTCAGTGATGGTGCGGGGGTGGTGCTGCTAAAAGCCCGGTCAGCCGCCGAACGCGATGGCGATACTATTTACGGGATCATTAAAGGGGTGGGCGTTAACAACGACGGGAGCGGTAAGGGCAGTTTTACGGCTCCCAACGCCGAAGGACAGGCCGGGGCTATCCGAATGGCCCTGGCTGATGCCCAAATTGATCCCTCTACGATAAGCTATGTGGAAGCCCACGGCACGGCGACCCCGTTGGGCGACCCTATCGAAGTGGAGGGCCTAACGATGGCGTTCGGTGGCGTGTCGAAAAAACAGTTCTGTGCGCTGGGTTCCATTAAAAGCAACCTGGGGCATCTAACGGCGGCAGCGGGCGTGGCGGGGCTGATTAAAACGACGCTGGCTCTGCACCACCGGCAACTGCCCGCATCGCTTGGTTTCAACGCACCCAATCCGATTATTGATTTTGCTGGCAGCCCTTTTTACGTGAACGACACCCACCGCGACTGGGTCTCATCGGGACCGCGCCGGGCGGGAGTCAGTTCATTTGGCGTTGGCGGCACCAACGTTCATGTCGTGCTGGAGGAATATCACCCCGCCGGGAAGATCGAGGTCGTAAGCCCATCAGCCGCGCAGCGATCTGTTAACCTGGTAGTGTGGTCGGCCAAATCCCGGCAAAGTCTGACAACCTATGCGGCTCATCTGGCCGGGCATCTTGGCCAGTATCCAGACCAGACAATTGCCGATGTAGCCTATACGCTTCAGAACCGCCAGCCCATTTTTGCTCACCGTCGGTTCGTACTGGCTCGTAGCCAGCCCGAACTCATGCAGGCGTTATTGGCCCCGGCCACTCCGCAAACGACCAACGCCTTTTCGGACGGAAATGCGGCATCACAACCACCCGGCTCCACCGAGGTCGGTTCCTTTGTCATGCTGTTTCCGGGTCAGGGGACGCAGTATCTTAACATGGGCCGGGAACTATACGAAAACGAATCGGTGTATCGGCAGGCCGTTGACACCTGTGCGGATAAACTGATCGCTCATCTCGGCCTTGATATTCGGCAGGTGCTCTATCCCGATTCCGTCGATGTGGACGCAACCAACCGGCTTAGAAACACGCGCTACACCCAGCCCGCGTTGTTTGTAACGGAATATGCCCTGGCCCGGCTCTGGCAAAGCTGGGGAATCGAGCCAACAGTTTATTGTGGCCATAGCATTGGTGAGTTCGTAGCGGCTCATCTGGCCGGGGTTTTCACCTTGTCGGACGTACTGGCCCTGATCGCAGTCCGTGGCCAACTAATCAGTGATCTGCCAGCAGGAAGTATGCTATCGGTACGGCTCGATGCCGAAGCCGTTTCGGCCATATTGCCCCCCACTCTATCGCTGGCAGCGGTCAACAGTCGTCAGTTGTGCGTGGTGGCCGGACCCAGCGACGCGGTTACCCTGTTTGCTGGACAGTTAAACGAGAGGGGTATTGCCAACCGGCTTCTCGAAACCAGCCATGCCTTCCACTCAGCCATGATGGAACCAATTGTGGGTGAATTTGAAAACAGGGTGCGGAAGATAGCGTTGCAGCGACCCCAAAAGACAATTGTATCCACCGTGAGCGGTACCTGGCTCACCGATGCCGAAGCCACAAATCCCGGTTATTGGGCCACCCATATGCGGGCTACCGTTCGGTTTGCGGATGCGTTGGAAACGGTACTCACGTTGAAAAGCCCACTCCTATTAGAAGCGGGGCCGGGTAGTGTTACCGCCACCCTGGCCCGTCAGCAGGCCATGCCGCGACCGATTGATGTGGTAATGAGCTTAGATACGCTTAAAGACAGCCGAAGCGAGTACGAATCTATACTGAATGCGTTAGGGCAACTCTGGGTTAAAGGGATCAACCCAAACTGGTCGGCTTTTCAGACGGGCCAACCCCACCAGAAAGTAACCTTGCCCACGTATGCTTTTGACCGGACACGCTGCTGGGTGGACCCACCCCAGCAGGTATTTAAGAACCCGGACGTTGGTGTAGTGGAACTACCAAATCTCCCACCCCCTGTTGAAGAACCAATTACCATACCTATTATGCGTCGAAATGAATTGATAACCCTCGTTCGGCAATTACTGAACGACACGGCAGGCATCCAGTTGGATGACAAGGCATTGTCACTGAACTTTTTAGAGTTGGGGCTTGATTCCTTAGCACTAACTCAGTTTTCCTATAACCTTCGCAAGAAGTTTGATTTACCCATTTCGTTCCGGCAGTTGAACAGTGCCTACAATTCCATTGAAGCCTTAGTTGATTTTTTAGATCGGGAGCTGCCCGCCGGTGCGTTTCAGCCGTCGGCTCCGGTTACTTCGCCAACGCCCTCCGTTCCATTACCAATCGCCCTATCACCAACCGCTCCTCAGCGTACACCCTCGAACGCAGCAGAACCGCTTCCGAACCGGCCAACCGGACAGACTGACCCTACTGACCCGGTCATTGACCTGTTTGAGCGACAACTACAGATTATGGCGGAACAACTGGCCGTTTTGCGCGGTCAGGAGCCGTCAGCCGCCCGGCAGCAACCCACCGGGCGGGTTAACCCGGCACCGCAGCCGATGGAGGTAGTTACCGACCCGGTGCCTTCGGCTACCGCAACACCCCGAAAAGCGTTGCTACCGGTAGCTGAGGCCCCTCCGGTCCGACAGGCGTTCGGAGCCGGAGCGCGTATCGAACGTCAGGCAACTTCTCTCAGCGATGTGCAGCAACCGTTTTTGGCAAAACTTACCCAACGCTACACCCAGAAGACAGCCGCCAGCAAAGCCTACGCACAGGAAAACCGGCGGTGGATGGCTGATCCCCGCGCTGTAACAGGATTCAAGCCGCTGACTAAGGAGTTGGTTTATCCGATTGTGGTAGAACGGTCGAAGGGAAGCCGGTTGTGGGACATTGACGGTAATGAATACATCGACGCGCTGAACGGGTTTGGGTCAACCCTGTTTGGCTATCAGCCTGACTTGCTGAAAACGGTTCTGCACGATCAGATCGAGATGGGCTACGAACTGGGGCCGCAGCACAAGCTCGCCGGTGCGGTTGCCCGAATGATTTGCGAATTTACCGGCTTCGACCGGGCGGCTTTGTGCAACACGGGTTCAGAGGCTGTGCTGGGTGCGCTACGCATGGCCCGCACTGTAACGGGGCGTTCGCTGGTAATTACCTTTGCTGGCTCGTATCACGGCATTTTCGATGAAGTAATCAGCCGGGGTAGTGCCAATCGCCAATCGTATCCGGCGGCCCTGGGTATTCCTGCCGAAGCGGTCCAGAACGTGTTGATTCTGGACTATGGCACCGATGAAAGTCTGCAAATTATTCGCCAAAGAGCCTCGGAACTGGCCGCTGTGCTGGTTGAACCCGTGCAGAGCCGACGGCCCGAATTTCAGCCCGTTGATTTTCTGAAACAGGTGCGGGCCATTACCGAAGCTTCGGGAACGGCTTTAGTCTTCGACGAAGTGATAACCGGTTTTCGGATGCATCCGGGCGGAGCGCAGGCCCTATTTGGTGTTAAAGCGGATCTGGCGACGTATGGCAAAGTAATAGGGGGTGGCCTCCCCATTGGGGTGGTAGCGGGAAAGGCCGCGTTTATGGATGCCCTGGATGGCGGATACTGGCAGTATGGTGACGACTCGTATCCGCAGGCCGACATCACGTTTTTTGCCGGTACGTTTGTGCGTCACCCTTTAGCCCTGGCAGCCACCCATGCGTCGCTTCAATACCTACGGGAGCAAGGTCCCGCGCTTCAGGAGCGTTTGACCGCCAAAGCAAAACAATTGGCTGACACGCTGAATATAGCCTTTATCAAACAACAACTACCCATGCTGATCGCTCAGTTTGGATCACTCTGGAAACTGAAGTTTACCGAAGATGTACCCTACGGCGAACTCCTGTTCACACTGATGCGGGAGAAAGGCATTCATATCTGGGACGGTTTCCCCTGTTTCATGACCGAGGCTCATACCAAAGCCGATATTCAACAGATCATTGCTGCCTTCCTCGATAGTGTCCAGGAATTAGTGAAGGCTCAATACTTACAGCCTAAGGGGCCATTGATTTCTGATCTGCTACAGGTGTATAATCAAGCGAATCACCCGCCCATACCGGGAGCCAGACTAGGCCGGGACCAGCAGGGTAATCCTGGGTGGTTTGTAACAGACCCGGACCGACCCGGAAAATACCGGCAACTTGAAACTTTGTCAAAAGAATAGCTACCGGTGGGAAGGCTCTGCCCAGCAACCTGTCAATAGTTTAACAATCAAAATAGTCTGTTTCTATGAAAAATTCTCTTGGTATATTAGTTGTGATCGCTGCTCTTTCTGCCTGTAGTCGGCCTGTAGCTTATTTTCAACGGGCACCTGTTAACCTGCTCACGACACGCAATACGCACATAGTTTCCCTGCCCCCCCTCACTCAGGCTATTATCTCATCGATAAGGCCGGTTATAAAAGCTGACACAAGTACCTCAGAGCTTGAATTCGTTGCCCGCAATAACAACAAACTCATTCCGAACAAACCGTTTAGTAAGCATATGGCTCGGGTGAAAACATGGATGACCTCAACTCAAGCGACGGCGACTCTCTCAGGGAACTATACCGCCGACAGACTGAATACGGTTGAAAAGGTAATGGTCAAAAAAACGGGTGAGAAGAAAAGCGGGCAGTTGGCCCCCAGTGGAACAACCAAAGCCAGGGCTAACTGGATTAAACTGATCGGGGGTGCTATTCTACTGGTTGCCGGTGTGGTCATCATGCTGACCGCCCCCGGCTCGATTTTCTTTCTGGGCCTTGTTGTCGCCTTGTTTGGTTTTGTCGGAGTTATCCTTGGGTTATTTGCGGAATAGATACTATTGCAGGAAAATGATCGTATATCCTGGCACCAGCGGAGATTGTCCGATCAGAAATTGTATCCCAATCCACCGCCAAAGGCTTTGTACCGGGTATCGTAATCCGTATGAAGAAACAGATTTTTGGTGACGGTGTACTGCAACTCAACGTGCGCCCGCACGTAGCTACCCACTAACCACTGCGTTTGATACTGGAAATCTAAGCGGGGAAACAACATTTGCTGCCCATTGAGCTGGAACCGGACGTTACCGCGCGTATCGAGTTTTACTTCCGATTGAATCAGAAACGGCAGCATATACCGAATACCGGCCACAGCCCGGACGATGCGCCGGTCGGTGGGTATCCCATCTTCGGGTCGTATCCGGCGCAGAAACTCTTCATTACCGCCGTCAATCCCGGCAAATACGCGGAGCCAATCGCCGAGGTATCGTTCATAGTCTAAGTCGAACTCGAACCGGTTCGTGCGCCAGTCGTGATCGCCCCCGGCAACGATAGCATTTTTGTTGTTGGAAACGTTCAGATTAAAGTAGTTGATTGGATAACCGGGTTGCAGGAAACCCCAGACAAACGGCTGATTGTCGCGCATTTCGCGCAGGTGCTGCTTCTGGATGTTGGCAATCGAGGAGTCTGGTTTGTCGCCATAGCTGACCACGCGGGCCATGCCACTGAGCATATGATAGAGCAGGTGGCAGTGAAAAAACCAGTCTTTCTCATCATCGGCCATAAACTCAATCGTGACGCTCTCCATGGGTGATACGTTAACCGTATGCTTCAGGGGCGAGTACTGCCCCTGCCCGTTCAGCACCCGGAAATAATGCCCGTGCAGGTGAATGGGGTGCATCATCATGGTGTTGTTTATCATGCGGATACGCACGATTTCACCCCGCCGAATCTGGATCATATCCGCCCGCGACATGGGTTGGCCATTGAAGCCCCAGATGTAGCGAAACATATTTCCCGTCAGAGTCAGCGGAATTTCCCGAATCGGGTGGTTGGTGGGAAACACAATGGGTTCGGGCGATTTGAGAATGCTATAGTCGATGGTATTCTGCTCGTCCATCATGCTCATGCCGGCCATCCCCCCGTCCCCGGGCTTCATTCCCTGCATCCCGGCCATATCGCCGGGCTTGCCACCCATATTCATCTTGCTGTGATCCATGCCAGCCATCGAATCCGGCTTTTTGCTGTCTGTCTTCTTAGCGGGCATTGAATCCATTTTTATGGACATTTTACTATGATCCATACCGGGCATGGATGATTGATTCATCTGCCCGTGGTCCATCCCCGTCATGTCCATTTTGCCGTCTTTACTCGAGTTCATGCCGGCCATATCCATGTTCATACCACCCATCTTCATACCCGCCATTGAGCCGGCCGCTTTCGTTGGCTTTGGCTTAGAAGCCTTTTTTGTCGAAGCCGACCTCTTTGCTGAGGACTTTGCACCCATATCCATCTTGCTGTGGTCCATTCCGGCCATATTGCCCATGCCGGCCATCGAATTGGGCTTTTTAGGCGTAGCAGGGGCCGGTTTTGCTGGTTTACCCTGTCCCATATCCATTTGGCTATGATCCATTTGACCCATAGCGGACTCCGCCTTACCGGCTTTAGCCGGGTTGACCGTCGCCTTGTTCATGTTGCCACCCGACATGCCGGGCCTATCGTGCATCATGGGGCCGTTCATGTCCACGTTGGCCTGAGCAGTCGTGTCGGTTTTCCCCATATTCATTGTACCCATGCCCATGCCTCCCATTTGGCTCATATTGGCCGTTAACTTGTAGAGATCGGGGCGGGGAACCGTCGGAGCGTACTTCGCCGGGCCATTTCCGAGCAAGGCCGTTGCGTAGCCAGACCCATCCTGAGCAGTGGCCCGCACTTCAAAAGCTCCGCCTTTCGGTACGGTGACAATAAAATCGTAGGTCTCGGCAATGGCAATCAGCCGCCGGTCAACGTCTACCGGCTGCACGTCCAGCCCATCGGCGGAAATCAGTTTCATAGGGCCACCGGCGTAGTTGACGTGAAAATAGGTGGATGCACTGGCGTTTATAACCCGCAGCCGAACGGTTTGGCCCGCTTTGATTTCCGGGTAACGCACGGTGTCTTTTCCATTAATTAAGAACCGGTCGTAGTACACATCCGATATATCCATCGGGGCCATCTTCATCATCGACTGCCGCAGGTACGCACCCACCGCCTTGTGCTGAATAATGCGGTTGAGTGACTGGACATTGTTTTTTTTGATGGAGTACCATTCGTTACGCCGTTTCAGGTTTTTCAGAATGTACGCCGGATTCTCATTCGTCCAATCCGACAGCAACAGCACCAGGTCATGATCTACCTTGTGGGTAATTTGCTGGGGCTGGATGGCAATGGAGCCGTACACCCCTACCTGCTCCTGGTAGCGCGTGTGCGAGTGAAACCAGTACGTGCCGGACTGAACCAGCGGGTACTCGAACGTATAGGTGTCACCCGCATGAATCGGAGGGGTATTCAGATACGAAACGCCATCCTGTTTGTTGGGGAGTAATATGCCGTGCCAGTGCAGCGAGGTTTCGGTTTTTAATTTGTTGTGTACCCGAATAACGGCTACATCGCCTTCGGTAAACCGCATCGTCGGGCCGGGAATACCCCCATTAATAGTCATGGCCTTCTTCGGCTTGCCCGTAATGTTCACCGTCTGCTCATCAATGGTGAGATCATATTCGACCCGCTTACCGGTGGGTTTCACCTTTGCAAGAGCCTGGGGCCGGGAAACGGGCAGAGATGTTTTAACGACCGGAAAGTTGGATTTGTCGGGATTGGCAGGTGGCTTGGCTGCCTGATCGTCAGCGGACATCGTATGCTGCTGGTGTTGCCCATAACTGGCTGTTTGTAGCAGCATCAGCAGACTTAACGTCGCAAAAAAAGTGTTTTTCATCATTGTCGTACCAAATGCATCTATATTAATAAAACCAAAAAGCAGCCCTGCCGGATGGAAGAGCCGCTTGTAAGATTGACCAGTGGTATTGTGAAACTTTTGGACTTAGGCCCACAAAGTCGTTACGCACTATTTATTTAACTCGGCCAGCTTATCCTTCATTTGTTTAATTTCCTTCTCCTGGGCCGTGATAATATCCTGCTGAAGCTTTTGCAGCTCAGGGTCTGTCAGCTTCGCTTCTTTAGCCATCAGAATAGCCGCAGCATGGTGCGGAATCATGGACTTAGCGAATTCTTTGTCCCCAACAAAACCCTGTTGACGGATCAGCAAAAAGAATCCGACAAGCGCAACGGCACTGACGGCGATAACGAGTGCATTCCGTCGTTTGTCCATGTACATGGATGACATCAGCAGGACTTCGATAATCAGCATTGGCATGGTCATCAGGCCCGCCATATACAACTGATTGACGTTCGGGATCACGTTGGCAAACCGATCAACCATCGAATACATCAGCACGTACATGGAAATAAAAGATAGAACACCCATGATAGCCAACTTTCCGTAAGGTTGCCCGTTAGCCGCCCCATGATTGGACATAGCATGACCGGTTTGAGAAGATTGGGCGTGTCCCGTGTGTTGCGTGTGCGCTTCCATAGTTTGGTTCGTTGAGTAATACTATAACTTATAAGATGCCCCTTTGGATGTCGGAGACGTTTATAAGATTTGGCTGACTTGTTGCAAAACTTTTGGAAATCAGGTCGGACGGCACCGCAACGGCGGACCGTGGGCCGCCCCGCGTCGTTACGGGTATAGTATTGGCTCCGCTTTAAAACCAGCCAAACTGCTTACAGTTTTGCCGAACGCAACCGCAAACTGTTGGTCACGACAGATACGGAACTCAGGGCCATTGCCGCACCAGCAATCATCGGGTTGAGCAGGAATCCGTTGATAGGATATAGTAGCCCGGCAGCAATCGGAATGCCGATGAGGTTATAAATGAACGCCCAGAACAGGTTTTGCCGAATGGCCTGTACCGTTTTCTTCGAGAGTTGGAGGGCTTTGGGTACGCTGTTCAGGTCAGACGTGATGAGCGTCATCTTGGCTACGTCCATGGCAATATCTGACCCCCGTCCCATCGCAATGCTTACGTCGGCCTGTGCCAGTGCCTGCGAATCATTGATACCGTCGCCAATCATCGCAACGACCTTACCCTGCGCCTGTAACTCCTTCACAAAGGCCGCTTTATCGGTGGGCAGGGCCTCGGCCCGGTAGTCGCTAACGCCCACTGCCTTTGCCACTGCCTGAGCGGTTTGTTTGTTGTCGCCGGTCATCATGTACACAGCAATTCCCCGCTTTCGTAATGTGTGAATAGCTTCGCGGGAGGTTTGCTTCACGGGGTCGGCAATCGCCAGAATCGCCAGGATGCGTGCTTCATCCGCAAAATAAACGACCGTTTTCGCTTCGTCCTGCCAGCGACTGACCAGACCATTCACTTTTGTTAGTTGATCTAACTGGCCCTGCTCGGCTATCAGTCGGCGATTGCCAACCGAGTAGGTTTGCCCGTTATATCGGCCCGTTATTCCCTGCCCCGTAAGGCTTTCAAAACCATCAAGGGAAAGGCCCCCGACACCCGCCTGTTTCAATCGATCAACAACGGCCTGAGCCAAAGGATGTTCCGACTGAGCTTCGAGCGCGTAGAGTACAGGCGATAAACGGGCTACCTCAACTTCGCTAACCTGCCAGGCCAGATCCGTTACGGTTGGTTTCCCCTCGGTGATGGTGCCTGTTTTATCCAGAATGACCGCGTTGACTTTGTAGCCAAGTTCCAGACTTTCCGCGTCTTTGATGAGTATGTTGTTTTCGGCTCCCTTGCCTACCCCAACCATAATGGCGGTAGGTGTCGCCAGCCCCAATGCACAGGGACAGGCGATGACCAGCACTGTCACCGAAGTCAGCAGGGCATGAGTAAAGGCGTTCTCACCCCCGAAAAGCATCCAGGCCGCGAACGTTAACAGAGCGATACCAATCACAACCGGCACAAAAATGCCGGCAATTTTATCGACCAATTTCTGCACCGGAGCCTTGCTGCCCTGGGCTTCCTGAACCATACGGATAATTTGCGCCAGAATGGTATCGCCCCCCACTTTGTCCGCCCGGAAACGAAATGAGCCTTTCTGATTGATCGTACCGGCAAAGACCGCTTCGCCCGCCTGCTTGTTAACGGGCACCGGCTCCCCCGAAATCATACTTTCATCCACATAGGACTGGCCGGATTCAACCCTGCCGTCCACCGGAATTTTCTCCCCGGGCCGCACCAGGAGCAACTGGCCTACCCTGACCGACGCAATCGGCACGTCGCGTTCCGTATTGTCTTCGATAACCCGAACCGTTTTGGGCTGGAGGCCCATCAGTTTCTTCAGTGCCGAGGATGTATTCGACTTGGCCCGCTCTTCGAGCAGCTTGCCCAGCGAGATGAACGCAATAACCACCGCAGCCGCTTCAAAATAGACGTGTGGATGCAGCCCCCGGCTGTGCCAGAACTCCGGGTAGAGCGTATTGAATGCGCTGAACAGAAAGGCAATACCCGTTGATAGGGCTACGAGCGTATCCATATTGGCCTTGCCGTGCCGCGCCTGTTTCCAGGCGTTGATAAAATACGACCGACCCAGCCAGAACACCACCGGGGCTGAAAGAGCCATCATGATATAGTTGGCAAAGGGTGCATTCATGAAGAACATACCGATGATGACCACCGGAACCGACAGAATACCTGCCCAGAGGGTACGCTGCTTAACAGCCTCATAATGCCGTTGCTGGGCTTCCTGCTGTACAGCTTGCGGGTCTTCCACATCCACAACCAGATCATAGCCAATCGACTGTAGCACCTGTTGCATACCCTGGGGCGTGATGGCCTTTGGATTATAATCGACGGTAGCCGACTGGTTCGCATAATTTACGGCGGCTTTGGCAACGCCAGGCGTATTGTTGAGCATCGACTCGACGCTCACGGCGCAGGCCGCGCAGGTCATTTCCAGCACCGGGAACGTTTGGCGGGTGATAGCTCCCGCTGATCGAACGGGCTTCTCCGGGGCGATAGTTGGCGTATTCATACTGTTTTGGTGACTGATTTTATACGGCAAAGTTCGTTCGGCTTCGCCCCGGAAGCGTTACACAATTGCCCATTTAGCTTGTAAAATTGATTACCCTGTCTGCTGCTGGAGGGCCTGTTTATCGCGCCGAACGGTGCGGAAAAAGGTCGGGGAGAGACCTGTCAGCCGTTTAAACTGGTTCGACAAATGAGGGACGCTGCTATACCCCGTCTGATGCGCTATCTCGCTTAGTGACAGATCACTGTACACTAAGCGTTCTTTGACCTTATCCAACCGCCGTTCAATCACGTATCGTTCGAGCGTTTGGCCCTCGCTGGCCGAAAAAAGGGCACTCAGCTTATCATAACTCATGCTCAGTTCGGTAGCGAGAAAATCAGAAAACCTGATTTTACGCTCACTTAAATCATCACGGTTCAGCGTCTGCTCAACGAGGGTTTTAATACGTTGTACAAGCGTCACTTTAGCGTCCGACACCAATGAAAAGCCTTGTTTTTCCAAAGTGACCTGAATCCGGGCCAACTCGTCCGGGGATACCTGACCACGTACCTGCACGTGCCCCAGTCGCATCTGGGTTACTTCCCAGCCCAAGTCTTCCAGTTCCTGCCGAACCACATCCATACACCGGGCACAGACCATGCCCCGGATCGCGAGTGGTGTTTCGTTGGTTGGTAAAGGCTGGCTACGCGTTATCATAGAGGGTACATCGGTTCATTCACTTCGTATAAACAACAATAAAGGCAGCAAAGCTATTCGAGATGGCCTGGTTTTACTTGCAAGATTGCCTTACGCTTGTTACAAAATTTTTGGAAGTGGTTCAGATTGAGGGAATCAATAAACCGGAACGCACTATTTAGGGTTAGCCTGACACAACAAACCTCTCCCGCTATGCGCCATCAGCACCGATATAGGCTCCATGGATTAACCACTGCCGAACAAGCACAAGCGGTAGAGAAAGCACTTGGTCAACAGGCCGGAATGCTGGCCGTTGTGGTTACGGTTGATCCGCCAGAAGCGGTGCTGACGGTAGAAGAACACCCGTCTGTATCCGACATACAACGTATTATCTCACAAGTTGGGGCATTTCATGTCATGGAAGCCAAAGACTCGGCGCATCATACAGAACAGGGTATGACTTCGCATCCCGTTACGCTCCCGAAAAAGACCGGCGATGAGGAAGCCCCGGCTGAACAGCAAGCCCTGCAACACATCGGCCACGACGGGCACAGCGGAACCATGAATCCCAATAACCATCAAGGTGGCGTTGGCATGGAATACGGGTCTATGGATCACAGTAAGATGGATCATAGCCAAATGAGCCACGCAGGCATGGATCACAGTAAAATGGGACACGGATCGGGAGGGCATGACCACGGAGCCATGATTGCCGACTTTTTGCGCCGGTTCTGGATTTGCCTGATTTTGTCGGTGCCGGTGGTCGCCCTGTCGATGATGTTTCAGGAGTTGGTGGGTTATCAACTTGATTTTCCGTACCGCGAACCGCTCGTTGTGGTGCTGGCAACGGTCATCTACGTATATGGTGGATGGCCGTTTCTAACGGGTATGGTGGGCGAATTACGTACCCGGCAACCTGGAATGATGACCCTGGTCGCCGTGGCCATCACAGCCGCTTATGCCTACAGTGTAGCCGTCTCGTTCGGGTGGCTACAGGGAATGGACTTCTTTTGGGAACTGGCGACGCTGATCGACATCATGCTGCTGGGTCATTACTTAGAGATGAAGTCGGTGGCTGGGGCATCCCATTCGTTGGAATTGATTGTACAAATGCTGCCCTCCGATGCCCACAAAGTGGCTGGTAGCACCATCACCGACGTAAACGTGAATACCCTGAATCCGGGTGACGTCGTGCTGGTGCGGCCGGGCGAACGCATTCCCACTGATGGGGCCGTTGTTGAGGGAGATAGTGCCGTCAATGAAAGTATGCTGACGGGTGAAAGTGTACCCGTGCAGAAAGCGATAAATGACACAGTCATTGCCGGGGCCGTTAATGGCGAAGGCTCGCTCAAAATTCGGGTCACGCACAAAGGTGAAGATAGCTACCTCAACAAGGTCGTTAAAATGGTCGAAGAAGCACAGCGTGCCAAGTCGCAGACCCAGACGCTGGCCGACCGCGCTGCCGGGTGGTTGACGCTGATTTCGCTGTCAGTGGGGTTGCTGACACTGGTTATCTGGTTGGTGAGCGGCAAAGAAGTTTCGTTCGCCGTCGAACGGATGGTCACGGTCATGGTTACGGCCTGCCCCCACGCGCTGGGGGTTGCTATTCCGCTGGTAGTCGCCATCTCAACGGCTATTTCGGCTCAAAAGGGCCTGCTGATTCGCAATCGCACGGCGTTTGAGGAGGCCCGCAAAATTACGGCGATGGTGTTTGACAAGACGGGTACGCTCACGGAAGGCGAGTTTGGCGTGACGCGGGTTCGTCTGCTGAAGACGGATGACGAAGCGGGTTTTCTGGGCATGGTGGCGGCTCTGGAACAGCAGTCACAGCACCCCATCGCCCAGGGCATTGTCCGCGAAGCCAAAAAGCGAAACCTGGTTATGCCGACCATCACAAACTTCCAGTCCATCACCGGTAAGGGCGTGTCGGCTACCGTAGATGGTCGACAGGTGGTGGTGGTAAGTCCGGGCTACTTGAAAGAAAAAGGCATCGAGCAGCCGCAGGATGCCTACGGCAGCGGAGCCGAAACGGTCGTGTTCGTGCTGATTGACGACCAATTGGCCGGGTATGTAGCCCTGGCTGACAAAATTCGGGAAGACTCGAAGGAGGCCGTGCAGCGGTTGCAGCAGGCGGGCATCAAGGTCTATATGGCTACGGGCGACAACCAGAAAGTGGCCGATGCCGTTGCGAAAGAACTGGGTCTGGATGGCGTTTTTGCCGAGGTGTTGCCCGACCAGAAAGTGACCATCGTGAAAAATTTACAAGCTAAAGGGCAGTTCGTAGCCATGACTGGCGACGGGGTGAACGATGCCCCGGCATTGGCCCAGGCCAACGTGGGTATTGCCGTTGGCTCCGGCACCGATGTTGCCGCCGAAACTGCCGATATTATTTTGGTCAATAGCAAACCCACTGACATTACCAACTTAGTTGAATTTGGCCGGGCCACGTACCGCAAAATGATTCAGAACCTATTCTGGGCAACGGGCTATAACGTTATCGCCATTCCCTTAGCGGCTGGGGTGCTGTATCCTAATTTCGTGCTTAGTCCCGCTATTGGGGCTGTACTGATGAGTGCCAGTACGGTCATCGTGGCCCTGAACGCGCAATTACTGAAGCGGAGTTTGCGTAGCAGCAATTCGTAGAGGTTATCGCCATTTGGGTTTAGTTATTACTACGGGGATGATCTATGAAACCTGACGCACGTATTTCCAAACGGAGCCTTAATTTTTTCCAGTGGGCCGGGACCAATTTGGTCTCTTTGACCGGATGGTCATCACGAGTAAGCATTTGTGCGATTCGTGCATCAAAAACATCGTCGGAAGCCCTGAGTAGCTCGTTCATACCAGTCTGAATTTTTAGTCAAATCTACGTGGTTTCATCAATGACTACCTTGTAAGATTGTGCTAAGGAATTTGTAAAATTCGGGCGTTCAGTCGTTTAACACACTACTGCACAGCCCCATATAGTACGTCAAATCATTTCATTATCAATTATGTTGAAACATCTTCATCTGTTTAGCCCGCTGTCATTACTATTTATTGTTAGTGCGTGTCAACCGCCGGATCAGGCGCAGGAACTGGTCAAAGAAGCCATTGAAGCACATGGGGGCGCGGCCTACAATAACAAGCGGATTGAATTTGATTTCCGTACCTATCATCTGGCATTGGAACACCAGGACGGACAGTTCAGCTACCAGCGTACCTACCGTGATTCGACGGGCAACCGGCTCGTTGAAACCTTAACCAACAACGGGTTTGTGCGTACCCTGAACGGCAAACGGCAAACGCTGGATTCGGCCCAGACCCGACGGTATAGCCAGGCGGTGAATTCAGTGGCGTATTTTGTTCTGTTGCCTGCCAAATTAAGTGACCCGGCCGTTCTGGCGGATTATGTCGGTGAGTCACAAATCGACGGGCAGCCCTATCATAAAGTGCGCGTTCGGTTCCGGGCCGAAGGGGGCGGAACCGATTACCAGGACACCTTTTTTTACTGGTTTAATCAGCAGACCCACACGATGGATTATCTGGCTTACAGCGAGGGCGGACCGCGTTTCCGCAAGGCTATTAACCCACAGGTCGTGGGCGGTATCCGGTTTCAGGATTACATCAACTACAAGGGCGAAAATAACGATACTACGTCGGTCGGTACTTATGACCGTCGCTACCAGGCCCGCCAACTCACGGAATTATCCCGAATCGAGCAGAAAAACATCCGGGTTGTGCCGTTGCCCTAATTGCTTTCCGCTTGGGCATCACGAGAAACTTAACGTCCACTATTTTTTAGCCTTTCGGAAAAGGTATTGAAGTTGCCTCACGTAGGTACGGGGACAACTTCAATACTAAGGCACCAACTTCTAAAACTTCACGCCCACCGTCACATAAAAATTACGGGCATCGGCGGGTAAAATGCCCGGCCCCGGATACCCCCCGGCCCGGCGCGTAAAGTAGCGTTCGTCGGTCAGGTTGTTTATCCCGGCTTTGAACGAGTACCGGCCTGCCAGCCGAAGTGATGCCGACAGGTCCATCACCTGATAAGCGGGAATTGGTCCCGTCTGGGCATTGGCCGAGGGGGTTTCAGTGTTGTTAGCATCGCTGTAGGCACTGCCAACCCGGTTTAATAAGGCCGTTAGGGTAAAGGTGCGGTACGTATAGTTCAGGCCGAAGCGACCAATGAAGCGTGGGGCATTTTCTACCTGTTTGTCCTGTAAGTTTCCTTCCACAAGCTTGCCATTTGTTACCGTAGCGGTGGGCAGGTTCAGATAGCGGGCATCAGTGAACCCCAGCGAAGCAAATAGACTAACGTACCCCACCTTTGAGCGACCGGCCAGTGCTACCACCGGGTCAATCTCGACGTAAGCCTCTACGCCTTTGCTCACACTGCGGCCCAGATTGGTCCGGTATTGATAAGGGCGGTTAGCCGCATCCAGCCGGGTCAGGGTTCCAATGCGATTGTCGTAGCTGAGGTAGTAGGCCCCCAGGTCATAATTCAGAAACTTCCGGTAATTCCCCCGAAGGCCCGCGTCGATGGTGTAACCGCGTGCATCCTGTAGGTTCGGGTCAATCACAAAGTCGGTCAGGGCGGCTGGTGTCAGGTCGCCGAAGGTGACGGGTCGGTACGCCTGTGAATAATTACCGTAGAACGTGGCGAACGTAGCCAGTTTGTATTCCGTGCCTACGCCGAATAGCGCAAACGCCCGGCTGCGGCTCTGGTCAATCTGATTTTCGGTGCCGTTGGCCGCAAAACTGTACCGACCCGATACACTATTATCAAGCATTTCGGCGCGCACACCGGGCGTAAGGCTCCAGCGAGGGCTTAATCGGAACAGGTTTTCCGCAAAAGCGGCTACGTTGGTTGTGCGTAGCGCAAGGGCGCGGGGGTAAGCCGCATCCTGTAGCGTCAGGTTAAAATCCGAGCCAATGTCGCCTTTACCCTGCTGCCGCCGGTCGGTGAAGCCGTTAAAGTACTTAATACCAGCCGACAAGGTATGCTGACGGCCCAGCGCGTTGTATTGGCTGATAAGCCGTAGTTCGCTGCCCCAGTTGTGGTAGGTGTCGCGGTCGATTGTCCGGTTCGCCAACTGACCGCTGGTATTGGGTACGTCGGCGTTGGTAATGGCACTGACAAAGCCAATCTGGTTGCGTTCGCTGAACAGGCCGTGTACCTTCAGATTCAGCCGGGTACGGTCGCTAAGGGCATAATCGACGGTTACAGACGGAACGGTCCAGGGAACGTTGAACCAGTTACGTGGCCGCGCACTTTGCCGGGCATTCTGGGCAAACTGAGCATCGGTCAGGCCACCCGGCTGCTGATTGACGCTATAGGCCCGTGACACTTCCGCCCCGATTTTGAGCCGGTTCGACACCAAATAACTGATCGACGCAAAGCCGTTGAAAATGTTGTAGCGGCTATTGTCGCGCCAGCCATCGGCCCGGCGGTAATCGACATACCCAAAATACTGCCACCGACCCGCCGTGCCACCCACCGAATTATAGGTCGAAAACAATCCGTAGCTGCCCACTGACTGCTGCGACTCGACCGCAATCGGCTTTTCAGTCGCCGGTTTCTTTAGCACGTAGTTGAGTAGTCCGCCAAACTGAGGGCCATATTGCAGCGACGCGCCACCCCGAATAAGTTCAATGCGATCAACGGCCTGCATAGGCGGGTTGTAATACGCTTCCGGGTAGCCGAACGGGTCGGAACTGATGTCCACGCCGTTCTGCCGGACGTTGAATTCCCAGGAACGGTTCGGACTGAGACCCCGAACCGCTACGCCAACCTGCATTCCTGAGCCTTCGCTCTCCCAGACCATCACGCCCGGCGTTTTACTGAACACCTGCCGGCTGTTGTTGGTAATCAGGTTCGCGTCCAATGCGCCGAGGTTAACGACTTCCGTTTTCTTGCCCGCATAAATGGCGTTCTGACCAACTTCGGGAAGCACCTCGCGCTCACGCAGGCCGCTTGAGGCTACTACCTTCACCTCCTGAAGTTCCTGGACACTTTCGCTGATGGTGATGTCCAGGCGGGTTGTCTGACCGCTCGTTACTTCGGCTGATTGCTCCTGGGTTTGCAGGCCAACGCCCGTTACAATCAATACATAACGGCCTTGTGACAGGTTTTTAAAGAGGTAAGACCCATCCGGGCCGGTGCTTATCTGACGAACGGTTCCTTTAAGTGACACGGTAATACCCTCCGTAGGCTGCTTGTTTCGGTCCAGCACATAGCCCTGAAGCGATCCGAACGGCTTATTATCGGCTGCCCACCCGACGAACGAAGCCAGACAGATGAAGAGTAAAGAGATAAATCGAAGAAGTACTTGCATAGTTTTATTTAGACTGATTCAAAACTAATGCAAAGGTATAAAGGCCACCGGCACGGACAAACATTTTATAGAATAATTCTAAATAAGGGGTGTAGCGGCTGTTGAATCAGCCGCTACACCCCTTATTTTTCAATTATGCAACCACTACAGCCCTAAAAGCGTGAACATTATGCCGACTGCCAGGCAGCCAGTAGCACAATCCCCCCTAATACCGCGTAAAGCAACCAGTTCAAGTACTTTTTCCAGAGGGGGGTCGGCGGTACATCACCTGTTTTGCAGCAGTCTTTCATAAAGTCTTAGTTTATAGTGCTTTTAGCTGTTTGTCGTTGCCGTTTAGTTGGCTTTATACCGGGAGAATACCTAATCCGGTAGCAGCTTCTTTAGACATTGTTCTATCTCTGAAACGGAGACATATATATCGTCTTCTAACCCTTCAGCCCAACCTCCTGTTCCGGCTGGACCGTGAAAATAAGCAGAGTAACGCAGGCCGAGTTGCTCCGCCATATTTCGGTAGAAATCGGGGAAATAAGTCGGCGCAAACAACTCAAACAGATGCGTACCGGGCTGGCACCAAAGGATGTTAACGAATGAAGCACCGTGAGGACCAATAATAAAATCGGCATTTTGGTAAATACCTATCTGTTCAGCCACTGAGCGCGGTTTGTCCTCGATCACCTCAATGTGATAGTGTTGTAAAAGGTTAATTAAGTCAGGTTCATTGCGTACCCGACGACGACCCGCCCGACTAATATATATCCGGTTGCGGTTGCCGGTTGGTGGCGGTAGTTTAGGTAAGATATGTTTACGGAGCGCATCAATATCCGCTTTATTTGGATAAAACCAGTGGCCCGTATTGGCTAATACACATTGCTCAAAACGCACCTGCGTCGTGCGGCTGTCCAGTAGGCGGGTCGGCTCTATACCCAGTAAGGAAAGATACTCACGTTCATAAGTAGTGTTAAACAATGGGTAAGCGACAAGGGCTTCATTGAACAGGGTTTCAGGAATGGCTTCTTTTATCCGGGCTAACTTCCCCGCCACCAACATCACAAAGTCATAATAGCCGCCCCAAACCACGCCATCTAAGTAATGACTCCAGGGAGCTATCAAGGTTGTGCTGCTGATTTGCTGACGTTTTTTTCGGTGGAGGACGTTCCGGTAGAAGTCATCCGTATTGATGTCCGTGCAGAGAACGTGCTGCTTGTCACGAATACTCCCATAGGGCAGTTGCGAGAACGCCCCGTTGGCCTGTTCCAATAACCAGACCGACACGGGTTCGCTCTCGTCCTGGGTGGCCGCAAAATACACCTTCGACGGAACTGCGGGGTCAATGACTTCCGTTAGGGAAAGCTGATTGGCTGGGTACGCACTCCGCTGGTAAGGGGCAAGATAAGCGGCTGTTTGGGGCTTGTCCAGAAACTGAACGCCCAGCCGGCGATAGAACCAACGGGAGCCTCTACTAATTACCCGCTTAACCAGCTTGATGGGTAAGTGGGTAAGTTGTCTGTTCATTGACTGAAACAAAGATGTTTGGATGGGTAGAGGTGCAGCCATAGACGTTACTTTTTAAGCCAGTAGTACGACGCGAATGGTCAATTAATTTCTTCCTTCGTTTCCCCACAGGTCAGCATCTGATCGCCGAAGTACGGGTTGCGAATTGGTTTTTTGTCGCTGAGCCAATAGCTGCCTTTGTTATTCAGGGCCATTGGGCAATACTGCCGATACACCGGTTTGCCATTCACACCAAATGCCTTGACGCTCCGGTACAATCCATCCTCAAACTGCGCGTAGGCGGTTCGTTGCTTTTCCAGATCGCCCGTGCCGCGCAACGTTTTCAACCCTGCATTCATGGCGTTCAGGTACGTCATCCAGTCGGTATGGGCGGCTCCCTTCAGTAGCATCATGTCCACGCCGGACAAGACCTTTTCGACCCCGACTGCAGCGGCCTTGCTTTGGCCTGAATTGGAGCCGACGAGCGATTCGGTTAGTTTAAGGGAGGAAACATACACAGCGGTTAGTTGCTTCTTAAACGCTTCCGGGACTTTGTGGCTTTTGGGAACAGTAGCAGCATCGGCTCTTGGCCTGACCGCTGGTGCGGTGGGGTTGCTTTCTGTCGTTGGCGTTGACTTTACTCCTTCTTCAACTTCGGCGGTAATCGGGTTGATACCCTTTTTTAGAATCAGTTCGCTGTAGAGCAGATAGGCCCCCGACATCGCCACCTGTTCATCGCCGTTCAGCCCGCCCGTAATCGCCACTTGTTGATCCGTTTCGGTGCCGGTCTGCACCCGGCGGGGCTGAAAAACCGCCCCATCGGGGGTGCGGCCTTCCGACTGCCGACCAGTCTGCACAAACACGACCGCTCCCTGCCCTGCCCGCACCACAGCATCGACCGGCAAGGTTAGCCCGCGCTGTACGCCGTGCCGAAGCAACACCCGTGCCTGCTGGCCGGGCTGGAACCGCCCACCCGGATTGGGTAACACGGCCCGCATCACCAGTACCTGGCTACCGGCCCGGTATTCCGGGTTAATAAAAGTCACCCGCGCATTCATCGTGGAACTGGTTTCGTAACCCACTACCTGTACGGGCACCCGGTCGCCGACTTTCACAAACCGGGCTTCCCCCGCATACAATTCGGCTTCGACCCAAAGTTGACTCAGGTTCGCCAATCGGTACAGCAACGCTCCTTCACCCACGTATTGCCCCTCACTGGCGGCAATCTCCGTAACCGTGCCGCCCGCCGGTGCCACAAATGGAATACGCGGCTGTACGTTTCGGGTTTTGGCCAACCTGGCAATCTGTTCAGCGGTCATGCCATACAGTTTGAGTTTTTGTTCGGAAGCCCGCCGGAAGTCTTCATAACGCGGTTCTTTTAGCTCTTCGACTTGTCGGAGGGCCAACAGGTACTCCTGCTGCTGAGTAAGCAGGGGTTCGCTGTAAATCTCATAGAGTACCTGCCCTTTGCGGATGGGCTGACCCGTCTCTTTCACGTAGAGCCGCTCGATACGGCCCGCTACACGGCTGCTGATGACATCCGTTTGTTGCTGATCGGCGGCAAGCCGGGCGTTCAGCACGGTACTGTTGCCAATATTGCCCGACGCTACCGGCTGTACCATCACGTTGGCAAGCTGCATCTGGCTTTCACTGAGCATAATCTCCGTGGCTTTCTCGCCGGTCTTCACTACAGGCACCAGGTCCATGCTGCAAATGGGACAGGTACCCGCCGAGGACTGTACAATCTGGGGGTGCATCGGGCAGGTATAGGTTGTGCCGCCTGCCCCATCAGGGCCGTGATTATGGCCACTATGATCGTCGCTGGCGGCTACCTGTGTTGAATCGTTCTGTTGGGTGTCGGTCTTTTCGCCCGACTGGCAGGTGGCATTCAGCAGCACCAGCAAAGTTGAAGCACCGTATATCCATCGTCTAATCATGACGTTATTTCGTGTTTGAAACATTAACAAAGCTTTCGCTATCAATCAAAAATTGGGCATTGCGGGCAACAACGTTCTCATCCGTCAGTCCGCTCATAATGGCAACGTACCCACCCGTTTGCTGGCCGGTCTGTACCCGCACGGGTCGAAAGGTATTGGCCGCGTCTTGCTGTTGCACAAAGGCAACCTGCTCGTTGCCTAAATCGAGGATGGCCGTAGCGGGTAGCCAAAGCCCCTGTACACCCGACCGCCGAAGCGTAGCGCGGGCCAGTTGGCCTACCCGCACCGAATTACCCCCCGGCAGATACGCCCGCACGGTAACGAACTGCCCGTTCCCCTCAATAAAAGGCACCACAAAACTGACCTTCGCCCGGCGGGTAGCCTCGCCCGTCTGGTCGAAGGAGATGGTCAGTTCATTGCCAGGTTTGATGCCAACTGCATCGCGGGCGTAGAGCCGGAACTCGGCCCACAACCGGCTGGGGTTTACGACCCGGAACAAGGTTTGCCCGGTCTGTACGTACTGTCCCTCGCGTAGCAGCAATGAGGCACCAGCGGCACCACCCCCCGGCGCGGGTGTTGGCGTTGCGAACGTGATTTCATCCGTACCCGGAGAGCTTCCCCCGCCTGACATACCGCCACCCATGCCTCCTCCGCTTCCCCCCATGCCATTACCAGCTCCGGCACCGCCCATGCCCCTGTCAGCAGGCATATCCGGACCGCCGGACCGCGCCGATGGAGTACCCGCCGATTCTTCGACGACGTAGCCATCGTAAGGACTGAACACAGCCAGGGCATAACTTGGTTTACGAGTACGGGTCAGCTCATCAATCTGCCCGTCGGTTACGCCGAGCAGCCGCAGTTTCTGCTTCGCTGCGGCAATCACCGGGGCATTACCCGCGTCGGCATCGAGTAAATAGAGCAGTTCACGTTGCGCCGTGACGATGTCGGGGCTGTAGAGTTCCAGTAGTTTCTGGCCCTTGCGAATGGGCTGGTAGTTGACCCGGACATACAGCTTTTCGACCCGACCGCCAAACCTGGCCGGAATCGAGTAGAGCCGCCGGGTGTCGTAGGTCACAATGCCGTTGGCCTGCACGGATACCGAGGCCGTGCGCTGTTCGGGCTGCACGGTCGCGATGTTAGCCACTACCACCGAGTTTGTGGGTTGTAACAGGGCTTTGAGGTCGGCATTGATCGTCAGACTGTCGCCACCGTCCGTTACTTTTTTCACCAAATCCATGCCACAAATGGGACACGAACCGGGTTTGCCCTGCACAATCTGCGGGTGCATGGGGCAGGTGTAAGCTTCCTCGGCGGTCTCGTGGGTATGGCCGCTATGAACCCCTGTATTTGGGTTGGCCGGTGACGTTGCTTCTTTGTTGTCGTTGTCTGCCTGGCAGCCTGCCAACAGAGTCAGGACAAGCCCGACGAGGGAGGCCATCAGCCCCAGCCTGTTCTTATTTCTCCAGTTCTCGCTCATAACTTACAATCATGCGGTAATACTCCTGTAGGCGCGTCAGATAATCCATCTGCGTCATATTCAGCGTTTCCCAGGCATCAATGACGAGGGGCAAATCGCCTTTATTCTGCTCGTAGTTAATCAGTTGGGTATCGTAATTCTTACGAAGCGTCGGAATGACCCGCCGTTCGTAATTGGTCAACTGAGTCGTCATGTTCCGAATATCGGTCAGCATCTCGGCCACCATGCCCTGGGTTTCGTTGAGCATACCTTCCCGCTCGTAGCGCATGGCTTCAATATCCTGCTGCATTCCCTTGATCTCGGCTTTGTACATCCGTGAGGCCCATGGCACAATCGGAATTGAGATCATACCCATCAGCGTAAACTGGGTAGGCATCATGCTCTTCACGCCCGAAAAAGGCTGCATATGGTCGAAGCGGACGCGGAAGTCGGGCCGGGCCTGCGCTTTCTGTGATTCAATCCCCGCCTGCATACTTAAGATTTGCCGGTCCATGCGGAGAATATCGCTGCGTCGGCCACCAATTTCTTCGGTTGTCGGCACTATGGGCTGCGGCTCCACCGGGCGATAGGTCGTGTCGATTTGGAACGGGTCAGTTTTGGGTCGGTTCATCAGCGTATTCAGCCCGATCCGTTTACGCTCAATCTCGGCTTCGGTCATCGTCACCATGTTGTCAAGCTCGTACAATCGGCCTTCCGCTTTGTAAATGTTGCCCAGACTGCCCTGCTGATACGGATAGCGGATGTCGGCCAGCTTTTTCATCAGTTGCAGAATGCGCTTATTTTCGGCCAGTACCCCCCGCCGTTTTTCCAGCACGAGCCAGTCGAAGTAGAGTTGTTTGGCATCGGAGCGGAGCCGGTTGAGCGTGATGCCCCGCCCGGCCTCTTCTACGCCTGCTTTTGATTGCTGGTAGATGCGCGTGGCCCGTTGCTTAAAAGGGTTCGGAATATCCTGCTCTACGGACACCATGCCAAATCCCTTGTCGCGCTCGTCCATAATCATCTGCATCGGATACGGTGCCATAAACGTACCCAGGCCCACCATTGGGGCCATCCAGCTACGTGCGCCCTCGGCGTAAGCGCGGGCGGCAGCGGCCCGGCTGCCGTAGGGTTTAAGCAATGGATTATTCAGGTCGATACGAACCAACACACTGTCTAAGGCCAGCACCGGGCCGGATGGAGCGGTGGCCGAAGGCCGCACGTATTGTTCAGTCCCCGTCATCGACTGCACGGCTGACGGGACTGGCTGGGGTCGGGTTTGGCTAAAACCAACCTGCGTTACCAGCAACGCGGCAAGCAGACTCTTAGTGAGAAGCTTCCAGCACATCCAGTTTACCAAATTTTTTAAGTTCATATTCTTTCGTCAGTAAGAAAATCAGCGGAGTCACCAGCAGAATATGCGTCGAGGAAGTGAGTACCCCCCCGATCATGGGTAGCACGATGGGCAGCATCACATCGCTCCCCACCCCCGATGCCCACAGCACCGGCACTAAGCCAAACAGGGCCACCGATACGGTCATGATTTTAGGTCGGAGCCGTTTGGCCGCGCCGTTGATGACGTATTCGCGCAACTCGTCGCGGCTGATGGTGTCTCGGGAGTTGCCCCGTTTCGCTACTAATTGCTTCATGGCATCGTTGAGGTAGATGACCATCACTACGCCCGTTTCGACCGCAATACCGAACAGGGCGATAAAGCCAACCGCCACGGCTACCGACAGGTTAACCCCGTAGAAATAGATCATGTAGGCTCCGCCGATGAGCGCGAAGGGAATCGTAATCAGGCTCAAAAACGCTTCGCGCGCCGAACCAAAGGCCAGATACAGCGAGAGAAAAATAATAACCAGCACCACGGGGGCAATAATCAGTAGCGTCTGCTTACCCCGAATCAGGTTTTCGTACTGCCCGCTCCATTCCAGAAAATAACCATTGGGCAGTTTCAACTCCCGGTTCACTTTCGCAATAGCCTCCTGCACCGTACCGCCCAGGTCGCGGTCACGCACGTTGAACATCACCGCCCCCCTGAGCAGGGCATTGTCGGAGGTAATCATCGGCGGACCATCTTCAAACTTCACCGTTGCCACCGCCGAGAGTGGGATGGTACCGAAGGCGGCTGTAGCAATCGGGATGCGCCGGATGCGCTCCACGCTGTTCCGATAATCCTGCGCCAGCCGCACGTTGATCGAGAACCGCCGTCGCCCTTCGATGGTCTGCCCGATGGGGGAGCCGCCAATGGCCGATTCAACCACGCCGTTCACGTCGTCCACGCTCAATCCGTAGCGGCCCAGGGCCTCGCGGTTTGCATCAATAGTCAGATATTTGCCGCCCGTGACAGGTTCCACGTACAGGTCTTTCACGCCCGGAACGCCTTCCAAAGCGGCTTTCACCTGCTCCGATACGGCGTAAATGCTGTCGAGCGACTGCCCGTGTACTTTGATGCCTACGTCGGTACGGATGCCTGTGGAGAGCATATTGATCCGGTTGATAATGGGCTGTGTCCAGCCGTTGACCACACCCGGAATCTGAAGTTTGGCATCCAACTCGTTGATGAGGTCTTTCTTGGTGATGCCTTCGCGCCACTGCGTTTTGGGTTTGAGCATGATGATAGTCTCGATCATGCTGATGGGCGAGTTGTCGGTTGCCGTCGAGGCCCGGCCTGCTTTACCCAACACCTTGTCAACTTCCGGCACCGACTTAATCAACTTGTCCTGCACCTGCAAAATCCGTTTGGCTTCGGCGTTCGATACGTCGGGCAGCGTCACGGGCATAAAGAGAATGCTCTGCTCGTCCAACGGCGGCATAAATTCCGAACCCAGACTCATCAGCATCGGTATGCTAATAGCCAGGGCTAACAGGTTGATCCCAATGGTCGTTTTACGCCAGCGCATCACCCACCGGATGATGGGTTCATAGGCCCGCTCCAGGAAGCGATTAATCGGATTGGCGTGATCATCTTTGAAGCGGCCCTTCATGAACAGCGACAGCATCACCGGGGCCAGCGTGACCACTAATAGCGCATCAACCAGCAGGATAAAGGTTTTGGTCCAGGCCAGTGGGTGAAACAGCTTTCCTTCCTGCCCGGTCAGCAGAAACACCGGCAGAAACGACGTAATGATGATGATGGTCGAGTAGAACACCCCCCGCGACACCTGAACACTTGACCGCTCGATGATCGCCAGCCGCTCATCTTCGGGTATCTCGGCGTAGTTTTTAGGCCCGAAGCCGAACCATCTTTTTATTTTCTTCCACATAGTCTTTCAATCAGTTTTGATGCACTCGCTGAAACGAGCAGAACAGAAAATTCTGGCTCGTCTGGAAGGGCGTAATATGGTCTTCGGTGATGCACCGGAGTTTGCGGAAACCGCGAGCCAGTTCATCGGTCAGGTTCTGTTCACTGTAGCGTCGAATGGGCAAACCGCTACATTTTTTCGGCCCATTTTCCGAAAACGTACCAATCATGACGTAGCCATTGAGGGACACACCGATACGGGCCTTTGTCAGATACTGACTAATTTGTTCAGGGGTGGTCAGGAAGTGAAATGCCGCCCGATCATGCCAAAAGTCGAAGGGTTGAACTGGCGCGTAGGCCGTAATGTCGCTCACAATCCATTCCACCCGATCAGCCCGTTCGCCCAACCTCTGTTTGGCGCGGTTTAGAGCCGCTTCACTAATGTCGAGGACACTAATGTACTGATAACCCTCATCAAGCAAAAAATCAACGAGCTTACTGTCGCCCCCGCCAATGTCGATAATGCGGGCCGACCTGGGCAATCGGGCCTGCCGAATGAAATCCAGCGACATGGCCGGTATTGCTTGGGTCCAGCTAACCTGGTCAGCTTGTTTGGTTTGATAGATGGTCTCCCAGTGCGCTTTAGGTACGTTCGTTTCCATAGCTCTCGGTTGGTTGAGGGGTAGCGGAGCGATGCTTTTGCCCGTTCAGTTTGCCCTGATCGGTAGTATCGGGTTGGGTCGCTGGCGGTTGCTGATCCCGCTCTGCGGTTAACTCAGCCTGCCGGGTGGCTAAGTTCTTATAGGCGTTTTCGGCCATGATGATGCCGTTATCGACGATCACCCCGATAGCCAACGCGATGCCCGTCAGGGACATGATGTTAGACGAAATGTCGAAGGCATTGAGCAGAATAAAGCTGGTGGCAATGGTGATCGGAATCTGAATGATGATGCTGATGGCCGACCGCCAGTGTAATAGAAATAGAATCACCACCAGCGAGACGACAATCATTTCTTCAATCAGCGTGTGCTGAATCGAGGCCACCGACTCCTGAATCAGCCCGCTGCGGTCATAGACGATGTTGAATTTGACCCCTTCGGGCAGGCCCTTAGCGACCTCTTCCATCTTCTTCTTGACGTTGCCAATTACTTCGTCGGCGTTCTCGCCGTAGCGCATCACCACAATGCCGCCCACGGCCTCGCCCTGCCCGTTCAGATCGAAGATGCCCAGCCGGGTTTCGCCCGTCATCTGCACCGTCGCTACGTCGGCTACCCGCACGGGAACGCTGCTGATCGTCTTCAGCGGGATGTTCTGAATCTGCTCGACCGATTGCAGATAGCCCGTCGTTTTGATGATGTAGCCGATACCGCTGAGTTCAAACTTGCGCCCCCCGGCTTCGTTATTGTTGGCCCGAATTGCCCCGATGACCTGCGGCACCGACAGACCGTAGTACGTCAGTTTGTTGGGATCGAGCGTCACCTGGTACTGCTTCTGAAAGCCACCGAACGACGCGATTTCGGCCACGCCGGGTACGTTCTGCAACCCAAACTTGACGTACCAGTCCTGAACGGCCCGCTGTTCGCCGAGGTCCATGCCGGGCGCGTCGAGCGTGTACCAGAGAATGTGGCCCACGCCCGTTCCGTCGGGACCAAGCGTGGGTGAAACGCCCCCCGGCAGCAGCCGGGCCGCATAGTTGAGCCGTTCCAGCACCCGCTCCCTGGCCCAATACACCTCCGTATCGTCGTTGAAAATGACATAAACGAAACTCATGCCGAACATCGACGTACCGCGCACGTACTTCACCTGCGGAAGTCCCTGGAGGTTCGTTACCAATGGGTAGGTAATCTGGTCTTCGATGAGCTGCGGAGAGCGGCCCATCCATTCGGTAAAAACGATAACCTGATTCTCCGACAGGTCGGGAATCGCGTCGATCTTACTCGTTCTCACAGAGTAAACGCCCCAGCCAAAAAGACCGGCTGCAATCAGCAGGACGATGAATCGGTTGCGTATAGAGAATTTAATTAAGCCCTCAATCATCAGGGTAGAATGGTTAAGCGATAAGCAAACAGTATATAGCAGAATAACTCAGCAACTGGCGAAATGGCCCAATGAAGCCCCGCTCAGTCAATGAGTTAATAGAAGAACCAATAAATTCAGATAAGCAGAGCACGCAGACGCAGAAACACATCGCGCTCGAAGGGAGGGGTATCGTAGCTGTGTGAAGGGCGCGTACCTGCATCATGGCTGGCCGACAGCAGGGCGCGGAGCCACTGGTGACAGATCAGTACTGGCAATGGCTGATCGCTACTAACGTCCTGAGCGGGTGCCACCGATACCCGAACCGAAACATCAGCCGGATTAACCGTCGACAGGCAGGCTTCAGGCGCGCAGGAAGCGGCAGAGCTTGGGCTACTGTCGGCGTTGGTCGAATGACCAGCCGAACAGCAACAGGTGCAGGGAAGGGCGGATTGGCTATGGCAGGTGCGTTCGACAACAGGCCGGAAGCCACTGAGTACCAGCGTTAGCCAGAGTACCCAACTCACCAGACCTATGTTTTTAAGTGTTCGCACCAGTCACCGTTTTTAAGTAAAACTACTTTAGCGCAAAAATAGTGCAAAACCGAACAGGCCGAGTTATAAGATTAACGCCGGTTTATTATAAAATAATCGGGATTATACCAGCAATGAGCACGGCTGTCCTCTGTTTAAAGCTGGTTGGTGTCCAGGTTCCTGATAGACACCAACCAGCCTTCAAACAAAAGGTCATTAATGTAGCAGTTCGGCTTTGTAACCGGCCTGTTGCACGGCCTTCTGTACCTGCTCGGCCGATACGCCATCTGCCTGTACCGTTAGCACTTTATCGGGGCTGGCCGTATCGACCTGCCAATGCTGGGCACCAACCGTTTTGTCTAAAAATGGGGTAACGGTAGCGATACAGCCGCCACACTTAATGTTCGTTTTAAACTGAATTTCAGATTGTGTTGTCGTTTCCATTGGTTTCACGAATTATCGGATGAACTATGGACAAAGGTCTGCCATTCGTGACCCGGATGCGTTACACAATTTCGGGCAAGGCTTGTAAAATCTTCCGTCGTTAGTTCATCCCAACAGGAGCCGTAACCAACCTGTGCATCCCCCGACTCATTCGGGTGTCTCGGAGGGCCAAAAAATGGGCGGGTGGTAAACCGCGTTCGGCTTCTAAGTGTCTGATTAGATGGTCTTCGTCCTGATAGCCGGTTTGCCGGGCTATTTCGGCTACCGTTGCGCGGGTGTACGTTAGTCGTTCAATGGCCTTGTCCAGGCGTTGCAGCACGACGTACCGACCGAACGTAATGCCTTCGGTAGCCAGAAACAAATCGTTGAGCTGGTCATAGGGGCAATGAGTATGTTCGCTTAGGTGCTTTAGCAGGTTCCGAAGCGACAGCGAACGCTGGGACAGATGATTGGCTAACCCGTTTTTGGCGTGTTCAAATACCTGCTGTTCCCGCTCATTCAACAGAGAAACTCCCCAGACACCGAGCAGTGGCTCCAGGTTGAGCAACGGCCCCGTTTGCTGCAGCATAATTCGCCCTGGACGAATGGCGATGACCCGAAACCCGGCTTCCGAAAGTTCGTGCCGAATATGTTGTATCAACCCTCTGCTGGTCAGCCCTTTAACCGACACAGTAATCAGGCCGCTATTTATATTTCCTCTCTCCCTGTTCATCGAACAAAAATGGGGAAACAAACCGGCTTTTGTTCTACAAAATTTTGGCCTGTCGTTATAGTTTTTTGCGAAATGCGCCAATCCAAAAATTTTACAAGTAAGGAGCTGAACATCCCAACAACTGCAAGGTTCTAAAGAGACAGAAACAACACATTTTTTGTAACGACTTTGCCATGAAAAAGACAATCATTGCCTTCACACTTTCGCTGCTGCTGGTTGGCGCAAGTTTCGCTCAAACCCAGAAGCCCGCCAAAGCGACCAAAAAACAGGCTAAGGCGGCCAAGAAAATGGACCATAGTACCATGAAGATGGACGGAAAGTCCGGCTCTATGAAGGGCATGGACCACAGCAAGATGGATCACAATAAAATGAAGATGAAGAAAGATTCCTGATGCTCATGCACCCATACGAAAGCGGCCCGGTCAAGTGATTGACCGGGCCGCTTTCGTAACCGATTAGTTTAATCCTTTAAATCCAGTCCAGCGGGTTGCGGTCAGGTGCGTTCAGGTCGCGGTACGTAGCCGGAGTCATGCCGGTTACCTGTTTGAATTGATTGGACAGATAGGATAGACTGCTGTAGCCTAACTGGGTGGCAATTTCACTGATTGATAATTCCCGATAGCTCAACAGTTCCTTGGCCCGTTCAACGCGCTGCATGATCCAAAACCGCTCAATGGTGATGTGTTCGGTAGTCGAAAAGATGTGGCTCAGGTGGGCGTAGTCTTTACCCAGTTGTTGGGAGAGATAATCCGACAGGGTAATATTCAGTTTAGCGATCTGTCCGCTTTGAATAAGGTCAATAATGAGCGACTTAATCTGGTTGACCGTTCGGGCGTTCCGGTCGGTCAGCAGCTCAAAGCCCAATGCCGCTAATCCCTCCTCCAGCACAGCCAGCTCAATCAGGGTTCCTTCCACAGCCGCCCGGCCCAGTTCGATATGGCGAACCACGTACCCCTGTTGTTCGAGTTCCTGCCGGACCGCCCGCACGCAGCGGTCACAAACCATGTTTTTGATATGAAGTTCCTGAATGGCCATTATAGACTATTTTTTGCGCCCGGCCATTTCGTAGGCTGGCCGGGCGCAATCCCTTAAATTTCTTCTTTCACCGAACCGCACTTCAGCATCTTGTCGCCATAGTAGGGGTTGCGAACTTCTTTTTTGTCGCTCAACCAGGAGGCTCCTTTACCGTTGGCGGCCATCGGGCAGAACTGCACGTAAGACCTGGCGGGTTTGGTGGCTTTAGCCAGCGAAATCATGCTGGTGGAGAGCATCTCGAACTGCGCCCGCTGATCGTCCACATCGGTTGATTTGCCGATGGCGGCAGCGTGGGTTTTAGCCATTGCTAAAGCTTTTTTATCGGCGGCTGAGAGTTTGGCCGCTTCGACCTTGCTCAAAGCTGCGGTTAGCGAGGTTGCCTGGGCTTTGGCTTTAGCCGCATCCGTAGCAACGAGTGCATCTTTCACGCCGTAGTAAGCGGTCAGTGCAGGGGCGGTATTCTGCGCTGACGCAGCCACCGAAGCAAAGGAAAGACTCAAAGCCGCCACAGCGAACCGTAAGGCGGAGAAACGACTGGTTTTCATTAGTGTTAAAAAAAATTAAGTGAAACAAATAGTAAACGGTAATTGATTTAAGTGACTTACCTGGCATTAGTTAACCCGGAAGTTGAGCATCATGCCATCGTCCTCGTGTTCGAGGTTATGGCAGTGGAAGACAAACAGGCCAGGCTTCGTAAACTGGGCGATAATGCGTACCCGCTCGCCGGGCATAACCAGCACGGTGTCTTTCCAGCCTTTTTCAGTGGCATACAGCGTGTTTCGCCCACCAACCCGGTTCAACACCTGGAAGAACGTACTGTGCAGGTGCATGGGGTGGGGTTCGTCGCCCTTGCTGTTGTCGAACTCCCAGATTTCCGTATCGCCCAGCTTAACCGATTCGTCAATCCGGCTGCCGAGGTACGTTTTTCCACCGATGGTATGCATGCCGCGCATCGGCATACCGTTCATGCCTTCCATGGCAATACCGATGTCGAACAGGCGGGTTTTGGTCGCTGAAGCCGTTGACAGGGGCGAGACCATTCCAAGTGCTGCGGGCAGTTGAAACGGGTCGGTTTCGGCTTTATTGACCGTAAATTTGAGAATGTTGAATGCCTGACCGCCCTGCGAGGAAGCTCCGGCAAAGGTGTTGCTTTTCAGAAACACGTCAGTTCCTACCGGAACCTTACTAAAATCCACCAGCAGGTCGGCGCGTTCACCGGGCGATAAAAGCACGGCCGTGACCTGTTCGGCAGTCGGCAACAGACCACCATCGGAGCCGATGAGCCAGAAGGGAGCGTTGTTGCTCAAAGCCAGATTATAGATGCGCCCGTTGGAGCCGTTGACAATTCGCAACCGGTATACCCGGGTCGAGACCGTCTGAACGGCACCGGCAACGCCATTAACGATGATCGTTTCGCCCATGTAACCCATCATCACGTCGTCCATACTGGGGCTGTAGGTGGGCGCGCCGTTGCCATCTAACCGCTTATCCTGAATCACTAAAGGAAGCTCGTAAGCACCCGATGGCAGGTTGAGGGCGCGTTCGGCGGGGGTCTCGACGATAATCATGCCGGCCAACCCCAGATTCGCCTGTTTACCGGTTTTCTCGTGGGGATGCGGGTGATACCAGGCCATGTTGGCGGCCTGATTCAGCCGGAACGCATAGGTAAACGAGCCGCCTGCCTGTACTAACTGAGTCGGATGGCCGTCCATCTCGGCAGGCACCAGTAGCCCATGCCAGTGGATATTCGATTCTTCATCCAAGTTGTTGGTGAAACGCAGCGAAACATCGGAGCCATTCTGTACCCGAATCGTTGGCCCCAGCATACCGCCCCGATACCCCAGCACCCGGGCATTTTTGCCGGGCAGAATGGCATCAATGACCGATTTGGCCGTTAACTGACCGGTGTTCGTAATTGTTTCAGGAAACCGAAGGGGTGTCGTGAATGGAATTTCGGTTACCGATGGCCTCATGTTTTCCATGCCGGGAGTCATGTTCATGCCCGACATATCGTGGGTATTACAACCCGTCAGCAGCGACGAGCCGGTAACAGACGCAACGGCTCCCAGACCCAGTGTTTTTAAAAAGTCCTGTCGATTCATGACTGAAGTGTAATTGGTTTAGGGCGATTAACTTTCTTTCGTCGGAGTTGGGGCGAGGAAACAAAATAGAGCGCGAACCCTGACGTGATGGTTAACAGGCCCAGAATAGAGAAAGCCCGCAGTAAGCCGTTGTTGATGTCGTCGCGGCCTTCGTAGTCCATCGTGTGCAGCATCCACAACAGGTCGAATATTCGCCAGGGATCGGTGCGAACGCTCTGCACCGTCCCCAACTGGGCAGCCACATAAACCGTCGCGTGTGCCGGTTGCCGAAACGTTACGGCGTAGGCAGGCAGGGGTTTTTCGCGGTATTCGTGGTGGCCGTTGGTGCTCGTCAGGTACTCGACTCGCTCGACGGTAGATGGCCCCACGAAGCGTTGTCTGGCCAACGCAGTAGCCTCAGCCTGCGTCAGTTCACCCCGCAACTCGCCGGTTCGGGCATCAGCCAGTTGCGTGTGTGTCATAGCGTGGCCCTTGTCGTGTTGCATTCGGTAACTCACCTGATAAAGCGGCTGGTTCTGAACCTCGATCAGGGCCACGCTCAGAATGGAGTCTGTGCCTTTTTGCCGCAACGTCTGCAGGGGAACCGATGGGGAAACCAGCGATAATGAGGCTGGAAAGCCGACAGCCGGGCGTTTGAGGTGATCGCCGTGAATGTCGTCGAGGTTCGACCAGCTAAAGTATAGGCCACCCACCGTCCAGAGCAGAAACTGGATGCCGATGAACACCCCCAGATAGCGGTGCGTTTTGCGAATGCGTAAATGCCAGGTTCGATTCATTCGTACTTACTTTGCCTCGTCTGGATGTTTGTGTTCGTGCCGATTGCCATCAGCAGCACCTTCCTCATGCTGTTCAAGATAAGCCCCGCGCGGCCCGATGCCGTATAGGTACGTCAAGGCTCCGCCCTGATGCCCGGCCAGGCCCACGGCAATACCGGCCCCGACGAGAACCAGGGCCGTAACACCTTCCAGCCACTTCAGCGGTCGCCAGAGCGTTACGCCTTTCAGCACCGTACCGGCCAGTCCGAGCCAGAGGGTGTAATCGGCGTAGGTTTCGTGAGTTTCCAGTGCCAACTGAGCGGCATCGCTCAATCCATCCGTATGGGGATGCACAAACGTACCCGCCACGTAAGCCCCCACCGTTCCACCCAGTGCGATCAGACAGGTCAGCCAGTTCAGTGGGCTGGACGGTTTGATGAACACAACCAATTGCAACAGCGCGGCCAATAGCAACAGAATAATGGGAATATGCACGACCATCGGGTGATACGTTGGGTAATCTGCTAAGGGTGCAGGCATGGGAGCCATTGCCTGTACCTGGTCCATGTGCATACTATCGGCAGCCGTACCTGCGTGAGTCATCGGCAGGGCCGAGGTCATGGCCGAATCGTGGCGGGCCGAGTCTATCGGAGCTTTCTTCTTTTTGTGGCCGCCATGCCCAAAACTGATTTGAACCGATGCCACCAGGAGCAGCAATACCCAAACTATGTGTCGTTGTTTCATTGCAGTAGTATGTGTCGGTTGATTAGCGTACCCAAAAGAGTCGTTATCGTTACCCAGACTTATTGTTTATGCGTATGCCCGGCCTGAAAGCAATGCAGCGCACAAGCCGAGCCTTTGTAGCTGTCGTGTACGTTACCAATCTTTTTACCATTTGCATCAACGATGTCGCAAGTCTCATCGGCGTTGTCTTTAATGGTGAACATCAGATCGCCGTTGGCATCCATGTATGTTTTGCCATCTTTCCCCATACGCCCCATTTTTTTGCCCGTTTTGGCATCTACTAAGTTGCCTTGCCCATCCACGAAAGCGATTTTCTGGCCCTTAGCATCCATAATCATCCGGTCTTTGGAAACCGTGCCAACCGTAGCGCCGGTGCCGTCTTTAACCTGCCCACTGGCATTGATGCTCATGGGATTTTTGTAGTTGGCTGACTGGGCCAGCAACAGCGAAGGCGCGCCCAACAGCAGGGCGAACAGGGCAAAAAACAGGGATTTGGTTTTCATCGTATTGTCGTTTAATTAATGTAGGTTGGTTTGACTGCATAGTGCATGACCATTGTTCCAAAAAGAGTGTTAACCTGTCCGGTCTGAGTAATCTGCCGAAAACCACCATCATAGAGCATAGTTGGTATAAGCCCACGCTCATTCGCCCTGGTTGTATCAAAACCGTCGAAGAGTTGAAGCCCGTAGAACAGCAGCCGCATGGCATCGTTGGCGGGTTTCCCCCAATCCGCTAAGGCAAGTGCGCCACCCGGTACCAACACCCGCCACATCTCCCGGATCGACTGTTTTTTGTCTGTATCCGACAAGTGATGGAGCAATAAGCTACAGGTCACAATGTCCATGCTTCCATCGGGATAAGGTAGGGCCGTCGAAAGTCCCTGTTCCAGTGTCACGGGCCACCCGGCGTGGGCGTGTTTTTGCCTGGCAATTGCCAAAACGGTCTCGTCACCATCAAGACCAAAAACGCTGGCATCAGGAAAGAGTCGATGCAACAGCAGAGCTTGTGTCCCCGTACCGCAACCGACATCCAGTACGTAATGCGGCTTTTGATCCCGTATTGGGTCAAGCAACAGCATTCGGAAGAGGTCTTCTCGCATAGTCAGGGCCATGATTTGGTCGTAAAACCGGGTCAGGCCGTTCCAACGCAGGGCTGGTTTGTAAGTCGGAGAAGGCGTTTTCATACAGTCACAGTTTCTTCTCCCACCCGGCAATCAGTTGATTGTTCAGCGTGACGAACTCGGTAAACTTCTTTTCGGCGGCTAATTCCGACGATTTGCGGGCAGCAGCAATGGCCGCTTTATAATCGCCTGTTTGTGCCAGCAACTTAGCCTGGAGGTGCAGGTAGTTGAAGGCCGGTTTGAGGGTGGCGGCTTTGGTGGCCCAGACCAACGCCTGTTTCGGGTCTTTGCCTGCGTCGAAATAATACAGGGCCGACTGGTAAAATACGCCCGGCTCCTCGTCGGTAGCCGAGGTTGTGCGCTTCAGAATATCGGCCGTAATCCGCTCATCGGCATTGCTCACGAGCGGGAAATGAACTGACGTATTGGCCCAGGTCAGGTACAGATTCGCCTGATTTTTCACCACATCCTGCATTTCTATAGTGAACGATTCGTAGAACCGCGCCGACGAATCGGGTTTGACGGTAAACCGCAGCACATCGTTTTTTGCGTCGTAGCCCGTCGTGCCGTGTCCTTCGGTGTAGGAATTCAGGATCACCGTCCACTCGGTGCGGGTGGGAATGGTGAAGAGCGAATACTTCCCGGCGGGCAGCGGTTTTCCGGCTACAGTCATCGGGTCGGAGACGGTCAGGATGGTGGCATCCGACGCGCCGGTACGCCACAACTCGCCGTAGGGAACCAGTTTCCCGAAGATAGTTCGGCCCTTCACCGCCGGGCGGGCGTACTTGATTGTTAGATCGGTAAAGCCGATTTTCTGCGTCACCGTGGCCGATGGCGATGGCTCGGGCATACTCAGTTGAGCCGACGCGGGCCGGGCCATTACGCCAGCCAGCAGGGTAATAGCCAGCGTTGATTTAGTCAGGTAATTGGTCATGTGAATTGGTCCGATTAATACTTAAGCACAATACCGTTGGGCTTCTTGCCCACTGAAATGTCTTTGATTTTAGTGCGCTTGGCTACGTCCAGAACAGATACCGTTGCGGCCCCCTGATTGGTGACATAGCCCGTGGCTCCATCTTTGGTGAAGGCGATGGCGTGAGCATCCAGGCCCGTTTGGACCTCGCTCATCTTCATCCAGGCCCCATTCATTCGCTCGAAGATGACTACTTTAGTACCCGTCCCGGCCTGACTCACCCAGAGTTCGTTACGAGTAGGATGATAAGCGGCATAGCCCGGTGTGAAGCCCAGTTTCACGGTTTCGACCATCGACAGCGTGTTTACGTCAATGACGCTGATGCTTTGGCCTTTTTCATTATCCACGTACATCTTGCCATCCGCGCCCGGCCAGGCACCAACCGGGTCCTCACCAACGGCAATGGTCTTCGCCACCGACTTGTCGGAAACCTTAATGACCGACACCGAGTTGCTCATGCCATTGGCAACAAACGCATACTGCCCATTGGATGACATCGTTACCTCGGCGGGTTCCATACCGACCGTAATGGTATTTTTCAGGGCCATTGTACCGGCGTTATAAACCAGTACCTTGCCCGTCATATCCATTTGGGAAGTCCAGATTTCAGTTCCATCGGCGGAGAAAACGGCGTTATGGTTCATCACCGGAGTTTGCTGGTTTTGGGCTGTTTGGCCCGTTACCGGGTTGACGACCAATACACGGCCATTCATGCCGGTTGTTCCCCCCGTATGCCCGGCACTGAGGTCCATGCCTGGCACACCGATGCCCAGTTTGCTGCCATCGGGCGAAAGGTAAATATGGTGCGGCCACATAATCATGTTGCTCATGTTCATGCCGGTCATAGAAGCGTCCCCAAACGAAATAGTTTCTTTCACCTGCTGCCCGGTTAAGTCAATAACCGACAGGCTATTTCCCTCAGCATTGACCACGTAGGCGGCTGGGTAGTTGATGTTCAGCATTGGCTGAGTTGCGTTCATGTTGTCCATGTTCATGCAACCTGCAAGGGGGATAAGCGGCAGTAATGCCACCAGTTTAGTGTACTTAGTCATTGTTTTAGTAGGTTTGTTGAATTTTATAGAAATACCGGATTGCCATACGACGGATGTATATCCGAACAGACGTAAGATGATGCCAGGTGGAGAGACTACATGCCAAAAGCCGCAGACCAAGACGCACTGATGCGTCTGCCAGCGGTAATGGCACGAACGAATCGGCTCAAATAAGCCAACTACAGAGAGAGGTTAATCGGAAACGCCCAGATCGGATTAACGGATCGTCGGGCTGTTGGGGAGCAGAGGAAGGCTCACTAATCGGTAATAACACGGATAGGAACCGCGCTACCTGGGCAAAAGAGGGAAGATCACTGATAATCGGGTTCACCTCGATAGCGTGAACAGCGTTCGATTGTTCGGTTTTTAAGTGTTCATACCGAGCGACTTCCTTACAACAGGGTGTTCTGTGAATTGTCCGGGTTGATTTGTCATGCGGACAGGCGGCTTCCTCTGAACAGGCTTTTAAACACGCCTTGGGCATTAGGTGGCTCTCGACCTTCTTGCCACTCATTTGGCACCAGTGGTCCACCACGACGAAACCACTGCTGGCAAACAGCACGGACCCCGCCAGCCACAAACACAGCAGACGAGTAAACCAGGACCGATGGACAACAGGGTTTTTCACGCTGCAAACATAGGGGTTATTCTGAATAAGTAGTGTTGTAAGATTTTACGAGTGGCTTATAAAACTTTTCGTTTGTCTGTCAAGGTCAGTCGTTTACTCCTATTATCCTATCGAGTGGTCAGGGAAGAAAAACCTTACTTCATACAACTTGTTAATCACGTAGAAACAAAACCTCAAATTTATTTTAAGTATGACAACTGCCTTAGCCCCTCAACAGTATCAGGATTGCATCGAAGCCTGTCAGGCCTGCGCTGTCAGCTGCGATGCCTGCGCCGAAGCCTGTCTATCCGAACAGGACGTATCGATGATGGTGGACTGCATTCGGCTTGACCGTGACTGCGCCAAGATCTGTTACACGGCTGTTTCATTCATGGCCAGTGGTAGTGTTCACGCGGCTGATGTATGCCAGCTTTGCGCTCATATCTGTGAAGCCTGTGCTACCGAGTGTGAAAAACACGCGGCCCACATGGATCACTGCCGCCAGTGTGCCGAAGCCTGCCGCCGGTGCGCGGAAGCCTGTCGAAAAATGGCTCAGGGTGCTCACAGCATGACCGCCTAATCAAGCAAAACCGATTAGCCCGCTTACTACAGTTTAAGAGTGGGCTAATCGGTTTTCTTTTTGACTACCTGTTGCATAAGTTATTACCGTACCTTTGTAGCCGTGAAGTGGTTTACAGTCATATTGTCCGTTTATCTCCTCGGTCTGTCGCTTTGGCCTTGTGCAGATGAACCGCTGCTACCCGTTGGGCAGCCGGGGATAGCTATGATTCTGTCAGCTTCGACCACGGAGTCAGATGCCAGTCATCACCACGAGCATGATCAATGTACGCCTTTTTGTACCTGTGCTTGCTGTGCGGCAACAATTACGACTGCTCCCCAATTCCACTACTCGCTTACGCCTTCGTGCGAACTAATCCCGATTGATGTAGCCTCATTTCATTACGTTTCGGCTCCTCTGGCCGACCCACTCTCTGCCATCTGGCAACCCCCTAAACTTCGGGTCTGAACACCCCAGCGTTCACGCTACTACTACGCCTTTTTTGATAGGGCGGTAGCAGCGTGAATGCATTCCTTTTTTTTATTCATTTGTTCAGATTCCGTTATGCTGGATTCCATCATCCGTTTTTCTATTCAGAATAAACTCATTATCGGGATTTTCACCCTGGCCCTTATTGTCTGGGGTGGTTATTCGTTATCCCGATTGCCCATCGATGCCCTGCCCGACATCACCAACAACCAGGTGCAGGTCATTACGCAAAGCCCAGCCCTGTCGGCCCTCGATGTCGAACGGCTCATCAGCTTTCCCATCGAGCAGACCATGGCGACCCTGCCTGATCTGGTCGAGGTGCGGTCTATTTCCCGCTTTGGGCTGTCTGTCGTCACCGTCGTCCTGAAAGATGGCGTGGATATTTATTTAGCCCGCCAGCAGGTCTTCGAGCGGTTGCAGCAGGCCCGCTCTCAGATTCCCGCCAACGCGGGCAATCCCGAACTGGCCCCTGTCACGACGGGTCTCGGTGAAATTTACCAGTATGTCATCCGGGCCAAACCCGGCTTCGAGCAGCGATACCCCGCCATGGAACTGCGCTCGATTCAGGACTGGATTGTTCGGCGGCAACTATTGGGGACCAAGGGCGTGGCCGACGTAAGCAGTTTCGGGGGCTTTCTCAAACAGTACGAAGTGGCCGTCGATCCGCAGCGGCTCAGGGCGGCCGGCGTAACGATGGACGAGTTGTTCACCGCCCTCGAAAAAAACAACCAGAACGCCGGGGGTGCCTACATCGACCGTCGGCCCAACGCCTACTTCATTCGCTCGGAAGGGCTGATCGGCACCTTACAGGATATTGGTAAGATCGTTGTCCGGCGGAGTCCCAACGGGATTCCGGTACTCGTGCGCGATGTCGCGCAGGTGCAACTGGGGCAAGCCGTGCGCTACGGGGCTATGACCCGCAATGGCGACGGCGAAGTGGTGGGGGCCATCGTCATGATGCTCAAAGGAGCCAACTCCTCCGAAGTGATCGGCAACGTCAAGCAGCGTATTGAGCAAATCAAGAAATCCCTGCCCGAAGGCATCGAGATTCACGCCTTCCTTGATCGCACCAAACTCGTCAACCGCGCCATTGGTACGGTCGAGAAAAACCTGCTCGAAGGGGCCTTGATTGTCGTCTTCGTACTGGTGCTGTTGCTGGGCAATTGGCGGGCTGGACTAGTGGTAGCGTCGGTGATTCCACTGGCGATGCTGTTTGCCGTTTCACTGATGAATCTGTTCGGGGTATCGGGTAACCTGATGAGCCTGGGGGCTATCGACTTTGGGCTGATCGTGGACGGGGCCGTTATTATTGTGGAAGCCACCCTGCACCACATTGCCCTGAAACAATTCCGACACAACCTCTCCCAGGACGAGATGGATGAGGAAGTGTTTGTATCGGCCAGCCGCATTCGATCCTCGGCGGCTTTTGGCGAAATCATCATCCTGATCGTGTACCTGCCCATTCTGGCCTTAGTCGGTATCGAAGGAAAGATGTTTCGCCCAATGGCTCAGACCGTGGCTTTTGCCATTCTGGGGGCATTCATCCTGTCCTTAACCTACGTACCGATGCTCTCCGCCCTGCTGCTGAGTAAGAAGCCTATTCGCGAAGGCAGTAAAAATATTTCCGACCGGATCATGGGCTTTTTCCACCGGGGATATGACCCGGCCATCCGCTGGACGCTGAACCACAAAGGGCTGGTCGTAGGGCTGTCGGTTGCTCTGTTTGCCGCTACGCTCTGGCTGTTTAGTACCCTCGGTGGAGAATTCATTCCGCAGTTGGATGAGGGCGACTTTGCCGTTGAGACCCGTGTAATGACCGGTTCGTCGCTGGCTCAATCGGCGGATGCCTCGCTTCAGGCCGGAAAAGTGCTGAAAGAGAATTTTCCGGAAGTGATCGAGACCATTGGCAAAACCGGCGCGGGCGAAATTCCAACCGATCCCATGCCCATTGAAGCCACCGACTTGATGGTCATTCTCAAGGACCGCTCGGAGTGGACATCGGCTACCAGCCGGGAAGAACTCGCCGAGAAGATGCAGGAAAAGCTCAACCAGATTCCGGGCGTGAGCTTCGGCTTTCTGCAACCCATTCAGATGCGCTTCAGCGAACTAATCTCCGGGGTGAAGCAGGACATCGCTATCAAGCTCTACGGCGAAGACCTGAAAGTGCTGGCCGATTATGCCGCCCGCATTGGCCGCGTCGTCGGCACCGTACCGGGGGCGGAGGACCTCTATGTCGAGCAGGTATCGGGGTTGCCCCAGATTGTGGTCAAGTTCGACCGCGACGCGCTGGCCCGCTTTGGTCTCTCGATTGACGATGCCAATCGCTATCTCCAGGCGGCTTTTGCCGGGTCAGCCGCCGGATTAGTGTACGAAGGCGAACGGCGGTATGATCTGGTGGTGCGGTTGCAGCAGCAAAGCCGTCAGCGACTCGAAGATGTGCAGAATCTGCTCATCAGTACGGTAGATGACGAGCAGGTGCCGCTGAGTCAGGTAGCGGACGTTTCCTTCCAGAACAGCGTCAATCAGGTCCAGCGGGAAGATGCCAAACGGCGCATTATTGTGGCCTTCAACGTGCGGGGTCGTGATGTGGAAAGCGTGGTTAAGGAACTACAGGGCAAGATTGACAGCCAGATTAAACTACCCGTGGGGTACTACGTGACCTACGGCGGGCAGTTTCAGAATCTACAGGAAGCCAAAGATCGGCTGAGTATCGCCGTGCCAGTGGCCCTGGGGCTGATTTTCCTCTTGTTGTTCTTTACGTTTGGCTCAGTGCGGCAGAGTTTACTGATTTTCTCGGCCATTCCCTTATCCGCGATTGGGGGTGTGATCGCCCTGTGGCTGCGGGATATGCCGTTCAGTATCTCGGCGGGGGTCGGCTTCATCGCCCTCTTCGGGGTCGCCGTACTCAATGGCATCGTGCTGATTGGCGAGTTTAATCACCTCAAAGACGAAACCGACCTGGATTTGCGGGAGCGGATTTTACAGGGTACGGCCACCCGTTTACGCCCCGTGATGATGACGGCCTTAGTAGCCTCTCTGGGTTTTCTGCCGATGGCTCTGGCGACTACGGCAGGGGCTGAGGTGCAACGGCCCTTAGCGACGGTCGTGATCGGAGGGTTGTTGTCGGCTACGCTGCTGACGCTACTGGTGCTGCCCTGTCTATACTGGTGGGAGCAAACCAAATTTGGGAAAAAGAAACCTGTTGTGGCTCCGGCTCCTGTTGTGGGTAAACTGGCCACCTGGTTGCTGATTGCCGGATTAGTGAGCGGTACAGTCATTCATGCGTCGGCTCAGGTACCCCAACTGGCGGCAGGCACACCGGCATTCTCGTCGCTCTCGCTGGAAGGGGCCCTGCAACAGGCAACCACCGGCAACGTAACCGCCCGCATCAACGCGCTTAACATCGCCCAGCAGCAAACGGGTCGCCGGGCGGCCCGCGACATCGGAGCAACCAACTTCTCCTGGACAGGGGGCCAGTACAATGGCCCCAACTTCGATAATAATTTCACCGTTTCGCAAAACCTGCCCAACCCCAAACTCATCCGGCAGTTGGAGCGCGTGGCCGATGCCAATGTCGTCGGTAGCGAAGCGCAGGGACGAGTCAACCTGAACGGATTGCGGGCGCAGGTAAAATCGGCTTATTACGACCTGCTCTACATCGCCCAACGCCGACGGCTACTCCGAACCCAGGATAGTCTGCTCGTAGCATTCCGGGCGGCTACTGAGCTTCGCTTAAAGACCGGGGAAGGAACCGCCGTGGAAGTGGCGACGGCCACCAACCAACTGGGGGAATTACGGAACGCGTTGAACCAGACGGATGCCGACCGGCAAATTGCCCTGAGTCGGCTGCAAACCCTGCTCAATACCAACCAGCCCGTTGGTCTGGCCGACAGTACGCTCACGCGCCGGGCCTTGCCGCTGGTGACGGATTCGGCTACGCTGGCCCAGACCCCGGAACTGGCCTTTCTCCGCCAGCAAACGGAGATTGCCGCCCGCCAGACGGACGTGGAACAGGCCAGGCTGCTGCCCAGTTTCTCGCTGGGCTATTTTAACCAGTCGCTGAAGGGTACGTACACGGTCGATAATCAGGAAGTTACCTACGGGGGGGGCAGGCGGTTTCAGGGATTTATTGCGGGCGTTTCCATTCCCCTCTTTACCCGGCCCCAGCGCGCCCGCATCGAAGCGGCCCGGCTCGGTCAGCAACTAGGCGAAGCCACGCTGGTCCTCACCCAGCGCAATTTACAGGGCGAGTTGAATGCCGTTATTCAGGAAGTCCGCAAGTTGCAGAGCAGCCTGAGCTACTACGAACAAACGGGACTGCCTACCGCCCGACTCTTGGCGGAGAAAGCAACCGTGGCATTCCGGGCGGGCGAAATCGGCTACCTCAACTATTCGCAGGCCCTCACCCAGGCGTACCAGACCCGCGCGGGCTACGTCGATGTGCTGGGTCAATACAATCAATCCGTCATTCGCTTAGAGCAGATTCTGGGCTTACCTTAATACAACCATGAAACAAATCATTTTTTGCCTCAGCCTGTTGTGGCTGACTACTGCCTGCAACCAAACGGCTGACCAAAAAACGGCCACCACAGAAGCTAAACCCGACGCCCCGCACGAAGAAGACGCGCACAAAGAAGGCCCGGCCGATGTGGTCGAACTCTCCACCGACCAGCTTCGCATCGGAGCGGTGGAACTGGGCCAGGTGGAAAACCGGAATCTGGGCCAGCAACTCCAGCTCAACGGGCGGCTGGCCGTACCGGCCCAGAGCCAGGTAGCCATCACGGCCATCCAGGGCGGTTTTGTCAGGAGTCTGCCCCTGCTGCCCGGCCAGCCCGTGCGGAAGGGGCAGGTACTGGCCCGCATTCAAAACCCGGAGTTGGTGGCCCTGCAACAGGAATACGCCGAAAACCATAGCCGCCTGACGTATTTAGATGCCGAATTTGCCCGCCAGAAAGAACTCAGCGAACAGAACGTCAGTGCCCTGAAAGTATTCCAGCAAACAGCCTCCGAACGCAATCAGGTACGTTCCCGCTTAGGGGGTTTAGCGCAGCGGCTTCAGTTGGTGGGGTTGTCACCCCAGGCCGCGCTGAACGGTACATTTAGTGCGTACTATGTGGTAACGGCTCCGATGTCGGGCATCGTGACGAACGTAGCCGTAACGAACGGGCAGTTTGTGCAGCCCAGCGATGTGATTGCTCAGCTTACGGGTAGTCAGGGACTCTATGCCGAACTAACGGTGTTCGAGAAAGATTTGCCCCAGATTCGGGAAGGGCAGCGCATCAGCCTCCGGCTCAACAATGAAGGGGGAAAAGAACGGTCAGGACGGATTACGTACATCAACCGGGCCATCGATGCCGACCGTTCGGTACGGGTGGTGGCTAAACTCGACCAGCCCGATGCCCGGTTATCGCCCAACACGTTTCTGAAAGCGGGTCTGGATTTGGGCAAGAGCCGGGTGACGGCCCTGCCCGAAGGGGCCATTGTTTCTGCCGAAGGGAAAGATTACATTTTTATCGTTACCGACGAAAAAGCCCCCGAAGAACACGAACACGAAGAAGGGGAGAAAGCGCACTCCGACAAGGAAGAGCACGACCATAAACCTGGCGAAACCGAACAGCACGGCACCACCTTTAAGCAGATTCCCGTGCGCCGGGGTGTCACCGAAGGGGGCTATTCACAGGTTACGCTGCCTGCCGATTTCGACCTGGCTAAGGCACGGGTAGTGGTTAAGGGAGCCTACGCCGTTCTGTCGCAGCTTCAGGCCGCCAGTGGGGAAGAAGAAGGACACGCACACTAACGTATAGTAGGGCCTGCCCAACCTCGATTTGGGCAGGCCCGGTTTCAGGGCATCCATTCATTAGGCGAACCCCTTTCTGACAAAGCGATGAACACAGCAGATAACGTACTACTCACCCCTACGGGTCATCAGGTTCACCTGCACGCTCGCGACGGCATCCGCTCGGTCCGCATCGACCGGCTCGTGTCGGAGAACGAACTGACGTTTGCCCATTACCCGGCCCTGTCGCTGGCTACCTACGACGAATCCGGGTTCATGCTCTGGAGCGACGAACTGCATACCTATGCTCCTCCCGATAGTCCGCAAGAAGCCACTATCAACCGAATGTTTGCGGTGTGGGAAAGCCTGACCATCGGAATAGATGCCCATGGGGAAGCGTTCGATTTTCTGATTCGCGTGTATTACACCATTAATCCTGACTGAGATGAAGAAGCTACTGTTAATCGCCACGGGTTTAATCCTACTGGGGTTAACCTCGGGCTGTGTTACCTCGCAGTTCCAACCCGTAATGCAAACCACTTCAACTAACGCACTATCCGATTCGGTGACTATTTTTCTACTGGAACGGGATCTGCCGCCCCAGTTTGATCGGTCGGGCATTGTTACATTTCGCACGTACCGCTCTGGTATGGGTGTTCATGACCAGGTTAAGCATCAACCCCAACAGGAAGCTCGTCAGCGGGGAGCCAACGGAGCGTTCCGTCTCCGGGAGGGTACGTATGACCGGATAGGCATTGTCGCTTACCTGCTTTTCCGATACCCAACCCGCTAATATACTTATGGACCCCCTATTTGAACAAGTAATCTCGTATGCTCTGCTGCCGACCGTTGCCCTGACGGGCGGGGGCCTGCTTGCCCTGTTTATCCGCTTTGGTGTTCAAGCGCGTTCCGCTATTCTGCATTTTGCCGCCGGGGTGGTTTTTTCTGTAGTGGCCGTTGAAATCCTTCCCGACGTGGTGCGGCTGCATGACCCGTGGCTAACGACCCTGGGGTTTGGGGCGGGCATCGGCCTGATGCTGCTCATCCGCCAACTAACGGAAGCACCCGTTGAAACGTTATCCCGTCCCCGAATGCCCACAGCACCTGCCGGTCGGTTTCCGCTGGCTTTTCTACTGGCTATTGGGGTCGATATTTTCATCGATGGCCTGCTGCTGGGGGTCGGTTTTGCAGCCGGGGCCAAAGAAGGGGTTCTGCTGGCGTTTGCGCTGGGCGTGGAGGTACTGTCACTGGGGCTGGCTACCGCTACCTCCCTGACCAACGATGGCGTAGCCCGGTCCCGCATCATTCGCCTGCTGCTGGGTTTATCGGTGCTATTTTTTGTGAGTGCCGTTGGCGGGGCGACCCTGTTGCACAACCTGCCCGAAGCGGGCTTAGATATCGTGCTATCCTTCGGACTGGCGGCCCTGCTGTTTTTAGTGACGGAGGAACTGTTGGTGGAAGCCCACGAAGGACCGGAAAAGCCCTGGCTGACGGCCACGTTCTTCGCGGGGTTTCTCTTGTTTTTGATCCTGGGTATCGTGGCTTAATCCTACTAAACCAAATGGCCTATGTACAAGGTATTACTCAATCAACCCGGTCGGTTGGCCCTGCGCGTGGCCGACTTTATCACGGTGGACGACTACTATGAACTCCGTCCATTGCTGGATACAACTCTGCATAGTGCCGGAGAACCCCGGCTGTATTGGGAAATGGAGTATTTCCGGGGCTGGCAACCGGATGAACTCTGGCGGGATTTGCAGTTTGACCTGACGGTCACGGCGGATTTTGCCCGCATCGCGCTGGTGGGTACACCAGACAACGTATCACTCATTACGCCGGTGATGCAGACCATCTTCCGGGCCGAGATGCGGACTTTCCCACCCGACCAGAAAGAAGCGGCCTGGCAGTGGTTCGGTGATAGCGAATTACCGCGCCTGCCTACCAAGTAGTCGTCTACAAAGGTAAAGGCGGCAAAATTACTCCATTGATAAAGCTCTAATTTGATGAGACAGCTCGGTTTACTTACTACGCTTTTACTCATTGGTTTTGCGGGACGTAGCCAGGCACTCCGGGTGATTGATGCTAAAGGGCACGTTTGGCGAGCGTACCGGCACGGCGATGAGCTACAATTAGTGGTTTGGGATGAAACGGTCGGCAAGATGACTACAGTGGGGCAACTTACAAGTATCCGGTCGGATTCCGTTTTCCTGCGTGACCCGGCTGGCAATACGCAACGCGTGGCCGTGCCGAAAATTACGGGCATACGCTCCCTGCCGACCATGCTTTCGGGCATAACGGCAGGGGCAGCCGTGGGAGCAACCACCATAACGCTTATCGACAAGCGGGATATGCCGACTGGTCCACGTCTGGGTCTTACCTTACTGCTTGGAACAGGTGTCGGTTTGGCCGTGGCTTACTGGCAGCGAACCCATCAACGAAAAGGGGTTCGTCACCGGTCCGAGCGTGGTTGGTCGTTTCAGGTCCACTAATCAGTTCAAAATTTTAAGCTGGGTTGGGGCCAAGCAATTGATTTTCTAATTCTCGCTGTGCACACATGAAAACGAACAGACCATATCAGCCTAAGCTAACGGCCTTGTCCCGGTCACTAATAGCCGTGATCGTGGGGGGATTAGTCTGGTGGCTAACTGCCGGGCGGTTAGGCTGGCAAACCCGGCTGCTGCTGGGCTGGCTGGCCTATGCCCTGACTGTGCTAATGATGATCTGGCTGGTCATTGGCCGGGCCGATGCCCGGCAAACGGCCCAGCGGGAAGATGAAAGCCGCCCCGCTATTTTTCTCTTTACCGTGGGCGGAGCTTTGGTCAGTCTGCTGGCCGTAGTCGTTCTGCTGGGTTCGGTTAAGGGTTTATCAGCCTCCGAAGCAACGCGGCACGTGATCCTGTCCGGGTTGACCGTGGTTAGCTCGTGGCTACTGATGCACAGCATCTTTACGCTGCATTACGCGCATTTATACTACTATGATGCCAATGATACCCGGCAGGAGGGCGGTCTGGATTTCCCGGGTAAACAGCTACCTGACTACCTTGATTTTGCCTACTTCTCGTTTGTGGTGGGGATGACCTGTCAGGTTTCGGATGTCGCTGTTACCGAACAACGACTTCGCCGTCTGACGTTGCTGCACAGTGTGCTGTCGTTTGGTTTCAACACGCTAATTATCGCCTTAACTATCAACACAGTATCCGGCCTGTTTTAATGCAGGTCATCTAGACGATCTATACCGATGCAATCCTTACAGACGCTAATTCACCAGGAACTCAACGAGGCCCAAACGGTGCTCAACACATTCATGGCCGACGAGGAAAACATAGCGGCCATTGAGCAGGCCGCCCGGCTGATGGCCGATGCCCTTAGGCGGGGCGGCATGGTGATGAGTTGCGGCAACGGCGGCTCACTCTGTGATGCCATGCACTTCGCCGAGGAACTGTCCGGCCGCTACCGGAACGACCGCTCCGGTCTGGCGGGCCTGGCCATTGCGGACGTGAGTCATCTGACCTGCGTGGGCAATGATTATGGCTACGAGTTCGTGTTTTCCCGCTTTATCGAAGGGTTGGGTCGGCCGGGCGATGTATTACTTGGCCTAAGTACGAGTGGCAATTCGGCCAACGTGGTTTGGGCCGTGGAAGCGGCCCGGCAGCAAGGCATGTCGGTCGTTTTGCTGACGGGCAAGGACGGCGGTAAGCTGGCGGGTCGGGCCGACGTAGAAATTCGGGTACCTCATTTTGGCTATGCCGACCGGATTCAGGAAGTACATGGCAAGGTCATTCACGTGCTGATCTTGCTGATCGAGCAGTTGACCCCGGAGAAAAACACGCTTTAACGCATAATCGATGAACCCGACACCCCCACAAACCGCATCGGCTACGGGCCGCTACAACAAGAACCTACGAATTGTCTTTGGCCTGACGTTTACCTACTTTCTGGTGGAAGTGGTGGTCGGCTACTGGACCAACAGCCTGGCCCTGCTCTCCGACGCGGCCCATATGCTCACCGATGTCATTGGCCTGGCCCTGGCCCTGTTTGCCAACTGGATGAGCCGCCGACCTATCACGGCCCGGCGCAGCTTTGGCTTCTACCGGCTGGAGATTCTGTCGGCCTTCGTCAACGCGCTGATCCTTATTGGTATCTCGCTGTATATCCTGGTTGAAGCCTATGGCCGGTTTCGCAATCCGCCCACCGTGGATAGCAGTAATATGACGCTGGTGGCGTTCGTCGGGTTGCTCGTCAACGTACTGGGTATTTACCTGCTGCGGCAGGGGGCCAAAGACAGCCTGAATGTGAAAGGGGCTTTTCTGGAGGTAGTCAGCGATTTGCTTAGTTCGATTGGGGTTATTGCCGCCGGTCTGATCATGACTTACACCGGCTGGTACTACGCCGATCCGCTGTTCAGTGCGATCATTGGCCTGTTTATCCTGCCCCGTACCCTGAAACTGATGATGGAATCGGTCAACATCCTGCTTCAGGGAACGCCCGACAAATTGGACGTGACGGCCGTAGCGCAGCTTATCAACGCTGTTCCGGGCTTTGGCAACGCCCACGACCTGCACATCTGGACGCTTACGTCGGGCATTGTCGTCATGAGCGGTCACGTCGTCACGAATGAGACGTTGACCACGGCGGACCTGACAGCCCGGCTGGAAGCGTTGGCGGGCCAACTCAACACCCAGTTCAACATCAATCATATCGCCCTTCAACCCGAACGGGCTGGGCAATGTACCAATAGCCTAACGACACTTTAAGTATGACTGCGTTCCGTTTTATAACCCCAACTGTGCGTCATGTCTTCCTGAGCCTGTTCGTGGTGGGGCTACTGGGGGGCTGTGGCGAAAAAACCGTGACCATTCCCGGCAGTATAGACTTTGCGCCAATCCCGAGCCGGGCACCAATCACACCGGGCCTTATCGACGAAGCGTCGGGGCTGGCCGACAGCCGAAGTATGGATGGACATGTCTGGGTAAACGAAGACAGCGGCACGCCCGCGCAACTCAACCTGCTTTCGCACGAGGGCAAGCTGGCCGGGCGGCTACCGTTGCCGGGTATCACCAATCGGGATTGGGAAGACATGGCTGCCGGTCCCGGCCCGCAACCAAGCATCACGTATCTGTATTTGGCCGACATCGGTGATAATCTGGCACAAAATACACAGAACATTATCTACCGGCTGGCCGAACCCAAAAGTCTGACCGAGTCGGTGGGCGCAGTTGACCGGATCGCCTTTCGCTACGCCGACGGCCCCCGTGATGCCGAGACGCTGCTGCTCGACCCGCTCACCCGTGATTTGTGGATTGTCTCCAAAGGCGAAGCGAACGTGCGGCTTTACCAACTGACCTATCCACAAAGCACCACATCGGTTAACACGGCGGCCTTCCGGGGTGAATTACCGCTCACCTTAGTCACGTCGGGCAGCATCTCACCCGATGGACAGGAAATCCTGCTGAAGACGTACACGGGTGTTTACTACTGGCCCCGCTTTACCGGACAAACGGTAACGGAGGCTTTGGTAGGAAAGCAATCGTATCCGCTCACCTACCAGCTTGAACCGCAGGGAGAAGGCATTTGCTTCGACAAGGCGGGCAACGGCTTTTTTACCCTGAGTGAGCGCGGCAACGCAGCCTCCGTAACGCTGAATTATTACCGGCACCAATAACCCCCACGACTATGTTGCTGAACCGACCCATTCCCTTTTCGTTTCTACTCGGCAAGATCAAATATGAAATACTGAGCGTATTCGTGTTTGCCAATCTGATGTTTACCCTGCGTCACTACGTCGGGCTGGAATTTTTGTCGATTCCTTTGGCAATTCCGGCCCTGATGGGTACGTGCATCTCCCTGTTGCTGGCGTTCCGCACCAATCAGGCCTATGAACGCTGGTGGGAAGCCCGCGTCGTTTGGGGCGGCATTGTCAACGACAGCCGGATCCTGATCCGCCAACTGCTGACGTTTCTGCCCGATGAAACGGTGCCTGCGAATATCGTTCAGATGTTGGCTCAGCGACAAATCGGCTGGTGTTATGTATTGGGGAAAACCCTGCGCGGCCAGCCTACGCAGTCAGCCATTAAAACGTATATTCCTGTATCCGAGCAAGCCGGGGTGTTGGGAGCCACGCACCAGCCCCTGGCCGTGCTGCAGGGCCATGCTAATCAACTGCGGTATCTATACCGGGCGGGATATCTGACCGATTTACAGTTGGTGCAGGTGGACGCTACGCTGACCCGGCTAACCGATGCGATGGGGCGGTGTGAACGAATCAAAAACACCGTCTTCCCCCGGACCTACACGTTCTACTTACAGGTATTTATTATCCTGTTTACGGCCATGTTGCCGTTCGGCTTCGTAGAAAATTTGTTTTTCGTGGAAGTCCCTCTGGTGACGCTGATTGGATCTGCTTTTTTCTTAATTGAGAAAAGTGCCATTCAGCTACAGGACCCGTTTGAGAACCGACCCACTGACACGCCAGTGACGGCCATTGCGAAAGGGATCGAAGTGAGTTTAAATCAATTATCGGGCGCGGCTGTGGCCGAACAGTCAACGGCACCGCCCACCTACTTTATTCTTTAGAGAAACTATGCATCAGACCATTCATATCGTGCAAGTCGTCGTTGGGATTGCGTTTACGCTGGGCCTGCTGGGTTGGTGTCTGTATCGACTGGCTGTGTGGTTTAAACTTATCACGGTTAAGAAAAAAACGAAACCGGTGAACCGGCCAACCAATAGTAACCAAACCGGTCAGGCAGGCAAACCAGCCACTTTGAAAGGGCCAAAAAAGGCCGTTACCAACATATCCCGGCGGACGCTATATAGTGCGCGACGGGAACGCGACTGAACACAATATAACGCTCATTGAATTCAGTGAACTATGGATGCAATTGTTTATGGTAGCCTGACGCTGAGTCTGCTACACGCCCTGATTCCCAGCCATTGGCTCCCCTTCGTGACCATCGGGCAAACCGAGAGGTGGAGCCTGCGGCAGACGCTGACCGTAACCGCCATTGCGGGACTGGCTCACACGGTCAGTACCACCCTGCTGGGCGTACTGGTGAGTCTGGCGGGCTGGCAACTGGCCGAGAACTATCACGACCTCTCGGAGCGGGCCATTCCCCTGCTCCTGCTGGCGTTAGGCGTATGGTATTTGATGCAGCACCTGCGCCACCGGCACGTACATGACCATTTCGACGCAGGAGCCGCCCGCAAAGCCCGTTCCTTTTCGGCTCTGCTGTTGTCGCTGGGCCTGGCGATGTTTCTCTCACCCTGTCTGGAGATCGAAGCGTATTTTCTGAGCGCGGGCGCGAAAGGCTGGGGTGCCGTGGCTTTGGTGGCCCTGATTTATAACGTAGTTACCCTGTCGGGGATGCTCCTGATGGTGACACTCGGACGACGGGGCTTGCAAGAGGTCAACCCGCACTGGTTTGAGCATAACGAGAATCTGATTACCGGTCTGACACTTGTTGGGCTGGCCCTGTTTAATTTTTTCATTGAATTCTAACCAACACAATGGCAGACGATCACGATCACAACCATGATGAAGACGGTCACACCCACGATGATGTGGAGCTGATCGAAGAGGGGACTACTCCGGCAGCAGATGCTGCTCCCGCAAAAAAAGGCCCCGAACAAACCTGGCGTACCTACGCTCCCGCTGCAATTAGTTTAGTCTTATTGCTGGGTGGTATCGCGTTGGATAACTACGCGGAAGATTGGTTCAAAGATCCCATTCGATTAGGTTGGTATATCGTAGCGTATCTACCCGTGGGCTGGCCGGTGCTACGCCGGGCGTGGAGCAGCAGCATCCGGGGCGATGTGTTCACCGAATTTTTCCTGATGGGTGTAGCGACCCTCGGCGCGTTCGCCATCCGCGAATACCCCGAAGGCGTGGCCGTGATGCTGTTTTACACCATCGGCGAGTTGTTTCAGGATGCCGCCGTGCTGCGGGCACGTCGGTCCATCAAAGCCTTGCTGGATGTTCGGCCCGATGAGGTAACGGTGCTTAAAGATGGGAAAGCACAGGTCGTAAAAGCCGCGACGGTGGCCATTGGCGAGGTCGTCCAGATCAAACCGGGCGAAAAGGTAGGCTTAGACGGGACGATGCGTTCCGAACGCGGCACCTTCGATACGGCGGCTCTGACGGGCGAGAGCGTTCCGCGTACCATCGAGAAAGGGGAAGCGGTGCTGGCCGGGATGATTAACCGGCAGTCGCTGGTGGAGATGGACGTAACGGTTCCCTATCAGGATTCCAAACTGTCGCGGATTCTCAAATTGGTTCAACAGGCAACGGGCCGCAAGGCGCAGACGCAGGAGTTCATTGCCCGCTTCGCCAAGATTTATACGCCGATCATCTGTCTGCTGGCGGTACTGATCACCGTCGTACCGTACTTTTTCGTCACGGACTACCGCTTTGCCGACTGGCTCTACCGGGGACTGGTTTTTTTGGTCATTGGTTGCCCCTGCGCGTTGGTCATCTCGATTCCGCTGGGTTACTTCGGGGGTATCGGGGCCGGGTCGCGGCAGGGCATTCTGTTCAAAGGCTCCGTCTTCCTGGATTTGATGACCCAGCTTAAAACGGTCGTCATGGACAAAACCGGTACGCTGACCAAAGGCGTGTTCAAGGTGCAGGAGGTCAAGCCGGTGGGCATCGACGCAAAAGAACTGGCCCGGCTGACAGCGGCTTTGGAAAGCAAATCAACCCACCCGGTGGCTACGGCCATTATCGACCATGCGGATACCGGCCATGAAACGGTTTCGGTCGAGGGTGTCGAAGAGATTGCCGGTCACGGCCTGAAAGGACGGGTCGATGGGAAAGAAATGCTGGCTGGAAACGCCAAGTTACTTCGCAAATTCAACGTAGCGTTTGATGAAGCCTTAACCAAGATTCCGTATACCATTGTGATGACGGCCATTGACGGCCAATTTGCGGGTTATTTCACCATTGCGGACGAGGTGAAGGCGGATGCTGCCGACGCGGTGAAACGGCTGAAAGCAGACGGTATTCGTACTGTTATGCTGTCTGGTGATAAGTCGGCGGTAGTCGAACTAGTTGCCAAACAGGTTGGCGTGGACGAGTGGCACGGCGATTTGCTACCCGAAGACAAAGTGAAGCAAGTGGAGCGACTCAAAGCTGAACTTGCTGGCAACCCAAAGGCAAAATTAGCGTTCGTCGGCGACGGAGTCAATGATGCCCCCGTGGTGGCCTTAGCCGATATCGGTATGGCGATGGGCGGTCTTGGCTCGGATGCGACTATCGAAACCGCCGACGTGATCATTCAGAATGACGAACCGGCCAAAATTGCCACCGCCATTGAGATTGGCCGGGCTACCCGCCGGATTGTCTGGCAGAACATCACGTTGTCGATGGTGGTTAAAGCCATCGTGCTGGTGCTGGGTGCAGGTGGGTTAGCGACCATGTGGGAAGCGGTTTTCGCCGACGTGGGCGTGGCCATGCTGGCGATTCTGAATGCCGTTCGGGTGCAGAATCTGAAATTCAAGTGACTCATAACCAATGAGACCCGTGGCAATGGGCTACGGGTCTCTTTCAGGTGAAACGGCAGAGTGTTCAGTAATCAGACTACCGGATCCGAATGCTCTTTATCGTGGCCTTCGGCGTGATGCTCGGCAGCCGCGTGCGCGTGTTCGTCGGCCAGGCTGTGCTGACCATACGCCATGTAAGCTGCATGGGCTTCCTGTTCGTGTTCGCCAGCCTCGTGAAGTTGCTGCGCTTTTTCGTGATATTCGGCGGCTTTGCGGAAGTGGTAAGCTGCCTCTTTATGATGTTCGTGTGCCATACTAAACGTTGGTTTATTCAGTGTTAGTTTTACAACTGTATGATCTGTCCAAAGTTTACTTTTTTCCATCAATAACCATGAAAAAATCATTTGCATCCTTTCTATTCCTCCTACTCCCCCTGCTGACCGAGGCCCACAGCTACTGGCTTGAACTCAAAGGTTCCGGTAAGGTCGGCGAACCGATGACGGTACAGTGCTACTTCGGCGAACTCGAAAACGGCCTGCGCGAAAAAGCCGATAAGCTGGGTGGTATCAAGGCATTCACTGCCTCGGTGCTACTACCCGATGGCACGACCGAACCGCTCACCCTCTCACCCGCTGAGAACTGCTATCAGGCGCAATTCATACCCAAACAGGCAGGAACCTACCAGGTGCTGTTGGTCAATGATACCCGTGCCGTTCAGGATTGGACCAAGCATAACCTGGGCATCGTGCGCCCCCGCGAATACCTGCGGGCTATCTGCCAGATCGGTGGTGGAATGCTGTCGGCCAAACCTGTTTTTTATTTAGATGCAACCCCGCAAAGCAAACCAGCAGCGGGTCAGGCAGCGACATTGCTAATTACGAAGGATGGTGCGGCCTACGCCAACGCCACGGTTAAATTGACAATGCCTGATGGTAAGCAGAGCAAGCTAACCGCCGATGCCAACGGTCTAATAACGCTGACCCCAACCGGAGCCGGGCAGTACGTCGTGGACGTGGACTTCATGGATAAAACGCCGGGCAAGTATGGGGAAAAAGAGTATCAGGCCGTGCGGAACAAAATGGCCCTGACGCTGATGATTTTGTAGATACAGCGACAAAAGTGTCGCGTTTATCATTGATCGCTTATCCGTTGTCAATATTGGCGTTACTGACAGAAATTAACCGAATCACAGTTAGTTAAGTGTTTGCTTAAATACGCAAATGTCTTACCTTTGTGTTTATCTATTGTGCGGGACGACCGTGGAAAAGCATCTTAACCCCAATGAACACTATACCAAATTGTATTCGGATCAATGCCAATCAGGAAAAGATTGGGCAATTTACCGAAACAATAACCCGTTCTCAGATCGCTTTTGGCCGATTGGCTCAAATTCTGGATTTAGCGGGTAATGAAAACCGGCTAAAAATTATTTATCTGCTCCGGGAAGAACGCAATCTGTGCGTTTGCGATTTGAGCGACATTTTGGGAATGACCATTCCGGCAGTTTCCCAGCATCTACGCAAACTTAGAGATGCTCAGTTGATCGAAGCCCGTAAAGTTGGTCAGACCGTATTTTATTCCCTTCGGCTGGAATCAGCAGGCGTTTTACGCGCCCTGCTGGAACACCTCGAAGCATTCCAAACCGAACCGGTCCTGATTGCCTACTCAGGACCGTAACGACCACAAAGCGATGAAACTGGCAGGATTGACCGGATTATTGACAGCGTTTATTTCTTCTCTCTGTTGCACCGTCCCGTTGCTGACGGTGCTTGTCGGCGCAACCAGTTCAACCAGTGCTTGGGGTTGGTTAGAACCTTTGCGGCCCTACGCGGCACTCCTCACAGTGGGTGCATTGGGTTGGGCCTGGTACGAGCAACTTAAACCAAAAAAGACCATGGAATGTGCATGTGACCAAAAAAAAACAACCTTCTGGCAGAGTCGAGGTTTCTTGAGTGTCGTCACGGGAATTGCCTTGCTTCTCCTGGCTTTCCCCTCTTATTCAAACTGGCTTTACCAGGATAAAACCCCAGTACAGCAACC
>NZ_SBLB01000013.1 GCF_004138325.1 Spirosoma sordidisoli | reverse complement strand
CGTCACAATCGCCCCAGAAGAATGGGTAGCCAACGAGTCTGCCGAAGCGGGTTGCTCCGTCAGTGAGTGAATCCGTAAAGGATAGTTTAGGAGGTCATCGGCCTGATTGGTTGAGAGCTCATCCATTAGGAAAGAGAGGAGTGTGCACTCAAAGATGACCTAATGTTTTGAACGATAGGTAGCTATACGTTAGATTTTCTATGTAAACTATATCGGCCCGCCTGATGGGGGCTCGTTTAGATCCTCGTTAGTTGCCCGTTAGGTGATTAAGCGGCCGTATGAACGAGGCACGAAGCTATGAACATAGAGCGAGAGAACGTTATCCGTGTTGTAAAAAGCCAGTACCTGCTGGACGGGATATACAGTTTGCTCCAGTTTGATGAACTCACTGCCAAATGACCAGATGGCACTCTGCTGGTGTAGCGCCACAGAGCCGGCAGCGGCTGAGGAGTCGACGTGGTAGATCCGGATTAAATTGATCTGCTTCAGAGCGATAATCTCCTGTAGATTGGAAATAAGTTGTTCAGCCGACGTTTTCATGGTCAATTAAACTATGTATAAGGTGGGAAGGGAGCATAAACCACTAACCACCCCATTTCGAACTGACGGGTAAAGTTGAGTCGTCAGACGCTGAACAAAGTCTGGCAGTAGCTATAAACAACCTTTTGGCAGGCGGTCATTTGCCGGCTTAGAGAAGTAATCCTAGGGTCGGGTTGAGCTGACGGCATGCAATTGGAGGCGGGTGGGGGACCTGGCTGGGACTGCAGTACCAGCGTTTTCGGCTGATCAAGCTGGTCCAGACGGTCCAGAGCTAATCCAATGGCTAATACGCCATCCTGCCAGGGCTTGAGCAGCGAATAGTACTCTTTGCCGGTAGCAGGCGAGTAATATATTTCTTCCTGGGTCACGGCTGATGAGAGAACGCGTTGGTAGGCTAGAAACAAACCCTGCCGGGCGTCCTGGCGGAATAACTCCCAAAAGGTGGCGCCCCGGTACCAGTCCTGCAAAGCAGGCAGATCGAGGGTAGCATAATGGTTGAAAGAGCACACCTCAAAATTAACTAACTCGCCCGGCTGGCTGCGAATAGCCCGGGAATGCATGACGCCAAACGGAATAACAAAGTGTTGGTCCTCCCAGACAAAAGTAGACGGTGATACTGCCATCGATAAGTAGGTAGTATAAAAGGCGTAAAGTTACCTTTATTGCATATTAAAATCTTTTGGTTACTTATATTAGTTTAAAGTTAATTTATTCTAAAGCTAAGTATAATTTGCTAAATACTTGCTATGTGAGAGTATTGTCGTAGGTTACGTAGTAATTTCAGTCATCAAGAGCCCTGCATTTCGCCAATAACTGACCAAGGGGCAGAAAAGAATCATTGGTAACAACGGACTGATATACATCTGTGCTTCTATATTCACTACTATACTGTTACAAGTCAAAAGGGACTACTGAGTAAAGTTAAAGGCGGATTGCCACTAATAATAAACGTATTAAGCAATGTCTCGCCCGGCATCAGGTTTGAACCAAGTCGGTGCTGGGAAAGACGGATAAACTACTGGGCAAATTGTATTTTGTGATGGGCTAATCCCCACTCGGTCAGCTTATGGATAATCGTCTGCAATGTTTTGCCCTGCTCCGTCAGTTCATACTGCACTGTTATGGGATAGGTATCCAACACCGTTCGCCTGACCAAGTGGCGGACTTCTAATTCCTTCAATTCTTTACTGAGCATCTTATTGGTAATACCGACAACGTCGTTCGAAATGTCAGAGAATCTCCGCTTTCCGTAGTAGCAAATCGAGGAAATTATGGAGATTTTCCATTTTCCACTCAACACGTTCATTGAGTCCTGAATGGCTCGTATGGCTCTTTTGTGTTCGTCATTCTGTTGGGCCTCGCACTGCATACGTTTCTTTTCTATCTTAAAGAAGACGGATTTCCATCCGCCTTCTTCGCTATTATCGGTTAAAGATTATTGTTTAACAATGTTTGGTAATTCAGCATCAAACAGTCTCGCAAATTCCCGACTGGATAAAATACCACCTTGTTTGCGGGTATCGTTCGCCAGGTTGTACGCCCACACGGCGGCAGCCCTTCTTTGGGTATGCGTACCGTGGTGCGTGTTATTGTTAAACTCGCAATCACCCTTATTGAAAAACACATCCAGGAATTGTTGCACTCGCTTCCACTGCATAGCCGCTCCCCGGGCGTGCGACAAGAAGTACGCAGCGTACGCATCGGCCATCAATTCGACACGGCGGGCAATTTCCGGGGTTAGTTTCATACCCGGTTTTAATATACCCAACTGATATTGAATCTGATGCCCAAACTCATGGGCCAGAGTAGCCTGCGGAGCAACGTCTCCGTAACCAAGCTCTTCATAGGCCTGCAAGAAGCCATCACCCATGATAATTTTAGCCGTCACCTGACCAACACCAGGATAGGCTGTATCCGGGGCGGCAAATGCATTAAGTGTAAAAACAGGATGAATTCCGTTAAGGTATTCCGGGTAGGTTTTCAGTAAAGTGGCTACTGAGTCGGCATACTGATTAGCCTTGTACGCACTATAGCCATATCCTACTTGAAACGTTCTAACCACTTTTCTCCGGTCCTGCAGCATGGAACCATGCATGCCAACCACAATGATGTTGTTCGACTGAATATCCCAGAAGCGTTTCAGTGCTCTAAAGCCTTTGTTTATTGGCTGGGTGTATTCCCCGTTAAGCCCATAATATTGTTCAGCAGGACTGTTTTGAAAATACGCTGTATGATAAGTAGCCAACTCCACCATCCTTAAGCTTCCTTCTAGTGTATCTGAAAGAACAAATCCTGCCTTCTCTTTCCAACCAAGAATTTGCTTGCCAGTCCATAAAAGCAATGGCGTAATTTTATTACAGGGCGTTGGCTCCACATTCCCCAGTGCCCGGTAAAGCAAAGCGCGGTATTGCGGTTCATAAGGAGCGAAACTGCCCGAACCCGCTTTTGGCTCGTCTTGGGTAGCGTTCTGTTGAGCTAAATTCGGGTTATCTACCGTATCCAGTTCTTTCTCACAACCAGCAGACAGCAGTAAAGAGAAGGCAGTAACTGCTGTAACTAATCTAAAATTTTTCATAACATTTATTCTTGTTTAGTAAACGTATTGATAGCGAAAGCTTTCAATTGGGCCATTTGGCCCTGGCGAAAACGCCACACATCGCAGTAAGCCTACTCAATCATTTCCCCACTTTCATCCTTCAGGCTGATCGAGCCAATTGCCGAAATATACTCCCCCTCGGCAATCAGATTGTCGGCCCTGAACATCGGTGGTGCCACGTATTGCGCTTTCATATAGGCTCGAACCGCTTCCTTACCTTGCTGAGGCTTCTCGACTACAAAACTTTAAGAAAAATCGTCGGTGCAAAAGGACAGAAATCCTTCACTGTCGCCCTGGGCGACGCACGCATTTACTGTTAGTAATACAGCCTTATTTCCCTCTGACATAGGAATGGTGGTTACGGCTACAGTATTTTGAAGCCTACGCTGAAAGCGAATGAACCGGGACGACCATCTAACTCAGGGATTAGTTTCTCCAGGCCGCCTTCATACCTGGCCTCAAGAATGAGGTTGGCCAGGTCTATCCCCAGCCCGGCCTGATAGCCATACTGGTGCTGTTTGAAACGTGCGCTGGGTGAAAGCTTTTCTAAGACAGCCGACTCATTCTTTAATTGTCGCGAATACATGGGACCAGCCATAATCCGTAAGTTAATTCGTTCGCCGTCGATAAGCTTGACCCCCAGCAGTAGGGGTATATCCAGGGACTGTAGTTTTACCTTCCCATCGATCCTGTTGCCCGGAGTGGCATCAAAAGAGATCTTGCTGCCCTTTTCGTTGAAAACTGCTTCAGGCTGCAGGTAAAACCGGCCAACATTGATGCGCAGAAAGGCCCCACCCTGGAAACCGGTGGCATACCGATTGTTGATTTTCCTGTCCGCTCCGGAGAATGAAAGTTGGCTGTAATTGATGCCAAATTTAGGCCCAAAGTTTGCGGAAACTTGCGAAAAAGTGGATGTCGATATAAGCAACATGCCCAATACGACACTGAAACTTCCGATGGTTTTCATAACATGAATGTTGTTTTAAGTGAAAAAAAGATTGGCCGGATTGAGAGAAAATCAGATTGGCGGATTGGCCAATTACCGCCATCAGTACCTGGCATTAGTCAATGCTGGTAGCAGCGTGTTTTAGTCGTACACCAGGAGAAACCCAGCTTGATATGAGCAGTTTAATGCAAGGCCGGGTAAGCGGGTGTTGTCTTCTTTGCAAAGTTGAACATCACGGATCGTAGCAGCGCGTGACGAACCGCACGATTATGACATGATGTAAGTCACGCCAGTACTACAATGGCTGAACGTCTCACGGGTGACACCCAGCTAAGAAGCCAGCAGGGCTTTTTGGGAAGCGTCAACAAGGCCGGGTGATTAAAGCAAGCCGTAGCAGCACGAACGGGCTTATGAATCCGTTGGAACACTGGGCATTTTGGCACCCGCTTGTCTGATTGGCTTCATTATCGGCTCTTCGTACCGAAAGGGGTACGCTTGATGAGGTAATCCAACGTATTCGAATACGAATCGATCTGGTTACCAAACGCACCTCTGGACTTGTCGTAGTAGGTGCTTCCCCGGTCCGTATAGATAGTCAGGGCAACCTTGGTCTCGTAATTGGCGTTTGTAATGGTATTGTTACTCGTTACGGCACTACCCGACGCTTTTGTGTCTCGGCTGTTTTTGTCCCGGTTTAGGCTTGCTTTGTCCTTGTACGTGGTAGCCGCGCTCCCGGTACTGATCGTGCCTTTGTTCATTACGTCCACCGTACCCAAAACGACATACTCCACCCCAAGCACGACCGCCAGCTCTTCAGGGTCGACCGCAGCGGCATCATTCAGATCAATTTTGTTTTTTGCCAATAACCGATTCGTCGTCAGCGGGTCCTGCACGATGATGTTAGAGGTATTTTGCCGGAAGGAGCTGGCACAATTGGCTTGCAATCGTTTACTCATCGGGTCTGATTGTATCCCGGGTTCATTGGTCACTAACAGGAAAGGCAACACCGCTATTTTATTTTTGCGGTCCGTCGGGGCTGATGCAAATCGAGCCGGTTGTGAAGACTGAGATGCGGCCGTTTGCGGGGCCTCATTGATCACCTCAACACGGCCGGCAGCAAACTGAATTTTACTAATTTTCTCTTTTGGCAGCTCGTATTCAAGCTCTTCTCCGGCGTACTTAAACTTGACGGTGTTTGCTTGAATTCCGATAACTTTCCCTTCTTTTCGTTCTCCATCCAGCATGATGACCGCGTCGGTTTTGCTCTGGGCAAAACTGTCTGTCATTGTTCCACTGAATATGAGTAACATCAGCCATAAGACTGATAGCAGGCAATTACATTTCATGATTTTGATAAGTTGTTAAGTTGAACATTGATTTTTAGCAAATAGGGTTGCACTTAGCCTCGAAAAAGGCTATTCGACTGGTAAATCATTTGTCTTGTTTGCTAGGATATTTTAGGCATCGCTTTCATTGAATGCCTGGTAACGGCTACGAGTAGTCGTGAGATAAAAAAGATATTTACTGTAAATACCTTTAGCTAGAATCATAATGAATCGTCTCTATTCATTCAATTATCCGGGGGCAGGGAAAGCAATTTAGCATTGATCAGCTCAAAGAAATCTTTTTTATACGCTTCGCCAATTGTAATGGGTTGCGCTTCGTTCAATATGCGTACCAGATTACCTTCTATAGCGGTTAGATGACTCAGTGAAATAATGAAAGACTTGTGTATGCGAACGAAACCCATAGGAGAAAGATGCTCAATCAGTTCTCTCAATTTTAGATAAGCCGTGATCTTTCGCTGATCATCCATATGAATGGTTGCATAATTACCCAGGCTCTCAATGTAAGTAATCCGGCGCGAATCGATCTTTAGCAACTTTCCCTTCTGCTCGGTTTTGACAAACACATAATAATCTTGCTCATTGGCTGGGCGGATACTATTGTGAATGATCCATAAACGGTTAACCGCTTTCAAAAACCGCAGAAAAGAAATTGGTTTCAACAGGTAATCCACCACGGCATGTTCAAAGCCTTCCAGCGCATATTCCTTGTAAGCAGTAGTCATAATGACATGGCAGTCTTTGCCAATAAGTTTGAGCATTTCAAGGCCGGAAAGGTTGGGCATTTGTACGTCCAAAAACACAAGGCCTGGCTTGAGATCAGCGATCATTGCCAATCCATTTACTGGGTTTGTAGCGGTTCCTACCAGACGCAAAAAATGCACCTTATCAATATGTTCCTTTAGCAGATCGATGGCGTGTTGCTCATCATCAACTATGATACAGTCTATCATACAGGAAACGATATGTTTAGTGAAACACTGAAATCCATGTCGTCGTCTTCCACGATAAATCGACAACGTTCGCCATACGTCAAACTGAGCTGCTGAGTGATATTTCGAAGCCCCACGCCATTGGATAACTCTTTGCGACCTTTTCCTTTTCTGTTTCTGATGACAAACGAGAACTCGTTCATTGAGCTATCTACTTTGATGAACAGAGGATGGTCAGAGGCATGTAAATCGCCGTGTTTAAATGCGTTTTCAACCAGTGTAATCAGCACGAGTGGCACAATGCGGATTGACTGATCGTCAATCTGTTCTTCATAACAAATGTTCAGCTCGTGGTTATAGCGACGCTGATTAATCTCAACGACATTTTTCATGTGCTCCAGTTCATCCATAATATTCACCGTACCATCAACACCCGTATTTTTCCCCAAAGCATACCGCATAATATTAGCCAGCATTAGTACCGAATCGGCCGTTTCTTTATCCTGTTTAATGACCTTTCCGTAGATAAAGCTTAACGAATTGAACAAAAAGTGGGGGTTGATCTGATGCTTGAGGGTGCTGAGTTCGGCTTCGGTTTTTTGCTTCTCCAGCAGGATACGCTCTTTTCCTTTTTGAACCCATTCGACCAGCAGCGCTGCGGAAAAACTAATAACAAGGACGTACAGATAAGACATGAGTAATAACCAGATAACACTGTTCTCAGGCAAAACACTTGAAGAGGACAAAGTACTGCTGCGCTCCTGATCCCTTCGCTCAACTAAAAAGGAATAGTAATTGAAGGTAAATTTTACCAGAAAGAACAGTATCCCGATTGCCCATACCTTAGAACGACTGCGCTCTTTGCGCATAGCAGGAAGTATTACTTCAAAAATTAAAATGTAATGAGTGATCACTGACTCAATCACAAAAATCAGAAGATTTAAAGAAAAATTTCTCTGACTCGTAACACTTCGTATGGTCTGTGCTGGGTTGACCACGTACGACATAAAAAAGAATGAGCCGTAAAAAATTAAGGAGAACAAAGCCAATGCAACCAATCGCTTGTTGTTCACTCTCAAGAAATTTATTGCCGCTTTAAACATGCTTACAGGAATTTGAAAAACTTCACATCAACTGAATGTTACGAATTTAGTGGTGTGATGAAGTACAATAAAGAGGAGGTTGAACTTGCCGCTAATAATGCCATGAACAGGATTTCTACCAAGTGATCTGATAGTATCTTTTTCATGTCAATTAGTTTTATTTTGACTTTTAAATGATTCATGTTACATCTGAGGAAGGAGTTACTTACTCTGGCCTTGCTATTCGTCAAAAAATCACGTCATACAATTATTCTCCATTCCGTAGCCAAACCGTAAGACAAATGTATGGGGGCAATCACTGATGACAAATTATATTATCTGAACAGGCTGTTTGTACATGTCAACCGGAAAATTGATCAATACTGGACACTGGAAAAACCTTACAGTAAGCCTAAAGTGTAATAGTTCAAAAAATAGTCAAGTACTAAAACTGCGTCGGGCAGTAGACATCGAATGGGCTAATTTTCTGTCCATGGCCGTCGATCTGACGACTGAGTCCAGCGTGATACAGGCTATTTAGGCTACTATTGAGCAATTTGGGCGAATTGATGTGGTACTCAACAACGCGGGTTATGGACAGTTGAGTAGTCTGGAAGAACTAACCGACGACGAAGCCCGGGCCAATTTCGAGGGTAACGTGTTTGGGACGTTAAACGTAATTCGTCAGGTGATGCCCCACTTGCGACAACAGCAGACCGGGCATATCCTCAACCTTTCTTCGATTGCCGGCATTACGAGTAGCTTTCCCGGCTGGGGCATTTACTGTGCCACCAAATTTGCCGTTGAGGGCTTATCCGAATCGCTGGCGGCCGAAGTGGCTCCCTTCGGCATCAACGTAACTATCGTGGAACCGGGTTATTTCCGCACCGAGTTTCTCTCGTCGGGTTCGATGCGGATTCCCGCAGGGTCAATGCAGGAGTATGCATTGGTGCGGCAGTCGGAAGCGGCTCATCAGAAACAGATTCGGGGCAACCTGCCCCGCGATCCGGTGAAGGCCGCAGCCGCCATGATTCAAATTGCCAAAGAGCCTAACCCGCCCCTACATTTGCTACTGGGTCAGGATGCGTATGATATGGCGCAGTGGGAAGCCCTGACCGTATCCACCGGATCTGCGTAGGTGACCGTCGTCTACAAGCTCAGTAGCTCATACTTCCTGCTGCAATCGTCCAATTGGGGCTGGGTTGAGTACTGACGAGGATATCTTGCTTATTTGGAAGTGTACCCGGAAGCGAAGGCACCGGTAGATGGCTCACTCTGCCGTAGAGAAAACGTACTTCTCCGCGGCAGAGCGAACCTTTTTTTGTTTCGTCAGACAGGCAAAAAGGTGTCGGCATAATCCCTGGCAAACTCGGCGAAGGGGCGCGGGGGTTGCCTCGTAACGGCCTGCACATCCGATGAGACTGCTGACGCTTCATGGCGGCTGTAATGGGCATAATCTTCAATTAACCCCTCCGCCTGCCAGGCTGGAAAACTGATTTGGTTCAGTGCAGCCCGCATCTGTTCCGGGCTAACGTTCACAAACGATACAGGCTTGCCAAGAGCGGTTGCCAACTGACTGGCCATCTGCGCGTGAGTGAGCGAGTCGGGACCCGTCAACGTATAGCTTCTTCCGGCGTGACCCGCCTGGGTTAGCGCGGCCACGGCTACGGCGGCAATGTCGCGCACGTCCACCACACTGACGGGGGCGTTGCCAATGGGGGCCCAAAACTGACCCGCCCCGGCGATAGTCGAGCGAAAACTAAGCAAGCCTTGCATAAACAGGTTGGGCCGCAAAAAGGTAAAGTCTACTCCCGACTCCCGAATGGCCCGCTCCACGACGGCATGGTAATGCAGAAACCGAACGGGCGATTGCTCGTCAGCGGCCAGTTGGGAGAGCTTAACAATGTGCTGAACACCAGCCTGTTTAGCCTGACCAACAAAGCGCAGTTGCTGTTCTTCAGCCTGCTCGGAAGAGGGAGTCAGCAAAAAGACACGCTCTATGCCGTGCAGGGCATCAGCCAGCGAATCTACGTCGTTAAAATCACCCGCCACGACCGCTGCGCCCGGCAATGAGGCCAGTTTCGTTTCTTGTTCTGCATGGCGAACCATTGCTCGGAACGGGATACTCATGTGGGCCAGGAGTTTGGTCAACTCAGTGCCGATGTTGCCTGTCGCTCCGGTAATGAGGATGCCGGGCGTAGTTTGATGAACTGAATCTAAGGGCGTTTTCATGTGTTTACGAATTGGTTGATTGTTAATCAACGCTACAAAAGTAGGCTACCTACAATGGCCCCACTTGTACGAAAACGAAAGCAAATGCCACATATGGAGACGCAATTGATTGAAGCCGATGACCGATTATCGCGTGTATTCAGCCATTTCTACGTGGTTCGTCAGCCCCCCGAAGTGCCTACCGTGTCGCAACAGCTACTGCCCAACTATGAGATGCTGCTGGCGTTTAATTTTGGCTCCGAGCTACCCATCTGGTTGGGTAAGGAGTACTATACGATTCAACGTGTGGCGATAATCGGTCCTTTGCAGACGTTACTGCGCTACAATCTACAGGCCAGTGCTGATCTGATGGTCGTCATGTTTACCCTGAATGGCTTCTATCGGCTGTTTGGCCAATTGCTTCGGCAACCGGGTCAGGTGGCCACAAATGTCGTGCTGGAACTGGCTGTCCTGACCGACTTGTGGACACAGTTGGCCAATCTGTCCTCAACGGACGAGCGTACCCAGTGCTTCAGTGATTTCGCAGCGAGGAATCTGACCCCTATGAATACCGCTATGCAACCGCTGCTGGATACAATTCCGCACTTTCGGCACACGCTCGTAGATCCTATCAAAGCCGTTGCCCAACAACATGACCTCTCGGTCCGCACCCTACAACTCCGGTTTCAGCACCAGGTAGGGTATTCAGGCAAAGCCATGATTCGGTTTGTCCGGTATAAAGCATTGCTGGCTCAGTTACTGACTCAGCAACCTACCCTGCCGGACTGGGCCGATCTGGTTGTCAGCTATGGTTATTACGACCAGAGCCATCTGGTTCGGGACTTTAAATTCTTCACCGGATTAGCACCCAGCGCATTCATGAAGCAGCTGGCTGAGCAAAGTTTGTGCATGAGTCAGCCAGGAAAGTTTTATTAACTCCGGCGTGAACGACTATTGCGCCGGAGTTTTGGGAAATCAAGTGATTTCGTCAGTACATTACCTTTTATAAATAGCCATAATTTCATGGGACGAAAGTAGTCGTTCTACCTCTGCGTCTGCCAACCCCAAAATCGTCGCGCAATCCAGTACGATGCTGTCCATGTTGGTTTGTAAGTCATACTGGGACGAAAACCTGGGCAGGTTTCTGACGGGTTGTTCATCCGGCTCCAGCGCGATCCGGCCCCAAAAGCGGCCCTGCTTTGACTCGACGGTAAAGCCGATAAATTCGCCTTTGTCGAATTCATGCAGGTCTTCGGGATTCACAATCGGGCGTTCCTGCTTGCGGTAACTGATAGTGCTGCGGCCCCGCTGCGGCTGGTGCCGTCCCTCGAATAGGCTACTGAGGTCAAACGCCGGGCGGTTGTCGCGGGATTCCTCCGGCGTAATTACCTCGTGCTTGCCGATCAACTGACTGACGTATTTGGCCGTTTCCGCACTTGACACTGCTCCGTAGAACTGGTTGCTGAGCGTTCCTAAAATCATCTGGCTTTCCTTCTCGCCGTAATATTTACGTACCTGAGACAAGTCCTGACACATATAGACCGTAGCAATTTGCGAACTCCGGCCCGTCGCGGGTATCTGCTCGAAGTTTGGAATGTAGATGGTCGGAGCCTCATCCAGCAACAGAATGGAATGATGCTTGCCCTGACGGTTCATTCGTTTCACGGCTACAGTCGTGTACAATCCCAGTAGCGGTCGTAGTGAATCCATTACCTCGCGGTCACCACCCAAACAAAGGAAGATCGGATTGTTGGCGTTGTTCAGATCCATACTAAACCCTTCGTCAGTAGCCGACATGACCCAGAATACCTCTGGCGTGGCCAACTTGGCCAATGTGTTCTGTAACGTACCGATAACACCCGATAGCTGATCGGCGGACTTATTGCCGATGGCTGTAATAACACTCATGACATAGCTCAAACATTCCGAGTCACTGCCGATAAGCGTCATCAGTTTGTCATAAGGCATCTTCGTGATCAGCGTTACGACATGGGGCAAAGTACATTGAGCCGGATGGTGCTTGCGTAAGTACCAGATCAAGCCGGTTAAGACAGCCGTGCAGGAACGCGACCAGAAGTCCTGCTTCTCTATGATTTCCTGTTGCAGATTTTTGAGAAGTGCCAGGGCGTATTCTTCTGCGTAGGTGATAGTCGGTATATTATCCGGCGCAATCGGGTTGAGCCGGTGCGTCCGGTTCATATCCTGAAAATTGAGGATACAGAAGCGCGTCGTTGCATCAGGGTTCAGCTTGCGGTAGTGGTAAGCATACTTTGTCAGTTCGGGAAATTTAACGTCGTACAGGATGCCACAGTAGTTCTGTGCCAGGGCCTGCCGGATAAATGGCTTGGCCAACGACTCCGACTTTCCGGAACCGGGACCACCAGTGATAAACACCCCCCGAAATGGGTTAGGCACTTTGATCCAGCCGCTCGATGTCGTCCGAAACTGGAACCCTTTTTTTGATACACCTGCCTTTCGGTCTTCACTTATCGGTCTCTTAGGTTGCGGACGCAATAGCCAGGCTCCAACACCGATGCCAAATAGAGTGCTTACCCCCACTCCTACCGGTACAATGTAAGCGAATTGGTACGGAAACCGGTGCGCCGTACCCAATAGTGCTACGCCAATGAGGTAGCCCAACAGAACCAAGAGCTGCACCTTCTTTGCCGGGCGTTTATCCTTTTGTAGTTCCGCCGGGCGGCCGCTGCCGTAGCTTTTAGTATCATCGGGTAGGGCAAAAGCCATCGGGATTATCAGTGCAAACAGCACCCGGAAGAGCCAACCGCCTTTCGTATATAGGTTCAGCAGTTTAGTGTACCAAACTGCTGAACTCGGCTTGACGTGTAGTAATAGAAAATATTCGCCCCCTACCAGCAGGCCAACAAGTACAACCAATAATAGTACGGCATTACGGTTCTGGTTCATCGAATTGTTTGTTGAATTAAGTCTCTTTACGCAATCAGTTCAAAGTTAACCGGGCCATTATCGACGACGTTTTATTCGCCGTTGGTAATCGTCGTCCTGACTGCGGGCCTGCGCTCCTGTCTCCGGTACACTCTCGAACCGGAGCGCACTGATCAACGGACTCAGATCGGTACGACCTGGTTTAACTTCCTGTTTTTTGGTTGATTTTGTTAGTTCTGGTTTGGCTTCTTTACCAGTCAACGGCCTCGGCTCGGGGGGAGCAGTACTATCCCGTTTGGGTTTCTCCCCAACCGGGGCCACGAGTTTTGCCATTAATGGTTGATGATTCCTAGCCCGTTCAGATTGTGTCCTTTTGCCCGGTTCATACGATTGAAAAGCCCGGCTATCGTCCCGCTGATGCCGGGCATTTTTTGCTTTCGGCTCAGTAGCGGCATTCAGCCGGTCATAAGCCTGGTTTGCAGTGAAGATGCTCCCGTGCTTGACACCCCGTTCGATCTGGCTCATACCTTTCCAGAAATCAGTCGAATACGCATGTTGTCGGCCAACGGTCATCATCCGTTCGCGGTCGAGTGACAGGCCCAACCTATCCAGTCGGGCGATCTGCTTTTCTAACCGCTCTTGGTGTTGTTTCTCTGTTACCGTTATTTTGCAGCCGAACGCCTGTTCAAAATCTTTGTAATTCTTTTGCAGCCAGGTTTTATAGTTGAATTGGCTACTGCCTGCATCGGGATGAAGCGAACGACTCATGGTTCGATCCCGTGCCGATACGATAACGTGAATGTGCGTTTGCTCTCCCTTCTTACGCTGTCGGGCTTGTACCTGCCCCGTCTGCACGGCATCATCCAATCCTGAGTAATGGCGGCTCCGGTGAATGGTCGCGTACCAGACAAGGCTGTTACTCATCAACGATTCCTTACGCTTCTGAGTAAAGTTAGCCGCATAGTTTTCCATTACCTGTCGGGTATATGCTTTCAACTTATCGGGATCATCGTTCAGATGCCGGAGTTCATCCTGACTTGGCGAAATGACTAAAGAGTGAAACATCGGCTTGCCTTTCTGCACTCCCTGAACATTTCCATCAATGCGCTCTTGAACTTCCTCAGCTCGAATATCCTCTCGTTGCTGGTCGAAAAAGATAGCCCTGCCCGGCATGCTGTCCCCTGCCGGGGCCTGCTCCTGCTGCCTTTCTTCCCGCGCTTCGTGTTCGAGATAGTTGACTAAAAAATGGGATGAGCCAGCGTTCGAGTAAATACCTCCTTTACTGGCTGGAAGTACACGAATTACCATGCAATTGGTATATTATTTTACTGTGATATTAATATTTTTATATTATAAGATCACAGTATTGTAGTGTATCAATATTTCTGCATCAATTCGTCGTACCGTTCCTGATACCGTTTGGCTGCCCACGTCTGAATCTCGGCTAAATCGTCGGGAGTATCACGGTACTGATGAAACAGCAGGTTCAGTACCAGGTCACTTGTCAGGTAGCCGAACAAACTCATCTCTTTGATAAATTTAAGATCTGCTGGTGGTTCTGCTGCACCAGGCAGCTCCGACTGCTCCAGCCGGGCATCTACTTTTTCAAGATGCTGCCTGACCGGTTCCATATACCACTTCTCATGGCTTTGCAGATAGGTTATAATTCGGTCGGTAGTACGTACGACGGTTTCCTTTAACGGATTCCTGTCGTCCTCCCGGCTGGGGTCATACCCTAACTCGATGTAGTGGTCAACGGCCCTACTGAGAAATTCATTGAGTGTAATTTTTTGAGGTTTCCCAGGCCCTTTCTTACGAGCCAATTTCTGGTTTAATTTCTTGACCTGATCGCGGGCGCGTTGAGCTACCTCCGCGTCAATCTTCACAGTTTCTCGCTCCATCTAAAAATCAGGCACTTACAAATAAAAGTGTACAGTTCAAATGAGCCAACTAGCTGAATATCAATACTGTTAAATGTTAAATGTACACTATTTTACAGTATTGGACCAACTATACAATTGACTTTCAGTTGGTTATAATTTCTTATCTTGCTATCTACAAAAAAGGCAATATGCCTATTGATCCTAGTAGCTAAATAGGCTAACGAAATTACATGAATTTGATGATTTGCGGAAAGAGTCGGGGACTGTAAATTAGCACCCCTTTTTAGCCGATGCAGTACGCGATTGATTCCATAAATCGCCCAACCAGCTCCAGGTCTTCGATACGCCAGGTATCCGGGTGATCTCTTCGTCGGGCCAGATCCCGATAATGTTGCAGGTTCAGTAAACGTCGGTATTGAACTAATGGTATGTGTGAATCTTGCAGGCAACTATAAACCTTATCCCTTACCTCGATGAATTCCCAGTAGTGCGCTATCTCCTCTTGGCTACCGAATCGTTCGAGAAGCAGGCGAACGTCCTGGTAGGAAAACCTGCGCTCACCCCGCCGTTTTGTATAGTAGTTAGTCAGGCTTAATCCTAAGTAGGCGGCTATTTCGGGGTGCTCCAGATCCTGTTTCAAGTAGCCATCAATCTGCTTCAGCAAACCCTGGTAGGTTCTAACAATATCGATCAGCTTACGCTTGACTGGGGGGACATCCGTTAGCATGCACAACAAAGGTTAGTAATTATAAGCTGTAAAGAACAGGCAAAATCACTTAAATCCTTTGTCTAAATCGTTTAAACAGCATTTTTCTTACTTTCGTGCTATAAGAATGATACAACCTGATTATAAAATAAACTGATATACCACGAGAGTACGATAATAATATCATACTATCGTGGCGGACTTACATTACATGTCTTACGTTTCTTGAGCAATTTGAATCATCTTCTTAAAACCGTCCGGAGGAATATGTGTCCAATTAGGATTCCAAAACCGACCCGTCGGACCGTGCTTACTGTCGCCAAAGTCGAACTTGACCGCAACGGCGGACCGGCTCATACCTTTATCAATATCAGTTGCGATCACAATGCCTGATTGCCGATAAATAGTAATCTGGCATTCGCTTGGGTATCGGTTTGGAGCAACGAATTTTATCTGGGTCGTCAATGCGATTGTACTGTTCCACATTTTGAAAAATTATCCTACTGCCCACCGGTTGGCAGGCAGTAGGGGAGGGGCTCAGGCTTCGTATTGTGGGTTAAGGTTTTGAATATAGTTAACGGCCTTCTGTGCCTTCTGGGCGGCTTCAAAGAAAAACCGTTTGTCTCCTCGTAGCTTGTTCAGCCAACCATTAATATAAGCGGTGCTGTTGTCAATAGTAATGGCACTAATACCAGTCACGCCACAGAGATAAGCAGCGCCCAACTCAGCTGTTAATTCCTCCTTGCTATATGTCTGCGACCCGAAAGATGCCATTTCTGTAATCTCCGCCCGATTTAATCGGCTGCTATGACCGGTAGCGTGTACTAATTCGTGAAATAGGACGCTGTAATAATCGGCTGCCCTCCTGAAGTTCTGAGCAGGTGCCATATTGACTATATCTAAAAAACGGTGTGTAGTAGCACCGGGCCGGGTCATTGTTTACCAAGCGGGGGCGGTTCGGCATCTGGTCAATGATGCGCTGACAACTATCAATGACAACCGGCTCCGGCTGTTGCTCGGGGTCTTTAATCTCTATAGATAGGGTGGTATCTTCAATATTGAACACCCGGTAATACCGCAACACTAATTTATACTCTTCCTTGCCCTTTTCATCCTTTACTGCCCGGCGGCCCGGCTTGATTGGTTTCCAGAAAACAATTGGTAAACTGGCTGCCCCTGTTTTTACCGTGCCTCCCAACTCCTTTACTTGATTGAACGTCAAAAACATGGGAGTACGGTAGGGGGTAAGCGCCAGCAGGAACGCGTTCACCCCGGTGTAAGGTCGCTTTGTAGCATAGTTGTGAGGAATACTATATTGCTGACCCTTTACTATGGCCACTTTCCAGGGTTTACGCCAAGGCAAAACACCTTTCTCTAGTTGCTTAACTACCTGCTCGTTAATGAATTCGTAAATGTCAAATTTGGCTTTCTTCTGTGCGTTCATAATGCTGTTGTTCTTACGTTAACTACGGTACTAATTTACGTATTATATCATTATAATAATATATTAAAATAACAGTGTACCAATTAAGTGTGTCTTTTTCTTCCCTTCAATTCTATCACAATGACGCACATCCGCGTGGGGCCTTTTCGGCCCGGTGCGTCCTATTTTGCGCTGTGGCCCCTTTTAGGGCAACGACACACTTTATACATTTCGCGAAAAACTAAATGATACTGGTATATTAGTTTATCAGTTAACTGGTATATTTAAGCTTGAACACGACCAATTAAGCACTAATGCTTCCAGCCACAAATCAGCCGGGCGACTACATTAAGCTATTTGAAAAGCTTAGTCATGAGATTCGCACAACCCAGCTACGTGCTACCCTAGCTGCCAATGCAGAACTATTGGCACTCTACTGGCGGATCGGCAACATCATTCTCGAGCAGGAAAACAGCAGGGGTGGGGGCAAAAGGTTGTCGTTCGCTTAGTAGTTGATTTGAAAGCCGAATTCCCTACCATAACGGGTATGTCGCCTTGGAATCTGCGGTACATGAAACGGGGCGCCGTAGCGATCGTTCGCGGCTGCCTATCTAGACAGTCAATTTGGAAGAGAGTCAATTTTGCAGGCGACGCCTGCAAAATTGACTTGGTACCATCACACCACGCTACTGGATAAAATAAGAGACCTTGATGAGAAGCTATTTTATATGCAGGCAACGGTTGAAAACGGCTGGTCGAGGGACGTGATGGTGCCGCAAATTGAGTCAAAGTACCGGGAGCGGTCGGGGAAGGCGATCACGAATTTTGACTGGACACTACCCGAACCCTTCTCTGATCTGGCCCAGCAGTCGCTGAAAAATCCATAGCTGTTCGATTTTTTGACCTTAACCGAAAAGTATGAGGAGTGGGATTTAGAAAACGTTCTGGTCGAACACATCACTAATTTCCTGCTGGAACCCGGTAAAGGGTTCTCATTCGTTGGTTGACAATATCCAACAGAAGTATCGGATCGGGAATTTGCCATCGACTTTCTTTTCTACCATCTTAAACTGCGGTCATACCTGGTTATTGAGTTGAAGGTTGTCGAGTTCGAGCCGGAATTTGTCGGTAAGTTGAAACGCTCCGGCGTCCCGGTTCTACCTGTCGGCCGTGGACGATCAGCTTCGGGGTGAATTTGACAACCCAAGTATCGGTTTGCTGATTTGCCGCCGACACGATAAGTTGATAGCAGAATATGCGCTACGGGATTTTCACAAGCCAATCGGCATCACCCAGTACAAATTGATGGAGTCGCTGCCCGATAACCTCAAAAGCACACTACCGTCGATCGAAGAGATCGAGGAGCGGCTGCGTCAGGAAAAGGGGGTCGCCGACGAATCGGATACTACCGCTGAATGAACCAAGGTGATGATTCAAGCAACTACGTACCTGAATCCATTAAGTTTCCCTACTCTGCTTTCTAGTTAACATTCATCTCGTCCTTTACTGATACCTAATGGCCCTAAGTTGGACTGAGATAAAAGACCGCGCCCTGCGCTTTGCATGGGAGTTTCGGGGATATTGCCCCCCCTGGTTTCGCTGTAAACTGACCAGGCGTTCCACGGCAAACTGACCAGAATATGCGGCTGTATATCAGCCCTTTGTTACCAATGATTCTTTTCTGCCCCTTGGTCAGTTATTGGCGAAATACAGTGCCCTCGATGACTGAAATTACAAATCAGTATAAGCTAAGCTTGCTCTACGACCGTATTCAGCGGGACAAAAGACATACGGATGTAACCACTTTGATTAGTCAATCAGTTAATCAACGCCTCTTTTCGTCTTGGAACATGGGTTATAAAGCGCTGACAACGAGTCAACTTGACGAAATTAACGTCATCGTTGATCTGAATAATAAAAAAGCCCTCAATCCTAACTAACAGTCTATTCTAGATCTGATCCAAGCGTTCTATAACACGAATTAGAGCGCTTACTATGTAAAGCGATTAGTCTAAGATCTAAGCCCGATTCAGTAGTACGCTCTTAGTCTCTCTTTCCCTAACCACGCACTGACCGTAGGCTCACCCAGGTTGGTAGTTTGAGGCCGTCTAGTTTTTGTTGAGTTACTATTAGTATGGATATGAAAGAGGCAAAGGCTCTAAGAGAAAAATGGATATCACAGGGTAATACGCCATGCGACCACTTGGTCATTGAAAGAGAAAACTATCGCGACACGCCTACCATGGCTTTCGTTTGTACAACCTGTGGGAGATGTTTTCTTTTCGAAGAAAAGCAAGCTATCGAGCAAGGGCGGAAATCAGCCTAGTTTTCCCGCGTTCTACGGGCGTGAGCTTTTTGGTGAGATAGCTCATCTTTACACAAGCTAGACCATAGCACGTCAAACTAGGTAATCCGTCGTACAGTGGACAGTCTTGGGAGTAGTCTCTCGGTATCGACTTCTTAGTATATTTTTAACTTCAACCAATTACTTGTCAAGACATTATGAATTTTCTTCGGGGCAACTTCAACTGTGTCTTAACGTCTTGGCTATGCCGTTTCAACCAACTAAAAAGTCGATTCAACTCCAAGCAAGTTCACCGACTCAATTAGTTGAACAACTTCGCAGTATGAGTCCTGAGCTCGCTACCGCTTCATTATCGCTATTCATGCTCGAATTCGCTAAACAATTTAAAGAACGTACTAATGGGTTGATAGTGCGCACTGACACGACCGACCATTTCATTGCTGACTTACTGGATCATGGTTGGATAATAACAGAATCTAATGCGCAAGAATAATTGAGATTAACATAAGTGGCACTTATATAACTGCTATTCTAAGCGAGGTGAAGGTATCAAAAAAATATCAACTTGGCATTGGGCTAATGTGAGCCGCAAAAATTTGCCAACCTCTACCCTGATTATGCCAAACACGAGTGTAGCGATAACGACCACCAAAGGCATGATCTTGGTAGGTTCCTTGCATTTTCATAAGTGCAAAGACAACAGCCACTCCTTCAGAGATAAGTTGAGTAGTCACCTCTTGGGGTTCCATTGTAAGAATACGAAGTAAACCATCCCGATGAGCAGCTACATCGTCAATCTTATTTGATAATCGTCCATCTGGTTCAACAACAACAGCTTGGTCCGATATAAGTGAATCAAGTTCACTCACATCATTGGCAAGCATGGCTTTGAGGAGTCTTCTCTCCATCTCCTGAATCTGCTCCGACGGGTTCATACACAACAATTTGTTAGTTTCTCCCACAAAAATGGACTTGTATCACCCTTAAGCATAATCGGCGTGACTTGATAATTAATTTGTATATGTTGAGGTTAAGCGAGTATTGACAGTCTTTCACATTTCCAATAGTATGACTGGTATATCGTGCGAACTTATCTTTATCTACTACCTATACATAACAACAGTTCTACAACACTCCTAGTTAAAGTACAACGCCTAGCTAATTCAATGAATAGCCAGGCATTGTACTTTTGTCATTATGAGGAGTATATGACTCTTTTCTATCTATCAGCTAGAATAGACGAAATCATTGTATTCTTGCTCTTACCGGCAAAATTTAAGTAAACCTTACTGCCATTTAAACTACCAATATAAAGACCATCTTTATACACAACGTACTCGCTACCGTCTTTACGAATATCGAACAAACCAAGTGGATCGGTGTAAGAAGTTCCGTAGGCGATTCCTTTTCTGAGAATGTTGATTTGATAGTTATCAATCTTTGTTATCTCTATTTCTGAAGTGATTACGGCTTTTCCATCTGTAGAAAGGGTTGGAAAGTTAAGCACTTCATTTTCCATGTTTCGAAGTGTAGTAATTGAGTAAACTCCTGCAATGTCAGGTACTATATTTTCATTAGATGACTTCTGACAGCTAACGAGACTGCACAAAAGCAAAAAAAGTAGAGTGATGGTTTTCATAACGAATTTGTTTTCTCGTAAAATTAACTGCTTGACCATTATCATAATGTTAAGTAAATATTACCTTTTCATTTGTTGTATAAGTGAGCTTATGATTACTAGAGCGTAAAATAATTCTACTTTACCCGCTCGATCCGCACGCAGTTAACGTAGACCTCGACCCGGTCCAAAAGCTTGTAAATCGCAGTCGGATAAACGGTATTGTTCTGCAAATTCCCTTCGTATAAGACCTCGGCACTCATCTGACCGGCCACCAATTGCTCGGCAATATGCCAATTGACGGCCTCCTGGCTGGCAATATCCAGGTGATAAAAACGCACCAGTAAGTTCCCGTCCGGCGTTCCGGTGAGCCGAAAGGTCACGACATTTTTAATTCCACTATCGGTTCGCATACGCTTCGCCTTGAAGCCCTAAAAGTACGAATTAGCGAGGCCGTTTATCTGTGGAGTGGTCTGGATGCATTTAATGGCGGGCTTGCTTGTTGGAAAAGTTCTCTCCATAAGAAGGCCTATAATGGTAATTCCAGTCATCGAGAGCACTGTATTTCGCGAATAACTGACCAAGGGGCAGAAAAGAATCATTGCTAGCAAAGGGCTGATACACAGCTGTATATTACAGTGAAGTGCCTGGTCATTTTACAGTGAAACGAGGTAGTCAATATCCCCGAAATTCCCACCCATGCCTCACCCGCTGATTAGCGCGCCAAGAGCAAGCAGGTAGAGCTACAAACAATCAACTTGTGCGCGAATGAGACTTGGGCGAAGAAGTTAGAAAGTGCTTACGCCATCAACGCTTACCCACATTACGTGTTGATTGATATGGAGGGCCGAATTGTATAAAATTTCACCACTCGTCCCAGTCAGAACGCAAGGGCAAAAATCAAGAAAGCTTTCGCGGTAGTTAACGCCCAATGAATTAAATAGCATCAGGTGAACAACTTTATCCGTTTACAAGTGATTGACACAACTTCATCGGACGCTTTCTTCTTTTATTTTTAATTATTTTTCTGTCTCTTTAATTGCCCAATTTAAAGAGCCGATGTAGGAACACTTCGTTGTCTAGAGCGGGAGTCCATCTATGAACGTTTCTTCGTCTCATTCAGGAGAGTTCTAAAGTACAACGCTTGGCCACCAATTAGCAGTGCCAAGCGTTGTACTTTAGTGATGGACGCTATTTATTTAGTAGAGCGGCCTGTTCTCGTTACTTCTTTGTAAATGGATAACAGGTCAAATTTGCAGAGATAGTCTGATTGTAACGTTCAGCCTGGGCTACCTTAAAAAGGGGTATGAGGCTCTCAAAGTATTTGACTTCGCCGAAGAAATGCGTACCGAAACGATAACCCAACCCAAAAGAAAATCCTAAATCGGATCTCTTAAGGAAGGGAATACTATTCGTATACCCGCCTTTGGGCAAAAAATCAGTTCGATTCGAGACCAAATAGCCCACTTGAAATCCTGGTGAGAGTATAACAGGGTGTCGTTTGAATCGGCACCGAAGCGAAACCGGTAGGGTAAAATAATTGTACTTTGTTCTCACTTTATCGAACGGGCCCGGGTTTGTCAGAAACACTATATTTCCCTGCCTTGAATACAACAAATCATAAGACAGGGATACTCTCTGAGTAAATCGCTGTTCTATCGACAAGCCAATTAGATACGAGACCAAATAGTCATTTCGTGTTCCCTTCTCGATAAAACGAGACATAGTTATGCCGCTCTTCACGCCTGCGCTATAGATAACACTTACTTGCCCTCGTACGAGGGCAGAGTTAATACACGCACAAACCCAGATCACAAGGATCAGCAATGGCCGTCTCATAGTAACAGGTTTAGTTGATAATAACCCGTACACTTTCCACTTTACCATTCTCGTAAATACCCTGTATATAGTAGGTGTCCCTAGGCAAATCCTGAACGTTTATATCAATGTGTAATCCGCCCTTAAGGTCTTGTTTTGAGATTTCTTCCCTAATTTTAATTTCTTTAGCGACCCCTGTTTTTTCGCGCGCTAGTTGCATACGGACAGGCAAATATTCGACCTCATCGATTGGGTCAAAGAGTACTGTTAGCGTATTGCTGGTTGGATTGTTAGCCACGCGATAGGATCCGCCACAATTGCTCTTAAAAAAGGTACGGGAGGTTGAGCCCGTCGTACCACAGGCCGAATTCGTCACCTCGACCTGAACGATAAATCCTCCAGGATTTGTCCCTGACGTTGGCGCTACGGAAACGTTCGGGCCGTAGCCATAATAGTAGCCCACGCTGCTGCTACCTTGGGGAATAGACCAGTTGTAACTGTATTGTGAGAGGGGCAAGGTTGGATGCGACGTAAAGCTATACGTCTGACCGCTGCATAGTGAAGAACCAGGGTCAGGACTGCCGGTGAAGTTTAAGTCGCTGCTGGTAGGCGTACCAATGTGATAAGTGACTGGGTTGGTCTGCATATTACTGCAACCCGGTACCTCTCCATATACCGTCAAGGTTCCATACGAATTGTGTTGTACCGTGACACGGCTTATGGTATTATCGTTTACCCGGTAGCTCGATCCCCCATTTACGGTAATACCACCCGTTGCCTGCCAGACGACATTGGCTGAATTAGGGCCGTAGTAGTTAAGCGTAGCTGAAAAATCGCCCGTTTGTCCTGCTGAGCAGAGTGTTGGCGTAATCGTCAGGCTGGGCGTCGACCGGCGCGTGATGTAAATGGTAACCAAGGTATTGTAAACGCGTGCCGACACGGAGCCAACATTAAAGTTCGGATCCATCGTGAGCACAATCACGTTATTTCTTTGTGTGTGATCCTCGTTGTAGATGTAATAACTAAAATTGGATGACACATTCCAGTCCGACACGCCTTGAATCGGCGAAAAATCAGAGTCATCAAAGGGTGATAAATAAATCGTTTGGTTAAGGCTGCAATCGATGTAAGCCGTTTGGCCATTTTGATAAGTTCCTATTTGTTGGGCGAAGAAGACCGTAGCAGGATTTTGATAATAAATCCGCATCGAACCGGCCAATACGGATGGCAGATTTAAAAAAAACAAAACGACAAGCAGACTGCTTAAGCAAACGTTTTTCATAGCGCTGTTCCAGTAAAAAATGAATTGTATATTGTTGATCGGGCTTGAACTCTACTAGGAAATAGTGAATTAGCCTTGCAATACCGAGTTTAAGTACAGCCTAGTCATTGCTCTTCTCGATCTTTATACCACCAACCTCGGTATAGCAACCCGTATACAACGCCAATGCAAATAGCGGATGGCAGGGTGACCCAGTGTATGGCAGTACGTGCTACATTTCCTGCTAAACTATTTTGCAAGAGGATACCCGGTAGTGAATACACCATACTCACGATAGCCCCGATAACGATGTGATTGAGATATGTACTCGTTCGAAATTTATCAATCACAATTTTGTAAATGGCAAAACCGGGTAGATAAAGCAACCAAAAGCCATAAATTGCTAGAAGAAACAACGCGTAGCGTATGCCTATCAATTGGTTTTCGATTGAATAACCTCCCGTATATCCCCCAATCTTTTCAACGTATACGCTAAAGAAGTTGGGGGATACACCTAAGATAATCGCATGCGTTAGCAAGCAAACTAGAAGAGTTACCAAGCCTTTTAAAATTACTTTCCCGAGTTGCATTAGTTACAGGGCAACGTGCTTAAAGAACGATTCTCATCCAGTGCTCTTTTCACGTCGTCCCATTTCGGCCGGTTTCTCACCGGCTGTAAAATTTGAGGTTGCGCTCCATGAGTTGTGAGGAATTGATACATCTTGTTCTGCATGCTGATCCACAGCGCATCCGCCTGATCGAAAGGTATGCCTAGGCTCTGCTGGGCAAAATGCCCTAAATAATTAGTCAACCGATCGGCCCCTTGCGTATTAAACATGTATCCTCCTGCCGTTTCGTAGATGCTAAACGTACGGACTCCACTAACGGGATGATCCTGAACAAACGCGTCATGGATTGTGGCAAACGTCCATCCCGCAGACTCCTGACCTTGGTGATGTTCGGTTACGATAACTGAGCCGGCGTCGCCTGGAATATTGATCAATATGACAGCCCCCGTGGCGTAATTACTCCCCCATAGACCCGCTTCGTTCTCGCCGGTGAGTGGGTGGGGTGAAAATGAGCTCAGTGAGGTATCAACAAAGTCATTTATATGTAATCGAACATACTCAGCAAACTCATTTAGGGAGAGTCGTCGACCATCTACAATGGGCAGATCGTCCATAAAAACGGAGAAATTATCTAAATTTACCAGCGTACCAACGGCCGAAGAGATCGATTGGACATACCAATCCTGTGGTACGTTCGGATATGAAGGGAAAAGTCCCTGATTAAAAGGAGAAAATGTTGCCAATCGATTCAGCTTATCTTTTACTGCGGTAGTGGCTCGGTGATCGATCTGATAGCGCCAGCTATCGGTCAGACCAGGACACGGACCAAATAAGGCTTTTTTGTTATTGTAAAGCTCCAGCAGAGCCGTAGCTCCTGAACCCGTTAATGGACTGAACGGATTGGAGGGATTGCTTGGATTACTAGGGTTGAAGGGGTCATACGTTGGGTCAGGGGTACAAATTTGAAAGTATTCAGGCCCGCCACCGTTTTGCCAGACATCACAGCTTATATAGGAGCCTGGCGCTACTTCATTCGGGCGCTGAGGGGTAGGCGGATACGTCCCTAACCGATAATATAGCACCGTTCCAACAACGGTCGTTTCATTGTAGCGGTTGGTGCAGCCGATGTATATATATTGACGAAGCCAGTCTTCACAGTATTGCATTTTGCGGGCATTCGGACTCCCCGCTTGGTTGGGCATCACTCGACCAACCACTTTGCCTTTCTCGTAGCGGTTTCCGCCAACGACCTTACCGGCCCAATCCCAAAGAAGCTGCATCCCCGTATAATCAGCGTCCCCCGTAAATCCTGGGTGCAAATTGGTGTACTCAGCATCAGGCGTTAATTCCATAACCCGGATCTGAAACTCACCTTTGACATCCTTGTGAATAATTGCTTGAAGGAGCGGAGCCGGTATCTGCGCCTTTGTCGTTGGATCAACTATGACGCGTTTGCCACCAGCTGCTTCAGCCAAGGGGACCTGAACGTAGGATGTCCTATTGGGTAGTTGTTTCACTACCGCTTGTTTCCATATAAATACATGGTTCGAGAATCGTTGAGTAGCATTGCTGTCTCGTTTAACAAAACGCTCGACCCAAGGCTTTGTTTCCGAAACCGAAATGGGATTATCACTACTGATTAGAGGCTCAAAGAACTCTTGGCGGGAACAGGAGGCCGCAGCGATTAATACTAAAATAACGACCCACGTTTGATACGCTAAAAGATTTTTCATACGTTTGTCAGGTTTGATAAGGAAACATCGAACTACTTAAAGCCCCACTGCTGTCGCCAAACTGTCGTGGGGCTTTTTTTGTCTCTAAAATTAGGGCAGAGAAGGTCTTAAGTCAACATAATTGATAGGGTTAATGCGTGAAATCACCATATTTATGCGTGAAATCATCCATAAACCTTTAATTCTATTTTGGTGTAACTACAATATAACTATATACATTTAATGTATAATATTACCATTATGTTACCCTTAAGTAATATCACTTAAAAACGAGTTTAAGTAATTTTCTGCTCACTAAATGGTGACTACGTAAGCTTACAGTAACACGTGACTGGTGGAGTTACGGAACATTCTGGCCCGCTCCCACCGGGATTCCAACTCGTAGCCGTCCCGTTCGGCTTTGGTTAGGGCATTCTACTACCTAGATACCCAGCGTCTTGATATCCGCAGATGGTTCATTGGAAGAAAATGACTTCATTCTATGCGGGTGTATAACATACATGAGCACCCTATTAGCTTTACCTTGTTGATAAATCTGCCGGTATGATGCCGTAACCACGGGCGGATCGTGAGGTGGTAAGTGACGTCCCGCATTGAGGCCCTGTTGTATCTATTCCACAAGTTGGTTGAAACGCTTCGGTCGGATACCGAGCAGGGCGTCGAGGTCTACCTGCGGGTCTACCAGCCAAATGCGTCGGAAGAAATTGGTCCACGCAATGGTCCGTATGATTCAAAGTAAAGACAGCGAAATGTTAATGTCTATCAAATGCCATTAGTCATATACGCAAGCAAACAACCGACTAAAAATGTACTGGTCAATCGAACTATGGAAAATACTCGAATCTCATGATACTCCCATTTAATGAAGCAGTCAAACGCAGCTTCCTGCCTCCTGGACTGGTGGTATATCAAGGGCATCTGTCTAGTTGAGCCTACGCTATTTACCGACTTCAGCTTTGTTGAGTTGTGCATCCTTTATGACCAACCCTATAGCCGAAATGATTAAACCAGGGTCATCCCGATGAACAAAGTGACCCGCAGATGCACTGTAAAAAAAACGCCCTTTAGGCACGGTGGTCACTAACTGTATCCAACGATCGATCCGATGTTTGGTCTTGGCCTGAAATAAAGCCTCATCAATCGGTTTAGCATCCGGAAACGGCTCAAAGCGACCACTGGTGATCAAGCTAATCGGTATATTGGGCAGGGGTTTATCCCGAAACTCAGCCCACTCGGATCGTCTTAGGTCAAACAAAACCTGTAACTCCTCCTGGAGTGAAGGGGGCATCTTCGGGTTGGCTTTAAAGGGCTGGGCTCGGCGCTGGGCCAATGCACTATCCACCTGTACTTGGCTCATGCCAACATCCCGCATATATTGTCCATGATGGTCAATCATCTCCGTGAAGTCGGCCGGGTCAATAATAACCAGGCCTGCCAGTTCCTGGGGATAATAGACCGCAAAGCCTCGTACATAAGCACCGCCCAGTGAATGCCCTACCAGGATATACGGAGGCTTGGCGTTTAGGGCTTGTAAGAGTTTGCGGAGTTTACCGGCTACATTCTTAACCGTGGGCATGTCTTGATCCGGTTGCGAATCGCCCACCCCCGGCCGATCATAAACAACAGTAGGTGCTAGCTTGCCAACTTCATCCAGGATTAGATTCCAGTGATCCATTGGAGTACCGAAGCCACTTTCAAAGACGAGTATAGGTTGCCCTTCTTTCCGGGTTTCTAATCCTGAGGTTCGTAGGGCAATTTGGGTACCATCGAGGGTAATTTTATGGCTTTGTGCATTTGCACTGAAACAAAAACTACCGAGCATTAGTAGTAGCAGTTTCTTCATTTAGGAAGAAAATTAGTGTAGTCTAAAAGATGCACGGTTGGTCTTAAATCCACATCATATGGTTAATTTTAATTGATACGATCTAGCCCTCTCAGTAGTAAAGCAGATAAAAGAGGCTTTCTCGTCTCATTTTGGGAGCGTTTTTGCGAGACTGTTAGACCTAACTCAAAAAACAGGTGGATGCCCTTTATCGACAAATTTCCGACCACTTTGGCGGCCCGGCCGGGGATATGGGATCGTAGAGGTGAACTAGGTTGTAGGGATCACAAGCTGACAGAAGAGCGCGGTAGCCTAACTTGGCCACGACAGCCATTTCGCCTGGGTAGCACCACGATGAGCACCGTTTATCCATCCACTGATTACGTACACGTTTAGTTGATCTAACGGTACCGATTTCCTGACTACGTTAAACTAAAATAAGGCCAGGGGGTTGGTTATTTACCAGTTTGTGATCATATACATCTTACTACGTTTTATTTTGTGAAAGGGATCGTCTTTACCCAATTTCTTAACCACATCGAAGATCAGTTCGGCTATCCACTAGTGGATAGCCTACTTCTTACCACGGACCTACCCTCCGGTGGGGTCTATACCTCGACAGGCACGTACCCTCCCGAAGAGCTAAACCGCCTGGTGGCAGGCTTCAGCCAAGCGTCTGGTCAATCCCAGCCCGAAACGCTCCGGCACTTTGGCCAATACCTGTTTGGCTCTTTTTTAACGGCCCACGAACATTTTATTCTAACGGCTCCAGACGCATTTGCTTTCCTAGCATCGGTACCTGCCTACATTCATGTGGAGGTACAAAAATTATATCCGGAAGCGGAATTACCTCACTTTACCATCGCCCAGCCCGATGCGAACACGCTGCACATGCGCTACCAATCCACCCGGCGGATGGCAGACTTGGCGTACGGGTTAATCCAGGGCACGTTGGCCCATTTCAACGAACAGGCCCAGATCACCTGCATTCCCCAATCGGCGGATGGTAGCCTGGTCGATTTTATCATTGTCCGGCAGACGGATGACCACGATAGCGAGTGAGTCTGCGTATTCATCCGCCTAAGAGGCTATAATGAATACTACGCCAACCTAACCAGGCTCCGGTCGGATCAATCAGGATAAACGCAAAGCCTGTTTGGCCGGTCCTGACCCGACCCACCTATGCTTACCGACGCCCTTGTCGATGTGGGCGACAATACCCCCAGATAGGCGCAGTACACATCTAGTCGTTCTTAGTCTTGTTGCGAGCCTCAGCAAGGAAAAGTTCTCCAGCCGCTCAGCCAACCGGCGGGGTTGGCTGAGCGGCTGGAAGCACAGGATGGCCACGCACTGACAGGGATAGCCGCTACGAGCTGGCCTTCCGGGAGCGCTTCCTGCCTAGCCAGCCCCCCCCACGCCTTCGTGGACTGACTGGACCGGCGCTCCCGGATGGCCTGGACCATCACGCCCGTCGTAAGCAAGGCACACGCACCCGCTACGATGGCCACGCGGGTCGCCTTCTCGTGGTAATTTCAGTCATCGAGAGCACTGTAGTTCGCGAATACCTGACCAAGGGACAGAAAAGAATCATTTGCAACAAAAGACTGATATACAGCCGTATATCCTGGTTATTTTGCCGTGGAATGCCTGGTCAGTTTTCAGCGAAATCAGGTGGTCAATATTCCCGAAACTTCCAATCTGAACACCGAGCTGACGTTAATTCACTCGTATTTCCACCTCTTGAAAACCCGCCACGGCGACGGCCTCGACCTGCGTAAAGCCATCGAGACCGATTGGCAGGGGCAACTGCGGGTGCAGAACACGCTCCCAAAGAAGCCGACCCGCGTCATGAGCAACGGGGTCGGCCTGGCCAATATCCTGGCAAAGTATCAGATGGTAAAACAGCCCACGCCCACCATTCAGGAAACCGACGGGTAGTTTATCGTGACCCTGCCGTTGATTGGGCAGTGAGCTATTTCGTGCGGGTTATTCGGAAGAAACCTTCGATGCGGGCCGTGGTACTGAGGGCCTCGTTGCCTGGGTAGATAATACCTGCTTTGCCGAGTTCAAACTTACCCGTAATTGGTTCGCCAACCTTACCGAACTGGCTGATCGTGATGGCACCGGGGCTGGGGTAGGCAACTCTGCCGATCCGGTAATAATGCACATACATCAACGCACCACCCTGATCGGATAGCAGAAACTGCGGTCCTGTTTCGCTGAGACTCCAGGCCTGTCTGACACCCCCAATCGAGCCAAAATCAACGCTGCCGGATTGATCGAAGGGCGGGTTGAATTGTGTCAGATTAACGCCAACCGGCTTGCCATTGTCGATACCCCCACCGTTTGCCATAAAAACAGCCATGCCCGGCTTCGTGGGGTCCGACAGGATTTGACCGCCCAACGCCACTTTCGTATTAACCCAGGGGCCGCCGTTGATTCGGTAGGTGATGCCGTCGTCGCCCACGTAGATGTTCGACACCAGCCAGAGTTCACCGTAGGGTTTGCCGTCGATCACAGTCGGGCCGTTCAGTTTAATCGTCACGGCCACCGGGTTGCGGACGGGCGACGTGTTGGGGGCGTAGTACAGTGCTTTCCACGCTGCCGGCACCAAATGCCCCACCCCAACGAGCTTCCAGCTCGTATAATCCACAACGGCCGAAGGCGACTCAAACGGTTCAGGTACGTCGGTATCCTGAAGAATAGGCACGATCAGCTCGTTCGTCAACAGACGCACCTCTAAACCGATGTTGCCGCCCGGTTTTACAAACCCGACTGCGGGAGCCAAAAAGGCCCGTTCCAACACAGCCCAGTCGCTGAAGTGCGTCGTCTCCACGCTGACCGTGTGGGCGGTAGTATCTACTTTACCTTTCGCGGCCAACCGCCATATACCTTTCTCGTTTTGGTACGCCAGGGCCAAGGCTTCGGCAACGGTGCCGTCGAGGCTTTCGGGCGAGTAGCGAACGCTGATCGTGACGGGCTTTTTGAAGGTAATGCCGTGTGGCGCGAGCCGGAAGCCTGTGCCCAGCCCCTGCGGACCGGTGTTGGTGATCGGCTGGATACTGAACGTCTGACTCGTTTCAACGGCCCCTGCCGGTACGGTAATGATCAGGCGATCGTCGGCAGTGGTTAGTTTACCCCCCGACGGGCCGATGGTGGTGGTGGTCGCTTCGCCCAGTAACGTACCTACGGCACACACTTTGCCGGGGCGGGTTTGTGGCGTTTCGGGTCCGCTGGGGCCTTGGGGGCCAAGGACATCGGAATCTTCTTTACACGCAACCGACAAGGCGGTGAGTGTAAGACTCAGCAAGAGGGTATACAACTTATTCATGGCTCGTTCGTAGTTATTGTTTACGGAGCCAAAGGTGGTGGGTGGTGGGTGCGTTGAAAACGGGCAAGCCGATGAAACGGAAAAAGCCGCTCATGAAGCGGCTTTTGAGCTTACGGATGACAACGGAATGGTCACACACGGGCCGGAGCCAACCATCGCCATAGGCCTTCAACAGGTCCCTGACCGTGGCGATGTAGCCACCATTGGCTCATAAGCACTTGCAGCGCATAGATGCCCAGTGCGATAACAGTTCCGCTCACTGCGTTGACCTGGCCCATCAGTTGCGGCCCGTGGGGCCATCCATAGAATAGTGCTACACCAAATACCGATTGCAGCAGGTAGTTTGATAATGACATACAGCCTATGGGTATAAATAGTCGCAACCACTGCTGGCTGCGTACTCGTTCATAAAGCCGCATAAACAGGGCTACGTAGGCCAGCGCATGGAGTAGCATTCCGCCCGCCAATGCGAATGGTACCCAGACCAGCCAAGGCGAGTCGAGGTTAAGTACGCCGTGCCGTAATGCCCAGAACGCTACACTTGCCAGTACGCCAACGCTGAAACCCCAGCCCAGCCAGCGGTTGGTGAGTTGGCGGAAGCGGTCGGGATGCCGGAAGTAGCCAATCCGGCCCAGCCAAACGCCCAGTAGCACCCGTCCTGTTACAGTCGCAAACGTGATGGGCGAGTCTTGTACAAAATTGTGTAGCGGGTCAATGGTCCAGTTGGCGCCCACAACGTCCCAATACGTACCTGTGCGGAATACCTGGTAGACTTGCGCAATGTCATAGGGGTATTGCTGGAGCGAGAGGGCAGCATTCAGAATAAAGACCGTGCCCGTTAGAAACACGGCGCAAAAGAGGCCAACCCGCAGCACCCACTTGTCCGACCAGTTAACTGTTAGTACCAGTAGCATACCAACGAGAGCGTAGTTACGGAGAATATCGCCCCACCATAGCAGCCAGGTATGAACGCAGCCGATCAGCAGTAGTACAGTCATGCGCCACAGGAAATAAGCCCGGAAGTTGTCGGCCCGACCAGCACTCCCCCGTGTTTGAGCGTTGGTAAGCATAACTGAAAATCCTACGCCAAACAGGATAGAGAAAATAGTCAGAAACTTGGTTTCAATCAGTACGTTATTGAGCATATTCAGCATCTCGCTGAGAAACGTGCTACCCAGTGCCTGCCGCTGCGCAGGGGGCAGTGCGTCATAATCCGTGAATGAACCGATGTTGGCCAGGATAATGCCCAGCAGGGCCAGCCCGCGCAGTGCGTCGATACGCTCGATGCGGGACTGGCTTTTTGTTTGAGGGGGGGCTTCTGAAAGCATACTAATAAGAAGTTATCGTACAAAACTCTTTACAGCCTGAGTGAATTTATCGGTTTCGGTCACGAACGGCTCATGCCATGAGTCGGCAAAATCGACTTCCGTTACGCGGGCGTTGGTGAGGAGGGGCTTGGTGGCCCGGCCTACTTCCATCGGTACCACCCCGTCTTTGACACCCCAGAACAAGGCAACCGGGATGTGGATGTTCTTCAGCAGCGGCCCTTTCTCGAACGTGCGGCTATCCACTTCGCCATAGTACATATAGGCCTTCCCGTGGGTGAATTGGGCCAGGGCCGTGTTGGGCGAATTGAAGGCATAGTTGATGACGTATTTGTTGTTGTCGAAGAGCGAAACGGGGTTGCCGTCGAGCTCGTACATCCAGCGGTAAATACCCTCCCAGTCGATGGTGGCCGTGTTTTCAGGCGTGACAGGGTTGGCCAGCAGGTACGTCTCGGCTTCGGTGTTTTTCTTCAAACGGGCCTCCCGCAACGCCCATTCGCGAACATTGTATAGCCAGTTGTAGTAGGAGTACATACCGTTTACGACCATTGCCCCTGACACCTGTTGCTGGTTGTTGCCCGTGGTTAGAAACTGCCACACCAACTCCACCCCAAAGCTGTGGCCAAGTAGGTAGATTTTGGCCTGTGGGTACTGCTTTTTGAGCAGCTTCACCACCAGTTCCATGTCTTCGCCAAATTGCGTATACCGCAATGTGCTCTCGGATACCTTGCCCGACGAGGAACCCGCCACGCGCTGATCCCAGTAGGCCACCATCGCGTCTTTTTCGATACCCTTGAGGTAGTAGCGGTAACACATAGCGCAGTCGCCCGGACCGCCGTGAACAAACAGAACGATCTTGTTGGATTGTGAGTTGCCGCTGATCCAGATAGGCATGTCGGCCCCTTTGTTGCGGAGGAAGAGGGTTGTTTGCTCGGTAGGTTTCACTACGTCGCGGTCGCCACAGGCCAACAGGCTCAGCAGCAGACAGAAAGAGAGGAGTATATAAATCGTTTTCATAATTCTCAAAAGAGAAAGATTGTTGTTACTGATTAAGAATAACCCCTGCTTCCAGGGCAAATCGTTTGAGTTCGCCCGTGTTGTAAGGCCGCTGCTGCATAAGGTTCAGGCGGGTGTACCAACTCAAGGGCAGGTGGTGTTTCACCGACAAGTCGCGCCCAACCCCTACCGAAACCGTGGGCATAAATGCGCTGCCACCCGCCAGCCGAACGCGCTCGAAGTCGCCATCCGCCTTGGCCTGATATGTGGTGCCGTCGAGGAAGTAGCGGAAGTAGGCGGGGGCAACGCACAGATCGAACAGCCCACCTCGACGGCCCACGCGCCGGTAGGTTAACTCCGGCGATAGAATGAAGCCGATGTGGTTTTTCGGGTGCCGGTAAGCGGCCAGGCTGGGGGCAATCAGGAATTGTTTGGTCGCCTGATTGCGGACGTTGACATGCCCCCAGACAGGACGCTCGTAGGCGACCTTGAGGCCGTAGTGGGTCACGGTTTCGCCGTAGTAACCCAGGCGAATTGATTGCCCTTGTGCCAGGGTCAGGCCGACGGTGAGCAGGGCGATGGAGTACAGAAATAGTTTCATTGTATTGGTTGTTGTTTTACAATGCAAACGTAGAGTGAGATTAGTCAACCGCCTGTTAGTAAATGGGTTGTATTGGGCGAATCAGGGGAGAATACATCCGAATCAGGTGGTTTTTAGGGTGAATCAGAAGCCTTCTTCGAGCCATTTTTTGAACTCCGGCGTCCGTTGTTGGCTCACCATAATGTCGCGGGGCAGCGCGGGTTTTACTTCCACTTTCACCTTGCCGTAGGTGTCGTTGAGGTAGGAACTACAAGCCCTGCGATGAATAATGAATTGGCGATTGACCCGAAAAAAAACGTCGCTCGGTAGGTCGCGGCTCAGTTCATCAAGCGAGTTATTGACGACATATTTGCTTCCCGAAAAGGTGTGCAGAAATAGGGTGGCTTCGTCGATATAGATATAGGCCACGTCGTCTATAAACACCGGCACGTTTCGTAGCCCGCTGCTCACGATCAGCGTTTTTCGTGTGGTGGTTACGGTTGGTGGTTCAGGAGATTTAACCAATTCCAATTCCGGTTCGGGTTTCGCAGGAGAGGGTGGGGGCGTTGTGGCCTTCTGGTAGAGATAGAGACTGAAATACAGCAGGTTGAATAGGCCAATTACCAACACGCTGATCGGAAATTCATAAACGGGATAGCTTGACTCGGCAATGGGTTGCCCCACCACAAACCGAAAATAGAGCGCTGCCAACCCCGCAGACAGGATCACCGGCCCCATAAATCCCAGCATGAACTGCCCAGCAAATCGGCGGGCGGGTTGCGCAAACCAATCGTATCGGTGATCTAACCAGACGGTTGCCGACCGCACCACCCCCCAAACGGGCCCCGTCATCAGGGCTGCCCCGATCAAATCCCGGGCATAGTCGGGGCGGCTCCACAAGGCAAATAGGCCCTCATCCTGGCCTATTGTCGCAAAAAAATAACCGAGTAGCAGGCTACCGGTTATTATCAACCAACGGTCGTTATAAGTTGATTTCATGTTCGTTAATAACTTAATGCCTTCGTGTTACATTGTCAATTACAGGAAGGGCAATTGAAAAACAATAGAGGTGCAGGTTGATAGTAGAGAGATAGTCCTCGTTTTTTTATGTAAAGAGTATTTATTTTCAGGTACGTTGGGGCACTGCTAAGATTACGGCAGCGCGGTCAGCCACTCCTGCGCGGACTGGCGGGCGGCCATCGTCGAGGTTTTGCCCATACGGAAGAGCAGCTTCCACGTGCCGGGTTTGCGCTCATAGGCCGGGTTCACGAAGTACTGTTTCGACCTGCTGGCATAGAGCTTTGCCCCGAAATCGACCTCATCGCAGAGGGCAACGAAGGCACGCAGTTGCTTCCGAAGCGGTGGGCGCACATCGCTGGCTGCGTCGAGGGCAGCTTTCTGTTTGCGGTACTCCGCGTTGTGGATTTTGGCATCAGCGAGTTCCTGGCTGGCGTTTGCCTCGTATTGCTTGCCGCTTTTGCGGAGCCGCTGTTCCTGGTAGGCCACGTACTGCTTCTTGAACTCGGCGGGCTTGCCGGCGTTGGCTGCGAGCATCCGCTTCAGGTCGGCTACCTCCTGGGTGAGCTGGGTACGTTCGGTGCCGGTGGCGGCTGCGGCCTGCGCTTCCAGTTGCGGCACCTGCGCCTTGAATACAGTGTAGAACATGGTTGAGTCCAGGGCACTCATCGTTTGGCGCAGGGTGGCAGTCTGAGCCTCGACCGCCCCATCGACCATCCCTACCTCCGCTTCGCGCTGGGCGATTTTTTCGTCGCTGTAGGCTTGATCGACGTTGTACTGCTCACTCAGCGACTGCCGGTATGTCTGTCTGAATGCGTCGGATTCCGCGTAGGTACGTACCACCCTGCCGAGGGCCCGCACGGTGGCGGCTTGCGCGTCGGCGGGGATGCGCCGGGTTATCCGGCGCATGAGAGCGGTGGGTTCGACATAGAACAAGCCGTCGGCTTTAAGGTTGGCGAGCGCAGCGGCTTCGATATTCGCCATTGTAACGCCCGTGTCAGTCAGTACGTCGGCGAGGCCCAGGGCTACCAGCGAAGCGACGAGCACGGCCACGACGGCAAGGGAAGCAAGGGACTTGATCATGGGAGTGTTGTTTACTGTTTGTTGGCTCAAAATTGGCGCGCAACCCAGCAGTAGCCTTGACACAGCCCGATGAACCGGGATTTTGGCTTGGTGAAGCATCGAAAAGTCGCTTTTTAGCAACGCTTCGTGCAACGATAGTAAAGCCAGGCGGGCTTACTACCCAGTAGCATTGAGTACATACCTTTAGGTGAATTTCAAAATAATTCCGTGGAGTTTTAGTTTTGATTACGCACCTGTTGCCCGGCCTCACGTATGAAAACACTGAACTACTCCCGCTACGACTCGCTAATGCAGTTGATCGTATTGCCCATGTACATCGGTCTGCTCGACTGGATCATGATCGGCCATGCCTACTGGGACAACTGGACAACGTTTGGGGCAGCAACGGGCATCGTTTTCGTTGAATCGTTCGTCAACTGGCTTATCAACAACTATATAGCACTCTTTACAAACCGCCGACTCACCGACCCAAAACGATATATCAAGCCCGCACTTATTCGGTTTGGCTTAACAGGTACGTCGTCGAGCATTAATGCGACGCTGCTGTACGGCGTATTCTGGGCCATTGATCTACCCGGCTTTGAGTTAAACATCGTCCGGTTTGGCCTCGCCATGTTGTACACCCTCGTCATCGTATTTATTGTGGTCATAGCCTACGAGGCTATGGATACCTTCCTATACTGGCAATAGTCGACGGGGGATGTAGAAGCGCTTCACCGAATGGACGCATATCCTGAAATTCTGAAATAGTCTGACCCTTGCCCTAAAAGCTTCAAAACGACTAAGAAAAGGTCCGGTTATCTGAGATAATACATGCAAGTTCCTTCGTCTCAGGTGAGAGCGTTAATTGAGAATTCGAAATTTTCCTAGCTTACCAACTGATCCGTGAAAAGTTTGACTCATTTGTCATTGTATAGCCAGTAGGGGCGGTTCCCTGCACATCTTTTTAACTAATTTGTTGCTTTGAAAATAAAAATTTTCTCGGTCAAGTTGCATAAGTGAACAATATGTTAGGAGAATAAAAATAGAAATTGAACGCTTTGTCGAGTGAGTAACTTTCTCAAAAAAAAGTGAAACAGAACGGCGCTCAGGGTATAAAACTTAATGAAGCTTCCGGGGGGTATTCGGTTTATCACTGATAACCCCATCACGTAACAGTCGGGATACGATAGTACGGGCTGAGAAGTATTCGCCCCGGCGGGAAGGCGTAGAGGCCGCACCCCGCCAGAAAGACTCATTGGTAGCCATGGACCGCATGTCAAAACTAAACTGGGATAAGTTATCCCCATCAGGAGCGTCTAAGGATAGAAAGCTTCCTTTGTAGGTCCGTTCGACCGTCAGCACCACCTCGCTTTGGCAGTCGTTTCCCCGTTTTCTTATTTCCTCCGCATAGGTTGCTGGTTGATACTGGTCCAGTAAGACAGTACAAACTTGATAGTTAGCCGGGAAAGCCTGGTGAAATTGCTGGGCGTATCGATCATTAGGTCGACGCAGCTTTAACACGACTAAAATTCGAGTGAAGGAAGCAGGCCGTGTCTCGGGTTTAGCTTTAGAGACAAATCCCTGTCGTTGGGTCCGTAGGGTAGTCTCAGAGATGACGTTCGAGCGCATGGCAAAGCATCCTGCCAATCCGCTTATTGAGCTGCTGAGGAGTACTATTTTCAAAAAATGCATGGCTACATCGGGTTATTAAGAGATTATATTTGAGCTGTTATATAAGTGGAAATATATTAAATGGTGTCTGCGACGCTGTATTTATGGATGGGGCTTTCTGCCCCAAACCCCGTAGGTTCTTTCAGGCATAGGTCGCCCCTAACTGTACCGCCCCAAAAACAATACATTAGTTGCTAGCGGTCAAAGGGTTACATGTACCAACCTAACCTACTGCTATGCAATCTAAACTCACCAAAGAAGATTTTGACAAGCTACTCATTAGCTATATCCGGCAAGTGAGCAAACAGTGTAATTTGCCCCCAGAAGTAGAGCGCACCCTGTTACGGGATCCAGCTAAAAAGGCAACGTCTAACCGTACAGTTAGGGGTGACAATGCCTAAAAAAAACCTATCACTACTAACTCACCGCCTAGCGGGTCCGCTTTACTGTTTAAGGTTGGCGCACAAAATAGGGGGTTTCGACCAGCTACGGCTGTATATACGTCAATCAGTTATCCCCCTTAGTCAATCGCTGTTGAGTGCTGGATCAACAAAAAGCCCCGGATGGCTTCGAGCTATCAATCCGGGGCACCACAATACGGGTAGTACGTGAATTAACCTATCCCTGGCGAATTGCTCCTCAGCATTGCCCGTTTCCATTCCGGTTAATGGGTCAGGGAAGTTTTTCCCGTAAATATTGCAACATAGCTTCTTGGCCTGTCTTTAGCTCTTGATATTGACGCTGAGTGGACACAGTTAGCTTAGCTACTGTTTCGGCAGTTGCGTCTGTGTTGATCTCAATACGAGCTATTTTGGAGACCTCACTGATAATCTGACCTTGTCCTTCGATCAACCGATCAACTTTTTGAAGGACATCAGCAATAACGGGCTCTAGTCGATCGAGTCTGCGGTCAGGTGTCATTCTGTCTTGAGTTCATTACTGTTTTAGGTGTTTTAGGTTTTGTATGCCCAATCAGCTGCTGCAGCAGCCTTTGAAACTGCGGCCGATAGTCGTTTTGGCAATCATGACTCAACGGGTTTATCGAGTAATTCGCTCAACTGCCCTAAGAGCCGTTGGGCTTCAGGGGCAATCGAGCGGATACCGTCGGCGTGGGACTTGTGGGCGATCTGGTTGAGATTGTTGCCTAGCTTGGCTAGTTGGTTGAGGGTTATTTAAGCTATAATTGTCCGTATTTTTACACATGCCCATTTTTAAATTAGACACACATGGAAGAGCGATGCACTATATATTTCAGCAGATCAACTGAATCCTTCAACGAAAGTAGCTTACCGATTCTACTTGAAAAATGGCGATATAGCAATGCAAACGCTGGTATTTCCGGCATCCTGCTCTACGTGCGGGGTAGTATTATACAAGTCTTAGAAGGAGAAGCTCAAGCTGTTGAAACTCTTTTTGAACGCATTCAGGCTGATCGTCGACACACTGATATTACAAGAGTGATGAACCGCCCCATTGACCAGCGCTTCTTTCCAGATTGGGCAATGGGTTACGAAACCATTACCAGTCGTCAAATGGAAGATATTAAGGGAATGGTCGTACTCGATGAGCATCATAATGCCTCGGTGAGAATTAAACCTGATGAACCTTTAATTCTGCGACTCATAAAAGTGTTCTACGATTCCCACCGCTATGATTAACTAGCTTGGCAGAGTTTGATTACTTTTTGCCAAATAACCATTGGCGCAAACTGCCAGGGCATTGCTCGACGGCTTCTTGTGTAACCCGTAGTTCTTCCTCCCGCTGATTAGCCAGTCGAGCAATGACCGTCTTTGGATCGTCGATTTCGGGCCGTAAGTCTTCCTGACGAGCTGGCGGTTGATCGCCCTTCTTAAGTTGTTGGTGAGCGTATTGGCGTAGATTCTCATTCAAATGCTGGCCGATGGTTTTATTGACGCGCTACATAACACTAGAATCCCTCTCCCCTTTCCAACGTACAATCGGGTCTGTTTCGAGGGCCTGTCTAGAGGACATGATCTTAGAAAAGTCAAACAACATAAGAATTCGTATGCAACTTGACTAATTATAATACAAATATTAAACCGTGTTCCAAACGGATCGACACTGCCAAATGGTGGATATTATATGAAACGGCTAATGCGTGCTTACTCTCAAAATACGCTGGAATACATCTGCCAGTTTCAAGATTCTCTAAGCTGTAAATGGTATTAGCTTTGTACACATTAAACTGTTCGATGAAGATCGTCATAAAGCTGTCAAAATCTCCTTCCACTGAGTCGTATAGCCAGGGGACAAGTGCTGGCGTTTGTGATGCCATTCAGGATTATAACCCGCACTGGTCAGCCTGACTCGGTCGCGGCCGTACCGGTGGTTAATCCTGTCAACCACTTTCGATAAGCTGACCAGCCGCTGATCAGGTGCATCCGTGAACAGCGCCTGCTGCTGGTGGCCAGTTGGAACGAGGCCAGACAGAATCACCCCTACTTTCTGATACTCGCATCCCAACGCATAAATGGCTTGCAGGGCCGCTTGGGCGTAACCGACCAGCTCGGCGGTGCTGCTGGTGGCGTGGGGCAGGACAACCGTTCGGCTGTTGGCGTACTGTTTGGCGGTCAGTCCGTTGCCAGGTGTTTTTCGAAAGCGGTTCGTATGGAAAAAGACCGTTAGGGAGCCAGCCGCTGAATCCTGCTTTCGTAGTTTCTCAGCCGCGCGGCTAACGTGCGTGGTCAGCGCTTCCGTGATGGTGGCCAGATTGGGAATTAATTTGCCGAAGCTGGGAGCCGTACAGATGGTCTGTTTCGGCTGGTGGTCCAGCTTCAGTAGTTTGCAGGGTAACTCCGGGGCGCGTGGCGACCGAAATCGACGCGCCTGATTCCAACGCTCCGTCGGCCCCACTTATCCCTTCCGAACAACTGATTCAGTCGCTTGCCGGGCAGGGAGTACGTTCGTCGGTAGTGCGGCTCCCCCCCTCGGTGCACGGTGAAGGCGATTACGCTTTTGTGCCGACGTTGATTCGGATTGCCCGCGACAAAGGGGTATCAGCCTATGTCGGGGATGGCAGCAGCCGATGGTCGGCGGTGCATCGGCTCGATGCCGCCCGGCTGTTTCGACTGGCGTTGGAAAAAGGTACCGCCGGGGGCGTGTATCATGGCGTCAGTGATGAAGGCGTACCCGTTCGGGAGCTGGCCGAGGTAATTGGCCATCACCTGAACATACCCACTACGACCATTACGTCCGAAGAGGCCACCGAGCATTTCGGCTGGATTAGTGCTTTTTTCAGCGTCGATTGTTCGGCATCAAGCGCCCTCACCCAACAGCAATTGGACTGGCAACCCACCCATGCCACCGTACTAGCTGATCTGAAGCAGGGACATTATTTCGCTGCTTGATCCCATGTCCGGGGTATAGCTATAGCAAGCCGGAATCCAGCTACCACGGGGCGTGCGTAAACGATGAGCTAACCGCCACCCGTGGTTCAAGATGCTGACCCTGTCTTTTTTGCGTAGTATCGGCCTATCGGTAGTGGCCGAAAGACTGCATGTCGAGATTCCCAAAGGGTATATTTATTGTACGATGGCCTTTTTCGCTCTAGTTGACCTGGTTCAGCTAAAGGCGGTAGCTCAGGTCGGAAACCCGTGAGTTGACGGCAAAAACGGCCAGACCATTATGTTTGACGGTATGATGTAGGGAGCGCACGGCTTATGTGTACAAACGGGTTGACAGCAAGCTAATCCACCTAACTTCATGACACCTTCCCTTGGTACTCGTTCGCCAGTACGGTCCTTCCTGCTGGTCATTGCTTTGCTAGGTCTGATTCTGACCAGCATCTTCCTGAGTCGTCGCAGTGTGCATGACATTCAGCAGGCATCTGTGTCCGTTTACAAAGATCGCCTGCTGCCAACCGGCATGCTGGTCAACCTGACCGCAACGATCTACCGGAAACGCCTGTTGCTGGAGACCTACGTACTCGCAACCAATAAACCGAATGCGGATCTGATGAACGCAACGCTCGACCGGTTCAACCGGCGGATAGACTCCTTACTGACCGAATTCGAACGAACCGAACTAACGGTGAAGGAAGCCGACCAACTCCGGTTGCTCAGGCAGCGGCTGACCGTTTACAACCAGTTGGAAGGCGAGCTAAGTACCAATCCAGTTGATTTACCAGCGGCCCGGCAAGCCCTCTTTGCGGGCAGTGGCAGCACGGCCTTTGGCCACCTAGCCCAAACACTCGACGAGTTGGCCTCCCTGCAACTTAGCGTGGGCGAGGAACTGTTGGACGAGTCGAGGGGCGAAACCAACTATATTTACGTCCTGACAGCGGTGCAAATTGGCCTGGTACTGCTGATTGGGCTGAGTTTATTCTGGCACCGTTTCTGATTACGACGAAGAAAGCCCCAAGTTGAACCATGCGTCCCTGTTCGGCTCTTTACTGCTCACAAGCTAAAGAGGTTTTATAAGCGGGCTTCGTTGACAGTATATGGAGCGGTTTGTTGAGAACAGTTAGATATGAATACAAAGATAGCCATTGAATTGCCTGAACCCATTGCCCGGTTCCTGGGTAAGGCACGCCTGATCCCTACTACAGTGGGCGAGTCGCCTTGTCCCGTCTACCGCTTCAAGCGGGGTAACGACTCCTTCTTTCTAAAGATGTGCTCCCGGGTTTATTCCCCGACCACCTTTAGCGTACGACGCGAGGCCGACGTGCTGGGCTGGCTGAGTGGTCAATTGAATGTACCCGAAGTGGTAGGGGTAGCCGAAAGTAGCGAGGGCGAGTTTATGATCACCCGTAGCGTGCCCGGCCAACCACTGTACCAGCGCATCGACGCTCAACAGCCTGTGCTCCATCTGTTCCAAGAGGCCCTCGCTCAGCTGCAAGCCTTGCCGATCACCACTTGTCCCTTCGATGGAGGAGTGGCCTTTCGATTGAAGGAGCTTGAGTACCTTCTGGCTAATGGCCTGTTGGCCGAGGAGTACGATCTGCATCAATGGCCGGATGTCGAGGCCAACAATCCGCAGGAGTTTGTGGCGCACTTATTCGCCACCCAACCCACTGAAGAGCTTGTGTTTGCCCATGGCGACCTCACGGACAGCAATCTCTTTGTTGATGCCCAGGATAGACTCTACTTTATTGATTGGGGGCGGGGCGGGGTGGCCGATCGGTGGATGGACCGAGCCCTTGTCTACCACAACCTACTAGAGGAGGTTTCCCCAACCCAAGCGGATGCTTTCTTAGCCGAGCTTGGGGAGGCAGATAACCCCCGTAAACGCGTATTCTATGAGCAACTAGATGAGCTATTTTAAGGTCCATGGCTGCTAAGGCGAGCTGTAGGGCATCTTTTCCAATCACTGGGTCAAGCCCGATGGATAAGTAACTAGCCAGCCCTTACCTTACTATTCATTCCGTTGGCACTGGCTTACTGTAACTCCCTCCCCGATTATAAAGTAACTCAAGACGCCTATTTCTTCTCCTGTGGGAGCGTTTTAGGACATACTATATAAACCAGTACGACCGCGCCAGAAGCCTCCGTGGCCCGGCCCCCTCGAGAATTCGCGTCTATCCAAATAAACGGCTGACAAAGAGCTAATTTGTTCGCATCGTCTTCGTGCGTAGGCGTTATCTTTGACTAGGTGCACGAAAATTCGTTTATCTACTTAATAGGCTTATTATCTTGAATTACTAATCAGTCCACAAAACAGCGTTCGATGAAATCAATTCTCCCCAATATCTTTATTACCGACATCCAGCAGACGATTGCTTTTTATCAATAGGTAGGCTTTACCCTAACGATGACCGTAGCCCCCCAGGGCGATGAGTGGTTGTGGGCCATGATGAACTGTGGCCGTGTCAACTTTATGTTCCAAATGTTTGCCAGTCTGGGCGATGAGCTACCGACCGTATCCCGACAACCAGGTGGTTCCTTGATGCTCCATATCCAGACGAGTCCACTAAGCGACTAGTTCAACCAGTAAGGATAAAGCAAACGTTGTCAAAGAGTTAGAGAAGACCCTCTACGGAGCCACTGAATTTTTAATTCAAGATAATACTGGGTATCTGTTAACCTTTGCCGAAGATGAGCCCTAAAAACAACCTACGTCTACCGCTTACCCAAGCAGAACGGACCAACTTGCGAAAGCACAAGGTAAACATCAGTGACTTTCTCCGCCACGCCCTCGACGAATTAGCGGTCTACCTGGGGGCCACACCCGATCGGACCCGGGACCTGTACGCCTTAGCCCAATTCCAAACGATTCCATCCATTGGGCCAAAGTTCGCCAGTGATCTGATTTTCCTGGGCTACTATTCACTGGCTGAATTGGTTGACAAAGACGGTGCTATGTTGATGGATCAGTATGAACAGAAAAAAGGCTGTTGGATTGATCCCTGCGTGGAAGATCAGTTCCGATTAGCCGTTCATTATGCCCAAACGAGTGATGCTACGAAGACGTGGTGGGATTTCACTCCTGAACGCAAGGCATACCGTTCGGCCAATGGGTATCCCCGTGATCGGCCAACCTTAGCCTGGCACGAAACGCCCGCGTATCAACGAACCCCTGATGAGCTACTTACCAGGTAGTTTGCGCCTGACGGTCCTACAAAGAATGTTAGGTTGTTCCATTCGGAAAAACAGGCGAGTACAGGGCAACCTAGGGTCGAGCGGCTGAGTCATACCCGAATTAGGTAAGCGAACGGTCAGCAACTGATCAACTACGGGTTTTTAACCCCGTCAGCGCTCAGCCGAGCAGGCCGGAGAAAAGCCTGTGGGTGCAAGTATGATGTGAGAAAAAGCGGTTCTATGAACGCCCATTTCTTGTAGCAAATAAATACCCTTCCTTCGTCTCATTAAGGAGCGTTTTTTTGAGACTATTAGACATAACCCAAAAAAGAGGTGGTTGGCCTCTATTGACAAATTTCCGACCCCAGCCGGGGACGGTCGCTTCGGCAGCCCGGCCCAACTGGGGACAGTCACCACGGCTGATACGCAGGAGGGGGGCCACTGGTATCCGAAAAATTAACAGGGTATCTGAAGAGGAACAAGCTGTGCTGAAATAATCTGTTTTAAAAAAAGCTGCATCCATTTGATCTAGACGCAGCTTCGACTCGCTGAAAAATGTGCGGGTGTAATCACCTCAAAGCCTTTAGTCTATGACCCGTACTTACCAAAGCTCCAGGGAACGCTCACGGTCTGGCCTCGTAACGACTACGTACCCGTTGAGGTAGGTTGTTAGCCAAACCCCAATCATATACCTGAACCAGCAGGGGCATAAGCGACTGCCCTAACTCAGTCAGATGATACTCGGTGCGGGGCGGCATTTCGGCGAAGATCGTTTTCCCGATGAAGCCATCCTGCTCCAGTTCTTTGAGTTGCTGAGCCAGCATTTTCTGAGAAAGACCCGGCAGCTGGTTCAGCAACAAGCTAAAGCGGTTTACCTGCTGAGCCATGTTCCAGATCAGGGCGATCTTCCACCGGCCGCCCAGCAGATGAAATGTACTCAGAATAGGGCAGTCTGCGGTTAACTGCTTCGCATTCCGCGTATTTGTTGATGTCGCTTTTCGCATCTCACTTTTTTGTTACAGGCTCACTAATTCGTCACTACTTGTGTACCAATTACCAAGAGTTGACTTTTGCATCACTTGTCAACAACGAACCTATGGTACTCAGCAACAAGAACATCGTCATTATTGGCGGAAGTTCAGGCATTGGTTTGGCAACGGCTCAACTGGCCTACCAGCAGGGAGCTACGGTCACCATCACTGGCACCTCTACCGCCACGGTCCAGCAGGCCGCCCAACGCATCGGCCCGATAGCCGCTTACCCGCTCGACATAACCGATGAGCAGGCGGTTCATCAGTTCTTCGACCCATTCACCGATTTGGACCATGTATTTATTGCGGCAGGTGGGACCAAACTGGGTAGTATTTTCGAGGGCACCGTGGCCGACCACGCCATGCCCATCCAATTGCGATTGCTCGGCATCATCCACGTTGTGCGGGCAGCCGCTCACAAACTACGCCCCGGCGGCTCCTTTACGTTCACGGGAGGCCTGTCGACTGACCGCCCGGTGTCGGGTGCCTGGGTATCGGGCATAGCCACCGCGATAGCCGAGCAGATGGCCCGCGTGCTGGCGCTGGATTTAGCGCCTATCCGTTTCAACGCCGTCTCCCCCGGCTATACCGATACGCCCATGTGGGATAGGGTGCTCGGCGACCAGCGTGAACAGGTACTGGCCAGGGTGGCTCAGACGCTCCCCGTCAAGCGCATTGCGAAGCCCGGCGAAGTGGCCCGGGCCGTGCTGTTTCTGATGCAGAACGAGTCGGTCACGGGCGAGGTCATTCACGTTGATGGCGGGGCCCGGTTAGTGTAACTAGTAATCCATTTTCACGTTAAACCAAGCTTTTATTTCATGGCAACGGCAACGATTGAGCAGGCCCTCTTAGGGCTTGTCGACCTGGTACATCAAGGCAAACCGATGGAGGCCTTCGATCTGTATTATCATCCCGATCTTGAAAAAACCGACCTCGACGGGGTAACCGTGACTGGTCTGGCCGAGAATTACCGCATCGGCGCGGAACTGCTGAGCAAGATTACCACGGTCCGCACGTTCGCCCACCGGGGCACTCTGGTAGTTGGGGACCGGAGTTTTGTGGTTTGGGAACTGGACTTCGATCATGCCGACAACGGGCGGGTTGCCGTCACGGAGGTTGCCATTCAGGACTGGCAGGCCGGCAGAATCATCCGTGAGCGGTTCATCGCCTAACGAGCCACTACTTGCTATCGAAGCAGATCGAAATTGATTCAGGCGTTCTTCGACAAAAAGAATTGGGTTTCTTTACAGACCAACTCACCGATAAATATGTAAATGGGGTGTTCACTGAGAATCAACAGTTTTTCGTTTTTCAAGAATCAGGCATATCCAGCACTTAATGTCGGGCGACTCATGGCAAGCAGAACCCCGGTTCCGAGCGGTTAGTATACGGGATTGTAATTCTAATTAACAGCCACCACAGCCAGCCAATTAGCTCAGATAAATCACATTGGTCAACGACTGGCTTGCCGTCCATAAACGCTCGGCCACCTGTATGTCTTTAGAGTATTCATCTGAATCAACCAGACGGGGAGAGCCTCTCATTTGTTGGAAGCCGTCTGGCCCAACAAACTCTCCCCCTTTGATGGCTGTTTCAAGAGCACCATACAAAACAGGAAGGGCGCCCTGTCGGGCGGGCTGTAGAAACAGACTCCCCAACGGTCTGATGAGTGCAGGAAAGTACTGGTCCAGATTGGTTTTAGCAAGACCAGGATGAGCAGCTATCGAACGAATGTCATAGTCGGCACCCGCCAACCTACGTTGTAGTTCATAGGCGAAGATCAGGCAGGCCCGTTTGCTTTGCCCATAGGCTGTGCGCCGACTGTAGCCTTTTTTAGCCTGTAGATCGTCGAAGTCTATCTCAGCCCATTTATAGGATAAACTCGTCAACGTAACAACCCGGGAGCCGGCAACCCTCTTCAGCAAGGGTAGTAACAAACCGGTAAGCGCAAAATGGCCTAAATAGTTGGTCGCGAACTGATTCTCGAAGCCATCTTCCGTCACCTGATAAGGCGACATCATAATACCTGCATTATTGATGAGCAGGTCAAGCTTTCCGTATTGGGTTTCAACTAGGGTTGCGAACGCCCTTACGCTACGAAGGCGGCTCGTATCGATAGGCAGACAGTCGACTTTCGCTTTAGAATACTGGTGAATGATAGTCGACTTGGCCTTCTGCGCCTTTGTCAGGTCACGGCATCCTAAAATCACGGTCATGTCCTTTTTAGCAAGACCAAGTGCCGTTTCGTAGCCAATTCCGCTATTGGCCCCGGTAATTACGGCGACCTTATCCGAGAGTGACCCCACTTGGTCCAGGCTCCATTTACCTTCCATGGTATGGCTCATGTTAGAAGGCCTTGTACAGTTTAATCGTTTCTGGTTTAGAGCCTGCGTTGAACTCGACCACGCACGACTCAAATTTTGGCTTGCCAAAGGGCCGGTAATTATTCCCAAAGCCGATGGGTTCTTTGGGAATACCAATAAAGTTCTGGTCCAGTTTCCCGTTGGTGTTTACATCCTGATAAATGGAGACTGCATATCGTCCGGCAGGAACGTCAAAAGTCGCCGTTCTGGTTACCCGATCGGATGATACCGTTTGTTTACGAAGCGGGGTAGTCAACCAGTCGGATGCGCTGTTGTAGATTTCAACGACAACCTTTCCCTGATTGGTCTGAATGTTGGTGATGTTGATAAGCAGTGCGGGTTGCTGACGTATCGTTTCGGGCCTGATAAGCGTTGTAGCCAGACGATGAATAAGGAGTATAATCGATAGATGATGAAGCATGTTTCCTGATTAGTGAAGACTGGTAGTGGCTTACGGTAGCTCTCCCTGACGGGTAACTACCGTTTACCCTAGTGTCTTCAAAAGTAGACGGATCCGTTCATCGCTGTTATCAGGAATCTTGCCAATACTCGGACAAATCTTGCATAAATGTCTTTTTGTACTCAGTAGGAGTTTTCCCCGTCAGTTGCTTGAACAAGCGGCCGAAGTACGACGGGGCCGAGAAATTGAGTGCGAAGGCAATCTGGGATACGTCTTGTGCCTGGCTCTGTAGTAACACTTTACTGTGCATAATGACCATTTCGCTGATGTGTTGTTTAGGGGTCTTGTTTGTCACCTGATTGACACATCTGTTCAGATAGTTTGTCGAAACGGAAAGAGAAGTAGCATAAAACGTTACATCCCTACATGTCAGGAAGTTTTCGTAAAGCAGCTCTTTGAACAGCATCGTTATCTCCGTTTGGCGATTAGGTTTAGATTGAGGTGCATTGGTGGCGCCTGCTAACTTCAGGATAATTGTTCTGAGTAAACCAAGTTGAATCTGATCGGCGTACGGATCATCCTTGACCTGGCTGGAAAGCAACTCACAGCAACTACAAATCCACTCCATAGCGGGCTTGGTGAGGGATTGTTTGGGATGAAACGTTAACCGGTGAAGTAGAGTGTTATCTATAAAGAGCTGCGGCAGTAACGTACTGTCGATATAAATAAAATAGCCTGTTGTGTCTTTCTCGATGGATTTAATCGCATTGAGGTGCCCCTCTCGAATAAAGAGCACGTCATTGGCCTTTAGCTCGAAGGTATCTGTGTTGATTTGCTGCTGACCACCGCCCTGTTCAATTAATAGCAAAAAGTTGTAGTCTGTTCGGAAAAGCGGACTGGGCGTAAGGATGGTTAATGGGGCAATGGATAAAGGATAAACCTGAATCACACCCGTCCGAAACCCGAATTGATCCCAATTCGTGTCCATAAACCGGGCATTAAACTGTTCAACGTTTACAATGTCAACTGGTTTAGGATTCATTGAATGACCACGTATGCTATATAGGTTTACATTGATCAAAGCATTCCATTCGAAAATAGGCCCCAATTGTGAACCAGATACATGAAAGCTCATTCGTCTCAAGTAAGTGGAAACGACTATCGGTGAAGTTACCCTAAGCTTTTTGCTCAGGACCGGCACTTAAGCGGCTTTTAGTCCTACTTCAATGTCGGGCTTTCGATGCAGTAATTCCGCGATGAAGTCCATCTTGTCGGCAGGTGAAATGAGCACACTGTCGAATCGGTTATAGACTATTTGCAGGCGATCCAGCGAGAGGGCCGGGGAGCTAATGGGGTTTCTGGTTTCGCTGATCTTTTTGATAGACGGGATGGGTAGCGCCTGGTGAAAGAAAAAGCCGGCTTGAATATGGATGGTGTTTTTGTCCAGTTTGTAGCATGTGGTACTGAACAAGTGCAGGACCAGTAGGGACACCACCACAGCCTTTGTAAGGCATCAGGCAACCCAACCAGTAAACCAGACAAGGAATCACGAGCTCAAGTCCTATTGTCGATTTATACGTTTTCATGGTTTTGGTATTTCATATCTACTCACTGCCCAAGAGTTAAGATAGGCCAAAAAAGTAACTATCGCGCAGCTAAGCATGAAATATGATTAGTTATTCGTTTTGCATGGGAGCGTTTGTTGAGATACCCAAAAATTATCGTCTGCCAGTCAACGAGGAGATCGTTGCTAACCTAAGTACCAGCTTAAGGACGGTTTTTGACTGATCGCCCCATTGAGCCGAACTGGGGGAGTTCGATGCTGACCGCCCTGGCCAGGCACGATCAGGCAGGCCCCGGTATGCTGTCGGACAACAACCAGCCTTACCCATGCGTTTAAGGACAATTTGGGTAGAAACGGGGTTTAGCTAGAAAAACGGTTTGGCTTGGCAGCCCGACAACCCAGGGTGGATTGACCCGGCTGTAAATCGAGAAGGCTTGCCAACCGTGATGAGCCTCAAAGCCATGAAAAAAAACGACATCAAACGCATAACCCGCATGCTGGGTATGCTGACCCAGCTCCAAACCAAACGTCTGATTACCGCTCCCGAGCTGGCCCAACGCTTTTCGGTCAGTGTGCGAACCATCTACCGCGATCTGCGGGCCCTCGAGCAGGCGGGGGTACCCATGAGCACCCAGGAAGGCAAAGGGTATTTTTTGCTCGATGGTTACCGCCTGCCACCGGTGCAGTTTACCCAGGAGGAAGCCAACGCCCTGATAACGGCCGAACAGCTCATCCTGCATAACAAAGACGGGTTACTGATCCACCATTTCACGGAGGCTATCCAGAAAGTTAAAGCCGTACTGCAACCCCACATTCGCGACAAGGCCAACCTGCTAACTGATCGGGTAAAAGTGTATGAGAATCGGCAACGGCAACAAACAAGCGCCTGTCTCATGACCCTGCAAGCGGCCCTCATCAATTACAACCTGGTCCGGATAGCGTACCATTCCCTTTCCCAGCAGCAGACGATGCGGGAGGTGGAGCCCTTTGCGTTATTGCTGAGTAGCGAAGCGGACTGGTTACTGGTGGCCTGGTGCCGCCTGCGCCAGGCCTACCGCATGTTCCGCGTCGATCACATTGAGCAGCTTACCGCCCTGCCCCAGACCTTCACACCGCATACCCTAACCCTTCAGGAGTATTTTAAGACCCTGAAAAATTAATCTTCATACCCCTGACATACGGTTGACACTGGGCTAGGCTACGTTTGCCCTCGTACACAAAACAGACAACCTTATGCATATCCTACTGGGCGGTACAGGCCATGTTGGCTCGGCCGTGGCCCGAACCCTGCTCGAGCACAACCAACCCCTTACCATCATCTCCCGCGATCCAAAGAAGGCCGTTCACTGGAAAGATCAGGGAGTAACCGTTGCGATCGCCGACGTTCACGACACCGAAGCACTCCGGGCTATTTTTCAAACCGGTACCCGCCTGTTCTTACTCAACCCACCGGCCGCCCCCTCGACGGATACGGTGGCCCAGGAACGCCAGTCGCTGTCGTCGATCCTGACGGCGCTGGATAAGTCCGGGATCAAAAAGGTAGTGGCCCTATCGACGTACGGGGCCCAACCGGGCGAAGGCGTTGGTGATATGGGCGTATTATACGAGATGGAACAGCAGCTGGCCAGCAAAAAACTGTCGACCACCATTATCCGGGCGGCTTATTACATGAGTAACTGGGACATGTCACTACCGACGGCGCAACAGGAAGGCCTGGTCCGTACGCTTTACCCGGTTGATCTCCCGCTACCCATGGTGAGTCCCGATGATATTGGGCAGTTTGCGGCCCGGCTGATGATGGAGCCCCAGGATACAACCGGTCTGTATTACCTGGAAGGGCCCACCCGCTATTCATCGGCTGACGTAGCCGCTGCTTTTGCCCAGGTCCTCAACCGATCGGTGGTGGCCCAGGCGATCGGCCGGGCGCAATGGGTCCCGGCACTGACAGGACTGGGCTTTTCCGGGCCAGCGGCAGCGGCCATGGCCGCCATGACCGACATTACGCTGAACCAGGACTATGAACGCCCTGAGGCACCCGTTCGGGGTCACACCACGCTGCAAGCGTATATCCAGCAACTCGTTGGCCAGCCGTCCTGAATTAGTAGCTACCAAATCGTAGCTTTACCAGTACCCAATGAACCTGACTTGGAGTCTGGGGCCACCGTAAAAAGCCGCTGGCCGCATCAGTCCGTGCTCACTAAAAAAATCAATCGTATGAACGTGTTTGTCACAGGAGCCACGGGATTCGTGGGGGCGGCAGTCGTCCAGGAATTGCTTCATCAAGGTCATCAAGTCATTGGGCTGATTCGCGACCCGGCTAAGGCCGCTTCACTTATCCAGCAAGGCATGGTGAGCCAGATCGGGGAGATGACGGCTCCTCAAACCTATCTGCCCATCGTGCCAACCGTCGATGCGGTGATTCAAACGGCTCAGTTGGGGGTGACAGGACGGTTTACCAACCCCAAGAAGGCTAAAATTAATCGGGCTGATGAAACCATGACGCTCGCTTTAGCGAAAGCCTGTATCGAGCATGACAAAGTCTTAATTTATACCAGCGGCTGTTTCAACTACGGGGATCACGGCACCGACTGGATTGATGAGGGCACACCGGCCAGGCCTTCGCCGTTGGGGGAAGGTCATGCGCAGGTGGTGGCCCAGCTGATGTGGTTGTATCAACAGGAAAAGCTAAAGCTTCTGGTACTGAGTCCTGGGTTTGTGTACGGGCCGGGTGGCTTGTTCAAGACCGCATTTTATGACACCCTCCAGAAAGGGCAGCTGCGGGTTTTTGGTCAGGGGCAAAACTACTGGAGCCCGATTCAGGTGGACGACCTCGCTCGGGCTTATGGGTTAGCGTTGCGTCATGGCCGCTATGGGGAAGTCTACAACATTGTTGATGATTACCCCTTACCCTTGCGCGAGTTGGTGGATGCGATTACCTCGGCGCAGGGGGTCAAGACCGTGGGTAGTATACCGGCCTGGTTGATTGGCCTGCTGATTGGTGGTCCGTTGGTCAAGTCCTTGACCAGCTCCTTTCGGGTCAGCAACGCCAAGGCTAAGCGGGAGTTAAGGTGGCAACCGCAGTATGGCCGGTTTGAAGCGGGCATTGATGCCGTGTTGCGTCAACTGCACCAGCCAACCGTATGAGCTAGCTAGCCTTAACGGGCCGGGTATGCCCTTGATACCCTATGATTGGGGATTCCGGTGATAGTGACCAACTAATTTCGCAGTAAACTGATCAGGAGTTCATGTTAGAATGACCAGAATATACGGCTGTATATCAGCCCATAGTTACCAGTGTTCTTTTTCCCCTTGATCAGTTATTCGCGAAATACAGTGCTCTCGATGACTGAAATTACCACCTACTGGGCTACCGTTCATTTAAACGTCCGAATGATTCTCAGACTGGATAGTTGGACAGAATGCTCATCAAGAGGAAAAACGGTTTCTAACCCGTTCGCCCCCGTTACATGAACGGTTGGGAAACGGGTTAGAAACCGTTTTGTCCGTTACAGAACCGTTTATCCCCCTTACATAGGGGGTGATGGCCACCATTGTACTAGTTACGAGTGGTCTTGGGGATTACAGGAAGCGGATCCTACGCTATGATACAACTAAACACGCCCGTCAAGAGTAAATAGTGCCTTTCTCAAAGGGGTTACTGTACCGATTAAATCAGTCGGCCGACCAGGTGCTCCTATTGAACATAGACGCGGCTTTTTATAGGCGTTCACCGTAGGGTGAAAAGCATCTGTCAAAAGTGCTGGTAATGGGGGCGAACAAGTATGCACTGACGACAAGTGCCGGGAGCCGACCACTGTTGATGGAGTTTAGCTATTGGCATCCGCTTTTCGTCCGAATACGGTAGTAGAACCTGACCATCGTCATCGGTACCAGTTATAGGTGAGAAATGGCCTGATCCATGATCTGTGTCGTAAAAAATGATGGGAACGCAGGAGGTACCGGTAAAGGCCAGAATTGTCTCCAGTTCAGGTGATGCACTTACCCAGATACCCAATTCGGCAGCGCGTAAGTAGCACTCAACTTCGGTGGGCTGTGGTGCCGGGTCGGGTTCGGTGTAGAATTCTACCCACAAACCATGTTCGCGTAAGGCTACAGACAGCGCAATAGTACATGCGCCGTGTTGGTCATTATGCCTACACATTTTAAGGATTCGTGCAGCAGATGTTCGCTTGTGAAAATGGCGTAGTACCCCCCATGCCGCGAGCGGTCCGCAGGGTCCATCCACGGCATGAAGCGCGCTTGGCGCTTTCGAGAGTACGGGTAGCTTGACAGATAACATCCAGTTGTTAAGTGCAATTATGAAAAGTGATTTTTACAAAGTCAATTCAAAACCGCATTCTCAAAGCTAATCCAGCAGTTTGTTGATGTGGAGTAAAGAAGGGAGTTAGTGATATACTACTTTTAGATTGCTGATATTTCAATTGTTTAAGCTCTGTCTTATCTTCTCGCAATTGTTTACCTGCACTAGAAAATATGAATATGAACAAACTAGTTGGGTAGCCGAGCCCCCACATCAAAGCTGGATATGACTTTTCATTTCTACCAGCATACTCTTTTGCGGTTAAGTAAGGGTAGTCACGACGTATATTAGGATCTGTGTTGTACTTATCTATGAGTGCTTGTCTATTAGTTATATCTCTGTAAAGGCCGTAAGACGCGATGCTAAATGTTATTAAGCCGAAGGTGGTGGCTTAACTGAGTTTATGGTCAAAGAAAAACTGGTTGATGAATAGGCCAATAATCGCGTCGTGGACTTCAATTGACTTAGAAAAACAAATCGTTCGCCGGGCCAGCCGCTTGATGCGCGTTCGCAAGGTGAGATGTTTGCGTTCCAAACTTTGTAATAAAGCTTTACATTCCAACCGAATCGATTGATCCAGGCAGTCAAAGTAGGCCCGCTCCGGCGGCCCGGCACCAGGCATCGGTAATCCAGCGGTTCACGCTGATGCGGGCCTCTTCGAGCAGAGTCATCAAAGCCCGAAAAGTTTGGTGAGTCCGTCGCCCAAACACAAAAGCAACCACCTCGCCTGTTTTAGCTTCTTCCACCCACCATAGCCAACGTTGACGTTGTTTACTGCTCACGAACGACCAGGACTCATCAACTTTCAAACTCATTATCAAGTCTTTATCTATATACTTAGGATTAACTGGCAGAACTTGGTTACTTTTTTTTAAAGTGGCTGCTGACCGTATTTCGATTTATACCCAGCACACGGGCGGTGTCGCGTACCCCGCTTCCGTTGAGTCCAAGTTGAGTAATTTGGGCTTTGACCAACGGGTCCCGCGCCTTGTGCGTGTAAATTTTGACGAATGTTCGTCCACAGTCAAAGCAACGATACCTTTGGGTACCGGCCCGGGTGGTACCATAGCGTTTGACCTGTTGGGCTTGACCACAATGTTTGCAAGCAACTGCTTCTAAAACCATGCACAAAAATACAGTTTAAACGCAGTTAAGCCACTACCGTTTAACGAATCATTCTTTGATCTTCATACCAGGTACCAAGGGAGCGACTTCTACCAGTTCTAGCGACTTTACCATATCCTTTGTTCTGGTTTTATATTTCAAGAAATGCGGTGTTTGTATGTGCGCTTTATAAGCGTTAGTATCCGCATAAATTTCTAAAATTGTGATATGCGTCGGGTTATCTTTTTCAGCAACGGCATACAGCGTCAATACCCCCGGTTCCAGTCGCATTGACGCTTCAATTTCTTCTCTAGCAGTCGCCTTATAAGCTTCCAACTGCGTTGGGTCAACGACGATCTTAGCAATTCGTACCATCTGTGTTTTAGTTTGTGCTAAAGATTGTTCCGCACTTAACAAAGACAGTAAGCAGATTGTAAGCTGCAGTAATAGCTGTAAGCCCTTACAACCAGGAGTGACACTTTTCATTAACTAGGCTTGCTTTTAGCTAAAGTAATTATCCTTATATAACCAAGAATAACAGAGTTAAACAGCATATTATTGCTTTATTTTAATCAGATATCTACTCTGAATCTGTTGTATAAGTGAAATTGGGCTAATCATGAGTTATTTCCTTACTGAAGAACATCACTTCAACGTGGAGTTTTTTTTGTGGATTGCAACCAGAACTTAATAAGAAGCTTTGTGCATTTTCATCGGTTAAGTTTAGTCAATCATACTAGCTAACGCCTTCTTTTCGTCTATTGCCCGTTGAAAATAGCTTTTGCAGATCTGATAACCTACAAAATAACCCAGATCTCGGGCTGTCTGGCCATCGATCATCCGCTCAGCTGTATAAATACTTCGTCGTCTCAGGCGAGGGCTCATCCATGAACGTTTCCCCGTCTCAATGGGGAGCGTTTTTAGAGATGATTTTTTGCTAGTACATGTTCACTCCGGTTAGTGGCATATGCATTATAGTGTCAATGCCCCCCCAGACAGCCTCTAACTGTGGAGGGTTCATTTGACAAATGACCAGATTGAAAGAATAAATAAACAGTATACGTTGACCCTACGGCCTCAAACTTCATATACCTGTTCATCGATTCTTCCACAAGCAGGCTAGCCGCGTCCCAGCCGGAGCGACCGCACGGAGCCTTATCTCCTCTCTGCCTACTTGTTCTTCTCTAAGCAACAGTATGGTGATAAATTGACAAGTGTCAGTTATCTTAGTGACGTTTTTATATCATCTCTTACTATGGCCACTAAAACCGTAACGACCGGTCCGCGAACCGATTTTTTACCGAAAGCCCTGCGGGGTGAAAGCCGGCCTTCCCTCATCAGCCGTATCCGCCAGGGCGAAGCCCGCAGTCGGGTTGATGAAGTGGCTAGCCGTATTGGCTTGACCGATAAAGAGATGGCCCGCATCCTTAATCTATCCGAACGCTCACTGCATCGGCAAGCCGGAGATAAGACCTTGGATTCTAACAAAACCGAGCGCCTACTACTCCTGGAGCAGTTGATCGAACATGGACTGGCCACCTTCGATGATCGCCAGGCGGTGTTTGTGCGCTGGCTACGCACCCCGCGCCCTGCCCTGGGGAACGTGGCACCGGTAACCTTGTTAGACACCATAGCGGGCTTTAGCTTTGTTGACGATGAGTTAAGCCGCATTGAAGAAGGCATGATCAGTTAGTAGCCATTGTTAGTTTCATGCCTCGTGTATATCGTTTAATCAAAGAGCGTTTCCTGGATACGCCCCTGGCGGGTGGCTCGGCCAAACGGGGCGAGCGCTGGAACCCGATTGGCGTTGATGTGCTCTACACCTCGAGTTCCCCTGAACTAGCTTTGGTGGAGGTGCTGGCCAACTTGATGCCTATTCGGCTGGATGAACTACCCACCTACTACTTGATTACCATACACCTACCCAACGCGCAAGCGCTGAAGGTGTACCGAGTGGATCAGCTACCGCCTGATTGGAACACGCCAGTGCGAACCACGCAGCTACAAACCTTTTTGGGCGAATGGTTAGCAGGCACTCAGGAACTGGCCGTAGCCCTTCCCTCAGCTGTTGTTCCCTTTTCGACTAATGTCATCCTACATCGCAGTCATGCGGCATTCGAACAGGTGAGTGTTGAGTCGATCCAACCCTTCACCGTCGATGGTCGACTGGTGTTACCGACCAATTATGGTCCTCTCTCAGAAGAGAGTTGATGGAGCAGCGAACAAAAAGTATGTCTATTGATAAACTGACGATATAGTGAGGTATAAGCTCCTTAAAGGACGAACCCCATCGTCATGCAATATCTTTAAATACTTCAGCTACAAAGGGTCTCGCTTCCTACTACCGACCGCCACGCTTTGATTAATTGTCTCACCAACGAGCGTTATGATGAGACAGTTGGGCATACAAAAAAAGAAATGGCTAGACTCTTCTGAGTAATTTCCGACACTTCGTCGGCCTTTCTGGACACGGTCACCATAGCCGATAGCACACCGGCCTACCATGCCTTTTATCTGCTGAAGCGCAGTGAGACTACCTATACCCGAAAAGGTAACAGGGTATCTGTAGAAGAGCAAGCTGTAGTAAACTAACAAGCCGCGTCCGTTGAATCCGGACGCGGCTTTGGCTAGCGGACAAGTGTGCTGGGGTAATTGCCACTATTTGTTAGCCTGTTCCATCCCCTGAACCACTTAGTTTCGGTTTTAAGGACCTAAGCTTTTAAGCAGATGGCAATCTGTTCGCCATAAAGCCCAACAGACTGTGACAGATTTAATCCATTTTTTAAGTACATTCGAAGTTCTTAGGCTTCGTCAATACCTATTTGACTACCGTCGCTTCCAATTCAACTTTTAAGGTTTCAAATAAACGGTTTACTTCCAGTAACGTAGTAGCTTGCTTTATTCCGTGCTGGGCTATCCAAGTTTGTAGAATAGGAAAGTTGGGCCAAAACTCTTCATGAGAAGTCGTATAAATCGTTAACCGCACAATATTTCGACATTCGTAGCCAGCCTCGCCGATCACTTGTTCTAAATTCTGAATCGCCAGAAGTAGTTGCGTTTTCATGTCGTCGGTACTGGATTGACCATCCGCCTGAACAGCGGCTTGTCCCGAAACATAGAGCGTGCCGGCTGGCTGTTGCACGTCTACGGCCTGTACATAACTGCGCTGATCTTGCCATTGCCAAGGATTGATGATTCGTTTTTCCATTTGCTCTGCTTGTTTAGTCTGTACCCATGCAGGCACCATAGTTAGGAAAGCGCTGGCTAGAATTGTTGCCATGCGTTTCATGCCTGCCGAGTAAAGTTTACAGGGCAAAGTTTGGAAGCCTAGCCGGGTTTGACCGTGACCTATAGCACAAGTATCGAGTGATGTATATCACACTAATCAGTAAACCGACTCAAGGTTTCGCGTGACACACCCAAGTAGGATGCCAGTAGAGTTTTTGGTACCCGCTGAATTAAAGCAGGATACTGGCTGAGTAGCTGCTCATACCGCTCTTTGGCTTGGGTAGTAAGCAACGACAAGATGCGTCGCTGAGCCGCCATCGAACCAGAAATGGTTAGTTGCAGGAAGAAGCGCTCAAATTTTTGTAGACCGGCGCATAACTTATGATAGTTTTCCAGTGACAGGCAGAATACCACCGTATCTTCCAAACAGTCTACCGACATGGTCGCTTTGGTCTGGGTGAAATAGGCCTGAAAATCGGTTTCCCACCAGTCCTCCATGGCAAACGAAACGATATGTTGCTTGCCTGATTCATCGGAATAGACCAGCTTTAAAAGCCCCGAGACCACATAGTAGGAGTAGCTTACCAGTTCGCCTTCCTGAATCAAAAACTGATGTTTTTTATACTTTTTGGGTGTAAAATGAGCGAGTACAAACGCAAATTCGTCATCGGTTAGCGGTACTCGTTTCTGGATGTGTTCTCTTAACTTTTCTTCCATTATTGGCTATAAAAAAAAGCCTGACCTTCCTGTAGGGTCGGGCTCATCGCTTGAGTAAAGGTTCGCATCAATGCAAGTTATAACATGTCGAGTTATTCATTCTAAAGCTTACCCTAAATGTGGGATTAGGCTTGAACCGGGTTGCCATGTAGGCAGGTCTAGTCTCATAGAAATGATCGGCTAATAAACCTGCCTTCGTGTGAACCAGCGCGTTTAGGGTGAGCGGTGACAAAAGTGGCCCAAGTCCCGCACTCTCATCAGAAAGTCATTGACTGACAGGGCCGGTAACCCGGTCAACCAACGCCCAATTATGAAGCATATAGATGGAAGTCCCATCCTCTCATTTAGAGGAGCCTTTTTGCGAGACAAGGGTGTTTAGTTCAAACCTCGATACTCAATCGGCGAAACCCCCACTTTTTGTTTGAAGAACCGGGCAAAATGCTGGGGATACTTGAATCCTAGTTCATAAGCTATCTTGCTCACCGATTTACGGGTGTCGAACAGCCGCTCTTTCGCCAGGTCAATCAGATGCAGTTGGATGAATTCCAAGGCAGACTTCCCCGTCTCCTTCTTGATCAGATCGCCGAAGTAATTGGGCGATAAGTTTAGTTCTTGGGCAAAGTAGGCGACGGTGGGCACGCCCTCTGTACCTAATTTTTCGCCGAACAAGTACTCGTTTAGTTTCGCTTCGAACTGCTCCAGGATGCCGTGATTCGCGTGCTCCCGGGTGATAAATTGCCGATCGTAAAAGCGCAGACAGTATTTTAAAAGCAATTCCAGGTTCGCCACGATCAGTTGCTTACTGTGGCGATCAATGTTTTGGCTGATTTCGCTGGTTATATTATCAAAGCAAGTCGTCACAACGGCTCTTTCTGTGTCGGAAAGATGCAAGGCTTCATGGGATTGGTAACTGAAAAACGAATAGTCGTGGATCTGTTTACCTAGACTGGTGCCTTTAATCAGGTCGGCATGAAAAACCAGGGCCTTCCCATACGGTTGGTGCGGTTCACCTTCCGGCTCATTGGTGATGATCTGCCCAGGCCCAAAAAAGACCATTGTCCCGTCGGCATAATCGTAATACTGGTTGCCGTACCGCAGATCACCGCAGTTTGTCTCTTTGATGATAATGGCGTAAAAGTTGAGCGTAAACTTCTCCCGGAGAAGGGGCTTCGACTGATTAAAATCAACCAGACTGATGAGCGGATGCTGGGTTCGATTATTGAACCTATCCGCATATTTTTTGATCGTGTCGTACTGGATCATGGCTCTGTTTTGGTCAAATCTATGGACGAAGATCGGGCCCCTATAGGCTACCTGTAAAAGTGGTAGGCAAAACCGTAAAATGTATAAAACAGCGTGGGTCGGCACCGGGTACCTTTGAATCCACTGAATGAACTGTTACGCAAACACCTGTCGATGAGTCTGCCGGGTGGATAGCTTGTTTAGGAAACTTCATTCTATCCAACGACCATGAAACAAACCCAGATGCTGCTACTGCCGTTAATGCTGGTTGTCCTTAGTATCCTGGCTGGCAAAACCGACGATCCGATGACCCAGGAGAGCTCCACTCCGCCAGCCGGTAACACAGCGGCTACCAACCCCGGCAATTCGAATCTCTCCAATCGGTTACGTATTGGGGTTGGTACGCACACGTTCACGGCGACCTTACTGGATAACCCGTCCGTAACGGCCTTCAAAGCGCGGTTACCTTTGACGATCGTTATGAAGGAGCTCAACGGCAACGAAAAGTTTGTGGATCTGCCCACCAGCTTGCCCATCAGTGTCTCCAATCCTGGCACCATTCAGGCGGGGGATCTGATGCTCTACGGTTCCAGTACCCTGGTGCTCTTTTACGAAACGTTCCAGACCTCGTATCGTTATACCAGACTGGGTCAGATCGACAACCCGACTAGTCTACAACGAGCATTAGGCGCGGGCAATGTAACTGTCAGTTTCGAACTGCTCTAACCTAAACGGCATCAGCCGCGTTCAAGCGTAGGGGGATAGTTTACTCACGTTAAAAAATTGCACCATGAATGATACGGAAAACCTGGACAGCGAGTTAGGTAACTCAACGTCATCCCGACGGATTTTTCTGAAGCAATCGTCTGCGCTGGCAGCGTTGGCTATGACTCCGCCAACGGCCGTAGCCGCCGTTAACACTGGTATTCAGGAAAAAATAGCCACTGCCCTTGAGCAGATGCCGCTACGGCTGACCATCAATGGAAAAGTCCAGCAGCTCAGCATCGAACCGCGGGTTACACTCCTCGACCTGCTCCGGGAACAACTCCACCTGACCGGCACCAAGAAAGGCTGCGACCACGGCCAGTGCGGAGCCTGTACGGTCCATGTCGACGGAGCGCGGGTCAACTCGTGCCTGACCCTGGCCATGACGACGGAAGGCTGCACGGTAACGACCATTGAAGGCCTGACGGTCGGTGACCCAGCTACCACCTTATTACACCCCATGCAGGAGGCTTTTATCAAACACGATGGTTTTCAGTGTGGGTACTGCACGCCCGGCCAGATCATGTCGGCGGTGGCCTGTATTCGTGAAGGACACGCCAACACGCCGGAAGAGGTCCGCGAGTACATGAGTGGCAACATCTGCCGCTGCGGGGCCTATGCCAACATTGTCAATGCGATTATGGACGTAAAAAAGAAAGGAGCCAGGGTATGAATCCATTTCAGTTTACGCGGGTTACGACCCCTAAAGCGGCCATTTCGGCGGTCACAAAAGAAAGCGGCACCTATTTTCTGGCGGGCGGCACCAACCTCATCGACCTGATGAAGCGTGAGGTCATCCTACCTGAACGGCTGGTCGATATCAACAGGCTTCCCCTGGCCACGATTGAAAAAACGGCCACTGGTCTGCGGATCGGGGCTATGGCAAAGAACGCGGCCGTTGCCGATAATGAGCTGGTGAAGAAACACGTCCCGCTCTTATCGCAGGCACTGAACGCGGGTGCTTCGGCGCAACTTCGGAATATGGCCACGGTGGGGGGCAACATGATGCAACGTACCCGTTGCCCCTATTTCTACGATCCGTCGATGCCCTGCAACAAGCGTAGCCCCGTGCAGGCTGGCCCTGACAAAGGGCGGGCTAACGGGCCATCTGGCTGTGGAGCCATCGGCGGTCACAACCGGATGCACGCCATTTTTGGCGCATCAAACAAGTGCATCGCCGTTCACCCCAGCGACATGTGTATTGCGCTCGTGGCACTGGATGCAACGGTAAATGTGTCGGGGCCAAAGGGTGACCGTACCATTCCGTTCAGCGAGTTCCACCGGCTACCCGGCGACCTGCCGCAGAAAGACAACACACTACTACCCGGCGAACTGATCATGTCGGTGGACTTACCGACGAACCGATTTGCGGATAATTCATACTACCTGAAAGTGCGCGATCGGGCTTCGTATGCCTTCGCGCTGTTATCGGTCGGCGTTGGAATTGACATGAAGCGGGGCACGATTCAAGACGTTCGGCTGGCGATGGGTGGGGTGGCTCATAAACCGTGGCGACTGACGGCGGCCGAAGCGTTTCTCAAAGGGAAGCCCGCCACCGAAGCCAACTTTAAACAGGCCGCCACGCTGGCCATGCAGGGTGCGAAAGGCTACGGCGAGAATGATTTCAAACTGACGCTCGCCCCTAACGCAATTGTTGATGCCCTGAAAACCGCCACTAAAACCGCCTGATCATGACGAATAAAACAAAAAATCCGCCCATCGACCGAATCGACGGGCGGATGAAAGTGACCGGCGGGGCTAAGTACTTCGCCGATTTTGAACTACCCAATACGGCGTATTGTGTCATCGTCGGCAGTGAGATCGCCAAAGGAGCTATCGCTAGCCTCGATACCCAAAAAGCGCAGGGTGCCCCCGGCGTAGTGGGTGTGTTTACGCACCAGAATATGCCGCCTATTCCCGGCTGGGACGCCCCGGTTGGTGGTGAAGCGGACGGGCCAGCCCCCAAACCAAAAACGGAGGAGACCTACCGGATTTTAAGCAGTCCCAAAATCCTGTTCGATGGTCAGCCTGTCGCCATCGTGGTAGCCGATACCTACGAACGGGCCACCTATGCGGCTTCCCTCGTCAAAGTGACGTATACCAAACAAGCCCCCCGTACCGATCTCGAGAAACATCTGTCGGAAGGCGTTGCGCCGAAAGGAGCCGAGGGCGGCAATTACTTGCGGGGAGCAGCCGACGGTTACAAAACCGCTCCGGTCACCCTGGAGGCCCATTACACGATCCCGGTAGAAGTGCACAACCCCATGGAACTGCACGGTATTCTGGCCCACTGGACGGACGACAAGCAGCTGATGATCTACGCCAAAACACAGGGCGTGAATGCGACGCAGAACGCCATGGCGCAGGCCTTTAAGATTGACCCCAAGACGATTCACGTGCATACAGAGTTCATGGGAGGAGGCTTTGGAATGGGGTTGCGTACATGGCCGCAGGAAACGGCGGTGGTCGCCATTGCCCGTAAAATTGGGCGTCCGCTGAAACTGGTGATGAACCGGAGCCAGATGTTTACCCTGGTGGGTCACCGGCCGTATACCGTGCAGACGATCAATATGGGGGCCGACCAGGCCGGGAAACTGATCGGGATTGCCCACGCGGCTACCGCTGAAACGGCCAGCTACGAAGATTTTACGGAAGCGACCGTCAACATGACCAAGTTCATGTACGCCTGTCCCAACGTGAGCACCCGCTACCGCATCGTGCGGCTGGACCGGAGCGTTCCGATCTGGATGCGGGGCCCCGGTGAAGCCACGGGTGCGTTTGCGCTGGAGTCGGCCATGGACGAAATGGCCCACAAACTGAACCTGGACCCTATCGACTTCCGCCTGCGTAACTACAGCGAAACCGATCCGGAACGAAACCGGCCTTATTCGAGCAAGAACCTTAAAGAAGCGTATCAGCGTGGGGCCGACGCCATTGGCTGGAAAGAGCGCAGGAACCAGCCGGGCAGCACCCGTGACGGCGGCTGGCAGATTGGTTACGGCATGAGTACGGGCGTATTCAGCGCCTTCCGCTGGGAAGCCAGCGCCCGCGCCTTACTAAAAGCGGATGGGTCACTGACCATTCAAAGTGCCGTGACCGATATCGGGCCGGGTACCGGAACGGCTTTGACAATGATTGCCCATACCGTGCTGGGTGTGCCCCTGAACCGCATCAGGATCGAATACGGTGATACTTCGTTGCCCAAGGCACCTACCCAGGGCGGATCGGCCATTGTCTCAGCGGTAGGGTCGGCGGTTTATGATGCCTGCACGGCCATTAAAACGGAGCTGATGCAGCTGGCCCTCAAAGCGGGTGGTCCGCTGGCTGGCCAACAGACCGATGAGCTGACGCTGGCGGATGGTGTGCTGTCGGTTTCAGCCGAGCCGAAGAAAAAGGTGGCTGTCAGCGACCTGATGCAGGCCAATAAGCTGACCGTAATCGACAAAACGAAGGATTCGAAGGGAAGCCCGGAACAGGAGAAGTATTCGATGTATTCGTTCTCGGTGCATTTCGTACAGGTGCGTGTCAATCCGCTGACGGGCGTGGTGCGCGTATCCAAAGCGGTTAGTGTAGCGGACTCGGGCCGGATCGTGAGCCCCAAAACGGCGGCCAGTCAGATGATTGGGGGCGTGGCCGGTGGCATCGGCATGGCCCTGACCGAAGAAGCGATCATTGACCACCGCTTCGGTCGTTTCGTCAATAACAACCTGGCCGATTATCACGTAGCGGTTCATGCTGACGTACCCGCCATTGAAACGATCATGATCGACAAACCTGACCCGATCATCAATCCGATGGGTGCCAAAGGCATGGGCGAGATTGCCCTGATCGGGTTTGCCGGAGCGGTGGCAAACGCGGTTTTCAACGCCACGGGTCAGCGCGTTCGTGAGCTACCGATTACCCCGGATAAAGTCATGCAAAAACTGACGTAGTATGGAGATTAGTAAAAATGGAATGCAGGCATCGGTCAAAGGCCCGGAAGCCTGGTTTACCGGGGCCGTGCGCATTGACCCGTTGTTCGCCAAAAAAGAAGCAACCAAAGGGGCGGGAGTCCTGGTCACCTTCGAGCCGGGTGCCCGAACGGCCTGGCACACCCACCCGGCGGGTCAAACCCTGGTGGTCATTTCCGGGATGGGATGGGTACAGCGCGAAGGGGCCCCCATTGAAGAAATTCATCCCGGCGATGTCGTCTGGTTCGAACCCAACGAAAAGCATTGGCACGGTGCTTCGCCAGCGAAGGCCATGAGCCACATAGCCATTCAGGAGGAGGTAAACGGTGAGGTGGTAACCTGGCTGGAAAAGGTAAGCGAGCGTGAGTATGCAATATGACACCACCATGACAACAATTTTTGAACGGATGCAGGCTGGTGAACCGCTCCGGAAAGATGATCCTGACTATGCCCGGTTTAGCGAGGTTGTGGCCCGTACCATTCGGTTATGCGTCCAGATGAACGCCACGGCCACCGAACTGGATCAGGTTCGCAGCCATTTGAGTGCCATCATTGGTACTGAGATCGACGAATCGACAACGATTTTCCCTCCGTTCTATACCAACTTTGGTCAGTTTATTCGCCTGGGCAAAAACGTCTTTATTAACCATACCTGTTCGTTTCTGGACATTGGCAGGATTACGATTGAAGACGAAGTGCAGATTGGTCCCGGCGTCAAGCTTACGTCCGAAAATCACTCGCTGGACCCCGCTGATCGCAAAACAGTCCTTCTCCAACCCATTCTGATCAAACGGAATGCCTGGATTGGTGCCGGTGCCACCCTTTTACCGGGCGTTACGGTGGGCGAAAACGCGGTGGTGGCCGCCGGAGCTGTCGTCAGTCGGGACGTACCGCCCAACACGGTGGTTGCCGGGATACCGGCGAAGGTGGTGAAGACATTCTAGTTTGAGCGATAGAACGACGAACGAAACGATCATGAACGATTCAATTGATAACGAGATAACCCACTTTACCGGTCGTCCGGTAGCCAGTCCGCAGCTTACCCGCCTGGCATTCAACCTGCTGTACGTACTTATCATCTTAGTCGCTAAGCCTGGTTTGGCCCTAGGCCAGACAACTAACACCGTGACAGGTCCGCAGGCCGCGACCAGAGGCCCTGCTGACACGTTTACGGGAACCGTTTGGGTTACGAGCTTGGTCCCCAATGACTCGATCTTTACGACTATTTCGGGCAGCGTCGCTTTCGAAAAAAGTGCCCGATCGCACTGGCATTCTCATCCGGCCGGGCAAATACTCATTGTTACAGATGGGATCGGGTATCACCAGATAAAAGGAGAGCCGAGGCAAGTGATTCGGAAAGGCGACGTCGTGAAATGCCCGCCTAATGTGGTTCATTGGCACGGAGCAAGTCGCGAGAGTAAAATGACCCACCTGTATATCATTCCAAACACCGAAAAAGGTATTGTTGAATGGCTACAGGCCGTCACGGATGCGGAATATGGTCAAAAATAAGTAGAGTTTTACACGTCTTATGCTACTGACAGTAGTTGGCAGGCCTGAGAACAAGCTGTCTTTTTAGAAGCCCCATTTAAGGTGCAGATTCATGAATACCTCGTCGACTCAAGCGGGAGGCTATTCGTGAACGTTTCCTCGTCTCTAGGAGGAGCGTTTTTTGAGAAATGTTGTTTTGTCGATTCGTACACTTTCGTCATCGGGTTAACGCAACTACACAAACAGGCAGCTCAAAACGGACGACTCATTACTTGCCTCTCCCGCTTATTGTATAGTTCTGTTTCAAAGGCGGTTGTTCATCTGCTTGCGGTAAGCGTTTGGGGTCATACTCCGTTCCCGCCGAAAAGCAGCATAATATGTGCTCTTCGAGCGAAAGCCCACTTCATAACCAATGCCCAGCACACTTAAATGTTGCTGCCGGGCGTCTGACAATAACTGACAAGCGGCTTCGATGCGGTGACGGTTTATTAATTCGTAGAATGGTTGATTGCCCACCTGATTAATGACCTGGGAGAGGTGATTGGCAGATACTGACAACGTCTGGGCCAGTTGAGGTAACGTCAGGTCGGCATCCTCATAAGCACGGGTGGTGGCCAGGTACGTTTCCAGTCGTTCAAATAACTGAAAAGCCGACGTAGGGTCCAAAGCCGAATGTTGATACTTGAGCGGGGCCTCTGCCGGGTTGCTGACCGAATCGGCGGGGTGGGCATCCGCCACCTCCCTGGGTTGTTGTGGTAACGCCACGTAGTTACCGGCTGAATGGGTTCCCCTCGCTGGAGATAGCCCTAACTGATTAAAGCGGTGCTCAATCACTAACCGGTTGAGGAGGTAAGTCATTGCAACGGCAAATAGAGCGCTGACTTGCTGCCAGTGGAGCTTTGCTGGCTGCGCATCCGCTAACAGATAGGTACCTGTCCCCACCAGGGCGCTCCCTAACCCCAGCACCAGAATCAGCACGAGGAGGGTATGGCCGAACGATTGAGCATGGGGTTGCCTGCGCTGCTGCCAGAGGAATTGACCCGCCAGCCCCACATACACCACCAGGTGTGTACCCCGTACCAGTTGTGGCCAGGTGGTAGCCGGAAAAAGCCAGTGCTCGGTGGCCGTCCGGTAGTTGGGTAGATAATAAGGAATGAGAAAAATGGCGGCCACCAGTCCCAGTGCATAAGGTAGCCCATGCCACAAATGCCGAGTCGTAAGCTGAAAGGACTCACTAGTCTGCAAACGGATGTAGAGGTACAAACTTGGCCCCAGCAGATAAGGCAGACTGGCGTGGCTAAACCGATTCACCCAGAACTGAGTCGTTGGCGAAAGCCAGTTGTTTTCCCAGATAAAATAATCGGTAGTTAACAGGGCTATCGTCCCCAGAAACAGCAGTAGCATCGCCCGGCCCCGGTGAACGGGAGTCGTCACCAGCAGGTAAACACTTTGGACAAAGCCAACCAGATACAGAGCGGAGGTAAGTGATACGTGCATACGGGTAACTAACGAGTGGATCAGCCGAATCAATGTGGTTCGACTCTACCCAGTTGGACGCTGGGTGCGTTTGCATTGACTAGGTTTGCCCGAAACTAAGTCAGTGTTATGAAAAATTTAATCTTCTCGCTGGCGACGCTCCTGGTTGCTGGCTGTCATGAGTTAACGGACGATGGCTTCCGGACGGACGCACAACCCCCAACCTTTCCGGACAAGGAGTGGGTCAAAGTGGCCAACCCCGAAACATACGGCTGGTCGACCTCGCGGCTCAATGAAGCCCGGCAATACGCCGGTAGCATCAAATCAGAGACGGTGATGGTCATTGATGAGGGTCGGCTGATGGCTGCCTGGGGCAACACGGACAAAAAGTATTACGTGGCTTCCGTACGGAAAAGTCTTCTCAGCGTTCTGTACGGTTTTTACGTGAATCAGTCCATTTCCTTATCGGCCACCCTGGGCGAGTATGGTATTCAGGACAAAAATCCACCCTTGAACGCCCCGGAGCTGAAGGCCACCGTGAAGGATTTGTTAACGGCCTCCTCGGGGGTGTGCCACAAAGCAGCCGCAGCCGATAATAATGACGAGTTGCCGCTCCGCAATAGTGCGCAGCCGGGCAGCACGTTCTTTTACAACAACTGGGACTTCAACGCGCTGGGGACCATTTTCGAGAAGCGAACCCGTGCGAAAATATATGAGGTGTTCAACCAGCGCATTGCCCAGCCTATCGGTATGCAGGATTTCAACTGGCAACAGGATGGCCACTACGACTACAGTGACTATTCGGAGCATCCGGCCTATCATTTTGATATGACAGCCCGGGATATGGCCCGTTTTGGGCTTTTGGTGATGAATAAGGGCCAATGGAAGGGTCAACAACTGGTGCCCGCTGACTGGCTGGCCCAAAGTACGGCTCCTCAGATTGTTGTGCCGGAAAGTGAGGGAGGAGGCAGCTACGGGTATATGTGGTGGGTGCATGACTCGGGCAAACTGGCCGAGGCTGGTTTGTCCAAACAGGCCTTCTCGGCCCAGGGCACCTGGTCGCAGCTTATTCTGGTCGACCCTACCCGGCGGTTGGTGATTGTTCATCGGGGGTATAACCGAACCATTAGCGGTGACAAAATTCTTTCACTCCTCAAAAAGATTATTGCCGCGAAACAATGAACGGCCTACGCCTGAAATCGCTCCTGGTGCTGGGGTTGTCCTTCATCCATCACGCTGGCCTGGCCCAGGAAACACCGCCATCCCTGACAAACCGCCTGTCAATCGCGTATTCGGGTGAGACGATTACGCATTACGGTGTCAACCTCGCCTACCAACGCTATTTTCCAGCCGCACAAACCCGCCGGAGCCGTCTGTTCTACGGCCTCAACCTGACGGGGTACCGCCACCAGAAAAACTACATCGGTATCCTGGCCCTACCCGAACTGGGCTATACCTATGTAGCACCGACTGGCTTACGAGCCGGGCTCTCGGTTCAGGCCGGCTACATGCGTCGGTTTTATGACGGAGAAACGTTCAGCGTTGACGATCAGGGGCGGGTTCGCGAGCGACCCTGGGCCGGCAATAACGCGGTGGCGTACGGTTTTTCACTTCTGGCGGGTTGGGATGTTGGTCACCGTCCACACCGACGAACGGGCTTGTTTGTTCAGCCTAAACTCCTTTGGGAATACCCCTACAACACCCGTGCGTTGATCCACCCCTTTGTGGATGTTGGCCTTTCCCGACTCTTCTGATTTGATAGCTATTCAAAAATGCCTCTCAACTACAACTACCTGGTCTGTCTGGGAATACTCGCCCTGCTTTCCTGCGAGCAAACGAATCCGTCCGGTCCGGCCGTCAAAGACCATTTTTTTCTGGAGAACCAGCAGGCCACCATGCCCATCTTTGTCGAGGGGAACACCGCATCAAAGGTATTTCTGCTGTTCCTGCATGGTGGGCCGGGCTTTAGTGGCATCGTAGACAACGAAAACAGCCGTCACGTTTTCAACCAACTGGAGCAGCGTTATGCGATGGTTTATTACGATCAGCGGTGCGCGGGTATCTCGCAGGGCAGGTGCGATTACAACCAACTGTCGCTGGCGCAGTACGTCGATGACCTGGACAAACTCGTCGTCTTACTCAAGGCGCGGTATGGTGACGACATCCGTTTATTTTTGATGGGACACAGTTGGGGCGGCACATTGGGCATCGCGTACCTGACAACCCGGAATCAGGCCCAGTTCAGGGGATGGATTGAAATCGATGGGGGGCATGATGTCCCCCAGATAATCATTGAAACCAGGCAGATGATTAATCAGGTAGGTGCCGAGCAAATCCGGCAGGGCAGGTCCGTCAGTCGGTGGCAACAATTGATTACTCGCGTAAACGCCGTCAACGTAACGAATGCTACCGGTGATCAAACGCTCGACATTAATAAATTGGCCGGCGAAGCTGTCGATCAGCTACTAACCGATGGGTTGATTGACAAAGAATTACCCTTGACTACCCGCCAAATCGTATTTTTTTCGCCCTTCTCCCTGTTTGCCTTTCAGCAGAATAACGAACAAACCGTCACGGCGTTCAAGGATAAACTGGCCCGGATCAACCTGACGCCTGACTTACCAAAAATCAAGATTCCGACGTTGTTGGTCTGGGGGAATCAGGATTTTATTGTTCCACCGGCCATTGCCCGGCAGGCCTTCTCGCAGTACGGATCATCACAGAAAGAGTTGCTTTTTTTTGCCCGATCAGGTCATTACCCTCAGGAGTCCGAACCGGAACTGTTCAGAGAAGCCGTTCAACGGTTTGTGGAACAAAATAGATAAGTGACTACTGCCTGCTTGGGTGCAGAGAAAAGTCATGGTTGTACCGTTTGCCATGAGTTTTGGGAAGAGTGATTTTTCCACTACAGGCTGTTCAATTTGGTAAAGCATGTTTGGTACATAAATAATAACCGTCTCTTGAATCGCCCGAATTAATGAGCAGATACATGAATACTTCTTCGTTTCGGGTGGGAGCTTATTCATGAATGTTTCCGTGTCTCAAGGAGGAGCCTTTAGGGAGACATTTATTACGGGTAAATCTTATCAGTAGCTTGCGTGACCGAGCAGGAAATCATCACCCGCAGTCGACAAGGCGTGCTGCGCGCCGAGGCCGACCGCGTGGCCGCTTTGGTCGGCTTAACCGATAAGGAATTGGCCGCGGCCCTGGGCCTATCCGCTTCTTACCTGCACCGGTTGAAGGTGGAGCAGCGTATTAGTCAGGATGCCTCTGAGCGGTTGCTGTTACTGGAGAATCTTCTCCTGCACGCTTTGGATACCTTCGAGCAACGACACAAAACCGTCCTGGGCTGGCTGCGCTCCCCCCTACGGGAGTTGGACTACCAAACCCCCTTACAGGCCCTGGATACCGTTACAGGCTATACGTTAGTTGACCGGGTACTGGGCCGCATCGACTATGGCATCTTTGGGTAAGCTATGGCCATCGTTTATCGTGTCGTGCGGCAGAAGTATGCCGACCGTCCCCTGGATGTTACCGGTACATGGCTCAATGGCGGGCGTTGGAATCCTCCGGGTGTTGGCATCCTCTATACCGCTGAGCATCCCGCTTTGACATTAGTCGAGATTCTGGCACACATGCCGCAAGTACCCTATGATGAGCTGCCCGCCTACCGGTTATTCAGTTTGGAGTTGCCTCAGCATAGCCAGCGGGTCGTGGACACGAGTAGCCTACCGCCTTACTGGCAGGAGAACACCTACCACCGGAGTCAGCACCTTCTGGCCGATTGGCTAGCCAAGCCGGATGTGTTAGCCTTGGGTGTACCTTCCTCCATGATGCCCTCCGGCATCAATTACTTACTGCATCCGGCCCATAGTGCCTATGGCTCTATACGGCTAATTGACGAGAAGCCTCTATTGATTGATCCCCGTCTGTGGTCGAAATAGCCAAGCCAACAGCATTCCCTGCGTCTCAAGCGGGAGGGGTTGTATAGACTGGGAGTTTCGGGGGTATTGACCACCTCGTTTCGCTGTAAACTGCCCAGGCGTTCCACGATAAACTGACCAAGATACACGGCTGTATATCAGTCCTTTGTTGCCAATGGTTCTTTTGTGACCCTTGGTTAGTTATTCGCGAACTACAGTGCTCTCGATGACTGAAATTACCAGGTCAGACAGCGCCGTGTCGAGGTCAAGCTGCACCGCTTGCAGGAGTTTGACCAGTTCGGCATTGGTTTGGTTTTCCATGGCTAATCAGGTTTAGTCTTCAGCAGTAAGCAATAAATAAGAACGACTCGCTCAGTAAGCTAAACAGGGTAAGGATGAGCCAGATGAAGGTAGGGATTACAAGCCTAATTTCATCGCGGCATTGTGCTTGACGACCTGCTGAACACGGGTGTAGCGGTCAATCATAGTACGGGTCCGATGCTTAGTCTGCTGCATGATCTGGGAATCATCAGCTCCGTTTAGTTTGGCAATGGTCACGAAAGAAGCTCGCAGGGAGTGAGCTGAGTAATCCTTTCCTAGATACAGCTTTACGGTACGAGCTACCTGCTTGTCTGACAAGCGGTCTTGCGTAATTTGTTCTCCTTTACGGATGCGTACAAACAGCGGCCCTGCGGGGCGTTCCAACAGGCTTACATAATCCTGTAGCGCGCGAACCGGACAGGTATCGGGATCGGGACTGAAGAACAGGGCTTTCTGCTCAGTTTTACCGTACTGGTTGGTTTTACTGCCCTGATAACTTAAGATGGCTCCCTGGCGGGTAAACTGGACGCCTTCGATATCGAGGGCGACGAGTTCCGAGCGTCGGAAAGCGCCGGCAAAACCCACCAGTAACAAAGCCCGGTCGCGTGTACCCGTGGGGGTGGGTGGAATAGGCCGCACCTGCTCTTTGTACTCATAAATATCAAACGCGGGTGCCTGCGTGGCTTCGGTACCAATACTCCGCTTGATACCGTCCAGGACAAGCTTTACCGTTTCGTCGGCGGATGGATCGGGATGGCCTTGCAGTCGATGCCACTTGCGAATGGCCGCCAGCCGCCGGGTGATCGTACTCCACTTATGATTAGTGGCCTGGTCCGACACATACGTAGCCAGTGTGGCCGAACTGATCGGCAGGTCATTGATGCCCTGCTGGTGAAGCCAGTCGCGCAAACCGTCGATATCGGCCGTGTAAGCCAGACGGGTGTTGCGGGCGCCTTCCAGGCCTTTGCGGAAGTAAGCCGCCGTTTGCTGGGTGAGTTGCTCCGCTGAAGAAACAAGTGTGGTCGTCGAAGAGCGGGACCGGGCGTGACGGTCTGTAAAGGGCTTCATAGGCAAATGGATTTAGAAGCAAGATAAGGATTAACGTATTACGTCCAATAAACCTTTATTATTGGACGTAACCAATTGTTGAATAATATAAGGCCGGTTGCTTTTTCTTCCCTTCTATTCTCACCGCGTCTAAGATACTTAATGGTAACTCTCGTCTCAGCTTCCCGGCTCAACTCCTTTTTTCTTGTAATTAAAAACGCTTTGGGCAACGTAGGCTTCCGGGTCTTTATCGGCAAAGCCATAGTCAGCGTATAGATCAGCCCGCAGGAATGATTTCAGGTGTTCGCCGTTTTGAAGAATGGATTTCTTCTGCTGATGCGTGAACGAAGGATAATACTGATGCAGTTTGTTGCCCACGTAGCCAATGATCTCCGCAATGTCTAATTGCATCAATTCATCCAAACGCTGCTTCATCTCCGCTTTCTTTGTTTCCTTTTCTAATTCCTCCGGTGGTGTCTTTGACTGAATCTTAAATTCGATGCCAACAACGGCCCGGCCCTGCATAACCGGTTCGTACGTCACCAGCAAATTGGTATGCTCATTGATCTGGCGCAGCGACAGGTCGATTACGCGCGTTCGGAACGCCGAGTAGTTATTGTATGACTTTTCATGAGCCCCGATTAGTTGGCGTAGATCTTTCAGCGTGATCCGCCAAATGCCTGTTCCCCGGAACCGGGCGAGGTTCGTAAACAGGAGTTGAGCATACTCACTACTCAGAATCAGAGCATCTTCATACCCGTACTGCGCGTAGCCACTACCCAGGTACAGAAAGACAGGAATGACAGCATGGTACATTGTCAGCTCGATTATGCCTTTTTTGGGCCAGTACTCAGCCATAGGGAAAACGACCACGTTGGTGTGCTTTCCACTCTCATCCTCCCAACTGATAGTACGCTTCTGAATAAGGTCAGTAACCTTCTTTATAGACGAATTTGGGTGTCCTTTGATAACCTCCGAATAGTGAAATCTAAATTTCAACTCCTCATACGGCTTAATCTTTAGCTTATCAATTGCCTGAATATTACGGATTTCGCGAAGAACAAGCCAGTACAGACGACGCTCGAAAAAGCCGAATTCCGTTGTGCTGGTAAGCAGCTTCAGCGGCTCTCGAATCAGTATGGTTTTGTTGTTAGGCGTACGCAGTACGATCGTCTCCGGATTTACCTCAACCGGAGCAGTAATAGTGGTGCTCTCAAAAATCAGTGAAAGCTGATTGCTGGAAAGGTGAAGCGATTTATTGGAACTTGGTGGCTGACGCATTGCCTAACAAATTATAGCTGATGCAAGATAAAACCTTTTTTAACCCTAACAAAGGATAGATGTCCTGTTAGGATTAATTCATTGATTTTCAACAAATAAAAGAATGGGTGAGATGCAATTCATGATATTAAAAGCTAATAATCAACTCATTTTTGACTATCATCTGTTAGGGTAGTTCCATTTTGCCTATTCCCATCCCCCCTGTTTATCTATAATATTCTATGTTTCGTCTGATTTCTTCGGGTATTTGTAGTGTAGTTATCCAGTATTGATTATTAAGCTGTTACACTAGCTTTCGACTATCATCCGTTAGGATCAAGACTATCATCCGTTAGGGATAGGACTATTATCTGTTAGGGTTACGACTACTAAATGTCAGACTACAACTATCATCTGTTAGGCTTGTGCTATCATTTGTTAGGCTACGACTATCATCTGTTAGGGATAAGCAAGTTATCCACATACAACAAATTGATATTTAACTGGTTAAGAGTGCTGTCTACAGGCTATAATATCTTAATAATCTAATCAATCATTGAAAAATGATTTTTATAATTTTAAATTGATACTGATTATAAGGTCATTGAAAGTGAAGATTGCCCAGCTAAAATTTGTAAAAGGTGAGAGAACAAAAAAATCATAGAAAAAATCTGCAGCGAAATAGTTAAGTTTCCCTTAAAGGGAAATATATTTGCACGTACTATTTGCTAAGCTACTATGGAAGAGCAACCATCCCATACTAAACGAAAACACTATGATCCGCAGACTTACGCCCGTTTGTTGGCTGACCTAACTCAGTTAATGGAAGAGGTTCCAAAGTTACGGCCGGATCGTGACGCTTGGGACATAGAAGGTGATTGGGCAGCTACCGGCACAATCTATTTTGTGGATGCTGTTCATCAACCTTTATTCGAGACAATCCGCAGCTTTGATTGCCGAACAATTAAACTGGTTAATATGGATCGACCAGCCGTTCGTATCACCTTTTACAGAAAACATAGGTATTGGTTGTTAAAAGACAAGGATTTACCTATTGATCAGAAAGTTGAGCAGATTCAGGCTTATATAAATGACCTGACAGTCAAAGCTCAGATTTTAGAATCTAAGCTTGACAAAATGATACCCCAAAAACAGGCCGAAGCAAAAGGGCAGATTGGTGTATACTGGGAACAGGTCAATACTTGGCGTGCGATATTGGCTAGTCCCGGGCAGTATGAGATTGCGATATCGAACTACAGCAGGCAGCACTTTTACGTTACGGTCAACTACAAGTATCGGTTACCATCCGGGGATTTTGCTAATGAGCAGGAACATTTACTCAACACGCAGCGAGATCGATTAGGCAACATCACGCAGGTTCGTTATAATATTCTGTTTATTGACCCTATCGAAATTCTTCGGGATCATCCTTACCAAAATCGGGAGATAGAAAGCTACCTGAATAATTTCCCGATCAAATCCGAAACTGGCAGACAAACTATCTATGCCCGTTCACGGCCTGAAACCGATGCCTTTAAATCATTCAGTTCAACTGGTATAATATAATAATATGTTAACAGTATTGTATTCTACTAAAAGATTAATATATTATTATATAATATTTTAGTAACGTGTAGTGTAACAGGCTTATAGTAAGGGTGTAGGCTCTACATTGTCTTCGATTTCTGAAGTAACTGTAAATCGTGTATCCTTCCCAGAATACCCCGATAAGCATCAGTGTTCTGCCTATTAATTGATGACCTGAAATAAGCAAAGCGCATCCTCCTACGACTATCAGAGCTCCTAACAAAAACATGTGGAATGCTTAAGCGAAAAGCGGATTATGATTCATAGCAAAAGATTGACTTGGTTTATAATTGCGTAATCTATCAAAGCAGCAAAATTGTTGTATAAGTGAAGTCATATGAAGATACGGTGTTAGTAGCTTTTGTACCACCACTGTTGTTGATCTTTGAAAGCAATAATGCCATCTTTAGTAGTAAAATAAATAGTAGGTAATTCCTTAGAACAATACACCTGTTTGTAAAGATTACCGTTGAATGCCGTATCACTTATTACTCGATATTGGATAAGTCGTGGGTATTGGCCGTTGACTGTATCAAACTTGGCCCGGTTACCCCGGTCCGAAACGAGTACCCGTAGTAGAGTACCGGGTTTAACAAACGTGTTACTAATCGTCATATCCTCGGCTAGGATAGTATCACTCCTGGCCTGATCCATTCTCAAATCCTGAATGCCAAACGAATAATCAAGCGTAGTCAGGTAATTGGTCTTACTGAGCCGATAGGAAATAAATACCCTCGGCACGTCATAATATACCTGCTGCTTAACCCAGTCGCTTTTGTAGCAAGGAGTACTAACGACTAATCGCTGACGTGTGGATAGAGTGCTGTACTCAAAATTAGTTAGTGAAATCTTTTGCCCTGTCTGGTTGATGAAAACTAAGGTCTCATCACCTCGATATGGAGAAAAATTGGGATTGGTGAGTTGAAGATCTCCTAATTTCTGGTCTTTGGGACACGGATCAAGTATCAGAAAACAGCCATCTAAGCAGACACATAGAATAACCATGGTGATAGATTGAAAGATGTATTTCATAGTGTGAACGATTAGACAAAAGCAGAAAAATCGTTATATAATCTTGCTTATGTTAATAAAATAAAACTAGAAATGCTGGAATAATAGAATTGGGGGCTCGGAGAATTGTACAAGAGTTGCTAATTAGATAGAGACCTTAACTCGCACTCAATATAGCCTATTACAGATACCTCCTTGAGCAATGTATAGTCACCTTGCTTGATAAATTTATCGTCTTGATTGGAGATCTGCTTTAATTTATTTGGACCACCTTCACCAAGCATAAAAGAAATCGGAATGACATAGTTGCCAGCACATTTAGGGTTTTGATCGGGTAAAACATGCCAAAGGCGATCTACTTCTAACTTAAGGGATTCATCTATAGGATTCTGATTGATAACAGCAATATCTTGGTAACCTCCCTTATCGGTTAAAGTAAAACCCACATAGACTCTGATGGATTTACCAAGTCTTTGAGCAACAGCAGGAAATCGTACACTTTTTGCAACTGCTCGACCAAAGTCAGGATTATTGATCAAAGCAGACTGGTTTACTTGCCCGCGCGTAGAGGAAATAACTGCCACTAGAAGGAGCCACAAAAGGAAGTATTTCATAGCAGAGAAATTGGTCAAAAACTGTTGTACAAGTGACGTTATGTGAACCTGAGAACGTTCGATTCATTTACTAGGACTCAGTTCACCACGAATATGAATTACTCTTTTATCTATTGGGAGCCCCCGTTCTTCATCGTCTAAAGTCCAAATACTCAGACAGCCCATATCAGGCTTAAGACCTGGCCGATTTAATCCTACCAAAACATCTACTTTTCGGATAGAGGCTTTTGAAATTAGGAGTGTATCTGAAATAAGATGACCGTTGAGCATAAAGACCACAGTTTTAATAGAATCAGGAAATCGTTTCTTGCCCTGATATAGGCGGGGTGTAATCACATCAAACTGCTGATCCGCTCTTATATAAACGCAGCCATTGTCGGCTAAAGGTCCTAACCATCTATTGACTTGCTTGTCGCGGCTAACATATATACTTGTTATGAAGTCAGCATTTAATTCCGTTGGCTTAACAATAATGCCATTGACAATATAGAGGGGATCTTTCGACTGATTGAGTTGAGTGGAGTCAAGCCAAGCCAGAGGTTGGCTGTTTGTGCTGTTGTCGTTAACCAGTTAAGGAGCAGTAAACATACCATTAGCATGAAACGTTTCATAATTCTGCGGTTGTATAATCTGAATTATGACAACTAGAGCGTAAAATGACCCTACTTTACCCGTTCAATCCGGACGCAGTTAACGTAGACCTCGACCCGGTCCAAAAGCTTGTAAATCGCAGTTGGATAAACGGTATTGTTCTGCAAATTCCCCTCGTATAAGACCTCGGCACTCATCTGACCGGCCACCAATTGCTCGGCAATATGCCAATTGACGGCCTCCTGGCTGGCAACATCCAGGTGATAAAAACGCACCAGTAAGTTCCCGTCCGGCGTTCCGGTGAGCCGAAAGGTCACGACATTTTTAATTCCACTATCGGTTCGCATACGCTTCGCCTTGAAGCCTTAAAAGTACGAATTAGCGAGGCTGTTTATCGGTAGAGTGGTCTGGATGCGTTTAATGGCGGGCTTGCCTGTTGGAAAAGGTCTCTCCATAAAAAGGCTTATAAAGCTTCAGCTAGGGCCCGTTGGTATAGCCGTTGCACCTGTACCGCCTGGTAGTGGCCTCCTTTGGGGGTTTTAAACCCGCCGGCATTCAAGTGCCGGGCAATGGCTGACCAGCTGTAGTGCTGCTGTCTGAGCTGGTTAATCATCGCACTAGCCGGGCGGCTTTGCCCATTCTGAGCGGCCTGGGCTTTGATCGTAGCGTGCCCTAAGCGGGCGGCTCGCCCGGTTGTAAACGCTTGGCTCCCTTTCCGCCACTGGCCAGAACGCTTTACTTTTTGCACCAGCGCGCCGGTAGTACGGATGCTAATTAACTCCCGCTCCCGATCAGCAATGGCCATGAACAGCGTCAGGGTAAATTTATCCAGGTTGGGGATATCACAACTCTCCAGCCGTCCGGCCAGCTCCCGATAGATCGCCAAAGCCTGTTCGGTGTTACGGCTTAGCCGGTCGATCTTGGCCACCACCAGGATAGCCTGCTGCTCCTGGCACAAGGCTAAAGCCTTCATCAGTTCAGGACGGTTAAATACGTCCTTTCCGCTCTGGACGTCGGTAAACTCGGCCAAGATCGGCTTATCGGAATAATAGTGCTCGATATAAGCGCGTTGAGCGTCCAAGCCCAACCCGCTATCGCCCTGGCGCTTGGTGCTCACGCGGTAATAGAGTACATACTGAGAAGTAAGGGGGGGTAGCCGGTCGTTTCATGGCCGGAACATAGCCCAAAGAAAGCTCTTTTACAAACGTACGACCAACATCATACGGTTGTAAAAGATGGCTGTTCGCCAGCAAACGAACGTTTTACACTAAATAAGAGTCTTGTCAAAAATCAGTAATATATGCGGCACGCTTTACTCCTTTTGGCAGGTTTGGCTACTTTGATTAGTTGTAAACCAGAATCCCCTGCCCTCACATCAGCCTGTCCTAATTATACACGGGCCCAATCCGTGGATAACGAACATGCCGTAGTCATCTTGCAGAAAGCCACTGGGCAAACGGCCGAGGGTTACGTTATTTTTCCCTTATCAGAAGCCTATCGTTCTTACACCGTTTCTTGGGTTGCTTGCAATTTACCAACCCAGTTTCAACGCGATAATTTATTTGTTACAATTAGTGGCTACAAGCTGACTCGCCCAGGATCTCAATTGGTGAGTCCTGCAAATGCGCTCTTTGAAATAACTGACATTAAGCTACGAGAGTAAACTTTTTCTAAGATTGAGGTGATTCCGCAAATGCAGTCGATTTTATTCTTAGTCGAATTACATAAGCTAGATTATACAACACGTTAAACAGGAAATGACTAATGAGATACAGTAAGCTTCTACTAATTATTGGACTGATTATCTTAATAATGGCCATTAGAGTAGATGGGCCATTTAAATATGTTCTGGTAGTTCTTTCGATGGCAATGTGTCTTGTTGTTATCCTCAAAGGTATCAATCCAGATAAGCTGGCTTATCTGTAGGGGGAGGAAAGATGAAAAATAGACGGGCTATCTACCACTATCTGTCAAAATGTAAGAATTGTGTAATCTTTTCCTGTACAGTTAGAAGTGATATATGCCCAAAAAAAACTACGGGGATTGAAGCAGTAAACCCCGAGTACTACCAAAATGACGCAGATACCTACTTGAGGGGTAGTAGCTAACATAAACGCACTTATACAACAGCCATTCCTACCTTTCCTTGTTAATCAGAGTCTTGCTATAAAGACGATCTTATGAAAAAGGGATTTATATCATTAGCTGTTGTCTGCCAACTAATTTCAGGATGTGGACTGCCCACAGTTGATTTTGAAATGGTATCAGGCAGAGTCATTGGTCGAGAAACCTACAACACAAATGATTCGCTTAATGCCATGCTAATCAGCTTGGATACCAACTCGGTAAGGGGAAATTTTGGAAGAGATGTAAGTTTTAATGGGAGAGCTTTTAAGAATGTAGTCAAGACGTACAGTCTAGAAGCGAGCCGGTTAGATTCAGCTAGACGGTATAGCTTTATGTTCTACCAGACAGATGTTATTGCCAATCATAGCTGCAACCTCTCTACAACGAACACCGTTGATGTTCCTCAAATAAAAATAAAGGAAGTAGCCCAGACGGTACAGTGAGAGGTAAAACAAAACCAAGAAAGTAACCCCTGTAACGAATTGTTTCCTTTCTCAATTTATTCCCTTTACATAATCTGAGCTATAAAACAATCCCAAAATAGTACAACACCTCTTACATTTATAAGCGGATGCTGATAGTGTATTATTCTAATTTAGGTTGCAACTAACAAGATAACCTCCCTGCCTGTTGTCAACTTAAGAAAGATCACTCGGTAATTATAAATTATTTGTTAATTCTAATAAATAATTTATAATTGAAAATTCAATTATCATAAATTTACTGTAACAGGAGGCAAAGAATCCAACCTAATGAATCAGTCTTAGGTCAATGGTAGATCAACCCAACATTAGTCAATCGTAATTACACCACGTTTATGCGTTCAAGCACGAATCAAATGACCAGTTATTTCAAAAATCTTTTGATGGTATTGTTATTTTTTACGACCGAATGGCGCTGCAAAGGTCCTGCTAGAATTGATTACGAAAGCGCAGCCGGTACGATCATTGGACGAGAGAAATGCAGTACTGACAATAAATTAAATGCTTGGTTGATTAACCTTCAACCTCTCGGTTCTGCTTCCTATGGTAGTCGCTTAGTTGTAAATGGAAAAATATATGCGAATGTGGTAAAAGCTTACACGTTAGATAGCCGCTACCAAGACTCCACCAAGACGTACATTTTTGATTTTTATCAACGTGCTAGCCTCAATCAGCCTGCTTGTGATCAAATAGGGGGATCTTCCGATTCTGTACCCCAAATTACAATATTGGCCGTGCACAACAAAGGCTGATTATTAAGCCAAAAAGTTAATACTCAACATAAATAGTCCACTTCATGAAAAAACGTCTATTTTCCGTATTATGCTTCGTGACCGTAGTAGCTGTTTGTGTTTCAACACAAACTTTCGCTCAAATACCTTACTGGTACGGTGCATCAACTGAGCTGCAAGAACGCTTTCCCGTCTTAAAGGTAAAACCAGACAAGTTTAGGACTATCAATCTTCCGTCTGTAGAAAAACCCTCGGGCGCTAGTTGAGTTCGGTTAAGTCGTTATTGGCAATTCGGGGTAAGCTGCGGTAATTATTTATAAAAGAGGGAAGAATAGAAGGGAAGAAAAAGCCGGGCAGCGGAGTAGCCACCCGGTTTCTTGAAAGTCAGTCCCACGATAGTACGTTGATGATTGGTTCTGTATGAATGTCACCCAGAAACTTGACCAGATTTCGGACATTCCTTAAGGTCAGTTTTGGCGCGATGGTTCGGCCGCTTTTGCGACTCCCCACTACCAGCGCGATTCCGTGAACCGGGTACTGGAAATAAGCAAATTTGAATGCGGGCGGCTGCGGTTGAGTCAGCAAGGCTTCGTCGTCCACGATTAGAGCGTCGCCGTTCGGCATCCGACACACAAAGTCGATAGTTGTACACCCAATATGATTGTATAAAACTTCCAGGTTGTTCGCTTCAATTTCGACCTCTTCAATAGTTCGTTTGGCAGGGTCAATACTGATGGCTTTAATTAGTCGGCTCATGGGGTTGTTTACTGTTGGTACTCAAAAGTTTTGAAATCGGTCTCGTCAGTCACAGTCAGGATGATACAGCAGTTACCTGTATCGTCCCAAGCATCATATCAGCCCGGCGCACCGGCAGTATATCCCGGCTATCTCGCGCGGGCTGAAAGCTGTCCGATAAGCTGTTTCCGCTCCGGCATACCAGCCGTTTCTGGCAAATGCGTGCATGGCTGAAGAAAGAAGACCGGGACGAGTTGCCCCGGTCATTGACTGGACTGTTAGGCTACCGGCGCAAAGGCTTTTTGCTGGTCAATGGTCAAAAAGCTATACAGGTGAGAGGTCTTGAAACGAATGGGGTTGGTTAAGGTATCCTGCCGAAAAATCGGATTTTCCTGCGCGAACTCCTGCCGTTGCTTAGTCAGGTCAGCATCAGCTAACTCGTAGCGAAATCGTGCAATGTAATACACCCCTTTGGGCTGAATTTTCGTGTTCTCCTTACGCTCGGCGGTAGCGGTCAACACCACATCAGCCAATGAATAATCATCGTAATACAATGGCTCTATCAGGCGGAAGATATTATCGACAGAATACCCGTGAAACAGGACAGTAGCAACGCATTTCTGTTCATCGATAAAGAACAATTCGGCCCATTGCCTGGAAGGCTGGCCTAATATGCTATCGGTAAAGATGCGCCATGCTATTGGCTGAAAGGTCAGCGACCGGCCGTGCGACGGACCGCCTATCTTCTCGGTGCCATTGATGGAGAAAAAGCCTTCCCTGGCATCGAAACGGTAGTTTCTCGGATGGCCTTCCAGATACTTGTATTTGCTAATGACATCGCCGGTTTGCAGGTTAACGGTTTGCCATGATTTGATGCCAGTTACAGGCTCCATTGTTTGAGGGTCAAGGACGCGGGCAGTTTCCATAAGTTTGAGAATAGTAGACTGCATTGTAATTGTGATGTAGATTTTGTTTCCTGCCCCGGTAGCTTATGCCGGGGCAGGAGGTATTGGCATCAGTTGAGGGGAGAGAAAAGAAAGTCCGTTATATAGCTCATAGGATTTGTCTTCTCCTGCTGCGTAGCTAATCCTAACTGACGAAGGGTAAAACTTTTAGCGTTGCTATATTCCTCTTCCGTAATTAGGACATTGCCAGTTTGTAGCGCTCCACTGATACCCTCGTAGCGCTCGATACGCTCCCTCCCTCCTACTGTGCTACATAGTTCTACCTGCTGGTTTTGTACATCGACAGCGTAGAAGAAGTTAGCAATGCTGTGTTTCAAATAGAGTTTCATACGTGCTGTTATCATTTTTGACTCTATAAATATACGTCATTATATTGTGATAATAAAATATTGATATAATGAATGTAAGACTAACATGCATAAGCCTAACTTTTTCTTCCCTTCTATTCTCATTTTATAAGGTACTGTATATAAGTATATTACTATCTTTTTAGTCAACTAGCACGAAGTTTTTTTACGATTATATTGATAAATCACATTGCCATTATATCAATATATTGCTTTACTTGCAGCTGTATAAACCTTTTTCAATGGAAGATATACGAATCATATCGGTCTGCTCACAGAAGGGGGGCAGTGGGAAATCAGCGATTACAGCCTGGCTGGCCAATAGCCTTAGCCGGGAAGGTAAACGGGTATTGGTATTGGATGCCGATGGTCAGCGAACCATTGCCAAGCTCAGAGGACGCGAGGTTGACCGGCTTGGTGAACCGGAAAACGCCTGCGAGGTTATGGCAACTGACGATGTAGCAACCGTACTTGATGAGCGCTACGAAGACTTCGATGTCATCTTCCTGGACTTACCCCGGATGACCGGCCCCGACGAAGCGGTGATGGCGCTTACATTTTGTGACAGTATTCTCGTTCCTATTCGTCTCGGTGACTCCGACGTATTGTCAGCATTCGAGTTCATCAAGGCAGCCAAGAAGATGGGCGACATTCGCCGGGAAAGAGGATTCGATTTCAACATCTTCGGGGTTCAGAACTTCCGGCAACCCAACCTACGTGAAAACAACGACATCCATCGGTATGCCGAAATGCTTGACATTACCATTTTCGACAATGCCCTACCCAATCGGGCCGATTTCATGCGCGTAGGCACTATTGACTGCCCGTCGGATTTTTCGAGCATTGCCGAGGTGTACAAAGCGTTCTATCAGGAGTTTAAACAACGATACCAAATCACGTAATTCATGGCAAAAAATAAACGCCCCTTCTCCTCGTTTTTGGAGAACCCGGATACCAATAAAGCAGTACAGGAAGCGCTGCACGCCCCTGCTCAGTTACCGGGCCAGGAATCTGCACCGGAGAAACCAGCCGTTATACCTGCTCCTGAGCCAACCGCTGAAGCCAAAAATACACTGCCTGAAACCAGTAATTCTGAGTCAGGCAAAAAAGCAAAGGATGAGGATGGCTACCAGGTTATCACTATCCGTCGGTCAGTACACCGGCTGCTTAAAATGGCTTCGGTACATTATGGCATAGAAATCAGAGAGATAGCTTCTGAAGCCCTAGCTGCTGACCCGCGAGTTCAAAATATGGTGGCTTTACTCGAAAAAAATAAACTTTAATTTGTCTCTAATTAGAGACGTTTTCAGGTTTTGTGTTTTAGATTTGTACTCAAGATGATGCTTATAACAGCCGCATACTTGGGTACAAGTCTTTTTTTTGGCCTATTAATCTTGTTTTTCTATCGGGATTATAAGAAATCAATTCAGCCAAAACGAAAGCCCGCGACGGTCCCACTACGGATAGACCGAACGTCCTTGTTAAAAGGTCAACAGCGGGCCGTTGCTGAACGGCGAAATCAGCTGAAGAGCGTATCGGAATCCAAACCGCCCGAACTGGTAAAGCCACCCAAAGAAACCCGGCCCACTCCAGTTTCTGAAGAGCCAATAGAAAATGGGTTTGGTGAAGACTTAGGTTCAGCGTTGACGCCAGACCAGAATTCGACAACTATTGAGAAAGTAAATCGTAGCCGGAACACCGGCCGATCGAGGTTTGCAGCCTTGCAGGATGCGGCCGACCAGTTTAAGGACATATACAACCGAAACAGTCAGCTATGAAGAAAAAGTACTTCCCTCGTCCGCCCCTATCTTAACGGACAATACCAATTCCTGAAACTCCGGTGCGTCTAAGGTTAGCCGTACTGCCGACAAGTAAAACGTATATATGTATGCGTTAGGAATTACAATGCCCTAAGATGAGGCATCCAGAGCAGCATTCGCACCGGCGACCCGGAAACAACCAATTAAATAAACCAATACAAATCGCTTACCATGAAAAAGTCGGTAATTTTTACGACTACGGCACTAATGTGCCTTCTATCTCTTAATCTATTGGCCCAACCGGGCGGAAATGGAGCCGTTTCGCAGGCCCTGACGGGCTACTATAACACCATCGTTACCATTGGTAATATCATTTTTGGTATTCTGATGGTTGTTGGTGTGGTGAAGGTAGTTTCGGCCTTCATCAGCAACTCACCAAATTCCGTTCGGAACCTGTTGTATCTCGTTGTAGGAGCCATTATTTGGTTTGGTTTTAACCTGATTGTCAATGACGTACAGGCGACATCAGGTGCTTCGACGGGTGGCTATACCCTAACGCGATAAGGATGAAAGTACAAAAATCCTTGGAGAAGCCAACGCGGATTCTGGGGATGCGGATGCAGGAACTGGGGCTGTACGTCTGTCTGCTCATCGGACTGATTACGTTGGCTTCCCTGGCCAGGACTATAGTCCCGGTTCCCCGTGCCGTATATGCGGTCATTCTGATCCTACTAGTGCTGTCATGGCTGGTGCTCCGGTGGGGGGAACGCCACAAGCATCCTTCGTTTCTGATTTCAATGATTTCCTGGGCCTGGCTTCAACCAAAGCAGGTCAATCATGTAACCATCAAATTTCGTGGCAAAGACGGTCAATTACGACGCAATATTTCCCGTCTTCAGCATCGAAGATAACCGCGATGGCGGTGCGATCGCGGTGCTGAAGGATGGACGGGTAGCTATCGGCTATCGGTTTGAGGGGGTCGAAGCCGAAAGTATAACGAGCGGAGAATACGATGCGCTGGGATCAGCCTTCTACCGGGCTACCCGAACGCTACCGGTTGGTACGGTAGTTCAGCGGATGGATGCGTATTATACCGAACGCCACCGGATGCCTAGAAGCATCCGGGAGCAAGCAAATGCGCCCTTTACCCAGCTGCAACATGGGCATTTACAGGAGCGGTCAGTACTACACCATGCTGCTTATCTGTTCATTTCATTCGGCAATGAGCGGCAACCGCGCACAAACGCGGCCAATACACTTTGGGCCCGGCTGGGCCTGCCGATGCTCAAAGATCCATTTGAAGGTATAAACGCACTGGTCGAGCGGGCGGAACGGGCGGCTGAGGAGTTTACCCAAAGTATTTCGCTGGGGCGGCTCCGACTTACCCGGTTGACCATCGAAGGCCTGGAGAATGTGTATTTTCAATATTTTAACCTGGAGTTCAACCGGCAACCGACGACGCTGAACCGGTCCGTACAACCTGACGCGACCTTTGTGGCCGTAGGTGAAAAGAAGGTCAATATTCTGACCATGACGGGTCAGCCTTCGGTCATCTACAACACCCAACCGAGCAGGACGGGGGTCGATGCTCCGTTCGTATCGAATCTGGCGTTGGATTTACAAGTCCCGCACCTGCTGGTAACGAGCTTTCTGATCGAGGATACCGAAAAGGTGATTGGTTCTTTGGAGTTCGAGCAGAAAATCAACCGCAACCTTGATTTCCTGATGACCCACGAGAACAAAATCAAGATGCTTGAACTGGAGGATTACATCGACGGGCTACGGACGGACAATAAAAGTCTGATCAGCGTCAATCTGTCGCTGGTGGTTTGGAATACCGACAATAAGCTACGTGAAGGATTGGTACAACGGGGCATTGCTTCCTTCCGGGCAATGGGCGGGGCCGACGTATTTGTAGAGACAATGGACTCAACTAATCTGTTCTTCGCGCTGGCTCCCGGCAACGGCTATCAGAATTACCGATGGCTACTGATGTCAGGCGATAACGCGGCCTGTTACCTCAACTGTGCGACGAATTACCGGACGGCGAATCAAGGCGAACTTTTGTCTGACCGATACGGGAATCCGGTGCTGGTCAACCTGTTCAATACGGATCTGAACAACCAGAACAGCGTCGTGGTCGGGCCTACGGGTTCGGGCAAGTCATTCACGATGGGCTACTTTATGCTTCAACGGTATGAAGCCGGGCACAGGCAAATCATCATCGACGTGGGCGGTACGTATTACTCACTCATGACAGCTCTGGGCGGTCGCTATTACCAGTACGACCCGCAGAATCCGATCAAATTCAACCCGTTCGGGATTCTGGTGAACAGTGCCGGCCGATACGTACCGGATGGGGATAAGATCAACTTCCTGTCCACACTGCTGGCTATCATCTGGAAAGGCTACAAACGTCCAGTGCGTCAGGCTGAACGGTCGGTGCTGGTTCGGCTGATTCCGATGTACTACGAGTGGTATAACGAACAGATCGGGCGCGATCCAGGTAACCCACCGACACCGGTGCCAAGTCTGGTTGGTTTCTACGATTTTCTGTACCAGTACCTGAAAGAGAAGGAAGGCACCGAAGAGTTAGTTCGCTGGCACAAAGCATTTGATTTTGCTGAATTCTTTACCTGCCTGGAGCCGTTCGTTGTGGGTCACTATCGCGACGTACTGGATGCCGGAGAGAATGAAGATATCAGCGGCTATCGGCTCGTCTGTTTCGATATGGCCCGAATTAAAGACAACGAACTGCTAAAGGCCGTGGTCACGATGCTGATTACCGAGCTGTCGCTGGATGTCATTAGGCGCTATCCGAAAGATGTGAAGTACCTCTACATGGACGAAGCCTGGTCGATGCTGTCTGAAGGGATGGGCGATTTTGTGGAAATGATGTATCGGACAATCCGGAAAAATAACGGGTCAATGTGCATCATTACGCAGGGGGTCAAAGAGATTGAAGATTCATCCGTTGGGCCGGTGATTGTGGCCAACGCGGACACCAAAATCATCCTCAACCATCAGGACAGTAAACAGCTTGATCGGGTGTCGGCGGTGCTGGGCTTCACCAGACACGAACTGGACAAGATGCGCTCGATCCGGGTGTCGAAGACGTGGCGGGAAATCTTCATCCGACAGGGTGAATACGGTAAAGTATATCGGCTCGAAGCGGCTCCGAACATCTACCCGCTACTGACCTCAAAGCCTGCTGAACGGGAACACCTGCGCGACCTCACCCGGGAATACCGTGGCAACATTGTGTATGCCGTCAGACAGTTCAACGAAGACCGGCGGTCCGGCGATTCGGCTGGCGGTATCTTCTAAACTTTATCCCCTATGAACGAAACTTCGTTTGGCTATTTGATGGCCAACAACGGCGACCTGATTCGTACCAAAGTACTGGGGCTGGCGGCTGCGCTCATGCTTGTCAATTTCCTATGGGCACTGGGCCGAACGTTTCTGGTCTCTTCTGACTTGACGACCGATTATACGCCGGTCATTCGGGCAATCATCCTGACTATTGTACTGACCCTTTACAGCGACTTGCTGTCTATTGCCACCGGCATGATCGATTACGTAGCCGGTCTGTTTTCTCCCAAAGATCCACAGGAGGTGCTGTCTTCGCTGAAAGCGATGACAGCTAAGGTGGACGGGGCCTTCACAACGGCCAATTCCAACCTCTGGAAAGATTTCGATCTGAAATGGGACACCGATCAGATGAAGAAGGACATCGACATCGTGCTGGGTGTAATGAGCAATTCGATGGAAATGGTCATTCTGAAACTGGTGCGCTTGGTGGCTGAGGGGCTGACGCTGCTGGTCCGGGCTTTCGTGGCCAAAATGCAGGTATTAGTCGTCGTCTTTCTGGCGATCACCGGCCCGATTGCCATTTTGATCTCGATGATTCCCGGTTTTCAGGGCGCCATGGCCTATTGGTTCCGTAACCTGCTCCACGCCAAATTCTGGGCGATGACCATTGGTGTACTCGACAACATCGTCAATTTCTACGTGGATAATCTCGTGGACTCGCACGTCGATAACATGATGAACAATGCCACGCTGGAACAGCGATTCGGAGCCATCTTCAACTTAGTCGTCGTCCACTACTGCGTCATGGGAGCCTATTTAGCTACGCCCTTTCTGACCAATACGTTTATCGGGGGTATCACCTCGGCGGGTGGTCTAGCAGGCTGGGCAGCTAATAAAGGAGCCAATCTGCCGGGCGAAGCCATGCGGGCGGGTCAAAATATGAGTCGGAATAGTACGAGCGGCAACACATCGACATCGCGCTCGGCGACTAACAATACATCGAAAACAAGCGCTGAAAAAGCAGCCAAGCACACAACACGGGCTGAACGGGAAGAGAGCTACGAAGCCCGCGTCGGTCGTCAGCCGGAACCTGAACCAAGCTATGATGCACCGGCATTGAGCGAAGGGCACCGAGGCCTAGATGATGACCGATACGATGACTACTCACTGATATAACAGTAAACTGAAATATTTCTGTACTAATATCACAATATTTTATGCAACAGGCAAACAACGTCTCTACCTTAATCAAATCCCTCAAGGTCATCTGTTTAGGGTTGATTATCGCACTGGCTCTGAGCAATGTCGCCTGGCTATATGCCTATGTATGGGAAGCCAGTCAAAACGCTGAACGGGTCTATGTAACGACCGATAACGGAACGACCTCGGCCATTGCTGCCGGGCAGGCACAGCCCACCCAATATGAGGCCCGGAATCTGGTGCGGTCATTCATGGAACTCATGTTCCAGCACGATGCCAGCACGTTTCGGGAACGAGTCAATCACGGTATGAAGCTAGTCGATCACAACGATGGACGGGCTATCTACGAAACGTTCAAACGTGGACAGGTACTTGAAAACTACCACCGGTATAACTCGCACACAAACTGGACCTGCGATTCGGTATCAGTCGATATGAGCGTTGAACCGTACCAGGGTATTGTGTGGGGAGCGCAGGAAGTGGTATATGACAACCAGATTGCCGTTCAACCTGTTGCGGCCCGCTTCACGCTATCGCGCCAACTCCGGTCAGACATCAATCCCTATGGTCTGCTGATCGACGGCTTCAATTTCATCGAATATAGTCGTCCGGCTCCCGATGGCTCTAAGCCAGACGTGATACGACCAAATAGGTAACAGATACTTCCAACAACATCTGCGATGAAAAAATACTTCATTTCCCTACTGTTGGCGTTCGGACTATCCCGACTCGGCCACGCACAAACTTACCTGCCCGATACAATCCGGGTAAACCGTCTGACAACAACCTATCTTATTTTCCCCTCGAAAGTCGCCTTGGTGGACATCAGCCCGGAATACCTGGTCAAAATCGAATCCGGTAACATCGTATTCGTCCGGCCACGCCTTACGTCAGCTCGTAAATCACCGATCTTCGTTCGGACGGATAATGGTACCTACCTCGGCTATCTGAGCGTCTCGGGCAAAACGCCACCTGCCTTTATTGAGGTGGCCAAAATGCTCAACCCGCCCACCACCAAATCGGTCATTACCGGGCAACCTGATCAGGCTACTGCGCCCGCTTCTCAAGCAGCACTTCCGTTCAACGGTCAATTACTCGCATCCCTGAATCCCCTGTCGGGTGTAACCCCACAAAGCGCGGAACGACCGGCCTTTGTGAGCGTACCTGTAAGCCCGGTCAAAAATGCGTTGCAGATACAAATGGACTCGCTGTTAAGTGGCCCCGCTACACATCACGACTGGGAGCGAAACAGTGGTATTTCGGTCAAATTGACCCACCTGCTGCACGACTCGACGAACACGTACATTCAGCTGACGGTAAATAACAAAACAGCCATGCCGTTCCTGCTTGATCAGGTTAGTTTCTGGTATCAGCACCAAGCCAAAAAGCGCAAGGGAGCTTACCTCGACGGGGAAACCTACCCGATGGAACCGGTATTCGAGACCATACCGGAACGAGTCGAAGCGGGTCAGGAAGCGCGGCTACGGTTTACACTGCCACAATTCGCTCCGCAGAGCCGCAGCCGGTTCGTCATCAATATCCGCGAAAAAACCGGCACCCGGAACGTCACGCTGAGCCTGCCGATGCGTGAGGTACTATACGCCCGGCGCAAGCCTGCACCATCGCAGAAACGCCTGTTCAAGGGCCGTTTTTTTGAGACAGACTCCATCCTAACCCTGCTACGAAAATGAGCAAGCCGAACGCGGCCCGAAAGACTCAACCGGGAGCCCATTTAGACGATGATGCCCTCGGGCAGGCCGACACGTCAGCCGAGCAGTTTGACCATGAAGAGCCAGCAGCATCGTCAGGCAATGACTCTGCTGGAGAAATGGACGAGGTCGAAGACGAGTTTGACGAATTAGACGAAGATGAGGCAGAGAATTCAGCCTCAACGCAAGCTGGCCCGGCATCAGATAACGCCGACCAGTCGAAGCGAAAGCGACTGGTTATCGGTGTCCTGCTGGGCCTGATCGCCGTATTGGGCATCGTCGGTCTGCTTTGGAAAATGACCATTTCGACCAATGGCTTTAAAGCTCCCGTTCCCACCGAACCAATCGACGTTGCCGAACGGGAAAGCAACCGAAAAAATCAGCCAACCGATTACGCCGACGAAGAACAAATGCGAACAATGAATTACGATGGTGTAAACAATATCTACGGACTAGCTCTCAAACAACAGCAAGCCAATCGGGTGCCGAAGGATTCGATTCATCAGAATACATCCGTTCAACGTGGGCTGGACCGCTCCCGGCAGTTAGCGCGGCAATCCGGCAATCGGCAAAACCTATCGGGTAGTTCTTACGGCAATACCCCGAAACGTCGCTATCAAACCGATTCGTATGGCTCCGACCATTCGGGCCGCTCATCGGCTTACGGCGATCCGTATCATGCCAACCCAACCCGGGAAGACTTACTGTTACGGGCGGGATTCAACACGGTGAAAGCAGAGGGAAGCGGTACTAATTCGTATGCCGGTCAACAGACGTTGCCGCCCCCGTCACTGGCCAGTATTGACGTGGAGGACAATGAGCCAATACCCGGCGTAGTCAGTGGCGACCAGACCATCATGAATGGAACGCGGGTAATGTTCCGAACGCTGGCCGATGCAAAAATCCGTGACCGCTTCGCTCCGAAAGGTTCGATCCTGGTCGGTTTTGCTCAGGTTGGCAGCGATCGGGCTATATTCAATATCACCACACTGCGGCTCAGTACAGGTGAAGCCGTGCCGGTACGTCTGCGGGCACTGGACCCCGACATGAACGAAGGACTTGCCTTGCAATCGGATAAACCCTCCCGGCAGCAGGTTGATCAGGCTACCGGCAATGCCATAAGTCAGGCAGCCGGTCAAGCCGCCTGGTCGGCGGGCTACTCGATCAATCAGGCAACCGGTGTACCGGTGGCCGGCAATGCGCTGGCATCACTCGGGGCTGGCCTGGCATCGGCAGCAACGACAGGCCGACGACGGGAGGTACGTCAGAAACTGAATTTACAGGATGGTTTTAAAGTGTTCTTCGTTCCGGTCAAATGAAAAAGTCAATCATTCTAACCCTGCTGGCCACTCTACTGATCGTGCCGGTGCCAGGCAATAGCCAGGTAGAAACCATTGTCAATCTGGGACTGTCACTATTGGGCCTCAAAGGCGGTAAAGATCCTTATGCTAAAGCGCGACTGATTGAACTGAAAAAGATTCTGGACAAGAATAAAAAAGAGTTGGGGAAGCTGGCCCGTATAGACGAAAGCAGTCAGGGCACTGAACTCTATACGCAGGCGCAATTGGAGATTGCCCGGAGTGTCGAAGACCTGATGCGCTCAGTATCGGAGCTGAAGGCGATTCGGTCGCGTGACGGACAAATTAAATTCAATGACCTGGTCGTTTTTAACCAGATTCAGCAGGAAGTTAACCAGTACCTGAGTGGTTACGTACCCACCCTCTTTCTGCAACAACTGGAAAAGCAGATCGCCGATGGAGCAGCTCGTAACTACCCAATGGCGCAGGGCAACGGCGGGCAGATTTACGATATGTTCTTCGGCAAGTCGGGTCTTGATGCCCGGCAACCAGCGAATTTAACCGACCTTGGTACGGCGCGGGGTGAGGAGGCACAACACCTGCTGCAATTCCAGACAGCCGCGCAAAAAAAGAAGATTGTGCAATCGCTGCTTTACTACAAACTGGCTGATGAACTCTACGCACAGTCTGTTACGCTCAACAACGCTCTGAACGATGAGCAGAACGGCACGGCTATCGACATCGCCCGCCGTTTGCGGCAAACGGTGCTGCAACGGATGACCGAATCCAGCATTCAGCAGTTGATCGCCGACCCGCCCAACATCGGTTCCGGCTTCGACCTGATGTCGCTCGGCGATCTGAGCGGCTTCCCGTCTGAGATGCAGAGCCAGCTACAGAGCATGATCGACCAGGTGAACAACGACGCGCAAAGCTTTCTGTCAAGCATGGACGGTGCGTTTCAGAGTACACCGATGTTTAACCCAAACTCACCGGATATGGGCTATTTCGCCGATCAGAATGCTCCTCGTGGTCTACGTCTGTCGACTGGAGAACGGGCATCGCTGCAAAAATCCGCGATGGATATGGCTTCTCAATCGGTCGAGTACCGGCAAAAAGGCGATAAGCTAATGGAAGAAGCGTTGGAGAAAACACCTCTTCAACAGGTACTGGAGATGAAACGGGCACGCTCTTACATGCAGGAATCGTATCGGTACTTAGACCTCTCGCTGTGACATGAAAAACAATAACAACGATCAGTTTCCGCCTGTCAGCCCTAACGGAACCGGGGCAGCCCATCGGACGAAACGAAACGGCTCAACGAGCCCCGCTGAGGAGGCAACTCAGGAAGAGGAACGCACCAAACACTCAAAACCGACTGACACCACGAGTCGATGCAGTCCCGATCAACGAACTCGACCGGCAGCAAAACCGGAACAGAAAGAAGACCTGAAACCGGCTCAATTTTTATCGGCTAAGATCTCCACTTACATCGCCAAATACCCATTCCAGACTATAGGTGGACTGCTGGCGGTGCTGCTGGTCGTCGTGCTGTTCAAAACGTTTTATCAGGGCAAGAACTGGAAAGCGAAGCGGATGGCCGAGGAAGCCTACTTTGTGGCCAACCAGTATGCCCGGAATAACGGCACCAACCTTCACCCCTATCTGTCGCGTTCCTTCCGAAAAGAGGTTCGGCAGCTACCGGGCCTGCTTCCCCTCTCAATGCAAACCGCCACACGTGGGGGCACCATCACCGGGGCCGAGTCTGTGGGCCTTCGCGAAGTCACTACCGATTCGGTTGTCGTTGAGGTAGCCTTACGCTATGAGAATGGAAGGGAAGAAAAACGGTATCAGCCGCTGGTGTACGAGAAAGAGCAGTGGCGGTTAGGGTTGACGTACAGCAAATAATTTTTGTAGTCAAAACAACCTACAAGGTCCCTTCAGCACTGTTAATGCATAGGCTCGAAAAGCTATTCATTAATAGTACTGAGGGGACCTTTTCAAGCCTAAGCATTATAGTCTGTTTCTAACTCTCTCTGCTTCGATTGTTCATTTTTAGTTGGCTCTGCCAATGCCTTTAGACTACTCCATACTAAAAACAAGTAGACCACTACAGCAAAAAATCGGTGTCCATCCTTCCATAGGGCAATGTTGAATGACGCAATCAGAAACGCCCCGATTAGGTAAACAAAGACGGCAGCACCAATTAAAATGCCAAGGAAAAACTTTCGATTATTCATGATCTGTGAATAAGTGTTTGATGGTTTACAGTTTTACAAAGACGGGTGTACCTACCTGATCGAGCGGGAAATGCAAACAATCTTTACTGCTGAGGTACTGAACACGAACATGTTGTTGAATCATTCCAGTATTGCCGTTGTAGGATAGGTAGTCCGGGGTTTCATTATCTTGTGTCCAGTTCGTTACTAAATTGACAAATAACCCAACGGCCGTTGAAGCCAATACGCCGTTAGGCCAAACTACCTGGGGTCGCCCACCTACTTTGCCATATTTGGCCGCTTCTTGGGCAAGCTTTTTCTCAGTCAGGAAACCGTAGCAACTCATACACGGAGAGCCTGGCAACGATAAAATTACCTGCCCTGCTATGGCATGGGGATCGTTATCTATCTGATAAACGTCCATACCAATATCAATGTATGGTATTATATAGCGCCGACACTCAGCCTCTGCCTGTTGCCTTTCTGCGTAGGAATCAACATTGCCAAACACTACATCACAGGATTGTAACACATCCGGGTTATCCTGCCAACGGCTATTTACACGAATAATATTAGCTGTGGGTAGAATACCTCTGATAACCCGCTCCGCAACGGCCGTTTTAAGTACGGCATTTTTTACATCACTGAACCAAGCGCCCACTAATCGGTTCAGATTCGTATCCTCGACTTTGTCATCGTCAAAAATGACAACATTCCTAACCCCTATATAGGCCAATTGCTGGCCTATATGCGAGCCGCCCCCTCCGTACCCGATGATACCAACTCTTATATTTTCGAACAAGAACTGAGACGATTCGCCTAAAAATGACTGTCGGTCATACATCCTGTTCTTTAGCTTTTCCTTGCTGGTGAACGATAACATCATCGGTTTTCCGACAACCGAGACTGCTTCTGGTTGTAAAAACTCCTTCTCGCCGGGAATTTTAATTGACGCATAAAACGAATTCTGACTGAGTATAAGAAACCCGTTAGCCTGATTAGGAGCAATATTGCCAAGGCTCTCGACAACGCTGGGCAAACTATTGTTATCTGTTCGGCTGGGACCAGGTTGACCCCGGTGGTTATGAAAATGAACGTGAAAGCAACCGCCCTGCTTCTCTAAACTTCGCTGCATAGCCGCTCTAATTGCGGCTGAATTTATTTTTGCCCCTACCCGGTCATCTTCAATATAGTGTTCGTCATTTACAGGGTTATATTCTGTAGCAATGACAAGCACTGTACCATCAGCAAGAACTTTGGACGTTGTGTGCAGAAACCCTACTCGTTCATCAGCGAAGGCGTGGGGCCGACGTAGATCTTCGAGCATCACTTGGTGCAATGCCTGGGGTATTCGTAATCGAATGATGTGGTTTTTGAATTTCATTTAACGAAGTGCTTTTAAGTGAACACTCAGAATTTCTGCCAATCGGAGTCCGGGTTGAGTTTGCCAGGATATAGCATACCAGTTCCGTTCCAGCACCCGGATATTGCCGTTCCAGTTACGCACTGACCCACTGGCTATTTGCTCCGAAAAGAAAAGACGGGAGTTATATCCATCTCGCTGAGTTGAACATAGTAGTGAGTCCACAACTGCGGGTTGACAACCATTCGGCAACACCAATCCACTAATATGGATATAGGTATAGCCCCCCTCCTGGGCTACGCTCAGGTTAGGGGCTATAGTCTTTAATTCATCAATTTCTGCTTCAGAAAAAAGCATGGCGGCAACTGTTTAAGAAGAAGATCCGTCCCGAACATGGGCAATAAATTGTTCGCCACCTTTGATGACAACGGTAGCCGCATCGTCAAGCGGAGTTAGGTTGTGTCCTTCCAGCGCATCCATCTCATCCGAAGCTTTCACGTTACCAATTTTCTTGAGTTGGGCCACCGTGTATGCACCGCGCTTGATCTTAAACTCTACGTTGTTGATACGGATAACAACCTCCAGTTTCACAACGTAGAAGCGTTCCAAGCCCGCTCGTGTCAGGTCAACCCGGTTAGCATCAACAACCAACTCGTCATCGTGAGGCCGGGCCACGGACAACCAAATTTCATCACCTTCATCAACACCACCCAGCTTACGAAGCTCCGCCCCGGTAATGAAGGGCTTGTCCCACGTATGCTTATCGTCCTCCAACCGGAATTCAAGGGGCTGGCGGATGTAAAACTTTTCGGTTCCCGGCCGAGCGAGGTTTATGCTTTCGTCATCGGCAACGAGTACATCATCCCACGGATCAACCAGAGATAGGTAAAGTTGCTGCTCTGGTTTCATACCGAAGAGCTTCTTTAACTCTAAACCAGTGATGTACTGGTGAGGCCAAGTAAATTTCTTGTCTTGGAAAGTGATGGAGAGGGGGGCGATACGTCCTGCATCGTTACCCCGATTGCTTTGGCTGTCTGACATTGGATTGAGAAGCGTTGGATAACCGCTCATTATTGTCTGTACCAATGGGGTTGTTTTTCTCCATCTAAAAATATTTTAATACTTATGGCAAATTTTGGAAACTTGTGTACAGTAGTCTTTAAAGGCCCACATCACCTAACCCCTTTATGATATGAACAAAGAATCTGTTGACTCCTTCATCGCTTCGCTAAATTGGGGGAGGGAACTAAAATTTGCTGAAGCGATAGCGGTCAAACGCTTAAGCGTTTTTCGTAAGGACGAGTGTAATTCAAAAGGGAACGAAGCACACGACATTGCTGTGGGCGTGATTTCTAAGTTTCTGGATGACCCAGCTTCACTCAAAGTGAGCGATTTAGGTGTACGTAATTTTCGTGCACGAATCAGAGGAGAGATTAATAATGCTGTTAAGCTTATCGTAAAGTCAAAAGAAGTTCGTGCTACGGCATCCTATAGTTATAGTGAAGTGCTGTCAGATGAAGCTTTCTTTGACTACATAATCCAAACACCCTCAACAGCAGAAGCTGAGCTAAACAGCAAGCAGGCCATAACTGCCTATTTTGACCAAGTTGGCGAAAAGCTCCTTGCAAAGCCTGACGAACAAGCTTGGCTTATTCTGGAGGAGTTACGTGATGGGAAAAAACCACAAGAAATAGCTGAGGGTAATAATTTGACTATTGAGAAGGTTTATAGCGCAATCAAGCGTATTCATCGTGCAGCCCAACAGGTGAAAGAACCAGAATTACACGTCTAGCAACCAGACAGTTAGTAGTTTTGGCCTGCCAGATGATAATACTGACCCTAACAAATAGTAGTAGTTTGCCTAACAGATGATAGTAATAAGCCACCTGCCGCGCTGAAATCCTATCGCAAGTGACGCGGACTGATTATTCCTAAACCACCCAACAATCGACAATCACGAACATGAAACCGACCCGCAAAAACGAGGCTAAGAGCCTATTCTGTGCTTTTTCGGAAGCCACTAGTCACGATGAAGAATTGGCTAACGAAATTTTAATAAACAATGGGAGTGATCCAGAACAAATCGAACGTGATGGGCAAGAGTTGTATCAAAAGTATTTGTTACGTAAACGACTAGCTCATAATTCTAATCAAAAAACATCTCTTCTACAGTCATTGTCAGAAAAGGTAACTAATTACTTACAAGAACAGTCGGTAACCATTTCTTCTACCTTTCTGCCTGGTCAAATAGGTTCACAACAGCAGGTATTTACGATGCTTTGTAACAAGTTTAAGGAAATATCTCCAGAAGATTTAAAAAGCATTATGCAAGATGAAGCTGTTTTGATAGAATTAAAGAAGATTCAACAACCAGAATCATGATGCAACGTCGAGACCCAAGATCAGCCGCCCGAAAGATTTTAACAAAACTCAATGTCAGTGATTTAACGGGTCTTTCTCTGAAAGATGTTGTCCAAAATTTCGGGCCTTATGTAAAGGAAGACCCTATGGTGGGCGCACAAGGTCGAATTTTATTTATAGGCTCACTTGCTCTTATTACAATTAACTCCAATATCCAACATTACGGCCAATCAAGATTTGTATTGGCGCACGAGTTTGGTCATGCTGAGTTACATGCTGGAATAAAGCCATTATTTAATTGCGATGAGGATTCTTTCAAGCTATGGCTTAAGAAAGGAGAGCAAGAACAAGAGGCAAATGAATTCGCGGCAGAACTTCTAATGCCTTCAAAAATATTTTCTGGCGCGTGTGCTAATCAGGAATTTTCCCTCGATCTCATCGCGCATTTGGCGGATCGCTTTCAAACCAGTCAGACAGCCACTGCTTTACGTATAGTTGAGCAAGGCCCTTTTCCAATCGCCATTGTTTATTCTGAGAACAAGAAAGTTAAGTGGTTTGCAAAAAATCGGTCATTCCCACTCGGACACGTAGTAATTGGAGCAGAAACACCACCAGAATCAGCCTCCCGCCACTGGTTTAACACTGGTATTTCAAAACAAAAGATTTTAGATTCCTGGACTTGGTTCTTCCATGATTATAATCAACAAAATTTTAGCCGACAACGGATACGAGAAATTATATTACCGCTTCCACGATACAGTGGGGTGTTAAGTTTCCTCCGCTTAGAATAACAAATAAGGCAATCTAGTAAGATTGCCTTATTTGTTTATAGCTTTTACATCCGCCAGCGGCACCTCTGTTCGCACCTTCACCCGTACAGGCATGAGAACGGTCGGGTCTTGATTTTCAACACCCACTAAGCGGTAATCTTGCTTTTGCTTAGCACCGGATTTGTCGATTAAGCCCACTTCAATAGTAACGTTTTGCGCTTTTCGGGCTGACAAATATCCCTCTAATACACGGTCGGCAGGTACGTTGGCGTAGATGGTCGTGTCGTACTCGTTTGTAAAATAAACAGTCCGGTTTGTTAAGATGCGGATGCTGCCATCCTCGGCGCGGTATGCCAACGTATCGAAGCCTACCTCGTTACGGGGCTGACGCGGATCGGTCGGCCGAAAGACCCGGAATGAGTAATATGCTTTCGTCAGAGGAAAGTCCGGCTCAACAGAGGAGTTTTGCTGACAAGACAGCACTCCAATGAGCGAGCCAAGCAAAAAGAGACTTTGTATCTTTTTCATGAGGTTGTTCTAGTTCAATATACACCGGCTCGACCGGGTTTGGTCTGGGAGAAACGATCAGTACAGTAGCCTGAATCGATTCAAGACCCATAAGTTTGAGTTGCGCCGTTCTGTGATTACCGTCGGCGATGTAGTAGTTTTCGCTTTGCACAACACGATAGTAACGTAGCTTATGTGGCTCGAAAGCGTCAGACAGTGGCAGCACAAAACGCTTGGGCGTGTATCTGTTACATTTTTTAGAATACAAGAGCATTTGGAGCCAGGTCAGCTTGTTACCGTAGCTCCAGTGATCCGTCCCGACGACTCTATCAAGTGGAACGGTCTCGATACTTTCTTCTTTGATATCATAGGCGTTTGCGTCAAAGAGTCGGATCGTCTCATACGCCCAATCAGGAATTGGCTTCCCTAGAAGTAAACGAGCATAACACTCTTCAGCGGGTTTGTTATCCAGCATCAGGCGAATACGTTTCTGCGTTTCAACTCAAAAAAACAGTGTGCCGTAGCCAGCATGTCGGCGGTCGCGTCGTGCATTCCTTTCATTTTCTTTCCTGTCAGCAATTGGTACAGTTCATTTAAGCGTACCGGCTCCCCGTTGGGCGTAACCTTGGCACTGGCATCCATCGTGCATAGTACCGGTCGGGCAGGGAACTCCCCCACCCGACCGGGCTGCAATCGTTCAGCGCGTATAAACTCAGCTCCAATTACGCCGTAGTCCAAATCTATATTATGTCCTACCCAGGCATCGGCTCGTTCCATAGCTGGTCTTAGCTGATTCAGCACGTCGGCCAACGGATGCCCTTTAACTTCGGCCTCTTCCGGCGTAATGCGGTGAATCTGCTGAGCCACCTTGTTCCAACGGTAGCCATCCGGTTTCACCAACGCATAGTGCCGGCATAGCTCCTTACCCTGCTCGTCATACAGCCCCCAGGCTACGGAAATAAGCCGGGGCCAGTTGGTCAGGTCGGTTACAGGTAGGTGGTACGACTGTGGCAGGCCGTTGGTTTCGGTGTCGATGATTAGGTAGGTCATAGCGGATTATTCCCGTGACGATGGGTCGCTCTTTCTTAACAAAAAATCGAGCAAAATCCATCCGCCAAACCACAAAAGTGTAATCAATAAAACCCCTATCAGATAGTGCCTTACGGCTTTCTCAAGGCGTTCAGCTAAATTCATTTGCAGGAGCATCGACAGGTTTATCATCGCTTCATTCCAGTTGAGGTACTGTGACCGTTCGACAGAACAGGTGTATCGAATTTAGGCATCATCTTTGGTCCGTCAGCGAATTGGCTTTGCGCCACCTGCTGTTTCGCTTCGCCGGGCAGGGCGGGTAATGTCAGCTTTTCATTCCGTTGTAAGTCCTCCGTGAAGTCTTTATGAACAGGCAGCTTTATCGCAATCACATCATTTAACCCTTTTGCCGCTACCAACTCGTTTTGTGTCCGAATCAGATTCTGCCGGGTATTGGGCATCGACATTTCAAATTCGGTACGGTTGCTCTGCCAACCCCTTACGTTGATGCGGGCCTCCGGCTCATCGTCGGGTACGTTCTTGTTAAGGGCTGCCGAAAACCGCTCGGTCAACTGCTGCACCTGCTGCTTACCCGTCGCTTGATCGGGATAGCTGACTGACACGGTTAGCCGTAGCTGGCTCGGTGTCGGTACGGCCAACTGCGCCTGAATGTTGTTGCTCTCCTCGACACCCGGATACCGCAACCGCCCCACCAGGTTGATATTGTTACGAAAACCGCCGGTATCGTTGTCGTTGGCCAGCACAATCTGTTTGGGCTGGTAACGGTCGATCAACTTCTGCACCGTATCGGGTGCACCCGATGATAGGTTACCTGCTGTACCGAGGTACAACCTTTTTTCCCCTTCTACCGGTGGTTTCAATTGATGAAAGCTCATCGCGTCAATGGGGTTTTCGGCGATAACTAACCGATCAGCCCGGCCACCTGGTTCGATGACCTTCGGATTGGAAATCCAGACACCGTCTCCGCGCGGCCCTTCAACCATTTTCAACCCGTCGTTTCGCACGATAATGGCCACTGTTCCCTGCTCATTCTTGATTGGAAACACAGTGTTGGTGTACTGCTTACCCCGGCTGCGATCGAAATACGTCCGGTTAAATGCCGTGTTCTCGAACTCCGGGGCGTTGACAGTCGCCGGTGATAGCCCCCGACCTCTCAGGTACGTGTCATCAGTTAATGGCTTCAAATCAAAACTACGAACAATGGCCTGTTCGCGGGTAGGTGCCGGTTTATCGGCAGGCGGTGGGGTTGGCCGTTGCTGCTGGGGAACCTGACCGATGTAGTGTTGCAGTGTTTCGATGGTGTCTTTCCATTCACCCGTACCGCGCCGGTGCTGAAACTGCACGACCGTACCCTTATCGGCTCCATCGTTCGGATTAAAGTATATATCAATTCCGCCCCGCTGGTTGGTGTAGACGACGATCTTGTCACGGCCCCTGATCCCTCCAGACCGGGCATCATCCTTATACAAGGCTACGGAGTTACCTCCACTGCGTTGCCGGTCTTTGACGTAGCCCTGATCTATCGCGTACTCGACCAGGTTGATTCGTTGCTTAAACTCCTCAAAGTCAACTTTTCGGGCGGTGCCCCGCTGGGATTCGTAGGCTGGTTGATTATGCCTTGTACGCTCCGGCTGGCGGGCAACTCCCAACACACGCTCCTGTATATACGTAATATCCTGTAAGTCCTTCGGTCGCCCGGCAGCTTTCTTGCTGGCAACCAGATCGTGGGGCGAAACAACTGTATAGTCGGTACCGTCTTTCGTGCGGGCCAGAACGCGATTCGCATAATGATCGGGGAACTGGCCGAGGCCCGGCACGTCCTTATGAAGGTCGATCTGGTACGGGTTGCGCCCAAAATACACAATCTTGTCGTCGGTAAAATCGCGGGGGTGCATGTTGGCCCCCAGGAACTCTTTAACCGACGATACCATCTTGTTAGCGTTGTCGGCCGACGGATTTATCCAAACGTCGATGTCGTCGGCCTTTCGGGTACTTCCGTATGATTGAACTGCTTTTCCCCCGATGACAACATACTCCACCTGGTGCCGGTTGAGCACCTGCAAAAACTCTTCCTGATCGCGGGTCATTGGTTAATTCGGTACGGTTACTAATTGCTTTCCGATACGTCGGACCGCTCCTCTTCCTCCTTCAGCAGGGCAAAATCTTCCTGACTCAACTTACCGATGATCCACGGCTCGTCAGCCGGTTTTTCGGCGAACCCATACCGCTCAATAGTATCTTCCCTAATGGCATCGAAGTCCACTACGAGGGCCTCGGGTGTTACCGTGACGTGCGGCCCTAACTTGTCTCCTTGTATATTTTCCATAAAGTCGATTGATTTAAAACTCAAAATTACACCTAAATAGAGACATTTTCAGGTTTTACCATGTCGTTTGTCTTGAAAATTCTGTATCTACGTATGATTCAGCATCTGTTTCAATAAGTAACAATACGTTTTTTTGCCCTTGTACCGTCAATGTATTTGTGGCTCGAAATCCTCTAATATATCGAAGTAGCTCTATTTTATTTCCATGAAACAATATGTGCCAAACCTGATATCCGCGCACCATCGGGTTCTACCAGACTATTTCAAAAAATCAGCCCATAAAGACAGTAAGCGAAATGTATCAGCCGGAAGTTTATTGTGGAATGCGTTATCTGTTGTAGCGGCCTTGGTGGCTCTGCTCGTCTTGGGTATTCATCTTGGCTTTAGCCTATCCCTGGTAGTATTTGCCTTCTTTGCGTCCAACTGGGGTAACCGACGACTTGAACAGGCATTGGAGTTCCACTTTACTCCCTCGTTAAAGGCAGGGGTTTTGGGAGTGCTATCGTTTGTGTCGGTTCTGACCGGTTTTCAGTATAAAGATCGCGTCGCTCAAAACAACGAAAGAGAGCGTTTAGCCATTATCGCTGAACAAAAGGCTATCGCTAACTCCAAACGCAAGGAAGCGATACGGCTCGACAGTCTGCGGATCTACTTAACCCAGGCCGATGCCTCATTAAAAAAAGGAGCTTATGCTAAAGCGGTTTGGCTTTATAATCAGTCGGCACGGTTCGCTACAGCCAATGAATCTGAGGACCAACGTCGACTTCACGAGAGGCTGGCCACTGGCTATGTTCGGACCAAAGCATACCGGGCAGCCATTGAGCAGTACGACGAATTAGCCCGTCAAGGCTCGTTAACTGGTGAGCAAACATACCAGCGAGCTTTATGCTATCAGCAGGTCGGACGTAAATCAGAAGCGTTGTCCGAACTATACAGGGCCTCCGAAGCAGGCTACAAACCGGCTACCAGGCTTTATGATAAGCAGAATCCGCTACTCCGCAAACTGCTTTATTACCAGACTGTGTGTTGCGATGGCAGTGATAGCCCGTCGAATGCTAAGGGTCGGGGTGCCTGCTCTCATCACGGGGGCGTTTGCAACTGGAATAAACCGATTTACGAAACCTACCGGAAATACGATGTCAACGGCCTTTGAGAGCAGACCTATGATTGCTCAAAGTTTTATGCAGCGGCTTCTGCGCCAGCACCCAGCTGAAAACGCTGTCATTGAGTTAAACAATTTGCTGGCTACTCAATCAATTCAGTCCATTACCTCAGCCGACATAGCAGCTATTAAACAACGATATAACCTGTCACTGAGTCAATTTATGCTCAATCTGGAAGAGTTTTACGCCGTTCATCTTAACTACCAGTTAGCTAACCAACTCTTGTCGAATGAGGGCCTGGCTGATCTGGCTCATCTTCGGACGCTGTTTCAACTCCCGGTTCAATCCGTGGAGATGTTGCATGCCCGCATTGGTGAAATTGCCTACCGGCAACGGGCTGAGAAAGCAATTCGGGACGGTCAGATAACTGCTGACGACAAAATGGCCCTTGTCGGGTTACAGGAGGCCGTTTCGCTCCCTTCCGAATTAGCGGACACCATATACAGAGAAGTTTGCCAAGCGCATCTGAATCAGTTTGTACAGGCATTTGGTGTAGATGCACGAATTACCCCTGACGAAGATCAACGACTGCAAGCTATCAGTAAGAATTTGGGTGTGAAGCTGAGTGCTGAATCGAAGCAAACCGTCAAACGGTTCAAGCAGTATTGGGCCATTGAAAACACCTCTTTGCCAATAATCGAAGTGACTACCTCCCTACAAAAGTTGGAACAATGTCATTTCCAGGCTGAAGGCGTTCAGTGGTATGAAGAACGGGCAACAGCACGACGCACCAATTACGATGACCATTATGAACAGCACAAGTCGTTCGATGTCGTCGATTTGCAATCGAACGATACGTCGGTCCAAAAAGAGAGGTTTAACATTATCAAACGCATCAATACCGGGGATCTTTATCTAACTAATAAGCGGCTTATTTTCGAGGGTCAGGAAAAAACCACCTCCGTCAAACTGAATACCATCGTCAGTGTCAAAACTTACAAACAGGGCATCTTAGTCGATAAGTTGACCGGTAAAAACATGCTGCTGCTTATGAATAGCGATGCCGATAGTTTGGCTCTACTGATTCAACGCCTGCTACGCCCGACCTTCCCGTAGTAGTTGTTTATTCGTCTGTTACTCAATTCTTGTTTTTGATCAATTTGTTCAATAATTTTAGATGTTCAATAAAAGTGAACTACTCAAAATTTTGAACATAGAACAGCAAATCGTTGATCAGGCCGTCGAGGGGTTCAGGCAAGCTACTGATTTGGGCACTTCATGGGAAGCGACTCAGGCTATTCACGACACCGGATTCGACGGCTATCTAATTATTGATACGGGCAGCAAAGTCATTCGGTTAGCGGTCCAGGTCAAACGACGGGCAATGGTGCATCAACTGAATGAACTGAGTCGGTTAGGTAAGTCGCAACCCGACACATTGCTGCTGGCCGAACACATTTCCGACACGCTCAAACAAACACTGCGGCAGACACACCAAAACTATCTGGATGGAGCGGGCAACTGCTACATCCATGTCGCCGGTATGCTGCTGATCGTGCAGGGCCGCAAACTGACGCAAACACCGACAGTGGCAAAGCAACCCTTCGGCAAGAGTGGTCTGCGGGTGCTGTTCACCCTGCTTATTCAACCCGATGCGATCAACCTGAGCATTCGGGATCTGGCCCAGCAAACAGGCGTATCAGTCGGTACGGCGCAACAGACCATCGACTACCTTAAAAAATCAGGCTACGTAGCAGCAATCGACGATAAACGAAAGAAGCTGACCAACATCGGCAAGCTGCGGGAACAGTGGGTTAGCCGGTTCACAACAACCCTCAAACCGAGCCTGACCCTAGGACACTTCCGCCTGCCCAAAAGTCTCTCCCCTGCCGACTGGCGGCAACTGACGTTACTACCTGGTACATATTGGAGCGGGGAGCCTGCTGCGGATGCGCTTACGGGTAACCTTCGCCCGGCAACCTTGACGCTTTACACCGATCAGGACCGAACGGGTTTGCTCAAAACGTATAAGCTGCTGCCCGATCCCAACGGTCCGGTTGAGGTCAACGAGGTATTTTGGAAGGAAATCTCTGCTGGTGATGACGTACCTACCGTACCACCGTTACTCCTCTATGCCGACCTGTTGGCCATTGACGATCCCCGCACGACAGACACCGCCCGGCGAATTTACCAGGACTACATGACCAATGCATAAAATCACGTTTGGGCAACTACGGCAAGGAAATCTCGGCGAACTGTTTGCCGTGCTGGAAGCCGAACTGGTGGCGCAAGGTATCGACTTCTATCTGATCGGAGCCATCGCCCGCGACATCTGGCTGACGGCCCTACACGGCATCGAACCGGGCCGCATTACCCGCGACCTCGATCTGGCAGTGTTACTAGCCGATGAAGAGCAATATCAACACCTGCGTGACCGGCTGATCGGGACGGGGCGGTTCGTCGCCCGGCGCGACAATGCGTACACGCTCATCTTCGAGGACGGTCGGCCCGTGGATCTGCTGCCGTTTGGAGCTTTGTCGATGGAACAGTCCGTCAGTATAACGGGGCAGGGCCTGACGACCATCCGGATCGATGGTTTTCAGGAAGTGCACGAGGCAGGAACCGAATCGGTCGAAATTGACAACCAAGCTTTCCGGGTTTGTACGCTGGCCGGCATCGTGCTACTTAAATTCATTGCCTATGATGACCGACCCGAACACCGTCCGAAGGACATACTTGACATCGGGGCAATCCTTCGACATTACTTCGATATTGTTGATGATGACATCTATGAAAACCACAACGATCTGTTCAACGATGAAGAGTTCGACATCACTCTAACAGCCGCGCGGGTCATGGGCCGTCAGATAGCTACCATTCTCGCTCTCTCCGACGCACTCCACCAACGTATCGACCGAATCATAGACCGCCAAATCAGCTTTGATGAGCAGAGTCCCGTCGCCGAACTACTCGTGCGTGATAGTCGCTGGTCAATCACCTACGCGCTGAATCTTCTGCGGCAATTGCAGAGGGGAATGGGAGAATGAAGCTGTGGCGAAATAATCATTATTGAAAGTATTCTAACCTGTTTGATACAGGTGCGGCTTTTTCCCACTATTGACTGTGCTACTCAAATCACCCGGTTTCCTGGCGTGTAAATCTGCCCCGTTGGCAGAAGAAGGCTTACATCAATTAATTATTTAGTGTTCGTAGCCAGATGAATCAGCCGTTGTTCACTATTTCAAATTTGCGTTGAGACAACGGCTTTGTTAGAATGTTTCATTGGATTCAGAATGAGCCTTTTTCAAGCAAAGCCAGGTTGTGCGGTGCAGCAACCGGTACCACTACCGACAACCTGACCCTTCGCACCGTCAGCCGCGCAATTGTCCACTTTCCTTCCCGTCAAAATAATGCCCCTGCTCCAGGTCGGCTAGGAGCGAAGGGTGGCTGGGGGTCCAACCCAGTTGCCGTTGCGTCAACGCACTGGAAGCCGGACAATCGACACTCAGAAAGGCACTAATCCAGCCGAAATGGTCAGCGGCCTCCTCAACGGGCTTACTAACGACCGGTAGATGTAAATGCCGACCAATCACTTCGGCAATAGCGCGGACAGGTACGCCTTCATCCGCAACCCCGTGAAATTTGGCTCCTGCGGTTCCCTTTTCCAACGCCAGCCGAAAGAGCTGAACGGCATCAAGCCGGTGAATAGCAGACCAACGGTTCGTTCCGTTACCCACGTAGGCTGATACGCCTTTTTCGCGGGCAATACCGATCAGCGTTGGCACAAAAGCGTAGTCTCCTTCGCCGTGCACAGACGGCGACAGACGCACGACCGATGTCCGCACACCCTGGGAAGCCAGCCTTTCCATCACTTCTTCCGAGGGAATGCGCGGGGCCGACGGTGCTTTTTGATCGAATGCATCGCCTTCGTGAGCAACACGACCGGGCGTAAGCACGGTGATGCCCGACGTAATCACAAACGGCCGATCGGAGCCGATGAGCGCGGTGCCGAGGGCTTCGACCGCCCGTCGGTCCGTTTCCCCAGCGGTGGCATACGCCGAAAAGTCGTGATTGTACGCCAGGTGGATGACCCCATCCGAAGCGGCAGCACCCCGACGTAGACTGTCATAGTCGTTAAGCGCACCCAGGTGCGGCTCAATGCCAGCCGCAACCAGTTTTTGGGCCGATTCTCCTGAGCGCGCAAGACCAACCACCTGGTGACCTGCTCCGATCAATTCCTTAACAAGGGCCGAGCCAATGTATCCCGTAGCCCCGGTAACAAAGATTCTCATAATTAATGTTGCTAGCAGAATGTGATTGCTAACGACACGACAAAGGTCTGCTTTTTCAACCGGCGCCTGTTTGCGCGAGTCAAACGGCTTACTGAATAAATCAAATAATTGTTCTATCCCGTAGGGTACTGGGTGCCTGGCCTGTTTGCCGTTTAAAGAAATTACAGAAGTGAGCCACGTCGGCAAACCCAAGGCTGTCCGAAATTTCAGAAACCGACCAGTTGGTTTGCCTGAGCAGCATTTTAGCTTCCTGCGTCACCCGATCACCAATCAGTTTAGTGGTTGTATAGCCGGTTGTTTCGCGCAGCACCCGGTTGAGGTGGTTAACATGCAGGGCTAGTTGGTCAGCGTATTCCTTGGCCGTACGCAGGCGTATCTGCTGTTGCGGGGTTGCCAGGGGGAATTGTCGTTCCAACAAGTCAGTGAACAGGGCCGTTACCCGAACTGATGCGGTGTGGGGTGAAGCCGATACAGGGGAGGGCTGAAGTTTCTGACCCTGGTGAATTAGCTCCAGCAAATAGGCCCGCAGTAAATCGTATTTGTAGGGGTAACTGGACGAAATTTCGTCCGACATTCGCTCGAAAATGGTCTCTATGCGAGCAAAATCGTCGTTATCTACCATCAGGACCGATGAACTACCCGACTGAAAAATAGGCAACTCGTTCAGTCGTGTTCTTACCTGGGCAGGAAGCAAGAAATTCTCCGTGAAGATACAAAAATAGCCGGTTTGGGCTTCGTCATCGGGAAGCCATCGGTATGGAACCTGCGAGTTGGCAAACCACAGAGCCTGCTGGGCAACGTCAACGACTTTGTCGGCATACTCGATCCGGCTATGACCGCGAATCAGACTAATCTTATAGAACGCTCGCCGGTCGAACGCCATCGGTGGCTTACTGTGGTATCCGCGCATGAGGTCTGACACCTTGAACACGTTGAAGTGTCCAACCTCCGTTTGGATGTCCGGCGGCTGCAAGGCATCGGCTGCATCACCAGCGGGGTCAAGGACCGTATAAAGCTCGTCAAGCGAAGTTGATTTCATAAAAGGTTTTGTAGAAATCAAAGATAGCCTGTGGAGCTATTGCAACCAAAAACAACGATGTCGTCGGTATAGCGAGCAGTAGGTGTTGTGGTTTGTCTAACGGGTACTCCGTGAATTGCCTTCTTATTACAACGGGGCAGATTTATACGTTAGTTAACTAAGTCCTTAGTTCACTTCTGTTTGTTAAGTAGTTAGTGAGTAGATACCAATTAGGAAATCCTTCGCTTCGGCGACCCGATTTGATAAGGTAAACAACGCCCTCTAATTAAACTGATTGACCATTTTTGTGGCTACTTTTAATATACCGCACGGGCGGCCCGGCCTTTTTGATAACAGACTGATTGTCAATACCCATCCAGCTATTAGCTATAAAAGCCGTTGCTTAGCGTGTGAATCTGCCCCATTGGAAGAAGAAGGCCTACTTCAGGGCGTAATGAAGCATAGGGGTAAGGTCAGCGCAAAGCCGATGTACAGGCACTGACCACTGGGGCTTACTAGCATCAGCCAGCATAACAGGTGCATTTCGATAATTGGCTCACCAATGAGTGTATTGCGTTCGCGAAGAAAACACCCAGGCATGAAAACGATACGGACAAATTGGTGGTTGATAAGCCATTTTGGGTAAGGCGCAAATTGTCGACCGGGCCGGGCCACGGAGGCGTCTGAAGTGGTCATAATGATTGATGTACTATGTCTCAAAACGCTCTTTTTGCCGCCTGACCTCTAATCCTTCCTCTTGGCGTAATACTTGTGAGTCGTTGTCAGGTTCGATACTCACAGCACGAAAAGCCTATAGCTCCTCATGGATCTTTTCAATCTCACCTCTTTAGGCTAAGTCGTAATGAAGGTTGGTACTACTTATGTTGTCATTTTTTTGCGTTGGTAAGTAACGCAAAGGACAGATAGTTGGTGACAGCTGTATGTCAGTAGGCTATCATTTATTGTAGTTGCTGTACATGGGAGGCAACCTACAGCTACGCATCTAGCTGATGCTTAGTAGCTTGTAGAGTGGCCCTGACAGGTCAACTGGCATCTCATAGCCAGTCTGGTGAATGAGCTTACCGCGGGTCGGCTTATAGAATGCCTGACTACGCCCACCCTTCCCTCCCTACTACGTACAGTTAACGGCCATCCTCCAGGGGGTTCGATTGAGGGTCCGGCTATCGGGTGCGTTAACCTGCTAGTAGGCATCCTTCAGGTAGTCGGGCGTTTAGGTAAACGCTTCTCAAGGTTAAACGAAGAAGCCCTTATTCATTTGCTTTAGTAGTTGCCTTATGACTAGTTACCTTTTTTAGTCTTGTCCAAGCCATCTGGCCCTCAGCAGCTGCCAGATGGCTACGTCGTGAGTCTTATGAAGGTCAGGAAACCTGAATTACAACAGGAGTTACTGACCCATGATCCGGAATTAATTGAGGTGACACGTGCCCAGACCCAATCAAACCGCACTGGATACCATCATCCTGGCGTTCTGATGCCCCTGTTTCTGGTAGTCGAGCCGTTAGACGGCCCGGCGACTCGGCTCCATCTGATCAAGTATGTTGATTACTCTAACTAGCGGCAGGCCATCTGGCTGTTAATCACTAAGTGGTCACTATGGGGAAGGGGCTGATTCGTAGAACCAGCGTGATTCAGTAATTTAACTTCGCTTCTGACTGAGCTAGGTCTAGCTTATTCCAGTCTGGTCCGTATCTGGTCCTTTAAACAGGATGATGCCCGGCTCTAGTTGGTGTTTGCGCCAGGCTACCCGCAATGAAGCAACGTCATCGTAGTGCGTCACAATCGCCCCAGAAGAATGGGTAGCCAACGAGTCTGCCGAAGCGGGTTGCTCCGTCAGTGAGTGAATCCGTAAAGGATAGTTTAGGAGGTCATCGGC
>NZ_SBLB01000012.1 GCF_004138325.1 Spirosoma sordidisoli | reverse complement strand
ACCAACCGGGGCAAATTGGACGGGTCTGTCGCTTATCGTCAGTTAGCCGTGCCGGACCTCTACCAGAATGTTCGCGAGTCGACGGCTTATCATAAGGCGTGGAATATCCAGACGCTGGAGAAATACGCCGACGACAGGCGAATTGACTTGTCGCCCAACGGCACTCAACGTACTGCGCCAACCGGTATGAAGGAGGAAGCCGAGGTTTCCAAAGCCACCAAACCCAATCAGCCTACTGACGCAAAAACGACAGAGGGTGATACCCCCACCAAACCACGTACCGAAAAGCTGGTGCGTGATTTCGAGGCCATCAAGCGCGATCTTGATCTGGAGGTAGTATTGCAAGACTACGGGTTTCAACTCGACACCAAGAAATCGAAACCGAGTGACGAGTGGCTTATCTACGAACGGGGCGAGAAGAACGCGAAGGAACGCCTGGCCGTGTACACCGGCGACAAGTACGGTCAGAAGATGTTCGTGGACATGAACGATCAGCGCGGCTGGCGGGGCGACGTGATCAAGTTTCTGGAACGGGTCGAGAACGGTATCTACCGCAACGTGTTCAAAGCTGTTGATCGCATTATGGCTTCAGCCGACTACACGCTGCAAAAAACCGTTACGGCCCCGCTGAAGCAAGTGAAAGACGCGCTCATCGACACTAAACTCCGCGAGAAAGACCTGCACAGTCGATACGCCATTGCACCCCTGACCGATACGCGCTACCTCGAAGGGCGGTCACTGCACAAAGACGTACTGTTTTCGCCGGAGTTTGACGGTCGCATCAAGAACATCTCGTATACCTCCGACAAAGGCACGACCCATCACAACACGGCTTTCCCGATGTACGCGCAGGACGGGCATCTGGTATCGATGGATATTCGCAACGAGCGGTTCAAGTCGTTTCCATCAGGCGAGCGGGGCGAGGCCATATGGCATTCGAACCGGTTTTACGAACTGACCATGCCCCTGGCCATGCATGGCCGCAATGACTTACCTGTCGGGACCATCGGTACGGTTCATCGACCCCGCACGGATACCATCTCATTCGATTTCGTGGAAGAGGGCGTTGCCCGGCAGGTTCAGTTACCGATTGAGTCGGCTCGAAACGCCTTTAAGGAAGTGCAGGCGCAGCGGATTCTGGTGGCCGAATCAGCCATCGACGCGCTATCGTTTAAACAACTCAACCCTGAAGCGGAAGGCGAACGACGGTTCTACATGGCAACGGGTGGCCAACCAGGAAGCCGACAGATGGGGTTCATTCAAAAGGTACTAGATCGTAACCCGGAAGCTCAGTTTGTCATCGCGCAGGATGGCGATAACGCCGGGCTTCGGTTCGCCATCAACTACCTCGGCCTAACCCATCCGGCGGCTGATCCGGCCCTGCGCATCAAACCGGAGATTGCCTATTCGGGACCAAACCTCCCTCCTAACCCACTGGCGAACGTACTGGGGCCAAAATTTGCCTTCGACCCGGAGGTCAAAACGTTCAGCGACGTATTGAAACGGTTCGACGTCGCCGACGGTACGTTGTCGGAAGGTCACAAGTTGGCAATCAACCACCAGGCTCGTTTTAAGGAAATCATGCCCGACGATTATGTGAAGGTGTCGGTCGAGATGGTGCAGTCGGTCATTCCGGCCTTTACGTATGCCAAAGCTTTCGGTGTGCCCTTGCCCGACGACATATCTAAGCTGGCACAGTCGGAGTACATGACCGGCAAGGTGGGTAATGAGTTCCGGTTCGCGCGGGAGCGAGCCATGATCTCCGGGAATGAGTTTGACAACCGACTGCAACTGCACAAAGATGCCAAGCTGGAGAAAGACCTGTATTCGGGTGTCAATAAGCTTGACCTCGAACTCCGCCAACCCCTCACGCCCGGCGCAACCGGACCCGGCGAGGCCCAGCAACGTAACGAAGCATTTTTAGGGCGATTTCTCGACGAGATGAACCGCTTCACGAAGCAGTTTCATTACAATGGCGACGCGAATGATAAGGAGAAAAAGGTGCAGGAGTTTCAGCGCGAGACGTTGCTCGATTCACAGCAAAATCAGGCCGTGACCCGCACCCGTATTCACTTCCCCAACGATGGTCGTTTACTTGTTAAGGCCCTGACGATGTTATCGGATGAAATCAATCAACGGCAGGGCCAGGCATTGTACCAGGTGGTACGCCCCACCCGGCAGCAGAAAGATCTTAACGACGTACTCCAGAACCGGCAAGGTGAACCGCTGCCGGATTCCAGCCCGCTGAAAGTTGGCGCACCGCCTACAATCCGGCCCCACACTGAGTTGAAATCTGAGCAGAGCGCGAAGCAAACAATGGCAGAACCGGCTGCTGAAGCCGTCCGGGCCTATCGAACCAAACTCTAACTGTATTCTCCCCTGCCGACCGGTGAAACGGGTCGGCAGGGAAATTTTTGTCCATGAATCCAGCCCCCTCTCCTACTCACCCTGAACAGGACATGATCGGTCAGCAGCGACCGCTGCCTGCCCAGCCAAACTCCGGTCAGATGTACCCAACTAATCCCTACTGGAAGCAATCGCCCCAACCGTCAACTCCTCCCCTACCCGTACCCCCTCAACCCGATTTGGCCACCACCCCGGATGCTCCGCTTTTCGATCCCCACTTGATTGGCGCGCTGGTTTCTGCCCTGCAAGATGCCGGTGAGCAGCAACGTACCGAATTAGTGCAACGGCTCACCAATTGGCTTCCGCAGCTTTCAGATCAGCTCACCCCGACCGTGGAAGCTTGTTTGGAGAAACTCGTCCCCAAGCTGGTTAAGGTCGAGCAGCCTGGGCAGTCGTTGCTTCGACTGGTACGTTACCTGACGGTGGGGATGGTGTTGGCCGGACTGGCTATGGGTGGTCTATTTTATGGCTGGTTACAGGCCGCTCATGAGCGGGATAGCTTTGCCGTTGGCTACTGGCAACATCGCTACGTAGTTGCCAAGGCAACCGTGGATGATTCACCGGCTTTGCGGAAGTTACTTACCGAGGCAGACACGCTTGCCGAATCGCCTTCCTTTCAACTTGAACTGAGCCGACTCGAAGGTATACTCGATACCCGCCGTCAACGCTACTTGCTGCAACAACGCGAACAAGAATTACTGGCTTCACCCAAGCGTAGTAAGGAGTGAATATTCAAATAATTAACTATTTATGTATTTTAATAATTCGCTGAGAATCAAGGGGTGTTTTATAGAAACAGAATCAGATCGGGTTCACAAAACTCTGACTATCAGTTAGTTAACTTGAAAATAGCCAGATAGATAGCTATCTTTATAGTGTTGAAACCGGAACGTCTGGCCGGTGAAGCCCGGACTAATTAACTCCTTTTTCCGCTATACCGATTATGAAATCGTACCAGCATGAAATTACCAACACGCAGGGTGAAGTTATCATTGCTAACCGCTTCCGCTACATCGAGGGCGACCCAAAACAGTACCGCTACAACTCCCAAACCGGGCAGTTCAATATCGACGGTGACACGGTTGTACTGGATAGTAATGGCAAAGCAGTAAAAGAGTTTTCGTTTCAGCCGTTTGTGTTCCGTGTGTTTGAGGACGGGCTATTCAATCGCACCCGCGAACCCTGGGCAGAACTGTTCTTTATCGACGCGCTCAACTGCGTATCAAGCATCATGTTCAATGGCACCACGCTTGCCGAGTTGCGTGGCATCTTCAAGAAGCTGCTTTACGAAGGCAACGAGCCAAAAACGCTCTGTGATGTGGTACTGACGGTTCGCCCGGAAAAAGTGACGAGCAAAAATGACCCGACGAAATCATGGTTCATCGGGCGATTCAGCTACACCCTCGCCGATCCGCAAACGGTGCAGGCATTGGCCGAGTACGCGGCTGATTGTCCGATCTACCGGCGCGATACGTTGAAGCAAACGGCCAACTACCTCAGCTTCTCCGAAACCTTCGCCCTGCCAGCTACAGACTCAATCGCGCTGCCTGTTGGTGAGTCTACTGAACAGGCTGTACAAGAGGCTGAAGTAATAACTGTGTAGTTTTTTATTTGGTTATTTGACTAGTTAAATAGTCAAATAACCAAATAACTTTTTATGTCTTTAATTAACTATCCGTATATCATGCTATTTCAGCCCGCGACGTATCGCTCCTATCCCGCTATTTCTAATTCAGACCTGATTGAGTTTGAGCGGTTTCTTACTGCGACGCCTAATAAAACCCCCGTCGCTGCCTATGCTGAGGGATCGGCATTTCATCAAATGGTTTTGGAACCGCGTTGCGGGCGACCAATTCCCGCTGACATTGACCGGGAGCGATTAACCAAAATGGCTACGGCTGTGCGGGCCACCCGCTTTGGCCGGTGGGCGTTGCAATGGGGTCAGAAAGAACAGCCGCACCTCTTCCGCGACCCGGAAACCGGGTTACTGTGCAAATGTCAAACAGATCTTCGGCTACGGCACGGTCTGATCGTGGATATTAAAACGACCCGCGCCCGCACATACCAGCAGTTCCTGGAATGTTGCGAATTGTATCAATATGACCGGCAAACGGCCTTTTATCTGGACGGACTTAACGCTAAACGGTTCGTCTTGCTCGGTGTGCAGAAAACGGCTCCCTTTCAGGTATTTTACTTTGAACCAACCGCCGACGCAACGGGTAATGCGTTTATCGAACAGGGACGTGAACGATACAAGCGTTTGTTAGCTCTGCTGGCAAAGTCATCGTTTCAGCCCTCGTCTTGGGCAACTGCGGCAGCGAGCACGCCAAGATATAGGAACGCGATAATTGACAACGCCATACCTAATCGAGTATATGTATAGTCGATTAGTGAAATAGCTGAATAAAAAAATATTCAGCTATTTCACTTTTTATAAAGAATGGTTCGTTGTTGGCTATTCAGCTAGTTTGCTACATGGATAAACAGCTATATACATCACCAGGTGAAGGTTGGCAGCGGGTCAAGTTGATACAACGAGTAGGACCAACACTTCCGGTAGGGCAGGAGGGCTGGGCTATAAGTGATTCACAGATATCAAGAGAAAGCCCGCAAACAGACCCACCGTACCGGTTTGTTACGCTAACCAATCATGAAGTCGAGTTTCGGGTATATAGCACCGAAATCGAAATACGCTGAGCTAAAAAGAATCAAGGGGTAATTGGTAAAAGTGGTCTGAATCAAACGGGTTGTAAAAGCCTGAGTAATAGCTATATAGATATTCAAATAGCTGAATAGTTGGCTATCTTTATAGTGTTAAACTAGTCAGCTATTTATGACCCATTACCCAACGCCACGCACCCGCACGGCCACCGTTCGGCCTGTTGTCCTGATTGCCAATCAATACGCGCTGTTTGGTCAGCCCGGCTTAGTGCCACCTACCCGCCCCAAACCCGCCCTATCGACACGAGCCAGCCAGCCGCCAGCCGTTAAGCCAATAGACGTACCTGCAACGGAGCAGCAAACCGGCTTTACGCTTAGCGCAGATTCGTTTGTCATACCAATTGGCAACACGGCCAAATTACGGGCCAACCTTACCGCGCTGGAAACGCTCAAGCAACTACAGCAAGCCCAACGACCCGCAACACCAGCCGAGCAAGAAATTTTGTCTTTATATACGGGTTGGGGTGGGCTGTCAGCCATCTGGAAAGCGAATGCGTTCGAGACGTGGCAGCGGGGCCAGACGGACAAAACGGTTTTTGTCGATGATGCCGTAAGCCGGTGGGGGAGCCAGTACGGACGTACCCGGCAGCGGTTGAGCGACCTGCTAACCCCCGCCGAGCAGACAGCCGCCGAAGCATCCACGTTGAATGCTTTCTATACGGCTCCCCAAGTGGTAGCGGCCATGTGGCAGGCCGTTGAGCAGTTCGGGTTTACGGGCGGTCGCATCTTGGAGCCAGCCGCAGGGATTGGCTATTTCATTGGACTGATGCCCCCGACGTTGCGCGAACGGTCGGCGTGGGTAGCGGTGGAAAAAGATAGCCTATCGGGGCAGTTGTTGCAAACGCTGTACCCGGAGGTTGACACCCACGTTTGCGGTCTGGAGCAGACCGGGTTTGAAGCCGGCAGCTTTGATCTGGTAATTGGTAACGTACCCTTTGGCAGTTACACGGTGTACGACCGCAACCACCCCGAACTAAACCAATTTGCCATTCATAATTATTTCATTGGGCGGTCGGTGCAGTTGGTTAAGCCGGGCGGTATTGTGGCCCTGATTACTTCGGCGGGTACGCTTGATGCAGCCGGTACAGAGTTTCGCCAATTCCTGACAAACGAAGCCGAGGCAGAACTATTGGGAGCCATCCGGCTACCGTCGAATGCATTTGAAGCCAACGCCGGAACGCAGGTAACGACCGACGTACTGTTTTTACGAAAGCGGTTAGGTAGCGCGCGGCCCTTCGCGGCCAATGCGTTTGAGCGGACAATCACTATACGCGCCGAATTAACGGACGCGAAAGGCAATGAACTAGAGTCGGCAAGAACGTTGGCGGTTAACGAGTATTACCATAGCCGCCCGGCTATGATGCTTGGTACGATGCACTTTGCCGATGAGGTGGGTAAAGGCGGGCTGTACCGGGCCGATCAGCCGACCTTACACCAGCCCAACTCTGACCAGTTGCCGCAGTTACTAAGCGCGGCCCTTGCTGAACTACCAGCTAACGTTTACGAAGAAAGCCCACGAGCCGCAGCCCGGCCAGCTACTCAATTAGCGCGGTTTATGGAGTCGGTAACAATTCGGGGCAAACGTTACAGCCAAACGCTCATTGTTGCCCAATACGAGCGGGTAAAGAAAGCCTTTACGGAATTGCGACGCGCCGAGCAGCAGGGTAGGGGGGAGGCCATCACCGACGAGTTACGGATGGAGTTAAACCACGCCTATTCACTGTTCACGCGCTATTTTGGGACGCTCAACCGAAACCGGGCCGTTACGTTCCTGGAGGACTACGACCCGCAATTTGCTACCGTTCAGGCGTTGGAGATAGTGAGCCGAGCCGAGAAGGGCCATACTATTAACAGGGCTGATATTTTTCGTCAGTGCGTACACCCCGCCACCCATTGCCCCGAACGGGTAGAAACGTTGGCCGATGCGTTACGCTTATCTATTGCCTTAACGGGCCGGGTTAATGTGGGGCAGATTAGCCGGTGGATGCAAAAACCGGTTGATGCAGTCAAGAGTGAACTGGTAGCGGGTGAATTGGCGTACCCAAATCCGGTTTCGGGGCAGTTGGACGACCGAGATACGTACCTGTCGGGGAACGTGCGAAAAAAGTTAGGGCAGGCCACCGAAGCCGCCAAAACAGATGCCCGGTACGCTGTGAATGTTCGGGCATTAACTGCCGTAGTACCGGCTACCATACCCGCCCCGCTTATTCAGTTTCGGTTGGGGTCGGCCTGGATTCCTACGTACATCATTGAACAGTTTATCGGCCAAACCGTGCAGACCAGCAGCGTAACGGTTGGCTATAACCAGCGGGTGGGGCAGTACGAGGTAACAGGAGCGGGGAACGTGTCATCGGTGCAAAACCGCTCGTTGGGTACGTCACGCCGAACGGCTATTCAACTCATCGAAGCAGCGTTGCAGGGACGTACCGTTGTTGTTACCAAAACGATTATTGACCCGGAGGGTAAGGAGAAAACGGTAAAGGACATTGAAGCCACCAGTCAGGCGGTACAGGCGCAGGAGGCTCTAAACGACCTGTTTATTGACTTTGTACGGGACCACCACAGCGCGGCCATCGAACCCGTGTACAACGAACTGTACAACAGCTATGTACACAAAACGTACCGCGAACCCGCCCTGAAACAGTACCCCGGCGCATCGCCTGCGATTCAGTTACGCTTGCACCAGTTTCGGGGCGTGGAGCGGATTAAGGAGCAAGATACCTTGTTGGCGCACGTTGTCGGGTCGGGCAAGTCGTTCACGATGATTTCGGCGGCTATGGAATTGAAGCGGCTAGGCGTAGCCCACAAGCCTATGATTGTGGTGCAAAACTCAACGCTCAACGATTTTGCCCGTGCGTGGCGGACGCTCTATCCATCGGCCATTATTTACGTACCGCAACCCGCCGACCTGGAAGCCAGTAACCGCAAACGATTCTTACAGCGAATTGCGACAAACAACTTTGACGGGGTGCTGATTCCGCAAAGTTTCCTGAAACTGATACCCGACGACCCCGCCAGTGAGGAAGCGTTTATTCAGGAAGAAATTGACCGGGTGGCCTACACCATAGCCGCAGCCGCCCGGCAGGGACGCGACCGGCCCATGAGCGTAAAACGGCTGAACGAACTGAAACTACGACTGGCAAACCGACGCATCCGGCAGGCCGACCGCAAAAAAGACGAGATGCTGACGTTTGACCAATTAGGCATCGACGCGCTGTTTTTGGACGAGGCCCACCGCTACAAACGGCTTGGTTTTTTCACGGCCCGACAGAACGTAAAAGGCATTGATACGGCGGGTTCGGAGGATGCACTAAGCGCGTTGTTTAAGTGCCGCACGGTGCAGGCACGGCGGGGCCGGGTGGTGTTGGCGACGGGTACGCCCATATCGAACACGATGGCCGAAGCATGGACGACCTTACGGTTTATTGCCCCTGACCGGCTGAACAAGGCTATGCTGTCCACGTTTGACCAATTCGCCGGAGCGTTCGGCACCGTGATTCAGTCGTTTGAACTGACCGCAACGGGCAACTTTAAGGCGGTAGAGCGGTTTGCGAAGTTCGTTAACGTACAGCAGTTGTCGGAGTTGTACCGCGCTCATGTTGACGTGGTGCTGAACGAAGACGTGATCGAGTTTCAGCGCGACAGTACGTTACCGGTACTGAAAGACGGGCAGCATACGCGCATTATTCTGCCACAGACCGAGGGCGTAGCTGACGAGTTGGACCGCATCAAGCAAACGCTACGTTGGTTTGAGAACCTGAGCGGGGCCGAGAAGCGCGATAACTCACATATTCCGTTGGTGTGTTTCGGGCAGGCCCGCAAAGCCACCATTGATTTACGGCTATTGGATGCCGAGAATCCCGACGAAACCGGGTCGAAGTGTAACCGGTTGGTAACGGAAGTGTTGCGTCTCTATCACAAATCGGCTACGTACCTGGGAACGCAGTTGGTCTTTGCCGACAACTACCAAAGCCCATCTATAAAAGGGTTCTTCGATGTTGAGGGGGCCGACCTGTATTTTAAACGCTTCAACCTGTTTGAGGACATACGGGCTAAGCTAATCGCGCAGGGTGTACCAGAAACTGAAATTGCCATTGTTCCCGCCGAGGCCGACAAGCGCGAACCGCTCTTTGCCAAAGTTCGCACGGGCGAGGTACGTGTCTTGCTCGGTACGTCGGAACGGGCGGGCGTGGGCGTAAACGTGCAGGAACGCTTAGTGGCCGTTCACCACCTAGACGCGCCGAATAGACCGACTGATTTTGAACAACGGAATGGGCGGCTGATTCGGCAGGGCAACTTACATGCCGTTTGGAACTTGCCGGTAGAGGTGTTGACCTACGGCGTAGACCGGACGCTCGACGCTACGGCTTACGGGCGGTTAGCCATCAAGCAAAAATTTATCAACCAAGTTTTGAAAGGCCACATTGCCGACGACCAAATGGCCGACATCAGCGCGGACGATGATTTTGCCGCTATGTCGTTCGACCAAATGATGGCGACGCTGTCAGGCTCTCAACACGCCCTATTGTACACGACAAAGCAGCTTGAACTATCGCGGGTAGTGCAGGCCCGTAAAAACTGGCAACGCGGGGTGATGGATGCTCAATGGCAGGTCGAAAACGCCCAACGGTTTATCCGGCAGCAAGGCCCAACGTTGGCCGAGTTGGAACAGGAAACGGCGACCTTACAAACACATTTCGGCCAGATCTACGCCGTGACGAACGTGACGGTAAACGGCACGACCTATACTGAAAAATGGGGCGAACCGGTGCAATACCTGATTGAGCAAGTCAAGGGATTGGCGAAACGCCGGGTACAGGAGTCGAAAACAATACTGGTTAACGGCTTGCCGCTAACTCTAACCGGGGAGCGATCACAGGAATTGATTGGCGATTTTTTGCCCGGTCAGGCGGTAGTACGCTATCAGTGGGGTCGGGAAGTGTCGGGCGTGGTCGGGTCGGCCAACGGGTTGTTTTCCTCGCTGAAAGCCGCCGTTGCCCGCGCTTGTGAAGCCCCCGCCCAACTCATCCGCGAACTGGAACGCGCCCGGCTCGTTGAGCAGGAGTTTAGCCGCAAACTCGCTCAACCTTTCCGGCAAGAAGCCGAGTTGCACCGCTTAGAAACCGAAGTAGCCGACCTGAAACGAAAAATGGAGATGGAGGGCGAACCCATAGAAACCGAAGTAGCCGAGTTAGTAGCCTGACCCTTTCACCCGCGCCGATGCCTACGAGCGTCGGCGCAGGTGAAAAGAATCAAAGGGGTAGGATAAGGCTATCACATTCTCATGTAGCTACACACGTCGCTGACTTTATGTTAAAAGAATATAACGCCGAAATTGGAATGAACGACAGTCACCCATAAAACATCGAGAAATGTAAGACCTATACGTTTACGTTGTTACCGTCTGGCATTGTAAGGCCGAACCCCGAAACAGGAGAATAAAGGATCATCATAGTCCAGTCCTAACTTAACCATCCGTTCGGCAATTCGTAGTCCTTGATTAGCCACATTGACGAAGTAAACCACCGCTGTTTTGTGGTCGGTTGAACCAATAACGTAACCGCTGGCGGTCGGGCTTTTGGCCCATTGACAAAATAAGTTTCCATTTACAGTATGCTGCACAGCAAAGCCTAACCCCCATGACACTTGACCTGGCTGACATATATCTGTTTTGACCAGTGAGCTTAGTAACGCTTTCGCCGTTTGTTCTCCAGACCCCGGTTTCATCATTGCTGCGACGATGAAACGCGCGTAGTCATCGGCAGTCGTTCGCAATGTATGTGCTACGTTCACCGTCTCTTGTTCATCGGCGATACATTTACCGGTCATATCGTAAGAGGAAGCGTATCGGAGAGAATCAACCGCATGATACATATAACTGGTATGTGTCATAGCCATTGGCTTAAATACCGTTCGTTGCATGAATGATTCAACGGATTCTTTTACTAAGTATTCAACTACAGTTTGTAATAGATAATAGCCTTCACCCGAGTAACTGTACCGGCTACCGGGCATAAACATCGTCGTCAATGGCTTGCCCTCAGCACGCCAATTGGGCAAGCCGCTGGTATGGTTCAACACCATGCGAGCAGTAATAAGTCTTATTCGCTCGTCGCCCAATGGACTTTTCAAAAAGTGAGTTTCTAAATACGAGGGCGGAGCATAACTTACCAACGGCGTATCTAAAGCAATTTTCCTTTGCTCACTAAGTTTGAGCACGGCATAAGCAAAAAGGGGCTTTCCTAATGAAGCCCCTCGAAATATTGTCTGTGTAGAGACAGGCTCTTTTGTGCCCTTATTTTTAATTCCTAGTCCACTGCTCCACGTTACTTTTCCATTTTCGATCAGAGCAACTGACAAGCCAGATATACCAGTGCTGTCCATCATAGATGGTAATGCTTTCTGAAGCTGACTAAGCCTCGATTGGGCTAGCGATGGTATCCAAAGAAGAATGAAAAGTATGGATTGGATAGAGCTGATTTTAAGCTTCATAGATATGGTTTTGGCAAATGACATAAAAAATCGTTTAACGTTGCACTTATTGTACAAGTGAGCTTGAGAAAAGCTAATAATTCATCTAAACTAATGGGCAAGTAAACCCATCACTCATAAATAATTAAGGGGTACGGCGGGGAACGCCCTTCGGGCCATCCCCGCCGGATGCGCGGGGCAGCATCTTCCGTGTCGCGCCCTCACCACTGCGTGGCCGGTTGCGCCCCAAAAGACCCTGCCCGGTTCACGCACGAATCAAGGGGTAAGCAGGAAAGGCAATAAATAAATCAGATTGGGCGGTCAACGCTCACTTAAGCATAACCGGGCGTTGCGTAATCGTAGTCGTCGGCTTCTTCCTCATCGAGCAGGTTAAGGAGCATCGCCTGCACGTCGGCGGGTTTGTCGGCAACGGCTTCGCGGAATAGGCTGGCGTAGGAGCGGCCCGTATCGCGCTGCCGGTCGAGGGTCAGGGCGCGGACGGCTTCAAACTCCTGGCAGAGCGAATCGTCACTAAGCAAGCGGCTCAACAACTGCCGGTCGAGCGAGAGCCGGAAACCGGTAGGGGAGGGGTGGATCGTGTCGGCGGAGTACGTGGGTACGTTCGTGGTTTCCAGTGCCGACGCTGTGTCGGGTGCTGTATCCGATGTCGTCTCTTCATCTGGGTCTGCGGGTGCAAAAGCCGGATCGTCCAATACCGGTGGTATAGACTCTGATGAAGAGGCTGAAGCAGTGGGGGTTTCTGGGGCTAAAATAGGCTCAGCCGTACTGGTTGAGGCTTTTGTGCGCAACGGTATCAATTCTGTGCGATTATACGAAGCCATCGGGAAGGGTACGTCCACCGCAATCTTTCCGGCAGTTGGCTGGAAAAACGATTTGATAGCGGGCGCGGGACGGGTATGTTTTTTCGCTTTAGAACGACCCGTAAAGACCATTACTAACCTCGCCCATACGATCAGGGCGAGCGTAGCCAAGGTGAGAAACGTACCGGTTGAAATCAGTAAAAACATAGGCTTAGGGACGGGGTTGGGTAAACTGAGCCAGGGCGTTCAGGAAGGTTTCGTCGGACTGCTGCGCGACGGCCTGTTCGTGCAGGAAGCAGAAGTATGCCGTCATGGTCAGCTTCACGCCGTAGTTCAGCATGACATAGCCCGCTATCTGAATATACTGCTTCCGCATAGCCTCTTCAATAAAGACAATCTTAACGCCAGACAGGGAAGCGGGTTCTTGATTGGTAAGCCGTTTCGGCGCGGGCAAAGGGCGTTTATTCGACTTAGATTTATTGCCTTTCGTACTTGATGACTCACCAGCATCAATCTCTGTTTTCAATACTTGGTCAGCCGAAGAGGTCGACGCTGTTGTCTCAGTGGTCGGGACTGACTCAGTGGGTACGTTGTCGGCAACAAAGTCGTGATACCGATTGGCTTTCTGCCGTAACGTTTCGCCTGAACTGCCAAGCGTTGGGGCCGGATCAGTGGGGGTAGCCGGGGTACGTCGATATTTGTCGAGGTCCATCAACGAGTTGATTTAGTCAGTTCGGGAAAAAGTGCATTGACCTCGGCGATCAGGCTAACGATGTCCTGTAAGTACTGCGCTTCGCGCCACTCAGCGGGTTTAGGCGGTCGGCTGCTGCCGTCGTCCTTGCGCCGAACGTACCGGCCCGCAGGCAGCACAACCGGCGACGACACCGTCGTTAGCATTTTGGCCCGGTCGAATCCGGCATCGGCATCGTTCAGGCGGGTTTTTAAGAAACTGATTGGTAGCGCATCGTTGCGGAAAAGGTTGGCGAAGTACGTCTCCAGCACATCGGCCCGGCGGGCAAAGGTGAACTTGTACTTGTTCCAAAAGCAGCGGATAGTCAAATAGTTAGGTAGCTGGCTACGCATGACCCGATCCAGAATGGCCCCGACGTACTGAATGGAGGCCGCTACGTCAACCTGCTGCGTTGTAAAGGGAACCAGCAATACGTCGGTCTCAGCCAGGGTACGTAGGATACCGGCGTTAAACTGCCCGCCCATATCGAGAAAAATGTAGTCGAAATCGGCACGTACCCGGTCCATATCCAATTCGCTCAGTGCTTGGAAGGGGAGGGGGTGAATGGGATAATAGGCACTGATGCCCTGTTGCCGATTGTACCGATACCGCTCGAAAGCCGCCTGATCGTTGACACTGGTATAGGGCTGACCTTTCGCGGCTAATTCAGCATCGGTCAATTGATCAAACGCCTGAGCCAGCATGGCCTGCCCCGCCTGTTCGTCTTCCCGCAAATCAACGACCGAATGTTGGGGTGGGTCGCAATCGAACACGACAACCCGTTTCCCGGCTGCATAAGCCAGATAGGAGGCCATAACCACTGTCAGCGTGGATTTTCCCATGCCACCCTTCGATGTATGTATAGTAATGATCTTTCCAGTCATAAGTATAATAGATAATTAATTAAACAAAAATAGATAATAAAATATAGTTTTGCAACTTAATTGCCCGTTGCACCATAAGCAACTGAGTTGAATAGATAGAATTGGACAACTCATACAACACAGTTGCTTGATGCAACTCGAGCAACCATGGCAACCCACGCAATTTGCAGTACCTGCCGAACCTAAGTTGCATCAGGCAACCGGCTCTTAAGTGTGCAGCAAGCTATGTTTTTGTATATACAAAATGAGGGAGGGAACCACAAAATCGACTACTGACCAATTGGGTAAGAAGTCAGAAAAAGAGCCGCAAAAACGCTCGACGGGCGTCTACGTGCGATTGAGCGAAGCCGAAAAAAAGAAGTTGAAAGCCATTAGTCAGCAAGAGGGCATCAGCGTGTCGCAACTGCTACGGTCGGGTGCATTGGATAACCTACATCGGCTCCCCCGCCTTCGGAAGCTACCGGCTGACATGACAGCGGAACTGGCTAAGTTGGACCGGCTCACAACCGCCCTGCTGTACTTAAGCCAACGGGCCGAGTCCGACGCACTTTACGCACAGGACATCCGAGAGATGATGTATGGTGTCGGTGAAGTCATCGGCGAAGTGAAACGGTTCTGCGCCGACAACAGGACCGATTGGGGTACGATCCAACAGTTGGACACGCTCATCGACGTACTGCAACGCGCCGATGATACTGCGGTCAAGAAGCCTGATCTAACAAAGATATTGCAGAGCATTCGAGCCGGCTACCAAACCGACAAGCGATTATGATTGGCAAAGTTGCCCTCTTCGGCTCCAGCTTCCTGGGGGCCATCCAGTATTGCTATTACGAAACCCGCACCAACCGGAGCCTCGACCGGACCCGCCTGCGCGGTGAATTGCTGTACGCGCAACACGTCGGCGTATCGGTTGTAACGGACCAACGGCTTCGACAAGACGTGAAACAGCGGTTGAACATAGAGGATATGGCTGACAGCATGAAGTTGGTAGCCGCCCTAAACGACCGCATCCGTAAACCCGTCTGGCACCAGAGTTTTTCGTTTCCAATTGGCGAACGCCCACCCGACGAGGTGATGCTCCGTATCTGCCAGTCGTTCGCCCGAACGTTTGGCATGGAGAATAACCCGATGGTCGCGTTTCGGCACCGGGACTGTGACCACGAGCATTTTCACATCGTAGCCAGCCGGGTTGATCTGGACGGTAAAAACACGGCCAAAACAAGCTTTAACTATCGAGAGGTCGGTCGTTTTTGTCGGGCGATGGAAAAGCGGCACGGTTTGATGCCGGGTACACCGATGAACATCGATAGTCCAGTGAAGCAATCCGATGTAACGACGAATCCTGCCAGGTCAGAACAGGCGCATACCGAACAGCGACCGACTACCGACCAAACCAAGACCGTTCAGAACCCCAAAGTACGACAACCTCGACCAACGTTGTAAATTCCATTCAGTGAAGAGATATATAATGGAATAGTTGTATATTTGACTATCTAATTATTTTTCTATTCAGCTATGGAAGAGCACACTGATAACCCTCGCAACAAGCTTGTGGATGGGTGGGAGCACGACGACGTGCAGTTATTTTTTATAGATCAGGAGTCTGTGTCGGTTTATGAGATACGCGATAGTGTAGGCGACGTAGTGAACGTGGTGATTGCTGAAGGCATTGACGACCCGGAACGGTTTCGGGCGCGATCAGACGCGGAGCGAGACTCGATGAAAATGCTTGCTTTGGATGAATACTACAAAGGAACCGAGTGGGAGGGACCAGCCGTATGACAAAGCCGCTTTTTCAACTCACTAAAACAACCTTCCACATCCGGGGTACGTATCACGCCGGTGATACTGAACGAGGTGAGGATGAGCAGTGCCGCCTGTTCGTGGATGGGCAGGAGGTATCGCTGGCCGAAAGCCTGACGGTGCGTAACCATTCGCCATCGGGCCTTAATTGGGGATACGGTGGGTCGGGACCGGCGCAGGCGGCTCTGGCAATTTGCCTGCACATCTTCCAGAATCGCTACGTGGCTGAAATGTTGTATCAAGATTTCAAGTGGGCGTTTGTGGCCAAGTGGCAACCGCAGAAAGAGGGCTTCGAGCGAACGATTGACATTGCTGATTTCCTGATCGATCATCGGGCAGACCTAGCCCGTGCCGCCGATCACGAGGCCGAAGAGGACGAATTAATGGGCTGGAGTTTACTCGAAGAGGCTGAACGGTTGCTGAATCCCGTAGCTGCTGAAACCACGGTACGCACATGCGTACCTGTACAAACGCAACAGAGGAAGCCGCTGTTCATCGTGGGCGACGTAGTGCAAACCCAGGCCACTTTCTTAGACAGTCCAGCCGGAAGCCGTGCCGTGGTGTATGAGTGCTACGAAGGCGGTGGTGTAAGCATCATCACCGAAGCGGGCGACGATCTGGGCGGTTTCAGCGTCGACGAACAGCAGCAATACCTGACGTTCCTTTACCACGCCGACTTTACCTATGAGTTTCGCTCCGTCAGCTACTTACATCGGGACTGGCGGGCGGGAGTATTTCTGGGCGTTTTCAGGTGAGCTGCGGGAAATTTTTACGACGATTTAGGCGATAACGTAACTTTTTAGTAGTCTTGCTCTACTGTATAAATAGATACGTCAAGACTTATAATTCTCTTTCATGTCCGTACTTCTATCCGCTCTACTGCTTGTTGCCTTGATCCTGCTGTTCACTCAACGAAAGAAGTTGAAGGCGAAAGAACAGGAAATCGATCAGGCGAAACAGGCCGCTGCAAGCCGTGAAACCCAATTTCAGCAGGAACTTGATTTACTGAGCCAGTACCGGCCTATCGTTGATGCGCAACGGTACGCCGATGAGATACGCCAGAATGCCGAGCGCGAAGCAAACCGCGTCTTGGCGGAAGCACAACAGGAAGCCGAACGGTTAAGGGTACTGGCAGATGAGGAGCTGCGGCAGGCCCGTTCGCAGGCAAAAGACGTCCGTGACCAGGCTGGTTTCAAAGCCCGTGCTCTCCAGACCCAGGCCGAAACCGTGCTGCTCAACGCCACTAAAGAAGCCAATCGGATTGTAAGCAATGCCAACGTGCGGGCGGAGGAGATTGCTGGTGAAGCCCTGGCTGCTACCCGTAACGCGGCTGATCTGGAACGTACCATTCAGGCCCTGAAGAATGTCATCAACGGCTATGGAGACCAGTACTTGGTGCCGTCGTTTACCCTGCTGGACGAGTTGGCCGATGCGTTTGGTTTTACGGAAGCTGGCGTGGAGTTGAAAAAAGCTCGCGAACGTACTCGTCTGCTGATGACAACGCGGGCTGCTGCCCGATGCGACTACGTAGAAGCGGTGCGGAAAACGAGTGCTGAAAATTTCGTTACCGATGCCTTCAACGGCAAAGTTGATTCGATCCTGGCAAACGTGAAACACGATAATTACGGTACGTTGGCGCAGCAGATCAACGATGCCTACGCGCTGGTCAATAACTTGGGCAAACCTTTCAAGGATGCCCGGATCACACCCGAATATTTGCAGGCTCGGCTGGAAGAACTGCGCTGGGCGGTTGTAGCCCACGAGTTGAAGCTGAAAGAGCGCGACGAACAACGACTTATTCGGGAGCAGATCCGGGAAGAAGAGAAGGCCCGTCGTGAGTACGAAAAAGCGCAGCGCGATGCCGCCAAACAGGAGGAGACCATTCAGAAAGCTATCGACAAAGTGCAGCAGCAGGCAGCGAAAGCCTCGGAGGAACAACGTACCGCTTTTGAAGTCCAACTACTGGAATTGACCGCTAAACTACAGGCGGCCCAGGAGAAAAATCAGCGGGCCTTGTCGATGGCTCAACAGACCAAATCGGGTCACGTCTATATCATCTCCAACATCGGCTCGTTCGGAGATCATGTCTATAAGATTGGCATGACTCGTCGGCTTGAACCACTTGACCGGGTGCGCGAACTGGGCGATGCGTCCGTGCCCTTCGAGTTCGACGTTCACGCGCTATTATTCAGCGACGATGCCCCCGCGCTGGAACGCAGTCTGCACCGGCATTTCCTGAATAATCAGGTGAACAAGGTCAACCCACGCAAGGAGTTTTTTCGGGTTGAGTTGGCCGACATCAAAACGGAGATCGAACGACTGGGTATTGATACTAAGTGGACTATTGCCGCCGAAGCGCGACAATACCGCGAGAGTCTGGCGGTCGAAAAAGCACTGGCCAATAACACCCTTGACCGGGCTGAGTGGGAGAAATTCCAATTGGAAAACGAAGCCGTTGAACTGGAAGTCGAGGAGCAGGAACTGTAACATACCACCCAGAGGCAGTCAACGAATCATACCTGAACCGAAATGAGTTTACGAGGAGCAGTCCGTGTTATCACCACAACGGCCCGGCGCGTAGAGCGTAGTCAACAGCGACGCGCCCGCTTGGCCGCCCGACAGTACAAAGAATTTCAGAAACACCAGGCTATCGTCGATGCCGCTCAGGCAGTTGCTGAATACAACGAATATGTCAGCGTGCTCAAAACCGTGCATTGCGATTGCAGCGACGTAGTAGATTGGGCCGCTATGCAACAGGAAGCTCCACCCGTTATGCCGGTACGTACCGACGAACAGGAACGTAGTGCGCAGGCGAAGTTTGATACATATCAGCCTTCTTTTCTGGATAAGTTGTTCAGGTCGGGACCTAAAAAGAGTCAGCGATTGCAAGAAGCCATTGGCCAGGCTAAACAGCAGGACGACCAATTGTTCAGGGATAAGCAGGCTGAGTACAACCGCCAGCACGAAGAGTGGCAGGATCGCCAGGAGTTGGCCCGTCAGGTACTGGCAAAGAACAGTGATGTGTATGGGCAGGTTATTGAGGCATTCGCACCATTTGAGGACATTGCCGAATTAGGGAGCCGACTGGAGTTTACGTTTACCAGCGACCACATTGAAGTAGATCTGCTTGTGAATGCTACCGATGTGGTCCCTGATTTTACCGTGTCCCAATTAGCCAGCGGAAAGCTTTCCCGTAAACCCTTATCGGCCAGTAAATTCAACGAATTGTATCAAGACTATGTCTGTAGCTGCCTGCTGCGGATAGGCCGTGAAGTCCAGGCTCACTTACCCGTTAGCCAGGTAGTTGTTCACGCCCTTGCCAGAAACTTAAACACGGCAACGGGTTTGGTTGAGAAGCAGGTTATTCTGTCGGTTGCCATGCCCCGTTTTACGCTCGACGGCATTAATATGATGGCAATAGACCCGTCCGACTCCATGCGGAACTTCAACCATACGATGAAGTTCACCAAAACAGGAGGGTTCAGTCCGGTTGAGCGCGTTGGTTTAGCCGCCCCAATCCCTTTTCCGAAACGGCGGTGAGCTACCGATGGGCATAACCAAACAAGCAGGTTAGATTTTCGACTTGAAGGTCAGAGTCAATTTCTAAAAATTTTATAACTGAGGGGCTGAATCCTGTAATTAATCAACACAAAAGGGCTTCTACCTTTGTTGGTGTAAAAAAGCCAATTGTGAAAACGCCACTGTATACCCGCATATTCTGCTGCCTGATGGCCCTTTGGGTCCTGATGGGTAGCGTTGGCGTAGGTATGGTGGAACATTGGTGTCAGATGCGGGGGCATTCCAAAACGCTCCTCATGGCCCAGGAAGGCTGCAAAAAGGCGTGTACGTTGGACGACGCGCCACGGCCTGTTTCAGAGGGGTCAGGGGTCAAGCGGATGCCCTGCTGCAAAACAACCCTTACCTACGAGCATTTAGACGTCAGCCGTTTCGTGGTTGATGGTCATGCCGTCTCAGCCCCACAACCGGCTGAATTTATTTCCAATCCCGAATTCCGGCTCTTGCTGGCAGCACTCCTGCCGACCGCTCCGACCGAGCCGATTCGTCCTGACAGTCAATCCCCGCTTCCCCGAACCGGGCGTTTTCGGCTGGCTTCCAACTGTGCCTGGCTGATATAGGCCACTGCTCTGCCTGTTGACTCGCTAACTGGGGCTATTGCCCTCGTGTTAGCGGGCAATCGGCGTTTGTCCCCTTTTCGACATACTGTCTGTGCAACAGCCTTTGTGTGCTGTCATCCGCTGGCCTTTCGGGCCGTGTGTTCCCTGCTATTTTCTCGTTAACAAACCCCGTTCGACCATGAAAAACCGGTCCACCTGGGCGGCTACGCTGCCCCTTTTTGTCCTGTCTGGCTGCATGAACATGAACCACATGACCGACATGCAACCTGCCCTCAACATTACGTACCCAGCGGCTTATGTCGTCAATGCGGAAGGAAATAGTGTATCCGTCATCGACCTGGTCAGCCAGCAAGTGAAGGAGACCATTTCGTTCGGTGATGCCTCCATGCCGGGCATGAATATGAACGGCACGATGATCATGTGGCCGCACCATATCTACCTCTCCCCGGACGGTACCAAGCTCGGCGTGGGCGTACCGGGAATGGACCTGAGTGCCGGGCATACGGGCGGTACGACGGGCATGGCTGGCCGGGTCGTCGTACTGGATGCCAAGACAGGGGCCACGACTCAGAATCAGCAAACACCGGTGATGAACCACAACGCCGTGTTTTCGCCCGATGGCACGGAACTATGGACCTCGCAGATGGACGACGCGGGTAAAGTGTTGGTGTATGACGCGGGCACGACGGCCTTGAAAAAGACGATAGCCGTCGGTATGGAACCCGCCGAGGTCACCATGACTACCAACGGCCAGTACGCGTTTGTCGCCAACGGTATGAGCAACACCGTTACGGTGATCCGGGTCAGCGACAAGTCCGTCGTGAAGACAATCCCGGTAGGCGACGATCCGGTGGGCGCGTGGCCGGGCAGCGACGGGAAGATGTACGTCGATAACGAGAAGGGAAAAAGCATCAGTGTCATTGACGTGGCGACCCTGTCGGTCGTGGAAACGGTGCCGCTGGGATTCACCCCCGGCTACGCAGCCTACAATGGGGTGCGGAATGAACTGTGGGTTAGTCAGGCCGGCACGGGCAACAAAGTCGTCGTCTTCGAGCGCATGAACAATGCCTGGATGAAGATGGGCGAGATACAGACGGGCCTGGATGCCCACGCCATTGCGTTCGCCAAGGACGGCTTGACGGCCTACGTCACCAATCAGGGGGCGGCTACCGTATCGGTGGTTGATGTCAAAAATCGCACGAAGGTCAAAGACATCGCCGTGGGTAAGAAGCCCAATGGCATTGTCCTCAAACAATAATAGTATTCCATCATGAGCAATCAACGAAACACATTTTGTCGGCTTATGGTAGAGGTTGGTTTGTTGGCCCTTGCCGGGCCTGTTCAGGCGCAGTTGAGCCTGCCCGAACCTAGCCCGCCCGCTACCATTCAGCAGAAAATCGGTTTTACCGACCTGACGATCACCTATTCGCGACCGGCAGTAAAGGGCCGTATCGTCTTCGGCGGACTGGTTCCCTTCGGTCAACTCTGGCGGACGGGAGCCTCAGACGCAACCATTCTCAAGACTACTGACCCGGTGGTATTGGCTGGCAAACCGGTTCCCGCAGGCAGCTACTCGCTGTTTACGATTCCCACTCGTAGCGAGTGGACCATCATCCTCAACAAGCACGTAGGTGGTCACGGATTGGATGGGTACGACGAAAAGAACGATGTTCTGCGCTTCACGGTCAAGCCCGACACCTCAACTCGCTTCTACGAATCCTTCACCATCGAGGTGCAGGATCTGGTCCGCAATCGGGGAATGATTTACCTAAACTGGGCCAACACGTCGGTGCATTTTCCCATCGTCAGCAATGCCGACGAGCGGATCACGGCGGAGATCCTGGAGCGGATCAACGGCAAAAAAGAAGACAAACCCGGTCTGTATTACCAGGCAGCCCTGTACTACTTCGACAACGAGAAGGATACGAAACAAGCGTTAGCCTGGGCGACAAAAGCCGTAGCCCTGAAACCAGCCTTCAACTACCTGCACCTGCAAGCGAAGTTGTTGGCCCGCTCCGGCGACTACAAAGGAGCCATTGCAGCCGCTCGCCAATCGGCTGCGGCTGCGCAACAGGAGAAGTTTACGGATTACGTAACCCTGAACAACCGACTCATTGCTGAGTGGGAAAAGAAGCTTTAGTCAACGAAAACGAATCACAATCGATGAAACCAATTCAGAAAACCATCGTGGCCCTGGGCCTGTCAATCAGCTCACTCGTCGTTTCGGCCCAAACCACAACCCCAGCTCTCACGGCCTATTATCAGGTAAAAGACGCACTGGTTGCCACAGACGCACCAAAGGCCAAGCAAAATGCAGTCAAGCTGGTTGCTGCGCTGGGTAAGGTAGAGGTCAATACCCTGTCTACGGCAGATAAGAAGGCTCTTTCTGATGCTAAACTAAGGGCAACGGCCATGACCAAGACCACCGACGTAGCCGTGCAACGCGAACAGTTTGAGGACTTATCGACAAGCATGATCGCCTTGGCCAAGGCAACCAAGCCGAAGACCGCTCCGACCTACGTGCAGTTCTGTCCGATGGCGGCTGAGGGAAAGGGAGCCTCGTGGCTCAGTGACAAAAAGGAAGTTCGCAATCCCTATTACGGCGACAAGATGCTCAAGTGCGGTTCGGTGAAGGAAGAAATCCGGTAGCTGAGGAGTACAGGTGGCTCCGCTGTTGGGGCCACCTGAGTGAGGCACTTAACGCGGTACGTAATGGCAGTTCAGGAATTAGCAATCAAAAATATGGTGTGTAGCCGCTGCATCTGGGCCGTGCAGCAGGAGCTTGAGCGACAAGGCTATCAGGTACATCACATTGAGCTGGGCCGGGCGCGGGTCGAAGGGGCGGTTATCGACCTGACGGCCATCGCCGATGGGCTGACCACAAAGGGCTTCGAGCTGCTCTCCGAGCGAAATGCCCGCCTGGTCAATCAGGTCAAAACGTTGATTAGGTCGCTCATTCAGCGTGGTGAGGCCGCCCAGCTACGAACTACCCTGTCGGATTACCTGGCTGACGAAATTGGGATGGACTATCCCCACCTGAGCCATTTATTTTCGACGACGGAACACCTGACGATTGAAAAGTTCTGGATTCTTCAGCGCGTCGAGCGGGCCAAGGAGCTACTCAGCTACAACGAACTGTCAATCAGCGACATCGCCCAAACGCTGGGTTACAGCAGCACCGCTTACCTGACCAACCAGTTCAAGCAGATCACGGGCCTGACACCAGCCGCTTACCGGAGTCAGACGGCCTCGGATCGAAACCCTTTAGACTGGATCTAACTATGATTGAGAGGCTCATTAAATTCTCACTCCAGAACCGGTTTCTGGTGTTGCTGGTGGCGGGGGGGCTGTTCGCCTGGGGCATCTATTCAGTGCGGACCAGTAAGATCGATGCCATCCCCGACCTGTCGGAAAATCAGGTCATCGTCTTTACCGAATGGATGGGGCGATCTCCTCAGATCATCGAGGACCAGATCACGTATCCACTCGTGACGAATCTTCAGGGCCTGCCGCAGGTGAAGTACGTCCGGGGTACGTCGATGTTCGGCATGAGCTTCGTCTACGTCATCTTCAACGACGATACGGACGTGTACTGGGCCAGAGAACGGGTGCTCGAACGATTGAACTACGCGGCCCGGCTGCTGCCCGGTGGCGTATCGCCCACGCTCGGCCCCGATGGTACGGGGGTAGGCCACATTCTCTGGTACACGCTCGATGCGCCGGGCATGGATTTGGGTGAGCAGCGGGCGGTGCAGGACTGGTACGTCAAATTCGGCCTTCAGAACGTACCCGGCGTGGCGGAGATAGCCTCATTCGGCGGTTTCCAGAAGCAATACCAGGTCACGCTCGACCCCAACAAGCTGACGTACTACGGGCTGTCGGTACCCCAGGTCATCGGCGCGATTCGGGCCAACAACAACGAAGCCGGGGGCCGCAAGTTCGAGTTGAGCGGTATCGGCTACATCATCAAGACGACAGGCTATCTGCAATCCGTCGAGCAGATTCAAAGCATTCCGCTTAAAACCCTAAGCAGCGTTCCCGTGCGGGTAGCCGACGTAGCGACGGTACAAATGACAGGGGAAACGCGGTTGGGTATTTTCGATCTGAACGGGGCGGGGGAAGCCGTCGGGGGCATCGTCGTGATGCGCTACGGCGAAAACGCCGACGAGGTTATTACCAACGTCAAGAAAAAGATGGAAGAGGTAGCTCGTGGGTTACCCGAAGGGGTCAAGTTCAACATCGTCTATGATCGGAGCGGCCTGATTCAGGAATCGGTGGCTTCCATCAGCCACACCCTGGTCGAAGAAATGATCGTCGTCTCGCTGGTTGTCATCCTGTTTCTGCTACACTGGCGGTCGGCCATCAGCATCATCATTCAGATACCGATCACCATCGCCACCAGCTTTATCCTGCTCAACGCCTTCGACATTTCCTCCAACATCATGTCGCTTACCGGTATTGCCTTGGCCATCGGGGTCATTGTCGATAACGGCATCATCATGGCCGAAAACGCCTATAAAAATCTGGCGATCCGGCAGGCTGAACTGACCGCCCAGCGGGATAGCCAACCATTGACAGGTCAGGCAACGCACGCAAGTCAACCCAAACTAAATGGGCAAGCCCGCCAACCTGCCCCCCAATCTACCAGATCGAATGGAAACGAACGTACCTAAAAAGCACTGGGAGGCTATCTACCAAACCAAGCAAGCCGATCAAGTTAGCTGGACGCAGATTATTCCGGCTACCTCGCTGGCATTTATCCAGCAGGCTCAACTACCCAAGTCAGCTCGCATCATCGACATTGGCGGGGGTGACAGCCATCTGGTGGACTTCCTGTTAGACGAAGGCTACGAGCACATTAGTGTGCTGGATATCAGTGAAGCGGCCCTGAGCCGGGCTAAAAAGCGATTGGGCAACCGGGCAGATCGGGTTGAGTGGATTGTCAGCGACATCACGGAGTACAGGCCGAAAAGCCTTTTCGACTTTTGGCATGACCGGGCGGCTTTCCACTTCATGAACACCGCCGACCAAATCAGTCGGTATCTGGCAACGGCCCGCCTGGGCGTAGTCCCGAACGGATACGTAACCATCGGCACCTTCTCCGAATCCGGTCCAGAAAAATGTAGCGGTTTACCAGTGCGACGCTACAGCGAACAAACCCTGACTAACGAGCTGCTCAGGGGGTTTCGGAAGATCCGATGCATCACCGAAGATCATATCACGCCTTTCCAGACTAGCCAGAACTTTTTGTTCTGCTCGTTTCAGCGATCAGGGCTTAACTGATAAGGAAACCATGTGGAAAACGATAAAACGAGCGTTGGGCTTCGGCCCTAAGAACTACATCGAGATACCGGAGGAAGAGCGACTGGCGATCATCGAAAAATCCAGCGTACAGGTATCGCGGGGTGTGTTCTATTCGACCGTCATCATCATTACCTCGTTTTTGCCCGTGTTTCTGCTGACGGGGCAGGAAGGCAAGCTGTTTCACCCGCTGGCCTGGACCAAGACGTTTATTCTGCTGGTCGATGCCGTGCTGGTCATTACGCTGGCTCCGGTGATGCTCTCGCTGTTCATGAAAGGCCGCTTCAAGGACGACCACGCTAATCCCATCAACCGGTTTCTCGAACGTATTTACGAACCTCTGATCCGCTGGGTGATGCGTTGGCCGAAAACGACCCTCGGCATCAACCTACTGGCTTTAGCCATCAGCGTACCCATGCTGCTGAGTCTGGGGTCGGAATTTATGCCCCCCCTCGATGAGCAAAGCATCCTGTTCATGCCCGTCACCCTGCCCGACGTGTCGAACGCCGAAGCCAAGCGAATTTTGCAGGTGCAGGACAAGCTCATCAAGTCCGTGCCGGAAGTAGACAAGGTGCTGGGAAAGGCAGGCCGGGCCTCGACGGCCACCGACAATTCGCCCATCAGCATGATCGAGACCATCATCATGCTCAAACCCAAAGCGCAATGGCGGGCGGGCCTCACCAAAAAAGACCTTATCAACGAATTGGATGCCAAGCTTCAGATTCCGGGGGTCGTCAACGGGTGGACGCAGCCGATCATCAACCGCATCAACATGCTCTCGACCGGCATCCGTACCGACGTGGGCATCAAGGTACACGGGCAATCGCTCGACAGCATCTATACGGTTTCCGAACAGGTGAAGGCCGCGCTCGAAGGCATACCGGGCGTGAAAGACCTCTACGTCGAACCCGTTACCGGGGGCAAATACCTGACCGTCGACGTAAACCGCGAGGCCCTGGGCCGTTACGGGTTGAGCGTCGATGCTGTCAACGAGGTCGTCGAATCGGCCATCGGGGGTGCCCCCATCGGGCAGACCATCGAAGGGCGCAGACGGTTTTCGATCAACGTGCGGCTGGCCCAGGATTACCGCAACAGCGTGGAGCGTATTCGGCGCATTCCCATTGCTACGCCCGCCTTCGGCACCATCCCCCTCTCGACGGTGGCCACCATTAAATTCGAGGATGGACCACCCATGATTACCTCCGACAATGCGCTGCTGCGGGGAGCGGTCATGTTCAACGTGCGCGACCGGGATCTGGGCAGCACCGTCGAAGCCGCCATTGCCAAAGTGAACCGCGAATTGCGGCTACCCAACGGCTATTTTCTGGAATGGAGCGGGCAGTACGAAAACCTGATCCGGGGCAAGCAAACGTTGCTCCTCATCGCGCCGGTCGTGCTGATCGTCATTTTCCTGTCGCTTTATCTGGCCTTCGGCTCGGCGCGGGAAGCGTTTCTGAGCCTGATCACCATTCCGTTCGCGCTCATCGGCGGGGCATACATGGTGTATTTCTACGGGGTGAACCTGTCGGTGGCGGTGGCCGTGGGCTTCATTGCCCTCTTCGGTATTGCCGTTGAAACGGGCGTGGTGATGGTCATTTACCTCAACGATGCCATGAAGCAGTTGGTCGCCAAACGGGGCAACTCCCGCGAAACCATCAGTCGGGACGAACTGCGCGAATACGTCATCCACGGGGCCGCCAAGCGGCTTCGGCCCAAAATCATGACCGTATCGGTGGCCTTGTTCGGGCTGGTTCCCGTGCTCTGGGCCAACGGTGTGGGGAGCGATGTCATGCTGCCTATCGTGTTGCCTATGATTGGGGGCGTGCTGACCTCCTCGACGCACATTCTGCTGGTCACGCCCCTGATCTTTTTACTGACGAAAGAATACGAACTCCGCAAGTTCGGCAAACTCGACGTACTCAATGCTTCGCATTAATCAAGGTCTGTATACCGGTTTCCTGACAAGCACCCTGCTGGTCGGCCTGTTGCTGGGTGGGCCGGTATTGGCTCAACAGGCACCCCGGCCCGACACCCTGCGCCCGGAACTACCGGTGCTGTCGTTGGATACCATCTTGCTGCGCATCGACGAGCGGAACCCCCTGCTGCGCCCCTTCGGTAGCCGGGCCGCAGCCGCCCGTGCTTACGCCGAGGGTGCCCGAAGCTGGATGGCCCCGATGGTGGGTGTGGGTACGTTCATGGCTCCGTATCCGGGTCAGATGATTATGGAAGACCGGGATAAAGGCTATGGCATGGTGTCGGTCGAGCAGGACATTCCCAACCCGGTCAAACAACGGGCTAATCAGGTCTATCAACAGTCGAAAGCCGCCGTAGAAGAAGCCGGGCGGGGTATTACCCTCAACCAGTTGCGGGCCGATGCCAAAGGGTTATTCTTCGACTGGCTGGTGCTGACCAAACGGCGGGGGGTAGTGCTGGAAAACCGGCGCATTCTGCAAACCATGAAAAAGCTGGCCGACATCCGCTACCCCTACAATCAAGGCAGCTTAGGCAACATCTACAAAGCCGACGGACGATTGGCCGAACTAGAAAACATGCTGACCATGACCGATGCCGAGATTGCTCGTCGGCGGATCGGCCTGAACACCCTGATGAACCGGCCCAAGACCGAAGTCTTCGGCATCGACACGACGTACCGACTTACCGAACCCGTACCGACGATCCCGTCGACGGATGAGTTGGCTATTCGTCGCTCCGATGTGCTCCAAATGGACCGGCAGATTCTGAGTATACAGGCGGGCATCGAAGCGCAACGGACCCAACGGCGGCCCGACTTCCGGGTACGGTTCGACCACATGCAGCCCTTTTCGGGGCCGAGCGGCATGATGCCGACTCAGTTTACCCTGATGGGCATGGTATCGATCCCTATCGTGCCATGGGCCTCGCGGATGTACAAAGCCGAAATCAAGGGCATGGAGGCCGACATCCAGGCGATGCGCTACCAACGGGAAGGAATGCTTAACGAAGCGCAGGGCATGGTGGCTCAGATGCTCACCGACCTACGGAGCCTCCGGCAACAACTCGCCAACTACGAAACACGCGTGCTGCCCACGTTGCGCCGGAACTACGACACACAGCTAATCGCCTACGAACAGAACAAAGGCGAACTGCCTGTCGTGATCGATGCCTGGGAGACGCTCAACATGACCCAGATGGACTACCTGACCCGGCTGGGTGACTACTACCGAATGCTGGTAAGCTATGAGAAAGAACTGGAAAAATAAGGGGCTTTGGGTCGGGCTGCTGATGCTCGTTTGGCTCGTCGGCTGCTCTTCCGACGGCAAACAACAAAAGCAAGGCCCGGCCAATCCCAACAACCACGCAGGTCACGACCACGCCCCTACGGGCAAGGCCGGTCAAGCCACCGAATACACCTGCCCGATGCACCCGCAGATTGTGCAGAACGAGCCGGGTAGTTGCCCCATTTGCGGTATGGACCTGGTCAAAAAAGTGCAGCCGGGCGCAGGTGACAGTGTTGCGGTAGATGCCGATCTGAAAGCCTTGCTCCAACCCACTAATGCCCTCGTGGTCGCCAACGTGGCGACCGTCCAACCTGAGCGACGTACCGAGTCGGTAACGCTGACGGCCAACGGCATCGTTACCTACGATACCCGGCGACTCTACACCATTCCTGCCCGTTACGGCGGGCGGATCGAGAAGTTGTACGTTCGGTACGCCTACCAGCCGATTCGTAAAGGACAGAAGCTGCTCGAACTCTACAGCCCCGACCTGGTTACGGCGCAACGCGAATTGCTTTACCTGCTGGAAGCCGATGGGACAAACATCCCACTGATAGCCGCAGCCAGGCAGAAGCTTCGGCTGTTGGGGCTTACCGATGGGCAAATTGACGAGGTGGTCAAGCGTCGTCAGCCCAGCTATTCGCTGGCCGTTTTCAGCCCATACGACGGGTACGTGGTCGAGGGGTCGTCGGCTGCACCCGCCCCGGCCATGCCCGCGCCGAGCGGTGGGGGTACGTCGGCAGGCGGCATGACGGGGGGCGGTATGGGGGGCAGCAGTACCGATGAGGTGGTCTTCTCAGCCGCTCCATCGGCCCCAGCTTCATCGGGGGTGATGGACGGGGCCTTGCAAGTTCGGGAAGGCCAATACGTACAAACGGGGCAGACCCTGTTTCAGGTCGTCAACCCGACGCGGCTTTGGGCCGAGTTTAGGCTCTATGCCCAGGATGCCGCCCGGCTTAAGCCAGGTACGCCCCTGACCATTTCCTTTACCGGTAGCGGCACCCCCATCCAACGGGCCAGGGTCGATTTTGTGGTGCCCTTCTTTGCGTCGGGGGGTACGGATGCTTCTTCGCAATTCGTCACCATTCGGGCGTACTTGTCGGGGGCGAACGGACCGCGCGTTGGGCAGTTAGCGAAGGCTACCCTGCGTCAACCGGTGCCAAACGCCCTGTGGATACCCGCCACCGCCGTACTGGAGTTAGGCACGGAGCGCGTCGCCTTCGTGAAGGAAGGGGGAGCCTTCCGGCCCGTGCGGGTGCAGACGGGGGCGCAATCAGGTACGTTGGTCGCCGTCACGCGGGGGCTAACCGAAGGGCAGGCTATTGCCCGAAACGCGCAGTTTCTGATCGACTCCGAAAGCTTTGTCAACGTTACCCCAACTACGCCATGAATACCACTTACCAATCCCTGTTGTTGGGTGTAGGACTTCTGCTGACTGCCTGCCAGTCCGGCGGTTCAGACAGCCGCTCGAGCGAATCGACGCAGGTTGCTGCTCACTCGGAACACGACGATCATGACCACGCCGGAGGAAAAGAGGGACAGAAGACCTATACCTGCCCGATGCACCCGCAGATCGTACAGGATGGTCCCGGAAGCTGCCCGATTTGCGGCATGGACCTGGTGCCGGTGTCGAAAAAGGGCGAACAGGCCACGGAACTGCAACTGAGTACAAGCCAGCTCCAGTTAGCCAATGTGGCCGTGCGGCCTGTCGGCAGCGGAGCCATCGGCAACGCCACCGTTCTGAACGCCCGTTTAGTGGCTGATCCCAACCGAACCGACGTGATCAGCAGTCGGATCGCCGGTCGGATCGAGCGGCTGCTGGTGAAAGAAACGGGTCAACCGGTTCGCAAAGGGCAGGTGCTCTACGAAATCTATAGCGAAACGCTGCTCACCCAGCAGCAAGAATTTTTGATTGCCTTGCGGCAGGAACAGGAGCTAGGTAGTTCCGAACCGCGCTACCGGCAGTTCAGGCAGGGAGCGGAACAAAAGCTACGCTTGTACGGGATGACCCCGGCGCAGATTGACCAGTTGGCCCGTACCCGGCAGGTGCTGCCCCGGATTCCGTTTGTGGCTCCTGCGTCGGGTACGGTGACGGAGATCGTCGCCAGTGAGGGGCAATACGTCGCCGAAGGGGCCTTGTTGTACCGCCTGGCTGACTTCACCCAGTTATGGGTCGAGGCTGAGTTGTATGCGGGCGAAACGAGGCTAGTGAAGGTCGGCGATCAGGTGCCCGTCGAAGTGGTGGGCTACGAAGGCGGTCGCCCGCTGACGGCCCGCGTGGCTCTTGTCAACCCGGAGTATCAGGCCGGTAGTCAGGTGCTGGTCATGCGGGCGGTCATGGCTAACCCGGAGGGCCGTTTTCAGCCTGGGCAACAGGCGCGGGTACGTATCCGTCAGGGGGTACGGCGTGGCTTGACACTGCCTGTCGATGCCGTCGTTCGGGGTGGGGCCGGGGCGGTTGTTTTCGTGCAGACTAAGCCGGGCTTTTTCCGGCCCCGGCGCGTACAAACCGGTACCGAAACCGATCAGCAAGTGGCGATTACGGGCGGCTTGGATGGCACCGAGCAGATCGCCATGTCGGGAGCTTATCTACTTTACAGTGAACTGATCCTGAAAAAAGGCATCAATCCCTTCACGGCGAAGCCGGATGAGGAAGGGGTAAAATCGACGCCTAACACGGAGGCCAACCCCACGCCGGTGGCTGCGTCAGGGGCTGCGAGCAATCAGGCATCGTCAGGTACGTCCTCATCGACCAACGTACCCTCCGCCTTCCGCCAGCAACTGACTAAGGTGTATGAAGCATCGCTCAAACTGACGGAAGCACTCGTGGCCTCCGATGGGAGCCGCACCAAAGCCTCAGCGGGCGACGTGCAAAAAGCCCTTACAGGGGTAAACATGACCCTTGTTTCCGGCACCACACACAAGGACTGGATGAACCAGTTAACGCCCATGAGCCAGGCTCTGAACGTGATGACAACCACGACCGACGTAGTCCGGCAGCGCACCGCCTACGCCCAGTTCGAGGACGCGCTGTACCGTAGCGTCAAGGCATATGGGGTGAGCGATAAGCCCGTTTATCGGCAATACTGCCCGATGGCGCAAGGCAACAAGGGGGCTTACTGGCTCAACGATAAAAAGCCCATCCGCAACCCCTACTTCGGCGATCAGATGCTGACCTGCGGGGAAACGAAAGAAGAAATCAACTGACAATCAACATCTTTTCAACCGATCAACTTTATGAATACACCTCTACCCGTCCGTCCAACCTGGCTCCAGGCCATCAGCCGAAAACTTCGACGTTTCCCCGCCAAAATGGGCTATTTGCTGGTCGGTAAAGGCTCCCGTTGGTTGTATCGGCGGCTGGGCGTTCAGTTTCTGGATAAGCCCCAAACAGCCGCTTTGCTGGCCCCCAATGAGCGGAGTACGTACCCGGCCAACCGGTTTTCGCTATCGCAGGTTGCCGACTTAGCTAACCCGTCGAAGATCTATTTTAAACCCACGCAGGACGAGAGCGAACCGGTATCGGTGTGGGTAGTCGGTAATGCCGATGGGGCGTTCTGGCAACTACCCTACGGGAGTGTTCGGGACAGCCGACACGTACTTTGCACCGACATCAATACGGATGATTTTTATCGAAACGTCCTGCACCGAACGTCGCGAAAGCAACGGAACACCAAGACCCTGCTGGCTCCCTGGAGTCATTACCTCGATGGGGTCGTCTGGGGCGGCTATTTCGACTTCGTGCTGCTGGTGCTGGGGAAACTGTGCCGAATGAAAGAAGTACTGTCGGCGGCTGAATTCAACGACGCACTCGTAGCCTACCCGCTGTTCGACACGCCCTACGAGCGGGAATTCTTATGGCTGTTGGGGATCAGCGTGGATCGGGTGGTCGATAGCCGAAAAACACACGTACAGTTCGAGCAATGTGTGCTGGCTAATACGGGACACTGGTTTTATCCCAACAAAGCCGACATCGATGCGCTTCGTCGGCAGATTCTGCCCAAGCTACCTGCACCCGTTGGCAAGCGAAATCGAGTATACATTAGTCGGTCAGGTCGTCGGCGAATAATCAATGAGTCGGCCTTGATCGAGTTACTGCGCAGCCACGATATCGAGATCATCGAAGATAAGCCGCGCACGGTTGCCGAGCAGATCGCTATCTATCAAAACGCAGAATTCATCATCGGCCCACACGGGGCTTCCTTCGTCAATATCCTCTGGTGTCAGCCCGGTACGCATCTATTCGAGTTGTTCGCACCAACGTACTACCCCGATTTTTACCGTAACATGGCCGAGCAGCTTGGCTTACAGTACTCCGCCTATTTTCACGGCCCGGCAGGCACCGGCGACTGGGCCAAAGGATTGGAAGACGATATATATGTCTCAGTCGATGAGCTGGAGCAGTGTCTGAGGAAGGTGTTTGTAAATACTTTACCTTTAGAAAACTGATTTTTGGACGTATTTCCAAACTAACTGTCAATTTATGGAGACCGGCTTACAAACGGGTGTTTGCGCGTACATTGATCTTTTGGGATTTTCCAATCATGTCAAAAATGACCCAGAAGCCGCCTTGCAGCTTTTGCAGAATTATCAGGCGATTTTGACGATGGCATCATCGGATTTGCCTACTCATGAATCGTTAATTCCCTACCATCAGGATAGCTTCAAGTGTTTCATTCCGTTCAGTGACTCCGTTTTTATTTACTCAGAAAGTCCAAAAACTTTTGCGGAGCAACTATCTAATTTTTTACATAGCTGCTTCTCATTCACGTCTAATCAATATTGTGAGCCGGAGGATGCTAATCATCCTCATCGCGTTACGGTGACGGCTGTCGAGATAGAAGATGGCAAACCTGTTACCAAGAAATACATTGAGAATTGGCACCCGTTGTTTTTCAGGGGCGGTATTGGTTTTGGTACTGTTAAAGTCATCGAACTGAATGCCGTCTACGATGGTAAAAAAAGTCGGGCACCTGTCGTATTTGGTCACTCAGTAGTGGAAGCCGTAAAGCTTGAACAAGCCGGGGTAAAGGGGCCGCGATTGTTGTGCGGGCAGAATTTTTACGATCAACTTGATAATCGAACCAAACGAATCGCCTACGCTTCTGATCAGGTAAAGGGGGCATACGAAATTAATTGGACGGCAATCCATTATCTGGCTTCAGAAGAGCCAATATTTTTTCCTGAAGATCCGAACGATTCGCAGTGGTATGTCGATCAGTTACTGCAAAATGATTTCTATTCGTCGATGCTTGTACCAGCGGCAAACTTGTGGAAAGCTTATAATCATCTGGACGTAGCGGCTCACTACTTTAATTTCCTGCGGATGGTTGTGGTCGGGGTGATCCGTTTTTTTGAGGAAAGCCCTTTTCAAGACTATGTGAAAGAGCAAGTAATTGACTATTTGACTAAAGTTGGCATTGACAATAAAGCCGACGATCTTATGAGATAGGTAGCATCTGTACCTTGTCATTAAAGCTGTACAAATTTTACAATCCTCTATTGATAATCTTACAACACTTTGATTTTGAGTAGTCTCTAATTTTGGGGATTGCAAAATCTCAACCGTATGCGACCATCAGTCGAGTTGATATCTGTATCGGATACAGAGTTTGATGCTACGATCAGGAAGTTATTAGAAACAGAAAATTTTCCAATCGAGGACAAAGCGTGGCAACATCTCAGTAGGGAATTAGATGTGTATTGCGAACGGTTAAAGGCCCATTGTCTGACTAACAATTAGGGGGAATGCCATCAAGTTCGCAAACTCCGTTTCAGCAGTTGCGCGTTCAGGGCGACGATTACCGTGCTCGCGCTCATGAGTACGGCTCCGATAGCCGGGCTGAGTACGAAATTGGGATAGAGAACCCCGGCGGCTAAGGGAATGGCGATGACGTTATAGCCCGTAGCCCAAAATAGATTCTGAATCATCTTCCGGTACGTCGCTCGTCCGAACTCTACCAGATTCGTAATGTCGGTGGGCTTGCTGTTGACCAAGATGATGTCGGCGGTTTCGGCGGCTACATCAGTGCCAGACCCCACGGCGATGCCGACGTTAGCCTGCGCTAAGGCCGGAGCATCATTGACTCCGTCGCCGGTCATAGCCACAAACTTGCCCTGTTGCTGCAAGTCTTTCACGATAGCTACCTTTTGATCAGGTAGCACTTCGGCATACACGCCATTCAAGCCCAACTCTTTGGCGACCGCATCAGCCACTTGCTGGTTATCTCCGGTAGCCATGTACACGTCGATACCCGCCTGCTGCAATCGTTGGACCGCTTCTTTCGAGTCAGCGCGTATCTTATCGGCCAACGCAACGTACCCGGCCAGCGCGTCGTCGATTAGGACGAAAACGACGGTTTCGGCTCCGTTACTTTTGGCATCAGCGGGTTGCGATATGCCTTTCTCCTTTAGGTAACCGGGACTGACAACCAACACGGTCTGTCCGTCGACAGTCGCGGATATGCCTTTGCCGGTGATGGACTGAAAATTAGTGATGCCCGGTAAATCAAGTTGTCTTTTCTTGGCTTCCCGAACGATTCCTTGCGCGATAGGGTGTTGCGATTGTTGCTCAAGTGCCGCTACGATGCGTAGCAGGCCCGTTTCATCGAGCGTGGGTGCCACGATCTGCACACGGGTAACGCCAAATTCACCCTCCGTCAACGTACCCGTCTTGTCGAAGACCATCGCTGTAATTTTTCGCGCTTCCTCGAACGCCGTGCGGTTGCGGATCAACAACCCTCGCTGCGCCGAAATCGCGGTCGAGATGGCGACGACCAGTGGAATGGCGACACCAAGGGCGTGCGGACAGGCCGTCACCATAACTGTCACCATCCGCTCGACGGCGAAAGCCACATCCTTACCCGCCCATAACCAGGCGACAAGCGTGAGCAACCCCACCGATAAGGAGATGAGGGTCAGCCAACCCGCTGCCCGGTCGGCCAGGGTCTGCGTCTGCGACTTGGCGTTTTGGGCTTCCTGGACCATCTTAACCACTTTGTTGAGGTAGCTGTCTTCGCCCCGGTGCGTAACCCGGACCTGCAACGCCCCTTCTCCATTGACCGCACCGGCTATAACGGTATCCCCTTTCACTTTCTGCGCGGGAACGCTCTCGCCGGTCAGCATACTTTCGTTCACGCTGCTCGTTCCTTCGACAACTTCCCCGTCGGTAGGTATCCGTTCGCCGGGACGTACCTGAACCAGATCACCTGTTGCCAATGTGTTCACCTTGACATCGGAAAGCGTGATTCCGCCCCCGTTTGTAGTTTCCACTTTGTGGGCCTCGTCGGGCAGCATTTGTACGATTAGCTCCAGAGAACGCGACGCACCGGCCACTGACTTCATTTCGAGATAGTGCCCCAACAGCATGATGTCGATCAGGGTAGCCAGTTCCCAGAAGAAATCCATCCCCTTGAGCCAGCCTACCGAAACGGCTACACTGTATACGTAGGCTGCCGTGATCGCTACGGCGACAAGCGTCATCATGCCAAGCTTTCGGGTACGTAACTCGCCGATCATGCCTGACAAAAAGGGCCATCCCCCGTAGAAATAGATCAGCGTAGCCAGAGCAATGACGAGGGGTTCCCGGAAGGCAAAATCAAGGGTGTAGCCAGCCAACTCCTGGAACATCATCGATAGGGCCACCACTGGCACCGACAGTAATAGGCACACCCAGAACCGACGCAGGAAATCGGCAATCATCGCCCCGTGATCGTGTCCCGCCCCGTGATTGGCATGACCCATTGCCCCGTGATCCATCCCCGCATGGTCCATCTCGGCATGGCGATGATGCTCACGATCAGGCCCGCTATGCTCGTCATGACCGATGTGTTGCAGTGCCTGCTCTTCGGCTGGTATCGCTGCATCAGATTGATGGTGCGGGTGAACCACGGGTACGGTTTCATCAGCAGGCATCGAATGATGGCCGTGATGGTGGTTCACCTCAGCTTGTTTCTCCATCAGGTGAAACGCGCCGACTTGGGCTACCGCCTGTTGCAAGGCGTCCATTGACGGATGTTTATCGACAGTTAGATGCACTTCGGGCGGCTGCACCGACACGTGGGCATCCTGAACACCCGGTTGCCGAAGTAAAGCCTGCTGCACTGCCTGTGCCTGTTCTTGAGTTTGAAGGCCGTGGAGAACGTAGTGATGTTGATGCTTCTTCATAACGCGCGGGAACTATCGGTTGAGTTGACGATACCAATTCACCAGGGGTAAAGGTTCGTTTAGTAGTAACACTTGTCGCATCGGAAAAGGATACGTTTTAGAAATTCTGTAAGACTCGCCGGGAAATTTTGCAAGCGTTGGCTACATTCCGAGGGATAGCTTTGTCTACGACTTTTGTTATCATCAGGTAGCTAATCAGGCTATCGTAACCAGCCTCCCCCCTTTAAATTCTGCACTGATGAACCCCGACGTTCTAACCGATCAAACCACCACCTTTCGCATTCGGGGAATGGTCTGTGGCCGTTGCATAGACGCTGTGCAGGCTGTATTTGAACAACTCAAATTACCCGTTTTGTCGGTTTCGTTGGGGCATGTCGTGGTGGAGGGGAAGGTCTCGCCTGAGCAAGAAACACTACTGCAATCGGCTCTGGAAACGCAGGGGTTTGCTGTGTTGACCGACCCGAAGAAAATCTTAGTGCAACGCATCAAAGAGGCCGTCGAGGATGTGGTTAGCTGCGATAATCTCGGTGAAGAAACGACTCGGTATTCTGAGCAGCTTGCTCAGCGAGTCGGCCTGAGCTATGATGCGCTGAGTGCGCTATTTTCTGTTCAGGAAGGCATTACGCTTGAAAAATACGTAATCAGTCGGCGGTTGGATAGGACCAAAGAACTTCTCGTCTATACCGATCTGACGTTGGCCGACATCGCCTATCGCACCGGTTTTAGTAGCGCTCAGCACCTATCAAATCAATTTAAAAAGTTGACCAGTTTTTCGCCCAGTCACTTCCGTGACATCCGGCGCGACAAGCAGCAATTGCAACGCAACGGGATGGAGTCTGCCCACTAAGTGGAGGGGATTCACCCGCCTACTGAATCTTACAAACGTCGGGGGGGAATTGTGTAACGTACCCCCATACCTGCTTGCTGACCTTTGTGGTATCAACTTAATTGTCCACCTATGGAAGCGCAACTCACCCAACAAGCCCGTCGAACTAAGGTCAACGAAGGGCTGACGACCAAGCAGACGTTTCCCGTCTTGGAGATGACCTGTGCAGCCTGTGCCGTCAGCGTCGAATCCATACTGACAAACACGCCGGGGGTGCAGAAGGCAGCCGTCAATTACGCCAACCAATCGGCAACCGTCGAATACGATCCCGAAGCCATCGACCAGGAGGGTTTGCAACAGGCAATCCGCTCGATTGGCTACGATTTGGTATTCGATACGGAAGACCCGCAAGCAGTACAGGCCGAAGCCCAGCAACGACAGTACGAATCGCTCAAAAAGCGCACCCTATGGGCGGGCATTTTATCGGTACCCGTCGTCGTGCTAGGCATGTTTTTCATGCAGGCTCCTTACGCCAATTACATCATGATGGCCCTGTCGGCTCCAGTGGTTTTTTGGCTGGGCCGGTCGTACTTCGTCAACGCCTGGAAGCAGGCGCGGCACGGCAAAGCCAACATGGATACGCTGGTCGCGCTCAGTACGGGTATCGCCTTTTTGTTTAGTACGTTCAACACCCTGAATCCTGATTTTTGGCATCGCCGGGGGCTGCACCCCCACGTTTACTTCGAGGCCGCTGCGGTAGTGATTGCCTTTATCTCGCTCGGCAAGCTGCTCGAAGAGAAAGCTAAGTCGAATACGACGTCGGCTCTCAAGAAGCTAATGGGGCTACAGCCCAAAACCGTTCGCGTCATGAACGGTAACGAGGAGCAGGAGATTCCCATCGCGCAGGTGCGGGTCGGGCAGGTAATCGCGGTTCGTCCGGGCGAGAAAATTCCCGTTGATGGGGTCGTCGAATCGGGTACCTCGTTCGTCGATGAAAGCATGATTTTGGGTGAACCGATACCCGTCGAGAAACGGGTTGGGGAGTCGGTCTTTGCCGGCACTATCAACCAGAAAGGGGCGTTTCGCTTCACCGCGCAGAAAGTGGGCGGTGACACCATACTGGCGCAGATTATTCGGATGGTGCAGGAAGCCCAGGGTAGTAAAGCCCCCGTTCAAAAATTAGTCGACAAGATCGCAGGGATCTTCGTACCCGTCGTCATTGGCATCGCCATTCTGACGTTTGCGGTCTGGATGATCGTAGGTGGTGACAATGGCTTTACCCACGCCCTACTCACTTCCGTAACCGTGTTGGTCATTGCCTGCCCCTGTGCGCTGGGACTCGCTACGCCAACGGCCATTATGGTCGGCGTGGGCAAGGGAGCCGACAACAACATCCTCATTAAAGATGCGGAGAGCTTGGAATTGGGCTACAAGGTTGACACGGTTATTCTGGACAAGACTGGCACGATTACGGAAGGAAAGCCCACGGTGACGGATTTGACCTGGGTTACTAAACCGGTCAACGAATCCATTCTCCCACAGGTACTATTCACCCTCGAAAGCCAGTCGGAACACCCCCTGGCCGAAGCGGTAGTGGCGCGGTTGAAAACGGAAGGCGTTTCGGGCATTCAACTCGATGGCTTCGAGAGCTTGACGGGCCGGGGGGTGACGGGTCGCTACAACGGTCAGGCTTACCTGGTTGGCAACCGCCGACTACTGGCCGAGCGGGGTCTCGCCGATCAACTGGCGACGTTAAACGGGTTAGTGAGCCGCTGGCAGGACGAAGCTAAAACCGTCATTTACTTTGCCGACGAGCAGCAGATTCTGGCAGCCATCGCGATTGCCGACCCGGTCAAACAAACCTCGCGGGAGGCCATTCACACCTTGAAGAAGAGGGGCATCGCCGTGTACATGATGACCGGTGATAACCCCCAAACTGCCGAGGCCGTGGCCAAAGCCGTTGGCATCAGCGATTTCCGGGCGGAGGCATTACCCGCCGACAAGGCCGCCTTGGTGCAGGAACTACAGGCAAAAGGAAAGGTGGTCGCGATGGTCGGCGACGGCATCAACGACTCGCAGGCCCTGGCGCAGGCCGATGTCAGCATCGCGATGGGTCGGGGGTCCGATATTGCAATGGATGTGGCCAAGATGACGCTCATCACGTCTGATCTGAATAGCGTACCTAAAGCCCTCTACCTGTCCCGGCGAACGGTGCAGACGATCCGCCAAAACCTGTTTTGGGCCTTCATTTATAACCTCATCGGTATCCCGATAGCTGCCGGGGTACTGTATCCCATCAACGGATTTTTGCTGAATCCGATGATCGCCGGGGCCGCGATGGCCCTTAGTTCCGTGTCGGTCGTCAGCAATAGCTTGCGGCTACGAAGAACAAAGCTGTAGTCGGCTCCATCTGATTGTGTAACCGAGTATCAACCAAGACTCCTATGGAAACGCTGAATTTCAAAACCAACATCAAATGTGGCGGCTGCGTAGCGGCTGTAACGCCTTTTCTCAATGCCATCGAACAAGTGGATGGCTGGAACGTCGATACAGGCAATCCCGACAAAATTTTGACCGTGCAAACGACGGATAACCGCGTCGGCGAGGCCGTGCGCAAGGCAGTCGAGCAGGCGGGCTATAAGGCCGAACCAATACCACGGCCGTAATGGCGGTTCGAGCTGGTTACCAAAAGTTTTGCAACGGAATCCCCTGAATCTTGTAAGCTGCCTGGCCACCCGGTCAGGCAGCTTATTTGTTTGATTACTAGACAACAACTCAAGTTATGGAAACACACAAGCAGCACACGGACAAATCTCGAACTAACGAATCGGGCCATACCATGCCCCATTCGGGAGCTACGCACGAAGGGCACTACGGCAAACTGGCCCTCATGGCTATCCTGTCATTCGCGTCGATGTACGTACTGATGTATTCGATGGTTGATCGGTTCGCCAACGTAGTCCCCAATGTCAATCAGTTTTATATGGCGGGTTTGATGACCATGCCTATGCTCATTATTGAAGTCCTGTTGATGTCGGCAATGTACCCCGACAAACGGCGCAATGGCCTCATCATCGCAGTGAGTACGTTGGCCCTCGTGGGCTTTTTCTGGTTCATCCGGCAGCAAACGGCAGTGTCGGATCGGCAGTTCGTCAAGTCGATGATTCCTCACCACGCTGCGGCCATTTTGATGGCGAAAGAAGCCAAACTGAATGACCCTGAACTGGTCAAGTTAAAAGACGACATCATCACCGCTCAGGAAAAAGAAATAGCGCAGATGAAAGCGAAACTAGCCCAGCTAGAAAGTGAGTAGCCGATTCGCCCAGCCGCTCTGAACCAATCCCACCAGCCTAGTAGGTGGTTCTTCCGTTTGGTAGGACCGCTTTTGTTTTAACCGGATATATACAGCCTATCCAACGATGAGAAACACGTTTTTTACAGCCGTTTGCCTGCTACTATGGAGCACCGGGTACGCTCAGCATGAGCACCACGAATCCCCCACGGCGAACCAGACCAATGCCCGGCCATACAGCCCCGACAAGTCGAACTTTCCAGTGGTTCCTACCTCGCTACCCGTGTCGCGCCCACAGGCTTTTGCGAAGGTGAAACCGACCGGCAAGCGGGTGACGTATGATCTGGTTATCGATGAGCAGACCGTCACGATTACGGGCAAGCCGAAGCGGGCCATGACGATTAACGGGGGTATTCCAGGCCCGACCATGCGGTTCAAGGAAGGTGATGTCGCCGTCATACGGGTTCATAATAAGTTGAAGACGGAAACCTCATTGCACTGGCATGGCATTTTGCTACCTAACAAACAAGATGGTGTTTCTTATCTAAATACACCACCCATTCATGCGGGCGACACCTACACATTTGAGTACCCACTGGTGCAGTCAGGTACGTACTGGTTCCACTCGCACACGCGTTATCAGGAGCAGGTTGGTGTGTATGGGTCCATCGCCATTCAGCCCCAGAAGCCTGCGTACAAGGTTGACCATGATTTGGTCTTGTTGCTCTCCGACTGGACGGATGAGAATCCGGCTTACATCCTTAAAAATTTGAAACGGCGCAACGAATGGTATTCGATCAAGAAAGGCAATGTCCAGTCGCTCAACCGCATTATTCAGCACAAGGCGGTAGGGGCGTACCTGCGGCAGTCGATGATGAAGATGGCCCCAATGGATATTTCGGATGTCTATTATAATCGGTTTCTGATTAACGGCAAAGACACCATACGCTACCCGGACATCAAGGCTGGTCAAACTGTTCGGCTGCGCGTGATCAATGCCAGTGCGTCCACCTATTTTCACCTTAATTACGCAGGTGGTCCCATGAAACTCATCGCTGCTGACGGCCTGGATGTACAGCCAGTGGACGTTAACCGGCGGTTGATCGCCATTGCCGAGACCTACGACTTTGTTATTACCGTACCTCAAGGGGGTGCCTTCGAAGTGCGAGCCTCCGCGCAGGACGGATCGGGTTATGCAACAGCCCTGCTTGGCACTGGTCCGGCCCGTTATGCGCCAACAATTCCCCGTCCTGATCTTTACAAGCTTACCGCTAACATGAGCCGGATGGGCGGCATGGGCATGGGTACGATGAACATGGGCAAAACCGACACAACGGCTCAGGCCAACCTGGATATGAACGGCCCTATGATGCACAACATGGCAGGAATGAATCACACCCAGATGGATATGAGCGGAAAGCCGACGGCAAATAAGCCCGCCCCGGCAAAAAAAGCCGCTAAACCAACAAAATCGGCTGGATCAATGGGTGGCATGGACCATAGTGGTATGAACATGGGGGGTATGAACACGACCAAAGATGGTAAGATGGATACGTCGAGCATGAACCACGGGCAAATGGATCACTCATCCATGCCCGGTATGGATCACGGTAAAATGTCCATGAAAACGGATTCGATGCCAACTAAAAAAACGGCGCGTGAAAAGCAGGACGACATGGCCGGAATGGATCACGGCCAGATGAACATGGGCAACAAGCCAGGTGACATGGCCGGAATGAAGGGTATGAACAGTGGAGGAATGGCCGAAATGTCGGACCGAGGCATGAGCATGATGGATGAGCAAAATACGATCGATTATAGTATTCTTAAATCGCCTGAACCGATTGTCTTTCCGGCCAATCACCCTATCCGCGAGATCCCGCTCACCTTAACGGGCAACATGTTTCGCTACATCTGGGGATTCAACGGGCAGCCTTTGTCACGGGCGGATATGATTCAGATTCGACGGGGTGAGATTGTGCGGATGCGGCTCATGAACAACACCATGATGATGCACCCCATCCACCTGCATGGTCATTACTTCCGGGTCCTCAACGGACAGGAGCAGTATTCACCGCTCAAGCATACGGTGAATGTATCGCCGATGGAAAACGTCACGATTGAGTTTATGGCCGACGATGACAAGGACTGGTTTTTTCATTGCCACCTGCTCTACCATATGCTCAGCGGCATGGCGCGCGTAGTCAGTTATGGCGACAAACCTGATTCGTCCATCGCCAATATTCAGAAGCTGCATTTGCGCGACATGCGCGACAACCAACCATTTGTCTGGGGGTATCTGCAACCAGGCTACCCGCTTAATTACTTCGCCTTAAATGTGTCCAACAACAAAAACGCCATTGTTGCGGGTGGAGACCACGACTGGCGCACGAATCGCTTCGAGTTTGACCTCGATTATGAACGCTACCTCGGCGACTGGTTTCGGGTATTTGCCGGCATTGATGGAGGAAACGAAGAGTTCCTGCGCCGGGTACGTCCCGAAGACGGTGGAACGCCTGTTGGGGGTCGGCGTATTATCCGGCCAGTAGCGGGTATTCGGTATATGTTGCCGTTTTTGATTCAATCGGAAGTTAAACTCGACACACGGGGTAATGTCCGCTTTCAACTGAGTGGCCAACAAATGCTATTTCCACGCTTAGATTTTCAGTATCAGACGCAATGGTTGGTAGGGGGCTACGTGCGAGCACATGTAGAACTGCAATATACCGTCACGAAAAATCTGTTTCTTCATACGGATTATGACACGCGGTACAAAACCGTTGCCGGCGGATTGGGGTATAACTTTTGACTATAGTAAGACCACAAAAAAAGGGCCGCTACTCTACGTAGCGGCCCTTTTTAGTAGTTAAAGGTTAGCTTTTGAGGCTGCTCTCAAGCTTCTTAAGTTCGGCCATTTCTTTCGTCTGCATCTTAATGACGTTGTTAGCCATCTTCTTCATCGTTGATGTCTTACCTTCCTTCAGATACGCACGGGCCATCTCTACCCCCTGCTGATGATGCTGGGCCATCATGCTGGCGAAATCGTGGTCCACATTGCCGTTCATCGAATGGGTTCCACCGTGCATAATGTCCATGCCCTTTTGGCCCAGTTTGGACGAGGATGACTGAGGCTTATGGCTACTCATAAACTGGTCGAGTTCGCGTATTTCCTTTTGGTTGCTGGCTTTGATCTTACTGGCCAATGCCTTTACCTGTGCGTTTTTGCCTTGTTTTACCTCCATGTCGGCCATCTCGACTGCCGATTGGTGATGCATCTTGAGCATCATGGCAAAGTCATGATCGGGGTCACCAGTCATCTTCATGCTCATCATCTGGGTCATACCCGATTGCATGGACTTCATCATGGCATTGCTGGTTGATTGCTGCGCTATTGTCGGTTGCGAGAGCAACAGAGCTGCACTTAGGCTGGCTACTGATAACAAACTGGTTTTCATTGGTTGTACTGGTTTACTGGTTGTCTGATTATGAATTCGTGTGGCCTGACTAACCCATATGGGTTAGATTAGTAGGGCTTGTTTTTAATCAGCCAGTCCTGAAACTGGCTGATCTCAGTCTTTTGCTCATCAATAATCATCTGAGCCATTTGACGCATCGAATCCACCTTGCCATATGTCAACTCGAGCTGAGCCATTTCCAGGGCACTTTGGTGATGGTCGATCATCAAGGATGAAAAATCAACGTCGGACGTACCCGTGAGGAAGCGGGTATCCTGCGCTTTCATCATTTTTTCCATGACCTGCATGGCCATCATATCGAACGACTGTCCGGCAGTCGATGCAGTGGCCTGATGCCCAATTAGGAATTGAGCAAGTTGTGCTTTTTCCTTTGTCTGGGAGGTAGTAATGGTTTGCGCCATTGCCTTAATGGTTTGATCGGTACCATTTTTTAGTTCTTGATTGGCCATGTCAATAGCCCCTTGATGGTGCATCGACATCATCATCGCAAAATCATGATCCGCGTCGCCCGTCATTTTCATGGCGTTCATCTGGGCCATGTTCGTGTGCATGATTTGCTGATAGACGTTCGCGTCATGTGCCTGAGGTTTAAGCCCGTCGTTGCTGTCAGTACAGGCTGCAATGGTCCATGCCAGTGAAGCAACTAATGCCATCTGGCCAACTAACGTATTTTTCATCGCGTTGAGAAACGTTTGTACACATTATTAACTGCCGACTGCACAGCCTGGTTGTTACAAGATTCACTCGTGGAGTTACAGAATTTTAGAGGCATCCATTGGGCACTACCTCGCGATAACCACCTTATTTATTATATCGATTGCTTATCCACTACGCTATGCTTACTAATGGCTTACTTAACCTGATTAACAAATACAAGCAACGTAGTGACCTTAGTAATCTTCTGCACCACGAAGACCAACTAAAGGCGTTAGAAGTATCGTTTTTTTTGGAGTCAATTCGTCAATGAAACTCATCAGTTTAATGGTAGTGCGGGCAAACGAATTGATACGGAGGTACCACTTTTGCCGCTTGACTCGACAGTCAATTCGCCTTGGTGCATGTCGAGTATTCGTTTTGCCAGCGTCAGCCCTAGCCCAAAGCCACGTACCTGCCCAACATTTTCGGCCCGCATCATGGGAAGAAACACATCTCGAAGCTGGGTGGGTGGTATACCGATGCCCTCGTCGATGATGTCAATCAAGACCCAATTTGGCATGTAATGAATGCTGGCCTTAACTGGTTTGTCCATTGAATATTTACAGGCGTTGTCGATTATATTAATCAGAGCTGTGCGAAGCAGTGTCGAGTTGCCAACAAGTTGAATGGCCGAACTTTGTTCAGCAAATTCGTCGGTAAGCTGAACGTCGATGGTTTGAGTAGGGTACTTTTCTTGGATATAGGCAACTGTATCGAATAAAATGTCCACTACGTTAATATCATCTTTAAGCCGACTGGCTTTAAGACTTTCTACTTCGGCCAGTCGAAGCAACGCATTAGCTAAATCAATTGCTCCTTCCAATCTAAATAAGGCTTTTTCTGTACTTGCGCGCAGGTCGGGAAGAGTTTGATCGTAGGCTAATGCCGTTTCCATGATGCCCTTGACAACTGTGAGGGGCGTTCGGAGTTCGTGTGATGCGTAGGCAACGAAGTTTTCCTGACTGGCCGCTAACTGACCCAACTGCCCCAGTAATTGATCGAAGGAACTGGCCAAATAACCGGCTTCATCGGTTCGACCCATGTGGCCCAGCCGAAATGAAAAATCGTTTACGGTGGCTGTATTTAGCTGACTGATCAGAACGTCGAAGGGCCGCATGGCCCTTCGTGCAAACAAAAATCCGACTAGGGCAATGACCACTAAGGATAGCACGTTGCCCGCAATGAGAATGTACCGAAGATTTTTACTTGTTTGCCGCCCGGCCAAATCATAAGCAGTGACTACGGCAACATAACGGTTCCCCTCATTAGCAAAAGACAAAGCAACCCCTTCCTTCGGCTCTTCCCAACGGCGGCTTGGATAAGTGAAATAAACTTCCTGATCGTGTGCTTTTTGTAATAATGCCGGAGTGATTACATAATCGGATGAACCAGACGATTGGTAGATCTGCCGCTGCCGCACGTCGAATAGTGACTCGTATTGTTCAGGCAGGGTCAGATAGGAAAAGCGCAGGTATTCGGGCTTGTTTTGTAAATAAAGCTGCGCCGATAAGGCCCGCCGTTGCAGCCGGGTCCGCATTTGAGACCGTCGATAAGATTCGTAGGTCTGATAGATAAAAACGGAAAATAACAACAGCAGTGCCGCTACCAGCACGGTAAACCCAACCGTAATGCGCTGCTTGATACTCATGGTTCAGCCTTCATCAGGTAACCAACGCCAAACACCGTATGAATCAGTTTTGGCTCGATATGATCCACCTTACGGCGTAGATAATTAACATAGACATCGACCACATTGGTGTTGGTATTGAAATGTACATCCCAAACGTTTTCCAACAGATCAATGCGGCTGATGACCTTCCCCTGATTAATCAGTAGGTATTCGAGCAGCGCATACTCACGGGCGGTTAACGAGATTCGCTCGCCCGCCCGCCACACCTGATGCGATTCCGTATCGACAACCAAGTTGAGTAATTCCAATCGCTTCGGCAGTGGTGCACGGGACGGGTGTCGGCGAGCCAGGGCCTTCAGACGGAATACCAATTCCTTAAATGCGAACGGTTTGGCTAAGTAATCGTCGGCCCCTGACTCAAAGCCCATCACCTTATTATCCAGGCTACTGAGAGCCGTCAGCATAATTACCGGGATCGCGGGCCAGTTTTGTTTGACAAAGCGGCACAGATCGTAGCCGTTCATACCCGGCATATTGACATCCAACACGACTACGTCGTACTGATGCTCATTGATCAACGAGCGGCCAATAATACCGTCATAGGCTACGGATACACCGATGCCTTCTGATTGTAATCCCTTTTGGATGAATTGGTTCAATTCGATGTCATCCTCGACAACCAGTACGTTCATAATCTTATCTGTTTGACCGCCGAAAGTACGCAAGCAGGTCCGTTGCCTACGGGCCACAAGCTCATTCTCATCAGATTGTAATAACTCTCTCAGAGGTCTCTAAGAAGTGAGGTGGTTCCTTTGAGCAGGTTAAGCTGGCCCGTGTAGGGCCGTTTCTCCTAGTCAACGGCTGATGTTATGATCTGTTTACACCCACGTTGGTTTTACCTGCTTTGCCTGTTGGCTTTTCTGCCGGGCTTGTCCGTGACGCTCGCCCAGCCCCTGACGCTGGAAGGGGCCGTCGAGGCTTCGCTGTCGCAATACCCCACGCTAGCGGCCCAACGGGCGGCTGTCGAAGCACTCCGGGCCAACGCCCAGGTGGTGCGCGACAACCGACTGCCCAACGTGCGGCTGCACAGCCAGACCAACGTAGGCACAGCCAACGGGTTGTCGGGGTCTTATTTCTCACTGGGACTGATCGTACCCACCTCCGGCGCACGCCGGGCCGACAACAGTGGGAACTTAGCTACGGGAAACATTGCCCTGGCCAGTGCCGACTGGGAGGTGTTCAACTTTGGTCGGTTTGCCGCCGAAGATCAACTCATCCGGGCGGAGGTGGCCGTGGGGGAAGCCGGGCTGGAACGCGAACAGTTCGACCTGCGGCAGGCGGTCATCGGGGCGTACCTGGACGTGTTCTGGGCCGAGCAAACCCGGCGCATCGAGGGGCAAAACCTGGCCCGCGTCGATACGGTGCGGCAAATTATCAGCAACCTGGTGCGTAACGGCATCAAGCCCGGCCTGGATTCCTCGCTGGCCAACGTGGCCCTCTCGCGGGCCAGGCTGGCTTACCTGCGGGTGGAGGAAGACTACGAACGGGCCAGGGTGCAGTTGGCTACGCTGACGGGTCGCCCGCTTGAGCAGATTCAGATCGACACCGCCTTCCGCCCGGAACCCCTGCTGGCCCCCGTGCTGGCCCCCGCTTCCACGGCTAACCATCCGCTGCTGCGGGTGGGCGAACGGCTCGTGATTCGGCAGACCACCGAAATTGACCTGATCCGAAAATCGGCCCTGCCCCGGCTGTCGCTGTTGGCGGCTACCTGGGCGCGGGGCACGAGCTTAGACGTGGAAAATAATTTCGGGCCGCTGGGGTCGGGCCTGGCCTACAGCCGCACCAACTACCTGCTCGGCGTAGCCGCCACCATGAACCTGATGGATCTGAAGCGGGCTGGTTCGCGCGTTCGGCTGCAACAGTTCCGCGTCGAGGAGGCCCGCAATCAGTTGGCCCTCGGGCAGGTGCAGCTCCAGAATAGCCTGAGTACCGCCGATGCCCAGCTTACGGTGTTGCAACGGCAACTAACCGAATTACCCTCGGCCCTCCGGTCGGCCCAAGCGGCCTACGCCCAGCGGTTGTCGCTGTACAACAACGGCCTGGAAACCATTTTGGGCCTGACCGACGCGCTTACCCTGCTCACGACAGTAGAAAAAGAAGCCGTGCAGACCCGAACGCAGGCCGTTCAGCTTCGGCTGCAACGCGCCCTGGCCACCAATGATTTTGCTGCGTTTTACACCCTGTTCCGTCGTTAATCCCGTTTCGTATGTCCTTACTCTCAACGTCGTTGAAGCGTCCCATTGCCGTGCTGGTGGTGGTGGCCGGTGTGGTGGTTTTCTCGGTGCTGGCTGCCTTGCGCATTCCCATCGACATTTTTCCCCGGCTCAATTCGCCGACTATCTACGTCATTGAACCTTACGGCGGGATGTCACCCGCCCAGATGGAAGGCTTTTTTGCCACCCGAATGCAGGATCAGTTCCTGTATATCGGGGGCATCAAAGAGATTCAAAGCCGCAACACCCAGGGCCTGACCATCGTGAAACTGGCTTTCTATGAGGGGGTCGATATGGCGCAGGCATCGGCGGAGGTCGCCATCCAGGTAAACCGGGCCATGAAGTTTTTCCCGCCCGGAGCCTTGCCCCCGCAGGTGGTACGCTACGATGCATCCTCGGTACCCATTGGAGACCTGGTGTTTTCGAGCAAAACCCGCCCGTTGCGCGAGATCCACGAGATGGCCTCCACGCGCATCCGGCCCCTGTTTTCGACCATTCCCGGCCTGACGGCCCCGCCCCCCATCGGCACCAACGCCCGCACGGTGGTCATTAACCTCGATCCCCAGAAGATCCGCAGCCTGAACATCTCGCCCGATGAGGTGGTCGAAGCCCTGGCCGCCAACAACGCCATGACCCCGTCGGGCAATATTCGCATCGACAATTCGACCTACATCACCACACTCAATTCGCTGGAAGATCAGGTCGAAGACTTCGGGCAGATTCCCATCGTAACCGAAGGCCACCGCAGTGTGTTTCTGCGCGATGTGGCCACCGTAGCCGATGCCTCCGACGTCACGGCGGGCTACGCGCTGGTCAACGGGAGCCGCTCATCGTACATCCCGGTGGTGAAAACCGCCGATGCCTCCACCTGGGACGTGGTGACCCGGCTGAAGGCCAAACTGCCCGAAATGCGGAGTCTGCTGCCCGATGACATCGAGGTGTCGTATGAGTTCGACCAGTCGGTGTTCGTAATCAACGCCGTGAAAAGCCTGCTGTTTGAGGGCGGCTTAGGGGCCATCCTGACGGGCCTGATGGTGCTGCTGTTTCTGGGCGACTGGCGTTCGTCGCTCATCGTGATCATCACCATCCCGGTGTCGGTGATTGCGGGGGTGCTGCTGTTGGGGCTGGCCGGGCAAACCATCAACATCATGACCCTGTCGGGGCTGGCCCTGTCCATCGGTATTCTGGTCGATCAGGCAACGGTGACCATCGAAAACATCCACCAGCACCTGGAGATGGGCAAGACGAAGAAACAGGCTATTTACGATGCCTGTAAAGAGGTGGCCCTGCCGCTGCTGCTGATTCTGCTCTGTATTCTGGCCGTGTTCGCGCCATCGTTCATCATGTCGGGCGTACCCAGGGCCATGTTTTTGCCCCTGTCGCTCTCCATCGGCTTTGCCATGACGGTGTCCTATTTCCTGGCTCAGAGCCTGGTGCCGGTATTGGCCAACTGGCTGCTCAAAACGCACGCCCATCCCCCCACGCAAGCAGACGCGGAGGTGGCCGACAAAAAGCCCGGCTTGTTTGACCGGGTACGCAATGGATTCGTACGTCAAACGGAGGGCCTGTTGACGCGCAATAAATTGATTATCAGTCTCTATTTTGTCTTGGTCCTGCTCTTGGCTGGGTTGGGTTTTGTGCTGATTGGTAAGGATATGCTCCCCCAGCTCAACGCCGGGCAGATGGTCATTCGGATGAAAACGCCCGACGGCACCCGGCTCGAACGAACCGAGGAGCGAGCCAAACAACTGGTTACGCTGGTTGATGCCGTTACCGATGGCAACCTGGCGGTATCGTCGGCCTACGTGGGCGTGGTGCCCACCAACTACGCCACTACCAACCTGTACGTCAGCACCACCGGCCCGAACGATGCCGTGATCAAAGTGGCTCTCAACAAAGCCTACCACGCCAACATGCAGGCCGTAAAAGAGCGGATTCGGAAGGCCGTCACCGAGCAGTACCCCGATCTGACGGTTTCGTTTGAACCCGCCGACCTGACCGAAAAACTGATGAGCGGGGGAGCCGCCACGCCCATCGAGGTACAGGTGGCTGGGCGCGACATGCAGCAGATCGAAACCTACGCCCGGCAGGTGGTGGCGGGCCTTGCAAAGATTGATTACCTGCGCGACGTACGGATTGTGCAGCCGCTGAAGTTTCCGGTCATCAACATCACCCTGGATCGGCAGAAGCTGGCCATGATGGGCCTGAGCCTGCAACAAGCCGCCCGTTCCATTACGGCATCGACCTCGTCGAGCCGCTTTACGGAGAAAAACCAGTGGCTCGACAAACGCTCGGCCTACACGTATCAGGTGCAGGTGCAGGTGCCTGAATACGCCATGAGCGACATGGCGCAACTGGGCGAAATTCCGTTGGTGGCCGGGCAGGTACGGCCCGTGTTGAGCGACGTGGCGACGTTCTCGGTCGATACGCTGCCCGGTGAGTACGACCGCACCGGACCCCGCCGGTTTGTAACGGTGTCGGCCAATTTGCACGGTAGTGATTTGGGTACGGCCACGCGGGCCGTTGAGCAGACGCTGACGGATCTGGGTGAGGCCCCCAAGGGATTAGTCACGTCCGTAAAAGGAATGTCGTCGCTGCTGACCGAAACGCTGGACAGTTTGCAGGTCGGCTTGGGCGTGGCCGTCCTGGTTATTTTCCTGCTGCTGGCGGCTAACTACCAGTCGTTTAAACTCTCGTTCGTCATTTTGTCAACCGTGCCCGCTGTGATTGTGGGGGCCATTGGGCTGCTGTTGCTGACGGGCAGCACGCTCAACCTGCAATCGTACATGGGCATCATCATGTCGGTGGGCATTTCGGTAGCCAACGCCATTCTTATTGTGACCAATGCCGAGCGGTTGCGCTGGGAGTACCGCGACACCCACCGGGCCGCCGTTGACAGTGTGGGCGTTCGGCTTCGGCCCGTGCTGATGACGTCGTTTGCCATGATTGCGGGCATGATTCCGATGGCCCTCGGTACGGGCGAGGCCGGGGAGCAGGTAGCCCCACTGGGCCGGGCCGTTATTGGTGGCCTGATTGCTTCCACGCTGGCCGCGCTCTACATCGTACCCCAGGTGTATGTCTGGCTACAGCGCAGCACCCCTTTCCATGATCCTTCGCTGCTACCGACCGAATCGGCCTACGCCGTGCAGATGGCCGACGACACCGCCGATCAATTTCATAAAGAACAAGCTCAGACCGAAGCGTATGAAAATCACCCCTTATAGCTACGTACTGGCCCTGTTGGGGCTGGGCGGCTTTTTTCAGCAGTGCACCTCGTCCGAATCGGCAGACAAGCCCCACAAAAAGACGACCGCCGAACCTACCGCGTCGGCACCCGCCTACCAGGTCGGCACCGTTTCCCGGCAGCGGGTCAGCCCGTCGGTGCAGTTGCCGGGCCAGTTTCGGGCCTATCAAGAGGTCAGCATTTACCCACGGGCCAATGGCTTCGTGGAACGAGTGCTGGTCGACCGGGGGAGTGCCGTTCGGCGGGGGCAGGTGCTGATGATCCTCGATGCCCCCGAAACGGAGGAGCGGCTGGTGGCCGCCCGGTCGAACACGCTCAAAGCCGAGGTGATGCTAACGGCCAGCCGCGAACATTACCGGCGACTGCGGGCCAGCAATAAAATTCCCGGTTCGGTGTCGGCACTGGACCTGGAAACGGCGCAGGCCCGGCTTCGCTCTGACAGCGCGTCGGTGCTGGGCGAGCGGGCCAACTACCGCGCCCTGACCAAACTCCGGGACTACCTGACCGTGCGGGCACCCTTCGACGGTATCATCACCGAGCGGAACGTACACCCCGGTGCGCTGGTGGGATCGGGGGCCAAGATGGAAGGGCCGATGCTGGTGCTGCAACAACAAAACCGCCTGCGGCTGGTGGCCGACATTCCCGAAACCTACAGCGTGGGCCTGCGCGAAGGCAGCACGGTTCGCTTTTCGGTGGCCGCTATGCCGAGCCGGGAATTTACGGGCAAAATCAACCGGCGATCAGGCAGCATGAACCAGCAATTTCGGTCCGAAACGGTGGAGATCGACGTGGCCAATCCCACCCGCACCCTGCGCCCCGGCATGTTTGCCGAGTTGACCCTGCCCACTGCCGGCACACCGGGTGCCCTGGCTGTGCCGACTACGGCAGTCGTCACCTCCACCGAACGGCAGTACGTGATCCGCGTGACCGACGGGCGGGCGCAGTACGTACCTGTGCGCCGGGGGCAGAAAGCCGGTCCGCTCACGGAAGTGTTTGGCAACCTGCGGGCCGACGACAGGATTATCGTCAACGCCCGCGACGACATCAAGGAAGGCATCGCCGTTCGCTGATTGTGAACGGGTTATGCCCGTTTTAAGCAACCAAATAAGACTATGGGCAGTCGAAATAGACTACGTACTCTGTTCTATTTGCTGATAGTGGTCGGTCTAACTAACTGCGACCGCACCACCTACCAGCTCATGCGGAGTTCTGAGGCTACGACGGATAACCCCTGGGTCAAATCGGTGTGGACCAAATCGCGCGGGCGGCAGATCGTTTTCGTCGATGGGGCTGGTAACCGGCAACGGTTGTCGAGCCGTTCGGTTTGGGGCTACCGCACCAATCAGGGCGAGACGTACCGGTTCTACAGAGAGGACACCTACGAGGTGATGCAACAAGGCCCGTTGTCTATTTACCGCACCGAAGATTGGGTCGGTGACTCCCGGCGGGAAGATTATCATTTTAGTCTCACGCCCGACAGTGAGATTCATTACCTCGACAAACGTACCTGTCGGCGCGTGTTTCGTGGCGACAGTTGTATGCTGATGCTGCTCCGGCAGATGCGAAACGGGCAATTGAGCGACACCGATGCCCACGGTTCCTACGGATTGGTCAATGCGTATCAATTTTGCCACCGTCAGCAACGTAGCCTTACCCGGCATCATCCGTCAACCACGGTTGGTTCAGCCAAATTAAAACTCGACAAACATGAGAAAAAACCTGTCGATTGACAGCGTTGCTATTGACAACGTCTGTAGGCCAGTGCCTCTGACGACATCCGGGATGATATGGCTATTAGGACGATGAACACTATGTTAAGCTACATAACATGGACGGTTACCCCCGACATAGTTCAGATTGGCCCGTTTGCCATAAGCTGGTATGGCGTGTTCTTCGCCCTGAGTTTTCTGATTGGTAGCCAACTAATTAGCTCTATTTTTCGCCAAGAAGGCAAGCCCGCCAGCGATGTCGATTCGTTGCTGATCTATATGGTTGTGTCCACGGTGGTCGGTGCCCGATTAGGGCATTTTCTCTTCTACGAACCGGCAACGTTGTGGCAGCATCCGTTGGAGGTGATTTTGCCTCCTTATCGCGGGTTAGCCAGCCACGGCGCGGCCATTGGCATTCTAACGGGCTTGTTATTGTACGTCCGTTCCCGGCGTAGTCGCGGCCAATCGTTCTTGTGGGTAGCGGATCGGATTGCTATCGTCGTCGCCCTCAGTGGGTTCTTTATTCGCTTGGGTAATCTGATGAATTCAGAAATCGTTGGTCGGCCTACCACCCTGCCGTGGGGGGTCGTTTTTGTCAACAATACGGAGTACGCCCCTGTAGCTCGACACCCGGCCCAACTCTACGAAGCCCTAACCTGCCTGCTCCTGTTTGGTGTACTGCTGACGATGTGGCGACGGACTAAAAGAGAAACGCCCCAGGGCCTGTTACTCGGCATTTTTTTCGTCTGGGTTTTCACGTTACGATTCGGCTACGAATTCCTGAAGGAAAATCAGGTCGCGTTTGAAAATCAGATGCCGTTAAACGTAGGGCAGTTGTTGAGCATCCCGGCCATTATGCTGGGTATTTACTTGATAGTTAAGAGCTTAGTCACAGAGCAACGCAACCATCAAGCAGCATCACATGCGCCTTTGACCAAAACCTGACCATGCATGAAAAGCCGGAACGGATGCTGTTTCCAACAACTGATCTGCGTTGATTTGTAACTCATTGTCAACAACTATGATGGACCAATCGCAACTGCCTCCTTCACAATCCGATTTCGTCCGGCGTGTTTGCATAGCGGTTGGAATCACGCTGTTATTCATCGGGATAGTTTGGCTCCTGGGAGCTGCCTTCGATATTCTGCTATTGCTATTGGCGGGGGTGCTCGTTGCCGTACCCATGCGGGCTGCGGCCCGGTGGGTGAGCCGCAAAACCCGCTGGCCCGAAGGCCGGTCGTTGCTGGTTGTCGGGCTGGTACTCGTGGGTACGTTGGTCGGCATCGGTACGTTGGTAGCTCCACAGATTGGCGCACAGGCGCAGGAGTTGCAAAAAGAGCTGCCTAACGTACTGCAAAACGCCCGGCGGCAGTTGGAACAAACAAGCTGGGGTCGCCAGTTGGTGGATCAGATTCCTCAATCGCCCGACAAAATCCTGGAAGGGGGCGGGGGCGGCAGGCGGTTGGCCGGGCGGGTATTCGGCGTTGTGTCGGGGACGATCAACACGTTCACTGACCTGTACGTCGTCTTTTTTCTCGCCCTGTTTCTGATGGCCGAGCCAAAACTGTACGTTAATGGCCTGGTCAGTTTAGTACCCCCGGCAGGTCGGCAGCGGGCGCGGCATATTTTGGCCCGAATCGACGCGGACCTGTTGGGCTGGCTGCTGGGCACGCTCTGTTCGATGGCTATCGTGGGGATACTGAGTTATGTAGGCTTGTCGTTGCTGGGTGTCCCGCTTGCGGGTATTCTGGCCCTGTTTGCCGCCCTCATCACGTTTATTCCGAACCTCGGCCCGGTGCTGGCCCTCATTCCGGCCCTGTTATTTGCCCTGCTCGACGGCCCGCAACAGGCTCTGTACGTATTGGGGTTGTACGTGGCCATTCAGTTTGTCGAAAGCAACCTAGTCACGCCCCTGATTCAGAAGAAACTCAACGATATCCCGCCTGCCCTGTTGCTGACAGCACAGCTCATTATTGGCGCATTTGCCGGTACGTTGGGGCTGATTATGGCTGCTCCATTGCTGGTCATCGGAATGGTTTTAGTGAAGACGCTATATGTTCAGTACTCTTTAGACGATACATCTGTAGAAGTCTGAGTAGCTCAAGTATTATCATTGAACTACCCAGACTCGACTACTTAGTTTAACGGCTTACCCGATGTGTCAAACATCAGGTCTTTACCGCCAACCTCGGCTTCGTATTTCTTGGTGCCGTTGGCATCTACGATCTCGGCAGCTTCCTTAATCTTCTTGCCTGGCATCTGTTTAGCTACGTAGTCGCGAACGGCAGCAGGCAGGGCATTGACGGGAATTTCGGTCTCAGTTTCCTTCACCGTTCCTTTCGCATCGAGCACCACCGACATTGACTTGCCGTTGTGTTTGAAGCCCGCTTCATAGTCGCCGTCTTCTTTCTCGAATTTCACGTTCTTAGCGGTCGGATACAGCCGGGCGATGGTCGCTTTCACAGCGGCTGGGGTTTCGTCGGCCAAGCCAACAACACGTGCGGTAGTGAGAGCAGGACGGGCATTAGTCGGTAGAGCGACCGAGAGCGCGAACCCACTCAGCAGGCCCGCAAACAGGATGGTTTTCATATGCTTGGTTGGTTAGTTGATTGCTTAACCGACTCAAACCTACCACACGATTCTGAAGCAATTTTGGGTCTCGACAAGCAGATGGAGTCAAAGTTTGAGTGCTTCGCCCGAAACCGGTATACTATAGATGAGTTGAATCGCTGTTCGGGAAAATCCCTGAAATGGCTATCTTTAATTTACAATTAGAGATCTGACAAGTGGCTAAGGAAGAGCGAAAGAGGAAAGCAAACGGTGATGTCGATTTTGGTTCGGGTCCCTTTGATTGGAAGGGTTTTCAATGGTGGCGGTACACCTACGTATTTCATTATTTAGACCCGGCTTTCGGTTATTACCGACCCTATTTTAATCTAAACAGTCATGAAGATGAAAAGTTGAATAATCTCCGACAAGACCCGAATTTTGCGGAAGTAGAGTTATATCGCTCGCCGGACCAACCTCCTTACGATTTCTATATCAGCTATCATAATGGTATGCTTCGGATGCTCATCGACCACTTTAAAGAGGTTTTTGAAGAGCGTGCATTTCTTGAAGGTCACGTTCCGACTAATACCTTCTTTACGCTAATTCTGCCAAAGCCTTTACATCATCAGTTACTGAATTTCATCAATGATTTTCAACTGCTATCTATCAGAGGTCTGATTCTTGAAATTATTGCAATAGCTCAGCGCAAGTATGTTGAAAGCGTGTCATTTTGGGAGAGGCCCGAGCAGCAGCGCATTATAACTACGGCGGGGAGAGAAGCCGCGCAAGCCATAAAGCTAATTGATAAAATAGACGATAAAGCTTGGTTAAGGGGCCAACGACCCGCCGAGCTTTTACATGTTAGCTTCGCCTTTCAAGATGAGACAATAAAAATTAGCCATCCTTGGTTGGCTAAAGAGTTTATCGAAAGCTTTAAAGATCAGTACGATAAGTTCGCCTACAAAAATTGGCGGCTTGATCTGGAGCGATACCCGGAACGCTTTCGGGAGAATGAAATAAAAGCCCAATTCAAATACCGTCTGGCAAAATCCTTATACAATCTTCTCACGAAAGAAGGATTTTTTGAGGTCTCAGATACGGCCCCTTACCCAAATGATCTAATGCTCTGTATTGCGCGAATCATCGAGTTCGCCCTGATTCCGGTTGGTGATTTTGATGAAACGGATGACGTAAAACGGCGGCACATTCGCAACTGGCTTAGGCGCAATGAATTCGAAGAAGGTATTACGTACATAGATCTCCCAGTTGACACAGATAAATTGGGTCGATACTTTGGCGATGACCTCATAAAGTGGTCTGATGATACCAAGCGTGCTGATGCTATATCCCTCGCGCTATTCTTAGCCAAACGATTCAACCTTGAGCACATAACAGTGGAGTTGGCTCACATTGCACAATCACTACGTAGATTAACAAGTGCTCAGGGGTTCCAGCTATTATCCGACAGTCGTCGCGGCCAATCGCGCTTCCCTGAATATAATTCGCTTCGTAAGTTGATCGAGACACTTCAGGAAAAGCGTCAGCTAACTTCATTGTCGTTCCGTGTTGAAGGAGACGAACGACAATACCAGTTGGAAGAGCGGTTGCCGCTTTACCTGATCGAGTCGGCACTGAAGGATTACATGGAAACTCACAAAGAAGAGTTTGAGAATGATATTGTAAAGTCGACTTATAACACCTTACCCGACGGAGGGTATCAAATACAGCATCACGACCGGTTCAACTTTCCTGAAGAGCGGTTTTCCGTGCGGTTTACGACGGCCTTCTATCAGTATCTATTAGAACAGGCTCCCCCGGCTGACGACGAATACATGCCCTCATCGCGGTACTACGCCATTATCGCTGTCATGCTGCAACGTACCTGGTTTTTTTATCAGCAGTGGGACGATGAGCGCATCATCGTCGAGAAGGTCAAGAGGTGGCATAAATCAGGAACCCAACCCAGCACCGAACAGGCTACTGAAGTTCAGTAACCCATTGAAAATGAGTAGGAACATCTTGGTTTGAAAATAGCAGTTGCCTGTTCCTACACTCGGCATCGGTTGTCTGTTGCTTTGCAGAAACAACAACTCGCTAAGACGATGCAATCAAGCAAATTTGGACCCCGCCGATTCCGGCACACGTTGAAAAAAGGATCTCAACTGTCCTTTTCTTCTTTCAAACAAACTAACCTTCACAAGGTAAAGCAGTACGCGCGTCAGTTGATTGAGCACCTCACCGTAGCTCTAATTGCTGAGGAGGTACTCAGATACTTACACTAAAGTTTAGCTGACCGGCAGCAGGTTGGGCGAGCTATTTAGGCCAAATAAGTACCAGTAACACCAAAAAATAAGCCATCTGCTAATAAGCAACTTTGGCGTGAGAGGTTCGCGCCGAAGTGAGATAGATAACAGAATGGTCTTCCAACACGAAAGTATTGCTCCTTGCCAAAGTCGATTATAGCTACTTCGGCTGCCATATTATTAAAAACAGGTTAAGCTCTTCAGAAACTCTTCAGATTTGGCAGGCACTTTTGTCCCGGATAACCAACGACAAGTGAATGGACACTGTGAGTATTCTGCTCCTGAACACCGCCTGGCTGGAGTGGGGCGGCACCACCCTGATTGCCGCCTTAGTATTTATCGAAACGGGCCTGTTACTGGGCTTGGTAGTACCGGGGGGCGAAACGCTGCTATTCACAGCGGGGTTGCTAACGGGAACCCGCAGTCTGGAAATAACGCTGCCTGCTCTGATTGTACTGTTGATTGTAGCTGCCATCTCGGGCGATATGACCGGTTTCTGGTTGGGTCGGCGGCTAATCAAGCGGCTGCGTGAGCAACCCGACAACTGGATCTTTAAACGGCGTGACCTCGACGATTCAAATCAATTTTATCAACGGCATCCGCGTAGGGCCTTGTTGATAGGACGGTTTCTACCCGTAATCCGCACTTTCAATCCGATTCTGGCGGCTCAAAGTGGCATGCGCTGGTCCCGCTTTTTGGGCCTGACTGCAATAGGTAGCGTCGCCTACGTCAGCCTACTTACAGGCATCGGCTTCTGGTTGGGACAGCAGTTTCCCCAAATAGGTCAGTACGTTGAATACATCTTTATGGGCGTAGTCGGGCTTGTATTGAGTACACTACTCATTCGGCGTTGGCGACAGTCGGCGTAAGCGTTATCGCCAGCCCGGTTCTACTCGCAGTATTTTGTTCATTCCATCAAAATGGCACTCCGAGGAGTGCGTCACAAATTGCTGTTACGTTATGAAAGTAAACTTCTTAATACGGGGCCTGCTAACCCTGATGGCTTTACCCGCTGAGGCTCAACTGGCGGATCAACTTGCCGGGAATGATAGTCTGACGTTTATTCGATCAAAGCGAATGTCGGATGCTGATTTAGCCAAGAAGCGGGAAGGGCGGTTTACGACTGGTCTTCCCGACCTCTCGTCGGACCCGGTAACTGGTTTTGGGTTTGGGGTACGCACCAATACGTATTGGAATGGCAACCGGTCAAATCCGCTATTTGCTTATACGCCCTACTTGGTCCGGCTTCGCGCTAATGCCGCTTACTATAGCACCAACGCCCGCGAGCTGGTACTATCGGTCGACATGCCTTACGTCCGGGGTACGCGCTGGCGGCTGAGGGCTGATTTTAAGGCGCAACAGAACCCGGCCAATTTGTACTTTGGTTCTGATCAAAGCACACTCGGCTCGTTGCGGTTGCCGTCAAATCCCACTGTGATGTTTGCCACTTATGCGGCCTATAACAAGGCCCGCCGACAGTTGCGCTCTGGCGAACCAGGCGAGGCAATCCTGGTGAGCGACGCGCTCTCGAACCGCTTTCGAGAGACGGAATTTATGCTAAATCTAAAAGCCGATTATGCATTGGGAGCGGGCAAATGGCGGCTGATGGCCGGTTACGAAATTCAACATTTGGCGTATAAGACCTTCCAGGGGACCCGAACCGAGGCCATCGACCCCGTTACAGGTAATACGACCGAGGCCCCCAATGGTACGTCGCTGCTGGCCCGAGATGCGGAGCAAGGCCGTATTTTTGGTCTTACTGGCGGGTGGTTGTCAATTTTACAGTCGGCTCTGATCTACGACACCCGCGATTTTGAACCCGACCCCACCAGGGGTGGGTACGTGGAGGTGGCCAATGAGTTTTCTAATCAGCTCATTGGTTCTCAGTTCAACTTCAATAAGCTGTTTGTGCAGGGGCGGTTGTACCAACGCTTACCCGTTGGAACGCGCACGGTGCTGGCTGGACGCTTGGGCGTTGGGACCATTTTTGGCCAGCAGGCTCCGTTTTTTGAATTTCAGGATCAATGGAGTCCAGACGGAAGCATTAACGCGCTGGGTGGACGGCAATCGTTGCGGGGCTACCGGGCTAACCGGTTTTTGGCTCGTTCACTGGCTTTTGCCAACGTAGAACTTCGGGTGCGGTTGGCCGACCTGAAAATGGGCCGACAAACATTCGGACTGGGCGTAGCTCCGTTCTTCGATGCGGGTACGGTGCGCGACCGTTGGCAGGATTTGAGTCTGCGCGATCTGCGCACGTCCTACGGAGCCGGTGCCCGCTTAGCTTGGAACCTTTCGACTATCGTGTTTTTTGATTACGGACTTTCGCGCGAAGACCGGCTGTTTTACTTTGGCATCGGGCAAGTGTTCTGAAGTTCGTGCCTCAGGAAGGCCAAATCAACACCAGCAAGCCTAGCAGGATAAGCCCTCCACCGACGAATAATTTTGGCGTTACTGGCTCGCGCAGCAGCGTGATAGATAACAGGATGGTGATAATGATGCTCCCTTTATCGATTAGGGCAACATCGGTTACACGGCCAATCTGGATCGCCTTGTAGTAGAAGATCCACGAGAGGGAAGCCGTCAGGCCCGATACGGCCAAAAAACTCACCGTACGAGCGTTTAGCTGACCTACCTCCCGGACGTTCTGGAAAACGACGAAGTTGAGCAGCACCAGCCCGAAGACGACCGTCGTCCGCACGGCCAGCCCCAGATTAGCACTAATGTCATTTAGGCCCAGCTTGGCGATTACCGAGGTTAGCCCGGCGAAGAGCATGGAAATCAGGCTGTAGAGTACCCACGTTGGCATGTGTCTGTCAGGTTGGAAATGAAACAGTAAAGGTGTGCAGCCTCCCTCGTTCGTCGTACTCGTACTCGACGGTCATACCGTAGCGGTCAGTAATCTGTTTGACCAAGGCCAAACCAAGTCCGGTTGACTCCGGGCGAGCTGGGTTCTTTACAAAACGGTCGAAGAGTTGTTCCGCTGGGAAGGGGAGGGGCGGGCCAACGTTCAGCGAAACAAATTTCGTTTTCGTCAGGCTCATCTTGGCGAACGTGTGGGGCAGTGCGTGGGTCAGTGCGTTTTTGATGAGGTTGCTGAACAGTACCTCCGCCAAATGGGGATTCATCAACCGGTTAACGTCAGGGTCGATCTGAATAGCCCAGCTTAGTCCCCGGTGTTCGGCGTAGGCGGTAAAGTTGCGGTGCAGCCGGTCCAGCAGTTCGCTCAGATTCACCCGCTGTTGGTCAGCAAACTGGTTGTTTTCAATCTTGGTCAACAGCAGCAGGCTCTTGTTAAGCTGCGTCAACCGTCGGATAGAAGCCTGGGCTTGTTCCATCAGATTGACCTGTTCTTCAGTGAGGGGTTCTGTGGTGAGCAACCGGTCCAACTGAGTCGTCATGACGGCCAGTGGTGTCTGCATTTCGTGGGCGGCATGATCCGTAAACTCTTTCTGAACAACGTACTGATGGTGTAACGTCAGGCTCATGTCGTTCAGCGCAACGCTCAACTGGTCAAACTCCGCGATGCTGCTTTGGTCGAATGTGGTTGGGGTACGTTCGTCAAGTCGGTACGCCCGTAGCTGGTCGATAAGTTGGTAGAAGGGTTGCCATAACTGGCGCGACACCCAGCCATTGATTGCGGTCAGAAAAACGACCAACGCTAGAAAGGCTACGATTACGCTCATTGAAAGCATTTGGACAATTTCCTCAAACTCACCCATCGCCTGTTTGACAACGACCAGGTACGTCCGCTTACCAACCTGAACCGTGGCCGTCAGCCGACGGACAGGCACTTTTTCGTTTTCGCGCCGGTCAAACTCAATTGAATCCGAAAAAGTGGGGGGTACGTTGCGCCCCGATGGCAGCAACGAGATGTGTGGGTTATCCAATAAGTATTGCCCCCGGTTTAAGGGTGTTCGGGCCGTTTGAAGTTGCTGCTGAATGTACCCCAAATCACTGCTGAGCTGCTCGTCGACTTCATAGCGAATGACTCGGTTAACGAGCGCATCAAAAACCCATACGCCCGTTAGTGCGACAGGGATAGCCGCTAACAACAGGTACAGCAACGTTTTGCGGAGCAGGCTCATGGCGTTGTGAATAAGTATCCGGCCCCATAGCGGGTTTTGATATAATCGGGGCAACCCGCATCAATGAGTTTGCGCCGTAAGTTTTTGATGTGCGTGTACAGAAAATCATGCGAATCGGCCATGTCCATGTGATCGCCCCACACGTACTCGGCGATAGCTGATTTGGTCAGTAGTCGGTTGACGTTGGCTAAAAAGAAGAGCAGTAAGTGGTACTCTTTTTCGGTCAGTTCGAGCGGTTGACCAGCAACCGTTACCTGATGCGAGAGTGGATCAGCGACAATTTCTCCGTACCGGATCAGGTTGTTACCCCCAAAAAACCGTCGCCGAAGTACAGACTTGATGCGGGCATTGAGTTCGGGCAGGTGAAAGGGTTTGGTGATGTAGTCGTCCGACCCCAGTTCGAGACCCGTCAGTTTATCGTCGAGCGAGTCTTTGGCAGAAATGATGATGAGGCCACTCCCTTTTTCAGCCGTCTTCAATTGGCGGATTAGGTTTAAGCCGTTTCCATCAGGCAAGCCAATGTCCACAACGACACAATCATAGTCGTAATCGTTGAGGGCCATTGATGCCTTGGCGAACGTAGCAGCCGTTGTTACGACATAGCCGTCCTCTTCAAGGTATTGCCGCATCGCTTGCAATAGGCTTGGCTCATCTTCGACCAGCAGGATCTTCATAGACATAGGATTTAACCAAACGTACTGCCCAATACTGAAGCAATTCTGTATCACTTGCGCTTAAAATAGGGTCGCAGCCACTTCCAGATGGATTTAAGTGGGTTACCTATTTCGGCGTTACGCTGATCGGGCAACGTACCAATTTCCTGCCCGACGTGGTTGGGCAAGCCGCGCGATTTTTGCACGGCCAGCACCTGCGCCGTATACAGGCTCTGGTGGCCCGACATCAAAAAGCTGATAACGCACGAAACAGCCGCATACGGAGCTACTGTAGCACCGAACAATTCAATCGCCAGGATGCTCGTGGCAATTGGGGTATTGGTGGCCCCGGCCAGTACGCTCACAAACCCTATGGCGGCAAATGTGGCCCGGTCTGCCCCCACAGCTTCAGCGAAGAAACTGCCCGCCGTAGCCCCGATAAAGAGAATGGGCGTGATGACGCTGCCACTGCGACTAATGCTCAAGGTAATGAGGGTAAACAGGGCTTTCAGCAAAAAAGCGTACCCAAGCACCGGCATTCCCTTAATGCAGGCTTCCATCAGGTTTAGGCCCAAACCCAGATAATCGCGGCCAAATGACAGCGTCAACCCCACCAGGATTGAACCGCCGATTAACCCTTTGAGTGGTCGCCAGATAGCGATGCCGGTTGCAAAGGCGGTACTGGCTCGTACCGTCCGAATGAAGGCATAGGCACACAGCCCGAAGAAGATACCACCCAGCAGCAGCCGAATGAAAAAGCCTTGCTCAAAGGCCGGTACGAATTGCAGCGGGTAGTAGAAGAATGTAATTCCCAGAGCCGAGGAGACCTGATAGGCCGTAATGGAGGCTACAAACGCGGGCAAGAGCACATCGTACAGGATTACGCCAGCAGCCAACACCTCGATACCAAACAAGGCCCCAGCAATGGGTGCGCCAAAAACGCAGGAGAAGCCAGCGCAGAAGCCGCAAAGCACCATCTTCCGGCGGTCCACATCGTCTACCCTGAAAAGGTTGGCGAACAGACTGCCAATACCCGCCCCAATCTGGGCGCAGGGACTCTCTTTGCCCGCCGAGCCGCCCGTTGCCAAAATGAGCACGACGTTTACGATCTTGGTTGGAATGAGGCTTCCCTCAACTCGACCGTAATTTTTGTTTATCGCGGCAATCAATGTGTCCGTGCCCAAATGCTGCTTTAACACAAATTGACTCAGCACATTAGCCAGAAAAAAACTCAGCGGTAACAAATAAAAGACGTGCTCGTACCGATTACCTGCCTCTATAACGTAGTGAATAAACTTGATAAATCCCGAAGCGGCCAGCCCAACAATGCAGCCAACTAACGTAGAAAGTACCAGCCATTTTAAGACGGTGAAAAACAGTATGATTTCCTCGTTTACCCGCATAATTAGGACCGTTCTACCGCTCTAGTTCATGAAAACTCAGGCTGACATTTCCGTAGGATTCGTTGAATTAATTAGCTTCTCCAGCATTTGCGTTTGGACCCGCTGTAACTCAAGCAAACGCCGGTTCTGGTACGTTAGCACATGGTCGATCTTCTTGTGTAACAGCTTAATCTCTAATTCGGCTTTCATATTAATTTTATAATCGTGCTCGCTTTGTTGCCGGTCTTTGTGCGCTTGCCGGTTCTGACTCATCATAATGATTGGTGCCTGAATGGCGGCCAAACAGGATAAAATCAGATTTAACAGAATAAACGGATAGGGGTCGAAACCGCGCTCATGCAGTGCAAACGCGTTGATGCTCATCCAGATAATCAGGAAGCTGAAAAATATAATGATGAATGGCCAGCTTCCACCGAACGACGCTACCTTGTCCGCGACTCGCTCACCTGTAGTAAGCTCCGGGATAGCATCCTCCTCAATGTCTGTATTCAATAATGGGTTAGCCGCTATGGTCAGATCAATCTCCTTCTCCAAGTCGCTTAGTTGATCTAAGTCGTCCGTCAGTAATGCCTGGAGATAGGCAGTCTGAAGAGAAGCTACTTCCTGAGAGCAGATGTAGTCACTATCCGCCAGTTGCCCGTGTTGCTGCCGAATGTACTCTTGAAACTCCTGGTCTAACGTCGATACTTGAGTCGCGTCTTTTACAGAAATTGATTGTCCCGTTAATGCACATACGACCTGATTGATTTCCATATCATCGAGTAATTGATTCACCGTGTCCGCTTACAGACTTGTTCTCCGCTACCTTCCCAGATGCGTTTGTAGCGCAGCTTTCAGACAAATTGCGTTTCAAACCTGTAGTAAATCTGTTCTCAGAACTTGGCAAACAAAACGTCTCAACATATTTTAGGTACGTCGGCTAATCTGCTCGGGTTCTGTTTGTTTGTAGCGACCTCACTGCGGATAAAGGATGGTGAAGAAAAAACCCTGCTGGATGAGTTTACCTACATCATCGCGTTCCTGTTAGCCACGTCGTCTATTTGCTCATTTCTATCCATTCGCACCAAAGTAGCTACTCGCGAACGCTGGCTGGAAGACGTGGCTGAGTACCTGTTTCTGACTTCGCTCCTTGGGATAATGGCTATTACGGTAATCATGGTGACCCATTCGTGGATCACTTGGTGAAGATTACCCGCCGAATAGCCGGGCCACACCGAAGGCTGCCGCAGCCGCTGCTGCACCAATCAGCATAACCTTAATAGCTCCACTAACGGGCGGTTGCCCGGTCACTTTCGCTTTGAAATAACCGAAGATAAACAAACAAATGAGGGTGATTCCGCTGGAATAGAGGAGAGCCTTATGCGGGTTATCGACCAAAAAATAAGGCGTCAACGGCACTAACCCACCCACTACGTAGGCCAAGCCAATCGTCAATGCACTCTTTGTCGCGCGGTTTGGGTCCGGTTCGTCAAGCCCCAATTCGTACTTCATCATAAAGTCTACCCATTTCGTCTTGTCTTTGGCCAGTTCGTCGGCAATGGCGGTTTGCAACGCTGGACTCAGACCCATGTCGGCAAACACTTCACGAACTTCTTCTTTCTCGCGCTCCGGCACGGCTTCAACCTCGGCAGCCTCACGCCGACGTTCGGAATCGTAGTGATCAGCCTCGGTGCGGCCCGCTAAATAACCGCCAAGTCCCATGGCAATAGACCCCGCCACAACCTCAGCAATACCAGCCGTTACGACGAGCGACGAACTGGCAACGGCTCCGCTCAGGCCTGCTGCCAGCGCAAATGGTACCGTTAATCCATCTGACATACCAATGACAATGTCAGAAATAAAATCTGAACTACGGAGGTGCTCCTCCCGGTGTAAATACCCAACGTCAGCCATCTTAGTAGAAAGAGAATGTAATAAACGAGTAAGTCATGTAGTGCGTTTGAGTGCTACTGTTGCGGCTAACCAACAGGTCATCGCGATGAGTCCCCCGATCCAGAATGTTTGTGGGGTAAAGCGGCTGCCTAACCAGCCTGCCAGCGGGTAGCCAATGGCCCACCAGGTGTGTGACCAGGCAAAATGGGCACCATACACGCGGCCCTGTTCAGCAGGTGGTATCCGCTCGGCAATGAGAAATTGGTTGGGCATCTCGGCCAAACTCTGCCCCATACCAGCTATTGCCCAAAGGATTAGTAAACCTATTAATGATACTTCCTGAGCGGGTAAAATAGCCAGAGATGCTATGAGCGCACCAAACAGAGCAATCGTTGGCAAGCGAAACCGTTGCGTTAGCCGCGAAACGCCAAAGGCGGCAAGGGTCGCTCCAACGCCGAAGCCAGACATAACCCATCCATAGTGTTGATCGTCCTGCCCCATAATCCCTTTTACCAACCCCACCGTATTAACCAAAATCTGGGCACCCGCCAGCGCAGCTATGAATTCCATCAGCAGCGAGAACCGTATGGCCGGTTGCCTGAAAAGCCACTGCGTACCGTTGCGAATACCCTGCCAGGTTGTTGTCTCGGCAGACGCTGTCGGTAGCGGTAACCGGGTCCAAGCCGACCGGGGTAGGGTAGCGATTAAGATGCCCGCCAGCAAAAATGAAATGGCATCCAACCAGAAAATTTGTTGAACCCCAAGTAGTCCTGCCAGCGCCCCGGCCAAACCTGGCCCCAAAACGCCCAACAATTGATACGTTGCATTTGACAAAGCAATAGCCTGCTTAGAATCAGTTCCGCCGGTTACGAACTGAGGAATGGTCGCTTTATAGGCTGGAGTGAAGAATGCGTTGAAAATGTTCAGCCCGATAATCAAGCCATACACCTGCCACGTCTCCGTAACGAACGGAAATAAGCTAACGACGATCATTCGGCCCAGGTGAGTAACAATGAGAATGGTCCGGCGGGGATAGCGATCTGCCCACACGCCTGCCAGCGGGGCAAACACGATAAATGCTGATACCCGCAACGTTAACGCTATTGCCAGTATAGAAGCCGCCTGTTGTTTGGCTAAATCATAGGCTAACAAGGCGATACCGACCCACGTAAATGCATCGCCCAGTAGACTAATCGTCTCAGCGGTGTATAGCCGGGCGAATGGCTTGTTCCTTAGACTTGAAAAAGGAGCTAATACTGTCTGCATTTTAACTGGTTAAAATTGACCTTATTCCTCCTCACTGTTATTCAACTTTGAGAGCAAACTGTATGCCCCATTCATCACGATAGGTGTCTGCTGCGGGTTCACATCGGAGGGGAGCGTAACAGCCACATAGCCGTTCTCGCGGACTCCCGTTTTTATCAGTACTTGCCGAAACTGATAGGTGGCCGGGCTTCCCCGCTTTCCCTCCAGTACGTAAATCAACGACTGCCCCCCGTAGTTGACCACTGCTGACTCCGGGAGAGCAGGTAAAGGTTGCGTCTTCACGTCAACCTGCGCCGATACGTACCCACCCGGAATGAAATCATCGGCGTACCCATCGGGGTGCGCCAGAACCGGGATGGTCCGGTCAGCGGCAATGGACTTGCCAATCAGAAAGATCTGGCCCCGATGGGTCAGCGTTGCGTCGCCACCCATCCCGAAGCGAATCGTTTGCCCCGTGCGAATGCGGCTGATGTCTTTCTCGAAAATGCTTAACCGGACATATAGGCGGCTAACATCCGTGATGTCGGCCAACACGTCAGCCGGGTTCACGAACCGCCCGTTGTTGACGGGTACGTTGGTAATGAAGCCCGACACCGGTGAGGGAATGCTGATAGTTCGCGTCAGTTGCCCCGGCGTTAGTTTGGCCGGGTTGATGCGTAGGATCGCCAGCCGTTGCGCCGTACCAGCCAGTTGTGCCTGTAGGCTTTGCCGGTTCGAGCGGGTTTGCTGGAATACCTTTAGCGCGTTGACGTTGTCGCGGCTCAACTCCTGTTGGCGGGCAAATTCGAGATCAGCGTACTCGAGCTTGGCTTTGGTGTCTAAGTAGTCCTGCTGGAGCTGAATGTAGTCGGGGTTTTCGAGAACGACCAGCGTTTGACCTTTGCGTACCCGCATCCCTGGCTCTAAGCGAATCTGCCGAATGTACCCACCAAAGGGTACCGATACAGACACCATGTTTTGCGCCGGTACGTCCACTACGCCGTTGACTTTGAGCGTGGTGCTGAGTGTCCGGGGCGTAGGTTGGCCCATCTTAATGGCCGCTACGTCATACTGCGCCTGGGTCAGGGATACCCGCACCGGGCCAGTTGATGAGTCCCGTTTCGATCCGCTTGAATCCGCGCTTGCTGACGATTTGGCCTGGTCGGCAGGGCTGTTGGTCTTATCGGAATTACAACCCGATGTCCAGCCCATGACACCTGAAAGACTCATCAGCAGGTACAAACCTCGGGTAAGTTGTTGCTTCTTATTAATCACGTGTAGGAACATGGTCATGGATTACCCAGCAGGTAATTGATGTAAAGGATAGATTGATTGAACTGATTGAGCAGATCCAAGTAGTTCGACCGGATGGTCAATGCCTGTTGGATCGCCAGCGAAAACTCAACGTACCCGATGTCGCCACTGCTGAATGCCCGCCGGGCATTGGTTTGAATCAGCGTGGCCTGCGGCAATCCGTTGGTTTCGTAGTACGTCAGCGCATCACGATATTGCTCGTATTGGCGAATAGCCTGCTGGAGTTGTTGCTCCAGCGCAAATCGCTGATTCTGCAAATCAGTCTGTGCGATCTGTTCGCCCACGCGGGCCGCGTTGATACGGGCTTTCTGTGCTTTACCCAGCAAAGGCAACGTAACACCCACCTGCCCCCCGTTAAACCGGTAGCCCGGACCGAAGTAGAGTTCGTTGCCGTTGATAAGCTGACTACCGATTAGCGTCTGACTAAACAAGCCGACGATAAAATCCGGCTTGAGCCGCGCCTGCTCGACCAGCCGATTTTGCTCGGCCACTCGAATTTGTTGCGCTAACTGGCTCAACAGCGGATTGCGCGCTAACGACGCACTATCGGTTGCCATCGTTAGGGTCAATTTGGGTAGCGGCTGCGAGACGGCTTCAACAGGTTGGGGGCTATATAGCAGAGTTTGTAAGCGGGTGCGGCTGGCCGTTACGTTGGCTTCGTTCTGTGCCAGTCGAACGCGTTGATCCGCTAACTGGCTTTCGGCAGTAGCTTTCTCCAAACTTCCCGTTTCGCCCACTTTAAAGCGCAGGTTGGCGGCTTTAACAAACTCGGCCAATACCGTGTCTTGCTGTTGGAACAAGCGGCTCTTCTGATACAGATAATTCAGGTCGTAGTAGGCTGATTTCACCTGATACTGCACGTCGTTGCGTGTCACGACAACCCCCGCTTCCCGCGCACTAACGGCCCGGTCGTTGAGATCGCCCAGTCTGCGCATCAATGTAGGGTTAGGTATTGTTTGGGTGACCGTCAGGTTATTGTCGAACCGACGGGTGTTATACTGCCCCAGCATCGCTACTGCCGACAGCCGCCCGGCATCGTAGGCCGTTCGCCGGAGTGCTTGCTGCTGGGTGACGCCCAACCCGGCTATCTGTACCTGTGCATTGCGGCTGGAAGCCTGCTGAAGGGCCTGATCCAATGTTATGGATTGCATCGGGGCCACCTGCGCCCAGCTACTACCGGCAACCAGGAGGAATAAAATGACGGAGACGACCGTGCTGATAGGCTTGGAAGTCGACGTAGCGGCCTGTGCTTCTTTTGCCAATGCTTTTTTCTCCATCAGCGAATACAGGATAGGAAGCACGATCAGGGTTAGCAGGGTGGCCGTCAGCAAACCACCAATGACGACCGTAGCTAATGGTTTCTGAACTTCGGCTCCGGCTGAGTTGGAAATGGCCATCGGGATGAAGCCGAACGAAGCCACCAGGGCTGTCATCACGACGGGCCGCAGCCGGACCTCAGCCCCTTGCCGAATGATCTCGGTCATGTCGGTCAGGCCCTCTTCGTGCCGCAGGCGGTTAAATTCGGCAATCAGCACGATTCCGTTAAGAACGGCCACCCCGAACAGCGCAATGAACCCGACCCCGGCTGAAATACTGAACGGCATTCCGCGCAGGAGTAGGGCAAATACGCCCCCGATGGCGGCCATTGGTATGGCCATGAAAATAAGCAGACTCTGACGTACCGAGCCAAAGGTGAAAAACAACAGGGCGAAGATCAGAGCCAACGCAATGGGCACAGCAATACTCAGACGCTTCTTGGCATCCACCAAATTCTCGAACGTACCACCGTAGGTGATGTAGTAACCCGGTGGGAATTTGAGACGTTGTCCAATCTTCTGCTGCAACTCCGCCACGATGCTTTCCACGTCGCGACCCCGCACGTTGAAGCCCAGCGTGATCCGACGGTGTGTATTATCGCGCTGAATCTGGTTTGGGGCTTGTTCAACCGAAATCTGAGCAATCTGGCTTAAAGGAATCTGCTGACCAGTGGGCGTAGCCACGTACACATTACCAATGTCATCAACGCTCTGCCGTTTGTCGGCGGCTAATCGAACAACCAAGTCGTAGCGTTTTTCGCCTTCAAACACCTGTCCGGCAGACTGCCCGGCAAAGGCTGTATTGATGACCCGACTTACGTCGGCAATGTTCAGTCCGTATTTGGCAATCTGCGCCCGGTCGAGGTTAATCAAGATCTGTGATAGCCCACCTACCTGCTCGGTGTACAAATCCTGAGCACCCTGAATACTTCTGACGGTGTTACCGACCTCGGAGGCCAATTTCTGGAGCTGCGTTAAGTCATCGCCGTATATTTTGAGGGCCACGTCCTGCCGGGCACCGGTCATCAATTCGTTAAAGCGCATCTGAACGGGTTGCTGAAAACCAAACGTCACCCCCGGAATAACCGACAGGGCTTGGGCCATCTTACCGGCCAGTTCATCGCGAGTCGTCGCCGATGTCCATTGGTCTCTCGGCTTGAGAATGACCATCAGGTCAGAGGCTTCAATCGGCATCGGATCAGTAGGAATTTCGCCAGAGCCAATCTTACCAACGACCTGCTCTACTTCGGGAAACTGTCGTAGCAAAATTTGTTGGGCTTTAGTCGTTGCATCCACCGTTTCCGACAGCGAACTACCCGTCAACGTGCGGGTATCAACGGCAAAGTCGCCCTCGTCTAATTGTGGAATGAACTCACCCCCCATACGGGAAAATAGAAATACGGCTACTACCAGCAGAGCTACAGCGCTTACTAATATAACCAGCCGGTGTTTGAGTGCGCCAAGCAACAGGGGTTCATAAACCCGTTGAATGCGCTTCATGATTTTGTCGGAGAACGTCTCTTTGTGGACAATCTTTTTACTTAGGAACAGGGCCGACACCATCGGAACGTAGGTCAGCGAGAGAATAAACGCGCCCAGAATGGCAAAGGCTACCGTCAGGGCCATTGGTCGAAACATCTTGCCCTCAATGCCCGACAATGCTAGAATGGGCAGATACACGATGAGAATGATAATCTCGCCGAAAGCCGCCGACGAACGGATGCGGCTGGCCGACTGGAAGACCTCTTCGTCCATCTCGTCCTGCGTCAGCGTCTTGTCTTTATTTCGGAGTGTAATATGGTGCAGGGTGGCCTCTACGATGATGACGGCCCCGTCCACGATCAACCCAAAGTCGATAGCTCCCAGACTCATCAGGTTACCCGATACGCCGAACAAGTTCATCATTGAAATGGCGAATAGCAGGGCCAACGGAATTACCGAGGCCACCACAAAGCCCGCCCGGAAATCGCCCAGCAGCAGCACCAGTACAAAAATGACAATGAGTGCCCCTTCCAGAAGATTTTGCTCAACCGTACCGATGGCGCTGTTAACCATTTTGGTGCGGTCCAGAAACGGTATGATTTGCACGCCTTCTGGCAGAGTCTTCTGGATCTCGGCAATCTTGGCTTTGACTCGCTTGATGACCGCCGACGAGTTCTCGCCTTTAATCATCATTACCAACGCGCCGACCGTTTCACCCTGTCCGTTCCGGGTAACGGCCCCGTAACGAACCGCCGATCCGATACCTACCTGCGCCACGTCGCGTACCCGCACGGGAAGCCCCTGGTTGTTTAGCTTGACGACGATATCAGCAATGTCGTTTGTGGACGTGATTAAGCCGTTTGAGCGGATGAAATAGGCGTTAGGTTTTTTGTCGATGTAGGCCCCTCCCGTATTTTGATTGTTTTGTTGTAGGGCCGTGAAGATGTCGGTAATCGTCACCCCCACGCTCCGTAACCGGTCGGGGTCAACAGCGATTTCGTATTGCTTCAGTAACCCCCCGAACCCGCTGACATCGGCCACGCCGGGCGTACCCAGGAGTCCCCGTCGAATCGTCCAATCCTGAATCGTTCGTAGATCCGTGAGCGAATACTTGGATTCATAGCCTTTTTTGGGTACGACTGTGTATTGGAAGATTTCGCCCAAGCCCGTCGTCACCGGGGCCATCGTGGGCGTACCCACGCCGGACGGAATCTGACCCGCCACGTTTTGTAGCCGTTCGGCGATTTGCTGCCTGGCCCAGTATACATCCGTCGCATCGGTAAAAACGACCGTAACGATGGACAGACCAAAGCGTGAGAAAGACCGGATTTCGGTGAGGCCGGGAATGTTTGACAGCCCCACCTCAATAGGAAACGTGACCAACCGCTCAATGTCTTCGGCAGCCAGCGAGGGGCTTTGGGTGATGACCTGCACCTGATTATTGGTGATGTCCGGCACCGCGTCAATCGGTAACTGCGTTACCGACCAAACGCCCCAACCGATCAGGGCCAGCGTGAACAAGCCAATAATTAGCTTATTGCGGATAGAAAAATTGATAATGGCGTTTAGCATCAGGTATAATAGGCTAAATAGTGTTCGGCGCAGTTGGCGTAATACCAACTGCACCGAAGGTCAATTACTGCATGTGTACGCGGAACTGCCAGACCTGCTTGTCCAACTCGTAGCTCAGGTCCTGGAACTTGTTCGACGTGACTTCATCGCCGTTTTTAGCCGTGCTTTCCACGCGTGAACGTACCCGTTTGGCAATGGTGAAAATGCGCTCGGTCATGATGTCGAGTACCTGCCGGTCCGACAGGAAACCGCCCGGAAACTTGGGCAAGTTGGCCGTTTCAACGATGGTACTCGTGCGGCCATCGGTTGGGATACCGATCTGCAACTGCCGTTCAGCCAGTAGGTCGGCAAACTTGCGGTACGTGTCGGCGTACTCCTGCAAATTCTCGTGCAGGGGGAAGTAGAGCGGCCCGCGCAGGTTCCAATGCGACTGCTTGGCATCGTGGAAAAGCTCCAGTAGTTCCACTACCGTTGCCTGCAAATCGGCGTTGATAGCCTGCCGCTTCTCCTGCTCCAGCGGAATCCAGGCATCGGCCCGCTCGTTACGGTAATTGCCCAACTGTGAGCCAGACGGTGCACCTGGTTCGGTTGTGGCTCCGGCGCGGGGTTGATTTGTATCAGCCGCCCGGCGGTTCTGCGCCAGCACAGGCTGGGCCATTAGAGCCAGGGCACACAGGCCACCGGCGACATACATTTTCAGTGTGTTACGCGTCTCGACGCTTGACTGAATTTTCATAAAACTGAGTGTTGAAAAATGAAACTGAACTTTAACTGTTTATAAAAAGGTACTCGGTACTCGCAAGGATGGGGCTACCGTGTAGCCGGGGCGACGGACTGTTCAGTACGTAGCTCTTGGTGCATAATCAGCCCGCCCAAACGGCCTACATTAGCCATCAGGCCGAAGGTGACGAGGGATGACAGGAAAATGAGGGCTGGTAACCAAGCCAGTTGGTTAGCCCGTTTCCAGATCAAAGCCAGGAGAGACAGTCCGCCCGTCAGATACATACCGATGTTGGCCCAGTCGGCGGCTTGTTCGTGAGCGTGCAAACGCTGTTTGTCGAGCGCATTAATGGACTCCAGGTAATGCTCGGCACTTTCACCTGTTTGATTGGTAATGGCCGTGGCGATGCTCATCATGACGAAGAGGCCAAATCCGAGCTTGATCACCGTTTCATTGCGTCGAAACAGCCCGTAGCCCAGCACGAGGGTAGCCATTAGGCCACCGATAATAGGTAAATGATTCACCAGCAGGTGCCAGTGTGCTCCATTGATTGTCATAATGGTAAGATTGAATTGGTTGTACAGCAGGGGGTAGGCTCAATAGCCTACACAGGTACGTTCCGCTATCAAGGCGAAAGCCGTAACGGTAAGAACTGGTATAGCTCAACCGATGCCAACGAACGTAGCACGACGGAACAAAGCGCAGGATAAAGCCTCAGCTAAATCGCTGTCTTAGTGGCAAACCAGCATACAGATTGAGTGTTGGGCCTATGCGTACACACACTCACGTCGAAATCGTGAGGACACACTAAGGCCAGGGGCGGCAGGGAGTTACCGTCGGGGGGGATTAATCAACGCGAAGACCGCGAGGAACGAGTACAAGTCGGCCTTACGGAAGAATACCGCAGTAGAAGGCATCAAAACCTGCATCGGATTGGGGGCAGCCAGCCGTAGCGTGGTTGGCGCGTAAACAGGCACCGAATGACCGCTCGACGGTAGGTTGTGGTGACTGTGGTTGGGGTGTTTCTGGTGTTCAGAATCGGCCCCGTAATGCATCTTCAGAAAATCAGTGAACGATAGGGTAGAATCGGTTTTCCGGTGTTGCTGATAGTGTTGCACCAAGTCGCCCCAGTGGGCCGACTGGTCAATGCCAAAGCCGGGGAGTAAACTGCCTCCCAGCATCCAGCACGCCAACACAAATGCAACAATTGATTTCATGATTCTCTACTATGTTACAGGACTAACGATTCTTAAAAGACAAAGTTTCGGAATTACAGGCTATTTGTCTAATTTAGAAATGATCTAATACCACACTAAAGTTTGTCAGCTTAATGCCTTGACTACCAGTAGTATTATTCGTGCTTTTTTATTGATTTTGCACGGCTGCCTTACTGTAAACTAGCGAGAATTTAAGTATGAATGACTCTTCCGTCGGCACCATCATCAGCGACGGTCTTTCTACATTATACTCACTCATCTTAACTGGAAACTCGCCGGTTGCCACCAACCAATCGCCTTTGTCGGCCCGGATGCCGTCTATGATGACTGGCTTAGTTACGCCGTGAAAGGAAAGATTACCCCGGATGTTGAGCTTATCACCCGCCTGATCAATGCGCGTACTGGTAAATGTAACACGGGGGTATTTGAGGCCCTCTATAACTTCAATGGTGTGCGAATCCCGGTTCGCATTTTGGCTATCGAAGGAGGCAATCTTTGCTGCCACGGCCACGGCCTCGATGCGATCTATCAAGTCGTTGTAAACCAGCACACTTTGCACATCGTGGCTTACGCCATCCCAGGTATGCATGGGGTGGCGCATCGTGTAGGTCATAACGGATTTGGCTTTGTCGGCAATGAGTTTGCGCGGTGTTGTTGGTGCAGTAAAGGCCAGCAGAAACCCGATTCCGGCAGCAAGCAAGGGAGCAAAACTTGAGCGATTCATGTGTGAGCGTCATATTTTAATGGCGATGATTGACAGCGCGAAAGCCCCGAATGTCGTGTAGGCTGCTGCCCGATGATAGGGCTTCAGTTCGGGATGCTGTTGAAGCGAACCGGCCAACACGTTCGTCGCTATCATTCCGGCAATATGCGCCACCGCCAGATACTTGTGCAGTTTGATAGAGCTTAATCCCCGCCGTTCATCCAGCATTTTTGGGGGAGCGGTCAGAGACAGAAGGGCGGTGGTCGTGTATGTAACGTTTACGCCCGTCGCCAACGCACTATGTACATTGAGTAACCGGTTGTACTGATCGCCGGTGGCATTGTACAGCTTGGCTCCAACGATGCCCTGTGCCACAAAACCAGCCAACGTAACAAACCCCATTACCTGATGACCCACCAGCATAGTACACCGGATTTTTAGCTCTTTGGCCCTGCCTTCCGCCGTGAGCGGAGCCAAATCGGCAACGCGTAGCAATCCTTTTGGCCCCCAGAACACCCGTTGCGTAAAAATCATTTTGTGCGGTAGCAATGGCTGTTCGGTGCTATCGACCAACTCAGCAAGCAGATCGGTCGTTGCCGTGACTGGCGCAGTTGTGTCGGCTGGAGTCGCTGATGATACCTTTTGAGCATCGCTTCGGGTCAGTGCAAAACACCCGATCAGGAGTAATGTGAAAAAGACGCGCATAAATCAGATGGATGGACGAAAGCGTACAGGGCATCTCTGGGCTGTGGCCAAGAGATGCCCTGCATCAAGAAATAGTCAGGACGTTATCAGACTGGGCAACTTTATACACCGTTAGGCCACGGTTCCCGTTAGCGTTGAGACCCTTGCCCGACAGGTCGAAGCGGGCACCGTGGGCTGTGCAGTAGAACTCATTGTTTCGGAGTTGAACCTGCCGCTGACCCTCATGGCTGCACACGACCGTAGCCGCAACGTACCCCTGCGTTGTGTTAGCTACCACAATGTTGTTGGTAACGACGTACCCACCGACGTTCTTAAGGGCGGCATTAGCCGCACTGGTGAGATCAACCGTTACCGGACTGTTTAGCGGTGTGGGGGTTACGTTGGCACCCGCACTACACGAGGTGAGCGACTGCCCGGCGCAGTAAACAGCCATCAGGGCTGCCCCCTGAAAGCCTAATTGGCGAAGAAAATCATGACGGCTCAGCGCGTCGGTCTTGGTTACTTGTGACATACAGATAGCGTTTAAGCGGAATACGCCTTTTCTGCCTGATACCGCTGCCTGCTGCGTCAAATTTTCTTCATTTTTTCAGAGCCGGGCAAGCTCACTGCGCTTTGCGGCCAGTGATCCAGTCGTGGTATACCGTGCCGGTTGCCGGGTCGGTTTGCTGTTCATCAATACTGAGTGTGGTGCCATTGGCTGTACCGATCTTCTGGCTGCTCAAATACATATCGTAGCCACTGCCATTGGCCTGCAAGCGTACTGATCCGATAACTGAAGTCTGATCACTATAGCCCGTTGCTTTGATTGTTTGCGTCAGGAAAATCACGGCGGCTGAATCGCGCCGGGCAACTATTGTGCCCGACAGCGTGTTCGTGCCAGCCGTGTAGGGCAGGTTGTACTCGTACAGTTTGACCCCTGCCGAATCGCTTCGGACATAGGTAAGTGGGTACGTACCGGCAACCGTAGCGGCTGGATCAGGCAATACATCTTGTTTCTTGGCACAAGCAGCCAACAAGAGTATGGCAAACAAAAGAAGTGCGTATTTCATAAGTTGTGCTGAGTTTGCGAAAGGAAATCCTTCCCAAACCTTTACGAGTAATCGATCCGCATTCGTTGCCTGGGCGCACCTGTTTTTTGCTGAAAATCGACTCGACCGTTTACCTATACTGGACACTAATCGGATCGGCTCATTGCCTCAACTCAGCTTGTACATACAAATCGTACCCAAGTCAGAACTGAAGTTTGAGGCCGGTATAAATGCCAAATCGGGTACTACGGGCCGCGTCTGCACCGTCGAGGTAATTAAGCCGCCAAATGGCATCAATGGAGAAGAGGTTTAGGATGTTCTCAATGCCTACGCCCGCTTCCGCGTAGGGTACGGAGCCGGTAGTGCGGAAGGTGTTGATCTTGTTGAAATCGCGGTTGGCCCCGCTTAGGCTGCCCCAGAACAGGTTAGCCGTTACCCGCTCCCGAAGGCTGAGTTTGTTGAGTAGCGGTATCCGGTCCAGGATCAACCCGCCCAGCGAATAGCGCGTAAGCAGGCTCACGTAGCGGTCGGCGGCAAATTCGTAGGGACTCATGCCGTAAAAGGCGTACTTATCGGCCACGTAGTTTGGATTGCCGCGCGGGATATGTAGCAGCAGTAGCGGAACCGTGCCCAGAACAACGCCACCCGTCAGGTTATAATAAAACGAACCTTTGAGCGGGGCGGGCATCTCTTGAGTCAGGCTGGTGCTTAGTCTCCAGTAATCGAAATAAGTGTTTCGGTAAAGGGGCAGGCCTGCCGCTGCGTGAAACTGCCAGACCGGGAAACGGGTGTACAGCCGCAACTTATCATAGTTCACAAGGGCGGTTCGCTCGTTACGGGCATACCGAAACGTAACCCCCGCTTCTGAATTATAGAGCGTATTCAGCAACGACACCGATGAGTCGGCCACATTGACGGTCTCGTCAGATGGCGCGTAACTGAACTTAAACGTAGGGGTCATCGACCCATAGCTGTAGTACGTCTTCACCGACCACAGCGGACTAAGGTCCCGTTCGTGCGCAAAGCGTACCTGACGCAAGAAATTCTGGTATACCGGGATCGGTTTGCGGAGGGCCAGCGTGAACAGGTTGTCGTTGTCCAGCATGTCGTCATTAGCCGTCAGTGCATCGTAGTCATTCTTTAGCGTCAGTTCATACTTCTGGTAAGGGCTTCGATTGGGTACGTACTTGATACCAACCGTTTCTTTGAACCGACGGTCGCGGGTGCCATAGGCTACGTACCCCCACAAGCACCAACGCGGGTCGAAACCCTCCATTGTCCAGATGCCCGTCCGAATGCGTAACCCTTCGGTTAGGTTGGAGCTAAACAGGGAACTGTATGGACCGAACCGAATCTTGTTACGAACATCCCAGTAACCGGTGGTTATAAAAGCCGCCATCCGGGTTGTATTGCGAAACTGCCGGTTGTTCTTAAGCGAATCAACCGCCTGATAGATAGCCCGCTCCCGGATGGTCAGCGGACTGAGCCGGTAGGCATCCGTAAATGTCGCGGCTGAGGGCGTGGTTTGTTCGGCGAGGGCGAAGTTGGTGGCCGTAACGCCTTCTGGATTGACCCGGTAATTGCCATACACGCTTGTGCTCTGGATAGTGACTGTGCGGCTCGTCGAGTCAATGCGGGTAGGCAATCCCAATAGCCCAAGCCCGTTTTCAAACCCGTAGCGAAGCGCGTTTTTAATCAACACCCAGACGGTTCCGCGCTCTGAATCGTCAATGGGCAGGTACGTCTGTTGAATAGAAAGGGAACGGATAAAATTGAGGTTCGCCCCAGCATTGGTGCGAATGTTCACCTCCCGGATGGCGTAAGACCCATCCTCAATCAGCATACTGCCTACGAATCCGTTCTCGGTGGCACTACGGGGCCGAAAGGTTAATCGGTAGCTGTATTTCCCGGCATCAATCAGCGTATCGGGTTTGTCAAACTGATATACAGCAAGACCGATATCCGACACGGGGCCAACAAAGGACGTTTTCTGGATCGGGATAATACCGTCGTATGGATTAACCGGTTCATTGAATCGGTCAAGTCGTTGTCCTATTTCATCCGTTTGCAGCCCCAGATTTTGCTCAGAAACCAAGTAAGCCGCGTCACTTTGTGGGGAGCGGATGTGGTATTCTTTCCGGTACTGTTCGCGGAAAAAGATAGGAAGCGAGGTACGTGCTGACGAATCGTTTTGAAACTGCTGATACACCTTTAACATGGTAGTGAGCAGCTTACGTTTCTGGTTGGCCGAGAGGTTCTCTATGTCCACCTCCGTGCGAAGGTAATTGGTACGCGTCCAGCGGGTCAGCCGTTGTGGGTCGTTGGTTCGCTTGTTAGCTATAACCTTCTTCATCAGAGCCTTGCCCGGATCGCGATAGCCCGTCACCACCACCTCGTCTAACTGACCCGTTACTGTTCGCATGTTGATAAGTAGGGGTTTAGTAGGTTGGGCAGCAATTGGTACCGTAACCGGTTCATACCCTACTTCAGAAAGCAGCAACGTGTCGGGTAGTTGCTTGATAGACAGGGGTAGTAGCCCGTTTTCGTCGGCGGTATTGCCGTTGCGTCCGCGTTTCAGATAGCCGCTGACAAAGGAGACCGGCTTGCCCGTTCCTGTTTCAGTGATGCGTACGATTAGGGTGACCGCGCTGGGTGCAGTTGTCTGCGCCCAGGTAAAACCCGGCCAGAAAATCCAGCTTATCAGGCAGCACCAAAGAATGTTTTTCATGCGTCAATGTTGGTTATACCGGCCATCGAATGTGCCGAAGCAGGCTGCGAAAAGGGAATACTGTCGGGTGACTTTGGCGTAGGTCGTCCTTGAAAGGGCTGCATGAGCAGGTGACCGAACGATACGCCCTCCACTGGCTCGTTGACGGTATCCAGCCCAAACACAATCTGTTCGGCCCGCATCCGGCGGAAGGTGCTGAACAATCGGTCCCAGATGCTCAGTACATCGCCATAGTTGCTATCGGTGTAGGGCTGCTTTTCGTGATGATGCACGTGATGCATGTTGGGCGTCACCAGCACCCAGCTTAGTACTCGGTCGAGCTGTTCGGGCAAGCGGAGGTGTGCATGAGCCGCCACGTTCGAGACGATCTGAATGAACTGCCGAGCCATAAGTGCCCAAAACGTAATGCCACTGATGAACACCCAAACCGTCAGGAAGGCAAGCCGGATGGCCGTTTCACCGGGGTGTTCCCGCAGGACCGTCGATACGTCCATTGCCGGGTCGGCGTGGTGAACGGCGTGAAACCGCCATAGGTAGCCGTACCGGTGCATGAATACGTGGTAAGTGTATTCCAGCAGATCAAGCAGCAGAAACGACAGCGCGAAATCTAACACAGGGTGTTGGTCTACCGGTAGGAGACGTACCAGGCCCCAATGGTGATGGGCTGTCCAGTTAAGCGTATTTAGCAGCGCATAGCCAAAGAAAAGTTGGACGATAGCCCCGGTGAAAACAAACGTAGCATTGGTCAGGGCATGGTGCCAGGAACGGCCAGTCGCTACGAGCGATTTGGCATGTTCTAACCACCAGAAGAAGGCGATGGATACAGTCAGCAACAGCACCCGGTGTACATCAGGTACGTTGGCAAAATAGCGGATCAGCGATTGCATTGAATTGGGGCTTGGCCTCCGCAAAGGTGGAAAGCGTTTCTGTGGGCAATCTGAACTTGAGCCAGGGCCTCAAGCCTGTTTGCCTTCCCAATTGCATACGGGCAAAATGCCCTCAACCGCTGCCTTCATCAAGGATAAAACTGACACCAAAAAAACGGGGGCTGTCTTCACCATCCGGCATTTGCCGGTGGATAAAGACAGCCCCGCTTGAGCAATGGGGTGCCGCTTAGCTGCTAAAATCAACGTCGGGGCGTTCGAGTTTGCGCCCATTGCGCCGGGAGGTTGCGCCCGGTCGGCCCAACGGCATCTGGAGCGTCACTTTGTAGAACCGCACTTCGCGCCGGTTCATCGACGATTGAAAGATGGTCGGCTGTTCGTAGGTAGTAATAAACCGGCGTGAATTAAACACGTCGTTGACGGAAAAGACTACGCTGGCCCGGTTCTGCATAAAACTCTTGCGGAGGGCCGCGTCCATCGAGTTGACTGCTTGCCGATAGCCCTGTAGCGACACGCCCCGGCTGTCGCGAAAAGCACCTACCTGCGCCGTGATGTTGGCGGGGAACCGGTACGTCAGATTCAGCTTGGCATTGTACACCCACAATTGATTCTGGAGTGTTTCCGACTGAATAGTAAAGTTGCGCAGGTTCAGGTTACCGATCAGGCTTAACCGACGACCCAGATCGAGCTTGAGCGTTTGGTCAAGCCCGTATTGGATATCGGCTTTCACATTGATGAACGTCGTAACCAGGATCGTTGAATCAGTCGCTGAGGGCTGCGTAAATGGTTTGATCGTGTGGTCTTCGTAGATGTAGTAAGCCGTCGCCAGCCATTGCAGTGACCCCTTCGTGTGCGTGTAGGTCAGTTCGGCGGTGTTGACAAACTCAGGCCGCACGGCTGGATTACCAATGGTAATGTTCTGCCGATCATTCGCCTGGATACCAACGAATACGTGTCGGAAGTTGGGACGACCCACCTTACGACTGAGGCTCAGGCCTAATTCGGAAGTCTCACTAAGTTTTTTGGTCGCCGAGAAGGAGGGAAAAAATGACTGAAAGAGATTTTGCCCCGTTCTGGATGGGTAATCGTAGCCAAAACGGGTGCCATCAAAGCGCGAGAGGCCGTGCAAACTCGATTGTTCCAGTCGCAGACCTGCTTGGATAGTAATGCCACTCCGAAGCGTTCGGGTGTAGAGGGCGTAGGCGGCATTGACCGTTTCCCGGATGTCGGCGTTTTGGGAGTAGGTAGGTAAAAGGGCATACGTGCTGTTGCCCTCAAGCAACTGATTAAAAAAGTACTGGGTATCACGATTATAGGTGAAGCTACGTACCCCAAACTCCCACTTGGCCGAATCGCTCAGGGGGTGGACGTAATCCAACTGAACCAAGTATTGATTCCCGATGGTGCGTCCGTCGATGCGGTCTCGTTCGGGGTACGTAGGCTGACTCGTTCCGTCCGCGTTGAAGGAAGTGGTTAGCCAATTGGCCGCGTTCGATACCCGGTTTCGAGTCAACGAGGTCATGAGGATAAGCTCTTGTCCTTTGCGGGCAAAGCTGTGCTTCCAGTCAAACTCGGCCCCCAGGTTCGTAAAATTGTTCTGTGGGTCAAGGTCACGACTCCCGTAGCCGGTGCGGTTGCCAGCCCCATCCCGGTACGTGTACTGCTGGGCCGAGACGGTGTTGAATGCCCCGCTCGCCAATGTACCGGCCAGCGAAAAAACGTTTCGTTTGTCGGCTGCATAGTCTATCGCCACGCGGCTGTTCTGGAACCGGTTGTTCAGGTTGATCAGCGTGTTCTGGTCGAAATAACTGGTCGGCACTCCCGAACCAGCCAGCCGATTAACGCGGTTCACATGGCCGGTTAGGGGATTCTGCGTAGCGTTCAGACTGTAAAGACCCGTCACGTTCCACTTGCCTTCGTGCCAGTCGATGTTAGCCGTAGCATCGTATCGGTGGTTGTTGCCAACCCCGACACTGACCATTCCGTTGTATCCCGGCTCCCGGTTTCTTTTCAAAACAAGGTTGACGATCCCGCCCGATGTGGAGGCATCGTACCGGGCAGAAGGATTTGTAATCAACTCCACCGACTCAATCTGGTTGGCCGGAATCTGGGCCAGGGTCAATTGAGTGGGTTTGCCGTTGACGTAGATGGTCGTAGCCAGGCCGCGCAGACTGGGATTGCCGCCTTCATCCAGATTGATCGAAGGAACGTTACGTAGCAGCGATTCGGCGGTCCCGCCCAAACTGGTGAGATTCTTGCCAACGTTGAACACCCGCTTTTCGGCATTCATGGTCAGGTCGGCTTTCTCGCCCATCACTTTCACCTCATTCAACAAATGAGCATCAGCGAGAAGAGTAACCGTACCCAAATCGGCCCGCCCCGGCGTACCCGACAGTACCACCCGCTGACGAACAGCCTGGTAGCCCATGAAGGAAACGTTGGCCCACACCGGCGAAGAGGGCAGGTTAGTCACGACGAAACGGCCCGACGTGTCAGTCTGACTACCACCCAGCAAGGTGCTGTCGTGACCATTTTTTTGCCAGACAGCCACAGAAGCAAAAGGCATTGGCTGCCGGGTGCTGGCATCTACTACTTGTCCGGTGAGCTGCGCCCAAGCCGGGCAATGTGGTAGTACAAATGCGCTGAGTAGGAGTAAAGAACGAGTATTCATCAGAAACGGCATTTAGAAGGGCCAGATCAACCGGGTTGACCGCGCCAAGATGCCACAAAGGTTCTGCTGAAATCTGAAGCAAATCTGACACCTACGCACAAACGTAACGGGCTGTGCGCTGACCAGTCAAGATAACCAAGCCGAATGGCTTGCTTTACCCATCAAGAAGCCTGTTTTGATGCGTGAGTACCTACTGTAGTTTCGTGCTACAGATAGTTTTCTCATTGGATCAGCTCACTTGAACAGATCCAGCCAGACCGATGCTTTGATGCCCACGTTGCTGCCCGCCGGGGTGTTAACGATGCTTCGGAAATCGTAGAGGTAGTACGGGCTTAACTGAGCCGAGATGCGCGGACGTCGATACTGTACCCCAGCCCCAAACATGAAGTTGTGGAAGAAGCGCGGTTGAGCATCCACCTCAAACGAATGATACTGTTCGTTCCCCTGATAATAACTTTCGTAACGTACTTGTTGATAAGCGGCTATGTCGAAACTGGTTCCGGTCTGAAAAAGCAGCGACCAATTTCGGCGCAGGGGTACGTAGTACTTTAGGTTCACAGGTAAGCTAACCAACGAGGTACGTACCGAAATATCCTTAATCTGATCGTACTGGGCTGGCAAGAAGGCACGGTACTTCTCTATAAACTCCGCCCCCGTTGCCGCGTTGAAATCCCTTAGTTCTTTGTGTTCTTCGAGTTGTAACTGCGAAGCCTGCACACCCACGGACAGGCCAAGATTTTCAGTTGGGAAGAACTCAATGGCCGGTCCAACGCCCACGCCATCCAACGTGGCTCCCGTTTCAATGCCAATGCGAGGCTGTAACGACGACAACCGGAACGGCGGACGGCTTTCCTTGGCCGGTTCTGACGCCGAAGGGATGACTTCCGGTTTAGCCGGTTTCTGAGTCACTGAATCGACTTTGGTCAACGTGGATCTGCCGTTCAGGGTTTGGTTTGAATCAACGGGAATGGCCGCTGTGGCTTCGGTAATAACCCGGTTCGCCGAATCAACTATGGACCCCTTGGTAGGCGATGGTAGAATTTGACGCGCCTGATTGCTGGAGATTACATCACCTGAGCCTGGCTTGTCTGGCCTGCTTCCGCTGGTATTACTCCAGCTTGGTTGATCCCGTTTGTCTGTGTCGCTGGTCGTTGGATGGGGAGCCGCCAAGGGTTTTGACTCTTCTAAAATACCACCTGACCGTGCGCTATCAGCTTGCCGTTCAGACCGACTCTGCCGGCGATTAGCTGGGTCGTTGCTTGAACGTACCTGATTGCTTTCCTGATTCCCGCTAATCTGCACGTTAGCCTCCCGTTCACGTATGTAGCGATGCTCAACCACCGTGCGCTGTACAACATATACCGTATCTACCCGGTGGGTGGACACTGCCGGTGCTGCCGGTGCTGACGGAGCGGGAGTTAGGTTAACCGATTCGGTGCGTACAGGCAGCGTTTTGGTTAGCTGCTTAATCACCAGCTGATTCGTGTTTAGCGTGTAGAGGGTGGTCATCCAGCCCGTCAGCATCAAGGCACTGAGTACCCAGCCACCGTAGGGTAGTAAGCTGGCCCAAAAGCCCAAAGGCAGGCGTTTCCGAAAGCGGCTCCAGGCACTTGGCTGATAGCCCGGCCTGACCGATTCCAGATTTTGTTTCATCAGTCGGTCGAAACGTTCGTTAGACATAGTTTCGTCGGTTTACTGAACGTGTAGTGGTCCAATCCATAAGCAATTCCTGTAGTTTCTGGCGCGCTTTAGCCAGATTTGAGCGCGATGTTCCTTCGTGAATTCCCAGCATCTGGGCAATTTCGGGATGGGAATACCCATCCACTATGTGCAATGAAAAAACGGTACGGTAAGCAGGCGGTAACTGCTGAACCACCGCCATAATTTCGTCGGCGGCCATTTGTTCGAGCAGGTTGTCAGACTCCCCCACGTCATAGGCTTCGTCGATGTCCGTATAGGTCAACGGGGATTTGTTGCGCCGGTAGTGGTCAATGGCCGAATGCACCATGACCGTCCGAAACCAGGCATCAAACGGCTGCTCCGGGTCGTAATACGCTATCTTGTTGAGCACCCGCAGAAAGCCATCATCGAACATCTCCTCGGCTTCCTCCCGGCTACCCGCGTAACGCAGACAGATACTCACGCCGAAGCTGTAGTAAGCCTCAAACAACTGCTTCTGAGCCGCCGGTTTTTCGCGACGACAACCGTCAAGAATGTCGGGCAGAGCGAGGTTTTTACTTCGTCGAAATAGCACAGGCATCAGGGGATTACTAACCGTAGTATCCTACGGAACTATCGCCAGCCGCCGTTGCCTCCGAAAAAAATAAATTTTCAGGCTACCCATCAGGCAACGGCGCAGGTCCACAATGCCGTATGCCTTTCTGCTAATCAATCATGAGCATCTAACCGATCAAATCAATGCGTGTACTTACTCTGGTGGCCACCCTCCTGACGGCCACATTCGCTTACGCCCAGGACAACATCGTTCTCCGAAACGGCGAGGAAATTTCCGCTAAAGTGCTGGAAGTCAACCAAGCCGACTTGAAATACCGCAAGGCATCTAATCCTGAAGGCCCCGTTTATTCGGCTCCGCTCCGCGACGTACTGCTGATTAAGTATGCCAATGGCAGCAAAGATTCATTTGGCACCAACAGCGGACCGTTACTTAGCAAACCATCACCAATGACCAAGTCAGATGCAGCTTCGACGGCCACTAAGTTGGCACCTATAGGCATGGACGGGCTGCGGTATAAAGGGGGTTTATTCAGCCACTTCTATGCTGCCAATGGGCAGCGACTGGGTAACGCAGAGGTCAAGTCGTTACTCTACAACCAGCCTGACGCGCTCACAAGCTTCAATAAAGGTCGTTCGCTACGTACCTGGTCAGTCGTCACGGCTATTCCTGCCGTGGCCTTGATTGGGACGGGTGTGGGCTTACTGGTAGCCGGTGAAGGCGGAGGGGGCCATGACGGCATGGGCAACGAGTCTCAGGGCCGAGATAATGACCCAACCGATACCAACACCTCCGGCGAGAACAGCAATGATGGGCATGGCGATGAAGTGGTAGTCGGTGCTGTCCTGACAGGGAGCGGGGTACTGCTGGGGGCTACGTCACTTTGGTTGAACCACCGGGCCGGGGTGCAATTTCGCCGGGCGGCTGATCGCTACAACGGTCGGGCCGCTACAACCTTACGGTTTGTACCCAGCCGTCGGGGTGTTGGACTTGGAGCCGTGTTGACGTTCTAACCAGATTCAGGAACCGATTTGTTGAGCGCGAATCGGTTCCTACTGTTTTCCCCAATCGTGTATGATACCCCCGACTTTCAGCATCCGAACCCTACGGCGTATCCTGCACAAACGCACAGGGATTGCGACCTGGCGCGTCAAACTTTTCAGCGACCTTCGCCGGGATCTGGGACTGACCGATTGGCAGCTCGAACAGGTGCTTGCCGATATTGCCTTAGTTACGGGTCTGACGTTTCCGGCTGATACCGCTCAACATTTGACCGATGTATTTGACCTGCTCATTCACGTCATTCTGCGCCTGCCCGAAGCCTACGATGCTGAGGCTTACTACGGTCCGCTCCCTGCTCGGTTAGCCGAGAAATTACCACCGACCAACTATGCCCCCACACTCATTGCCTTTGGAGCCGTTCATTTAAACTGATTGACAACGCCCGGTGTCGTTCCCGAATAGGGATACGTCCGGTGGGTACGTTAAGATGTCATCAGTTTTCCTACAGATTCGGGAGCGAACCTTGCCCCAGTTTGTATCTACTCAACGTTATGATTTTTCCAGTTAAGTCAAAGCTGAGCCAAGTCTGGTACCCTCGGCTGTTGTGGTTACTCATTCTCACCGGCTGGACACTCCAGAGTTCAGCCCAGTCCGATTCACTGCCAAACGGGTCGCCGGAACACCCGCCCCGGCTATCAGTTGCCCGGTTGGTTATCCCCTCAGTGTTCATCGGCACGGGCTTATACACGCTTTCCGACAACCACGCTTTCAATCGGTTTCGGGTACGGGGCGAAATTCAGGATCACGTCAATGGCTACCGCACCCACCTCGACGATTATTTGTCGTATGGTCCCAGCGCGTTGTTGGCTGGGTTAACGGCTGCGGGTGTCAAAGGTCGCTCTACCCCATTCGACCGGGCTGGTTTGTGGCTGACGGCCAATGCCATTGCCGGGGCCGTGACATTCGGATTGAAACAAACCACCGGGTACGTTCGGCCCGATGGGTCCAACAACCAGTCGTTCCCGTCGGGCCATACGTCGTTTGCGTTTGCCGGGGCTGGTGTTCTCGACCGGGAGTTTGGGCAAACCAACGTACTGATCCCGATAGCCGGGTACGCAATGGCCGGTTCGACGGGGTACCTCCGTATGGTGAATGATAAACACTGGATTTCGGACGTGCTGGTTGGAGCCGGTATTGGCTTACTATCTGCCGAAGCCGCTTACCACGTGTATCCCTGGGTCAAACGGAAACTGACCCGGCGTCGAAACCGACGTTCATTAACCAATTAAGTGCTGCCCGGTTAGTACCGGGTCTTTCTACTATCGTTATGACGCTATTCGCGCTGATCAATAAATGGCGGCTTGCCATCGTAGGGTGTTGTTTGCTGTGGACGGGTAGTTTGTTAGCTCAGTCAGTCGGCATCGGCCCTATGGCAGCCCAGCAAACGCTGGTTCGGCAAACCCTACAGGCAATCTATAACAATAATCCAGATCAGGCAGACGGGCTAATCAATCGGTTGGATATGCAAACGGCCCATCATCCCGCCGTGGATTTACTTCGGGCGGTTCGGCTGCACTGGCAATGGTTCCCTGCCCGCACCGACGACCGGTTACGGGGGCAGTTGGTGAGCCTGCTCGAAAAAACGGCGGACGAAACGCAAACGCAACTCGACAAGCGGCCTGATGATCCCGAACTGATATTCACTTATTTCACGACGGAAGCGATGCTTACGCGCATGGCGTATTTTGATCACCAAACGCTTAAGTCGGTAGGTTACGCTAAAAAGGCGTATAGCTACCTTCAAAAGGGGCGGGCCTATCGGCAGCAATATCCCGATTTTAGTTTGTCGTCGGGGCTGTACGATTATTACCGCGAAGAATATCCTGAACTGCACCCGGTTTATAAACCGTTGGTTTGGTTTATGCGCTCCGGCGACAAGCAAAATGGGCTGGCTCAGTTGGGAATAGCCTCGAAGCAATCGTTGTTTTCGCAGGTGGAGGCCACACTCTACCTTACCCACATCCTGGCCGATTATGAGAACCGCGCTTCGGAAGCGTTGCCATATCTGGCACAACTGACCAAGCAGTATCCGAACAACCCTTTCTTCGTAGTACGATATGCCGAGGTGCTGTTACATGCAGGGCGACTAACGCAAGCCATTCCACTAATCGACAGCGTGTTGACTATTTGGCAGCCTTTTTATCGGCAAATTGGTCTGCTATTGATGGCACGACTAAAATTGGCGCAGGGAGCTTTGACCGAAGCGGATACCCTGGCTCAAACTGCCCTGCAAAAGCAGCCTAAAGATGAAGCTTACCAAGCGTGGGCCTACGCCGTACGGGCGCGGGTGGCCGCTCGGACCAATCAACCGCAACAAGCGCGGCTATTTTACAAAAAAGTCCTTGATCTGGCTGAATATCCGATTCTGAGCACAGAAGCAAAACAGTACCTAAAGTAAGAAATAACTATCAACTCAATTTTCACGCAGTTGTACGATTGGTTGGCGAAACAAGTTGATACGTATCGCCAACTTGACAAGTTTTTCGATACATAGATGATTGCCTCTGGTCTGTTATTATTTGGCTGTGCCCTGTTGGCCTTCTCGCTTAGTGCTGTTTGTGGCGGAGGGGCCGGTCTTTTGCTGTTACCTGTTTTAGGCTCTATCGTACCAGGCGCACAGGTTCCGGCTGCCCTGTCAATCGGCACTGTTTCCAGTTCGGCCTCCCGGATTGTCGCTTTCTGGTCGCGTATTCGGTGGGATGTCGTGATTTGGTTTGTGCCACCGGCCCTGCCCGCCGTGTGGTTGGGTGCCCGGCTACTCAGTTACATTAACCCGCTATACCTCGAACTGCTGATGGGTTTGTTCCTAATGGCTAACCTGCCCTTAATTTTCCGCTCAACCGCCGAACTGGAGACTACGCATCCGCTGCCCAAAGGTTACCTGGCAATCATTGGGGCGGCTGCGGGTTTCGTTTCCGGGTTAACGGGGGCTGTTGGCTTATTATTCAATCGGTTTTACCTGCGCTACGGGTTACAGAAGGAAGAGATTGTTGCCACACGAGCCGCGAACGAAGTTCTACTGCACGTAGTGAAATTAGCGTTGTACGCTTCGTTTGGCCTGTTGACGGGCAAGGCGTTAACGTTTGGTGCCGTGATTGCCGTAGCCGCTTTTGTGTCTTCCTGGGGCATGAAGTGGCTGCTCCCCCGGCTGAGTGAGAGTCTCTTCCGTCGGGTCGGCTATGCCGCTATGGTCGTGTCGGGACTCAGTTTATTTACCGAAGCATCGGCGCAGGTTGTCAACAAGAACGGTGTTGACATTGATTACGCGCCTTTCTCTGATGGTCTTGAAACTCAACTTCAATGGCGTAAACAATTATTCGCCCTGGAGTTTGAATACGATGAGGGATTCGAGTTTGAGCGTAGCATTAAACTCTCCGAACTGCCGCCCGATAAGCAGGCTCACGTGAATGCACTTAGTCGAGGGGCAGATAAAGTGTTCCTCGAAGAAGTATACGGCATTGACCGACACAGTTATGAGGCTTATATCTTTCGTGGGGGAAAATTAGAAAAGTATGATTTTTAGTGAGTTAGGTAGGTTTCTATATCAGGTACTGTTCGTAGGAGTTAGCTCAGTGAGTTGACCCGGCCCATTTCAGGCCAACAATACCAACGATGATGACGAACCCGAAAAACAATTCGGTAAATGACCAACCTGCCTTTAGCCACAGCACATCCGTTACTTTGAGGATGATGAGCGACGTAGCCATCCATACGGCAAAAGCCATCGCCGTTGGGATGGTTCGCATGGCAATGGCCAGCAACACCGAGTTAACGACACCAAACACGATGTAGGCAATCCAGGGCCACAGCACAGCCATGCCGCCGTCGGAGCGGTACAGGGTTGCCCACCGGAGTGTTTTAAGAGCAGGCAGATCAATGTATTTCAGCGAGTACGTCCAGGCCATCTCACAAAAAGCAGCACCAAGCAGACATAACCACGACAGGAGGGATGTGTTCATAGATCAGTTGAGTTGTGTCGGTTCCGACACCTATTAGCTCAGGTGGCCGAGTTAGTCGGCGGAATAAGACGTTGTAGGGCAATCACAAACCGCCATTCGCCACTGGCATACCAGTTTTTAAACCGATTGCTCACCGAGTGGTCATGCGTGGGCAGGTACGTCAGCAGTCGACGCAGGTCAAAGCGATTAGCCGCCAACCCCGCGCCCACCCGCTGCCCGTCGAGTGCGTTGCAAGCCTGTTCGTAGTGATTAGGTTGCGGCATCATCAGCACGGGCTTGCCTAAGTAAAGGGCTTCACAAACGGATTCAAATCCGGCTGTAGTTACTACTGCTTCGCAGTGCTGCATGTACTTCAGGTAGCGAATGCCGTCGATGCGGTGAAAATAGAGATGGTTGTCCACCTGCTCCTGGGTTTGCTGCGTCGTGGCGTTGAAGTAATGGACAACCATCTCCGGGCATTGTCGGTGTGCTTCCAGCACCTCGCTCACCAAGCCGGGTTGCGTGGTGTAAGCCAGTACGTAGGGGCAGCAGTCCGTTCTGTCATCTTGGATACGGCAGGCGGTAAGCTCTCGTCGCAGCAGGGGAGGCATTACACGCAACCGACGTCTGGGTACGTCGGTTTGCTGGTCGAACGACAGGCCGAAAAGCTCGGTTGCGCCCCAACTGTTCAGACGGACCAATGCTTTGAATAACAGTTTGTCGAACCAACTGCCTTTTGGAAACGTGAACGAATCGTGAAACGCCAGGCATTGATGCCCTACGCAGACCATTGGCGTGGAGGGCCGGTACAGCCCATAAGTGAGGCCACCGAGTAGTTCAAAAAAGTTGACGACAATATCCGGCTTCTCGGTCAGGATAGCCATTCTGAGTTGACGAACACTTTGACGGAACGTTGGCAGTTGTCGAATAATACCCCGTATTGTCGTTTTCAGATCGAGGGCGTTGGTTTGCGGATCATAGACGAGTGCCGGTCCGGGCAAGGCGGTAATCGGGGCGGTGAACTGCTCGACGAAAAAAGATGGAACGGGCCGTCCTGTTGCCACATTGACCCAGGCACCTATAACCTCATGACCAGCTTCCTGAAGCAATTGTGCCAGCGAAATAGCCTGTGTCAAATGGCCTCGGCCTTCGCCCTGCACGATGAATAAAAGGCGCATAGAATACGAATCTTGTCTGGTATTGGACTACCAAACAGGTGTGAATTGCTGATGCGTGTAGGTGAATGAAAAACGGGCCGGTTTCTAAGCCGGCCCGTTCGGGAATGGATGATTACAGCTTCTCTTTAATGACAGCCGCGTCTTTCTTAACCTCGTCTTTCAGCAGCTTCTTGTCGGCCTTGAACGTGCGTTTTCGGTCTGCTTTCAACGCCTGCCGGTCTCCACGCAGTTTGTCATCTTTGCGATCTGACTTTAGCTCTTTTAACGCAGCCTTATCACTGGCTACGGTGGCTTTGGCTTCTGTGACGGCCTCTTTTTTGTGTGCTTTGCCACTCTGGGCCTGGGCATTTCCGGCGAAAAGAGCAGCAACCATGATTGCTGCCAGCATTGTGTTTTTCATAACGATTTTGTTTTAAAACGTTGACTGTTAATTCAATTAACCGCTCTACTACTGGCTCCGGCTGGGCGGTTTTGCTGACTGTGTATTCGTGCTGACGAATCAGAGGTACACAAAAAGCCATACGGAGATTTTGATATCCGCCGTTGCCTGATCGAATCGAATTTTTCCAAAAGCGAAGCGAGTGCGGCTGAAAATCACATCAAACGTACAGGGAGATTCTGAGGCAAATCTGAAGCAGTAGATTCCGTGCAGTAAGGATCAATCGGTCTGTCAGAAGCTGATTCGTTTGCGCTAACGCTTCATAAACAGCATCAGTACTAGGTACAGATTTACTTCAAGATTGACCACGACGTTTGCATTACCCAAACCGAATTGGATTTGGGCGTGGTGCTTTTTTATCAGGGCATCAAGAGAATCACTGATGGACAGCGTATGCAAACGAAACAACCAGAGGACAGCAAGCTGAGGGTAGTGCTGTTGTTGACTGGACTGTATCTGGTTTCGCCAGTCAGCGTATTGGCTCAATCCGGCCAGCCCCAACGGGCATTGGACTTTTATTTGGAAAATGCCCGGCAGACCAGTCCGCTTGTTCGCGATAACCAAAACCAGTTGCAGGCTAACGCATTTGAAGCGCAACGTCTTCAGGCATTATACACGAAACCGCTGGTGCAGGTGACGGGCAACGCACAGTTCTCTCCGATCTTCTCAACCGATAAAGGCGGCTTTCATCCAGAACTTAATTCGTCGGGAGCAACCAACTACTTCGGGTACGATTTGGCGGTGTCCAACGGTGGCTTGTATCAGGGACTGGTCTCGGCCACGCAACCCATTTCTAATTTATTTCGGGCAAAAGCATTTGCCGCGCCGTTTGTGCTGGCTTCTCAGGTTGGTCAGACGGTGATCCGGCTGGGTCAGCACGACGTTGAAAAGATTGTTACCGATCAGTACATTCTGTGTTTGCAGGACCGCTTGCAGGTGCAGTATACCGATAGCCTGTTGCGGGTGCTACGCGAACAGCGGCAGATTGTCCAGAAGTTTGTCGAGTCTTCGCTGCTCAAGCAATCGGACCTAACGCTGGTTGACATCGAAGCCCAAACCCAGCAGAATCTGCGCGTTGGCTACCAAACGGCCTACCGACGGGATGTACTCGAGTTGAATGCGTTAAGCGGCATCGCCGATACCACGTTAGTCAATTTGGCTCCACTGAACTTGGTCATGGCTCCCGACATCGGCTCAGTACCCTCTGGATTCACGCAACGATACGCTTTGGATAGCGTAGCCCTAACTGCCCAGCAAACCATTTTCGATTTGCGTTACCGACCTCAATGGATTGCGTTCGGTAACGCCGGGCTAAATACGTCCTACATCCCCGACATCCCCCGTCGCTTTGGGTTTAGTGCGGGCGTTTCCCTGGTCTGGACACTCTTCGACGGGCACCAGAAGCGTATCAACGCGCAACGCACCAGTATCCTACAACAGAGCCTGGGCAACTACCGCCGGTTCATCGACACGCAGAATGGGGTGCGTCGGGAGCGGATACGGGGTGAGTTAAGAGGGCTTGACGAACGACTCGCCGTGTTCCGGCAGCAGATAGCGGGCTACGAAGCCGTGCTGGCTTCTTACCGGCGCGAACTTCTACAGGGTCAGCTTTCCATTATCAATTACATCACCGTTCTGAAAAACATGGTCGCCGTTCGGCGCGATGCCTTACTGATTCAATCGAATCGTCAACTACTTGTCAATGCGTACAATTATTATAACTGGTAGTGAACGGCTTAGTCTTCAGCTATCTACAGGCGTGCTGCTGCTGATGGGCTTGTTTGCCTGCAACAAGCCGCAGGCTACCGATGCGTCCCAGCAGCAAACCCGCACCGCCCGAACGCCCGTTACCGTGCAGGCCGTTGGTCGGGGCGGCATCAGCAATAGCCTGACGCTGTTCGGGACGACGCTGTATCTGCGCCGAAATGCCATTACGGCACCCGTGGCCGCCTTCGTCACAAAAGTGTACGTTAGCCTGGGCGCACAGGTACGTGCCGGCCAGCCGCTCTACCAATTAGAAACTAAGGAGCGACGCGCCCTGGGAAGACTGGCTATTTCGGGCGATACAGCCATTATTGGCTTAGTCACGGTGCGGGCCTCGTCGGGGGGCGTGATCAGTACGTTCGATAAGCAGCAAACGGGCGACTACGTGCTGGAGGGCACCCAGCTTTGCACCATCGCAGAAAATAGTGCCTTGGCCGTGCAGGTCAACGTGCCTTACGAATATGAGGCTCTGGCCCGGCCCGGTCGAACCTGCCGGGTACGTTTGCCCGATGGCCGCGCCCTGACTGCTACGTTCACCACCCCCTTAACGACGGTCAACGCGCTGGCTCAAACTCAGAGTGTATTAGCGCGCATTACTCGCCCCATTCCACTCCCCGAAAACCTAACCGTACAGGTTGACGTGACCAGCCAGGCTAACGCCCAAGCCCAGTTGCTGCCCAAAGCCGCCGTACTCAGCGACGAGATGCTGCAACACTTTTGGGTTATGCGACTGCTGAATGATAGCACGGCGATCAAAGTGCCCGTTCAGCTTGGCGAACGAACGACCACGACAGTAGAGGTACGTTCCCCCCACTTCGGAATTGGTGACCGCATCGTCACCGAAGGCAATTACGGCCTGCCCGACACAGCCCGTGTACTGGTAACTCCGGCAAAGCGATGACCGAACAGCCCTCTGCTTCCGCCACGACTACGCCAACCAATGAACCGGTTCGTCGTTCTTATTTTGAGGTGTTTAGTCGCCCCATTCTGTTCACGGGTGTGTTGTTGCTGATCGCCGGTATCTATGCCTATACCCGGATGCAGACCAATCTGTTTCCCGAAGTACTGTTCCCGCGTGTATCCATCATTGTCGACAACGGTCAGCAGCCCATTGATCGGATGATGATTACCGTTACCAAGCCGCTGGAGAGCGCGGTTAAGAAAGTCAATGGCGTAACGATTGTTAAGAGCAGCACCAGCCGGGGTAGTTGCACCATCGACGTGTTTTTCAAGTGGGGGCAGGATATTTACACCCAGAAGACGCAGGTCGAGAGCCGGATCAATGAGATTCGCAACTTCTTGCCGCCGGGCGTGAACCTCTCCATTGAGGCCATGAACCAGTCGCTGTTTCCGGTCTATGGCTATACGTTGGAAAGCGACCAGCACGGATTAGTTGCGTTGCGAGATCGCGCCAACTTGCTGGTACGTCCTCTGTTTTCGCAGGTATCGGGTATTGCTAACGTCGTGGTGCGGGGAGGAAAGGCTAAAGAGATTGTGGTCATACCCGATGCGGTGAAACTGGCTTCGGTGAACTTGCCCATCTCGGCTCTCATAACCGCCATCAACGCCAACAATAACGTACTGTCCAACGGCTACGTAGCCGACTACAGACGGCTTTACCTGACGCTGACCGACACACGAGTGCTCGACGTGGACGCACTGAATGCGTTGATTGTCAAAAACGACGGTACCCGGATGGTAACGCTCGGCGAAGTTGCCCGTGTTGAGGTGCAGGAACAGCAACAGGAATTTTTAGTGATCAACGCCAATGGTCACCAAGCGGTGCAAATCGATTTGGTCAAACAGCCGGGCGTGAACCTGATTGACTTTGCTAAAAACGCTGAGGCCAAAGCGGTTGAGGTTCGTAAGATCCTGCCCCGTGGTATGCGGCTCAAACCCTACTATGACCAGTCGGCGTTCGTGGGCGATAGTGTTCACAGTGTCATCAAGACCATTTACGAAGGGTTGCTGCTGGCTATCTTGGTCATGATCGTCTTTCTACGGTCGTGGCGGGCTTCCACGGTGGTGTTGCTGACGATTCCCGTTACGCTGGCCTTTACGATTTTAGTGCTTTACGTGGTGGGCATTAGCATTAATATTATGTCGTTGGGGGCAATTGCTGCTTCTATCGGGCTGATCATCGACGATGCCATCGTTATCATCGAACAGATCTACCGCGTCCATGAAGAGGAACCGGAGAAAAACCGGTTTGCCGTGGTGCAGGAGGCCCTTCATAACCTGTTTCCGGCGATGGTTGGCTCCTCGCTTTCTACCATCGTCATTCACTTTCCATTTCGACTGATGAGCGGGCTGGCTGGTAGCTTCTTTCGGGAGCTATCCGATACCATGCAGATCACGATGGTCTGTTCTTTTTTAGTAACGTGGCTGTTGCTGCCGGTACTGCACCTATTAATTGGTTTCAAAGCTTCCAAGAACGCTCATGCTGTCGATGAATTCGCTCAGGTACGTCGGCTGTACTGGTTAACGCAGCTCTTCACCAAGCCGGTTGTGTCATTACTTTTAGTGGGGCTGCTGGGTTTTGGAGCATGGTTCTCATACGGTCGTTTAGAAACCGGCTTTCTGCCCGACCTCGACGAGGGGACTATCGTGCTGGATTACTTCACGCCACCGGGTACGTCTATCCAGGAAACGGATCGGATTCTGCGCCAAGCGGAAAAGATTATTGTGGCCGATTCCAACGTGGCGACCTATTCCCGACGAACGGGCATCAGCATGGGGTTCCGGGGGGTGCCGCCCAATTTCGGCGACTATTCGATTCAGCTAAAAACAAACCGAACCAAAACGACCGTCGAAGTCATTGACGATCTGCGGACACGTATCAATGCCGCTCAACCGGTGCTGAGTATTTCGTTCGGTCAGCGTATCGCCGATCTGTTAGGTGATCTCATGAGTACCCCCCAGCCAATCGAGATCAAGCTGTTCGGTGATAATTACATCCTGTTACAAACGCTTTCCAAACAGGCATCGGGCATTCTGGAGACGATACCGGGGGTGGTCGACGTAAACGACGGGTTGGTTGAAGCGGGGCCGTCGCTGGTTTTCGAGCCGGATCAGGCTAAGTTGAGTCAGTACAAGATTGGCTTGATCGACTTTCAGACTCAACTTACGGCCTACACGGGGGGCGTATCCCTCGGCCCCAACGCGGCCCAGCCCGTACCCTCGCCCGCGCAGGCGGCCCTCACGGCGGGGATTCAAGTCGGCTCGTTTCAGGATGGCGAGCAGATGCGCCGGATGGTGTTGCGCTTTGCCAACTTTGACCAAAACGATTTAGATAAGCTAAGGAACGTACTGATCTTCCTACCTGACGGCACCACCCGACCGCTATCCTTCTTCTGCCGGGTAACGGTGCTGGGCGGAGAGATTGAGCAACGACGTGAAGATCTTAAATCCTCCGTGGTGCTGACTGCCCGGCTGAACGGGCGGGACTTAGGCAGCACAATCCGCGATATACAAACGCAGTTTGCTCAAAAGTTGCCTCTACCCCAGGGCTACACGGTTGGCTACGGCGGAGCGTACGCCCAGCAACAACAGTCGTTTGGTGAATTACTGCTCATTCTGACACTGGCCTCGTTATTGGTATTGGCCGTGCTGATGTTCCTATTCAAAGACTGGTGGCTATCGGTGCTGGTGTTACTGCTCTCGCTGCTGGGCATCACCGGTTGTATTACTGCACTGTACTTAACTGGCATCCCGCTGAACGTGAGTAGCTACACGGGTATCATCATGATTGTGGGTATCATCGCTGAGAACGCCATTTTCACGGTCAATCAGTTTGAACACACGCTGGCCCGAACCGGTGATGTGGACGAGTCGGTCAACTATGCCATTGCCCTGCGGCTTCGCCCCAAACTAATGACGGCCATCGGGGCCATCCTTGCCCTGATGCCCCTGGCACTGGGTTTTGGGCTGGGGGCGCAAATGCAACAGCCGCTGGCAGTCGCGGTGATTGGCGGCTTCGTTGCCGGATTACCCCTGCTGCTGTTAGTTCTTCCCACTGCGCTTCGGGCTTTGTTCCATAGGCGCGTAATCCATCCATCATGAAAAAAGTACCTGAAATCACCCTGCTGTTCTGGGTTATGAAAATCTGTGCAACAACCCTGGGCGAAACAGCAGGTGACCTGTTGGCGCAGACGCTGAATGTAGGCTACGGCCTTAGTTCGCTGATACTGATTGGTTTTTTCGTGGTTGTTCTACTGCTACAACTCCGCGCCAAACGTTACGTACCTGCCCTTTACTGGTCGGTTATTTTAGCGACCAGCACCGCCGGGACAACGATGTCGGACTATATGGACCGAACGCTTGGGCTTGGCTATGCAACCGGCTCGGCCATTTTGGTGGTACTGCTGGGAGTTGTTCTGGCGGTGTGGTATCGGTCGGAGAAAAGTTTGTCGGTGACAGATATCAAAACAGCCCGACCCGAAAGTTTTTACTGGACCGCTATTCTCGTTTCCAATACGCTGGGAACAGCCTTGGGTGATTACCTGGCTGATGATTCGGGATTGGGCTTCGGCGGTGGTGCGCTGCTGATTGGCTCGTTAATCGGTTTGGTTATTCTGGCGCACTATTTCAGCCGAATTTCTTCAGTCGTACTGTTCTGGATTGCCTTCGTGCTGACTCGTCCGTTCGGTGCCACGTTTGGTGACCTGCTCACTAAATCGACTAACAAAGGGGGTCTTGGCTTTGGTACCCAAGGATCATCGCTGATTCTTTTTGGTTTGTTGATTGGTCTTGTCGCATTCACATCGTTTCAGCGAAAAGAACACCGGCTGAGTTGAGTAAACAAAACACGGAGACATCTGTATCCTGCCGCGTTCCATCGTCATCAGCCTTTCTTAGTAGTGACGATGGAACGCGACACGTTTATCAATTGAACTTGAGATTTTGCACCCGCACGGCGTTCAAAATAGCCAGCATTGCCACACCCACATCGGCGAAGACTGCTTCCCACATCGTGGCCAGGCCACCAGCCCCCAATACCAGTACGATGCCTTTTACTACCAGCGAGAGGGTAATGTTTTGCCACACAATTCGCCGTGTGGCCCGGCCAATCTCAATAGCGGTGGCAATCTTGGACGGCTCGTCGTTTTGAATAATTACATCGGCGGTTTCGATGGTCGCATCGGAGCCTAAGCCCCCCATTGCCATGCCTACGTCGGCCAGAGCCACCACCGGTGCGTCGTTCACGCCGTCACCCACGAACGCCAGCTTCGCCTTTGTATTACCGGCCAATTCGGCTTTGAGCCGCTCGACCTGCGTTACTTTATCTTCGGGCAACAGATCGCCGTGCCATTCGTCTACCCCCACTTGTTTAGCGACCGCTTCGACCACCGCGCTTTTGTCACCCGACAGCATCACGGTACGGATGCCTTCGGCTTTCAAACGAGCCACTGCCTTTATGGCATCGGGTTTGGCTTCGTCGGCAATGGTGAAGTAGCCCGTAAATTGGCCATCGATGGCCGTCATCACGATGGTGTAAGGAATTTTGGTTAGGGCCTCGTCGAACGCTACGTTGAACTTCCGAAGCAGCTTGGCGTTACCGGCCAACATCTCTTTACCGTCAACCCGGCCTTTCAGCCCATGACCGGCTATTTCTTCAACCTCATCAACTGACACCGCATCGTATCCAGTTTCTACATAGTCTAAAATTGCGGTGGCTACCGGGTGGGTCGATTTGCTTTCCAAAGCCGCCGTCAGCCGAGCCAATTGGCCTGCCTCTATGCCCACTGCCTTCACTTCCTGTACCTTGAACACTCCTTTGGTCAACGTACCCGTTTTATCCATAACGACCGTTTTAAGCTGGGTCATCAGGTCTAAAAATACCGAGCCTTTGAATAGTATACCTTGCCGCGACCCGGCTCCGATACCGCCGAAATAGCCGAGCGGTATAGAGATAACCAATGCACAGGGGCAACCAATGACCAAAAACACCAAACCCCGGTAGAGCCAGTCGGCAAAGCGGTAATCGGCCACGAAGAAATAGGGTACGACGGTGATTAATACCGCTAGTAAACAGATAATGGGCGTGTACACTTTAGCGAAGCGGGCAATGAATTCCTGCGTCTGGGCTTTGCGACCCGTTGCCTGCTGCACTAACTTTAGAATACGGGACAGCTTGGAGTCTTGATAAGGAGTCGTTACGTCCATCTCGATCAGCGATTGGCGGTTAATCATGCCGGCTAGTACAGCCTCTCCTTTTTCGATGGTGCGTGGAACGCTTTCACCCGTTAGGGCTGCCGTGTCGAACGTACCGGCACTGGAACGCATGGTTCCGTCCAGCCCGACCTTCTCGCCCGGCTTGATCTGTACGACATCCCCCACCGCTACGGTCGCAGCCTTTACTACCTGCGCTTTCCCCTCTTTGAGCACCGTCACTTCATCGGGCCGCACGTCCAGCAGGGCCTTGATCGACCGACGCGCCCGCAGCACGGCGGCATCCTGAAACAACTCGCCGATGGTGTAAAACAGCATCACGGCTACCCCTTCTGGGTATTCGCGAATGGCAAACGCGCCGAGGGTGGCTACGCTCATCAGGAAAAATTCGGTAAAGACATCGCCCCGGATGCTGCTGCTCCACGCCCGGCGCAGCACCGGCCAGCCAACGGGCAGATACGCCACAATGTACCAGATAAGCCGCACAGGGTCTTTGAACCAACCGGTAGCGTACTTATCCAGGGCGATACCGCTCAGCAGCAGCACCAAACTACTAATAGCCGGGGCATAGGTGCGCCAGGTTTGTTCTGGGCCTTTTTTTGCCGGAGCAGCATCCGCAGCCGGGGTAGTGCCCTCCTCGATCAGCTCCACATCGTCGTGGTCGTGATCGTGGTCATGCCCATCGGCATCGTGGTCGCGCCGAAACGCCGGATCGTTATGATTTTGTGCCATGTTATTGGTCAGAATTCGATGAAAAAATTGACTAGTGCCAGCCCGACGAGGGTCAGGCCGGTAATCAGGTTCTCGTTGTGCTCGAACCGGGCCGCGCCAGGCCAGTGCGCGTTGACTTGCTGCAAACCCCGTCGTCCGAGCATGACCATCAGGAGCATTCCCGATAGCGTGATGGTGTTATAGATGAGGGCCACCAGCCACACCGCTGCCCAGCCCTTCGCACCTGCGCTGAGGAAGTAGGTTTCGATCTCCAGACAGGGTGACAGAAACATCGCCAGTACCAGCGACAACAGCAGGGCTGAGAAGGAACGGTGCTTACGGACCGACCCAGCATCAATGTGATCGTGAACATGCCGGTGCCGCAGGTGTTGCATCAAATACCAGATACCTAACGCCAACAGAAGCAGTGGAATAGCCCGCTCCGACAGGTCGTGATAATTCTCGGCCAGTTGCCGCCCCGCCAGACTCACCAGTACGCCCAGCAGGGTGGTACTGACGGTATGAGCCAGTCCCGCAATAGCCGTGACGGTGAGCGTCTGCCGCAGACTCCACCGCTCGGTTTGCCCGATGGTTACGAAGGGCAGCCAATGGCTGGGTATTAGGGCGTGCAACAGGCTTAGTGTCAGGCTTCCGATAAAGATCGCATCCATCGTTTAGTTGGGTTGTACGTCATAACAGACCGGACAGCGTATTGATTGTCAACGCGATAATGAGCGTGTTGAAGGCAAAAGACAGAACGCTATGCAACAGGGTCAGCCGCCGAATTGGTTTGGCCGTAATGGCTACGTCCGATACCTGAAACGTCATGCCGATCACAAACGAGTAGTAGGCAAAATCAAGGTAATCGGGTGGTTCATCTCCCGGAAAGTCCAGACTACCAACTCGTTCCGTCTTGTCAGGATCATAGTATAAACGGGCATAGTGCAGCGTAAAGATGCTGTGTGTCAATATCCACGAACTAACCACGGTTATTCCCGACAGGATTACGTGTCGCGTGGCTTCGGAGGACGACAAGCCCTTGACTGTGCCCAATAGAATGATTACGGCCACCAGGCTTACCAAAGCCCCACCAACCGTGAAAAGAAAAATAGCCGGTCGGCTTTCGTCTTCCCGCTGAGCCGTCTCTTTGGCATCAGCCCGCATAATAATCAGCCAGATCAATACCAGCACGGTCACCGCGTAGGCTACCCATCCCAACAACAATCGTGTTTGCCAACCCAACCGACCTGCTGTCAGTAGCCACACTGAACCACCAACGGCAAGGGCAATCAGCGACCGGGATAAAGCAGTTAACGTTGGCTTATAGGCATTTGTATTGCTCATTGGATCGTTGAAAAAGGTTGTGTTACCGGAAATTGCTTCAACTAACTAACTGGGCCTGCCTAAAATGAGATTGGGCAGGCCCGGTTTCCTATTAATGAGCGTGACCTTCCTCTTCGCCACCGGCGGCCTGGAGTTGCGAGAGGACAGCAAATGCGCCTTTCACCACCACCTTTACCTTGCTCAAATCGAGCGTGCCGGGTAGTGTCACCTGCGAATAGCCGCCTTCTGTCACGCCCCGGCGCACCGGAATTTGCTTAAATGTTGTACCGTGCTGCTCCATTTGACCTTCCTTGTGCTGAGTCGCCGTACCGTCGTGGCGTTCGGGTGCCCGTTTGTCGGTGGCAATGAAAATGTAATCCTTGCCTTCTGCCGACACAATAGCCCCTTCGGGCAGGGCTGTTACCCGGCTGTCGCCTAGATCCAAGGTAGCTTTCAAAAAGGTATTAGGAGCCAGACGAGTATCCGGCTGATCAAGCCGGGCCACGACCCGGACCGACCGGTCGGCTTCGATGGTTCGGTTGATGTAAGTGATGCGCCCACTCCGCTCCCGACCACCTTCGTTGTTGAGCCGGAGGCTAACCCGCTGGCCCTCCCGTAGCTGGGGCAAGTCTTTTTCAAATACCGTTAATTCAGCGTACAGACCCTGACTACTGGTAAGCCGGGCCATGATATCGGCGGGCTGCACATACTGGCCTACTGTGGCAGGTACGTCGGTCACGATGCCCGATACCGGTGCTACGACGACGTAGGTAGCACTAAATTTACCATCCAACGCGGCTTGGGGCGATAAGCCTACCAGCCGCAACCGTTGCGCCAGGCCACCCAGGCGGGAACGTACCTGATTGCGCTCCGAGGCTGTTTGCTGAAACACTTTCAGCGCACTCACGTTTTGCTCACTCAGTTCTTTTTGGCGGGCGTACTCGGCATCCAGGTACGTCAGGCGGCTATGGTTTTCAGCATAGTCCTGCTGAAACTGCACCAGGTCTGGGTTCTCGATGCGAGCCAGCACCTGCCCTTTGCGAACCGGCTGACCGGGTAACAGCGGCAGGCTCCGCACAAAACCTCCTTGCAGGGCCGTAATGGCTACCTGGCTCTGGGCGGGAGCGGCCAATCGGCCATTGACTTGCAGAAGCTGACCCAGGTTGCGGTACTCGATCTGGCCTGTGCTGATAGCCCCGATGCGGATCTGATCATCGGTCAGTTCAACGATGTCTGTTGGGGCTTCTTCGTGGGCTTTTTCAGCCGCCGATTTTGCCTCCGCCGTTGTCTCACTTTCTTTTTGGGCGGTATCCCCGCACCCGGTAAGCAGCCACAACAGGCTGATACTATACAAAATTCGTTTCATGATTGGAACGCCGAAGCGGTTATCTTAGGGTAAGCCCAGCAGTTGTTCTAAGCGAATGACAGTTTGATTGTACGCCCCCAGTACGTCGACGTAACTGGCGCGCGTTTGATAAGCCTGCGTGATGGCCTGCGAATACTGGAGGTAGCCAATTTCACCCGCCCGAAAGGCCACACCGGCTTTGTCGGCCAGCAGCCGGGCGGTTGGCAATCCCGTTTGTTCATAGTACGTGAGCGAACTTTGCAGCTTCCGAATTTCCTGGATGGTGGCCCTTAGCTCACCCTGCAAATTGCGTTGGGTCAGAGCCAGTGTGGCTTCGCCGACCTGCTGCCCCAGCCGGGCGGCTTCCACGCGAGCCTGCTGCGGTTTTCGGAAGATTGGAATAGCTACGCCTGCCGTCAACCCTTGGAATCGCCGACCTCCTCCATAGTACACCTCCTGCTGACCAACCAGGTACGTACCGATGAGCGACTGATTGAAATAACCCACCGAGAAGGAGGGAAGCAGCCGGGCCTGCTCGACATCGGTTTGGCGGGCCGCTATGTCGATCTGCTGCCGCAACAAAGTCAGTTCGGGCGTTTGAGCCAGCGTAGCCGAGTCGGTCAGGGCGGGTAACGTCCGGCGCGTGAGCGTTGAGTCGGATAAACTGACAGGGCCGTCAGTGTTGAGCAACGTTTGTAGCCGACTCAGGGCAATTTGTCGGTCGGCTTCGGTTTGCGCCAGTGCATTACGAATCTCGCCCAACTGGTTGGTCGCCGTGGCAACTTCCACCGCCGTGCCTTCACCGGTACGTTGCCGCAGTTCCGTAGCCGACCGAAATGCTACCAGCAGGCTGTCCTGCGCCCGCAGCAACCGCCGTCGTTCGGCCAGGTACAATAAATCGAAGTAGGCCGCTTTCACCTGCGCTCGTAAGCCGTTCTGCGTGAGCCGCGCCTGTGCTTCCGCGCCCGTGACGTTCGCATCGGCGAGTCGGCCTAGTTGGCGCACCAGTTTTGGATTCGGCAGGGTTTGAGTAACGGTAAAGTTGTTGTCGAAGTTGATGCTGTTGTACTGCCCACCGGTCCAGCCGAAACTGGTAGCCCCGATGTCACGGGCCGCCCGGCGACCGGTTTGCTGCTGCGCCACGCCCAGCGTACTGATGCGACTCGTACCGTTGTTGGCGATAGCCTGTTGTAAAGCCGCGTCGAGCGTTAAAGGGCTTGTAGCCAATTGGGGTATCTGCGCTTTCGCCGTATTTATTCCCACCCCAATCAGCGTTCCGATCAACAGCAAACCAACTAGTTTACTCGCCATAGCGGGTGTCCTGCCAACGTTGCGTTTCCCAAAACCAGTTTGCTCCCACCAGTAAAGACACGGCAACACCAGCAAGGTTAGGAGCGTAGCTGACACCAATCCGCCGATAACGACGGTTGCTAAAGGACGTTGCACCTCCGCACCGGCGGTGGTTGCCAAAGCCATCGGCAAAAAGCCGAGTGAGGCCACCAGGGCGGTCATCATCACGGGGCGTAGCCGGGTGGCCGTGCCCTGCAAAATTCGGTCACGCAGGTCCAACTCCGACTCAGCCTTGAGGTGGTTAAACTCACCAATCAGTACGATGCCATTCAACACCGCCACCCCGAAGAGGGCGATAAAGCCTACCCCCGCCGAGATACTAAACGGCATATCGCGGAGCCAGAGCGCGATCACGCCCCCGATAGCCGATAGCGGAATGGCGGAGAAGATGAGCAGGCTTTGCCGCACCGAACCGAACGTAAAGAATAGCAGGAGGAAAATCAGCCCCAACGCCACCGGCACGGCGATACTGAGCCGGTCTTTAGCTTCCTGAAGATTCTGAAACTGCCCCCCGTAAGTGACGTAATACCCGACTGGCAGCTTAATCTGAGCATCCAGTTTGCGTTGCAGTTCGTTGACGACGCTCTCCACGTCGCGGCCCCTGACATTGAAGGCCACAATGATGCGCCGTTTGGCATCTTCGCGTTGAATCTGGTTGACGCTATTCTGAAACGAGACATCCGCAAGTTGCCCCAAAGGGACAGCTTGACCGTCTACCGTCGTCACCAACAGATTCTGTACGTCTTCGAGCCGTTGACGGCTCTGCTGCTGTAGGCGCACCACCAAATCATACCGCCGTTCGCCCTCATACACTAACCCCGCCGACGAACCGGCAAACGCGGCCTGTAGGTAGCGGTTGGCATCCTCAACCGACAAACCAAAACGCGACAGCGCATCGCGGTCGTAATTCACCACGATCTGAGGGAGTCCCGATACCTGCTCCACGTAGAGGTCTTCGGCACCCGGTACCGTACCTGCCACCCGGCCAATGCGGGCCGCGTAATCGGCTAAGACATTGAGGTCTTCGCCATAGAGCTTAATGGCAATGTCCTGCTTCACGCCGGATATCAACTCGCTGAAGCGCATCTGGATCGGTTGCAGAAAACCAAAACTCACGCCCGGAATCTGGTTCAACTTCTCCTGCATCTTCTCCGCCAGTTCCTCCCGGCTGCTCGCTGAGGTCCACTCGCTCCGGTCTTTGAGAATAACCATTACGTCGGCGGCCTCAATGGGCATCGGATCTGTAGGAATCTCGCTGGCCCCAATCTTACTCACGACTTCAATCACCTCCGGGAAGTTGTCTTTCAACACCTTACCGGCTTGCAGTGAAGCATCTGCCGACTGTGAGAGTGACGCGCCCGTCATCACGCGGGTTTCGACGGCAAAATCTCCCTCGTCCAACTGCGGGATGAACTCTCCGCCTAATCGACTGAAGATGAACAGCGCGACGGCAAACAGGCCAACGGATAAACCAACCACCAGCCCTCTATGGCTCAGTGTCCAACGGATGGCCGGGTCATACAATCGGTGGAAAAAGCCCATAATGCGGTCGGAGATGGTACGCGCTCCCTCCTTGACCGGTTTCTTACTCAGTAGCAGGGCCGAGGCCATTGGTACGTAGGTAAGCGAGAGGATGAACGCCCCCAGAATAGCAAACGCTACGGTCTGCGCCATTGGACGAAACATCTTGCCTTCCACACCCACCAAAGCCAGAATCGGCAGGTACACGATCAAAATGATAATCTCGCCAAAAGCTGCCGAGGAACGGATGCGGCTGGCCGATTCGTACACCTCCTCGTCCATCTGAGTTTGCGAAAGGTTATGCCGGAAGTTCTTCAGGGCGATGTGGTGCAGGGTTGCTTCCACGATGATGACGGCTCCATCGACGATCAACCCGAAGTCGATGGCCCCCAGGCTCATCAGGTTGCCCGACACGCCGAACAGATTCATCAGCGATACGGCAAAGAGCATGGCCAGTGGAATCACCGAGGCCACCACCAAGCCCGCCCGCCAGTTACCCAGCAGCAGTACCAACACAAAAATCACGATCAATGCCCCCTCGATGAGGTTCTTTTGCACCGTGCCAATGGCGCGGTTAACAAGTTTTGTGCGGTCGAGGAAAGCGTGAATTTCCACGCCTTCGGGCAACGACTTCTTGATTTGCTCGATGCGCTGCTTGACGTTTCCGATTACCTGAGATGAATTGGCCCCTTTGAGCATCATCACAATAGCCCCAACCACTTCGCCCTCTCCGTTGCGGGTCATCGCTCCATAGCGAACCGCCGACCCCAGCCCTACCTGGGCGACATCGCGCACCAATACCGGTATGCCGTTGGGATTCCGACGCACCATGATTTTACCGATGTCCGCCACGGTATTAATCAGCCCTTCCGAGCGAATAAAATAGGCATTGGGCCGACGGTCGATGTAGGCTCCGCCGGTATTCCGGTTGTTTTTTTGGAGTGCCGTGAACAGATCGTCCATCGTTACCCCGGAGGCCCGTAGCCGTTGAGGATCGACGGCTACTTCATACTGTTTGAGAAAACCGCCGAAGCTGCTCACATCGGCCACGCCCTTGGTGCCGAGTAGTTGCCGCCGAACGATCCAGTCCTGAATCGAGCGCAGCTCCATCGCCGGGTAGCGTTTTTCGTAACCGGGTTTAGCCCGCAAAACGTATTGATATATCTCGCCGAGACCCGTCGTAACCGGGGCTAGTTCGGGATTGCCCGCGTCAGCAGGAATCTGAGAGCGAGCTTGTTGAAGCCGCTCGAAAACCTGCTGACGGGCTAGATAGATGTCAACGTTATCCTGAAGGACGATGGTGACGACCGACAGGCCAAAACGGGATATGGAACGTACCTCGACTAAGTCAGGCAGGGTGGCCATCGTTTGCTCGATGGGAAAGCTAATAAGCCGTTCTACGTCGGGGGCCGACAGGGCCGGGCTTTGGGTGATGACCTGCACCTGATTGTTCGTGATGTCGGGCAGGGCATCGATGGGTAGCCGACTCAGCGAGTAGCCGCCCCAGATCACCAGGGCCAGCGTAAAGAGGCCGATGATGAGCTTGTTCTGAATGGAAAAATGGATGATGCGATCCAGCATGGTCGGGTCTGAACAAATGGACAATATGAAAATGCCGGACGCATACAGACAACAGTGCTATCGCCCGAAAGGACGTAGCACAAGCAGCCAACGCGTACGGCGAGGGTGTTCAGACCCGAAGTTGAGGGGGTTGCCAGATGGCAGAAAGCGGAGACGCCCACTGAACGGGGACGTACTGAAAAATGGCTGTTGCTATCGGTACAAGCTCAACCATTGGCATTACACTGTAACTAAAGTGCGGAGTAATATTGATCGTAGCCGCGCAACAGGCACAAGTGCAGAAGGGTGTGCAGGCATCATGGTGGTCATGCACTGGGGCTGGCACCGGAACTGATGCTGCGATCAAGACAGCCCTCCGCTCTTGCCGATTTGTCGGCAGGGCTTCATCCGCACAAGGCCACATAGAAAGGCCAAGTACGTAGAGGGCTATTATGATCGTCATCCACTTCACGAACACAAAGGTACGGCAAACCTTTATGCAACAGGTAGTCAAAAACAGGTTATGTGTACTGGTGAATAGACCAGCTTGTCATTGGTGAAACCGCCACCCAATCGAAAGCAGCGTATGAAACGGCTGAAGGGTTGATTTGGGCAGCCAGCGTTGCCGAACACTGAATAGGATTGGCGACCACTCCAACTCTAAGCCAACGTCGCCCCCCAACAGGAATCGGGACGTACCTGCACTTGATTGAAGGGTGTCAGAGAGGGTCTTCTGCGGGTTGCCGACTGTTTCGTAGAAAACGGTCGGCTGTACCACTCCTCGGACAAATCGGGTACGGGTTGCATTTCGCCACAGGTTAAACTCATAACCCCAACCAACGCCGAACTGACGCAGCGTTAGGTTACCGCCCGAATCAGCAAGAGCGTGTTGTTTGTGTACGTAGCTTACGGTCAGTTTCCAGGCGTTGTACTGTCGGTTGTACCGACCCGTACTGATTAGGGCGTTGATGCCCAGTTGGTTTTTGGTTAGGCGGAAATCATCCGTCAGGCCCGCTTGTACCTCAACAAACCGTTGCCCTTTTAAATGTACCTGAGCGAGCGCGGGCAATAGCGACGGAAAACTCACTAATAGAAAAAACAAAATACGGCGCATGATTTACAGGGGTTTGGCTAACAGTACTACGTCCGCTTCAATCTGATAGCGCAGGTGCCGCCCGCCGTTTTTCTCGTACAGCTCCACGTCGATGATTTTGTCTTCGGTAATCGTTGTTACCGGCAGTGCGTACACGACGGTACGTTCCGCTTTGGCGCGAAGCAGCGTAAATGATTCGGGATAGTGGGCGTGAGGTTTTAGCTCGACCTCCTGCGCAGCCATACGCTTGAGTACGTCCTTGTCGCGGACGTAAAACTTAACGAAATCGACCTCATAGTCAATCTGACTGTCGTTGCGAATGGTGAACTGCATATACATCACCTTGTCAGCTACATAGATGCCCGTCAGTAGGTTGCTGATTCGCATGGTCGAGGCACCAATGTTGCGAATGAATGCCTTGCGATCCGCGATACGCTGACACTGGTAGAGTAAGTCGCTCACCGGTGGAGTTCCGTTGGTCGCTGTTGCCGAAGCGGTCAGAGTAATGGTAGTGGCCCGGTTGATGCCCAGCGTCCGGCTGGTATATTCGTCCGCCGACAGGTTGTTGGCCATGTTGATGTTCAGCACCTCCGGTTCGTCCTGGTAACGAACCAGAAACGAATAAAAACCACCATCTTCCGTCATCACCGTCATGTTTGTTTCGCGGCCTGAATCAGCCCGGCAAAAAGCGGTTGCCTTCGGATTGGCTTTGATGCGTAGTACGTTCCTTACCGTTTCGGGGATCTGAGCTAATACGTAATCCGTACCAGCATCAAACTCTTGAATTCGGGCCGGAAAGATGATGTGCGTTGTCTTTCGATCCGAAATGCCCAACGGATACGACCCTCTGACCGCAGCCCGATCAATGGGGAGTAGGTACGGTTTAGTACGGATGGACCCCACCAGTGCCGGATTCGCAACGTTGACGGTTGGATTGGCTGGATTAAGCGTTTTCTCATCGCGTTGTTTTGACGATGTCTGAACCACCATTGGCGTAGTCACTGCCGAAGGGATGCTGGGAACGGACGAGGAAATTCCCTTCACGGCCAACGGCTGAATAGCTGCATACAGGGACGTTTTAGCACGTACCGGTTTACCCAAAGATGAGAATGCCCGCGTCGCCTTCGTGGCTTTCACGGACTGGGCGTGGGCCGTCCACGCGCTAAAGGCAAGAAAATAGAGTAGGATAAGGCGTGTCATGTAAGTTGAAAGAAAACTTGTTATTCAGTTGCCATTGAATTGGCCCCTTCGGAGCGGAGGAAAACCCGATAATTGGGCTTGACGGTCACTTTAACCGCATTTAGCTTGGTCTGTAACAGCGAGCGAATTCCCTGGAAGGCCGTATTCGTGACCTGCATAGCCACCTGACTACCCACCTGCTGCCCGAATGAACCCTGTGGCACGAAATAATACGGTGACGATACTGCCTGACCCGCCGAACGGGCCGCGCCCTGCGCGAGTTGGTTCTTTTGAGACAGGTTAGGCACCGACAACCCGGCTCGACCGTCTAAATCGAAGACATTGAAGCTAATCGGATAAATCTCCGACCCTATTCGTAGACTCGTAACGGTGATGTTGAGCCGGTCCTGCCCAATGGAACACGTACCCGTTAAGAGCGTGTGAGCGGGCAGCGTTACCCACTTGCCAGCCACCCGCAGGGGCGTTTCGTTGAGGAGCCGGATCTTGACAGAACTGCCCTGCTGTACCGTTATGGCCTCACCGTCACCGTGGATGACTGCCGGAATGGATTGACCAGAGCCAGCTTTAGGAACGGGATCTATACGGGTTTGGCTACTCAGTCCGTAAAAGCCAACGTTACTTAAATTTATTGCCTTTCGCGCTGGTAAGTCAGCTTCGTCGCTTAGGGAGTTGGCAACAGAAGCATCACGTTCGCCTGTTTTTGCCCCATTTTCGGCTTCAATTTCCCGTTTGAAGTAGGCCCGGTAGGAGGGGGGCAACTCGCCGTTATGCAGTTGCTTCAACTGCTGGTACTCACTCATGTTGAGCGACGTAGCGGGTGAGGCTCCCTGACCTCCTGCTGACGTACCTGCAAACCGCTGATTAGCCGTTTCCATTTGCTTCAGCAGCGCATCGGCGGTCTGCCGGTCGAGGTCACGTTCGCGCCGGGCAACCCGTTCTTCGGCCACTTGTTCTTTTCCTTTAGGCGAACGGTGCATGGTTCGGTAAATAGCCTCCCGCTCGGCTTGCTGATGACCAAATTGCTGCTTCAACTGCCGTTGCCGCAGTGTTTTGCGCTCGGCAGCCGTTTGATACGGTGCCGTTGTTGGACCAGTTTGCCGACTCATTATCTGCAAGTCCGACTCACTCAGCGACTCATTTGATCCGCGCAAGGCCGAAGGGTCTTTCCCCGTGAGCAGTTGGGTGCCTGCTGCGGCCTGCCGGTCCATCGCCCCCGATGTAGTGGGACTAAGCGAGGCTCCGTCAAAGCCATACTTGTCGTACTTTTCGCGGTGGTCAAGGCTGTGCGGGCGGGCTTCGGGCGGAGCCAGCGACGAGGCTCCGGCATCGTTGGGGATACTCGATTCCGTAGGCGAATCGGATTGGATGAACCCACCCATAAAACCGAAAATGGCAACCCCCAGGAGAAACACAAAGCCACCCAACAGCAGGAAAATCTGTTTACGGCCTAGCTTGCCTTTTTGCAGAGTTTCGTTGCCCGGCGCAGGTGTTTGGTCCGACGTTGTATCAAATAAAGGGTGTTGTTCTGACTGATTAAGCTCCATGATTAGGTCAGTAAGGCAATGAAATAGAGTAGAAAAAACAGGCCAATCAGTCCTAAAAGGATATTTCGTAACTGAAAGCTGATCCGGTGCTGCGCCTGATTGAGCCAGTTAGCCAATTGTTGTTCACGAGCCGTTAGCCAACTGCCGAGGAACGTACCCAGCCGGAACGCTGGGTGCTGTTCGTTTGTCAGCTTATCGGTATCGGTAACCGTCGAGATACGGGAGCGAAAGCGAAGCATCTTATTTGCTGTATTCCTGCGTAACGCGGGATGAGAGAATATGAAAATCCCGCATCAACAGTCCATTGGGCGAGTTGTCCGAACGATTCACGTCGACCAGGGTGGTTTCCGTGACTAGGTTGCGGTGGACGATGGCCGTTGCCCGTTCCTGTACTAGCCGGGCGTAGGTGACTGCTTGGTAGGGGTAGTGCCGCAGGTCGGCCACGACTGAGTCGATCTGCACCCGTTGCGTGACGTTACCCTGCACCATGTCGCGGTAGAAATTTTGCTCCGACAGGTTGTTGTACAGCCTCTTGGCCGATTCGTCGCAGAGAAACATCGCCCGCCGAATGTTTTCGTCGATGGATTTTGGGTCGGGCGACACGGTGAAGAATAACTCGTGAAAACGACCGACGTGATGCCGCAGTTCTGCCGGGCGGTTGTCCGTTACATTGCCGCACGTTACCTGAATGGCTTCGCCCCGGTTTACGAGGTAAATACGCTTGCTGAACTCATTGCTGTATTTGAAAGCCAATACCACCGCCGTAAGCGAGATAATCAGGCTGAAGCCAAACGCTGCCACCAGCAGCCAGCGGCCCCGCTGAAAGTCTTTTTCCAGTTGCAAAAGCTGTTTCATCGGGTACGTTGGTAAGGGTTACTCACTACTGATTTGACTAACAGCGGATTACTTCGCTGGTCATAGATAGAAATAGCCGCTCCTTTGTCATGAAAGACGAAGGTGTTTCGCGTAGCCTGCCGATACCGACCAAAGCTCCAGACAATGCAGGTCAGTACGGTCAACGCACAAAAGGTCATACCGCTGACGGTTAGCCACACAAGTTGTTTATGGCTGTTTAACAAGTGGTTATGATGATAATTAATCGAGTTCATGACGTGAAAAGCAATAGATCAGAGTCGTAAAGGCAATAGATTAGAGTTGATTTTTCTTATTGGGAAAAGTCTTTCGGTACGCCCCGCGCGTAGCTCCTTCGGCAGCAGCGACGGCCCCCGCTCCGCTACCAATGACAGCCCCGACAATCCCCCCGGCTACCCCCTTTACGCCCCGGCTTAGGACGTTGCCACCCGACGAGGCCCCGGCCCGTGCACCCCGTGCCGCCCCGCCTGCCACATGAGCAGCCATCGTGAAGGGTGCTTTCGCCACCCCACCGGCTACATTGCCGCCTAATCGGGCTACGTTGGTGATACCTCCGCCAACCCGTGCCGCCACCGAATGCCCAGCGGCTTTGAGTGGTTTGGTAACTGGTGATGCTAACGTACCTGCCCCCGACCGGGCCATGCGCGTGGCTCCCTGTACCATTGCCCCCACACCCCCAACTGTTACGAGCATATTGGTCATCGATGGCACCTGGCAATAGCCAATCAGGCACATGACCAGAATACCGATAAAGGCCAATCCCATGTATTCGGGTGTATGGGCTTCGGCCCCGCCTGCGTTGCCCAGCACAATCGTCTTGGGGTCGTAGTAGCTGAGGTATTTGAGCGTGACCTTGAAGGCGATGGACGAGTACACAGCCGCGACCGCAGGCAGTAGCGTGTAGTTGATGTACTTGCCAAACCACTCGGCAATGTTGCCCGTCATGCCGGGGAACACGGCCAACGCAATGGCAATCGGCGCACCCATCCGCAGTACCAGGCGGTACGTAAACGAGAGCAGAAACAGGATGCACTCGGCCAGTTGCATTAGAGCCAACAGAACGTCCTGCGTGTAGGAGAGCAGTTCGTATTTGAACTTCTCGGAGTATTCGGCAAAGCTTAGTTTGAGGCTGGAGCCGAACGCATCAGGGTCAAAGTTGGGGTCAACCTGCCGGAACAATTCGGGGTGCTCACCAATCTCCTGCCACTTGGCATCGACTGTTTGTTGGAGCAGCTTGGTCTGTTCGGCAATCTTCTCGTACAACGTACCGTTCTGCCGCTCGACCGCCGTGCGGATGCTTTCCCCCAGCTTGTCGATGCCGTTGCAAATGCGGGGTGACAGGCCGATCAACACCATCAGCATGAATGGACGCAGGTACGGGAAAAAGTTAATCGTGCCGTTCTGCATCACGTCGGGAATCAGCCGGGAGAAGATGTACACCAATGCCCCGATGCCGGCAACGGCCCGAACCTTCGACTCGATCAGGGCGGTGATGTCCATCGTGGAGGCCGTCATGTCGGCGTAGAGGCCCAGCAAGGTTTTGTAAGCGTCGAAAAGCATAAGATGTAAGCGGATTGGTACGTATTACGGTTCTGTATCAGACGTTTAGCCTCCACTACTGCTCATCTTCTCCTGGCATTCACGCTGAATAGCTGACCGCTTTTCGGTGGCAATCTGTCGGCCCCGGATGCGGACCAAGATGCCAAACTCTTCGTCCGAAATAATATGGCCGTCGTAGGGGTCCACGTACCCGTTGGGCTTGCCCTTTTTCTCCGGGTCGAAGTAAGGCGGGTAGATGAACTTCATCTCGGCGTATGCCTGTTGCTCCCCCTGCAAATCGGCAATCTGTAGCCGGTCCTGACATTCCTGCATCAGGGCGGTTTTCCGGTCGATTTCGGCCTGCTTTTCCCGTTGTTGCCGGGCAATGGTTTCTTCGTCGAGGGCCGACTTCGTGCGGTCGGTGTAATCATCGTCGTAGCCTTTTTCGCCCAGCATGAATTGCACCTCCTGGTAGCTACCGGTTTTGTTCAGCGTTGGCTCGGCAATGGCGTATAGGCGACTGGTCATCATCCAGTCTTTTTGCGAACGTACCCGGCGCAACGACATAGCCCGCACTTTGTAGTAATAGTTGTTGACCAGCCCCTGAAACTTCTTCGCACTCTCGTAGGCCCGGAAAATCCACTCGATCCGGCCCTGATCGTTTATCTCGAAGAGGTTCTGCGACGTACCCTGCCGCATATCTTTCAGGATGTCGTTGGCGTGAGTGCCCATCGCGCTCAGATCGTCGGCGATGAGCGAATATTCCGCTGGGTAAATGTGGCCGTCTTTGCTGATGACCGTCGAGATACTTTGCAGCGTGCGCGTGGTCTGCTGCACGGTCTGAATCAACTGCTGCCCCCGGTGATAGCTCTGCACAGCTCCCTTCACTTTTTTGAGCTTTTCGACGGCATCGACCATCGTTTTGAATGACGGTTTTTGAATCAACTGCATCAGGTTCGATACCGCCGTGTGGATCGGGTCGGAGACCACAAATTGGGCTTGCAGGGTGGAGGTAACCAGCAACAGGCACAGCAGTAGCCAGACCACCCGGAGTAAACGTATGGTTTTCATAAACGAAATGGATTGTGTGATTGGCGTTACGTTTGGCTACTGCCGTTCAGTGCTTTTGGTGGCTGACCGTTTGGGTGAAGCAGCGGTACGCCCGCTGAGTTGACCGGCAAGTAACCCCCGGCCCGTTCGCCCCGCGCCCAGCCCTTCACTGCCGACTCTAATTCATTGCCGTAGTGCGCTTCTGCCAAGTTGTTGATGGCTTCTACTTCCTGCCGTTCGGTTGTGAACGTACCGTAGGCCGTGCGGCTCACCTCCACGCCATACACCTTGCAATAGTCGCCCAGCAACAATGCGAGGTCATTGTAGGGTGGCCGGTTAGGGTCTTTACCTTTATTGATGCTCAGGATGATGTTGGCCTGCTTTTCCGACAGCGACAGGGTTTGCATGACTTCGGCGAACCGCTTTTCGTAGTTGTGCTGATCGAGCAGAAACTTGATCGGCGAGTTATTGATGATCGCGTCTTTCACAATCGCGTTGCCCACCAGATCGTCCACCTCCTGCGTTACTACGCCCAATGATCCCCAGTGTTTTCGCACCGTTTTGGAACACCATTTCAGAAACTGAGCAAAGTTCTCTTTCGCCAGTGCCTTCCAGGCTTCCTCGATGATGAGCATCTTCAACACGCCCTTTACGCTGAACAGCTTCCGCACGTACGTATTCATAATCATGATCGTCGTGATTGGAAACAGCACCGGGTGGTCCTTGATGTTATCCAATTCGTAGATCACGAACGGCAACTCCATCAAATCGATGTTCCGGCGCGAATTGAGCAGATACCCGTACTGATTGTCAGCATGAAAGGGGCGTAGCACGTACAGGAAGTTATTCAGGTTGAATTCCTTCTCCGATCCCATGTTCCGCTCGAAAATAGCGGGGTACGTATCGCGGGTGAACTCATAGAAGCTGTCGAAACAGGGGAATAACTCGTCTCCGGCCTGACGCGCTCGACGCGTGGCCCCGTAGTACTCGTGCACGATGTTGGCCACCGTCACCTCCTCTGCTTTAGACGTTGGCTCCCCGTCTTTTTTCCAAAGGGCCATCAGCAGGTTTGCCAGAGCATCTTTGGTCTCTTCGTCAGGGTCGAGGTCGGCACTGTAGAACGGGTTGAATTCAATCGGGTTATCCGGCTCGTAAGTAATGTAGCGGCCTCCCATCAGCGAGCACAATCGTTTGTAGGACCCCCCCACGTCGACTAAGCTCACGTGTATACCGTGGCTGAGCAGGTAATAAACCATGTTGTTCATCGTGAACGACTTACCCGACCCCGACGGTCCCACAACCATGAAATTCCGGTTGGCGATAATGCCCCGCTGCATCGGCTCGAAGAAGGGGTCTACCATGCAGGGCCGACCAAAGCGGTCGGTTAGCAGCAGGCCATTTTTACAGAAAAAATCGTCGCGATAATTAGTCTCCGTGTTCCAAAGGGCGGTGGCTTCTTCCAGAAAACAGGTGGCCAGATTGTCGGCCCCAATCTCGGCGATGTTCCCCGGTATGCACGACCAAAACAGCGTTTCGGCATTGTGGCTGGCCAGTTTTGGTTTGAAACCTAGTTTGGAAATAGCCGCTGCTGCTTGCGACCGGTACGTATCGGCCACGTCGGGGTCACGGTGAAAAACCAGTACGTTGTAATGCGCCCGCACCACCCGCCGGTTTCGATCTTTGACTTCTTCCATGAACGCGTCCTTCGAGCGGATGCTGACTTCGTTTTCCTTCGACCAGGCCGCGAACGAGTGATGCCGTTTCACTTCCCGCACCAACTGATTCGTCAGTGCATCGCCGTCGTCGATCAACAACACCTGATTATAAATGTGGTTGAAGGGTAGCAACATCCCCAAGGCGGACCCTGTCGAAATGGGGAAGTGACTGCTGTCGGTGGAGAACTGCTCCAGCCGGGCCGAGTTATAGACCTCGTTCGGAAAATCACCCAGTTCCGAAATGGCATAGGTATAGGTCTGCTGACCGGCCACTTTCAGACCATCGGTTAACTCCACGTCATGCAGCGTCGGATCATCGAGCGAAAGCGAGAAGTACCGTTGATACAGCCCCGTTTGTTCGCCATTGTCGAGTAACTCGTCTGGCCCTAATCGCTGAAGTTTGATCTTCCCCGAATCTTGGTAAATGGCCGCAAATTGATTGACCACATCAACAAACTCCGCCCAGGTACGTGAGTCTAATAACTCTTTGGGCACCAGATGCCGTTTCAGCAGTGACGACTGACTGCTTGTCCGTTTAAGCGGGGGCAATGCCGGGCGCGTTACGTACAGATAGCACCGGTGCCGCAGGTAGGGGCGGTCAGCAAAATGCCGCTCGTTTTCCCACGCTACATAATTTGAGGTTCTCAGAAATTCACTACCGAACGGGGGTGTATATACGTCTTCGATAAAGAGGTCTTGTTTATGCACCATATAGCCCGTCGGCAACACCTTAGTCGCCCGGATCAGGATGTCATGCAACGTATCGTACTCCCCGTCGGACACCGCAAAAATCTCAGGGGCCTGCACCTCGAACGCAGCCGTGATATCGGCGTTTTTAGAGACAACACAATGCGTGGTCTCATCAATGCAGAGAATTGGAAACAGATCAGCCAGCGTTTTAGACTTTTTCATCGAACTTTTCGGGTTGTAATTGTCCGAACGGGTAACAGCCGATTAAACGACTGGTACTGACACACGAACGAGGGTTTTAGCTGACGTACCTGTTGTTTAACGGACCCCCAGCGTCCGTAACGGTCGTTGCGGGTGTAGCACCAGGCCAACGTACCACCAGCACCAATGATTAGTAGCAGGATAGCCAGTAGGATGGGCGCGCCCAGTACGTACCCCAGCAACGTAGCGAAGACCGACGCAATCAGCCCACCGGCTGCGTAGTAGAAGTATTGGCCCCGGAGGCCCCGAAATTCGATTTCGTTGTCGGCTCCCCGGTGGATGGGAAAGGATTTCATAGCATAGCGGAAATGATTGTACTCATCAAAAACAGGAAGGCCAGCGAGCCAAACCACTTGAACAGAAAGTCGTAGAGATCGTCGTCACCCCGGCGGAACTTCTGAAACACCCGAATCAATCCGATAATAGCCATTACGATACCCAGCAGCAGAGCCGCCCGGCTACTCTCGACCGCCATCGACTGCGTGTAGGTTTGGGCGAGGTAATCGCTGCCCCCGAACGAAGAGGAAAAGGCCCCGCTCAGAATGAAGCGATCAACCAGAAACACCATGCCCCCGCAGAACGCAATGCCCGTGAGCCATAGCATAACTGGCCCTTCTACCTCTTCACCCCGGTTCCACTGCTGATAGATGCGGAAACCAGCCACGATAGCCCCGAACGCACACAGCCACAACCCAATTGATTTGACCTGCCCGTAAGCCTGAAATTCGTCGTAGAGCAGAATCATCGGGTCAGTCGGGTGTGTTGACGCAGAGAGTCAGATGCTGTGCGGTAGTAGTTCCGAATTGAATCGACGCGGGCATCCATGCCGGGTCGATACGGCGTAGCGGCCACATCGCCGGGCGACGAGTCAGCGATTTCGGATTCATCTTCACTGCCCCGGTAGATGAGCCTGTCTGATCCAAACCGGGCCGCTGTTACGGCAGGCATTCGGTAGCTCACCCAGCCTTGCAGGAACGAGGCAATGATCGCCAAACCGATGACGGCTGAGGCTAATCGCCAGGTTTCCACGGCAAATTCACCCGTTCCGGCCTGTACGCGGGCATAGATACGTAGCCCGCCGATTAAAGCACTGAGGCCGCACACTGCCCAGACAAACTTTAAAAATGTCGGCAACCGACTCAAGATCGGATTCGTAAACTGACCATCAATGCCGACTGAAGCAGCGGGGTTGCCACTCAGGTCAACGTTCTGCGCGGTTGCTGTTAGCGCGACTAACAGGCAGCCCATAATGAGCAAAGTTTTCACCGGGAACATCAGTGGGAGTTGGTTAAGGTGTCTGGAAAAAGACGGCTTCCAGAATGGCTGCGAAAGCCAGCAGGAAGAGCACCGAACCGCCCCAGTTAACCGCCGATTTCTGCACGTCCTGATCGCCCGCCTGCATTTTAGAGTAGATGCGGAACGCCCCGAAGATGCCGACGATAGCGGCTATGACGTACATCACTGTCGTCATGGGCCGGAAGTAATCCTGTAAATCCTTAGTTGTTTGGGTCAGTACCTGTACCCCAGCTCCTATACCTTTGGTTTGGTCGACATTTTGGGCAACTGCCATACCGTTTGTCAGCGCAAGCAGCAACAGCCCCCGCCCGACGGTGTACATTCGTTTCATGAAAAAGTTGGAATAAAGCGTTACGTCTCCGGCCAGATGACAATGCAAAGATGCCGTAAATGTTTAAAATATTAAATATTAATAGGTAAAAAATTGTTGAAATATTCTGGTTAAGCTAGATATATGCTGATAACCAATGAGTTGGTTTATCAATTCATTGACTACATTTTAGAACGTTAAGGTGAACATATAGGCGTTGCTTTTCTGAGTGATTAGGTACCCATATATTTGCTATACGTTTTATCCTCTTTGTTCGCTATGTTTACTATGGTTCAGAAAATCGTACTCGTCTTTCTTATCGGTGTCATTAGTTTTTATTGTCTAATTGGTTGTTCGGGTAGCCAACAGGAAGTGCCTTTATCCCTTGAGCAACAGAACGAGCAATCGAGCAAATCGTCAGTTCGGCTGAGTGGTACGTACACGTGCATCAAGCTTGCCTTAGCGAATGGCTACACAGAGGAGCGCGGACAGCTAAAAGGACAGGTTTATAAAGTAGAAACGGTGGTGAAGGAAGATTCTGTCCGCTTCGTGCTGTCGGGACAGGGTACGGCGGGTACGTATACCGCTCTCGATTTGGGTACCTACGCCGTTAATTATACCGCGACTGGCACGACGAACGGCGGGTATTTTACCATTAAAAAAGACATCCTTACTGATTACAATGCCGTCACGGTAGTCAACAGGACAATTGCCGGAACCAGTGGTGCGCGCCAGGTGACCTATACCTTTCCCATTACGTTATATCAGTTTGTGAATGGCACTCCGCGTAGTGGTCAGATAACAGTGGTTAAAGCCTCAGACATTTTTTCGACCACGCAACAGATTGTCGGCATCTTCACATTTGAACGTACCGTCTCGCTGACAAACTGAATTATTCGTAGTCGGTGTGTACGGGTAAAGCATGAAAACATCATTGATAATCAGTTGGTTAGTTGAATAGTTTTATAGTTAATTAGTTTATAAATAGTTGACTATTTTTTTAGATAGATAAATTTTGCTACTTGCCTAGGCAAAACCTGTAAGCTGACCGCCGACCATGAAGATTATCACTGTGGCTCACCAGAAAGGGGGTGTCGGTAAAACGACACTCGCGCTGAACCTGGCTTTCTATCTAAAAGACATCAAACGCGTAGGTATCGTTGATACCGACTTGCAGGGCAGTGTGCAGGGCCTTGATACGTTGCTGGACGGTATAACGCTGGTGAGCTACGAAGCCTTGCAGGAGGGAACGTACCCGGAACTGGATATTATCATCATTGATACGCCCCCGTACCTAACCAACCGACTAAACGACTTATTTTCTATCTCGGACTTCGTGCTTGTACCCACTAAAGTAAGCTACCTGGACGCAATGGCCCTGAAAGCGACGATGGCTATGCTTCAGCAGAGTCAGCAGGAACGGGCCGATCTGAAAGCGGGAATTGTATTGAATATGGTGAAACCACGCACGTCGATGAATCGGGAAATCAAAGATATCCTCGATGCGTATCCCATACCGACGCTGACTACACGAATTCACGAACGAGTCAGCTATATCCGATCTGTGGTTGCAGGCGGCATTGTGCAGTTAGAGGATACCAAAGCACACGAAGAGATGGCCGATCTGGCCGAAGAAATCATCGACCAACTGTAAACGAACACCAACATGGCAGAGACCCTTGCAGAACGAAAAGCCAGACTGGCCGATAAATTAAAGAATGAGCCGTCACAGACACCCATTCAGGAAGTGAATCCGGTGGCTGAGGTGGACAAGCCTGCAACCAAATCGGCAATCAACAAAGACGATGAATTAGTCCAGTTGAATGTTAAAGTACCCAGGAACATGTCTAAGGCCATAAAGCAGATCGCCCTTGACGATGAAGTCGACATACGCGAGGTTGTGTGGGAGGCTATCTCACAGTATCTGAAGAAACGGAAGCCATTGTAGCGGATTAATGTCGGAACAGGATCGGGCCGAAGTCCCTCGATCATTGCCTATCGGAGCTTTTAAGCGAAAGGCTGACTTACAGTAACGATCCACCTGTATTTACCACACCATGACTTTTCGGGCTACGTTCATTGGCGTTGATAAGCACGCCAGTTCATTCATAAGTGACCTTGCTGGAGCAACAAGAGATGCTACAGCCATGTATTCGCTCTTTGTCGACTCCATGCCTGCTCTTGAGGCCAAACTGTTGATAAACGAGGAGGCCACCACAGCTAATATTCGTCAGGCACTAAACGAAACATTGGTGGCAGCGGAAATGGACGATGTTGCATTGTTCTATTTCGCTGGACATGGTACGGAAGCTCATCAGTTAGTACCACATGATGCCGATGTTGCAGCCATCGACACGTCAACCATTCCAATGGATGAGTTAGCAACCAATCTAGCTGACTCAAAAGCCCGAGTTGTTATTGTTATTCTGGACTGTTGTTTCAGCGGAGGGGCGACCGCCCGCGTGCTTGCCGATCTGCCAGTTCCTCGGAGCAATTTGACGACAGTCGCTGACCTGCAAGGTAAAGGGCGCGTTATCATAGCTGCATCAAAAGATGATCAGCCGGCTTATGAATGGAAAGGACATGGTTTATTCACTCATGCTCTTCTACAAACGTTTATTAACTCTGCCGAGGGAATTAGTATCGGACAGTTGATGGATGATTCGGCTAAACGGGTACGCGCTATAACAGCTCAATACGGGTGGGAACAGACTCCCATCTATTTTAACCTCATCGAAGGAGGGTTAAACTTCCCTCCCTTAGTGCCAGGCCCAACTTTTCTACGGGCGTTTCCCGAGACAAACAACGTAAAGGTAAGTGCGACGATCAGTCAACTAGCTAACTTTGGCTTGTCTCTGCCCTTGCTTGAGCAATGGACCAATCGGTTTCCGAACGGGTTGAATGAGCTACAGTTAGAAGCGGTCAATGAACTACGCATCTTGGATGGTAAATCAGCCGTAATTGTAGCTCCTACCAGTTCCGGCAAGACGTTTGTTGGCGAAATGGCAGCCGCGAAAGCCATTACTCAAGGGCGTAAAGCCGTGTTCCTTTTACCCTACCGAGCCATCGTCGGTGAGAAATTTGATGACTTTTCCGACTTCTATGGCACCCTACTAAACCAACGAGTCATTCGGTGTACAGGCGATTACACCGATGATACCACTTCGTTCATCAAGGGCAAATATGACATAGCCCTGCTTACGTATGAAATGTTCCTCAATCTCTCCGTCGGCGTCCCAGCGTTGCTTAGTAAGATAGGATTGATTGTGTTAGACGAGGCACAATTTATCACTGATACGAACCGGGGTATCACGGTCGAGTTGATTTTAACGAATCTGCTGACGGCAAGGGAGCAAGGCGTTGATTGCCAAATCGTAACGCTATCCGCAGTAATTGGTAGCATTAATTATTTCAATGAATGGCTCGATTGTCAACTTCTATTTACTAAGAAAAGACCCATCCCATTAATTGAGGGCGTACTTGACCGGTCGGGGGTGTTTCAGTATATAGACCCAACCGGTCAGGAACGGGCCGAGCAATTGCTCCCTGCATACCGAATCGTTCGGCGGAAGGATAAACCGGGGAGTCAGGATGTAATTGTGCCATTAGTCATCGATTTGGTAGCTCGTCAGGAACAGATACTGATCTTTAGAAATCAAAAAGGCTCGACGGTAGGCTGTTCTATTTATCTGGCTAACGCCCTGGGTTTGCCGCCTGCTAACGATGCGTTGTCCAAACTGGTTGACTCGGACCCGTCATCGGCCTCTTCCGACTTAAGAAAGGCTTTGGTGGGGGGCACCGCTTTTCACAACTCGGACCTCAACCGTCAGGAACGTACCGTTGTTGAACAGACATTTAGAGCGATTAACAGTCCGGTTCGAGTGTTAGTCGCAACGACGACGGTAGCTGCTGGTATTAACACGCCGGCATCGACGGTCATAATTGTTGAGAACTTCTTTTACGGAGAGACGCGGCAATCTTTTACCGTCGCTGAATATAAGAACATGGCTGGTCGGGCTGGTCGGTTGGGATTGTCCGAGCAGGGTCGCAGCATTATGTTGGCCGAAACTCCTGACGAACGGCAACGCCTATTTAATCGCTATGTCAGAGGACAACCCGAACCAATTCGTTCGTCGTTCGAACCTGAGCAGACCGACACTTGGATACTGCGTCTGCTGTCACAAGTGAAAGAAATTCCTAAGGATCAAATTATTCGGCTTTTGTCGAGGACATACGGTGGTTATCTGGCTGGTCGGCAACGATTGAATTGGCAGGACGAGATACAAACTCGCCTGTCGATTGTGCTATATCAAATGGAAGCCTACGGGTTCATTGAGGAAGAGCTGGGTATGCTTCGATTGAGCTTGTTAGGCAAAGCTTGCGGTCGATCTAACCTTGCCTTTTCAACTGCTTTAAAGTTGGTAATGCTTCTAAAACGTATTTCGGGGGGCCTCACAGCCGAGACGTTGATGGCACATCTACAAGTGCTGGAAGAGGTTGGGGGCTATACGCCTATCGCGAAGAAAGCAACAAAGGAAGGAACTTGGGCTGTCGAAGTTGATAGGCGTTACGGTCGTCCAGTAGTACAAGCCCTTCAGTGGGGTGCCAAAGATGCCCCCGATTATAATGGACGTTGTAAACGAGCGGCCATCTTGTGGGTTTGGATAAACGGGCACCCTATAGCGCAAATAGAAAGCCATTACTCGGTTACACCATATGCCGGCAACATTGGAGCTGGAGACGTTCGGGGTATTGCGGACCGGACACGGCTCTACCTTCGGGCAGCTTACGAGATCGCCAGTATTATGCTGATTCCGATGCCTGATGAGATGGCGCAGGATGTTGACATCTTGCTTAAACAACTGGAAACGGGACTACCCAAAGCTGCTCTTGGTTTATTGTCACTGCCTATCCGTCTTAACCGGGGTGATTACTTACGGCTTTATGAAGCAAATTTGCTTTCAACTGAGGCTGTATTGAAGGCTTCGAGAGAGGCTTTAATACAGTATCTCCGTCCTGACCAAGTGGATCGACTTATCGAACTCACTTCAGAAGAGGTATAAAAATTAAAGCAGATGCTACAAAGGCAGTTAACAACTCTTTCCAACTATCGGGCTTCACAACAATCAGCGATAAACAGCCAGTGCAAATTGATAACACCGCTCTGGCCTGACTGATTTTATCGCCAGCAATAAACTGCTCGTATACCGAGGCTGGTAGTTGCCAAACAACGGTAACCAAACCGAGAAACAACAAGGCAAACAGGCAAAGTTGAAAATATGGAACGTCTTTTTTATTATGAATTTCCTGTTCTGCTTTGGCTTCTTCTTCCGAAACGATGTTACTCAACAATGAAATAATCTCCCCTTTCCCTTCTTGCCAGTATTTATTGTGATTTACATTGAACGTATTCATCACAAACCCTTTATTTTCCGAAGTGAATCCTATTTTGTGAATCTATCTAAAGCATTCATTATCAATGCCGTAGACAGCTTTTATAAAGCTGCGTGTTTCAAGCATTAACTCTTGAACCTCGTATAACAAGCTTACACGTTTTCGCTCATATTGCCCTTCGGCCAACTGTCAATCCACCACTTTACTGTGTGAGAAATCCTCGTCATCAATAATTCGATTGGGCAAGTTTATGGCCCTTTGTAGCAGCTTTTTACTTTTCAATACATTAAATTTCATTGACATAATTTTATTCTTCCTCAATGTCACCTGACCGCTTCTTCGTTGCGGTAAAAAATTCAGAGATTAAACTGTTTTTGAATAACAAACCGATCAGAAGGCTGATTATTGGAGCCAATTTGTCAAATACTCCAAATTGAGTGGAGCCGAGTAAAGCGGCAATCAGAAAAATGAGCATTAGCCCTTTATAAATTTTATCTCTGAAATCGAGCCGCTCAACCGTTTCTAGTTCTTTGTGCTGATACTCCGCCTGTTTCTCAGCAAGGAAACGCTCAGTATTAGCTTAATTTTTGAGGTACGTGTCTAACAGTTCGGACCCCATTTTAAGCAGCTTTTCCTGGCTATCGTTCTGCTGAACGGTAACCTGCTGATTAGCATCATGAAGTTTTTGCATCAATGCCGCATTCTGTCTTTTAAGCTCCTCATTGGTGGCATGGTTCGGTGGATTCTCGTTCATAAGTTTTGAATGATACAGTTGCAAAACTATCAAATTTACCGTCTTCGCACTATTGCCGACAACAGATACCGCACCCCTTCCGAGGGCTTATCGAACTGTAGCGTTCAACCAGATTCTGGTTGCCTGACCGTAACACACATCAATCGAATAAGATATCTACACCACTCAGACAGCAGAAAATTTCGGTTTTCAACAATTCGTACAAAGTATAATTTGTACAACGTTGAAAAATTTTGAAAATGCATTCAAGGCCGCTGTTGCATATTGCCGGGGCGTGATATGACGATTGAGCCAACAACACGATTTAGGCGGCTAACACCACGTTTGAAAACATCATGTTCGGTATCCCGACGTGAGTCATCCCACACGAATGCTAACAGATGTTGATAGCGGTTTACGTACTCGCTATTAGATGCAAAGTACAAACTATTATCAGCCGCAATCTCCTCTATCATATCCGCAAACCTAACTGTACTTCTTAAGAACTTTACTTCAATAATTAGTGATAAGGAAGGAATGCCCAGATCGGCACGAGCATTCTTTTGTCCAATAGGTTCTAAATAAAACTCATCCTCTAAATCTCTAAAAACTGGTGATAGTAATAAATAAAGGAGATTCTGAACGTGATATTCGTTTTGGATGTCCCAATTTTGAATTGTACAAGTAGAGGTCCTCGGTTTTTCTTCCCATGTCCAGCGTCTGAAAGCAGCAGGAATACGCTCGAGAAAATGTATTAAATCGGCGACAGACGGTTTATTTAGTGAAATAGTTGGAGAGGAATCTAAAATATAATATAGAGCTCTGTATCGTAACGCTGCCAAACAAGGATCTTGCTCCGTTTCTTCAATAACATCTTTGAGTAAGTTATTATAGACAGTTTGATCATCTATTTCCTCAAAAATCTGCCCCATCCCAATTTGATTTAAGGCAATACCAACCACTGAGTTATCTCCAATTGGAACTATTGAACATACATGGTTTGGTGAAAGCATCTGAATAGTTGCACATGCTATACAACGTTTCCAGCTAACTAAGTCTTTGCAAGTATCTTGAATAAAACTGATAAGCCATTCCGTCATACTAGCCAGAACACTACCACCAATTACTTTCGCACCAGTAGCTAAACCAATTAAAGCTATAACGTCCGTAGCGAACGGAGCGCGAGAACCACCCATTACTATCGAGGTACGTCCTAACATTCTTGTGAGGCCACCTGCTAAATCATTGTACCGATCTGACAAGATATCGGGGTACATTTGAGCCATAAACCCAAGCTGTGCCACATGATGGTAATCCAAGGACGACCAATCAGCAGGTAATTGAGCGTTTACTGTGTTTCTTAACGTTGGACATACCCAAGCGATAAAAGTGGCCTCTAGACAACTATTATCTACTTTAGTTATTTCAGTAAGCAACGTTCGACGTATGTCGTTTAGGAAAGGGTTATTATTCGGGCTCATAAAAACCAGCGAGTTGTACCGATTCGATTCAATATAGCATCAGGGTTCCACTGCGGAACACTCGAAAGCTGTCCAAGCATTTGAGCTACTAATTGAGAATAGAAAACAGTTACTGGCATTGGAGCTGGTTGAAAACTTCGCCACGAATGAGCCGCAAAATTTACCACTTGTTTGGCCAAATAAGTTAGGTCTTTAAAAGTAGAATCTTTGTGTAAAATAAGTTGAACAGGAGTTGGTAAACCATCAGTTGGTTGCTTGAGTTCAGCCCCTCCAGTAAGCATAACAAGCATGATTCTTCTTGTGAGTTGAACATACTGACCGCGTTCCGGCGACAATCTACCTTTTTTATAGTAGCCAATTCCATCTTTTTTTGATTTATCAAAAAGTAAGAATGGGTGGTCTTGAGCTACATGTACGAAGGCAAATTCAACGTTATAATCACCTAATTCACTCATCACCTGCTTAACAGCTTCAGCCTCCGCATTCTTAAATACTTTAAAAGCATGGAATATTAGCCGGACGGTATCTCGTGGTTGCCAGTTTAAGTCATGTTTAACGTTCTGCATAGTTGTGCGTAAACTATCAAGAAGCGTTTCAAAGTAATCTTCTTCAGGTACAGCAGATGAGACGTTTGAGACAAAATAATTGCCGTCGCCGGTGAAAACAGTTGTTACACCAATCATCCTCTCTCCACCACCGTATCGACCCTCCTTTATTGTAGCAGAACCAATGCCGAAAACAACCTCGTGAGCAATAGGGCGATCAGCTTTCAAAAGCCAAGGAACGCCGTTCAGTTTGGCATAAGTAGCTAAACTCATATTGTTTAAGGTCCAAACTACTCGCTTGTCTGGCAATCCAAGGGCTTCAAGCGTAAATTCTTGTACAGGAACCTGCTGACCAATCAATCGAGCTTTTGTAGTCAGATATGGATTGTTGTGATCGGTCCGATCACGGAATGACCGATCAATCTGAATCAATGCTAAGTTCCAAGCACCTTGTCCTGTACCATGTATTCTCAAAGCGTCACTGGTAGTCCGATTGTAAGCTTCAACAGAGTCATCTGTTGTCGTGAAAAATTCAATGTGGCAACCCAATAAATGGTATTTAGCTTTTAAGCCAGTATATTCAAACGATCTGCCTGCTGCGTATTCGACAGGAGGGATACCGTCAAGAAATTTTTTAACTATTTGCTCCACCTGCCCCTTTTTGGAAGCTTGGCAGATAACGCAAATGCGGGGACGAGAAGGTGAAAATCCTTCGCGGGAATAGGGCCCATATTTTTGTAAACCATTATCATTATACAAGCTGACTTTTTGACCGCCGTAGGCAAATACAAACGTAGGTTTATCTGCCATGCCTATAGTTGTCAAATCGTCATTATTAATGTCATTTGTTAAAAACTGATCGATTGTGAAAGGAATTCCTTCGATCAATTCTAAAGAAAATGCTTGAAAAGACTCAAGTGCACTTGCAAGACGTTTGAGTTTTTCTGGGCCTGTATGAAAAGCAGAAACACGCTTATCAAGCCTTTCAAGAATTCCTAATGCGTGTTCTCCGTAAATATGTTTAATACAGTGAGCTAATACATCCTCTCTCGGCTCAAGATATAGTTTTGATGCTAGTGAAGGTGAATCTTCTCCTGGACGAAGATCATCTAGTTGTAACAGATCACCGTCTTCGATTCCTGTTACTTTTCCGACGGTTGTAAAACGAGGCTTCAATTCGGGATTGCGTCCCAAATTAGCTCGACCTACATAATAACCAGTTAGCGGAACGCCAAATTGGAGTAGCTTATCACAACTATATGAAATACGAGGGGCTGTACCAACATTGATGCTTAAAGCAACGTATGGGTTTTCACCAGTAGGATTTTGAATACGAAAGTCTATTTCCCAACGAGCAAACATGCTCAATCCCTTTCTAAGAGAGGTTCCTTCTGGTAAACAGTCTTCAATTAAATTTCGACCACTCACCAAATAGGTAATAGGCTTTTTTCCCGTTATCCAGCAAGAACGCTCAAGCAATCGACGATATAAAGCCTCATTCGCTAACGAAGCCACAACATTTAAATTTTCGGAAAGTATTAGACTGCCTTTGCGACCCCCTGCGGTCTTAGCATCTTTGCGAATAGGAATAGCCTGTATTCGGTCCTCGCTACGTTGAATAAGGTGTGTTGTGCGATACTCATTATGCAACTGATTAAATCTGTCCTCTGAATACCGAAATTCTTCAATATCAATACTCGCATCGTTAAAACTGATGGGAGCAACGTTTAAGGTAATTGCCATTAAAAACTAATTTGTTAATGATACGCCAATATACCTAAAAGGTTTACAACGCCCGCATCACGCCTAAAAACTCGTCCAGTGTGTACGTACCCTCAAACTCCTTTTTCTCGAAGACCATAAAGTAGCGGTACGTTTCGCCGGCTTTCTGCCGCCAGTAGTCTCCCAGCTTGCGCTTGGCTTCGCTGTCGGAGTTGTCGCGGTCGTCGCCTTTGGTTTCCAGCAGGACGATTTTGCCACGCTTTGTGACGACGATGAAGTCGGGGTAGTGGTTGAGGTAGCCATTGAGCCAGTAGCCACGGCCCCGCTCGCCGTTGCGCGTCCAGAAGGCGACGTTTTCTAAATTTGCCACTTCCAGAATGACCCGCTCCTCGAAACCATTCATGCGCTCCTCCTTGCTGTAGAGCGACTTGGTGATATCCTTGGCCGTTTCTTTCGGGGCTTTGGTGGCAGGCAATGAGTAAGCCGGTTTTACAAACACCTCGTCGGTGTCGAGTAGCTTGCGGAATCGTTCGGCGGCAAAGTCAGTGGTCAGCGTCGTGATATGGCGTTTGATCCGTTCGGCGTAGGTGTGTTCGTGAGTAATCAGATCACGGAACTGCTCTTCGCCCATCTCGTCGAGGATACGCTTAACGTACTTACGCACGTCGGCATCGGAGATGGGCCGGAAGTCGCCGAGTAAGCGCATCAGGCGGCCCGTCATGCTGTTGAGTTGCGTGTCGCGGCTTTGCTGCGCCAGGATGTTATTCAGCAGGGCTTCTTTGGTCTTCCCGTCGATCCGGGCAATGGCGGGGGTGTATTGGCCTTTTTCAGTTTGCTCCAGATCGACCTTGTAAAGGTCAGCCTGCACGTTGTCGAAGTTGATGTCGGTGCTTTGTTTGCCTAGCGGAAACCCGCCCAACAGGTGCGTCCGGTCTAACCGCTCTTCGCCGTCGGTGCTGAATAAGCCCGTTGGCACCCGCATATAAAATTGAGGCAGCCGAATGGCTTTGGCCTGTTCGCTAAAATGATCGCGCATGGCGTACCGGCCTACCGACTGCTGTGCGTCGTCGGGTTCCTGCCCGTTGATTTTCATATCTGCAAGCTGTTGTTCAAAGGCTTTGGCTTCTTCCTCAGCCTGCCGTTGAATGTCCTGTATGACGGGTGAATCGACTACGCCAGGCGGTACGTCCGACCTACCACCGGCACCGCTCCCGGCTGGCGAGTGAACCGGATTAGCGGAGACTGAACCCTTCGTTGCCTCACTGGCTGCGGTTTGGGGTGGGTACGTTATCTGGTCGGGGTCGATGTCCTCGGTGGCCGTTGGTGCAGGCTGGTCCGTAGCTGGATTGGTTAGCTTGGGGTCGAACAGAGCCGCCAACGGATTAGGTCCGTCCGGCATAGGTGGCGTGGTTGGCTTTACCTCATCGGAGACGACCCGGTAATCTTTACTGCTGAAGCCGGCTTTGTTTAGGCCGTTGACGACGTGTTGCAGGGTTTCGCGAAACTTGGATGAGGCCGTCAGTACGTAGCTCAGGTTCAATAGGGGCGATTGGTGCTGCCGAACGTATGGCTGACGCAGTACCCGCCCCAAGATCTGCTCGACATCCACCGCCGATGAACGGTCGGCAAGCGAAGCTAGAATATAGGCGTAGGGACAGTCCCAGCCTTCCTTGAGCGCATTGACGGTGATGATGTAGCGCACGGGGCAGTCATCGGCCATCAGGTCAACCCCTTTCAATTCGTCAACCGACGCGGTTTTGATCTTTATCTGAGCCGAGGGGATGCCTGCTTTGACTAAAATATCCTTAATCCGCTGGAAGGTGTGGTTGTCTGCTGCTGTTTGCGATTGCGCCTGAAATAGCACGATGGGACGGATTAGCCGCCCACCCACTTGCTCTTGCTCGGCCCGTGCTTGAACCTCCAGTTTGCGCTGGAGTTCCAGAGCCGCGTTGATGACATCGATTTTGTCTTTCTGGTTATAGACAATCACCGGCAGCTTCACCATATTTTCGCCCTTAAGAGCGAGCGCATCCACGAAGCTGATGATGTTGCTGTTCCGGCGCGGGGTGGCCGTCAGGTCCAGAATAAAACTGGGATTCAGGTTGGCCAGCATCTCCACGCTCAACTCGCTTTCAGCGTTGTGGCTTTCATCGACCACCAACACCGGCTGCAACGACCGGATGACGTTGATCACCGCCGTTTCGTCCGTGCCTTCCAGTACGTGGTCGGGTTGCTCCCGGTTGGCTGCGGCAGTCCCGGCCACGAAACTGAGGTTGTTGCCGTTTTCCTGAAACAGCTTGCGGTCCTCTTTATTCCTGGCCCGAAGCGAATCGAAGCTCATCACGATGATACTCAGTTGCCCCTGCACGGCGGTCGCGTTGAACCCCGATCCGGCCAGCAAGGCGGCTTTGTCGAACACCTCGACGCGGTGGTTGAAATGGGCATTTAGTTTCTGCCGGTACGGGTGGTTCGAATCGCGCAGATTCTTGATGGTCTGGTCGAGAATAGAAATTGACGGCACCAGCCAGACAACGGCTTTAGGTACGTCGGGTGGGCCGTCGTTGGGCGAGATGAGTCCGAAAATGGGTTGGAGGGCGTTGCAGGCAATAAACGTTTTGCCACCCGCCGTGGGCACCTTCACGCACACGTGCGGAACGGGCAGGCCCTTCGCGTCGCGAACGTTGTTTTTGTAGGGTTCAATGGTATGGCCCGTCATCGGTCGGAAACCCCGGTCGGTCCAGTAGTCTTGGAACGAATGGCGGATGTCGGATACCCGGATCAGGTAGTCCAAAAACAGGCTGAGGTCGGCAATAACCTGCTGTTGATAGGGTTTGAGTTCCATGACGTGGGTGGTTACAGGCGGGCGATGTCGCGCGGAATCTTTTTGAAGATGATGTGGTGTTGCTGCAAAAAGGTATCCGGCAACGTGCAGACATCGGCGTAGATGATGTACTGCTCCGCCTGCTCCTGAACGTGGCCCAGCAGGGCAAAATCGAGTGTTGTCTGTTCGTCGGGTACGTAGCAGAAATAATAGGCCGTGCCGCCATACGTACCTAAGTGGTACGTACCGGTTTCGGACTGCGCTGAGGATATGAGTTGGGCGTTTGAGTACGTGGTCCGGGTTTCGGTAAACCAGATGTATTCCCGGATCTTGTCGATGCTCACCGCCGGGTTCAAATTGCCCTCGTCGTCGAACAGCCGCTCGCCTAATGTATAGTACGTAAAGTTACTATTATATGCCTGATTATCAGTTATTTGTAACTGCGAGGGGGGGGGTAAAGTTACTTTTCATCACCCGTTTTACGCGCTCTGCCGTAATCGTTTCGGCGTAGTTTTCCATCTCCACCAGGATAAATCTGCGCCTGCCCCCGTCCTGCCGATTCAGATTTTCGACCGCATGAGCCGTAGTGCCGGAACCCGCGAACGAGTCGAGGACAATGGAGTCTTTATCAGTAGCGATTTGCAATACTCTACTGATTAGTCTAAGTGGTTTTGGATAGTCAAAGACTCCGCTATTATTAAAAATTGACTTGATTTCTTTGGTTGCTTCTTGAGTGTGGCCAACCTCTTTATTATCCCACCACGACCATAAATTCTTTCCGTGTCTTTCAGATAGATACGTTTTCTTCCTCGGAACTCCTTTCCCGTCTTGCCCAAACCATATCCTACCTGCCTCTATTTCTTCTTTCATTCTTTCTTCCGTGAACCGCCAGCAAAGACCATCCGGTAGGTCAATCACTCTGCCAGATGGAGTCGTCAGAGAGTAAAACTGGCTCTTAGTCCCATGCCCCGCCTGAGCTGTGCAATCTGTTGAAACCCAAGCACCTCTAGGATCATTATCTGGGTTCTTAAATTTTTTCCTGTCTTCGTCACTCAATTCTAACAAATTAAATACGTCACGGTACGTAGTCGCATTTTTTTGATAGGCCATCAAATATTCGTGACCTGAGCTTATCTTCTTTCTGGCATCAGGTGATGTTCTTTTTTGCCAAACGATAGTGACCACAAAATTTCCTACGCCAAAGATTTCATCCATCATCAACTTCAGACTGGCCTGTTCATTATCGTCAATTGAGATAAAAATGACTCCATCTTCAGACAGCAATTTGTGCAATAGCTTCAGCCGGGGATACATCATGCACAGCCATTTGTCATGGCGGCTGAGGTCTTCGCCTTCTTTACCCACTACGCTGTTCAGCCACCGTTTGATTTTGGGATCGCTGACATTGTCGTTGTAGACCCAGCCCTCATTGCCTGTGTTGTAAGGGGGGTCGATATAGATGCACTTCACCTGCCCTTCGTAGCGCGGTAGCAGGGCTTTCAGAGCTTCGAGATTGTCGCCGTGAATAATCAGATTATCGGAAAGAGACGTACCGGCAGACTCTTCGGCCTGACGTGGTCCGGCGTGAAAGGTGTACTGCGCGTCGAGCGTCCGAAACGGTACGTCGAGGTGGTGATTGATGACTTTGTCTTTGCCAATCCAATTCAGCGTGGGCATACGAATACGTAAAACGGAAAATCAAAAATAGCAATTTTAGCTACAACCGTCAGCGTGATGGATATCATATTGGAATAATAAAAATAGTTTTTGCGTTATTTGTGCAAAAGTCATCCGTATTTTATCATGCTCGTTCAATTCTCGGTCAAGAATTATAAATCCTTCCGCGATGAAGCCAAGCTGTCGCTGGTGGCTTCGCGTTACGACAAAGACCCATCTACGGAAACGCATTGGGTGAACGTACCTGCCCTCGACCGGGATAGCGGACCGTTCCGACTGCTGAAAAGCGTAGCGATCTACGGGGCCAATGCCTCCGGCAAGAGCAAGCTGGTTGAGGCATTGAGCTTCATGCGGCACTTCATGCTCCGCTCGTCGGGCGGTACGCAGTTGAACGATAAGATTCCGACGGTCCCGTTTCGGCTCAACCCGGAGGTGGAGCAGGCCCCGTCAGAGTTTGAGCTGGTGTTTCTGCACGAGGGTGAGCTGTTCCGGTATGGCTTCGAGGTAACGACTGAGAAAGTAGTGTCGGAGTGGCTCTATCACCGCCCGAAGACCAAAGAGATCGAAGTGTTCTACCGCGACGAGCAAACGTTCGACGTGATCAATCCCCGGCAGTTCAAAACGGGCCTGCGGCTGGCCAAAGACGATATGATCCGGCCCAACGCGCTGATGCTGTCGGTAGCGGCTCAGTTCAATGATCCGCTTGCCCGGCGCGTGTTTGCCTGGCTGGCCAAGTTGAACGTCATTTCAGGCTTACAGGAAGAAGGGTACGAAGGTTTTACTGTCAGCCGCGTTATGCACACCGAGGGCAAATCGGCAGTCATGAATTTCCTGGCCGGGGCTGATCTGGGCATAGCCGACGTGCGCGTACAGCCCATCGAGCACGAAAGCGACCTGCCGGGCAACCTACCGTCGAGCCTGCGCGAACGACTGGCTGAAGCCCTGACGGAAAAAGACGGGGTTATTCTGGGCGGTACCAAAACCCTGCACCGACGCTACGACTCCGACGGCAACCCGCTGGGTACGGTCGAGTTCGACATGGACGATGAATCGTCGGGTACGCAGAAATATTTCGCCCTGTCCGGCCCCATTCTGGAGACGCTGCAACAAGGCGATACGTTGGTGGTGGACGAACTGGAATCGAAGCTACACCCCAACCTGGTTCGTAAAATTGTCGGCCTGTTTCATTCGCCGGAGACCAACCCGCACAACGCCCAGTTGATTTTCAACACTCACGACAGCAACCTGCTCAGTGCGGGTGGACCAACGCGTCCACTGCTTCGGCGCGATCAGATCTGGTTTGTCAGCAAAGACCGGTACGGGGCTTCGTCGCTTTATGCACTGTCGGATTTCAAAACCGACACCGTCCGCAAAGGTGACGACTACCGCGAGAAGTATCTGCAAGGCCGCTTCGGGGCGGTGCCGTATCTGAACGACTATGACGAAACCGTGAGCCAAACACTGCAACCTGTCGCCGATGAAGAGTAGGCAGAAAAGCATCCGCGAGGCTGAGGAACGCGACGAAAAACGGGCTGCTAAACGGGCAAAACGAGCCGCTGCCCTTGCTATTGATCGGGCGGACCCAACGGCTACGGAGTTCATTCGACTATTAGTCGTGACGGAAGGTGTCAACACGGAAGTGAGCTACTTCCGGCAATTCCAGATGCCCAACGTGCAGGTACGTACTGTGGGCACCGGGTATAACACGTTGTCACTGGTACGTCGGGCCGAACAGATTCGGGATGAAGAACGGCTGAAGGGCAGCGAGTACGATCAAGTCTGGTGCGTTTTCGACAGAGACGACTTTGATGCTGAAGATTTTAACGAAGCGGTGCGGCTAGCTCAACATCTGTTTGGTGACGGACGGGTGGCCTATTCCAATCAATCGTTTGAATACTGGCTGCTACTCCATTTCTTGGATCATCAGGGCGGAGCCATGCACCGCCAACAGTATGATGCTCGACTCAATGAGTGCCTGGCACCGTATGGTGTGCAGTATGAGGGCCGTAAAAGCAAACGTATCAACACCAACTTCTTCGATCTGATGCTGGCCATTGACCCGCAAACCCGTCGCCGACGCATTGATCAAGCCATTACCCGCGCCGAGCGGGTGTTTGACCAGTACGACCACCGTAGCCCGGCTATTGAGGAGTCATCTACCACAGTGTTTCGGGTGGTAAAGGAAATTATGGGCGACAGAGAGTAGCGCGTCAATTGCAATACTCATGGCTTATTTCACAAAAATGGGGCTACCTCTCCGCCTGATTAAAATTTAGGAACGTGGCGACATCCAAAATCGATTATGAATGGTGCGACCGATGCCTGACCGGATGCGAGAAGGCTAAAACCGAGTTGATTTATCAGTATAATTTTTGGATTAGATTGGTAGCCGTATCAGTGATAATGATTGTCGTCACAGTAGCCTTTCTGCTCTTGGCTTTGTGGGTAAAGACTCTATTTAGCTTGGTCATTGCCGTAGCTTTTGGCGTTGGTTCCTGGCGGCAATGGAAACAATACAAGCATGAAGAGCAGGTCTTTATCAAGAAAGGGCAGTGTGTCGAGACAGTACGGGAGGTAATGCATGTCCTGCTGCACTCAGGAAAAATTTCTCCGAGTGAATATGATGATCTTCGGAAACGGGTGGGCCAATTACCCGTCTTTCCGGCACTTGATCAGTAGCTAACCACTGTTGAGCCACGCCACGTACTAAGTTGGTTAGATCTGGTATTATAGTGGGTTTGGTCAGGTACGCGTTGGCCCCGGCCTGGAGGCACTGCTGTCTGTTGGATTCACTGGCCGACGTACTTAAGTGCTTATTCTATGAAACTGTACGCTATGCCATGCTCAACTATTCTCTGATTGATCGCTATCTGTTTTTGTTAGCAGGAATGCCGTTTTTAACCGTATTCTGGACAGCTCAGGCCCAACCTTTACGCGATTATAACGTCGTTTGGACGACACCCAGCCGCCATTCTGGGGAGTCGATGCCCTGTGGCGGAGGGGATGTGGGCCTCAACGTCTGGGTGGAAGGGGGCGATCTGTTGCTGTACGTGTCACGGAGCGGTACGTTCGATGAAAACAACGCCATGCCTAAACTAGGGCGGCTACGGCTGACACTCAGCCCAAATCCGTTCAGTAGTTCAACCACGTTTCGGCAGGAACTGCACCTCCGGGAGGGATACGTGAGCGTGACGGGCGGGCGGGGGACGCAACAGGTACGTATCAACGTTTGGGTAGACGTGTTCCGGCCCGTCGTGCGTGTTGATTTGAGCAGCCGTCATCCGGTAACCGCGCAGGTACGTTACGAGAACTGGCGTACCCAGGACCACCTGTTAATGACCAAAGAAGGGCCAACAACGTCTTACAAAACGCTGCCCAATCTGCCGGTGGTACAACGACGCGATGAGGTCGCGTTTACGGATAAGAGCGTTCGCTTTTACCACCGTAACCAGGATTCGACCGTGTTTGATTACACAGTGCGTCAGCAGGGCATGGCCTCGGTAAAAGACAGCCTGTGGAACCCCCTGCGTAATCTGACCTTCGGGGGTGAGCTGCGGGGTACAGGTATGCAACCCGCCGGAATGACACAGGGTACGTACCAGAACACCCCGTTCACCGCCTGGAGCCTGAAGAGCCGCAAGCCGGTCCGTACCGCTCAGGTTACGCTGGTGCTGCATCAGGCACAATCGGCCAGCGTTGGGGCCTGGCAGCAGGCTCTTAATGGGGCCATCAGCGAGGCCGACGAAGCTCTCAACACTGCTCAGGTACGCAGCCGACAGTGGTGGGGGCAGTTCTGGGAACGCAGCTACATCTACATCCAGCCCGACCAGCCCGATAGCAGCGCGGCCCCTTGGCAGGTGGGCCGTAACTACCAGTTGTTTCGCTACCTGCTCGGCTGTAACGCCTTCGGCACGTACCCGACCAAGTTCAACGGGGGCCTGTTTACCTACGACCCGGTGTTTGTGAATCCCGATCTGGCCTTTTCGCCCGATTTTCGGCTGTGGGGTGGCGGTACGTTCACGGCCCAGAACCAGCGGCTGGTGTACTGGCCCCTGCTAAAAAGTGGTGATGTGGACCTGATGAAGCCGCAGTTTGAGTTTTACCAGCAGGCACTACCCAATGCTGAACGACGGAGCCGCTTTTACTGGGGACACGGCGGGGCCTGTTTTACCGAGCAACTCGAAAATTTCGGGTTGCCCCAAGCGTTCGAATACTTAGCGAATCAGCACATTTTCAACACCACACGGTCGAGTACGTATGATAAAGGAGTTGAATACAACAACTGGGTGGCCTACACCTGGGACACGGTGCTGGAGTTTTGCCTGATGATTCTCGACGCAGAGCGATTCACCGGGCAGGATGTCAGTACGTACCTGCCTCTGATTGAAAGCAGCCTGACGTTTTTCGATGAACACTACCAGCAGGAACAGCTTCGACGTAGTCCCAAACCCCTCGATGAGCAGGGCCACCTGGTGCTTTATCCGGGCAGTGCCGCCGAGACCTACAAAACAGCCTACAACGCCGTTACGACGGTGGCGGGCCTTCGGGCGGTGCTGACCCGGCTACTAGAATTGCCCAACCGGTACTTGCCCGCCGACAAGCGAACACGCTTTCAGGCCATGCTTACCCGTATCCCGCCCATCCCGACGCGGGTGATGCAAGGCCGTGCAACCATTGCCCCCGCCGTGACGTGGGATCGAATTAACAACACGGAGATTCCGCAGTTATACCCCCTATTTCCTTACAACCTCTACGGGCTGGGCAAACCCGACTTTGATTTGGCTTTGAATACGTGGCGGTACGATACCGAAGCCGCCAAAGTCAAGGATTATATAGGCTGGAAGCAGGACAACATCTTCTGCGCCCGGCTCGGCCTGACCGACGAGGCCGCCCGGCTGACGACGCTCAAACTGCAAAATTCGGGGCGGCGTTTCCCTGCTTTCTGGGGGCCGGGCTTCGACTGGACACCCGATCATAACTGGGGTGGGTCGGGCATGATCGGCTTGCAGGAGATGCTGATGCAGACCGACGGCAGAACTATCCGACTGCTACCCGCCTGGCCCCGCAACTGGAACGTCACGTTCAAACTGCACGCCCCCTACCAAACAGTCGTTGAAGGCCGGGTCGTAGGGGGCAAGATTGAGCAGTTGCGCGTTAGTCCGGCAGAGCGGGCGAAAGATGTTGTCTTACCCAACAAATAAGGTATAAGCAATCCGGTGGATGAGCCGCAACACAACGCTCAATCTAAGAGTGTTGGTTATGGCTCACTTCTGGTCAAGAATATGGCATTGAATAAACTGCCAGCTAGGTACCAATATCAAAGGCTTGGATGAAATCCGTCTGGAGCAAGTCTCACGCTTGCTGATTAATATGACCTATACCATCACGGAGGTAGCCTATATATGCGGGTTTAACAGTATTTTGTATTTCAATCGTGTGTTCCGCAGCAAGCACGGCTGCACTCCCCGCGAGTTCCGCCAGAATTATCCGGGTATGCGGGTGTTTGCGCAAGAGTTGTACCAAATTACATATCTCGACAGTTAGTTTAGGTTTCGCTTAAACAGATCGTTTGGCCACCACCCGTTTCCTGAATGGTTTGAGCTGTGAGGCATCTACCTGAAGCCATTGACACAAAGCCATTAGCAGATCAGGAGTCGGTTGGTAGCCATTTTCAGCACTAAGGATTGTACTGGGTTTCGCTACTCCGTTGAGAACATGGCTGTTTACTTCATCCGCCACCGCACTGACACCTCGTTTGGCTCGCTTCGCGCGTATTAAGTCGGCTAAATGATACGTTGGTGGTTTCAGTGTCTCGTTGACTTTGCGAATGGTGTTTATCGAAAAACTGGTTTGTCGTTCGATCTCGCGCAGTGAATGACCAGCCTGTAAAAGCTGCACGACAATCTGCGATTTTGCCTTTTGCAAAAAGGCATCGGTACGTTCGGGTGCTTTGGGTCGCCCCAACGTCTTGCCAGCTTCCTGTGCCCGGCGCATACCTGCCCGTACTCGTTCGGATCGAGTCGTTGGTTCGGCTGGGGTAGCATCGTCTCGCATCAACGATTGCAAGGCGGTTACAATCGCCCTTACTTCATCCGGTGGTAAGTCAAAATATTCCGTTAGCGGCCCGCCTGCTGTGTTCAATGGGTGCTGGTAGGCTACATACTTTCGCTTAAAATAGGCTTCCAGATACCCGACCTGTTTAACAAGAGCTAGCGGCTCGATAATGACCGGTCCCAGCGGGCGCAGGTCGCGCTCAATTTCGGTTACTCGCTCTGGTAGCGGACGACTGGTTACGCCGGACTTGTACAACGTACCTGAAGGCAGGTCAATACGTAGGAAATAGAAGTTGAAGGTTACGAACCGCGTCAGCGTTCGTTCAAACGCATCATGCTCTGTCGTCAGATCGGCCAGTTCATTATACGTGCGGTGATAGCTGATCAGGGCGTCGTAGTGTTTACGCAGCTTCGACGGGATCAGGTATGCCGTACCAGATAGCTCTTCCTGCCAGAGCTGACCCGGAGAAACTGAATAGCCCCATTCCGAAACACGTCCCCATTTCCTGGGCTTTAGATCCAAATGCCAATAGCTACTAAACTGGCTGTGGCGCACCTTGTATAGGGGAGGTACCGGCCCTCGGTCGGAAGAAGGACTTTCCAAAAACGCCTGCACGGTGGTCAACACCTCCTGATTAACCTGCCGGTTTACCGGTCGGGTTCCGGTTTTGTAAGGTTGGGACACGTCATCGAGGATGTCGAGTAACTCAGCCATTAAGTCTTTAATGGTCTGCCAGTTGGTTTGGAGTTTCGTGAGTTGCTCGTTCAGCCGTTGTTGTTCGGCCAAAAGCTGCTGGGCATGACGCTGGGCAAACTCATCCAGCGGCCAACTCGTCTCATCGACGTTCGTTGCCCAGAAATCGAAGTGGGGAATCAGGGGCCGACAACTATTCGCCAGGTGCGCGTAGTGATGCACTTTGATGCGGCCTTTTTTGGCCGTCAAAGGCCCATGACAGTGAGGACACACCAACGCACAAGCCTCCCCGCGTGGCGACTCGCTGATGTGAATCAACTGCTCCTGCCGGTTGAGACCTACCTGCAACCAGGCTTGATACAGTCCGGCATCGGAGTTATGCATCTTTTTTTTGATACAAGATAAATCGAAATGATGGCCCTGTCAACCTTTTTTTGATACACTTATGGGGAGGTTTGGAATTCCGTGTAGGTTATTTCTACCAAATCCGAATAGTGGCAACAGATAGATTAGTCAGTAGCTACCACTTGGAATTGGCAACTACTCATTGGCCTCACTACCTAATAATATGGATAAGTGATTTGGAAGCGCAGTTAACTGGGGGGATTATGTACAACTGATCGACAATGTTGGACAAGATAGGTAGTAACTGATAACGGCAGACCATACAGATCGTGGTATATAAGCTTATGAAGCGCGATACATTATTGTTAGCTGCAACAGTTGCCGAGTGTTCAGACTGTTGAGTAAGTCGTCTGTCGCCCGGTCTACGGCAAGTGCGTCGACATAACGGGCATCCTGCCGTTCAAGGCAATCACGCAGGGATGCGGCCATAGTAGGCTGTATGGAAAGCATCCGTATGGCCCGGATTATGTTGGTGTGTGCATCCATAAGTAGCATCGGCACCAATGTTCGGTCACTGTTGAGCCAGCTATCTACCAAGTCAATGTTCAACGTGTGTACGTTCAGGGTCACTTCAAAGGCCAAGCCGATGCCGGTAAGGTGGACCAGAAAGCAGGGAATGTCCTCGCTTACATGCAATCCATAACTCAGTGGCCCTTTTTGCCAGTTCGGCCCATCAGCCTCCGGTTGTGTGCAGTAGTATACGATATGAAAAAACGAGTGGTCCATAACTGCCTTGATTTCCCCCTTTTTTGGATGATACCCCTTGTGCGGATAAGGCTGGCCAATTTCATACGTTATCATGCAGGATAACATATGCTTAATTAAATTTTAATTGATAATGTAAAGTTTAATTACAAAATTAAACTTTACTATTTGGCAAATGTCAGTTTAATTGTTTTCCTTGCCTTTATTTTTACAAGCAAAGATGATACTCACTATTGACAAATCGAAGGAGCTGACCCGCAAGGAGTACGTAGATTTCCTCCAAAAAACGAAAGGCGAGACGATCAGCGAGAGTCGAATCTCCCAACTCGTGTCAGCGGGCAAATTAAAGGTGCGTGATTACCCCGAACTGAACAACCTGCAACTCATTGTCCTGGACGACGATGAGCAAGCCCTTGCGCAAGCCCGGTTTAGTACGTCTCAGGCGATCCACACATATTCCTATAAGGAATTGGGCTTAATGGTGGGTAAATTGGTGCATGACCTGACCAATGAGAATGGTAATGCTCAAACGCTACTCAACGAAAAGCAAACGCAGTTGGATCAGTTAGTCAGCACGCTTCAGCACACCGAGGCAGACCGTGACGAGGCTAAGCAGACTGTCCAGAAGATGGCGAGCTACCAACAGCACTTAGAAGCTGAGAACGAATCGCTTCAAACCACACTCACCCAGCGATCAGAAACAATCACTACATTGGAGGCCGAACTCAAAAACCTCAACGAAAGCCTGACCGATACGCAGCGCAAATTGGATATTGAAACCTCGTTCCGTGGTGAATTCGATTCGTTCAAATCGCTGGTGATGGACTTGATCCAGAAGCAAGCGGAGGGGGGCGTTGCAACTCTTGAAGCAGCTAAGTCCACTGCTGGAAAACGTGTTAAGAGTGCCAAATCTAAACAGTAATACCCGACTGTAGTTTAAGGCCATGGGCCGAGCAACCTCATTATGCCCAAAACGACAGCACTTTCCGCCCGCACTTCGTCGGCAACGGCCATTGAGGCAACAGGTGGCGGACGAGTGACGGTAAGCCAACTCGTCAACCAATTTACAGCTTGGCTGGAGAAGCCGGGTAACTATCCGCGATTGGCGCGGCAATTCGTACTGTATTGCTTAGAGAACAAACTGCCGCTCGACGGCGGCAGCCTACGTATCTATGCAGGTGGCAAAGCAGGCAATCAGATTTCACCGGTTAAGAAGTTTATTCTGTTCTATCAAGCGCAGGGTTGCCCAGCGGTCGTACCTGATCCGCCTAAGCGTCGGCGAGTACCACCGGCAGCCAACGAGTTGATCCTAGGTTATCTGGCCGATGCCACACACCTCCGGGGTGATAAATCGAAAGAAAACTATACCCAAGCCCTCAATGCATTCTTTACCTATATTTTCGAGGGGCAAGAAGCAGGTCGGCACGCCACGTACTGCGCACAAACGATTGGGCAGTACGTCAATGACTTAAAGCAACGCGGTCTCTCGGCGTTTACCGTCAATTTTTATTTGTCGACCATCAAGCAGTTAACCGAATGGGTCATCAAACACCGGACTCGACTTGGATTAAGTGATGAGCAGGCAGACGGCCTGCGCGACGTGGCCCTAATTCGGGGACTGACCATCGAACGCGGTTTTTACAAGGACAGTCTCGATGAAGCCGAGCGTGATGCCTTGCTGGTTAGTATTGATAACCTGACTGACAAAGCCATCGTGGCCCTATTGGTGATAGAGGGCCTACGTACCGTCGAAGTAACTCGGCTGACGCTGGGTGATGTTGAGTTTAGCAAGGGACTACTACAGGTACGTGGGAAAGGTAAGAGCACCAAAAAAGCTATTAAGCTTTTTGATAGCTGCTCGGCTATCCTTCGGCAATATATCCAATCTGGGGAGAGCCTTCCCCTAACGGCTCCTGCCTCGGCTGCCCTCTTCCCCGATCTGGAAACAGCCCAGATTCGCTACCGGGTTGATAAATACTTTAAAGCCCTTGACTTGAAGCGGAAAGGCATGTCGGCGCACAGCCTGCGCCATACGGCGGGTCAACTGTTAATCGACAAAGGTGTAGAACCGGTTTGGGTGCAGCGGCATCTGCGTCATGAACTCTTTGAGACGACCCAATTCTACATTAAGAAAAAAACGGAGCGCGATTACTTTGAAAAAATGCTTGGATCAGTCTGACTTGGCCGTTTTTTTGATTTTGGGCCAGATTTATCCTTGAAGAGAATACCCGCAATGTACCGGGTGGGTGTCGTGGCCACCGTGACCGCCCCATGCGTAACCATGCTGTCTAATCGCAAAAACTCGTTGAGGTACTGCTCATTTTGTACGATCGTTTTCTTCTGGCTGTCAGTGAATTGATAGTTGTACAAAAACTCGGCGGCTTTCTTCTGTTTTTCGGCAAGGGAAAGTTCGCTGGCTTTCTGCAAGTCGTTATTGACCAGCGCATAGTACCGAGCTTTAGGGTTAGCGTTACCCTGACGGCGTATAATGAAGTTAATCCACTTAACCGACCTTCCCTCCTTCTGCTCAACGATCTGAACGTCCAGATACGTTTTCCGATTGATCTCCGCTACAGCGTTCGACAGGACCATCTGCTTAAAGTTGGAGTAACGGACGTACTTCTGAGCGTTCATGGTCTCGCGCAGCTCTGTCACGTCAACGCGCCATAAACCAGTATCAATAAAACGGGTGAGCCGTGGAAAGAGAACTTGTGAATATTCACTGCTTAACGATACGGCCGCACTCAACTCATACTGCGAGTAACCTTTGCTCAAGTCAATAAAAAACGGGAGCACAACCGAGTTGATATTGATATCAAAATACCCTTTGTTCGCTTCGTAGTGAATATAAGGAATGGGTACGATGAAGGTGTATTTACCCTTATCCTGATCAAAAATCTTGATTTTTCGCGAGGTGACTTTATCTAAGATTTTCAGGATGACATTGGTCTGCGCGTGCGAATTTTCACCGACAAACACGTCTGAGTAGTGAATGCGGAACTGCCGATCCTCGACCCGGTATGACTTAACATCAAACGTCTGCTCACCCTTGAGTGCCTTCAAAATATTCCAATAAAGGCGTCGCTCGTACAGAGAAAACTCAGACCGACCTAATAGCAGCGTGAGCGGTTCACGAATCACCAGTTCATCGTTCATGCACTTAAAGTACCTAGTTTCGTCAGTTAAAAGCAAAGCCACCAAGACAATGTTTGCTCAATTTACGTCGATAGAGCATCATTTATGACTTAAATTTCTTGCCTTTGAATTTATAATTCACTGATTATCAATATATTATGGTTAATTCACAATATTTAAATTTTTAAAGGTTTTTGCCGTTTTTTTATTGCCTGACTTCATAATCCACCTTGAGATGGCGAACAACTATATGATTTACTCTGATCCATTGCCTAACTACTCTAATTCATTGCCCATCTTACTCTAAATTATTGCCTCTGTTACTCTAATGCCTTGCCTTTAAGCCTAAATGTTAACTCTTTTTTATTGCCTAACTACTCTGAACCATTGCCTAACTACTCTGATCTATTGCCGAAGGGGTACTTATCCACATTGCTGACCATTGATAATCAACCGTTTAGCAATCGTTTATCCACACCTACTATTATCAATCTCAGAACAATAAAAAATAAACAACTTTTGATTTTGAAGGCGGCATTGAGAGGTTACGCTAAAATTAGCCATCAAAAAATAGTAGAAAATCAACGGATAGATTGGTAAAAAGGATATTAAGTTTCCTTTAAAAGGAAACTTAGACGATTTTATTATATTTGCTAAAATTCATTCACAATGGAGAAGGCATCCCGCAAACGCAAAAGCTACGCCCCTGAAGAGTACGCTCTGAAACTGCGGGGCCTGACTCGTCTAATGAACGTCGTTGATAAGTTGCACCCTGATCGTAATGAATGGGACATTGAGGGTGAATGGAATGGAACTGGTATCATCCACTTTGTCGATGGTCGGCTTCAATCACTCTTTGCTGACTATGCAGACTTTGATTGCCGGACTATCAAGTTGGTGAATTTTGATAAGCCGGCTGTCCGATTGACGTTTTTCAAAAAGCATCGGTATTGGGTATTGAAAAACGCTGATCTACCAAGAGAGGACAAGATCGTACGGATTACGAACTACATCAATGAACTCATCGTCAAACGAGAGATCCTGTTGAACAAAGTCGATCAGTTGTCAGGGGCCGCACTGTCGGACGGAAAAGGACAGGTTGGATTTATGCAGCAAGAAATTCAAACTTGGCAACAGGTACTTGAGCACCTTGATGAATATGACTTAGCTGTATCGAACTACCAACGTGATTATCACTACGTAACTCTGAATTATAAGTACCGATCACCCAATGGGGAGCAAGAATATGAAAACGGGCAGGAGCATCTACTAAATTCGCAACGGGATAAGCAGGGAGTCATTACGCAACCCCGGTACAACATCATTTTCATCGACATCCGGGAGATTCATCGGGAACACCCGCATCAGCATAAGGAGATCGAAAACTTCCTGAATAATTTTTCGATTGTTAGTCAGGCAGGTAAGCAGCAACTATATGCCCGACCAAGGCCGGAGGACTCTCTTGAGGCGTTTGAAAAAGGTATTGTCTCACCGGCGACGACACCAATTCCTACCAATACGCCGACGTTGTTTGACTAACAAAAGTCAGTGAGCCTAACACACTGATAGTCAGAAATATCTAAAAACAGATAAAAAATTAAATATTATTCGCACTATTTGACACTCGATAGACGTTAAACTATCGAATCTACCTAATTAATAGACAATCAGTAACCCGTAATATTGAGTTATGCTTTCGTCAGTTTATGAACTGGTGGTGGCAGCAAGTATCTATGCTTCCACCGTTTTAAGTACGCATCCATTTAGTACCCAGTCGGGTCAACTCTTATCAGGACACCCACTACCTGATTCAACCATTACCGTTCCGATTTACGCTGAAAACAAGGACGGACGGCCAACCGTAATTGTTGAAAAGACGGTAACAATTCCTAACGGATACACGTATGTTGGGCACCGTCTTGACCTACAGGAAGCATTTCCGATAGAAGGCGCAGAAAGTTCAGCAAGCTGGATTGAAGGACCAAACCGCATTTGGAGCATTTACACCCAAGCAACGCCTGATAAGGGTCAGAATGTGAAGCAGGTATTGGTTCGCGCTACCGCTTCTCCTGGTCGGAAAAATATGGAGATTGGAGCCAAGGCTACTTTACTCGTCGATCTCCTTAAGGTGAAGAGGGCTAATTAAGCAATAATCCCATTTTCTGTAACCGTCTATGTCTTCGCTTCAGAACGACAGTGGGATTGCTATGCCTTTTCAACGTCCTGTTACTTGGGGTCGTATTGTCTGCCATATAGTGTATTGGGGAATTATGTTCGCCGTTACGTACAGTCAGTTTGTACGCGCCTTTCAGGATAAGCCCAATTCCACGTTGCTCCACATTGTCAACACGCATCAGTTTCTGACGACAGTGCTGTCGTTTGCTGCACTTGGCTACTGGGCGATGCCTTATGTCCTCTACGAATCAGTACCGACCTGGAAGCGAGGAGTGCGTTTAATCGGGGTGCTATTACTGTACTACGGGTGTTTGTGCATCAATACATACGTATTGTTAAGCTATGCGCAAACACACTTTACCGCATTACCTATGTACCTCGAACGGCGGGTTGAGCTATTTATAACCGCACCCTGGTACGCGTATCTGGTTAATCCGGTTATTCTCTTTTTCATATATGGGCAGTTTATCTCTTATGTAATCTCTCCGCTGTTGATCAAGGCAGTGCGGGATGGATACGCTCGAAATCAGGCCCGGTTGGCCATCGAACAGGAACGTCGTCGCCTGGAAGTCGATAATCTGGCTTTAGAGAAAGAGAATGTGATGAAAGACTTGCTGTTTCTACGACAACAAATCAACCCGCATTTTCTGCTCAATGCCTTTAACAACATCTACGCGCTCATCTACCGAAAAGACAACCGAGCCGCCGATACATTGGCAAACCTCTCGACGTTGATGCGTTACACGTTGTACCGAACGGGACAAGATTTTGTACCTCTGACTGACGAGTTGGAGTTCATTTACGGGTACATCGACATGGAACGTATCCGACATAATAAGCCCGGCGTGATTACGTGTCAATTACCGGCGATAGAGCCTGAGATGGCCAACTGGAAGATCCCTCCCCTCCTACTGGTAACGTTTATCGAAAATGCATTTAAACATGGCCTGAACGCTGTGTACAGTGATGGATGGGTTCGGATCGCGCTGACAACAGAACTCAACGAGTCGGGTTGGCTAACCCTGACCGTTGTCAACAACCGAACGGATATCCCAAAGCAAACAACACCAGATGGAGGAATTGGTCTGCAAAATGTCAAACGCCGGCTGGCGTTACTGTTTCCTCAACATGCTTATGAACTCGTCTTGGCTGAACAACCCGATCAGTTTACGGTCCGGTTAGCCATCCCACTCAAGTGGAATGAAGACACCACAATGTACCATGACAAAGCCCATACGATGTCTGCTTGTTGACGACGAACCGCTGGCACAGGAACTCATCCTCGACCACATGGCCCAACTTCCCATGTTGGATGTAGTGGGGGTTGCCGGCAACGCGCTCCAAGCTATTGAGTTGTACAAAAACTTAAAACCCGATTTGCTGCTACTGGATATTAACCTGCCGCGCATGAACGGCTACGAGTTGCTGAAAAGCTTACCTGGTAAAGCCCCCTGGGTAGTGGTAACCTCTGGTTATCAGGAATTTGCCTTTGAAGGATTCGAAAACAATGTGGTGGATTTTCTTCTGAAACCCATCACATTCAGTCGGTTCGTGCGAGCAATCACGAAAGTACAGGAGCGAATGCAGGCTGCGGATGAACTTCCGGCTGCACCCTCTTTAGCCTACCCAACAGTTAGCCCAACAGGGCAATTATCGGTGAAAGACGGCAACAAACTCATTAATGTTTCGTGTCAGGACATTATCCTGATCGAAGCCATGAGCGACTACGTAAAAATTCAACTGCCTGAGCAGGTGGTGGTAAGCCACCAGCGAGTATCGGCATTGGAAAAACTATTACCCACTCCCTTATTCATCCGGGTGAATCGGTCCTTCATTGTCAACACGGCCAAAATTCGCCAAACCAACGGTCAGCAGATTGAAATGCAAAACGGACACACCGTTCGGGTCGGCTCGACGTACCGGGGTATTGTCGGCAGTATGATTCGGAGTGGTCTTTAACGAAGCGAGTACCTGTTTTTTTAATAAATCTGTTTCATCAATTAATCATTAATGCAATGACTGCTAACAAAGCAAACCGCCTGAAGAGTAAATCAATTGGCTCACGGATGCCGCAAACGAACCCCCGGCCAATTAAGTACCCAACGACGATTGATCTAACCATCATCTTCACCCTCTAATTGCGAAGGCCGTCAACTCTTAAGCTGACGGCCTTTTGCTTTGCGCTTTATCTGAATGAACGCTTTGCCACAGCCTTACCGGTTCGCACTGCTGCGATCTCCCTTATTTTCAATTGATCAACTGATCACCCAGTGGGAACACCTGGCTGATTTCGGCGACAATACTCTCCGTTGGTGGTTGGAACAGCCACTGGCAGAAAAAGCCCTGTACGTAGCATCGCCAGCTTTGTATCAGGTATGGCAGGATTGGCGGAATAATCCAGGATGTATCCCCTCTGAAGCGGCCCGGTTGGCTTTGTGGCGGTACATTGTTCGCATGAGCAGCCGATGTACGCCATTTGGATTGTTCGCTGGAGTGAGTTCCATTTCCCTTTCTGACCAGACTTCAGGTGTCCTTGTATCAGGCAATAGTACGCTACGTACCCGGCCCGATATGGCCTGGCTGACTAGGCTGATAGCGTCATTGGAGCAGCATCGGGCAATACAGAGCGAGCTTCGATATTGTCTCAATAATAGCCTATATCAACTGGGGGGGCAGTACCGATACTCTGCCTATCGACTAATCGACGGGCAACGCTCCTTCTATATCAATTCTGTTGAGCGTGACGAACTGCTTGAGGCCCTGCTGAACCACGTAAAGCAGATACCCAACGGCGTAACGGCTCGGGCATTGATTGAGATGGTTCAGCAATGCACAGGTGATACTGAAAAGGAGGCCGCTACGTACGTCGATGCGTTGATCAACGAACATGTACTCATCAGTGAGCTGGAGCCGGGTGTAACAGGGCCACCTGCGTTCGAGCAAGTACTGAAACGGCTGCGGTCAATTCCTGCCGCCAGCTCCGTTGTCCAGTCATTAACCACGTTACAGAATACGTTGTGTCAGCCTGACTTGTCGGTAGCCGAACTGGTAAACCTTGACAAACAGATGCGGGCCATGTTGGGCGAAGACGATCTGCCCGGCGACGTGCTGCAAACGGATATGATACGTCTATCGGCAACCGTTACCGTCGGTGAACCAGTGGTTGGGAAAATTAGCCAGCAGCTCACCCGGCTGATGCCGCTTCGAACACACTACGTACCGGAAACATTAGGTACGTTTGCCCGGCGTTTCTTTGACCGGTACGGTAATGAACCCAAACCGTTGCTGGTGGCCTTGGACCACGAATCGGGGATCGGATACGGTCCGAATGGATTGGCGGGTGCATCGGGGCATTCAGCCTTACTTCAGCAACTCACTATCTCGGCAAGCAACCGAAAAATGCCCGTCTCCGATCAGCTTGATGCCTTCCGACTGGCAAAACTGACAGACTTTCTCCGAACCGGGCAACTAGCGCAGACGATCACGGATGCCGAACTAACCCAATTAGCAAAAGAGCAAACGCCTGCGTCGATAACGGCACGAAGCTGGGCCGTACTGGGTGATTTGCTCGGAGCGGATACTGAAGCTATCGACAACGGTCAGTTTCAAATTGTCTTGAAAAGCGTGACCGGCCCGACTGCCGCTTCACTGATGACTCGTTTTACCGCGCTGGATGATGTGCTAACACGTCAAGTGCAGGAACTGACCGACTGGGAGGCCCAACAATACCCGGATTGTTTACTGGCGGAAATCGTGCATTTACCGACGGGCCGGGTTGGGAATGTGGTGTGTCGGCCAAGTCTACGGGCGTATGAAATCCCATATCTAACGCCTGGCGGGGTCGGTGACGACCATATATTATTGTTGTCGGATTTGTGGATTCGGGTGCCTGACGGTAAAACTGTTGAGCTGTGGTCTAAGAAACACGATAAACGCGTGTTGCCCCGTAACTCAACGGCTCACAACTATCACGGTTCCGACGACATCTACCGTTTCCTAAGCGATCTGAGCCATCAGGATGAGTCACTGCATCTGCGTTGGTCGTGGGGAACACTGGCTGATCAACCGGCCCTACCCCGGCTAACGTACCAGAACATTGTTGTGTCCCGTGCTCAATGGCAACTCAACTGGCAAACAAACTGGGTTTCTGCCAACGCGATGGTCGATCAAGTACAACAATCGTTGACGCTGCCCCGGTACGTTGCTCTGGCAGAAGCCGACAACGAATTGTTGCTCGACTTGACCGTAGCACCGTGCCGACAAATTCTGTTTACGGAATTACAAAAACGCAAAACGGTACGTCTTGTAGAATGGCTGGCCACGCCAGAAGCCTGCTGGCTGACGGGCGAAGGAGGGCGGTTCACGGGCGAGCTGGTCATCCCGTTCAGGCAAACCGCTGCTCCCCTCCCCTATCGACCATCGCCGTTTACTGAGTCTATCCGAACTGTCCAGCGCACGTTTCTACCAGGCAGTGAGTGGTTGTATGTAAAAGTGTACGTGGGAGAGCAAACGGCTGACGAACTATTGACGAGTGTCATAGCTCCGTTCACGGACGAAGCCATTGGGCAGGGGCATATTCAACAATGGTTTTTCGTTCGTTACTACGACCCGGAACCACACCTCCGACTTCGGTTTTTTGGCCAGCCTGAAACGAATGCCCAAGTATTGGCCACCTTAATGGCAAGTCTGCAAGGATGGATCGATCAGGACCGGGTTCAATCGGTGCAGATTGATACGTATGAACGGGAAGTAGAGCGGTACGGAACAACAACCATCGAACAGTGCGAACAGCTATTTGGCCTTGATAGCCAATGGATTATTGACTGGATCATCCGGCGAGATGAGCTGGAGGAGGACGAGCATTGGTGGGTAGCCTGTCAGCAGGCCGATCAGATGCTGGGTGGGTTTGGCTTTACACTCATGCAGAAAGAAAGGTTACTGAATACCCTTCAGGAACGGTTCCTTGCCGAACACGGCCACAACCCTGCAATGAGAAAGCACCTGAACGAACAGTATCGGGTGTGGCATGCCCGCTGTTTGTGTCGCGAAGAAGCATACAGAACACGATTGCTGGCCATGCCTTCGGAAATGAATCACCTCATTGGCCAACTACGAGCGGTACGTACCGCAGAATCGACCGCGCAACCACCTGAAGTAGATTTCATCGCTTCATTACTGCACATGCATTTCAATCGGTTTTTCAGCAGCGATCAGCGGTTGAGTGAAGGCGTGGTGTACCACTTTTTAGCCAGGCGGTACGCTTCTGAACAAGCCAGGCAAAGCAGTCAGATGTTACGTTTGCCAACGTAGTTCACCGAACATAAATGCCCCTTTATGGATTGGCCGAATACGGATTTAGGTTGATCGAAAAGAGGTTGGAGCCATCCGGTTCAACCTCTTTTTTTGATATGTGGCCGGACCCAGAAGTCCTTTAAATCGCCACATATCCGCCGTATGTGTACGCTCTTTTCAATTTCATCAAAAGAAATCTGGTTTGTAGGGCCTTCCATCCAACAACGTCAAATCGAGATATCTCCCACCACTTTAACCGAGAAGCGGGCAGGGTGTCTTATCAAAATAGCAGCCGATTGGCCAGCGTTTCGACAAGCCGCTACGTTACGTTCTACATTATGTCGAAGTCGCTTGATTGTTCTCTTCGACAGTAGTCAGCTTTCGCACGAAGAGTTGATCGAGATTCGGATCATGCGGGAAAAGCATAGCTGGTTTGCTCCGATTGTCTATTTCGATCAGCCAGATCTGGGCAAGGTCATTCACGCCTTCAATGCAGACTTGGCTGGTTACTGCGCAAGTGCGGACACCATTGTCGATCTGATGACTATGGTGCAGGCGGTTAATGGGGGGAAACTGTCCTACACAAAGGGATTCTGCGACCTGCTACGGAAATACGGTTTCCCAGTAGTCGAAAACAGTCAGATAAAAAATTAAACAAAAAGTCAATAAAATTTACAGTGTTGTTAGGAGATATTCCATTTTTTGCTGAAATTACAGCGTCAATACATCCGAATTCATCATATGTCTTGACGCTATTATCTCAGCAAAAAATGGAAGAGAAACCCAAATTACTGTACGAAGACATCGTTGGCCTCATTGATTTCCGAGGCATAAAACAGGCAAAAATTGCCGAGGTGATGAAGATGTCGTACAACAACTGGTACAAAACCAGGCAAAACAATCTTCGCAACATCACCATCAACGAAGTTGACGAACTGGCTATGTTTCTTGAGCTTCCCCCCGAACAGGTATTCAGTCTATGTTACGCGGTTTACAAGCGCGCTTGGATTGAACAGCAGCAAGCCGCTAAAGATGTTGAACCCAAACCGCAGCCTATGACTGAGTAATACAAATTGCAATTGGTTGTTTCACCCGCCCGTAAGCGGGTTTTTTTATGTATAAATCAAGGGGAATCGAAAAGCAAACTACGTAGTAATCAAGAGGATTTGAAAGCGTAAAACACTGACTATCAATATTTTAAAATATAATATTAGGCTGTAAATTTATATTGAGTTCAGCGCGAGGCAATAGATAATACGCTGACTCAACGGCCTTTTATGCATTGCTTTATCAGCCCCGCCCGCATCCGGTTAGCCATCGACAGCCGAATTAACCGCGACCTTGTCGCCACTGCCCGGCAGCACGGATTTGTGTTTAGTAACCCCGCCGATGATTTCCCGATATGGGAGAGCATCGCTGAAGCTGATTTAGAAAACCCGGCTCAAATGTGTTCGCCCGACGTTGCCCATTGGCTCGTGGGCAAGGCTATTGAAGCTACCCTGTTTCAACTGTATTTATCCCGGCGAATGGCTTGTATGCAACGTACCTATGACCAGAACTAACAGTGTATAACCCAATATAAAGTACCGCAATGGCAAAGACGATGAACCCTTATCTGCAAACCCTCTACGACCAGATTGGTCGAATGGCCTTCTTTATGATGGGAGCCAAAAACATCACGTTTGACAACGCATCGAACGTACTGCAATGGCGCATAGCCAATTCTAAGTTCAACTCTGTTCAGGTACGTTACGACATCGGCGAAGATCTATATCAATTAACATTTTCGACTGAAACAAAGCAGACTATCACAGAAGTCGTCATGGAGCAGGTCGAAGCCAGTGACCTACACGCCACTATTGAGCGCATGACGGGTTTACGGCTCTCATTGGCTCGCGTGTATGCCTGAGCTGTAAACAGGATAGTTAATTGGCTAATTCTGAGGTGTCGGCGGGCCGCTGGTAGCACTGACCGCAAATTGTAGTATCTGGTTCAGTTGCTCGCCACTTAGGTTGGCCGATTTAACATCCACTTCAAGCCCTTTGATAGGGTGTTGCTTCAGCGTGATGCTGATCCAGGCTTCCGCGTCGATCATGAGTTGGACGGTTTGTTGCAGGTGCTTATCCGGGTCCGCTTGGCCTTCGATAAAAAACACAGATTGGGGCGATTCCATAACGATTCTGATCGACAGTTAGCAAAAATACCTTTAATAGACCTGCGAAATCCACCGCCTTGGGCGGTGGTGATGACCTAATGGCTACGCCATTTGGGTAACTTCACCCCATGAGCAAGTACAAGAAGCAATCTCATGTGGTGTGGAAATGCGACTACCACATCGTCTGGACACCCAAGTACCGGTTCCGGGTGTTGACGGGATTAGTGAAAGACTTGGTTGAACACGACATCCGCTTACTGAGTGAGTGGAAAAGTTGTGAAGTAATCGAGTTGAGCGTCCAAGCTGACCATATCCATCTGGTTATCAGTATTCCACCTAAAGTATCGGTTTCTGATCTGATGGGGACGCTGAAGGGTAAGCTGGCGATTAAGTTGTTCAAGAGTTACCCGCAACTGAAGCAAAAGCCGTATTGGGGCAACCATTTCTGGGCGCGGGGCTATTTTGTGAATACAGTGGGCATCAATGAAGATCAAATTCGGCGATACGTCAAGTATCAGGAAGGCGAAGACCGGAAAGAGGAAAAGCAGTCCACGAATTTTGATTTGTTTGACCCACCCTCGTAAGTACGCTGCGGGCTATGCCCGCTTCTTTTCACCAAATCCACCTGCTTTGCAGGTGGTTGTTTAATATGAATACCCCTTTGCAAAGGGGTATTCGTGCGCTGAAAATAATCAAGGGGTATTGGAAAAAATCAGTGAACAGTAGTGGGCTATAAAGGCATATATACCTGTTTTTCAATTAGTTATGATCTATTGAATTGGCTATTTTTATATCAGCAAACGGCCTGAAAGACAGGCTGGATTTTCAAACTCTTTACTTGCTGATCGCCATGAAAAAGGCCAATGTCAACAACCAACTGCTTACCACTACGTCATGGGATACCATCTGTTTCCCGGTTAAGTCCGTTCCCGCCCGCGACGTGCTGCCCGAACCCTACCGGATGGTTCCGACCGACCGGCAACACTTAATAGTCGGCACAATGCCAAACGAGGAACGGCAGGTTTTTGCCGCTCAGTCGCCCCGGTACTCGCTCGTTCCGAATACCATTATCCGCGATGCTGTAACGGAGGTGGCCGGAATAGAGCAGCTGGTTCATATCCGCTATAGCCGAAACGGCGAATACGCTATCAACGTACTACTGCCCGACGAAACGACCGTTGGCCCCAACGACATCATTCAGCGGCAATTAACGTTTACCAATTCGTACACGGGTAAGTCGCAGTTCACCATCCAGGGTACAGAGATGAAGCGGGTACGACAGCAAAAAGTACGCGTTGCTTACTACCGGCAAATCTGCTCTAACGGCATGATGGGTTGGGCGGATGAATTTATTAGCCTTGACCAGTACCTCGATTGGCTCGTAACGGGTCAAACACCGGAGAAAGCCAAGGTGAAGGGGCTGGAATGGGTGTACGAGAGCGCGGAAACGCTCCGGGCCTATCAGCACATCTTTACGCACCGAGGTATTAACCTTAATCAGTTTAAGGCGTTCCTGGTTAATTTCCTGCGTGATTTTATGCAGTACGCGCAGCAGGCTCCCAGCTCCACGCACGAGGTTTTTAAACTGATGCAGGACACCGCCGTAACCGACCGGCAGGAGGCCGCTAAACTGGTTCGTAAGGTGGGTATCTCACAAAAGTTGGTTGATGCCGCAATGGAACGTATGGCTATTGAAGAAAGCGTTTTGAGTACGGGGCCAAACGCTTGGCTATTGTACAATGGGGTTAACCACGCCCTATTCAATGGTAACACCGGGCTGAACTTACCCGCCCGCTACGCCCTCGACGAGAAGGCATTCCACGCTATCGCAGCAAACTACGTTTTGTAACAAGTAAGCTGACTGCCCTTAAAGGCAGTCAGAAAAGAACAAAGGGGTATTTTTATAAGCTTTACACATAGTGCGAAGAATCAACTTATTATTTGAAACGACCATACAACATAAGAGAGTTTATGAACCAACGTCGGGACTTTCTTACGAAGAGCTCACTTTTTTAAAATAACTATAATGCCTGAAAAGATACCAAACTACGCACGTAGACGACTCCTACTTATGATCGTGCTGATTGCTTTAGGAACTGCGACTGGGTTTATATGGGGACAACAGTACGGGTACCGTCAAGGTACGAACGACATGATAAGGCATATAGAACAGCGATTAAACTCCCCTCCTGCTGCTCATCCCGTTCAGGTTACTGTAGCACTCTTTTGCAACTAAACTATAAGTTAAATAGGTAAGCTTACCGAGCAGACTACGTTGCCTTTCGCTCCTTAAACACAATCCCAAACTCAGCCACCTCATAATCGACCAGGAGTTGAATATCTTCCTTTACCCGCCGGTAGTTATCCTGAAGCAACTGGGTTTTGTAGTGCTGCCGTTCGGTGGACGTTAACGTACCTGGATCACCACCGTATACGTCACGAATGATGCCGTCGAGGTCGAGCATGGGAGGCAATTTGTGAGGCTTTTTTAGCTGCTCACTGTCTACACTGATCAGGCACTTGAAGGTTTTCAGGTCCAGCTCTTCACCGAAGTTATCAACGAATTGCCCGACGAACTCCCCCTGCTTGAGCCGGGAGATTTTAGCCGCCGGGATCATCTCGGTTAGTTGCTGCGATACGTTGATTGTGGTGTCGTTTTTCGAGTAGGTAATCGACTCTTTGGCCTGGTTCGTTTTGCCGAATCGGCGCGACAGCTTCTCGGCGGTCTCATAGACCACCGTACCTGAAAACACGTTGGCTCCCAGGTTCATAATCACCTTCGCTTCTTTCTCCCCGTAGTCCCGCGTGAGCTGCTCGAAATCTTGGATACCCAACCAAGTGGCGACCTTATTCGAGCGGGCCGTTGCGATCAGCATGTCGAGACCTTTGAGGAACATCGTTGGTAGCTCGTCCCAGAACAGGGCCGATTTAAGTCGGCCTTTCCGATTGACCGATTTCATCAGCCGGGCCGTGTAAAGCGAGAAGGCCGTTCCGTAAATGGCCGTTCGGTCAGGGTTGTTGCCGGTGCACAGGATTTTCGGGTCGTCGGGGTTGTTGATGTCGAGCGAAAAATCGTGGCCCGTCATGACCCAGTACAACGTGGGTGAGGAGAGCCGGGCCATTGGGATACGTACCGACGAGATCTGCCCTTCCAACTGCTCCATTGCTCCACCATCGCGGGCATCGATAAAGGGTCGCACGTAGATTTCTACTTCAGGGTAGCGCTCCATCAAGGCGAACGTTTCGTCGTAGCGTCGGTTCGTGAATTCCAGCGTATGTGGGAAGGTGCAGCAGTTGGCCAGTCGCTGATAAGCCGCCAGCCGATCCGGGTCTTGCGCTGATTCGTGTTTGGCTCGTTCTGCTTCCAGCAAAGCTCGATACTTCAGGCTAACCGTCCGCAGGTACCAGAATACCGATGTTAGAAAATTGATCGCCGACTCCGGGAAGAACTCGCCTTGTTTTTGCGCCCAGGTTTTGTTCAAGTTGAGCATTACTGTTTGGGCGGCTTCGTAGGCATCCATCACATCGGTCATGCCGTCGGCGTGAATGGGGTTGCAGCGGTGCGAAAACTCGATGTCGTCGAAGTTCAAGACGTAGAACTTCGGAATCAGCGGTTGTCGGTTTCGTTTGCGCTCGGCCAGTTGGTCGGCGGGTGTCCAGGCGTAGGTGTTCTCGGCCAGCGTTTTGCGATAGGCGTTGTAGGCTTCTTCAGTCAGGTCAGGAAATTTGAAATCATAGACGTAGGCCGTATAGCCCTTGTAAAGACTTTGCCAGAGTGCCTGAATCAGCACGGCAAAGGTTTTGCCGGACCCCTGCAAACCCAGCACCATGTTTGAGCGGAATGGATTCACGATATTAATCAGCCCCTGCCGCCACTGGCCTTTGAAAAAGTACTGCGTCTGGAAATGAATCGAGAACTCATTCTGCACGAAGGTTTCATTCTGTGGAAACTCCTCGTTGGTATCGTTGAAAATATCGTTCGGCGACCGCGTAAAGAGGATGCGCGACAGGTACTGCCCTCCTTTAATTAATTGCATGGTACCGCCTACCGTCAGGCCGATATACAGTATGTCGACTGCCAGTGGGGCAACGAGTGCTTTGGCATACAACAGCGGTATCGAGCCTAGAAATAACAGTAGGCCCGCGCCCGTGTGCCGCAGTACCTGATGCCGCCCAATGCCCGGATCAATCTTGCCTTTCGAGCCGATGGCGTACAGGAAGAGCAACAACAGCACAAACGCTTTACTAGTGAACGGATTTCGGAACAGGCCCAGCCGATTATTGAGCGTAGATAGAAAACTATACAAATAGCTACGTAGCCAAATAACCGGCTCTGTAAGTTCATGACAGAACCACAGGCAATGGAGCAATAGCAGCCCTACGGCAGCGATAATGAATAACTCAACGGTCTGGGTGTGGCCCTCGCGTTCTTTGCTGGTCATTTCCGGCATAGTAATAAAATAGGTTAAGGATGAGACCCGGTCTGTCGGCGGGCCTGTTGCTGATAGGTACGTACCACATCCATTGCCAGCGTGAGGTAGGGTATCGGATCGACAGGTACGTTCTGTTTCGTAATGCTGTAATGGAGATGCACGCCCGTGGCCCGGCCCGACTGACCCGTGATACCCAGCGTTTCACCAATTCGCAATGTCTGGCCTACCCGCACCAACGTCAGCGAAAGGTGGCCATAGACGGTACGATACGAGTTCAGGTGGTCGATGCAGACGAAGTGGCCCAAGGTTTTGCTGTAGCCGACCGTACTCACTTGACCCATTGCGGCTGCCCGCACGTACTGATGCGGACCGGCAATGTCGATACCGTCATGGTGTCGGACGGTGCGAAGCGTCGGATGGTTTCGCCAGCCAAACCCTGATGAGATGTAGTTGCCCGACCAGTCGCCGAGGGGTGGCAGGCAGGGGATAGTTTGCGCCAATGCAGGCGATTGCCAGAACAGCGCGACGAACTGAGCTGTAATCTGGTCTGGCAATGCCGTGACAATCCACATTCGGCTGTATGGTTCTCTCGAAATTGGTACAGAGTCAAGTCCGTCTGTTTGTCCAACTATCGGGTACCATTGAGCTATTGAATCCTGACTCTGATTTCTTGCCTTTAGTAGAGGGCTAGCTTCTATATAATAGCTCAGTACCAGCCAATTTAGCCAAAATAGAGGGTGTACTATCATTCTGTGCGTTTGCTTTCACAAGACAAAAATAAGCCTTATATCAGCTAAATATTTAAAATATTACCTAATTTTAGATAAAATATTAAACAAAAGCAATGAATAAGAGCAACGGAGAACCGATTGAGCTCAGTGATGCACAGGCTAACCGACTTATACACCTATTCAGACCTTCATTTGAAAGTCCTGTGAACCAAACTACCGGAGTTGTACAGGCCAGCGCGATGATCTGGCACCCGATGTTGACAGACATTCACCAGCAGATAGTGCATTCGATCAGCCCGGTCTTGATTCAACAAACTGTATCAGCGGAGCCCCACTCTCCTACCCTATCGCTGACGTTGTTGCCCGCTCCAGCCGATCATTCAGCCCGTGGGATTGACCCTGTCCAGCACAATAGGCCAGTCGACGAACTGGCCGTAGTCCCCAAGCCAACGCTTTAATTCTGACGTATGCTTTATCTGACTTCCCTTGAAGAACAATGGGGCCGCGACCGCATTCACCAGGCGATTCAGCCCCTTTTCATTGGTGACGGCGAAGAACCCGGCGACCCACCCATAACCGTACTCAATGCCTCGGTCAACGATCCTGATCTCTGGCAGGCACTCACGCCCGACGAGCGGGAACGGCTGTTTTTGGCCTTCACTGAACTTCAGCATGATCTGACCGTCCTGGCCGGGGACCTCCACCGGATACACGAACCGACCCTCGGCGGCTTCGAGCTGAACGTACCTGAACAACCGAACTAACCCAGCGCAACGTATGAAACAGAAAGCCCAAAACCGCGCTACCCGTGAACAGTTGGCCATTCTGCGCCACCTCAACAAAGCGGGGGTACGTTACCTGGCGTTTGGCGACTACGCTATGAATGCCATCGACCCGGCCCGTGCCATTGGGAATGTGCAACTCTGGATCGAGCCGACTCGCGCCAATTTCGAACGACTCGATACAGCCATCCAGGCGATGTACGGCCCCCGCGTCCTGACCCGGACGAACCCTGACCTGACTGACAATCCGCAACCGAAAAAGATGCTTACCCTCGGTGATGGCCCACAACGGGTGGGCCTGTACCCGGCCATCAATGGCTTCCAGGCCAATGACTTTGGCGACTTGTTTACCCGCGCCCAGACCAACCGGGCCGCGCTCATCACCAACCGGGGCAAATTGGACGGGTCTGTCGCTTATCGTCAGTTAGCCGTGCCGGACCTCTACCAGAATGTTCGCGAGTCGACGGCTTATCATAAGGCGTGGAATATCCAGACGCTGGAGAAATACG
>NZ_SBLB01000011.1 GCF_004138325.1 Spirosoma sordidisoli | reverse complement strand
GTCCGGATCGGCTGCGGAAGATCAGGTGGGTCTGGTTGGTGTTGGCCCAGGGGGTGTTGGCCTGCCAGCTGAGGCTGACCTGCCGGTTGGCGGGTCGGGTGGTGAGCCGCACGCTGGAGGCCGCTTCGGTGACGTCGAGTCGGGTGAGCTGTCCGGTGGTGCTGGTGTAGAAGAACTCGACGCGGTAGCGGTAGGGGTTGGCCTGGGTGTTGAGGGGGGCGCTGGGGGTACCGCGGTCGACGAAGACGGTGTCGGGGTTTGGCAGCAGGCTGGTATTGATGGTGGCGATGGTGGCGAAGTCCTGGGCGTCGAGTCCGGTGGCCCGCTGGAGCCGGTACTGGTAGGGTCCTGGTAGGTCGCCGGGGTTGAGTCCGATGGGTCGGCTCCACCGGACGGTGATCTGTCCGTTGGTGTCGCGGGTGGAGTCGACGGTGACCTGGGTCATGACGGGGGCCAGCAGGGGGAGTTCGAGGCAGGCCTGGTTGGAGGCTATGCTCTGACCCCCATTGATGAACTCACCATTGCGGTCGGGATACTCGGCCACCAGCCGGTACGAATAGCTGACGCCCCGGCGCAGGGCGCTGGTATCGACGTATGACGTAGCTGTGATGGGTACCCGAATAATCTCCCGATAGCCGGTGCTGGCTGCCAACCCGGTGCTACAGGGCGGAATCTGAATGTTTTCGCAACCTTCTTTGCGGTATATGATCAGCTGTGTACCCGGAGGGCCACAGGTATACGGATCCCAGCTGAGCTGGATGGCTCGTCCGGTAGCGGTGGCGGTAGGTCGGGCGGTGAGGTTCTTGACCGATGGGCCTACGACCTGGATGCGCAGGGTCTGGAACGACACCAGCGAGTTGGTGCCCCGGGGCGGCACGTCGTTGACCTTGAAGGTGACGTCGTAGGGGGCTTCCCGAATCTGGTTGCAGTTAGTTTGCCAGCGGAAGTTGACCGTGGCGGGTTGTGCCAGGGCCGTGTTGGCCGGAATAAGCTGGGCATACTGCGGAGCGATGAGTTCGCCGGGAGCCAGCGGACGACCGTCCTGGCCCACGTTGAAGACACCCCCAAAGGCGGTGATGATGACCCGCTGTCCATCGGGATCGGTAGCCGTTACGGGCTGGTTGATCAGCGTACCAGCCTCCACGCAGAGGTCGGGCAGGGGGTTGATGCGGGGTCGGCGGTTGGGGTTGTCGACCACGATGATCTGCATGTCGCGGGTGGTCTCGCCGATGAGCACGCCGTTGCGCCACTCTTCGACGATGAAGGCGAAGTTGAACTGGCCTTCTTCGCCGGGGGCATCCCAGCAGAGCTCGCCCGTGCGGGAGTCGATCTGGAAGGTGGGGGTGCCACCCGTCTCGGAGGTGCGGCTGAAGCGGGTCGGGTCCTGGTAGGCCGGAATGAACCGACCGCGGCAACCGGCATCCTGCAGCCCTTCCTGCGGTACGCTCAGCCGATAGGCCAGGCTGTCGCCGTCGGCATCGAAGGCGGCCGGGTTGTGGCAGAAGCGCTGCCCCACCCGGGCCGAATCGAGGGGCGGATTGAGCATGATCGGCGTCGAGTTGAGACCCAGGTTGGGGGTAATCAGAATGGTGCTCGACACAAAAAAGCGAATCTGGTCCGACTGGCTGGCGGGGGGCAGGTTTTTGGTATCCCGGTTCCGGTTGGGTACCGTTACGGAGATGGTGTAGGGGTTAGCCGCCGGGTAGGTATGAACAACCCGATAGGTGTTGATCGATGAGGTTCGGTTATTGATAAAGACGCGGGGCAGGCGTTGAACTTCCTGAAAGGTGCCATCGCCGAAGCAGATGGTATACCGTTCTCCCTGGGCAGCGGCCCCGGCTCCGGCTGGTGTTTCGTCGTAGTAGGCCGTAAAGGTAATTTCGTAGGTGAGTGTGGTCTGCGAAATCCGTCGGGTAGTGATTTCCCCAGCCCGCACGTGCGTAGCCTGGCTAACGGTGGGCCAGAGGACCGCGCCCAAAAAAAGGGCAAACAGCCCGATCGAGTATAAGAAGCGCATAGAGTTATTCCATTTCACTTACAACGAATTCAGTTGCCGAAAGTGTAAATATTCGGCTGAAATTACTGCTTTTCTGCTGGTAAAAAATTGAGGCTGTGCGGAGACGGTATACGCGCAGGTATGTATCCGTTTTCGGCTCCGTCCGTTAAACTTTGTAAAACCCCGGCTTGTTGAGCAGGGTTGGCCAAAAGAACTGCAAAAAGATACCGACCTGCTGCGCAAACGCCCGCTGATTGTCGAGGTCGGCGAGCAGGGGTTGGCGCTGGCGCAGGTTGATCGCCATTTTGCCCAAAAAAATAATGGGAATCAGGGTTATATAGTGCAGAATCAGCACGAGGTACGCCCCCGGGCCGTACTGTTTCCGGACCCACAGGAGCTGCGATACCTGCACCTGCGGTTTGAACCGGTTGATATGAGTGACCACGTGCTGCTGGTGATCGGTACTGCTGCCGTACTCCAGATGAATGAACGCTGAGTCCGGTAACAGCAGCAGGCGGCCCTGTTTGCCCAGCCGGTAGCCCCACTCCACATCTTCACCGTACATGAAAAAGGACTCGTCGAGCCCGCCCGCGCGGGCAATCGTGTCGGGCCGCGTCATCAGAAAAGCCCCCGAAATCCATTCTACCTGAGCCGGGTCAGGGAACGAGGGGTCGGGCAGTCGTCGTTTCAGCCAGTTTTCGGCCGCCTGAGTCGGGGGGATAATGTAGAAAGCCCGGCGCATCTGCCCGAAGGTGGTGTACAGGTTGGGGCGCAGCTGCCGGTCGCGGCCGAGCTGGTGAGCGCCAACAGCCGCTACATCGGGTTGTTGGTCGAGCACCCGGACGCAGCGTTCCAGCAGGTTGTCGATCAGCAGGGTGTCAGAGTTCAGGAGCAGCACGGTACGGCCCGTGGCCTGGCGAATACCAAGATTATTGGCCCGGGCAAAGCCGGCGTTGTAGCCCATGTCATACCAGCGTACCTGCGGAAAAACGGCCTGGACCTGCGCCTGACTGTCATCGCCCGACTGGTTATCGACCACAATGACCTCGAATGTAATGCCATTGGTATGCTGATACACCGACTGCAAACAATCTATAATGAGCCGGGGAGTTTTATAATTGACAATGATGATCGATAAATCGGGCAAAACGAGAGACGTTATGAGTGACGAGCGATACCGGTATTAACGAACGAACGGGATCGCGGGGGCAAAAGTACGATCATTCGGTACTCACTCATCGCTGCTTACTCATAACGTGTGACCTAATAAAGTACCCAGGTATCTTTGCCGCCCCCGCCCTGCGAGGAGTTGACCACGAGCGAACCCTTCCGAAGTGCCACGCGGGTAAGCCCACCCGGAATCACGTTGACGCCGTCGCCGTAGAGAATATACGGGCGCAGGTCGACATGACGGCCTTCGGCATGATCGCCTACCAGACAGGGAACCCGGGACAGGGATATGGTTGGCTGGGCAATGTAGTTACGCGGGTTTTCCCTGATCTTCTGGCGAAACAGCTCATGGTCTTCTTTGGTGGCCTTGGGGCCGATCAGCATACCGTAGCCACCCGCTTCGTTTGCTTCTTTGACAACGAGCTGTTCGATATTGTCCAGCACATACTGGCAGTCTTCTTCTTCGCGGCAGATGTAGGTCCGTACGTTGGGGATGATGGGTTCCTCGCCGAGGTAGTACTGAATGATGCGGGGCACGTAGGCGTAGATCACCTTGTCGTCGGCCACGCCGGTACCGGGCGCGTTGGCCAGCGCAATGCGGCCTTTCTTGTACACCTCGAAAATACCCGGTATGCCAATCATCGAGTCGGGATTGAACGCTTTGGGGTCGAGGAACGTATCGTCGATCCGGCGGTAGATGACGTCAACGATCTGGAATCCTTTGGTGGTCCGCATTTTCACGTACCCGCCCGATACGACCAGATCGCGCGCTTCGACCAGTTCAACGCCCATCTGCTGAGCCAGGTACGAGTGCTCGAAATAGGCCGAGTTGTAAATGCCCGGTGTTAGTACAACCACCGTCGGATTGGGCCGGTCGGCAATGTACTGCAGCATCTGGAGCAGCCGCATCGGGTAATCGGATACGGGCCGAACACCCGTCTGGGCCAGTACTTCGGGGAAGGTCTGCTTGGTCAGTTCGCGGTTTTCGAGCATGTATGACACCCCCGACGGGCAGCGGAGGTTGTCTTCCAGCACCATCATCTGCCCGTCTTCACCCCGGATCAGGTCGGTGCCGGTAATGTGGCACCAGATACCTTTGGGCGGCTTTACGCCCAGGCAGGTCGGCAAAAACGACTTGCTCGATTCGATCAGATCGCGCGGTACAACCCCGTCGTTCAGGATGCGCTGTTCGTTATATACATCATCGAGGAACAGGTTGAGGGCTTTAATCCGCTGGATGAGCCCTGCTTCGAGCCGGTCCCACTCGGCCGATTCGATCACGCGCGGAATAATGTCGATGGGCATGATCCGTTCGGTGCCTTCGCCTTCTGAATAGACGTTGAAGGTAATGCCCATGCTCATCAGCGCCCGTTCGGCGGCATGCTGACGACCAATGATGTCTTCGCGCGATAGTTGTTCAACGCGTTGTTGAAACGGTAGGTAACCAGCCCGCACCAGCTCGTCGCGTTCAAACATTTCGTCAAAGAAATTCTCGGTCTGGTAATCTGAAAACGAGAAGTTGGCTGATGTCTGCCCCTGCGATTGGGTCATGCCATTGAGCGTCTGCGATTGTTCCTGCATGGCGGGTTTTTGATTAGTAAAGCAACAATATATGGCAAACCGTTCGCATCGCCAAACGAACCCTAAGTCGTGCTGGTTTTGTGCAAATTTTTACTGCCCATAGTACAGCCTGCCTGAATCTATTAAATAATGTTAATGTGATAGATTAAGTAAATTTTGCCTGTATTCTTGTGCCGATCATCAATCAACCTCTAGTGTATGAAAAACGTAGTCTGTTCATTAACGCTGCTGGTACTGGGTATATCATCGGCTACGGCCCAAACGGAAAAAGGGCGCTGGACGGTCGGCGCTCAGGTCGGGAACATCTCCTATTCGCCCGGCGAGAAACCGTACCGGATAACTAATTTTTCGGTATCGGTGTTGCCATCGGCCGGGTACTTCGTAGCTGACAATCTGGTTGTAGGTCTCTCTGTACCAGTTAACTACCAGCATTACCAGACGCGGTTTGCGACAGTCGGTAACACTCAGTATAGTATAACAAATACGCAGCTGGGTCTGGCTCCTTTTGTACGCTACTACGTTGGCTCGGCCAGACTTCGTCCGTTTATCGATGCTACGGTTGGCTATACACAGCAATGGTACCGGGCCCGCAATCTCAACGGAGTTAGTGAAAACCTGTACAAACAGGGTTCGTTTGCTTATGGCGGATCGATAGGCGCGGCCTATTTTATCAACAATACCGTCAGCCTCGACGCATCGCTTGGCTACCGCAAAAACAACGTAGTCAATACCAGCCTGGTCTCGACCGGTTATCGGGAACCGGGCACGATCGGACTCAATGTGGGCTTCCGGATTTTTCTGGGGCGCTGACAAACCGCTAAGCCCCGGTACAGGTCTCCTGCTAACTACCTGTACCGGGGCTCCTGCGCGGTGTGTTGTTCAGGGGAGCTACCAGAGGTAGTGAACGGGATTTTTGATTCGTTCGTCGTAGATTTTTTTTACGGCAGCCATCTGCTCGGGCGAGGGGGCCGGCCGATCGGCTGCCTGTATATTGGCGATCAGGTGCTCCGGCTTCGACGCGCCGGGAATGACGCAGCTGACGGCATCGAAGGTGAGAATCCAGCGCAGGGCGTCAACGGCGAGGCCATTCGGGAATACGGTCTTCAGCTCGTTGACCGCGGCCAGGCCAGTCTCGTAATCTACCCCCGAGAAGGTTTCCCCTTTGTCGAACGCGTCGCCCTGCCGGTTGAAGGTGCGGTGGTCATCCTGGGAGAAGATGGTATTTTGGTCAAACTTGCCCGTCAGCAGGCCACTCGCCAGCGGTACCCGAACGATAACGCCTATGTTACGCCGTTTGGCTTCGGTGAAGAACAGTTCAGCGGGCCGTTGCCGGAACAGGTTGAAGATGATTTGGACGGTAGTGACGTTGGGGTACTCGATGGCTTTCAGCGCTTCTTCTACTTTCTCGACGCTGACGCCCAGGTTCTGAATTTTACCTTCATCTTTCAGTCGATCAAAAACGTCGAACAACTCCGGCCGGTAATAGGCTTCGGTGGGGGGGCAGTGGAGTTGGATCAGGTCGAGGGTTTCCAGGCCCATGTTACGCAGGCTATCGTCGACAAACTTCCGCAGGGCAGCAGGCTGGTACGCTTCGTTGACGTGGGGTTGTAGCCGGCGTCCACACTTGGTCGCCACGTAGATCCGCTCCGACCGCGACCGCACGAGTCGACCAACGGCTTTTTCGCTTTCCCCATCGCCGTATACATCGGCCGTATCGATGAAATTGATACCGGCATCGGCGGCCGCGTTCAGGATGTGATCAGCGTTCTCGTGGCTGAACGGGTCGCCCCATTTGCCACCGACCTGCCAGGTGCCTAAACTGATTTCAGAAATAGAAAATCCGGTTTTCCCCAGGGTTCGGAACTGCATAGGAAATGAGTTGATGGTTGATACAATCTAAAATGTCTCCGGCATCAATACCGGGGAACTGATGTGTTGATTTCAATGGCCCCAGCATGAATGCCGGGGCAAATGTGTTGATTTCAATGTTCCCCGGCATGAATGCCGAGGCTAGTCATGGTTCGTTATGGTCGGGGCCCGTCGCTGTTCTGTCCATGACTAGCTCCGGCATTTATGCCGGGGGACCAATGTATTGATTTCAGTGTTCCCCGGCATAAATGCCGGGGCAAATCATGGTTCGTTTTGATCCAGATCTGTCGCTGTTCTGTTCATGACTAGCTCTGGCATTTATGCCGGAGGTTATTAATTCAATGTCCCCGGCATAAATGCCTGGTCTATTGATGGTTCGTTATGGTCGGAGTCCGTCGCTGTTCTGTTCATGACTAGCTCCGGCATTTATGCCGGGGGACCAATGTATTGATTTCAATGTCCCCGGCATTTATGCCGGAGAAAAAAATACACCAAACCGGTCGCCCAGCTCCGTCAGGCTCTGGATGACCGGGTCGAGCAGGGGAATGCCGTTCGAGAGCCGCTCGGCTTCCATTTCGCGCTCGGGGTCGCCGGGAATCAATACCCGCTTGCCTTCCACCGCCTGGGCCTGACGGAACCGCTGAATCCAGGTGTCCATATGGATTTTGAATTCACTGGCTGGCCGAAACGCATCGATACGCATGGCCCCGAAGAAGTGGCCCGTCCCTTCGCCGACGCCTTCATTGGCCTGCATGAACCCCGCCGTTGCAAACGGAGGAACCCACGGACCGTAGTTGGCGCCTGACAGCACACCCGAAAAAATATCGACAACGGCACCCAGCCCGTACCCTTTGTGGCTGCCGTGTTCGCGGTCGGTACCGAGGGGCAGCAGGGCGCCACCGTTCCGAATGGCATTGGCGTCGGTAGTGGGCTGGCCGCTGGCATCCTGCGCCCAGCCCAACGGAATGTCCTGGCCTTTGCGCTGCAGGATTTCAAGCTTCCCGTAGGCTACGGCCGTACTGGCAAAATCGGCCAGAAAGGTCGGCTCGGTAGCGGCTGGTATGGCCACGGCAATGGGATTAGTGCCCAGCATTTTTTCGAGCGCGAAAGTGGGCGCTACGAGCGGAGCCGCGTGGGTCATAGCCTGTCCAATCATGTCATGGTCGGCCGCCAGCAGGGCATGGTAACCCGCTATGCCGAAATGGTTGGAATTGCGAACCGCTACCCAGCCCGTTCCGGCCGTGCGGGCTTTGTCGATGGCAACCTGCATGGCCCACGGCCCTACTACCAGCCCCAGGCCGCGGTCGCCGTCGACAACGGCCGTAGACGGTGTTTCGTGAACGACCCGAATGTGCGGTTGTGGATTGAGCCGGCCGACGTCGTAAAGCCGTACGTAGCCCGGCAGGCGGGCTACACCGTGTGAATCGACCCCGCGCAGGTCAGCCGAGACGAGCACGTCAGTGGCCAGGCGGGCATCGGCCTCTGAGCAGCCGATGGCTATAAATATCTGTTCGGTGAACTTACGAAGTTGGTTGGCAGTAATCATGGGCGCAAAAGTAGCCAAAAGGGCCGGGCGTACCAGCCTGCATACCGTTAAGTAGGTGTCCGGAACAATCGGCACCGATTCCCGTTCTAACCCATTAAGTCCGGGATAGCCCGGATGAAACGTCTATTATAACTCAAGTTAAAACGTATGAAGATCAAATCATTTGCTACTGCACTTGCTCTTGCCGTTGTCTGCGCCACCACTCAGATGAGCTGCGATTCGAAAAAAGAAAACAAAGCCGAAGAGGTGCAGGACGCTAAAGAAGACGTCATCGAAGCACAGCAGGAAGGCGACACCGCCGAAGTGCGCGACGAGCAGACGGAGCTGGATTCAGCCCGGAAAGAGTACCGGGAAGCCGTTCGCGACTCGGTAAAAGACAAGAACAACTAAGGCATCCATGCCCCTGTAAAACCGGTCTCTGGCCGGTTTTTTTATGCCCGTTCCGGCATCAGCATGGCGCAGCGGGTTTCTTAAAAAATAAAAAATAGCTGACTTTGCCTGGCCCTTTCGCGTTATTGCAAACAGGACAACCTGTTTACTGTATGACGTGGCGCTCTGCTCGATTGCTGATGTTTTGGGTCTTTGGCTTAGTTGCCCTGACCGACTCCGTTGCTCAACCCCGCGATACCCTGACTACCGAACAGCTACTCGAACGGCGTGGCGGGTCCTTTGCGGCCCGGCTTCGACCGTCGCGGTACCTGGCGCTGGACGTGAACCCGACGCTGGGCGGTTTCCGGCGATACCGGTTCTTTGAGGGCGACGAGATTCGGTTCAAAGCGCGAGGTCAGAAATTCAGGGAAACGCTTTACGAGGTAACGGACAGTACGTTTGTGGTGCTGATGGCCAACGAGGTCATGAACCGCGACGAACCGGTGGCGTTTCGACTCGGGGAGGTGCAGAAAATATACGTTGACCGGCGCATACCGTTTATTACAGCGGCTGGTCGGCTGCTGCCTATTGCGGGGGGTGTTTACCTGCTGTCGAGTGTGGTCAACAATAACTTTCGGGCCCAGTCGGTCCTACCCGTTGCGGGGGGTATGGCGGTGGCGGGGGTTATTTTTAACCGCCTGAGTTCTCCCCGGATGCGGATCAATAACAACCACCGGCTGAAGGTATTACGCACATATTAATGCCTGGTCAGGCCGATTATTGATGAGCCAAAGGGTTAAAAAAAGCCAGTTGGCTCTTTATTCTATAGACCCTATTCTAGATTCATGAACGTTTTCAGAGGTGGCAATTGGCTGCTGCTGGCTGTGTCGCTGGCATTGGGTGGCCTGGTAGAGCCCGCGCCCCCCGATGAGCCGAAGCCAGTCACAGAACGGCGAGCCTACTACCCGCGGGTGATCCGGCTTCAGCACAAACCCAACCGACCGGGGCAGCTACTGGCCTCATTCGATACCGATGGGAACGGCGCCATGCTCTACACGAGTGCCGATGAAGGGCGTTCGTGGAAACCCCTGGCCGACCTCCGCGATACGACGGATACCAAACACTGCTGCAGCGGCCTGTGGGAGGTGCCGCAGCCACTCGGTACGGTAGCCGCCGGTACGTTATTCTGGGCGCCGTCAATGGGATGCTCCCGCGACCCGCGCTGCCGCTCATCGATCAACATTCACCGCAGTACCGACGGGGGTAAAACCTGGCGCTTTCACTCGACGCTGGCTACCGGCAAGGTCGGCCTGTGGGAGCCCGAGTTTATCGTCGACGCCAACGGAAATCTGGTAGCTTATTACTCGACAGAAGAACACCGCGCCGAGGGGTTTAACCAGCTCCTGGCCCATAAAGTCTCGACCGACGGGGGCCGAACCTGGGGTCCCGAAGTCCGCGACGTCGCCATACCGGATCAGCCCAACAAACCGATGCGCCCCGGCATGGCCATTGTGCGCAAACTGGCCGCCGGGTATGCCTGGCCCGCCCGCTACGTCATGGTTTACGAAATCTGCGGCATGGGCTGCGACGTGTTTATCCGGTTCTCGCGCGACGGTCTAACCTGGGGCAACCCGGCCCAGCCCGGCACCCGTATCGAATCGCTGGAGGGCCATCACCTGGCGCATGCTCCCTCTTTTACCACCCTGCCCGACGGGCGTTTACTCGTGGTAGGCCAGTTGCTGCTCGATGCGGCCAATAAGCCAGCCCCCGCCAGCGGAACGGTGCTGCTGGTGAGCAACCCGGCGGGCGCTGGCCCCTGGACCGAAACGCCCGCGCCGGTTCCCGTGCCGAAGGCGTATGATAATCCGTGCCCCAACTATTCATCGCAGCTCCTTCTGTCGGCTGATAAAAAGCGGCTGATCGAGGTGGCGCTGCGGTACAATGGGGATGTATGTACAGCGTATTCCTACTCTATTCCTTTCTCCCTGAACCGATAACCTATGATTAGTCTGATCACCGCGTCCGTTCGTAAGTGGTGGCTGCTGTCGGCTGTGCTGCTGGCCGGTCTGTATAGCGCTCATGCGCAACGCACGTTCACCAATCCGATTAAACCGTCGGGCCCCGATCCGTGGGTACTGCAAAAAGACGGCTGGTATTATTACATGAACACCACCGGCGCAAACCTGACCCTCTGGCGTACCCGCAACATAGCCGATCTGGCAACGGCCGAAAAAAAGGTTATCTACACCCCTCCGCCGGGTCAGCCGTACTCGAAAGAGCTTTGGGCCCCCGAAATCCACGCCCTCAAAAATGACCGGGGGCAGGAGCGCTGGTACGTCTATTTCTCGGCCGACTCGGCCAATAATCTGAGCCACCGGGTCTGGGTCATCGAGAATGAAGCCCTGGATCCGTTTGCGGGCGAGTGGGTGATGAAAGGCAAGATCGGCGATCCGGGCGACCATTGGGAAATCGATATGTCGGTGATGGAGTTCAACGGCCAGCTATACGCGGCCTGGTCGGGTTGGGAGGGGCCTACCAACGGTCAGCAGGACATATACATCGCCAAACTCAAAAACCCCTGGACACTCGACGGCGACCGGGTCCGGATTGCGCAGCCCGAACTGCCCTGGGAGCGCCATGGCGATGTGCCGCAGGCCTGGCAGAAAAATGGGGAAGTACCCAAAATCTACGTCAACGAAGGGCCGGAGTTCCTGCAGCACGACGGCAAACTGTTTCTGGTCTACTCGGCCAACGCCTGCTGGCTCGACTACTGCCTGGGGCTGCTGACCTACACCGGTAAGGGCGACCTGCTCGACCCCAAAAGCTGGCAGAAAAGCCCGCAGCCTGTGTTCGTTCAGGCACCCGAAAACGGCGTCTGGGCACCAGGACACGGTGGTTTCTTCCAGACCGCAGGCCGTAATGGAGAGCCCGTTCAGCACTGGATGATTTATCATGCCAACCCGTCGGCTACGGATGGCTGCGGTAATAAACGCGCCCCCCACATTCAGCCGTTTACCTGGAATGCCGACGGCTCGCCCAATTTTGGGAAGCCAATGCCTAAGATACCCATGCCTGTTCCGGGAGAATAAGGCCCGCTTCTGCTTTCAACCCCACAGGTGCATGACGCCCCTGACACATCTTACCCATATTTTACGCCTATAACCTATGCGAACATTCATTCTTCCGGCGCTGGTGGCCGCCCTGCTGCTGCAGGCCAGCTGCCAGTCGTCGACAAAAACCAAGGAAGCCGATACGGAGCTGGCCAATACCCCCGCAGCCGGATCGCCCGATGCCGATACGGCGTCTTCTTCGGCGGCTGTTGCCTTCAAACTACCCGATGCCAACGCCTTTGCGGGGGAGAAAGACGGCAAGGCAATTCAGCTTTATACGCTGAAAAACAAGACCATGCAGGTGGCCATCACCAATTACGGAGCCCGGCTGGTTGGGCTGCTGGTGCCCGACAAAGCGGGCAAGCTGGTAGACGTAGTGCCGGGGTTCGCGTCGGCAAAGGCCTATCAGAGCGAGGGTGGGGCGTTTTTCGGCCCCATTGTTGGCCGGTTTGGTAACCGCATCGGCAAAGGCACGTTTACCCTCGATGGTAAAACGTACAAGACGGAGCTGAATAACAACGGCAACACCCTCCACGGCGGCCCAAGCGGCTTTCATAACCAGGTCTGGACGGCCAGCCAGTCGGGCGATACCAGCCTGAAGCTGACGTACGTATCGAAAGATGGGGAAGGCGGTTTTCCGGGAACCGTTACGACCAACGTTGTCTACACCCTGACCGACAACGGCCTGCGCATCGACTATACCGCAACGACCGATAAAGCCACGCCCTATAACCCGACGAGCCACGGCTTTTTCAACCTCAACGGCGAGGGTAGCGGCACCATCAACAACCACGTGCTGATGATCGATGCAGACCGCTACTCGGTGGTCGACAAAGGCCTGATTCCGCAGGGAGAGCCCGCTCCGGTGGCGGGTACGCCATTCGATTTCCGGAAGCCAACGGCCATTGGGGCGCGGGTGAACGAGAAAAACGAGCAGCTGACGTTCGGCAGTGGCTATGACCACAACTTCGTGCTGAACAAAAAAGGAAGCACCGGCCTCACAAAAGGAGTGGAGATCACCGGCGATAAGTCGGGCATCAAAATGGAAGTGCTGACTACCGAGCCGGCCGTTCAGTTCTACGGCGGTAACTTCTTCAAAGGAAGCGATATCGGTAAATACGGTAAGCCCATCAACTACCGCGATGCCTTTGCCCTTGAAGCCCAGCACTACCCCGACTCGCCCAACCACCCGACGTATCCGAATACCATTCTGCGTCCCGGCCAGACATACAAACAAACGACCGAATACCGCTTTTCGGTGGCGAACTAAAAGTACCGTCGCTACGATCAGGTGGCGACGGTAAAATTTATCCGATAGCAAAGGCCCAATTGCAGCGTCGTCTGTCTTTTACGGATGATGTGATCTTTTAACCCGGTAAACTAATTCATGCGACAGTTATCAGTCCTCTTATTACTATTCATATCGGTTCTGACCTACGGACAGGAAACGAGCGCGCCCGGTCGGTGGTCGGCGGCCAAAGCCAATGCCTGGTACGCCAAGGAACCGTTTCTGGTGGGTGCCAACTACGTGCCTGCCAATGCGATCAACGAACTGGAGATGTTCCAGGCCGAAACCTTCGACCCGGCCACCATCGACAAAGAGCTGGCTATGGCCGAAGGAGTCGGCATGAACACCATGCGGGTCTTTCTGCATGATCTGCTCTGGCAGCAGGATGCCGAAGGCTTCAAAAAACGGCTTGATCAGTTTCTGGGTATCTGCGCCAAACACAGGATCCGACCCATGCTGGTGCTGTTCGATTCGTGCTGGGACCCGTATCCGAAGCTCGGCAAACAGCGCGACCCGGTGCCGGGTATTCACAACTCGGGCTGGGTGCAAAGCCCCGGTGCCGATGCGCTGACCGATGTGTCGCAGCATCCGCGGCTCGAAGCCTACGTGAAAGGCATAGTAGGCGCGTTCAAAAATGATAAACGGATTCTGGCCTGGGATACCTGGAACGAGCCCGACAACGCCAACGACAATAACTACGGCCGCAACGAGAAGAAGATCGAACTGGAGAACAGCCGCAAAATCGGGATCATTACCCGGCTGCTACCGCAGGTGTTCCAGTGGTGCCGGGCGGCCGGGGCTACGCAGCCGCTGACATCGGGCCCCTGGATTTTGTGGGATGGACACGACTGGAGCAACCCGGCGAAATGGACACCCATGGAAAAGGTACAGTTCGAGAACTCGGACATCATCACCTTTCACCAGTACTCGACGGCCGATGCCCTGACGAAACTACTCCCGGTTCTGCAGAAAATGGGTCGTCCCGTGATTTGTACCGAGTATATGGCGCGGGGTGTCGATAGTAAGTTTCAGACCCATCTGCCCATTGCCAAACAGGCCAAAGTTGGTATGATCAACTGGGGCTTCGTAGCGGGTAAAACCCAGACCTTTTTGCCCTGGGACAGCTGGCAGAAACCGTACGTAAACGGTCGCGAGCCATCCGTGTGGTTCCACGAAGTATACAAGCAGGACGGTACCCCCTACGACCCGGCCGAAACGGCCGCCATTCGGCAGGCTACCAAAAAGTAACGAATAATAAATAGATACCTGGCAACAGGTATTCATATGGGTCATGTTTTCTGTAAATTATTTTACTTACAGAAAATATGACCCATTTCTATGAGAATCAAATGTTTACTAGTTGCTCTGTTTGTATTGTTGGGTAATTGTGCTGACGTCATGGCACAGACGGCCGGCATTCGGATTACCTATGATTACCTGCACCCCGACCGAACCAGCTGGGTATACGTTCGGCCAGCGGGGGATACGCTGCGGGGCACCGGCCGAAACATCCGCGTTCGGCAGGAGACGCCCGTTTCTGTATCCGTTGTGAACTGCAACGTGGAGGTCATCCAGCCTGAAGTCAGCATCCGGCGGGGCGCCCGTGCCGACTCGGTAGTAGCAACGGGTATCAGCGATTTCTTTTCCCGCATCTCCGGCGTACTCGTGCCCGGCATGGGTCTCGATCTGCGAAACCTGTTGACCCCTAAAGCTCGGGGCGAAAAAGCGGGTAGCTCACTTATCTACGCGCCCATGCAGATCGACCTGTCAACGGCCGATCAGCTCGCCAACGCCAGTTTGGTAGATCTGGAAGGCCAGCTGCGTGACCGGCTGACCGAAGCCGAACGCTGGCGCTCGATCCAGACCCGGCTCCGGGGACTGCGCTACAACACGACCCTCCCTAAACCAGAATTGACCCGACAGGCCGACGAGCTGGTCCGGCAGCTGACGCCTACCGCGCTGCCGCTCCTGACCGACGGGAATACCGCCCGCCAGGTGTTCCGGCAGCTCGCCCTCGAAAATGCCGAATACATGAAATACGTACTCACCCTGTTTAAACGCCAGGCTACCCGTCAGCCGGTGTCGCGGGGCGATACGGATACGCCCTCGTTTAACTCGTTCGCCATTGCCGAGTCGGCCCGTATCTACGAAAAAACAATTACCGACGAACTGGCCGACCAACTCACCGCCACCCTGTACGAGGTGGTGACGCATTATTCGACCCTGCGGCAAAACACCTTTACGGCCTCCTGCAACGCCACGGTCAACAAGGGCAGCGAGGCTCTGCTGATTCAGTTTTACGATACAACCGTTCCCGACAAACGGAGGCTGGCCCGGTCGGAGCAGTTCCAGATCGATGCGCCGGGGCGGGTACAGCTTGTCACCAGCTTTGGTCTGTCGTTTATGGGCTACAGTCAGCCACCTCAGGCGTATGGGTTAATCGATGGGAAAATCAGCGCTACCGACCTCGACCGGTTTTCGCCGGCCATAACCGGCCTCTTTCACGTGTTCAAGCGCTCAACGAGTACCACCCGCCTGGGGGCTCACCTCGGAGCTGCCGTACCACTCAGCGATGCCAAGGCGGTTGGGTTTCTGATTGGGCCATCGCTCGCGCTGGGTGGCACCAACGTGATCTGCCTGAACGCGGGAATCTTTACCGGGCGCACCACCCAGCTCAGCAAAGGGCTGGCCGTGGGTGACAAATACAGCTCGACGAGCCTGCTGACCGTTAATCGATACGCGCTGGGGTATCAGGTTGGGGTTTCGTTCGTGTTTGGGCAACGGCGGTGAAGGCTGATCAGAGTATAACCCGCAGGCCCAGGTTGGCGGTCCGGTAAACCCCGGTGTTCTTACCGGCCAAATATTGGGTTACGAACCCCGTAATTCCCAGCCGCAGCGAGGGCTGAAACTGCAACCCTGTTCCTATCTGCGAACCGCGACTGGTCTGGCTGAACACTCGTTCGGCGTTTTTCGACAGACCAATGGCGTGATTCATGAGGCCCATCAGCCCCAGCCGGGGCGTAAGCTGAAACTGCAGCAGGGCCGTAAGCGGTATGGCTACGCTACCCGAAATCGACTTTTTGGGAATATTGTAGGTCAGACCCGGCTGGGCATACAAAAACAGCCGTCGACTCAGTTCAAATACATAAACGACCTGCAGGCGCAGACTGGTCAGGTTTTCATCGGGTTTGTAGATGGGCTGGTATACCGATCCCTGAACCAGCAGCTTTCGGTTGCGGGCAATGGGTTTCCAGCGAAAGCGCAGGCCCACGTGGGTAAACGCCTGATCGTTGACCAGGGCCGAATCGCGGCCGAAGACCCTGAACGGCGACGACTGCGGGTCAATATCGACCCGCAGGGAGGAGTACTGCAGATCGACCCCAACGTTGAACCGGCTGCTGGCCGAGGTGCCGTAGCTGATTTGCAGCAGGTTGACAAACTGGCTCAGCCGGGCGTTCAGATCCTGCCGCTCGGCATTGGAGGAGAACAGCTCGTTGGTCGTGAAGAGGCTGCCGAAATTATTGACCTCAACAAATCCTTTGGGCAGGATGATGGCCGACACGGTCGAATAGAAAAACGGATCGTTGTAGAGCGAATCGAGTTTCTGAGTACGGGTTTGCTGGGCGTAGCCTGTGCCTGCCATCAGGATCAGCGCTAACGCAAGAATATAGTTCATCATAACAAGGGGCAGAGGCTGCCCAGACTGAGTTAGTTCTCGGGACATAATCTGATCTGGGCTTTTCGGGAGGTGTTCGCTACGTCGGTCAGGTAGAATACGCCGTCTCTGGCCCGGCTACCCATCAGCACTGATTCGGGGTTGAGATTGCCAAATCTTCGTACTTCCATGATAACCAGGCCGGTATACAAGTCAGTATTTTTTCCTTCTTTGAGCGGGCCGCTGCTGCTGCTTAGCTCGAACTTCAGGGTGTACTCATAGCCCGGAAACCCGTCGCAGAAGCGGTATTTAAAATTCGGGTCGTTATTGTTGGGGTAGAAGTTTTTGAAGGTGTCATAAAAAGCAGGATCGCAGGCGCTGGCTGCGCTGGCATAATAAACCGTACCGAAAACACGGTAGCTTCGCTGGCCTATTGTTTCTTTCTGGTCATAACTGCGCTGGTTATCCGAACAGTCTTTGGTAGTGCACCCGCTAACGCCAGCGTTACAGTTTTCGTACAGAAACTGGAAGAAGGTGCGGCTGGTAGTCCCCAGTGTAGGGGCATGGGTAATGTTGAAGCGCTGATAGACCCAGGGATTACAAAGCCGCGACAGGAAATTAATGCCGGTGAGGTTGGTGGTGCCGGTACTGATGTTGCCCGCGTTTAAGCCGTCGCCCCCGGCTACCACATCGAACTGCACCCCCGGGCCGGCCCCGTTCTCATTGACTAACTGCACCAGACCAGACTGGGTGTTGGCCGGCACTTTCAGGGTAATCTCATCGGCCGCGATCCGGATAAACTGATCCCTCGCCACAGTCCCACTGGTGAAGCGCACCTGGCTAACGGTTCCGAAGTTAGTGCCCCGCAGCGTCAGTGCCGACCCCGGAATAACCCCGGTTGGTACGCAGCGGCTCTTGTCGATGGTAGGCAGGATCAGGTTCACCGTAAACGCGTTGCCGCTGCAGCGCTGGCCCGCGTCGCCGTTCACGCAGATGGTACCGGTAACGGCGTTTTCGGGTACCCGCACCCGTAACGAACCGCTGTTCTTGTCCAGAATCTGGGCCGGGGTCGATCCTCCTCCGCTGAACCGGACCTCAGTAACTGCATCCAGGTATTGACCCGTAATAGTCACCTCGGCGCCACGGCTTCCGTTGGCGGGGCTGAACCCGCTGATGACCGGCGCCCGGACCACGCTGAACCCGTCGCGCTGTTCGGCATCAACGAGGTTGGTTACCCGAATGGCACCGTCGCTGGCTCCATCGGGCACTTTGGCAATGATCTCGTCGTCGAAGTTCAGCTTAGGGTACTCGGTGGCCTCGCGCCCGCCAAAGGAAACCCTGGCGCCGTAGAGGTAATCACCCCGAATGGTGACCAGCCCGCCAACCACCTGCCGCCTGGGGCTGAAGTCGTCGATGCGGGGCTTGCGAACGATGGTGAAGTTTTCGCCGGAATGTTCGTCGCTGCCGGCTTTGTTGTGGGCGTAGATACGCCCGCGCAGGGCTGCGTCGGGTACTGTTACGGTGAGCTGGGTACCCTCGGCATTTTCGCTGAAGGCCGATTTAGCTACCGCCTGCCCGCCTATTTTAACGTCGTCGATCCGCTTAAGGCTGGTTCCCTTAATGATCAGCGACTGCCCGGCCCGGGCCCGGTTCGGGTTGATATCGGTAATGTTGGGTTTGCCGATAATCTGAAACTCGCTGGGACTCTCGGTGCTGTATCGGGTGTTGAACACGCGGATTTTTCCCGTACGGGCGTCGGGCGGAATCCGGACGGCCAGCCGCACCCGGGTGGGTGTCTCAACGTTTTCGGCGTTCTGAGACGATCCCTCGAAACGCACCGCGCACTCGTCGAAGTTCTGGCCCGACAGAATCACTTTCTCACCGACGAAGCCTTCGTTGTTGTTGTATTCCGACGCGACGCTGGTAACGCCCGGCGAGAGGATGACGTTGAAAACGGGGGTGTCGGTATACTCGCCCGATTCGTTGTTCCAGACCCGAATAGCCCCGTCTTTGGCAAAGGCGGGCACGCGGAAACTGATCTCGTCATCGTCGTTTTTCTCCAGGGCGACGGCCGTAGGGGTCTGATCGGTGGCGAAGAAGACGCGGGCTCCGAGCAGGTAATTACCCCGTATGGTAACCAGACCGCCCACAGGCGCCCGGGTTGGGCTTAGTTCAGTGAGTACGGGTTTGAGAACTACCGTCAGGTTACGGCCCGACGTGCCGCTGCCAGCCCGGTTGGTCAGGATAAGTCGGCCGGTGGTGGCATCGGCAGGGACGGTAAGTTTGAGTTCACTGCCTTCGGTGCGGCCGGTGATGGTGGCCGCTTTGCCGTTGAGGCTGGCCTGGGTAATGCGATGCAGGTTTCGACCCCGTACGGTGATGTCTTTACCACGGCCCTGGCGGTCAGGATCAGCCGTCAGCTCGGCCGGCGCCAGCAGCATAAGAAACTTCTGAGGAGCTTCGGTCGTGCCGCCGGGCGAGGTAACGGTCAGCGGGGTCTCGCCCGACTGGCTGCGCTCGGGTACGGTCAGTTCGAGCTGGGTGTTGCTGAGGACGCGCAGGCCGGTAGCGGGCGTGCCGCCGAAGCTGACGGTGGTTACGTCGAGCAGGTTCCGGCCCGTGAGGGTGAGCTTGTCGCCCCGGATGCCTTCGGTCAGGCTGAGGCCGGTGGCGTCGATGAGCGGGGGCGGAATAATGATCAGGCTATCGGGCGTGGTTGCGCTGAGCTTGTCGAATACCGTCACCGTCAGCCGGCCCGAGCTGGCGGTAGGGGGCAGGCTGAAGCGGATCTGGTTATCCTGAACGGACGTTTTGGTCTTATCGATGGGCTGACCGTTGAGGCTCACGACGCCATCGAGCAGGTTTTTGCCCGAGAGGGTGATTTCCTGACCAACAATGGCTCGTTTGGGCGAAAAGCCGGTTAGCTCGGGCGTGGCGGCCACGATGAAGTTGGCCTGGCTGGTTCCGCCGGCCGTTTCTACACTAATCGGTACCGGGCCGCGGCCGAGCGAGGGTACCTTAACGCTGATTTCGGTGGCCGACCCGGTGCCGACCAACTCGGCGGTGGTGTTGCCAAACCGAACGGCTTTGAGCTGATCCAGGTAGTCGCCCCGGATGCGGACGGTCGTTGCCGGCAGTCCGTTGGCGGGTTCGACGCTGCTGAGCTGGGGCAGGGGCTGGAGTACGGTAAAGGGGAGGGGGCTGGAGGTGCCGTCGGCGTTCTGAACCCGAATCGTGGTGGGCCCGATCGGCAGCCGGGGCAGGGTGAGTGTAATGGCGTTGTCGGCGCGGGTTTTGGTCGGTACGGTCTGGCCGGCGATGGTGACGGCAGGGTCCTCGCCGAACTGGCTGCCCGAGAGGGTGATGTCGGCGCCGATGGGCGCGGCCGTGGGGCTAACGGCGGTCAGCTGGGGTGGGTACTTCTTTTCTTTGCAGGAGACTGTACAGAATAGGATCAGCAGGTTGACCAGGATCAGTAGGACAGACTTGTTCATAGGCAGGTGGGGAATCAACAGGCATTACATGGACGTAAAGGCGTCACTTACAGTCACTACAAATCGTGGGGGTTGGGTAGGAGAAATACTTCAAATCTTTCTTGCACATCTTGAAGAGGGCGCCGTCCTGTACCGAATAGGCGTAGATGTCGCCGGTCTTTGTCATGTTCCCGACGTAGGTGACGGGTTTACCGTTGTTCCCCGCAACAACGATTACCGTACCCGTGTAGGCCGTATTCTGGCTGTTGCGTTCCAGCTTCAGCAGGTCGTCGGTGGCGATCAGGGCAGCCCCGGTCGTGTACCGGTACGCTACGTAGGTTTCGAACAAGCGCCCTTGTAGTTGCTCAGGCACGTAGCCTTTCATGTTGCAGCGGGAGGAGAAATATTTGAAGCCGATCTCGTAGCCGCGGTTGGGCGAACAGTAAAAAAACGAAGCCGGATCGCAACCGTCCGAAATAACTCCCGTCGTTATGGACCCTACATTGGTGGCAACATTACCGGTGTTGATGGCATCGCTGCCCGACAGTTTGCTGATGCTGTAGGGCTTGCCATGACCGTATTCGTTGTTCACCCGGACAGACGTCGCCGTGGCCTCGACCGGGACTTTGATCATACAGCTGCCCGACTCGTTTGACAAAAAGCTGGCGGCATTTACCGTGGCGGTAACTTCTCCGTTGCCGTTCATAAAATCGATGCCCGTCACCGACGAAAAATGAGTGCCGCGCAGGGTGAGTGGCCCGCCGGGAATCAATCCATTCGGAACGGGCGTCTGGCTGATGGTTGCCTGCGGAGCGCCGGTAAACCGACCTTCGTTCGATAGCCCGCCCGCGGTCTGTATCGTAATCGCTACGGGTTGGACAGACCCGAACTCCGGCGTAATAACAGTGACTACATTGTTGGCATTGCTCTTTACCGGAACCGTCTGGCTCCCGAATTTGACCGCTGTGATGTTTTGCAGGTTCTGGCCTCGTATGCTGATCTCGGTGCCGGCGCATCCTTTTTCGGGCACAACGCTGGTTATCGTGGGCGCTGGCTGCGGAACCGTGACGGTAAAAACGGACAGGCTGCAGAACTGCCCCCCGCTGTTGCGCAGGCAGATGCTCCCCGTAACCGCATTGGCCGGTACGACCACCCGCAGCGAGTTACCCGATGTCTGAAACGCAGCCGCCGAAGAGGTTCCGTTGCCGAAGCGCACCTCCGTTACATCGTTCAGGAAGGTGCCGCTGATGAGTACTTCACTGCCGGCCTGACCCGACGATGGGCTGAAGCCGGAGACGAAGGGCAGGGGCTGGAGTACGGTAAAGGGGAGGGGGCTGGAGGTGCCGTCGGCGTTCTGAACCCGAACTGTAGTGGCCCCAATCGGCAGTTGGGGCAGGGTGAGTGTGATGGCGTTGTCGGCGCGGGTTTTGGTCGGTACGGTCTGGCCGGCGATGGTGACGGCAGGGTCCTCGCCAAACTGGCTGCCCGAGAGGGTGATGTCGGCGCCGATGGGCGCGGCCGTGGGGCTAACGGCGGTCAGCTGGGGCGGGTATTTCTTTTCCTGGCAGGTGCTGAACAGACCGATAGCCAGTCCGAGTACTACTACGAAACGGTTCATGGTGTGGAGGAGGGTGTGATAAGCTGAAACGCAATACAATTAATACGTACCTGACCTTCTCATCGGGAGAAAGAGTAGTCAACTACCTGGCAATGAGCAGAAATTCACTATTGGATTCGTCGGAACCGAAGGAGCCCATTTTTACACTGGCTCCTATGCGGGTGATCGCACTCTGGCGTTCGATGTAGGATTTCAGGTCAGAAGCGGGCAGAATGCGGTAGTCGCTGCCGGCGGCCTCGTTCAGCTTTTGAATAAAAAACCGGGCGAAAGGGGAGTGTTTTCCTTTCTCGCCGTCGGCCACGGTTTCTTTACCGCCCGACGTCAGGTATTTACGGGTCTGGGGTTTCAGTTTGGTGAGGATAAAGGGCGTTTGTCCGCCCAGCTCTTCTACGTCGGCCCGGACTCCGCGTTCGGGGCCATCGCGTTTTAGCTCGTTGGGGTTTTGGGTGGCGAAATAGCTATCGAACGTTCCGCCGTAGCATACGTCGAGGGTGAGCAGTACGTGACGGCAGCGGAATTTGGCGAGTAAGTCCTGCAGGTAGGCGAAAGACAGGTGGTTGGTATACCCATCGTCGCCGGCTTTTGAATTGGTCATGACGGCGTATCCCTGCTGCAATACAGGATCGAAATCGCCATGGCCGGCAAAGAAAATGAAGAGCTGATCGTAAGGCCCGTATGACTGGCTGGCCAGCCGCCGGATCTGTCGAACACAGCTGTCTTTCGTTACGTTGGCGAGCAATGTGGTCCGGAAACCGAACTTATCGCGCAGCAGGGCTTCGATTTCGCGGGCGTCGAAGGTGGGGTTTGTGAGGGGGCGGTAGGCCGGATCGGTAAAGGTATCGTTGGCAATCAGCAGGGCGTAATCGACCCGGGCAGCCTGCGCCGACCCACCCCGAATCTGGTATGATCCGGGTGCCGACGTAGCCTGAATGAGTTGAGCATAGACACCGTCACCACTGAGTAAATTAAGCGTCAAAAGCAGGGTAAAAATCACAGAACGCATGTAGGAACCTGGTAATGGGTTGATTTACTGAAGGAAATGTACCTAATTAGACGGCGAATGATCCACACATAACCGCAACTTTACTAAATGGTAGGTAGACTGCTGGGACTGGTATTATTACCGATGGTAGTGGCCGGTCAGAAAATAGAGAACCTGCGCCACGAAGCGTTCGGGTCCGATGTCGTGATTCAGTATCAACTGACCGGCACCCGGCCCAGCCAGCAGTTTCTGGTCAAGGCAATTTGTCAGAACGGTACGCAAACCATTGCCCTGAACCATACGGAGGGAAATGGCGTGGGACGGGTACGGGCTCAGGACGGACCCGATCGGCAGATCGTCTGGCACGTGACCGACGACGTTCCCGAGCTGGTGGGCGATCATATTACGTTCACCCTGACGGCCGTTCCCGTCGAAGGCAGCGCGGCCGTGAGCCGGGGCGCCGAGGAGGTGGCGGCTCCGCTGTCGCTGGCCGACCGGCGGGCGGTGTTATACAACGAGCTGACGGGACAGACCGACACCTACCTGGAGCAGGTCTATAATGAAGTAACGGCTTTTAAAAACTTCGGGGAACGGGCTTTCGAGAGCCGCACCGATCTTATCCGGCTCGATCAGCAGATCCAGAGAACCAACGAAGCGTATGAGAAGCTGTTGCTGAATAAAGAACCCTTCAAACAGCGGATTCGTAGTCTGTGGGGCAATGAAAAGTTGAATGCCGACGCCGATCAGTTTTTCAGCCGGTCGCTCGATCAGATGCACCGAACTTTTCTGCTGCCCTTCAACGAAACCCTCAGACAAATCAACGACGTGGCCAGCGGTAAATTCAAACCACGCGAACGAACGGAACGCATCCAGCGCATCCGCATTGAACTCGAAATCCGCATCTCGCAGCTCCTGGCCGAAATTGAGTCGGTCAAGGGCGATGCCAAAGGCTTCTACACCAACCTTCGTTACTAATTTCTACTATGTCCCGATCTCTCCTGGTTGATTCGCTCGGCGCTACCATCGCCGTTTTTCTGGTATGCGGCCTGCTCAAACTGGCTGTCTTCAGCATTGGGTTCCTGGACCCCGTTCATAGCGCGCTGCATCATGTCGGGCTTGAGTTCGACAATCACATCCATGGCCAGACCCGCGCCCCGCTGGGGCCCTCGTCTTCGTCGATCTGCCTGGTCGATATCGGCAAAGCCAACCGGTCCGGGATTGCTGCCATGCTGACTGCCATTGCGCGGCAGAACCCCCGGCTGGTGGCGGTCGATGTGGTATTCGACCGGAAAAAAGCCCCGTCGGATACCAGTCTGCAACGGGCGCTGGCCCAGCTCCAGCAACAGCGTAAGCTGGTTATGGCCTCGTGGCTGGCTATCGAAGGAGAAGCGGGCCACGCCCGCAGCGAACTCCACGAGTCTGACGCGCCGTTCCGGCTGGGACCAACGGGCTATACCAATTTCGTAGCCGAAGAGTCGGACGGGGTGGTGCGTCATCACCTGCCTGCTCTGCCCCCCCTGGGCGACGCCCCCGGCGATACGCTGTCGTTTGCCGCCCGGATCGTGTCGATCGTGGCGCCGGCTACCTGGCAGCAGTACGGTAACCACCGGGCCGCCATGAAGGCCAACGAACCCGACTGGATTCTGTACCAGCAGGACCAGCGGCTGTTTAGCCGGTTCGACAGTACGGATCTGGCCCCCGGCAGCGCCCGGTTGCCCGAGCTGCGCAACAAAATTGTCCTGCTGGGGTCGATGGCGGGCGCGGCCGACCCGTACGTATCGGAAGATGTTCATCAGGTGCCGCTGGGCGACGGGACTCGTTTGACCGGGCTGGAGATTCACGCTAATATTCTGGCAATGCTGCTGGACGGCACCCATCTGCGAAAAATTCCCGACTGGGTACTCTGGCTGGTATCGTTCCCGCTCTGCTGGGTGCTGATGATGTTTTTTGCCTGGCAGTTTCAGCGGTATCATATCTGGTTTCATCTCGTTTTCAAAACCGTACAGTTCATCACCGCAGCGCTGATCGTGCTGGTGGCGCTGTTGCTGTTCCGGTTCGGGCATATCGAAATGAACACGCTGCCGTTGCTGGCTCCGATGGCTCTGGCCGTCGATGTGCTGTATTTCTACGAAGGGTTTGCCCGCTGGCTGACCAAACGATCCTGGCTTCCCAAACGCATTCCGTATACAACCTATTTCGACGATAGTCATGCACACCACTAAGCTCCTCTTCCTGCTGGTCGTCCTGCTAAGTCCGGCGGTTCTTTCGGCTCAATCAACGAAACAAACCGCGCCCGCAGCGAGTCGGGTACTTTATGCCGACGGCCCCGTTTCGTACCGCACATCGGCCCGCTCGCCCTGGGTATCCATCGGCCCGGCCAGTCAGAACCCGGCGCTGGCGGCTGCGTATACCATAAAACTGAACGAGCAGAGTATTCTGGTGCTGGAACAACCCGGCAAAGCGCCCGTCGTGATCCGCAACCGGCCGGGTGAGTTTACCGTGACCACCCTGTTGCAGTCGTCGGCCAGCGACGGGATCGGGCTGGCGCTGGCCGACTATTTCCGGTATCTGTGGCGTAACCTGACCCACCATCACGAAACGATCGACTCGTACGCGCAGGGGTATATGAAGCGCAAAGGGGTGGTGAGCCGGGGCTGTACCGTACCGCTCATGCTGACGCCCGACTACGGCGCGGTGCTGGCATCCGATACGTCGATGCAGTTTGGCTGGAAGCGCGACCCGGCGGCCCGGCGCTATACCCTGGCCATCTATGACAACTACGACGAAAAAGCCAACACCCTTTTCACAACCGAAACCGCCGATACTACCCTGGCTTTTAGGCTCGACAAACCTTTCATCGAAAAAGAGGTAACCTACTACTGGTCTGTTTATCCGGTCGGTAAGCCCAACTGCGCCCGGTATACGTTCTCGCTGCCAAAACCCGATGCGTTGCGTACGCTGGAGACGAAACTGGTAGCCCTGGACCAGGAGATGCAGACCAGTGCGGCCCTGGCTGCGTTCGTCAGAGCTACCCTGTACGAAGGAAACCGGTTTTATCCGGAAGCGTACCGGGCCTATTTTCAGGCGTACCGGCTGGCCCCGGCCAACGTGCTGTTTCGCGATGGGCTGGCGCTGTTTCTGGCCCGGCGCGGCATGACCCAGCAGGCTCATGCGCTGCTGGCCAGCCGCTGAATAAGAGGCTAAGGCTGATCAAGACCGGGGCTGACGGACCTCATGGGGTGGGTAGGCAGAGCTACTTATTTTTACCGATACAGACCTATTTGTTATGATCATAACTCTCACGCTCAACCCGGCGGTGGACATCAGCATGACCGTTGATCGGTTAATCCCCGAACAGAAGCTGCACTGCTCCCAACCCAGCTACGATGCCGGCGGGGGCGGTATTAACGTATCGAAAGCAATCCGTCGTCTGGGTGGCCAGTCGCTGGCGGTCTTCACCTCCGGTGGAGCCACGGGTATTCGGTTGCAGGAGCTGGTGGAACAGGAAGGTATTTCGTACCAGATCATCGGTATTCAGGAGCCGAGCCGCGAGTGCTTTGTGGTGGCCGAAACCGCCACCAACCAGCAGTTTCGGTTTGGAACGCCGGGGCCGGTACTGACGGGTGCCGAAGTCAGCGCCTGCCTGGCCCACGTGCAGACCCTGGCCGAACCCATCGACTATCTGGTAGTCAGTGGCAGCCTGCCGCCTGGTTCGCCGGCCGACCTGTATGCCACGATTGCCCGGTTCGCCAAAGCGCGGCATGTCAGGTTGGTGCTCGATACCTCGGGTGAACCGCTGCGGGCGGCTCTGGACGAAGGGGTATTTCTGATAAAGCCGAACCTGGGCGAGCTGGCGCGGCTGGTCGGCGTCGACCGGCTCGAAACGGACGAGATCAACCAGGCGGCTATGAATCTGATCAACGAAGGAAACTGCGAAGTGGTGGTGGTATCACTGGGGCCGCGCGGGGCGCTGATGGTCACCGCCGACGGGCATGAGTTTGTGCAGGCACCGCCCGTTAAAAAGATGAGTACGGTAGGGGCGGGCGACAGTCTGGTGGGCGGCATGGTTCACGCACTGGCCCAGGGAAAATCTTATGCCGACGCGCTCCGCCAGGGCGTGGCCTGCGGAACGGCCGCTACGATGAACCCCGGCACGGAGTTGTTCTACCGGGCCGACGCCGACCGGCTTCTGGACTGGATCAATCAACAACGTCAGATGCAGTTGTCGTAGGTAGTACAGGGGCAACCCGTAACAACGATTTGGGGCAGAAGAAGGAGCCGATGGCCTCTTTTTCTGCCCCAAACCGTTGATTGGTTACTGAAAGGCGGGCAGTTCAGTCATGTAGCGCCGTATGTCAGTCTTGAACGTCCGGAAGTCGGCGTGGAAACTGTCCATTTCGTTGCGCAGATACTGGTGGTCGAGCCGGGTTTCGGCGTCGAGAATACGACCCAGCCGTACGCCTTTGGCGACCTCGCTTTCCAGGGTGTCGATTTCGTGCAGCAGCCGTTTACTCAGTCGGCGGAAGTGGTGCAGCTGGCTGAGTTCGGCCGTCCAGGTCGTGTCGGCTTCGGCGCCGGCAACGGTGATCTCATTCAGCGTTCCCAGCAGCTCTTCCCAAAAGTTCACCTCCTGCAGGGCCAGTTCGAGCTCGTTGCGCCAAATGCGGTGCAGGAGGTGAACCTCGGTTAACTGGCGATATTTTGCTGGTTTCATACGCGGGGTCGGTTAGAGATAGGTAGCAACGGACAGGCTGTCCAGACTCGACGGCTGGACCGATACCGCTGGCTGGGTCACATCGGCGGTGCTCACGGTAACCGTATCGTACAGGGTAAGGAGGGGCACCCGGGGGTGGTAGGCCATCGACCGCGTTACGCTGTTGGTCAGCAGCACATCCAGTATGGTTTTGTGGTGGGGGAGCATCACCAGCAGATCAACGGCATGGGCGTCGAGGTAGGCGTAGATGCCGTGGCGCACCTCGTCGTCGTGAATGGTATAGCGAAGAGTAGACAGGTTTTCCAGCGCTTTTTCGACATACCGGCGGTTTACCTCACTGCTGTGGCTGTCGGGCTCGGCGGGATTCTCGATGGTGAGCAGGGTAAGCGCGGCTGCTTTCCGGGCCGCCAGATCAGTCAGGAACCGGAGCGACTCGGCATCGTTGACGGAGCGGTAGTCGGTGGCCAGTACGACCTGTTCGACCGGGCGAATAGGGGCCGACAGAGGTACGACCAGCACGTTGGTGGCGGCATGCCGAACCAGCCCGGTAGCGACGTTGCCGATAAACTCGCTGAAGCCAGCCCCCGTTGTGCCGGCCACGACGAGATCGAACTGTTCGTCGGCCAGCAGCTGTTCCACAACCCCTACCGGCCCGCCCAGCGCTACCAGCTTCTGATAAGTGTGGTAGCTCGGTACGGCTGGTTGCGTGAGCGATTGTTGCAAGTCGTGTAACGCCTGCTCGGCGGATTCGCGCTGTTCGGCCAGCAGAAAAGCCCCGTTATGGCTCAGGTCCGGTTCGAGCGGGAGCGCGTGCAGGAGCGAAAAACTGGCCGCCGTGTCGGCAAACAGCGCCTGCGTAAAGGCGATGGCATGGCGTGAGGCCGCCGAAAAATCGGTTAATAACAGGATCTTATACATGGTTGTGAGGAAAGGTGAGTTGATCGGCTTGTCGTTAGAGGGCGTAATCCAGGTTGGAGAGGTCGTCGATAGCCTGTGGCTTATCGCGGCTTCCGCTGTCGTAGAGGGTCAGCGTAGGTACGGCTGGCGCAAAGACCAGCGATCGGGTTACGCTGTTGCTGGCCAGAATGTCGGTCCAGCCTTTGTGTTTGGGGATACTGATCAGCAGGTCGATTGGGTGACCAGCCACGTAGGCATCGATACCCTGCCTGGCGGTAGGCGCTTCCAGCCGGGCGGTGCGTGGCTCAACGGGCGTCAGAAACTGCCGGATGCGTAGCTCCTGCTCGGTGGTGACTACCTGTTTATGCGGGGTGTCGATGGTCAGCAGGGTCAGGGTCGCTCCTTTCAGCGTAACGATATCCTTGACGGGACAAAGCAGTTTGCAGTCTGTCAGGCTGGCAAAGTCCGTAGCCAGCACGACCCGCCGGATGGGTCTGATCTGCGAGTCGACCGGCACCACCAGCAGGTTCGCGTTCAGGTACCGGACAAGCGTAGTGGCGGTATTGCCGAACAGCTCGTTGGTCCCGTCTTTCTTGGCCCCGATGACAACATAATCGTAGGTTTCATTGGCTAAGACATCGGTGACCGCATCGAGGAGTGGACCCGGACAGGCCGACGACCGGAATGTGTGCCAGTCGTTGGCGGTTTCCCGGCGCAGGCTGGCCACCAGATCGCACAAGGCGTCGGTAAAGGCCGCCCGGGCGGTTGTCGATACGTGTTTGGCGCCGTAAAAACTGTCAGGTTCGACCGGGTGCGCGCAGAGTAAATGAAAATCAGCGACGGTATCGCCAAAGAAGGCGCGGGCATAGGTAAGAGCCTGGCGAGACGCTTCCGAGAAGTCGGTCAGCAGTAAGATTTTTTTCATTGGTTACACCCCGTTTAGCAAGGTCGAAACCCCGGTTAGTTGATACAGGAAAGCGGAAACGAACTGAAAAGGGACAGCACTACCACCATGATCACAACCCGGCGCACCGCGGGCAAGGCAATCAGCGAGCCGGCCTGCCGTAAGGGCTGGTACATGCGTTCGGGTCGGCACTGCCAGCGGGGCATCGACCGTAGCAGGTGGCGGATGTGCTCCGGCGCGTCTTCTACCAGCAGACTCCGGCGGCTATGGTCCAGTACCGGAATATGTTCGTTCAGAAAGGCAAGGTCGGTGGTGGGCATGGTGCCCCGGCCCGTGTAAGTCAGAATGAAGCGTTGCGTTTTCATGCGCGATCCGGTTAATCGACAAAAATTTCCTTTTCTTCCAGATACTGCTGACGACCATCGGACCAGTTGAGCCGCGCCCGCCAGCGCCCCCTCGATAGCTGAGCCGTTGAAACGACGTGTCGGGGACGATCGGTAGGGGTGATAGCTACCCGAACTTCCTCATCAGTAGTGGCGGTGCTGAAGATGACGTCACCTTTGCGGAACGAGACGGGCAACACAAAGGCCAGTAGATGGGAGGATGGTTCAAAGGTCATGTCCGGGGGCGTCAACGAAAGAATTGACTCAACAAAGTTGGCCGGACTGGCCCGGTTGGGGTATGACGGGTATCAGCCCGGGCGCTGATAGACTTCAGAGCCGCTCCTGAACTCAGTCACCGGGCGCCCGTCCGGTAATCCGCATTTTTGCTGGCGTCGGAAACCCGCCCCGGCCAGCCGTGTCGGCCGGTGGCTGAACGGCTCTCTTCCCCCCAAACCAAAGACGGATATGCGTTATCGCTGGTGTATTGTATGGATAATCCTGGCCTCCGGTACGGCCCGCGCCCAGGTAGCCGGCGACTGGCTGCGGCTGCGGCAATATGGCCAGACCATTGGTGTCGACAGCCTGTGTGCCGAGCCCGACGAAGCCTGCCTGACCCGCTATTTTACGCAGATCGTGTATGGCCGTCGACCCCGCCGGCTGGGCTACCAGGGGGTGGCCGAACGAATCGACACCAGCCGGATCAGCCGTCTGACGCAACAGTTTCGGACCGGTGCCGACTGGTGCCCGCTACTCGATTCGCTCGAGTCGCCCGACCCGGCCTATCGGCAGCTGAAAGAGTACTGCCAGCGTTGCCTGATCGACGATTACATGACCGACTCGCTCACGCTGGAGCAAGTTTGGGAAACGCTGAACACCTACCGCTGGCTGAACCGGTTTTCGGCTTCCAGGCGAGTGGTGGTGAATTTGCCGTCGGCTACGCTTCGGGTCATCGATCCGGCCGGGCAAACGCTGCTCCACAGCCGGGTAATTGTAGGCAAACCCGCCACCCCAACCCCCAGCTTTACGGCCGAAATCAGCAGTGTGGTGGTTTACCCGTACTGGAACGTGCCGCGCTCCATCATGATAAACGAAATGCTGCCCGCCATACGGAAAAACCCGGTCGCCACGCTGGATGCCCTGAAGCTCCAGGTCATCGATGCCAGCGGGCGGGTGGTTGATCCGGCCGGGGTGAACTGGTTGGCCAGGCCGTTTCCGTACCGCCTTCGGCAATCGACCGGCTGCGATAACGCGCTGGGGCTGCTGAAGTTCAACCTCGATAACCCGTATGATATTTACCTCCACGATACCAACGCCCGTCGGCTCTTCACCCGGTCGAATCGGAGCCTGAGCCATGGCTGCGTTCGGGTCGAGAAACCCATACACCTGGCCAATCTGCTGCTCGGCTATACACGGTTCGGCCCGTCGTTCCTGACCAGCTGCCCCACCAACGCCAGCCCGAAAAGCATACGGTTCCCTGAGCCGGTGCCGGTCATTGTCGTCTATAACGTACTCGATATCGATGAGAGCAATGCCATTCGGGTCTACCGCGATGTGTACGGCTGGTGGCGACTGCCTTTGTAGGGTGGTGTTGCCGCCAACAAAAACCCCGTAGCGAACATCACTACGGGGTTATCTATTACACTGCTCTCTTCTTTGCAACCAACTAACCCCCTACACGGAAGGGTTTACCTGGAGACAGACCTGATCGGCAACGCTGCCGGGTGCGGATTATGCCAGCCGATGAACGCAGCTACGACCACCGAACGATCAGGTCTGATCTCGTTATGTTTTAGTACGTTCGCTCTGATCGGGTCTGGTCAGTTTTATACTGCCGCTGTCCGGGGTGATTTTATCGGACGGTGATCGGAGCGGGTAGCGGGTTCCCGTTTGTCATGGCTAAGTAGCCGGTAGAAGGCCAGGGCCATCAGCAGGGTAGCCGGAAAGGCCGCGCCCAGACCCAGCGGAGAGATGGCCATACAGAAAACAATACCACCTGCACAACCCAGCCGGAACCAGCGTCGCTTCATAAACATCGCGGCCGCAACACCCACCTGCCCGACCGCAATACTCAGCACCATAGGGGTAATAATCGGCTCGAACCCGCCCAGAATAAACCGGCTGTAGAGCGGAATGGCGTAATCGGCATAGTTCTGGTAGACCCAGGGGGTGTTGAGCGCGGTTCGGGTGTTGACCAGGGCGGCTGCCAGAAACAGCAGACAGAACACCAGGCGCGTCACGGTAGGCCACCGGTAACTGCCAATGACCTGCACAACCGCAAACCCATTGACAACGAAATAAGCAACCAGGAGGAGGGTATCGAGCGTTTTCATAAGGCATTAGGCGTTAAGACGAACTACTCTTTGATTTCGCTCCGGCCGGTCTTGCTGAGGATTCGGATGCGGTAAACAACCGGCGGTGGAGGCTGGGGTACCTCGCCCGTGGACGAAACCATGTCGCTGCGGGGCGCTACCCGACCGGGGCCAAGGCGCTGTTCGGCATAGACCCGATCGTCGCCGTTCAGTTCTTCATACACGCCCTGTACCACTACGCTCCGCCAGGAGGTTGGGCTGCATGCTTCATCGACTTCGAAACATACCGTGGGGTTTTGGCGCAGCATACGGGTTTTGGTGCCCTCGCGGGTTTGACCGTAGATGGCATGGCCGTCGTAGAGGTACGCAACGGGTAAAACCAGCACCTGCCCGTCGGCAGCGCAGCCAATGCGGCCAAAGAACTGCGTACTCAGCAGGTGTTCGGTCAGTTCGGGCGAGAGGTCGTGTAGCATGGCAGGCTGCCGTTTTACCGGTTTTAGAACGTCGTTCAGCACATCGACGCCCTGGTGATCAGGGCCGTTTGCTGGTTGTCGTAAAAGCTGAACTGGTTAAGCATGCTGCGGGCAATTTGCCGCAGTGCCTCGTCGGTCAGGAATCCCTGGTGGGCAGTCAGCAGTACCCGGGGGTGCGTTCGTAAACGATTCAGCAGGGCATCGGTAATGGGTTGGTCGGCATAGTCGTAGTGGAAATACGTCCGTTCGCCTTCGTACACGTCGGCTGCGTAGCCCGCCAGCTGACCCGCATCCAGGGCGTCGAGCAGGGCTTCGGTATGAACCAGTTTGCCGCGTCCGGTATTGACCAGAAAAGCCCCCGGCTTTAGCAGCGGCAGCGTTTTGGCGTTGATCAGGTAGGTTGTCAGGGGCGTTAGCGCGCAGTGCAGGGAGACGATGTCGGCCTGCTGGAGCAGCTCACGGAGGGGCACATAAACGACGCCCGATTCTACCAGCCGGCGGTCTGGACCGATATCATAGGCCAGTACCTTGCAGCCGAAGCCCTGTACGATATGCAGGAAGGCCTTGCCAATCCGGCCGGTGCCTATTACCCCCACCGTTTTGCCGTGCAGGTCGGTGCCAACCAGCCCGTTGATCGAGAAATTACCGGTAGTGACCCGGTTATGAGCTTCGGGCAGGTGCCGGATCAGCCCAAGGAGTAAACCTATGGCCTGTTCGGCCACTGAAAACGGGGAGTAGCCCGGAATGTGCAGGAGGGTCATGTCCAGATCGCAGAGGGCGTGCTGGTCAACGTTATCCAGCCCGACGCACCGCATACCCAGTACGCCAATACCCAGCCTCCGCAGCTGTTGCAGGACGGGGCGGCTCAGGTCGTCGTTGACGAAGGCACATACGGCCTGGTGACCAGCGGCTTTCGATGCCGTTTCGAGGGTCAGCGCTTCGGGTATGTAGGTGATCTGATGGTGGCCGCGCAGTTCGTCGAACCAGCGTTGTTCGAAAGGTTGGGCGCTGTAAAAGGCGATAGTCATGAGCAGGCGACTGGCTAAGTTGATGTACCAAAATTGAGATTAGTTCGACACTTAAGCCCTGACCATACTCACTGCCCAGCCTGACTTTAGGCAGTTTGCCTTACTAAGTATTTATTATTATATAATTGATTGTGAAATTTGTTACCAAATGGTAAGTTAGATTGAACCAGTGCCTCAAAGAGACGCAGCAGCAATTACCCTGGCGCCTATCTTTATGAAAATGAAGTGGATTCAACGAATCAATCCGGACCAATACCAGCGCTTCGTGTGAACCAGTATGGGATGAGTAATAATCACTAGATGACCCGATCCGCGTATCATCACATCTAAACAGGCGTATGCCGGTTTAGCCGGGGATTTTAGTTTCTTTTGTTACTATATTAAAACATGTGGTAACGTTGTTTCGTTAGTTTGTATGGCTTAATCTGCCCTTGTTCTTTATCCTAACGTGTAAAATCAATGCATTCTACCCAGCAACTGGCACCTGCCCTGTTACAGCGCGTATTGAGCGTGGCGCAGGATGGTGTCTTTGTGTATCAGATAATTCGTAATGCCCGTGGAGTACTCACGGACCTGCGGCTGACGATGGTCAATGCCGTAGCGGAGCAGGACATGGGGCAACCGGCCAACGAACTGCTGTGGCAACCGTTCAGCAGCTTATTTTCTGAACTGGTCCAGACGGAACTGATGGCGCAGTTTCGGCCGGTGATTGAAACGGGGCGGGGGGCTCATTTTACCACCCGGATCAGCTGGCCAGGTAGCAACCGGCTGGCCTGGCTCGACATGACGGTGGTGCGGGTCGACGAATACCTCCTGGCGTCGTATGTAGACATGACCCAACGCCGGGCCGAAGCCGAAGCCGCCCGGCTGAAAGCGGTGTTGCAGCAGGCCTTCGATATCGATAATACGGGTATTTCCGTGCTGGATGTCGTTCGTGATACCGACGGCCGAATCTGCGATTTTCGCTTCACTCTGATCAACGAGGCCGGTCTGCGGATGAGTGGGTTTAGCCGGGAGGAGTTGCTGGGCCGTACCTTATGGCAGCTATACCCCGCTACGGGTATCAACGGCATGTTTCATCAGTACGTATCGGTTTACGAGACCAATCAGCCCTACACCGGCGAACATTATTACCCGGAGTATGACTGCTGGCGCGATATCACCGTGGTTCCCGTCGATGGCGGAATCCTGGTTCGGTATGCCGACAGTACCGTTCGCCGGAAACTCCGCGACATCATTCAGCAGCCGGGCATACAGGTTCAGGATGTACTCCTGCGCGTACCCGCTGGCGTGGCGGTATTGCAGCCCATTCGTAGTTCGTCAGACCTGTTGTCTCCTATTGTCGATTTCCGAATCGATCAGGCAAACGCCCGACTGGCGAACTGGCTTGGGCGCCCTGATCTGGTGGGTCAGCTCCTGACGAACGTAGTTGCCACTGCCAGGGAGTCAGGGTTTCTCTGTCGATGCACGGCAGGTTATGAACGAGCCGAACCGCAAACCTGTACCACCCCGTTCGACATCGTTGGGGTTGTGCAGGTTTGTCAGGTGTCGATAGCCCGGCTGGGGACCCAGCTGGTGCTGGCTATACAGGATACAGTCAGCACCAGCCGGGGCGTGGCTCAAAAAGCCTGAGCGGGACGCCAGCGGCTTCCGTCAGCGTGGCCCCGGGTCGATTGCCGGGGCAAGAATCAGCCTGGGGGGTGATTTTCTTCAGTCGTAAGTCCGGGCCGGGGGGTGACCTTCGGGACGTATTGATACTACTGATTGTATGCAGGCTGTTTCGGATGTGGCGTTGTCTCCCGACCGCGGGCGAATTGCTTATTTTTCAATGGAGTTTGCCTTCGTGCAGGCGCTCAAGACCTATTCGGGTGGGCTGGGTTTTCTGGCGGGTTCGCACATGCGCAGTGCGTGGGCGCTGGGACAGCCGCTGGTGGCCATCGGTATCTTATGGAAGTATGGCTATTACGACCAGGCTCGCAAGCCTGATCAGACGATGGATGTGCTGTTTATGGAAAAACACTACAGCTTTCTGCAGCCCACCCATCTGCGCTTTTGATGCCGAAAACCTGTATCAGCTCCTGGAAATGGTTATTCTGCCGCTCTACTACGACCGTCCCGCCGAGTGGATGGCGATCCTGAAAGCCAGCGTTCGGGAGGTGCAGCCGACCTTCGATTCGGATCGAATGGCTGCTGAGTATATGGAAAAACTATACATGATTGGGCCGGCCTGATGGTATACGCGTTGGGGATTTATCAGGTGACTGGCTGATTTTTGTCAGTACAGATGTGCCAGCCGGGATTGATCTTTACGGAACGGCACACTTTCTGTTTTTTTGGACAAACAGGTGGATATAGTTTATTCATCGATTATGCAATCAAGCGATACACGACCCTTTCTGGTCCCCGCTAAAACAGCGGTTTTGTTGATTTTTATGCCTTCGGATGCCGACAGTCGTCAGCAGCGGGTGTCGCTGACGATACTCGCTGATTCGTTGCAGACGATGCTGGGCGATGCCGTACGGGTGCTTAAGATCGATGAAACCGCTCACCCTGAGGTCATGCGTAGTTTCGACGTCGAAAAACTGCCCGCGTTCATCCTCGTTCGGCAGGGCATCGAACTATGGCGCCAGGAGGGAACCACCGCCGAAGCTGCCCGGCTGGCCGAAACGACCCAGCAGCTACTGGAGACCTGAGGTAGATGTCTGCCGTAACCAGTATTTGTACCCTTCTATCCAGCAAACGCCCGCCAGCGATGCCAGCATGCAGTAGCCCAGCTCAGGCAGATCCGGTCGACTGAACCGGGCCAGCTGGCGGGCGGCTGGTAGCAGCAGGGATATTACCAGCAGCAGCACTGTCAGGCCCAGCATCAGCCAGAGCAGCCAGTTGGGCCGGCGCAGGGTGGTGAGAATCGATTCGCGGGTTGAGCGGCTCATCAGCGTGAGCCAGATATTACTTATGACCAGGGTCAAAAAAGCCAGCGTCCGAACCTCGTCCTGAGTCGACCCGGTGCGCATGCTGAGGTAGTAGACGAGGAGAACGGCCCCGGCAATGGCCAGTCCCTGCCCGATACTCAGCCCAAGTTCATGGGTGGTAAAGAAGGTATCGGTCAGGCGACGGGGCCGCTCTCGCATCAGATTACGCGCTGCGGGTTCGTTTTCAAACGCAATTGAGCAGGTTGGCCCCATCACCAGTTCCAGAAAGATGATATGTACCGGACTGAAGAGATTCACGTACGGCCAGTCGAAGAGCAGCGGCAGCACTACGGTCAGAATGATGGGAATGTGGATCGAGATGATATACCCAATGGCTTTCTTGAGATTCTGATAAATACGACGGCCCTGCGCAATGGCGCTGACCATACCACCCAGATCATCGTTGACCAGTACCAGCGAGGCTGCCTGTTTAGCCAGTTCGGTACCCCGACGGCCCATGGCAATACCGATGTGAGCCGCTTTGAGGGCAGGGCCGTCGTTAACACCGTCGCCCGTCATGGCTACTACCTCGCCGTTGGCTTTCAGCGCCCGGATTACCCGGAGTTTGGCTTCGGGAAACATGCGGGCGAAAATCGTCGTCTCACGGGCCTGCTGCTGAAGGTCAGCTTCTGTCATTGCCATCACCTCCGGGCCGGTCAGAATACGGTTACCCAGCGGCATTGACACCTGCCGGGCAATGGCGCTGGCCGTTTCGGGCGAGTCGCCGGTAATCATTTTGACCGCAATATGCGCCCGGCTGAACTGGCCGATAACAGCGCTGGCGTTGGCTTTGGGCGGGTTTTCGAGCGCGACTAAACCTTTACAGGTCCAGGTGAAGTCGTCCTGGCTGGCCGGAAATGGCGCATCGCCCCACTCGCTCCCGGCTATGCCCAGTACCCGATAGCCCCGGGCTGCCAGGGTATTGGCCTGCTGACGAATTTGCTCCGCATCGGCATCGGGTAACCGGCAAACCCGGATGATCCGTTCAACGGCGCCTTTTCCGGCTACCCGAAACGAACCCGCAGCGGCAGCGTAGACATGGGTCATCATGGGGGGTATTCCGTCGAGTGCGTACTCGTACTGCAGCGGTAGCCTGTCGGTTTCGGACTGGGCCTGGCAGGCTGTGGCAATGGCCCGCTCCATGGGGTCATACGGCTCGGGTTCGCTGGCCCAGCGGGCATACGCCAGTACTTCCTGAGCCGGTGCCGAAAGCACGCCGGTTATTGCTGTCAGCTGCTGGGTACGGTGGTCGTATACCTGGGCCACGGCCATGCCCTCCTGCGTGATGGTGCCGGTTTTGTCGGTGCAGATGACCGTGGCCGACCCCAGACTTTCGACGGTTTGAGGCTGTTTGGGCAGTACCCCGAAACGGACCATGCGGGCGGCCCCCAGCGCCATGAAACTACTGAACGCGACGGGTATTTCTTCGGGTACCACAGCCATCGCAATGGTCAGTCCCAGTAACAACGAGGACACCCAGTCGCCGGAACGGGCAAAGTTGACTGCCCATATCAGCACGAACGCAGCACTGCCAGTGAACGCCATACGTTGTACAAACCGACTGATCTGTTGCTGGAGTGGCGTTTTTTCTACGTCTATTTGCGCGAGTGACCGACCCAGTTTACCCAGTTCGGTAGACTCGCCGATGGCGCTGATTCGCAGGTAGGCGCTGCCCGTGGCCAGTACCGTTCCGGCGTAGAAACGGTCTGTGTCCGGTTGCGTTTTAGCCACCGCCACCGATTCGCCCGTCAGGATCGATTCATCGACGGTGCAGTCGTTGGCCTGAATCAACAACCCATCGGCCGGTACGGTCTGGCCTTCGGTAAGCCAGCAGGCATCGCCCGGAACAAGCTGCTCGATGGGAACCGACTGGAGCTGGCCATCGCGAAGCACCGATACGGCCGGCTGGGTCAGCTGTCGGAGCGACCGGAGCGCCCGATCGCTCCGAACGGTCTGATAGACCGAAATGCTGGCCACCAGCCCCATCGCGACTCCCAGTACGATTCCTTCCTGCCACTGCCCCAGCAGCACGTAGAGCAGGCAGGCTATCGCCAGCAGGATGAACATTGGCTCTGATACAATCTCAATGACCAGCCGCCAGCTCGTTCGGGATTCGGTCGTGGCTACCAGGTTGAGGCCATAGAGCTGCCGTGCCAATTGTACGTCGGTTGCAGACAGGCCGGTTACCGATGGGGTTGCGGAAGTAAGCATAATAGAGCGGATAAACGGGAAGCTGATTTTTATCAGGTTGGGGACTGACTTCGATCAGTCGCGGTATCGGGAGGAGCTATCAATTTTACGAAAAACCATTCGCTCCGCTTATTTATGAACAACACTATCGAGTCCCTGCAAACCTGCCGCAGCCAGCATCAGAACTGGGCGGCCTCCCTGGTGGAAAGCGAACAGGAAATAGATCAGCTGTTGATACTCCTGTCTGACCTGCCCAACGATAACTACCGGAGCCTGCGGGATTACTCGGCCGACTACGCCCAGGCACTCGGCCGGCTCAAACACCGTATCCATCACCTGCGTGCCGATGTGGTCTGTTCCGGCGACCGCTGCACATCGGCAACGGCCACAACGGCTGCCTGCACCGATCCGCGGTATGGATTGCCCGTTTCCAGCCCTACGCTGCTGACTAGCCTGTCGGCAGAATATACCCAGCTTAAAAACCGCTGCCATGCGTTCCTGGCCGAGCTGATGGGGCTGAATCTGATCTGAATATAGGGCTGCCGGATCGTTACCCTCCTGGGTCCGGGCCGGTGAATAACCTCCTGGCGAACCCGCAGAGCATACAATAGGAGACAACAGACCCGGCACCTAACGCTGAAAAGACAGGTGCCGGGTCTGTTGTATAGAGGCCGGTCGTTAAACGACAGCCAGCAGCGGAATATCGGTAAGCCGTGCCATACGTTCGGTATTGCCCTCGCTAAAGAGCCGTACGAACCAGTTATGCGGCTGCGGCAGCATCATAATCAGGTCGGCTTTGTTGGCATGGGCAAAGGTGAGCAGCGTTTCATAAACGGCATCACCCGGCAGAATGGTCAGCGTGTGGGGCACCGACGCCAGCAGTCGGCGGAGGTGCTCGGCCCGGCTCCTGACCGTTTCGTCTGACGGTCTTTCGTGGATAGACAACATATTGACCACACTGTCGAACTGGCGAACAAAGCGAAGGGCCGTTTCGAGGACGATCGCATCGGGGGGATTGTTCAGATCGACAGCCAGTACGATGTTCTTAATGGCCGCGTAACCTGCCGAGGGCGGAATCAGCAGCAGCGGGACATTTGTTTCGGATACCATGGCACTGGCGATACTACCCATGAGCTGCGCACTCTGCGGAGCCGACCCTACCGTCGACATGACCAGCAGGTCCGCCTTTTCGTGCCGGGTTATTTCCTGAATAGTCGGGATCACGTAGCCCTCCCGAACCAGAGATCGGATGGGTAAGCCGGCTCCGTACTGGCTGTGTAGTTCGTGGGCCAGCTGACTGATGGCTTGCTGGCCTTCGTCCCGCATGGCCGTGGCACTCAGCGGAAAGTCGCCGTTCAGCTCGGGCGGATTGGCCGGCCAGAAATGAAACACGTGAACCAGGACCAGCGAAGCACCCTGGTCGCGGGCCAACTGGGCGGCAACATGAGCTGCCCGATTGGCCCCGGTCGAAAAGTCGGTAGCCAGAACGATGGTTTTCATACCGAAGCGATTGGCAGACCTACAGTACGTTGATCAGGATAATGGCTACATGCAGCACAAAGCTGAACGCGAAGGTAGGCAGGATGTATTTAACCGGCATTGCCGACAAAATAGGGACCAGCACCAGCAGAAAGCTGAGGTTGCTGACCAGCAGCTGCCAGTCGCCCCCGCCGAAATAGAACATGGTCAGCAGGAGGGCGGGCGAGAGAATACAGCCCTGAATGATAAGAGCCGCAGCGGCCCAGCCGACCCGATAAAACTCGTTGCTGGCCACAAAATGCTGATAAGATGCGAGCCAGGTGGTAGCCGATGAAGAGGATGTTGCGGTGGTGGCGTGTGAGAGCGTTGCCATGGTTGTTGTTGGGTTTGTATGACACCACAAAGCAACACCGGCGGGCCTGCTCCGGTACTGACCTGAGTCAGCCACGGCCCTGATCCTTGTTGGGCCGGAACCTGATCAGAAATGGGCCGGAGTCAGTACCACAAACAGGCTTTGATCACGTCCTGCTCGCCCGATAGCATATGGCGGGTAAAACGCACGTCGTCGGGATTGTCGGGGTCCGCCACGGCCATATCTACCACACCCGACAGTCCCATCAGCCGACAAACGGCACCGAGGTAGCTGAGCTTGCTTACCCGCCAGAGTTTACTGCCCCGCTCTGACTGAATCCCCGCTGCCACAACCCGGTAGGTGACGGCCCTGGGCGTATTGGCCGACGGGCTGGCTATCTGCTTCTGCCCAAAACCAGCCGGGGTTTTCTGGTACCGGCGCTCCCGATCAAGTTCATAGGTGTTGTTGTTCTGCATAAAACGAATGGCGATCCCATCGGGGGCCTCCGTCAGCGACAGCCGGTTCGACGTCAGTACGTAGCGGGCTACCGATTCCAGTTCAACAGGCGTCAGCGTGCTGCTTTTCACGGAAACCGTAGTGGCCGACGGGCCATGGCCAAACGTCAGGGCGACCATACTGCCCGGGCGTAGGGTTTCCAGGATGCCCAGTACTTCCTGCACGTTACGGACCCCTTCGCCATTGATGGCCGTAACGGTCTGACCCACATAGCCTTTGAGTGCGTCTTTGCCGGGCGAGTCGGGCAGGATACCCGATAAAACCGGTACGGGTTGGGTGGTGGCGGCCTGGGGGCGTTCGTCGTCGTCGCTGATACGGGTCGTCTCCGAGAATTCGAGGCCCAGATACGCCCGCCTGACCAGCCCGTCGTTGGTCAGCACGTCGTTCAGCAGACGCAGCACAACGGAGGTCTCCAGGGCGAAATTGATCTGGGAGAGCCATACCGATGACCCGCTGGGGCCGTTGGCGAAGGCAATCTGCGAGTTGATGCCCAATACAGCCCCCCGCTCGTCGACCAGGGGGCCGCCACTGTTGCCCCAGATGACGGTTGCCGTTGTCTGTAAGAAGCCAAACTTACCCGTCAGGCCACCGCGCATCCGGTTTTTGGCGCTTATGATACCGTCGGTGACCGTATATGGATACTCGCCCTGCGGGTTGCCGATGGCGTAAACGCGCTCGCCGATCCGGGCGGGGGCCGACCGAAGGGGAAGCGCGGTCAACTCGGGGCCGGGTGGAGTCGTGAACGCCAGTACCGCAAAGTCGTAGAGCGCATCGCCCCCCACCACCCGGACGGGGTATTTCTGCTGGTTGATCGAAAAAACGGCCAGGCTGCCGGCTGCGTCGGTGGCTGACTCGACAACGTGCGCGTTGGTGAGTACGTATTTCTGGCCATTCAACTCGATGACGAAGCCCGACCCGCTGCTTTTGGCTCCGGCCAGACTCAGGGCTTTGGCGTAGGCCTGTTCGGGGTTTACGGTCCGGCCCCGCACGCCCAGGGGCCGGACACTGACACCGGCCGTCTGGTAGACGGCTACGGTAACAACACCTGACAACGCGTCTTCCAGAACATCAGACGAGCTTTGGGCCCGGGTCTGGGCCGACAGTATGAGCAGAGCAAGAAAGAGAAAAAGACGATACATACGGGTCAGGCAATGCTTATTGCGGGCGGGTTGGAACGATCAGAAAAGGGTATGAAAAGGAGCCAACGGCCGTTTCGGGAAGGGTTCCCTCGCCTTCGGTACCGCGCATGACGAGCTGGGCTATGCCAAATACTTTTTCGAGGACGTTGCTCAGACCGCGGGTGCCCCGATCGAGGCTGCGCAGGCCGACAACGTTGCGCAGGTCAAACTTTTCCAGCGCGGCCAATACTTTAAACGTCTCGGTACCAAAGGGGGGCGAAAAGTCCAGCCGGCGCGGAATGATGAGCGTTTTGCCCGGCTCGATTACGTAATTCTCGGGCAGGTCGTGATTGACGGATGTTTCTTTGGTTGGAAACACGACGCTTACGCCACCGTCGGGCTGGATATCGATCAGGCTGAAATAGACGCGTAGGGAGCCGGTATTGGTAATTCTGACAGATGCTTTGTCCGTCGGTGAAAACATCATCAATCCGTTCTGTAAAAAGCCAGCCCGGTTTAGGGTATCGGTGGCGTCGCGACCTCCGGGCTTGCTGGGAATAAGTTCCAGCTTGAGGCCGATACCCGGATAGCTTGGGTTGTAGGTTTGCAGGAATTTGCCCTGTGCGTAGTTCTGGACCCGCAGGCTGATCGTCTCGCCGTCGGTTGGCCGGTTCACGGGTATGGGCTTACCGACAACAAACCCATCGGTTGTTTTACGAACCAGCGCGTAGCTGACCCCCGCCGAGTCGAGCTGGGACAGGTACAGCTCAGAAGCTTTGACAGACGTCAGCTTAACGAGGGGCAGCGCCTTAAGAACGTTTTCGGCGGCCGTGCGCAGCGGACCGTTGCGGAGGCTGTCCAGACTGAGGGCTACGGAGAGGTCGCCAAACGAACGCTCGGTCACGAACACCCACTGCTTAAGTTGCTGATCGGCCGGGAGTGGTTTTTCGAGTCGGATGGTGGCCGAAAACATACCCGCCTGAACTACGGTGCCGGATAGAAACGAACTAGCCTGCATGGGGTCAGTCGTGCCGGCCGGGCAAACCCGCACCTGGGTGTCGACGTTGACCGTTTCCAGCCGGCCGGCCGCAATGATGAGCTGTTTTCCGCTGTCGGTGAGTTGCTGAATCGGGTAGTAAGGGACTTGTTGCACCGCTTTGCCACCAAACAGTTGGCGGTCGTAGTCGCCGTCGATCTCCGGGGTTTGCTGCGGAGCCACTAGTTTCATTTCGGCAACGATGCGGTTGAATAACAGTCGGTAGGTTTCGCTGGGGTTAACGCTACGCAGTACCTTATTGATCACGTAAGACAGCGAACCCACCCCTTTGTCGCTCCCATCGGGCAGTATGTATTCGTAATTCAGTTCACCGGCTTTGGCGGCCGAGATCACCACGTAAGGCGCCAGGCCGGTTGCCACGCCACCCCGGGCCGGAGAAGGAGCCAGAAACGGTTTGGCCACCTGACGACCCGGCGCTGACCGGACCTGGGGGGCTTTGCCCGACAGGTTGAACGGTTGGCTATTGCCGCGTATTTTGGCGATACCGCCCCGGCTGATGGTGCCGGAATGGCAGGCGTCGGCAATGAGCAGGATGTCGCCCGAAGCTCCCAGCTTGCCGCGGAGTGTCTCGATGAGCTGGTTCAGTTCGTCGTCGCGCAGGTGCTGACTACCGTCGTAGTTGGGTTTGGCGCTGGCGCTGGCCGGGGCTCCGTAACAGACAATCGCTTCGTCGTACCCATCCAGCTCGTCGTTCGAGTCGTCGGAAATCTGCTGCCCGTGGCTCGAAAAATGAATAACGACCTGATCGCCGGGCCGGCACTGACCAATCAGCGTGTTGAGGGCGTTGATGATACCGGTTTTGGTCGCTTTGTCATCCTGCAGCACCGTTACGTCCGTGAATTTCTGATAGGCCAGTGCCGCCCGGATCAGCGGTATGTCGTTGGCCGAGCTGATCGACTGCCAGCCACTGGCTCCCGGGTATTTTCCAATAGCAATGACGAGGGCTCGTTTGGTTTGCGCAAACAGGGGATTTACCAGGAGCAGCAGGCCGACCAAAGCCGCCCAGCCAGCTCGCACGATGCGGTTCGGGTGGAGATTCATACGGATTGAGATGAGCGGTACAGGAGGATCGGGAAGGAGGCAGGCCCCCTTCCCGACAAAAAATCGTGCGTACTGCGCTGGCTGATGCTAGCGTAAGGTGTACACGTAATTTTCGCGGCAGTCGCCCGATGCGCTCCACTCGCGGGTGCCGCCCGTAGAGACGCAGTAAATGGTCGTATACCCTGACCCAACCGTTACCGTGCCGTCGTCCCAGGGGGCCAGCGTGCCTTTGTAGTCACCGTCGACGTAAATCTTGATGTACAGGCCGGTATAGTTATCAAACTTAACCCGGCATAAGGCGCCCCGGGTTTTGGCCGGTCTGGGAACGGGTACATCCGTGGTGGGCACGTCTTTTTTGATGTTAGGATTGGCGCCCCGCGTTTTCGGGACAGCCTTGCCCGTTACGGTCACATTTTTGTCAGGCTTGTCCTGCGCAACGGTGGTGGTGCCGACCAGAGCGATCAGCAGGCAGGCAATAAAAACGAGTTGTGCTTTCATGGAGTAAACTAGATAAGGTAATAGATAGAAACGGGATTTGATCGGCGTAAGAAGCACGTAATCAGACAAGAATGCAAAAAACAGACTGGTGAATTGAGTAAGCGTTGTATTTCTACCTGTAAATACCGGAATCGACAAAAAAGTAACAGCTATTCCTTTGGTAATTAATATGTTAACTATACTTTCTCTATAAGTTATAATCACTATCTGTAATACGGCTGATTATAGCCTGCTCCTTTCGTCCGGGCAGCGGGTTGCCAGGCTCGATGGGGTGGGTGGATATAGACTGGTATTTATGTAGATTAAATATTTATAACAGAAGCGACCTGCTGCGGGCTATGCAGCGTACTGGACTATTGCTTAATTTCACCCACGGGAACAGCCTCTCTTTATATTGCTTTGCGTACGCTTATGAATAGCAGTGGTTCTGGCTGGACGTGGTACGTCCTCGTACTGCTATGCCTGGGGTCGATGGCCGGGCATGGTCAGTCGGCCGACAGTTTGCGGCAGCGGGCTAATGCTATCTATCGACAGCAGCCTGCCGAAGCCCTGCGGTTGTTTGGTCAGGTTCAGAAGCTGGCCCGGCAGCAGGGGAAGTTTGACCTGGCGGCCAATAGTCTGGTCGACGAGGCTACGGTCTACTACGTAAACGATGACTATCGCCGGGCTACTACTGTCTGCCGGGCGGGTCTGCCGCTGACTCCGCTGGCCGATAGCACCCGCTTCAAACTATGGGCCAGTCTGGGCGAAATGTACCACCAGCGAAACCGTCCCGATTCGCTGCGCTGGTTCTGGCAACGCGCCGATTCGCTGCTGCTGGTTCGCCCGGCGCTGGAGCGTGAGGCCCGCACTTATGTGGCTGCCTACTGGGGCAATCGGGGTACCGCTTCCGTAGAGCAGGGCGACTACCGACAGGCCGAGCGGTGTTTCCAGAAACGGCTGCTACTCCTGGCTCGCCACACCACCCCGGCCCGGCAGGCCATTGCCGAGAATCAGTTCGCGCTGTTTTACCGGCAACTGGGGCAGCTCGGTCGGGCCGACTCGCTCTATACCGCATCGGTCCGTCACTATAAAACGCCCGACCTGAATCGGGGCTGGCTATTGCTGGGCCTGATCGAGTGTCGGCTACAGCGGCAACGGACCGATTCTGTCTGGGTGTTCATACGCGAAACGGAGCGGCTGGTCAAACAGGCCGGTACCGACGGCGCCGAACTGTCTGCCTACCTCGATCAGTCGTTGGGTAAGTACTGGGAGCAGCAGCAGCAGTTAGGCCGCGCCCGAACATTTTTTGCGCGCTCTGTTGCCACAGGGCAGCGGCTGGGCGGGTCGAGCCGGGTCGGGTGGCGGGGGCTGATGGCGCTGAGCCGGATGGCCTGGCTGCAGCAGGACGTATCGGGGGCGCTAACGTTTATCCAGCAGGCTATGCAGGCCAACAGTTTGCGCTTTCGGGCTACCGATCCGGCGCAAAACCCAGCCCTGACCGACTTCCTGAACGGGCCTGACCTGTTCGAGTCGCTCTGCTGGAAAGCCCACCTGCTGCATGCCGCCAAAACGATGCCTAACTCGCTGCAGCTGGCCAACCTCACCTATGATCGGGCCTTTGCCCTGAGTGATCTGCTGCAGGCATCCTACAGTGCCGAACTGACCAAGCTGTTCGTGCAGGAAAAGCTCCGCCCGGCTTACCGGGAAGCGGTAGCGGTAGCGTATGCCCAGTACCGACAACGGCCCGACAAGGCCACCCTGGCCGCACTGTTACACCGGCAGGAGCAGGGTAGCGCGGCCGTACTGCGTGAAACCCTGCAGGCCTTACAGCGCGACTATGCAGGGGTGCCGGGCTATCTGCTCGAAGAAGTGCAGCGGGCCAAAAACCGGCTGGCTGCGGCCAAAACGGCCTGGGCCGAACGAGATGTGGCGCATTCTACAGGGGCCGGAATCGTGGCTGTCAATGCGGAACTGGTCAACGCCGAGCTGGTCTGGAATCGGGCGTACCAAAAGCTGCGGCCCTATACGTCGGCCCAACCGGGAGCCGACAATCTGAGCCGCCTGCAACAGCAACTCGCCCCGGATATGGCTTTTTTACAGTATAGCCTGACATCTGACTCGCTACTGCTGACTGTCGTAAAGAAACACCAGATTCGGGTGATGCTGCTCCCGATCAGCGGTGCCCAGCTGAACCAGCTGGCCGAAACCGTTCGGCATGAAGCCTACCGAAATCCCGATCCGTTTCAGTATACGGGACATACCGCTGCCCGGGCTCTGTTTAGGCGGGTGCTGGGGCCGGTCTGGGCCGACCTGGCCGGCGTTCGGCGGCTGGTTATTGTGCGCGACGGACCCCTGCATTACCTGCCTTTCGAAGTGCTGGAGACGGGACAGCGTCCCGATGATTACCTGCTCAGGCATGCAGCCATCACCTACGCTTACTCGATGGACAGCTACGTTAGAAGCCCCCGCCAGCGCCCCGACGGCTCGCCCGATGTACTCAGTATGGCTCCTTTTGCCGTTGATCAGGCTACGCTTACCCTTATCCAGCAACGGGGGTACCAGTCTCTCGACCGGTCGGAAGCCGAAATCGGGTCTGCTGCCGGCACGCGCTCAACGGCCGCCAATGCCAGCAAAGCCACCTTTCTGTCACTATTTCCCGACCATCAGGTTCTTCACCTGGCCACCCACGCCCGGGCCAGCGACAACGACCCCGGCGATTCGTACATCGCGTTTTTCCCGCAGGATTCGTCACACCGGCTGTATGCCCACGAGCTGGGCCTGCTGGACCTGCGCCATATCCGGCTGGCCGTGCTGTCTGCCTGCCGAACGGGTAGTGGCAGTCTGCACGGGGGCGAGGGCCTGCTGAGTCTGAGCCGGGCGTTTGCATCGGCGGGCTGTCCGCAGGTTATCACTTCACTCTGGAATGCGCATGATGGTACTACGGCCCGGCTCTCGCAACTGTTATACGAAGAGCTGGCGTCGGGCCTGCCAACCGATGTGGCCCTACAGCGGGCCAAGCTGCGGTTCATTGAGCAGCAATCGTCCGGTGGGGCGTTTAGCCCGCCCCACTTCTGGGCGCATCTGGTCCTGATGGGGACTAACCAGCCCGTTTTTCCGGTTCCCGGTCCCTGGCCAACCGGCTGGCTGGCTGCTCTGGGAACCGGGCTATTGGCTATCGCTGGCTACATCCGGTACCGTCGGCGTCGTTCACGCTGAGCGGCCGAGTTTCTGCCAGCGGATCTGCCACCACACTTTCCAGCGATCCGATGTACTGATGGGATAAACGGACTGGCCGCTCTGGTCGAGCAGCTGGAACGTGGCGTCGGCATTGTCGGGCTGCCGGTTGAGCAGGTAGGCATTCAGCAGGTGCCACTGTACGGCCTGTTTGAAATAGGGGCGGAGACTGTCTACCCGCGCCAGCTTTTCCAGATTACCGATAGCGAGCTGGGGCTGACCATTGGCCAGATACGCCTGCGCATCGAAGAACTCGCGGTAAAAAGTCCGCTGCTGGGGCGTAAGGTCAGGCCCGGCTACATCGTCTTCCGATTCGCGGTAGCGCTGCGTCAGGGTCACATCCTGGCGGTAGCTTTCCAGATCGACCTGGCTGAAGGTCAGGTAGCTGATGACCAGCAGGACGCAGGCTACCAGCACACTGGCCAGCCTGCCCCGCCCGAGCCGAAGACGCTGGATGGGTTTAGGGGGCGCAGCCAGTTCGGCACGAACGGCGTTCCGGACTGTTTTGGCCAGGGCCAGTTCACGCAGCGCTTTATCGGCTGCGAGCAGCTGAGCACACTCCCGGCTGAAATCAGGGTCGCGTTTGAGTTCCTGCTCGAAAATAAGTCGTTCGTCGGCGGATAGCGTACCCCGGTGGTAGGCTTCCATCCACTCCCATTGCTCAAGTTGATTAGTTGGTCGCATGTTGGATAGATACTAGCTGGTTCAGATCAATAGTACTGAAGTACTTCATCGATTACAGGTTTTTCGCCTTTTTATTCGTTGCCGTCCCGTTTTTCGCCCCGGAGCAGCGCCCCCAGGTATAGCATGCACCGATACTTACGCACTTTGGCCGCTTTGGCCGAAGCGTTGACCCGGTGAGCAATCTCATCGAACGATAAATCGTCCCAGTAAAACAGCTGCAACAGCTCCTGGCAGGCTTCGCCCAACTGGCTGAAGGCCTGCTGCAGTGTAGCCAGCCGTTCGGGTTTATCCTCGGCCGTGGGCTCTTCGGTCAGGTCGTCGAACTGGCTCAGCAGGCCCACCTGTTTCCGACGCTTGAGGACCTTGAGCCATTTGTTGCGCATCACCTTATACACGTACGCATCCAGCGTTGCCTCTGCCCGGGGCTGGTAGTGGCCCGAACGCAGCTGAGCCCATACCGCCAGTACCGTTTCCTGGGTGAGATCAGCAGCATCTTCTTCACTGCCCGAGTTGTCCAGCACATGCCGACGAATGACCGCTTTGACTTTATGGGTTAGCTGGTGGGTGGCCCACTCAACCCGACGTTTGTCGTCGGAGCATATGGCTTCGTATAAGGTCTGATCGGCACTCGACATGCGGTAGGGTGACTGTTTACTGGGATATTCTCCTTTTGCCGGAAAAGTAACGGAAATAGTGAGTGGGGGGTGTGATTTTTTTCCGCCCCCTGCAATCTACTCTCGAAAGCCAGCTCCGAAAGCTTTTTAGCGGACGTCCCCGGAGCCAGCCTTCAACAAACCCCAAAACGCCCGCAAGGGTAATAACATGAACAAACGACCATTGGCTTCGGCTTCGGGTTGGGTGGGTATGTTCGGGGTCGTGTTGATGCTGGCCATGGGTGCCTGTGAATCAGTTGCGGTTGACCCCGCTCCGGGTGAGGCTAAACCAGCCGTCAGAACAACGACTTTCGACGAAGACCCCCCAGAAAAACCAACAAAACCTCCAGGTGGAGGTTAGTTAACGATAGCCGCCATACTACGGGAGTGTAGTATGGCGGTTTTTTTAGTAGCTTTGGACAGTAGCCTTCTGTTCCACACCTGATGTCCACATCTGTACCTTCCGACGAAGCCTTTGTTCGTCAGATTGCGCCCGTTGTTACCAAAACACTGGCCAATGAATTTGCTGATCTGCCCGGCCAGGCTGCTGCGGCTATTCTTCGTCAGACCCTGGCCACCTGCCTGATCATTCGACGGAAGGCAACCAAACAACGACTGAATCCATCCCTGTTTGCCCGGCGCGTTACCCGCGAGCAGGTCCTGAGCTGGCTGGCCGCTGACGGAAGTCCGGCTCAGCAAACGTCAGCGATGAGCCGAATCATGGCCGAAAACCGGGAGGCCGTAGCCCGCTACCTGGCGCAGTTCCGGTTCCGGACGACCGACGTTGCCGACGAAGTACTCAATGACTCGTTTGCTGCCTTCTTCACCAACCTGGCCGACAGAAAGCCGGTCGAAGCGCTGTTGTCGACCTGCCTGATCAGCATTGCCCGTTTCAAAGCCCTGCATCAGCTTCGGCAGGAACGCACTGACCCGGTTGAGCAAACGAACTGGCTGGAAACCACATTCCTTACTGTCGATGAGGCCGATATGGGTACTATGACCTGGCCCCTGACAACCGCCGATGACGAACCGATCAGCATTGACCTGCCGGTGACGACAACCGACGGCCGTTCCGGCACCATCCAAATTGAAGTTTCGAGGTTCCGGACCTGGCTGGCCGATTGTTTCAGCCGACTCGGTGCGGCCCGTCAGCTGTTGTTTCGCCTGCGGTACAAATACTGGAGTGAGCAGGAGTTGAAAACTATGTCAATGGACGAGGTACAGGCGGTCTTCGATGACCTGGATATGACCGAAATTGCCGCCAGAGCAGGCTATACCAATGCGCACACGGCCAGCGTTCGGCTGAACGAAAGCCGTAGCCGGTTGCGGGATTGTTTGACAGAAAAAATGAAGAACGCAGCATTATGATTACCGACCAGAACAAATGGGCTATTATTGACGCGTATCTGGCCGGACAACTCGATGAGTCGGGGCGGCAGGCCGTCAGGCAGAAAATGACCGACGATGCCGATTTCAGGGCCGATGTACTCATGCAGTCTGCCCTGAATCAGCAGTTTGACCGGGAGCAGACCAGCAAGGATTACGATCTGGTTGATCGACTGATCAGCGAAGGGCTAACCACGCCTGTATCGTCGGGGCCGGGTCGGTCCCGGCCGGTGCGCCCGTGGTGGCAGCAAACCTGGTTGCGGGCGGTGGCTACGCTGTTGCTGGTGGCAGGACTCGGCTGGCTGGGGTTCCGGTATCTGTCCGGACCAGACACGCTCTCGACCCAGATTCCCTATGCGCAGCGTGGCTTTGGGGTAGACGGTACTCCGGCGCCCGATAAGCTGACCACCTTTCCGGTTACCTTCAGCACCGACGGTCCGGCTTCCGGCGAATACAGCAGCGATCCGGACGGACTGCACCTGCACCTGACGGAGCTGCCTGCCAGCGAGGCCCGGTGGCAGCTGCGCGACGACCCGCAGCAGGGCGGCTTTTTGCTGACCGACCCACAGGGCCGCACGTACCGGCTCGACCGCGATACGTACGGTGGGCGTAAACCGCTGGTGCCGATCAAATAGGGGTTACGGCCAGCCAGCTCACCAGCTGCTCGCTCCTGAATTCCAGAAACAGGCGACTGTTACCCCGGCGGTATCCGTAGAATCGGCTTCCCCGCGCGCCAGCTACGTCGGCCGAGGGCGGTCCGTAGGCCGACAGGCGCGAACGAGGGCTGCCAATCGGTAAGTCGGCCAGCCCCAACCGATTGCTTTTAACCACGCGGTACCACCGTGGTTTGTTGTTTTCTTCAATAGACAGTTCGTACAGCGTCAGTGAATCGGTGCGGGCATACCGTCCGCCAGAGGGGAGCGGCTGTAGCGGTAACCGGGGAGCCGGGCGGAGCCGATCGACCGGCGAGGGCCTGCTGGCGGTTTGGGTCGACTGGCGGTTGGCCACGAGCCGGTTCCAGTAGCGTTGCCAGCCGGGTTTTTGTGATTCTTCGTAGAGCCGCATGTTGTCGGTTGCCCGAAAAGCGCCCTGCGCTGCTGCCTGGCGAAACAGCCGCTGAGCCTCGGCGGGTTTGCTGCGGTCGGCCTCAATGACGGCCAGCAGCAGCAATCCATTAGCCGACAGGGGCCGACTGGCGGTGCGACTCGCCATCAGGGTTTGGTACGCTTTTTCGGTTTCGTTCAGCAGATAAAACGTGAGTGCCAGATTGAGGGTGGCGGCCTGGTAACCAGGCTGCCGGGCCAGGGCGGTACTGAACAGATGCCGGGCGTCGGCCAGCAGCGGGCGGTATGGTACCGGCTCACCCCGGCGCGGATTGGCCAGCAGTCGGTTATCGGCATCAAACTCGACCGGAAAAGCAAACCGCAAGCGCGGATCATCCCGCGCGGGCGCCATCTGAGCCAGCGCCTGGTTGAGCTTGATGGCTCCCAGGTTATTCAGAATCGTAGCCGTAGGGTAGCGGGCTACCAGCGTAGAAAAAGCCTGGCCGGCCGCTGCGTAGTCGAGCAGGAGGTAATGAATTTCACCCAGTTCGAAATAATGGGCCAGTTCGCGTACGCGAGCCGTGGTGTCGCTTACCATCTGCAACCGCTGGCTGCGGCTGGGGTAGCCCGCTATCTGGTTAGGGAGCCGAAAGGTATCGTATAGTTTTCTGTATACGGCGGGCGCAATCGTAAATGCATCGTACCCGGCCAGATAGGCCAGAAAGACGCCCGATCGGTCGGCCAGCGCTTCCAGATTTTCTGACGAATAGGCGGCTCCGTTGGGCATGACAACGGGTGAGAAGAAGCCTTGCTTTTGGCCATGCCGGTACTGGAAATGGGCCAGCTCGTGTCCCAGCAGACAGGCCAGGGCCGCATCGGCATCAGGCCCGAACGTACGGCACAGATCCAGCACATCGTCGCTGAGGTCGATGTGGGCCGGCGTTCCCGGCCGGTAAACCAGCGAGCCACCCTGCTGCGCCGATCCCCGCGGCAGCCGGCGGAGTACTGGCGGATGGGGCGGGTTGCCCATGGCCCGCAGCAAATTGGCATAGACCCGTTGGGCCTGGCTTGATGGCTCGGGCAGTTTTGTGAAAAAATTCAGAAAGAAAAAAACGGTGACAATGAGAAGGTTAGCTTGTAGGTTGAGAGGCTTCATGCAAAAAGTGGCCATTTTTTCATGGGGGCCTGTTACTTTTTCTGTTCTCCGGGAATAATCAAATGTAACACAAACACAACGGTTCTGCTCTACGCCATTGAGCCTATGTCGTAAGCACATCGTCCTGATCCTGTTTGTGATAATCTGAGGCTTTCCGATTTTATTCACACCCGTTCAACGTTCGCCCGACTCCGACTAAGTAAGGAGTCGGGCTTTTTTGTGCCCTGGGGACTGGCGCGCAGTACGCGGACCGATTGGGCTGGCGAAATGAGTAGGGGATTGGCCCGCCTGGTTAAATTTATTTGATAACGCATAGCGGCAGGCTGTTCGGAATTCGGCCTTCGTTATAGGTTACTGGATGTTGCAGACCGTTGGTGAGTTGCTTCACCCGCTCCGTCACGTAACGGTCCAGTTCGCTCAAGCTGATGACACCGTCTTTGGTTATCTCGGCCCGGCCCGATAAACCTTCCAGTACGGCTTTGGTGAACGCCCCCTGCTGCCAGTCTGCCGACTCCTGCGAGGTTTCTTTACCCGTTGAGGCACTCATCACAACAACCCCTACATCGTCGGAGATGAGTTCGCGCACAAACTCCCCCAGGTTAGGTTCGAGATCCCGACGCTGTACGCCGGCTTTAACCAGGTTGCCGGCGTGGCAGGCATCCACAAAAGCCAGCACTTTACAGGGCAGGCTACCCAGTACATCGGTCAGGTCCGAGTATTTCAGGGCCGTGGCTTCTATATCTGACGTCTCTACGTCGTAGGGGAGAAAATAGAAGGTGTTATTGGCCGTGTTGACCCCGTGTCCGGCCAGACTGACGATGACCAGATCGCGTTGCGTAGCGGCTCGCTTCAGTTCTGTCAGCGCTTTCTTGATGCCCCGGCCGGTGGCTTTCTCGTTCGTTATGGCGGTAGAAATGACCTGCCTGAATAACCCGCCCGACTGCTTGGAAAAGGCTGTTGCCAGCGCTTCGGCATCGCGGTGGGCGAAGCGCAGATTCAGCTGGGTTTCCTGATACGAAGAAACGCCGATTGTCAGTACATAGAGCGTTGGTTTAAACAACTCTTCGGTTCGGGCGGGCTGGTAGGTGACCGTCCGTTTCTCCGACGATACCTCGCCGTCGGCATTGCGTACCAGAATTTCGAGTTCGTTATCGCCCGTTGTGAGCGAAACCAGTTCGCTGAACGATGTCGATCCGGCCGCTACGCTGGCGCCCCGCCGTTCGTAGCCCGATCGCCCGTTTACCAGTACCTTGACCAGCTGCACCGGCGAGGCTGATTCGATCAGGGCGGTTAGCCGGTAGGTGGCTGCGTCGGTGGTAACAAACCGACTGGCCGGTATTTGCCAGCTGACCTCCGGCGGATGCAGCAGCCGTATATTTTCCAGCCGCCCCGTCGTGAGCGTTTGCTGGGCGGCCGCCAGACTCCCCGTTTCAACCAACCGGGTGATAAATTGAGGCTGGTAAAATTTTTTGCGAAAGCTGGTAGCCGGGTAATAACTGGCAATCTGATCATAGCCCCGGTTGATATGCCAGCCCATGTATTTTTCGCCGTCGGGCGAGGCATCGTAATACCCCGACGGATGCCATAAGACCCATTCGTTGTCGGTGCCGACAAAGAGCGACAGCAGTGGCTCAATGACTGTTTTTTTACCCACCTCAGCCAGTGGCCATAGTTTGATCACCTGATCTTCGCCCCCCGACACCAGCCACTGGCCATCGGCCGAAACACTGATACCGCGTAGATCGGATGTATGCCCCATAAACTCGCTCAGCACCTTTCCGGAGAAGTCATACATATACAACCGGCCATTGCTACCCCCCGACACGATGGTTTGATTCGGGCCAAATCCATAGCAGTTGTGTCGGTATCCATCTGTACTGCCACGAGTGATGCTCGCACTGGTTTTGTTAGCCTGACGGAGCTGCAGTACGGCATCGTCGAATCCATAAAGCCCCCCCGCTTGGTGGGTCAGCGAATAGTCACCTTGATTCAGAATTGGCCCGGCTACTTCTGTACCAGGGGGCAGCGGGCTTAGCTGCCGGTTAATGAGATCGAACTGTGTGGTTAATGTTGACCGTCCTTTATTCTGAGTGAACGTGGTGGTGAAGGCCAGGATCTTCTGGCTAATGCCCGTGGCAAATACCGTTTTGCCCATGGCGAGAAGTCTGCGAACCACTGTCCCGCTTGTTTTACCGATGTTGATCTCCTGGTTGCTGCCCCCGCCTATGACAACGGTGTTATTATCAAGAAAAGCTACGGCAGTAACTGTATTGTCAAACCCTTTAAAACTTGTTTCCAGCTCCCAGCGCTTATTGCTTAGCTTATACAGTTTACATACAGGGTCGAGGTTGTAGTTGCTGTACCGGCCGCATAAGAAGCGTTGCCCATCGGGCGAAAAACGAATGACGCTGGGGGAGTTTCTGTTATCGATGGTCTGTATTACCTGCCCGGCTCGATTATGAATAGCAAGCCGGTTATCATCACCACCCGAAACAATGGTCTGGCCGTCAGGAGAGATGGCTACTACATCACACTGGGCGTCGTGGACGTCACTGCTGGCATAAGCCCTGCCGTCGGCTAAAGTCCAGAATTTGATGGTTTTATCGTACGATGCGCTGACTACCAAATTTCCTTGCATGGCCACGTCGTAGACTGGTCGGGTATGTCCCCGTAAAACTTGTGCAGGCGTGGTACCTTTGCTGCCGTTAGTCTGGGTCATGTCCCAGACCATGGCTGTATTATCGCTGGAGCCCGAAACCAGGTGCCGGGAGTCATTAGAGAATTTCAGGCAGTGAACCACATCCGTATGTCCTTTGAGCAGGGCTTTTAACTCGCGTTTCTGAAAATCGTAGAGCCGCAGAAAGTTATCATCGACAGAATCGCCGTTTTTAAGCCAGCCTCCTACGGCCAGCCAGCGGTTGTCGGGCGACAGGGCCATCGCAAAAATCTTCCCTAAACTGCCTTCGCTCTGCTGCCCCCTGATTTCTTCGGTCAATAGGCCGGTTTGCGCGTTCCAGATCCGGATAACCTTATCATCGCCAGCCGAAATAATAAACCGACCATCGTTGGTAACCGCAATATCCCGAATGAGCCCCTGATGCCCGTTGGTATTCAGAACCAGTTGAGGATCCGACTGGCAAAAAGCAGAAAGAGGTAATAGCCACAGGGCTGTTAGCAGATAGTAGAAAGGGCTCATGGTGCAGGATACAGGGGTTTCATGCCCAAGATACCAACTTTGCGTATATCGAAAAAAAAGCAGGGAGAAAGCAGGGGTCTGATTAACAGCTAGTTGTCATATAGACTATGCTGATATAGAAAGGTAGAATGGCCGCAAACGCAACCGACCGCCGATGTCGCATGGGGGATGCGGTTCGGCGGTCGGCAGTATAAATTGACCAGATGGTCAGTTAGGGGGTCCCGCTTGTATCGGGGGGGGTAGTGGCGTCAGGGGCGGGGGTAGTCGGAACGAAGGTCGAGTCCGATTCACCCGATACATCGGTCGAGTCCGATTCGGCAGCGCTTTCGTCTTCGTACGAGTAGCAGTTCTGATAATCTTTGGTGATCGGAACGGCTGGTTTGGCAAATGGCCCCTGCAGGTTCCGGAACTTGTTATCGGCATATACCTTTTCCAGGAATCGGCCAACCAGCGGCAGCGCTGTTTTGGCCCCCTCGCCGAGATCGGTTGAGCGGAAGTGAATACTTCGGTCATCACCACCGACCCAGGCGCCAACGACCAGTTTATCCGATACGCCAACAAACCAGCCGTCGGAGTTATTGGATGTGGTTCCGGTTTTGCCGCCCATTTCGTGCCGATTCTTGAACAGGTTAAACGACCACAGGTTCTGGGAGGTGCCGCCGGGTTCCTGGAGGCCACCCTGTAGCATATACCGCATCAGGAACGCCGTTTCAGGACTGATGGCCCGCCGACGCTGGGTCTGGAACGTTTCGATCACGACCCCGTCGCGGTCTTCGATGCGCTGCACAATCATGGGTTCGATGGCTTCTCCGTCGTTGATAAACGTACAGTAAGCACCTACCAGCTCGTACAGCGACACATCCGACGATCCCAGCCCAACGGACGGAACGGCCGCCAGCTTACTCTTGATTCCCATCCGGTGGGCGTACTCGACGACCCGCTCAGGCCCCACGTCGTCGGTAAGTTTAGCGGTGATGGAGTTCACCGAACGGGCCATAGCCCGGCGCAGGGTCATTTCCGAATAAGTGTAATAGCCCGTCGAGTTGCGGGGTTCCCAGACCTTTTCTTCGCCGTTTTCGCGGTAAGCCTTCCGGAATGGCCGATCCTGAATACGGTCGCAGGGGCCGAGGTTAATCAGCGTATCGTCGATAGCGGTCGTGTAGACAAACGGTTTAAAGGTAGATCCCGGTTGCCGCTTGCCCTGCTTGACGTGGTCGTACTTGAAATAATCGTAGTTCAGGCCACCGACCCAGGCCCGAATGTAGCCCGTATGCGGGTCCATAGCTACCATGCCCGATTGCAGAAACCGCTTGTAATACGAGATAGAATCGTAGGGCGTCATTTCGGTCGAGTCGTACCCGCGTTTGCTGTTCCAGCTGAACACCCGCATCTTGTACTTCTTGACCTTCATGTAATAGGTGACCGAATCGGGGTCGAGCGGAAACCGTTTGGCCAGCACTTTGTAGCGCTCGGTACGGCGGGCTACCGAATCGATAAATCCCGGTAGTTCGTTGCCATCTTCGTCGGTCCAGGGATTTCGGCCGCGCCAGTGGTTATCGAAGGTCCGTTGCAGCGCTTTCATCTTTTCGCTGGTGGCTTCTTCAGCATAGGTCTGCATGCGCGAGTCGATGGTCGTAACAATGCGCAGGCCGTCCGTATACAGGTCGTACCCGTTATCGTTTTCTTCGGCCCACTTCTTTACGTAATCGAGTACGGCGTTCTTCAGGTAACTGGCCGGGCCCGAGTAAGGATTTTCGGGCGTGTAGTCGGTTACGAGGGGGAGTGCGCTGATCGAGTCGGCCTGTTGCCGGGTCAAAAATTTGTATTTGGCCATCTGGCCCAGCACGACATTCCGCCGTTCTTTCGACCGTTTCGGATTCCGGAGCGGGTTATAATTGGTCGTTGCTTTCTGTAAGCCGACCAGTACGGCGCCTTCCTGAATGTTGAGGCTGTCGGGGGCTTTATTAAAAAACGTTCGGGCTGCGGTCTTCAATCCGAACGCATTGCTGCCAAAGTCGACCGTATTGAAATAGTAGGTGATGATCTCTTCTTTGGAGAAGTTTCGCTCCAGTTTGAGCGCCATCAGCCATTCCTTCGATTTGTACACTACCTTACGGAGAAAGGGAATTCGGGTCAGCAGCCCCGAATTCGATTTGCGCCGGGTCTTGAACAGGTTTTTGGCCAGCTGCTGGGTAATGGTAGAGCCGCCCCCGTCGCGTCCGAGGCTGATCAAAGCCCGGCCAATAGCCCGCGGATCGATGCCGCCATGATCGTAGAACCGGGCATCTTCAGTAGCAATCAGGGCGTTGATGAGTGGTTTCGGGATGTTCTGATACTTGATGGGGGTTCGGTTTTCGGCATAGAATTTACCGATCATCACGCCATCCTGCGAATAAATTTCGGAAGCCTGGTTCAGCTTCGGGTTGGCGAGTTCAATCACGCTCGGCATCTCGCCGGTCAGGTACAGAAAATTGTAGTTGATGATGAACACGTAAACCCCCAGCATCAGGGCGCTGATCAGGGTCCAGCGAATGCCGTTTTTTAGGTACGGATAATACCAGGCGTCGGGATCAATGTACTGATGAACAAAGGAGCGGAGCCGCTCGCGGTAATCCCGGTAGGTCTGGGTCCATGAATTAACCCGTTCTTCGCCCGCCAGGCGGGTTGTTTGCTTATAAATAGTTTGACTAACTCCTCGTCTCACACTGCCAAACTGCGCCCGACGGTGTCGAATTCGTCGCCGGAATGCGCCAAAAGCGTGTCGGATAGCGCGGAATCGCTCCCTGTCTTCACTCATGCGTTTTATTCAGTAATGCTCGGTTAGGTCCGGAACAGGAAAGGCTCGCCTTGGGAAGACATTACTGCCCGGACTCGTCGGCTTTGGGGTCGGCCCCTGAATCGCTAAAAACGCACTCCGGCGTTGATTCAGTGGGCGTCAAATATAACGGATTTTTGCCCGATCTGATATACCAAAACAGGTCCGTTTACGCAATCGGGCTGGTTATGACTCGTTTTTTAATGAATAAGCCAGTCGGCTGACAACGCATACCGACTGGCTTAGTAACCTGATTGTAGAGACGTGCTGACGTCTATTTTTTCTCGAAAATCATCGCCACACCGTTCATGCAATAACGAAGACCGGTGGGTTTGGGACCGTCGTTGAAAACGTGGCCGAGGTGACCGCCACATACCGAACACTGGATTTCGGTACGGACCATGCCGTAGCTTTTGTCGGCCTCTTCGGTAACGGCGTTTTTGCTGATCGGTTTGTAAAAACTGGGCCAGCCGGTTCCGGAGTCAAACTTGGTATCGGACGCAAACAGGGGATTGCGGCAGCCGGCACAGCGGAACACGCCATGCTCGTGGTTGTCGTTCAGTGGGCTGGTGAAGGCTCGTTCGGTACCATGTTCGCGCAGTACGGCGTACTGATCGGGGGTGAGTATCTTTTTCCATTCGGCGTTGGTCTTCACCACTTTTCGCTCGCCGGGCTGAGGGGTGGGTTTATTAGTCTGCAATGAGGCCGGGGCCCCACCCGGAGCCACCGACGGGCTGGCTGCGCTATAGACCGACCAAAGGAGAACCGGAATGAACAGAATTAACAGGTATTTCATGGGTTATCTGTAAGTAATTGGGAGTAGATATACGGGCTGAGAACGGCCACCGTTTGGCAACGAACCGGCTGGTTATGTGCGCAAAAAAAGTACGCGCTGGAGTCGTAGCCAACCCGGCTGCCTACCTGTAAAACAAGGGAAATCTGACGAACGTTCAGGCATCGACCGGCGACATCGCCAGGAGGGTCGAGAGCGTAGGGGTGGGGCTGCCACCGCGTTTTTCGACGGTTACCGCAAAGGCGTCGGCCCGATCGATGGTGCGGTTCAGGCGCTGGATGGCGAGGTTGTTACTGCCCGCTTCGAAGACACCCGCGTCGATTGGCTGACCACCCGCCAGCGACCACAGCTGGTACTGCTGATCGGGGCGGAGCGGGGGCAGTGATCGTACCTCAACCGCTACCTCGCGGGTTTTGGCGTTCCAGAAGACCAGCATACGGCCACTGGGTGCTTTGTCGTTGCCGCGCAGTTCGATGGTACGCATGCCGGGTTTGCTCAACAGCGCCAGCGACTGCTCTGCCCGCGATTGCTGGGTGTGTAATTGCTGAACTTCTGACTTGAGGGAGTCATTAGCTGTTCGTAAGGAAGCGACTGTCTGCTGGTTCGTACGCAGCTGGGAGACCAAAAAAAAAGCGAAGCCTAACACTAAAATGCCGACTGATGCGGCTACGAGCCAGGTTGTTCGGAAGGTAGGGCTTCCGTCCTTCCAGGGGTCAACGGGCAGAGGGCGAACAACGGCCGGGGCAACGGGCTTCTCGAAATCGAGCTGTTTCAGTAGATTCTCTTTAACGGACGCTGGTGGTTCAACACTGTATGCCTGGGCGTACTGTTCAAGAGCCGTCGACAGGTGGTCAAGCTCCTGCCGGATTTCAGGATAAATAGAAGATAGGCATTCGACCTCGCGCCGTTCCTGATCGCTTACCGCTCCCAGGACGTACGATTCTAAAATACCCGACGCTATATATTCTGTTACATTCATGACTTGAATAGTTGCTTTAATTCCTGCAACGCGGCCCGTATCCTGGTTTTCACCGTACCCAGCGGCAGGTTCAGTTCTTCGGCGGCTTCCTCATGGGTATAGCCGCCAAAATAAACCAAATCGATCAACTGTTTCCGGTCAGGCCGCAACCGGTTTACAACCTCCTGTACGCCAATGTGGTCAGGGTTGGGTTGCTCCGTGTGATGCTGGCGGTCAACTATATGTACGCTCTCTTCGTCGGTTCGGATTGCGCCGGATGGTTGAGTCTTGCGCGCGCGCAGTGCATCAATGGCCGTGTTTCTGGACACGTTGAGCATCCAGGTAAACAGACGCCCCTTGGTGGCATCATACGCATCCAGGTTTTTCCATATTTTAACGAATATATCCTGCAACAAATCTTGGGCCTGCTCATCGTCACGCACAATACGCAACACCACACCGTACAGAGCAGCCGAATACTGATCGTAAAGCCACTGAAAAGCCTGCTGGTCACGCCGGATCAGTTTTTCGAGCAGCACACTTTCGGAGACTAAAGAAGACTGGCGTTTCACGCAAACAGAGTTAATTGAGCCAAATATAGCGGAAATTCAAACGAACAGATGACGGGCCCGTTCTTATCGCTTAGGTAACCTTTGATCATGCTGGCACTGTCTACACAAAGGCGAAAAGTACGACAATATAACGAATGAAGTGGTCAGTTTGCTCATTTCTGCAAACTGACCACGCTGCTGTGTTCCGTAAAACAGGCATTACTGGAACGCCGAAGCACTCATTTTGTTCATTAGAACCGAATCGATACTATGTATGACGCCGTTTACCTGGAACTGGTCCGTCTGGCCCAGGCGCACCGAATGCCCCTGTTCGTCGGTCAGGGTTACCCCACCGTTGGTGGCCTGCGCGGTCAGGGTGGCGCCGGCCATCGTTTGCAGCATCGCTTTGCCGTTACCCGCTTTGATGCGCCGGTTCAGCTCCTGCGCGTCGATGTTTTCCTGCACCACATGATAGGCCAGCAGTTGCTTCAGGGCATCTCGGTTGCGGCCCTCCAGCAAGCCAGCCTGCACCGCTGTCGGCAGCCGTTTGAAAGCCTCATTGGAGGGAGCAAATACGGTATAAGGACCATTGCCTTTCAGCGCCACGTCCATTTCGGCCGACTGCAGCGCGTTCTGTAGAGTCGTATAGTTGGGCGACGAGGCTACAAAATCACCGATGCTGGTGTTTCGTTCAGTGCTGCCGGCTTTAACAGCGGGGGTTTTGCTGGTCTGAGCGTTGGCTATAGCCGCTACTCCCGCCGACGAGGAACTCCCGGCCGACTGGCGACGAGCCGAGTTATCAGACCCATCGGTGCCGGGCGGGGTGCCCGATGTTGAGCTGGGGTTGGTGGTATTGGGGTTGCTGCCTGCACCCGTGGGCGCATTGACCGCATTGTTGGTATTGTAGTTCGTCGTGTTGCTGTTGTTGATACTCGTGCCGCTGCTGGATGAACTCTGGCGGTACTGCGCATCCTGCGGGCTCGTGTTGGTATTGGGCTGGGAACTGTTGTCGCGGCTGTTCTGATTGGTCCGGTTCCGGCGGGTGGCCCGTTTCTGCGCCCGGCTGTTGCCCGATGCAGGAGTAGAGTCCGGAACCACGGCACCCTGCGGATAGGTAGTTGATGTAGCGGCACCGGTAGGCGTATTCTGACTCTGTCCGGCGGTAGCGGCCAGCGCGAGAACAAGCGCCGACAGGCCAAAGGTTTGGATGGGTTTCATAACGTTTCGGGATTGTTGAGTAATGCTTATGTCGATGTTTTAACCGGAATGGGTGCAAAAAGTTTGCCCGGTGCTGGCTGCTGTTTCCGCAAAGGCCAATAGCTTTGCCCCATCAATAACTCATCACAGACAACCGTTTATGCAGTCTATTCTTCCCTTACCCACTCAGCCGGTCAAACCCGGCACCAGTACCGGCCAGGCGTTCTGGCCTGGTACAGCCGAGCGGGATCATACTGGCAAAACCATCGACTCGTACTCGCCGGCCGATGGTCAGCTGATTGCCCGCGTTCACCTCTCTACCCGGGCCGACTACGACCGGGTTATTCAGACCGCCCAGGCTGCTTTTGCCGAATGGCGTCAGGTGCCGGCACCGCGCCGGGGCGATATCGTCCGGCAGATGGGCGATCAGTTCCGGCGGTACAAACGCGACCTCGGAACGCTGGTCAGTTACGAAATGGGCAAATCGCTCCAGGAGGGCCTCGGCGAAGTACAGGAAATTATCGACATCTGCGATTTTGCCGTGGGCCAGTCGCGGCAGCTGTACGGCCTGTCGATGCATTCGGAGCGCCCGGCTCACCGGATGCTGGAGCAATGGCATCCGCTGGGCATTGTCGGTATCATTTCGGCCTTTAATTTCCCCGTGGCGGTCTGGTCCTGGAACGCCATGCTGGCCTGGGTATGTGGTGATGTCTGCGTCTGGAAACCGTCCGAAAAAACACCGCTGACGGCGCTGGCCTGCCAGCAGATCATTGGTGACGTGCTGCGTAACAACGATGTGCCCGAGGGGGTGTCGTGTCTGGTAACGGGCGGCCGGGATGCGGGCGAATGGCTGGCGCGCGACCCGCGGGTGGCGCTGGTATCGGCTACGGGCAGCACCCGGATGGGGAAGGCCGTGGCCGAAACGGTAGCGGGCCGGCTGGGGAAGAGCCTGCTCGAACTGGGCGGCAACAACGCTATTATTGTCTCCGACCATGCCGATCTGGATATGGCTATTCCGGCCATCGTGTTTGGGGCGGTTGGTACGGCCGGGCAGCGCTGCACTACAACCCGCCGGCTGATTGTGCAGGAAAGTATTTATGACGACGTGAAGAACCGGCTCAAAAACGCATATGCGCAACTACGGATCGGTAATCCGTTGGATGAATCGTTTCATGTCGGGCCGCTAATCGACAAGCAGGCCGTGGCGGCTTACCAGGCTACGGTCAGGGAGATCCGCGAGTTGGGCGGTCGTTTCGTTGTCGAGCCCGGCGTACTGGATGGGTTGGGTTTCGAGTCGGGCTGTTACGTGCGCCCCTGTATTGCCGAAGCCGAAAACGAATGGCCAGTCGTGCAGCGCGAAACCTTTGCTCCTATCCTGTACCTGCTCAGCTATACGACCCTCGATGACGCCATTGCGCAGCAGAATGGCGTGCCCCAGGGGCTGTCGTCGTCTATTTTTACCCTCAACATGCGCGAAGCCGAGCGGTTCCTGTCGATGGCGGGGTCTGATTGTGGGATTGCCAACGTGAACATCGGCACATCAGGAGCCGAGATCGGCGGAGCGTTTGGGGGCGAAAAAGAAACCGGTGGAGGCCGTGAGTCGGGTTCCGATGCGTGGAAAGCGTATATGCGCCGACAGACCAACACCATCAACTACGGCACGACTATGCCGCTGGCGCAAGGCATCACCTTCGAGCTGTAAAGTGCAATACATAAGTAGAACGGGTTTTCTGAAGCTATTGGGCCAGGTTGTTCGATACTTCGGGAAGCCCGTTTTTTTGCTTTTGTCATTTATATAAAAGCCTTATTTTTCATAAAGTGACGAAATTTTAACACACTTTCGGACTGAAAAATGTGAATGTAAAAGAATAAGCTAGCTTAAAGGGAATAAATAATTGCGATGCATTGAAAGGTAATTAATTCTATTAGGATATAATTGGTTTTCCTTCTCCCGTCAATACATAACGCATATTCATCGTTGGAAATTTAGTCGCTATCTCGGCCAGTGATTCGCTGCTGAGATAGGTTTTATTTCCGATATGCCGGTAAAATTTCTCCCGGCTATATCCTAATTCTTTCGCTAATCGGTAGACCGTCATCTCCTGCGCGGCCAGGGCTTCCTTGAGCCATTTTCCCTGAATGGTGTTCTTTTTTTCTCGTCGTCCTGCCATGAAACAAAGGTAAAAAAATATATGTATTTTTTGTTGTATATAAGTATTGTTAGTAGTATATTTAACACATGAAAATCAGCGAAAAAACAACCGAGAAAAGCATTGATTTTGGGCAGATTCTGGCGGGCGAAACGCTTCGCAAACCGCAGCCCTGCGTCTATTACCTGATAGATGCCAACAACGAAGTCGTCTACATTGGTCAGACGCTAAATCTGAGATCGCGGCTGCTGGAGCATCGGATTGCAGGGGTCAACTTTGCCCGATTCAGGTTCTTTACCTGCGACGAACATGACCTGGATCGGCTTCATCAGGAAGCCCTAAGTCGGCTCAAGGCCGAACCGGCCAAACCACCTAGAGCCGTATCGACATCGGGCCTGTTGAGCAAACCGCTGATTTGCATGAAGCACAACATTACGCCCCTCGCTTTCGACCGGCTGCGGGAGGCTTTCGGGTTAAAACCGGCTGGGATGTTCGGAAACGCCAAATATTACAAACCCGAAGACGTAGATGCGTGGGTCCGGCGGTTCAAAGGACTGGTCGTATCGGGGCGGCATGTCCTACAGGCAAGGCCTACCTATATGGCAGTGGGGATCAGCGCCCGAACCAAACAGATTCAGCTTTATACGAAACGATAGTGAAAACCAGTACGCCACCAGCGGCCCGGCTCTGCTGCGGCTGATCGTCTCCCAACAGGGCAGGGGGTAAGATTGGCCGTAGCCGGTGCCTTACCAGAATGGGGCTAAACCGGCTCGTCAGAAAGCAGTTGGGCCCGTGAGTTCGGGGGGTGTTGAGCGGCTTCCGGGCAGGCCCTGTTGAGGTACCCATTCAGTGGCAAAAAAGTAGTGTAAAATTTGAGGCTATAAAGATCAAAATACACGAGCTAAATAGGCTACATAGTGCCGAGTTAATTTCTACAGATCTATTGCTAAAAACGGTAGAGGATGGCGTTGATTTAATAAGTAATGTATAGTGTCAGGAATTTGATGCTATTGTTGTCAGGATTAGTTGGATAACAATTGTCTTTCTATATTTGAAAATCAAAATAGATGGCGAAATACTTCGGAAAATTTTAAGTAACAAAATTCGACTGGTTATAGTGGATGTTTCTGTTATTTTTCACACTAAAGGTTTGTAAGTTTTTAGTGTGAAAAGTAACAGAAACGGCTAAATAATTATTGCGTGTTCTGTAGATGAAGGATTAACTACATGAAGTGTAAATTCAAAACCTGTTTGAACAGGTATGTTGTTGGTTGTTTAGTTGATGACAGCAGGTCTACACATCGACTACTGGTCAGTCTGCCGGTAGTCGATGTGTTCGTTAAGTCGCTGGTCTATCAATAGAAACCGGTATGAGTCAGCTTTATGAAGCAACTAAACCCGAATCTTCTAGCTGACTCTTTATGAAATCCAGAACTCAACGTCTGTTGCTTGTTCCAGTACTGGCTCTATGGGCCTCATTTTGCCTGGCCCAGAGCGAGGTGAAACTAATCAGGGAGCGTATTGTAGCCGATCTGATGGCGACGCCCGTTGTCGACAGTCAGGTAGACGCCATCCTGGCCCGGATGAATGAAGACGGCAGTTTTCAGAACATCAACTATGCCGACCTGAGCCGAACGGCCAGCTTTCCGCACGGAGGCCATACGCGCGATCTGGTCTACATGGCCAAAGCGTATAAAAACAAATCGTCGAAGTTTTACCGCAGCAAAACACTTAAAGATCGTATCGCTCAGGGGCTGGCGTACTGGGTCAAACACGATTTCGTTGGCGATAACTGGCACGACAATCAGATTACCACCCCCACCAATCTGGGTAACCTGATGCTGGTCATGGCCGATGAGCTGCCGAAAGAGCTGGTTGCCAAAGCGCAGCCCATGATTGGGCGGGCCAACATGAACGCGTCGGGAGCCCGGCCCAGTGGTGACCGGATCGTCATTGCGGGCATTCTGGCCAAAAACCTGCTGGTTCAGAATAACTACCAGGAATTCGATACTATCATCAAAATCATTGAGGGCGAGCTGAAGTTTGCTACCGGCGAGCGGGGTATGCAGCATGACTACAGCTTCCATCACCGGGTCGACCGGGTCAACAACACTTCGTCGTACGGATACGGGAAATACGCCAACGCCTACGGGGAGTGGTCGTTCTACGTGGCAGGTACTAAGTATGCGTTCGCCAAAGAGAAGATCAACCAGCTCGTAGATTATTACCTCGACGGGATCTACAAGCAGATGGTATATGGTGTTTACGACGACATCAGCGTCAAGAACCGGAGCATTTCCGAGCGGGGCGCCACATTTACGCCCAAAAGTACCCTCGAAATCGAACGGCTGCTGGTGAGCACCGACTATCGGAAAGCCGAGCTGGACGAGATTATCCGGCTCCGCAAGGGCGAAGCCAAACCTACCGCATCCTTCGCGAAATTTTTCTGGCAATCGGAACACTTCGTTTTTCAGCGCCCGCGCTTTTACACCACCGTCCGGATGTTTTCGACCCGCAACCGGAATATGGAAGAGCCGTATAACGGACCGGGCAAAACGACCCACCACCGCGCCGATGGCACCAATTACCTCATGCTGAAAGGGGATGAGTACCACAACATCTGGCCCGTTTACAACTGGCAGAAGATTTCGGGGACCACCATCATGCAGAAAGCCCAGCTGCCCGGCCCCGACGAGATTCAGAAAGACGGGCTGACCGATTTTGTAGGTGCCGTTACGGACGGTATGTACGGGGCCGTAGCGTTTGATTTCAAGAGCCCTCACGACGGACTGGAGGCCAAAAAATCGTGGTTCTTCTTCGACGAGGAGTACGTTTGCCTCGGCACCGATATCAACTCGAAACCTAACCTGCCGGTAGTAACCAGCCTGAACCAGGTCATGATGCGGAGCGATGTTCGTCTGATGCAGGACGGTAAGCTGACCACCGTACCGAAAGGCAGCCGAACCCTCGACAAGGTAAAATGGGTACACCACGACCGGATCGGCTATATATTTCCGGAACCCGCCACGGTTGGCCTGTCTAACCAGACCGAAACGGGCCGCTGGTCAGACATTACCGACCAGAAAAATATCAGTAACGAACTGATTCGGGAAGATGTGTTTTCGCTCTGGTTCAATCACGGCAACAAACCCAGTGGGGCTTCGTATCAGTACATCGTGGTGCCGGACGTGTCGGAGCAGCAGTTGAGCGAAACCAGCCGTTCCAATCGCTCCATCGAGATTCTGGCCAACACCCCTGACCTGCAGGCCGTTCGACACGGTCAGCTGGGTATCAGTCAGCTGGCGTTCTACAAAGCCGGCACCGTAGAGGTTGAGAAGGGCATCAGCGTGCAGATGGACAGCCAGGGTATGGCCATGCTGAAAATGAAGAACGGCCGCCTGAGTGAACTGACCCTGGCCGACCCATCGAGAATGCTAAGCCGTATCCTGCTGTCGGTGACGGGTGTCTACAAATCGAAAGGAGATCATTTTACAACGCTGGTCAACGAGGGGCAGAACAGTACCTTGTTCATCGTTGATCTTCCGCAGGGTGTTTATCTGGGCAAAAGTGTTCAGCTCAAGGTAGACTGAACCCCCTTGTCACTTATTTATCTACATGCATCGGTCGTTTATTTTCCTGCTACTGGCTGTTAGCCTGGCCAGTCCTCTCCGGGCCCAGAAAGAAATCTGTATTACCATCGACGATCTGCCCACCGTCTCCAGCGTCTATCGGACCCCGGGCGGCAAGGACTCGCTCACGCGTCGGTTGCTGACGCAGCTTCGGCAGTATACTGTACCCGCCATTGGATTTGTGGTTGGGCAGCAGCTGCTGACAGACGGGCAGGTTGATCAGCGCCAGATGAACCTCCTGACCCAGTGGCTGAACGCCGGTATGGAACTGGGCAACCATACCCTGGCTCACAAAGGCTACAATGCCATTTCGGCGGTTGCCTACCAGCAGGATGTGCTGGGTGGAGAGGCCTTCGTAAAGCCCCTGGTCGAACAGGCTGGCAAACAGTTTCGGTATTTTCGCCATCCGTTTCTACACCGGGGCAACTCGGCGGGTAAGCAGGACTCGCTTCGTCAGTTTCTGTCAGCGCGGGGCTATCAGGAAGCGCCGGTATCGATCGATAATTCAGATTACCTGTTTTCGGCTGCTTATGATAAGGCGCTGCTCCGAAACGACACTGCGCTGGCCAGCCGTATCGGCAGTGAATACGTGACCTATATGGTGGCAACGGTACGCTACTACGAAGCGCAGGCTGACTCGCTGTTTGGCCGCCCGATCCGGCATGTGCTGCTGACCCATGCCAATACCATCAACTCGTTCTACCTGGGCAAACTTCTGGCCCAACTCCAGACGGAGGGGTACCGGTTTGTGTCGCTCGATAGAGCCCTGGAGGACGAAGCCTACCGGTCAACCGATCGCTACGTGGGGAATGCGGGTATTTCGTGGATACACCGCTGGGCACTGACGCAGGGAAAGAAGGGGACTTTCTTCGCCGGTGAGCCCGAAGTGCCTGCCTACATCAGTGCGCTGGTTGACCAGCGATGAGGCTGGTGGAGCGCGCGTGGGTCAGGTCTGGCATACGGATGACACAGTAGTGACGACAAGCCGGTTTCTTTCGTGTAAAACTACCGGTTGCCATGCGCTACTATTTCTTTCTGGGGTATTTGCTGCTGAGTATTCAGGGTAAAGCTGCGCCCCGTCCGTTTCAACGAATCATTACGTCGCCCGATGGTCGCCTGTCGGTAACGGTGACCGTTACCGACAGTACCCGATACGCCGTTAGCTACGAGGGGCGGCTGCTGGTCAGGCCTTCGGCGGTGGCGATGACGCTGGCAGGGGGGCGGTCACTGGCCGTAGGAGACGAGGTTCGTCAGAGTCGGGTGCGCACCGTGCGGGATAGTATTGTGCCCGAAGTGGTTACTAAACGCCGACTGATCCGGGATCATTTTACGGAGCTGACCCTCGACTTCCGGGGTAACTACGCCCTGCTGGTTCGGGTCTATGACGACGGGATGGCTTACCGATTCCGGACCAGCCTGGCCGACTCGCTGACCATACTGAACGAAACCGCCCGTTTTGCGCTGGTTGATGACCCGACGGTATATTTCCCGGCGGTACAGAAGCGGGCCGATGCGGATCGGTTTCATACTTCTTTCGAAGAGTTGTATTCGATAAAGCCGCTCAGTCAAGTGCACGATACCACGCTGGCGTTCTCGCCGGTGTTGGTAGCCGGGTCGGGATCGGTGCCCCGGATCGTCATTACTGAGTCAGACCTCGACGATTACCCCGGCATGTTTCTGGCCCGCGACGGGCAGAGCCTGAAAGGGGTTTTTGCGCCGATTCCGCTGGCCGAACGAATGACAGCGGGTGGGTTTCCGCAGCTGATCGTTACCCGGCGCGCCGATTTCATCGCCCGAACCAGCGGCAAACGCAGCTTTCCGTGGCGGGTGCTGGTGATTGGCACCGACCGAACCCTGCCCGAAACGGATCTCATTTACCGGCTGGCCGCGCCCAGTCGGGTCAGCGACGTGTCGTGGGTACGTCCCGGTAAATGCACCGATGAGTGGATTACCGATATCAACCTGTTCAACGTGCCGTTTCGGGCGGGGATCAACACAGCCACCTATAAATACTACGTCGACTTTGCCAAACGCTTCGGGTTTGACCGCATCCTGCTCGATGCGGGCTGGTCCGACTATACCGATCTGTTCAAAATCAACCCGGATCTGAACGTACCTGAGCTGGTGGCTTATGCCCGTTCTCAGGGCGTCCGGCTTAGCATGTGGACGCTCTGCTCGACCCTGGACCGGCAGCTGGAACCAGCTCTGAAACAGTTCAGCGACTGGGGTGTCGATTTCATCATGACCGATTTTATGGATCGCGACGATCAGAACATGGTTCGGTTTTATAGTCGGGTGGCCGAGGCCTGCGCGCGTCATAAGATCATGATCATGTTCCACGGCGCTTACAAGTCGGCGGGGTTTGAACGGACCTGGCCCAATGCCATTACACGGGAGGGGGTGCTGGGCTCGGAGTATAACATCTGGAGCAGCAAGCCTACGCCCGAGCATGATCTGCTACTGCCTTTCATTCGGATGGTTGCCGGCCCCATGGACTACGAGCCGGGCCTGCTCGATAATGCTACCAAGGAGCAGTTCAGGCCGATTGCCGGTAAAGTTATGTCGCAGGGAACCCGCTGCCACCAGCTGGCCATGTTCGTTGTCTATGACAGTCCGATACCGATTTTCTCGGGCAATCCGTCGCAGGCTTATCTGGAGCCTGCCTTCATGGAATTTCTCGGCTCTATCCCCGCTGCTTTCGACGAAACAACCGTACTGGACGCGAAGCTTGGCGACTACCTCGTTACGGCCCGGCGCCGGGGCACCGACTGGTACATCGGTGGGCTGACCGACTGGACGGGTCGCCCCATGAACCTGCCCCTCACCTTTTTAGGAGACGGCACGTTTGAGGCTACCCTGTGCACCGATGGACCTAACGCGGATCGTAATCCGGTCGATTATCAGCTGAGCACCCAAACCGTTCGGGCTACTGATACACTCGGTCTGAAGCTGGCTCCCGGCGGTGGATTTGTGGTCCGAATACGCCGGAAATAAGCAATCGTAACCGCTATACGTTGAGCAGCAGCCCCATAATTCATGACCGATCATTGAATTATTTCGTAAATTCGATGTTTTTCAGACTAGATAAGCTCGCGTACCGATGATTGAAAGACCCCTTACAGACTGGTTGCCTCTGACGATGAAAGAAGTTGAGAAAAGAGGCTGGGACGAAGTTGATATCGTGCTGGTGTCGGGAGATGCCTACGTGGACCACCCCGCCTTCGGAACCGCTGTAATTGGCCGTATCATGGAGAGCGAAGGGTTTCGGGTAGCCATCATTGCCCAGCCCAACTGGAAAGATGACCTGCGCGATTTCAAAAAGTTTGGCCGTCCCAAATACTTCTTCGGCGTAACGGCGGGTTGTATGGACTCGATGGTGAACCACTATACGGCCAACAAGCGTCTGCGCTCCAACGACTCCTATACGCCCGGTGGCGAAGCGGGTTTCCGCCCCGACTACGCTACCATCGTGTACACCAAAATTCTGAAAGAGCTCTATCCCGACGTGCCGGTATTGCTGGGTGGTATCGAGGCTTCGTTGCGTCGGGTTACCCATTACGATTACTGGCAGGATCGGCTGATGCCGTCGATCCTGGTCGATGCGGGCGCCGACATGCTCGTTTACGGCATGGGGGAGCAGCCCCTTCGGGAGATTCTGAAACTGGTTCGTCAGGGGGTTCCGTTTACGTCGATGCGTAACATTAACCAGGTCGCTTTCCTGCACGATGCCGACACCGAACTACGCGATTACAACAACTGGGAGTCGGTCGAGCTGGCGAGCCACGAGCTGTGCCTGGCCGATAAGATCAGGTACGCGGCTAACTTCAAAATTGTTGAAGTAGAGTCTAATAAATGGCAGGCTAACCGGATTCTTCAGCAGGTGGGTGACAAAGTGCTGGTCATCAATCCGCCCTTCAAGACCATGGATGAGGCCGAGATCGATAAGTCATTCGACCTGCCCTATACGCGCCTGCCCCACCCGAAGTACAAAAAGCGGGGCCCCATTCCGGCCTACGAAATGATCAAGTTCTCGGTCAACATGCACCGGGGGTGTTTTGGCGGCTGTAGCTTCTGCACCATTTCGGCCCACCAGGGTAAGTTCGTAGCCTCCCGGAGCGAGGCCTCGGTGTTGAAAGAGGTGGACGAAATCACGAAGCACCCCGAATTCAAGGGCTATATTTCTGATCTGGGCGGGCCGTCGGCCAATATGTACAAGATGAAGGGCAAAGACGAGTCGATCTGCGCCCGCTGCCAGAGCCCGAGCTGTATCCATCCCGTTATCTGCTCGAACCTCGATACATCCCATAAGCCGCTTACCGAGATTTACCGTAAAGTCGACGCCAACCCGAACATCAAGAAAGCCTTCGTGGGTTCGGGGGTTCGGTACGATTTGCTGGTCGATGATTTTAACAAGAACAACGCCGACGGTAACCACGACGAATACATGGAGCAGCTGGTGACGCGCCATGTGTCGGGTCGGCTGAAAGTAGCCCCTGAGCATACGTCAGACGATACACTGCGGGTAATGCGGAAACCGTCGTTCAAGTATTTTAAGCTGTTCAAGCAGAAGTACGACAAGATACAGGAGAAGTATAATCTCAAACAGCCCCTGATCCCGTACTTCATTTCGTCGCACCCCGGCTGCGAAGAGCAGGATATGGCCAACCTGGCCGCCGAAACCAAAGACCTGGGCTTTCAGCTCGAGCAGGTGCAGGATTTTACGCCTACGCCGATGACCGTAGCCGAAGTTATCTACTATTCGGGAGTTCACCCGTACACGCTGAAGCCCGTAAAAACGGCGAAAACGCGGGAAGAAAAGCAGGCGCAGAACAAATACTTTTTCTGGTACAAACCAGAATACAAAGACTGGATTCGAAACCGGCTCAACAAACTTAACCGACCCGATCTGGCTGATCGGCTGCTGGGCAGTGCCAAAAAAGAAAACACCGGTAAACCGAAGTTTTCCGGGCACTACTCCGGTAAGAAAAAGCGGTAACCCTTGTTTGATAGCGACGTCTTTCGCTGAGACACAGCCAGGTCCTACGACCAACTAGCGGAATTACGGGCGAGGCACTGTCAGGGTCTGCGACCACTGACAGGCCGGACACACACCCTGCCAGTGGTCGCAGACCCTGACAGTGGTGGAGTAGCAGCCAAACAATGTCGTTAATACAAGTGAGGCACTGTCAGGGTCTGCGACCACTGACAGGCCGGATGCATACCCTGCCAGTGGTCACAGACCCTGGCAGTGGTGGAGTAGCTACTGACCAGCAGTGTTGTTAACCCCAATTCGACCGAGGCACTGTCAGGGTCTGCGACCACTGGCAGGCCAGACCGCACTTTTCAATGGCTAACCAATCTCGTCAAAACGACATAGGTACAGCGACTACGGTAGTATCCCAGCCCATGTACATTGTCGCCGTTTTAGGGTCTTTCTTCGCGAATTGAATCGAGAAGTTTTCCAGGGCGGTGTCGCTTTTCTGCACTGGCACCGTTACGCGGGCTACGTCCAGCGCCTGGTTGTAGCTATAAGCGCCCCATTGATCAAGGTCGGAGCTGATGATGATGGTCCATTCTGTTTCGTTCGGGATGGCCAGCAGCGCGTAGGTACCCGCTGGAATTTTCTTGTTCCCAATCGTTACATCCTGGTAGAATCTGATCTCCGGCGCTTCGTTGGCACCGACCCGCCATACTTTTCCGTAGGGGGCCAGCTTGCCGAATAGCTCGCGTCCGTTTTTGGCCGGGCGGCTGTACGTGACCCGAACCATCGCTTTGTCGGTGCCGATTTTGGCCGGGGCAAATTTGCGATCATGGGCGTAGTCGTCCGGATAATAGGCCATGTCCATCGGCGATTTGTCGAGACCCCGGAACGTTTGGGCTATAGCGTCAGTGAGCGAAAGAAAAAGCAGGCCGATGAGTAACGCGGTTTTTTTCATAGGGGTAGGGGTTGTCATGTGAAACAGAAGTAGAATCTGGACAAATGCTGGTTTTCAGCCTTGAACAGCAAGGCTAACAAAAAATTGCATTACTCCAACCCGCATGGTTCAACTTAATTCGTCGCGTACTCCGGCTAACCTGTCCACCAAACTCCGGCAGTTTTGGGACATCTCGGCTCAAAAAATTAACCTGATTGAGCAGGGCTACGACCCCGGCAAAGGATCGCCTGTTTTTACCATACAGGGTCGTTACACCACCCGCGGCTGGACCGAATGGACGCAGGGCTTTCAGTACGGCTCGACCATTCTTCAGTTCGACGCAACGGATGCGCCCGAGTTCCTGACGGCTGGTCGTCAGAAAACACTGACGGCTATGGCCCCGCACATAAGCCATGTGGGCGTACACGATCACGGATTCAACAACGTCAGTACCTACGGCAACCTGCTCCGGCTCATGAACGAGGGTAGGATCCCGTTCAACGAATGGGAGAAAAACACGTACGAACTGGCTCTTAAAATTTCGGGAGCGGTCCAGGCCAATCGCTGGACAACGATCAAAAGCACCTCAGCCGGAACCCCGGCCGGGTTTATCCATTCGTTCAACGGGCCGCATTCTCTTTTCGTCGATACCATCCGATCGTGCCGGTCGCTGGTGGTCAGTCATTTGCTGGGGCACACGTTTCAGGGCGAAGGTGATCGGGTGATCAACCTGCTGGAGCGGGCGCTACTCCACATCCGGGCTACGGCCGACTACGCCGTTTACTATGGAGAAGGACGCGATTCGTACGACGTTTGGGGGCGCACGGCCCACGAAAGTATTTTCAACGTTACCGATGGCAATTACCGCTGCCCCAACTCGCAGCAGGGCTATACCGGATTCAGCACCTGGACCCGCGGCCTGGCCTGGGCTATGTGCGGCTTTGCCGAAGAACTCGAAGCACTATCTGCAATTTCTGACGATGAACTGGCTCCGCTGGGCGGTCGCGATGCCCTCGAAGCCATGATGAGCCGGGCCGCCCGCGCTACCTGCGACTTCTACATCGATAACACCCCTACCGACGGCGTGCCGTACTGGGATACGGGTGCTCCCAACCTGCATAAGCTGGGCGATTATCTCAACCACTCCGCCGATCCTTATAACGAGTACGAACCGGTCGATAGCTCGGCCGCGGCCATTGCTGCGCAGGGCCTGCTGCGGCTGGGAAACTACCTCATCAGCAAGGCGAAACCTGTTGATGTCGAAGCGGGTCGGCGGTATTGGCAGGCTGGCCTGACCGTGCTCGATACGCTGCTCAGCGAGCCTTATCTCAGTACCGACCCGGCGCATCAGGGGCTGCTGCTGCATTCGGTCTACCACCGGCCCAACGGCTGGGACTACGTTCCCGACGGGCGTAGCGTTCCCTGCGGGGAGTCGAGCATGTGGGGCGATTACCATCTGCGGGAGGTGGCGCTGTACTGCCAGCGGATCATCGACAACGCACCCTACTACACCTTTTTCAGCCAGATTGTCAACCACGAACAGCTAGTATGAGCGGAAAATACAAACCGAAATACACCCGAATGGCCCAGCTCAAAACGGCCTCCGATCTGGCCGGTTACCTGCAAACGGGTGGTATCGATCTGGCCTTTGATGAGGAGTTGCTGCCACCCTCGGGAAGTCCGTTTACCGAGTCCATTCCGCTGCGGTCGGGTAAGACCATTGGTAACCGCCTGTGTATTTTGCCCATGGAAGGCTGGGATGGCACCCCCGACGGAAAACCGACGGACTTTACCCGACGGCGCTGGCTGAAGTTTGCCGAGAGCGGGGCCAAGCTACTGTTTGGCTGCGAAGCCGTGGCGGTCTGTCACGAAGGAAAAGCCAACCCTAACCAGCTGGTCATCAATTCCGACAATCTGGATGAGTTGATCCGGCTCCGTCAACTCATTCTCGACACCCACAACCAGCGGTTCGGCCGTACCGATGACCTTGTGATTGGGCTCCAACTCACCCATTCGGGGCGATTCTGCAAGCCGAATAGCCACAAAAAATTCGAATCGAAAATACTGTATGCGCATCCCTACCTCAATCAGAAATTCGGGATGGAGCCCGACTACCCAACCCTGACCGACGAGGCTATCGACGGTATCATCGATCACTACATTGCCGCGGCTGTACTGGCCCAGCGGGCGGGGTACGACTTTGTCGATATCAAGCACTGCCACGGCTACCTGGGTCATGAGTTCCTGAGCGCCGTAAACCGACCCGGCAGATACGGTGGCAGTTTCGAGAACCGGACCCGCTTCCTGCGCTCCATCGTTGCCGGTATCCAGCAGGCTGCACCGGGCCTGGAAATGGCCGTCCGGCTGAGTGCGTTCGATTTATTGCCGTTCAAAAAAGGCGCGAATGAGGTGGGCGAACCCGAGAAAACGGATGCGTATCCGTTCGCGTTTGGGGGGCAGCCGTCGGGCCTCGACATTGATCTGACTGAACCGAAGGCGTTTCTGGCGCTGGCGCAGTCGCTGGGGATTCAGCTGGTTTGTATAACGGGAGGAAGCCCTTATTACAACCCGCACCTGATGCGCCCGGCCCTGTTTCCACCCTCCGACGGTTACCTGCCGCCCGAAGATCCGCTGCGGGGCGTGAAGCGGCAGATCGACGTGACGGCCGAACTGAAACAGGCGTTTCCAGAACTGGTCATTATCGGGTCGGGCTATTCGTACCTGCAGGAGTGGCTGCCCAACGTAGCGCAGCATGTACTGCGAACCGGCATGGCCGACAGCGTTGGCTTCGGACGGATGGTGTTGTCGTACCCGACCATGCCCGCCGATCTGGTAGCGGGCAGGCCGCTGGTCCGCAATCAGATTTGCCGGACGTTTTCCGACTGTACGACGGCGCCCCGCAACGGGCTGGTGTCGGGCTGTTACCCGCTGGATACGCTGTACAAAAAATTGCCCGAAGCCGGAACGTTGAAAGCTATCAAGGAAGCATGGTAAAACGGGTTGCATTCGTCACCGGAAGTAGCCGGGGTATCGGGCTGGGCATTGCCGAACACCTGGCCCGAAAAGGCTTCGATCTGGCCATCAACGGCGTGCGCGACGAGTCGTCGGTAGGGGCGGTGCTCGACCAGTTGCGGCAGTTCGGTACGGAGGTGATCTACTGCCAGGGTAGCATTGCCGATGCCGACGCCCGGGCCGGTATGGTGGACCGCATCAGGACGCACTTTGGGCAGCTGAACCTGCTGGTTAACAATGCCGGTATAGCCCCCAGCGTTCGCGCCGACGTGCTGGAGGCTACCGAAGCGAGCTTCGACCAGGTGCTGAACATCAACCTGAAAGGTGCCTATTTTCTGACGCAGACCGTAGCAAACTGGCTGATCGCCCAAAAAAAGGCAACGGCCGATTTTCAGGCCAGTATTATTACCGTATCGTCCGTGTCGGCCACTGTGGCGTCGGTTAACCGGGGCGATTACTGCATCTCGAAAGCGGGCCTGAGTATGGCTACGCAGCTGTTTGCCGTACGGCTGGGCGAGTTTGGTATTCCGGTCTACGAGGTGAGGCCGGGAATTATAAAAACCGATATGACCGCCGGTGTGGCGGAGCGCTACGATACACTGATTGCCGGCGGACTCACCGTACAACCCCGCTGGGGACTGCCCGACGATGTGGGGCGGGCTGTAGCGGCCATTGCCGACGGCGGGTTTCCGTACTCGACCGGCCAGGTGTTTATGGTTGACGGCGGGCTGACGCTGGCCCGACTGTAGGCTGATGGACGAGGATAGACAAATAACCTTTTAGACTGCTCAATACCAACCCGTTTTCCTAAACCTCCTGATCATGACCAATCCTTCTTACTCCCGACGTAAATTTATCCAGACCGCCGTGGCCGGCTCAGCGGTGCTGGGGCTGCCGACCATTATTCCAAGCCGAGCCTTCGGAGCCAACGACCGGTTGCGGGTAGCCGTTATCGGTATCAACGGGCGCGGTAAAGACCACATTGCCGGCTTCTCGAAGCTCGATAACGTAGAGGTGGCCACCCTGTGCGATGTTGATAATGTGGTGCTGCAAAAAGGAGCGGCCGATTTTGAGGCCAAATACAAGCGGAAGCTGAAAACCGAACAGGACCTGCGCAAAGTCTACGACGACAAGGATATAGACGCCGTCAGCATTGCCACGCCCAACCACTGGCACGCGCTGGCGGCTATCTGGGCCTGTCAGGCGGGAAAGGACGTGTACGTCGAAAAGCCCGGTTGCCACAATCTGTTCGAGGGGCGCAAACTGATCGAAGCCGCTACCAAATACAACCGCATCGTGCAGCATGGCGTACAGCTGCGGAGTTCGGTAGCTATTCAGGAGGCCATACAGCACCTGCGCGATGGTCTCATCGGTAAAGTCTACATGGCGCGCGGCACCGTGTATAAGTGGCGGGCCGACATCGGTAATCTGGGCAACTCGCCCGTACCGCAGGGGCTGGACTGGGATCTGTGGCAGGGACCAGCTCAGGCAAGGGAGTTCAGCAAAAACTACGTTCATTACAACTGGCACTGGTTCTGGGATTACGGCAACGGCGACATCGGTAACCAGGGTATTCACGAAACGGATCTCTGCATGTGGGGACTCGACGTGGGGCTGCCCGAAAAAATTACCTCGGCGGGGGGTAAATTTTTGTGGAACGACTGCAAGGAAACCCCCGAGGTGCTTACCTCTACCTATCACTACCCGAAGCAGGGCAAGATCATTGAGTTTGAAGTACGTCCCTGGATGACCAACAAAGAAGACGGCGTTGAAGTCGGCAATATCTTCTACGGCGACAAAGGCTATATGGTCATCAACGGCTACGCCGACTACAAAACCTACCTGGGCCGCAACCGGGAACCTGGCCCCGCTCGCAACGCCGGTGGCGATCACTATAAAAACTTCGTCGATGCTGCCCGCGCCCGCGACAAAAAAATGCTCAACGGTCCCGTTGAAACGGCGCACCTGGCCTCTTCGCTGGCGCATCTGGGCAACATTGCCTACCGGCTGGGGCGTACCCTCGACTTCGATCCGCAGAAAGAGGTATTCATTGGCGACAAACAGGCGAACGCTATGCTCACCCGCAAATACAGGGCCCCCTACGTAATACCTACCACCGTCTAGTTTCACGGAACCCCGTCGGCGGGTCAGCGCCAGCTGCGCCTGCTCGGCAGACGGGTACGTCCCTAACGACTCCGAAACCCCATGACTTTACCCGATTCTTCAGTCACGACCGCGCCCAAATCGACGCGGCAGCATCTGCTTCAGCTGCCTGTACTGGTGGCTGCGCTCGGCTATTTCGTCGATATGTATGATTTATTTCTGTTCAGCGTAGTTCGGGTGCCGAGTCTCAAAGCGCTGGGTGTATCGGAGGAGCAACTGCTGCCCGAAGGCGTTTTTCTGCTCAATATGCAGCTGGCAGGGCTATTGATCGGGGGCGTACTATGGGGTGTGCTGGGCGACAAGCGGGGCCGACTGTCGGTCCTGTTCGGGTCGATTCTGCTGTACTCGCTGGCCAATATCGCTAACGGTATGGTTACGGACCTGAACCAGTATGCCCTGCTGCGTTTTATCGCCGGTGTGGGTCTGGCGGGCGAGCTGGGGGCGGGCATCACCCTCGTTGCCGAAATTCTGCCCAGACAGCTGCGGAGCTACGGGTCTATTCTGGTGGCGACGATGGGGGTGCTGGGGGCCATTACGGCCTATTTTGTGGCCGATCTGTTCGCCTGGCGCATGTCGTACTTCGTGGGGGGCGGGCTGGGGTTGCTGCTGCTCGTGCTGCGTTTCAACGTGTTTGAGTCAGGCCTGTTCGAAACGCTCAAATCAAAGCCGGTCGAGCGGGGTAACTTCCTGAAGCTGATTACCCATCCGCCGAGCCTGCGCAAGTACGCCCTGGCCATTATAATGGGTATCCCGTTATGGTTCGTGGTCGGTATTCTGATTACGTTTTCGCCGGAGTTCGGGCGACACGCCGGACTGGCCGAACCCATCGTTGCAGGTAAAGCGGTGATGCTGGCTTTTGCCGGTCAATCGGTGGGCGATATTGTGAGCGGGTTACTGAGCCAGCGCCTGCAGAGCCGCAAAAAAGCCATCCGGATTTTTATTCTCCTGTCGTTTGCCATGATGCTGGTCTACCTGCTGGCTCCTATCAGCCAGACCAGCCAGTTTTATCTGATCTGTGTTGGTCTGGGGTTCTGTAATGGGTACTGGACGCTGTTCATCGTGCTGGCGGCTGAGCTTTTCGGCACAAACCTGCGGGCTACGGTGGCTACGTCGGTTCCCAATTTTGTGCGCGGAGCTACGGTGCCGCTTACCTGGCTGTTCGTCTCGCTGAAGCCATCGCTGGGGCTCACCAACGGTCCCTTGCTGATCGGTGGGACAGTGGTGCTGTGCTCGCTGGTAGCTCTAAATTTTCTGGAAGAGACCTTCAGCAAAGACATGAATTACGTGGAGGGATAAGGCCGCGCCTGAACGGTTGTAAAATGAGTAAGTATTCATAGGTTAGCGGCTGGGCGTCAGTGTATTGTTAGTAAGCGGTAGGGGAGGCCTGGTCAATGACCTTTCGATAAGTTAGATAGAAGGCATCGGTTACAAACCCGTATTTTCGGTGTACATCCCCGCGCTTCATACGCAGGAGACAAACACCCAAAACGATCCGCTCACCCTAATCTCCAGACACCCATGAAAACGCTTAACTGCCGCGATGCCGGTTTCGACTGCAACGCCCAAATCCACGCCGAAACCGACGAGGAAATTCTGGCCCAGGCCGCTGAACATGCCAGCAGCGTACACGGCGTAACGGTAACGCCCGAACTGGCCGAAGGGCTCAAGTCCCTGATTCACGAAGAGGCCTGAGCCATCGCGCATTCGGTAAACACCTCGCCAAACCGTTCACGCCATGCCGAAATATGTAATAGAACGAGACATTCCGGGCGCCGGCACGTTATCCGCCGATCAGCTGAAAGGAATTTCACAAACCTCGTGTGGGGTGCTCAGCACCATGGGACCGCAAATTCAGTGGCTACAGAGCTACGTAACGGGCGATAAGATTTACTGCGTCTACATCGCTCCCGATGAAGAAATGGTTCGGGAACATGCCGAACAGGGTGGCTTTCCCGCCAACGCCGTCAACGAAGTAAAGACCGTTATCGATCCGACAACGGCGGAGTAACTAGTTTCTTCCTGCGCGGGTGGGGCCAACCGATCCCATCCGTGCAGCAAGAAACTGCGTTTGCTGTCGGCGGCCACGGTTTTTTGGTCGGGTGACCTGCGGTTTTTCTGAGGGCTCTGGCAGAAGATGAATCTGTTGAAACGCCCGGACAGCTTCTATACTATTTATTCTGGCCATAGGTCAATGGACAAAATAAATACCGCTTTTATCGTGCCTGGGTGGCGGGGTTGTGGCTGCAAACCCTAATTTTACCATACGGTTATATTGTTCGCCCAGCCCCCCGTATGCGATCATCTCTACGTTTGCTTCATTCAGTACGCATTGTCCTGCCAGCTCTTCTGGTAAGCTTATTGGTGAATCCGGTTGCTCAGGGGCAACGCAAGGGTAAACAAGCGCCCGCAGCTGAATTTGAACTGCCGGAAGCAACCATCGCGGCTGTTCATCGGGCGTTTCGGACGGGCTCGCTGACGAGCGAACAGTTGGTAAAAGCTTACCTGGATCGGATTGAAGCCTACGACCAGCCGACCAAACTCAATTCCATCATCATTACCAATCCCGAAGCGATGGCTACCGCCCGGGTGCTGGATGCCGAGTTTCGGAAAACCGGTAAGCTGCGGCCACTGCATGGTATTCCGGTCATCGTTAAAGACAATTTCAACACGAAGGGACTACAAACCACCGGCGGCTCCGTGGCCCTGAAAGGATTCGTGCCGACCGAAGATGCCTGGCAGGTGCAGAAACTGCGCGACGCCGGAGCCATCGTACTGGCCAAGTCGAATATGGCCGAGTGGGCGTTTACCCCTATGCATTCCCAGAGCTCGATCGGGGGCGAAACGCTGAATCCGTACAACCTGGCCCATGTGCCGGCCGGGTCGAGCGGAGGAACGGCGGCTGCGGTAGCGGCTAATCTGGGAACGATCGGGCTGGGTTCCGACACGGGCAACTCCATTCGCGGGCCCGCGTCGCACAACGCACTGGTCGGTTTTCGGACGTCGCTGGGGCTGGTGAGCCGGTACGGTATCATTCCGCTCTATACCCGCAATGACGTAGGCGGGCCGATGTGCCGAACGGTTGAAGATGCCGTAAAGGTGCTGGCCGTTACGGTGGGCTACGACCCCCGCGACCCCATCACGAAACACAGCCAGGGCAAAATCCCTGACAACTACACCCAGTTTTTGCAGGAGGATGGCCTGCAGGGCGCCCGAATCGGGGTGATGCGCCAGCTGGTCGACAACCATATTGATCCGGAAATCAAACAGCTCTTCGAGCAGGCCCTGGCCGATCTGGTTCAGGCAGGGGCGCAGGTCGTCGACGTCACCATACCCAATCTGGACTCGCTGCGGGCCAACCAGTGGTGCGCCGACTTCCGAACCGATATAGAAACCTATCTACGGACTTTCGTTAAGCGGGATACGCTCAAAACGCTGGAAGACATCATCCGGGTAGGCGGCTACTCGGACCTCGTGCGTAACCGGCTCCTGACCCAGCAAACCCATTCGGGGCGACCGGTGCATCCTGAAATTCCCTGCGGTGACGCCTTCACCGATCCGCTTCGGATTGCCTACCGCAGCGCTATCGAAGCCGCGATGGACCGCCAGCAGCTCGATGCCCTGATTTACCCGACCTGGAACTACCCACCCGCGCGGGTAGGCGATGCGGCCGGTTATAAAGGAGATAATAGCCAGCTTATTGCCCCCGCAACGGGTTTGCCTGCCTTCACCATTCCAATGGGCTACACTCCGGGCAACTTACCGGCTGGGATTCAGTTCCTGGGCCGACTCTTTGCCGAGCCCACCCTGATCCGGCTAACGTACAGCTACGAACAGGCCACCCAGCACCGGGTGGCGCCCAGCCGGTTTCCGGTCCTGGCGAAATAGACAGGAACTCGTACGTTTTACTGTTTGTCCGGAATCGGTTAGCTTGGAGCTGCCAAATACCTAACTACTACCAACCTGATGCGTTACTTTCGATCAACCTGGGTCAGCTTCGCCGGAAGCCTGATCATCGTTCTGAGTTCTACCGTACTTCACGCCCAGTCGTTTACCAAAGCCGAGCTGGCGCGCTGGCAGCAACGAGCGAAACAGGTTACCATTACCCGCGACACCTGGGGTATTCCGCACATTTACGGTAAAACGGATGCCGATGTCGTGTTCGGGCTGCTGTTTACCCAGTGCGAAGATGATTTTGGCCGGGTCGAGGAAAATTACATTACCTCAATAGGTCGGCTGGCCGAAGTAGAAGGGGAGTCGGCGCTGTACCACGATCTGCGGGCGCGGCTGTTCATGGACACTACCCAGGCCATCGCTATTTACAAAAAAAGCCCGGTCTGGATGAAGCAGCTGCTCGATGCGTTTGCCGATGGGGCCAACTATTACCTCTATACTCACCCCGACGTTAAGCCCCGGCTGCTGACCCGTTTTCAGCCCTGGATGCCACTCATGTTCAGCGAAGGCAGTATTGGCGGCAATATCAGCGTGGTATCGACCGAGCGACTGAAAGCATTCTACGAACAGCGGAAGTCGACATCCTGGAACCCCCGCTTCGATCACTACGAACGCGAATCCATCGGCTCGAACGGCTTCGCCATTGCCCCCGCCCGGAGCGCCACCGGAAACGCGCTGCTGCTGATAAACCCGCATACCTCGTTCTACTTCCGATCGGAGGTACACATGATCAGCCAGGCCGGGCTGAACGCGTACGGAGCCGTAACCTGGGGCCAGTTCTTTATTTACCAGGGCTTCAACGAAAACTGCGGCTGGATGCATACGACCAGCTACGCCGACTCGATGGACGAATACCTGGAAACGATCGAGAAAAAAGGGAATACTTTATACTACAAATACGGGGATGCCCTGAAGCGGGTACGGACGCAGCAAGTGCGGCTGCCCTACAAGTCGGGTACGGGAATGCAGTATAAAGACTTCACCATGTATTTCACCCAGCACGGCCCCATTGCCGGGGAAAAGGATGGAAAATGGATTGCCATCAACATGATGAATACGCCCCTGAATGCGCTGTCGCAGTCGTATCTGCGCACGAAAGCAACGGGCTATGCCAGCTACAAAGAGGTGATGAAGCTGAACGGAAACGCGTCGAACAACACCATCTTCGCCGATCGCGACGGCACCATTGCGTACTGGCACGGTAATTTCATGCCCCGCCGGGATACCCGGTTCGACTGGGAACAGCCCGTTGACGGGAGTAATCCCGCCACCGACTGGAAAGGGCTGCACTCGGTCGATGAGATTGTGCAGGTCCGTAACCCGGCCAGCGGCTGGATCCAGAACTGCAACGCTACGCCCTTTACGGTATCGGGTAACAGCAGCCCCGACAAAACCAAATTTCCGGCTTATATGGCCCCCGATGCCGAGAATTACCGGGGGATCAATGCCGTTCGTGTGCTGAGCCGTAAATCGCTTTATACGCTCGACACACTGATTGCAGCCGCCAACGACCCGCACCTGGTGGCTTTCGACGATCTCCTGCCTCCCCTGTTTACGGCTTATCAGAGCGTTTCGGGCGATGCCGTAAACCAGTCGAAAGACCTGGCCGATGCTGTTCAGGTACTGAAAGACTGGAACCGATCATATGGAACGGCTTCGATTGGTCAGACCCTGGCTATACTATGGGGCGAGAAGATTCAGCGGCTGGCCCGGAGCCGGGCGGCTGGCGACCAGCGGTTCGACAACCTGAGCCTGAGTGCTTTCACCATCAAAGCCACTACGCCCCAGGAAAAGGTAACGGCTCTGGCCGACGTACTCAAAGACCTCACGCGCGACTTCGGCAGCTGGAAAACGCCCTGGGGCGACATCAACCGCTACCAGCGCCTGACGGGTAAAACCCAGGAATCGTATGACGATCTGAAGCCCAGCATTCCGGTTGGCTTTACTTCATCGGCCTGGGGGTCGCTGGCGGCTTTCGCGGCCCGTACCTATCCCGGTACCAAAAAGCGGTACGGCAGCGTAGGGAACAGCTTTGTGGCCGTAGTCGAGTTTGGTAAGCGGGTGAAAGCCCGTTCCGTAGTTACGGGTGGCCAGAGCAGCCGCCCCGGCGAAACCCACTTCACCGACCAGGCCCCGCTTTACTGCGAAGGTCAGTTCAAAGATGTATGGTTCTACCCGGAAGAGGTGCAGCAACACGTCGAAAAGACGTACCACCCGGGTGAGAAGTAGGCCGACTCACCGGGGTGGGTTTCGCGCAGGAAGCTGGCCGCCAAGCTGGTTAATCGAGTCGCACCCACATGGAGCCTGACAGCGCATCGCCGGGGTCCAGCACGGCAAGTCCTTCGCCGTTGTTGAACGCGTTTACGTTGCTGGTCTGGGGTTCGATCGCCACGCTGTCGCGCCGGCCGGGGGTGTAGCAGACCAGGTAGTTAAGTTTTCCGGGGCCGGTCTGCTGACCTATAATCAGCCGAACGCCCGTGCGGAGTGAGGTAAGCATGGTTTCGGCGAAAGGGTCCCCTTCGGCAGGTATGCCGGTTGGCTCGATAGCAAACGGGCTATCGAGCTGAACATCTTTCAGGGGTATGGTCTCCGCATTCAGCAGGCCGAGCCGCCCGTTGGGGATCATGTTGCCATCGAGTACGATCGGCATGCGGGCCGGCAGTGACAGGGTCATGTTATCGACCGATTCTTCGGTGAACATGAAGTAAGGGTGCCAGCCGAAGGCAGCCGGACAGGCCGTAGTGCCCGTGTTGATAATCTCGTAGCTGACCCGCAGCGCACACATCCGGTCCTGGGTGTAGTTACTGCCGAGCCGGAGCTGGTCGCCCTGAACCAGCTCGTACGTGATCGTCATGGTAAACGGAAACGGGTAGCCAACCGTGTCGCCTTCGTAGGTATAACGGATGGTCAGCTGGGCATGGGTCGGGCTGGTATCCTGGTCGATAACCGTGAACTCGCGGCCGTGTACAAAGCCGTGCAGCGCGTTGTCGCGGCTACCCTCGTTCATTTTCAGGGCGTAGTCCTGCCCCTCAAACGAGTAGATGCCATGTCGGATGCGGCTGGCAAACGGAAACAGGAACGCACTGGCGTAGGTCTCATCGGCCAGGAGTGCCTGTGGTGATTCGGGACTTTTCAGCAGGGCATACAAATCGTTTCCCTTCCGGAGCACAAGACGCCGAAGAATGCCTCCATAGGCCGGGATGATTGAAATAAATTCACCGGTTTCGGTATGTTCCAGCAGATATTCAGTGAGTGGCTGGGTGTCGGTCGCCAGTGGACCAAATGGTTCTTGCGTAATCAGGAACGGCATAGAATGAGGGACAGTCTGTACAGATTAATAAATCTGAACGTACCTAGATTGTTCGACATTTTAGTAAAAACGTATGCTAACGCAACACATCACCAACTGACTGTCACAACTTTACGGATGGCCGGCCAACCATGTCCGTAACTGAACGGCCCGCGTCCGTTAACGGACACTATTGGTTGATGGTTCGCTCTATATGTCTGATGGTCAGAAGGTTGTAAAAATGGTACGCCGTTTGGGGATTATAGGTCTGTTGGCCCCGTGGCTGACGAGTAGCTTGTACTGATAGACATATTCTGTTGCCAACTCCTCTGTTTCTATGGCACATATCGCTATTCCTATTCCCTCAACCCCCGGCAAACAAGACATCGAGATCGACGTAACGATCAACGGCAAGAAGCACGAACTGCACTACCGCGTCGAGCTTTTTTACTGGGGCGACTGTACCGTTCCCACCTTTGATCGGGTTGAGTGTCTGCGCCAGATGATTTCGCAGTATGATCAGGACTGGTCGCTCTACTACATCGGCGCTCCTACGGATACGTTTGTGCCGATTGCCTTCATGCGAAAGGGAGATATGGCTATTCAGCGTCAGCTGCTGATTGGATCGTAATGAGATAAACCGTTTAGCCGTCATTAACCTATGATACGCAACTACATCAAGATTGCCTTTCGCAACCTGTCGAAGCATAAGGGGTTCAGTTTCATCAACATTGCCGGGGTGGCTATTGGGCTGGCCTGCTTTCTGCTGATCGCCCTCTACGTTCGCGATGAGCTGAGCTATGATCGCTACAACGCCCAGGCCGACCGGGTGTATCGGATCTCGCGTACGTTTCTGTCTTCGGAAGGAATACCCACGCTGAAGCTGGCTCAGCTGGCCCCGCCCTTTGGGCCGTTGCTGAAGCAGGATTTTCCGGAGGTCGAGCAGGCGGTGCGGACACTCGAAAACAACGGCCTTGTCCGATACGGTGAGCATTCGTTCAACGAGCAGGACCTGTTTTTTGCCGAGGGTAACCTGTTCAGGGTGCTGAGTTTTCAGCTGCTGAGCGGTAATCCGGATCAGGCGCTGGCGAACCCGTTTTCGATTATGTTTTCCCGGCCTATGGCAGAGAAGTACTTTGGTACGGAAAACCCCATTGGCAAAACGGTGCGGCTCGACAACCAGTACGATCTGACCGTGACGGGTGTGTTTGAACCCCTGCCCGACCAGGCCCATTTCCATCCGAGCTTTCTGATTTCCTTCTCTACGCTGAACGACCCGCGGGTGTATGGAGCCGACGGGCTGCGGACCAACTGGAGTAATAATGCGTTCAACACCTACGTGCTGCTTCGGGAGGGGGCAGACCCTCAGCGGATGCAGGCGGCCATGGGCGCTTTTCAGGACAAACACGTGCCGCAGGAGGGGGGCATCAGGCCCTCAAAATGGTCGGTGCTGACGCTACAGCCGATTACCGATATTCACCTGTATTCACATACCGATTCCGAAGTTGAACCCACCGGCGATATTCGGTATATCTACCTGTTTTCGGCCATCGGGTTGTTCATTCTGCTCATCGCCTGCATCAACTACATGAACCTGGCAACGGCTCGTTCGGCCAGTCGGGCTCGTGAAGTGGGGATGCGCAAGGTGGTAGGGGCGTTGCGTACCCAGCTTATTGCCCAGTTTCTGAGTGAGTCGATACTGGTCGTCGTGTTTGCGCTGGGTATCGCGCTGGTTCTGGTGCTGATCGGCCTGCCCGTGCTGAACGATTTTACCCACAAGCAACTGTCGGTCAGGCAGCTTGTCGACCCGGTGTTTGTGAGTATACTACTTGGTATCACGATACTGACGGGCCTGGTAGCCGGTAGCTATCCGGCCTTTTTTCTGACTTCGTTCCGGCCGCTGGGGGTGCTGAAAGGGCAGGTCACGTCAGCCATTCGGACGGGCCGGTTGCGGCAAACGCTGGTGGTGACGCAGTTTGCTATTGCGGTGGCGCTCATCATCTGCACGGCCGTGGTTTACAACCAGATGAACTACATACAGACCTACCGGCTGGGTTATCAGAAAGACCAGATGCTGCTCCTGCCCGATATCGGCGATTCGACGACGGGTTATGAGACCTTGAAACAGGAGCTGAAGCGGGCCGGTGTAGCGGGAGACATCGGGCGGTCGTCGCGGATTCCGTCGGGGCGCCTGCTCGACTCCTACGATGCCTCGTACGAAAAAGGGGATACCATGGCTCCGGTGACGATCAACCTGCGTTCGTTGCGGGTCGATTACGACTTCATTCCGGCGTATCGGATCGGTATGGCCGCCGGGCGTAATTTCTCCCGCTCGTTCCCAACCGATACGGCTATGGTGATCCTGAACGAAACGGCCGTTCGGCTGATGGGCTGGACACCCGAGCAGGCTATCGGCAAATCGTTCCGGTACGGCCCCAGCCAGGGGCAGATCATCGGGGTGACGAAGGATTACCACTTCGAATCACTTCACCAGAACGTATCGGCCATTGCCATGATCATGACCCGCAGCAATCTGAACTGGATATCGGTGCCCCTTGCCGGGCATATGCCAACGGCCGTAGCCCGGGTCGAAGCGGTCTGGAAACAGTTCTTCCCCGAGCGCCCTTTCGATTACCAGTTTCTCGACGAGCGTTTTGACCGTCTGTATGCCCGTGAGCAAACCCAGCAACTGCTGTTCAGCGTGTTTGCCGGGGTGGCTATCCTGATTTCGTGTATGGGGCTGTTTGGCCTGTCGATGTTCATGGCTGAGCAGCGGACCAAAGAGATTGGCATCCGGAAAGTGCTGGGGGCGTCGGTCTCCAGTCTGGTGGCGTTGCTGTCGCAGGATTTTCTGAAGCTGGTTGGGATTGCCATCCTGATTGCGTCGCCCGTAGCGGGCTGGGCAATGAGTCAATGGCTGAGCGGGTTTGCCTACCACACCGTGCTTCATTGGTGGGTGTTTGCGCTGGCGGCCGTTTTGTCGGTTGGTATCGCCTTGCTGACGGTTAGTTTCCAGAGCGTCAAAGCGGCCCTGCTGAACCCGGTCAAAAGTCTGCGGAGCGAATGAGGATAATAATTCAAATGAAATTCGAGTCGTGAACTAAGCGTTAATCTACAGAGGTTTGTTACAAAGAGATCGAAAGAATCTGCACACGAGGGTAGTAATTCTGTACGGAAAAACTGCCCCCGTGTGCAGACCTTTGTTTGATACATACATCTCAAACAAACCACAACATCATGGACGCAAAGCAATTCAAAACCAACATAAAGTGCGCAAACTGCGTGGCCGCGGTCACGCCTTTCCTCAACGAGGCCGTTGGTGAAAACGCCTGGCAGGTCGATCTGCAAAGCCCAAACCGGGTGCTTACCGTTGACACAGCGACCAGTGATGCAGCCGTTACACAGGCCATCGAGAAGGCTGGCTACAAAGCGGAGCCGCTGTCCTGATCACCCCCGACCGCTGTCGTGGTACCCTCAACAACTTAGTTATGAATGCAAGTCCAGTTCCGTCGGCCCGGTCAGCATCCTCAGTTCGGAAAACGTTTCCGGTGCTGGAGATGAGCTGCGCAGCCTGCGCGGTTAGCGTCGAGTCGACGCTGAAACATACGGCGGGCGTACGGGATGCCGGGGTGAACTATGCCAACCAGAATGCCTGGGTAGAGTTCGACCCGCAGGTCGTTACCCCCGACGCCCTGCAAACGGCCGTCCGAGCTGTGGGCTACGATATCGTTATCGACGCCGAAGACCCCGAAAGCGCCCAGCAGGTCCAGGATGAAGCGCAGCAGAAGCACTATCAGATACTCAAAGAGCGCACGATCTGGGCTTCAGCGCTGGCGGCTCCCGTCGTGATCATCGGTATGCTCTTCATGGACTGGGCCTGGGGTAACTATATTATGATGGCCTTGTCGGCGCCGGTCGTGTTTGGCTTTGGCCGGTCGTTCTTCGTCAACGCCTGGCGCCAGGCCCGCCATGGCAAAGCCAATATGGATACACTGGTAGCGCTGAGCACCGGTATTGCGTTTGTGTTCAGCGTTTTCAACACACTCTACCCCGATTTCTGGCACCGGCGCGGTTTGCATCCGCACGTATACTTCGAAGCCGCTGCCGTGGTGATCGTCTTTATTCTACTGGGTAAGTTACTCGAAGAGCGGGCTAAATCGAGTACCTCGTCGGCCATCCGAAAACTGATGGGACTGCAACCCAAAACCGTTCTGGTGGCCGACGAAACCGGCGAGCATGACGTGCCGATTGCGCAGGTGCGCGTCGGGCAGGTACTCATTGTGCGGCCAGGGGAGCGGATTCCAGTCGATGGACAGGTTGAGTCGGGCGGGTCGTTCGTCGACGAGAGTATGATTTCGGGAGAGCCGGTGCCGGTTGAAAAACAGGCAGGGGCCAGGGTCTTCGCCGGAACCATCAATCAGAAAGGCAGTTTTCGGTTCAGCGCCGAAAAAGTAGGGGCTGATACGGTGCTGGCCCAGATTATCCGGGCGGTGCAGGACGCGCAGGGTAGTAAAGCGCCTGTTCAGCAGCTGGTCGACCGAATTGCGGGTATTTTTGTGCCGATTGTCATCGCCATTTCGGTGCTGACCTTTGTGTTCTGGCTGACCCTGGGCGATACGGTAGCCCCCACCGGCGATTCGTTCACAACGGCACTGCTGACCGCCGTAACGGTGCTGGTCATTGCCTGTCCATGCGCACTGGGGCTGGCCACTCCTACGGCTATCATGGTTGGGGTTGGGAAGGGAGCCGAGAACAATATTCTCATCAAAGATGCCGGCAGCCTCGAAATGGGCCGTCGGGTCAACGCGGTCGTGCTCGACAAGACGGGTACGATTACGGAAGGAAAACCGCTGGTAACTGACTTGATCTGGCTGGTACCCGATGCGGATCAACAACGCGAAGGAGGGGTTTTGTATCAGCTGGAGTCGCAGTCAGAACATCCGCTGGCAACGGCCGTTACCGACTACCTGAAAACCCAGGCCCTGGTGCCCGCTCACGCGGGTACGTTCAACAGCATAACCGGCAAAGGCGTGATCAGTCAGTATGACGATACCACCTACCTGATTGGCAACCAGAACCTGCTGGCTGAGTACGGTATTGATCTTCATGACGATCAGCAACAGCAGGCTGAACAGTTACAGGCGCAGGCCAAAACGGTCGTTTTCTTCGGCCGGACAAGTGCCGCCAGCCGCCAGCTCCTGGCCATCATTGCCATTGCCGATCCCATCAAGGCGACGTCGAAGCAGGCTATCGAAACGCTTCAGCAGCGGGGCATAGCCGTGTATATGCTCACGGGCGATACCATCCATACGGCCGAGGCTGTTGCCCGTCAGATAGGTCTACGTAGCTACAAGGCCGGGGTTCTGCCCGCAGAAAAAGCCGAATTTATCACGGAGTTACAGAAGCAGGGCCATGTTGTGGCGATGGTTGGCGATGGAATCAACGACTCCGAAGCCCTGGCCCAGGCCGATGTGAGTATTGCTATGGGTAAAGGGTCGGATATTGCTATGGACGTAGCCCGAATGACGCTCATCACCTCCGATCTGAACAGCGTTCCGAAGGCGCTTCAGTTGTCGAAGAAAACGGTACAGACCATTCGACAGAACCTGTTTTGGGCCTTTATCTATAACCTGATTGGCATTCCGATTGCAGCCGGTGTACTTTATCCGTCGTTCGGCTTCCTGCTGAGTCCGATGATTGCGGGAGGAGCTATGGCCCTCAGCTCGGTGTCGGTCGTGACAAACAGTTTGCGGCTCCGGTCGGTAAAACTCTAAGTCGCTAAACTGTCTGAACAATTCAGCCGACCGGGATTACGTGCCGGGCAGTACCGAAGTTGATCCGATAACATACCGAAGGCCGTACGTCACTGAGAGGGGCGGAGCGTTGAGGATGAATTACATTTCGCCTTCGACGCCCAGGCCGAACAACGCGAAATCGTAACGGACAGGATCGGCTGGGTCGAACTGGCGAAGCGTGTCGGTTAATTCGATGGCTGCTTTCCAGTCGGTCTGAGGCCGGCTGAGCAGACCTAGCGACCGGGCTACGCGGTTGACGTGTACATCGATCGGCATCACCAGCTGCTCCGGCCTCAACCGCGTCCAGAGGCCAAAATCTACACCCCGGTCATCTCGTCTGACCATCCAGCGCAGAAACATCAGCAGCCGTTTGCAGGACGAGTTGCGGGCGGGCGTGGCAATGTGTTTACGGGTCCGGTCCGGAAAGAACGGGTCGCAGCAGAACCGGTCGTGAAAGGTAACCAGCGCCAGCTCAACCGTGGTGCCAGTCGTTGAGGTAGAATCGGTCAGAAAGGCATCTTCCAGCGAGTCGTTTGCCTGGTAATAGGTCCGGAAAAAGTGCAGGAAGTAAAGCGCGTCGGTTGCGTTGAAGGTGCGGTGTTTAAACGCCAGGAACCGGGTAAGGTCACTCTCCTGATGGGAACGGACAAAGTCATAGGGCGCGCCGTCCATGAGGTCAATCAGCTCATTGGCTTTTTTCAGGATGACAGGCCGCTGCCCCCAGGCCAGAACGGCCGCCCAGAACCCCATGATTTCAATATCCTGCCGGCGCGAAAACCGGTGTGGAATGCTGATCGGGTCGCGTTCAATGAACGAAGGCCGATTGTAATGATCGGCCTTCGCATCTAAAAAATCTTTCAACAAAGCTGGATCAGCGGGTGTCGCGGCCTGCGTTATTGGGGTCATCGGCTTTTTCCTCCGCTCACTACCCACGCCATAGCCCGGGAAACCCCCGAAAACAACGCCAGCAGCGTAGACATTACAAACGTAAACACGGCAATGAACGGATAAGCCATGACGAACATCACGTTGAAGGTCTGATAGCCTACCGTTCCCTTCATCTGCTCATCGCGTTCCCGATGGCGCCGGGCAATTCGTTCCTCTTTGGTTTCTTTTTCCATAACTCGGTATCTACCGAACAATATAACTCACCTCAGCCCGAAAACGTCGGTCCTCGGGCGAAAGTTTCGCGAAGGCCTGCGCCGAGAGTTTTATCAGGATTTTGTCGTTGACGCCGGTGTCGGGCAGCCGCCCAATCACTTTGACCCACAAACTCTGGTTGTTGAACAGGTTGCGTACTTGTACCAGCGTGCCGATGGGGGCGGTGCGGTGAAGAGCCAGGTACTTACCCGATCCGTCGCCTTCGATAATTTCGGCAACGCCACTGTCTGACAGACGGCGGCCCCGGGTAGGCATGGGTGCGTCGTTGCCCGGGCGGGGCAGTTCAACCTCGGCCTCGGCAGGTTTGGCAGCCGGCGTGGGTGGGGTGTCTGTCCGGCGTGGTTCGGTTGCGGGGGGCGGGGTAGGACGCTCGGTTCGGGCTATCGGGGGAGCAGGTTCGGGCCGCTGTTTATCCTCTTTGGGCGGGTCGTTTCTGGGCGGATCGGTACGGGCGGGTTCAGGTTTGCGGGTATCGGCGGTACGCGCGGGCGTCCGGGCCGGCGTGTCGGGCGTTTTGACGGCTACGGTTGGAACAGGACCGGCTGGAATACGAGCCTGATAGGCCTTTTCCGATACGATCAGGGCCTGCCCGATCAGTACGTTATTGGCGCTGAGGCTGTTCCAACGGCGCAGATCGTCCTGCGACACGCCATAGCGAACGGCCAGGCTGTAGAGGGTTTGACCGGGCTCTACCACGTGAATTCCCGAGCGGGCCGGGTCGTCGGTGCGCTTAGCGTCTTTATTGACGTCTGGCTCGGCTTTTGCTACCCGTTTTTGTTCTTTCTCTTCTTTTTTAATGGCCTTGTCGATCGCTTTTTCCTGCTTTCGGCTGAGGGCGCCGTCGGGGAGCGGAATCCGGACAAGCTGGTCGTAGCGGACGGCATCGTTCATATCCGGGTTAGCGGCCTTGATTTCAGCTACTGATCGCCCGTACCGACGGGCGATCGCAAACAGGGTCTGGCCTTCGTCAACACGGTGGAGAATAAAGCGCTTACCATCCTTTTTTTCGACGCCGACCGAGTCGGTCAGCATTGGCTCCGAAGAGCTGGCAAGCGATGCTGAACTAAACAAAACCCCGCCAAGCAACAAAGCGGAAGCGGTTACTACAATACGTTTCTTCATGGGTTGGGCTGTGCCCGCTGCCTGGCTCTAAGACAAGACGGTAACGTTGGTAAAATTAATGTAAAAATACGGCGGTGTTTACCGACAAACGGATTTTAAGGCTATTTCCGTTTATCAACCGGTGGTGGCGGGGGGTGTTAATTCTTGTTAAATACCGGAATCCGGCTTTAAATAACGAACCACCCAAACAGAACTGGACGTTTGACGTTTAGAATTGTACCAATCGGTACGCCGATTTTCTGACAGAACCAGCCGAAAGCCAAGCGGCTGGTCCGTGTTTTTCATTCAACTAATGCATATGCAAAACTATTCGATACTCTGGGCCGACGATGAGATTGATCTTCTCAAACCCCACATCCTTTTCCTGAAAAACAAAGGCTATGACGTTACATCGGTCAATAGCGGAGCCGACGCGCTCGATCAGGTTGAACAGAGTAATTACGATGTTGTATTCCTCGACGAAATGATGCCCGGTATGACGGGGCTCGAGACGTTATCGCAGATCAAACAGATGCGGCCTAACCTGCCGGTTGTGATGATCACTAAGAGCGAGGAAGAGCACATCATGGAAGAGGCCATCGGCTCTAAAATTGCCGATTATCTCATCAAGCCTCTCAACCCGAACCAGATTCTGCTATCGGTCAAGAAAATACTGGACAACAAACGGCTCGTTACCGAGCGGACCAACATCGGCTACCAGCAGGACTTCCGGAATATTTCCATGCAGTATAATGACCGCATGGATCATAGCGAGTGGTCTGATGTATATAAAAAGCTGATATACTGGGAACTGGAGCTGGATAGCTCGCAGGACAAAAGTATGTCGGAGGTGATGAACATGCAGAAGAGCGAAGCCAATGCTACGTTCTGTAAGTTCGTCATGGACAACTACGAAGACTGGCTGAACGATCCGAAAGCCGAAAGCCCTGTCATGTCGCATCAGCTGATGCGCAAGAAAGTGTTCCCGCTGGTCGATCAGAGTGGCAACCAGCCTCCGCTTTTCTTTATTCTGATCGATAACCTGCGGTACGACCAGTGGAAGGCCATTGAGCCGCTTCTGGCTGATTACTTCTCGGTAGAAGAGGAATCATCGTATTATTCCATTCTGCCCACAACAACTGGATTTGCCCGGAACGCTATTTTCTCCGGCATGATGCCGAGCGAGATGGAACGCAAGCACCCGGACCTGTGGGTCAACGATGATAATGAAGACGAGGGGCTTAATAACCACGAAGACGAGTTTCTGCGTCGGCAGCTGACCCAGAGCCGGCTGGATGTGAAGATGTCTTACCATAAAATCCTGAACGTAAACCAGGGTAAATCGCTGGTCGACAACTTCAACAATTTACTCCAGAACCAGCTGAACGTGGTTGTTTACAACTTCGTCGATATGCTTAGTCACGCCCGTACAGATATGGCTATGATCAAGGAGCTGGCGCCTGACGAGTCGGCCTACCGGAGCATTACCCGGTCCTGGTTCCTGCATTCGCCCCTGCTTGAGTTTGTGCAGAAGATTGCGGCCAAGGGTGGTCGCCTTATCGTGACGACTGACCACGGCATGATTCGCGTGCAGAAGCCCGCCAAGATTGTGGGGTATCGCGAAACCAACACCAACCTGCGCTACAAACAGGGTAAGAACCTCGGTTTCGAAGAGAATCATTTGTTTGTAGGACGTAAGCCTGAGCGGCTCTTCCTGCCCAAGCCGCATGTCTCTACAGCCTATGTGTTCACGCTCGAGGATTACTTCTTCGCTTACCCGAATAATTACAACTACTACGTGAACCACTACCGGAATACTTTCCAGCATGGCGGGGTTTCGCTCGAGGAAATGATTATTCCGTTTGCCTATATGAAGGCGAAATAAGCAGATCATCGATTGGTAGGAGAGGTGTAGTTCGTGAAGGTCGCTGGCGGCTTTTACCGGCTACACCTCTTTCGTTGAACACCAGAGCGGCCCGCCTGTCCGGCTCAACAATAACGGGTAGCGTGCGCATACGGAGGCCTGACAGCCTTATCGACGCCAGATGACGTCAACCTAGCCTGGCCGCGCAGCCGCTATGGATAATGATGAACGGATGTTTCCGAAAATGGAATTGAACTAGCCTTTTAGCTCAATGACCTGGCCATCCTGGCAGCGCAGCACGCGGGCCGGATATTTGTGGAGCAGGTCGTAGTTGTGAGTGGCCATGAGTATGGCGGTTCCGGCATTGTTGATCGCCTGGAAAACCTTCATAATCTGGTCGGAGACCGCCGGGTCGAGGTTCCCGGTTGGTTCGTCGGCAATCAGGATCTGTGGTTCGTTCAGCATGGCTCGGGCGATCACAACCCGCTGCTGTTCGCCCCCCGATAACTGGTGCGGCATTTTTTTCTGAGCCGTTCCCAGCCCAACCTGCATCAGCACGTCCGCAATGCGGTTGTTCATGCTGGTTTTGTCTTTCCAGCCGGTGGCTTTCAACACAAACTTCAGATTATCTTCTACCGAGCGATCGAAAAACAGCTGGAAGTCCTGAAAGACAATTCCGATCTTCCGACGCAGTTGCGGTACGTCGCGGGGTTTGAGGGCGTTCAGGGTGAAGCCAGCTACCTGCCCTTTGCCATGCTGGAGCCAGAGGTCGGCATAGAGCGTTTTCAGCAAGGACGACTTACCGCTACCGGTGCGGCCGATGAGGTAAACGAATTCTCCCTTATGAACCTGAAAGGAAACGTCACCCAGTACTAATTTCTGGCCCTGAAAAATATCAGCATTGTCGAGTGTCAGCACAGGCTCGGAGGAAAACATAATATGTAGCAGGGACAATAGACCGCCAGCAGCTAGCGGTAAACGGGCCCGTCTACTGCTAACTGCTGGCGTCTGTTCTTATTGTTTAACCGGCAGATTTGCTTTTTCGTGGTCAGCCAGGAATTTAGCCAGGCCGCTGTCGGTGAGGGGGTGGTTCAGCAGCGCTTTGATGACGCTAAGCGGAGCCGTCATCACGTCAGCACCAATTTCGGCACACTGGATGATGTGCATCGGGTGGCGTACTGAAGCGGCCAGTACTTCGGTGGTAATGCCGTAGTTGGTGAAGATCGTAACGATCTGCTCGATCAGCGCCATACCGTCGGTTGAGATATCGTCCAGACGGCCAACGAAAGGCGATACGAACGAAGCACCGGCTTTGGCAGCTACCAGTGCCTGACCAGCCGAGAAAATCAGCGTACAGTTGGTGCGAATCCCTTTTTCGGAGAAGTATTTGATGGCTTTAACACCATCGGCTGTCATAGGAATTTTGACAACGATGTTCTCATCGAGTTCGGCCAGTTCGTCGCCTTCTTTGATCATTTCTTCGTATTTCACCGAGATCACCTCTGCGCTAACATCGCCTTCTACGATATCGCAGATTTGCTTGTAGTGACGCATTACATTGTCTTTACCGGTGATGCCTTCTTTGGCCATCAGGGATGGGTTGGTGGTTACACCATCAAGAACGCCCATTTCCTGAGCTTCGCGAATGTCGGCGAGGTTTGCCGTATCAATGAAGAATTTCATGTTTTTGCAATCGTTTTTTGAGGGAATACTAGTTCAACTCCTTCGTTCCGTCCTGTATTTTGCAGGTGTGAAGGTAAGTATCTTTACCCGTTCGGGCGAAATATTCTTTTGTTATGTGCTCCGAAAAAGCGCTTAGTGCGTCTTCCTGCACCAGATTGATCGTACAGCCTCCGAAGCCGCCCCCCATCATACGCGCACCCAGCACACCGGGCTGTTGACGGGCAATGTCGACCAGGATATCGAGTTCGGGGCAGCTTACTTCATACCAGCGGCTCAACCCTTCATGTGAACCGTACATGTACTGCCCAAAAGCCGCTACATTGCCCGATTCTAGTGCCGCCACCCCGTCGAGGAGTCGCTGGTTTTCCTGAACCACATAGGCGCACCGGCGGTACAGGTGGGGATTCGCGGTTTTCACATGTTCGTCCAGCATAGCCATGGTTACGTCGCGCAGACTGCTGATCGAGGGGTAGAAGGCCTGTAACAAACGAACACCCGCTTCGCACTCGGCCCGGCGGGTGTTGTACTCTGAACTCACCAGCGAGTGTTTGACCCGGGAGTCGCAAAGCACAATCCGGATGCCTTCCATCTGAATGGGGGCATACGTATAATCGAGCGATCGGCAGTCCAGTTTGATAACGTGTCCGGCTTTGCTCATCATACTGGCAAACATATCCATTACGCCCACTTTAGCGCCTACGAACTCGTTTTCGGCGCGTTGCGAGAGTTTGACCAGATCGATTCGGGAAAGGCCCAGTCCATACAGTTCATTGACCGCGAAACCGACGGCATTTTCCAGCGCAGCCGACGACGAAAGACCGGAGCCCATCGGTATGGTGCCGCCAAACAGGCAGTTAAGACCGCCAAACGAATGGCCTGCCTGTTTCAGCTGAGCCAGAACCCCAAGCAGGTAATCGGCCCAGGTGTCGGTCTTCTCGAGTTGTTCGAGAGCGCCCTGGTAGGTTTTGCCCAGATCATGGGCAACGATATGCAGTTTATTGTCGGAGCGTGGGCCAATAGCCAGGAAAATGGCTTTATCGATAGCCGCCGGAAGAACAAATCCTTCGTTGTAATCGGTATGTTCACCAATGAGGTTGACGCGACCGGGGGAACAAAACAACCGAGGTTCGTCGTGGAAAAGGCTACGAAATGAGTCAGTAAGGGAAGAGATCAGGTCCATGCTGGCCGGAAACAAAAAATGGCAAACCAATGTCTCACCGCTACGACCACCTACCCTTGCTTCGGTCAAGACCTGGGGGATTCAGCAGGAGCTGGTAGCACCGATTTGCCGATGCAAAGTTAAGCATTTGTTAGGCAAACGACCAAATTTCGCCCGTACCTTTGTTGTCCTAAATTTCATACTAACTCTACAGACGGTTTATCAATCGCCTGAAAAACCCGTCACCGGGCTACACGACAACCTATATATTATGAGATCACAGACCTACCGGCTGGCCCTTGTTTCGTCTTGTCTACTGCTGATAATGAGTGCCTGCAACTCGGGCGACCAGTACGTAGAACAGGGGCGGGCCTACCTGCGCGACGGCAAGTTTCGGGAAGCCGTTCAATCGCTGAATCAGGCCGTCGAAGCCGACAATGATAATGTAGAAGCCTTCAATTCGCGGGGTGTGGCTTACTTTGAACTGAAGGAATACGCCAATGCGACCCTCGATTATGATCAGGCGATCCGGCTCAAGCCCGACTATTACCGGCCTTATTACAACCGGGCTTTGCTGAAAGTAGCCCAGAATGATTTGGGTGGTGCGCTGAAAGACTATTCGGATGCCATCCGCCTGGCGCCCGATACCAGCCAGCGGACCCGCTCCGAAATCTTTCTGAACCGGGGTCAGTTATTTGCCCAGCAGGGCCAGCTGCAACCAGCCATGAATGATTTCTCGCAGGCAATCACGCTGGATAACCGGAACGCACTGGCGCTCTATAACCGGGGTAACTTACGGTATCAGCAGAAGGATCTGGACGGGGCGGTGGCCGACTTCAAACAGGCGGTTCAGGCTGATCCGCGGTTTGGGAAAGCGTTTTACGGACTAGGCATTGCCCAGCTTCTACAAAATCAGCGCGACGCGGCCTGCCTGAGCCTGAAACAGGCCCAGACGCTTGGCTATGCCGATGCTGCCAATGCGCTGGCGCAGTATTGCCAGTAAAATCGAGTAGAAACCACGAGGCTGAACCGTTTCTGTTCTCCGGAATGTAGTTTATAAACGTATGCGAAAAATACTTGCGGTTACTTTTGGTCTGCTTTTTCTGCTGTTTGCTGCCTTTCAGTATAACGACCCCGACCCGGAAGTGTGGGTGCCTATTTACGGAGCCGCTGCGGTAGCCTGCTTTATGGCGTATGCGGGTGTGGCGCGCTGGTGGTTTTTTGTCGGAATGGCCTTATTGTATCTCGTAGCGGCCTGGTATCAGCGCCCCCCCGTTTTTGAAGGATTTATGTTCAGCGAGGTGGGTATGCGAAGCCTGAATGTGGAACTGGCCCGCGAGGCCGGCGGGTTATTAATCTGTGCGCTGGCCATGGGTAGTCTGGCCTGGCTAACCCGCCAACCCCTCCGACGATGAAGCTGATCGAATGTCCTCGCGATGCCATGCAGGGGCTGGCCCATTTCGTGCCGACCGAGCTGAAAATCCGCTACCTGAATACCCTGCTGCGGGTAGGTTTCGACACCCTCGATTTTGGCAGTTTTGTTTCGCCTAAAGCCATTCCGCAAATGCGGGATACGGCCGAAGTACTGGCGGGGCTGGATCTGACCCAAAGCCGCACCCAGCTGCTGGCTATTGTCGCTAACCTGCGCGGTGCTGAGCAGGCGGCTGGCTTTTCATCGATCCGTTATATCGGGTTTCCGTTGTCAGTATCGGAAACGTTTCAGCAGCGGAACACCAACAAATCCATTGAGCAGGCTTTTGCCGAAGTGACTCAGATACAGACGCTCTGTACCGCTACCGACAAACAGCTTGTCGTTTACCTGTCCATGGGGTTTGGTAATCCGTACGGCGACCCCTACAGCCCGGAGCGGGTAGGCTCATTTACCGGGCAGCTGGCCGAACTGGGCATTCGTATTGTGGCTCCGTCGGATACGGTAGGTACGTCGACTCCCGAAGCCATTGAGCAGCTGTTTACCCATCTGATCAACACGTTTCCACAGCTGGAGTTTGGAGCACACCTTCATGCGTTGCCGGGGCAGGCACCCGCTAAAGTGCAGGCAGCTCTGCGGGCGGGCGTGCGCCGGATTGATGGAGCGCTTCGCGGTTACGGTGGGTGCCCAATGGCGGCAGAAAGCCTCACGGGTAACTTACCCACCGAAGACATACTGGCTGTACTGCGTGACGACGAGGAACTGAAACCCGCTATCGATGAGGTAGCGTTGCAGGATGCCTTTCGGCTGGCCAATGAGGTGTTCGGTGCTTAAAAGTTCGGTATGAATAAGCAGGCCGGAGCCGCTGATCGTTACCGTCACATGAACATGCCCTGGATTTCGTCTTTCAGGCTTTTGAGCGCATCGGCCGTGGGCTGTTTTTCTTTCTGAATGATCCGTTCAAAAATTCGCTTCGACAGTTCGAGCGCTGGGGCGTCGGGGCGGGTGTCGCCGGATGCCTGGTTGATCAGGGTCATCACATCATTCATGGCAGCCTGAATCTGATCCCACACGGCCTGGCTCATGTATACCTGCTGCGACAGGTTATGATTGTATTCATCCCGGATTTCCTGAAGGAGTCGTTGCTGAAAATCAAGCACGGTGGTAGAGCTGCCTCCCAGTCTGAGTAACAGATTATTGGGGCTGATGCGCTCCAGAAACAGCGTCATTCGCTCGTAGGCCTGCAACCGAATGGGAACCACCGCTTCTGTATAGCGATTTTTAGTATCGTAGCGATGGCGATCGGCTTCGCGTTCCAGCAGCAGTTTAACCGTCAGATACATACCGTACAAAACAAGGCCGGCCGGAATGATCAGCTTTAAAAAATCACTCACTAAGTTCATAAACTGGTACAGGTTATTTGCGTCAAAATAAGTAAATTTGGCAAGCAGGTCATTGATAGATAAGTCTTTAAATTGATGCTTTTTGTTGATATCTACCTATAAAATATCAGAATCTGCGACTCGTTAGTACCATATGTCATTACTAGACAATCCTGTTTTTGTGAAAACAGAAGCGCGTCAACAAATAATCGATACGCTTCAGGTAAATAAAATTCCGGACACCTATGGCCTGCGGGTGGGGGTGCGCGGTGGTGGCTGCGGAGCGTCTTGGCTACTGGGCTTCGACCTGCCCGGGCCGGCCGACGAAGTGTATAACGTTGATGGGGTGCGCATCATTATTGACCGCAAGCATTTACTTTACGTATTAGGCGTCGAAATCGGCTACGAAATGGGTGGTTTTACTGTCGATAAGATCGATAGCAATAAGTAGTTTGAGGGAACTACTAAGTATATTGTTTTCGAGGATTGAAAACTAGATATTCAGAACTATCCCAGAAGATAAAAACTTGGCATGATTTTAGGTCTAGTCAGCTTGTAAAAACGTACCGAATCGAGTGAAGCGTATCGAGCAACATATTTTCCTTATTTTGGCGGTGCTGGCCGTCGGGTTGTCGGTACTGTGCTATTTCCTGCTCGAGCGAAACGCACCGGCTGCTACGGACGAACAGTATCTGAGTACGGTGCAGCAGCGGGTGAAGGAAGAGATGGCCGTCAGCACGGAAGAGCTCGACCGGATTTCTACCCTGCTGGGTCAGCAGCCCAAAGCCCCGTTTGCCACCCTCAATTTGACTACCCGATACCCTTTCTATGTTTTTCGTAACGGACAATTGTTCTACTGGTCCGATCACCGGTTTATTCCCGATTACAAACGAATCCAGGACGTCAGGGATCCTAAACTGGTCGATTTTGAGCAGGGGCGTTACCTGGTTAGTCACAGACGGGTTCTGTCAGGCTCGGTTGTCAATGATGTCTTTTCGCTTGTAAACGTTTATCGGTATTATCGCAATACAAACGCCTACCTGAAATCGGGTTATAGCGCCAGCCTGTTTGCCCTGGATCCCAAGTCGGTTAGTGCCGAGCGCCGACAGCCGTACCAGGCTATTTATGACAATGCGTCGGTCTTTCTGTTTTCGGTCGAACCGCCCAGGGTCGATGTATACCGAAACCATTCTACGCCGGTCAATACCATCATTCTTGCAACGATTGGCATCATTTTTCTAGGGCTTTATATACTACAGGTCATCCTGGGACTTCGGCAGCGCAGGCTGTATGAACTCGGATTTGCCTGGCTGGCGGCCTACCTGCTTCTGCTGCGGGCGCTGATGTTGTATTTCGGCGTACCGTTCTTGTTCATCGAGTCCGACCTGTTCAATCCTAAGTTCTACGCATCATCGGTACTGGTGCCGTCCCTAGGGGATCTACTGCTGAATGTGCTGGTGGTGGCTATTCTGGCTCTGTATTGGGTAAACTACTATTTCCGGTCTGCCACCTACACCGCCCTTCTTCGGTTGCCGGAATGGGGTAAAGCTATTGTTTCTGTCGGCTGCGTCATAGCGAGTTATGTTGTCTTCGCGTTCTGCTACAGCGAACTGAATAATATTTACGAGAAGTCGCAGTTCACCCTGGACATAACGCTGAACATCCACTTTTCCTTCCTGAAGGTGATGTGTCTGCTGGTGTTCATCGGTGTGTCGTTCGTTTATTTCCTGCTGGTTCATCTGCTGGCCAGTCTTTTCCTCCGCTATAACCGGATTGCGCGGGTAGGGCGGGGGATACTTCTCATTCTGCTGGGGACCCTGGTTACGGCGCTGCTGGCTTACCTGCTCAGCTGGCCGTTGATTACCATTTATGGAGTCAACGGGTTGTATTTCATGCTGATTTACATTGGCAAGTTTCCCCGTACGCTTTATACCTTCCGCTATAAAACATCAATTTATCTCTTTCTGGCCGCTTTCGTCTGTGCGGTTACTACCGCTTACGTGGTGTACACCCAGGAGATTCGGAAACAGCTGGTTCATGAACGGGCTTTTGCCGCGCAGTTGCTGGCTGAAAATGATGAGTTCGGCGAGTTCCTGATGAGCAAAGCGCTGGAGTCGGTAGTGCGCGATACCGAAATTGAACACGCTCTCCGGTCAGACACGTTGCTGGTTCGTGAGCGCATTCAGCAACGGATAAAAACGCTTCATCTGGACAAGTATTTCGACAAATACGACATTGAAGTATTTTCCTTTAAAGCCGATGGTCGTCCGCTGGATGTGAGCCCGAACGCGGTATCGCTCGCCGACCTGACGACCCGCTATCGGAAACCTGCCTACCGTACCAATTACGCCGGCATCTACTTCGTTAACGAAGCCGACAATCAGTTCCTGAAGCAGTATCTGTGCTTCATGACGGTTCGGCAGCTCGGACGCTCCCTTTACATGGACGAAGGGGTTAAAGCCGCCCCCCGCGATTCTGTTGGGTATATTGTCCTGGATATGCGACTCCGCAACGAACGGGTGAAAAGCGTTTATCCCGAACTGCTCGTCGATACGAAGTTTACGAAAGATCCGGACGAGCAGGAGTACAGCTACGGCTTTTTTGACCGAATCAGGAAAACAAATTCGACTGGGCTACCCCAGTACCGGCTGGTATACAGTACAGGCAGCTACAACTACGAGCGAAAAATGCCTGCCTCGTTGCTCAATGATCCGCGCTTATATACTGAAGGGGTAGCAACCAACCAGTATCAGCACGTAGCCCTGCAGGGGCGCGATGGCCGACTACTGGTGGTATCGTCGGACGAGTATCCGTTTCGGAATATCTTTTCTAACTTCTCGTTCCTGTACCTGTTGCTGGTATTGACGGTAATTGCGGTCATTGTAGCCTATGCGATCAACTACAGCTTTACCCAGTTCAGTATCAACTACTCGACCCGTATTCAGATCCTGCTGAACGTGGCCTTTTTCCTGCCGCTCCTGCTGGTGATTATAATCATCCTGAGCGTAATCAGCTCAAACTACATCACGAACCAGGAGAGTACGTACATCAGCAATACCCGCAATATTGCGGCTAATTTTGTGACGTACCTGGATGAGCACCTGGTTGCCAACAAACGCAGCAAGGCGTCTATGGAAGAGGAGCTGAGTAAGATTGCCCGGGATGCGGATATCGACATAAACCTGTTCGATACGCAGGGGCGGCTCTACACCTCGACCCGCCCGCTGATGTACGCGAATGGGTATTTGTCGAAACAGATCAACCCGAAAGCCTACATCCGCGTTATTGAGGAGAAAGAAAACCAGATCCTGCTCGACGAATCGTTGGGTACCAAGCATTATCGTACCGCCTACGCGGGAATAAAGTCCTACGACGGTAAGCTGTTGGGGGTGTTGAGTATACCTTACTTCTACGCCCGCCCGGAGCTCGATCGGCAGATCATTGAGGTGATCGCTTCGGCGCTGAGCATCTTTACGGCCCTGTTCCTCTTCTTCCTGGTTCTCTCTTATTTCGCTTCGCATGTACTGACCAAACCGCTGCGACTCCTGACGCAGAAAATCCGGAAAACGAACCTCGACCGGCCGAACGACCCGCTTCCGTGGCGTTCTGACGACGAAATTGGGCTGCTGATCCGGGAGTATAACCGGATGCTGGTCAAGCTCGAAGAAAGCAAACAGGCGCTGGCTCAGAATGAAAAACAGTCGGCCTGGCGCGAGATGGCCAAACAGGTTGCGCATGAAATCAAAAACCCGCTCACGCCGATGAAACTGACGCTGCAACACCTGCAGCGCACATTCCCCAATACCAACGGAAGTGACGGGTCGCTGGGTGCCAACGAGTCGGCCACAAGGCGGGTTATCCAGCGTACGTTCGATTCGCTCCTGGACCAGATTGACAACCTGAGCGATATTGCTACGTCCTTCTCCGACTTTGCCAAAATGCCGTTGCCGATCAACGAAACGTTTGAAGTAACGGCGGTGCTCAACAAGGCGGCTGATCTGTACGCCGACGATCAGCGGATCACCCTCCGGCGGCAGGTCGTTAACGGGCCTGTGATGGCCATTGGCGATCGGCAGCTGATCGGTCGGATACTGACTAATCTGATCATTAACGGCATTCAGTCTGTACCACTCGACCGTAAACCGGTGCTGGATCTACGGCTATACACCAACGATGACGAGGTACAGATAGAGATTCACGATAACGGAGCGGGCATTCCGGAGGCAATTCACACCAAGGTATTCCTGCCTAATTTCAGTACCAAGCGGGGCGGCTCCGGGCTGGGGCTAGCCATTGCCAAACGAGGAGTTGAGCACGCGGGCGGCAGTATATGGTTTGAAACGACCGAAGGCGTGGGTACGTCCTTTTTTGTATCGCTACCACTAGCCAGCGTGGCGTTGCCCTCTATCAACCAGCCGGTGAGTTGAGGAATAAAAAAACGGTGAGGCTATAAAAACAGTCAGCCGGTCAGGATACCCAACCGGCTGTAACTCATTGTCTCAAACATCACTCAAATAAAATCAGCTGCAACTACTCAGGAACGATCATTGGAGGTTACGGCGGGCGCATCGTCTTCAATAGAAACTTGGCGCCAGTTTTCTCCGGACCGGATACGATTGAGTTGCGTATGGGTTATGCCAAACTGCTTGGCAATCATTTTCAATCGATTTTTATCATTCCGCAACAGCTTCTTGATAATCTTGACCTTGCTTTCTGTTAGCTTATAATTCCGGGCATTGCGGACAGTCGGGCGGTTCTTGACATTCGGGTTTTCCCGGTTGTGCTCGACCATCTCGTCCTTGGTAACCCAGCGCAGGTTCTGGTAGTAGTTGTTGAGCTTATCATGATCAAGGTGAATCACAAATGTCTGATCGGCTCGCTCGCGAACAACGAAATATTCGGCTACCAGTTTGTGGATATACCGGTTAAGCGTTTTTCCTTCAGTCCGTATATTAAGCGACTTGTAGCCCTGAATGACCGAGCCTTTAATAAGCTTTCCTTCTTTACCAGCACCGGCGTTTGTCCGCTTCCCCGATGCATCTGACTGGTAACTACGCAATCTGCCGTAGTTTGATACGTCGTATCGAGGAGGGTTTTCAACATCTTCGAACGGTATCGTGACCCACTTCTCATTCCAATAATCCTGGCCTCTCTTATCGTTCATAGCTGGTAGTAATTGGATGTTTACGTACAGATAGCAAGTACGAATGTACTGATTTCTGTTTAACAATTGTATAACAAAAATAAAACAAGATGGTTGGGTGTTTTTGCTATAAAATTGTTGAAAATCAACAAAATAGTGGTTTTGGTAAGTACAGTTGCCTGTGTATTTAACAGAAATAAAGATAGTGTATACCCTCATTCTGTTAGCAAAACTATCAACAAAGTAAATGAATTGCTACGGAGAATCCTGAACCTCGCTTTAAATCGCAGGGTTATATAGGCTACTTGGTATACAAAACGATGGACGCAGCCACGAAAAAGACGCTGGTGATTGGAGCCAGCGAGCAGACAGACCGGTATTCAAACCGGGCAGCCCGTAGCCTGATGCGGTACGGACATACTGTCGAACTGATCGGTTTACGAAAGGGAGCTATAGACAACCATCCTATTCAAACTGGTCGCCCGGCGCTTCAGGACATCGATACCGTGACGATGTACGTTGGGGCACGTAATCAGCCCGATTACTATGAGTACATCCGGCAGCTTAAGCCGCGTCGCGTCATTTTTAACCCGGGCGCAGAAAACCCCGAGTTTGAGCAGGTGTTGAAACAGGAAGGAATCGAGCCGTTGCACGCATGTACGCTGGTCATGCTATCGGTAGGCACGTATTAGGCTGGTTGAAGACAAGAGGGAAAAGGGTCGTATCGCCTAGTTCAGCGATACGACCCTTGTTTATCACCAGCGTATGAGGGCCGAGGCCCAGGTAAAGCCGCTACCGAAAGCAGCCAGACAAACCAGATCGCCGGACTTAACCCGTCCCTGGTCGAAGGCTTCGGTCAGGGCAATCGGTATTGAAGCTGCCGTCGTGTTGCCGTAATACTGAATGTTATTGAAAACTTTCTCGTCGGGCAGGCCCATCTGCTGCTGAACGTAATTCGAAATACGAATATTAGCCTGGTGCGGCACCAGCAGCGACAGATCGTCAGGCTGGTACCCGTTAGCGGTCAGGCTTTCGTTGATGACCTCCATAAACCGAACCACCGCGTGTTTGAAGACGGCGTTGCCGTTCATGACAACACTACTGCCGCTTTCGGTTGCCGTTTCCGGGGTAATAAAATGATCGGGTCGGCTGCTGCCGGGATCTTTCAGATAGAGTTCTTCGGCAAATCGACCATCAGCATGCAAGTGAGTCGACAGAATCCGATGGCTGGGGTCGGTCGTAGCCTGAACCACTGCGGCTCCTGCGCCATCTCCAAAAATTACCGCTACACCCCGCCCTTCGGTGGTTTTGTCCATCAGGGTAGACTGTATTTCTGACCCGATAACCAGGGCGGTTTTGTACATGCCGGTTTTGATGAACTGATCGGCAATGGAGAGCGCATACACGAAACCCGAACACTGCTGACGAATATCGATAACAGCTACCCCCTCTAGGCCCAGTTCACGCTGCATGAGAAAAGCAGAACCCGGGAAGTAATAATCCGGCGAGAGAGTTGCGTATACGATAAGGTCAACCGCCGACGTATCCAGACCGGCCCTGTCGAGAGCCATGCGTGACGCAGCCGTGGCCATACTGGCATTAGTATCCTTGCCGTACGTGAACCAGCGCCGTTGTTGTATGCCTGTCCGCTCCTGAATCCAGGTGTCAGACGTGTCCATGTATTGCTTGAGATCGTCGTTTTTGACAATCGTTTCGGGCACGTAGTAGCCTAAACCCGTAATTTTTGAGTGAAGTGTATTCATTCGTTGATGTCTGCAACCGCAGACGCTAAAACAGGGGCAAAGGTACTAAACCTAGTAGCCCCATAAAACCCGTTGCGTCTGGATATCAGGCGGCCCGAAGCTCAAAGGAATAGTCTTCCATGATCAGATTAGCCAACAGCTGGCGACAGGCTGCATCGACGGTTTCCCGGGCTTTCTCTTCAGTTTCGGCGTCGACCTGAAGCCGGATGTGCTTTCCGATCCGAACGCTGTCTATTGTATCCATCTGAAGATTGTGCAGGCCTAATTGTACGGCTTTCCCCTGCGGGTCCAGAATCTCCGGACGAGTCATGATGTTGATCTCGGCTATGTATTTCATGGTAAAGAATGAACAAGTGAACGACCCACGCAAGAGTTACTTCGTGACCCGATCACGGGTTTGGTCATTGGTAAAAAGTGAAACAACGATGTACAGTAAGATAACGAGCGGAATGGCTGCAAACTGCAAAAATAGCAGCAGCAGCGCGGATGCGATCAGGAAAAGAAACTTTGCCCGATTTTCGGCCCAGCCAAATGACTTGAACTTCAGCGCGAACAAAGGCAGGTCGGATACCAGCATGAATGAAAACGAGATCATCATACCCAGCGCAATATCATTTTGCCAGATAGCGTCGAACTGGGGTTGATACCGGCCCATGAGCGGAAAAGCCGCAATCAGCATAGCATTTGCCGGTACCGGCAGCCCGATAAACGATTCGGACTGACGGGTATCGATGTTGAAATTGGCAAGCCTGAGAGCCGACAGTACGGCAATCAGAAAGGCTCCGTACGAGATTAAACCCAGTTGCTGAAACCAGCAAAGCTGAAAAACAAGGGTAGCGGGTAATACGCCAAATGTAACGACATCGGCCAGGGAGTCGAGTTCTTTGCCGAAAGGACCCGAAACGTTAACGAGTCGGGCAACGAACCCATCGCCAAAGTCGAGGATGGCCGCCAGCCCGATCAGCCACGCAGCCAGTTCGAGCTGTCCCCGCAGGGCCATGACCAGACCAATGCACCCGCAAAGCAGGTTACCACAGGTCATGGCGTTTGGGATATGTTTAAGAAGGGCTTTCATGGGCGAACGAACGGATGAGTTCGTTGGTGAGCAGGCTGGTTAAAAACAGGCTGGGTATCGGTCAGCCCTCGGGAGTTGACCGACAGCCAGCCTGGCTAGGTGATTTTTACAAAAGGGTTAGTCCGTTTTTCATGGCCAATGGTAGTAGGATCCATATGGCCCGCGTAGACCGTATAGTCGTCAGGCAGGGTGAAAAACTTGGTTCTGATGCTGTTGAGTAAATCACTATGGTTGCAGTACGGAAAGTCGGTGCGACCAACGCTTCCCCGAAACAAGACATCGCCCCCAACTATATACCGATCGGCATGGTTGACAAACGCAACATGCCCCGGCGCATGCCCCGGCGTAAAAAGAACGTCGAGTGTCAAACCACCGATCCGAAACTGATCGCCTTCCTTGAGCCAGGCATCGATCTCGCTATGCTCGTAGCCGCGCAGACCATACAGCGCACAGCGGGTTGGCACATCGGCATAGATAACCTGTTCGCGCTCGTGCAGATAGGCCGGAACCTTGTACCGGCGCTTCAGATATGCCAGCCCGAATACATGATCGAGATGAGCATGGGTGAGCAGGATGTATTTCAGCGTAAGCTTGCGAGCGTCGAGAAACTGGCTTAGGGCCTCTTTCTCGGCCTGCTCGTAACAGCCAGGGTCAATCACGATGGCATCGCCCGATGTCTCGTCAGCAATAACGTAGGTGTTCTCCTGGAAGGGAGAAAACTCAAAGGCTTGAATCATAAACGATGCAGACAGTCTGCCAGGTGGGAAAAGCCCGTGCTGATGAATAAAAACGAGCGGAGTCAGCTCCGCCTTTGCCCTACAAAAGTAGGAACACCGTTGGTTTTTTGCGCAGATCGGGTACCTGCGATTTCCATTCGCGGATGGTCAGGGTCCGGACGAAGGCATCGGGGGCGGTCAGGTTACACGCCACACACAGGCGCGTGTTCCCCTGACAGCTGGCCAGCACATCGGCCATGAGCGCATCGTTTCGGTATGGCGTTTCGATAAAAATCTGGGTTTGCTGCCGTTGCTGGGCTTCTTTTTCCAGATGCCGTATGGTCCGGACCCGGTCTGCCTTTTCGATCGGCAGATACCCCTGGAATACGAACGACTGCCCGTTCAGACCCGACGCCATGAGGGCCAGCAGCAGGCTGGATGGGCCTACAAGTGGCTCGACCCGCCAGCCCAGCGTATGAGCCATGCCAACGACTACAGAACCCGGATCGGCTACGCCCGGGCAGCCTGCTTCAGACAGTACCCCGGCGTTTCGTTTGCGTTCCATCAGTTCCTGGATCTGCCGGCGGGTATCCGTTGGGGGGGTATCCTTATCAAGGTCGAAGAACGTTGTTTCGTCAATGATCCGGCTGGTTTTCAGACCACTGATGAACCGGCGGGCTGTGCGTACGTTCTCAACAAAGTAAGCGTCGGTTTTTTCGATCACCTCTCGGACGTAGGGAGGGAGAACCTCAGCCGCCGTGTCATCGGCAAGAAGCGTCGGTATAAGATAAAGCGTCGGCATCCGGCAAGTGGGATTCGGTTTTGTGTACAATACCCTGAAGAAGAGCAGGGGGTTGGTCAGGCTTGTAAAAAACGGAGCAGCGTGTCAACAAACTCCGCTGGTTTCTCGGCCTGCACCCAGTGACCGGCTCCCTGAATGGTTTCGATCGTTGCATTCGGGAAAATGCGCCTGATAGACGGTACGTCATCATCCAGGATATAGGGCGACTCACTCCCGCGGATAAACAGCGTCGGCTCCGTAACGATGCGCGGGTTGGTCAGTTCTTCGCCCACACCGTGCAGCTCCCGCTCAATGATGGGGAGATTGAGCCGCCAGTCAAATTGGCCCTGTTCATTCCGGTACAGATTTTTGAGCAGGAACTGCCGCACCGAAAGAGCTGGTTCGTACTGACTCAGAATCGTATCGGCTTCGTTACGGCTTTTCAGACCAAGCAGGTCAATGGCTTTCAGTCCCCGGATAATATCGCTGTGATGAACGGGATAGAACTTGGGTGCAATATCAACCACAACGAGCTTGCTGTACGAACCCGGCTTACCGTCGCTCGGGTAGCTCATGGCATATTGCATCACCGTTTTACCACCCATGGAGTGGCCCAGCAGGATAGCATCAGTCAGGTTCTGGTCGATCAGAAAGGCACGCAGGTCGGCGGCCATGTTTTGATAGTCCTGCTCATCGGCCCGGGGCGACTGGCCATGGTTGCGCTGATCAAGAGCAAACACCCGGTATCCCTGAGCCGCTATAGTCTTGCTCACGGTCAGCCAGTTATCAGACGAGCCGAAGATGCCATGTAGGATAACGATAGCCGGGCCTGTATCGCCGACCTGGCGGAAGAATAGTTTCATTCCAGTAACGAGTGGATGACGGAGCAGTATCAACTATTTTGCCACGTCATCGCGGTCTAGTGTACATAAACAACTTTGTCGCGCTGGTTGACCAGCTCGCCGAAGGACTGCAAAGTAAAGCCGTTTTCCCGGGCTACGCGTTCAAATTCTACCGTACTGCCCGGGTCAACGGCAATAAGTAGACCTCCCGACGTTTGCGGATCGGCCAGCACATACCGCTGTGTTTCGGTCAAGTCGCTGATTTTGTGTCCGTAGCTGTCCCAGTTACGAACGGTGCCGCCCGGAAAGCTTTTCTGGGCCAGATACTCGTTAACAACCGGCAGCGTAGGCACAGCATCGAACTCAACGAGAGCTGTCAGGCCAGACCCTTCGGCCATTTCGGTCAGGTGGCCCAGCAAACCGAAGCCTGTCACATCGGTAAGGGCTTTAACATAGGGCAGGCGCCCCAGTACGGCTCCGAAACTGTTCAATCTGGCCATCTGAGCCGGAGCCAGGTCAGCATGTTCAGGCTTGAGGATGCCTTTTTTCTGCGCTGTGGTCAAAATACCAACGCCCAACGGTTTCGTCAGATAAAGTTTGCAGCCGGCAGTTGCTGTGTTGTTCTGTTTCAGGTGGTCGATGCGGACTTTTCCCGTCACGGCCAGTCCGAAAATAGGCTCAGGCGAGTCGATGCTGTGGCCCCCAGCCAGGGGTATACCTGCTTCGCGGCAAATCGCCCGCGACCCTTCGAGTACCTGAGCGGCTACCTCCGGCGGCAGTTTGTCGATGGGCCAGCCGAGAATGGCAATGGCCATAATCGGTTCACCACCCATCGCGTAGATATCGCTGATGGCATTGGCAGAGGCAATACGGCCGAAATCAAATGCATTATCTACGATGGGCATAAAGAAATCGGTGGTACTGATAATGGCTTCTCCATTGCCCATATCCATAACGGCTGCATCATCGCGCGAGTCATTACCAACGAGCAGCTGACTGTATTGAGGCTGCGAGGCCGTGGCGTTGGTATGCAGGATTTTGTCAAGAATTTTTGGAGAAATTTTACAGCCGCAGCCAGCGCCGTGACTATACTGAGTAAGCTTAACGGCTGTTGTTTCGATTGGGGTCATAGCAGGGACAAAACTAAGTCGGAACGGACTACTTAATGGCAACTAAATCGATAGTAATACGCCTGAACAGAAAGGTTGGTTCGAAATTGGTCAGAAGAGTACCAGACTGGTATGCTGGACTTAACAAAAACTTAACATTAGTGAATAGAACGTAAAGCGACCCTTTTTGGCTTATTCCGTGATGCTGGCCTCTATAATAACTTAAGTTGGTACTTTTTAAAGAAGGCTTGCTTTGTAACCCGAGAGAAATTATGCCATCTTTGCGGCCGAATCGAGGCTTGAGCTAACCGTATGCGCTTCGCAGAACTACAAACCAAATCAAACACTTCTATGTACAGAAAACTACTGCAATTCAGGACAGCTTTCCCGTTGTTCTGCAGTATGCTATTCGCCTTACTCAGCGGTAGCGGAGTTTTTGCCCAAGGTGTAACCACCTCGTCAATTAGCGGGGCTGTTACAGACGCCAACAATGAAGGCTTGCCGGGTGCAACGGTCATTGCTGTTCACACACCTTCAGGCACACAATACGGAACAACAACGAATGCGCAGGGACAGTATACGTTTCCTGCTGTGCGTATTGGCGGGCCGTATACCTTAACATTCACGTATGTTGGGTATCAAGACAATAAGGTAGACAATCTGTACGCTAACCTCGGTTCGGCAGCGAACGCCAACGTAAAGCTGGTAGAAGCGGGTAAACAGCTATCTGAAGTTGTTGTAACGTCTTCACGGAGTGCTGTAATTAATAACAATAGAACGGGTGCTGCTACAGGGATTACCAACACGCAGATTACGACCTTACCAACGCTGAACCGCTCGTTTGCTGACTTTACGCGTCTGGATGCCCGTGCCAATGGGTTGAGCTTTGCAGGCCGGAACTCAGGATTTAACAATTTCACAGTTGACGGAGCTATCTTCAACAACGCCTTCGGTCTATCGTCGACGGTTGGTGGACAGGCGGGTGCTCAGCCCATTTCTATCGATGCCATTGATCAGCTTCAGGTAGCCATTGCTCCTTACGATGTTCGTCAGGGGGCGTTTACAGGGGCTGGCATCAATGCGGTTACGCGAAGTGGTTCCAACCAGATTCAGGGTTCGGTTTACTATTATGTTCGTGACCAATCGTTTGTAGGTAAGAAACTGAATGGAGTGGAACAGCCAATCAACGCCTTCAACCTGAACAACGTTGGTTTCCGGCTAGGTGGTCCAATCATCAAGAACAAGTTGTTCCTGTTCGTTAACTATGAGCGCGAGCGCCGGAATGATGGTGTTCCCGGTAACTGGGTAGCGTCGCGGCCTGGTTTGACAGGAGCAAACGTTTCCAGAGCTTCAGCAGCTGACCTGGATCGTTTGTCAGCTTTTATTCAGCAGCAGTACGGGTTTAATCCTGGCCCTTATGAGGGATACACGCTGCCTTCCAATAGCGATAAGGGAACGGCTCGTTTAGACTGGAACATCTCGCAGAATCACAAGCTGAACGTCAAGTACAATTTCCTCACCTCGTACTCTGATATTACACCATCAACATCAGGCGCTTTGGCCCAGGGACGTGGTCCTAATGCCAACGCACTCCCTTACCTGGCTTCCTTCTATCGGATCAACAACAACCTGCAGTCGGTAATCGGCGAGTTGAACAGCACGTTTGGCAGTAAGTTCGCCAACACGTTCCAGATCGGTTACTCAGCCTTCCGTGATTTCCGGGAAACCCCCTATCTGCCGCAGGACTTCCCGCTGGTGGATATCGGCAACGGAGCTGGTCAGCAGCTGACGGCTTTCGGTTATGAGCCGTTTACGTTCAACAACATTCTGAATTCGAACGTATTCCAGATTTCGGATAACTTCAGCATTTTTGCCGGTAAGCATACCTTTACGCTGGGCACGTATAACGAATTCTATAGCTTCCGAAACGGTTTTGCTCCGAACTATCAGGGCCAATATCAGTTTGCCAGCGTCGATGCCTTTATCAGCAATGCGACCCAAACACCAATCGCTGGTGGTACGGCTATTTCGCAGCCAACCCGCTTCCAGATCCAGTATTCAGCCCTGCCGGGTGGTGCGTTCCCCTTTGCCGACATCAAAGCGGCTCAGTACAGCGTATATGCCCAGGATGAATACCAGGCTGCCCGCAATCTGAAATTCACGCTGGGTATCCGGGCCGATGTACCTACGATCCCAACGGAGATTCAGCAAAACAGTAACCTGGCTGCGTTATCTAATTTCAGAGAAGGCGTTCGGCTGAATACATCTGAGTTTCCAAAGGCATCTGTCCTGTTTTCGCCCCGCTTAGGGTTCAACTGGGACGTTAAAGACGACAAAACCACCCAGGTGCGTGGTGGTGCCGGTATCTTCACCGGTCGTGTGCCGTATGTCTGGATTTCAAACCAGGCCAGTAATAACGGGGTGTTGTTTGGTTCTTCACAAATCAACAACCCACCTGCTACGGGTGATTTGGCCCGTCCGTTCAGCCCCGATGTTAACCGGTATCGCCCGGCTAACGCGGCTGCCAACACGCAGTACAATATTGCCATTACGGACCCGAACTTCAAGTTCCCACAAGTATTCCGGGCTAACTTAGGTATTGACCGTAACTTAGGTAAAGGCTACATTCTGACACTGGAAGGAATCTATACCAAAGACCTCAATGCTGTCTATCATCAGAACGTAAACCTGCCTAACTCAACGCAGAACCTGCGTGGACCCGATGGTGGCGATAACCGACCCATCTATTACGCCAACAACGCGGCTGGTTTCCCGGCAGTGGCCTACAACCGGATTTATGGTCAGAACCCGACAACTGGAGCTACGCTTTCTGGCACTGCAGTATCGGCGGCTAACCCGAACATTACGGATGCCATTCTGATGCGTAACACTAACCAGGGGTATTCTTATAACCTGACGGCTGAAATTCAGAAGCAGTTTGCTAATGGTTTTTACGCCAAAGCAGCTTACTCGTACACGGACTCTCGTTCGGTTAACGATGGTGGCTCTATTGCTCAGTCGATCTGGCGCGATCGCTCAATATCGGGAGATCCTAACGCAAACGTGTTGTCGTACTCGAGCTTCCTTCAGCCACATCGCATCATCGGCGTGGCGGCTTACCGCTTCGATTACCTGAATAAGCATGCTGCTACGACCATTTCGCTCTTCTATAACGGTTCATCAGGAAACCGCTACTCATATGCTTACTCAGGTGATCTGAATGGTGATGCTCAGCTGACCAATGACCTGATCTTTATTCCTCGTACGCAGGCCGATATTCAACTTCGGAATATTACCGTCGGTACAGGTGCATCAGCTACGGTTTATACGGCAGATCAGCAGTGGGCCGATCTTAATCGCTTTATTGATCAGGATCCCTACCTGAGCACCCGCCGTGGTCAGTATGCTGAGCGGAACGGCGCCCAAACACCATTTGTTAGCCGCCTGGACCTGAAAGTACTTCAGGAGTTTTCGTTGAACTTTGGTCAGACTCGTCACGCGTTCCAGGTGTCGCTCGACGTGTTCAACGTAGGCAACCTGATCAACTCGGAGTGGGGTAATGCACAATTTGCTACTACGGCTACACCGATCAACTTCGTTGGTTACGATAACACAGGCGCAACCGCTACGGGTCGCCCGGTGTTCCAGTTCCCTTATTTTGATTCGGCTAACCGGGTTCCCCGCACGTCTACGTTCCAGGCTGGTTCGGCCATTGCTAACCGCTGGCAGGCGCAACTGGGTCTGCGTTATATCTTCAACTAAGCGGATTGATTACCCTTGCATAAATAGAGGCCCTCACCAATCTGGTGAGGGCCTCTATTTATTTTACGCCTATAATAGCGAACTACAACTATGGCAAAACGGCTGCCTGACCATCGCCCTTTCTGAGCTTCATGACGTCTGTACCGGCCTGATACCCCATGACAATGAGCCGCCCGATGTCATCGGAAGTAAATTTCATCATGTTTAGATGAAGTGGCTCGGTAGGCCGGATAATAGTCAGGTGGAGCTGGCGCCCGTGCAGGTGTTCCCGTTCGGCATAGCGTTCGGCCCAGGCAATGTCGTTGTTAACGAGCTGATTAACCGTAATGTCTTTCACCCGATCCATCAGGTTAAGCAGATTGCGGTAGTTAAACTTCTCGTTGTAGATGCGCTTGGCGTGGCAGGCCACGCAGGCAATCTCGCCCGCCCCGTCTTCAATCGCAACCCGGAGCGGAGCCACCTCGCGTAGGCCTCCATCCAGAAACGCCCGACGGTGGTCGCCCCCGATCTGGATGGCTGGCATCAAAAAGGGCAATGAACTGCTGGCGTAGATATAATCCAGGAAATTCGGGTCGCTGGCGTCGGCATAACGCATGTCGCCTTCAATAATATCGACAGCACCCACTTTTATTCTGACAGGGCCGGTTTTGAGCGCTTCCAGGTCGAGGTGGTTCCGGATCAGGTTCTGAATGGGGGAGTTGTCGAGCAGGCCGTCAAATCGGCTCAGCAGCGTGTTATAACCCATCACAAACCGGGAGCGGATTACGGCTACATCGTCGGGTTTGGTAATGTGTCGGATCCAGAATTCGATGAGCGCCTTACCCGCTTTGGGCCAGTCGACCTGCCCCGTACTGGCGTGCTGATGAGCCGCTTCGTTAGCCAGAAAAGCTGCGTTCAGACTGCCGACCGAGATACCATAGAGCTGATCCGGTACAAAGCCCGACTCAAACAGGGCCATAACGGCTCCTACCTGAAAGGCGCCTTTGAGCGAACCACCACCCAGCACCAGCGCTTTGTGTCTGGGGTTTGAAAAAGCAGGACTATGGGTTGGAGTAGGGGGCGTTGGATTATTGACCATATGCAGATGAATGGAAGAAATCAGGGCGGGTAAATTGATGATTTTTAGACCACAATCAAAACGAGCTACCCTGTATTCTGCGTTTACCCAACGGCCTTTTTATGCTTGTTTTTCCCCGTCTCCGCTTTCCTTACTATACTTGCCGGAAATTTAGTTGGCAGTAAGCAGTTCGCAGCGCGATTTTTACCCAGCTGATCCAGTTACGGTCTGCCAACTGATTACGTAAGAACTGCCTACTACTCATCGAAGATGCCCCTCACCGTCGCCGACATCCAAGCCCCGATTGCTGCCGAAATGAAACTGTTCGAGCACAAATTCCGGGACTTGATGAAGAGCGATGTCATGCTGCTCGACCAGATCATGAATTATATCGTGAAACGGAAAGGCAAGCAGCTTCGGCCCATGTTTGTCTTTCTGACGGCCGGGGTCTGTGGCGAAATTACCGAATCGACCTACCGCGGGGCGTCGCTGATTGAACTGCTGCACACGGCTACCCTCGTTCACGATGATGTTGTCGATGAGTCGAACTACCGGCGTGGTTTCTTTTCTATCAATGCGCTCTGGAAAAATAAAGTAGCCGTACTGGTCGGCGACTATCTGCTTTCCAGAGGGTTACTGCTATCGGTCGATAATGGCGATTTCGAGTTGTTACAGATCGTTTCAACGGCTGTACGGGAGTTGAGCGAGGGCGAGTTGCTACAGATCGAAAAAGCCCGTCGGCTCGATATCACTGAGGATGTATACTACGAAATAATCCGTCAGAAAACGGCTTCCCTGATTGCCGCCTGCTGCGCCGTAGGTGCCCGGTCGGCGGGCGTCGGTAAAGACCGGATCGAGCAGGCCCGCGCATTCGGGGAAAAAGTCGGTATTGCCTTTCAGATTAAGGATGATCTGTTCGACTATGGTACGGCAGAAGTAGGCAAACCGCTGGGCATCGATATCAAAGAGAAGAAGATGACCCTGCCGCTCATCTATGCGCTTAACCGGGCGGGGTTTCTGCAAAAACGACGGATTATCAATATCATCAAAAACGAGAGCGAGAATCCCAAAAAGGTAGACGAGGTGATCCAGTTCGTTAAGCAGTCGGGCGGTATCGAGTACGCCACCGAAGCGATGAATCAATACGTAGCCGAAGCGCAGCAGTTGCTGAACTCGTTTCCCGACTCGTCGTACCGGCAGTCGCTGCATCAGCTGGTTCAGTATACGATCGAACGCAGCAAGTGATGGATCAGGATTCTTGATGAACCATTTCCTGCTCGCTGGTCAGCTTCGGCTTCGTTTTCTCACCAAACAGACGGTGAAAATCCGGACTCTCCGTACGCATCCATTTATCCCAGAAGGTAAAATAAAGGCCGTAGTTGAAGCGGAACTGCGCGTGGTGCAGGCTGTGGTGCGTGGCCCCGATCAGCCAGCGGCCCAGCCAGTGCTGATCGAAATCGCGGGGATAAATCTCGGTATTGAGGTGATTAATGGCACTCGATACGGTCATGATCATCAGGATAATCCCCACGGCCGATACGTGAAGCGGAAACACGAACAGCAGCGCCGGAATCACGATAGCCTGCAGCGTACTTTCGAGCGGGTGAAACGAAAAGGCCGTCCAGGGCGATGTGGTGATACTGTCGTGATGGGTCTTGTGCACCCAGCGGTAAACACCCGGTCGGTGCATCCACCGATGGAGCCAGTAGTAGTACGTCTCGTGCAGAAATAAAGTCAGTATAATGCTGGCCGGGTACCAGATAAGCGGGTAATCGGTAAGGCGGGTATAGATTTGCGTATACCCAGCCTGATAGGCCAGCATGACACTCAGCCCAATGGCCGTGAAAATGAGCGAGGTGAGGAGCGACCACCCAATCTCCCGCCGATCCTGCCCGTTTTTTCGGGGCCGGGTCTGTACGGCACGGCTGGCAAACTGCTCTTTCATAGATACATTGAAGAGCCACCAGAAAGCAAGGGAAAACAAGACATACCGCCCAAATATAGCCAGGAAAAAAAATAGCCCGGTGAGCCAGAACGTAGCCGGGTTGGTTAGTTGAATCATAGGGGTAGGAGAGCAGGTGCTCCCGGGTTGTATCCAGTACAGCAACGTAATAAGACGGGCAATGTTAGAAAAAGTTTGCAGCCTTTCCAGTTCCTGATACAAGTACCCGTTTAATCACTATGTCTGGGTATAACCGGTGGATATAGGTGTAAACGAAATTCGGTTAATACGCGCTGGCTGATAACATTCCGTTTACGATACATAAACGGGCGCCCGGTCTTTTGTTCGTATGTTTGTTGGTAGTTTCAAGAACCTATAAACAATACGGCTTCATGCGCCTGCTTACTTTTCTGGGGTGGCTACTGACCACGGCAGCGGTCTTTGCTCAAACGCCATCTCAACCAAAACGCTCTACAAGTCCTCGTAAAGTTATTTCGCCGGCGGCAGCCAACGCCGACGGCCAGCCCCTGAAACGGCCCAAGCTGGTGGTCGGTATTGTGGTTGACCAGATGCGGTATGATTACCTGTACCGGTATTACGACAAGTTTGGGAAAGGCGGCTTTCGCCGGATGATGGATGAGGGGTTCAATGCCCGTAATAATCATTACCACTATGCGGCCACCTATACCGGGCCCGGGCATGCGGCTATTTATACCGGCTCTGCCCCTGCGCTGAACGGTATTGTTGGCAACGATTTTTACGACCGCAACCTGGGCCGGATGGTGTACTGCGCCGAAGATACCAGCGTCAGCACAATTGGAAACACGGGTACTGCCGGCAAGATGTCGCCCCGCAATATGCTCGTTACCACCATTGGCGATCAGCTCAAGCTGGCTACTGACGGCCGGTCCAAGGTAGTCGGTATAGCGCTCAAAGACCGGGGCGCTATTCTGCCCGCTGGCCACGCGGCCAACGGGGCTTACTGGTTCGACTCGAAAGACGGTAAGTTCATCAGCAGTACTTTTTATCAGAAAGAGCTACCCCGCTGGGTTCAGGCGTTCAACGACCGGAAGCTGCCCGAGACTTATATCGGCCAGAAGTGGGAGCTCTTATTACCGCTGGATCAGTATACGGAGAGTACCGTTGATGATGAGGCCTACGAGGCAACTCTGCCGGGCGAATCCAAATCGGTTTTTCCGCATGAGTTCGTTGTACAGGCGGGCAGCAGCAAATACGAAGTGTTGCGCACCAGCCCGTATGGTGATCAGCTGACGAAGGAGTTTGCGCTGGCGGCCCTCAAAGGCGAAAAGCTGGGGCAGAGTGGCGTGACGGATATGCTGTGTGTCAGTTTCTCCTCGCCGGATTATATCGGCCACGCTTTTGGGACACATGCGATCGAAACCGAAGATAATTACCTGCGTCTCGACCGGCAGCTGGCCGAACTGTTTTCTCAGCTCGATGCTACCGTTGGCAAAGGGGAGTGGCTGGCGTTTTTATCCGCTGATCATGGCGCTGCCGATGTGCCAGGTTTCTCCCAGCAGTACCGCATTCCGGCCGATGTGAAATCCTATGGCGAAGTTAGCGATGCCGTTAAAGCCGCTCTTGAAAAGGCGTATGGACCCGGTAAATGGATGCTGACCTACTTCAATCAGCAAATCTACCTGAATCATCCGCTGCTGGTGGAGAAGAAAATTGCGATTCAGGAAGTCTACGAACTGATCAGTAGCGTACTGCTCAAACAGCGCGGGGTTGTGAATGTAATCAACCTGCACAACATACATGCGGAGTCGCTGCCCGATATTCAGACCAACTTGTTCCGTAACGTGTATTTTCCCAATCGTAGCGGAGATATGTACGTGATGCAGCAGGCGGGCTGGTTTGAAGGGCGTAACCGCGGAACAACTCACGGAACGGTTTATAATTACGACACACACGTGCCTTTTCTGTTGTACGGGTGGGGCGTTCGTCCGGGTCAGACGTTCCGGCGGACCCATATCCACGACATTGCCCCCACGATCACCGCTTTACTGGGCGTTCTTGAGCCAAGCGGCTGCATCGGCGATCCGGTAGGCGAAGGAATCCGGTAAGCCGTCAATTTGCCATGACCAGCGAGTAATGACTAACTACTCGCTGGTCATGGGTACAAACGACACTTCCTTGAAGCCAAAGCGATGGGTTCGTCCGGCTTCGGCAACGACTAGCCTGCCCGTCTCGTCGACATCGATAATCATACCCATAAATGTCCGGTCTTCGGTGCTGAAGCGGGTTTCCTGCTGGTACCGGTACAGCGTCTGCATGTAGTCGGCCTTCAGCACCTGACGTTGACCAGCGCGCAGCTGGAGATACCGCTTTTCGAGTTTTTCGCACAGCATGGTCAGGAGCCCGGCCCGATCGTAGCCGTTGGGTAAGGGGGCTTCCTGCTGGAGCGAGGTAGCAGTTGAATAACTGAACTCGGTTTGGTTTACATTGAGACCGATGCCCACCACTGACCAGGCCAGGTTGTAGCCTTGGAGCGTGTTCTCGATCAGGATGCCTCCTGTCTTGTGGAAGCCGATATACAGGTCGTTGGGCCATTTGACCCGACAGTCTCCATTTACCAGGGGGGCTATGGTGTCATGCACCCCCAGTGATACGGCCATATTGAGCCAGAACTGTTCGGTGGCGGTTAAAAAGGTGGGTTTAAATAGCAAAGAGAAGGTCAGGTTCTGGGCTGGCTGGGCTTCCCAGGTGTTACCGCGCTGCCCCCGACCACCCGTCTGATTGTCAGTTGCGATGAGAAGTCCTTCAACGACGTCGGAATGAGCGAGTAAAGCAGACGCTTCGTCGTTCGTAGACTGACAGCTTGGCAGGTATTGGTAAATTTGCCCGACAAAATGCGTTTTGGGATGGATTTTGTACAAATCTTTGTTTAGTTTAGTAGTAGGAAGCTAATACATGGTGCTGTGAGCAATGCTCACTACTTTACCGATAAAGTACCCGCTGATTAGCTTATCGTGCAATGTTAAACCGAAAGCATGAGAATTAAGCAAAGCAATGATTTTACGCCTGAACAGATCCGCGATTTTGTGGTCAGAGGCATGCAGGAAAAGAAAGGGCAGGACATTGTTGTGATGGACCTGCGGAATGTGAAGAACGCTATTTGTGACTACTTCGTCCTGTGTTCGGGGACTTCCGATACCCAGATCGATGCCATCTCAACGTCTATTGAAGAAGAAGTCTATAAAGCCAGCCATCAGGATCCGTGGCATCGGGAAGGGAAACTGAACCGCGAGTGGATTTTGCTGGATTATGTAGACGTAGTGGCACACGTTTTTAAGAAAGATCGGCGTTCATTTTATGACCTGGAACAGCTCTGGGGCGACGCCGAGATACAGCTGATTGACGATAACGCTTTTTCGGAAGCGGCCTGAGTGAAGGGCTGCCCGACCGAAATAAACTCACTACCGTTTCGGGGCCGCTTGTAGGGCATATAAACCGTTTGTCCTAACCGTTTTAAGGTAGAAACATTAGTCATTAAAACGGTGTTACCCTTTGAAATCCGTTTGTACAACCTGAGGAAATGGCAGAAAACAATAATAGAAATCCGTTAGTACCCCGGGGAGGGCCGCGCAAGCCCAACTTCCAGGGATGGATTGTCGCTCTATTGATTGCCGCTATCTTGGGGATAACGTTCTTTAACCGCAGTTCCGCCACTCGTGAGATTTCTCAGAAGCGGTTTGAGCGCATGGTGAAAGACCGCGAAGTCTCCGAAGTAGTGGTCGTAAACGACAAGATTGCCGAAGTAACGCTCTCCCAGCAAGCTGCACAAAGCCCCAAATACCGGGGCCTGTTTGCCGATAAACCCTACTTTGGCACCAACCAGGGTCCGCATTTTCAGTTCCAGGTTGCGTCTGGAGAAACATTCAAGAAAGACCTCGATACCATTCAGCAGGGGGTGCCCGATAATGAAAAAATCGAGTACCGCTTTGAGCAACGAAGCGATATCGGAAGTATCATCAGCACCTGGGGCTTCCTGATCGTCATGATTCTGGCCATGTATTTCCTGCTGGGCCGGATGTCAGGCGCTGGCGGGCCAGGTGGGCAAATCTTCAACATCGGCAAGTCGAAAGCCGCGCTGTTCGACGCTGACAACAAGGTCAAAATTACATTCAACGATGTAGCTGGCCTCGATGAAGCCAAAGAAGAGATCAAGGAGATTGTCGACTACCTGAAAAATCCGACCAAGTTCACCAAACTCGGGGCTAAAATCCCGAAAGGTGCGCTGCTGATCGGCCCTCCGGGTACCGGTAAAACGCTGCTGGCGAAAGCCGTAGCCGGTGAGGCAGGTGTGCCGTTCTTCTCGCTGTCGGGTTCTGACTTTGTCGAGATGTTTGTCGGGGTAGGAGCTGCCCGGGTGCGCGACCTGTTCAAACAAGCCAAAGAGAAAGCGCCCTGTATTATCTTCATCGACGAGATCGATGCGGTAGGCCGTTCGCGGGGCCGCGGGTCTATGCCCGGCGCCAACGACGAGCGTGAAAATACGCTGAACTCACTGCTGGTAGAGATGGATGGTTTCGCTACCGATTCCGGGATTATTATTCTGGCCGCTACCAACCGCCCCGACGTACTGGACTCAGCCCTGCAGCGCCCTGGTCGTTTTGACCGCCAGATCAGCATCGATAAGCCCGATATTGTTGGTCGTGAAGCCATTTTCCGGGTGCACCTGAAGCCAATCAAACTGGCTGCTGACGTTGATCCGAAAGAGCTGGCCGCTCAGACCCCCGGCTTCGCTGGTGCCGAGATTGCCAACGTTTGTAACGAAGCGGCTCTGATTGCCGCCCGGAGCGACAAGGAAGCGGTGGATATGAAAGACTTCCAGGACGCGATGGACCGTGTTATTGGTGGTCTTGAGAAGAAGAACAAGCTGATTTCGCCCGAGGAGAAAGAAATCGTAGCCTATCACGAAGCGGGTCACGCCGTTGCGGGCTGGTTCCTCGAACATGCCGATCCGCTCGTTAAGGTTACGATCGTGCCGCGTGGCGTAGCAGCGCTCGGATACGCCCAGTATCTGCCCCGTGAGCAGTACCTGTATCGGACGGAGCAACTCATGGACGAAATGTGTATGGCTTTGGGTGGTCGGGCCGCTGAAGATTTGATCTTTGGCAAAGTGTCGACCGGCGCCTTAAGCGATCTGGAGCGGATTACCAAGCTGGCTTACAGCATGGTGACCATGTACGGTATGAACGACAAAATCGGTAACGTATCGTTCTACGACTCCAAGCAGTCTGACTACAGCTTCAACAAGCCTTATTCGGAAGAAACGGCCAAGTTTATCGATGAAGAGGTGCGTAAGATTGTAGACATCGCTTACAGCCGGACCAAAGATCTGCTCACCGACAAACGGGAGGCACTTGAGGTCATTGCGAAAGAGCTTCTTGAGAAAGAGATTCTGTACCAAAACGATCTGGTTCGTCTGATTGGTAAGCGGCCTTTTGAACGGGAAACGGTTTACCAGGCTTACAAGAACAAAAAGACGGCTGAAGAGATTAAGGAGGAAATTGGCCCCGAAGCCAAACCTGCCGAAACGCAGCCGGAATCATTGCCCTTATAAGTCATGATACCTTATACAAAACGGGTGGGAGATTAGTCTCCCACCCGTTTTATTTTTTACCGAGTTCAATGACCTGCATATCGCTGATCCGACCCGTGTCAAGCGTGAATCGAATGGCCGTTCTGACGAGGTGGAATCCGGTCTTGCCAGCGGCTCCCGGGTTGATGAACAACAGGTTGTTTAAACCCGGATCACGCGTCACCTTCAGGATGTGAGAATGGCCGCAAATAAAGATATCCGGGGGCATTATCTGCAGGTTAGGGCGAACGATTGGGTTGTACTTGGGGGGCGTACCACCAATGTGCGTAATCCATATGTCAAGGCCTTCCAGCGTGAACCGCTGATGTGCCTGGAGGTCACTACTCTCCTGATCTATGTTGCCGCATACAACGCGCAGGGGCCTGAATGCGCGTAACTCATCGACAACAGTCATGGCCCCAACATCGCCCGCATGCCATATTTCATCACAATCGTTGAAGTGGTCGAACAGCTTAGGGTCCAGATAAGAGTGAGTATCCGAAAGAAGGCCTATACGCGTCATAATGGGCGTTAAAATACCGCTTTTTACCCTAAAATGAGGGTTTTCATCTCGCTTCTGATCCGCTTTTTGTCAATTTTACCAACGCTGGTTTTGGGGATTTCGGGTACAAACACGATCTGGTCGGGCAGGTACCACTTGTTAAGATGGCCCTGATCAATTTTAGCCTGTAAGCTCGCTTTTATACCGGCTACCGTCAGACCGGCGTCTGGCTTCTGTACAATAAGTGCATGGGGCCGCTCACCCCAGCGCTCGTCAGGAAAGCCTACTACTGCCGCTTCGGCAACGCCCTCGACCTGCGATAATAAGTCTTCAATATCGAGCGAAGAAACCCACTCGCCACCGGTCTTGATCACATCTTTGGTACGATCGGCTATCTGAAGCCAGTTGTCGGGGGTTAAGCTGGCCACGTCGCCGGTATGAAGCCAGCCGCCTTTCCAAAGTTCGGAGCCACGTTCGGGGTCTTCGTAATACCCCTGGGTAAGCCACGGCCCACGAGCCACGACTTCGCCGATGGAGTGCCCATCGTGTGGTACAAAGTTGCCGTTATCGTCCATCAGGCGCATCTCAATGAAGGGCGCTATCCGTCCCGCGCGGGTGCGCAGGTCGACCTGCTGATCGATAGGCAGCTGACGTTCCAGATCGTTCAGGTGGGTTATTGACATGACAGGCGCCGTTTCTGACATGCCGTAGCCCTGATACACCTGAATACCAAGATCGAGTGCTGCCTTAGCCAGGCCCTTCGTCAGCGCTGAGCCGCCAATAATTACCTTCCAGCGACTGAGGTCAACCTGTTTGGCTACGGGGCTGTTGACCAGCATGTTCAGGATGGTGGGTACGCAGTGTGAAATTGTGACCCCTTCTTTCATCAACAGCTTGAGCAGCATCTCTGGCTCGTAACGCCCGGGGTAGATCTGCTTGGTTGAGAGCATTGTAGCCAGGAACGGAAACCCCCAGGCATGGACGTGGAACATGGGGGTAATCGGCATGTACACGTCCTGCACTGACGAAAAAGGTACCGCCTGGTAGCCACACAGATAGGTCATCAGCCCCATGGTATGCATGAACAGCTGACGGTGCGAAAAGTACACACCCTTTGGATTACCCGTTGTACCGGTCGTGTAGAAGGTAGTCGCCCAGGTATCTTCATCAAAATCCGGAAACGCATATACATCGGATGCCGATTTGAGCAAGTGCTCATACTCGCCTGCGAACCCAGCCGGAATGGCTGGCTCTTCACCCGTATACACCTTGTCGCTTAATAGGATAAACTCGTCGACCGTGGTTAGCTGGCCGCGGACGGCGTTCAGAATCGGCAGGAAATCCTCGTGAATGAGTACCGCTTTATCCTGGGCGTGATTCATCGTATAAAGAATCTGCGCGGACGACAGCCGAACGTTAACCGTATGCAGAACGGCCCCGAGGCTGGTCACCCCAAAAAAACATTCGAGGTAGCGGTGACTATCCCAGTCAAATACCGCGACGGTATCGCCGGGTCCTATGCCGCGCTCGGTCAACACATTGGCCAGCTGACGAACCCGTCGGTTAAACTCGACATAGTTCATCCGGAAGAGGTCACGGTAAATAATTTCGCGGTGTGGTTCGTATTTCAGCGACTGAGCCAGCAGGTTTTTAATCAGCATCGGAGGCTCGATGGCCTCGGCCGTTCGGGGAATGAGTTTGGTCTGAATCATACTCGTGAGTTATGACTGCGCTCGGGCGCGTCAGTTGTTTGTATTGGATGGGGCAAATTACAATATTCTCTTGATATAAGACAATTAACTGAGATTCAGTGCGCTAGACAAAAATTATAACCTATAGCTAGTGTACAAACACTTACGCGCTGTACCGGGTTGATAAGGTAGCTGTCAGGCACATCAGCTGGCAAAAGCTCAGCGCACTCATGATCATTTATAAAACAAAGGGCTGGCTCGATGCCATCTGGCACTTTCATACGGGCAGTTCGGCGGTTTCGTTACTTAAGCGTTTAAGTGTTGTTACCATCTATGTTACAGTTGTCACGGTAATCGAATTGCGATACCTCGACCTGCGTCTGACAGACACGCCATCGCAGTACGTGCAGGCCCTGGGCATTCTGCTTAGCTTGCTGCTGCTTTTTCGCACGAATACGGCCTACGATCGCTTCTACGAAGGCCGCAGCACCTGGGGCGCTTTGGTCAATACCATGCGAAACCTGTCTGTGATGTTTAATACCATGCTACCGCAGGAAGTACGTGCCGACCGGCTTTTTCTGACAAAAACGATCTCAAACTTTGCGGTTGCGCTCAAAAACCATCTGCGCGAGATACCACAGCTTGCCGAACTGGAGCTGGTTGAGGACTGGCAGCAGAAGGAATTCGAGTCGGTCGACAACTGGCCTAACGAGGTGGTTAACCAGCTCAGGGGGCGGGTAGAGCAATTATACGCCAACCGGATACTGACTGATGCGCAGTTGATCAACCTCAACGACCAGATAAACCGTTTGCTCGACGTGTCGGGTATTTGTGAACGTATAAAAAGTACACCCATTCCGTTTTCTTACAGCCTGTTTATCAAACTCTTCACGGTTTTTTATCTAGGCATATTGCCATTTACGGTCATCGAGTGGTTCGGCTACATGACCATTCCAATAATGCTGGTCACCTCTTATTTCCTGATCGGTCTGGAAATGATTGGTGTCGAAATAGAAGAACCTTTTGGTACGGACCGAAACGATTTGCCGCTGAGCCAGCTGGCGCACCGCATTCGGGTTGATGCACACGAGATTATGAGACTGCCGGTAGCCAAAGAAGATAAAATGGCGGCAAAGCCGGACTTTATGATCGTGAATTAAATAGTGATGAGCCGCGGGAACGGTAGCTATATCTTCACTAATAGTCTACTAGTTAAATACAGAATTCTTCTTTTTCACGTTTAGTTATGAAAAGACTGTTCATACAACGCGGGTGCAGGTAGACCTATGAGGAAAGAGACAATCAGGTTTGTAAATAAGGATAAGTCTCTTTTCTTTCCGGTATTGCGTGAGCGAATAGACCAGTATTTTAAAGAAAAGGCTCTTCTCAAACAGGGGGATCAACTCCTGGTTTGGAAGGGCATTTTTATGTTAGGGTTGCTATTGGTACCCTATGGGTTGATTCTCAGCAACCAGTTCTCACCCGGTGTGGATTTGTGTCTGGCCATACTGATGGGGCTGGGAACGGCTGGCGTAGGCATGTCGGTCATGCATGATGCCAACCATGGCTCGTTCTCCAGCATACCCTGGGTGAATACATTCTTCAGTTCCTGCCTGTACTTGCTCGGTGGTAATGTACTGAACTGGAAAGTGCAGCATAATACCCTACACCATACCTACACCAATATCCACGATGTCGATGAGGACATTACGGGTAAGTTTCTACTACGTTTATCGCAGGGGGATCGGCGCTGGAAGATTCATCGGTATCAGCATATCTACGCTTTCATGCTGTACGGGCTGATGACGTTCTCGTTTTTCGTGAAAGATTTCCGGTCGGCCTACAAGTACAACCACTCGGGCAATCAGAAACTCGTGAAGCCGTTTACCCGACGTAATATCCTGACGCTAATTACCAGTAAACTGTTATATGTATTGTTCATTGCCGTTTTGCCGCTGGCAGTCACCGATCTGACGTTTGGCCAGTGGCTGCTTGGGTTTGCCATCATGCATTTTACCGCCGGGCTTGTCCTGAGTACGATTTTTCAGCTGGCGCACGTTGTGGAGGGAGCCTGCCAGCCCGAGCCGGATGAGAGTGGGTGCGTATACAACACCTGGGCAATTCATCAAATGTACACAACGGCGAACTTCTCCTGTCCGGCGCTCCTGTCGTGGTATATTGGCGGGCTTGACTTTCAGGTAGAGCATCACCTTTTCCCGAATATCTCGCACATCCACTACCGGGCGCTTTCTCCGATTGTGCAGCAAACGGCCGAAGAGTATGGAATTCCATACAACAACAAGCCCTCTTTTCAGCAGGCGCTCAGTTCGCACATCAACATGCTGAAAACGTTGGGTCAGTAAGCCGTTCCGTTACCGCTACAGTAGGAGCCCGGCTAATGTGGCAGACATGTAGCTGGCCAGCGTGCCGCAGATCAGCGCTTTGAAGCCGAGCCGGGCCAGATCACTCCGGCGATTGGGCGCCAGCTCGCCGATACCTCCCACCTGAATGGCAATCGAGCTGAAGTTGGCAAATCCGCACAGGGCGAAGCTGACAATAGCAATGGTTTTGGGGTCGAGTGTCTGTTTGATCTTGACCAGGTCGAGGTAAGCCACAAACTCGTTGACAACCATTTTGGTACCCATCAGGGCCCCAGCCGCTTCAATATCCTTGGCCGGGACGCCCATTGCCCAGGCAAACAGGGAGAAGAGTTTTCCGAGCAGGAAATTCAGGCTCAGGTTGTCGATGCTGAATACATAAAAGCCCAGCCGGAACAAGAGACTATCGATCAGGGCGATCAGGGCAATGAAGCCAATCAGCATGGCTATGACGTTAAACCCAACTTTCAGACCTTCACTGGCTCCGGCGGCAATAGCGTCGAGCAGGTTAGCGTGCGCTTTTTTGATCTCGACCTTAACGGTGCCCTGGGTTTCGGACATCTGTGTTTCGGGCATAACGATTTTGCTGATGACCAGCGCGCCCGGAGCGGCCATAATGCTGGCGGCCAGCAAATAAGGAGCTGGTACACCCAGCGAAATATAGACCGCCAGTACACCACCGGCAATGCAGGCAAACGAGCCTGTCATACTGGCCAGCAGCTCGGAGTTGGTCATGCCGTTGAGATAGGGCTTAATCATAATCTGGGCTTCTACCTGACCTACAAACGTGCTGGCAACGTTGGAGAGGGCTTCGGCTCCGCTAACCCCCATGAGCCATTTCATAGCCCGGGCCATAACGGCTACTACGCGCTGCATGATGCCGAGGTGGTAGAAAATATTGACCAGTACCGCTACAAAAATGATCGTTGGTATGACCTTAAAAAAGAAAATAAAGTCATTGCCCGGCCCGAATGCCCGGGTCAGTACGTCAGTTCTGACAAGCGATGAGAAAACAAATTCGGCTCCTTTGTTGGCCTTTTGAAGCAGGCGGTCTACGTAATAGCCCAGTCCCTGAAAGAGCTGTTGGCCAATGTCGGTTTTCAGGACAAATACGGCAAGGCCAAACTGCAGACCCAGCCCTACGCCAACAGTACGATAATTGATTGCTTTACGATTGTCGGAAAGGGCGTAGGCAATGCCCAGAATTAAAACGATGCCAATCAGGCCGGTAAAACGATCCATTCGGTTAAATACACAGTTGCAGTTAAGATGGCGAAGATAGAAAGAAAAAGGCAGGAACGAGTGCAGAATATCAACCCGGCAAACAAATGAAAGCCGACAGGAAAATACAAATCCTGTCGGCTTATATGGTTAGTTCTGGAGGGCTGGTTAAATGTCAGCTATAGCCCGTTCGGCACCTTCCTGGTATTCTTCTTCAATTTGGGCCACCTCGGCCGGTTTAATTTCCGGGTCGAAAAGATGAGCTTCGGTAACCTGCTTTTCTGTTACGTCGAAAAAGCGTTTGTGCATGTTAAACGGTTGGCTTCCGGCGGGGACTTCACACTTCGTAAACGAGCCGTCTTCGTTTAGTTCGTAGGCGTTCACGTTGTCCTGCAGGTTGTAGTCCAGAATGAGCATCGCCAGTTGTTTAACCCGCTGGTCGGCCAGGAAGAACAGCGATTCTATGCGCCGGTCAAAACTGCGGACCATAACGTCGGCGCTGCCCCCGTACACTTTCGGATCGCCGTTGTTATGGAAGTAGTAAATACGAGTGTGCTCCAGATAATCGCCCACAATTGACCGAACGGTAATGTTGTCGCTCAGACCCGCGCGTTTGGGGCGGAGGCAACAGATGCTGCGGACAATAAGCCGCACGGGCACGCCGGCTTCGGAGGCTTTGTAGAGTTCGTCAATGACCTCTTTGTCTTCCAGCGAATTTACTTTTATGCAGATGCCGCTGGGTAAGCCACGGCGCGCGTTTTCGGCTTCCAGGCGGATCAGGCGCAGGAGTTGCTCCCGCATGTCGCGCGGAGCGGTAATCAAATACTGGTATTCGTTCGGCAGGGAGTGACCCGTAATGACGTTGAAGAACTCGGCTATGTCCTGCGTGTATACCTCGTTAGTAGTTAAAAGGCCAATGTCGGTATACAGTTTAGATGTGTCTTCATTGTAGTTGCCGGTAGCCATGTGGGCATAGCGAACAACCCGGGTGCCTTCGCTCCGTACCACCAGCAGCAGTTTGGTATGCGTCTTGTACCGGCTGATGCCGTAAATGACAAAACAACCCGCTTTCTGAAGGCGCTGCGCTTCGCGGATGTTGTTCTCTTCATCGAACCGGGCTTTCACCTCAAACAGTACCGATACGTGTTTTCCGTTTTCGGCGGCTTTCAGCAGCGCTTCTGTAATTCGGGAGCGTTTGGCCAGCCGGTAAACGGTAATTTTTATAGCCAGTACGTTCGGGTCTTCGGCGGCCTGCTCGAGCAATTGCAGGACAGGCTCGAAGTTATTATAGGGGTGGTGCAGCAACAGGTCGCGCTGCTTGATCAGGTCAAAAATGTTGTCGGTTTTATCCCGGCCCAGGCCCAGCGGAGGAACGGGCGGGTGGGGCGGGGGCATGTCGTCCTTAAAATCGGGCAGACCGATAATTTGCCAGAAGGCCGAAAAGTCGAGCAGCGTGCGCGATTCGAAAATATTCAGATCGTCTATTTCCCAGCGTTTTTTGAGCAGATTGATCATCCAGGGCGAGGCCGGAGCCGAAACGCCATCTTTGCTGATCGCCCCTGCTTCAATTTCGACCCGGGTAACCCGCCCCAGTCGCCTGTTCTTGATTTTTTGCCGTACTTCGTCAATGAAGTCTACTTCGTCATCGTCGTTTTCTTCCAGCGTAAAATCGCCGTTCCGGGTAATCCTGAACAGGCTCACGGAAGAGATTTCTACATTCCGATACAGCTTTTTGATATTATGGCGAACGACTTCCTCAATAGGCAGGAACAGGATCTTCTCGTCCCGTTCGAACGACATGAAACGGGGCAGGTTGGCAGGTATCTGCACAAACGACAGCCGCTGACGGTCTTCTTCGTCTTCTGACCGCAGACTTTGCAGGTTAGCTCCGTCAGGGTTTTGAGTTACTACGCCAAAAATCAGCACTTTCGCCAACAGCACCGGAAACGTGTGCGTGTAGTCGTACAGCATTGGGGTCAGCGTAGGGAAAATAGTCCGGTCAAAGTAGTTGTTGGCCTCCTGCTGTTCGTCGGGCAACAGCGCATTGAACGCCACCAGCTGCATGTCATTTTCGGCAAACAGCGGCAGCAGGTTGTTGACGAACACATCCTGCTGGTCATGACAAAACTGCTGGGCCGTGGTCATGAGTGCCTTTCTGAATGGGACTTCCCGCAGCCCCGAATAGTCGACGCGTTGTTTCTGGTAATCCAGGTAGTTGTACAAACTACCCACGCGGATCATGAAGAACTCATCGAGGTTCGAGGCCGAAATGGCCAGAAACTTAAGACGTTCCAGCAGCGTACGGCTATCATTGCGGGCCTGGTCCAGCACCCGCTCGTTAAATTTGAGCCAGCTAAGATCGCGGCTGAGGTAATTGCTCTGATCGATTACACTGCTGACTTTTTCGCTAACCTTTGCCATTTTATCGCTGGTCTGGGAGGTCTTATCCGGATTTCGCTGGGTAAATCTGGAGACCAGAGTGCTCAGCATCGTTCGGTTTGAGTTAAGGGGGTTACGCATACTCAGTTCATTTCGTACGTACAAATACAACAAAAAAGCGGGCCCCACAGCCCGCTTTATGTTATCATTCGGTTAAACATCGATTCGGGCGTACTTCGCGTTTCGTTCGATAAACTCTCGCCGTGGAGCTACTTCGTCGCCCATCAGCGTCGAGAACACGTGGTCAGCATCGGCTGCTGATTCAACGGTAACCACTTTCAGGCTACGCGTATCAGGGTTCATGGTGGTGCTCCAGAGCTGCTCGGCGTTCATTTCGCCCAGTCCTTTGTAACGCTGAACACCAACGTTTTCCTCCCGACCGGTTCCGGCCAGTTCTTTTACGGCTGCTTCGCGCTGAACTTCGGTCCAGCAATACCGCTCCTCTTTCCCTTTCTTGACCAGATACAGGGGCGGCTGCGCAATGTAGATGTACCCATTGTCGATGAGCGCTTTCATGTTCCGGTAGAACAGGGTCAGAATAAGCGTCCGGATGTGGCTGCCATCAACGTCGGCATCGGTCATGATGATAATCTTGTGATAACGAAGCTTTTCCAGGTTCATTACCGTCTCATCATCTTTCTTCTCGAGCCGCACGCCGAGGGCGGTCCAGATATTCTTGATTTCTTCGTTTTCGTAAATCCGGTGTTCGAGGGCTTTCTCGACGTTCAGGATTTTACCGCGTAGCGGCAGTATAGCCTGGAAAGCCCGGTTGCGACCCTGTTTGGCTGTACCACCCGCCGAGTCACCCTCCACCAGATAGAGCTCGCACTTCTCGGGATCGGTATCGGAACAGTCGGCCAGTTTGCCCGGCAGTCCCATACCACCCATGAAGTCTTTGCGCTCGGTCATGATGCGCTTGTAGGCCAGATCGGCCGCGATGCGCGCCTGGGCCGACACCAGCACTTTCTTCACAATACCTTTGGCCGTGTTCGGGTTTTCTTCGAGCCACGTCTCCAGCAGGTCGGCCATAGCCTGGCTGACAGCACTTACGACCTCCTGATTACCCAGTTTGGTTTTGGTCTGTCCTTCAAACTGAGGCTCCTGTACTTTCACTGACACAACGGCCGTCAGTCCTTTCCGGAAATCTTCGCCACTGAAGGTTACTTTACCCACGTTCTTCGGAAGAACACCGGGGTTTTTGTCGGCATAGTTTTTCAGTACCCGCGTTAAAGCCGAGCGGAAACCCTGTACGTGGGTACCGCCCTCAATGGTACTGATATTGTTGACATACGACAGGACGTTCTCGCCGGCTTCGTAGTTGTAGACGAGCGCAACCTGCACGGGGGTCGATCCTTTATCCGACTCCATGTAGATTGGCTTCATGCCGTCCAGCGAGGGGCGGGTCTGATCCAGATACTCAACAAACTCAACCAGGCCACCCTGCGAATAAAAGTCGTCTTTGTTGACCGGTTGTCCGGCTTCGTCCAGCTCGCGCAGGTCATTCAGGAAAATATGAATGCCTTTGTTGAGGTACGCCAGTTCGCGCAGGCGGCCGGCTACGGTGTCGTACTTGTAAACGGTTTCGGTAAAAATGGTCGGGTCAGGTTTGAAGTGAACCGTTGTGCCATGATCGTCGGCTTCGCCAATAACGCGCACGTCGTACTGAGGAACGCCTATTTTATACTCCTGTTCAAAGATTTTGCCGTCGCGGTGCACTTCTACGCGAAGGTCTGTCGAAAGGGCATTCACGCAGGAAACGCCCACACCGTGCAGACCACCCGATACCTTGTACGTATCTTTATCAAACTTACCACCGGCGTGCAGAACGGTCATGACCACTTCAAGGGCTGACTTGCCCATCTTCGTGTTAATGCCAGTCGGGATACCCCGGCCGTTGTCCTGTACTGTAATGGAATTGTCGGGATTGATCGTAACCGTAATCTTGTCGCAGTGACCCGCCAAAGCTTCGTCTATGGAGTTATCAACGACCTCCCAGATGAGGTGGTGTAAACCGCGAATACCCACATCGCCGATGTACATGGCCGGGCGCTTACGAACGGCTTCCAGGCCTTCCAGAACGGTAATGTTGTCGGCACCATAATTGCTGTTGGGTGCGGTCTCAATAGGTGATTCTGCTTCGATGGTTTCGCTGGTCATATCAGAATTGAATAGTGTCAGAAAATTTGCTGTTTGGGGATCAGGAAACGGCCCGTATAAGGGCGCTTTACAGATTGTAAAAATACAAAAAATAAGGGTTTTTTCCTAGCCAAATCGCTAAGATTTCCATAAAATACAAAAAAGTAAGCTTACGTGCCAATAATGGCGTCTGAGGCCCATTCTAAGCCCTTTTCCTCCTGGTGAGTTAGCGTGTTTTACCGGCATGGCAGGCAGAAACTTTTGCCAATCCGACCGAATAAAGCCGCCCGAATCCCGGCCCGGCTATTCCCGAAAAAGTATTATTGCATGGCCCAGCAAAAAGCCAGGCCGATCTCGATCTGGCCTGGCTTTTTGCTCACAAAATTCGGTCTGTCAGAGGCTGGGTAGCCTGGCTGTCAGCGGCTAATCTTCCGGATAGGGAATGTACACAAAGCCGGCAAAATCGCCATGAACCACAAACAGACAGCTGTATTCGTCGGGCTTTTTGTAGTTCTCTTTCCAGAGGTCTACCGACTCAGGGCCAATCAGGCCGCGCTGAACAAATTCATCCAGAAAACTGGCTTTGTACGACCACTGATTCTCCAGTTCGCCGATGCCGATCAGGAGCTGGCCTACGGGTACGTCCCGGCGCGACGCTACAAAGACGGGATAGTCAGAAAAACCCCGCTGCCGAATCTGATAGGAGGCTTCCTTTAGCGGGTCGGCTACTTTGACAAAATCCGACGAAATCTGCCCCATCAACTGTTTGTTGATCTCGGGCGAGTTGGCATCGTCGAGCAGGGTGTTTTCGTTGCTGTGGTTGATCATGAGAATGGATACCGTTTATACGTCAGCAAAACGCCGAAGCATCAACACGTTTCGACCTAGAACCGGGCCGCCAGCAACAATTGCAGATCTTTGAAACGCATGTTGAACTTGCGGGCAATGTAAAGGTTGGTAAGCGTGCCTTTATGAGCATAAACACCTTTCATGAACCAGCGGTTCGTATACATCATCTGTTCGATGCCGCCGGTGGTCCCGGTCTCCAGCAGAAAAGGTAAGAAGATGTTACTCAGCGCCATACTAGCCGTATAGGCAACCCGGGCCGCAATGTTGGGTACGCAATAATGGATAACGCCCATATGCTTGAAGGTCGGTTGCTTATGGGTGGTCATGCGGGAGGTTTCAAAGTTGCCCCCCTGGTCGATGGACACGTCGATAATAACCGAGTCCGGTTTCATCCGACCGATCATTTCTTCGGTAACCACCACCGGACTGAGTCCGTCTTCGGCCCGCATGGCGCCAATAACCACATCGGCCCGCTGAATGGCCTCGGCCATGGTATCGGAGTCGATGATGGACGTATAGACATGCTGACCAACTGCATATTTGAGCCGCTGAAGTTTGTAGAGGTGTTTGTCGAATACTTTGATATCGGCTCCCATACCCAGGGCGGCCCGAACGGCGTATTCGGTAACGGTACCGGCGCCCAGCATAACCACTTTGGTCGGCGGAACGCCCGTTATACCGCCCAGGATAATGCCCCGGCCATTGTCGGCATTGCTCAGGTATTCGCCCGCAATGAGCATCACGGCACTGCCCGCTATTTCGCTCATCGACCGGATCACCGGCATATTACCGGCCTTGTCCTGAATGAACTCGTACCCGATGGCGGTGATGCTTTTTTCGTTGATTTTTTCGAAATAGCCACGTTCGTGAGCCGGCAGGTTGAGTGCCGAAATAACCGTGCTCCCTGATCGGACATGATCGAATTCGCTATAAACGAGCGGTTCAATCTTCAAGATCAGGTTGGCTTCGTATACCTCCTGGGCCGACTGGGCAATCTGCGCCCCCGCTTCGCTGTATTCGGTGTCTGAGAACTTGGCTTTTTCGCCGGCTCCCCGCTCAACGATAACATTGTGGCCGTTGCGCACCAGAATGGCTACGGCTTCGGGCGTCAGCGCAATCCGGTTTTCCTGAAGCGACACTTCCTTGGGCAGACCGATAAGCAGGCTGTTTCTGCTGGTCTTCAGGGCCAGCGGAGCTTCTTTAGGATATAGGGCCGTTTGTTTGGCCAGTTCTTCGAATCCAGTCACCTTTTTTTAGTTTTCAGTAGTCAGGCATTGATCGATAGCGGCTATCCTCAGAAATGGATAACCTTCGATCAATAGCTGAGCACTAGTAAACCGACTGCGTTTCAACCGTCCGGCGACCGTCTAAGTCGGCCGAGATATGAACTTTGTAATAGGTTGCGGGCCAGAGCGATGGAATCTGTTCCGGCCACTCGACAAAGCAGTAGTTGCCCGAATCGAAGTATTCTTCCATACCAATATCCAACGCTTCGGCTTCGTTTCGGAGCCGGTAACAATCAAAATGGTAAATGGAATGGCCTTCGTGGGTCGTGTATTCGTTTACAATAGCAAACGTCGGGCTTTGGACCATGCTAACGACGCCCAGGGCCCGGCATAAGGCCTTGATGAGGGTTGTTTTTCCCGCTCCCATCTCACCCTCAAACAGCCAGACCGACTGGGTTCGCCCTTCGGCAAGCAGCTGGTGGGCAACGGCATCAAGTTCGTCGAGTCGATGGAAATGCGTTATCATGGTCGCGTCCTGCTTATCGGCCCGCAAAGATACGGAATTTTAGACGGACCACTCTTTTCGCATGGGTCTACTGAGAAGTTGGTTAGCTTCCGGGTCGTTTTGAAAGGTTTCTTTATCAGGATTCCAGCGTAAGGGACGCTTGAGCCGGTAGGCAATGTTGCCGATTGTGCAGACCGAGGCTGTGCGATGCCCCACTTCTACGTCGCAAATGGGAGCTTTGCGGGTTTTGATGGCGTCAAGAAAGTCTTTGTAGTGGTTTTCGCTGAAGTAAACGTGGCGGTCTGATTCGGCTATTACTTTGTCTTTTAAGCTGGCCGGCGTTGTTATCAACTCGCCACGGCCAACTTTCACTTCACCTTCGGTACCGATGAAGTGACAATACTGCCTGCCCTCAACCGGTTGGTGATTCATAATAACCCCATTGGCATACTGGTAGACCAGCCCTTTACCACTTCCGTCGGTTGGGGGAGTAAGCTGCACAGGTCCCGAGTTGTCCATGCCGAGTCCCCACTGCGCAATATCGAACATGTGAGCCCCCCAATCGGTCATGCCGCCCCCGCCAAACTCATCAATGTCGCGCCATTTTCCCCAGAACTTATCGTTGGGCGTCGGTAAGAGCACGCCGTTATACGGACGGGTTACGGTATTTGGGCCAAGCCAGGCATCCCAGTTCACGCCGGCTGGGAGTGGCTGAGCCTCCAGGTCCCATGGCCGCGGTGGGCCGCCGACGTTGATGTTCACGGTTCTGACGTTGCCAATGAAGCCACCCCGGACCAGTTCAACCGCCTGCCGGAACTCGGGCCATGATCGCTGCATACTCCCGGTCTGAAATACGCGTTTATGCCGGCGCGTAGCTTTGACCATGTCGCGGCCTTCCTTTACTGTCAGCGAGAGTGGCTTTTCGCAGTAGATGTCTTTGCCCGCTCTGGCTGCCTGAATGGCGATGACGCTATGCCAGTGATCGGGTGTAGCAATGACGACGGCATCGATGGCTTTATTGTCGAGCAGTTTTCGGTAATCATCATAGCGTTCGCAGCCCTGGTAGGTGGCTTTATCTGCCTGGGCTGCATAGTGCGTATTGACCGCGTCGGCAAAGGAGCCTACTTTACTGGCATCAACGTCGCAGGCGGCAATAACGCGACCGCCGTTTTTCAGAAACTGACCGCGCAAGCCGTTGCTTTGTCGACCCAGCCCAATAAACCCGATGGTAATCTGATCGCTGGGCGCTACAAATCCCCGGCCAAGCACATGCCGCGGAACAATATAGAAAGCAGCCAGTCCGGTTGCCTGCTTCAGGAACGTCCGGCGGTTGGATGAATTTGACAACGCGTTCATAGTCGGAAAAACAGCTAGTGGTCAGGGTTTGACGAAGAGACGAACGGAAAGCAGCATCCCCGCCATAACTTCCGTAGACTAACAAGATGATGGTTGATGTATTTTACTCACCTACACCGTTGTTGGTCTTTGGCAGTCCCAGCAGGGATGCTGATTAGCGGGTTTGCCTAGTACTGCGGATTCTGCTTCAGTACAGGTTTTCCATTGATGGCACTATTCGTAATCTCCAGCAGCGGAATCGGGTAGTATTCGTGTTTGCCTTTGATAAACGTAGCGCCGGTGAAGTAAGGGCGCAGTCGGGCTTCCTTCTGCATATACGCGTTCAAGACCTGGTCGGCAATACCCCAGCGTACCAGATCGAAGAAACGGTGGCCCTCCAGGGCCAGCTCCAGGCGCGTTTCGAACCGGAGCGCGTTTCTGGCCACGCTGGCATCGGTCCAGGGGGCGGTGTATTCTTTGATTACGTAGTTAGCCGCATTGGTACCATCCGCATTTTTTACAAACCCATCGGGGTTGGCCGCCCGTTTGCGGATCTGGTTGACCAGTCCTCTGGCCGCTTCCAGGTTATTCAGTTCGATCTCGCATTCGGCCAGCATGAGCAGTACGTGGGCGTAGCGGATTAGCCGGGTGTTGTTGGCATTCAGGCGCGAGTTGTTGGCAAAAGTGTTGGTACCCACGTCAGACCGGTAGAAGAGGTGTTTTTTAGAAACGTAAGGGCCTCCATTACCCTGATCCCGAATCCACGATTTGCCCGGCATGGGACCCCAGTCGAGGAAAGGAATACCCCGCCGGCCCACTGTCCAGTCCAGGCGAGGGTCAACGCTGCCCGCATAGGGGGTAAAAGGCTGGTTGGCCTCGATACCCTGATCGTTTGTCACGTCAGCATCGTTGAAGGTTGTCAGCAGCGGTAGCCCGTTGGCGTCGGTTTTATACGCATTGACGAGGTTCTGCGAGGGCTGGAAAAATCCGCAGCAGGTCGTCGGTCCGGCGTATGGGTAGTTGAGCGTGGCTCCGCTGTTCCCATTTTCGCCCCCGCCTGCCCCGTCGTTCACCGAGTTCTGCGCTTCCAGTACCGATTCGGCATTGTTGTTGGTGGCGGCCCGGAAGTTATCGTGATACCGCTCCATGAGCCGGTACCGGCCACTGCTTACAATGGCGGTCAGCAGGGTTTTGGCATCGCTCCATTTCTTCTGGTGCATCTGCGCTTTGGCCAGCGTAGCTGCGGCCGCCCACTTGGTAGCCCGGCCAGGCTGCGACTGAGTACCGGGTAAGTTGTCGTAAGCGAACTTGAGATCAGCTTCGATGTTGGGCCAGATATCTTTGTCGTTCGGTATTTTGGTGCTGTTGGGATCTTCCGGATTATAGGTTTTCTCATCCAGGTAGGGCACCATATTGAACATCCGCTTCGCTTCGAAATGATACCAGGCGCGGAGGAAGCGGGCCTGAGCACGAATCTGCACTTTCTCCGCTTCAGGTAGATCGGCAGCTTTCTCCACAATCCGCAGGACGTCGTTTGATCGGGCTACCCCATCGTAAACGGTTCGCCATTTGCCCCGGAAGTGGGAGTTGTCTGACAAAATATTCTTGATCTCGATGAATGTGATCTCAGGCTGGTCGCCCGATGTTGATCCTTTGTAGGCATCGTCAGCGGCTACCGTACCGTAGATCCAGTTATCGGCAGAACCGTGCCAGGAAGTAGCACCAGAGCCAACGCCGTCGAGCATAGAATAAGCCCCAACCAGCAGGAAGTTGACCCCGGCCCGGTTTTGCAGACCGGCTTCGTCGAATACGGCCGGTGGTTTTACGTCAAGAAATTCATCCTTGCAGCCGCTCACCAGGAATACGGCCAATAATGAAGAAAGTATGATTGTCTTTTTCATGATTAGTATAAGGGATTATGGACCTGCTAAGCCGTACCAGAACTGGCAGGCTGGCGATACAGGTACCTGATCGCTACTAGGTTAGAAGCTTAGGCTTAGGCCAACCAGAACCGATTTGGCAACCGGGTAAAGCCCTTCATCGACGCCGATATGGCGGTCCTGGTTCTGACCGGCTGTCGTACCAGTATTGCCCGAAACGGCTCCCTGCGAGTTGCGAACGTTAATCTCCGGATCCATACCGGTGTAGTTGGTGACCGTAAGCAGGTTCTGGCCCTGAATGTAGAATTGAGCCGACCCCATGCCCAGGCGGTTCATCAGCGACCGGGGCAGGTTATACGATAGCTGGATGTTACGCATCCGCAGGTATGAGCCCGACTCCAGGTAATAGGTAGACGGTACCGAGCTTACGTTGTCAGCAGCCCGTACGATGGGTAGCTTGGCGTTGCTGTTGTCGGCCCCCGGGCGCCACGACTGTTCGTACATCCGGATGCTCCGGTTACCGCCAAACGTCGGGAAATCCGTCCAGTACCGGACGTAGTTGAAGAGGTCGTTGCCGTAAACGCCCTGACCGAATACCTGCAACCCGAAGTTTTTGTAGTTGACACTCAGGTTCAGGCCATAGCTGAACTTAGGGTGGGGCGAGCCAATAATTGTCCGGTCGGCGGGGGTGATGAGCCCATCGCCATTGATATCGCGATACCGGAATGTGCCAGCGCCGATAACGCCGGTTCCATCAGCGTTGCGGTACGTAACGACGTCGTTATACCCTTTCCAGATGGGGCCGGCAGCGGCTTCCTGTGGGCTGTTGTTGATGCCGTCCACTATGTAGCCAAAGAACGATGAGATGGGGAAACCCTGCTGGGTAACCGTCATGGCCGGCAGGCGGGTGGCAAAACCGAAGTACTGCGTATTGGGGTCACCGTTCGTCGACAGAACGACGTTACGGTAGGTTGACAGATTGCCCGATAGGGTATAGGTCAACTCATTGGCCAGCGCTTTGCCGTTATAGGCAATATTGAGTTCAATACCCCGGTTGCGGAACGAAGCAATGTTCCGGAAGGGGTTCGTGGCGTTACCAGCCGTAAAGGGTAGTTCAACGGGAAAGAGTGCATCTGTCGTGACGCGGTTGAACCAGTCGAAATTAACATCGACTTTGCCTTTCAGCAGTGACGCGTCGAAGCCGAAGTCGGTCTGGGTGGTCGTTTCCCACCTGGCTTCGGCATTTCCGAACTGGAATAGATCATATCCCTGCAGGGCTGACGTACGCGAGCCGTTCAGGTCGTAGAAACTATTGGCCGGACTGGTGCCGTAGAAAGTATACGGGTTAAAGTTACCAATCTCCTGGTTACCTGTCTGACCCCAGCTGGCCCGTAATTTCAGATCGCTCAGCCAACCCGACGTGCTATTTTTCATGAAGTTTTCCTCCGAAATCCGCCATCCGCCGGATACGGCGGGGAAGTATGCGATCCGGAAATCAGGCGCGAAACGGGACGAACGGTCTCTCCGGATCGTACCGCTCAGCAGGTATTTGTCGTTGTAGGAAAAGTTGGCAACGGCAAATTCGGAAGCTAAACGCCAGTAGGTAGCGCTTCCGTCGTTGGTCTGCGTACCCGCATTACCAGCCGCCAGATACTGGTTGTTCAGATCATCGGTAGCGAAGCGGCTCCGTACGGCGTTCAGGAACTCGTAATAGTTCTTGATCGACTCCGTACCGGCAATAACGTTTAGCTTAAGCTTGTTGAACAGGGTCGTATTATAGTTCAGCGTGTTGGTCCAGGTCCAGGTAGCCTCGTAGTCGCTACGTGTCTGGAGCTGATTGGTACCGGCCGACTCAGACGATTCAAAGTCGCGGGGGGTATAAACGCGCACGTTGAACAGGTTATAGTCGAGGCCAAAGCTGGTACGAGCCGTCAGGTTTTTCAGGATATCGACTTCGGCATAGGCGTTACCAAACAAGCGGGTTTCTTTGTTGATGTTGGTCCGGTTTCTGTACAGATCCGATACCGGGTTCCGGGCATTATCGAGATCCCCCCCCTTCGTGCCGGCAAAGTTTCCCATTATATCGTATACCGGAATAATAGGCTGCATCCGATAAGCAAACGATACGGCATTGCTCTCGCTCTGGTTACTGGCAATACCCCGGGTAGAGAAGGGACCGCCAATACGCTCGGCGTAGGCGACCTGTAGGTTTTCGCCAATCCGGACCCGCTTGCTCACGTTAAACTCGGTATTGGCCCGGGCCGAATAGCGCTTGTAGCCCGTATACTTCATGATCCCCTCCTGGTTGAAGTAGTTGAGCGAAATGGCGTAACGGCCTCCCTCAGTGCCGCCCGATACGCCCAGCTGGTGGTTCTGAATCGCGGCCGGATTGAAGATTTCCTCCATCCAGTTGGTGCCTTCTTTGTTAGCTTTGGTGATGAGCCATTTGGTTCGGCGAAATTCGGGCGCGTCGATATCGGTCGAGTAGTTGGCCGGGTCAACACGCGGGTCGCCGTTCATGGCTCCGTCGGGGAATATGTAATCTGGAATAACAGGCTGGGGGCCGTTTCCGAACTGGGCATTTCGGGGGTTTCCGTTTACCAGAATACCAGAGTTTCGGCGCGACTCCCACCATAGGTTGGCATATTGCTGGGTATTCAGTAGCTCCAGGAGCTTCCCATGACGCTGAGTGCCGTAATAGGCATCGTAGGTAAGTTTCGGCTTTCCTGCTTTCCCCTTTTTGGTGGTAATGATAACGACCCCGTTACCAGCCCGGGCGCCGTATTGTGAAGCCGCTGCGGCATCTTTCAGCACCTGAAGTGACTCGATATCGTTCTGGTTCAGGGTATTCAGGTTGCCTTTGGTAGGTACACCATCAATGATGTAGAGCGGTGAATTGTCGTTCAGGGTACCAAATCCCCTGATTCGAACGATAACCCCACCACCCGGCGAGTTTTCGTTGCCGACGGTTACGCCCGCAACCCGCCCCTGTAGCGCCTGAGCTACGTTAGTGGCTGGTACGGACAGTAATTCACGGGTGTTTACGGTAGCTACCGCACCCGTAATATCACGTTTCGACTGCGCGCCATACCCGGTAACCACTACTTCATTCAGCGTCTTGATGTCCGCAGCGAGTACCACATTAACCTCCGTCCGGTTTCCGATGGTAACTTCCTGTCCGGTGAAACCAATGGCCGAGATGGTCAGTACATTTCGGCCGGATGGGACGTTGAGGATGAACTGCCCATTGGCATCGGTAACCATACCTGTTTGGGTACCTTTTACAACGACATTGGCCCCGGGTAATGGGCTGTTATCATTACCGTCTGTCACGCGACCCGTGATACGGCGTTCCTGGGCAAAAGCCCCGGTGCAGAGTAGCCAACTAACGAAAAGTAATGGCAGTACCCGACACGCTTTTTGGTAAGCGTTCTTCATGATAGAAAATATAATTAGATAGGTTGAATTGAGTAATACTACTAGAGTATTAATCGGAAAAGTAGTCTATCGGCTATTTCTAACAGTTTTTTATAAGTATTTTCAGTAAAATTGTGATAAAACTAAAAGCCGCCCGTCAACTGTCTGCTTGCGCAAACAGCCGACGGGCGGCTTTCCAGGACGTTAGTTTTGGCTTAAATTAACTTCAGCTCGTCAATAACCCGTTGTACTTTAGCTTTTAGCTGCGCATAGGTATCATCGAACGCTTCTTTACTCGCCAGTGGCTCCACCACACTGACGTAAAACTTGATTTTAGGCTCGGTGCCGCTGGGCCGGGCCGACACTTTAGTGCCGTCGGCGGTAATGAACTGAAGCACATTCGACGATTCGATGCCCATTTTGCCGGCTTCGATGGGCGAGCTCTGGCCCTGCGCGTCAGTCCGGGTCAGCGCTTTGTAGTCATCGATCCGAACAACCGGCGATCCGGCAATCTCCTTGGGTGGATTAGCCCGGAAACCGGCCATCATTTCCTGAATTTCTTCAGCGCCACTCTTTCCCTTCTTGGTAATGGAAACGAGGGCTTCGTAGAAAAACCCGTTCTCCTGATACATGGCCATCAGCATATCGAACAGACTCTGCCCACGGTCCTTCGCATACGCTGTCAGTTCGGCAATCATGGCGCAGCTGGCCACCGCATCTTTGTCCCGAACGAAATCACCGATCAGGTAGCCGTAGCTTTCTTCGCCACCACCAATAAACTGTTCTTTGCCTTCCAGTTCGCGGATCACTTCGGCGATGTATTTGAAGCCGGTAAGGGTGTTGTAGCAGTTTACCCCGTAGCGTTCGCACATCCGGTCAATCAGATCGGTCGTGACGATTGTCTTGGCAACAAACTCTTTCCCCGTCAGCTTGCCGGCATCGCGCCAGGCATTCAGCAGGTAGTAGATGATCAGGCTGGCCATCTGATTGCCGTTCAGCAGCTCAAATTCGCCATGGTGATTGCGTGCGCCGGCGCCGACCCGGTCAGCGTCGGGGTCGGTTGCAATAACCAGATCGGCATTGATGGCCAGGGCCATATCCAGAGCCAGCTGCATAGCGGCCCGCTCTTCGGGGTTCGGCGACTTCACCGTCGGGAAATTACCGTCTGGGGTTGCCTGTTCGCTGACGATATGCACGTTGGTAAAGCCCAGGGCTTCCAGCGCCCGCGGAACCAGCGTGATTCCCGTACCGTGAATAGGCGTAAAGACAATGTTCAGATCGGCCTGTCGCTTGATCACATCCGGGTTAACCGCGTTCGACTTTACCCGCTCGATGTAGGGCGCATCGATTTCTTCGTCGATCAGCTGGATGCGTTCCGGAACCCCGTCAAACTTAATATCGTCGACCGAGGTGATCTTGTTTACTTCGGCAATGATAGCTTTATCATGGGGGGCTACCACCTGAGCACCGTCGTTCCAGTAAACTTTATAGCCGTTGTATTCGGGCGGGTTGTGGGAAGCCGTAACGACAATACCACTCTGGCAACCCAACTGGCGGATGGCAAACGAGAGTTCGGGAGTAGGGCGCAGGGCGCTGAAGAGGTAGACTTTGATGCCATTGGCCGAAAAAATATCGGCTACTAACCGGGCAAACTCCGGGCTCATCCGACGGCTGTCGTGAGCGATGGCGACACTGATGTCCTGGCCGGGGAAAGCGGCCGCTTCGGCGTACCGATTGATGTAGTTGCAAAGCCCCTGTGTAGCTGCTCCTACGGTGTATCTGTTCATGCGGTTAGACCCCACGCCCAGTACACCCCGTAAGCCACCTGTACCAAATTCCAGATCCCGGTAGAACGAATCGGTAAGTTCATTGAAGTTACCCGCATCGAGCAGGTGCTGAATCGCTTCTTTGGTGTCGGCATCGTAATTGCCGCCGAGCCATTGCTCTACACGCTGCTGAGTAGCTGAATCAAGGGTTTGTGCTGTCATATTGAAGGTTGATCGTAAGAGTCAATTATTTGTGGCCAAAATTACGATTACACGGCTACCCCGCAAATCCGATAGGTAGGTTACGCTAAGGATTTCACGGCATGTTATGCTTTATGATAAAAATTTATTGATTTGGAATAAATTTTTATTGAAACTTGTCTATCAGTTTAATCTGAATCCGCAGGATGAAATCAAGTCGATTAATCAGGTTCATGCAACGGCTTCTCACGATGCTGTTCTACGGGGAGTTACTGTTTCTGTTTGTGCTGACCCCCATAGGAATTGTTTTGTTCGTTCGGTCAACTCACCCAACCTCGTCTGTTATCAGAGTGCAGAAGCCGGGTGAGCCGGAAGCTGATCAGGGTCAGCAGTTATCAAAAACGCAGTCACCTTTATCAAAACAGCAGCGGAACAACGAGGAACCGAATAGCTGGATGTCTTCTTATCTGGAGATAAACGCTACGGTAAATCCTTACTGGCGGCATGTTCGCTATACAAAATGGGCTACCTTTCTAAAAACGCCTTTGCCTGTCAGAATAGATAATACATCGGCCGTTTATATTTCGAAAGCGCCTTCAGCCTCTTCCACGCATCACCTGGAGTACAGGTGGAGTAGCTGGGCTGACTTCAGGACATTACCGTTGCGGGTAATCCTGCTGACCATCGTATATCCTCTGCTTACGATTGTCCTGACCGTGGTCATTACGTACATGGGTAAGCGTTTGTTTGATGGGATAACCCAGAGAGGTTTTTTTGAGCAACAGCAAGTGAGCCGGTTAACTACTATCGGGTGGCTGTTCATGGGGTATGGTTTGTCTGAATTCATTATCCACGTGCTTAAGTTCTGGTATGTGCGTACTGCCCTTTTGGACTATGGGTTGGTCATGAGCCCGACGGTACGCCTTGGCTGGGGCTGGCCGGCCGGGAGTGCAACCTTTTTCGTAGGAGCCGTGATACTTACACTAGCTCATGTTTTTACCTATGGTCTGCAACTCAGGCAGGAACATGAACTAACCATCTGACTGCAATATGCCTATAGTCGTCAATGTCGATGTTATGATGGCCCGACGTAAAATGTCGCTGACCGAACTGGCCAATCGGGTCGGTATCACCCTGGCGAACCTGTCTATTCTGAAAACGGGCAAAGCAAAAGCCATACGGATTGAGACCCTGGAAGCGCTTTGCAGGGCCCTTGACTGCCAACCCGGTGACTTGCTGGAATACGTAGAAACTGAGCTCGAACTGGTTGATAGGTGAAGAATTAGTGAGTTCATTCAATAGGGTATTTATTCTAACAGATGCCGTAGACAAGTCGGTTTTTTTTGTTTCGTAGTTGTTTGGATGAATTCTAAATAAGTGCCACTTTTGCGCTGTAAAGAATTAATCTAAATTAAAATTACATGCACTTGTACGGTTTACCTTCCTCTTTTTTAACTATAGTTTTAACGGTTTTATTCAGTGTGCAACTTGTACTGGCAGAAGATGGGCCGCCCGTTCCGGCGGGGTCGGTGCGTGGTCGGGTGTACACCAGCGATCGGAAGCCTGCTCCTTTTGTCAGTATCTCGGTAAAAGGAACCAACAAGGGGACCGTATCCACCGAAGAAGGCAATTTCACCCTGCGTCATTTGCCAGCGGGCGAGTACACGCTGGTTGCTACGTTTGTTGGCTTGCAGCCTCAGGAGCAATCCGTAAAGGTAACGGCCGGTCGGTCGGCCGACATTCAGTTTGCGCTGGCTGAAACGGCCCGGCAGTTGAATGAAGTACAGGTAAAGGGTTTCAAGAGTGACAATCAGAAGCCCGTCAGCGTTGGCAAGGTGGCCATCCGTCCGCTCGACCTGCCTCAGGCTGTGGCGGTGGTAGAACGTGAGGTACTCGAACGCCAGCAGACGCTGCGCCTGAGCGACGTGCTAATGAACACCAACGGCGTTTATGTGATGGGTACGGCCGGTGGTACCCAGGAAGAACTGGCAGGCCGCGGGTTCGCGTTCAACAGCAGCAACACCTTCAAGAACGGCGCGCGCTTCAATAATGCAGCCATGCCGGAGATCAGCGCCCTGGAGCGGGTAGAAGTCCTGAAAGGCAGCGGTGCTATCCTGTTCGGTAATGTAGCGGCTGGCGGTATCATCAATCTGGTTACCAAAAAGCCTCAGTTTCAGTCGGGCGGTTCGGCCTCGGTGCGTTTAGGCAGCTTTGGCTTCGTTAAGCCTATCATAGACGTGTATGGCGGAATCGGGAAAGGGGAGCGGGTAGCGTATCGACTCAACACCACCTACGAGCAGGGCAACAGTTTCCGGGACGAGGTGAAGAGCAAGCGGTTCTACGTAAATCCGTCATTACTCATCAACCTGGCTCCCAAAACAAGTTTGTTGCTCGAAGGCGACTATCTGTATGATGATCGGACCGCCGATTTCGGTACGGGCGCGGTTAACTACACGATTGCCGGCATCCCACGAAACCGGTTCCTGGGCGTGCCCTGGGGCTATAACCGGATTGAGCAGCGGAGTGCCACGGCTACCCTGACACACCAGCTCAGCCAGAACTGGCAGGTTCGGGCACTGGCTTCCGGACAGCGGTACAACAGTGAACAATTTGCCAGCCAGCGCCCCAATGGCGGTCAGTTCATTCGTACGGATGGCCGCTGGATACGGGGCCTGCAACGGTCAGAAGTAGCCGAAACCTACTGGATTGGTCAGGTCGATCTTACCGGTCAGGTCACTACCGGCACCATCAAACATACCGTACTCCTTGGTGCTGATGCCGACCAGTATCGGACCAGCACCACTGCTTTCAATCCGCTGGCTGTTTATGACACCATCAACATCTACAATCCGAATCAGTACCGGCAGCGTACAGACATCCCTACGCTGACCGCTCGTAGCCTGACGCAGGCTCCCATCAATCGGGTTGGCATATATGCGCAGGATCTGATTGCCTTCTCCACTAAAATTAAGCTGCTGGCTGGCCTCCGCTACAGCTATCAGCAGACCGGTAGCCAGGTGCTGACGTACGCCGACAACAAAACAACCGCCGTTACCACGTTCGACGGGGCCGTTACGCCACGTCTTGGGCTCGTGTATCAGCCCATCCCGACCACGTCGCTGTTTGTCAGTTACGCCAATTCGTTCAATACCAACACGGGAGTTGACGTAGCCGGAAATGCGCTTCCGCCGTCATTTATCGATCAATATGAAGCCGGTATAAAAAACGATCTGCTGAATGGGTTCCTGTCGGCTAACGTAACTGTTTATCAAATCAAAAACAGTAATCTGGCGCAAACCAGCCTGGCCAACGGAAACACCAACAGTAGCATCAGAGAACTGGCTGGCGAGGTAACAAGCCGGGGTGTTGAAGTCGATCTTAAAACCAGGCAGATGGGTGGCTTCTCCCTGCTGGGAGGCTACAGCTACAACCAGACCAGGTATACGGCCAGTAACATTTACATTGTTGGCAGCCTGCTACGGTACAACCCCAATCATACGGCTAACGCCAGTGTTTATTACACCGTGCAGCGGGCGGGCTGGGCCAAAGGGCTGAACGCCGGGTTGACTGCCTTCTACATGGGTGAGCGCGTGGCCGGTCGGTCAACTCGTCTGACGGTGAATAACGACACCTACCGCTTGATTCCGGTGGCTGCCTATACGCAACTCGACGCATCGGTCGGGTATTCGCTGGCGCGGTTCTCGGTTCGGGCCAAGTTGTCGAATCTGCTCAATGTGCTGAGTTACCAGATTCATGATGACAACAGTGTGAATCCGATTGCTCCCCGCATGTTCTCGACTACGCTGTCGTACCGCTGGTAAAAACGCCGTTCTGGCAGGCAAACAGGTGCGTTCGTCTGCCAGAACGGGTAAATAGGCTTAGATGTAGCGGGAAGTGATATGGGCCGTACGTTCGGTTGTTTCAATCAGCAGCGGATGACGGGGTTCGTTCAGAGCCGCTTCCAGCTCCACAATCGTTTCTTTGAATAAGCAATAGACCGGGACCTCGTGGCTCTCGGTTTTATTTTTGATGTATTGCAATACCGGTCGCACCGTACCACTGGCTGCCAGTTCATGATACTGCTGCTTAGCGTTGGCAAACGACTCGTCACTTTCGCCAAACGAAATAACCCGTTCGGGTAGTGGATTTGCTTTCCGGTCGGCCAGCTGGGCGTCCAGGCTGGCCAGCTGGCTTTTGAGCCGGTAGGTGTCCTTACCCGTCCGAATGCGCTCGCGGAGCGACTGGCGAATCAGGTAGGTCAGCGAGTTGGCCAGGTTCAGCCCGATCTCCGCCATTTGTTTGAAGATCAGGGAGGTCGGCGACATACCCGGAATGGTGTTGGGGTCGTGGAGCAGTACCCGGTTGTCGGGCGTCAGGAAGCCGTCGATGCGCGAGTAGACGTTGATGCCCAGTTTGGTAAAAACTTCGGCAACAGCAAGCTGGATCTTGCGGTTATTTTCGAGACTCGTACCGACCGGAATCCGCTTTTTGGCTACGTTGGTTTTGTATTTGGTTTCGAAGTCGAAGGCTTCCGCGTTGTATATCTCGGTAGGGGGCAGGGCAACGGCCATCTGATCATCGTCCTGAATAACGCCACAGGAAAACTCCTGTCCACGAATAAACTCCTCGAAAAGAACTTCGTCTTCGGCATTGACCGAGGCCAGTCGGGTAGGCTGTCCCTGCCGTTCGTCAAGTACTTCAATCAACTGGGCCGGGTGAGTAATCACCTGCCCCGTCTGCTCAACAACCACCGGAAAGCTGATCCCGGCGTCGAGGCTGACCATGCGCTGCGCCAGCTCCCGCTTTTCGTCGGCCGCCAGCTCACCCCAGGCACTGAGTTTCGACCAGCCATCGGGCTGTACGGTCATGGTAAAAAAGCATTGTTCAACAGCCCGGCAGAACTGCGTCAGATCGGCTTCCCGTACAATGGCAACACCAATACTGGAACCCTGGTGGGGGGCTTTTACGACAATGGGCAGGCCCAGGTGCTCGGTCAGGGATTGGAAAAACTGCGCTTTATCGGCCCGCTCGTAAGCATCCCGGCTGATGGTCGCCGTTTTTTTCTGCTGCCCATTGGCCAGCGCAATCAATTCATTCTGAAGAATTTTATTGATGCCTACCGCTGAGCCAACCAGACCGGGACCCGTATACGGCATTTTGTACCATTCGAGCAATCCCTGAATAGCCCCGTCTTCACAATCGGGGCCGTGCATGGCCAGGAATGCCAGATCGAAATGGGAGCTGAACTGTTCAGGCCGGAGTTCGGGCAGCGTGGCCTCCAGGGCATCCGAACTGAGCGATTCGTCATAGACCGAAAACCCCGAGCTGTCGGCAGGCAGCGTATCGCGCAGCGAAGGCGATTGTAAAAACTCGGGTTTAACCAGCCGAAAGCGGCCGCGACCATCGACGAATACGAGTACTGGCTCAAAAAGCCCTTTGTCCAGATTTGCCAGCGCGGTACGTCCACCAGCAAACGATACTTCGCGCTCCCGCGCCGGACCACCGAAGAAAATGCCTATTTTCACAGATTTGAGGGATATTGCTACCCACAAAGAAACAAAAAAGCCGCCTGTTTAAAACAAGCGGCTGATGTATTCCTTAAGATCGGGCAGGTCCAGCAAGTACTGGCCTGAATCTGGCTAAACCGGCTTTGTTAAAAAGCGGGGGTAATGTTGATTGCTTCTACTTTCGTGATTTCCGGCACGGCTTTCAGAATGGCTTCTTCCAAACCACCTTTGAACGTCATGGCCGACATTGGGCATGAACCACAGGTGCCCATTAGTTCCAGACGCACCACTTTATCGTCGGTAACCTCGAGTACTTTCACGTTGCCGCCGTCTGCAGCCAGATAAGGGCGCATGCTGTCCAGCGCACGTTCTATTTTCTCAATCAAATGGTCGTTGTTGACTGCCGTCTCCATGAAATTCTGCATTTACGGTAAAGTTACAGGGTGTCGGGGTTTTATGCAACTTCGACCCGCTTTGTTCGGTCGACAGTTGCGTTGCGGATGGCTACCTGTTGGGCCAGGGCTTCGGCTGTAGCCTGGAACGCTTCGGAGGCAACGGGCTCGCCAACACTAATAGCTGGCCTGCCCTCATCGCCAGCTTCGCGGATGCTTTGTACGAGCGGAATCTGCCCCAGCAACGGAACGCTGAACTGCTCGGCCAACTGGCGACCCCCGCCTTTGCCAAAAATAAAGTACTGGTGGTCGGGTAATTCGGCCGGGGTAAAGAACGACATATTTTCGATGACCCCCAGAATAGGTACGTTGATTTGCGGCTGCTGGAACATGGCTAAGCCCTTTGTCGCGTCGGCCAGCGCCACTTTCTGCGGGGTTGTAACGATGATTGCTCCGGTTACCGGAACGGTCTGTACGAGTGTCAGGTGAATGTCGCCCGTTCCCGGCGGCAGGTCGATCAGCAGATAATCGAGCTCACCCCAGTCTGCATCCGAGAAGAACTGCTGCAATGCCCGGCCGGCCATGGTACCGCGCCAGATAATAGCCTGTCCGGGGGCAACCAGAAAGCCCATCGATAGCAGCTTGATGCCAAACTGGCGGATCGGCTCCATACGGGTTTGCCCGTCTACCTGGAAAATCCGCGGCTGCATCTCCTCGGCTCCAAACATGGTTGGAATAGAAGGGCCGTAGATGTCCGCATCGATAATCCCTACTTTAGCCCCCGATTTATGCAGGGCAATCGCCAGGTTAGCCGTCACCGTCGACTTACCCACGCCCCCTTTGCCCGACGATACCGCAATGATGTTTTTAACGCCCGGTAAAGTGGGTGCGTTCATCCGGGTTGACGTCACATCCGATGTCATATCAATCGTAACGGTTATGTCAGGACCTATGTGCGCATGGATGGCGTCTTCGCAGCGCTTGCGAATCACTTCTTTCAGCGGACAGGCCGGGGTAGTCAGCACAACGGTAAAGCGTACCGAGTCGATCCCGAGCGTTATTTCTTTAACCATCCCGAGCGATACGATATCCCGCTTCAGATCCGGTTCTTCAACAGTACCAAGCGCGCGTAGAACGGCTTCTTTATGTAATCGGTAGTCAGACATATTTTTTCTGGAGGGGGCAAACAGCAGGATGACAGCTACTAGGCAGATTGCTTCTCTCCCGGTTCATAATCCTGGTTCTTATGCCCTGTTAAACGGCTTTGTACTTCTGCCAGTTCCGTTGAAACGTCAACAGACCCGGACAGCTTTTCGAGCTTCTCCCGCAACCGGATCAGAAACTGCTGATAAGCGGATGAATCCGTGCCATAAAGTGGGCGGTGCGCCAGGGAAGTTGAGACCGCTTTCCAGTCGGCAACGAAGGCGCGAAGTTCGTCATCGAAGGCACTTGCAGCAAACTTTTCGAAAATATAGTCGTGGGCCTGGGAGTTGGGGTGAATCAGATCCGCTTCGTAGAAGCGATAGTCACGCAGATCGTCCAGCATAATCTCGTAAGCCGGGAAGTATTGAACCCAGTCGTGCCAAAGGGTTAGCTCGTGGGCAACTATCCGCAGGGTCGCCTTGCTTGCCGAATTCAAGGGAAGCGTATCGCGCGTGTGACGAACCGGACTAACCGTCAGGATGACCCTGAGCTTCGGGTTGGCCCGGTGTAATCGCTTGAGCAGGTGCTTCATGTCATCCATCATGTACTCGTATGAATACATATATTTTTGAAACAAAGCCCCGGGCATTTTGTGGCAGCTGGCAACAACCTGACCGGTTTCGAGGTGTCGGTAAACCAGGGCTGAGCCAAGGGTCAGCAGCAGGTAATCTGCCGTGCGAAGGAAAGCGCCCGTTTCGGCAAGTACATTTTGTAAGGAATCGCGCAGTTCACGCTGACTCCGGGCCCATAGCGAAGAATGGAAATCGTAATGAAACCATACGCCATCGCGGTTAACGTAGCGCGTTTCATCGGGTGTAGCGCCATCCAGTGCCATACTGACCAGCTTCACCAGCGACACCGGGTTAAAAAGCGTACCAAAAGGATTGTTAAGCACCATCAGCTTATGATCGGCCAGTCGGCGTCCCATAACTTCGGCAAAACAGGAGCCCAGCGTTACGATTCGGCTGGTTAAACCGATTGGATACGGAATAGGCACCGGCGTTAATTCAGTGTGAAAATGCATACTTAACTAACAATAACCAGGTCCGTTTAGGTCCGCTGAAGAGAGTAATTGTTGATGGGTAATTGACTCATTGTCAGACGGTGTAGCGTGGATTAGTATGTAAGTTTATATTATCGCGTTACTTCCCTTCAGTGTCGTTCGTCAGGGGAAGTAGCACGCATCAATGCGAGATTACGATAAAATGCACATATGACTTGATAAAATTTATTGTGCAAATGAAGATAAAGTTTCTTTTTGGTTTACGATTTATATATTTGAACAACTTAATTACTCCACTTTTCCGGCCAGCATGTCACTTGATAAACGCGTCAAAGCCCTTAGTTTCGATTCTTTATACCAACTTATTGAACAGGCTCATGAAGAAATTGACCGTCGGCAGCGTTTCATAGATCAGCTTCCCAAGCTTCGGCTGCGGGACTTAACGCTGTCGGTTCGGGCCCGGGATGTGCTGTATCGAACGGTTGCCGAAAAAAATAAGCTGGCGTACTATCAGAATGCGGGTCAACTGACTTTATCCGAAACCCTGAAGCTACTGGTCCCCGACGACTGGCGGCAGATTCGATTCAAAAACGGGAAAGCATTTGACGAAATTCAGCTGGCGTTTCAGAACAGCAAGGCCCCGCTCGAGCTGTATTACGGACTCATTGAGCAAACGAGCCTGAACTAAACAGAAAAGGCCCGACAAATGCCAGGCCTTTTCTGGAGATTGTGTAGTCGCTTATTCAGCCGATACTACCTCAAATTTCACCGTGTGCTTCACCTCTTTGTGCAGGTCAAGTACGGCTTCGTACGAGCCCAGGGTCTTCACATCGTCAACCGCAATTTTCTTGCGATCGATGTCGAAGCCTTTCTCACGCAGCGCGTCAGCTACCTGGGTGTTGGTCACGCGTCCGAAGATCTTGCCGCTTTCCCCTGCTTTGGCAGGAATGGTCAGCGTCAGGTCTCCAATGTTGTCGGCCAGCGACTGGGCGTCGTTCTTGATTTTCTCCGCTTTGTGAGCTGCCTGACGGATGTTTTCAGCAACGATTTTTTTGTTCGAGTCTGTTGCCATGATCGCATACCCCTGCGGGATCAGGTAGTTGCGGCCGTAGCCTGGCTTCACCGTTACGGTGTCATTTTTATAGCCCAGACCGGCGATGTCGGTTTTTAGGATGATGTCCATTTATGAAAAAAGTTTTCGGTTAACAGTTTATAAGTTTACGGAGTGCCGATAAGGCAGGAACCCGTAAACCGAAAACCGTAAACTATTTTAATGAATCGCCGACGTACGGCAGGATGGCTAGATGACGAGCACGCTTAACGGCCTGAGCAACTTTGCGCTGATTTTTCAGGCTGGTACCGGTTAACCGGCGGGGCAGAATTTTGCCCTGCTCGTTAAGCAGTTTCAGCAGGAAGTTGCCGTCTTTGTAGTCAATATATTTGATACCGGCTTTCTTGAAGCGGTCGTACTTTTTGCGGTTCTCGGTCTTCGAGACTGATTCGTTCTGCAGGCTCATGATTACTTGCTCTCAGCGTTTTCGGTTTGTTTTTTCTTTCCCACCAGTCCATTCCGCTTGCGGTCGTTGTAGGCCACAGCGTGCTTGTCGAGCGAAACCGTCAGGTGACGGATGATGCGCTCATCGCGGAGATACTCGGTGTTGAGTTTCTCGATGATCGTGCCGGGTGCTTTGAACTCGAAAAGCTGATAGTAGCCCGTGTTCTTGTGCTGGATCGGATAGGCAAGCTTGCGCAGGCCCATATTCTCTTCGTGAACGAGCTCCGCCCCATTATCGGTCAGCACTTTGCGGAACTTGTCAACGGCGTCCTTCATCTGAATCTCAGATAAAACGGGAGTTAAAATGAACACCGTTTCGTAGTTATTAGGAAACATTGTACGTAATTGGTTTGAAATGAGGGCGCAAAGGTAAGAAAAATCACCGAAGCACGAAAGAGAACGACCAGAAAATATCAGTAAAAACGAAACGAGTGCGACCGGCCCCGCCAATCGCACTCGTTTACAATCTATCTGGTCAGGAATTACCGCACGGTGAAAGAGCCTTCGCCGATGCGGAACCCTTCACAATAAATTTCGATCGTATGTTTGCCTTCGTTGAAACGCTGACCACCGCGCCCGTATACGAACGTGACCTGCTGGCGAGTGTTATCGAAGCTAAACCGCTGCATGGCCGTATAGATGACGCCCTGTCCGTTATAGGTGAACTCGCCCGACCCCGTTGCCATGTCGGCGATGACAGCCCCTGCCGGGTCGAGTATACGCATATACAGGTCTTTCTCATCCTGCTTGGCCAATCCGTTCGGAGCCAGCCGAACTACCACCTTGACCTTATCGATGCGCCGGGCCTTGAAGCTATCGCCGTCACGTTCCTTACCGCGGGTATTGATGGCACTGACGGTGATGTTCTCCGCGCGCAGGGCCGCAGCAATGGTCACCTTCTCGCTTAATTCCTGGTTTTTTGATACCACAGCCGCCACCGAATCACTCAGTGTCTGGCGTTCGGCTTTCAGGCCCGAGTTTTCCTGAGCCAGGGTTTCGTTCTGCTGGGTGAGTATACCATTTTCTTCTTTCAGCCGGGCAATTTCCTGATCCTTTTGGACCAGTATGGCCTGGTAGTTCTTGATCTTCTGATCGTATTTACGGCTGTCGAATGAGTTGACGTTGCGTAATTCTTTCTTATCGACCTCCAGTTGTTCCTTAACTTTCAGGAGCGAATCAACGCTGCCACCCAATTGCTGAATCTCGGCAATCTTGGCATCCAGCTGAGCCGAGATCGAATCCAGCTTGGTTTTGGTAACCAGCACCTCTTCGGTTTTGGCGGCAATGGTAGCGTCTTTCGTTTTGTTGTCCTGCCGTTCCTGGTACCAGAAGTAAAGCAATAAAACGTTGAGAGCTGCCAGAATTAAGAGGGCAGCAAGCAGAAAGCTACGGCTGTTGTTCTTCGGTTGGGGTCGGGGTTCCATGGGTGTCATTCGTAAGCCGAGAGGTTAGGTTGATTCTTGACCAAAACAAACTGATTGGGTCACTTATTGTACGATTCGACGGTTCACGGCGAAAAACTACGCGTTTCTGCGTAGTTCTCAAACCTATCTTTGCACAATCTTAATAAACGGCTGTTACAAAACAGACGGCCAGCCCCCTATGATTGCCGAAAACATTCGCCAGATAGAAACTGATTTACAGGGCCGCGCCCGTCTGATTGCGGTCACAAAAACGAAACCTGTCAGTATGTTAGCCGAGGCCTACGAGGCCGGGTGCCGCCTGTTTGGTGAAAACAGAGTGCAGGAAATGGCCGATAAGCAACCCCAGCTTCCGGCCGATGTAGAGTGGCACCTGATCGGACACCTGCAAACCAACAAGGTGAAGTACATAGCTCCGTTCGTGACGCTGATACATTCGATCGATAGCCTGAAGTTATTGCAGGAGGTAAACAAACAGGCCGCCAGGTACAACCGGGTAATCGAGTGCCTGCTCCAGATCTATATTGCCGACGAAGAGACCAAGTTTGGCCTTCTGCCCGACGAAGCCGACGTTTTACTGAATAGTCCGGAACTTGATGCGCTGCCAAACGTTCGCATCATAGGACTGATGGGGCTGGCGACCAACACGGACGATCAGGACCAGATTCGGCGGGAGTTTCGCGGCCTCAAAACGCTCTACGATAAACTGGCGACCATACAGCGACCCATGCTTGCGTTTCGCGAATTGTCGATGGGCATGAGCGGCGATTACAGAATTGCGGTCGGGGAAGGCAGCACCTTAGTTCGGGTCGGCAGTGCTATTTTTGGGAGCCGATAACCTCAGATGTCCACGTCTGTCTTTACCACTCGTTAAGCAAGCGCCGAATGTGGACGTTCGGCTTTAATCCTATGAAATTCTTTATCTTATCCGGAGCCATACTGGGCTTACTGGGCGTTGCACTTGGCGCCTTCGGGGCCCACGCCCTGCGCGCAACACTAACCGCTTCGGGGCGGCTCGACACCTTCGAAACCGCCGTAAAATATCAGTTTTACCACGCGCTGGCGCTGGTACTGGTAGGCCTGTTGATGCACGTTTTTGGTAGCAATCCGGCCACGGTTAAGTGGCTGGGCTGGGCGGGAAACTCGTTTCTGGGCGGAACGCTAATTTTTTCGGGGTCGTTATATATACTGTGCGCAACCGGCATTACCTGGCTGGGGGCTATCACGCCCATTGGCGGGGTTTTGATGATTGCGGGCTGGGCGCTGCTGGCCTGGGCTTTCCTGTAGTCGGATAACCGAACGAGCCGGAGATGACTTGCCCTCGTTTGAGGTCGCCCGGTACTCATTCCCCATTCTATTCTGTATCTTTGTAGTCTGATTCTGAGAATAATGCAAACTACTGTTCAGGCTGAAACCGCCCGTCGGCGGACGTTCGCCATCATAAGCCACCCGGATGCTGGTAAAACCACACTGACTGAAAAGCTGCTGCTGTTTGGCGGAGCTATTCAGACGGCGGGGGCCGTTAAATCTAATAAGATCAAAAAGTCGGCTACGTCAGACTTCATGGAGATCGAAAAGCAGCGGGGTATCTCGGTTGCTACGTCGGTGATGACGTTTGAATACGACAATCTGAAAATAAATATCCTCGACACCCCCGGTCACAAAGATTTTGCCGAAGACACCTACCGGACGCTGACGGCAGTCGATAGCGTTATTCTGGTTATCGACTGCGTAAAAGGGGTAGAGGAGCAAACAGAACGGCTGATGGAAGTATGCCGGATGCGCGACACACCGGTCATTATTTTCATCAACAAACTGGACCGGGAAGGCCGTAATCCGTTCGATCTGCTCGATGAGCTGGAAGAGAAACTCAACATTCGGGTGCGGCCAATGACATGGCCTGTGAACATGGGTTCTGACTTCAAGGGGGTATACAGCCTGATCGAGAAAAAATTATATTTCTTCAAAGTTAACAAAACAAAGGTTGAGGACGACGTACTGCCCATCGAACTCGCCGATAGCCTGCTGGATCAGAAAGTGGGTGATCGGGATGCCGCTCAATTGCGCGAAGATGTAGAACTGATCGAAGGCGTATACGACTCGTTCGATCGGCAGGCTTATCTGGACGGCAAGCTGGCTCCCGTATTTTTTGGCTCGGCCGTCAACAATTTCGGGGTTAAAGAGCTGCTGGAAGGGTTCTGCCATATCTCTCCCGAACCCATTGCCCGGCCTACCGATAAACGAGAAGTGCTGCCGGACGAAAAGAATTTCAGTGGGTTCATTTTTAAAATTCACGCCAACCTCGATCCACGCCACCGCGATCGTATTGCTTTCCTGCGTATCTGCTCGGGCGTTTTTGAGCGGGGCAAGTTTTACCACCATACCCGGCTCGACAAGAACGTTCGCTTTGCCAGTCCGTTCAGCTTCATGGCAGATAGTAAAAGCGTAGTTGAAGAAGGTTTCCCCGGCGACGTGGTGGGCCTTTACGATACGGGTACATTTAAAATAGGGGATACCCTGACCGAAGGTGAGGAATTGCAATTTCAGGGTATTCCCAGCTTCTCACCCGAGATCTTCAAAGAGCTGGTCAACCTGGATCCTATGAAATCCAAGCAACTGGACAAAGGTATTCAGCAGTTGACCGACGAGGGCGTTGCGCAGCTGTTCAACCTAGAGTTGGGCAACCGAAAAATTGTAGGTACGGTTGGAGAACTTCAGTTCGAAGTTATTCAGTACCGGCTGGAAAACGAATACGGTGCCAAATGCCGCTGGGTACCACTCAACTATACCAAGGCTTGCTGGATAACGGCCGAAAACTCCGCTAAACTCAATGAGTTTATCCGGCTTAAAGGCAACCAGATTGCTTACGATAAGGACCAGAACCCTGTATTTCTGGCTGAGTCTGACTGGATGCTGCGAATGAATCAGCAAAACAATCCGGACATTCAGTTCCACCTGACGTCTGAATTCAAAGTGACTGCTTAAGAGACGTCATACGGCGTGCTAAAAAAAGGGCTGGTTGTTTTCTATCCGAAAATTATCAGCCCTTTTTTAGCCCTGAGGCCTGTCGTTCTCCACAACCAGGGCCAGCTGCTTTTAGCACCCTCCGGCGGTCTGATTGTCAGCCACTCTTATATTGAAAGGTAGCTGGCAGGCCGATGGGCACGTTAGCCATATACAAACTTCGACGCCGTACTAACTAGCCAGCCCCGGACGATGGCGGATAGTTTAGCCATCAAAACTCCTTTACTTTGTCAGTTTACCTATATAGACAGCCTCTCGGATCTGTCACCGATCTCTTTTATCTGCTTCATGAAGCCAAACATTGTTAAAACCCGACTCAAAAATAACCTGCCTGTCCTGGGTGTGCTGTCGAACACGACCGATCCAACCGTAGCAGAACTGTGCGGCTTTTCGGGGCTGGATTTCTATATGATCGACGGTGAGCACAGCCCTGTTACAACAGCCCAGGTTCAGGACATTGTGCGTGCCTGCGAAACGAGTGGTATTACGCCCCTGGCCCGGGCGCGAAGCAATGACGCCAAGCTCATCGGGCAGTACCTGGACGCTGGAGTGCAGGGAATCATGATGCCGGGGGTTCGTACCGTAGCGGAGCTGGAAGCCCTCGTTAAAGCGGTAAAATATCCACCGTTGGGCAGTCGGGGAGTGGCCCCTGTTCGGGCGGCAGATTACCTGCTGGGGGACATGAATCAGGGAGAGTTCGTTCAGTTTTCGAATGAGCAGACCTTGGTTCTGCCGCAAATTGAAGACCGCGAAGCTATCAATAATCTCGATGATCTGCTGGCTGTAGAAGGAGTAGACGGGTTCGTGATAGGCCCCCGCGATCTGGCAATGAGCATGGGGTATTACGATGGGCCCGGACATGACGAGGTTAAGCGCACGATTGGCAGCGTAGTTGATCGAATCAGGAAAGCGGGTTTAATTGTAGGTACCACGGCGGCTACCGGTGACCAGGCTAAGGCACTTGTTGACAGAGGAGTACTCTTTTGTCTGAACTCATTTGCCGGTCTGCTGAAGTCGGCCACCAGCGAATTTATGAAAGGGCGTCAGTGAATCGCAGTACGGAGTATATAGAAATCAGTGCGCCGGTGCGGGCCGATCAGGCTGCTGAGCTATCAGCCTTGTGCCTGACTATTTACCCGCAGCACTACCAGCATTTATGGTACGATAACGGGGTCTGGTATCAGGAACATACCTATAATACAGATCAACTTAGGAAAGAGATTGCCGAGGCCGACGTTCAGTTTTATTATGCGTGTGTAGATGGCAAACCGGTTGGGTATATGAAGATGAAACTCAACAGCGATCTTGCTAATGAGCCAGGGGGATTACAGGTCGAGCGACTCTATTTTTTGAACGAGTTTACCGGCTTAGGTCTTGGAACACTGCTCATGAATTATGCGCACGCAACCGCCCTCCGTTATGGCCGGAATTATACCTGGTTACACGTAATGGACAGCAATGTAAACGCTATCGCTTTTTATGAAAAACATGGCTACAAATCCGTCGGCGAAACCCACCTTACTTACAGTCAGATGAAGCCCCATTATCGGCGTATGCTTCAGATGAAGCGAGCGATTACCGACGAATTAGGGACCATTAATCACCAATGTGTTTAGTATGACAGCCATAATAGAAGAACAAATTGGAATTACACTAGAAAAATCATAACTATTAATGAAAACGACCTAGTCTTATTTTTTAATCACAACACAATACTTATAATTGACCATAAATAATTTTTAGATAGAGACCGGCAAAACATACCGATTCTAGTCGCTAAATGGGGTTTTGAAGCGGTTATGAGCAGAAATCTCGCCGTTAGGCTCACATAAATGGAATGATTTTAAAGGTTACTTTATTCTGAAGATGAAAAAAAAGTAGCCAGATGAATTGACTTTTGTAATAACCCATTAACATTGCACCAAAATTCGCCATTGGAGGGCTGTTTGCGGATGGTAAGCATACCCATCCGGCAACAACGACAAGCCCAATCGGGTTACAAACGGACGGGAGCAGCATTGTCAAAGGCGCGGTACCTTGCAGGGATGCTGAAATTTTGAAAACATTTTACTTGGGAAACTAGTCAAGAAGAATTGTCAGGTTAACCGATAGGTGGCTAAGGCATAACAGATTGGCTAAAAAGTAAAAAAAAACACCTTAACAGTGGATAGGCCGTTCCCTAAGTTTCCGTAGCCGCGTTTGGGAGAATTACAGTTTAGTTTGAAACATTGCGTCAAAATTAACTCAATAAGTATGCGAACATTTATCCAACAACACCCCATGCGGATGCTGGCTGGACTCGTGTTGCTAGGTTTTGCAATGCCTTCTGTCGGTCTTGCTCAAGAGGCTGACACAGTCCGTCGGGACGCCGTACCGAGTTCAACAACTCCCAACCGAGCTTACTCCCGCGAAAACATCTACCGACTAGGCAAAGGAGTTTACACCGACACGTTACGTCGGGATGACTTCAAAGCACAGGCGAGCGATGTGGCAGAGCTTGACGATTGCGACACCACGTTCCAAACGTTTGTACTCGTACGGCGCCTGTCGCCCTGGCGAATCGGACTGTTTGCCGGTCCCAACTTTGCCTATTGCGGTACCTGGGAAAACACGTTTGGTCCTACCCGTCGTGACAACACCCTGTACAATGGTGCCGGCTTCAACATCACGGGTAACATCGATTACTTCCTGACACCTGCAACCCGTCGTCTGCGGTTCGGTGTTGGCGCTGCACTGGGTTATCAGAATTACATTACGCGCGGTGTTTACCGGGATTACCTATACGGCCTTGCTGCTGCACGGGGCGTTAACCGGGATCAGGTAACCATTCGCCAGCGGGCTTCAGAAGACATGTTTCTGACCGTTGGTCCGGTCCTGACGTTCACCGTAGCTCGTAGCCGTCGTAACCCAGACGCTACCACCTTTATCGAAGCTGGCGTACGGGGAGGTCTGTTCCGTACCGAAGCCGCAACGATCGCGGCCTTCATCCCGTCGCAGGGTGGATCCCTTCCAACGAACATTCCTTCGTTCGTAGAAGGTGGTGCTCTGCTTCGGACTGTGAACCCAAGCTACCGGCTGTATCATCCGGGTGTAATCGGATCGCTGGGCGTTTTCTTCCCGGTGGGCAGAAACAACTGGAACATCGGTATCCAGGGCCAGGGCTTCTTCACCCGCCTGAACTATATCATTGTGAATGGTATCCAGGATCAACTGCTGGAGTTCCGTCGTCAACACGGTGGCTTTAGTGCTGGTGTAGCTGTTCGCAAAGGATTCGTTCAGAAGAAGCTGATCCCGAAAGCACCAACTGTCTGCCCAACCTGCGATTCTATTCCGCAGCTGAACGTTCAGTTCAATGGCCAGTCGCTCAAAGGCGTATCGCTCTCGTACACGGATCAGCCTGTTAACCCATCGGCAGCCGCCCCGGTTATCAGCTGGCGCAGCACGACTCCGAATCCGAAGAACGAAACCTTTACCGCTCGTCTGTACTACCGTGCCGATTCAGTTGTAGCGGGTGCTCCGGGTGCTGATCAGGTGATCGCGCAGCTGGAAAACACCACCGATACTACGCTGACTTTCCCCGCTCAGTACTTCACGAACGGGCAGCTGAACCGTGGTTTCTACTACGTAACAGTACACAGCCGCCAGTCGGCCAAGTGTGGTTCGTGTATGAGCGAAGTGGCTACAACAAGCTTCGCCAATGTACGTGTCCCCATCGACAAAGAGTCTCGGTTCCGTCACCGTCTGGAGCGTCTGGAAGTATTCTACAGAACGCCTGGCTCACGTGACTTCACCAGCATCTGTTACTGTAACGGTGAGATCACCGGTAAGACGATCAAGAAAAACCGTTTGTTCTACAGAAGCCTGAACCGCCGTCTGGCTACGGGTGAAGTTGAGTTCGACACCAACACGGTTATCCTGAATCTCCGCGACATCCCAGGCAATCTGGCAACGACGCTGCAGACCGAGAAGAGCAACATCGAAAACAACGGTGGTATTCGCTACAAAGGTCGTCGGGTTCGTCCGCAGGTATCGTACTTCCGCGCTGTGTTCACTGTCACCAAGCTGCCGATCAACGGTCAGCCTGAGCAGCAGGTGGGAAGCTTCAATACGATTATCAGCGACAACACCTACTCGATCACTGATCTGAAACCGCTGACCGACGCTGAGCGTACGAAACTGCTGGCACCGCCTGCACCTCGTAAGCAGACACCACGTCGCCGGGGTGGCAACAGTGGCCGTCGTTCGGATGTAATGTTCGGTGTAGAATAAGCACAGAGTATCAACTAAAAACATGAGTCATCCCGAATTTTGAGTGATGGCAAAGACTACCATCAAGGCATTCGAGATAGCTACCCGTAACCGATAAATCGGCACTGAAGCAGTTCGGTGCCGATTGCCGGTTCTGGGTACCCAG
>NZ_SBLB01000010.1 GCF_004138325.1 Spirosoma sordidisoli | reverse complement strand
CGAGTAGCTCACGTTGCCAGCTTTGAACGTGATAGGCGCATAGACCCCATCACCGGTAGGGTTGCCCAGCGCGCTATACGCCACGTCGAAGCCTTTGACTTTGTGCAAGGGACCTCGCCAGGTTAACAACACTGGAGATGAGTTCGAGAAGGCCTCGTAGGCGGAGCTTAACTTAAAGCCGTAGGCCGTAGCAGGGTACATGACTCTGAGGGCGGCTTTATCAGCATTACTAACAGCTAACGCCCCCCCGTTTCGATTCATGATTGAATTTACATCCGATGCCGGGGTGCCGGGTATCTGGATGGCGGGTAGCTCATTCGTAAAGTTTTTCCAATCGGTGTGTACTAAGCCCAAACAATGCCCCAGGGCGTGATACATGTAGCTGACTCTCTCAAAAAAGTTTAGGTTGTTAAAGTAGAATTTGTGAATGCTTACCAGCCCGCCTGGCTTGCCTTGGGAGGGCGGAGTACCCGTTATATACTGACCAATCGACTTAATCGGTATGCGTACGTCGTCGACGACGACCTTGATATGTACTCTGGCGTTGGGTTGTTCTGTATAAAACTTTAAACGCACCTGATTCGTGCTTGCCACATAGTTCAGTAAATCAACCGCCCCTTTCACATAAGCCGCAATACTTGGGTCCGCCTTTTTAGCGGCTGCATCAACAGATACGTCGATGCTTGTCTGGGCAGCGCCATTATAGATGAGCTGATCGTAGCTTTGTATAACCTGCTCCTCCTGAGCCCCGTTGGCAGTTAACGCCATGTTTTTATCAAACAGCAGGTCGCCATCGGCCAGGAAGTGATCACCCGCGTCATAGATGAGCGAGTCGGGGCAGCCCAGGCTACGGATGTAGGCCCGTACGGCCGGGCTGTTATCAGCCTGCTCAGGCTGGGGCGTCAGCGGGTCCATGACGGGCTGGCAGGCAGTAGCCAACACCAGGCTGGCGGCCAGCAGGCCAGTCAGCGATTTCCTGAAGAGTAGTAAGGATGTTTGCATGGTCATAGGGTTAGATAGGGGTTCATCAACAAGTGAGCAGGTTTAGTATACGTCCTCAGCGAGCATAGAGAATGGCCGTGTCCGTCCAGGCCGAGCGCGACAGCTTACCCGGGGGTGCATCGTCGTTATAAACCGTCTGCACCTCCACCTCATACAGGCTGGCCACCGAACACTGACAAACCGGGTTCGCTACATTTACATTGAGACCAGCCCGGGTACCCACTACCCAGAGAGTGCGGGGAATGCCGTTGCTTTCCATGTCTACAGGCGTCACTTTCACGTAGTAGCCCTTCACGGGGTGGAGCGGGCCAGACCAGCTGATGCGCAGGGTGGTGGGGTTGATCCAGTTGAGCTTTATATTGTAAGGCGTCTTTGGGTAGATCACCCGCAGCGCTTTAGCGTCGTTGGCTGTTAATCTGGTGGGCCAGCCGCTTTGAGTCAAGTCGGCATTCATTATCGATGCCCGTTCAACTGTGGGCGTATAAGCAAGATCGATTCTTGTCGGTTCATTTTTTGCCGCCCAGTCTGTATGGGCCAGCCCCAGCGTATGACCAAGTTCATGGGCTAACACTGTAATTTTTTGCGACCGTGCGAGCGGATTAAAGTAGGTTAAGTTGACAATTATGTGCGGCCCTGGTTTTCCATTCCGGGGAGATTCGGCCAATGCATAATAATCGTCCAGACTCGGGTCTACGGTTTGTGTGACGATGACATCGTAGGGAGTAGTTCTGTTCACTAGCTCAAACCGAATGTTGCTGCCTGAATTGTTCCATAATGTCATAGCCGCCCTGATCTCCGGTTCGTACACGCTCATCGTTCTCGTGGTGGTTAACCGTACGCGTTTCTGTCTTAGTCCATTCCAGATTAACCCTCCGGTTGGAACATAAGCCTGCTCTTCCGCTGCGTCAGTCGTGATAGCCTGGCCTAGCAGCGCCATATTTTTGGGAAACAGCATATCGCCATCGGCCAGAAAGTGGTCGCCCGCATCATGAATTAGCGAATCGGGGCAGCCTAAACTGCGGATATAGGCCCGTACTGCCGGGCTGTTATCAACTTGCCCGGCCTGGGGCCTCAGCGAGTCCGTGACGGGCTGGCAGCTGTTATTCAGCAATAACAACAGACTCAGAGGCCGCAACCCTCGAAACAGCCGCAAGAAAAAATGTAGAGATACTTTCATCCTGGAGGGGTTAGTGAGTCAAAGAAGTGTCAGATTTAGGCTTGTTGCTACGCATTACAGGAGTCGCTTACAGGAATCGATGTCTTTTGTCAGTTGTGCTTTACAAGCGGCAACTTTTGTCGAATAATTAGTCAGACTAAATACACCGGATATAACAGCACAGGAACTCATCATGGCCGATATGCTGGTGAAAATTGCGTTGTTGTGAACAAAATTCACTCCTCCGTCTATGAGCTGGATATGATTAGCTCTCAGTATGACCCGTGCAACATCAATCTTGAAATAAAACACTATAGATGCTAAAATCACGGCTATCGTACAGTCGTCGTTGATTTTAGACATTATCCCCCCCTTGGTACCCGCCGTAGCTTTGCCGTTCACACATTCATTAAATTTCACCTTGGCACGCTCAATACAATTGACAACTTCCTGGGCCGTTCCTGCAATCATTCTGCCTGAACCCATTTTCATTTGTAACCGGTAATAAGCAGTCGTAAGAACCGATGCGGCTTCGTCCTGCGACATGATTTTTAGTTCAGGAAACGTAGCCAGCAGTTTATCTCGTAAGGAAAGTGTCGTTATGAGAGCCTTTTCGTACAGTGCCCAATCGGCATAACCAGCTAACTGGGCCAGTTCGTCTTTTTGAGAAGAAAGCAGATACGCTGGCTGCTCCAGCAGTTTTTTCAGGCGGGTCTGTTTGGCAACCGCTTCTTCACTGGTTAGCGCTCCCCATTGTATGGCTTCCCGCCCGGCCATGATGGTCACGTTCATGGCGTACTTCTCGAAGCTATCGCTGGTGCTCAGCTTTTCAATTAATTGCTCCCGTTCAATTGTCTCCGCCATCACTCCGGCGTTGGCATCAAGGCTAATACCGAAACACAAGCCCACCGTAAGCAGGCCGAGAGAAAGTAAACGTTTCATGGTTTGATTTCTTAGGGTTAGGAAATTAGCAGGGTACGTGCATTCGTTTCATGGCGATTAGAGTCTCTGGTCTTGACCCGCTACTAATAAGTGACAGGTCAACCGCTTTGCCATGAATGCGTCTGTTGATCGAATTCGTGACTACTTACACGAACTTGTATTTCGCTACATACGTGAAACGCTCAACTACGAACCGACCAAGTTGCGCTGGTCTTACCATGGGCGTCACGCCTGACCAGAAATTGATGGCTGGAAATGCCCAGTAATAGTGACCATTTTGACGGCTTCCAAAATTGGCCGACACTGCACCGGTCAGATCCATATATACCCAGTAATTGAATATTTGCCGAGTTTTGACCCGAACGATCTGTACCTGGAGTTTTCTGCGCGCTGCCGCAGTCACAGCCCAATAACTTGCAGCAGGTCTTGTCATTTTTAGGAGAGCATAGTTGTCTTTCTTATTGCCAAAAACACTGAATGGCAACGTCATGCCCAATAAGTTTAAATTGACACTGAGCGGTTGGTTGATCGGACTGGTTGTCGTTGTTGTGTGAAAGATATTATAGCCTGTATCAGCTACATAGTTCACTTTCTGAGTGATTGGTGTAGCCCTGGCAGTATTATCGATAATTTTATTAGCCACCAACTTGTCTTCTACTGACACTGTTGCGGTTAACTTAATCTGTTGGTTATTCGAAATTCGGATTTCTGCAGGCGTGAAAGTATTGTAGAAGTCGCCCCGTCCCGCCCCAATTTTATCGCCGTTGAAAAACACACCATCGGGACGCACATTATTGATTTTGAAGAAGTTAAGTAAATCCTCAACAGTCCTGTAGTTTATTGCCCATTGCTGTAAATGCGACAAACGTAAGGGCATTGGTTTAACCAGCGTAAATTGATTTACAGCCTCTTCAATAGCCGAGTCGCCTGCAGTCTGAACCATTTCCGGTTCGGTCGTTGTCGGTGTAACTTCCTTCTCTTCCTGACAGCTCACCAAGCCTATCGTTGACACAATGAGCATACTCCCAGCAATTAGCTGTTGTGCTTTCATGGGTACTGTGGTTTTGGGTTAGTCATAATGAGATGGGGGACGCTGCCGATTAGTTTCGGCTGTAGCCGGATGCTCCTCCATCCAGAAAATTCTTCTATAGCCCAGAGCGTCTATCCAAAATGTAAAGTATTTATCTTAGGCAAAGTCTCCCCTACCCCCAAAAGCACGGTCAATCGCAGCTGCGCGTTAATCCGTCTTAGAGACTAGGCTTACCTTTCCGATGCGTAAACAGATAGTTTTGGACAGCCGCTCAGGGCTATTCTCAGAGTCAGAGTCTTTTATTCAAGACTTTATCGATGTACTTCTCAATCATTGATCAAATGAATTGACGCTTTATAACGTATTCATACTGCTGAGAAGTTACAGTACCCTTTTGTGAGGGTCTTGCGTTAGGCAGGATACCGGTCCAGAAATTGATTGCAGGCAGACCCAAGTAATTCTTTCCTCGTTGGGGAGTAGAAAAATAAGCAGACACTTGGCCGCCCAGGTCCATAAACACTTGGTATGTATAGTTTCTTGTGACTTTTACTTTGTAGACACTTATTTTCAGCTTTTTGCCCGCCGGCACATTTACTAACCACTGACCATTGACAGGCTTTGTGGCACTTAGCTTTACATTATTATCTTTTCCACCGCCGAAAATTTTCCATTGGATTGATGAGTCATGCAGTTTCAACTTAACATCAAGTGGCTGGGTTATGTAGCTCAACGAAGTCGTTGTGTGATAGATAGCATAGCCCGTTTCTTTTGTGAATGATACGGATGTTGGTAGCGCAGTCGTGCTCTTCGTATTGTCGATAATTTTGTCAAGCAATAGTGTATCAGCTGACCTGGTCATCGAAGATTGAGTGACCCTCTGATTATTGGCAAGTTGTATCTCAGCGGGCTTAAGAGTACTATAAGAATCGCCCCGGCCATCTGCAATTTTATCACCATTGAAAAACAAGCCAGAAGGCTTAGTGCCGTTGACTTTAAAATAGTTAAGCAGATCATCGATCGTTTTGTAGTTCACTGCGGCTTGTTGTAGGTGCGACAAACGCAAAAGCGCAGGTTTAATCAATGTAAATTTAATGGCACCCTCTTCTATCGCCGAGTTATCCGTGGTCTGAATTACTTCCTGTTCGGTTTCCGTTGGCGTAACCTCCTGTTCCTTTTGACAGCTCATCAGCCCCATTGTTGACAAAATGAGCATTGTTCCGGCAATTACGTGTTGCTTTCTCATGGTTACTGTGGTTTTAGGTTAGGTTAGGTTAGATTAATTCAATCAGACAGGTGAAAGTGGATAAGCGGGTATTCTTTATTCATCATTTGTATGTTCTGAAGTCTGCCATTTTCCCTGGCAAACGGCAGACTTCAGAACATACATACTACTTAGAACTTGATGTTCAGGTTGGCATTGAACATGGTTCCCAATTGGCTGAACTGCGAGCCGTTGTAACCCAGAATGCTGTAGCGACCGCTGAAACCCAGGAAGCCCCGCAGCAGCGACTCTTTCTCAGGCGTGTTGATGGCCTGGCTACCCTTTTCGTTCTGAGCAACCAGATCCCATTTAGGCAGTACGTTGAGCAGGTTGTTCACGTTTACGGTAGCGCTTATGTTCTTGCTGAACATATAGCCCAGGCTCAGATCGGTAACCACGGCTGGTTTAAATACGGCTTTGATGTTTTCCATGGCCGATCCGCCGTTGTCCAGATCCTGGAACGAAGTAGACCCGAAGAGCGTGTTGTTCAGGTTCATGTTCCACTTGCCGAGGCTGTAATCTATACCCAGGATGCTCTTGTACCGGGGCCGGCTCTCGGTCAGCAGTGAGCGGATCTGCGTATTCAGGATACTCGAACCGGCTGCTTTGATGGCAGCAGGATCGGCAGGCGCACCGTCGATACGGTTGTCCAGCACGAAGTTACCCGCCAGGTTAAACCCGATACGACCCTGACCAGCCGGCAGGTTCCGGTACGATATTACGTAGTCAAGACCCTGGGTGGTTGTTTCGATACCATTGATGAAGAACTGAATTGTTCTTACGCCAGCCTGTTGCAGAATACCGCCCAGCAGGCTTTTCGGGTCAGACGACGAAATCGACGAGCTATACACAATCCGGTTCTTCACATTGATGCTGTAGTAGTCGAGCGAAATGCTAAGATTCTTAGACGGATTGAGCGCAATACCCGCCGTGATATTGGTCGAGTTTTCGGGCGTCAGGGCCGGAATGCCCAATGCGCGCGCCTGAGCACTGCGGTTGTTGAAAAGGCCCGACAGTTGAATGGTTCCCCCTACGAAAGCGGCCTGGGTAGACTGCGCGTAGATCTGGTGCAGCGTTGGCGCCCGGAAGCCTGTTGATGCCGAAGCTCTCAGCACAATTTTGTCATCAGCTATTTTATACCGTGACGACAACTTCCAGACATTGGCACTCCCGAAGTCGCTATAGTTCTCCGTGCGGAAGGTACCGTTGACGAGGAAATCCTTCGTAATGTCGTAGCTCAGGTCGAAGTAAGCACCGATATTGAAGCGCTGATTCGACCCCGCATTGACAGCCGCCAGACCCGGAAATGAGTTTGAACCCTCACCACTATACGAAGCCGTATCACCAGCTGTTATGGTGTATTTTTCGGAGCGGGCTTCCATACCGAAGGCGATACCCAGCTTCTCATTCACTTGCTTCGATATATCGATGTTACCCACGATATGCCCGAACGAATAGCCGCCGGGTTTGAAGCGAGTGGGGCTGGCTTTGCCGAGGGTCCGGTTCACGGTATTATCGACCGTATAAACCTGCGAGTTATATCCCGTTGTCAGGCTCACGTCATGCTTCCAGCCGTTGGTTTCACCTTTCACACCGAGGGTAGCATTATAATCGATCATGTCCCCCTCGAACGTTGGCACGTAACCGATGTAGCCCCGATACATGTCTACATTATCCTGGGTCGGAAACGCGAGCGTAGCCTGAGTCAGGTAGTTTTTACCACCGTTATCGGTAACGCTGTGGAGCAGGCCCCGATCCTGGCGCCAGTAAGGAGTCCGATAGTTGGCAAAACTTTCTACCCGCTTCGCAATGAAGGCTCCATTTCCGTAGAGTTGCAGGTTATCGTTCAGACTGACGCCCGCATTCAGTGCAAACTTGGCAGCCCGCGTGTCGCCCGTACCGTTGATGTTATTGGCCGTAGGGTAGTCTTTCAGATAGGCTTTGATGAGCTGGTCCTGCGGTCCGCCAGTGCCGTCGCCAAAAGTGGCAATCTCGGTCGGCACATCGACAATACCCGAACGCACTGCGCTGTTCTGTTTCATAAACTCAGCCGTGTAGTTCACAAATCCTTTACTGCTGAGGTTGCTACCGCCGTTAAGGGCTATACTATACATAGCTCCGTCGCCCTGCGAAGTCACACCGGTGTTTACGTCCAGACTGGTGTAATCGAATTTATCTTTCAGTATGATGTTCATAACACCCGCAATAGCATCAGAGCCGTACTGGGCCGAAGCACCATCGCGCAGAATCTCGACCCGTTTGATGGCCTGCTGCGGAATACCCGAAATATCGACCCCGGTTTCGCCCCGACCCGGCGAGAACTGCACATACAGCAGCGAACTGAGGTTTTTACGCTTGCCATTAACCAGAATCAAGGTCCGGCTGGGGCCCATGTTGCGAAGCTCCCAGGGGTCGAGCAGCGTCGTTGCATCGTTTACGGGCGTGTTAACGGTGTTAAACGACGGTACCCGATACTGAAGCGACCGATCGAAAGTAGGTTGACCCGTGGTACGCAACTCACTGGCCGACAATACATCGATGGGTACGGGCGAGTCGGTTACGGTGCGCTGCGAAGCCCGGCTACCAACCACGATTACCTCCGACAGGCTGGCCGTTGAAGGCTGTAACTGCACATCGACTTCAACGTCCCCACCCGATACCGTTACATCTTTAGTAATCGCCGTGAACCCGATAAACGAGTAGCTAACTTTATACGATCCGTTTCCGGCTTTCAATGAATAAGCGCCTTGGGCGTCGGTCGTAGTGCCGGTTGTTGTTTTTGCCAGTACGATCGATACACCTGGCAGTGGGTTGTTCTTATCGTCTCTGACGACTCCCTTAATGGCAAATTGTGCCCAGGCGGTGCTGAGCGTTCCAATGATTGATGAAAGTGCTACGGTAAGCCGAAGTATACGGCCCAGGTTGTAATTGTTTTGCATGAATTGTTTGGGGATTTGTGAAAAATTGTTGTTGATGCGCTGACGAGTTGCTGGTCCGCGAAACCAGCTCTCCGTCAACGTAGACACTATCTATTAAGTCAATCCAGGGATTGAGCGTCTAGCAGGCGACTACCGAAAAGCGTTTCATGCTAACGCTTCGGGTTGCCACAGATACAATAGCCCAGAACCGGGCCGATTTAAAGAGAGACGTAGTAGCTGATTCAGGCATCAGTGCATCGTTGTAGATATAAGCTGGCTTGGTAAAGTCGAAGTCAAAACTGGTCGCTTTCTGCAGGGGCCATAGTATCTCGTTCCGGATAGTGGTCGATTGGATCTGATAGGATATCCAGGTTGTAAAGAACCCCCATCCAGTAAGTGTAATGCCCGACGGATTTTTGCGACTAAGGCGGGTAGGCAGTACCCTGAGGATTCTACTTAAAGCCGAAGACATGGTGGCCAGCATGACTTCAAAAAAAATTTTGTATAATTCTCTCATAGCATACCACATTTTGGGTTGTACTGGTTCTAGCCAAATGACATATTGCCTATCAACCATTATTCAGATGATATGTCACCACTGACTAAGACGGGGGGAGTTGTAGAAAGTTTCGCAAAAAATTGTTAATAAGTAAAAATGCTTAAACTTTTTAGTAATAATTGGCCTATTTATTGCGTATACAACCTTTTGGTTTATGATAAAAATGACAATGATGAGCTTACTCAGTGGTGAAAATTGGGAACAGGCCAGCTTTTTTATCGTATAAAACCGTAGAAGCCGCGTAAATCAGGGGGCGTAACAACTGCACAGGGCGCAAGCCTGCAGGGTGGGCAAAGCCATCAGGAAGAAAGCGCGCCATTCCGGGCCAATCAGCACTTAAAGACTTGGGTATTTTTCAGGAGCGCGTACCGGAACGGCCCTCAACCGCTTATAATCAGGCATACCAAACACAATCCCGCCGTATCAGGTAGAATGATTCTACCTGATACGGCGGGATTGTGTTTGGTACAATATGTATAACAGAAGGTGCGCCTACATATTTGTACTGTCTGGCGCTGTTATTTCGCAACCCTTGCTCCGGAAGTTGGTTTATCGATTACACGGCGGCAGCATGGCGCTATCGATATGATACCCTTACACCTTGCCGCGCAGAAAATCGGCAGTGTAGTTCTCGCCTTCGGGAAGGGCGACCATGGCTTCGGGCGTACCCGTAAACGTTACATAGCCGCCCGTTTCGCCCCCTTCCGGGCCCAGGTCGATGATATGGTCGGCACTCTTGATGACCTCCATATTGTGCTCGATGATCAGGACCGAATCCCCCTGGTCGACGAGGGCGTTGATGGCCGACAGGAGCTTGCGGATGTCGTGGAAGTGCAGCCCCGTCGTTGGCTCATCGAAGATAAACAGCGTACCGCCTTTATTAGGATTGCCTTTACCCAGGAACGACGCCAGCTTCACGCGCTGAGCCTCGCCCCCCGAGAGGGTATTCGACGACTGACCCAGGCCGATGTAGCCCAGCCCGACCTCCTGCAACGGCATGAGTTTATCGGCCATCTTCGGTTCGGCCTCCCGGAAAAACTCAATCGCTTCATCGACGGTCATGTCCAGGATGTCCGACACGTTCTTGTCGCGCAGGGCCACCTCCAGAATTTCCTGCTTGAACCGGCGGCCTCCGCAACCCTCGCACCGGAGGTAGATGTCGGCCATGAACTGCATCTCGATCTTTACTTCGCCCTCGCCCTGGCAAACCTCGCAGCGACCGCCATCGACGTTGAACGAGAAATGGCTCGGCTTGTATCCCCGCGACTTCGACACGGGCTGTTCGGCCATGACCTGCCGGAGGTAGTCGTAGGCTTTGATATAAGTAACCGGGTTAGACCGGCTCGACTTGCCGATGGGGTTCTGGTCGATCATTTCGATGGCCTGCACCCGATCGAGCGAGCCGCTCAGCTCGGCGTATTTGCCGGCTTCTTCGGCCGCATCGCCTTTGTGACGCATCAGCGCCGGGTACAGCACCTTCCGGATGAGTGTACTTTTTCCCGACCCCGACACACCCGTTACAACCGTCAGCGTATTGAGCGGAATCCGCACGTCTACGTCTTTCAGGTTGTTTTCCCGGGCGCCTTTCAGCTCGATGTAGTTCGTTGCCTTACGCCGGAAAGCCGGCACCGGCACCGTTTCGCGACCCGTCAGGAAGTCGAGCGTATGGGACCGCAGGGCCGGGTTGGCCGGGAGCAGGTGGTCAATCCCCGTTTCCAGCAGAGCATCGTTCAGCGTCCCCTGAAATACCAGATGGCCGCCCCCCGTACCGGCGTCGGGACCGATATCGATGAGCTGATCAGCCGCCCGCATGACTTCTTCTTCGTGCTCAACGACGATGACGGTATTGCCCATATCGCGGAGCGATTCGAGTACGCTGACCAGCCGTTTGGTATCGCGGGGGTGCAGCCCAATGCTGGGTTCGTCGAGAATATACATCGACCCGACCAGGGCCGAGCCGAGCGAGGTAGCCAGCTTGATCCGCTGGTATTCGCCCCCCGAGAGCGAGTTGGTCAGGCGGTTGAGCGTCAGGTAGCCCAGCCCAACGCGCTCCATATAATCGAGCCGATTGCGGATTTCGATCAGGATTCGGTTGGCAACCTGCTGCTGGTGAGCGGGCAGGTCCAGCTCGCGGAAGAAAGCCGCCGTTTGGGTAATAGGCATGAGTACGAGATCCGTAATCGATTTGCCCGCCACTTTTACGTAGCTCGCATCCCGGCGCAGGCGCGACCCCCGACATTCGGGACAGGTCGTTTTGCCCCGGTAGCGTGACAGCATCACGCGGTACTGCACCTTGAAGGTCTGGCTTTCAACGTACTGAAAAAAGGCGTTGAGCCCGTCGAAGTATTTGTTACCCGTCCAGAGCAACTCCTGCTCGGCGGGGGTCAGGTCTTTGTAGGGCCGATGGATGGGAAAGTCGAAGCGGATACCGTTCCGCAGCAGCGGCTTCAGAAACTCCTCACTCATCTTTTCGCTCCGCCACGGCATAATGGCCCCTTCGAAGACCGACAGGTTTTTGTCGGGAATGACCAGATCAGGATCGATACCAAGCACTTTTCCGAAACCGTCGCACCGGCGGCAGGCTCCGTAGGGGTTGTTGAACGTAAACAGGTTTACACTCGGCTCCTCGAAGGCGATGCCGTCCAGCTCAAACTTGTCGGAGAAGGTACGCGACTCTTTACCGACCACATCGACCCGGCATACGCCATCGCCTTCGTTGAAAGCCGTTTGTACCGAGTCAGAAAAGCGGTATTGCGTATCTTCGTCGGGCTGGCCCTGTTCATCGAACGTTACGGTGCCCCGGTCGATGAGGATTTCCAGAAAAGGCGGCAGCGCCGATGCGACTGTGCCATCGGCTTCGAGCAGGTCTTCGATCTGCATCACCTGCCGACCCGTCGAATCGCCATCGGCCACAATACGGGTGTAGCCTTTCTGAAGCAGGATTTTCAATTCGTAGTCGAGCGTTCGGCCTTCGTGGATGATCAGGGGCGTCGTAATCATGACGCGCTGAGCAGCGCCATCTGGACCAGCCTCAAAGGAGAAGATGTAGTTGACCACATCGGTAACGCTATCCCGGCGCACCTCCCGGCCCGACACGGGCGAGTAAGTAACACCGGCCCGGGCAAACAGCAGCTTGAGGTAGTCGTAAATCTCGGTCGAAGTGCCCACAGTAGAGCGCGGGTTACGGGTCGAGACTTTCTGTTCGATGGCGATGGCCGGCGACACCCCTTTGATGTACTCGACCTCGGGTTTTTCCATCCGGCCCAGAAACTGCCGGGCGTAGCTGCTCAGGCTTTCGACATACATCCGCTGCCCTTCGGCAAAGAGCGTATCGAACGCCAGCGATGATTTACCGGAACCCGACAGGCCCGTCAGTACCACCAGCTTGTTGCGCGGAATGGCAACGTCAATTCCTTTCAGATTATGTACTTTCGCCCCTTTGATGATAATAAACTGCCGGGGGTCGAGGTGGTCAACGGAACGCAGTGGTTCGGTTTCCGTGGTTGAATTCATTCGGAGTCAGTAGGGTAAACTCTATCTAGGTTTTAACGGTTTTAGGGTCGGTTAGGTTCGGCAAAAACGAGTAATGGATAGGGGATTCTGAATAAGTCGGGGGGCATTTGTCCGGGTCGGCCAATCGTTACTCAGCGTACAGGCGTATTATTACATTTTTCACCTGATCCGATGCTTTTTTCTGAAGAAGACATACTCCGCCTGGTGGCGGCTTTGCTGGTTGGCGGGCTGATCGGGGCCGAGCGCGAATACCGCGGTAAGGCCGCCGGGTTCCGGACCATGATCATGATCTGCGTTGGCTCGGCGCTGTTCACGATGGTGTCGGTACGGATTGGCGGCAACAGCACCGATCGTATTGCGGCCAACATTGTCAATGGCATCGGATTTCTGGGTGCCGGCATCATTTTCCGGGAAGAGAACCGGGTCAAGGGCCTGACCACAGCCGCGGTCGTATGGGTCGTGTCGGCGCTGGGGATGTGTCTGGGCAGCGGTCAGTACGACATTGCGCTGACGGGTTTCGGGTTCGTGCTGGGATCGTTGTTGCTGTTGTCGGGCCTGTCCAGGCGCATCAGCAAGTGGAATCAGCTGCGGGAGTACAAGATTGTGACTCCTTTCCGGAACAAGACACTGGCTCAGTACGAGAAGTTTTTCGAAGAGTGCGGTCTTTCGCCCACGCGCAGTCATCAGCAGCGGATCGGTACGGAGATTATCGGCCACTGGCGGGTGAGCGGCTCGGAGAAAAACCACGAGAAATGCATCAAACGGCTGCTGAACGACCCTGAAGTAAAAGAATTTACGTTCTGACTGAACGGTTAGGCCGACAAACGAGTCATTCTGAGGGAATGCAACAGGGTATGGTCCACCTGCGTACTATTGAACGGGCCGATTTCGTTACTAATCGTGCTGAATAGCACTTTCGCATCATCATGAATCATATCCAGAAAATACTCGTCATCGCGGCTCTGCTCAGCAGCACCGTAAGCTTCGGGCAGCTTACCGAAGATCCCGAAGACCGGCGCGACCAGGGCAAAGACCCGCTCCGCACCCAGACTCCCGAAGGTCGTCCTCTCCCGTTCGGCCAGCGGCTTCGGTTCGGGGGTGGTATCAATGGCTTCCGGTTTGGCAACCCGTTTAGCCTGGGCGCATCGCCCGTTATTGCCTATCAGGCCACCGAGCGACTGCTGGTTGGCGTCGGGGCCAGCTATACGTACACGCGTTACAAAGGCATCACCAACACCGGCTCAACGGTACCCGTCGAAACCTACAACCAGTACGGTGGCCGCGGTTTTGTGATGTACGAAGCCATTCCGTCCATTTTGCCCAATCTGTACCTGCATGGCGAAGTAGAAAATACGACCATCCAGGTGCGGTACGACCAGCTGAACCAGAAAGCCAGCCTTGGGCTTACGTCTCCCCTGCTGGGCCTGACGTATATGCAGCCCATCAGCCGCCGGTTTGGGGTTAACCTGACGGCGCTTTATAACCTGAACGCCAACAGCAGCGTGGCCCGGGCTATTTACGGCAGCAGTCCTTTCATTCTGCGATTGTCGTTCTTCTGATCCGTCTTATCCTATGCGCCAGCAGCCGCTATTGACCCGTCAGTAGCGGCTGCTGGCGTAGTAGCCAGTTCGGTCACTGAATACTGGCCCACAACAGACTGGCGATCTGCTGCATGCCGCGATCGTTAGGGTGCCGGGCCACGTCGGGGTTTTTATACTGGCTGGCCATATACTCCGGTTTATCGACCAGCGCGCTCAGGTCAGCCACCGGGTATCCTTTTTCAGCGGCCACGCTGCGGATGATGGCGTCGGTACGCGGCTGGTTCCAGAAACTCGTTGAGCAGACGATCTTCACTGGCCCGGCGCTGGCCGCGAAGCGGGTTAGCAGGTTGCGGTAATACGTTTCGAAACGGAGCCGGTCTACCTGGTCTTCGGCTACATTCTCGGCAATCCGCACAACAACAAGGTCAGGAGCAAACCGCAGCGATTCATCCCAGTCGGCCAGGTTCATCTGCGCGTAATTTCGTTCAAAGCTGCCCCCGTTCTGTAGCCTGACCACCACAGCTGGCTGTAGGGCTTTGAGCTGCTGCGTCAGCAGATAGACAAAATCGTGCTGCGGAGACGAAGCGGCCATTCCGTTACTATTGAACCAGCCCAACGACGGCACCGGCAGATGCTCCATGATGCTGTTGCCGATTATCAGCACCCGGTTGAAATACACCGAAAACGGTCTGCTGCGACGCTGCGCGGCTTTTGTGCCCACCCGAACCCGGGCCAGCAGTACGCCCCCATCCATCAGCGGAAACCGATCGCCCACTGTCCAGCTCACGCCCTGATCAACCGAATACTCGACAACGGCCTGGGGCGGTAGCGAGTCGGCCACCAGTCGTACGGGCGTACCTGCGTACAGATTGCCCCCGTCAGGCTCGAAACGGGGGGGCGGTAGCGCTGTCAGGGTGTCTACCGACGTTGCTGGGCTAGTCGGCGGGGTCGAGCCGGGCGTAGTCGTTGCCGGAGCGGGCGTAGTCGATACAGGTCCCGTCGATTGTGGCGGCACGGCCGTATTCGTAGCCGGATAATCGGCCGTACAGCGGGCCATACCGACAAGCATCAACACCCCAACCACGTATCGCATCGAGGATATCCGCAGCAGCCGGCACCGGTATGTAGTCGTCACCAGACTCATACAATCAGATCTAATCAACTGAACCACAACGTATACGTCGCCACGGCTAGTTACCGCTTACGAAATTCAATACTGGCCCGCCCAGCCCGAACAGACAAAGTTAATCATACAAAGCACTCTGAATGAACCACTTTCAGCTAACTAAACAAATCTACCCGTTTCGACACAACTCTCTCTACTTTACCGATGTATCAGCAATAAATTAAGTTTGTAATCATCTCTTCTTTAAGGGATAGGCTCCACACTTACTCTTTATCCAGGCCGGTATGAGGCATCCGTTTACGTACAAGTTAACTGCTTTGTTATTTGCCCTGTTGCTCCTGCTGCCCACTGCTGACTGCATGCTGGGGCTGTCGGTTTCGTTCGAGAACACTGAAAACCGACAACGGCTTCGCAGACCCGTTTTTGAGTTTCCGCACGTCATGCGTTACAAGCGCGATTTTGAAGCTTATTACAAACAGACCTTTGGCTGGCGCGATGCCTTGTTTCAGGTGTACAGCCGCTGGAAACTGTTTGTGCTGGGCCAGTCGCCCCTGCCCGAAAAAGTAGTCATCGGCCGACAAGGCTGGTTTTTTCTGGGTAACAGCGAAAACAGAGTCATGGATCAGCACCGGGGCCTGCTTCCCTGGCCCGCCGATTCGCTGACGAACCTCCTGACCCACCTGCACCATCGGCAGGCCGAGCTGGCCCGCTATCACAGCCAGCTGATTGTTGTTGTTCCGCCCGATGCCCAGTCTGTTTACAGCGAGTACCTGCCCGAACAACTGGTCAACCCCCACCGACCGTCCCGTCTGGATGTGCTGCACCGTCACATCAGCCGGTTGCCAGGTATTCACTTCATCGACCTGCGCGATACCCTTCAAGCCGCCAAGCGACGCTATCAGCTCTACTACCAGACCGATACCCACTGGAACAACGTTGGTTCGCTGGTTAGCTGTGCGGCTCTGATGAAACACCTGCACCGGCTGAACGCGCGCCTGCCTGTCGTCGACTCGTCGGCCTATACCATTACGCCATCGCCCGGTTTCGGGGGTGATCTGGTGCGTATGATCGGGTTGCAGCAGCGCATTAAAGATCCGCTGTATTATAACGTGCAGCGCACCGACGGTCGAAGCCTGCCGCCCCCCGATACCTTGTCCCAACGCTACGGATCGCCCTACCCCATTCTGCGGTTTACCGGAACGGACTGTAGCCAGCCGCGGCTACTGTTCGTTGGCGACTCGTTCAGTTTGTTTGTCATGCAATACTTACCCCACTATTTCAGTGAGTCAATTTTTGTACGCGACTGTCGGCTCGACGCCCGTTTGCTCAATGCGGTAAAGCCTGATATTGTGGTATTTGAAGTCGTAGAACGAAACATTAATTTGCTGTCGCAACTCTAGCTACCTACGCCTTTCGGGCCTAGTTTTGGCAAGACGCTACCCAATAGTCTACCTTTGCCACAAATTATATTCGCCTGATGCTGTTCAGTTCCGCGATTTTTCTGTTTCTGTACCTTCCTTTTTTCCTCATCGCCTATTACCTGACGCCCCGCCGTTGGAAAAATGCGTTGTTGTTTGGGGCTAGTCTGCTGTTCTACGCCTGGGGCGAAGGACCGGTGGTGCTGGTGTTGCTGGTGTCGGCGGCTATCAACTTTCTGGCTGGCCGACTCATCGAAGCCGGTAAACGCCGGACGGGGCTGCTGCTCTCCTTGGCAGGAAGCCTGTCGCTGCTGTTTTATTACAAGTACACCAACTTTCTGGTCGATTCGGCCCGGGGCTTTGCCGAAGCGTTGGCCATGCCGGTTTCGGACAGTCTCACCCTGGCTCAGATTGCGCTGCCGATCGGTATCAGCTTTTATACCTTTCAGGGTATTTCCTACACGCTCGATATTTACTGGGGTCGTATTCGGGCCAACCGCAGCTTTCTCGATTACGGCACCTACGTAGCCATGTTCCCGCACCAGATTGCGGGGCCCATCGTTCGCTATGCCGATATAGCCCCCGAGCTGACCGACCGCAGCGTGACGCTCGAAAAGTTCGGCGTCGGTGCCGAACGATTCATTATCGGACTAGCCAAGAAAGTGCTGCTGGCCAACACCTTCGCCAGCCTGGCCGACACCATCTTCAACGCCCCCCCCGACAGTTACCCGGCCGCCACGGCCTGGCTCGGTATCGTGGCCTATTCGCTACAGATTTACTTCGACTTTTCGGGTTATTCGGACATGGCCATCGGGCTCGGCAAGATGGTCGGTTTCGATTTCAAGGAGAACTTCAACTACCCCTACATTGCGCGCTCCATTCAGGATTTCTGGCGTCGCTGGCATATCTCGCTGTCGAGCTGGTTCCGCGATTACCTGTATATTCCGCTGGGCGGGAACCGGGGCAGTAAAGCCCGCACCTACCGCAACCTGCTGATCGTGTTCTTCGTGACGGGTTTGTGGCACGGCGCCAGCCTGAACTTCATTGTCTGGGGTCTGTACCATGGCCTTTTTCTGCTCATCGAGCGGGCCGGTCTGGCCCGGCGACTCGACCGCGCGCCGGCCCTGGTGGGTCATGTCTACACGCTGGCGGTGGTGCTGGTGGGCTGGGTCTTTTTCCGGGCCGCCGATCTGAACTCGGCCATGGCGTATCTGGGCAAGATGCTGGGGCTGGTACCGGCGGGCGAGTCGGTGGCTTATCCGCTCAGCTATTTCATCAACGCCGAGCTGCTGGTGTCGCTGGGGCTGGGGTTCATCCTGGCCACGCCGGTCTATCATAGTTTCCAGAACGTGTGGCGACGGCTGCTGACGCGGCTGGCTACGAACTGGGCGCGCCTGACCCTGGATACGGCCTATGTACTGGGACTGGTCAGTCTGTTCGTTATGGCGGTAGCCTACCTGGCTGCCAACACCTATAATCCATTTATTTATTTCAGGTTCTAGCCCATCTGCCGAGGCTCCAGGAACCGGTATCGCTCGTATGAACGCCCGTTTCAAACTACTTTGTTTTGTTTTTGCCGGCCTGCTGCTGCTCCCCACGCTCGATCAGCTGCTGGGGTTGTCTTCCCGCTTCAGCAGTACCGAAAACCGGGCTATCAGTGGTATCCCCCCGCTCAACTTTCCGCACGTCCGGAGTTTTGTGCGCCAGTTTGACCGCTATTACAAAGAGAATTTCGGCTGGCGGAATGCGCTGTTCTATGGTTACAGCCGCTGGAAACTGAACCTGCTGGGCCAGTCGCCCCTGCCCGAAAAAGTAGTTGTCGGCAAGAATGGCTGGTTTTTTCTCGGCAACAGCTATAACCGCGTGGTTGATCAGCACCGGGGCCTGCAGCCGCTCTCGCCCGACTCGGCCCGCTACATAGCCAGTCACCTCGCGCAGCGCCAGCAGGAACTGGCCCGACAGGGCATCCGGCTGTACGTACTCATCGCGCCCGACTCCCATTCGATTTACCCGGAAAACCTGCCCGATCACCTGCAACCCGCCCCCGGCCCTACCCGCCTGGACGTATTGCGGGAGGCCGTTTCGGCAACCAGCGTCCCCTTTATCGATATTCGCGATACGCTGCGGGCCGAGAAACGTCGGCACGTTGTGTATTACCAGACCGATACGCACTGGAACGACTACGGCACCCTGATTGGCAGCGCGGCTCTGCTCAACCGCATCCGGCAGGATCAGCCTACTCGCCCCCCTATTCTGCTGAGCGATTTTCGCATCGAGAAACAGCGCGGAGGAGGGGGCGATCTGGTAACGATGATGACGGTACAGAACGAGCGGAAAGACGAGGTCTTTTATTACATTCAACCGAACGCCAACCGGGTAGCCCGTCAGACGGCTACCGTACCGAACCCGGCGTCTGGTTTCCCGTCTACGCGCTTCACCGGGCCGGGCGTCGGTCGGTTACTGTTCATTGGCGACTCGTTCAGCCACAGCATGATGCCGTTTATGGCCGCTTATTTTCAGGAATCGTTTTTCGTGCGCGACAAAAAGCTGGACACCAGCCTCGTCAGCGCAGAGCGCCCCGACATCGTAGTCGTCGAAGTCGTGGAGCGCAACATCAGCAACCTGGCCACCCTGTAGAGACGCGATCGCACCGGCGCACCGGCCATCGCGTCTCATACGCACCAGCAGCCCACACGCGCCAGTCCCGCTACAGCCGATCTGTGGGCATCGCGGCCTTGGTATGGATTGCCGACAGCGCGTCGGGCTCGTATCCCAGGATCAGATCAGCCCCTTTCTCGGCAATCATAATCGTGGGTGCATTGGTATTACCCGACACAATAGTTGGCATAACCGACGCATCGATGACGCGCAGCCCGTCGATCCCCCGAACCTGAAGATCGGCGTCAACAACGGCCATCTCGTCGGTTCCCATTCGGCATGTACCCACCGGGTGATATACCGTTTCGAGCTGCTGCAGAATATGCGCCCAGATCACATCGTCTGAGCTGCCGGCCGTCGGATGTACCCGCTGCCGAAAAGGACCGAACGCATCGGCCTGTTTGATCTCCAGCGCCTGCCGAACGCCCTGGATCAGCACACGCCGGTCGTCTTCGTGGGTTAGGTAGTTCGGCTGAATCACGGGCGCGTCGAGCGGGTTAGCCGAACGCAGGCCGATATAGCCCCGGCTTTTGGGCAGCAGCAGCGTTGGCAGAACGATATACCCATCGGTGGTGGGCCAGGTCGACAGATCGTACATATCGGCCGTGTACGAATCGCCCATGTGTACGGGCGCAAAATGAAACTGCATATTAACCCGGTCCAGCGTCGGCTCAGTCCGGACAAACGCCACCGCTTCGAGCGGGCTGATGCTGAGCGGGCCCTTCTTCGACAGGAGCCAGGTTCCCAGCGCCTTGAGCTGGTTGAGCGGCTTGAGGTGAAAATTGGACGAAATGCCCCGCTGCGACGCCAGGCTGCTCACCCCCGTAAACAGGTGGTCCTGCAGGTTCTGCCCAACGCCGGGCAACTCTTTCTTCAGCGCTATACCCGACTGCCGCAGCGCGTCGGCCGGACCGATCCCCGACAGCATCAGTAGCTGGGGCGACTGATAAGCCCCGGCCGACAGAATAACCTCCTGCCGGGCCATTGCGGTCTGTGTCCTGTTTTTTCCCGTAATAAACTCGACACCCGTGGCGCGGTCGTTGGTAATCAACACCTGTTTTGTATGCGCTCTGGTGATAACCGTGAGGTTAGGCCGGCTCATTACAGGTTTCAGAAACGCCGTTGCGGCACTGTGGCGCTTCCCATTTTTGATCGTAAACTGCATCAGGCCCGCTCCTTCCTGCTCAGCCCCATTGCAGTCGGGATTGGCCCGAATGCCGACCTGCCCGCAGGCGTCTACGAATGCCCGGGCCAGCGGGGTCTGAAAGCCGGTCGCAAAGGTGACATTGAGGGGACCATGCGCGCCGTGATACCGCTCGTCGAGCTGATCGATCTGTTCATTGAATTCGGAGCGGATGAAATACGGCAGCACGTTTTCATAGGCCCAGCCCGTATTGCCCAGTGCTGCCCAGTCGTCGTAATCGCGTCGGTTGCCCCGCACGTAGGCCATGGCGTTGGTCGATGAGCAGCCACCCAGGGTTTTCCCGCGAGGCTGGTACATGCGCCGTCCGTTCAGCGCTGGCTGAGGTTCGGTCCAGAAACCCCAGTCAACGTCGGTACCGTGCAGTTTCGAGTACGCGGCCGGTACCTGCAACTCAAATTTAGTATCGGGCCCGCCAGCCTCCAGCAGCAGCACCGATACCGTCGGGTCGGCCGATAGCCGATTAGCCAGCACGCAGCCTGCCGAACCGGCTCCTACAATGATATAGTCGTATGTCATGGCAAGAAATTCTTCGTGATACCATAAAGATACAAGTATTTCAACGAATAATCCAGACAGGATCTGCCCTTATCCGGTGAATACGGTTTGGCGAAGAAGGGTTACTTACTTATTGGTCTATCAAATAAATAGAATATGAAAACAAAATAGCAGCCTGCGTATTATATGAACATTGTCTATACCAGACACCGACGCTATTGGGTCGGTTACACTTTACTCATACTCAACAACCGATGACATGGACAGTGTACGAGTATTAGCAACAGGATTACGGTTTCCGGAAGGGCCCACTTTCGACGATTCGGGATGTCTCTGGTGCGTAGAACAGGAAGGTGAAGGGTTGTTTTGCCGTGATAAAGACGGAAGTACAATGCGTGTTCATACCGGCGGGCGCCCCAACGGCGCCGTTTTCCGGGATGGTTTCATCTGGTTCTGTGATTCCGGTCAGCAGGCCATCCGACGAATGAACGTCGACACCAAAAAAATCGATACCGCCTTGAGCGAGCTTGACGGAAAGCCGCTCAACATGCCCAACGATCTGCTGTTCGACACGCAGGGCAATCTGATTTTCTCCTGCCCGGGTCCGCCAGACGATGAGCAGCTTGGTTATGTGGCGGTGCTGGACCCCAGAGGTCATGCTGAAGTAATAACCGACGGGCTGATGTACCCCAACGGGCTGGCGCTGCTCAACACCAGCGTACCTACCCTGCTCATTGCCGAAACCCACCGCCACCGCATCTGGAGCGGCTTCTGGGACCCTATCGGCCTAAGCTGGGAAACTATCCGGGTGTGGACCGTCGTTACGGAGGCCCCCGCTGGCGAACCGATTCCCGGTCCAGATGGTATGACCCTGGGGCCCGACGGGTTCATCTATACGGCCGTGTTCGGCGCGGGACTTATCCGGGTCTTTTCGTCCGAAGGCGAGTTTGTTCGCGATCTCCATTTGCCCGGCGCTAACCCAACTAACTGCACCTTCGACCCCTCGGGCGAGCTGGGCCTGATCGTGACTGAAAGCGAGCGGGGCGAGTTACTCAGCGTACAGGTCTGATAACACAAAACAGGGTCAGCAGAAAGAGAAACCCGGTATGGCTTTCCCGCTTCTGCTGACCCTGCTTTGCTTACCCTCTGTATTTTTAGTCCTTCAATTCTGCCAGAACGGTAACGCCCCCTTTGGTACGTTCGCCAATGTTGACTTTAATATCAGCATCGAGCGGCAGAAACACATCCACCCGCGATCCGAATTTGATAAAGCCCATCTCCTGGCCCTGCTCAACGGGCTGACCTTCTTTTACGTACCACCGGATACGACGGGCCACCGCACCGGCAATCTGCCGAAACAGCACCTCGACGCCGTTTTTAGCCTGAATGACAATAGTTGTCCGTTCGTTTTCCGTACTGGATTTCGGATGCCAGGCGACCAGGTATTTACCAGGATAGTATTTAAAGTACCGCACAACACCCGACACCGGATTCCGGTTGACGTGTACGTTCAGGGGCGACATAAAAATGGAAATCTGCCGCCGACGCTCCTTGAAATACTCGCTTTCTTCGGTTTCCTCGATAACGACGATTGTCCCATCGGCCGGAGCGATGATCTGGGCGTCGTGCAGCGTCAGCGCGCGGTTAGGTACCCGGAAGAACTGAACAATCAGCCCAAAGAGGATGAGGCTGGCTACCGCCAGCAGCACGATAGCCAGGCTATTGTCAGAAAACAAATAAAAGTAAGCTAGCAAATTCAGAGCCAGCAAAACCAGCCCCGTTGTCAGCATTATGGTGTACCCTTCCCGGTGTAAACGCATCGTTAACGTGTGTAATGTATACTGAATAATGGGTCAGCCCCCTGTGAGAACGGGCAAAATTAGGCATTATGCCGTATACATGCTGTTCCGAATTAATATCCTCCCCGGAACTTGTAGGTGCTCGCCACTTTATCGATGGCTACGATGTAGGCGGCCAGCCGCATAGGCACCTGGTATTTCTGCGACGTTTCGAACACCCGGTCAAAGGCATCTTTCATGACGCGGTCGGCCCGGCGGTTGATGCGGTCGAGGGTCCATTTGTAGCCGATGCGGTTCTGTACCCATTCAAAGTAGGATACCGTTACGCCCCCGGCATTGGCCAGAATATCGGGCACTACCAGAATACCCTTGCTATTGATGATCTCGTCGGCCGAAGCAGAGGTTGGGCCGTTGGCGCCCTCCACGATCATTTTGGCCTGAATCGACCCGGCATTATCGTCGGTGATGACGTCTTCTTTAGCGGCCGGCACCAGGACATCGACAGGCAGTGAGAGCAATTCTTCGTTGGTGATCTTTTCGGCTCCGCTGAATCCGTCGAGCGTACCCTTGTTGGCATTGCGGTACGTCACAGCCGCCGTAATGTCGATACCCGACGCGTTATAATAGCCGCCCGAAATATCGCTGACAGCCACCACCGTAACGCCACGCTCGTGGAGCAGTTCGGCCGCAAACGAGCCTACGTTCCCGAAACCCTGGATGGCGGCCGTTGTCCGGTAGGGATTCATCCGCAGCTTATCCATGGCCGACAGCGCAGCCACGGTAACCCCGCGGCCCGTTGCTTCGGTGCGCCCCAGCGAGCCGCCCAGTACGAGTGGCTTACCCGTTACGACGCTGTTGACGGTCATGCCTTTGGCTTTCGAGTATTCGTCCACAATCCAGGCCATTTCGCGGGGGCCGGTACCCATGTCGGGCGCCGGAATGTCGCGGTCGGGTCCGATTACGTCGAGCATCGCCACGGTATACTGTCGGATCAGGCGTTCGATCTCCCCCGCCGACATCTCGCGGGGGTTGCAGGCGATACCGCCCTTGGCCCCGCCATAAGGAATGTCAACAACGGCGCATTTCCAGGTCATCCAGGCCGCCAGCGCCCGCACCTCATCGAGGTGAACGCCGGGGTCGAGCCGGATCCCACCCTTGGCCGGGCCGAGGATGTTGGAGTGAATAACGCGGTACCCTTCAAACACTTTGATGCTCCCGTTATCCATCGTAACGGGCAGCCCAACAATGACCTGACGGGCAGGTACTTTAAGAATATCGTACATCTCGTCTGATATACCCAGCATTCGCGCGGCAGCGTCGAAGCGGGACATCATGGACTCCAGTGGATTCTCTTTATCTTTTATCGGTGCTGGTTCAATATATGCCATGGCCATGCGGTTCATTCTGTCTTTAAACGAAAAATACAATGAAGTGTCCCGCAAACTTAATAAATAGGCAATTACATTATCAAAAGTATATTTTTTCTCAGATTAATCTAAAAATCGCATTCCACATAAATAGGTTCGTTCTTGAATAGCGACCAAATTCTTTTTTAATGAACGCAAACACCACCAAAGATTCATTTGAATTTTTGTCAATTCTCAGTTTACTAATTTTCCAAAAAAACGACCGTAATCTAAGTCGCATATTGAAAAAACGGCCGTAAACCGTTAATTTTGCAGTCAGTTGCACGTGCCCCATCTAACATAGTCCTTACTATGGTTCAAGAAGAGAAAAAACGATATTCGGAAGAAGACCTGAAAGAGTTTGAGGAACTCATCGGTCAGAAGCTGGACGCCACCCGTAGCGAGTTGAATTACATCAAGGAAACGCTCAGTAAACGGAACGACAGCGGCACCGACAATACATCTGGCAACTCAAAACTGCTTGAAGATGGTGCTGACACCAGCGAACGCGAAAACCTCAGCCAGCTGGCCGCCCGCTTGCAGAAATTCATCCAGCAGCTCGAAGCCGCTATGGTCCGCATCAAAAACGGCACGTATGGTATCTGTAAAGACACGGGCAAGCTGATTCCTAAAGAGCGGCTGCGGGCCGTTCCGCACACACAACAGACGATCGAAGCCAAACTACGGCAATCGAACTAACGGCTTAGTTGCCGATACGACGTTTCCTGTCATTCGCATCAACGATTTTAACGCAAACAGCCCAGGAGGTGAACTTCCTGGGCTGTTTGCGTTTATGGCTGGACGTATGAAGACCAGCCAGAGTGGGTATTTTTCTACAATCCTGTGTCCATTTGGCAACCCCGTCTGCCAGCCCGCAATTTAACCCCGGCCCGCCCAGCATGCAGCGAGCCGGGTTCCTTTAGCACCTGCCTCCGAAAATCACCCCCTCTTCCGGCAAATAAAGCCCCTTCGTAACCACATACACAGTTGAGCGCTCAGACCCTCTGTTTTTTGAACAAAATGGACGCTTTTTTGTAGATACCCCATAGTGAAAACTAATAAACAAGATCATGCTGGAGCGCTTAGAGGAAATTCGGGAGAATATATTCCGCTACCTGGAAGCTCGTATTGAGTTATTTACACTTGAAACGCGCAGTAAAGTAGAGGAGGGAGTTGTAGTGGGTATTCATGGCATCGTACTAGCCCTGCTGGCCACTATGACAACCATCTTTTTGTTCAGTCTGCTGGCGGCTTACCTCAACGAGGTTACCAACAGCCGGTACCTTGGCTTTCTGATCGTTGCCGGCTTCTTTCTGCTGATGACCATCATCTGGCTGGCCGCTAAAGACTTTTTTAAGTCGAAAATCCGGGTGGCTGCCTATAGCGCTATCAAGAAAAGCCAGGAGAAAAAGCAAGAAGAAAAGTCAGAAGCGGTTGAAGAACTGATGGCGCAGACCCGCACGGCGATTGGCGGTGGCGGTAGCCTTGGCGAAAACCAGTCGTCACCACGAGCCTACTGACAGGCAGGCGGTTAGCCTGTTGTTTTTTACAGATCAATACAATAACTCAAGCGTAAACTAATGGAAGATCCCAAAGTACCATTTGCCGACACAACCGCCCGCCGGGCACAACTGATGGCTGCTACCGAGCGGTTCAAAGATTCGATCACCGATAGCGTTGATTCTATCAAAGGCGACGCGACCGAGCTGGGCCGGACAGCTGCATTTGTTGCAGGTGCCGCTTTAGCCGTATATTTGGTTGTTAATGCGGTACTGCCTAAGTCGGATGAATACCGGTATGCCGAGAAATACGGTGAGCCTGAAGATCGCGATTATGACGATGAGGACGATTCATACGACGAGGATTTGGAGGCAGCTGCGCCGTCAACGCGGAAGGCAGTAAAAAAACACGCAAAAGAAACGCAAAAAGCAGCGGCCGCAAGCGGATTGATCGGAGGTCTGGTAACGTCGGTACTGACCAACATTGCCCGCGAGCAGTTAATGGGTTTTTTAGCCCGCATCCGTCAGAATAATGCCATCAACCCCACCGCCGATCCAACGCAGTACCACGAAAAGGCAACCAGTCAGCCTGCTAGATACACTTCGGCGTCATAAAACGTCGGGACAAAAGTCGCTGGCCGTCCTGCTCGACCCCGATAAGGTCGAGCAGGACGCGCTTATAGCCTTGCTCCAGCGCGCGAACACTCATCCTATCGATTTCTTTCTGGTTGGGGGCAGTCTGGTAACCGATTACCGACATGCCGAAGTGATTAGCACCTTGCGGGCTTACTCGCCTGTTCCGGTGGTGCTGTTTCCGGGCAACTCGCTGCATATCGAGCCCACCGCCGACGCCATCCTGTTTCTCTCGCTCATCTCCGGGCGTAATCCCGAATTTCTGATCGGTCAGCACGTCATTGCAGCCCCACTGCTCAAAAAGAGTGGCCTCGAAGTACTGCCAACGGGCTACATGCTGGTCGACAGTGGGGCACAGACCACGGTTTCCTACATCAGCGGTACCATGCCGCTTCCTGCCGATAAACCCAGTGTGGCTGCCTGTACGGCTATGGCCGGCGAGATGCTGGGGCTTCAACTGATGTATCTGGACGCGGGTAGTGGCGCCCGCCGGCCCGTCTCGCCCGATATGATTGCGGCCGTTCGGTCCGTCGTCGACGTGCCGATTATTGTGGGAGGAGGTATCAACTCGGGCGAGAAAGCCTATAACGCTCTCAAAGCCGGGGCTGATCTGATCGTTGTCGGCAACGGCATCGAACAGGACCCCGACCTGTTACCTCAGCTGTCGGCGGTTGTGCGGGAAATTAATCAGTCGGTCTTACAAGCTTAATATATGAGAGCCATTCTGAAAGCTACGCTGTGTCTGCTGGGCACCGTTGTTTTGAGCCAGTCACCCATGTCTATCGTCCGGGCGCAGCAGTCGACCGGGAAGGTGTATACCGTAGCCGAACGCCAGCCCGAATTTCCGGGGGGTAAAGCCGCCCTCAGCCGGTATCTGGCTACGAACATCAAGTTTCCGGGGTCGCTAATGCGGCAAAACGCCAACACGGGGCCGGTAGCCGCCAAATTCATCGTCGACGTTGACGGCTCGGTCCACGACGTACGGATTACGACCAAGCCGCTTACCCGGGAGAACAAGAAAGGCATGCAGGAGTTCATGGCGGCTATCGTTACGGCCGTCGAAAAAATGCCCCGCTGGCGACCCGGCGAAGTGGGCGGCCGACCGGTGGCGGTTTTTTACACCCTGCCCATCGAGGTAAACATGCAATGAAAAAGGCGGGCTTTGCGGCCCGCCTTTTTTGTTATACGTTCATCAGCGACTCCCGACGGCGCATCTTACCGGCCGGAATCCCGAACATCATCTTGAACCGGCGGCAGAAGTAAGCCGTGTCTTTGTAACCGACCTCGGCGCCGATGGCCCGAATGCTCTTCTTGCTGGTCCGGAGCAGGCCTACCGCCGACTCCATGCGCTGGTATTCGATGTAATCCTGCGGGTTGATGCCCGTAAGCATCTTGAAGTATTGACCAACGTAATCTTCTGATACGTTAGCTACGTTAGCGAGGACCTTGTTCGAGAGGTCGCCACCGAGGTTGTCTTTTATGTAGGCAAAGATATCGATCAGGCGGGGGTCCTTGAAGTAGGTGCTGTTGGTAACCAGCTGCTCAACGAACAGGCGGTTTTTGAGGATGTACCGAACCACTTCGATTACGATCTCCTCCGTCTTTATCTTGATGATCCGCCCCTTGCCGGCCAGATCGGTCATGTCTTCGGCCAGAATCTGGTTGATGGTATTGGCCAGATGATCTTCGCGTTTGATGATGAACGGCGGCACGTCGAGCGAGTTGAAGAAGTTGACCGAGTCAAACACTTTTGCTTCAAACGACACGTAACCGAACGAGTTGGGCAGGTGCCCAATCAGCTTGGGATCATGATTTCCTTCGAAATACATCTCCCGGTGGGTCATAAACTCTTCGTTCGATACCGATTTGGGATTCGACGGATCGCCGTAGGTGACGGTGACGTGTTTTCCTCCCGGAATAAACAGCATATCCCCGGCTTCGACCTTTGTCTTCTCATCGCCAATGCATACATCACCATTGTATAAAATCAATAGCGTGTTCTCAACATCGTAAAAATTCTTGATGGTGATGGGCTGTAAAATCCGGATGTTGCGGGCCTTGATAAACTTTACGCCCAACGACTCGATAATTTTATTATAGTCTTCCATAGTTGAAAGGGGGGTGCGTGCCGATTCTTATTTCGCGTAAATTTGCACAAAACTAATAATTTGTACAAAACTAATACAAGTATAAAAGTTTCCGGATGATAAAAAAAAAATGCGTATTCGATATGAACACGCATTTTAAGTACGGAATAATTCTATTTAACCGGCCGAAAAGCTACCGGATGAGCTCCCGGGCAATCACTAATTTTTGGATTTCCGACGTACCCTCGTAGATCTGCGTGATTTTAGCGTCGCGCATGAGCCGCTCAACGTGAAACTCTTTCACGTAGCCGTAGCCCCCGTGAATCTGTACGGCTTCGGTAGTTGCCCACATGGCCACATCAGAGGCAAACAGCTTGGCCATGGCAGCGGCCTGAACGTAATCTTTACGCTCGTCTTTGAGCCGCGCGGCTTTGTAAACCAGCAGCCGGGCCGCTTCGATCTTCGTGGCCATCTCAGCCAGCTTGAACTGAATGGCCTGATGATCAAATATTTGCTTGCCAAATGCCCGGCGCTCCTGGCTGTATTTGAGAGCCAGTTCGTAAGCACCTGCCGCAATACCCAGCGCCTGGGCCGCAATACCGATCCGGCCGCCGTTGAGGGTTGACATAGCAAATTTAAAGCCGAAGCCATCTTCGCCAATCCGATCTTCCTTGGGCACTTTTACGTCGGTGAACAGTAGCGAGTGCGTATCAGACGCGCGGATGCCCATTTTATCTTCCTTTTTGCCGACTACGAAGCCCGGCGCTCCTTTCTCGACGATGAGGCAGTTGATGCCTTTATGTTTCTTTTCGCGGTCGGTCTGGGCAATTACCAGGCAGATACCGGACGAGTTACCGTTGGTGATCCAGTTCTTGGTACCGTTCAGCAAATAATAGTCACCCATATCCTCGGCGGTTGTCTGCTGGGAGGTGGCGTCAGAGCCGGCTTCGGGCTCCGACAGGCAGAACGCGCCAACGGTTTCGCCGGAGGTGAGTCGGGTCAGATACTTCTGTTTCTGCTCTTCGGTACCATAGGCTTCGAGGCCGTAGCAGACCAGTGAGTTGTTGACCGATACGATAACCGAGGCCGATGCATCGACTTTGGACAGTTCTTCCATCGCGATCACGTACGAGACCGTATCCATGCCGCCCCCGCCGTAATCGGGCGAAGCCATCATACCCAGAAAGCCCAGCTCACCCATGCGCCGGATCAGCTCGGTCGGAAATTTCTGCTCGTTATCGCGCTCGATGACGCCCGGCAGCAATTCACTTTGGGCAAAATCGCGGGCGGCTTCCTGTACGGCGAGGTGTTCTTCCGTTAAATTAAAATTCAATCCCTGTAACTCCAGCATTGCCGTTGCCATCTGAATTGTGCGTTTCGTGTTTGTTGATTTTGGTGTAAAGGTATATAATTTGCCGTACAAATAGTATGCTTGCATACTACTCTACAACCTTACTGCTCTATCAGTAACGTAATCAGCTCAGCCACGCAGGCGGGCTTATGTTCTCCTTCTACTTCGAAGACACATTCTACGATGGCCCGAACGGCCGGTACTTCTCCGGGGTCCGAATTCGTTTGCGTGCTTCGCTGATCGGGTTCGGCATGGTGGAGCCAGGCTTTCATACGCAGCCGGCTCCCAACCGGAACGGCATTGGTAAACCGGATCTTGTTAGCCCCGTAGTTGATGCCCATTTTCACCGACTCGACCCGGTAGATTTCGGCCATCAGCTTCGGCGCCAGCGAAAGCGTCAGAAACCCGTGCGCAATGGAGGTTTTGTACGGCGATTCGCGGGCCGCCCGCTCAGGGTCGGTATGAATCCACTGCTGGTCGCCGGTAGCCTGGGCAAACTGGTCGACCATATCCTGGGTAATGGTCATGTACTCGGTTTCGCCGAGCGACTGGCCGGCATGGGCCGAAAATTCAGCTAGGTTGGCAAATAAGCGCATAAGAAATGAGGCTAATGACTGGTTAGTTAGTGAACGGACACCCTTTGTGGCGTCATCAGTTACCTTTGTATGTATGCCCCACGCTACCCGCATCCAGTTTTTCGACGTACAGGACACTCGAATCGCGTTTCGGGTGTTTGGCAGCGGCCCGGCGGTCCTGCTCGCGTTTCACGGGTTTGGGCAAAGTAGTGTCGTTTTTGAGCACCTGCAACGGGCTATTGGCAGCCGCTTCACGGTGTTTGCGATCGATTTGTTCTTACACGGACAAAGCCTGCATACCGGCAACCCACTACTAACCAAAACCAGTTGGCAAAGGTTACTCGACGCGTTTCTGGAAACGCACGGTATCGAGCGGTTTTCGCTGATGGGGTTTAGCCTGGGCGGTCGGTTTGCCCTGGCCACCACCGAAGCCTTTGCCAGCCGGGTCGATGAGCTACTACTGATTGCGCCCGATGGTATTACCCGCAGTTTCTGGTACCAGCTGGCCACCAGCACCCGCGCCGGTCGTGCGCTGTTCCGCTACATGCTTCACCATTTGCCTATCCTGACCGATGTGGGCCATACGCTGGTGCAGCTGGGCCTGCTGAACCGCACGGCCATGCGGTTTGCCGAACTGTCGCTCAGTACGCCCGCGCAGCGCGACCTGGTTTACCGGAGCTGGACCCAGTTTCGGCTCATCAGTCCCCGAATTCCGGCCATAGCGCAGTTGCTTAACACGCATCCGGTGCGGGTTCGGTTGTTTGCGGGGGCGTTTGATCGGATCGTTCCGGGTCGCTATCTGCTCCCGCTCACCGACCGGCTTCACCGGTTTGAACTGACCGTTTTCCGAACCGGCCATAACCATCTCATCGAGCTAACCGCCGAGCGGGTGTAACCAACCGCGTTCCGTTAACGACCCGACTGGTCGTTCAGCCACCTGCTACTGGTTGGGTAAGTTGATTATTGCATCACCGTGGTGCGTGTCCTGGTGCGGACACGCAGTCGGACCATCTGACCGGATGGTATTGCTGACGCAGAGGTGGTCCGTGAGGACACGGACCACGGTGACCGACACCGACCCACCAACCACCATGACAACCACACCATCCGGACGAAACACGGTGAGTGAACGGATGAATGCGGGCTAAGCTTAGGCCAGCGCCCGGCGCAGGACTTGCCAGAGGCCAGCGATGGAGACCAGGATCAGTGCGGCAATGATGACCTCTCCCCACAGGCTTTGATTCGGGTTGTCGAGCAGGGCCCGGATTTCGTGGGCTTCGCGGCCCGACCAGACAGCCAGCAGCGTTCGGGGCGTCATACCCAGAAAACCGCCCAGCAAAATATTCCGGAGCCGGGCACCCGACAAGGCAAAAAGCAGGTTGGTCAGTCCGAACGGAAGAATGGGCGATAACTTGGCGAAGAAAATCACCTCCAGCTCTTTATCCAGAATACGATCCAGCACCGACTGCGCTTTGGGGTTTCGGCGCAGGAACCGGATAAACCGGTCATGATCGATCCAGTGAACGAGCTGGTTGATGAATAGAATACCGCCCAGATTGACTACAAAAATCGGTAATACCGCCTGCCACCCCAGAAAATAACCGAACAGCAGCGCCAGCATGGTTGGTGGCGTAAGGGCAGCCGATGTAAGCGAAAAAAGCAGCGTAAGTCCCGCCCACTGCCAGGCGGTCAGACCGGCGATGTAGGATTCATACACAACGGCATAATAACTGAGCACCGACGTAAACACGATGGGCGTTACCGACATCAGTACCCCTGCCAGCGCAGGACCGGTGATTTTTTGGAGGATGGCTTGCTTCACTATACAGGGTTAACGACCAGGGGGTAGGTTTTGTGTACAATCGACCTAAAGTCTGTATTACCTTCGCCCTATGAACTTCGCAACCAAAGCCATACATGCCGGTATTGAGCCGGACCCGACAACGGGCGCTATCATGACGCCCATCTACCAGACGTCGACCTATGTGCAGGAGTCGCCCGGTAAACACAAAGGCTACGAATACGCCCGGACCCAGAACCCCACCCGAACGGTGCTGCAAAATAACCTCGCAGCCCTCGAAAACGGCAAACATGGCATCTGTTATGCCTCAGGTCTGGGCGCTACCGACGCCATCCTGAAATTATTCCGCCCCGGCGACGAAATCATTGCCAGCAACGACCTCTACGGCGGCACCTACCGCATCATGGTGCGGGTCTACCAGGAGTTTGGGCTAAAATTTTCGTTCGTCAACCTGGCCGACCCCGCAGCCCTCGAAGCGGCTATTACGCCCGCCACCAAAATGGTGTGGATCGAAACGCCAACCAACCCGCTGCTGCGCCTGGTCGATATTGCCGCCGTTGCAACCCTGACCCGGGCCCGCGGCATCCGGCTGGTGGTCGACAATACGTTTGCATCGCCCTATCTGCAAAACCCGCTCGATCTGGGTGCCGATATCGTGGTGCATTCTGTCACCAAATACCTCGGCGGCCACTCCGATACGGTTATGGGGGCTATTGTCCTGAACGATGACGACACAGCTCAGCAACTGGCGTTTATCCAGAATGCCTGCGGAGCGGTGCCGGGCCCGCAGGATTGCTTCCTGGTGCTGCGGGGCATCAAAACCCTGCACGTACGGATGCAGCGCCACTGCGAAAATGCCCAGCGCGTTGCCGAATACCTGCAGCAGCATCCGAAAGTTAGCCGCGTCCACTACCCCGGTCTGCCCGATCACCCCGGCCATGAGCTGGCCAAACGACAGATGCGCGGCTTTGGCGGTATGCTTTCGTTCGAGCTGGCCGGCGACCGGATGGATGAGGCAGTTCACGTCATGGAAAGTTTCGGGGTCTTTTCGCTGGGCGAATCGCTGGGGGGCGTGGAGTCGTTATGTACGCATCCGGCCAGCATGACCCATGCCAGTATCCCGAAAGAAGAGCGCGAAAAAAACGGGCTGAAAGACACGCTTATTCGACTAAGCGTTGGCATCGAAGACGTTGACGATCTGATTCAAGATCTGGCGCAGGCTATTGGATAGCAATTATATAGGCTTAATGCGTACTTTAGATGCCTGATTATGATTCGTTCATTTGATGCTACTCCGTCTACTTGTACTCATTCTGGCCTGCGTTGCTTTCACATCGGCGTCAGCCCAGCTACCAACTGGCTTTGTTCAACGGCAGATCGGTCGTAACCTGAACCCAACCACGCTCACCTTTTCGCCCGACGGGCGACTGTTCGTGGTTGAAAAAGACGGTCGGATTCGGGAAGTCATCGCCGATGCCCTGGCTCCCGATCCGTATATTACCATTCCCAACGTCGACATCACCAACGAGCGCGGCCTGTCGGGCCTGTGCTTTCATCCCGACTTTCCGCGAACGCCGTTTATCTACGTCTACTACACGGTAAAAGACCAGGATCGGAATCGGCTGAGTCGGTTCCGGGCCAACGGGGCCGTGGCCGATCCGAAAAGCGAAACCATACTGCTCGAGTTCGACAAGCTGGCTGGCACCATCCACAACGCGGGCGTACTGCGGTTTGGCCCCGACCGGAAACTGTATGTAGCCACCGGCGAAGGCTCCAACGCACCCATGGCCCAAAGTATGAGCAGCCTGCTGGGCAAGGTGCTCCGGCTGAACGACGACGGCAGCATACCAGCCGACAACCCGTTCGTGGGCCAGACAACCGGCTCTTATCGGGCCATTTATGCCCTCGGCTTACGGAATCCGTTTTCGATGGATATCGATCCTGTATCGGGGCGAATTATCGTGGGCGATGTGGGTGGCGATGCGTTTGAAGAAATTAACGACATCAGAGCAGGACGCAACTATGGCTGGCCCCTGGTCGAAGGGCGCCGGACCAATCAGGAAGCCCCCGCCAACTATAGCGATCCGCTCTATGCCTACGGTCATGATCCAGCCTGCGCGGTAACCGGGGTGACGGTATATAATCCGCCCACGATCCGGTTTCCGGCCGAGTACCGCAGCCGGATCTTCTTTGCCGACTACTGCGCGGGCTCGATCCAGACCTTCGACCCCGAAACAGGCCGGCTGATCGGTACATTTACCACCGGCATTGACCGACCTATCGCGCTGGCAACCAGTCCCGACGGCTATCTGTACTACCTGGCCCGGGCCGGCATCGGCGGAGGTACGCAGCAGGACAACACCGCGACGGGCAATGGCACGCTGCACAAAATTTCGTTTTTCGACTCGGGCCTGCCTTACATCACCCGCCAGTCGGCCAACGCCTTCGTGGCCGTTGGCGAAGCGGTCACGTTTGAGGTCGGTGCCGTTGGGCAGAAGCCTCTCGCCTATCAGTGGTACCGCAACGGCAAGCTCCTGCCCGGTGCTACGCAGGAGAAATACACCATTTCCAGTGCTGCGCTGGCCGACGATGGCGCTACGTTTCACTGCATAGTTACCAACGGACTGGGCACCGACACATCGGAGCAGATGTCGGTACGGGTCGTTCAGGGGCAGCGGCCCGTCGCTCAGATCCGGACCCCCACCACCAACTCCACGTACAAGGCAGGCGATGTGATTGCCTTTGCGGGCAGTGCGCTGACGGCCAGCCAGCAGCCGCTCGCCAACGCGAAACTGACCTGGTGGATCAACTTCCACCATGAAGACCACATTCACCCCGCGCTCGACCCCGTAACCGGCCCCTCCAATGGCATTTACCGCGTACCCCGCGTGGGCGAAACCTCTACCGATGTCTGGTATCGTATCCACCTGCGCGTGACGGACGTATCTGGCCTGACCAGTGAAACATCGGTCGATGTGAAACCCGAACTGGCTACCGTTACCATTGCCAGCAGCCTGAGCGCCGTCCCGTTTTATCTGGATGGGTCGCCCCATGAATCGGGCTACGCCTTTGAGGCTGTAGTGGGTACGCTCCGTAGTCTGGATACCAGACCGTACCGGGCTACCCCGACCGGGTTTTTCCGGTTCACGGGCTGGAGTACCGGGCAGTCGGCCACGGCGATTTCGTACGAGGTTCCCGATGGCAACTCCAGAATTACCATGAACTACCAGGCGCTGGCCGTACCGGGCGGAAACGGGCTGCGGGGCGAATACTTCCGCAACAGTACCGACGTGACGGGCACACCCGCTTTCGTACGCATCGACGATAAGGTCGATTTCGACTGGGGCGACAATCCGGTTTCGCCCACCGTGGGCAACAACAACTTTACCGTTCGCTGGATGGGCAAAGTACTGGCTCCGCTAACCGGCACCTATACTTTTCATACCGAAACCGACGATGGCGTACGGCTCTGGGTGAATAACAAACTACTGATCGACAAGTGGGACGTTCAGCCCAATACCGAATGGACGGGTCAGATTGAGCTGATGGCGGGGCAGCAGTACGACATTCGCATGGACTACCTCGAAAACGAAGGAGTGGCCAACGCCCGGCTGATGTGGAGTTCGGCTCAGTTCGACAAGGCCGTGATTGGAAAACCCTTTCTCTTCAGCGCCCCCATCGTAACCGCCAGCCAGCCCGAAACTGACGGAGCACTGACCGTTTTCCCATCGCCCGCCCGCGAGCAGGTTACGGTCCGGTACGTAGCGCTGAAGTCCGGAACAGCCCAGATCGACGTGGTAGACCTGCTGGGCCGCCGAACCTACACCCGACCCGTTCGCGTTGTGAGCGGTCCGAACGATTACCTGATTCCGGTGGGCGACTGGCCAGCCGGCGTGTACCAGATTGCGGTTCATCCGGCGGGCCAGCCAGCTACGTACCGGCGCTTGCTAATCCGCTAGAAACGGACCCGAATACCTGCCAGGAAATTACGCCCAGCCTGCGGATAGTACCCGTTTTCGGCTACTACGCGCCCTTCCGATACGTAGGCATAGGTATAGCCGTTCGACTCATACAGCTCGTTGAGCACGTTGTTGAGCAGCAGCGTAAACGCAATTTCCTGGGCAAACTTCGGCTTCAGGGTATAGATGAACCGGATGTCGTTCGTGAAGTACGGGTTCAGACTCCGGCTCTCGGTCGAGGTGTTGTCCAGATACTGCTTCCCGACGTATTTCGACAGCAGACTCAGCTCCAGCCGTTTGGCGGGCGTGAATAGCAGCTGCGAGCCGGCAATCACAGCGGGCGAGAACGAAATGTCGGTTTCGCCGTAGCGGTTGGCGACCTGTTCGCCCGTGTCGTAGTTGTCGAGGTATTCGGTAAAGCCTTTCACGCGGTTGCGGCTGAAGGTAGCATTCACGTTCCAGCGCAGGGTTTTGGCCAGTTGCGTACCGGCTTCCAGCTCAATACCGGCGCGGTAGCTTACCGGTATGTTGACCCGGTTGTAGGCACCCACATCGTTCAGCTGCCCCGACAGCACCAGCTGGTCGCGGTAATTCATGTAGTAGGCATTGGCCGTAAACGCCAGCCGCTGCGTTTGCCATTTGTACCCCGCTTCGTAATCGATCAGCCGTTCGGCGCGGGGACGGCTGGCGGGCGTTGACTGGGTGTAGTCGTCGCGGTTGGGTTCGCGGTGGCCCACGCCCACCGATGCGTACAGCGTGCTCCGGTCGTTGATCGTATAGGTCAGTCCGCCTTTGGGGTTGAAGAACGTCAGGCGGTCGTCCTGCTGTACGTTTTCCAGCTGGTTGTTGAAGCCCAGGAACGAGTACGATACCGTACGAACCTGCACGTCGAGGAAACCGTTGAGCCGGTTGCGGACCTGGTAAAACGCTTTTGCATAGAGGTTAAAATCGTTTTTGGTAGCGTCGTTATCGTAATACCGATCGCGGATGTTGGTAGCCCCGGCCACGCGGGCCCAGATGATTTCGCCGAAATGTTTGCCTTCATACTGGTTCCAGCCGCCACCGATGTTGGCTGTCAGCTTCCCGAAACTGTTGTAGTCGAGCGAGAAAACCGTACCGTAAAAGTCGTTGTCGAGCCAGCGCCGGCGAATGAAGTCGGTTTTCGTGATGGTCGAGTCGCCGATAACCACGTTGGGCAGTCCGTAGTCGCTGAAGTCTTCGCCATCGCGGTACTGTTCGTAGTAGCCGCGTCCTTTTGTGTAGAAAAACGACAGGTTGGCGCGCCAGTTGCGGCTCAGCTCGTGCGAGCTGATGAGCTGGTAGTTATCCTGCTGGTAGTTGTCGGTTTCGTTATCGTAGGTGTAGGGATTGTAGGTCCGGTTTGTCTTGAGCAGACTCTCGGGCACCCCGCCCCACGACTGGTAGGTCTGTTCCTGACCCGAGAACACGTTCAGCCGAACAAAGCTTTTCTTCGCGTAATACCCGCCCGACAGGTAAAACGAGCGCAGATCCGAAAACGCCCGATCCACATACCCGTCCGAGTAGATGCGCGACAGCCGGGCATCGAGTACAAAGTGGCCCGGGATCGCGCCCGACTTGAGCAGGCCGGTTCCGGCCAGTACGTTCACTTTTCGCGTACCGAACGAGCCGCCCGAGATATTGGTCTCGGCATACGGATTTTTCTCGAGCGAATTGGTCTGGATGTTCACCGACGCCCCAAACGCCCCCGCCCCGTTGGTCGATGTACCGACCCCGCGCTGGATCTGGATGCTACTCACCGACGAGGCAAAATCGGGCATGTTGACGAAGAAAGTACCCTGCGATTCGGCGTCGTTATACGGTATGCCGTTGAGCGTCACGTTTACCCGCGTTGCATCGGAACCGCGTATCCGGATACCCGTATACCCAACGCCCGCGCCCGCATCGGAAGTCGTAACAATAGATGGCGTAAAGTTGAGCAGCTGCGGAATATCCTGCCCCAGGTTGAGTTTGTTCAGCTCCCGGCGCGTCACGTCCGTATAGGCAATGGCAGACTTCTGATTGGCCCGGGTAGCGCTGACCACGACCTCGTCGACGGCGATGGCTGCTTTCCGGAGCGCGATCGTTACGGTAGCGTTCTGGCTGAGGTCCAGTGCCTGGGTCTGGGTTTCGTAGCCCAGCAGCGAAATCCGTAGGGTGGCCGGGCCGGGTTTGAGATTGGTGAGCCGGAAGGCCCCCGATGCATCGGCAAACGTGCCGGTATAGGTTCCTTCGATGGTCAGAGCCGCACCGGGCAGCGGTCCACCCTCCGCATCGCTGACTGTACCGGAAATAGAATACTGAGCCCAGGCGGGCAGGCTGACCAGCCACAACAGAGTCGCGAGGGTAATGGTGAGATAGGAGGTCGTCTGTTTTTTCATAGCGAAAAAGCGACGATAGGCAAAGGGGCCGAACCTACCTGTATTGAGGTTGTATGTGTTAATTAGAGAATCAGGCCCGACTAGCCAGCCTGGTGTTACCATCCCTTCGCAGCATTACCTGCGCAGGTTCAATGGGTATAATCTCAGCCCGTTGTTTTGGGGCACCCCTTAGAAGATTAGCACTGGCAAAGTTAGCACTATTTCTATAAAACAAGCGGCCATATCTATCGTTTCACTCTCAGAACCATGCCTGTATTGATATGACTGAGTTTGATTTGATCGTTTTACAAGAAGATATACCTGGTAAGCGACTGAAAGCGGGTGACATAGGTACAATTGTAACGGTTTACGGCGAAAGCAAAGCATTCGAGGTTGAATTTGTAACCTTAACCGGCGAATCTGTGGCTGTAGAGACCTTGTTACCGCATCAGATTCGGCCCGTTCGGGCGTCTGAAATCATGAGCGTACGCGACACGGCCGATCAGGTCGCCCTGAATTCGTAAACTTTTGAGCATTATCCTTTTCCGTAACCACAATTACTTCTAATTTTGCAATCCAAATTGCAAAAGCATGAGCAAAAAGAATCCCGGATTGGACTTTTTAGAAGACCCGGACGCATTAGAAGGCAAATTAGAGGAAGTGGGCGACTTCGTTCAGCAGAATCGTACGATCGTGCTGGGCGTGGTTGGGGTGATTGTTGCCTTGATTGTCGGTTTCTTCGGCTATCGGTACTACCAGAGCAGCCAGGACGAAACCGCCCAGGTTGAACTGTTCCCCTCGGTCTACCAGTTTGAAGCCGATTCGCTGAACAAAGCCCTCAATGGCGATGGTAAAACGCCGGGCCTGCTGGCCGTTGCTGACAACTATGGCTCTACCAAAGCTGGTGATCTGGCTAGCTTCTACGCCGGTGTGGCTCTTCTGAAGCAAGGCAAATATGACGCGGCTATCGAACGGCTGAACGAGTTCAGTTCGTCTGACCTGCTGGTTCAGGCCCGCGCTTATGCCCTCATTGGCGACGCCTACATGGAGAAGAAAAGCTATGACGAGGCCGCCGATCATTACCGGAAAGCCGCCGACTACAAGCCGAACAAATTCTTTACGGCGGGTTATCTGTTGAAACTGGCCGTAGCCCACGAGCAGGCCAAACAGAACGATAAAGCCATCGAGGTGTACAACGAAATTATTGACAAGTACGCGCAGTCTGCCGAGGCCGTTAGTGCCAAGAAGTATAAATCCGTGCTCGAAGCAGCGGTCGGCGAGTCGTAAGCGTATCTGAATCAATCAATACTGCCAGGGACAAAGCCGAATCGGGTTTGTCCCTTTTTTATTAGCCCCCATTTCTTCATCCGATTCTCATTCAGCCGTGGCCTGCCGGGCCACATGACCCATGTCTTCAGCCGATAAAAACCTGAGCGTTTTCGCCACTTCTGAACTGCCGGATGTAAGCCACCGGCGGTTTGCTATCCTGGTGGCCGAGTGGAACACCGAGGTGACCGAAGCCCTCTACAAAGGCGCCTACCAAACGCTGCTCCAGTACGGCGCCAAAGCCGAAAACATTGTACGCGGCAACGTGCCCGGTAGCTACGAACTGACGCTGGGCGCGCAGTGGTTCGCCCTGCGCGACGATATCGATGCCGTTATTGCCCTGGGCTGCGTCATTCAGGGCGAAACCAAACACAACGACTACATCAACCACGCCGTTGCCCAGGGTCTCACCACCGTAAGCCTGAAAACGAGCAAGCCGGTCATCTTTGGTGTACTGACGCCTAACGATCAGCAGCAGGCCCTCGACCGGGCGGGTGGTAAACACGGTAACAAAGGCGACGAAGCCGCCATCACCGCCATCAAAATGCTCGGCCTCCAAAAGCAAGTGTATACCAAGTTTTAATTGAGCGATTCATGGTTAAGTAGTTGCGCGATTGCCCTGTCTGAAAATTTAGCCGTAACTCTACTCAATCACTAATTCACTAATCCCTGAATAAGCAAATGCACGTCTGGAAATTTGGCGGAACGTCGGTGGGAAAGCCCGACCGTATGCAATCGATCCGCCACCTGATCACCGCCGACGATACCCGTAAAATCGTCGTTCTGTCGGCTCTGTCCGGTTCTACCAACGCCCTGCTGGCCATCGGCGAATCGCTCAAGGCGAACAACGATACCGAAGCCAACACCCAGATTGACGCGCTCAAACGGCATTACGATGCGTTTGTGGGCGAGTTGTACAAGACCGAAGCCGGCCGGGCAGCCGGGCAGCAGGTGATCGAGACGGAGTTCTCGTTTATCCGGTCGCTGACCCGCATCAAACCGTTCACGCTGAAGCAGGAAAAAGAGCTGGTGGCCGAAGGAGAGTTGCTGAGTACGCAGCTGTTTCAGGCTTATCTGAACGAAGAAGGCGTAGCCTCGACCTTACTGCCCGCCCTCGAATTCATGCGTATCGACGCCGACAACGAGCCCGAAATTCAGTATACCGAGCAGCGCCTGGCCGACATGCTGCCCGCTCATGCCGACAAGCAGATCATCGTTACGCAGGGGTTCATCTGCCGAAACCCACGGGGCGAAGTCGATAACCTCAAACGCGGGGGTTCCGACTATACCGCGTCGCTGATTGGGGGGGCCATCCGTGCCGAAGAAATCCAGATCTGGACCGACATCGACGGGATGCACAACAACGATCCGCGTATCGTCAGGAACACCTTCCCGGTTCGGGAACTGACCTTCGACGAAGCCGCCGAGCTGGCCTATTTCGGGGCTAAAATCCTGCACCCGTCCACCATCACGCCAGCCCGGATGTTCGGCGTTCCGGTCCGGCTGAAGAACACCATGGACCCGGCGGCCCCCGGGACCCTTATTGCCGACCGAACCGACGGGGCGGCTCAGCAGCAGGTCTTCAAGGCTATCGCGGCCAAAGATGGTATCACGGCGCTGTACATCCACTCGACCCGGATGCTCAACGCCTACGGCTTCCTGCGCCGGATTTTCGAGATCTTCGAGAAGTACAAAACGCCCGTCGACATGCTGGCGACTTCCGAAGTGTCGGTATCGGTGACGATCGATAATACGGATCGGATTGATGAGATCAAGGCCGAGCTGAGCACCTTCTGCGACCTGGAAGAACCTGATTACGACCAGACTATTATCTGTATTGTTGGTAACTTCAGCGCCGACAACGAAGGCGTAGCGGTTCGGGTGTTTAACGCGATGCAGAACATTCCTATCCGGATGATCTCCTATGGCGGCACCGAAAGCAATCTATCGCTGCTGGTGCATGGCCGCTACAAAGCCCAGGCCCTCAACGCCCTCAACGAAGGGTTATTTTCAGTATAGTTACCCCCAAACCAGTCGCCCAACGATTGATTGAGGGTACGTACTGACCCGCGATACTATAAAAACTCAACCGGTCGCTGAAAGATCGGCTGGGTTTGCACCAGACCAACACGAACCAATGCTTCAACTCACCTTCATCCGCGAAAACAAGGACCTGACCCTGGCCGGCCTTCGCAAGCGTCATTTTGCCAATGCCGACGCCATCATTGAGCAGGTGCTGAGCCTGGATCAGAAACGGCGGGATACCCAGCGCGATCTCGACGATACGCTGGCCCGGTCGAACGCCAAAGCCAAAGAAATCGGGGCGCTCATGAAAACGGGCGACAAAGCGGCTGCCGACGCGGCCAAAGCCGAAACCGCCGAACTGAAAGTGCGTTCGAAAGACCTGGAAGAGGTTTTGCGCACGACCGAACAGCAGCTAGAGGAGGTGCTGGTTACCATTCCTAATATTCCCCACAGCAGCGTTCCCGAAGGCCGCACTCCCGACGATAACGAGGTCGTGCTCGAACACGGCAACAAACCCGATCTTCCTGCCGATGCGCAACCCCACTGGGAGCTGATCAAAAAGTACGACATCATTGACTTCGAGCTGGGCGTCAAGATTGCCGGAGCGGGTTTCCCGGTATACAAGGGCAAAGGCGCCCGTATTCAGCGGGCGCTGATTAACTTCTTCCTCGACGAAGCGCTGAAAGCAGGCTACGTAGAAGTACAGCCCCCCATTGTGGTGAACGAAGACTCGGGCTTCGGTACGGGTCAGCTTCCCGATAAGGAGGGGCAGATGTATTACGTTACCGAAGATAAGCTGTATCTGATTCCGACGGCCGAAGTGCCGATCACCAACCTCTACCGCGATGTTATTCTGCCCGAAAGCCAGCTGCCGGTTCGGAATGTAGGATATACGCCCTGTTTTCGGCGCGAAGCGGGGTCGTGGGGCGCTCACGTGCGGGGCCTGAACCGCTTGCACCAGTTCGATAAAGTAGAAATTGTCCGGATCGAACGGCCCGACCAGTCGTATGCCGCTCTGGAAGAGATGAGCCTGCACGTACAGTCGCTGCTTCAAAAGCTCGAACTGCCCTACCGCGTTCTCCGGCTCTGCGGGGGCGATATGGGCTTTACCTCGGCGCTCACGTATGATATGGAAGTGTGGTCGGCGGCTCAACAACGGTGGCTGGAGGTCAGTTCGGTCTCTAACTTCGAAACCTACCAGGCTAACCGGCTCAAGCTTCGCTCTAAACTGGATGGCAAGATGCAGCTGATGCACACCCTGAACGGGTCGGCGCTGGCCCTACCCCGTATTCTGGCTTCGATTCTGGAGAACAACCAGACTCCCGACGGCATTCGGATTCCGCAGGCGCTGGTACCGTATTGCGGTTTTGATGTGATCAATTAAATAGCCGCTGTTCCAAACGACTACATACCATCCCCGGCATCGATGTCGGGGATTTTTTATGGGGGAATAATGCCTGGATTGGGAATGATCACCCGGCATTCATGCCGGGTAACCCCCGGAAAGAACACACCGGCATGAATGCCGGCGCTAATCATGAACCTAACCCCATGTAGAAATCTGCCCAACACCACCAATGACTAGCGCTGGCATTTATGCCGGGGCAACCCCGGGAGAATTCAGAACACACCGGCATAAATGCCAGCGCTAGTCATGAACCTAACCCCATGTAGAAATCTGCCCAACACCACTAATGAATAGCCCTAGCATTCATACCGGGGCAAGGCGCGGAGCAACCTATCACATATGGGGGCTCTTAACAACTACACGAGTAATCGTCGTAGCCCGGGTATCTGGGCGAAAGATGGCCGTCGATGCGGATAACGCGACCGAGGGGAATTTGCTCGCCGGTGGCCAGTTCGAGGTGATCGTTGCCATCGATCGACACGATGGCTTTGGTCATGGCATCGGTCCGGATGAATTCGCGGAGGTCGGTGAAATAGTCGAGCCGAACAAATTTGTTGAGCGGGATCAACGCCCGAAACTCGGCGTCGGTCAGCGTAGTGTCGGATTGATTCAATGTCGTTTCCATACCCTTACAACAACGCGCCTAAACGAAACGTGCCCCGTCAGATGGCGGGGCACGTTTCATTCAAACACTTGTCAGCAATCAATAACCGACGGATTCCAGTTGCTTCTGAAACTCCTTCAGAATGGTCTCCTTCATGGCAATCTTGCGTTTCTGGGTATTGATCTTGTTAAGTACCTGCTTGTCGGCGTCGTTATTCGGGTCGAGCCCATCGGCATCCTGAAGCGCGAATTGCAGGTCGCTCTTTTCGCGTTTGATCAGGTATTCCATCTCCCGAATCTTGGTCCGGATCTGTTCGGCCTGGCTCTTGAGTTCAAAAGCCGGGTACTTGCGGGCCAGCACGCGCCCCAGGTAGCTCAGCTCGAAGATTTTGTCGCAGGCCGCCCGGAATCGTTCGTTCAGTACTTTATCCTGCATCTTGAACGGCACCCGAATTTCTTTCCAGCTGTTGAGGAGCACCTTGGCCCGCTCGGCAGCGGCAAAAATATCGCTCTGCTTCGACAGCTTTTCGGCTTCGTCGGCCATTTTCATCTGGGCCTCGATGCGCGGGTCGATCTTCTTCTCAATCACAATGCCCTTCGCGTCGTTGTACTTCGCGTAGAACATGGTCGTTGCCTTCTTGAACTGCTTGTACAGCTTCCCGCTCTTCTTGATCGGCACTTCTCCTACCTGTTTCCAGGCATTGTTGAGCCGTCGTACTTCCTGGAAAGCCGCATCCAGATCGCCCAGGCGGTTGGCCCGGAACGCCAGCCGGATCAGCTCGTCATACTTATCGAGCCGCTCCTGAATGATCTTGTTCTGTTCGTTGAAGAACTCGCGCCGACGCGTGAAGAACCCATCGAGCAGTGCCTGAAACTGGGCCTCGATATCGGCATCGACGGCTTTGTCGACCGGACCAGTTTTGATCCATTTGGTTTTTATTTCCTGCAGGGCATCGGCCGTTGGGCGCCAGTCGGTGCTGTCGACGATGGCTTCAGCTTCGGCAATCAGCGCCCGTTTAATCTCCAGGTTTTTGAGCTGATTAACCGTAATCAATCCGTTCAGAATCTCCTCCTGCGCGTCGAGTCGGTCGAGCAGGGGCGGAAAATCGCCGAGCGCATCGAAATTGATCAGTTTTTTTCGAAGCTGAACCAGTTTAGTCAGGTACGACCCTTTGTTCTGAGCCTCTTCAATGTCTTTCTCTAACTGACTGACTTTGTTCTCGGCAATGATGAAGCGATTCTTGAAATAATCGAGCGCTTCCTGCTCGGTTCGTTTGACTTCGCCGATCTGGCGGTCTTCGTAATTCAGGTAGCCTTTTAAAAATACCTTTCCGTCTTTGACGTAACCGTATTCATCTACCAGTGAAGCGTTTTCCATTCCTATGCTTGGTTAAGGCTGCGCTGTGGGTTAATTTTGAGAGTAATTGCCAACCACAAATCTATTAGAAATTAATGAGTCAGGAAACCATAATATTCTCTATGGCGGGCGTGAGTAAAAATATTCCGCCCAACCGACAAATCCTAAAGAACATATACCTTTCCTTTTTTTACGGCGCTAAAATCGGTGTTTTGGGGCTAAACGGATCGGGTAAATCCACCTTGCTGCGCATCATTGCGGGCATCGATAAGAGCTATACCGGCGAGGTTGTTTTCTCGCCCGGCTACTCGGTTGGCATGCTCGAACAGGAGCCCAAATTCACCCTCGGCAAGACCGTATTGGAGGTCGTTCAGGAAGGCGTTCAGGAAGTCGTAAACCTGCTCAAAGAGTTCGACGAAATCAACGAAGCCTTCGGCGACCCGGATGCCGACTTCGATGTATTGATGGCCCGCCAGGCCGAAGTTCAGGAAAAACTGGACCACCACGAAGCCTGGGAACTGGACCAGCGGCTCGAACGGGCCATGGACGCCCTGCGCTGCCCCCCGCCCGATGCGCTGATCGACAACCTGTCGGGTGGTGAAAAACGGCGGGTAGCGCTTTGCCGCCTGCTGCTGCAACAGCCCGACGTGCTGCTGCTCGACGAGCCGACCAACCACCTCGACGCCGAGTCGGTACTCTGGCTCGAAGAACACCTGCGTCAGTATAAAGGAACGGTTATTGCCGTAACCCACGACCGGTATTTTCTTGATAACGTAGCCGGCTGGATTCTGGAACTCGACCGGGGCGAAGGCATCCCCTGGAAAGGTAACTATTCGTCGTGGCTCGATCAGAAACAACAGCGGTTAGCCAAAGAAGAAAAGTCGGAGTCAAAACGGCAAAAAACGCTGCAACGCGAACTGGAATGGGTACGCATGGCCCCCAAAGCGCGACAGGCCAAGTCGAAAGCGCGACTCGGCGCTTACGAGCGACTGCTGGATGAAGACAACCGCCAGAAAGAAGAACGGCTCGAAATCTTTATTCCATCGGGTCCGCGGCTGGGCGCTAAAGTGATCGAGGCCGAAGAGGTAGCCAAAGCCTACGGCGACCGGCTGCTGTTCGAACACCTCGGCTTCCGGCTTCCCCAGGGCGGTATTGTCGGTATCATCGGGCCCAACGGCGCGGGTAAAACCACCCTGTTCAAACTCATCACGGGCCGCGAAAAACCCGATGCCGGCAGTTTCGATGTGGGCGAAACCGTGAAAGTAGCCTACGTTGATCAGGAGCATGACGGCCTCGACCCCAATAAGACCGTTTATGAAACCATTTCGGGTGGGAACGAATGGATTATGCTGGGTGGTAAACAAAGCAACGCCCGCGCTTACGTGAGCCGCTTCAACTTTGCCGGCGCCGATCAGGAAAAGAAGATTGGTACCCTGTCGGGTGGCGAACGAAACCGCGTTCACCTGGCCATGATTCTGAAAGAAGGCGCGAACCTACTGCTGCTCGATGAGCCAACCAACGACCTCGACGTCAACACGTTGCGGGCGCTGGAAGAAGGCCTCGAAAACTTTGCCGGCTGCGCCGTGGTCATCAGCCACGACCGCTGGTTCCTGGACCGGATTGCCACCCACATTCTGGCCTTCGAGGGCGACTCGCAGGTATACTGGTTTGAGGGTAATTTCTCGGAATACGAAGAAAACCGGCGGAAGCGGCTCGGTACCGAAGCCACACCAACCCGCATCAAGTATAAGAAACTGGCGTAGGTTGGCCAATGGCCATGCACATCATTTCGGTTAGCACCCTAAAGGCGTTCTGGGAGAAACACCCAGACGCCGAAGGGGCGCTTAGGGCCTAGCACATCGAGCTAAAGAAGCAAGCAAACAATGGCCATCAGACCATTACAAACAGAATCTGATTATCAGGATTGATACACTGATTGACTGCCCTGATGACAGCGAACAAGCTGGATGTATTGTCTATTTCGGTGGAAAACTTATTATTCCTATGACAATAAAAGCTGTCATAATGTAGCTCAATCTGTTTTTACACGATTACCCCCTTCGACCGCAGTAAGAGGTTCAATTCAAACGCACAACCCGGCAGTATCTCAACAGCATCGTCCCAGTTGGTTAGTATCCAGCGCTCGTTAGGTTGTGCAATGAGGGTTCGGCGGGTTTTGGTCAATATCCAGATCACTTTCTGCGCGCCAAAATCGAGCAGTTTTTGCGTTTTATCGTATACATATTCGGTTTCGCTGACATTGTTCGGAAGATCAATTTTTACATCAACTTCAATAACAAGGCGGGGCGGCACTGAAAAATATTTATCATCTAAGGGCGTTGGCAAACTGGCCTGGTCGAATACTGCAATATCGTTGGAAAGGTTATTGCCCGGTGCCAGATGAAGCCCCGGTTCATTCGTTGCAATCAGGTATTCGTCGAACGGCAGGTATTTGTACAAAACATGTATCAGCAAAGACACAATCGCCGACTGTAAGGCACTGGCGCCCATAACTTCTTCTGTGGTTTTTTGACGCGACAGTACGGCCCGGTAGCCCCGATAGTAGTAGGGCACACCGTTTATTTCTTCGTAAATCAGCGAAGCAGGGACCTTGCGGTCAGTCAACGAATTACGAGCCGTTGTCCGGGGTGTTACGCTCATTTGCCGTACTTTTGGTTTCTGGTAAAGATAATTGATTTCTTATGCATTACGGCTACTTCAACGGCACCGTTGCCCCCACCGACCAACTCGCCATTGGCGTTACCGACCTTAGCCTGCTACGCGGCTACGGCCTTTTCGACTATTTTCTGACGTATAACGGGCGGCCGTTTCAGTGGGACTGGTACTGGGAGCGTTTTCAGAACTCGGCCAGCCGGATGCACCTGCCGCTACCGCTCTGCAAAGAAGAAACCTATGCCGTCGTGATGAACCTGATCGAGCGTAACGGCGGTGCCGACGTGGCGGTGCGGTTCGTGATGACGGGCGGTTACTCGGCCGACAGCATTTCCATCGAGCAACCCAACCTGCTGATCCTGACGGAGGCCATTCATCCCGTGCCGCCGGTGCAGTATGAGCAGGGGATCAAGGTGATTCTGGACGAGTACGTTCGGGAGATGGCCGAGGTGAAAAGTACCGACTACAAGCGGGTGATCCTGATGGCCGAAGCCATTCGGGCCGCGGGCGCATCGGATCTGCTTTACCAGAAAGGGGGCGAAATCAGCGAACTGAGCCGGAGCAATTTCTTTCTGGTCAAAGGCGAAAAGATTGTTACCCCAAACCGGCATATTCTGCACGGCATCACCCGCCGAACCGTTATCGGCATTGCACAGGCCGATTTCAGGGTCGAAGAACGCCCGGTGCTGCTGTCAGAGCTCTACGATGCCGAAGAAGCCTTTACGACCAGCTCTACCAAAAAAATCCTGCCTATCACCCAGATCGGCGACCTCACCATCGGCGATGGCAAGGTCGGCCCGAAGAGTAAGTTTCTGCTCGAACGCTTCGATGAGTTGATCGCGGGCTGGTAAACACCCCTTGGCTACGCGGTTTCGAGCGCCTGGTTCAGCCTTACAGAAGCCGCATACCGCCTTATTACGTCAGGGGTAATCTCCTCTTCCTGACCGATGCGGCCCAGGCAGGCCAGACCCGTGTAGTTCAGAATAAAGGTTTCGGTAGCGGGGGTTGTCGGCCCGTTAAACAAGATGCCCAGCAGCGGAATATGGCGGCTGCGGCACGCTTCGACCGAGAGCAGGGTATGGTTGATGCTCCCCAGGTAATTCCGCGACACCAGCACCACCGGTAAGCCCGATTGCTGTACCCAGTCGATCGTCAGGTCGCGGTCGTTGAGGGGTACCATCAGACCACCAGCCAGCTCGACAACCAGCGCATTATTGGTTTGCGGCAGCTGAATAGCGGCCAGATCGATTGTTATGCCATCAATGGCCGCAGCGGCATGGGGCGACAGCGGCTCCTTCAGCCGGTAGGCTTCCGGATGAAACCGCGACACCGGATTGCTGATGAGCCGCCGAACGGTTTCGGTATCGGAGTCTTCGAGCGCACCCGATTGTACGGGTTTCCAGTAATCGGCCTGTAAGGCTTCGACCAGTACGGCCGACACTACGGTTTTGCCGATTTCGGTACCGATACCGGCCACGATGAACTGATTGAACTTACTCATAGAGTTGGGTTGATTGAAGTATTCGAATGAGCCGATCTATTTCGGCCGTTGTGTTAAAGGCATGTATACAGATCCGAAGCCGCTCCTGCCCTACCGGAACCGTTGGACTGAGAATGGCCCGCAGGTCGAAACCGGCTTCCTGAGCCGCCTGGGCGGTATGTCGGGCAGCATCGTTGCCGGGAACAATGAGGCACTGGATCGGCGACGTGCTGTTAGTCCAGATCGCCCCCGACAGCGCCGACGCAACGCCCGACCGGAAATGCCGGATCTGGTTATGAAGCAGGTCGCGCTGTTCTGCCGACGCCAGCAGGTGCCGGTGTGCTTGCTGAATAGCCAGCAGACTGGGGGGCGGCAGCGCAGTGGTATAGATAAACGACCGGGCAAAGTTGATCAGGTAGTTGCGCAGCACCAGCGGACCAACCACAGCGGCCCCGTGGACGCCGAGCGCTTTCCCGAACGTATGTACCCGCGCCAGCACCCGATTCTGCAGGTTGAGCGCCACCACCAGCCCTTCCCCGTTGGGTCCGTAAACACCCGTGGCATGAGCTTCGTCGACGAGCAGGGCCGCCCCGTAGCGATCGCAGAGATCGCAGAGGTCGGCCAGTGGCGCCAGATCCCCATCCATCGAATATACCGACTCGACTGCTACGAAAACCTGTCCCGGCCGGCTGCTGGCCAGCTGTAATTTTTCGGCCAGATCGACCAGGTCGTTATGGCGAAACCGGTCGCGGGTGGCGTAGCTCAGCCGCGACCCATCGATCATGCTGGCATGGATCAGCTCGTCGGTCAGGAGGGTATCGCCCCGTTGTGGCAGGCAGGCCATCAGGCCCAGGTTTGCGTCGTATCCCGAGTTAAAGATCAGAGCAGACTCGGTATGATAAAAACTGGCCAGCTCCTGTTCGAGCGCGTCGACCAGCTCCGTTTGTCCGGCCAGGAGCCGGGAGCCGGTGGCGCCGGTACGCAATTCCGGGAGGTTAGCATCGGCCCGTCGGATAGACTCGCGCAGGCTGGGCAGACGCGCAAAGCCCAGGTAATCGTTCGAGCAGAAGTCGATCAGCCCATCGGTAGCACGCACCTGCCGTAGCAGGCCGGCCTGCGTTCGTTCGGCCAGCCGACGACCCAGTAAATCCGGTACGGACGGTGTCAAATCGATCATGGCCACAAAGGTAAAATAGGAAGACGGGTCTTTGCCCGAAACCGATGGACTTTCGCGATAATGTGCATAACTCCCTACTTATCCACAGCAATCGTGTGGATAAGTAGGAAACCTGGATTTTATTTACTGCAGAAAGGGAGTTAACGGACCGTTTTTCCCAAAACAACTCTATAGATCAAGTAGTTACTCGCTCACCTTCAGCACCAGCTTACCGAACTGTTTCCCGTCGTTCATCTTCTGAAATGCGCCCGCAGCATCGGTCAGTGGAAACACCTCATCGACCACCGGCACGATTCCTTTTTCCGATACGAACCGGACCATGGCGCCGAACTCCGCTTCGGTTCCCATCGTAGTTCCGGCGATGTTCAGCTGCTTGAAAAATACTTTAGGCGGCACTACCTCCGTAATCGTTCCGGTAGTGCCGCCGAAGATCGCAATCCGGCCGCCGGGCGCAGCGGCATCGATCAGTTTGGCGAAGCCCGGTCCGCCCGCGCTATCGATGATGACGTTGAAGTAGCCGGCCCGCCCCCCGCCGGTTTGGGTCATGAGCGTTTTGCCCCAGTCGGGTTCGCGGTAGTTGACACCCCCTACCGCCCCCATGGCTTTGGCCCGCTCAATCTTCTCGTCGGCACCCGACGTGACCCACACCTCGGCGCCGGCCGCTACGGCAAACTGTAGCGCAAACAGAGCAGCCCCTCCGCCAATTCCGGTGATTAGTACTTTCTGCGGGCTTTGAGCCCCGCTGGCGTGCAGACCGGCCCGCGACATCAGAGCCCGCCAGGCGGTAAGTCCGGCCAGCGGGAGCGCAGCCGCCTGCTCGAACGACAGATGGGCCGGTTTGTGATGAATGTACCTGACCGGCACGGCAACGTACTCGGCGTAGGTCCCGTTGGTGGGCATACCCAGGATCTGGAAATCGGCTCCGTAATGGGCCGGGTTGGGGCCCCAATGCATCGAACAGTTGATGATCACGTCCTGCCCGCGCCAGACCGGATCGACACCCGCCCCGACTTCGGCAACGACGCCCGCCCCGTCGGAGCCGAGTATGGCCGGCAATTTAATACCAGGGTACAACCCCTGCTGAATAAACACGTCGCGGTGGTTCAGGGCAGCGGCCCGGATCCGGACCAGCACCTCACCAGGCCCGGGGGTTGGGGTTGGTGCATCAACGAGCTGGATGGGTTGGTGAGTAGCGGCTAGCTGAAGAGCTTTCATAGGGGTCGAACGATTAGATCGGGCGTATCTTTGCACCAGAAAGGTATGCTATACGTCCCATACCTTGGATGAGCATGATTCGATTTTTTAACGAAGATGTCGACTATACACTGCCGAAGAAGCAGATAACCCGCCAGTGGCTGAAACGGCAGGCCGAGCAGGAAGGCTACGCGCTCGGCGACCTGAACTACATTTTCTGCTCCGATGAACACGTTCTACAGGTAAACCGCGAGTATCTGCAGCACGACTACTATACCGATATCATTACCTTCGACACGAGCGACTCGGACGACCGAATAGAAGGCGACATCTTTATCAGCGTTGACCGGGTGGCCGATAACGCCCGCCAGCTGGGCGTTCCGACGGAGCACGAGATGCGACGGGTACTGGCCCATGGCCTGCTGCATCTGTGCGGCTATGGCGATAAAACCGACGAAGAAGCCGCGGCCATGCGCGCTAAAGAAGACAGCTGGTTAGAAATGTGGTGACAATTGCTTCTTGAACAAGTCAATAGACCCGTCACCACCCACTAACTTCACAATCAACATGGGCAAATTTGTTATTTCGACCCGCAAGAACGGCGAATTTCAGTTCAACCTGAAAGCCACTAATGGTCAGGTCATTCTATCGAGCGAAGGGTACAGTTCGGCCAGCGCCTGCGAAAACGGCATCGAGTCGGTTAAAAAGAACGCACCCGACGATGACCGGTACGAACGCAAGACATCGACCAACGGCAAGTTCTACTTTACCCTGAAAGCCGGCAATGGCCAGGTCATTGGCTCCAGCGAGCTATACGAGAGCGAAAGCGGTCGGGATAACGGCATCGAATCCGTTAAGAAAAACGCGCCCGATGCTGAAGTAGAGAAGGAAGCGGCCTAACCCGCATCAAGCCCACCCCAAAACCGGCGAAGCACGGTGTCGACCCGACCGGCTGCTTCGCCGGTTTTGCTATAAGCAGGCAGCCTGTCAGCCCGCCGTCAGGCCGCCGTCCATGTGCAGGGCCTGGCCGGTATAAAACGAGTTTTCGTCGGAGCAGAGCCACAAAATAGCCTGCGCGATATCGTCGGGCTGGCCAAACCGCCCCAGCGGAATCATGCGTCGCATACGCTCTTCCATGCCGGGGGCCGTGTTGATCAGGTCATCGACCATAGCCGAGTGGGTATATACCGGACAGATGGCGTTGACGCGGATACGTTGCCGGACGTATTCGAGCGCTGCGGTCTTGGTCAGGCCAATGACAGCATGTTTGGAAGCGCTGTAGGGCGCCCCCATCGGCATACCCCGTATCCCGGCAATGCTCGACACATTAACGATTGCACCGCCGGGCCTGTCCTGGGCCAGCATCTGCCGAATCTGGTGCTGCATGCCATAAAATACCCCACCTACGTTCACGGCCATCATCTGGTTGAAATCGTCGGGCGTCTGGTCGGTAAAGCGGGCAAACGCCCCACCGATACCGGCGTTGTTGATGCCGACATCGAGCCGGCCGTAAGTGGCCACCGTTTGCCGGACAGCCGCTTCGATCTGCACCGGATCAGCCACATTACACGCCACGAAGAGCGCATCGCCCCCCGCCCGCTGAATCAGGTCGACGGTTTCGCGGCCGCTGGTTTCGTTAACGTCGGCGACCGCAACCCGGGCGCCTGCTTTTGTAAACGCCAGGGCCGTAGCCCGGCCAATACCCGAACCGGCACCGGTAATGAAAACAATCTGATCGGTAAACTTCACGGAAGTATGTGGGCAAAGTCCTGAATAGTCAGGGCTAAAGTAAAGTTATTTTATCATTTGGTTGTGGGAAACCCATAAGGAATGACAGCTGCGTGAGCGTTCAGATTACCTTACCGGTTGGGGACACGCCTAAACGCCCGCGGTGGCCCGGCCAAAACCGAGCCACCGCGGGCCTGTCAGTCCACCTGTTCGCTTAGGCCAGCACGGCGGCTACCCGAACGTTTCGAACCACTTCATCGCAACTGGCGCAGGCCGTTGCTCCCTGCTGATGATACCAGCGGCAGCGATCGCGAATGGGGCAGGTTACCAGCGTGGCTTCGGCGTTTCGATTCATGCCATCGACGATCTTGCCTACCAGTCCGCAGCCCGTAGCTTCGCCGGTCCAGTGGCCGCAGCCGGTTTTGATGCAGTTGCTGGCGAATCGAAACCGCTCTTCGGGCGCCCGCCCCTGCCGCGCGGTTTCTACAAACGTCTTATCGACAGTAATTGGCTCGTCAAGGAATTCAACGTGACCCGATGCATTCTGAATACCGAAGAGTTTAGCACCGGGCTTTGCGATTGAGCTGGGGCAGAGAAGAGATGCCATAATCTACGTGAGGGACGACCCAATCAGGCACCAGCGAAATCCGTTCCGGTTGGTGCCTGATTGGGTGTTAGTTATATTGTGGCTGAGCCAGGGAGCGGCTCATTGATCGGCATAAGACCAATGGGCATAATGCCGATAGGCTCGCCAATAATGATCTTGCCATTTCCGACTTTGAAATCACCCAGCGCACCGCCACTTACGGCATCCAGTACGTCGTCGGACAGTTGGCCTTCTTCGTCAATTTGTGCCAGCGACTTCATCAGTTCTTCCTGGTTTGGGGCATCGTTGCGCAGGTCGTTAACCTTGTCGTTGATTGGTTTTTCCATGATTACTATGTAGATTACTAGGTTATAGTTGATTTATTTCGATTCAAATGTCTTCTGACAGCGCCCGAAAAGCTATAATGAGCGGTTGTAGTTCAGTCGTTTTGGTTATACTTCATAACCTCAGCCGATTTCTGATACGTTTGCAACAGGTTGTTTGCGCCCTTCACCGAAGCAATGTCTATCAAATCTGTAGTGCATAGCGCATCCATCCGGCTCATCTGGTCCTGCGCCGATCGGATCGGCCCCAATGCGGTATCAAATCGGGCAATCGACTCGATAGCCTGTTTGATGAGCGTAGTCAACTGGCTGAACCCTTCGGGTGTCAGGTTGGTATCCCCCAGGTAGTTTTCCAGCCGGGCGCCTTTCCGGTAGGCCGGATAGGCCTCCAGGCCCATAAACGCCAGCATCCAGTCTTTGCGGTACGTACCGAGGGTTTTACTGATGCCTATGTAATCGGCAATGAGTTCGTCGTGCAGGTTGTTGGTGGCACAGCCGAACCGGCGGAGGGTATAGAGGTGCGCGCACTCATGCTCAAGCCGTATCGAAAGCGAGTAGGCTGCCCAGGCCGCTTCGGTAAGGCCCAGCCGGTCGGCGGATACGTTGCTGTACGGCTTTGTGCTAAGCAGAATCAGCTTGTCCTTGTACAGGCCGGGATTGGGCAGCACGTTTTTCGAAAACTCCTGATTCCAGGTTTCGGCCGGGTTCGTACGGAGCCAGCTTCTCTTCAATGCATGGATGCGCTCCCAGTTATTGAGGCCATTCAACAGCGAAGCCCCCATTGACGCCGGCACCGGCATTGGGTTGTTTTTATGCAGAAAGCACTGAACAAGCCTGACAAAATCCTCATTGTCCGGAACGATCAGCACCGGCACGGTACCGATAAGGCTGGCGTGCACCTGCAGACGCACGCGTTCGGGCTGGCTCAGTACAGGCGTATACCCGGCGGTACAGGGCTTCCCTTTCAGGACGGCGTCTATATACTCCTGCGTTTTGTTGATGCCGTCCTGTATCGGAAAGTTGAGCTGAGGGTAGCATGCTCGCAGGAGCTGAAATACGTTGCCCTGGCTGGCCAGATGCGCGGCCCAGACAGCTCCGTATGGCTCGTCGACAGCAACCGGTTCGTGACTGATTTCTTTACCGCTAAAGTTGTTCTGGAGATACGCTTCCAGTTCATCCGGTAACGCGATGTGGCTGTTACGCAGGAGCGTGTTCGACGAGGGCGCAGTCATGGATCAGGCGATTTGACGTTTGGCCAGTTGGGCAAACAGCGAGTCCTTCTCCATGAGTTCGTCATAAGTGCCGGATTCAACGATGGTGCCCTTGTCGAGGACGTAAATACGATCGGCATTTTTGATCGTACTCAGCCGGTGGGCAATAATAATCCGGGTAGCCTGGAGTTTATCCAGACTCTGCGATACCAGGCTCTGCGTCCGGTTGTCGAGCGCGCTGGTGGCTTCGTCCATAAAGAGCAGCCGGGGTTTATGAACAATGGCCCGGGCAATCATCAGCCGTTGCCGCTGCCCGCCCGAGAACGTACCGGCGCCTTCGCTCACGACGGTATGCATTTCCATCGGCATGTGCTTGATGTCTTCTTCCATACCCGCCATCCGGGCCGCTTCCCAGGCATCGTCCAGGGTCAACTCCGAGTTGCCGATGATGTTCTGGAAAATACTGCCCGACATCAGCGCGCCGTTTTGCAGCACCACCCCGATCTGCCGACGCACCAGCTCCTTGTTCATCAGCTCAAACGAGTTGCCATCGTAGTAGACAGAGCCCGCTTCGGCCTGTTCGAAGCCCAGCAGCAGCCGCATAATGGTTGACTTACCCGAACCCGAAGCGCCCACAAAAGCGACCATCTCGCCGGGTTTTATCTTGAAGGTAACGTTGTTGAGAACCAGCGGCTGATCCTCGCGGTAACGGAACGAAACCGAGTTCACTTCGATCTCACCTGCCAACTCGCCGGGGTCGACACTCTGATCGACCGATTCCGTTTCTGCCTCTAGAATGGGCTTCACCCGTTCATAAAGCGTAACCACATTCAGCGACGTGATCAACGCCATGCTTAGCCGCAGGCTATCGTTCAGAAACTGGTTGAAGGAGGTGATGAAGGCCATAAACACCCCTACCGATAGCATACCCGTTGCGGCATTGGCATTCGAGACGGTGTAATAGAGAAACGAGAAAAAGAAAATATTGGTCAGCAGCGGGTACGACGCATTGAAGACTTCCACAAAATTCTGGTAGGTGCCCGAGTTGAAGCCGAGCTTCTTCAGGGTCGAAAACTTATCAGCCCACAGCGCAAAGACGCGCCGTTCGCCACCCGTTATCCTGATTTTGGTGATTCCCGACAGAAACTCGAAGAGAAAGCCCTGAATTTCACCCTGATAAGTCGATACCTGCCGGTCATATTTCAGCTTAAGCCAGCCTATAGTCACCATAAACGCCCCCGCCAGCAAGCCTAGCCCAACGCCCACCCAGGCCAGGCTGGCATCGTAATAGAACAGTAGAAACAGGTTAACCGATGAGAAGGCCCCACTCAGCACGGCGGTCATCAGGGTGCTGGAAACAATCTGGCGGATGGTATTGACGCTTAATACCCGGTTGGTCAGATCGCCAGCGGTATATTTCTTATAAAACGTTACCGGCAAGCGAAGCATATGATCCATCATGCCGGCCTGCAGGTTGATGCTCGACTTTGATTCGACCCGCAGCTGCAGCGCCCCCGAAACCAACTGCAGACCAGCCTTTACCAAAGCAATCATAACCAGAATGATAAAGACCTCCAGGTGGAGCGATCGATCCGCCGTCGGCACCACCTCATCATACATGGTACCCGACAGCACCGGCACCAGCAACCCGATTACACTACCCGCCAGAGCCGACAACATCAGCCATTTTGCGTCTTTTTCCACCCCTTTGACCGCAAACGCGAGTACCTTTTTTACAGAACTCATCTTGCCATCGAAGCCCGGAAAAAACATGTAGCTGATGGGTTCCAGCGACTGCGCAATCTCGTGGTTGACAATGGCTACCTGACCCGTCGACAGGTCTCTGATCAGGTAGCTGGTGGGGGTTTTCTGCAGGAGCGCAACGGGGGTTTTGTCTTTTTTGGTAAACGCCAGCAGCGGCCCGCATTCTTCCTTCCACCACGTATCCCGGAGAATAATTTTACGGATGCGCAGCTTCGAGCTTTTGGCAATCAGGTGAAGCTGGTTCGTGACGTTATTCTGATGCGACTCAACGTATTTGGGGGCTTCCAGCGAAAAGCCAATCTGGTTCCCGATGAGCTGACATGTTTGAAAAAGAAGGTTCTGCTGGTTTCGTTTGCCCGTCACCTCCGGTCCCTGCCCGCTGCCGTTACCCGCCACGACCGACTTAATTTTGCCCAGTGTCGTTTCCAGGGCCAACTGGTCAGTAACCCGTTTTTCGGACAGGTACGTAATTTCTTCGACCTGCTGCGCGTCGATGATCTGGTTGATCTGCGCGTAGAAATAGGCTTCGAGTTTGCTCAGGGCCAGCAGAAAATAAACCTCTTCCTGCAGGAGCATCTCGCGGGTGCTCAGTACGCGCACGGCGGTATTGTCCGTCAGTGATTTGATCCACAGCTTGTTGGAGGTCGGCGCCAGAAAATCAGGGTACTGCGCATAACTCACCTCCGTAGTCTGGGCAAACAGACTGACCTCGCCCCGCAGCAACTGAATCCAGCTGATGCCCGTAGACGGAAACGCCATGGTGTTGGCTTCCAGCGCTACTTCCTGATACTCGTCCAGCGGTTTGTATACTCGGGGTGCGTTGACGGTACTGACCTCGGAGGAGGTTTTTATGATCCATTTATCGATCATGTTCTTCAGGAAGAAATGATCGACGTTGAGCAGGTCGGCTTTGTCAATGGCCAGTAAGGTAGCCTCGGCGGAGAACGCAATAAGTCGGGTGGTATCGGGGGCTTCGGGGGCTAACAGGCTGAATAATACTTCGCCTTTTTTGGCCGAATACAGAAATTTCAGTCGATTCGTATAGTTTCCCTGTTCATCGATTCTCGTATAGAAAACGTTTACCTCCCCGGACAGCACCAGCCAGAACCGGTCTGAGCTATCGAGCACCAGCGGGTTCTCGGCACAGATATATAGTTTTTCTTTTATAGCTGACATAGATATAGATGTAGTATCGTTTATTTCGTTTCGATCAGGTGGGCGTATACTCCATTTTTCTTGATCAGCTCCTGGTGGGTGCCCCGCTCTACTACTTTACCATATTCCATCACAATAATTTCATCGCAGTCGATGATGGTGCTGAGCCGGTGCGCCACGATCAGGCAGGTACAGCCCCGCTTTTTAATATTATCCATGACAATCTTTTCGGCCGTAGGGTCCAGCGCGCTGGTGGCTTCGTCCATGATCAGGATAGAGGGGTTGGTAGCCAGGGCCCGCGCTATTTCGAGCCGTTGCCGCTGCCCCCCGCTGAAGTTGGTTCCGCCTTCCGAAACGGCACTGTCGTAGCCATCTTTCCGAACCGATATGATGTCGTGAATCGCTGCGTCGCGGGCCGACTGTATGATGTGTCTGTCGGCAATGGTGGAATCCCAAAAGCTGATATTTTCTTTCACGGTTCCGTTAAAGACCAGCACCTCCTGATCGATGACGGCCAGTGAATTGGTGATGATGTGCCGTGGAATAGCACTCTTCGGTTTGCCATCGAAGAGCACCTCCCCGCTCCAGATCGGGTATAAACCGGACGCGATTTTGGCCACGGTCGATTTGCCACTCCCCGATCCGCCGACGAGCGCCACCCGGCTGCCGGGCTTCACTTTCAGGCTGAAATTTTCGATGAGCGGGGCCATGGTTGTGTTATACCCGAACGTGACGTTTTTCAACTCGAAATAACCGGTCAGCTTGGTATGGATGCCATCTGGCTGGGTCTCGGCCGCACCAGCGCCCGGCCTGAACTGCTCGTCCAGCTCGTAGTTCAACACGTCGTCGATACGGCCCATGTCGCTTTCCGTTTCGTGCAGCATCGTTCCGACAGCAATCAGCTGGTTTACGGGCCCAATAAAGTTGCCCATCAGGTAGGTGAACGATACCAGCGCGCCGAGCGTCATTTCGCCGTCCATAATCCGCAGCGCCCCCAGTCCCAGAATGAATGTGGTCGTCAGGGACGTAATCAGCGGGGGCAGTACGTTGAGCCGGGTGGTGAGCCAGCCCAGTTGCTGCTGCGAATTCATTACCTTGGCCAGGTAGCCAATCCAGTTCGTGAAGAAGTCGTTTTCGCGACCCGATGCCTTCAGCGTTTCGATCATGCTGATACCCGAGGTGGTGGTTCCGAGCAGTTTGCCCGTTTCGTTGCTCAACGTACGACTTCCGTCTTTCCGGGCTCTGGACACGTATCGAAGCGCCACCACATTCAGCCCCGCCATGAAAATACCGATCAGGGTCAGCGGTACGTCATACGAAAACATCAGAAAGGCGTAGAAAATCACGATAATGACGTTCAGTGCTGCGTTGGCCAGATCGCCACTGAGTAGCCGGGCCACTTTGTCGTTGAGCGACACCCGGTTGCCGATCTCCCCACTGTATCGCTGCGTGAAAAACGAAATGGGCAGGTGAAAGACGTGCCAGAGGAATTTGCTGGAGGTGGTCAGGGCGAGTTTGGTTTCCAGCTTCAAGAGGTAGTACTGCTGCAGGTATACCAGCACTGCGTTAATCGTTAATACCCCGCCCATGATCAGCAGCAGGGGCATCACAAAGTCGGCATGGCCGTTGACCAGGTACTTGTCGATAAATACTTTGATGAACGACGGAATCACCAGGCCGGGAATGACCAGAAACAGACTCGCCAGCAGAATATAGGTGATGCTCAGCTTTGAGTTGGAGATTCGGGAAGCCAGCGACGCAGCCAGCCCCCGTTTTTCGTTGCCTTTTTCGAAGCGTTCGTTCGGCTTAAACGTAAGCACCACGCCCGTATAGGCTTCGTCGAACTCGTCGTAGGTGACCGCGTACCGCCCCTGAGCCGGATCGCTGAGGTAGACTTTGTCTTTTGAGAAGCCCTCCAGCACCAGAAAGTGGTTGAAGTTCCAGAAGATGATGGCCGGCATTTCGACCTGCATCAGCTTCTCGACCGACTTGGCGTAGCCTTTGGCATCTAACCCGAACTCACGGGCCGCCTTAATGATATTGGTTGCTTTGAGGCCATCCCGGGATACGCCACAGGCAATCCGCAACTTTTCGAGGGGTACAAATTTGCCGAAATGGCCCAAAATAATGCTCAAAGCAGCTGCGCCACACTCTACACTCTCCATCTGTAGAACGGTGGGCACCTTAACAGGCCGCGCCTGTTTCCCAATGGGAAAAGTTGTATTGGTTGCCATCTCGAAAATCGGTATCAGTATAGATTGAAGAATTTCTTAAATGCCGGAACAACGATCGCAATCGGGTTCTCCTGCTTTATGGTAATCTGACCCATGCAGGAAGTCCCTTCTTTGATAGCGATGTCGGGGCCCTTGGCCGATGTCCACTTGAAGCCACTGTACGACTCATTGTCTTTCTCGAAGACGACATGGACTTCGAAGAGCGGGCCCATGGCTAACAGGCCTTTGGCCAGCTGGTCGTTCTTGACCGACGTCATCATACCCTGCTGAGTGATTGGGAAGTCAGACACGTAGGTAACCCTGCCTTTGATGAACCCGTACTCCTGCGGCTGCACGGTCGATGGCACCACGAAAGCCTCCATGTCGCGTTTGATCTTCTTGCCATCCTGCGACGGAATATAAAGGACCCCCTTCAGGCTGGCCAACTGGCCTTCTTTCTGGTTTTTCAGTTTGAACAGTGGGGTACCCGGCCCAACCATCACGCCCGCGTCGGTGAGTACTTCGACCACCTCGCCATTGTAGGGGCTTTTGATGTTCGACTGCGTATCGTAGCGCTCGGTCAGGAACTGAAGGCTCCGTTCGGCCTCGGCAATCTGCTGCTTTTGGGTCGCCACGCGCTGTTGCATTGAGTAGCCCGCATCGTGCTGCCGGTTGGAGACTTCGGCCAGCTGCACTTTCAGCCGTTCGATGGTGTTCTTCGACGCATCAATCTGCTGTTTGGTGTTGGCCACCTGCGCTTTTACGATCAACCCTTTTTCGAAGAGGCCCACCTCCGACTCGAGCTGGTTAGCCAGAAAAGCCAGCTTCTTTTTCTCGGCTTCTATTTCGCCCTGGATACTGACCCGGTTCTGGCTCATCAGCTCCCCTTCCAGCAAGGTGCCTTTGTTGCCGTACGAGATTAGCTTGGTCAGTTCGTATTGGCGCTCCGACAGAGTGGCTTTGGCGTTTTCGATCTGCTGAACCAGCTCCGGCTGCTGCACCGTGGCGATAACAGCGCCCTTCTGTACCTTATCACCGATCCGGACCTGTAGTTTTACCAGTTGTCCCTGCGAGGTGGCCACCACTTCGTGCACTTCGCCACCCAGCACTACTCCGGTTACGTTCAGTTTGGTACTGACCCGCCCGAAGACCGACCAGCCAATACCCGTAGCGAGCGCGGCAAAAACCACCGACAGCGTGATCCAGGCTTTGGGGCTGGTCACTTTAATCAATTGATCGAGCTTCTCGGGAGTCGACAGCTTTTCCAGGGCTGACTGTCTAAAAAATCCTGCTGCCATGACGTTAATTGTTGTTTGTATCAGGGATGGTATAAAATGCGTTTCTGTCGATCACAAAGCCTTTGTTATCGGGGACCACCAGCGTTCCGGTATCGTGTCTGAGGTTGATGATCGCTCTGGCGAATTGCTGGTAAGCCTGCAGGTAGCGAAGCTGGGCGGCCGTAAGCCGTTCCTGAAACAGGATCAGACTCAGGATGGTCGTCAGGCCCGACTGGAATTTGACCTGCTCGTCTTTGAACACGTCCTGCGTGTAGTTGAGGACTTCTTCGGCTTTCTGGAGGTTTATGACGCTGTTGTCGAGGTAGTTTAGATCGTTATTGACGTCCAGCTCGATAATCCGCTGAATGTTATTGACCACTACGTTCTGGTCGCTAAGGGCCATCTGGCTTTTGACCAGGCTCCCTCTCGCCCAGTTGTTATTAACCGGAAAGGTGAACGTTAATCGGGCACCGGTTCCGATGTTGCGACCTTCGTTGTTCGAGAAGGAGGCCATCACATCGCCCATTCGGTTGCCTGTACTGGCGCTTCCATAGGCCAGAAACCCAGTCAGGTCGAGCTGAGGTTTTGTGTTGTTTTGGGCCAGTACGAACTGCTGCTGCAGAGCCTCATGACCATGCCGGGCGGCCATCAGATCGGCGCGTCGTTCTTTGGCGATTCGGATATAATCGGCTTTGTCGACCCCTTTTCTGAACGCCGATTCGGCAATGGTTGGGAAGTCATTCTCGGGGACGTCGATCAGCAGGCTTTCTTCCGTACTTAACCCGATAACTTTCCCCAGCTGTATTCTGGCGTTATACAGGTCCTGCTGGGCCATGATGGTCAGTTTCTCCTGGTTGGCCAAATCTGACTTGACCTGTATCAGGTCGCCAGCCGGTTTTTTATCGCCTTTTACCAGCTCTTCCGTTACCGACAGTACGTTCCGAATCCGGCTTTCGCTCTGTTTGTAGATTTCCAGGCTCTTGAACGCGGTATAGTAGTTCCAGTAGGCCAGTCCGATTTGCCAGATCTCATACGAAGTCGTATACTCATTACCACTTTTTGCATTCAGCACATAGAGGGAGTTGGCCCGCTCCAGGGCGGTGGTAATGACCCTTCCTTTACCCCGAAGCAACGGCTGGGTCAGCGAGAAATTGATCGTGCTGGTATTATTGCCCAGATAAAGACCAATAGGCTGGTTGAAGCTGTTGACCGGATAATTGTTGTTGGCAAACCCGTAGTTCAGGCTAAACTCGGTTAACTGGCCGGTACGCAGCCGTTTACGTAGCCCTCCCGACAGGTTTAGCGCGTTGTTTCGCAGGATGCTGTTCTCCAGCAGGGCGTTTCGGGGATCAGCCCCCGGCAGCCGGTATTGGTTGTTCTGAAACAGCAACTCGGAGAACGAGTTGAGGTCGAACGTGCTCCGCTGAATCTGCAGGTCCGCTTCGGCGCTCCGGATGGCCAGTCCGCTCCGTACGAGCGTGGGGTTCTTATCGAACGCCTTCCGCGAAATCTCGAGTAAGTCGCACCTGACCTGGGCGCACACGTCGCTGGCCAATGCCGTTACGCCTATCAGAATGCCGTATAGACAGTGTCTCATGTGCCGGTAGATTTTCAGTGTTAAACCTCCGAGAATCTATGCAACAGCTTGACGAAGCGCGATCCGGCCTGGGCTACCCCGTCGAGTACATTAGCGTCTACCAAATCTTCGTCATCCGGGTTGCCGAAGCCAAGCTGATCCGTGGTTTTACGGAGTCGGTTGGAGAGGAACAGGGCCAGGGCGTAGTAAAAATTGGCTCTGAATTCAGAATTGGTCAACAGCCGTAGATTGATCTTTTCGCGGGAGATCTGATAAATAACCGACGGGGCCGTAACGATGACCGAAACAGACGGCGGAGTCGATTCCAGAAACGACATTTCTCCCACCACTTCACCGCTTTCGAGCTTGGCGATGCACTCATTGAAATTGTTATTGGCACAGACGGCTAACTGACCCGACAAAACGATATACAAACTGTCGATAGCCTGCCCTTTATTGATCAGCCTATCGCCTGTTTCCAGCGTCAGTTTATTGCCATTCTGAAGCATCCATTCTACATCTCTATCATTAAGATGGCCTAAGAAATACAGTACACGTTTCATAGAATTTATTGATTTATAAAATATAATATTGTGTATAAACAAATGTCTGATTTTAGAGCCAGATAATTATGCCAAAAAGACCGTTATAACTGCCAGGAGACCGGCCTATTTTCCCAAATTTTACCGAAATGAGCCCAATAATTGCTTAGGCGAAATACTATATTGTTCAGCAAAAAGTTTTGAAAAATAATGCACGTCTTTATAGCCAACCGTGTAAGCAACCTGCGAAACAGATTGCTGCACATAACTGTCAATTAATTGCCGGGCTCTATGAAGTCGAAGTATTCTAACGTATTTGTTGGGAGTCAGGAACACCAGGTTTGCTACTTTTCGGTGTAGCTGTCGTTCGCTTACCGCCATCTTATATGACAATTCGTTCAGATCCAGATATTCCTGATTTATATTACCGTATACCTCGCGTTCCAAACCTACCAGCCAATTTTGATCTATTTTTGCTACTTTCTGAGGCTGCAACTCCCCGGTGCACATCTTTCTGACGTTCTCATTAGATTCATAAATATGAAATATATCCGGACGGTCGTGGTAGGTTAAACTTAGTGTGTTTGTTCTGACTTTAGCCAGAATATCTTCTACTATATCGTTTATTTCTTTGCTGCTAGAAAATAAAATTTTTTCAATATTTTTCGGATCACAAGCAGTACTAGTTTTACTCACATTTATGATACTCTGCAAAGGGTTTCTGATGTGTTGAGCAAGTTGCTCCAATGCATCAGGCGAGTTCCAGTCAATGGTATTCTTCTTTGCTGTATGCATCGTTGATTAGATAATGTTAGTTATAATTATTTCTACATAAAAAGTTGCAAACCCTATAATGGCAACAAAAATTCATATATAGGTAATAAGTTTTTATGCTAACGCGTATTGAATAACTTTTCCCATTTCAAAATTTGTCATTGTACTGGCGATTTCACTCTGTAATTTTTTCATTACGTCATAATCTGTTAACGTGTCACTTTCAAACCTATTAATCAATTCAAGAAAAATAGTCCAATAGTTCGGATTATCATCTGGATGAGGGACATGACCCGAAACACCGAGTTCCTGTAATCTTATCGCTATGTCTTCCCGGTCGTAACATTGAGTGCCTATAGTTAAGGATGGCACTCCATTCATTATTGGGTAGTGATACATCCCTGATCCGCATTGATGAATTACTAAGTCTGAAAGTCCGCAAATATGGTGTAATGGAAGAAATTTGTTGTAAAAAATCTGACGCGCATACGTTTCATTTACTACACAACTACAAGTTGTAATAACAGCATAATTGCGTTTTACAAAGAATTCAATAAATTTTTCAATAGGTGTTTTATCTACTGTACCCGTTGTAATAAAAACGATAGGTTTCTTTTCATTATTATTTAAAAACTCTCTTAGTCTAATCGTAAGGTTCTTTGAAGGTTTATCCAAGACCAGTAGTGGACCAGAATAAAAATATGATTCTTTATCCTCTATATCTTCTGGTAAGCGCTCAATAGCTGGTATCCCAGGAATAATTTTAGCTTTTGGCTTCGCGTACTGTTGTAAAAACCGAAAGTCAGGGTTACTGTAAGTTATTAGCTCTGAACTATTTGAATTTACATCTCCTGGTTTATAACTATTACTACCTTTCTCTAATGAATGCATATGACTGGCATTTCTATAACGTTTGTCAATTGATCTAAAGATTCCGGTTCGTTGAATTGAAATTCTCGGCAAGTTATTCTTCTCCGCAATCAACGGAGTAAGAAAAGACGTATCTTCAATGACTAATGATGGTTTAACTATACAATAAGCCTCCCTCTCAATTCCCATCACATAGTTTTTTATGATTAAAGATTCATTAAGTATAGAAAGGTTATCTTCAAAACTATAATTAATAGGTACACAGGATATACCCTGCATCATTAGAAACTTTTGGGAGTTACTATCAACTAGAAAATGATTTTCAATTTCACTATTTTTTCTTAAATATTTTTGCTGTAAAACATAGAGAGGAATTAAATGCGAGAGTCCGCCAGCAAAATAGGGTATAGTCAGGGCTTTCATTGAATTAATACTATTAATAAATATTGAAATAATTAATACAAAGTGTTATACAGTTATTCCGCATTAGAATCCTGACAGAGATACCTGAACATCATTAAATGAGAAGCTATGTGTGAAAAAGTCAATAGTCTTTATCTAAGCGCTAAGCCACTGTGTAATGTATTCAAGTTGTTCTTTCTTATGGTACGTAGATAATAAGCTTGCTCTGTACTTAATATTTTCAATACAATTATACTTAAATATTTTTAATGCTTTATCTTCTTCAAAATGAAGATCTGAGCTATTGAGATGAAATAATGGAATGTCACCAGATAATAGTTGCTTAATCTCACATTCAAGAATAACTTTGTAAGTTTCTAAGTTTTTTCCTTTATAAGCTTTCGACATCAACTCATACAATTTCGATTTATATACCTCAAAACTTGTCATAAAAACTGGTCCTCTCATGTAGTTCAAAATTTTAGAATACACGAAAGTGGGTCTCCAAACATAACGTACTTTCTGATCATTGAAACGTAAAATTGGCGACTCGCTGGATAGCAATTGTTCTTTCGAATTCATGAACATATCGTATGCAGCTGAAAAACCTTCTATAAAATACTTTTTGTGATCACTAGCAAATACAAAACAATTGTTTTGTATTGGAATGTTGTTTTTTATCAATTTTCTAAAAACAAACCGGGTTACTCTTTTTGCACTGATTGTGTTTGGATTGATTACCTTTTTTTCGAAATCCATAGCTTCACAGTTCCCCTTAATGCCATATCCAGTATATTCCGAAGGAACTCCTGTATTTTGATTAGCTATTAACATACTCTCTAAAACAGAAAAAGGAGCTACTTTATGCTGATCGTCCCAGGTACGAATAGACTGCTTTGATAGAAAAGGCTGAACAATGGTTTCGTGATCTATAATAACAGGATTTTGCCCTGATGCAATTATATTCTCGTAATGGCAGTCTTTACTGCCTAAAAGAAAGGCAACGGCTAAAAGAATTCCAGCCTTATGATAATACTCATGAAGTTCTTCAGAAGTGTTAACTTCATCATTAGTAATATATTCTAGCCAACCGTAACTTTCAAAACTCAAGCTTTTGAACGTTTTAAGATTTGTTTTCAATTTTTTGTTAACCCAATCAATAAAGAAATTATAAGAATTTGTAGTATCAATATTTCTTGGTTTATAAATTAATTTGCTATCATCAGCCAATGTGATCAAAGCAGTACTTTCACCACTATGCCCATCGCCAAGATTTGTGTCTATATCTGTAATTACTGCTTTACTTTTATCTAAAGTAATAAAGAAATGATCTACAATAAGACTGAAATCTTTATAAAAATTTGAAAATATATTATTTATATATGTAGAATAATTTTTTGCTAAAGTTTTTAAAATATTATCTAATACAGGATATTTACTTTCTAAAATTAAACTGGTCTTCTTTACAAAATCCTGATAATGAATAAATCCGTTATTAACAAAAATAGTTAGTTCTTCCTGTAAAGTTACTTCAGCAATAGCGCTAAGTTCTCGCAGAAGCGTTAAATTTAATTTTTTTATTAATTCAGCTGAAACTCTATTTTTTTCAATCTCCTGCAAAAAATTCTCAGTATAAGGTAATATTATATGTATAAATGGTATTTCTTCAAGTTCATTTTCAGATAAATACTTATTCTGATTATTCATGTCAATTTGTACGTTTAAGTACTTACTTTTGTAGTCAACAGACAAAGCATATTCATATGCAAAAATTTATTTAACTTTGTCTGTTGACTAATTTTGTATAGATTACTTTTTTTCCCATTTATTTTGAGATTTGTCTTTAAATATATAAAACAACATACTTATAAAAGTTATAATATATAAAAAATCCAACCAAGGCTTTTTAAACGCCAACGTATCAAAATCAAAATGTTTAATTATTATGAAACCCAATACAAGCGATAAAATTACAGCAACTGGCCTAAACTGATTGTTATTCATAACTCTGCAATTAATAACTGAACAAATATTTATGAAAAGATTTATCAAACAATCATCTTAATTAAAATGATTGTTTGATAAATCAGAAATAGGGTTCCGATTGTAGCTTAAAGGTGAGAAACAGCCCAGCAGACAGCAGTACCTACCGCAAACCCAACCAATATACATGGAATAACTCCACCTGCAACCAGTTCTAATTGCTCGTCAGTCAATTCTAATTCATCCAGGTCAATCTTTGCCGGAATATTAAGGTAAATTATAGAATCATCAGTTTGATCTTCTACTACAATTCTTTTGTCATTGGGAATTGATAATTTTTTTCCCAAAACTTGCTCAATTACTTCGGCAGGGTTATTTACCAATTGCTCTTTAAAAGCTGTGCTTTCCCAGGCTTTCTGTGCTAGAGTTTTCATTAACTCTGCGCCTTTCTCTTGATCTTCTATTGTAATTCTCATTATATTATTATTTTAAATAGTTTTTAAGATTTTATTGATGCGTCGCAGCCCAAACTGCAACCGCACATGCGAACCCTACATAGAAGGTTGGACTTAAACCGCCTGCAACCATTTCTAATTGCTCTTCAGTTAGTTCTAAGCTATCAACGTTTACTTTTTTTGGAATATTGAAGTAAACAGTAGACTCATCACTTTGGTCTACCACTACCAGCTTTTGACCTGCAGGCAAACTAATTTTGTTACCCGTTAATTTTTCCATCGTCTCCGCAGGGTTGTCTATCAATTCACTTTTGAATTGTTCATCTTCCCATGCCCTCTGAATGACCTGAGCGTTTAGCTTTTGTTCTTGTGTAAATTCCATGACTTGACTTTTTGAGTTATTGATTTGTTATATTTTATAAAGTCTATTGATATTAAATTATGAATTACTAGTATTCAATTATTGGCAACTTAGGCAGAGGAAAGATAATGATAGGCCAAATAACAGTACCACCAGCTACAGTCTCAAGTTGCTCTTCGTTCAGTTCAACATCGTCCAAATTAGGTTTGGCTGGAAGATTGATATAAACAGTTCCTGCTTCAGTTTGATCGCGCACGACTATTGACTTACCTTCGGGTATGTTAAGTTTTTGGCCGGTCAATTTTTCGATAGCAGCTACGGGGTTTGCCGTAAGATCCGCTTTGAATTGGGCGTCATCCCAGGCTCTTTGTACGATCTGGCCATACAGTTTTTGCTCTTGTGTAAACTCCATTGTTTTGTTTGTTTTGGTTTATTGTATATATAATTAAAGGGTAATGCAATCTTTCAGATTGGGGAATAGACTAACCATAAAGCTCCCCCAAATTTGGTGCCCGCCACCGGCTACGGCTTCAAGTTGCTCTTCACTTAACTCCATACTTTCTATTTCTGGCTCAGCGGGAATATTTACGTAGATTTTTGACTTGTCAGTCTGATCATTAACAACTATGGTTTTTCCTTCTGGTATCGCTACTTTAACGCCCGTCAATTTTTCTATTGCTTTTATCGGGTCGGCAATTAACTCTTTTCTATAATTGACATCCTCCCAAGCTTTGGAGATAATCGCTTCTATAATCTCCTGTTTTCTCTGTTCCATATCTTTATTGGTATATTATAAAGAAGTAGTGTATCTATCCTATAAATTTGTTGTAGCTACTAAAAAACTACCTTATTTTTCACGCTTAGTCTATGATAGCAAGTAGACTATTTTTCAAAGAAGAGATAAATGTATATAGCCAGGCCAAAATTGGTAGATGTTGTTGAGATTAGTCGATAGCCCTGAGCCGTGTACTCATCAAGCTTAGCCTGAATCTCTTCCTTCGACTTCTTTACGATGTGCTCTGCATCGAGCGTCAATTTTGAATAATATATCAGGGATTCTACTTTACACTCTTCCATTATTTTATAGATATAAATCTTCAATCAACAGTATCCTGGCGTCCATCAAGACAGCCTATTTAGCTAAAGCAGAAATTCTGTAACTACTTTGTATAAAATAACACCAAGTGCCGCGTATAAAGCTATTTTCCAAGTATCCTTTCTTTTGTCTTCTCTGCTCTTTTCCATGATCACGCTAGTTCATACACAAACTTTTTCTCCACGAAGTACATACCCATATCCCCTTTTCCTTTGGCATGTACCTTCCCCCTGTATTCGAACGAGAAGCACTCTTCGTCCTTTATCAGATCATATAGGGTCTCACTTATATTAACTTTCCCGACCAGCCCGCTACTTTCCATTCGGCTGGCGGTGTTTACGGTGTCGCCCCACACATCGTACTGGAACTTTTTGACCCCTACGATACCCGCTACAATTGGCCCGGCATGGATGCCCAGGCGCATGTCAAAGGCGGGACGACCCTGGGCGCGGCTTTCAGCGGCTCGCTGTGTCATGAACTTCTGCATCTCCAGGCCGGCCAGCACAATGTTTTTCAGTGCCCGTTCGTCCGTATGTGGGATACCGCCTGCCGCCATGTAGGCATCACCAATAGTTTTTATTTTCTCGATCTGATATTTACCGGCAATCAGGTCAAACGCTTTGAAGCAGGTATGGATCTCTTCGACCAGGCTTTGCGGAGACATCTGCTCAGCGGTTTGCGTAAACGATTTGAAATCCGTGAATAAGATCGATACCAGGTTATATTCCCGGGCATCGACATGCCCCTTCTCTTTCAGCTCCTCTGCAATCTCTTCAGGCAAAATATTCAGCAGCAAAGCTTCAGAGCGATCTTTTTCGACCTTTAGGGCTGCTCTTGATTTCCTGACGTAGTTGAGCTGAGCCCATAAACCAGCCGCTACCAGGAGAATAAATCCCAACGACAGGATAATCATGTTCCGCTGTTTCTCCTGCCGCTGTACCTCCTCCTTATGCTTCAGTTGAATGGCATGCTCTTTTTTGACGTAGGCAATACTGTCGACCAACTGCTGCTTCTGAAACTCCATGCCCATGACCTTGTTGGCCGTTTCTGAGAGATTCAAGCTATCTTCCAGCGTGTTAGCCTGCTCAAAATAGTGCAATGCCTGCCGGTCATTTCCTAATGCCTTGTACGATTGGTATAGACAATCACATCCCCGTTTTTTTAGTGAGACAGACCCTATTTCTCTTGCCAGTCGCAAACCGTCCCGGCATTTGTTTACCGCGTCATTAACTTTTGCCAACCGATGCAAAATACTGCCAATAGCGATCTGCGATTCTGCCTGGCTCTGTAAGCTACCTATCTGATTGGAATAAGTCAGACATCGCTCATAGTAGGGTAAGGCTTTTTTATAATCTGACTGCGCATAGAACAAATCACCCAGGCTGTTTAATGCCAGAATCTGTAACTGCTTATCCTTCTTCCTGTCGGCAATTTGTAACGATTCGTTAAAACTCTGAAATGCGTTATTGTACTTGCCCTGTTTCAAATAGATATTACCAATAGCATCCTGTATCTGGGCAATTCTTTCCTGGTTACCTCCTCGTTTGTATACAGCATAAGCCTGAGTAAAATACTTCATAGCGTTGCTGTAATCTTTCGCCTTGGTATAAATTAAACCGATATTATTGGTGACGGCCGTCAAATTATCAGTATCACCAATTTCTTTAAATATGATAGCCGCCTGCCGAAAATGTTCCAGTGCTTTCAGGTAATTTCCCTGGCTATTATATACACTACCAATGTTATTCAGCGTTGAAGCAACTCCTTTTTTGTATCGTATCTTTTTAAAGGTTTCGGCTCCTTTTTTGAAAGCCGCTACTGCTTTCGAGAAATCGCCCTGATAATAATAGGTTATCGCCATGTAATTAAAGCAATCTCCTACTCTCTTTCCATCACCAATGTCCTGGTAAAGTTTTTGGCTTTTTCCAAACAATACCAACGATTGTTGATAGGCCTGCGTATCCTGAAAGCGAACCCCCTGATTAAAAAGGCTATCAGCTGTTTTCCTGTCAATGGCCTTAGTTACACTGGCCGGTGCAACTGTATTCTGTGTTGACGTGGTTTGTGCATACAACCTGTTCTCCATTCCTGTCGACAGAAGAACCCCCAGCAATATGCACATCCACGACTTCATCATCCTTTAATAATAAAACCACCATCTCCTCCACCAGATATAATATCCAACTGCTCGTCGTTCAGCTCCATGTCCTCCACCGGCTCGGCCGGGAAACTGGCAACCTTGTTAGACACATTCACCTGATCAGCAACGATCACCTTGTTGTTTTCCTGGTTGTTCTGTAGTTCCATGACTTTGTCTGTTTTGATTGGTTTTTCAGAACAAAATTGCCTATGCCTTAACTGATAAAACTGACAAAAAAACCGACAAAACCGCAATCACGCTTCCTGATTCGTTCCATTTCAGGACAATCTCCCCCGCTTCTGGTGCGGGGGAGTACCTATGCCCGCCTGGTTCGTTTTAGTATGGATCACTTTGAATCATTTCCGGTGTAGCTACGGTGCTACGCCCCGGCTTCCTAGTATTATGTGTATAAGTAGTACGCGTCTGTATAAATTCTTAGCTTTTAGTTGTGTTCTGTTGCCCTGATGACACTGTAAAGGTCTTAGTCAAAGGCATGTATATCAATAACTCGAGGTTATACTTTAGTCACTCAGGTTATAAGCGCAGGACTCTGTCAGGCTGCCTCGTCGTAGTGCTGCAACGGCTCGTCGGTGGGCAGTTCCAGGCCGTCGAACAGATCACCGGCCGACACGATCCAGTTGTCATCGAATGAGCCAATCTCGTCGGCCATCGAGTCGATGTCGTTGTTAATCCACACCTCAAAAGAGAACTCAGACGTGATGCGCTTTTTCATGATCTTACTTGTTTAGAGAGTCATTGTTCGTTTGTTTTTGTGATCGATTTGTTGATTCAAAGTTGCGACCTAACCAGACTGGTTTCAATAACCGGCCGTTATAGCTTAATCCATTTGGGCAAACTTTATTCGCTTTGGTTATACAGCCCATAAAAAAGCCCCGAAACGCATCGTCCCGTGGCTTTTCGTAAACGGATCACGTAGTATCCTATAATTTCTGCCGTGCCCATACTGAATCGTAATGCTTGGCCAGGCAGTAGTACAGCACAAGCTCATAGGCCCGCTGTTTGGATGGAAACAACCGATTCACAACCATATGGATCAGGCTGCTCAGCATGGAATGCAACGTTTGCGGATTGTACTCATAAGCGGCTACCAGCTTCTGCAACAGTTCGGTTTGCCGGCAGTGCCACTGGTTGTGTTCATCGGCCAGTGGAAAATCGGCCGATAGGGCATGCTCCAGAAGCGAGCGGTAGGTGCGGTATTTTTCGTTCAGTTGCCGACGCAGCGCCGACTCGCCCCCGAACTCCAGAAAAAAGCTTTCTTTAAGTCGGCTCATGATAGCCAGGCACCCGTCGGGCAAGAGGCCTGCCCCGGCCAGGAGCTGGTTAATTTTACGAATGGCAAACGCAAAGCGCAGGTTTTCGTCGAAGGCATCGCCGGTGCGCGCCATGAAGGCCAGCGTCGACAGACTGTCGCAGTGAAACAGCGTTTCGCAGAGGCTAATGTGTTCCATACCGTACCGTTCCAGCTCGCGTTGGTAGGTATCGATCTGAACGCGGTGTACGATACCCGCTTCTATAGATTCGGCCAGCGCCTTTTCTACCACGCGCACAACGTGATGGTAAAATTCGAGGTGCGCGTTGCCCCGAAACCTAAGCCGCAGGTGGGGGTCGGTGTCTTTGTAACGCACAAAGAAAAACTCCTGGATGATCTGCGTTTTCAGCAGCTGCTGCACAACGGGATAAATGGTTTGCAGCAACAGGGCGTCGGATGTTTTTTCGCCCGTGTACACTTTCAGGTAGAACCACTCGCTGCCTACCGAAAATTTGCGCTGGGGCAGGTGCGTATTCGTCTGGCTCAGACCGGGTAACGGCTGGGCGGCTTTATTGTGAAACGGAATAATGATTTCGTGCGTAAAATGCTCGCGTTTGTTGATCAGCGGGCAGCGGTCAGGCTGGGTCAGGCATTCGACCAGCCGAATCTGCGTCTGTTTTTTGATTTCGTCGATGAGCAGGTTGAGCGACGCCGGTACGTGCAGCGCTATGTACAATTCATTATCGCCCTGAGCCAGCATAAACTGATCGGGCAAACCTACGGCCGTCAGCTGGGCTACCAGCCGCAGCGGATTATCGGGGGTGAGATTACGGCACTGAAGCTGCCAGGTAGCCCGGCTTATCAGGATGTTGCGGTACCGAACGCGGGGCAGGTAAGCTTGGGTTCGCAAAACGCCCCAGTTCCAGACCACGTTCAGGTGCATATCCTGCGCCTGTAAATCGCAGAGAAACCGGTAAATCGGCAGGCCCTGGCTAAAATTATGCGCGTTGGTCAGACGCGGCACTACGCGCTGGTTCAGGCGTTTTGAACGCAGCACAACCCGATTGTTGCGCACCGATACCATCAGGTCAGACAACGAAATTTGATAATCGGGGTCTACCGACGACTGGCCCATGTAGGGGATTTCGTACTGGTAGAGCGTAGGCCGGATCAGGATGTTACCCGCCCGGTTTTCGGGCAGGTGTACAATTTCGGCCATGATCACGTTGGGGTGGTGCTCTTCTTCGGCGGTAGCGCAACTCCGGATGTGTTTGGCTAGCTGGGGGTCGCCTTCGCCAAAGCGGCTCATGAGATTAACGGCCGATGGCCCTTTGCAGGCCAGTAGATTGAACAGAAAATCACCTTCGTCGAGTGCCCGGGCCGAGCGGGCCAGCAGCGATCCAAACGCGTAAAAACTGCCCGGCAACGGTGCCGACGCGGTTTGCTGGCTATTGATGTAGGTCAGATCGTCGTCGGTCAGGATGATTTCGTCCTGTTTGGTTCGCAGGGTTTCGGCGTATTTGTCCATGACCAGTGTCTGCCACCAATCCCAGGCGGTGGTCTGGGCCACCGCAGCACTGGCAAACGTAAGGTCGTCGATGAGCGGGGCGTAGCCTACACCCAGCATGGAACTGTGGCCGTAGCCAATGCCGAACTCCCCGTCGAGTGCCAGCGCCAGCGGCACCTCTTCGTCTTCGTACCGATTATAAAACAGCCGCTTGAACTCGTCGAGATTGGGGCATACGTAGGGCTGGTTCAGGGCCATCAGTTTCTCCAGCGGGCGCTGCAGGTGCTGCATGGCGCGTTCGCTCAACTGCAGGCCTGGCGTATCGAAAAATGTGTCGACCTGTACGACATCGGCAGTGGGCACGGCAATGGACCGATCCAGAAACCACTGCCGAACCTGCGTATACGCCACGAGCCGGTCGGGATGCTGCAACTGGTGCTGAAGCTGGCGCAGGTCGCTGGCCCAGGCGTCGGCATTTTCCAGCGAAGCAATTTGTTCGGTCAGCCGGTCGAGGTAGTGCAGGCCCGTTACGGTAGGTTCGATCTCGAAGATGAGTAACTGTCCTTCAATGAGTTGCTCAACAAAGTCGATCGCTTCGTCGGCCTGGGCATCCCGTTCGATCAGCAGCGCGGCCAGTTCCTGGATGGTGGCGCCGGTACGGGCGGCTTTGAGGACAAGGGTCAGGTACTGATCGGCTTCAACAACGCTGATAAAGTAGTTCCGGTTGCTGGCTTCGCGCTGCTGCTCGACATAACGAAGCGACGAACCAACCGGATAGAGCGATGAGTTGGGAAAAAGGCGTAGCTGCGTCCGAATGGTGGGCTGGTTCGTGAGCCACTCCCGAATGCCCAGCAGGCAATCCATATCAACGCGGGTGTGGGTACGCAGCGAGTGGGCCGGAGCAGCCTGAAATTGGGTGTATTCGCCAAACTGACCCGTCGTGCATCCCGCAAACATACCGTAGGGCGTAGCGCGGCTGCACATTCGAATCAGGTACTTGTGTAAAGTAGCCAGCAATTTATCCTGCTCGGGCAGGACCTCACCCGCCAGCCAGCGCCGGAAACGTTCGTAGAGGGTTGGCGACGCAGCCAGGATAGCCTCCTGCGCCAGCGGATCCTGATAATGTTGCCGTAAAAGTTCTTCGAGGGGATGGGAACTCAGCTGCTGGTAAAACTGAATTAGCCGGTCGAGGGAATAAAGGGGCCGACGTATCAAAAAAAAACGGCTTAGCTGGATCATTCGGGAAGTATATCGACGTGGAGGAACTTACTAATATAGTGAGCCCTGCCAGGGGTGTCAACAAAACCCGCTTTTTTTCGACTAATTACCCAAATAAATTATTGTTAATAAACAGACCGGAACGTATTGGGAATCGTTTTCGTGTAACTACATCTTTATCCGAACACAGCGACATAGCGCTCCATACTGACCGCAAATCGGTCAAATGAATACGGTTCGGTCAGAAAATCAAAGGGATGCAGGTTCAGATAGCTGAACAGATGAGCTGGATACGGCGAGGTAACGATAACCGCCGGATGCTGGCGAAGGGCGGCCAGAAACGGCTCCGGTACATCTTCGTCAGGGGCCGACAACCGCAGAAAAACCAGCGTACACTCTCTTGACCGGATGCAGGCGAGCGCATCTTCAGTAAACGCACCAGTCTGGCCAAAACATAGCCAGCCGGTGCGCTGAAGATAGTGAGCAAGCTGGCTTCGGCTTACTCTCGAATAGTTAAGGGTGAGGTAGGTTTGCAAGAGGTACTAGCCGCCAATAGTCAGAAAATCACAAATTCGGCTCGACTTACCTGTGTTTGAATTAGTCACACCAGCGGGCGTTAGGCACACAATGCGCTCTTTTTTCAGCGTAAGGCGGGGCGATACGGTAGCTGTTTGATTCTTCATGGTAATAGGCGTTAGAAAGTTGGTTTAGAAGTTAGCAGGTCGGTAGAAACAACTGTCGCTGGTGACCAGTGGCCGTTGACATGATAAACATAGCAGATGACCCAGGCCCGCAGCAAGTTGTTTAGATCGATTTCAGCCACTTTTCGACTAATTGCCGTCTTTTTTCGATGAATGATTGCCCGTCAGAAACCAGGAGTCGTCGCACCGCCAGCTAGCGAGTCGTCTCCTGAATGGGCTCCAGGTCGATAACGAGCTGAACCCGGTACACATCGGCCGCTGGTGTAATCGTCAGCGTGTGTTTATGAGCATACAAAGCCTCCAGCCGACGGCGCACATTCACCAGCCCTACCCCACCTGATTTAGCCCTGGTGCCAGCGGCACCTCGTCGGGGCGCTACGCTGTTGACTACGGTAAACGTTAGCCGGTGTTCGACCACAGTGGCGTCTACCCGTACATAAGCATTGGACATGCCTCCCTTTATGCCATGCTTGAAGGCGTTCTCCACGAAGGCGATCAGCAGCAGCGGAGCAACCTGACACACGCCGGCATCACCCTGCTGCTGGTAGTCGATTGTGATGGGCTGATCGGCCAGACGATTGCGCTCCAGATTGAGGTAGTTCTGAATATACGCCAGCTCTTTGTCGAGGGCAATGCGAGGCTGGTCGGTTTCGTAGAGGTTGTAGCGCATCAGCTCGGCGAGTTGCAGCACCAGGTTGGCTGCGGGCTCATCGGTATCGAAGATGCGGGCGTAAATGCTGTTGAGCGTGTTGAACAGAAAGTGCGGGTTGACCTGGGCCTTCAAAAAATTCAGCTCCAGAGCCAGTTTATCGCGTTCGGCCAGGACCAGTCGTCGCTGATAACTGATAATATCCCGAAATGCTTTGAAGGTTAATAAAACGATAGGCAAGCCAAACGCATAGAACAGGTTCCATAAAGCAACCCGTAAGCTGGTAAAGCAGCCCAGCCAGCCAGCCTCCCGAACCATCGCGTTTATTTTGGTAGCATACGTTGGTTTTCCGTCTGGCCGAACTTTAGTACTAATTGAGTCCAGGTAGTTGAACAACTCACTATTGAGCTGGTACATGACAAAGAAAACCACCAGGATGACGGTAGCCAGACGCAGGTACTTCTGGGAGTAGATGAAGGCCGGAAATACATAATACCCCAGCAGATAATACAGCCCGACTGTTTCCAGAAAATCAACGACCGACGCCGTACGGACGACTCGCTCATTGTCTTCAAAAATCCGGCTGCCGGTGCTGTCGATAAGCACAACGTACACGACCAGCCACATCAGCAGATGGCCCAGCACCCGAAACAGGCGTCGGTTTGGCCGATACACTGTGTCGAGTAGCTGACGCATTGGCTGACCAGCAGACCCTGGCGTATTTGTAAACGGATTTGTCACATTACCTGGCAACTAGAAACGTATACATTGGGGCTATAGCATATTCTTTTTCAGCTCATTCATAACCGTTTCGCGGTAGGTAACGCCAATGACTACTTTCTTGCCATCAAGTGTCGTAATCTGATTGCCGTCAATTTCTTTGATGGCCTGCCGACGCACAATAAACGAGCGGTTGACGCGCAAAAACTGGGAAGGCGGTAACATGTCTTCCAGCTTGGTCATGGTCATGTGCGTGACCAGCACACGGCCAGTCAGATGCAGCTTCAGATAATCTTTCATGCCTTCGGCAAAGACAATATCTTCGGGAGCCACCCGCACTAGTTTTTTATCTTCTTTGATCAGGAAGTAGGGTACGTTCTCACGCGGGTCGGCGGGGGCCTGCGCGGGCTGGCTAACCGGCGCTACTACGGGCGCGGCAGCACCGGCGTTCGGCACGAAGCCCAACCGTTTAACAACGCGGTTGATAGCTTCCAGAAATTTGTCGAAGCCAACGGGTTTTAGCAGATAGTGCGAGACCGAATCGAAGTCGTAGGTTTCGGCCGCAAACTGGGGCGAGGCCGTAACCATAATCACCATCGGATGCGGCTGCGGCAGTGACTTCAGAAACTGAACCCCGGTCATATCGGGCATCTCCACATCCAGAAACAAAATATCAGGTTTCAACTCCTGCACCTTCTCCAGCCCCTCAAACGGGTCGAAGCTCTGGCCCAGCAATGCCAGGTACGGCATCCGACTGATGTACTTCGACATAATCACGTGTGCCGGCGACTCATCGTCTACCAGATAGCAGGTCAGGGTTTCATTCATAGCACCGGCAATATATTCATTAGCCTGCTTCGATACACAATTGGTCGATGAAGCTGACCAATTGGTCGAAATAAGTTTCTGTCAGCTACCGCCTGCGTTTGTTTTGTAGTGTTCAAGTGCTACCAAAACCTCAAATCAGAAAGTCATGAACCCAATTGCTCTCAAGATCCGCAAACTACGGGAGATTCACGGCTACCCGCAGGAATACGTTGCTTTTCAGCTTGGTGTCAGCCAGGCAGCTTATAGTAAGAAAGAAACCGGGCGTACTGAGTTGTCGCTGACGGTACTGCAGCAGGTATCGCAGCTATACGGCATTAGCCTGATCGATCTGCTGAACCTCACCACGCAGGATTTGATTATCATGGCCATCCGCCAACAATAACCACCCCACCAATCCATTAGCAAACCGGAGGTTTTACTTACCACCAAACCCTGACAGTGGTCGTAGACCCTGTCAGTGGCAAACACCCTGTCAGTGGAAAACAACCAATACCCGGATAACAACTAGTGTAGACCGCTGATAAGACACAGGCGCACTGCCCACAACCTGAGTTACAGACAACCAAAGCCACTATACGAACAAATCTGGATTGGCGTGAACACGCCGAAGGTGAAGAGCAACACTGTATACGCCAAAACCGGCCCACCCAACAAGTGCTGCCAGGTCAATTGAGTAAACAAATCAGCCGTTGGCTATTGGTTGACAATAGCCAACGGCTGCGACTAATTCAGACCAAAGGCCGATAGCTTCACAAACTCGCTGACACGCTCGTCGATTTCGTCCTGCGTCAGGTTCATGATCCGCTCAGCCCCGAATTTCTCGACGCAGAACGACGCCATGGCCGACCCGTAGATGATGGCCCGCTTCATGTTGTCGAACGATATATCGTCGGTTTTGGCCAGGTAACCGATAAATCCGCCCGCAAACGTATCGCCGGCACCGGTCGGGTCGAAGACCGATTCGAGCGGCAACGCCGGCGCGAAGAAGATTCGGTCTTCCTGGAACAGCAGCGCACCGTGTTCACCTTTTTTGATGATGACCGTCTGGGGTCCCATCGTGCGGATTTTGGCGGCCGCCTTCACCAGTGAATACTCTTTGGTTAGCTGCCGCGCTTCTTCGTCGTTTACCACCAGCACATCGACCAGTTTCAGGAGCGCCATCAGGTCCGGATTGGCAATCTCGATCCAGAGGTTCATGGTGTCGAGAACGATCAGTTTAGGGCGGCTGTTCAGCCGCTCGATAACCGTTTTCTGAATAGCGGGGGCCGTGTTGCCCAGCATCAGGTACTGGCAATCCTGGTACGAAGCCGGAACAACCGGATCGAAGTTTTCCATCACGTTCAGCTGCACCTCAACGGTATCGCGGGTATTCATATCGTTATGATACTTACCCGACCAGAAAAACGTCTTCTCTCCTACCCGCACCTGCAATCCATCGGTATTGACGCCGTGACTGTTCAGATCGCGGATCATCGACTCCGGAAAATCATCGCCTACCACAGCAACGAGGTTGTTGTTCTTCGTGAAATACGAAGCCGACAGGGTGATATAGGTAGCGGCACCGCCGATGATCTTGTCGGTCTTGCCAAAGGGCGTTTCCAGCGCGTCGAAGGCTACGGAACCGATGGTTAATAAGCTCATTGTTTATCTTTTTTTGTTTACAATTTTTCGGTATTCCAGTTACAGTTTTCGATCTCCACTGTGGTCTGTGTCCCCACTGTGGTCCGTGTCCGCACCGTGGTCCGTGTCCCCACGGACCACTCGTGCGTCAGCAACACCATCCGCATGATTGGTCCGACTGCGCGTCCCGGTGGGGTCTGCAACCGTCATTCATTTTATCTTTCCTTCTTCCGGCCGATAACGGGGCAGCGTTTGAACGGCTTCGTCCGATCGAACAGGTAGCGGTAGGTAACGTGCGTCTTAACGATCGTTGACCCGAGCTGACTCACGAACCGAACCATAATGGGGTTAAAATCGCCAACCCAGTTCATCTCCAGCGTGTCGTACTGAAAATTCGGGTTGTGGTCGGCTTCGTGCGGCATCCGGAGCGCAATGGCCGCTTCGAGACCCTTGCCCTGATGCGCGGGCGCTACGCCAAAAACGACCCCAAAGGCCTTACGGTTGGTTTTGCGCAACACATGCCACAAAAAAGTCAGTTTGCCGAAAAGATCCAGTTTGCCGTTTACGTGCTTGAAAATCTGGTTCAACTCGGGCAGGCAGACGAAAAAGGCCACCGGTTCACCCTGATAATAAGCGAAATAAATAATTTTCTCGTCGATAACCGGCTTTAGCTTCTGCATCAACACCTGCGCCTGCTCGGCCGACATTTCCTTCACGCCCGAATGCCCGCCCCAGGCTGCGTTGTAGATATGCCGGAATTGCTCGGCCGCGGCCGGCAGCTGCTTTTTATCGATGGTCCGGAACGAGTAGTCGGGATTCTCGTAGATGCGCTGCGCCCGGTCTTTAACCGACTGCGACATCTCGGTCAGCCTCGCCCAGGTAGTTGGAATGCCGAAGGTGAACTGCCGGAAATAATCCTGGAAGCCGTAAGCCTCGAAGAAACTGATGTAGTACGGTTTGGTATACGGCATGCAGTAGTTGGGCTCGCGGTCGAACCCGTCGACCAGCAGCCCCCACCACCGGTCTCGGTCGCCGAAGTTGATCGGGCCGTCCATGGCTTCCATACCGCGGCTCTGGAGCCAGACTTTGGCCGCATCGAACAGCCGGAACGCAGCCGCCTGATCGTCGATGCATTCAAAAAAACCCATGCCGCCGGTGGGCTGGTCATTATCCAGGTTGGCAATGGCATGATCGATGAAGACCGCCACGCGCCCCATGGTTTCACCCCGGTCGTTGAGCAGCAGATACCGTACGCATTCGCCCTGCTCGAACCGCTTGTTCCGCTTCGGGTCAAAAACCTCCTCAACATCGGCGTCGAGCGGCCGTATCCAGTTGGCATCAGCCTTGTACAAACGAACCGGAAACTGGATGAACTCCTTTTGGTATTGGGGATTAGTGCCTACGTCTACGATCTGCATTCCTGATCAACTCGTGGTTACTGACAAACGGATAGCGGTAAGGCCAGGCCTGAGCCTGTTTTCGTTACCACTTGTACGCTGGTCATGTCAAGTAGGCAAAGATAGCGAGTTTGGCCCGGTCCGTCATTTTCCGGGTAACAATGCGTAGCTTTGTCTACTATAAACGAGTCGTTCAGCTGTTCCGGACGAAACCGGTTTCGAACAGCCGAGCAAGCCCATTACCATGACGCAGCCGCTCAAGCTATACAATACGCTTTCCCGCCGAAAAGAACTGTTTGAACCGCTTAATCCGCCCTACGTGGGCATGTACGTCTGCGGACCGACAGTGTATAATTACGTTCATCTGGGTAACGTTCGTACGTTCCTGACCTTCGATACCCTCTACCGCTACCTGACCTTTATCGGGTATAAAGTGCGCTACGTCCGTAACCTGACCGACGTAGGCCACCTGGTCGGCGACGGCGACGAAGGCGAAGACAAAATCGGGCGCATGGCCAAACTGGAAAAAGTAGAACCAATGGAGATTGTACAGCGGTTTACGAACGATTTCCACACGGTAATGGCCCAGTTCAACACCATTCCGCCCAGCATCGAGCCGACGGCCACGGGCCACATGGTGGAGCAGATCGAAGCCGTACAAACGCTGCTGGCCAAAAAACTGGCCTACGAGTCGAACGGGTCGGTCTACTTCGACATCGAGACATACAACCAGCAGGGCGGCAACTACGGCAAACTGTCGGGCCGGATTCTGGACGACCTGCTGAACGAAACCCGCGAGCTCGACGGCCAGTCGGAGAAGCGCAACCCCCTCGATTTTGCCATCTGGAAACGGGCCTCGCCCGAGCATATCATGCGCTGGAATTCGCCCTGGGGCGAAGGCTTTCCGGGCTGGCACCTCGAATGTACCTGCATGAGCACCAAGTACCTGGGCAAACAGTTCGATATTCACGGGGGCGGCATGGACCTCAAGTTTCCGCACCACGAATGTGAAATTGCTCAGGGCGACGGACTCACCGGCCACGACCCCGTGCGGTACTGGATGCACTCCAACATGCTCACCGTCAACGGCCAGAAAATGAGCAAGTCGCTGGGTAACTCGTTCCTGCCCGCCGAGCTGTTTGCCGGAAGCCATTACCTGCTTGAGCAGGCATATAGCCCGATGACGGTGCGCTTCTTTATGTTACAGTCCCACTACCGCAGCACCCTTGATTTCTCGAACGACGCCCTCAAGGCCGCTCAGAAAGGCTACCGGCGACTGGCTAACGGGCTGCGGGTGGTCAAAACCATGAGCTACCGGCCCGACGAGAGCGTATCGGCCGACATGGCCAAACAGGAAGATATCCGCAAAGCCGTTCAGCAGTTTTACGAAGCCATGAACGACGACCTCAACACCGCCGTAGCCATTGCGCAGGTATTTACGCTCCTCAAATACGTGAATATGCTGTACCTGAACCAGCTTCAGCCGGCCGCGCTGGGCGACGATGTGTTCACGCTGCTGAAAGAGTCGTTCAGCACCTTCATGCAGGATGTATTGGGCTTGAAAGAAGAAGGCAGCGACAATCAGCCCGTGCTGGAAGGCCTGCTGACCCTCTACCGCGAATACAAAGAACAGCGCCAATACGACAAAGTCGACCAGATTCGTTCGTACTTCAAAGCGCAGGGGCTGGCCATCAAAGACATGAAACACCAGATCGACTGGGCCTACGAAGAGTAATTACCTGTATGAGCAGATTCTTTTTTAGTATCCTCGCCACGGCGCTTATTATGGCCGCCTGTAAAGAAAAACCCAGGCAAAGTGACGCGACCCAGCCTGCGGATCAACCCGTACAGGTAACGGCTCCTCCGTTCAACGCCGACTCGGCCTATACCTACATTGACCGGCAGGTAGCGTTTGGACCGCGGGTTCCGAACACGCCCGCCCACGTCGCCACCGGCAATTACCTCGTTGCCAAGCTGAAACAGTTCGGATGCGAAGTAACGGAGCAGAACTTTGTGGCCACCACCTGGGATAGCAAGAAGCTGAACGCCCGCAACATCATCGGCACTATCAACCCCCAGGCTACCAAGCGTATCGTGCTGGCCAGCCACTGGGATTCGCGCCCCCAGGCCGACCAGGACCCCGATAAAGCCGATCAGTCCAAACCCGTAACAGCCGCTAACGATGGCGCCAGTGGCGTAGGCGTGCTGCTGGAACTGGCCCGCACCATTCAGCAGGCCCAGAAAAAGCCAGGGGTCGGTATCGATATTATTTTCTTCGATGCCGAAGACTGGGGTAACTCCGAGAAAGCGGCCAACGATTTTGAACCGGCAACCGGCAATCAGTACGACTACATTGGCTTCTGCCTGGGCTCGCGCTACTGGGCCAAGAACCTGCATAAACCCGGCTATACGGCTTACTTCGGTATTCTGCTCGATATGGTTGGCGCCAAAGGGGCTACCTTCGCCAAAGAAGGCCTTTCGATGCAGTTTGCGCCCAGCGTGGTGAATAAGGTCTGGCAAACCGCCAGCGCGGCTGGCTACAGCCAATACTTCATCGATCAGCCCGGCGGTCAGATTACCGACGATCACCTGGCTCCCAATACTATTGCCAAAATCCCGATGATCGATATCATTCACACCAACGCCGGTACGGGTGGCTTCTTTCCGGCCTGGCATACGGCCGACGATAACATGAGCAATATCGACCGGGGTACCCTCAAAGCCGTTGGTCAAACGCTGCTCCAGGTCGTATATAATGAATAAGCGGGCTATGAATATGAACCTGTTTGGTACAGGCCGTCGGCTGGCAGGTGGCCTGTTTGTCGTTTGCTGGAGCCTGACCCTGCTGGCCTGTGGTACGGTACCGGATCAGTTTGGCAAGCTTAACCTCAAAAAATGGCGGGGCGACCGGGGAGGCTGCACGGGCACCCGCTCCGCCCTCGAGGCCGACTTCAGAGCTGAGATTCCGAACCTGAAGGGCAAAACAGCCAATACCATCGGCGAGTGGCTCGGCCGGCCCGACGCCAACATCCTGGCCGATCGGAACCAGAAATTCTACGTCTACTACCTCGAAAAAGGCCCCCAGTGCGATAAAGTCGGGGCAAAATCGAGCAGCCGCTCGGTAGCGATTCGGATGAGCGCCATTGGCTTGGCTACCGAAATCACCTTCCAGAACGGATTGCCGTAGGGCCGGCCCTGCGGGGCTATAAGTAGAATTTTTTACGCTCGATCATCTCCCCCACCACATCGGGTACCATATACCGGATGGATCGGTTGGCGCGGATACGCTCGCGGATGAACGTGGCCGAGATGTCGAGCAGGGGCGCTTCGACCACGCGTACGTTCGGGTGGGTTTTGAAGGCACTCTCTGCCGAGCGCGGCCTTTGGTAGACATACAGGCCGTAATACTCCAGAATAGCTTCGTGATTTTTCCAGTTGGCAAACTGCTCCAGGTTGTCTTCGCCCATAATGAGCCGAAACCGATGCTGCGGATATTTCTCCGACAGCCGCACAAGCGTATCGATCGTATAGCTTGGCTTGGGCATCGAGAATTCAATATCGGTTGCTTTCAGTCGGCTGTTGTCGGCTATGGCCCGCTCAACCATGTCCATCCGGTCAAACTCGTGCAGGAGGCTTTTGGTCTTCTTGAATGGATTCTGGGGCGACACTACGAACCAGACCTGATCCAGGTCGGTTGAGGTTGCCATGGTATCGGCAATGATGAGGTGTCCGACATGAATCGGATTAAACGAGCCGAAAAAAAGACCTACGTTCAAGAGTACACGTGTGTTTATGACGGTGGGGTATGTACGCACCGAAACATCAGTAAGCAACCCCAAATCCGTTTGCCTTACAGTATCGACGCTTTGGGCGGAACCTTATCTTCGTTGACGAAGTCGTTCACCAGCTTCTGGGCTTTTTGCAGCGATGTTTCCAGATCGTCATTGACCAGAATCACATCGAACTCGTTCTGAAAGCTCATCTCGAAGTGCACCTTGAACAGCCGTTTCGACAGGCTTTCTTCTGTTTCAGAACCGCGGCCAATCAGGCGCTGACGCAGGGTTTCTTCGTCGGGTACTTTCACGAACACGGCCAGGGCTTTGTCGCCATAATATTCTTTAAGCTTCAGCCCACCTTTTACATCGACATCGAAGAGAACGTGTTTTCCACTGGCCCATACGCGTTCGATTTCGGATTTCAGCGTGCCGTAGAACGCGCCGACGTACACTTCTTCCCATTCTACAAACTCGTGGTTATCTATTTTCTGCTTGAAATCTTCGGGTGTCAGAAAGTAGTAATCCTGCCCGTTTTGCTCCGAACGGCCTCTGCGGTCGCGGGTACAGGCTGAAATAGAAAAACCGAGATTGTTATTCTCGGCCAGCAGATGCTTGACGATGGTTGTCTTACCAGAACCTGAAGGAGCCGAAAAAATGATGAGTTTCCCGTTCAATGTGTGTTGGTGGTTTACCGGTTATAAAGAAAATCGGGGTAACCAAGGTGGCGTGGGCCAGATCCTTAATTACCCCAATTCGTGTAATGTCTTTCTTAACTAAACGTCAGAATCTTGGCTTTGATCGTTGCCACCAACTGATCGGGGCAACACCGTTTTTCCATGCGTTTGGTCAACAACTCTTTTACTTCTTTTTCGAGGTGGTACATCTCGATGCAGGGTTTGCATGATTCGAGATTGACCTTCAGTCGGGCGAGCTGCTGTTCGGTAGCTTCCCCATCCAGAATCAGCTGGATCATCTTCAAGCAGTCTGCCTGATGACTGCAATGTTCTTTCATCGCAGGCTCTGCGCTGGATGAAGATGACGATGGCAAAGACGTTTGCATTGGAAAAATTTTATTTATTCCAAGAATAATAATACGTTAAGTTATCAGCAGAACCAAAATACAGATAGAAAAAGTTCGGTTTATTCGTCAGTTTCTTCGTTATATCCCATGGATGCTGCGTAATCCCGTAGTTTCTCTTTCAGGAGGTTACGGGCGCGGTGCAACCGGGAGCGAACGGTACCGATCGGGATGTCCAGAATCTTAGCCATCTCTTCGTAAGTAAACCCTTCGATATCACAAAGGATAATTACCGTTCTGAAATCAACCGGCAACGCGTTAAGCGCTGTGGCCACTTCATCACCAATCAGATCTGAGACTGACTCAGCCCGCAGATCAACCGTATGCTCTGTTTCGGCGTCTTCTGAATTATAGGTCGTTTCAACGTCCTGATAATCTACTTTAGCCGGCTCTTTGCTTTTCTTACGATAATCGTTGATGAAGCTGTTCTTCAGTATTCGAAACAGCCATGCTTTAGCGTTGGTTCCCTGCTCAAACGACGAAATAAAGCGGAAAGCCTTTAGATACGTATCCTGTACGAGGTCGTTGGCATCATCCTCGTCAGTTGTCAGGCGGAAAGCAAAGTTGTACATGGAGTCAATGTGGGGCATGAACTCCTTGTTAAATACCTGATACTTCTGCTCGTCGGTATATCGGCGGGCAGGGGCATCAGCCGAGGGCTGCTCAGTAGAACCGCCATCGGGTGTTAGTTGATCGTCGTCGCGAGTTGGCGTATCTGACATAACTTCGGGTATGGTCGCCATAAAAGTAAGCGTTTATTGCCGTTTGCAAGCGGCAGACTTCAACGAATTCCTGAATCAACTGAGACCAATCCGCTGAGTATGATCAAAGGTTGACTGCAAAAACCAATCCTTTGTTCAAAAAAAAGGTTTAAAATCAATGGCTTATGCCGAATTGTCAGTGAACGTTTCTAAATCGGCGAATGTTAAAGCCGGCCAGTGATTAATCATCCGTGATTAATCACTGGCCGGCTTTGAGAAACGGACGCTGTCAGGCCGTAATAGATGAAAAGTAGCGTTTTAGCCACGAATCGGCCGCCCTGATCTGCCAGTCTGTCAAAAATTCAGCTTTCGTTTTCACCAGCGTGTTGAAAACCGGCGTGTCAGGCTGGATCGTCCCATCGGCCACCGCGGCTTTGATGGCGGGCAGCGCAAACGTGCCCACCGACCCATCAGCCTGCCGGATGGCAGCCGATCGGTCGAAGAAATCGACCGACAATTGCTGGCCAATTTCGCGCAGGGTCCGGACCGACGCATCGATCGAGCAACCACTTGGCAGGTTATATCCTTCATCGACACCCACGACCACAAACCGGTTCTCGACAACCTGGGCCGAAGCCAGCAGGGGTTGCCCGTGCGCGGCCCAGTCGCCAAGCGCCGGTTTCAGCCGCTGTTCGATAGCCAGTACATCAGCATCCGAAAGCGACCGGCTGGCCTGGTAAACCCAGACGCGGGCACCATCGGGCAAGGTTTTAAAATCGGTATACATAAGTTGAATGATAGATCTATAATGATAAATGATGAGTGATAAACGATGAATGGGCTTGTTGGCTATTACCTGGCAGCCGCATTCATCGTTCATCACTCATCATTTATCATTTGTTTACAGTCCTTCGCGCTGAGCGATTAGCTCCGCAATATCGTAGACCCGAACGCTGTCTTCGCGGTTCTGGTTCTTAACGCCGTCAGACATCATGGTCATGCAGAACGGGCACGAAACCGCAATGGTGTCGGCGCCAGTGGCCAGGGCTTCCTGAACCCGCTCTACGTTTACATCTTTATGGCCGGGTTCGGGTTCTTTGAAGTATTGGCCGCCACCGGCTCCGCAGCAGAGACCGTTGGCCCGCACGCGCTTCATCTCAACCAGATCGGCGTCCAGAGCCGCCAGCACATCGCGCGGGGCTTCGTAGATTTTGTTGGCCCGGCCCAGGTAGCATGAATCGTGAAAGGTAATTTTACGGCCTTTGAACGACTGCCCGTCTTTCACCCGCACCCGTCCTTCGTTGATCAGGCCCTGCAAAAATTGCGAGTGATGAATCACTTCGTAGTTGCCGCCCAGCTCCGGGTATTCGTTCTTGATGGTGTTGAAGCAGTGCGGACAGGCCGTCACTATCTTTTTCACGTTATAGCCGTTCAGTACCTGAATATTGGCCATGGCCTGCATCTGAAACAGGAACTCGTTACCAGCCCGCCGGGCCGGATCGCCGGTACAGGCTTCTTCGGGCCCCAGCACGGCGAACTTGATACCCACGTGGTTCAGGATGCGGACAAAAGCAATGGTCACGCGCTTGTAGCGATCATCGAACGAGCCCGCACAGCCCACCCAGAACAGCACTTCCGGCTCTTCGCCAGCCGCAGTCATCTCGGCCATTGTTGGAACACTATATGTTTTCTCGGTTGTCATTTTCAGCAGGTAGTTTTTTCAGTATTCGGTTTGCAGTGGTTCGTTGTATGGTCCATCACCGTGGTTCGTGTCCTCACGGACCACTTGTCCGGACGGTTTGCTGACGCCTGAGAGGTCCGTGAGGACACGGACCACGGTGAAGCGCAGAACGCACAAACCAACGGCGCATACTGGAGCAAACCGAATGGGTGTATCTGGTTTATTTAATTACAGACTCGTTAACCTGATCGGCCCAGTTGAACCGGTCGCCGGGCGAGAACTTCCAGGGCGCCATGTTGTTCTCGATGTTGCTGAACATCGCGTTCCAGGAAGCGGGGGCCTGCGACTCTTCCATTACCCGATACCGGCGTAACTGAAGAATGATATCAAGCGGGTTAATATTGATGGGGCAGGCGTTAATGCAGGCCTGGCAGGTGGTGCAGGCGTTCAGCTCCTCGGCCGTGATGTAATCGTTCAGCAGCGATTTGTCATCCTTATAGTCGTCGCCCTGGGTTTGCCAGCCGCGCTGAATCTCTTCGAGCCGGTCGCGGGTGTCCATCATGATTTTGCGGGGCGATAGTTTTTTGCCGGTGATATTGGCCGGACAGGCGGCCGTACAGCGACCACATTCGGTACAACTGTAGGCGTTCATGAGGTTGATCCATTTCAGGTCATGGACATCTTTGGCGCCAAAGCGACCAACTTCAGCCGGCTGCTGCCCATTATCATTCTCCTGCGACCCATCGGCCTCGGTCGTAAGCGGTAAACCCAGTGCCAGCTGCACCTCTTTGGTGATCTCGGGCATATTCTGCATTTCGCCTTTGGGTTGCAGATCTGAGAAGTAGACGTTTGGAAAGCCCAGTGCAATGTGCAGGTGTTTCGAGTAGGTTACATATACCGCAAAGGCCAGGATGCCGAGAATGTGCAGCCACCACGCCCCGCGTTCGTAGGCTACCAGCGCCGTATCGCTAAATCCGGTAAACAGCGGTTTCAGATACTGGCTGATAAGGAAATCGGGCACCACGCCCTGCAGCTCGCCATAGTGGCCAACCCCCCGGTCGCGCAGTACACTATCTGACGCATTCCAAGTCAGGAAGGCAATCATCAGCACGATCTCGGCTGTCAGGATAATGGTAGCATCAGGAACCGACCAGCCGCGCAGTTCCCGGTGTCGGCCGGCCTGTAGGCGGCTTACCCGCGTCACAAACCGGCGCGTCAGAAACACGACGCATACGGCCAGCACGCCGAACGCCAGTACTTCGAACACATCGATCAGGATCGGGTAAACGGGAGTGATATATGGCGCAAACAGCCGGTGCGTACCCAGCACCCCATCCAGAATGATCTCCAGAATCTCGAGGTTGATGATGACAAACCCGGCGTAGATCACAAAGTGCATTATACCGACCAGCAGATTGGTGAACATCTTCTTCTGGCCAAAGGCAACCAGCAACATGGTCTTCCAACGTTCGGCAGCGTTATCGGTGCGGTCTTCGGGCCGACCGAGGTTAATAGCGCGGGCTATAAGCTTCACGCGTTTGGTTATGTACCAGGCCGTAACTGCCAGGGCGGCTACGAACAAAATTTGCTGAATTATTTCCATGTGTATTTCAGAGCAACCTTGCCTGATAGTCAGCAATCTAAACGCTCAACCAGGACTTACTTAAAAAATATTCCGTTACAAGTATTGCAAAAGGCCGACAAACCCGTACTTTTGCACCCACGTTTCGCAGTTCAGCGCAACCCGGTGATGTAGCTCAGTTGGTAGAGCAAAGGACTGAAAATCCTTGTGTCGGCGGTTCGATTCCGTCCATCACCACCAGAATATGAGGCAGTTACAGCTACAAGTTGTGACTGCCTTTTTTGTTGGTACAACATAGGTACAACATTCACGTTTTTTGCGGTCTTGCTCGACCTTTGGACAAGGACAACGACTGATTCTAGTGCACTACAAAAAAAGCCTTGAATCTTCATACTCTATAACGACTAAAGTACCCTCTTCGTTTTCGTAATAATAAAATAGTATGCGTGCATACTATTTTTAAAGAAGTAAAAGTACGAAGCTTGATGGAGAGTCACAAGTGGCTATAGTGGACAGTCCTTCATGAACAGAACCTTATTTGACCATATTTTACCGTGATGAGTGAACAGGCAATAGACGAATAGTATCAATCAGCCAATCATCATGGATACGCTTACACGTCACACGGTATAAGCGTTTGAGTTCGGTATGTTTGAAGGTGGGAAACACAAGTGGAATATCATCTCGCTTGATTCTACACTTGTACCAAACGTATTCGGAAGCAGCTGGTTCAAACAGTTTATAAAGCTCAATTCGGTCAAAACCACGCCCACCTGCTGCTTCAACCTCTGCCTTAAGCCTTTTTACTTTGCTGACAAACTCGTCTAGATGGGCTACTGTGAATTCATCCCATCCACTTAAAGTCGGTGATCGGTAATTACGAAACTCATCGATGTAATAAACAGAACACTCAACTGCACCCTCGGCGCTACTGGCGACGTTGAACACCTTAATGTTCTTGATTGCAACCGTATTATTATAACCTTCACAGAAGCGGTCAAAATCGGACTCACAAATGCTGTGTTGCAACCTAGGCGTTAGACAGGACCAAGCCTCTTCATAATGAGTAGGTCCGTTATTAATTGCATCGTAAAAGCGCAAGACGGTAGCGGTCGCCTGGTCCCATTCGGATTTCTGTGGGAGTGATTCAGCCTGCGCAATTGCGCCGGTATTTGCATTTTTTTTTCGGCTGGGGCGCTTAAGGCTGTTACGAAAATTGGGATTCATTTCCGTAAAAGTACGCCCCGTGATTCCGATGTAGCCTAATACAGCGACAGCCAAGCGTTCGTCCAGGCTAATAGACTTGCCTTGTTTAGCACGACAGTATCGATCATAAAAATACTCTGCATTAACCTCGAAGCGTTCAAAAACGAGACGCCTTTTCTCGCCCTGCTTAAGCCATACACTATATTTTCCCTTAGATACAGCTTCATCATTACCCCATTCCTTGCGAATGAATGCCTCTTTCAGCATCTCATACATATCCATGTATTCGGTAGGAGTGTATGTATATCGACGTATTGGTGCGGTTAGCATAATTGCGCAAATTTTAGCGCAAAATATTATCCATTGACTTCACTGTCAATGGGTTCACATCTTTGTCTTGCTCAAGCGGCCGCACTGAATTGAGCAGGTCACGCTGGAAAACCTGTAATCATCCAGCACGTCAAAAATTCCTTATTGGATGACCACTGTTGAAGACGCGTGTGCACATGGCTGGATTTATCATGAAAACGGCATCATGACTAACCTCGACGGAAATCGTGTACTAGATACCCTGATTGGGGAGACCGGCCAGCTGTACGTGAAGCGTCTTGGCGACGATGATGTTTACAGGCCTTACAACTCTGATAAACATCTGTCCGACGTTTGGATCTGATGAGTGCCGTAATTCTAACCATCGGTCTTTTCCTGTGCGCAGAAGTCAACTGTTTCAAATGCTCTATTAATTCTAACAATTATGGCACAGCCAACTAGTGATGATCTCGAGCGCGCTTTACGCGAGTCCGATTTCAGGAAAGATGCACACGATGATTACTATTACCGGATCAAAGATGGCCGGGTTGAGAAGCGCTGGACGGACGGTGACCATTCTCAGTCCTCTGAAAATGGTCACCGTTGGGAAAGGCACCAAAGCGGGAATGAATACTAGTCTTTTTAGACTCAATTGATGATCGCTAACGGCGTATTGCGGGTCAAAGTCAGCCTACTTTGACCCGCTCTTAAAAGAGATTGCAACGACTGTTTGGATAGTAAACCGCGACAATTCTATGAGGACATTCGATCTAGATACCCCTCTTATGGATTTGGTATCCAGCACACAACGGTCAGCCTTCCGTATCCGTCACAGCGTGGAGGGAATTCTGGTCACCGGAGGTATAGGCTCGGGCAAAAGCTCCGGCTCGGGTCGCATGATCGCATTGAAATATCTACAAGCAGGCTACGGTGGTCTGGTACTCTGCGCTAAACCGGATGAAAAAGAAGTTTGGCAGGCATATTGCCGCATGACTGGGCGCGAAAGCGATTTGCTCATTATAGAGCCGAAAGGAAAGCATCATTTCAACTTTTTGGAATACGAGTCTGCTACCTCAGCAGGCATTTCCAGCACTGACAATCTGGTTCAAGTTCTTAAGACGGTTATTCGTGCAGGCCAGGAACAGAGTGCAGGCAAAAGTGATGATGCCTTTTGGGAGACAGCACTGGATATGCTAATTGCCAATACCATCGATCTATGCAGAATGGCGTATGGTAAGGTCTCTGTACAGGCGCTCTATGATATTGTCCAATCCATCCCCAAAAGCCGGGAGGATTTACAGGATGGTCAAGAAAGCGATGAGGTCAAACCGTTTTTTAAAGCGTTTATAGCCGCCCGTCGCTATGTAATGGATCAGATTGATGCATGGCATGACAAGCAGCCCAAGCATATGCATGCGCGTTGGGCCGATGATGCTCTTTATGAAGCCGACATTTTAGATGCTTTACCGGACGCGCGGCTGTTGCGCGTACTGGATAGCTTTTTCAATGAAACGTTGATTGATCTCAGCGATAAAACACGCTCGATTGTCGATTTTTCCTTCAGCGGGTTTTTGTTCCGCCTGCTCCGAGAGCCTCTTTACTCTCTGTTTTGTCACGGTCGCTCAACTCTGACCCCTGAAGACTGCCTGGAGGGTCGTATCATCCTAATCAACCTACCCGTCAAAGTGTATGAAAAATCCGGACGAGATGGACAGATTCTGTTTAAGTACTGTTGGCAACGGGCGATGGAAAAAAGAGATATCACGAAGAATCCACGGCCTGTCTTTCTGTTCGCCGACGAGTGCCAGTTCTTCCTGCACGAGCATGACCAGGCCACCCAGACAACCGCTCGCAGCAGCCGGATCGCGACCGTTTACCTGACACAAAACTTGCACAATCTGTATGCAGCGATGGGCGGTGAAAAATCCGAACATAAGGTCAAGTCGTTCCTGGGAACGCTCGCGTCCAAGATTTTCCACGCGAACAGCGACGAAACGACGAATGACTACTCATCGAAGCTGATTGGGGACGCCTACTTTGTTGATGAATCCGAAAGCACCACAGTTTCCCAAAACTTTTCACAAACGCGCGGCCGCTCGCTTAAGCTCGAACGGGTCGTGAGGCCTGAAGAATTTCAACGCCTGCGGTGTGGCGGCCCCCTGCATGACTGTCGTGTTGATGCTTACTTCTATCGTCAAGGTGATTTGATGAATGGACGTAATTACATCAAGTTGACCTTCAATCAAAATTACCAACCCGATTACACTCTCTAATCTAAACGATCCAAAGCCATGCAAAAGAAGACTTATTTTCAGACCATGTACCGGCGTCGCGACCCTATTAAAGAGACGTTACTCGCGTTCTTCCTCGGATTGAGTTCATACCCGCGTATGCTGATCGAGACCCTCATCCGGCGGGACATGGGCGAGCGCTACTTTAGTTTCTCAGGAGCCATGACCTTAGCGATTGTGCTTGGTTTTATACCTCTATTCTTAATGAAGGGACTGGAACGTCTATATGGCGGCATAACGACCTTTCAATTCCTGGGAACGTATATGAGCTGGTATCTGTACCTAGCCGTGTTTGTTTACATGGCTATTCAACGGCGCGATGAAATTAAACACCTACCCGGTGTCTTTGATTTTGCACGTTTCAGCCTGTCTACCGGTCTCATTCATCCCTGGTTTCGGAGTCTCGAATGGCAAGGGAGACGGTTCGATGTGCGCACAATCGAGACCGTTCTGGAGCCCGGTGTCTTTTTCTTTTCAGGCATGATTCTTTGGTTCTCCGGTCAGCCCATTGGGTTTATCCTCGTCGTTAGCAGTATTTTCTATTCGTTCAGTTATCGGGCGGCCTATCATGCGGGTGACAACTATATCATGGACAAAATAGACGAGCGGATCTGTAACGAAGAATTAGTTAACACGTTTGTGGACGACAAGGACGACGCCCAAGCCAGAGGATTTCACTTCTACGGCCGCCGTCCAGCGGACCCGGATGCGCGCCGTCTTGTGGCCGAAATGTTCATGCAGGAGGACGAATCGGTAGAGGTTATGTAATTCAGAGCTGTGCTCCGAGAAGACGTCTGATGGAAAAATGACTATACGACGAGCCGCCTTCCCGCGCACAGCTCTGGCTTAGATTATCGGTGATGCACCGTGTCTAAGAAACGCGCAAAGTCCCGTCAATGTGAGCCAACTCCTGTACACTGACTGCTATGATCCGCATGGTCCAGTCTAAATCCAGTGGACACGCCAAGGCTTATTTTTCCGAAAGCCTGGTGAGGTCCGATTATTACCTCTCCGGTCAGGACCAGGAGATTAGCGGACGGTTGCAAGGGAAACTGGCCGAGCGTTTGGGCCTCGCCGGTCCGGTCACGAAGGAGGTGTTTTTCGACCTGTGCGAAAACATAAATCCCACGACCGGCGGGGCTTTAACGCCGATCACCAAGCATGACCGGACGGTCGGCTATGACATCAACTTCCACTGCCCGAAAAGCGTCAGCATCATACAAGCCCTCTCCCCTGACAATCATATCCAGGAAGCTTTTCAGGAGGCCGTCCGGCAAACCATGCTGGACATCGAGAACGATGCCAAGACACGTGTGCGTAAAGACGGTATCGTCGATGAGCGACAGACGAGCGAACTGCTCTGGGCCGACTTTACCCATTTGACTGCAAGACCCGTTGAAGGCCATACCCCTGATCCGCACTTGCATATGCACTGCTTTGTCATGAATGCAACGTGGGACGCTGAAGAACAGCAGGTCAAGGCTGTGCAGTTTCGAGACATCAAGCGGGACATGCCATTCTATCAAAGCCGCTTCCACAAGAGGCTGGCCGACAATCTGATTGATCTGGGGTATCAGATCCAACGAACTGATAAATCGTTCGAGCTAACTGGCGTCCCTGAAAACGTCATTGACCTGTTCTCAAAGAGAACGGATGAGATTGGTCGTGTCGCCGAGGCAAAAGGCATTACAAACCCTGACGAGCTGGGCGCATTAGGAGCCCGGACACGCGCCAAAAAGCAAAAAGGCTTAACAATGGCGGAGCTAAAAGATGACTGGAAACGGCAGATCAGCGAACTGGGTAAAACGTCTGAAAAGGACGGGAAACAGATCCTTCGTTATGCACCGGTCCAGGACAAAGAGGCCCCCTCTCCCCAACGCTGTGTCGATCATGCCATCGAACATGGCTTTGAACGGGCTTCGGTGGCGCAGGACCGGAGATTATTGGCTGAAGGTTACCGGCATAGCCTCGGTCACCGCAGCGTCTCACTGGACGAGATTACAAGCGCGTTTGCAGCAGACGAGCGATTGATCCACGTCACGGACGCTGGCCGTACATTGACGACCACGAAAACGGTCCTACGCGAAGAACAGCATATGGTGAATTTAGCCCGTCAAGGTCTGGGCAAGCTCAAGCCATTGTATGCCCAAGCGCCTGAGCTGACGTTGGAGGGACAACAGGCCGATGCGGTCACGCATGTGCTCACCACCACAAATCGGGTGTCTATCATCCGGGGGGCGGCAGGCTCGGGTAAGACCACCTTAATGAAGGAGGCCATTGGGCAGATGGAGAAAGCCGGGAAAACCGTCACCGTCGTGGCGCCAACGGCTCAAGCGTCGCGGGGCGTCCTGCGTGACGAAGGATTCGATAAGGCAGAAACCGTCTCCCTACTGCTAAGCGACCCTAGAAGGCAGGACGCTTTAAAAGGACAGGTTCTTTGGGTGGATGAAGCGGGGCTGTTGGGGAATGCCGATATGACAGCGCTCCTTGAACTAGCGAACAAGCAGAACGCCCGCTTGATCCTGGGAGGCGATACCAGGCAGCATAGCGCGGTCGTGCGGGGTGATGCCTTGCGTATACTGAACACCGTTGCTGGCATCAAAACGGCGGAAGTCAACAAAATTTACCGCCAACGGGATACGGATTACCGGGCGGCTGTCGAAGATCTCGCCAAGGGAAATGTCGCGTCCGGGTTTGGCCGGTTGGATGACATTGGCTTTATCGAAAACGTTGATCCTTTAAAACCGCATCAAGGACTGGTGCACACTTATGCCGATGTTCTGCAACGTGGCAAATCGGCTCTGGTGGTGTCTCCAACCCACGAACAAAGTGACGCCATTACCAACAGCATTCGCACAAAACTAAAGGAAGGAGGATTGCTGGGACAACGTGAAATCCAAGCCAAGCGTTACACGAACCTCAATTTGACAGCTGCCGAGCGGGCCGACTGGCGCAATTTTAAACCCGGCCATAAGGTTCAGTTCAACCAAAATGTACCGGGCTTTAAGCGGGGGAGCCTCTGGCAGGTCAAGAGTAGCACGAAAGAAGGTGTTGAAGTCGTAGATGAACACGATCAGATGATGCGCCTGCCCCTCGATAAGGCCAATTATTTTGACGTACTGCGGCAAAGCGAGATTGCACTTGCCAAGGGGGATAAAGTTCGTATCACCCGGAATGGCTTTGACATGAATGGCAACCGGCTTAGTAACGGCCAGCTGCTGGATGTGGTCAAGGTCAGTAAAAATGGCCCCATTCTGCTACGTAACGAAACCAGCAAAGTTGAATACACGCTGAAACAGGATTTCGGTCACATCGCGCATAGCTATTGCGTGACCTCGCATGCTTCTCAGGGCAAGACCGTCGATGAGGTCCTGTTGTGGCAGCCTGCCGCCACCTTCCCCGGCACGGATGCCAAGCAATTTTATGTCTCTGTCTCACGCGGACGCGACCGGGCGCGAATCTTTACGGATGACAAAGACGAATTGTTGAATTACGCGAAACGGTTGGGTGACCGGCAATCAGCCCTTGAACTGGTTGCCAGCCACGACCAGACACGCGAACACATCCAGCACCGCATCCGTGAGGAATTAAACCGGACGCCTGCCAAAGCAGACAAAGGCAATGCAATTACGAAAGCACCGCGTGTAAAAGACCGTGACTATGAACCAAAGTTTTAAACTCCGCTTTGACCAAATGCGGGACAATAACCCCACCAGCGACAACATTTCGCTGGCCGAGATAGACAGCGACTACCATGCGCCAGGGCATGCGCGTAATTTATGTCTTGTCTGGCCGGATGGACGCAAGGTGTTTCTCAACTATGCGTATTTAATCGAAGCGGAGTTTGACGTGGGGAGTGAGAAGAATATCATTCGCCTAAACTTCTCGGCGCATAATGTCCTGTTGCAAGGATATGGTCTAGATAGGCTATTTATGGAGCTGCTGGATCATCTACCGCGTATTATTAAAGCAGCAGACGAGCGATATACGATTGAAACAGAGGAATCAGCAATTATTACCAATATAGTCGTCTCGCAACACCATTAATTTTTTTAACGCTCAGACCAGCTTCGGCTCCGTTCTTGCTATTGCCAGATTCTCACGCTTAATTTCTTTGCATGCAGCGTTGAACCCAGACTGCGCTAGAATATTGGTTACTTCACAGACCTCTCTAATCGTCCATCGCGCACTATGTTTCTCAGGGTCATAGCGCATCAACTTCAAAGCAATTTCGAAACTATCTTTATACGCTTGACCCGTGCCACCTGCGACACCTCTATCATCCCGAACTTGAAGCGGCTGGACGCGCTCCGGTTCATTAACCTCGACGTCTAACACAAGATTTTTTCTATTCTTCACTGGATGATGCATGTTCTCAATAACATCATTGTTTTTGGGATCGATCCAGTGAAGCGTGAATATAGGCGGGGCTTTGGATGCATAGTGGATCAGCGTTTCGCGTGAATCGTGAATGAGGCTCAACCCCAATGATGTTTGTATGGTGAACTGATAAGCCATTGTAAGTATCCTTTCACTTACACATATATAGCTTATTACCTCTTATGTCAATGTAAGCCCCTGATTTTAAGAAGATTTTACACGCTATTTCAACCGCCCAAATACTCTCGTTTTATGAATTGATAATGGTCATGCGGAGAATATATACTATAATCTCCGCATAAAATGCGGAGATTATAATTGACAGTGCGAAGAATAGCTGCTATATTCGACGCATATCGTGCGGAGAATAAAATGTACATTTATCAATACAGTCACTGGCCGCATTTTCACTGGGATCAGAATAGACTTATCAACACACTGGCTGATCTGCGCCATAAGCAAGGCCGCTTGATTGGTCAAATGGCAGGTTTAGGCTTCTCATTGCGTGCAGAAGCTATGCTACAAACCCTGACGCTTGAAGTCCTCAAAACCAGTGAAATCGAAGGCGAGATTTTGGATCAAGATCAGGTTCGCTCGTCTATTGCCAAGCGTTTAGGGATCGAAACCTTTGGCCTGGTCCCTGTTGACCGGGACGTGGATGGCGTTGTGGAGATGTTATTGGATGCCACTCAACAGTATGACAAGCCACTGACCAAAGATCGATTATTTGACTGGCATGCAGCCCTCTTCCCAACGGGGCGCAGTGGTATGTTCAAGATTATGGTCGGCGACTGGCGTAACGGGAATGCGGGCCCCATGCAAGTCATCTCAGGCCCTTTGGGCAAAGAGCGAGTCCACTTTCAAGCACCGGATGCCAGTGTGCTGGATCATGAAATGCAAGCGTTTCTCGACTGGTTCAACAGTGAAATAGCCCTTGATCCGGTGGTCAAAGCAGGGATCGCGCATTTATGGTTTGTGACCATCCATCCTTTTGATGATGGCAATGGCCGTATCGCCCGCACGATTGCCGATATGCAGCTAGCCCGTGCCGACAGAAGTGCCCAACGTTTTTACAGTATGTCCGCTCAAATCCGTAAGGAGCGAAATGCGTATTACGACGCTTTGGAGAAAACGCAACGGGGCGATCTCGACATCACAAACTGGTTAGAATGGTTTCTGGGCTGCCTGGATCGTGCGTTATCCGCAACGGATGAAATATTATCCAGTGTGTTGTTGAAGGCCCGTTACTGGGAATGGTTGAGTACGAAAACGCTCAGCGAGCGGCAACGCATGATGATTAATAAATTGCTGGACGGTTTCGACGGTAAACTAACAACGTCGAAATGGGCAAAAATTGCTAAATGCTCACAGGATACGGCGTTGCGCGACATTCACAATCTGATAGAGCAAGGGGTGTTGATCAAAGACGAGTCGGGCGGGCGAAGCACGAGCTACTTACTGATGACCATCGCGTAGAGCTTATCCAAACGTGCTGAGTCGTCAAAGCTTTTTCGAATTTTGTCAAAATAACTATTCATGCGGTCCGTTGCGCTTATGATGATATTATCCAGCTGCACAAAAATATTGGCGTCAGCATCACTATAGATCCGAGCTAGTAAAATGCATACACTCAACAGCGTATCGCGCAACCACATTTAGAGTTGCATCCGAATCAATAAAAAATCCCTGGGTGATGCCTAGGGATTTTTTATTGATTGTTGAAGTAGTGCATTTTCGACGACTATCGAATTCTGGCCTTTGTCATGTCTAGCACCATACTTATCAAGTAGATGCAAACAATTACCACGATACAAGCCATATTTTCTAGATTTATAATGATAGAACAAAAATTGGGAATGCATTCTTTTTCAACGAGCAAAACGATAGTTTACAATCATTTTACAAGTAATTGTAAGAATGATGAGACCGCAGAATGATAGCATACCGATATGATCGCTAGACAGAATAACCAACCAACCGATTATCGCTAATATGATAAGGCTAAACACGATCATTACCACTGAGCAGAATATGTTTTCAAGCATGGCTTTTAGCGTTTAGATGTAATCTATCGGAGCACTGTTGAGTGCTCCGATAGATTACGTTCGAGATTACTATTTGTTATTTGATTGATTAAAGAGCTTTTTTTTGAGCTGATCAATACCCTTGAGTATGGCTACTGCGATAGTATGAAGCGTTATAAGTCCCAATATCTCAACACGGTGCTCTATGGCGTAGAGTGTAGCCTCCCGAAAGGTCAGGAGCACCTCTAGTAGGAGGAGTAAAATCGTGGTTATCATGACGAAAGCAAGCTTTGTACTGATGAGCGAGACTAATCCTGTCAACACCTAGCGATTTTTTTGGATCGCTTCCCCGTCCCCCTTGGAGAGACAGGTTAAGATTTGCGTTTCCAGATTGGATACTACGTCGCGGAGGTATGTCGCTTTTCATTTTTGTAACCGTTTGGTTTTTAGGGTTAAAACAACTAATTTTGCTTTTATAATGGATCAATCCGTTATAAACCTAGTGATAAAAAAGTGTTATCCAAACACTTTTCAGAATTTTTATTTTTATTTGACTTAAACACGTGTATTATGGCACTAGACGCGGTTGTTCAAACAATTGCTCATTACAGACAACTAGAAGAAGTTGGCAGAAGGCCTGAATTACAATACAATGGTGTTTCCTCTGAAGGAAACAATGTTGAGCTGTTCATTCGAGCCCAAACCTTAAACACCCTCTACAAGATAAATGCTATACCACCTAGCTTAAACCTTGTAATAAAACCGGAGATTAACTCATTGCTTGACAAATCATCTGAAACATCACTGCGTGAATTTGAATCATCAACAGAAGCTATTCTGAATGCGATAATAAATGGCAAAACAATAGAAGGCGTAGATATAGCCGAAAGTATTCAGAATCCACAGTTTCGTTTCAAATCAACTAAGGATCCTGTTATTAGTGCCTCCATGTCAGAAGCGTTTGCCATTTTAATGAGCCGCGCTCGTTCAGAAGCCGGAAAGAAAGGAAGCGCAGAACGCAACCGAAAATCCGACGAGTTTGCTGCTAATATGTATAATGTTATTCAAAATATGCAAGTAGAGTCAGGTGTTACGACGCTCCAAGCAACTGTTGATTTGTTGAACGAACGAGGTGTCAGAACATATAGTGGCCAAGAAGGAAGTAAATGGCACCTCAAAACACTTCAAGATTTACAAAAACGCTGGGCGAAGCTAGGATTAACGGATAAAAAGCCTAACATTGAATGATTGAGTAAGCTCCCAACACACATAAGTCAACAGAACTCTTGGTAGAACTAGCGGTGTCGGTAGAACCGACACCGCTAGTCCGATGAGAAGCCTTATGATGGTTGTAAGGCATGAATGTAATCTACAGCCTTTTGGGCATGTGATGCTGCTTGAAAGATAAAGCGCTTGTCGTCTTGCAAAGCTTGCAGCCAGGATTGAATATAAGCCGCATGATGCCTCTCCGGCATCGGTTCAAAGCCAAGATCGGCAGCTAGGTAACATGCTCCTAATTCCGCCACTAATTCTTCTTTGGCATAACCTGCATCGCCGTACACCTTGCGGCCTAAGTCACGATCCAGACGGCTTGGATGGCGGGTCCAGTGGGTGATCTCATGGGCAAGTACAGCGTAGTAACTCTTAGCGGTTTCAAAGCTCTCCAGCGGTGGCATCTGAACTCGGTCAGTGGTGATGGAATAGGCCGCCTGTGTACCGGTGTAGATATCCGCTTTCGTCTGGGCAAAGAAGCGCTCAATTGATTGATCTCGGGTGATAGAATTGGCAACTGGCACTTCGGGTTTTGTATAGAATGCATCGGAGAGACCATCGATCTGGTGCGCGTTGAAGACGGTGTAGCATTTGAGGAATGGAATCTGCCGGGTGCTGGTCTCACCGTTTTGACCTTCCTCTTCCTTGACCATTTTGTCAGCATAGACGATTTGCGTCCCTTTTTCGCCCTTGCAAACGTTGGCTTTTAATTCAATGGCTTGATTATACGTCATCCAATAGGGTGAGATATAGCCCTGCTCGGCAGCAGTCCCCCACAACATCAGGGTATTGATACCGGTGTAAGGAATGTCATTCCAACGCAGGGGCTTCATGACGTGACCGTTCAGATGATCAGCGTTCCAAGGCTTGCGCCAGGTGAGATTGCCTTGTTCGAGATCGGTGAGGATCTTATGCGTGATCCGTGTATAAACGTCGCTTTGAGATATAGAGGTGTTATGTGGAGTTGTTGTTTTTCGGCTGCGGCTGGATGATTGATGGGGAGTGGTTGTCATCGTCTATTCTCCATGGTTGAGGGTTACGGGAATGACACGACCCGGCTCTAACGAAGGAGCCAGCAAGAATTTTGGAGCGCGAGGAAAGGCCGTTAGGCCTGGGGAAAATTGTTGTTGGCGGAATGAGTGAGCTGGGTACAGTCCCGCTCGAGCCGTCATGCCTTGGCAGAATGAGTGAGAACAACCGCCCTCACCGTCCAACCCTTGTTAGAAGCCAAGAGCATTAACCCGGCATTAGACCGTCATCCGCAAAAGAGCGATAGTTGTGCGGGGTGACAATCAGGTGATCGAGTACGGCAATGTCGAGGAGCTTGCCGCCGTCTTGCAGCTTACGCGTCAGCGTCTTGTCCTGCTCGCTCGGTGTTAAATTGCCGCTCGGGTGATTGTGGGCCAGAATGATGCCGGTCGCACGAGCTTTCAAAGCCGTGGCAAAGATGACTTTTGGATCAGCCAGACATGACGACATACCACCGGTCCCAATGTCGGATACGCCAAGGCAGTTATTTTTCTGGTCAAGCAAGAGGATCTTGAACTGTTCCACCAGTTCTATACGGTTTTCAGCCCATGTTGCCAGGAGGATTTCATAAGCAGTCGAGGAAGACCGAATCTGGATGCGATCCTGGTACGGCACCGTGTTACGGTAGATGATCTCGATCTCGTTGACCTTAAAAAGCGATTGCAGCGATAATTGATCCATAGGAAGCGCTCCTTACAGGGTGAGACCTAATTGATGCATGTGCCAGGCGTTAACATCTTTATGCGGAGCGTAAAGCCGGTTCATGCACTTGTGGGTAAGATCCACTTGCGTCTTGAAGAATTCGCCCAATGTGCGCGTGGCAGTTTTACCGGCTGTATCATTGTCAAGCCAGGTGTACGCCGTCCGGTAGCCGTAATTGTGCACATACGGCAGAAGCTGTTTGAGGCAGGACAATGAGTTGAGAACTATCGTGTCGCCCTTGAAGCGTTCGCCTTTTAGCTGAGCGACAGCTGAGAGATAGTCAATTGCCCCTTCAAAGATGTGGATGCCATTGGCTTGCGGGTCGGTGCCACGAATGAACGATACAGATTTTCTTCCCAGTGAGCCTTTAAAGAACGGGTTGCGCAGTTCGTAACCGCCCTCTTCATTGTCGAAACCGAGAGCAAAAAAGCTTTTGCCCGTACGTTTGTTGCGCACATGAACTTGTTTGAGGTGCATATTGGCCACAGGCGTTGGAATACCACGCTTATGCACGTAGTGAACAAGTCCGACGTGCTCAATAGGGCCTACTTTTTTGAGGGAAAGACAATGGTCGTCCTCTTCGGCAGGTGCATCAATATAAACGGGCGCAAACGCGTAAGGCGTATTGTGCATGTTGGTTATCCACCGCAAGGCGTCTACAACGGTGTGATCTTCTCTAATATACCTAAGGTAGGCGCATATAAGATCGACCGGATCACCGCCCTGCCCGATACCATAGTCATGCCATCGATTCGGCTTGAGATAGACCCAAAAGCTCGGTGTCTTTTCCTTACGAATGGGTGAGAGATAGAGGAGCTTGTCGGGGCTTGTTTTGCGCGGCTGGATATTGAGCTGTCCTAGAATGTCGGCAATAGGAATCGTCTTCGCCTGATCAATGTTCATGGCGACCTCCAAAGATGCAGAAGGTGAAGAAACGGCTTACGTGTTAACGGCGTGCACTATCGGGCGGGTCCGCGTTTGTCTTGTGCGACGACCAAAGCCGCTGTTCAATGAATTTATCGAGATCTGCCTTACGGTAGCGGACAGCGCGGCCGATTTTGATGGGACTAAGATCATAGCGTTTGGTACAGTCCCAAACGGCTAAGGTACCTGGCGATAGGTTAAGGTACCTAGCCGCCGTTTTACGGTCGAGTAGAGGTTCGTTTTTGTCTGACATCATCTCCCCCTTTGCAAGAATCAGGCTTTCATCCAATCATCCCCCTTGATCTAGGAATATATTCATGGTACACCAAGAAATACGCATACACAATAGGATCACTGTCCTATTAATATCAGATAACAAGAAAACGCGGATCAAGCTATACAGGAAATAATTCTGCTTTTGGATTTTGGCACTTTTTCAACTCTGTTAAGTAGACTGTATCAAGGAAGTCAGCGTAGCGTTGCATCATTTCGATACGTTGAGGCAAAAACTGCGCACGGTCATAAGCACGATCTACACTGCTTTTCGGCACGTGGGCAAGTTGGCGATCAGCTATATCATGCGTGTAGCCTAGCTTTTCTTTTAGGATTCCAAGAGCTAAGGTCCGGAAACCGTGTCCAGTCATTTTGCGGTTATAACCCATTCGCTTGATAGCGACGAGCATTGTGTTTTTGCTCATGGGCTTTCTCCAGCTGTAGTAACCAGGAAAGATAAACGCGCGGTGTCCATTCATCCCTTTGAGCTCACGAAAGATGGCTAGCGTCTGTTGAGACAACGGAACGAGGTGAGGCAGATTCATTTTCATTCGTTCGGCTGGAATTACCCACATTGCTCTTTCAAAATCGACTTCTTCCCATTTTGCTTCGACAAGCTCACAAGTACGCACAAACGTTAGAAGCAGTAATTTGAGAGCAAGAAAAGTTTGGCGATTGACACGATTCTCATAATTCATCAAGCATTGTAGAAACTCAGGCAATTCATCCACAGAGATCGATGCGTAATGTCCTCTCCTGAACTTCTTCATGGCGGCCTCTAAGCCATATGTCGGATCACGTTCAGCCCGACCGGTCGCCATAGCGTATTTAAAGACATGGCTACAAAGCGCCTTCATCCGGCGGGACAGATCAGGCGCGGTTTTTTCAATCTTTTGTACGCAGTTCAACATCATCATCGGTTGTATCTCTGCAAGCGGAAAGTTTCCCAAAAACGGAAACACATACTTTTCAAAGCGGTGTTTGATGATATCAGCGTGTTTTGGCTTCCATAAGGGCGTCTGTTTTTGATACCACTCCATGGCCATCGATTTAAAATCGAGTTGTTGGATCAAGGCCTGGGTCTGAGTTGCCTGCAACCGTTTTAGAATAGGGTCAATACCAGTCTTTATATCGCGCTTAATTTCATCTTTGGCCTTTCGGGCATCCGCTACTGAAACGGAGGGATAAGCACCCAGTGAAATGCGCTTTTCTTTGCCGCGAAGTCGATACTTGAGCCGCCAGAACTTGGTTCCCTTCGGAGTGACTTCAAGATACAGCCCTTCACCGTCGGCCAGCTTATAAGGCTTGGTTTTAGGTTTAGCGGTCTGACAGGTCATGTTAGACAAGCCCATTAGTACCCCCCTTGATTCATGCTACCCAGATGGGCAGTGCCCAGGGTCAATTTGATGCCCCCATTCATGCCCCCACTTTGGGTTACTGTGGGTCTATCTGGAGAATTGATCGATAAAGGAAGGATAGCCTTAAGCCGTTGCCAGAATTGAAAAATTCTCGCTTCGCTAAAAAACAATAAAGTCAGTAAAAAAAAGAGTGGTGCCGGATGTCGCATCGCCATTTTCGTCCTAAGTGCCTGAATTCATTAGTAGTAAAACGGATTATTCGGCTGGCTGCCCCCAATCATGCCCCCAGTCACGATGAATGTCCATATAGCCTAGAGTATCATCTCGCTATTGGTTAGGCAACACAATAGGTCAGAAGCCATATTGACTATCCCCGCTGTTCTATATTCGTATTCGGCGGAATCCCACGACCGCCCAATTCTCAATGGGTGAACGGTTCACTATTCGGATGAACCTCATTATCAAGGAAGTAGGTAAATTCGCTTAGGTCTAACCGGGAGTTTCAGCTATATTGACCACCCGTGAGGGCATGCGGTAATCAGTGAGCTTCATAAACGTTTTGTTTGTTGCTTGTTGTATAGATAAATCAACTCGATCCGGTGAACGTGGGTAACCTGCCGATTCACGGAGAGGTTGGAAAGTACGTACACAACCATAGCTATTCCCCCCGAAGCTACTTTAGCGATAGTATTTGCCAGCGTTGCGATAAAGAAAGAAGTGGTGAGATGGTACCTCACCGCTGGGGATTTCGGGGATATTGACCATATAGTTTCGTAGTAAACAGATCAGGCGTTTCCTTTCAAAAAGAACAGGATACATGGCTGTATACCAGCCTGTTGTTACCAATGATTATTTTCTGCCCCTTGATCAGTTATTCGCGAAATAGAGTGCTCTCGGTAACTGAAATTATTACTGACAAACTTTTTCATAACAGGCATTTTGTTTATTTATATCACTATATTCTGTACATAAGATTAAATATAAATTATCATAAGTAACTAATGGATTCCTATGTGTAATAAAGGTAACTTTACATCTCATATACCACTTACCGATGACAGCATCACCGTCTGCTTTCGTCTGGGAGGACCAACACTTTGTCATTCCCTTTGGCATTATGCATTCCCGGGCTATTCGCAACCAGCAGGGCGAGTTAGTTAATTTTGAGGTGTGCTCCTTCAACCATTATGCTACCCTCGATCTGCCTGCTTTGCAGGACTGGTACCGGGGCGCCACCTTTTGGGAGTTATTCCGCCAGGACGCCCGGCAGGGTTTGTTTCTAGCCTACCAACGCGTTCTCTCGTCAGGCGTGGCCCAGGAAGAAATATATCACTCGCCCACTACCGGCAAAGAGTACTATTCGCTGCTCAAGCCCTGGCAGGATGGCATACTGGCTATTGGATTAGCCCTGGACCGCCTAGACCAGCTTGATCAGCCGGGAACGCTGGCACCGCAGTCCCAGCCAGTTCCCCCACCCACCCCCCAGCGCATTGCGTTAGCTCAACCCGCCCGGAGGATTACCTCTCTGAGTCAGCAAATGACCGCCTGCCAAAAGGTTGTTTACAGCTACTGCCAGACTTTGTTCAGCGTCTGACGACTCAACTTTACCCGTTAGTTCGAAATGGGGTGGTTACTGGTTTATGCTCCCTGCCCACCGGATTATACGTAGTTAACTTGATCATGAAAACGTCGGCTGAACAACTTATTTCCAATCTACAGGAGATTATCGCTCTGAAACAGGTCAATTTAATCCGGATCTACCGCGTCGACTCCTCACCCGCTGCCGGCTCTGTGGCGCTACACCAGCAGAGTGCCATCTGGTCATTTGGCAGTGAGTTTATCAAACTAGAGCAAACGGTATATCCCGTCCAGCAGGTACTGGCTTTTTACCACACGGATAACATTCTCTCGCTCCATGTTCATAGATTCGTGCCTCGCTCATACGGCCGCTTAATCACCACCGGGCAACTAACGAGGATCTAAACGAGCCCCCATCAGGCGGGCCGATATAGTTTACATAGAAAATCTAACGTATAGCTACCTATCGTTCAATACATTAAGTGATCTTTGAGTGCACACTCCTCTCTTTGCCAATGGATGAGCTCTCAACCAATCAGGCCGATGACCTCCTAAACTATCCTTTACGGATTCACTCACTGACGGAGCAACCCGCTTCGGCAGACTCGTTGGCTACCCATTCTTCTGGGGCGATTGTGACGCACTACGATGACGTTGCTTCATTGCTGGTAGCCTGGCGCAAACACCAACTAGAGCCGGGCATCATCCTGTTTAGAGGACCAGATACGGACCAGACTGAAATAAACTAGACCTAGCTCAGCCGGAAGCGAAGTTAAGTTACTGGATAACAACGATTTAGGGGTCAGTCCCTTCCCCGTAGTGACCACTTACTGATTAACAGCCAGGTGGCCTACCGCGAGATAGAGTAATCAGCATACTGGCAATTTCAGTCATCAAGAGCACTGTATTTCGCGAATAGCTGACCAAGGGGTAGAAATCAATAATTGGCAACAACGTGCTGATATACAGTCGTGTAGCCTAGCACGAAAATACTGCGTATCAACGAACCCCTGATAAGCTACTTACCAAGTAGTTCCCACCTAAGGGTCCTATACAGGATTTTAGGTAGGTGCACCCGGAAAACAGACGAGTACCTGGCAACCTAGGGTTGAGCGGCCGCGTCATGCCCGAACTAGTCAAGCGAACGATCTGCCAGTGATCAAAAGTACGAGTTACCGTCGGTGCTCAGCCAAGCAGGCCGCAGAAAGCCTGTGGGTGCAAGTACGATGTGGAAAAAAGCGATTCTATGAAAGCCCATTTCTTGTAGCAAATAAAATACCGTTCCTTCGACTCATTAAGGAGCGTTTTTGCGAGATTGTTAGACTTAACTCAAAAAACAGGTGGCTGCCCTCTATCGACAAATTTACGGCCACTTTGGCGGCCCGGCTGGGGATAGCCCCCACACCTGTACGCAGGAGTGGGCCCATCGGTATCCGGGAAATTAACAGGGTATCTGAAGAGGAGCAAAATGTGCTGCACTAATCTGTTTGAAAAAAGCCACGTTCATTTCGTCTCCACGCAGCTTCAACTCGCTGAAAAGTGTGCTGGTGTGGTCACCATATCTTAATCACATTGACAGGCTGGCGACTAACCACTAATTGGGTTGACTACAAACCCATAGCGGCACATGAAATCACCAGAGGTTATTATAGCCATTTCTTGATATTAATACGTACCAATTTGCGCTCAAGATGCGACTATGAACTACTTAGCTATACGCTTAATAAATATTTAAGCGTAAAAAAATGAGGATTAAAGTATAAGCTAACTTTATAAAAAATCATATTGATCATGAGACCACACATATACTTGCTCTTCTTCATAAACTTATTTACCTGTAACGTATTCGCCCAATCGATACGGGTTGCTGACGGCTCTCCACTTACAGTTCAGACCCGATTACATGTAACAGGTGGAACAAACCAATCTGGACTCCGCTTGGGCGGACTACCGTATAACTCTACGCCAACCGTTCTTAACCGAACTAAGTTTTTAACCGTAGACGAAGAAGGTAATGTCATCTTGGGAAGCTTAAATAATACCGGTCGCCTGCCTGCCGAGTCGGCGATTTTATGGCAGTCAGTAGGTGTACATGTACAGAATAATAATCCGGGTGGCGTAGTCATCGGTGCCGGACATATGCGTAAGCCCGATGGGTATAGCTTATATGTAACAAAAGGCATTTTGACTGAACGGCTACGCGTAGCCGTGAAGGATACCGACGAGTGGTCTGATAAAGTATTTAGTCCTTCTTATAAGCTGCTTAGTCTTCCCGAAATAAAACGCTACATCGAGCAACATCATCACTTACCCGGTATTAGTAGTGCTACCGAAGTTGTCAAAGACGGTGTAGATGTGGGTGTAATGCAGGCGAAACTACTGGAAAAGGTTGAAGAAATTACACTTCACTTGATCCGAATGCAGGAAGAAGTTCTGCTGCTGAATCAGCAGAACGAGCTGATGAAGCAGCAGTTGCAGCAGTGTCAGGCTGATCGAAAATAGGCGTTCCGGACCTTTCTGTTCTTTTCACACCATCATGGCAGCATCTTTTCGGTTGGTAGCCCTGTTTATGGGCTTTACTTTTTGTTGGTCGCTCAGTTTGGCCCAGACGCCCACCCCCGTGCGTGGGTCCCAGTCTGGTGTTTGGACCAAGGCGAAAAGCCCGTATATTCTAGAGAGTGCAGTAACCGTACCTGCTGGTCAAACCCTGATTATTGAATCCGGCGTGACCGTTGTGTTTTCACATTTCGATTGCCATCTCTATATTCAGGGAGCTTTATTGGCCCAGGGAACCGCTACTGATTCGATACGTTTTCGTGGGCGGGCCAATCGGGCTTATAACGGTAACTCAACCCACGGAGGGGGTATTTATTTTTTCAATAACGGGGGTCCGTCAGTATTGGACTACGTTACGCTCGACAGCTTGGGCGATACCTCCAGAGATGGAAATGCCATCCAGATTCGTCACGCTCAAACCCCCACGCTTCGTAACGTAGTCATTCGCAACAGTGAGCAGTATGACGTACTGACGTGGGTGGGCGGAGCCAGAAACTTCGCTAATGTGCGGGCAGTGGTCAGCGTCAACGGTGATGCCGGGAAGCTGGATGCCTTAATGCCCAATTTTGGGACTGGAACGCGCTATCGACTGTTACGCGATGTATACATTGACAGGGATTATAAACTTACCATTGGGCAAGGGGTAAATGTCGAGTTTCTGCATTTCGATTGTCACATTCACGTCAATGGTACATTGCTGGCCCGGGGAACCGTCGGCGAACCCATCCGCTTTCAGGGGCGGGCCAACCGGGTTTATAACGGCAACTCAACCCACGGCGGAAGTATCTACTTCAACAACGGGGGGGGAGCTTCGGTACTCGAGCATGTGCTGCTCGACAGCTTGGGCGATGCATCGAGGGGGGGGAGTACCATACGCATCAACTATCCCCAGACGCCTGCACTTCGTAACGTAGTCGTCCGAAATAGTGAGCAGTATGACGTACTGACGTGGGTGGGCGGAGCCAGAAACTTTGCCGATGTGCGGGCAGTAGTCAGTGTCAATGGTAGTGCCGGTAAGAGCGATGCACTGATGCCCAGACTGGGGCCTAACACCCGCTACCGATTGCTGAACGACGTGTATGTTGATAAAGACTACAAGCTTACTATTGAATCCGGCGTGACCGTTGAGTTTTTACATTTTGATTGCCATCTCCACATCAATGGTGCTTTGTTAGCTCAAGGCACTCCAAATGAACCCATCCGCTTTCAGGGACGGGCAAACCGGGCTTATAACGGCAACTCGACCCACGGCGGAGGTATCTATATCAATACTGGGGGTGGGACTTCCACTTTAGAGAACGTTACCATCGACAGTTTAGGTGATGCATCGAGGGGAGGGAACGCCCTTCGTGTCAACTACCCCCAAACGCCTGCACTTCGCAATGTGGTTATCCGCAACAGTGAGCAGTATGACGTACTGACGTGGGTAGGTGGGGCTAGAAACTTTGCCAATGTGCGGGCAGTGGTCAGTGTCAATGGCAGTGCCGGTAAGCTCGATGCGCTGATGCCTAAACTGAGCAGTGACTCACGCTACCAGTTGCTGAGCGACGTCTATATTGACAAAGATCATAAACTCATTATTGACCATGGCGTGACGGTCGAGTTTCTGCATTTCGATTGTCACATTCATGTCAATGGCACATTGCTGGCCCGGGGAACCGTTGGTGAACCCATCCGCTTTCAGGGACGGGCCAACCGGGTTTATAACGGCAACTCAACCCACGGCGGAAGTATCTACTTCAACAACGGGGGCGGGGCTTCCGTGATGGAACACGTCAACATTGACAGCTTAGGCGATGCATCGAGGGGCGGGAGAGCGGTTGTTGTTAATGCTAATTGCACCCTTAAGTACCTAACCGTTAGTAACAGTGAGCAAATCGGTGTCGACATCGGTGGGAATACGATTTCGCCAGTCATCCAAAACATTACATTTTTGAACAACCCCACCCCGTTGCGGGCTTACCCCGGTAGTTGTAGTGGACTGGCAAATATCCCAAATATACCCATCCTGCTGCAAAGTGCCGGCTTAACGGCTAATACATCGTGGCCATATCCTGGGCAAAACTCTTTCTACCAGCTTACAGGCCAGGCGCAGGTACCGCAGGCCTATCAGCTCACGATCGGGGCGGGTACTGTAGTCGATTTTGGTATACAGGGCCAGTTGGTCGTTAACGGATCGCTCCGCGCCATCGGCACTGAAAACGCCCCCATTCGGTTTACCCGCCTTGCCACTGAGGGTGCCTTCACTGGGCGGTTTGACTTGACCTCTACCAGCACGAATTCAGTGCTAAGCTTTGTCAATATCGACAAATTAGGAACCAACAGCAGGGCCGCTTTAGACATTGCAACCCCAAATTTTTCGTTAGCTAATGTCACTATTTCTCAGGCTGCTAACCGCGGGCTTGAGTTACGCAGTGTGGAGAACGCTGTTATTTCTGGCTCCACATTCTTCGGTAATAAAACAGGCGTTTACGTCAACAGTGGACGCCCTACCTTCGCGAATTGCAGTATTTATGGCAACACCGATTTTGGTATCAACAACGGAAGCGGAGTGGTAGCCGATACCGTTGATGCCCGAAACTGTTACTGGGGCGTTGAGTCGGGGCCGCTGCACCCAACGCTCAACCCAACTGGCAAAGGCAATGCGGTTTCCAACAAAGTCAAATTTAATCCGTGGCGACAAAAACCGCAGAACGGCCAGCTCATCGACATGGGTATCAGTGTACTGGTTGCACCCATTACTGACTGTAATTATACGGCACCAGCCAACGTAACCGTACGCATCCGCAATTACGGCAACACTGGCCAAACCAACATTCCGATCGCCTATCGCATAAATAATGGATCTATAGTCACCGAAACCATATCGACTACGGCCCTATCTCCCGGCGAATCACTCGATTACACCTTTACGCAAAAAGCGAACCTATCGGCAATTGGCAGTTATACGGTGTTAGCGTATACGGTATTTCCTGTCGATACATTCCGGCTGAACGATACGCTTCGAGCCACGTTTCGTCACCTGGCGGGGGTGGTGGCTCCTGCCAACTTGCTACCGGCCAGTAATACCGTCGATCTGGCTATACCTGTCAAACTAAGCTGGGCGGCTGTTCCGGGGGCGTTGGCCTATGACCTGTACGTCTGGAAGTCGGATGCTCCTGTACCTGCCAAACCGCTCGTGGCCGACCTAAGCCAGATTTCTTATACCCTGTCAGGAAGCAGTTTTACCTATGGTACGCCGTATTCCTGGAAAGTGATTGCTAAACAGATAAGTTGCCGGGCCGAGTCGGCAGTAGCTGTCTTTACAACCCGGCGGCAGGCCGACCTTATTGTCGAAACCATTACCGCGCCCGTTACCGGTACGTCGGAAAACGATTTTTCGGTGAGCTGGAGCATTAAGAACCAGGGAAACGGCGCTACACTCGAAAAAAATTGGCTCGACGCGGTTTACCTATGCGATCAGCCGGTTCTGAACGCAGGCAGCGACAACTTCCACATCAGTAGCAGACCTAATCTGAGTGCACTGGGTGTCGGTCAGTCGTACCAATCCGGGACGCTTACGTTTCGGCTTCCGCAGGGTATTCAGGGAAAATATTACCTGATTGTTCAGACCAACCCGGCCCGCACCGTACCCGAAGTTCAGACGGGCAATAACCAGCTCGCGAGCCAACCTATTACTATATCGTTGGCCCCGCCCCCTGACCTTCAGGTAACAAATCTGGTGGTTGCTCCGCTCAACGCGTTCTCGGATGATTCGGTTACGGTAACCTTCACAGTCAAGAACGTTGGCACCGGCCCAACCACGACCGCTAATTGGACCGATCAAGTCTTTTTAACGCAAAACCAGACCGTTGACGTAGCAACTGACCGGCTGCTATACACACACCGCCGTCTGCAGGCGCTGTCCGTCAACGGCGAATACATCGTTACGACGAAGGTGCGCGTACCCAACCGTATCAACGGTACGTATTATTTGCATGTGGTAACCGACCGTTTAAATCAGGTTTTTGAGTATAACAAAGAAGACAATAATAGCCGGGTTAGCCCGGCAATGACCATTATTCAGCGACCGACACCCAATTTGCTGGTGCAGGGGCTAACCATTTTGGCCGATACGATTGCTGCCAGACAATCATTAACGATTCAGTGGACAACCACCAACGACGGAGCAGTAGCTACCTCAACCGGCTGGCAGGAAGCTATCTATATGTCGGCAGATACAATTTTCAATGAAACCACCGACCGGCAATTAACCAGACGTTCACGAACAGACCAGCTACAGTCGTTGAGCAGTAGCAGTGTCCAGCAAACCGTTACCCTGCCCGCATCGACTACGGAAGGTACGTATTATTTCTTTGTCAAAACCGACGCTGCCGATCAAATTTATGAAAGCTTGGGCGAACAGGACAACGTATCGGCCCGTTCCAAAGCGGTTCGGATGGAAATCCCCGATCTGAGACCTATGCAACTGACGGCCCCGACCAGTGCTATCTCTGAGCAAACCGTAGCTGTGCAATGGCGGGTACGCAACGACAGCCCAGCTGGCATCTTTGGTACGAACTGGAAAGACAAACTGTATTTATCTACCAATAATACGTTCGAAGCAGCCACCGACCGGCTGCTGACTACGGTTGTCGTAAATCAGCTATTGGTAGCGGGGGGTGAGTACAGCAAACAGATTTCGGCAACCCTGCCAACAGGCGTAGCAGGCAATTATTTTTTGCTATTAGTCAGTGATGCCGACAGCAGCGTTTCCGAAAAGGTAGAAACCAATAATCTTCGAACGGCCCCCATCGCTATTACGCTGGCCCCGGCTTCCGACCTTCAGGTACTGGACGTAGCAGGTCCCCTTGCTGATACGCTCGGAACGCCCATGCAGCTGCAATACGTGGTTCGGAACAGCGGGCCTGGTACTGCCGACAACAAAACCTGGCGCGATAGCGTGTTTTTGTCGCCTACCAGTACGCTCAATCGGGCTGCGTTATTTTACCTCGGTCATACGGTACAAAGACGTTCGCTCACCAATGGGCAGAGTTTTACGCAGTCAGCTACGTTTACGTTGCCCACCAGTCTCAACGGTGGTCGCTATTTTGTGGTGGTGAAAGCCAATGCCGATAGTACGCTCTTCGAAAACAACGCCTACGCCAACAACACGACCATAGCCGCCACATCGGTTAATTTGGTGGTGCCTCCCTCGATTGATCTGGCGGTAACGGGGGGTACCGTCACCACAACACCCCTGATTGCCGGTCAGCCCGCTGCCGTGCGCTGGACAGTGCGTAACAACAGCCCGCAAGCCACTGTAGTACCGAATTGGACGGATGCGGTTTACCTCAGCACCAATCCTGTGCTGGATGCCAGTGACCGGCTACTGGCTACTTTTCCAGTGACGGGTCCGTTGGCGGCTATGGCTACTTACACCAACGCACAAACCATTTCCTTACCCCCCGACGTGGCCGGTACAACCTATCTGCTGGTGGTTACGGACAAAGACAATCGGCATGTTGATACCCAACGGGCCAACAATACGCTGGCAGTTAGCAACGGAGCCGACAATGGGCAACCCGTGAGCGTTATGATACCACCTCCTGCCGATCTGGTGCCAACGGGGCTGACTGGCCCCGCCGAGGGCGTGGTGTCGCAGCCAATCAATGTTTCGTTTACCGTCAGAAACAACGGTGGTGGTTCTACCCCCTCCAGCACCTGGACCGACGAACTGTATTTGTCGACCGACCAGACACTCAGAAGCGATATACGGATTGGGACATTTGCCCGTAACGGCACTTTACCGGCTGGGGACGAATATACCATTACTCGGCAGGTGTTTCTGCCCGATAACGTATCCGGAAACTACGTGCTGCTACTAAAGACCGACGCAGGCAACACGGTGTTTGAACGCGGTAACGAAGACAATAATCTTGCCTTTGCCAATCTGACGGTAGTAGCGCAGCCACCCAGCGATCTGGTGGTTACCGATATATCGGTGCCGGCAGGCGAGCAGTTTGCCGGCAGCAACGGCACCATCCGCTGGAGACTGACAAACGTTGGTACAAATGCCACTAACGGGTTTCTGCGCGAGGCGGTGTACCTCTCGAAAGACACGCTGGTAGATGCAACTGATGTGCTGTTGGGAGTAGTCGATAAAACAACGTTCCTGCCCGCACGGGCCAGCGAAGAACGCACCTTGACCAGGCCACTGACCGCACTGGCCCCTGGCGACTATTTTGTGATTGTCAGAACCGACGTGCAGAACAACATTGTGGAGTCGAATGAGAGCAACAATCAGGTCGTATCGAGCCAGCCTGTCCGAATTGCTGTGAAAGAACTGGTTCTGAACAAATTGACTACCGATAGCATAGCCACCGACGCGCCGGTCTATTACCGCCTTGAGGTGCCAGCCAACTTAGTCGATGAAACGCTGCTGATCACGTTACAGGGCGACTCGACCCGCAGCGTAATGAATCGGTTGTTTGTTCGGAAAGACAGTCTGCCGTCTGCCAATCAGTTTACCTACTCAGCGGCTGTGCCGTTCAAAGCAAACCAGCAACTGCTGATTCCGGGTTTACGGGCTGGTACGTACTACCTGATGGCAATCGGTGCCGATACAACCCGCAATCGGCTACCTATTCAGTTACTGGCGAAGATCGTTCCGTTTGGCATCGAGACTATCGACGCCAGAGAAGGTGGCAACACGGGCTTAGTGACGGTGAAGATTTCCGGTGCCCGTTTTGAATCCAGCACCCGGTTCAGTCTGCGCAAAGCTGCTGGTCAGGTTACCGCCCGGCGCGTACAACTGATCAATCAGACGCTGGCTTATGTTACGTTCGATCTGCAAAATCAACCACTGGGCCTGTACGACGTACTGGTCGAACGACCCGGTAGCCAGACGGTAGTACTGCCCAATGGCTTCACCGTAAAACAAGGGCCGACGAACACCCAGGCGGCCAACGGGAACGGTGGGCCAGCCTATGGAACGGGCTTTGTTTGCAGCATTACCAACGACGGGCTGGATCAGCAGTTGGCGGCTGATTTTGTGACGCCAGCCGGTATTCGGTTCAACACCATTGGTTCGTTCACCATTCAGTACAAGAATGAAGGATCAGTGGACATACCTGCTCCAACCCGCTTCCTGATTTCGCTGAACGAAGGTGTTTCGGTGACTTTAGCTGCTGACAAATTAGACGAGAACAAAACAGACCTGATTTTACTGTGCGAGGAGGAAAACGGCCCTCGAGGTATTCTACGACCCGGTGCCAGCGGCTTTTTCAAGATTTACACCATCTCCAAAAATCGAGGTGTTACGTCCATCGACCTACTCCTAATCGAATAAACAGCTACCCACACTCATGATCGAAAACTATAGACTTTTTCTGCTGAGTTTACTCTGTTTTTTGAGCCAGCCAATCCTGGCGCAGAACAACACGCGCCCCAACGTACTTGTGCCTAACGGCTTTTCGGTTAACAGTTACACAGGTAATTTACATCAGGCCCGAACCGATCTGAAAATAACCGGGCAGGGGCTGCCTATCAAACTGGCGTTCTCGTATAACGTTAGTCGACGCAATCGTGACTGGGGCTTTGGCAAAGGCTGGACCTTTGCCTACAACATCGCCTATCGATCCGACTCAGCAGGTATCTGGATTGAGCGGGCTGATGGCCGACGCCATTTATATCGCAAGTCGGGCAGTACTTATACGGCACCTACGGGCGTATTCGATGCATTGGTAGAGTATCAACCGGGGAAATTTTACCTCCAGACAAAAGAAAATGAGCGATATTATTTTGACAATACGACGCACAAACGGCTCACCAAAGTACAGGATGCAAAAGGCAATCTACTCAATCTTGTTTACAAAGATAGTCTTCTGAATACCCTCACGGATGATGCGGGCCATAGTATTGGCTTCACCTGGACTAATGGCCGACTAACCGAAATCGCCGATAATTCATGCCAGCCTATCCGAAAAGTAAGTTACGAATACGACAACCGGGGTAATCCCATAAAGGTTACCAACCCTCTGGGCGACTTTGTTCGCTATTACTACGATTCAACGGCCCGTGTTGTTGGCTACACCGATGCCGGGGGGAACAATATGAGCATACTGTATAATCTGAACAATGCTGTTGTTCAGATTGCTTCGTGCGGCACCACCCACTTGTTTACCTATGTACCCACTCAACGCAAAACCTACGTTACCGAGAAGATTAGCGGGCGTAGTGTTGTAACAGTCTATACGTTTGACGTACAGGGTCGTATTGCATCTAAAAAAGGCAACTGCTGTGGTTTTAATCTCGATTATACCTACGACCATCAGGACAACGTGTCGGCAAGGCGAGATGGCAATAATAAGCAAACGAAATATGAATATAATGACCGTGGCAACGTGCTTCGTGAGACCGACCCTGCCGGTTATTTCAATACGTATGCCTACGATCCAGTACATAACAAACCCACGAGGCTTCAGGATAAAAATGGGAATGTTACTACGTTTCAGTATGATGCGAGTGGCAATCTGACGCAGGTGAATAAGCCGTTGTCGGTAACATTGGCATATACCTATGATGCCAAAGGCAACAAACTCACGGAGACCGACGGCAACGGTGGGGTTACGGCCTACGAGTACAATCAAAATGGGTATCTCGTTAGCATGACCGATGCTGAGGGCGGCATTACCCGTTACACGTACGACTGCCGGGGGAACCGCCTGAGCATGACTAATCCGCGTAGTTTTACAACTACGTATGAATATAACGCACAGGATCTATTAGTTAAGAAAACAGATGCGCTCGGCCAGATTAGCACCTACGCTTACGATAAACTCGGGAATCTGATAGTGGAGAGAGACGCATTGGGACGGGAAACGACCTACGCGTATGACGGACTCAACCGGCGCATCAGCGTAATACTACCTTTAGGTAATATACTACGAACAGCCTACGACGAACAGGGCAATATTAGCACACAGACTGATGCGAACGGCAACAGTACTACCTATACCTATAATGATCGTAAGCAACCCCTAACTAGTACTGACGCACTCGGCAATACCATTTCATACACCTATGATGAAGCGGGTAATCGGTTGAGCGAGACCGACAAGCGTGGCAACACTATTCGATTCTCCTACGATGACCAGTATCGACTTATTAAACGAATTGACGCGCTGGGCAACTCCGTAGCGTATAGCTACGACCCCGCAGGCAATCGCGTTGCCGAACTGGATGCTAATGGACAGGCAACAACGTATCAGTACGATGCGCTACAACGGTTGGTAAAAGTTACGGATCCGATGAGTAAATCGGTTGAGTATACCTATGACCGAAATAACAACCGCCTGACGGTAAAGGCAAAAAATGGAAACGTTACGACGTACGCTTACGACAAACTCAACCGAATTAGCTCTATCACCGATGCGCTAGCCGGTGTAACAGCTTTCTCCTACGACGCTACCGGCAATCGCCTGACCGAAAAAGATGCCTTGAATCATACTACGTCGTATACTTACGACGTCAGAGATCAGCCGCTTACGATTATCAATGCCCTAAATGAAGTAACAAAATTTACATACGACGCGGTAGGTAATGTTAAAACGACCACGCTCCCGAACGGCAATGTAATTACTAATACCTTCGATGCGAATAACCGATTGGTTAAAATAGTCGATGCCGTTGGTACAGTCATGTCCTATGCCTACGATAATAGTGGTAATCGAGTGTCGGAAACAAACGGCATCAACAATACAACCGCCTATCAGTACGACCGATTATACCGGGTAGACAAAATCACCTTTCCGAACGCTACGACGTTTCAGTTTCAGTTCGATGCAAACGGTAATAAGGTAAAGGAGATTAATCAGAAGGGGTTGACTACTACGTTCGAGTACGATGAGCTAAACCGTATCTCTGCTATAATCGACGCGCTTGGCTACCCGAACCGAGCTACCTATGACGAACGTGGAAATCTGGCGACGATTACAGACGCCAAAGGAAACGTAACCTCCTATAGCTACGATGCCAGGAATCAACTGGTGAAACAAATCTATGCCGATGGCTCTACAAAAGCGTTTGCCTACGATGCCAACCAACTGCTGACGAGCCGCACGGATAGCAAAGGCGTATTGACGCAGTATCGCTACGATAAACTGAACCGGCTGACAGAGCGCGTTTACCCAGGAAACCTAAGCGACCGCTTTACCTACGATGCCGTTGGACGAATACTTTCCGCCGTCAATGCCAATGCCACCGTTACGTACAGTTACGACGCGTTGGGCCGATTGACGAAGGAAGACCTCAACGGTAAGGCCAGTACGTATGAACACAACACAGCGGCTAAAACAAGCAAAAAGAACTACCCGAGTGGTACGCAACTTGTTTGGCAGTTAGACAACCGGGGCCGCCTGACCGATATTCAGGAGAGCGGTTCGTCGTTGGTTAGTTTTCAGTACGATGTAGCCAATCAGCAAACCGGTCTGCGATTTCGGAATGGCGTTACGACCGCTTATCGCTACGATAAAATGGGCAACCTGACCAACATGGTCACAACGCCCAATACCATTGCTAACTACACGTACCGCTACGACGAGGCCGACAAACGAATCAGTACTGAACGCTTGCACCAGCCCACGCGCTCAGAACAGTACAGTTATGACAATCTGTTTCAGGTAAACAGCTTTGCAACGGGCCAGTACACAAACGGTAGCCTTACGCCATCGACTACGCAGCAGTTCACCTACGATGCCCTTGGCAACCGGCTTTCGGTTAAAGAAAACGCGCTGACAAAGACGTATGCAGTTAACAATCTGAATCAGTATATATCCATCAACGTTAATGGAGTGAATGCCCCACCCTCTTATGACCGGGCCGGCAACCTGCTCAAAGATGAAACGAATACATACAGCTACGACTACGAAAATCGGCTGACGGGAATTCAGAGCAGTAGCGGCACGGTTACCTACAAATATGATGCGCTGGGCCGTCGCGTCAGCCGTACGGTGGGCGGCACCGAAACACTCTATGTCTACGACCAGGACAACATAGTTGAGCAGTATACTGGTAGTGCTGTACGAAGCTTCATGTACGGTTCTGCACTCGATCAGATTTTAGTTGCCAAAGTTGGAGCCGCCACCTACTTCTACCACACAGACGACCTGAACTCGGCCCAGGCACTAACCGATGCTACCGGTGCATTAGCCGAATACTACACCTACGACCCGTTCGGAACTCCCCATATCTTTAATCCGGCCAACGTTGAAATTACTACCTCTGCGATAAATACGCTTCTGTATAAAGGGCGCGAGTATGATTTTCTGACGAAGACCTATAACTACCGCTTCCGGGAGATGAACCCAACGCTGGGGCGGTTCACCCAGCGCGACCCGCTCGAATACCTCGACGGGCTTAACTGTTACGCCTACGTCAACAACAACGTCATCAATAATACCGACCCAATGGGGCTGGTAAACTGGGGTGGAGTAGGGAGTTCTATAGGTGGGATGATTGGCAACGGTCTTGGCTTTGCCGGTTCAGCGGCTGTGGCTATTGGGGGTGCTCCAACAGTAGCCGGAGCAGTTGCCGGAGGAGCCGGTATGGCATATTTTGGATACGGTTTTGGAGCGAATTTAGCTAATTTTAAAAATGCTCTTTACGACGAAGAGCCGGTCAGTACGGGCGGAGCAGCCGGTGACGCAACGCGGGAGTTATTCCCTTGTAACGAAGCAGCTCAGGCGGCAGGGCAGTTAGCCGACGCCTTGATAGGGCCACCCGGTAAGAACCCAGCCGCCCTGGGTAACGCAGCCGCCAAAGCAGGAGGGCTAGTTGATGATGTTGCCGAGGGAACTGCTAAGAGTGGGCTTCTTGATGATGCTGGAAGGGTACTCGGAGAGGGAGTAGAAAACTCTCTTAAAAAAGAGACAACAGTTTTAGGACATCATCCCGAGTACTTAGATCTTGCAGATGAGTTGGGAGCCAATCGCTTTAGCATCCCCAAAAATATTTGGGATAATATGACTCCTGACGAGCAATGGTTGGCAAATCAAAAATTCCTTGATCGCATGATAAGAAGAGGGGATGACGTAAGATTGGCAACGCCACTTGACCAAGTTAGACCCGGTACTTATTATCATAGAGAGTTAGAGTATCTATTTAGAAATGGTTACAGAATAGGTTCCGATGGGCGTACATTGATTAAATGATTATGAAAAATATGCTTGCAAGCTATATCTACAAATTGCTTTGTACTAAGTCATTTGAGTTGGTTAATCATAATACATCAAAATTTTTTGATGATTATTTTGAAATTTTTACCAATGGTTCTGTTGATATAAGATTTAGTAGCTCCAAATCTTATTCAACAATTGATGTTCGTATTGCAAGCGAGGAAGCAAAATGGTATGATTTAGCTTTAATCATAGCTTATTTGCTATCCGAAAAAGATTTGAGTAAAGCCAAGAAAAGCGAAGAATATTTTGAGTTTTTCAATTGCTATTTCGATCAGATTATTGAGCTATTCAACGAAATAAATTATTCAATCACTCAGGAAAAACTCGATGAGTTGGGGAGTGAACGAGCCAGACAATTATTTCCCGGAATAATAAGCCAGTAAATCCACATGAAACGCCTTTCTCTTTTTCTCTTTTTCCTCTTTATCTCCGTCGCGAGTTTCGCGCAGAGCGGGGAAGACCCTTGTAAAGAAGGCGACCCAGACGGGCAACCTGGTTGCCCAGATGGTAATTGTGGCGGTGGCAACGGCAATGGTGGAGACGGACCCAATGGACCTGGAGGACCAAACGGCCCCGGAGGACCAAACGGACCTGGTGGGCCTAATGGACCTGGGGGCCCCAACGGACCGAATGGTCCCGGCAGTGGTGAAAATCGCACATCCATCCCCGTACCCCGCCCGGTTGATCCGAATGAGGTTATCGGGCCGGGGGGCTATGACAGTCTGCGTTGGGTGTCGGTGAAGCAGACACTGCCGTATAAGGTGCTGTTTGAGAATGATCCTAAATTGGCTACAGCACCTGCCCAGAACGTAACCATCTACGTACCTATTCATCCCAAACTTAATCCGTCGTCGCTGCGGCTGAGCGATTTTGGCTTTGGGTCGTTCAACTTCACCGTGCCCCCCAATACCAGCATCTACAGCAGACGCTTAGACGTGCGCGACAGTCTGGGTGTGTTCGTCGACGTTACGGCGGGCTTAGATGTAGCCAAACGGCGGGCATTCTGGATTTTTCAGAGTATCGATCCCAAAACAGGATTAGCCTCTACATTACCCGCTAACGGTGGTTTTCTGCCCGTTAACGACACTACTCAGCACAACGGCGAGGGCTATGTTAACTTTACCATTATTCCGTCGGCACTGGCGCAAACCCGCGATACCATCAGCGCAACGGCCAGTATTATCTTCGACAGCGAGGAAACTATTATTACCAACAAATGGGTGAATACCATCGACGCTGTACCGCCCACATCGAAACTTGGTACGTTGAGTGCCGTAGTCGATAGCGTGTTCAACGTTAGCTGGACCGGGCGAGACGACCCCAACGGGTCGGGCGTGAAAGACTATGTGCTCTACGTTTCCAAAAACAACGGCCCCTTCACGATCTACAAAGACAAACTAACCGTCACCGCCGAAAAACTGACTGGTGAGCCGGGCATTACCTATGCGCTTTACACCCGTGCATCTGACAATTCAGGGAACGTAGAAGCTGATAAAACCACCGGAGATCAAGTTGTTACGGTTAGCTTGCCAAACGAATCGGGTATTATCTGTTCGGGGGCAAGTGCCCACTTCTCGGTCTCGCTGACTGCAGGTGCCACCTATCAGTGGCAGGTAAACACAGGAGCAGGGTTTACCAATCTCTCGGACAATGGCACGTATGGCGGCACGACTACCCGGCAGTTGACTATCAAACAAGCTCCCGAAACCTACTATGGCTACGTGTACCGCTGCCGGATTACCGTGGGCAGCACTACCAGTAACGGCCCCGAACGCACCCTTACGTTTACATCAAAGTGGCTCGGCGTAGCAGGCGAAAGCTGGCACAATCCGGCCAACTGGAGTTGTGGTGCTGTGCCAGGCAGCGCAACGGATGTATTTATTTCGGCCAATGCCCCAGCTAGTCCGGTGTTAAACACCAGTGGCCTGTGCCGAACGTTGACTTTTGAAAAACAAAGCACACTTACACTTCGCAAGGATGTGGAGTTAATGTTGACAGGTAAATAAGCGCATCATGTTTAATCTACTTAAGAAAAGAAAGTTACTAATTCTAAAGTTGTGCTAGAATAATTGTCCATTGCAGTAGTATAGTGTGCTGATGAAATAACACTGACAGCCTTGAATCGATGAAACTGGCTAACGCATGTTCATGCGTTAGCCAGTTTCATAACGTATTGCCGAAATTACCCGATTTTCAACTTTGACAAGTCTTAGCGTAATCTTTTGGGTATCCACTAGTGGATACCTTTCTCCTCACCACAGACCTACCCTCAGGTGGGGTCCATACCTCGACGGGCACATACCCTCCCGAAGAGCTAAACCGCCTGGTGGCAGGCTTCAGCCAAGCATCCGGTCAATCCCAGCGCGAGACGCTCCGGCACTTTGGCCAATACCTGTTTGGCTCTTTTCTAACGGCCCACGAGCATTTTATTCAAACGGCTCCGGACGCCTTTTCTTTCCTAGCGTCGGTACCTGCCTACATTCATGTGGAGGTGCAAAAATTGTATCCTGAAGCGGAATTACCTCACTTCACCATCGCCCAGCTCGATGCGAACACGCTACACATGCGCTACCAATCCAACCGGAGGATGGCTGACCTAGCGTACGGGTTGATCCAGGGTACGGTTGGCCCATTTTAACGAACGGGCCCAGATCACCTGCATTCCGCAATCGGCGGATGATAGTCTGGTCGATTTTATCATTGTCCGACAGACAAATGACCACGATAGCGAGTGAGTATACGAGCCTAGTCAAATTCACAATTTATGCCTGCTATGCTTCGGAACTAGCAAAGTCGTGTTCAAATGCTGTGCGGGAAAGATACTTGGTATAAATATCTAGTAAGTGTGTGGACAGCGGAATTCTGATATTGCATACTCGATGCATATTATAGCTTATAGAATCTGTCGAATACTGAGGAGCAGGTAAACGATAGGTCGGATTAGTTGATAAATTTTTGAATGGAGTAGGTAGCAGTGAAAGGATTAAGTCCTTGTCCTTTCCAGCGGGCATACTATCGCTAATTGTTTTAATGCTTAACGCAGTTTGGTTAACCTGGTGCAAATCCTCGTATAGATGAGAGAAGCGTTTTTGCCAAGTACTTTGTAATTCTTCTGGACATTGTGTATCCGCCGAAAAGTACAATGTGCAGTTTCCATTCTTACTAAGTACGGCCAAATCTAGCACTCTAACTTCCACGGAGACTAATGAATTTAATTCTACAAATGCCAACCCAGCCGCATCTGCTGGATAACTATCCAATTTCCAGACCGTCTTGTCGTAAGACTTTTCTTTCCTCAGGTGACCATCGTACTCCTCTTGATTAGTGAAAGTTCGGATAGGTGCCATCGTCACAACGACAGACTTTCGCTTCCCATTCTGCCGCACTATTAAGTCGCACGGCTGAGCTAGTAGCACAAAATCCTGCACGCCATCTGGGAGCGTAGCCCGAAAAATATCGCCCGTCCGCAACTCCGAATGGATTTCGTTTAGGCTCTTGATTTCAAATAATTCCTGCCGCCGTAGTCGATAACGCTCCTCGACCGGTATCTCAGGCACATATTTTAGAAGCTTATTTATCTGTGATACTTTGCCAATATTCTTATTAAAAAATATCGCAAAGTCCTCTTTCACCATTTTATCCTTAACTTGCTCTTGCCGCAATATTTCATGCAGACGCATCAGAGTAGAGGCTTCCCAGACCCCCTCCTTAACAGAAGTAGTACTGACCATGAAATCAAGATTATAGAGGTGAATCGCGTTCAACTCACGCTGAGCCGTCGAAGTAGCCTCATTGAGCAGTCGTACGGTTTTCTGGCGTAACACGTCGTATAGCGCGTTGAGTGCGCTGAGTTTAATACCTTCCGCAAACGAGCGTCGGCTCAAAGTTCTATCTTTTGAGAGAGGGAAGAATTGGCTAGAAGCAAGACCCGCGTCTGCCGTACTCCGACTCCAGTAGTCCAACTCACTGTCCGTTAATACTTCTCCAGTAATATCGCCTGTAAATAGTACGCAAAAGACTAATTCTCGATTCCCATCTAATTCAAGAGAACTCCGAATCAAACTTAAGCCTGTTAGGGACGCCCCAGAACCTAAATGTCCAGGGCCACCTAAGTTCTGGTCGAAGAGGCAGAACAATCGACTAGATGGGGTTGCCGCTTTAATAACTAATTCTTCTTTCTCCTGCCATTCTTTTGGACCAAGGCAATGAACCGTAATACCTTGCCGGTTCGCCAGAAATAGCTCTTGTAAAAACCTTGCTTGATCGTTTAGAACAGGCTGTGATTTTATGTGTAGCAGATCAGCTGTTTTACGGACAATCTCTTCCCGTTCCTCTACCCCTTGTTGAGCTAAGAATTCCGTCAAAGCTCGTTGTCTTAGGGTTGGCGGCACGTTTAATACTTCAATCGGCACGAACGCACTAGCCGCCTCCCGCTGCAACGCATCAGCATTGAGTAATCGCTGTACCACTTCATTTTCATCAATTTCGGAGGGCTTTAATTCGTCATCTATGTAGTAAATATCTTTGACGTCTAGAACACCTAGCATCTGGATTATTTTATTTCGGTAATCTTGGTCGGTCATACTTGGATGGCATTTTTAAGATCTATTATGAATTTGTATCGGCGCTGATGCTCATTACGCTCCGGCAATAACGCGATGGTGGAGTTCATCGTATCAAGCAATTGCTCTACGATAAATAGGCCTAGTCCCCGGCCGGAACCGTCTGTTTTAGTTGTCGTAAAAGATTTGAACAAAGAGTGTTCCACATCTGGCTCTACGCCCAGACCGTTGTCCCATATTGTTAGCGCCTGCTGGCTGCTGGCGAAATACACTTCTGGTTGAAAGTCAGGAACCTTTTCCGCTCTGCTTTTTACCCAATAGATGGCATTGAGAACCACATTATCAATAATTTGGCTAAGCTTGCCTTTGTTAGCGCGAATTGTAAATTCTTGGAACGGTTCTACTTCTGTAAAGCGCACCGTCGGGTAGTTATGTCGGTAAAATGTTATCTGTTCGCTCATAAAGCGCTTTACCGCAACTGACTCCTGTTTTTCCCGCACATACTTCAGCGACGGCGCTAAATGGCTGAGTTGCTTGCGCAAGGAGCCCACTGAGCTTCTTACCGCATTGATATAAGCAGTAAATTCTTTAACACTTAATTTACTTGCCGCATCCTCTGCCTGCTGCGTCTGTAAATCTAACCGGTTAGAGATATTGACCAATTCGTGCGAAAAGCTCTCTGCCACCAAGCCTAGTGACGCTAATTCAGAAAACTCCCGCAATTGCCGGCTCAACTCATTAAAGCGCGGCTCAATGATTCTAGCCACGCTCGTAATCTGTTTGATGCGCGGCAGAACCTTCTTGGTAGATTGAATCTGCTGGTCGGCATCTATTAGATTTTGCCTCAGCCTCTCTAGCAAAGGAGTTAGCGCCACCGCCGCCGCCGTAGAACCCTCGGCTTGTAGGGCCTCGTTTGTCTGACTGAGCGTCACATTCGCTTGATCTACCGCATCTGAAAGCTGTCCAATCTGTTGCTCCACCTTGGTAGCCTCTTGGGAAGTGGAATTCAACAGCCTAACGGACTGTTGATATGAAGTTACGTCCAGACCGATCGCGTCCCCAATCTGTTTGGTACGGAACTCAACATAGCCGCGGCGTACCGTTTCGATGAACGTATTGATCCGGTCGCGCACAACGCTAGTAAGCAGAAAAAAATTACGTGAGTAATCATTCTCCACAAACCCCTCGCGGTCGGTCTTTTCCTTGAGCTTCTTATTGATCTCACCTCGTAAATTGACAAAGCCGATAACGTTATTGGGCCGTAGTCCATAAAATGATGAGCCGGAAGTCTGATTTCGTCCTAGTCCAAGCCAATCCTGCCCTTCGTAGCCATAAGGCCGGATCCCAAATCCATCCCGGAAAATACGAATGCCAACCTGACGCTTGACAAACTCTTTGTACTCGGAGGCCTTATTGAATATGTTGTCCAATGATTCATCCGGCCGTAGCTTGAAATCATCTATCTCGCCAGCAAAACTTCCTGGGTCGGCCAGTACGGGAACAAATAGTTTTTCTTGCTCGCTACCGTCGTTTCTTTCGCTTGGCTGCTTTTCATCTTGGCTGGATTTGGCCTGCTTAACTCGCTCGCCTGATTCTGGTTGCTCAGTTGGACGCTGGTAGTGCAGCCCCGCTAACCCTTCCAAATCAATGACCTGCTCATAATCAATAAACCACCCATTTTCCCCCCTATAAGTGATGTTAGACAGATAGTATTCACTAGCTGGGTTAGTCAGGTAAGCAAAAAACTCTCGACCTTGGTCTGGTACAATAAGTTGCTGATAAATATCCCGGTCTGAGCCAGTAGAGTCTATTTTATTGAGTTTGACGCTGCCTTTGATAGTTAATTGGCCTTTATCATTTAAACCCGCTCCAGATTTGTAATTAAATGAATAGGTGCTAGAGGCTGCTTCCCGAATGCGCTTTGCTATCTTATCCAGTTCAATCGGTTCCCCGTTAATGGTCAGAAATACCTGGAAAGAACGAGCTTCGCTGAAAGGAGAAATTAATTGAGAGAGTTTATTCTGAATCGTGATGCGTTCCTTATCCCAAATTTGAGTGTCCCGTAGGTCAGTAATGAGTAGTTTTGTACCGTGCTCTCCAGCCGACTTAGGAATATCCCAAATATCAACCAATACGTCCGTCAGCAACTTTTCTGAGTAAAAGTCTCCCCAATTGAAGGACACCACGTTTTTCACTTTATCTTCAGCCCGCGTAGTTACCATTTCCAGCACGTTTCCCAAGCGTTGAGTACTTAACCGACCCAATCCCTTGTCACCCATTGGGGTACGCCCGCCGCGTGTCGTCTCGCCAAGCATTTTCATTTTGCGCTTGTGCGAGAGCGAGATAACCAGCCAGCCCTGCTCAATATCCATAAGGCCCATACCTCGCCCGTCGTCTTCAATTGTGATATAGCCATTAGGGCATGGTTTGCCTAATTCTGCATCATCCACCACGCGGGCCGCCGTATTAATAATTACGTTGGCGTAACTAGCGTCGGCGTCATAGGAATTCTTTACGAGCTCCATAAGCGCCGTAATCTCATCGGATACCAGCTCCTCGCCTAGCTGGTACACAACGGCCGCGCTAATGTTAAAATTTGCCATACTTATTCGTCAAAGTTAACTACCCTGCTTGCGTAACAGCAGAATTTGTTCATTAGCCATAGTCTTGCCCGAACGATTACGATGCGGCATTCGCTTACTGTGAATAATACGCTCCAACTCCGTTACGTAGACACAACCCATATTTTCTAAGAACTCCCGTAAGATGGCATCATTGCGAATCAGCATCTTGTTCACCCGGCGATTCCCCAGTGTCCAAGCCAAGTAAGCATTCGGTTTAAGGCTCGTCGCAATCAATTGTAATGACCGGTAAAAGTCGTCGTAAAACGCGATTACCTTACGATAACTTATGTTAGGGGCATTTGCCTCTGCCAAATCAAGCAAGTGTGAGCAGAGCGTGGGCGATGCCTCCCGCAGCTTCTCGACGGTTTCCGCATCCCGCTGGTAAAACTTGCCGCCCATGCTAAACTCATCGAGCGCGCGGGTCGTCAACAACCACTCTTGCTTTACTGCCGGGTCAATATCATCTAAGTCAATCCATTGCAACGGTAAAAAAGCATGTTCTCCATAAGGAATGGTCGTCCGATTATCTCCGTAAGGAGGAGACGTAACCAGTAAGTCGAAGCCAGTAGGGTCACCCGCTGGCAAAATATGCTCCATGCTATTGAGCAATTCAATCGTGATAGTACCCCGATATACCGTTTCATCTGCATAACCAGCTTCCCAAAGCTCTTGGTGAAAATGGCGGATATCCACCACGTTGCGGATCACCTGCTCCCGGAATACACCTACGACATCAAGCACCCGACTTAAAATCTCATGCTTGGGCCGAGCGTGCAGCTTATAGGTGGAAGTGCGATCATTGCTAGTGAGTCGGATAGTTTCTGCAAGCGTCAGCCAAAGCACCCGGCGGTAGTCAAGGTTGGGCTCTCGTAAGATGGCTCGCCGCAGCTTGCAAAGCTCAACCGCGACATCGGAGCGAAACCACTTGGTAATACCAGGAAAATAGACATCCAAATCCATTCGGGTATCGGCAGATACATAAGCCAACGTTCGTAGAATGCTCTCCCGCAATGCCTCGCTGTTCAGCCACGTGGTCTTTACACGCCCAATCAGAATAGCGAGCGGATTAATATCTTGCCCATAACAGTCTAAGCCTTGATACATACTAGCGACCAGTGAAGTAGCTGACCCCATGTATGGGTCAATCACCGCCTGGATGGTGGGCTGAGTATCTCGAATAGCCTGTACTAGTGCTTTTTGCACTTCTGGAACCATACGACCGGGATATTGAAACAGCGAATGCGTGCCCTTCCGACGGTCAATATTTGGCGCGGACCAGCGATTCAGATTGGCCTCGCTGGCTGATTTAATATGATTGACAAGTATTTGGTCATTAGCCGTTAATTCTATTGCGGGGGTGTGAGTAACCTGTTCAACGTCAGAGTTAAATATTTCTATCTGTGTTACCATCTATTCTGTATATTTATAGCGCAAGATATTAAGCAAAAATTGCTTGATTCATAAACGCCCAATTAATTCACGCTTGAAGTATTGAAATCTGTTTTTATCATTACAAAGGTTAGTTGATCATCACCTGACGTTAGGGTTCCTTGAGTTGGCCTCTCTTGTTTTAAAAATAGTATTGGCATTACCCATATTGACTCCGGAATCTGTTTGAGGTCTTTCATCACATCCACAAAGCCCAGCATTTGGTAATTATTGTCCGTGACGTCTACATAGCTCTTGACTGTCGTTGCTTCAAGAGTGCCTGCATTGACAAATATTCGCTAGCATCGGCTAACTATTTTTAGAACGTCTGGGTTAATTACAACCTGCCAACTATAAGCTTACCGCTCAACAGCATTTGCCAGACTATATCTGGAGAACCATTGCAACTCCCGCTTAATGGTCGACTTGTTATCGTAGATGTCACGGAAGGCAACCTGCAACCCGATGGAGCTCAGCTGCTGACGGACCCGGTGCGCGTCCTCCCCGCTCTTTTCCAGCCGGGTCTCGAAGATGATCAGATGGCTATTAGGCAAGATCACTTTACGCACGGACTTGTTCACGCTGATGCGCGTGTAAGATCGAGGATATAAGTCGAGGCAGTCTTCAATAGCCGTATATGTTTTACCTTCTTTCACAAAAAAGAGTTGGTCGATTATCATTGGCCCCAGGCCATTGTTTGTCACACGAACGTAAATATAGCCCTGTCGATCTTCCAGATCAATCTGGCCTAAGGGTTTGACTGATTTTTCATTATGGGTTCGCTGGAGGTATACCTGATAGAGCAGGGCAAACCAGGCCAGCCACGAAATCACAACTGTTATGTCCCCTGTCATTGGACCTCCTCCGCATTAGTATTGTAAAACTCAGCATACCTTTTGGGCTGCTTGCACACACCTTAATGCATCAGGATGAAAAGTCTATTTGCTGTAACCGTTCCGAGGAAATTAACGACGGACTAAACAGCTTAATACGGATGCGATTTACAGCTCCTGATTGTTCTTGACCAGGTTAGCCAAAAAAATCGTAAAATCAGTGATATCCTGCTCCACGCTGGCTTTTTCCAGGGCATGCATATAATTGTTTCTCTCGCTGAGGGGAACAATAGTCCAGGGATAGCCACCTGATGCCAGCATTGCATTCATCAAAAAACGGCCTATTCTGCCGTTACCATCCATATACGGATGAATATAGACGAAGATAAAATGCCCAAGTACTACTCTAACCGCTGGTTCCGATTCCGTCTGAAGTAACTCAAAAAATATCGGCATCACATCCCGAACGGCATCCCGATTCAGCGGTACATGTTTAGAGCCTCGGATATATACCTGTCCATTGCGATAACCGGCCAAATCGCTGGCATTCAACAATCCGATACTCACACTGGGCGCAAATAATTCGCGGTACCAGATGCGGTGGTCGTTTTCGACCGCTTCACCCGCGTTCTGACCTTGCAAAATAGTTTTGATCGTTTGCTTGACCGCTTGATGGGCTTGCCAGTAGCCCCGTGCAGCCAGGGCGTTCTTTTGATCCTGATCGGCCTCCACCTGATCGGGATTCCATTGGCCTTGCCGGACGCGCTCAATCAAGGCAGGAGTGACCTGATAACCCTCTATCGAAAGCGAATTGTAGGCATCAGTTATAAAAGCGTCATCCACCTGTTTCAGGTACGCATCAATGTTGGACGGTCGTCCCGGAGCCGCCGGAAAGTGCTCTAACACGGTTTCCCGCATGCTTTGCCACAGAAGCCGAATTCGGTTCACATAGGGAGAGCTTTCCCGAAACGATAAGATACTGGGAAGCTTTGCCGTAAAGGGATCTTCTTCCCGCACTTCGTACCCGGCGGAGCGCATCGTCTGGATCAGATCATCCGCTAGCCGATCATTGCCAATATTGCGGAAGGCACCAGCCAGTCGCCCCGCCACGACCGTGTGCCCTCCCCGCAGCAGGATTGCAAGCAAGTCCGACGTATCTCGCACCAGCGACAAAGCGCTACGGGCATCCATCGCTGAACGAATAAAATAAACCGGCGAGCAGAGTACCAGCGCGGCAGACAGGGCGTAAATCCGCAACCCTTCCTTTACCTCGACTTCATCATCGGCGGGACTGGCGACCCGGATATCGAACAGGGAGGTGCCCAACAAGAGCTTGGTCTCGTTGTTGTTGGCTTCAGGAGACCTGACCAACAATTGCTGAGGCACTACCCAATTCCCGCTGTGTAGGGCGAGCGATTGCTCAGGTGACAGCACCCACTGCTCGTCGAAGCGTTCATTCAGGTAGGAAGCGCAAAATTGCCAGAAGGAGGTATACCATCCGGTCGTATCACCTGGTCGTTCATCGGGCCTAGAGGCAAGGTACCATCCCTTTAGAACCTCTTTCAGGAAGCCACTTTTAAGCAGTCGCTCCCGATGGGTACGCGTTAAATCTTTCGTTCGGATGGCAACGGTCTTTTCGATTTTTTGCAGAGAGTGCAAGGCTTCAAGAGATTGAGCCAGTTTTTCCGCTGGAGTTGCCATAAGGGACGTCTATTCGTTTTTCATGCTGTATCAAAATTAGTTTTTTATGTTGTATAGTAATTAGTTTTTGATGTCAAGACTCAAATATGCACTGAACAGAGTACGGAAATGTGCATAACTGATGTTCTTACAAGCGCCATCAACTATGCCTTGTCAATCCGCTTTGATTATATGCCTTGAGAACCACCCGAAGTCTCGCTTGATAATGGCTTTGTTATCGTAGATGTCGCGGAAGTCAACCTGCAACCTGATGGAACTTAGCTGCTGGCGGACGCGGTGCGCATCCTCTTCACTCTTTTCCAGTCGGGTCTCGAAAATGGTCAAATAGCCGTTGGGTAAGATCACTTTGCGTACGGACTCGTTCACACTGATGCGTGTGTATGATCGACTGTCCAATTCCAGACAGTCTTCAATAGACGTATAGGTTCTACCCTCTTTTTGAAAAATGAGCCGATCGACGATCATCGGCCCCAGGCCATTGTTGGTGACACGGACAAAGATATGGCCATGGCGATCTTCCAGATCGATCTGTCCGAGTGGTTTGAGCGATTTTTCATTATGGGTTCGCTGGAGGTACACCTGATAGAGCAAGGCAAACCAGGCCAGCCACGAAATCACAACCGTTATCTCTCCCGTCATTTTCAGCCTGACCTTTCTTTTCCACATCTCAAAAGAGAATAGCCGGCAGGGGTTAAAGGATCTTAAAGTCTCGCAGTGCTTTTAACCGTTCTTTGGCCTGGAGGTCATAGAGTAACGGAATGATCCGGTGATATAGACTGCATTGGGGGTCTTTGCCATTCACCCGGTAGACGGGACAACCACTCGTACAAACCGCATTATAGCGGCAAGCCTTGCAGTCATTGGAACGGATATCCTCTTCGTGACTGCCCTGCTCGATCATGTCCACCAGGTCCAGTTCAGGGCTGAAAATGGAGTGAGCCGATTGAGTTTGATCGCCAAAATGGACATGGCAATAGTTAAGGGTACCATCGACGTAGATAGCGCCCCCGGAGAAACCGGACGCGCAGGTTTGAAATCCCAATTCGTGGGGCTTGAGATCACAGAACTGATGACGATGGGAAAATTGCCAGCCAGTCTGAATGGCGTCCTCCATCAACGCATAGGATTCCAGGAGACTGTTTTCTAAAAGCTGCGCATCAAGCGCCTCACCTTTAATAATCGAATAGCGAAAGGGCACATCCAGATCAATCAAATAACGCGTTAGATTGGGAAGCCCTTTCAGGTTTTGATTACTAACGACCGTATTGACCATGACTGGAATTCGGTGAGCTAGTAACGTTCTTAAATTACAATTGATCCGTGTGAACGTGCCTGCTCCCTGTTTAAACGGCCTACTAGTATCGTTATATGTTTCGACCCCATCCAGCGAAACGCCAAAGCTAACCGCATGTTCCCGACAAAACGCAATGATATCGTCGGTGAGCAGGGTTAGATTGGTAATAAAGGAGACCTCAAAGCGGCATCCGACTTCGCTCAATTTCTGCCGAATGGCCGGGATAAACGATTTCCAGGATTTGAACTGGGTCAAAGGTTCGCCACCAGCCAATCTGAATTTGATATGCTTGAGCTTGCGCCTGACCACGGTTTCCACCACCTTCTCCAATAATTGCTGCTTGGTGGCATCCGTCATTCCTTCGGTGGTATTTAGGGTCGAGATATAGCAATAGCTACAGGCCAGATTACAGCGATTGGTGGTATGAATCCAGAAATTGAGTGATTGAGGAGAAGTAGGCTTTTGGGGTTTGCTGAACCGGTCATCAAACCGAATGATCTCGGTTTGAGCGAGAAGGTTAAAAAACTGTTCTAAAACGGAAGCTGACACAGCGAGCCGGTCGCTGAGCATATCGATCGTGGACTGACCATCAATGGCTGCCAGAATATTCACCTGCGGCTGGGTTAACAGGCGAAGCGACTGCGGATAAGCGCAATTGACCACATAGGAGTAGTCCTGGTCAGCCGGCCTGAGCAGCAAATTCGGTGACTTGATGGGTATCAAAAGTTTCATCGTCTTCAATCGAGTAGTAAGATGAGCAATCGCAATCTGAGACTGGCGATGAAAGAGCGTGTGGGTTCTGACCGATTACCTGTTTCAGCATGGAAACATCATCGAACAGAAGGTCTGTATTCGTTGTCACTGTCATAGATGAAAGCTTTTGAGTGTTTGCTAAAATTAGCTGTTCGATCACGGTCAAAAGCTATTGAGTCACTTGTATCGCACAAGGTGACAGCTTGTAAAGAACAAGGTTATTTCAATTAGTTTTGTACATGAACAACACTTCAGCTATGGTGCATCACGGCCGCAACATGAAACGGATTAGGGAAATCCTTGGCGTCAAACAGGATTTTCTAGCAACCTCATTAGGCATGAGCCAGCAAGCCGTATCCCAGCTCGAACAAAAAGAGGTATTGGATACAAGTGTGTTAGAAAAACTGGCAAAAGCTCTTGGCGTACCGGAGGAGGCAATCAAAAACTTTAAGGAAGAGACCGCCATTCAAATATTTTCTAATACGTACCATGACCATGCTGCATCGGTGCAGTACAATTTCAATCCCGTTGATAAATGGCTTGAAGCGATTGAAGAAAACAAAAGATTATATGAACGGCTTCTTCAATCTGAACGGGAAAAGAACGAGTTACTACAAAGACTTCTAGATTCTGGACGATAGTGAAGCAGCAGACCACAGTGCACTGTAAATCAGGTTTTTTACAGATATTTTCTTATCAAAGCAAGATAAGTGGAGATGAGCCTGCCGCTGTTTGTCCCTCTGTCAAAAGAACTGCCCGTTATCTAACAGAGTGATAGCCCAAATATCATCAGGTGTCAATTCATCCAGCACCTTGTGTGTGCCATCTGACATAATGTCACGTATCAAAAGGATCGCAATCAAGAAACGATTAAGCTGTAGTTCGTGCTCAGAATAGGAGTCAGTCTGTCTCGACTGGTACAATCCTAAGAGGTAATAGTTTCGAAATAGTTTTGATAACTTGCTTATCCTCTATCATAATGTGTAAACATGACAATATAGATGGGCTTATTTCATAGTGAGTTGTCATTAATCCTACTACGATATAAACGATCAATTATAGAATAATTGCCGAAAGTAATTGAGCCAGGGCATTTAATGCTACCTTTAAATGGAATCCTTTTGAGTAGGTTCTTATCAATGTATATGGGTATAACTACACTGTCTGCTTCTGCCCACGATTTATTTATACTTAATTTTCCTACATATTGTAATTTAATATATGGTAATTTGACCCTGATGTTTTGATTTTCATTCAATTGTTCAAAAGTAGAATAATGAACCTTTACATATGATAGTTCATCTTTAACTACAACTTGAGTTTGAACTAACTTAGGAAATGATATTTGTGTAGCTATAAAGTAAATTAGAATAATAAAAAAAATCATCACTCCCACTCCAAAATGGGTAATCCATTTTGGAATGGGATTTAGAAAGAAATCATTTTTGTAATCATCTATGTTCTTAAACATCGCCGGTATGTTTATCCACCTAACTCTAATTGATTTTTAACTAGATTAAAATACGTTCCCTCATTATTAATCAACTCATAATGAGTACCTATTTCTACCACCTCGCCTTCTTCTAAAACAACAATTTGAGAAGCGTTTTTTACGGTGCTCAACCTATGGGCTACAACGACTACCGTTTTATCTTGGAAAAATCGATTAAGATTTTCCATTATCACGTACTCATTTTTCGCATCCAGAGCGCTTGTTGCCTCGTCAAAAAATAAAAATTCAGGATTTTTATAAATTGCTCTAGCAATTAACACTCTTTGCTTCTGGCCAACACTTAAGCCCATTCCTAGAGGGCCAATTTTTGTTTCAAAATGAAGAGGTAATTGGGAGATAAAGTCTCCAATGTTTGCCATTTCCACCGCATTTACTAGACGATCTATATCATAATATTCATCTCCCATTATAATGTTTTGTTTTATTGTGTCAGAAAAGATATATCCTTCCTGCAATACAGCTCCACATTTTGCACGCCAGTCTTTGGGGGAAATATTAGCCAAATCAAGTTTGCCAAGCTGAATTTTACCAGATGTTGGATCAAAAAACTTAAGCAAAAGTTTAAGTAAAGTAGTCTTGCCGCTTCCACTACTACCAACAATTGCAGTAACTTTCCCTTTAGGAATTTTAAAGCTAACATTCTTCAAAACATAAGTTGAATCTGGACCTTCATATTGAAAATTCAAATCCTTGATATTGATACTAAATTCACTAAAATTAATAGGATTGTCACTATTATCTAGAATGTGTCTTTTTTCCTCCTCCTCCTCCACAAAAACTTCATTCATCCTTTCTAAGCCTACACTTGCGTTTTGTGCACCGTTAAAGAAATCAGCCATTTGCTTAACGGGAATATTGAGCTGCCCTATAATGTAAGAAATAGATAACATTACACCGAGCGTTATCTCTTGAGACATAACAGCCTGAGCAGCTACAAATGTTATAATAATTATTTTCACTTGGTCTATAAAATTTGCACCTATTTTTTGATATTGCTCCAACGACATATTGGATATGTTTATCTTAAATAGCTTTACCTGTATCTCTTGCCATTCCCATTGCTTATAATTCTCAAAATTATTTAACTTAATTTCTGATATGCCATTCACTAATTCAAATAGTTTATCACCCGAATTAGATAGCTCTCTAAATCGTTTGTAATCGATTGACTTACGCCAATTCATGAATAACAATGTCCAACATATAGAAGCAACACTCCCTATGACAAAAATTATCATGAAAGCTGGATCATATTTGTTTAATATAAACAAGAATACACCCATATTGACGAATGAAAAAATTGTCGTCAACAAAGTACTTGTAACAAAGTTCTCTATTCTTTGATGATCATTCATGCGTTGCATAATGTCTCCACTTGCTTTCGCTTCGAAAAACGAAAGTGGTAACTTCATCATTTTGATCAAAAAATCCGACAGAATTGATGAATTAATACGCGCTCCGATATGCAAGAGTAAGTGACTTCTGATTATATCGGAAATCACCCCACTTACAAAAAGAATAATTTGAAAAGCTGAAATCAATATTATAAAGTTTGTATCCTTATTTGCTATACCATAGTCTACAATACTTTGTGTTAGAAATGGAGGAATCAATGAAACCCCAGCAGCAAATAACATTGACAATATTACCTGAAAGTAATTTTTCCTATATTTAAAAAAATACTGTTTAAAGAAATGGAAAATACTCCGTTTGTTGTTCGAAGTTTCGGTTTCAGTAGAATAATCATAAAATAGCTGAGTTGGTTCGAGAAACAACGCAAAGCCCTTTTTTTCTCCTGCCAACCAGTACTTAGTGAAAATATCCTCATCTAATTTGATTTTACCTCTGCCAGGGTCAGCAATGTGAAAAGTTTTTTTGCGTTTTATATTACTACTTATCTTATACAAAACCACAAAATGACTTTTATCCCAAAAGAGTATACAAGGTAATTTTGCCTTGGTAGTTAAAAAAGTCAGAGATAGTTCTCCAATAATTGTTTTAAAACCTAAATGTTCTGCTGCTTTTCCTAGATTATATAAACTGACGCCTTGGCGTCCTACATATGAAATTTTTCTTAAATGAAAATTACTATATAGTCTTCCATAGTAGTTGGCTACCATTCTTAAACATGTAAGACCGCAATCTTGCTGATCATGTGGCGCTAAATACTGCATGGTTTATTGGCAATTATGATTCACCCTCATTCTTAGATACAACTAATCACACAATTGAAAATAGGGCATTTTAGATAGGTAGTATTCGTAGGGGGCAGTTATCCATTTGCTTCAATTGTTCTGCATTCCTCATAATGAAGAGAGGGCAAGGCGATGCTGCGCCAGTATGATCTTACAGTTTAAACCAAACGAGGGAGAGTAATCATCAAAATAACTCTCCAAAGACTAATGGCGGTATCAGCCTTCTCAGTAATGGACGCCTATGTAATTCATTGTCCCATTGAGCATAGCGATCTAGCTGAAGGTAGTCATCAACGGCTCCCAGATAGCTTCTAAAATACAATTTACGCTTGAGCATTCATCAGAATCTTACGGCGAATACGTCGTCCGCACTTTACTGTCTGTATTGGAGCGATTACAACTCCCTCTATCAGTTTCATAAAGACGATAGAGAGGAGTTGTGCCTTTGTCTAAATCTGCAATTCATTTGGTGCTTACATATGGGGAAGGCTATCAGACGATACTCATAGCCAGATTACCTTATATACATGCTAATTACATCCATCAAACAATAGGAAAGATATGCCCTGTAACAGACATATAGATTTAAATTTACTGATTCAGATTGAGCCCTATTAGTTGAAATGGATGAATCATGGATGTTTTTCCCACGCCAAATCCAAAAGTAGTTAGCTCTGGATAAATCGTCCACAAACCCACAGGTCTTACATATTCTCTTTATCCACTGTAGATCACAACACAGCTGCTATTTGAAAACAGGGAGTACTGAATTCGTATGCACTGTGAGTGAATTTTATACGTATTATAAGGCATTACGTGTCATCAGTTGATATGTTGTAAGATCGCTCGGCCAGTTGATGTATGATTTACTACCGGTAGCCCTTTATACCTAATTATACTGTTACCGTATGACTCTATATTTAAATTATTTTCAACATACAAGTTAACGTTTGCACCTGTCGAGGCCAAAACCCGCGCATTCATTGACTTTAACTCGTAGGCATGAACTTGAGAAACATCAGATGAATGAAGATCTACATCTTTTACCTCCCCACTCAAAATGACCTGTGATGAACCAAAACTATTTACTTTCAATTTCGGTCCAGACATTTTCATTTCCAGCTTTGCAGCTCCATGGATATCCATTGACATGGTTTTCAAAGTACTAAATTTATCTATTTTACAATTTGAAGAGCCATGCATATCAATGTAGACCAACTCAGGCATTGTTACATATAACTTGATTACATTGCATGAATTCCCAGAAACACACGAAATAGCTAATGTTTTCTCAGCTCTTCTCAGCTGAAATGCTAATTGCTGTATGTCTGCTTGCTGTCCTACAGCTTCAACTTTAAAAGTTTCGCCAGGACTTATTTTAATTTCAAAAGAACCCAAAAAAACTAATTTATCGATTTGATCAGCTAAAAAAACTCGACTTGAATCCTTTTGGGCTATTGCCAGATTCACCATTGAGCCTATTAGTAGGCTCATGAGCAATACACGTTTCATGGAACTATAAGTCTAGAAGATGGAAAATTAATTAATGTAACATTCATTAGGACATTTGTTCAAATGACGCGTAAATCTAACTTAGAGGCTGCATAAGCAAGCGCCAGCTTATCTTTTATGTTAAATTTAGTAGTTGGGCATGCGCGCATATCTTCATGCCAGGATTTTGGGCAACCACCACCACATACAGGAAGCATTTTACACGTGTGACATGGAAACTGATCAGTCAACAGAGTATCATTCCAGTTAGTAAGTGGACGTGTCTGGGATATACGCAGTGGGTCTTTACCTAGATTACCTAAAACATATTCTGTATTTTCATAGTGAGAAGTGTAAGATACTTCTGTGCAGTTAAAGATATTCCCATACGCATCATACATTTCAGATACAGGAGAAACAGCTAGGCAAACTTTTTTATTTCTATTCGGCAGTATTGATGGCTGGAATCCAGCTTCAAACATTTCAATTAACCAATCAATTTCTTTTTGAGCAAATTCTTCCTTTGTAAGCGACTGCTTATGAGCATCATTGCCGCCCCAAGAATACACTCCTGCCAAATAAAAATAAGCAATCTTCTCATTTAATCCATTTTCTGAAAGGAATGAAATTAAATTAGAAACATCCTCCCAATTCCTTCTATCTACATTACACCTGATAGATATACGACAGCCTGAATCAGCATAATCCGCTCTATTAAATATCTTCATTAAATTGTTGAAGATGTGCCTAAAACTTTTCCCTCCTTCTTTGGTATGCCGACGAGAATCATGAAACGTTTCTGTTCCATCCAAGGTGACTTCTATATGCTTAATTGATAATTCCTGTGCAAGCTCTAAGAAAATATTTTCTTTTAAACTCAATCCGTTAGTAACTAACTTCGCTCCATAGTTTATACCGAATTCGTTCGCTAAATTTTTGAGTTCTTTTGTTAATTGACGTATCTGTGATAAAGCCATCAGAGGCTCTCCTCCAAACCACCCTATGTTGAGTGATTTGTACTTTTCTTGTCCAAGAGAGAGTTTATGTCTTATCCGCCTAATTAATCCACTATATAAATCTGAATTGATATTGTGTTTTACGTGCGTTTGACCACAATAGTCACAACCTAATTGGCACATGGCCGAAGGTTGAATGACTTCATACAATTCGTTGCTTGAATCTATTGCTTCTTTATTTTCATCGACAATATTTACTAGTTCATTTTCACTATAATGAACAATAGCTTTCACGTTTAGTAGCTGTTGTAGCATTGAGTCATCAATACTTGCTACCTCATTATTCTCTAACAATTCTCGAATTTTCTTTGAAACAACTAACGCTTGTGCGGTTCTAGTGCAAAATAGAACGCTGTCTCCCTTGTCATTCACCGACTCGGAAAAAAGTGTATAATACGATGTCTTGTATTCCATAATAAATAAGGTTTAGAAATTAAGGCAGTACAAAAATCTCTATAGATAAGTATCTGAATACTACTTATCCTTTACTCACTAACATCAAACACCTATTAGTTACTCGTCCCCCCAGAACAATTACTGTTACAAGTCCCGTTTCCAGTACATGATGTATTGTCCGAACAAGATGTATTGTCCGTACACGTAGAGTTGTTGTAACAGAGCTGATTACTCGACCCATAGACACCGAGTAGGTTCTTGGCGAGTGAATCATTGAGACTGATCAGTAGATCATCGCTCTCAGCTGAAGTTTCCTCCTGAGCTGCTTTAGCCAGCAAGCTTTTAAGTCTGCTATTGTTCATGATAATTAAAAGTTTGATGTGTGGAATTGGTTTTTAATTACTGGTACCCCCGGTACAGTCGCCATTACAACAACTATTTCCTGAGCAGTTCCCATTATTATAACAATCTGTGTTATTCTGACAGGTGCCGTTATTACCACATCCTGTATTCCCCCCATAAACACCGAGTAGGTTCTTGGCGAGTGAATCATTAAGACTGATCAGTAAATCATCGCTCTCAGCTGAAGTTTCCTCCTGAGCTGCTTTAGCCAGCAAGCTTTTAAGTTTACTATTGTTCATAATAATTAAAAGTTTAAGATGAAAAATAAGATTAATCTTTGCCTTCCGTAAAAAGACACTTTTGAGTATAAAGAATTGTACTGCCTTCTAGTCAATAACGTATCTCACCAAAGTCATTACTCGATTTCGATTTAGCTTGAAATTTATTACCTGATTTGAACTTGTACGCTAGGCTAATTCGAACTTGACGCTGATTAAATTGAGGTATCGTTTGAATTGTTAATATATTATAGTCGTAAAACCACCTTGGCCGATTAGTACCTAGTAGGTCATCCACACCAAGAACCACAAAAATTTTATTTGCATTATATCGTATTGCCGCGTTAACGTTAAATACGGAACTTATTTTATAATACTCTGCTATGAATGGAGATGCATATCGAATCGAAAAGTCTGCATTTAACTTAGAGGAAATTTTAAATGCTTGATTAGTAGTGAAATCAAAAGATGTCGTTTGCCTAACATCGTTATCTAGCAATGTCAAGTAATAGGAATAAATATTACTGTTGAAATTTACCTGCCACCAAGGAGCTATGCTGTAGTTATAAGAAGTGCTTAAGTATATATCTCTGCTGATAGTATTATATGGAATTGTAATTAGTTGTCTATCACCACCAGCTTCAGTGTATAGGGCTCTCACACCATTTCTGTGCTGTAGCCCGAGCGCGAGGTATATATTCTTATAACTTATACTCCCTTCTATCTTATTAATAATTTGAACAGAAAGTAAGCTATTGCCTCCTCTTGTATAATAAACATCATTGGCATTTATATATCTGACTGGATTAAAATCCCCATAAAATGGCCTATTTATCCTTTTTGAATATGAAATATTCAATTTCATATTTTTAGATAAATTACGCTGAATTATAAATGAAGGAAAAAAGTTAATGTAATTTCTTTTGGTCGTCGTATCCTCACTTAGTACTTCGCCAAATGAAGACGTATACTCTCCTCTTATTCCAAATTGAGTAGACCACTGTTTCCAACTTCTTCTACTGCTAAAATAAAAAGCTGTTATTTTTTCTTTAAAGTTAAAAACCTGTGTTTGTAAATTATTATTATAAAGATACTCCTCTCTATTTCTAATATATGTTTGTTTGAAACCCATCTCAGAATCATATCCTTTTGCCGTAAAGCTATAGTCAATTTTAGCTGCATTTATATCTACGCTATACTCTCTATCTTGATCTAATCTACTTATGTTTTCGTTTTCATCAATTGTAGTATATTCTGACAATGCAGTTAATTTTTGCTGTCCTCTTAATATTAGTACGTTAAGGTTACTTTTCCCGTCTTTATCAAACTTGTGAGTATAGTTAATATAATATTCTAGATTTTTAGTCTTAAGCTCGTTTGAAATATTTGTTGAAGAATTTTGATCATTTGGATGATTATTCTTAAAATAATCAAAATTCAGTGTCTTGTTTGAAGTTAATGGTACATTTGAAAACCTTATATTGAAAATCAATCCATCTTTTTTTGTTAAATCATATGTCGATTTATTATTAATAAATAATCTAGTAGTGCTTGACTCAGAATATCTGTAATTGGTTCTGTAGTAAGATATACCATTGTAATAAGTGCTATCAGCCGATACATTATCTGTGGAATGCGAATAATCGACCACAGTATTCGTTTTAAGCTTATTAAATGCATAATTAAAGTTTGTACCTAATGATAATAGGTACATGCCTTGTCCATTTACTTTCTCTGACGGGTGAATACGTTGGCTATAGGTAGAGTGAAAATCACTCAAGGCCTTATCCTTTTTTAATATAATATTTATTACTCCTGTTCCTTGAGCATCAAACCGAACAGGGGGATTTGAAAAGATTTCTATCTTATCAATATTTTCTGCTCTTAAATTATTTAGAAGTGTATTTATTTCATTGTTCGATTGTCGATTACCTTGGCCATCAATAAGTATCAATACCCCATTTGCACCATTTAATCTTATACCATTTATTGGATCTACCGATAAACCTGGTAGCTTACCTAATGCTTCGTAAGCTGAATTACCTGTCGTTAAAGGGTTATCTCTAAGATCTATTACCAATCTGTCAATTTGACGATCTAAAAAGGGTTTGCGCGCCCTGACACGTACCTCTTTTAACTCACTTGTTCCGTCATTTTCAAGATATATTGTGTCAATTTTAGAGCTCGATATTGAATCTATTGTAACTTTCTTACAGAACCTTCTTGTCTTATCTGACATGCTGTATGAAAGTAAGTAGTTTCCTGGCGCGACATTATTGAAAACAAATGCTCCAAGTGAGTCTGTAAGCGATCCTTTAGTTAAAACAGAATCTACGGCCCTGTGTAAACCGATCACATTTATAGTTATCGAATTTCCGCTCTGGCTTCTCAAATTTCCCTTGTATACATAGCTTTTTTTCGGTTGACTATTGGCTAAATTGTAGCATAAAACAATGAGCAGAAGTGTAGAAATATATATTTTCTTCATAAGAAACAGGTTTCAGAAGCTGATTCAAATTTCATCCAGCTTTAGATTATAAATCTAAACAGTTGTTAAATTTTGTGCCTAAGTAAATATTGGAATAAATTACTCTATTCATATATATAATGAAGTAAACAATGAAAAATTGGCTTTAGGAAAATCAAGATTCCACACTCTCGACTTATTGCTTTTCAGCCTCTTTAATGTACTTTTGGCTATATCTCCGAATTAATTCTGATGATAAAGCCCAGCTCATTAACTACTTTTAATCTATCTAGGATCGCACCATCTTTGACAAGGTGCTAAACATGTTTGAAAGAACGACGATCATGCAGGCGAACTATTCCTTCATTAATAAGCGCATTTTCATCATCCATAGTTCGTAATTTGTTCCTTCGCTGCTTTTCAAATAAGAAAGTCTACCAGCCTTTAGCTTGACACACATTTCTCCACTTATTATTGTTGTCGAACTGAATTATTTTATTAATCAAACTAACTCGAGCACTGGCCGTCTTTTGTTAATTAAGAATATTTAAGCCCACTACCCACTCTGTTCAATCTACGGCCAGTTGAACAAATTTGAGCTGAACACTGCATTACAGACATGTATCTGAATAATGGTTACGCTTATTTTCACATAGAGGTCTCCTACAGATTACGATGTGCTTCCCGTAGCTTTCCTATACACAGAATCTGCTAGCTCGGCTTATAAGATTATAACCTATTACTTGTTCAAACAGATTATATCTTTTCTATCGGGAATAACCCTAGCTTTAATCTATTAATTCTTTAGGATTACATGGTTTGAAGATAAATAAAAAACATTTATCCGCGCAACTTACAGTAAACTGATTTTATTAAACGGTCTCATGTATATACACCTATTACACTACTATGTTACATACATCTCTTCCTGCAAAAGTAGGCTTGGTCGATTATTCATTAGCATTCTTGCCATATACTTTTTTGTATGGACTACACTAACAGTGCTTTAGTTGTCAAAGGTCGCTTTAAAGTAACTTTAAAATGTAAACTTTACAGACTTACTCACAGGTCAACAAGTACTAAAGCATCCCAATCAAAGATGATTGGGAAGCTACACCCTGTCCATGCTCTAAGAGTATTTCGCGGTACTTGATGAGGGTTATAGCACGAGCATCATCATCAGTAGCCACAGCAGGCATTTTATACGTATCATTCGACATGATGTCACGCATCCAGAGTTCCGCGATCAGTGAGTGTTTAAGCTGCGGCTCATAGCCCAAGAAGCGGCTAACCCTTTCCCTCACAGCGTAACCATACATTGCAAAGTTTGCGTAGTAGTTTCGATAGATAGACTCATCGTATTCCAAATAGGTATTATGCTTCATGTCTGCGTTACGGATGAGCTTTACGTGACCCTCTACTTGATCGTAAAAGTCGTCTTCCGCAATCTGTCCGTTCCAGTAGCTTTGAATCATTGCCCGTAGATATGGCTCAAAGGGTAACATCACATCAGCTGGCGGGAGATAGCCAAGATTGATTTTTATTAGGATTTGCCCGATATCTTTCAAATGCGGCAAGGTCGTCGCATCAACGATTAAGTCGTTCCAGTGAACGGCATGCAAGTCCATTTCGGCAAAATCTGCTTTAAAGCGCCTGACATCTCCGCCATAAACCTCCTCTATAACCTTTTGCTCTACAGACATTTTGACCTCGGTCTGCAACTGTGTCGAATGTTTTTTATTTTAGCATAAATCACCAGGTTTTCAATACAAAACTACTTGAGCGATGAGCAAGACAGATGATAATGCCCCCCAACTGCCTGAAGGCTATGAGCATGTCGAAGTACGTCTGAACGAGACGCTGCATAAAGTTGAGCAGATAGACAATCAACTGAAAAATATTCCGAAAGAGCGAGGACCCAAACCTCAATATAATCCTCCTCACTATGTCGGAGGTCTCGTGCCGGGGCAGCGCGATAAGATGCGGATTGCCTTGGAAGAAAAACAGTATCAGTTGAAGATGGATACACTGTCAAAGACAGAGGTTGATACCAGCGAATCAATGGGCCAAGATGGACGTGTTGTCAGGGACACGGTACGAGAAAAGCTTTTCCCAAACCCCTATCGGCAGATGAGTCTACAGGATTTGGAACAGGAGCGACACACAGTCAAGGAAATTGAGCAATCGCAAGACTATATGGATGCTAAGCTGGTTGAACGAGCCGCCCAACGCAATACAATGCCTCAACCTGATAAGCCAGTTACTAGCAAGTTGGACAAATCAGAGATGTCAGCAAGGTTTTCTATGTCGCTGGCCTTCACCAAAGCGACCGATAAGAACGGCGGCCCGGCCGACAAAGCGCGAGGACGCGACATCGAGCCGGACAAGAATTAACTTCAACTGGTCAATCCTTGTCTGGTTCAATATCCCTGTCCTTTGATTTGGTGAGAATGCTTCGGCTGGAACTGGTTGGATCACCTTTTAACCATAACGGTAAGCGCTCCCTTTCCTGTTCTTTCTGGTATTGATTTCGGCCGTCTTTAAAACCGACAAGGCGGATAAAATCACTGTCGATGCTGGCGAGCTTCTCAGCTAGATCTGGCTGGTACTGGGCTATTGTATAACCTTCATTGAACCCTTTTAAATATTCTGGTTCAACCTTATTTTCGTCTTCCATCGTTAAATGTGCTACGAGCGTTTCGTTCAAGATAGGCTTCTATAGAGCCGCGGTCGTATAGAATAATTTTTTTCTGCGGCTGAGAAAAACGGATTTTACCTTCGTCGCGGAGCTTCTGTAAGGTAGTTTTCGACGTAATGTTGAGAAGTTGCATGGCCTGTTCGCCGGATACCCATTTTTCCTTTTCCTGGTTGTGTTTATCGCGCAAACGCTCAACAACCTCCTCAATGAGTGCGTAGAAAGCTTTGTCTTCAAGGCAGATGACTTGCATTCGGATGATTACCTAGTGTTCAAGATTAAATTTCACTTCAATTGATGTTATATTCGTGCTGCCGCGTGAATATGGCATCTCTCCAGAAACTTCCAATCTCATGATTTTTCTATCATCTGTTTTGAAAGGCCAGCATTCAATGAGTGTGATATGTAAGTGATTTCGGCCGTATCTGAGTCAATATCAGAAAGACTGATTAACTCTTTGTTCTAGCCGTGACCCGAATGAACATGAACACCCCAATGTGACCAAAAACCTGCATCCCATATGTTTACAAAGTGCTACTTACCTATTTGTCTGTCAGCTATCACGTAGCTATCTTTAACATTCGCCAACGCGGTTTACCAGTCAACACGGTTAGAACTATATGTAATTTAGGCCTATTGGAATTGAGAGATACTTTCTCGTAGCCCCAAATACTTCACCTGAATGTGGTGTTTTTAACACCTCGGATACTATTAGTTGATCATATACGGTCTCAAGGTTGAATGCGTGTCTCCTTGACATTGTTCCTATTAGTTTAAGTTGCCTAATAAGTTACGTCCCTGGTCTAAAAGTATTATCAGATAGCCATGAGAATTTTCAACCGGAAATCGTGCTTTTACCCTATATACCGCTAAAAAATTAGGCATTCAATCCAGGATAAAATTCCGGTTTTTGACAAAATCATCTCATAATTAAACTCGTTTTATTTCCTTGTCATCTATTCTTATTATGTCATTCGCATCTACTGCATAAGAAAATACCTAGGAGTTCAACTATTCCAATGAGCCAAGCTGCATTTACCTTGTAATTTTAAAGTAGAGTACGAGAAAGTGTATCATTCAGTTTCATAGAAAAATGTTCGTACTTTTATATCAATATTACGTTCACAAATAGTTAGATTATTATTGTGCTCATACTGGTACGATGATGTTAAGATAGTACTAAAAAATATAAATCTGTCACAAGCAACTGATCAATTAGGTTTATTTTTCGCTCACTTGAACTTACATTTTCCCAAAGAACACATTGTTGGCATCATTCAGAATTTTATCCAACGTATACTCAGTTTACTGATTGGTAAAGTTAAAGTGGTAACCGATCTTCGTGAAGATGTACTATGCCGATACAAAAGTTTTAAGGTTACAAGCAGAATCTTATATCCAGCCCTTTGGACGAAGGTATCTCATGTCAAGTGCATGATAAGTTTCTTATCAATCATTGCAACTTGGTTATATAGATAGTGGTGCATTTTGCGACGGCACTGATATTTACAAAACATGCTAATTGGTTACAATTTATATTCAAGATAGCGTTTTTTGAAAGATGCTATTGTAAGAGCCTGTTTAAGAGCCTTCGCTACATCTAACTAATTCAACGAGCCACCAGTAACTGACTATATATAATCATATAAGCATATAATTTGTTATCCCAATATAACTATCATTAGATAAGCATTTTAAGGAAGAAAAATTAGGACTGTACTAATTCGTTAAAATATTAGCTAACTTGCGCAAATCCATACAGATCCGTACAGATATGTACCGATCCATTCAAAACTGTTTAAACTCGCATAGACTGATGGCGTCCTCCGAAGTTTTATTGCCTGCTGCCAAGCTAATTCTAGAAAAAAAACATCAGGACTTAATAACTCAATACACTAATGCATTAGCAGAATCAATTAAATTTGATACAGAAAATGTCCCACCACGTCTATCAAGCGCTCAAGACATTTCCGATGATATCGGCGTTAGCATCGCTGACCAAGTAGATTGCTTGATATGTCTTACAAGGAAGGAAGCGCAGACATTTTTAAAAAACTACGGCAAAACAATAAAAGGTAATAAACTAGCTAGAAATTTCCTAAACATTAAGAATTATGAAAAGGTATTTAGCCGACCAGTATGCCGCCTAGGTAACAAAGATTTAGTCTTCACATATGCAGAAGTCCAATATCTTGTGCAATATGGTACTCAGCTAGTGCTTCCAGAGAAGCTTAAATAACAACATAGAAATGAACATTGATGTCGACTCTTTATTTTTTCCGGCTCAAGCGATAAAATCTGAGAAGAGCTTTTTCGCTGGCAGAAAAACTTTGCTTCAGGATGCGGTTAAAGCGGTCAATACTCCTGGAGTTTCAGTGGTTCTCTATGGAGAACGAGGTATTGGAAAAACTTCTGCGGCTTGGCAATTGTATGATTTATTACAAGGTGATAAGACATTATATAAACTTTGGAACACTAAACCTATTGAACTAAGATATAAATTTAAGTGTGTATGGGTGAAGTGCCGGGAGTATATGTCTTCAACCGAAGACATACTTCTAAAACTTCTGATGCCTTCTTCTGAAAGATCAACATTTTATGATGTATTTCCGAACGTTTTCAATAATGATAGATTTTTGGAGTCTATCAAGCTAAAATTCAAAATTGACTTAAAAGTAGTTGGTGCAGAAGTTGAAAATTTCGAAAAAGCAAAAGATAACTTTTATGAACAAGCGAAAACATTACTTGATAAAAAAGTCGCTATTCATTCTATCTTTGAAGAAGTTCTATTAGAAATTAAGAGACAAGACCCCGAAAGCGAAGTAATTATATTTGTGGATGAAATCGATCGTATTCAAGAAAAGAAGGGTCTCGGAAGTTTAATTAAAGATACTGATCATGCCAAATTTGTGTTTATTGGTATAGCTGAAAGCTTAAATTCTTTGATTGCCGATCATAAATCTATAGCTAGAAAATTAGGAACATCTGCGTTCAATATGGATGGGCTTACTGAATCAGACATACGCTGGATATTCACCAAGGTTCAACATATGTTTCCAAACAAAATAATATTCACAGAAGAATTTATCTTACAAGTTATTGAAAAATCAGGAGGGTATCCTTACCCAGTACAAATTTTTGGTCACCTTGGACTTACTCACGCCTTGGAAACAACTTTAAATCCACCGTACAAAGTTACAAAAGACCATTTCGGATTTATCGTGAAAAAATTTCTAAGTTTCCAAGAAGGTTACGAAGAATATTCAAATTTATTAAACATCTTAAATGGAGATTCCACCTTTAAGCGAGAAGTATTGCATATCATAGCAAGTAGCCCTTATAAATGGACCCCATTTAATTACATAAAAGACGGACTTAGCTCAAGGGGACTTAGGCGCTTTTTTGATACTAATATTAATAATTTAGTGGAAAAAGATACAATTTTAAAGTATAAGCAAGACGATAAACAGCAAGTCCGATTCACTGATCCTATTGCAAGAATTATTTCTATGTTACACAAACAAGAGGCAGGGTAGTGTTAATTTTTTTCTATCATTATATACCTCATTCAGCTCCTGTAGCATTAATATTATAACTATGCTTACATGAGATTTCTCAAATAAGATTGATCTCTTCAATTCTGAAAAAAGGAAATTAGTAATGCATAAAACAAGCTTAAATCCGGCAGTAGAACAAATGCTTTTTCTAGAAAAGTATTTTAAAAAAATTAAATCCTATAAGTGTTATTCTGGCCCTATTAGCGAACTAGAGTTAGGATATTTAAACATGTCTCAAATCTCAAACATATTTCCGACTATTCAACACCTGAGTAGCGACTATAAAGTAAATCAATTCTATAACTCTGAAGCAGCTGTTCTACTTGGAAGGAATGATAAACCGCACAAACAATGGCTCGAAGGAATTAGAAGTAAGGTTGATAATAAAATGATAAATGATAAAAAAATTATGAGTACACTTATTTCATTTCAATATAACAAAAACTCCCCCAACATTGAACAAACTGGATTATTATTGATTGGGAACATTGAAGATATTGTTCAATGTTTACCATCAGACAGTTTGCCGGTCGAACTTGATTATATCTCTAGAACATTCAAAGAAGTTAAATCAACTTTGTAGTCTTTTATTTGTTTAATAAGATTTATTAGCTTAGAGATATGTTTATATAAAGTATAGGTAGTTAGGTTTAACCAATATTTAAATAATTAAATGTTGCACTACTGTTTGAAACATGAATAGTCAAGGTAATTTGAGATTTCAATATTTGCCATCAATGATTAGAAATATTCATCCTACAATAATCACTCTTTTACACAGCTCCACAACCACCACTTAAGTATATGTCACGAATATCGTTGGTCAAGCTCTTGTTTAGTTGGATATGCTATAATCGCATTTCTTGCTCACAAATTTCGACCTTTTAACACCGTATCTAGTGCGTCATCCGCTTCCTGCGTCGTAAAATTAGACTGATAACCCATTGTTGTAACGATGCTGCTGTGTCGATACAAGCGTTGTAATGTTTTCAAAGGGATCTTATCCCCGGCTTCTTGGGCAAAGGTGTGACGTGCCAGGTGCATGGTCAGTTTCTTGTCTATTTTAGCAACAGGAGCCACATGGTTTTTCAGGCACTTGTCAATGGCGCTGGTTTTGAAGGCAATCGTGCGTTCCGTAACAAACTTATCATCCTGATTAACGTCTTTTAGTTCAGGAAAGACAAGATCGTCCTGATTGCGTTTGAACGCCTTATACTGCTCTAGAATGGCAGCTGCCTTATCTGGTACTTTCAATGAACCGCCTTTATTGTTCTTACCCATCTCATAGTGCAGGCGCTCATTCTGAAAGTCAGACCATTTCAGGCGTAGCACGTCACTGACACGCATCCCAGCAAAGTAATAGGAAAAGAGCCACAGGTTGCGAACATGGTTCGGCTGGCCTTCCAATGAGACGCTTTCCAGCTTTTTCAGTTCCTCGGCACTAAGACCGACCTTGGCGCTGTCGGGAAACTTGATTTTCATCTTGCCCTTGCCAAACGGATAGTACTTCTCGTCAACAACGCCCTCCTTTATGGCGAAACTGAATACGGAGCGCATCATGACGATATGATTGACAGCAGAGCGTTCGGACAAGTTAAGTGTGGAGCGAACATAACCTTTGAAGCGCTCAAGGACGGCAACCGTCACTTCCTGAAACGGCAGGTCATGTTTGATAAATTCTTTGAAGTGCTTAACGCGTGGCTTGTCGGCGGTGTACTGGTTGTACTTACCTGCTTCCTTTAAGCGTTGCAGATACAAATCGGCCTGAGCAAAAAAGGTACTGCCTGCGGATGGTTTAATCCTTTGCTTGACAGCACGCGAGGAAACGTGCGTTTTCTGGGTTTCAAGCTCTAGCGTATGGTCGGTTGCTTCAAATAACTTTTTGCGGATGAGGTTATTCAAGCGAACGCTATTCGGGTGAGACTTCTTGACGCGCTTCTCTACGTCGTCCCACTCTGACGGGTCCAAGCTATACCCAAGGTGAACAAACGATGATTTTCGGTCTTTGGTGATGCGTAGCGCCAAAGGCAACTTGCCTTCCTTATTAGGTTTCTGGCGCAGAACGATCTTAACGTCAGCCATATAACACTCACTGTTGGTACAACATAGGTACAACAATGCGTGGTTTTACTCGGTTTCAGTTGATCTAATATGTTTTATAAATAATTGATAATCAGTATTATCGAACCATATGAATACACATCAAACCATTTCCTTAAGGACTGAAAATCCTTGTGTCGGCGGTTCGATTCCGTCCATCACCACACTTAAAAGCCTTTCCGTTGTCGGGAAGGCTTTTTTTGTTGTCACCCTCTCTCCGATTTTTCCCAAAAAACAGTATGCATGCATACTGTTTTTTGACTTAGCAAAGATACGACTTTCTAAAAGCCTAACAAGTGAAAGCAAGGGATGTTTTGACTAATTCGAAGATAAAAGAGGGCAATTCTTACCGCAACTCCTTCACAAACAGCCACTACGGCTTATTGCTGGCCGTACCGAGCGCAGCATTCATCTCAATACCAATTGCCTGCATGAGCTGACTGGCGTTGAAACTCTCGCAGATTCCATCCCGCAGGGTATAGTCGAAGATGAGCTTGCCGTCCTGAATGTCGGACTGAAAATGGTAGTTGCTCACGAACCCGGCCGCATCGGTGAGCTGCCCCAGCTCCAGGTCATGCGTTGATACGAACCCGAACGCGCTGGTGCGGTGGAGCTGACGAATAAGCGCTTCGGCTCCACGGTGCCGGTCGGCGGAGTTGGTTCCTTTTAGAATTTCGTCGAGGAAATACAGGACCGGCGTTCCCGAAGACTGCTGCGTGAGCCGAATCAGGGTCTGCAGCCGGATCAGCTCAGCGTAGAACGATGAGGTGCTTTCTTCGAGCGAGTCCTGCGTGCGCATGCTCGTAAACACCCGTACAACCGAAACCGTAAACGAGTCGGCGCTTACGACCGCACCCGCCAGCGCCAGCACGACGTTGGCACCTACCGTACGCAGAAAGGTACTCTTGCCCGACATGTTCGATCCTGTTATGAGCACCGTTTTTCCGGAACCCGCCAGCGCCAGCGAATTGGGAACACTCCGGTCGGGTGGTAGCAGCGGGTGAGCGGCTCGGGTCAGCCGGAGCGTGGCGGCTCCATCTGCTATGTCGGGGGTGGTGTAAGCTGGATGCGCGTAGGCAAATCCGGCCAGGCTATTGAGCGCTTCGAGCTCGCCCAGTGCTTCGAACCAGCGTCCCAGATGGGGGCCGTACTGCGCCTGCCAGGCCGACAGCCGGAACAGGTAATGGATGTCCCACAGGCTTGCCACTCCAAACAGCAGGTAGAAGTACGGATTACGCCGGAAGTTTAGCCCTTCGGTCAGCCGGGCTAGCTGACCAATCGCCTGCGAGGCCCGGTTCCCGTTGGTGTTTAATGCCTGCCGGACAGCGGCTATCCGTACAGACTGGCCGGGAGCCTGCTCAGCCTGCGCGAACAGCTGCTGAAATGACCGGAGCGCTACCGAGAGCGCAAACGTTTGCTCACTTACTTCTTTGGCCTGGGCCGATAGCTGGCTCAACACGAGACTATGCACAGCCAGCGCGGCCAGAACGGCTAAACCGGGCAGGTAGCCCAACAGCCAGGCTACGAATACAGCGGCCGTTATTGCCGGCAGCAGAAACCGGATAATAGCCAGATAGCCGGGCAGCGAAGGTCCTTTACCGGCGCCCCACTGAATTAGCGATTCGGGTGAGCGGCCAATGGTTTCTTCCAGATCGGCCAGCGCTTCGACCTGCTGCCGCCAATCGATCTCAGGCCGCAGATCGGCCGTTGCCTGCTGACGGAGCCGGATAACGTCGGCGGGGGCGGGGGTTTGCAGCCAGGCTGCCAGTTTCTGCCGGCCTTCGTAGGTATGGGTCCGGTTCAGCAGCCGGAACAGTGAGTGCTTACCAAAAATATCGAGATCATGAGTATACGGGTGGGTCGTATGCGCAAAGGTGTCGCCGGTGTCGGTGCGCAGGTACTGACGATCGAGCCGGGCCAGTTCGTCCTGGTTGATGAACGCTTTTTTGCGGGCCAGATCCCGGTCGCGCCGGACGGCCTGATGTCGTTTGAGCAGAACCAGAAACCCGGCCAGCCCAACGACCAGAACCACCACCGCAGCGGCTGACTGATCGGCCCTGGCCAGTACCCAAACGGCTACCACGGCGCTGATAAACCAAATAAGCCGCCCGATAGCCAGCTGATTATACTGGCGCTGGGCGGCTTGCTGAACCTGTATGAAGTCCTGTTGTCGCTTACTAAATGTATTCCTGGGCATTCGGTAACACGACCGCTGGGCCGCTGTTTCTCTACGGGTTATGGGTCTGAGCCCGTATTATTTGTTGCAATCCTGACACACGCCCTGAATGAGCAGATTCATTTCTTTCCGGTCGTAGCCCGTCGGGAGCGACACCGTCGGAATCCGGACTTCGTTGAGGCAGGTCGTTTGTCCGCAGGCTTCGCACTTGAAGTGAACGTGGTCGTGGTGGTGATGACCATCGGCGCAGGCATCCCGGCAAAGGGCGTATTTGGTTCCTCCCTCATCGTCGAGCACTTTGTGAATAAGGCCGGCGTCGACAAACGTCCGTAGGGTACGGTATACCGTTACGCGGTCGTGGTCCGGGCCGAGCCCGTTTTCTACGTCATTATGGGCCAGCGCATGACCAGCGTTCAGAAACAGATTGAGCACCTGTTCGCGGCCCGCGGTATGGCGTAGGTTAAACACTTTTAAGGTTTGCGCGGCATTCATGGCGTTAGGTAAAGAGACTGAATACGGTAAATGAAGCAAGTCTACACGGAGTAAACAATCCGGTTACCGTATTCATTCATTAGTCATTATCGAGCACCTCGAACTGCAATTTAACCAGGTTCGCATAGATGCCGTCTTCGTAGGCAGCCAGTTCGTCGTGGGTGCCCTGCTCGGCCACCTGGCCTTCGCGCATGACGTAGATCCGGTCTACTTTGCGGATGGTGGCCAGCCGGTGGGCAATGATGATGGTCGTCCGGTTCTGCATCAGTTCATCGAGGGCTTCCTGCACGAGCCGTTCCGATTCGGCGTCGAGCGAGCTAGTTGCTTCGTCCAGAATCAGGATAGCCGGATTTTTCAGGATGGCCCGGGCAATGGCAATCCGTTGCCGCTGCCCACCCGAGAGCTTAACGCCCCGCTCGCCCACAACCGTTTGCAAGCCCTCCGGAAAGGATTCGATAAAGTCGAGCGCGTTGGCTTTACGGGCGGCTTCCCGAACTTCGGCTTCAGTGGCACCGGGTTTTCCGTACTGAATATTTTCTAGGATAGTACCGCCAAACAGCATGACTTCCTGCGGCACAACGGCAATGTTCCGGCGTAGTTCGGTGATGTTGAAGTTGCTCAGATCCCGGCCGTCGACGGTGATTTGTCCGCTGCCGACCTGGTAGTAGCGCATCAGCAGCTGCACGATGGTCGATTTACCGGCTCCGCTCTGCCCGACCAGCGCAATTTTCCGCCCGGCGGCCACATCGATCGAGATGCCTTTCAGCACCGCTACATCCGTACGGGATGGATACGAGAACCGAACGTCTTTGAACTGTACGTGACCATGTACCGGTACAAACAGCGGTAGCTCTTCGCGCGGATCCACTTCCGACTCCTCTTCCAGAATCTCCAGAATCCGGTCCGAAGCCCCGAGGGTTCGCTGCACCTGCGCGTACATATCGCCGATGCCCGCTACCGAGCCGCCGATAAAAGCCGTGTAGAAGATAAACGTCAGCAGATCGGCAAACGGAATTTCGCCCGACTGCACCAGGCTACCGCCGTACCACACAATGCCCATGATACCGCCGAACATGGCGAAGATGACAAACGAAACGAATACCCCCCGGAAACGGGCTGTACGCAGGGCCGTGCCGACCATCTTCTGCAGGGCAGCTCCGTAACGGCCAATTTCGATGCGCTCGTTGGTAAACGCTTTTACAATGTTGATCGATTGGAGGGTTTCCTCAACGATGACACTGGCTGCGGCCAGCTGATCCTGCGCTTCTTTCGACAGTTTGCGGATATACCGACCAAAAATCATGGCCGCTACAATGATGACCGGAAAGGTGGCCAGCATGAAGAGCGTCAGTTTCCAGGACACGTACAGAATAAACAGTGTACCGCCCACCAGCGTAGCCACCTGCCGGAACAGTTCGGCCAGCGTGATGGACAACACATCCTGAAGTTGCGACACGTCGGCCGAGATCCGGCTTGTCAGCTCGCCAACGCGCCGTTTTTCGAAGAACGGAATTGGCAGCGTCACGATCTTGCTGTACACTTCGCGCCGGACGTCAGCCATCGACCGCTCGCTGACCTGCGCGAAGAAATAAATTCGAAAGAACGAGAAGATGGCCTGCAGCACCAGAATGGCACCAAAGATCAGAATGACCTGCCCCAGCGTAAAGGCCGACTTACCCTGAATAACGCTCGTTACCTGCCCGATCAGGGCCGGAAAACTCAGGGTTGTCAGGGTCGATAACACCAGGAAGATGAACCCCATGGCAAACTGCGCCCGGTACGGCCGCACGAACCGAAACACCCGCAGTGCTTTCTGGAGGCTTTCCCGGTTTACTTTTTTCTTGTCTTCTTCGTTGGCGTCCTCGCCAAAGTTTCGTCCGCGTTTTGCCATTATAAAAACGGTTTACGGTCTTCGGTTTATGAAATTCGGCAGACAGCCCGATTGGTTGTCGGTATGCCAGCCGCCTGCTCCCCTAAACCGCCAGCCGATTATTCTTTTTGACCTTTATAGCCAGACTGTTCAAACAGCTGGCGGGCATCGGCGTTGCGCATCAGTTCGGCAATGCCAACGCTACTGTGTTCATCGTGATACTGTCCTACGATGCGCCAGCCCAGCCAGCGCCCAATCGCCCCCGGGCAGCCCTGCCCGATTTCGGCTGTAAAGGGCCGTTCGTTCAAATATCGCTGTTTTATGGCCGGATTAGTCTGGTAAAGCAGTTGATTATCGATAAAATGTCCCCAGACGATATCCTGCGCATTAAACGTTTCGGTCAGTTGTTTGTCAGAATAGCCGATGACCAGACTATCGGCCACGTCGGGCAGCATGGTTTTGGTGAATACGTACCCTTTGCCATAGTATACCATATCGGCCAGCATGGTCTGGTCGGCCCGGTTTGTAGCATTGTATTTGTCAGAAATGGCAAAGACGATGGCCGGTACGATATAGTCTTTCTGGTAACGTCGTAAAATGTAGGCCGGAAATTGTGGACCCTGGGGCCGATAGGTTGCGGTTGGCCCCGCGAAGTAGTCGATCCCGATCACGATCAGGCTATCGGTAACGACCAGGTCGGGTCCCATGAAGCCGGTTACGAGGGTAACCACTTTGGGGTTCCGGAAATCGGGAAAGTCTTTACGTATATTCGTGAAAGCTTCGGCCAGCTGGTTTTGCAGGTCGGTCATGTCGCCGAACTCCTGCTGAACCTGCTTATTGAGTTCGTTCAGGGCGGGGTTGGCGATCCGGTTGCTCAATTCGCGGACCAACGCTGTATCAGTTGTGGTCTCATTCGCGTTAAAGTACAATTGAGCCACCGCCGGGTTGCGATTCAGAAAAGCCCGGATACTATCGGGCAACGGACTGGAAAACAATTGCCGGTCGAGCCGAACTAGCGTAACTTCTTCGTTTTTAGTACACGAAGTCAGATAAACCAAACAAAAAAGCCCGATGAGGGCTGCCCAGTATCGCATCAAAATCGTTTGTTTTCTTTATTGAAAACGTGCAAAATTATGAAAAAAGTTGCAGGGATCAGCCTGATTTTGACGCTGCTGGTAGCTACCGCCTTCGGTCAGTCCGTATCGCGCCAGAACATTACCCGTCCCCGAGACAGTTTCTCGAAAGAATCGGACAAGCGATTCCGCAAGATTCTCGGCGATCAGTATGATGAGCGTACGCAGCGCGGCCGGTCAGATAACGAAGAAGCCTATGACGAAGAACGTCGCCGACGCCGGAAACGGAAGCAGCAGCAGTCGGCCGAGTACGACGGCACCGGCCCCGATTATGCCCGGCCCAACAAACTGATCGAGATGAGCATCCGGTTTGCGCCCTCGCTCAATCTGAACACGGCCGAAGGGCAGGGCAGCTATGCCGGCTTTCTCGATAATGGCATTGGCGCCCGGATGAGCGTTGGCCCTTCTCTCGATTATTTTTTCTTCAAGGACCGCTACGCGTTCAGCAGTGGCTTGTGGTATACCATCAAACGGTCTGGCTTTCAGATGCCGGGGTCTTTCGGCGAGTCTCGCTTTACACCGGGCGCGCCTTATAAAGAGTCTCTCTATAACCTCCAGTATCTGCAGGTGCCGGTATCGGTAAAAATGTTCGCCAACAACATTGCACCCCGTATCCGGCTGTACGTACAGACGGGCGGGCTGCTGAGTCTGAAAGTAGCCGAACGCGCCCTGCAAACCGAACGCAACGGCTTATACCAGGCCGAAAGCGGTGGCGACCGGCGGCAGTACGGCTTCGGTGATGTTGAGCTGCTGCTCGGCACCGGGGTCCAGTATAAAATCAACGATACCAACGCGTTCAACCTGGGCGTCAGCTACCAGCGTGGTTTGTTCGACGTAGCACGGGGTAGTCAGCTTACGTCCAAAAACCGGGTCGTTTCGCTCGATCTGGGCTTTAAGTTCTAAACCGGCCTTGATTCGCAACCCGGGTTTTACAACCTCATCTCGATTCCGTTGGCGCGCAGGTAGGTTTTGAGAGCCGGAATCTCGATTTCTTTGAAGTGAAAAATACTGGCTGCCAGGCCGGCATCGGCTTTGCCCCTGGTAAAGACATCGACAAAGTGGTCCATAGTACCGGCCCCACCCGAGGCAATAACCGGAATATTGGCCGCGCCCGAAATCTGCGCCGTCAGCTCGAGCGCGAAACCGGCTTTGGTTCCATCGGTATCCATGGACGTAAGCAGGATTTCGCCCGCTCCCCGCTCCTCTACTTCTCTGGCCCAGGCCAGGGTGCGCAGCTCGGTAGGCTTGCGCCCGCCGTGGGTGTGTACGACGTGGTCGTAGGACGGTGAGCCGGATCCGCCGGTAGCGGGCCCTTCAGCGACCTCGATCCAGCGGGTGTCGATGGCGACAACGATACACTGGCTTCCGAACTCCAGCGCCAGTTCATCGACCAGGGCCGGGTTCCGGACGGCCGACGAGTTGATCGAAATTTTGTCGGCTCCGGCGTTGAGCAGAGCCGATACGTCGGCAACTGACGAAATACCCCCCCCCACCGTAAAGGGAATATTGATGGTATGCGCCACGTTCCGAACCAGATCGATCAGTGTCTTGCGGCCATCTACGGTGGCGGTGATATCCAGAAAAACCAGTTCGTCGGCGCCCTGCTCGGCATATACGGCCGCCAAAGCTACCGGATCGCCGGCGTCGCGGAGGTTAACGAAGTTGGTTCCTTTAACGGTGCGCCCGTCTTTGATGTCGAGGCAGGGAATAATGCGTTTGGTCAGCATGTGTCAGTACGTTTCGATCAGCTTGCGCTGCATAAAGAAGTCGGGGTTGTCGATCGCTCTGAAGCCAAATTGTTCGTAAAGCGAGTGCGCATCGCGGGTAGCGAGCATCCACCGGCGCAGGCCCTGCAGTTCGGGCCAGTCCGATATAGTCTGAATGAGCCATTTCGACAACCCTTTGCCCCGGTGTTCGGGCAGAATAAACACGTCAGAGAGGTAAGCAAACGTAGCCTGATCGGTAATTACCCGAGCAAAACCGACCTGCTGCCCATGCTGGTAAACGCCGAAACACAACGAATTGGCGATGGACCGCTCCACGATGTCGAGCGGTATGTTTTTAGCCCAGTACGACTGCTGGCTCAGAAACTCCCGGATCAGCGGAACGTTCAGCTGGCTTTTGTCGGTGCTGATGGTGTAGTCAGTTATCATACAGTAACCCGGATTTGAGGTATATCGACAGCACAAAGAGACGACGTTGGCGTATCAAAAAGGGTAAAGATTCGCTTCAGCAGCGAAACCACTTTCTGTAACTCTACTACCCGTGGCGTAACACCGGCGTAACCGACCGGACAGTGGTAGGTATAACTCCTTCGGATATTGGCCGATATGATGTCGAACCGATAGTTAACCCCGTCGCTCATGATAGCCCGTGGTTCTGTTTTTTTCGCCCTGATGGTAACGCCACTGTCTGAGTGTACACTTACCCTCACCGTGGTGTCGCGTGGGTTTGGTTTAGGATTGATGTTGTCTTTCAGAAGCGATTGATCGGGTAGAGTCAGCAGGTCATCGGCCAACAACTGCTGCCAGACAAGGGTATCTGCAACCTGCTTATGGACAAGCCGACGGGCTTTTTTGATCGTATTCTGGTGCCACTGTAAAGCATAGTGTGACAAAAACAAGCCCGTCTCCTTCTTATCGATGACATAAAGCTCGTCCGCATCGCCGTACGTGAGCGATTCGTTTATCCAGATACGCACCTGATACTCGGCCGGTTTCAACCTCAAATCGCGTAATCCCACTTGTTGGGCTAAATGCTCAAACCGGGCCGAGGCCTTGACAGAATCATCGACAACGCCCCCGGCCCAACCCGTCTGGCCGATAAGAAGGAGTAAGCTTATACGTATGACCTGGCGCATACTCCGTACGTTTAAAGGCCGCTGAACAGCATTAGCTCTTTCAGCGTAACCCGCCCTTCGTAGATCGCTTTGCCAACGATGACGCCAAACAGGTTCATATCAGCCAGCGTCTCGATGTCCTGCATGTTGCTGACGCCCCCGCTGGCAATGATGTTCAGATCCGGTGCCCGGTCCTGCAGGTTTCGGTATAGATCGAACGATGGTCCCTGCAATAACCCGTCTTTCGATACATCGGTGCTAATCACATACTTAACCCCTTTATCCACATAGTTATCCACAAAATCATAGACCCAAAGCTCGGTACCTTCTTCCCAGCCACTAACGGCTATTTTCTCGTGTTTGGCATCGGCCCCCAGAATGATTTTGTCGGCGCCGAAGCGGCTCAGCCAGCGCTCGAACACGTCGGGCTGCTTTACGGCAATGCTACCGCCCGTTACCTGTTTGGCCCCGCACTCAAACGCCACCCGCAAGTCGTCGTCCGACTGTACGCCCCCGCCAAAATCAATGTGGAGCCGGGTTTTGGCCGCAATCTGTTCCAGTACTTTCCAGTTGATAACCCGTTTTTCGCGGGCTCCGTCGAGGTCTACCAGGTGCAGGCGCGTCAGGCCGGCATCTTCGAACTGCTGGGCCACCTCCAGCGGACGGGCGTTGTATTCTTTCTTCTGGCGATAATCGCCCTGGGTGAGCCGAACGGCTTTACCATCAATGAGGTCAATTGCGGGAATGATATACATCAATTTGGAGGAAAGAAGAAGGACGTAAGAAGAAAGATACCATATCGACCGAATGTTCGGCTTAGAATTGGCAGCGGTAGCCAGAGTGAATGTAAAAAGCCTCTTGTCAGCTTTCTTTGCAAACCGTAAATCATTCGTTGTATCTCCTGAACATTGGCGATGAGTTTTTCTACCTCTGCCTGATGAACGAACTGAAGATCACAAGCCAAAATAAGTTGCGTTTCCACTTCGTAAGCCGAGGATAAACTTATCGCCAAAAACCGAACAAAATCTTTATCAGATCGTCCGGAACCTTCGGCAATATTGGATGGTACCGACACTGTAGCGCGTCTTAGCTGTGACGTCAACCCAAACCGCTCACTGGCGGAAAAACGAGCCGTGAGACCATAAATATCTTTTACGAGTCCGCGGGCTAACTGCCAAACGTTTAGTTCTCTGAAGTTGTGTGCTTCCATGGTTTTAGATAAAAAGAATAAGACATAAAAAGAGCGGAAAAAGAACATCTTTCTTCTACTATCTTTTTTCTTTCTTCTATAACCTGAGAAAGTTCTCCAGGATCCGCTGCCCAACGTCGCCACTGATTTCGGCATGGAACTGGGCCGCGTAAAAGTTATCGCGATGCAGCATGGCACTGAACGGACGAACGTAGTCGCAGACGGCCGTTGTTTCGGCGCATACATCGGCCGCATAGCTATGCACGAAGTAGACATAGGCGTTGTCGGCCAGACCGTTCGTGAGTGGGCCGCGCATCGAGTGAATGTTATTCCAGCCCGTATGCGGCACTTTAAAGCCGGGTTCGGCCGGAAAACGGCGCACGTCGATATCGAAAATGCCCATGCAGGTCGTGTTATTCTCTTCGGAGTAACGGCACATGAGCTGCATACCCACACAGGTACCCAGCACGGGCTGTTTCAACGACGGAATCAGCTGGTCGAGGCCCCGCTGTCGCAGGTAAGCCATGGCAGTACTGGCCTCGCCCACGCCCGGAAAGATAACCTTGTCGGCCGATCGAATCTCAGCCTCGTCATCAGTCAGCAGGTAAGGCGCGCCCAACCGATCGAGCGCAAACATGACCGACTGCACATTGCCGGCGTTGTATTTTATGATAACAGTTTTCATGGCAACTCCTGGCAATGAACAATGGATAATAAACAGCTGGTACCTCATTATTAATTATTCATTATCCATTAAAAAAAGCCCGGTTCTTGGATCAGAACCGGGCTTTGTGTGTATCTGTATGAACAATCAGTCAAAACAAATCACAAAAACAGTAGCACCCCGTTCTGCGGCTATGGCCGAACGTGATGATGGTGCGAACGCGCTGTCTTCGTGGTAATCATAGGGCAAATATACTTCATTTCCGGCGCACAAAGCAAACGGCAGCCGTGGTTTGGCTGGGCTGATTAGTTGGTCAGGATAGCCAGCCAGGTCGTGATGCCTTCTACGTAGTTGCCAACCCGCAGGTTCTCGTTGGCCGCATGCTGGTTGTTATCGAGGTTGACCATGGGTACGTGGATGGCGGGTATGTTGAGCGTTCGCAGAAACGGCACGATCGGCACCGACCCGCCCGTCATCCGGATCTTCACGGGTTCGCGTCCGAAAGCCCGTACCATAGCCCGGGTTAGCCAGACATCTTCCGGAATACCGATCTCGGTGCGGAACGGCAGCATTTCTCCGCTGGCTTTCAGCTGGATTAGTTTCGGGTACTGCATGCGTTCGGCTTCTGTCGGTTCATGGTCCAGCACCCGAAATCCTTTTCCTTCGATATAGGTACGAATCAGCGATACCAGCCGGGCCGGGTCGGTTTCGGGTACCAGCCGCAGGTCCAGCTCGGCAATGGCCCGGTCCGGAATAACCGTGCCGGCCTGTTTACCTACGTAGGCACTTTGCAGCCCCCGGATGTTCAGCGACGGGTATTGCAGCGCTTCCTGGTAGTTACGCCCCACCCGGTCGGGCGCGGCTATGCCCACGGTTTTTGCAATCTGCGCCGGATCGTCGGGTACCGCGGCCAGTAGTTTAGCTGCTTTTTCGTCGATCGTAATGCCGTCGTAATAGCCGGGAATGGTTACGCGTCCGTCCTCGTCTTTCATACCCGCCAGCAACTGAACCAGCCGGAGAGCCGGGTTGGGCGCGTAGTTGCCATAGTGGCCGCTATGCTGCGGGCCGCGCGGTCCGAAGGTGGTCAGCGTAACGGTTGTGATACCCCGGCAGCCGTAAATCAGGGTTGGCAGGTTAGACAGGTGCCGCCCACCGTCCATCACCAGCAACAGATCGGCAGCCAGTTTTTCTTTGTTAGCCAGCACGGTACTGGCCAGGTGCGGAGAACCGATTTCTTCCTCGCTGTCCAGAATCACTTTCAGGTTATAGCGCTGGGGTATTTTTTCTTTCTCGAGCGCGGTCAGGGCCGCCAGCAGCATGGCAATGGGTCCTTTGTCGTCGGACGACGACCGGCCGAAAATGCGCCAGTCGGGGTTGTAGTTCGTCTGGAGCTTACTCCAGTCCATGGGTGCCCAGCTGCCGTCTTCGCCCAGTTCTTTGAGCACAGGCCGGTAGGGGTCGGCTTGCTGCCATTGGCTCGGCACAACGGGTTGCCCATCGAAATGCATGTAGAGCAGCAGTGTTTTGGGGATGCCAGCGGGGCTGGCGGTACGGGTAGCGGGTGCTTTTTTCTCGGCCAGTACCAGCGGATTGGTGGGGGTAGACAGGGTAGACACCTGGAAGCCGCGTTGCTCGAAAGCCCGCCGGAGCCAGTCGATGTTCGGCTGCATCTGCCCGTCGATGTGGGCGTTGTTTGGAATACTCAGCAGCGCATCCAGCTCAGAAAACGAAGCCCGAACGTGCTTTTGGGTAATGGCCTGCAACTGAGCCGTCGTCAGCGTTTGGGCGAAAGCACCCGAACACGCCAGTGCGATAGATAGAAGTAACACCTGTTTCATTCGGGAAAATACGAAGCGTTTCCCAAATCTGGCTGTCTCTGCGCTCTAAACGCCTGTTCATGCTCAGTTAGTTACCACACCAGCCCGGCCTGACTACCTAAAACAGACTACCCTGCACCACTTTTGGCTGCAGCACGGGCTCTTTCAGGTTCAGTCCGCAATGCTGGTTCAGCTGACGGGTCCAGTACAGAATCAGTTCGGGCGCGGTATCGTTGTCGGCCCCGCCGTGCACAAAGATATAGGCCGTTTGCAGCCCCTTGTCGAACCAGGCTTTGAGCCGCTGTACCCAGGCGTCGACCCGGCTATAGTCGGTGGGGTGGCCTTCGTTGGCAATGAACCGAAGCGTCAGAACCGGGCTGCTCAGGCCCATGTGCAGAACGTCGCGCCGACCGGCTACGTCGGTCATAACCACGTGTCGGCGCAGCAGGTAAAGCTGTTCGAGCGTCTGGTTCCAGGTTGCCGTTCGGAACCAGTCCGGATGGCGACACTCCACCGCCACATCGAGTTCGTCGGGCAGGCTTTTCAGATAGGCTTCCAGCACCGGCCATTTTTCCGGTCCAAACGAGGGCGGCAGTTGCAGAAACGGCATACCCAAAAATTCTTCGAGGCCGAGTACGGCGTTGACAAACTCATCAGTCAGCGCTTCGGTGGCCACCAGCTGCCGCTCATGGCTGATGATCTGCGGAAATTTTGGGCAGTAGGTGAACCCGGGCGTAGCTTCCTGTTTCCATTTCCCGATCATGCCCGCCGTCGGAATTTGGTAATGGGTCAGGTTTAGCTCGATGGTATTGAACTGGCGGGTATAGTGGTGCAGGTAGTCGCGTTCTTTGGCAGTAGAGGGGTATACCTTACCCACGTAATCTTTATTGGCCCAGATTGGTCCGCCAATATAGACCTGCGGGCGCGGATTAGGCTCCACGGCGGCCCAGATACGGGCGTTGAACGCAGCCCCCGGCGGAAGCGAAAAATTGACCGCGTCGAGGTTATGTACCTTTCCAAATTCCATACGTATTCTAATGAAGTGTAGCCTTGAAACTGCCCAGGCCCGGGTTTCGTTTTTTAGCCCTGTTCAATTTAGCTAATTTTGTGCTTCTGCCTACCAGATCGGCTAGTATCCGGCCTAACCACAGGTGCAGTTGGTCTGGATTGCGCTTACTCCGAATGACTTATGATCGCCAAGACATACAATCCTAAAGACATCGAAGAAAAATGGTATCAATACTGGCTTGATAACCAATTTTTCAAGTCTACGCCAGACGAACGGGAGCCGTATACCATTGTTATTCCGCCCCCGAACGTGACGGGTGTCCTGCATATGGGCCACATGCTCAACAATACCATTCAGGATGTACTGATCCGGAAGGCGCGTATGGAGGGCAAAAACGCCTGCTGGGTGCCCGGTACCGACCACGCCAGTATTGCTACCGAAGCCAAAGTAGTAGCGATGCTCAAAGAACGCGGTATCAACAAACACGACCTGACCCGCGAGCAGTTTCTGGAATACGCCTGGGAATGGACCCACAAATACGGCGGCATCATTCTGCAGCAACTCCGTAAACTGGGTGCATCGTGCGACTGGGACCGGACCCGCTTCACGATGGAGCCTGCACTCTACGATGAGGTCATCGATACGTTTGTAGACCTCCACGAGAAAGGTAAAATTTACCGGGGCGTTCGTATGGTTAACTGGGACCCACAGGGGCTCACGGCCGTATCGGACGAGGAAGTCATTACAAAAGAAGTTCAGCAGAAACTGGTTTATATCCGCTACGATATAGCGGGCAGTAACGACCAGGACTCCATCACGATTGCTACCGTTCGGCCCGAGACCATCATGGCCGACGCGGCTATCTGCGTAAACCCCAACGACGAGCGCTACAAACACCTCCACGGTAAAAAAGCCATTATTCCCCTCATCAACCGGGAGATTCCGATCATCACAGATGAGTACGTAACGATGGACTTTGGAACGGGCGGCCTGAAGGTAACCCCGGCTCACGATCCGAATGACTATGCCCTCGGAATCAAATACAACTTGCCCGTACTGGACATTCTGAACGACGACGGCACCCTCAACGAGAAAGCCCAGATTCTGGTTGGCCAGGATCGTTTCGCGGCCCGGAAAGCCATTATCAAACTCCTCGAAGAGTCCGGTAATCTGGAAAAAACGGAAGACTACAAGTCGAACGTAGGCACCTCTGAGCGGACCGGAGCCGTTATTGAGCCCAAACTGTCATTACAGTGGTTCCTGAAGATGGACGAGATCGCGAAGCCAGCTCTCGAGAGCGTACTGTCCGATACGGTTCAGCTCAACCCGGCCAAGTTCAAGAACATGTACCGGTCCTGGATGGAAAACCCGCACGACTGGTGTATCAGCCGCCAGCTGTGGTGGGGACAACGGATTCCGGCTTTCTACCTGCAGGACGGCACCTATGTAGTGGCCCGCAACAAGCACGAAGCGCTGGAAAAGGTACAGCACGAGCGACTCCTGTTCGCTATGACCGAGGCTGACCTGACGCAGGATGAAGATGTGCTGGACACCTGGTTTTCGTCGTGGCTCTGGCCCATGTCGGTGTTTAAACCATCCGGCAATCCCGACGAACCCAAGGCCGGCCCGAACGATCTGGACTACTATTACCCGACCAATACGCTCGTTACCGGTTTTGACATTATCTTCTTCTGGGTTGCCCGGATGATTATGGCAGGCTATGAGTTCAAAGGCGAACGTCCTTTCGAAGACGTATATTTCACGGGTATGGTCCGCGACAAACTCGGCCGCAAGATGTCGAAACAGTTGGGTAACTCGCCCGATCCGCTCGACCTGATCGATCAGTTTGGTGCCGATGGAGTCCGGACGGGCATGCTTTTTAGCTCGGCCGCTGGTAACGACCTGCTGTTCGACGAGAAGCTGGTTGAGCAGGGCCGTAACTTCAGCAATAAAATCTGGAACGCCTTCCGGCTCGTGAAAGGATGGACGGTCGTAGAGACGCAATCCGTTGCGTCTCATTCGCGCCAGCCAAACTCGGCCGATCAGGAGACGCAACCGCCCGGCAGCCCGGCCTTTGCATCTCTACCCATCCAGTGGTTCGAGGCCAAGCTGAGCGCCACGCTGATTCAGATTGAGGACGATTTCAGCAAGTTCCGGATTTCGGACGCTCTGCAGGCTATTTATAAGCTCATCTGGGACGATTTCTGCTCGCAGTACCTCGAACTTATCAAACCGGCATTCGACGTGTCTACGGGCACCGCAACGCCCATAGACGCCCCTACATACAATGCTACGATCGATTTCTTCGAGCGACTCATGCAACTGGCCCATCCGTTCATGCCGTTCATTACCGAAGAAATCTGGCAGGAAATCAGAGAAAGGAAACCCGGCGACAGTATATGCGTAGCCAGCTTCCCGAAGCCCGCTGCGGTCGACGCGCAGATTCTGTCTGATTTCGAAACGCTTTTCGAGATTATCACGAACGTTCGAAACATTCGGAATACAAAACAGATTTCTCCTAAAACCGAACTGCCGCTGGCGATCAAGACAGCGGCCCCGGCCCGGTTCGCGTCCCTGGAGCCTCTGATTGAAAAGATGGCGAACGTATCGACCATCAGCTATCTGGACGAAACCGCCGAAGGACGCTCGGCCGATTCGGTCTCGTTCCTGCTGAAAAGCGATGAGTTCTTCGTCAACATAGCCGGCGAGATCGACATGGAACAGGAAGCAGAAGCCGCCCGCAAGGAGCTTGACTACCTGACGGGTTTCCGCGAGTCGATTTTGAAGAAACTGTCAAACGAGAAATTCGTGGCTAACGCAAAACCCGAAGTTGTTGACCGCGAACGGCAGAAACTGGCCGATGCCGACGCAAAAATTCACGCGCTGGAGCAGCGTCTGCGTGATCTGGTGGCCTAGACCATGCGACCGAACTTCGGCCCGGTACCCGCAGAACGAGTACCGGGCCGAAGTTCGTAGTATAAGTTTAATAGAGATTTTTCGCGTAATATTTCAAGTAAATAAGAGAATAGTCGTATAATTGACCCATCAACAAATGGTATAATGATGAACAAGTGCATTTTCTTAGATCGTGACGGCGTATTGAATGAAGACAGAACTGACTACGTATATCGGGTCGAAGACTTCATCATACCTGAAGGCGTTCCGGAGGCACTGCGTTCGTTTAAAGCAGCGGGTTATCTGCTCATTGTAATTACCAACCAGGCCGGCATTGCCAAGGGACTCTACACGCGCGACGATGTGATGGCCTGCTATCATTACCTCCAGGAGCGCTGTGATCACCTCATCGACGATATTTACTATAGCCCCCATCATCCGAACTACGACTCTGAATCGCTGACCCGCAAGCCTGGTTCTCTGTTGCTTGAAAAAGCCATGGCCAAGTATGACATCGTCCCCGACGAATCGTGGATGATCGGGGATGCTTTGCGCGATATGCAGGCCGGCCGCCGGGTAGGCGTACGCACCGTTCGTATTGCCCATTCGCCCGAGCTAACCCCCGAATGCGACGGCTGCGCGCCTAACCTGCTGGAGGCTTCGCGCTTCGTTCTTGAGGTAGCCCACAAAAGCAATACCGCCAACCAGGCAGCCTAGGCTATCTGATTGGCGGCAAATCGACAATGTCTTGTCTCTAGGCCCGTACCTGCTGCGTCGACGCGGGCTTCTGCACGCTTCCGTAGGCAGGACAGTTGGCTTTCCGCGCACACGATCCCAGCGATACTGTCGCTAGCAGAGCGCCCAAAATCAGTAGTTTTTTCATGAATAAGATGGTCGTTTGAATCTCTATTGCGGTCAGATGATTAACGAAACTAAGCATCTGAATCGTACAAAAAACGTACCACGCCAGCCGGTGGAAACGAAAGACTTTCGTCTCCACCGGCCTATCGGTCAGGTATCGTCTCGTACGAGTTCAGCTTCCTCTTCGCGTTCCTCTGCAGCTTCTGTGGCTTCCAGCTCGGTCATACCCGGTTCGGCACCGCCGTAGCCCAGTATTTTCAGCATTACCTCACTATTCTGCTCCGGCGCAAACAGGCGGGTTCGTAGGTTGCCCTCGTCATCTTTGTCGACAATGACGTGCTGCGGGGCCGGAATGAGGCAGTGCTGAATACCACCATAGCCGCCCAGCGACTCCTGATAGGCACCTGTGTGGAAAAGACCGATGTACTGGTCTTCGGCATCCTGATCAAAAATGGGCAGGTACAGGTCAGCGCTGTGAGTTTCGGTATTATAGAAGTCGTGAGAGTCGCAGGTCAGACCGCCGAGGTTCACTTTCTGGTACGGGTTGTCCCAGTTGTTGACCGACAGCATAATGTATTTCTGCCCCAGGCCCCACGAGTCGGGCAGTTGGGTAATGAACGAACCGTCGATCATGTACCACAGCTCTTTATCGTTCTGGAGCTTCTGATCGATCACTTTATAGATAACAGCACCGCTTTCGCCGACGGTATAGGAGCCAAATTCGGTGAAAATATTTGGAACCGGTACATTGTTCTTGTTACAGATCCACTGAATGCTCTCCACAATCTGATCAATCATGGCCTGGTAGTCATACGTGAACTGGAACGAAGTCTGGATAGGCATGCCCCCCCCGATATCGACAGAATCGAGGTCTGGACACATCTTCCGTAACTCGCAGTATTTGTACATGAACCGGCTCAGCTCACTCCAGTAATACGCGCTGTCTTTAATGCCCGTATTGATGAAGAAGTGAAGCATTTTCAGCTTGAACCGCTCGTTAGTCGCGATTTTGCTACGGTACAGTTCGTTCACATCGCTGTAGCGAATGCCTAGCCGCGAGGTGTAAAAGGCGAAGTTCGGCTCCTCATCTGTAGCGATCCGGATCCCGAAGTTGACGGTTTCGGCCGTAACCGAGTTCTCGTAGGCTTCGATCTCTTTCAGATTATCCAGAACGGGAATACAGTTCGTGAATCCTTCATTCAGTAGTTCGCTGATGTACTGCGTATAGAGCGGCCGCTTATAACCATTACAAATAATATAGGTGCTCTTACTCACCTTGCCTGCCTTGTAAAGTTCCCGAATTATCGGAACATCATAGGCCGAAGACGTTTCGAGATGGACGTTATTTTTGAGAACCTCGTCGAGTACAAATCGGAAATGGGATGACTTCGTGCAGTAGCAGTACGTATAGTTCCCTTTGTAATTATACCGCTTCATGGCATTTTTGAACAGCAGCTTGGCGTGTTCAATATGCTCCGTGATTTTAGGCAGGTAGGTCAGCTTCAGGGGCGTACCGTACTCTTTGACAATGTCCATCAAGGGGACATTATTGAACATCAGTTGGTTGTTCTCAACATTGAACTCCCGCGTAGGGAACTCAAATGTCTGATCAATGAGGTCATAGTATGTCTTCATCCCTCCGATTATCGCATAAAATGGGCTGTCCGCTGAAGCGGTTTGTGGTTCAAAAAAACAGGCGCGAAACTGGCTACTAAAAATGGGGTTTCCAAGACCAACACGCGTGCAAGATAGTCAACGAAAAATGCGGGGGTTTGATTCGACACAGGCCTAAAATTAATGATTGCGCAACATGCGACAGCCTTCTGCCCGGCCACAAAGCGGTTTGATAACAACAGGTCAGCAAATTCGTTTTTCCATAATCACACCGATGCCTGTCGATACCCATACCGAGTATTGACATCGAAAAAACGTACTTTTGCCTGTTTACCGACCGTTATACGGAATGTCTAAATCAATACACTTTATTTCGATTGGTGGCAGCGCCATGCATAACCTCGCGCTGGCACTTCATCAACAGGGCTACATCGTTACCGGCTCCGACGACGAGATTTACGAACCATCCCGCTCCCGATTGCAGCAACAGGGTCTGTTACCAGCCATAATTGGCTGGTTTCCGGAAAAAATCCATGCTGAACTGGAAGCCGTTATCGTTGGCATGCACGCCAGAAAAGATAACCCGGAACTGGTTAGAGCCCAGGAAATGGGGTTGCCCATCTTTTCTTACCCGGAATACATTTATCAGCAAAGTAAGCAGAAACAGCGGGTGGTCATTGCGGGCAGCCATGGTAAAACAACCATAACGTCGATTGTTCTTCACGTACTGAAGTACCACAACCGGCAGTTCGATTATCTAGTAGGCGCGCAGCTGGATGGCTTCGAAACGATGGCCAAACTTTCTGCAGATGCTCCCCTCATTGTGATCGAGGGCGATGAATACGCATCATCACCGGTCGATTCTCAACCTAAATTCCTGCATTATCATCCCCACATTGCGCTGATCAGCGGTATTGCCTGGGATCATGTCAATCTATACCCGACCTGGGAGCTTTATGTCGATCAGTTCGAAATGCTGGCCGAAGCCATGCCTAAAGGCGGTATCCTCATCTTCGACGAATCTGACGACATGCTCGACGTCATCGGTCAGAAGGAGCGGGCCGACGTTAACGAAATTCCTTACCAGGCCCACCCGCATACAATTGTCGACGGAGCAACCTTTCTGATTACCCGACAGGGAAAGCAAATTCCGGTGCAGATTTTCGGCGAGCATAACATGAAAAATCTGTCTGGTGCCCTGACGGTACTGGATCAGATTGGTATTACAGATGATCAGTTCTACCAAGCAATTTCTTCGTTTAAAGGAGCGGCTCACCGGCTCGAGAAAATTGCCCAGAATGGCACTCGAATCTTTTTTCGCGACTTTGCCCATTCACCTTCCAAAGTAGAAGCAACTACAGAAGCCGTAAAGCAACAGTTTCCCAATAAACGCCTGCTGGCCGCTTTTGAACTGCACACGTACAGCAGCCTCAACAAAACGTTTTTAAGCCAATACAAAGGAAGTCTGGACTCCGCAGATACAGCCGTTGTCTATTTCGACGCCAACACGTTTGCCATCAAGCAGCTTTCGCCCATCAGTCCTGACGACGTAAAGGTCGCCTTTGAACGGCCTGATCTGACTGTATTAACCGACCCGGCTGATCTGGAGTCTTACCTTTCCAGTCAGCGCGAGAAGGCCGACGCTTTCTTGTTCATGAGTTCGGGCACGTTTGGAGGAATCGATCTTGAAACTCTTTCGGATCAGCTTATTTAACCATTATCCTATCAACTCTCAACGGGCTGGACGCAAACACAGCCCTTATTTTATGCACAGTATCGTTGTTTATTGCGGCTCAAGCCCCGGAACCAACTCAGTTTATAAAGAAGTAGCCATCGAATTGGGTGAGAAGCTGGCGGCTTTCAACATCAGGCTCATTTATGGCGGTGGCGGCTTTGGCCTGATGGGTAATGTGGCCGATGCAGTTATGCAGAATGGCGGAGAAGTGACGGGCGTAATACCAAATTTCCTGGCAGAACTCGAAGTTGCGCACAACACCCTCACCGAACTACATTTTGTGGAGACCATGCACGAACGTAAGTTCAAGATGGTTCAGCTGGCCAAAGGCGTTATTACGCTCCCGGGTGGCTACGGCACCTTCGATGAGCTGTTCGAGATATTGGCCTGGCGTCAGCTAAAGTTGTATGACGGACCGATTGTCGTCATAAACGTGAACGGCTATTATGATTTGATGCTACAGCAACTTGACCGGTGCGTTATCGATGGCTTTCTAAAAGCTGAAAACAGAGCATTGCTTATCGTTGCCGAATCGGTTGACGAAGCTCTGTTTAGAATTAAAGAATTCTGGGATCAGGTGTATTGATCTCCTCATTGTTTTACGTGCAAAAAGCCGTTACCCGGATCGGGTAACGGCTTTCGCGTTTAATAACAGCAGGTGGCACCTTCCTACTCTCCCACTTGTGACAGCAGTACCATCGGCAGTACGGGGCTTAACGGCTCTGTTCGGAATGGAAGAGGTGTTCACCCGCCTTACCAGCACCAACCTGCTTGTTGTTCGTCAACCTTCATCAGCCCTAAGGCTGATATGGTCTAATGATTTATTCTTTAACCCTACAGGAAGAAGAGACAGTCTAAAACGCCTAGAGAGACTTTTGAACAATACAATCAGGTTATCAATAATTTCAGACAAAGCGAAGCACACGCGTCCGGGGCCATTAGTACGGCTCAGCTCAACACATCTCTGTGCCTACACCTGCCGCCTATCAACGTCGTCGTCTCCAACGCCCCTT
>NZ_SBLB01000001.1 GCF_004138325.1 Spirosoma sordidisoli | reverse complement strand
GCTGGGTACCCAGAACCGGCAATCGGCACCGAACTGCTTCAGTGCCGATTTATCGGTTACGGGTAGCTATCTCGAATGCCTTGATGGTAGTCTTTGCCATCACTCAAAATTCGGGATGACTCATGTTTGACCTACTCCTGATTTACGCCTGATCCAGCGCGCGTTGCAGGGCCAGCGCCAGCGCCTTATCGTTGGGCGGGTACATGAGCGTAGCATGGTCGCCGGGCACGTCGTGGACGCGGACGCCCTGCCGGGCAAAGTCGTTCCAGCCGAGGTAAACCTGGTCATCGACGAAATACAGCCGGGTCATCGCCCGGAACAGGTCGAGCTTCCCGTTGTAGGGTTGTAGCCGGTAAGCCTCAAAAGCCTCTTCATGCTTTTGCATGATGTATTCCATATGCCCCAGTTCGGTTGAGGGTTTGGGCTTACTGGCCAGACCCAGGCCTTCCAGCAGCAGTTGCCCCTGCCGGTTGAAGTATTCCTGCTGGTAGCGTATAGTTTCTTTAGGCTGGTTGATCAGCGACCGCCCAATGAAGAGCATCTTCGGAAACTGCCGCCCAATCCGCCAGACCAGCCGGCTGAGCTGGCTCTTGTGCGAAACCAGGGCACGGGCGTCGGTGTCGAACATGGCCAGCAGCTTGATTTCCTTGCCCATCGCCCGGAGTTGCTGCGCCATTTCGTAAGCTACATACCCCCCAAACGAATAGCCCGCAATGGCGTAAGGGCCCGTTGGGTTCTGTTCCAGCACCTCCTGAATGTAGCAGGCGGCAATATCTTCCATCCGGTTCAGCGGCTCTTCGGTACCGTCGAGACCGCGGGCCTGCAGGCCGTAGATGGGTTGCTCGGGGTCCATGTAGGTCGACAGACTGCTGAAGTTGAGCAGGTTCAGCCCGATGCCGTGGATGATATAAATCGGGGTTTTGCTGCCCTGCGGTTTGATCGGCACCAGCGACTTAAACGTGCGGGTAGGTTTGTCGGGTTGCAGCAGCTGTGCCAGCCGATGAATGGTTGGGTATTCGAACAGCATCGATAGCGGAAAGCGTCGGCCGGTTTCGCGCTCCAGCTGGGTCATGACCCGAACGGCCAGCATGGAGTGGCCACCCAGGTCGAAGAAATTGTCGTGAACGCTGATGCTGTCGAGACCGAAAACACCGGTCCAGATACCGGCCAGCAGCTTTTCTTCGGGCGTTTGGGCCTCCACGAACCGGTTCACAACGGGCGCTTCGGCCGGTTCGGGTTTCGGCAGCGCTTTCCGGTCAATTTTTCCGTTGGGCGTAACGGGCAGTTTCGGCAGCGCCACAAACTCTGTCGGGACCATATAGGCCGGTAATACCTGCCGAAGCTGCTCTTTCCAGGCCGCAATATGTTCTTTCGAAACGGCTGTAAACGGTTTGTACGGGTTTTTGACGTACTCGTTCAGGCGCTCGTGGGTCGTAACCAGCGCCGACGGCTTCGGCGGAATAGCCCGGCGGTCGGCCGGTATGAAGACGACTTCGAATCGGTTGTCGGTATGGCTGCCCGTCCAGCGAACATGGGCCCGGAATCCGTGCTGGCTGGCCAGTCCCCAGAAATCGTTCGGGTCAACGCCGGTCTCGGGCAGGGCATTGTACCGGTCCTGCACCTCGCCGATGAAATCGTCGGGTCGGGCTTCGCCGATGAACTGGAGCAGCGCATGATCTTTTGCCGTACGTCGGTTAGGCAGGTTGATCACCTGGATAACCTGCTGCGGATGGCTGCTGAGCAACTGCCCGATTGACGCCACCGACAGCCGACTGTCCCACTCGATGCGCTGGTCTGGCGTGGCTACGGCAGGCGGGGTGCCTACGTAGAGCCAGATGTCGTAATCGTAGCGGGTGGCTTCGTTCCGGTAAACGCCTTCGCGCAGCTGGATATCAACGGCGGTAATGCGCGGAATAAACGCCGGCAGGCGATAAAACAGGGCCGGGTCGGCCATCAGCTCATCGTCCAGCTGCACCCGCCGGTCCAGCGCGGTCCGGAACTCGGCTACGGTACGGGTGCCGCTCGTGCGCCGGATCAGGTCAATGGCGTGGTACATGGTCAGCGTGTGCTTGCCCTGCATACCGCCAATGAACACACAACCGCCATCGGCCGTAGCGTTGGCAGCCCGTTCGATGACTTTCAGCAGGTAGCCGAGGTCAGGGAAGTACTGCGCCACTGCGTGGATAAGCACCATATCGAGCGAGGTCGGCTCGATACCCGTAAAGTCGTCGGCGGGGGCCGTTTTGGCCAGTACGTTCGCCCACTTGGCGGGCTGCTGCTGGAGTTTCTTCGACAGGGTGTCGATAGCGGGTTGCGAGTAGTCGGTGGCGATGTATTGCCGAACGTGCGGAGCCAGTTCAAACACCAGCTGCCCCCCTCCGCAGCCGAGTTCCAGAATGCTGGTCGGCTTCAGGGCTTTGATACGCCGAACCGACTGCTGCATCCATTCTTCGTTCTGCTCATGGGCGTTGGCTACATCGCTGACCTGGGCCACAATGGCGGCATCGAGGTTCTGGTCGGCCAGGTCCAGGTCGCTTTCCGATTCTTTCCCCAGCGTATAGATCGTGTTCCAATGTTCCTGCCATTCGGACGAGCCTTCGTCGCTGCCCGATGCGCTCGGCACCACGTAGGCCACCAGCCGCTGATCGCCGGGGCGATCTTCGCGCGCAATCACAACGGCATCCTGAATGTCGGGCTGCTGAAGCAGGTTGTACTCGATCTCGCCCGGTTCGATGCGGTGGCCGCGAATCTTGATCTGCTGATCGATCCGGCCCATGTACTGCACATCGCCGTTGGGCAGAAAGCGCCCCAGATCACCGGTGCGGTACAGGCGGGCGCCCGTTGCGGCATCGGTCACGAACTTCTCGGCGGTCAGGGTGGCCTGGTTCAGATACCCGATGCCGACGCCTGTTCCTGAAATGCAGATCTCGCCCGACAAATCGGGGTTCTCGGGGTTGATGACGATGGTCGTGTTGGCAATGGGCTGGCCAATGGTGATCAGCTCATCGTCGGGTAAAATCTTTTTGCCGGTGGCGTAGATCGTGGTTTCGGTCGGGCCGTAGAAATTCCACAGGTCGCCACAGAACGAAAGCAGCTGCTGCGCCAGGTCTTTGGAGAGGGCTTCGGCGCAGGAGATGATCCGAACGTCGCGGGTGCCGCGCCAGCCCGATTCCAGCAGCATCCGCCAGGTGGCGGGGGTAGCCTGAACAAAGGTAATGGCTTCGGTGCGGAGCAGGTCGGCCAGGGCGGGTCCGTTGCGGCTGGTATCGGTATCGACAATGACCAGTTCGGCACCGGTCAGCAACGGCAGGTAGATTTCGACGGTGGCGAGGTCGAACGCAATGGTGGCCAGTGAGACGGTTTTGTCGGTCGGGCTCAGGCCGGGCTGCTGCTGTACGCTCAGCATGACGTTTACCACGCTGTTGTGCTTGATCTGCACGCCCTTGGGTCGGCCGGTGGTGCCGGAGGTATAGAGCACATAAACCGGCGATTCGCCCGCCACGCGGATCGGCAGGTCGTCGGTCGCGTAGCCCGGCAGGGTTGGCCAGAGGTCTTCGAGCAGTAGTTCGCGCGCGGTTACGGCAAACCGACCCTGATGAACCCGGTTGGTCAGCAGCACCTGACAGCCTGCGTCGGCCAGTACGTAGCCGATCCGGTCGGCAGGGTGGCGCGGGTCGACGGGAATGTAGGCCGCGCCCGTTTTCATGACGGCTACCAGGCAGACAACCATCTCCAGCGACCGCTCTACCGCCAGTCCCACCCGGTCGCCGGGTTGTACGCCTGCTTCGATCAGCACCCGGGCCAGCTGGTTGGCCTGCTCGTTCAGTTGCGTATAGGTCAGCGTCTGCTCCTTAAACCGAAGGGCGGTTTTGTGCGGAAACTGCCGAACGGTATCCCGAATGAAGTCGTGCAGCGCCCGGTCGCTGGCAAACGGCAGCCGACGCCCAAGGCCCGGCCTGTCGGCGCGGACCGGACTCGTCACCGGCGCGGTTACAGCTACGGGCGCCGGAGCCGCAGCGGGTTGGCCCAGGCGCGTATCGGGCGAAGCCGACAGGGTCTGTAACAGCTCGACAAACTGCCGATGGAACGACCGGATCGTTTCTTCCCGAAACAGCTGGGTGTTATATGACCATTCGATTTGAAGCGCGTCGGCCGAGCCCGTTGCATTGATCGAAATTTCGAAATTTTCGAACGCGCGTGGGTTGGTGTCGAAGCGGTAGTCGAGACCGTGAAAGGTGACTCCATCGGCCAGGCCCATATCCATGTTGAAGACCATCGGCACCAGCGGCAGCCGCGACGAATCGCGCGGGATCGGCAGTTTTTTGAGCAGACTGCCGAAGGTGAGCTGCTGGTTGTCGAAGGCGTCGAGGAGGTCGATTTTGCGTTTCTGCAGGTAGGCACCGAACGTCATTTCCGGCTGCGGAAAGCTCCGGAGGGGCAGCAGGTTTACGCAATGACCCACCAGCCGGTCGTGGCCAGTCGCCGACTGGCCCGCGGCCGGTAAGCCCAGCACGATGTCGGTCTGACCCGTCAGCCGGTGAATCAGCACCTCAACGGTGGCCACCAGGGTCGTTACCAGGCTGCACCCGGCTTTAGCCCCCATCTGCCTGACGGCCTGTAGCAGCGGCCCGTCGACCCTAAAGTCGATCCGGTCGCTCTGGAACGTACGGCGGGCGGGGCGGGGGGCGTCGACGGGCAGGTCCAGTACGGGTACCGAACCCGCAAACTGCTGTAGCCAGAACTGCTCGATCTGTCGGTAGTCGGCGGTCTCTACAAACGCCCGCTGCTCCAGCGCGTACTGGCTGAAGGCATCGACGGGCGGCAGTACCGGCTCCTGCTGCCGCACATAAACCGAGTATAAACGGCCCAGGTCCTGCATCAGAATACCCGTCGACCAGCCGTCGCAGACGATGTGATGGGCGGTCAGGACAAAATGAAAGCTGGCGTCGGTACGTTTGATCAGCCCGGCTTTAACGAGCGGGCCGTGGGTCAGGTCGAAATTTGTCTGAACGTCCTGCTTCAGGTAATCGGCCACCAGCCGGTCCTGCTCCGCGGCTGACAGCGCCGAGCCATCGACTAGCTCCAGCGGTACCGACAGCTCGCGGAAAACAATCATTTGCTCGCCGTCGGCGCTGAAGGCCGAGCGCAGGGCTTCGTGCCGCTGCACAAGGGCGTGCCAGGCCCGCTCCAGAGCCGGTATGCTCAGTTGTCCCGTAAAACGGAGCGAGATCGACTCATTGTAGGAGCGGTTTGCTTCGTTGCCCCCAAACTGGCACGCCAGCCATATTTCGCGCTGGGGTTCCGTGGTGTGGGTGACGAGCAGTATATCCGGTCCGGCAAACGGGTCGAAATCAACGGCGGTCAGTTGGTCGTAAGGTACAGTTGTCAGCATGCGTACTATCAGGTTGCCTCGGGTGTTGGACGAGGTGTGGACATTTCGGGCTTAGTTATTCACCTGCATATACTTACCTGGCAGGTCAGGATTGGCAACAAACCAGGCCGGATTTCCCTGGCGGTCGCGGCCGAGCCGGGCACCGGGAATAGGCGGTTGGTTTGCCGTGAGCAGCTGGCCCTGGGGAGCTGCGGGCGCGGGCAGGCTACCGCGCATAAACCCGGCTTCGATCAGGGCATTTACGCTGTCGCTAAAGGCCGCCAGCACCGCATCAAGGTCGGCGTCAGTATGCGCTTCGGTCATGAAACAGGGAAAGCCGTCCCAGATATGAATGCCTTTCTCCCGCATTAAGGTAAACAATAACTCGGTATAAGGAACCTCGTCTTTGAACTTGATTTTCCAGAGCGATCCATAATGAGCCACGAAAAACGGCAGCTGCCGGGTCTGGCAAATGGCGTTCATCTGATCGGCGAGCCAGGTCGTTTTGTGGGCGAGACCTTCCTGCAGACGGGGGCTGTTTTCGCGAATGTGGGTCAGCGACGCATGGGCCGCGGCCAGGGCCAGCGGGTGCCGGACAAACGTACCGGCAAAGTAGGTGACGCCTATTTCGGGAACCGAGTTGTCGCCGTATTGCCAGGTGCCGCCGTCGAGGGCGTCCATAAACGCTTTCTTTCCGGCAATTACGCCGATTGGCAGGCCTGCGCCCACCACTTTTCCGTAAGTAGCAATGTCGGCCCGGATACCCAGCACGGCCTGCATACCGCCTACGTGCATCCGGAAGCCGGTAATGACCTCGTCGAAGATCAGGGCGGTACCGGCCGAAGCCGTGATGGCGCGCACTTCCTTCAGGAAATCGACGGGTAAAAACTCTGGACGGCGGCTCTGCACCGGCTCAACCAGTACGGCGGCCAGTTCCGATGCCCGCTCCCGGATGATGCGCAGGCTCTCGTCGGTGCCATACTCCAGAATCAGTATGTTCTGTACCGCTTCGGGCATGATGCCGGCCGCGGCCGGAAACGACTTCAGCTTTTTCGTGCCCCGCACCAGCACTTCGTCCATGATGCCATGATACGAGCCCGTAAAGGCTACGATCAGTGAGCGGCCCGTAATGGTGCGGGCCATCCGCATGGCGCCCAGTACGGCTTCGGAACCGGTGCTGCAGAGCGCAGCCCGGTCGGCGCCCGTCATTTCGCAGATGAGCTGACTGACGGTGCCGGCCAGTTCGTGTTGCGGACCCACCTCGAAGCCATTGTCGATCTGCCGATGCAGGGCCTCGCGGATGTAGTCGGGCTGGTAGCCGAAGAAGTTGGAGCCAAAGCCGTTCAGTACGTCGATGTACTCGTTACCGTCGACATCCCACAGCCGCGTTCCCCGCGACCGGTTAACAACAATCGGGTACACAATCTCTTTGGTCAGCGGCCGGAAACCGGATACCACCCGCGGGTCGGCCATCTGGTTCCGGTGTTGTTCGGTATAGGCTTTGCTCCCCGCCGTTTTGCGGGTGTACCGGGCCGTGAGCTGTTCCAGGAAGGTTTGCTGCCGGTTGGTCAGGTTGGCGGTTTGCCGGTCGATGCGGGCCGTGGCGCCAAACGGTTTTTTGAGTTCAGCGGCTTCTTCGGGGCTGATGTCAACGGCCTGCCCGTTCGGGATCGATATGGCTTTCCCGTTCGGTGCGGCATGAGCCGCTCCGTTGGTGCCGTTCGTATGCCCGTTCAGCACCGGGGCAGGCTGGGGGGCAGGAGCAGCGGCCGGTACCGGAGGTGCCGGTGTACCACCCTGCAACAAAGCTACCTGTTTGGCCAGCAACTGGAGCTGCTGCGCAATCAGACCCAGCGCGGTATCCGACCCTGCCGATACGGGCGGTGCGGCATAGACGGGTGCCGGGACCGGTGCGGCTATCGGTGCAGAGGCCGGGGCCGGGGCTGGCGTTGCCTGAACGGGGGCCGGCTGAAACTGATCGGCCGGGAGGGTTTTGTCGAGGTAAGCCGCCAGCTCCTGGGGCGACTGATAATCGGTCGAGAGCTGACGGAAGGTAATGGGTACGTTGAACTCCCGGCGCAGGGTAGTGGCTACCTGGGTCAGCAACAGCGAGTCGAGCCCGATCTCCACGAAACTCATGGACGGTTGCACACCGGCCAGATCGATGCCGGATGCGTCTTCCAGCAGTTCATTGATTCGGTTAAGCAGTACAACGTTTCGCATGGGCAATAGGGGAAAGTGAGTCGGTTCAATTGAGGTTGTATGGGTTGGCAGCGGCTCGGCCGGTGAAGGCGCAGACTGCAGGTAAGCTACGGGCGCGGGCGGGTCTACCCAGCATCGTTGTTTGGTAAACGCGTACGTAGGCAGCAGGACCCGGTTCTGCGGCTGGCCAGCGTAGAAGGCGGCCCAGTCGGGGGTCAGCCCCAGTTGCCAGAACTGCCCCAGGGTTGTCAGCATCGACCGGCAGGTAACGGCCCAGTCGGTGGTTGTTTCGAGGCCGGTCAGTACCGGGACCGGTTTGCCCGCTGCCTGCTGCCGCGCCAGGGTTGCCGATATTTTGCCGGGCCCCAGGTCGAACAGCAGCGGGTTGTCGAAGGCCAGCATGGTATCGAGGGCCCCGGCAAACTGCACCGTTTCGCGCATGTGACGTGCCCAGTAATGCGGATCGGTGGCCTGGGCGTCGGTCAGCAGCGTGCCTGTCAGGGTCGAGATGATGGGTTTTTGAGGCCGGTTCAGCGGAACACGGGCTACCTGACTCTCGAGGGCCTCGGCGACCGGGTCCATCATGGCCGAGTGAAAGGCGTGGCTCGTGGGCAGGCGCTTGTTCGGGATCTCCTGGTCGCTGAGCTGCCGGGCAAACTCCGCCACGGCATCGTCAGGGCCAGCCACGACGCACAGGTTTTTGCTGTTGATAGCCGCAATGGACAGCGTTTCGGGCAACATGGCCCGGATGAGGTCAGCGTTTTTACGCACCGAGAGCATCGAGCCACGGGGCTGTTCGCTGACGAGTCGCCCCCGTGAGCTGACCACCTGCAATACGTCGGCCAGGGAGAAAACACCGGCCAGGTGAGCCGCCACAAACTCCCCGATGCTGTGGCCACAGAGGACTGAGGGCTGGATACCCCAATGCATCCAGAGTCTGGCCAGGGCGTATTCGGTAATGAACAGGGCGGGCTGGGTATAACGAGTGTCGTTAAGCCGGGCTTCGGCATCCGCATCGGCCAGGTCGGGGTACATTACCGTCCGGATGTCGCGGTCGAGCTGATCGGTCAGCAGGTCGGCGCATTCGTCGACGGCCTGTCGGAAAACCGGCTCGTTCTCGTACAGCGGCCGACCCATGTTGAGGTACTGCGCGCCCTGACCGGGGAACATGAATACGATGTCGTCGGGTACCTGCCGAACGGGCGGTGCGGCCTGCGCGGCTGGGTTTGTCAGGCTGTCGAGCAGGTCGGCCGTCGTGTCCGCCACCACGAACCGGCGGTGGGCCAGGGCGGGGCGGGTCGTATGTAGGGTATAGGCGATGTCGGCCAGGGCGGGTGCCTCGGCGGTTGCGAGGGCGTCGGCCAGTTTATGGGCGTAGGCATCGCGGCTGTCTGCCGACCTGGCCGACCAGCTGATCAGCTGCGCGGGCCGTACCGGAGCCGTTGACGGGGCTGGCTGGGGCCGGTCGGCTTCTTTCAGCACCACGTGTACGTTAGTACCGCCAATACCGAATGAACTGACACCCGCCCGCCGGACCGACTCGCCCGACCAGTCGGTCTGGCGGGCGTTGACGAAGAACGGGCTGTTGGCGAAGTCGATGGCCGGGTTCGGCTGCTCGAAACCCAGCGACGCGGGAAGTTGCCGATGATGGAGCGAGAGGGCGGTTTTGATGAGCCCCGCTACGCCAGCGGCTGCGGTCAGGTGACCGAAGTTACTTTTTACGGAGCCGATCGCGCAGAACTGCCGACTGGCCTGTTCGCCAAACGCCATCGTCAGCCCTTCGATCTCGATGGGATCGCCGATGGGGGTGGCCGTACCGTGGGCTTCTACATAGCTGATCGTTGCCGGATCGACCCCACCGTCGGCGTAGGCCGCCCGGATGGCGGCTGCCTGCCCTTCGGCGTTAGGGGCCGAGAAACTGCCTTTGCCAGCGCCATCGTTGTTGACGCCGACGCCTTCGATAATGGCCCAGATGGTATCCCCGTCGCGCCGGGCGGCTTCGGCCCGTTTGAGCAGAACAACCCCGGCACCGTCGCTGAAGACGGTGCCGGTAGAGCCCGCGTTGAACGGACGGGTATGCCCGTCGCTACTCAGCATGGAGCCTTCCTGGTACAGATGGCCGCTGTTGATGGGGGCCGTGATGCTGGCACCACCCGCCAGCGCTACCTCACACTGGCCGCTCCGGAGGCTCTGCACGGCCTGGGCTACCGCTAGCAGCGAGGTAGAGCAGGCCGAAAAAACGCTGACGGCCGGGCCTTTAAGATCCAGCGTGTAGGCGGTTCGGGTGGCGATATAATCTTTTTCGTTCAGCAGCTCGACCTGAAACGGCCCCGCAGCCGCTACCAGCTCGTGGTTGGGCAGTACGTTGTTGAGAAAGTAGGTGTTCTTCCCGGTGCCGGCAAAGACACCCACCCGGCCGCCGTACTGTTGCGGCAGGTACCCCGTCTGTTCGAGGGCTTCCCAGGCTATTTCGAGGAATACGCGCTGCTGCGGGTCCATGAGCCGGGCCTGGTTGGGCGCCAGTCCGAAAAATCCGGCATCGAACAGCTCGGCTCCTTCGATAACGCCCCGCGCTTTTACGTACAGCGGATCGGTCCGGAACGAGTTCGGAACAGCCCCGTCAAGCTCTTCATCCGCGAAGAAGCGGGTTGTTTCGCGGCCTTCGGTCAGCAAGTTCCAGAACGCTTCAATGGTGCTGGCCCCCGGAAAACGGCCCGCCATGCCGATGATGGCAATCGCCGACGAGGGGTCGGCCGGATCCGTCGCTTCTGCAAAAGGAGTCGGGCTGTCGGGGCTGGTCGCCTGACCCAGATACCGGGCTATACCGGCCGGGGTCGGAAACTGATAGAGCTTGGTAATGGGTAGCGTCAGTTGCTGTTGTTTCAGTCCCGCCACCGTTTGCTGCGCCAGCAGCGAGTTGCCACCCAGGGTGAAAAAGTTATCGTCTACGCCCACCTGATCGATGGCCAGCAGCCGCATCCAGAGCGAGCAGATGGTGCGTTCGAGGGGCGTTTTGGGGGCGCGGTAGGCCCCGGCCGACTCCGGACGTTTCAGTTCGGGGGCGGGGAGGAGTTTCTTGTCGACCTTGTCGCTGATGGTGCGGGGCAGCTTGTCCATCCAGACAAAAGCCGACGGCATCATGTAGTCGGTTACGCGCTGCTCCAGTTCACGCCGGATCAGCGCATCGTCGGGCTGGCCCGTAACCGAGACCAGGTATGCGACGATCTGTTTCTGGCCGTTGCCGCCCTCGCGCACCATGACCGACGATTCGGCCAGGAGCGGAATTTGCCGGAGCGCGGCTTCGATCTCGCCTAACTCGACCCGGTTGCCGCGAATCTTGACCATGTCGTCGCGCCGACCCGCAAACTCCAGCGTGCCGTCGGGGCGGTAGCGGGCCATGTCGCCGGTGCGGTACACCCGGTACTCGCCCTGCTGCGGGTGTTGCCACCGGATAAACCGGTCGGCGGTCAGGTCGGGCTGGTTCAGGTAGCCCGCGGCCAGGCAGTTGCCCGCAATCAGGATTTCGCCCGCTTCGCCGTTGGGCAGCAGGCTAAGGTCTTCGTCGACAATAAACAGGCTGGCATCAACAATGGGCCAGCCCATGGGTGGGATAGTGGGCCAGGCCGACGCGTTGCCTTTCATCCGGTATTCGGTAACCCAGATGCTGGCTTCGGCCGGGCCGTAGACGTTCATCATCGTACACTCGGGCAGGGCCTCGAAGAACGTTCGCATGGCCGGGGTGAGCTTCAGCTGCTCGCCCCCCATGGTAATTTCGCACAGCTCGTCGGGAAAGCGGTTTTCGGCAATAGCCGCTTCGCAGAGGTACTGGATGGCCACGTAGGGCAGGTACGACCGGTTGATGTGATGATCGCGCACGAACGCCAGCAACCGGCCCGCGTCGAGCCGGTCGGCGTTGTCGATCAGGTGAACGGTGCCGCCGGTGCTGAGCGGCAAAAACAGCTCCTGCGACGATACATCGAACGTCAGGTGGCAGAACTGCAGGGTGTTGACACCCATGCCTACGATGCCGTGCCGACGCTGCCAGTCCATTAGCCGGATCAGGCCGGTATGCAGCTGACAAACGCCTTTCGGCTGCCCCGTCGAGCCGGAGGTATACAGTACACAGACCACCTCGTTCCGGTGCGTCACCACCTGCGGGGCTACCTGATGATCGAGATCGGCCCGGACAACCGTCAGCCCCAGCGTCTCAAAAACACCGGCATCGGCCCCGATCGACACGCCCGTTTTCAGGCCCGAGTCGGTAATGATCCGGCGGAGTCGCTGCTCCGGGTGTTCGGGGTCGAGGGGCAAGTACGCTTTACCGGCTTTTACGATGGCCAGCACGCCAATGACCATCTCCAAGCAGCGCCGGGTGCTGATGGCCACGTAATCGGCAGTAGGGTCCTGTTGCAGAATGGCCTGAGCCAGTGCATCGGCGCGGTCGTTCAGTTGCCGGTAGGTCAGCCGGGCGTCATTATGCACCACCGCTAGCCGGTCGGGGTGATCGGCAGCGACGCGTTCAACGAGTTGATGAACCAGCGGGAAAGAGGTTACGGGAAGGCCGGTTGGTGTCATGGAGAAAGAAAGGTTTTCCACCCGGCAGCGGGGCTGCGGCCGGGCGACGTCGTCTACGTCATGTTCCGCTGGGTATGCAGTGAGTTCTCAGACTGAATAGGAGCCAGTTTGGCGTCGTTACGCCCCGGTACGTCCATGTAGTTGCCACCCACCCGGTTCAGTATCAGCAGCATGGGCTGGTTGGTAACGCGGGCGTAGAGGCTGAGTAGTTGTTTTTCGGCGCGGGTCCAGGCCGTGTTGGCGTCGATGACGAGCAGCGACAGCGCACTCCGTTTCAGCAGGAACACCGGAATCTGATGGTCGATCAGCGACGGCAGTTCCAGCAGAATCCGGTCGTAGCGGGTGGCGTCGAAATCCTGACTGGCGTCGAGCAGGTAGCTGATATCCGTCACGTTCATAAAATCGGGCCGGATGGTGTAAGGGAAGAACGTAATGCCATTCCGAATCTCGCGCTGTTCATTGCCTTTCTGGCGGGGATAGCAGTAAGCCACCTGCTGGTCGGCGTCGTTATAGAGCTGCGCCAGTCCGTTGGCGACCCACGATTTCCCCTGCTTCGGGCGGATACTGAACAGGGTGATAATGGGGGGGTAAGGCGATGACGTAGCCTGGGTTATCTCTATGTGAATGGCGTTGAACAGCCGCTCAAACATGCTGCGACTGGCCCAGGTCACCTTCGAGTACACATTCGGCTTGCTCACCGTTGGGAACACCGCCGTAACGGGCATACCGACCATCTGCTCGGCCTGATCGGGCGAATGAATTTTTTTGTCGAGCCAGAAGCGCAGCGCCGTTAGCACTAGCGCCAGGAACAGGCCCACCCCAAAGCCAATGGCCACGAGCTGCCAGCGCTTGGCGGCTTGGGGCAGCAGCGGGAAATAGGGGGCGTCGAGGACTTCGAGCGTACCGCCAATCTTGACATCCTGCCGGCGCATGCGGGACTGATCGACGTTCTGCAGCAGGTCGAGGTATTCTTTTTCGGCTACGGCCAGTTCGCGCTGCAGCTGCCGGAGCTGGGTGCCGAGCGGGCTGTACTCGCTAAGTTTGGCCTGGTACTCGTCCATACGCTTCTTGTAGGTTCGCAGGCGGGCGTTCGATTCTTCATACTCCAGAATCTTGGTCATCCGGTCGTTGGCCATGCTCTGGGCGGGCAGGGCATCGGGCGCGCTGGCCGCGGCATCGTACTTCTGGGCGCTCAGTTTGAGCTCCTCGCTGGCCTGGGTAACGGCTGCCTGGAGCCGGGTAATGATATGCCGGGGCTGGTTGTAGGCGCGGGCGTTGGCCAGCTGGTTCTCGGCGTCGGCCAGTTTTTTCTGCTTGAGGCTCAGGTCAGTGTTGGCCGATCGAACGCTTCCCTGCTGACCCATCCGGCGGTCGAGGGCGTCGATGGCGGCTTTGGCCGCATCCCGGCGCATCAGCTCCTGGTTGTATTCGGTACTCAGCAGCTCTTTGGAGGCCGATACGTTTTTCGACTCCGAGTCGAAGTCAAGCACCTTGTGCTGGATGTTGAAGGCGCGCAGCCGTCCTTCGGCTTCGTCGAGGTTTTGCTTGGCTTTGGCCAGTTTACCCTCGTAGTAGCCAACGACCGAGTTGGTTTCGGAGGTTTTGAAGAGCGAGTACCGCTCGTTCAGCATGTCGATGGCGTAGCGAAGGGTGCGCTGGGCAACGGCCGGATCGTCAGACTCGTACTCCATCAGCAGGATGTCGTTGGTCGCTTTGCGGGCGGTTGCTTTCAGAGTTTCGGTTAGATGCCGCAGCGAGTAGTACGAATTGGATGTCAGCAGCAGATCTTTGATGGGGTTAGTCATCTGCGCTTTCGACAGGCTGTCGAGGGCCGTAATCAGCAGCGCCGGGTCGCCTTCCAGGGGGAGCTGGTAGCGCAGACTGGGCGGCACGGCCTGCTGTAGTTGCTGAAAGCCCCCGGCTCCCAGTACCAGACTGTCGGGCTGTTGCAGCCGCAGGTGATCGGCCAGCAGGTGAATGCCGACCTGGAGCATGGTCTCCTTCGAATAGAGGGTAGTGAGCAGGTTGTCGAAAGCACTGGCGGAGCGATCGCCATACGCGGCCTGCTTGTCAGATAACAGCGAATAGCCCGAGGCCAGGCCCGTATAGAGCGTAGCTTCGGACTTGTAGACCTTGGGTTCGTTCCGGGTGGCGTACCAGGCGGTTCCGGCCGTGATACAGGGAATCAGAACGAACAAAGGCAGATGTTGCTTCAGTAAACGAAGAAAAACACTAATATTCATACCCGCTCATTAGTATCGTTTCAGCCGCTGGATGGGGGTTCCCATCAAGGCTTCGAACAAGTGTACACTTTTCAGAAAATCGCCTTTGACTTGCTCGGTAGTGGCTTTTGCCTGTACGTAGGCCGTTGTGGCGCTGGCCAGCTGACCGGTGGTTATTTTGCCTTTCTGCAACTCGGCTTCGGCTACCCGAAGCGCGGCCAGCGAAGCCTGCTCGTCGATAAGTCGTGTTTTCAGAATCTGCTGGGCCGTGATCATATCCTGATAAATGCTGATCAGCTGCTGCTTGAGCTCCAGCTCGGCAATGTCTTTCTGAACCAGGGAGGCCTTGTAGTTAGCGTCGGCCTGCCGGATGAGGTGTTTCCGTCCGAAGACGTCGAACAGCGAGACCCGAAGTTCGACCCCCGCCCGATAGCCGTTGGCGATCTGTCCGATTGGATTGGTGTTTAAATCAGGTGATCTACCGCTGGCGATGAGGACCTGATTGCCGCCCGAGTAGTTGCCAAAACCCGAAACGTTCTGCAGGATCTGGGTGCGCGCAACGCCCTGAGACGCTTTCAGGACGCTGGATACCTCGTTCTGGTATTTGATAACCGGCGAATAGGCAACGGCCATTTTTACCAGCTCGTCGAAGGGCAGAAGCTGAACGGCAATGTCCTGGTTCACATCGAGGTAGAGGGTATCACTGGCCAGCCCCGATGAGCGCCCGAACGATACCAGTCCCCGCCCGCCCCGGCTCTGTGCGAAACCAGCCGTCAACGTCCACAACAGTCCGGCAACAACAAGAAGACTAATTCGGTATACAGTACGCAATGGTTGCCTACGAAAGCAGATGTTCATTCAGAATAAAGGTTTTTGGCTGCGCCGACAGCGTCAGTTTCTCAACGACTGAATCAGCGGGTATCCAAGTTACTGTTTTGTCGCGTATGAATCGTCTAATTTTATTGTTCGGTGGTTGCTGGCTGAGAGGCTATTACCGGCAATCCACGTTGATTTGGGGTAAGGGCTATTGTTTGGACTAACTGTTTACAATTCTGTCACTCTATAAAGATAATATACTTGTGTTCGCTCACTTTTTAGGGCACATGAACGTCTGGCGAGCCTGTATGAGGGGTATGCATAAACCGTTTGAAGGCCTTCCGCATGTTCAGAACAGCCCGTCCGAAACTCAGCATCAGCATAGGAATCAGCATCAGTTCACGCAGGGTAACGCGCTGCCGCAGATAGGCTGGAATCGAGATAAACAGGCTGAAACACAGGGTGATCAACAGGGCCATCGGAGCAGCCCACAGCGCTGGGTTGAACGTCAGCAGGGCCAGGAGCGTGCAAAGCCCCAACACGCCCAGCAAGAGTACGCGTGGCAGTACAACCTGCCGGAGCATGCTCAGCGCAGGGGTAGGGCGACCCTGCGCCAGCTCGGCCAGCCCTTTCTTGTAATACATACGCAGAAACTGAAACTGGGCCGCAATCCAGCGGGTACGCTGATTCTCGAAGATGGCTCGCTGGGCTACTTTTTCATCGTATATATAGGCCTGCTCCAGGTATCCAATAATGTAACCGTTTAGCTCAACATTTATCTCCAGTTCCTTGTCATAGCCTCCCATGGTGCGGAGGTTAGTCATGCAGGCCTTCATAAGCCGCAGGTCGAAAGCCATGCCCGACCCGATAACCGGCGACGACAGGCCCAGCGACCGGGTGCCTTTCCGGAAAATATGGTTGTTGATTTCCTCACTGATGGCGTCGAGCAGCGCCACGCCGGTATTGGTATTTTTGGCTACCCGGTGGCCCTGTACGGCTCGCCAGCCCTGCTCGAAAGCCGCGTTGATCCGGACCAGAAAGTCGGGCGCCATGATATTGTCGGCGTCGGCCACCACCATGATATCGTACTGCCCGTCGGGAATCCGGGCCAGGGCCGCGTTAAGTGCTTTGGCTACCGTCGATACCTCGAACGAGACCTCCATAACCCGGATGGGCAGATCGGCCAGCCGGGCCAGGGTAGCCGGCTGCATAGAGTCGGCAATGACAATCAGATCGAAGAGTTCGGCGGGATACTGCTGGCGGAGGTTGGCTTTTACCGAATCGATAATGACAGCGTCTTCTTTATAGGCGGGAATCAGGACCCCGATCCGGCGCAGCCGGGGCGTTTGGGGGAGCGGGCCGCTGTCATCGGCTTTTCCCAGACGACCCGCTACGGCAAACAGCAGAACGTACAGGACCGTCAGCGCCAGAAAGCTCAGAAAGCCAAAATAAGCCAGGTAAACGAGCGACATCGAAGTAAAGTACATGAGAGTGAATGTGAAATTCGGCTATTAATCATCAAGAACCAATCTGGGCGGTTAAGATTGACCAGACGGTTGGTAAGCATGTCAATCAAGTAGTTAGACTTCGTTTCTGTAAATCCGTCAAGTACCAACTAAAAAATGTTAGAAATATTTAGTTTACTTTAATGGCCGCTCAGCAATAACAGGTACTCGTCATGGCCCGAAATAGGCCTCTTAGAGCGAAAAGCGACCTTGGGCTTCAGACGGTTAGCAATTTTTTCCCATATAGGCATTTCTGGCAAACATTTCGCTATACTCCCAACGTTATGCCTATACTACGACATCAGAGTTAGCGGGTTAAAACGAATGGAGGCAGGACACGAAACGACCAACGAATCGGCGGGGCAGAAAAGCCCCCGTTCGCCGATTCATAATGACAAAGCAACTGTTCGGTTGCCCATGTTGCTGGGCATTACGCTGGCAGGTGGTATGCTGATCGGAGCTACATTTTTCGGCGGTACCAAGAGCCTGAATACCATTGGGCGGGGGTACACCAAATACCGCGAAATCTTGCAGCTAATCGAGAACAACTATGTCGACTCGGTCAATACCGACGAGCTGGTCGATTTTTCGATAGAAAAGATGCTGCAGAAGCTCGACCCACATACGGCCTACATGAACCCGCAGGACGCCATTGCGGCCCGGTCGCAGCTGGAAGGCGGGTTCGACGGTATCGGGATCGAGTTCAATATCTACAAGGATACGGTATACGTGGTGACGCCCCTGGCGGGTGGCCCTTCGGAAACGGCCGGTATTCTGAGCGGTGACAAGATTATTAAAGTCGATGATCAGGCCCTGGCGGGCGGCAAAATCGAGAACAGCGCCGTGTTCAAGGCTCTGCGTGGCAAACGCGGTACCGATGTTCGGCTCACCATCCTGCGCAAGGGCGATGAAAAACCGAAGGTGTTCACCATTACCCGCGACCGCATTCCGACCTATTCGGTCGATGCTGCGTATATGGTTGACGGTAAAACCGGTTACATCAAGGTAAATCGCTTTTCCGAAACGACCTACGATGAATTCAAGTCGGCGCTGGCGGCTCTCCGGGCCGAAGGGATGAGCCAGTTGCTGCTCGACCTGCGTAACAATCCGGGGGGCTATATGGACCGGGCTACCAGCATTGCCGATGAGTTTATTGCCGGTAATAAACTGCTGGTCTATACCGATGGTAAAGACAACCGCTACGACCGGCAGACCTACGCCCGGATTGCGGGCCAGTTTGAGGATGGGCCTTTGATCGTACTGGTCGATGAGGGCAGTGCGTCGGCGTCGGAGATTGTGGCGGGCGCGTTGCAGGATCACGACCGGGCGCTGATCGTTGGCCGGCGTTCGTTTGGTAAAGGACTGGTGCAGATGCCGGTGCAATTGTCTGACGGGTCGGAGTTGCGGCTCACGATCTCGCGCTACTACACCCCCAGCGGCCGGAGCATTCAGAAGCCTTACGTGCCGGGTCAGGAAGGGGATTACGAGAAAGAACTGGAACTCCGCTCGAAACGGGGCGAGTACTACATTGCCGACTCGATCAAAAACGACCCCAAACTGAAATTCAAAACCGACGGAGGTCGGGTCGTGTACGGTGGTGGCGGCATTACCCCGGACTACTTCATTCCGCGCGATTCGAGCTGGCAAACACCGTACCTGGTGCAGCTGTATGGCAAAAACATCATCCGCGAGTTTGCCGTCGAGTACGCCAACGCGAACCGGAAGAAACTGGAGAAACTGCCGTTTGCTGACTTCGATAAAACCGTTTCCATCAACGACGAGGAGATGGGCCGGTTCGTGAAAGATGCCACATCGGCAGGGATCAAGTTCAATGAGAAAGAATATAACCGCTCCAGGCCCTACATACGGACGCAGATTAAAGCCTTAGTGGCGCGGTACATCTACCAGAAGAACAACAAAGGCGGCCAGAACAACGAGTTCTTCAAAGTCATTGGCGAGGCCGACGATACGTACCAGAAAGCGCTGAAGTTATTTGACCGGGCCGACAAACTCGCCCACGGTACATTCACGTACAATCAGCCCAAATAAGGCGATTAGAAACGGGAAATCGGGTCGGTAGAGCAGGCAACAGCCCGTTCTACCGACCCGATTGCTGCGTTATTCGGCTTTTACTTTTTTCTTGAACTGATAGGCCAGGCCCAGCATGGATTGCAGGTTGCCGGTTTTGAAGTCCTGGCGGGCGTAGGGAGCCAGCTCAAAAGCGGCCCGCAGATTCGGTACAAACGGTACCCGTACCCGTACGCCCACATGCAGCGAGTAGCCTTCCAGCGCCTGGCGGTCGTCAAGACCGTTGAGGAAGTTGAACCGGACACCCAGACCGGTGTACACGTTTACCTGGGGCTGGCGACTCACGTTAACCATCGGGCAGAACGTAGTGCTGAGCGACCCAAATACGGTGTTGGTCTGTACGCGCGCATCGAGCCAGAGGGCCCGATCGGCATTGGTACTAACGCTAACGACGTTATTGAACGGATAATAGGCTACGGAAGCCTGACCAAAAGCCGAAGCGGCAACGCTGAGGAGCAGCGCAGTAAATGCGTGTTTCATAGCCGCAAAACAACACTTTTCCCGGCAGAAACAAGCGGCTGAACGACGAAAACAACTGTCTGGTCCGGCCGGAGCGCCTGTAAAAAAAACACGACCCAGCTAAAAGCCGGGCCGTGTCTGACTAGATTTCTATCTACCAAAATCGTTTGTTACCGATAAGCGCGCTTGTCTGGGGTGCCGTCGGGATCGCCCGTTACGGTGCCGTTGTAGCGTAGCGTGCCGCCGTTGGCCAGCAGAATACCGGCTACGTGGGGAGTAGCCATCGAGGTACCGCTCAGCGTGGCGTAACTACCATTCTTATACGTCGATTTGATACTCACACCCGGCGCCGAAATATCGATCGGTGGGTTGCCGTAGTTCGAGAAGCTGGCAAACCGGTTGTTGGCGTCAAAAGCCGATACCGTAATGATATTGGTACCGTTTACCCGACCCGGCGACGAATTGTTGGCGTTCTGGGCTTCGTTGCCCGCAGCCAGCGCGAACTTGATGCCTTTGGCGGCTGCGCTTTTTACCGCATTGTCGAGGGCGGTCGACAGCCCGCCACCCAGGCTCATGTTGGCTACGTCGCCGGCCCGGCCGTTACTGGCCACAAAATCGACGCCCGCAATAACGCCTGAGTTAGAGCCGCTGCCGTTGCCGGCCAGCACTTTTATAGGGATAACGGTGGCGCCAGCCGCCACGCCAACCACGCCCAGACCATTGTTTTTGGCCGCAATAGTGCCGGCAACGTGCGAACCGTGGCCGTTATCGTCGTCGGGGCTGGCGCTGGTGTTGATAAAATTACGACCGCGGGTCTGGCTCACATTCAGATCGGGGTGGTCCATATCGATACCAGTGTCGATTACCCAGGCTACGGCCGTACCCGTGTAGTTCACAAATCCGCCCACGCGGGTGATACCCCAGGGGGTTTCCTGCGCCTGCGCCGAAACGGTTCCGCCCGGCAGCTTCAGCTGAAATACCTGGTCGGGCTCTACCGAAGCCACTACCGGCAATTTCTCGACCCAGGCCGCTTCCTGCTGCGACAGGGTGACGGTGAATCCTTTCAGACTGGACACATAGACCTGCTCGGCCCGCTGGCCCATTGACGAGCCGATCACCTGCTCGATCAGGCCCCGCATCCGGTTTAGTCGACCGTCGTAGGCCCCGCCTTCGGGGGGTAACAGATTCGCGATATCCGCGTCTTCTTTCAGCGTGATGATGTATTTCTGTCGGTCACCGGCAGCCCGTGCCGATTTGCCGGGCTGTTCGTAGCGAACCAGGTTGTCGGGTACCTGTTGGTCAGATAAAGCAGCATCGGGTTCGGTAAGCTGGCAACTGGCCAGTAAAAAGGGTAAGCATGCGCCCAGCAGGGCACGTTTAGATACGTGTACCATGTGTAAGTTAAGATGAAGGTTATTGAATTTGGGTTGAGGCCTCGTCAGAAATATAGAAACTATTTATTTACGAAATCAATATATGATAAATTAAAAATTAACATTTTTTACATAATTCAACATAATATAGATGTTATTTGGGCTAATAGCTTGTTATTCATTGGCATACCGTTTAATAAAGAAACGGCATCAGAAAGCAAGATGCGGTGCCTGGCCGGGGCGGGCTGGCCGGGGAGAAAATAGGTTCGGACGGGCTCTTAACGCCAACAAGCCGAACAACCGCTCCTGGCGATTATTCGGCTTGCTGACCAATGGGTTACTGTAGGGTACTAGCGCATCAGTTTATTGAGTTTTCCTGACGACTGCATGGTATTCATCTTTTTCATCATCTTCCGCATCTCCTCAAACTGTTTCATCAAGTTATTGACCTGCGTGATGTCGGTTCCCGATCCTTTGGCAATGCGTTTTCGGCGGCTGCCGTCAATCATATCGGGGCGTTGACGCTCCAGGGGGGTCATGGAACTGATAATGGCTTCGATGGGCTTGAACGAGTCGTTATCAATATCGAGGTCTTTGATCATCTTGCCCATACCGGGAATCATGCCGAGCAGATCTTTCACGTTGCCCATCTTCTTGATTTGCTGGAGCTGGCTCAGGAAATCGTCGAAGTCGAACTGGTTCTTCCGCATCTTGGCGTTGATGCGTTTGGCTTCGTCTTCGTCAAACGCCTGCTGCGCCCGTTCAACCAGCGAGATCACATCGCCCATACCCAGAATCCGGCTTGCCATCCGATCGGGGTAAAACACGTCGAGCGCTTCCATTTTCTCGCCCGTGCTGATGAACTTAATGGGTTTGTTAACAACGGTCTTGATCGACAGGGCCGCTCCACCACGGGCGTCGCCATCGAGTTTGGTCAGTACAACCCCGTCGAAGTTAAGCCGTTCGTTAAACGTGCGGGCGGTATTGACCGCATCCTGACCCGTCATGGAGTCGACGACGAACAGGGTCTCGGAGGGCGCTATCGCCCGTTTCACGGCTTCGATTTCCTGCATCATCGCTTCATCGACGGCCAGACGACCGGCGGTATCGACGATGACTACTTTCTTGCCGGTCCGGCGTGCCTGGCTGATCGCGTTCTGGGCAATCTGTACGGCATTTTTATTGTCGGGTTCGCTGTACACCTCCACGCCGACCTGCTCGCCCAGCACTTTAAGCTGGTCGATGGCGGCTGGCCGGTAAATATCAGCGGCCACCAGCAGGACGTTACGGCCCTGTTTTTTGAGGTACGCAGCCAGTTTGCCCGAAAACGTGGTCTTTCCTGAACCCTGCAGACCCGCAATCAGAATAACCGCCGGATCGCCCTTGACGTTGATGCTCTGGGCTTCGCCCCCCATCAGTTCGGTCAGTTCTTCCTGCACGATCTTGACAAACAGCTGACCCGGCTCTACCGAAATCAGCACCTTGCGGTCGATGGCTTTGTCGCGGATGCGGTCGGTAATGTCCTTCGCTACTTTATAGTTTACGTCGGCATCTGTCAGTGCCCGGCGCACTTCCTTAATGGTAGCGGCAACGTTAATTTCGGTAATGCGGCCCTGCCCCTTGAGGGTCTTAATAGCCTTATTGAGCTTATCCTGAAGATTCTCGAACATAGTCCTTTAAAAACAGTGACACAAAGATAACAGTTTCCGGCGGGGTGCTATAGTACGGTCGGCTGATCCGTACCGATTTGTAGCTACTGTAACCCGGGTAACTATTTATTCCTATTCACTGCATAAATAATACTAAACGTCGTTATGTTTGTAATTGTGGTTCATACGAACATGAATCGATCCTGCGATAGCCAGTATTAACGAGTGCATTTACCTTCATGAGAGAAATCGGACTAAACAAAGTAGCGGGTCTATGGCTCGTTAGCCTTTTGATCGCCTGCCCATCAATGACCGTAACCGCGGGCGCGACGACTGTACAGCAGCCTGCCGCGACTGCCGCTGACGCGAGTGACCCCGCCAAAAGCCTGAGCCGTCAGCCAAAAGCACCCGTTCTGGCGCGCAACTCAGCCACAACGGCCAAAGCCGAGACCACCGTCGACAGTAAAAAAGCGCGGCAGGACGAAGGTAAAAGTACCATCAGCCGTTGCTGGAAACGGTTGATGAATAACGTCCGGGAGGTAACCAAAGCGCACCGCAACAAGCAATAGCTACCCCGTAGCCTATTTATCGTTATCATCAAAAAAAGCCCCGGTCAGGGGCTTTTTTGTGGAAGGCTGGCGGGTTTATTTCCCCGTCGACTCCTTGTTGTCTTTTGTTTTTTCGAGGTCGGCCCGCTGGTCGTCACGCAGGGTTGGGTACTTGATGCCCAGCTGTTCGAGATAGGTTTTGTAGCGGGTTGGGTCGTAGTAGTATGGTTTCAGTTTCGGCTTAAAGTCGGCCATGATCTTCTGGTTGAGGTACACGGCGGGAAACTCTTTCGGCGAAATCAGGGGCGTGTACTTCTGCTCTTTGGTTTGTTCGTTGGTGTAATACGTCCAGGCTTCTTTGATGATTTCGGGTTTCAGCAGCAGATCGAGCAGGGTCATGGCTTCGGCTTTGGCACCGGCCACGATGCCCTTGTGCGCAATAGGCGTGGCCATGGAGATGGCGTTGCTCCAGTGGTGACCGGGCAGGTCGGGAATGTTGCTCGGGTAGCGCAGAACGATCGTGGGCAGTGACCACGAGATATCCGCAATATCGTCGGAGCCGCCGGTGAGGGGTACGAACGTCTGGCCACCCATGATCATGGTAGGCGCCGTGCCGGCGGGCAGTCCGATGCTGTCGAGTTTCATGGCAAGACCGCCGGTTTTGCGGGCCTGGAGTTCTTTCTGGGTGGCCCGGGCCAGCAACTGGTCCTCGGGTGACCAGGTGGGCAGCCCTACTTTCCGGATGTTATTGTACATGGCTTCGGCAATGGGCTTGTTGAAATGGCCGGGCCAGGCCGATCCCAGTATTTCGTAGGTGAACTTGGTGTCGGTCATCAGGGCGGCTCCTTCGGCGGTTTTGATGCCGGCTTCGAACAACTTTTTGATCTTGGGGTAGCTCCGTTCGCGGAAGTAGTACCAGACAGCCGCTTTGGAGGGGACAACGTTCGGCTGGTCACCCCCGTCGGAGATGACGTAATGCGACCGCTGGGTTAGTTCGAGGTGTTCGCGCCGGTAGTTCCAGCCGATGTTCATCAGCTCTACAGCGTCGAGCGCACTTTTTCCCCGCCAGGGTGCTCCGGCTGCATGGGCGGCTGACCCTTCAAAATTGAATTTCACCGACACCAGCCCGTTATTACCGGCATCGCCGTAGGAGGTGGTCAGGTTGTCGCCCACGTGGGTGAAGATACAGGCGTCTACATTCTTAAAATAGCCATCACGGATATAAAAGGCTTTGGCCCCCACGAGTTCTTCGGCAACGCCGGGCCAGAGCATGAGCGTGCCGGGAATTTTGTCGCGTTCCATCAGCTGTTTCACGGCCAGAGCCGCTACGATGTTCAGGGCCTGTCCGGAGTTATGGCCTTCGCCGTGGCCGGGAGCCCCGTCAACGATGGGGTCTTTGTAGGCCACGCCGGGTTTCTGGCTGGCTTTAGGAATACAGTCGACGTCGGAGCCGATCGCGATGACGGGTTTACCACTGCCCCAGGTGGCGATCCAGGCCGTCGGCATACCTGAAATGTTTTTCTGAATGGTAAAGCCTTCTTTTTCGAGTAGGGTTGTCAAGTAGGTAAAGGTTTCCTGTTCCTGGAAGCCCAGTTCGGAGAAGCTGAACAGCATGTCGTTGATCTGCTGAGCCTGGTCTTTACGGGCGTCGACGGCGGCTACGGCTTCGGCTTTGATTTTGGCGAGTGGGTCGCGGTCGGTCCCGGCAGGTTGCTTGGCTTTCCGCTGTCCGATCGCCAGTAGCGGCATCAGTACACTGAGGATGAGGTAGATGATTCGTTTCATGGATAAGGTTGTTTCCGACAATATACAATTTACGGCGGCTCGATTCATGGTCAGGGATTATTATTCTTAATGGGCTTATAGATTCACCTGCCTGGATACCAGGTCTATTAATGTTCATCGGGAATTGGATATGCCTGCCCCGGTATGAATACCGGGGCTATTTATTGGTCGTAGGAGTAGGTTACGGTATGAAAAGGGTAAACCCGGGCCGGATCGTTCTATCGGCGATTCATGATCAGCGTCGGCATTCATGCCGATGAAACGATATGCATAATGGGTTTGCCCCGGCATAAATGCCGGGGCTATTTATTGGTCGGAGAGGTGGGTTGTGGCGATGGTATAACCTGTACGAATGGCTATGCCGGGCCGGATCGTTCTGTCGGCGATTCACGATTAGCGTCGGCATTCATGCCGACGACACGATACGTGGTATTGGGTTTGCCCCAGCATGAATGCCGGAGCTAGTTATTGGTCATCGGGGTGGGGGCCTGGCGATGGTATAACCTGTACGAATGGCTATGCCGGGCCGGATCGTTCTATCGGCGATTCATGATTAGCGTCGGCATTCATGCCGACGAAACGGGATATGCCGATGAATATTTGTATCCATACGTTTATTTAATATATATTAATTTATAAGATCAATCTGCCGTAATTATGAGCTATGTTAGAATATGGGTACATGCTGTCTGGAGCACGAAGAATAGGGAGCCCTTCTTTCAGACACCTACCTTACGTCAGGTCGTGTTTTCGCATATACGGGACCATGCTCACGAACATGATATCTACGTCGATTTCATTAATGGCTATACGGATCATGTACATGTACTTATATCTCTTAAATCAACTCAGTCTATTGCTGAAGTTGTACATATTCTGAAAGGAGAATCCTCGCGATGGCTGAAAGAAAAGCGATACGTGCCGGCCTACTTCGCCTGGCAGACGGAGTACTTCGCTGTTTCCGTGTGTGAATCAACGCTTAATAAAACTCGGGATTATATCCGTAACCAGGAAGCCCATCATCAGGGACGATCTTACGCGGAGGAGTATGACAGCTTAGTACGACAATGGCGATTTACGACTGATGACTAATGCCCCGGCATGAATGCCGGAGCTAGTCATTGGCCGGCGGGGTGGGGGCCTGGCGATGGTATAACCCATGAAAAGGGTAAGCCGGGGATGGACCGTTCTGTCGACGATTTATGACTAGCGTCGGCATTCATGCCGATGAAACGGGATATGGCGTATGGCCCCGGCATAAATGCCTATCCATTGGTCGGATAGGTAAATTATGATCATGTCATAACCTGTAAAAAAGGGTAAACCCGGGCCGGATCGTTCTATCGGCGATTCATGACTAGCGTCGGCATTCATACCGATGAAACCGATAAACCGTGTGGAGGGTCCTCAGGCTCGTTTCTATTTTCCGCCTTGCCCCTTATTCACTACTTTTGCTCCCAAATTTTGCTTCGTTCCCAATTAATTATAAACAACTCGCATGGAAAAAATTAAGGTAGCAAATCCGGTTGTCGAACTGGATGGCGACGAAATGACCCGCATCATCTGGAAGTTCATTAAAGACAAGCTGATTCTGCCCTACGTTGACGTTGACATTAAATACTACGACCTCGGTATTGAATATCGCGACCAGACGAACGACCAGGTAACCATCGATGCCGCTAATGCAATCAAAGAATACGGTGTTGGTATCAAGTGTGCCACCATTACGCCCGATGAAGACCGCGTAAAAGAGTTTAACCTGAAACAGATGTGGAAATCGCCCAACGGAACTATCCGGAATATTCTGGATGGAACGGTATTCCGCGAGCCAATTGTGATGAGCAATGTGCCACGTCTGGTAACCAACTGGACCGCGCCGATCATCGTAGGGCGACATGCGTTCGGCGATCAGTACCGCGCTACGGATTTCCTGGTGCCGGGTAAAGGAAAGCTGACCATGAAGTTTGAAGGCGAAGACGGAACCGTACAGGAGTACGAAGTTTTCAACTTCAAAGGTCCGGGGGTAGCCATGGGGATGTATAACGTCGATGAGTCGATTCGCGGTTTTGCCAAGGCCTGTTTCAACATGGCTCTGCAGAAGGGATGGCCGCTGTATCTTTCGACCAAGAATACGATCCTGAAGAAATACGACGGTCGTTTCAAGGACATCTTCCAGGAAATTTACGAAGCCGAGTTCAAAGCCAAAGGCGTTCATTACGAACACCGCCTGATCGACGACATGGTGGCGTCGGCGCTGAAGTGGGAAGGTAATTTCGTATGGGCCTGCAAAAACTACGACGGCGACGTACAGTCAGATACGGTAGCCCAGGGCTTTGGCTCGCTGGGTCTGATGACCTCGGTACTGGTTACGCCCGATGGCAAGACGATGGAAGCGGAAGCAGCCCACGGTACCGTTACCCGCCACTACCGCGAGTACCAGAAAGGCAACAAAACCAGCACCAACCCCATTGCTTCGATCTACGCCTGGACGCGTGGTCTGGCGTTCCGGGGACAGCTGGATGACAACCAGGAGCTGATCGATTTCGCTACGGCACTCGAAGCGGTCTGCGTTGAAACCGTAGAAAGCGGCAAGATGACGAAAGATCTGGCGTTGTCGGCCTACCCGGCTGGTACCAAACTGGTAGCGGGTGAGCACTACCTCAATACGGAAGACTTCCTCGAAGCGCTGGACGAAAACCTGAAAGCAAAACGGGGGCTGGCTTAATACCGTCCTCTATTGCTGATACCATACTCCGTGCCACGGTGCAAAGCGATACGTCGCCCAGCCGTGGCACGGTCTTTAACCTGCAAACCCTATATCTATATGAAATACCTACTCGTCAGTCTGCTAACGGTCCTGACGCTCACTACCTACGCCGGTACCGAGCCGCCCCGCAAACCCATGAAAGCCAAAGCCCTGCAGCACGTCGTGCTCTTCAAATTCAAACCCGAAACTACCCCCGAAAAGGTGGCCGAGATTGTAGCCGCTTTTGAAGCGCTGCCGTCGAAGATCAAAGAAATCAAAGGGTTCCAGTGGGGAACCAACAACAGTCCCGAAAAACTCGATAAAGGCCTGACGCACGCGTTTATCCTGACGTTCGATAACGAAAAAGACCGGGATACTTACCTGCCTCATCCGGCTCATAAAGCCTTCGGTTCAGTAGTGGGTCCCTGGCTGGCCGACGTGACGGTGGTCGATTTCACCAACCAGGCGAAATAACCGGTTGCTATTGACAAACGCAGCGAGGAGATGCTATCAGGGCGTCTCCTCGCTGCATTTATACCGGCTGGATGGGAGGCTGATTCGTGACCGTCAGGGTGAATACGTCGGGCCGGGCGTAGTGGCCTACGCTGTCGAAATCAAGTTTACTTTTGGCCAGTACGGCGAAATCCAGGTCGGCGACCAGTAAGCCTTCCTGATCCCAGAGTGGTCCGGCCAGTACCTCGCCCATCGGCGAAACAATAACACTACCGCCCCGGCTCATGATGTCGGGCTCGTTAGTCAGCTCGGCCTGATACCGTTCGGGATAATCGGTTTTACGGACAAACTGATTGCTGGCCAGCACGAAGCAGCGCCCCTCCAGCGCTACGTGCTGCATAGTCGACTGCCACGAGTCGCGGGCGTCGGCCGTGGGGGCCAGGTAAATATCGAGGCCCTGCTGATACATCGCCATCCGGGCCAGCGGCATGTAGTTTTCCCAGCAGATCAGGCCCCCCAGACGACCGAGTTCGGTGTCGAAGCTGACCAGCGTGCTGCCGTCGCTCTCGCCCCAGATGAAGCGCTCCAGCCCCGTTGGTTTCAGCTTCCGGTGCTTCCCCAGCAGCGTACCGTCTTTTCCGAAATAGAGCAGCGAGCAGTGGAGCGTTCCACCAACCGGCTCTTTCTCGGTTACCCCCAACGCTACGAGCATGCCTGCTTGTTTAACAGCTTCCGTAATTCGGTCTGTCTGTGCCGATGGGGCTTCGATGGCATTTTCCCAGTAGTCGAGCCATACGTTCCGCCCGTGGTCGGTTCGGCGACCCACTACGGCATCGAACGTTAAGCCCCGCGGGTAGCAGGGAATGAACGATTCCGGAAACAGGACGAGCTGACAACCAGCCTGCGCGGCTGTCTCGATCCAGCGGATAACCCGATCGATACTTCCTTCGCGGTCGAACAGAGCGGGCGTGGCCTGTACAACGCCCACCCGAACAGTTGGCAGGGGCATAGGCGCTTAGAGGTTTTTCTCCAGAAAATCGGTCATCATCGTGTACAGGTGCAGGCGGGTGTTACCGCCGTAGATGCCGTGGTTCCGGTTGGGGTAGTAGAACGACTGGAACTGCTTGTTAGCCGCTACCAGCGCGTTCTCGAACGCAACGGAGTTCTGGAAATGAACGTTGTCATCGCCGGTGCCGTGTACGAGCAGGAAGGGGCCGCGTAACTTGGCCGCGTGGGTAACGGGCGAGTTATCGTCGTAGCCGCTGGCGTTTTCCTGCGGGCGCTTGAGGTAGCGCTCCGTGTAGATCGAGTCGTAGAACCGCCAGTTGGTAACGGGCGCAACAGCAATGCCGGTCTTGAAGACGTCGGCACCCAGCGTCATGCAGAGGGCTGTCATGTAGCCGCCGTAGCTCCAGCCCCAGATGCCAACCCGGGCCGGATCAACGTAGGGCAGGGTTTTCAGGTACCGGGCCGTTGCTATCTGGTCTTCAGTTTCGAGTTTGCCCAGCTGAGCGTAGGTAACCGTACGGAAAGCCGCTCCGCGCGCGCCCGTACCCCGCCCATCAACCGATACAATCACGTACCCTTTCTGCGCCAGCGTCTGGTACCAGAAGAAGTCGCGGGCGTCCCAGTCGTTCTTCACCGTCTGCGAGCCAGGGCCGCCATAGACGAACATCAGCACCGGGTATTTTTTGGTCGAGTCGAAGTCGGCCGGGCGAATCATCCAGCCGTTGAGGTCGGTCGACCCGTCGGCGGCTTTGGTCCGGAAGAATTGCTTCGGGCTGATCCGGTAGCCGGCCAGCCGGGTTTTGAGTGCGCCGTTCGACTCCAGCACCCGCAGATCGGTGGTCGACTGGGTGTTGCGGAGGCTGACCGTTGTCGGGGCCGAAGCAGATGCGTGATACAGTAGATAATACGAAAAATCGGGACTGAAGTCGGCCCGGTGGGTACCGGGCTGGGTGGTGAGCCGCTGTTTGTTCTGGCCATCCAGCCCGATCCGGTAGAGGTGGCGCTCGAGGGGCGAGTCTTCGGTAGAGAGGTAATAAACGAGCTGTTTTTTCTCGTCGATTCCTACGATGCTGAACGCTTCGAACGCGCCGTCGCCGGTAATGGGGCGGATCAGTTTACCCGCCATGCTGTACAGGTAGAGGTGCTTGTAGCCGCTGCGTTCGCTGCTCCAGACAAACGATTTGCCATCGGGCAGGTACGTCAGATCGTCGGTAAACTCCAGGTCCACATAGGTCGGGCTCGACTCGGTCAGCACCGTAGTGGCCGCCCCGCTGGCTGCATTCACGTGCAGCAGGTCGAGTTGGTTCTGCAACCGGTTGAGCCGCCGGACCGACAGCAGCGCCGGGTCTTTGGTCCACTGAATCCGGGGCAGGTAGATGTCGGTATTGGTGCCGGTCTGCGCCTGTACTTTCCTGGTCGTCGTTACGTCGGCTATCCAGACCGTTACAACGGAGTTGGCTTCGCCGGCTTTGGGGTATTTGAAGCGGTAATCGGTGGGGTATAGTTCGCCCCAGAGCTGCATGTTATACTCCGGAACCCGGCTTTCGTCGAACCGGATCCAGGCCAGCCGCCGGCTATCGGGCGACCATTCGAAGGCCCGGGCCATGCTGAACTCTTCTTCATAGACCCAGTCGGCGCCCCCGTTGATAATGGCGTTACGTTTGCCATCGGTTGTGAGCCGGGTTTCTTTACCCGACTGAAGATCGACCACAAACAGGTCGTTGTCGCGAACAAAAGCCACCCGTTTGCCATCGGGCGAGAACGTAGCGTACTGCTGCTTGCCGGCCTGGCTGAGTGCTTTCAGCTGCTTGGTGGTCAGGTCGTAGACGTAAAAGTCGGCCTTGCTGGACCGGCGGTAGATCGGCTCTTCGTTGGTGGTCAGCAGGAGTTTGCGCTCATCGGCCGAGAGCTGGTAGCTGTCGACGTGAACGGCTTTGCCGGTGCTGGTCACGGTGTTTTTGCGCTCGTCGAAGAGGGTCTCTACGGCGCTACCCGTCGTGATGCTGAACCGATCGATGCGACCGCCGTCGAGGGTGGTGTAGAAACCGCCCGTTTTCATCCAGTTCACGCCCGATACCGAACGTTGGTTGAAGACACCCTGGCTGCGTCCCCAGATGTCGTCGAGGGTTACAGGTTTTTGCGCCAGAACGAGGCCTGGCAGGATAATCAGCAGACTAAGAAATCGGAGCATACGGGTTGTGTGCCAATAAGGTCAGATGAGTGTGAGACGACCAGGGCCAGACCGCTATTTGGTGGTTTCGGCCGGAAGCGCCGGACTATCGGGCAGCAGGCCTTTGCGCCGGAGCAGCGCATCCGTAAAACGCAGGTCGTTATCGCTGTTGAAAATGCTGAACGGCAGATACAGGAACTGGGCTTTGGAAAGTCCTTTCGTGACCACGCGGGCAATCCAGGTCGCCTTCACATTTTTCATGGCTTCGGTATTGTCCAGAAAGAGAATGTAGGCGTCTTTGTCCTTGATAACGCTGTCGATCTGATTCCATTTCAGCAGGCCCCCTTCTTTGGCGTTGATGCGCATCAGAATCTGGCGGCTGTCGATTTCGTAGACGTATTTCTGAAACAGGGCTTTGCTCTGTTCCATCTGGGCGATGCCCGTAATCTGTACGGCCCAGAACAGCACGTACAGAATCGTCAGGAGCACAATGACGATGTAAATCCAGTAATTTGGATACGCTCCGGTGATGTTCAGGACCACGTTCAGCAGGATCAGTCCCAGCGGTACAAAGGCCCATTTCCAGTTCTCCTTCAGCCACTGCCGCAGGGCAATGTTGATGTACGTCTTTTGGTCTAATGCGTATTTTTTTGTCTTAACAATCATGGCACTTTCGTGAGAAAGCGCAAAGATACGGATTGTTAGGTGGAAAGGGAGAATAGGGCACACGAAAGGGGGAAGGCTCCGAGGTTCAGTTATTTCGTTCCGTGATCGACTTTTCCCATCTTTACAGCGTAAATGGTTTTACGTGCGCATGAATACCATCCAGCCAACGCTGATTCTTACTCCTGAGCAGATTCGCCAGAAAATCCGGCGGATTGCTTTCCAGATATACGAAACCAATTTTGAAGAGCCGGCTCTGCTGCTGGCCGGCATTTCGGGCGAAGGCTACGTGCTGGCCCAGGCCCTGGCCCAGGAGTTGCAGCGCATAGCCCCTTTTTCGGTCGAACTGCTGCAGCTTCGGCTCGACAAAACCCAGCCCGCCCAGCCGCCCGTCGAAGCCAGCGGATCGGTTACCGACTTTACCGATAAAGTGGTTATCGTGGTCGATGACGTGCTGTATACCGGCCGAACGCTGGCGTTCAGTCTGCAGCCTTTTTTGTCGGTGCCGATCCGCAAGCTGCAGGTAGCGGTGCTGGTCGACCGCAACTACCCCCGCTACCCCGTCTCTGCCGACTACAAAGGCTACGAGCTCAGCACCACCCTGACCGACCACGTCGATGTGGTCCTGAGTGATGACACCCGAATGGGCGTCTACCTCCGCTAACCTCATAACCCTGACTGTGCCGGTAGGCCAGTCAGTGGTTTTAATCCTGATAAAAGATACGGACCACGGTGGGCCAGGCCAGTCAGTGGTGTAGGCCTTAGCAAGAACCAGTATACAGTAAAGCCAGCATAAACCCGCAGACATCCGCTGTGTTAAATCTATTCATGCGTTCTCCTTGCCAACATATGAATAAATTTAATGTATCTGTTCTGTAGATAATATGTGATAAAGCCTAGATTCGCGGCTCAATCAATTATCTACAGTTATGAAAAAGTATGTACGCATAGTAGCTGCGCTGGTCCTGTTGCTGGGTTGCTGGCTGGTACCGGGCCGGGCGCAGGCCCAAATTCAGCTAAACCTGACCGGGAACTACCTCGCCCCCGTTGAATCGGGCTCTTCGTTCTCTAATGGCTCATGGGGGGGGGGAGTTACCGGCCGTTATTTCCTGAACCGGAATCTGGCCGTTGGGCTAAACGCGCGGTACTTTAGTCAACGTGAGTCGGCTAGTAGCAGCAGCGGAGGAATTACGGCCACGGCTACCGCTAGCGTCAATAGGCTTCAGGTTACGGCGCAGGGGGAGTATTTCTTTAACGAAGTGGTTCCTTCGCTGCGTCCTTACGCCGGGCTGGAAGCGGGTATGTATCGCACTGCTTATAAAATCGATCTGACAACGAATGCAGGCTCTCTCGGGTCTGTCTCAGACAACTTCACCAATTTCGGGTTTGCGCCCAAGGCGGGCGTACAGTATGCCCTCACCCCGGCGCTGGGTGTCAATGTTGATGCCGGTCTGCACCTTATTTTCGGTGAGGGCACGACGAGCACAGCGCTGCTGTTGGGACTGGGTGTTTATTACAACCTGGGTAGCAACTAGTAGCGTTTGTACGAAAAAGAGTCATCCACATCTCCGCGACTGTCGATCTGCGGAGATGTGGATGACTCTTTTTTTAGCCTTTCGTATTACGAATCAGGCTGATGCCGGCGAAGAAAAAGATGCCGCCCAGGATCAGGTAAACGAACGAAGCCTGCGCCACGCCCCCTTTGGTGAAGTCGATGCCGCCGTAGATCAGGCCAGCCAGACCGGCCAGGGTTAGAACAAGGCCGAGTATACTTTTTGTGTTCATCGTTGAGTCGATTGGGTGAATGATGATTTCCGGGTAGATAACTCTAAAACAGACCGAGTGTCCCAAAAAACCACTGCCTGACCCCCAACCTTACTCCAGCAGCACCATAATATCTTCTTTCGTGAGTGATTTCACAAAGTTTTCTTCGGTCGTGATGAGGCTGCCGGCCAGCTGCTGCTTGGAGCGCTGGAGCGCCAGAATTTTTTCCTCGACGGTATTCCGGGAAATAAACTTATACGTAAAGACCGTTTTCTGCTGGCCAATCCGGTGGGCCCGGTCAACCGCCTGCGCTTCTATGGCGGGGTTCCACCAGGGGTCCAGGATGAAGACGTAGTCGGCTGCGGTCAGGTTATGGCCCAGCCCCCCAGCCTTCAGCGAGATCAGGAACAGCCTCACCGAATCGTCGGTCTGAAACAGCTCGACCTGGCTCTGACGGTCGGTAGTCGATCCGTCGAGGTAGGCGTATTTGATGTTCTTTTCCTTCAGATACTGGCGAACAACGCTCAGGTGTTTGATGAACTGGCTGAAGACGAGAACCTTATGTCGTTCGCCGATGGCCGTTTCGAGCCGCATCAGCATATCGTCGAGTTTGCCCGAATCGCCTTCGTAGTCGGCATCGACCATGCGGGGGTGGTTGGCAATCTGGCGGAGCTTGGTCAGGCCCTGCAAAACGATCATTTGCGACCGGGCCATGCCGTCTTCTTCAATGCGCTCCAGAATCAGGTTCCGGTAGTAGGACTTGGCTTCTTCGTACTGCCTCTCCTGATCGGGGGTCATGTCCGAGAACAGCACACTCTCTACCTTTTCGGGCAGGTCAGTAGCTACCTGGGCCTTGTTGCGCCGAAGCATGAACGGCTTGATGAGGCCGTAGAGCCGCCCCGTCTTCGCTTCGTCGTGCCGTTTCTCGATGGGTACCTGAAACTCATTTCTGAAGAACGACTGGCTGCCCAGCAGGCCCGGGTTGATGAACGACATCTGCGACCAGAGGTCCATAGTGCTGTTTTCCAGCGGAGTACCCGTCAGGATGAGCCGATGTTTGGTGTTCAGCTGCATCACCGCCCGGGTAATGTGCGACGACGGATTCTTGATAGCCTGCGACTCGTCCAGGATCACGTAGTTAAACTGGTAGTGGCTCAGCAGGTCGATGTCGATCCGGACAATACCGTAGGAGGTCAGAATCAGGTCGTACTGGTCAAACTGGGCCGTGTTCTTGTCGCGGTAAGTGCCGGTATAGATCATGACCCGGAGATCGGGAGTAAATTTGCGGGCTTCCAGCTCCCAGTTGTACAGCAACGACGTGGGCATCACCAGCAGGCTGGGCCGGGCGGCTGCCAGGGCGGCCTGCTGCTCTTCGGGCGAGGCCGAAACGCCGGCTTCGGCCAGCGCGATCTCTTTCTGGCCCTGCAGCATGGCCAGCGTCATGACCGTTTTTCCCAGGCCCATGTCGTCGGCCAGGCAGCCGCCAAACCGGTACTGGCGCAGGAAATTCATCCAGTCATAACCGGCCTGCTGGTACGGGCGCAGCACCCCTTTGAATTGCTTCGGCAGCGGAAACGACTCAATTTCGGCGAAGTCGCGCAGGCGTTCGAGTTTGCGGCTCATCACGGTACTGGCCAGGTTGTCGCGTTCCAGTTCCTGCACCAGCGCCAGGTGGTGTTTCTGTAAAACCAGCTGGTCCGTGTCCTGATCGATGCGATGTTCGAGAAACCCAAACAGCTCCGAGTATTTGGTAAACCAGGCTTCCGGAATCACCGCCACCTCGCCGTTGGGCAGGCTGAACTCCCGTTTTTTGTTCAGAATAAGGGTTCGCAGCTTCAGAAACGGAATCTCGAACTCGCCGAAGCGTACGTTGGCGTAGATATCGAACCAGTCGCGGCCTTCGCGGATCGATACGTCGATGCTCGAATAGCCCAGAAAATACCGCTTGGCGTCGTGTTCGTGCTGGCGGAGCTGGAAGCCGGCTTCCTGGAGCCGCACGTTGGTTTCGGTCAGCCAGCTGAAGGCTTCGGTCTTGGGCAGGGCCAGCCGACCGTGGCGCAGGTCGAGGCCGGTGTCGCGCAGGAAGCTCAGCTTTTGCCGCTCCAGCCGCTGGTCCCGCCGAATTTTATGGAAGATATAGTCGTCGCCCTGTTTTTCCAGGCTGACGTTGGCCGACGGCCCGAAACTGTCGAACCGGAACATGAAGTCGCCGTACTGAAACGACAGATCGAAGGTGATGCGCTGGCTGGCTTCCTCGTCGGTATCGACCGAACCATCGGCTAGTATGGTCCGACCGCTGGTTACCGTTTCTGAGACGGTCAGGACGGGTTTTGGCTCCAGTATCTCGGATCTGATTTCGAACCCTTTGGCATATACGTCGTAGCCGGCAATGAGCTGGGTAACAAACCGCTCGTAGTACTGCTGCTCGATGTTGCGGGGAATGATAATATGATTTTTCGTGAAGAACGGCCGTAGCTTCTTTCCATCCACGTTTTTGCCGAAATGGTACAGCCGGTTACCGACCATCATGTAGGCCGGTTCGTCGCAGATCATGAGCGCATCCTTGAACTGAAACTCCACACGGTCGGTCAGGGGGCGGCCGGTTTCGGATACCTGGCCGGTAGGGTAGCGGATAATCGGGAAATAATGGGTCGATTCGGCGTTGCGGTCGAAGTGGAAGTTGACTCTGGCGGGTTCGGGCATCCACTCGATTACCGACCAGGCCGGATTGCCATCATTGCCCATGATATAGAACGGCTTGCCGGGCATCAGGGCCATGATCTGGGCCTTCAGATTCTCAAGGTACTGGCATATCGCTTCCTGAACCAGCTTGTCGCCTTTCTGCGGGTCGTAAATCTTCAGGAAAAAATCGACGGCGGGCAGCTTGCGGGTATTAAACTTCTTAACGATCGTGTCCTGCTGAATACTGTCGATCAGTTTAACCAGTTCAAAATCCCGCTCATCGAGTCCCTGCGCAAACTCGCCCACATTTTGTGTCGAGAGCGTCTGGTTCTGCAGGGTTAACTCTCCCTTGCTATTCCGCTGTACCACAAAGGCTTCGATGAGGTAACCCAGAAACTCATGGTCCAGCAGGGAATAAACGATTTGGAATGGTTGCGTAGGCGAGACTCTCATGCGACGACATAGCTATCGGTAGTCGATTGGTTGGATCGACGCCAGACGGCAGGAAGGTGAACGGACTATGGTAGAACCCGGTGGGGTAGTTTGCTGAGTCGCAAAAAGAGAGCACAATAGGCTGTATAATAGCTTATTATGCATAAAATTCATAATGCGACGGTTTCAAATATACAAATCAATACCTAATCTCCAACGGTCGTTTCGCGAAAACAACCGAATTGTGATAAGAGGTCTAAACGAACCTTATCATACGGTTAAATCCAGTCAGTCTGTAGGTTCTAAATTCTATGTGTTCCTGCCAAATCTGGTATAGTATTTGATGAACTGGCCCGTCCGTAAAAAGGCCAGGTTCCGGTTGGACAAGACTGGCTGCTGGTTCCGGAGCGCGGGGCCACCTGGTCGATTCGATTCATGTATAGACCCGAAATCGGATAAATTGTTTGGCCCGATTACTACAAAATGTATACGGCACGGAGCGCCCCGAAACCGGCATATGACACTATATACGTAATGAACTATAAATCAGATAATTTAAGGAGTAAGTCAAAAGATAGTATACTCAATAGGTGATGTATATACTAGTAGGCCTATTTCGAAACAGGGTTCCTGTTTGGCTATAAACGTGTACAATTATATTGTTAAAAGGATATTAAAGTTTATTAATTCTGAAAACTGGCACCTTATTTGATTGACAGAGTCCTGCACTTGTACTTTATCCTATAAAAAAAGCCTGTCTACATCTGATTTATCAGCTATACAATATGATACAGATGTATACAAAGAGTTACTGTGTATGGAAGTAAAATTCTACGCCACTTACCTTCGATATAGTCAATTTTTTAAGACGGCTTCCGGGCGTGGCTTCGGTCTGTTTATCGGTCTGATCAGCCTGCTGGTAGCCGGTCAGGCTAACGCGCAGATATCGGGGGTTGTTTACCGGGACTTTAACGAAAGTGGCACCCGTCAGTACACCGCCGTATCGACGCTGACGGGAGAGATTGGAGTAGGGGGCGTAACGGTGACCGTATATACCGCTACGGGAGCTATTGCCGGAACGGCGGTTACCAGTTCAACAACCGCTACGCAGGGGCAGTACAGCATTACGCCTTCCGTGGTCGGGCCCTACCGGGTTCAGTTTGCCAACCTGCCCAGTGGCTATTTTCCGGGGCAACGGGGTACGCAGAGCGGCACCACCGTTCAGTTTGTCAACACCACTACGCTACCCGTCTCGGCAACGATCAGTCTGGGTATCAACCACCCGGCCGACTATTGCCAGGCCAATCCCAACTATCTGGTGCCCTGCTATGTGAACGGAAATTCGCTCACTACTACCGGAAACGCCGGTACGCAGGGGGTGCTGGTTTCGCTGCCGTATAGCAGTACCGGTAACTCGCCTACCGAAACGGCCCTGGCGCTGAACCAGCAGATCGGTACCGTATACGGGCTGGCGTATCAGCGGGCTGCCAACCAGCTTTACTCCAGTGCGTTTGTGAAACGACACGCGGGTCTGGGGCCCGGAGGGGCAGGCGCCATCTATCTGACCCGGGTGGTGAGCGGTACGCTGGTGTCGAGTGTGTTTACGACCCTCAGTGCCGGTACCGTTGCCTCCAACACCGACCGGGGGTTACCGGCCAACATAACCACGGGTAATCACGACCCGTCCGTATACGATCAGGTGGGTAAAGCTGGCCTGGGCGATATAGAGCTTTCGGAAGATGGCACCACACTATATGCCGTAAACCTGGCCGACCGGTCGCTGTACAAAATCCCAATTACCAACCCGACCAGCGCGACCCCAACCGCCGGTACGCCAACGAGCTACACGCTGCCGGTACCTTCGCAGCGGACGGGGAGTGTTTTCAGGCCGTTTGCGCTTAAAGTGTACCGGGATCGGGTGTACGTTGGCGGGGTTACGACCAACGAGGGCGTGCCTACCTCCACAACCATCAACTTCGGAGCCGGTTCGACAACGGGAAACCTGATCACCCGCGATACGACTAACATGAAGGCGTACGTGTATGAGTTCAACCCGACCAATAACAGCTTCACCCAGGTACTGTCGTTTCCGCTAACCTATAAGAAAGGAGCCACCAACAACGACCGGTCGGGAGTTGACCGGGCTGAATACTGGTTACCCTGGATTAGCGCTCCTCCAGCTACCGGCAGCGTACCTAACCGGTTTGCGCGCGCTGACCTGCCCAACTGCAGCTATCCTCAGCCGATGCTGACGGGTATTGAATTCGACGTCGATGGCTCCATGATCCTGAGCCTGCGCGACCGCCTGGGCGATCAGTACGGAAATAATAACTACGGTACCAACACGTCCAACACGACTACGTTATACCGGGCCATCGCGCCGGGCGACATTCTGCGGGCGGGCAAATGCGATCCGGCCATCAACCAGTGGACTATCGAGCGAGCGGGCCGGGTCTGTAACGGAACGGCTACGGCTGGTGCCACCAACGGACAGGGTTTTGGCGGGGGCGAATACTATTACCAGGACGCCATTGCTATTCCTTCGGCTACGGATCCGTACCATGCGGAGATGAGCGAGGGGGCCCTGGCCGTCTTCCCCGGCACCGGTGATGTATCGTCCATCGTAATTGACCCGACCGACCAGATTGATGCGGGGGGTATCCGGCGGTTCCGAAATGCGACGGGTACCGGTAGTCCGTCAACCAGCGTGCAGGTCTATGCCAGTGGCGACGTAGCCACCTTCGGTAAAGCAAACGGCTTGGGCGATCTGGAACTGACCTGTAGTCCGGCTCCGATCGAAATTGGCAACCGCGTCTGGTACGACGGGGTAGCAACGGGCGCCAACGGTACGCAGGATAACGGCCTGTCGCCCCTGGCCACCATAACCGTGCAGCTGTATCTGAACGGTACGCAGGTGGCATCGACCACCACAGATGCCAATGGCGAATATTATTTCAACAGTACCAACGTATCGGGTGGCTTACTGCCTAACACGGCCTATGAACTGCGGGTTCCGCTGAGTCAGACCGCTCTTTCGGGGTCGGGTTACCTGCCGGCACCCAGTGGTTCCGGTTCCGATCCGTCGATTGATAATGACGCCGTACGAAGTGGGAACAATGCGGTTGTCAGCTTCACCACGGGCGACTACGGCGAAAATAACCACACCCTCGACTTCGGATTTGTCGACTGTCCAACCATAACGAATCCGTCGGGTACAACGGCCGTTTGCACCGGTACACCCATCCGATCGCTAACGGTGGCGACCACGACTACAGTTACCAGCGGTATACAATTCGTTTACTTCACGGCTCCCCAGAGCGGCACGGCCATGTATTCGGGGGGGACGTCGCTCGGAACCGCGACGCCCGCCAGCGGTACGGCCGGTATCGGGAACGTAGCCTTCCCGGCCAATACGGGTACGACGGCCATTACCTATTATGTCTATGCTATTCTGAATCCTGCCCCTGCGGCTGATGGGTGCCGGCCCTCGCAGCTAATTCAGGTAACGATTAACCCGAATCCCGCCGTAACCCTTTCATCGACATCAATATGCGTCGGGCGTTCCGCTGTCCTGACGGCTACAGGCGGCACCAGCTACACGCTGACGCCGGGCAGCTTGACGAGTGCGACGGGCAGCTTCACCGTCACGCCAAGCGGTACGACCACTTATACGGTAACCGCAGCCAACGCCAGCGGCTGCACATCCACGACCTCTGGTACGGTCACGGTCAATCAGTTACCGACGCCATCACTGAACAGCACCAGCATCTGCGTCGGGCGTTCCGCTGTCCTGACGGCTACAGGCGGCACCAGCTACACGCTGGTCAATACGGGAACGGTCAGCGCTAGCGGTAGCTTTACGGTCACACCCAGTGGCACGACGACTTACACGGTCGTTGCTACGAACGCCAGCAGCTGTACCGCCAGAGCTACCGGCGTCGTGACGGTCAACCAGTTGCCGACGCCCACGCTGAGCAGCACCAGCATCTGCGCTGGCCAGACGGCCACCCTGACGGCTACGGGCGGTACCAGCTACACGCTGACGCCGGGTGGCCTGACAAGTGCGACGGGTAGCTTCACGGTCACGCCAAGCGGCACAACGACTTATACGGTAACCGCGGCCAATGCCAATGGCTGTACGGCTACGACCACCGGTACCGTGACGGTTAGGCCAGTGCCGGTGCCAACCGCTACGGGGGGGACGATTACCTGCGTGGCTACGGCTACCGTAACGGGTAGCTCAAGCCTGACCGGGTCGACCTACAGCTGGACCGGCCCACTTGCCTTCACCTCCGCGGCACAAAGTTTCACGACCAGTACACCCGGTACGTATACACTGACCGTTACCGCCAATGGCTGTGCCAGTACCAGTTCGGCTACGGCGGTGGTTACCCTCAATACGACTGCGCCCCAGTCGCTTAGTCTGACCAGTAACCGACCGCTCAGCTGCACGGCGGCTACGGTGACGCTCACCGCCAGCAGCACGACCGGCGGGCTGAGCTACGTGTTTGCCGGACCGGGTTTGGTGAGTACATCAGGCGCCAGTGCTACGGTTAGCCAGATTGGCACCTATACCGTAACGGCTACGGCCCCGAACGGCTGTACGGCCTCGGCCACAACGACTGTTAGCCAGACGTTGACGTCAGCCACGCTGGTGCAGGGAAGCTGTGCCAGTAACAACACCAACTCAACGGCCGCCGACGATTATTATACCCTGGGTGTACGGGCGCTGCCCGGCGTGCGCGGCCCGTCGAACCGGTTCGAGGTATTGCTGAACGGCACGGTGCTGAACCCCGGCGGAACAACCTACGGTCAGTCGGTGACTGTCGGCACGCCCACTACGTTCAAAGCGGATGGCTCGACCACCTACACCCTCGTTATCCGTGATCTTGACGTACCAACCTGCCAGACTACACAAACAACAAACCCTGTGGCTTCCTGCTCGACCTGCGAACCGCTGTTATGTCCGAAAGTAAGTCTGCAAAAGCGCTAAAAACCCTGTACGTATTCAATACCTGCTAACCGTCAACACCGATTACTTAACTAAATAAAACAGCTTGACAAACAATCCTCTATGAAACAGTTATCCAGTTTTAGCTCCCTGCTGACAGAACGACTAGTGCGGGTGGCGGGGCTGTGGCTACTGATCCTGGTAGCGCAGACAGCGGGGGCTTTTGCACCTGATGATTCACCCCCTGGCAATCGGCCTCCGGGTGCCCGAAACGCACCCAAAGCGCTGGCACTCGGCAACCGCGTTTTTCACGATTACAACCGAAACGGTCGTCAGGACGATGGCGAAGTGGGGATCGGTAACGTAAAACTCCGGCTCTATCAGCAGGGAATCCAGCGCGGTCAGACGACCTCCGACGCCAATGGACAGTACACCTTCGACGACGCCGTTGTGACGGGAGGACTCAAGCCTAATACGGCCTATGAAATTCGGGTGGCTACAACCGATCTGCCAGCGGGCTTTTCGCTGACGAAACGGAACCAGGGCGATACCAGTGGCGACAGCGATGCGCAGGTCATCGGTAACCAGATCGTGGTATTTGCCGCCACCGGCGGTACCAACTCGCCCAACGACTCGTACGATATTGGACTGGCCGCTGGTGCTCCGGATCTGAGCCTGACAAAAACGGCCACCGTAACGAGCGTAACGCTGGGTAGTAACGCTGGCTTCACCATCCGGGTCGACAACATCAGCCCCGACGGCGTGGCTACCAACGTCGTTGTAAAAGACACCCTCGACGCCGGTGTACTCTACGTCTCATCCTCACCAGCGGCTACGGTCAGCACCACACCCTCGTCGCAGACGGTACTGACCTGGTCGCTGGGGACCATGCTGGCCGGCGCTACGTCGAGCATTAACCTGACGGTGAAAACAAACGCCGAAGGTATTGTCTATAATACGGCTTATGTCACGACCGCCGATGCCGAAATCAGCACGCGCAACAACGTAAGCCGCGCGGGGGTGACTGTACCGGTCAAGATGTGCCCGGGCGAGTCGTACGTCGCGAGCCTGCCCGTCGGGTACACCAATGTACAATGGTACCGAAATGCCAGTCCGGCTCCGGTAGCTTCGGGAAACAGCTTCACCATTACGCAGGCGGGTAGTTACAGCTTCACCACAACGGCTAATGTCGACTGTCCGGCCAGTGGTTGCGTACCGCTCGTTATCGAAGATGGTATCCTGCCGAACCTGAGTGCGGTGGCTTCGGCTACGGCTATCTGCGTGGGCGGCAGCACCAGCCTGACGGCTACCGGCTGCGGTACCGGTACAATTTTGTGGAGCACGGGGTCCAGCGCGGCCAGCATAACGGTATCGCCGACATCGACAACGGCTTATTCGTTCACCTGTACGTCGAACACCTACGGCACTTGTACCGCCAGCACATCGACAACCATTACGGTGAATCCGAACCCGGTAGTTACTCTGAGCAGTACGACGGTCTGCGCTGGTGCTACGGCCAGCCTGACGGCAACACCGGGCTATGCCAGCTACGTGTTCTCGCCGGGTCTGACTCAGGTGGGCGGTGCATCGGGTAATACGGCAACCCTGGCTACGAGCCTGAGTGCGGCCGGTAGCACAACGACCTATTCCGTGACGGCCATCTCTACGTCGGGCTGTTCGGCTACGGCCAGCGGTGCCATTACGGTGAATCCGAACCCCGTCATTACCCTCAGCAGCACGACGGTCTGCGCCGGCACGACAGCCAGCCTGACGGCGACACCGGGCTATGCCAGCTACGTTTTCTCACCGGGTCTGACCCAGGTCGGTGGCGCCGGTGGCAACACGGCTACAATCGCTACGAGCCTGAGCGCGGCTAACTCCTCGACGGTCTACAGCGTAACGGCTATCTCGGCTGAGGGCTGTACGGCAGTGGGCAGTGGTACGGTGGTGGTCAACAGCAACCCCGTCATTACCCTCAGCAGCACGACGGTCTGCGCCGGCACGACGGCCAGCCTGACGGCGACGCCAGGTTACGCTAGCTACGTTTTCTCGCCGGGTCTGACCCAGATCGGTGGCGCCAGTGGCAACACGGCCACCCTAGCGACGAGCCTGAGCGCGGCCGGTAGCACAACGACCTATTCCGTGACGGCCATCTCTACGTCGGGCTGTTCGGCTACGGCCAGCGGTGCCATTACGGTGAACCCGAACCCCGTCATCACCCTGAGCAGCACGACGGTCTGCGCTGGTGCTACAGCCAGTCTGACGGCGACACCAGGTTACGCCAGCTACGTCTTCTCACCAGGTCTGACTCAGGTCGGTGGCGCCAGTGGCAACACGGCCACCCTAGCGACGAGCCTGAGCGCGGCCAGCTCCTCGACGGTCTACAGCGTAACGGCCATCTCGGCCGAGGGCTGTACGGCGATGGGCAGCGGCACGGTAGTGGTGAACGCCAACCCGGTCGCCAGCATTACGGTAAGCAACGCTACCATCTGCTCGGGTCAGAGTTCAACGCTGACTGCCAGTGGGGGAGCAACCTACCGATGGTCGACAAACGAGGTAACGGCGGCTATTTCGGTCACCAGCACCGGAGTTTACTCGGTAACCGTAACGAACCAAGCCGGTTGCTCAGACGTGACCAGCGCTACGGTAACGGTTAACGCCAGTCCGCAACTGACCATAGATTCGGCAACGATCTGCGCCGGTACGTCAACCAATCTGGTAGTGGGCGGTTGCGAAGGCGGCAGCATCCTCTGGTCAACTGGCGACAATACGGCATCGCTATCGATCGAGCCGCTGGTAACGACGACCTACTCGGCTACGTGTACGTTCTCGACGGGCTGTTCATCGACCATTGCTACTACGATTACCGTCAACAGTGCCCCCACGTTCGATGTGGCTCCGACGGTGACTGCCGCTACCTGTACCGGTGCCAATCCGAACAGCGATGCGCGGTTTGACTTCACGACCCTGCAGAACGTAGAGCGTGCCGACATCGTACCGGGCAGCTCATATGGGAGCGGACCCGTCTACGGCGCGGCCAGCAACAAGCTGGTTGTTAGCGGAGCGGTGAGCTTCACCGGTATTGCGAACCCGACCCAGCGGCAAACCTATACCGTTCGACTGTTCAGCGCGGGTGGCACCTGTGTAACGGACGTTACCGTTACGCTCGATCCGGTGGTCTGCGAATGCCCGGCGCCGAAATGCGTACCGGTCGTGATCCGAAAAGTCAGATAATACAGGCGTTGGGCTCATGAGCCCAACCCTATGAAGATAGTATATTGAGAGGATAGTTAGAAAACCCCGGCGACGCTGTTGCCGGGGTTTTTTGTGGTCGATAGCACCCGGAGCCGAGCCCACGACCAGACGAAAACAGACAGACCGTTTGCTCACTGGCGACCCGGAAGTCGGGACAGTCGGCCGACGCAAGTGTCTATACGTTAAAACGTTGATTCTATTTTCCGTTGACGGCCATGGATCCGAAAGGACAGAACAACGAGGGCGTCTGCCGGATCGATGAACCGAAAGCAGGCCCGGACCGCCTGAACGGACTCATCCTGCCGGGATACGGGTGGTTTCTGGTATTGGTTTCTGACCGAAAGCAAGCCACCGGGTCATCGTGGCGGGCCTTTGATGAACATTCATCTCTGGCGACAGCTGACAGGCAGAGGCTGGCTCATAAACGCATGTCCGGTCACAAAAACGGTTGATGATCAACGTATACACCTGAAAATGACCAATAGACTATTTAATCTATTTGATAAATAGTTTGTTATATTGACAGGCTAACCTCCCTGCTTTATGAAACTTACCGGACATTCAATCAGTAGTCGAACTGCTTCTAAACCAGTGCGCATCTTTCTCGTTGAGGATAACGAAGATCAGGGAACGCTGATTCAGAAGATTGTTCAGCAAAGTCTTCCCAACGTGCAGGTTATCTGGGCCCGCTCGCCGAAAGAGGCTCTGGTGCAGCTGGACGCCTGGACCTATCAGGAGTGGGAGATTCCGAAGCTGATCCTGATGGATTTATACATGCCCGACCGGATCGATGGTCTGGCGTTGCTGGAGTACATAAAAAACATGCCTTTTCCGCTGGGTCAGGTTCCGGTGGTGACGTTTAGCTCATCAGATAATAGCGCTGACATCCTCAAAACGTACGAGTTGGGCGCTTCTTCTTACCTGAAAAAACCGGTCGATTATGATCAGTGGTTGCTGTATTTCCAGACATTGGGCAGCTACTGGCTGGAGACGGTTACCCTGCCTGCCAACCGATACCGGTTGTAAGGGTATATCTGTGATCACAGCTAAGTTACTGAGATGACCAGCGTGGACGCGGAACGACGAGGTCTTTCTGATAACTTTAGCAAGGCTGCTGGGAAAGGTCAGAGCAGGCGTGGAAAAGCTGCCGGAGCGCGGACGGCTCCGGCAGCGGCCGGCCGTCCCTTTAGGGGTTGTTTAGGGAAGTCAGTTGAGAAGTTAAAGCCGTGATGAGACCCGTTTTTTTACCCCCAGCCCCCTAAAGGGGGAGCCCATTCGGCGCGGACGGCTCCCCCTTTAGGGGGCTGGGGGGTGTAAAAGGCGGCCCCTCGAGCCGACTAAATTCAGCAGATAACTTCCCCAAACAAGCTCTCGAGCCCCAGCGGGGCGCCCTGTTCATAGAACCCCGGCGCAGAATTGCCTTCCAAGCCCCGAATACTAACTCAGCTAACCGGTTGAGGGCGTACTTTTTCCCACGACTGGCTTTCGGGATTATACGCTTTGAGCAAACGCGCCGGATTCCCGCCCACCACCGAATAGGGGGGCACATCTTTCGTAACGATACTGCCAGCCGCTACCACCGAGTGCTTACCGATCCGCACCCCGGCCGTGATGACCGCGTTGGCCCCAATCCAGCATTCGTCTTCAATCACCACACAGCGGCTGGTGGGTGGTTGCAGGCGGATGGGTTTGTCGAGCGATTCGTAGCTGTGGTTCAGCCCCGAAATAACCACGTGCTGCGCAATGATAACCTGCGTGCCGATCCGGACGGGGCCGATGACCACACTGCTGATGCCTACCCGCGAGCTGGGCCCGATGGTAACATCGCCAACCCCGTTGTTGATCACGCAGAAGTCTTCGATAGTGGCATGATCGGCCAGCTCAAATTTTCGGAACGGCAGCACGTCCAGTCTGGCCGACCGGCAGATGCGGGCTCCTTTGCCTTTCTTATGGATAAACGGATTCACGAACCAGCTCACCCACCACCGCGGACGCGCTTGCCCTTTCGGAATGAGCAGATAATGAATAAGTTGTTTCAGACGCGGGTTGTCGGCAACCCTGTGCGCAATAGTCATGACCATACAGAAAATTCGGTAGTAGCCAGCCTTAAACGATAGCCGGCTGGTGGTTGGCTGCCAGCAGATACTGACTCATCCCCTGCTGACAGTAGATGATTTTTTTCTCCTTCGACACCATAGCCCGGGCGTAGTTCTCGTTCCGCTTGTCGGGGCTGACTTCGCGGTGGTAGATATGAAACTGGATGGCGCCGAACCGAATGAATTGCAGGCTAACGTTCTTGTTCATCAGCCGCAGCGCCAGGTCGGTATCCTCCCAGCCCCACCCCTTGAAACTTTCGTCGTAGCCATTCACGTCGACCAGGTCCTGCCGCCAGAAAGCCATGTTACAGCCCGTAGTATACAGGTACTCGGTCGGCCAGTGGTAATACCAGCGCATGGGGTTCTGCAAAACCGGAAGCCGTAGCCGACGCCAGCTCATCTTGTTCAGTTTGAACGGAATATGCTCGCTCGCAGCCGGATCGGCCAGGAGCCGGGTCGATTCGTCGGGCGATAGGTAATACCGGTTTCCCGAGAAAAAGAATCCCTGGCGCGCGTTGGCCAGCTGGTCTTTTACGTAATGGCGGTGCAGAATGATGTCGCTGTCGATCTGCAGGATGTACTGATAGCTGGACCGCGCCAGTCCTTTGTTGCGGATGCGGGCCAGCTGAAACCCTTCGTCGGGTTGCCAGACATGAAGCAGCGGCACCGGACTCAGCGGCCGGAGCTGATCGATCAGCTGCCGGGTATCGTCGCGGGAGCCGTCATCGCAGACAATAATCTCGTTCGGAAGAACACTCTGCCGGAACGCACTCAACAGGCAAAGCCGCAGGGCATCGGGCCAGTTGTAGGTAGATATTAACAGGCTACAGGTAGGTCGTTTCTTCATACAAGTCAGGATAGAACGGCTCTGTAAGTGTGCTGAATGACAAATACATTCAAATAAGGCATATGTTTTGTTAATAAAAAATAGGTTAATCGAATTTTAACAACTCAATTGTTTACTTAATATGGATTATCATAAATTATAGCATTATACTTGTGTGAAATTCGTGCTCCTATGGCCGCTATCTCACACAAACCATCCACCGGTATTACCGAACTCCGCCAGCAACTGAAGCGCTTTCTGGTCGACGACCCCGAGGTGTCTATTGTTGTTCCGGCCTATAATGAAGAAAAGACGATTGAGCGACTGCTGAAGTCGATGGCGGCTCAGGTAACGTCTTACCGGGTCGAGCTGATCATTGCCAACAACAACTCGACCGATCGGACCCAGGCCCTGCTCGACCAGTACGGGGTTCGGTCTCTGTTCGTACAGCAGCAGGGCGTGGCCTACGCGCGGCAGGCCGGGCTCGAAGCGGCCCGGGGCATCTACATTGCCAACGCCGACGCCGATAGTGTGTATCCGCCTACCTGGCTCAATACCATCATCAAACCGCTGGAGAACCCGGCCGTGAGCTGCACCTACGGCACCTACTCGTTTATTCCCAGCGCCCGGACCTCGCCCCTGCAGCTGGCCCTCTACGAACGGGCGTCGCGGCTGGCGTCGCTGATGCGCAGCCGGACCAGCGAGCCCACCAACGTGCTGGGGTTCAACTTCGCCTTCCGGCGGGCCGACGCGCTGGCCGTGGGTGGCTTCAATCTCAACGCCGGTCATACCGGTACAGTGAATCATAAAAGCGGGCCCTGCGAAGACGGCTGGATGGCCCTTTGCCTGATGGAACGCGGTCGTTTATACCGGGTGTCGTCGCCCAAAGCCCGCGCCCGCACCAGCGATCGCCGGCTGCTGGAGTCGGGCGGACTGGGGCAGGCGTTTACGATGCGGCTCCGGCGCGAGTGGAAACGATTAATGGCTTAACTGCTTCGTATTATGGTACTTATTTTTCAGTGGGCGGCTGCCGCTCTGTTTCTATACACGGGTCTCGTTGTGCTGTACCTGCTGTTTTTTGCGCTGGCGGGCCGGCTTCGGAAAAACAAAAATATGGTTCGGACCTACGCGGCCACGAGCCAGCGCATTGCGGTGCTGATTCCGGCCTATCGCGAAGATGGCGTCATTCTGGAGTCGGCGCAGCAGGGCTTGCTGCAAACCTACCCGGCATCGATGTACGACGTAATCGTGATTGCCGATTCGCTGCAGCCCGAAACCATCCAGACCCTGCGAAAGCTTCCGATCCAGGTCATCGAAGTGTCGTTCGAGAAGTCGACCAAGGCCAAGGCGCTCAATGTGGCGTTGCAGCAGCTGCCCACTACGTACGACATCGCCGTTATCCTGGACGCCGATAACCTGATGGCGCCTGACTTTCTGCAACAAATCAACACGGCCTTTCAGCAGGGCTGGCGCATTGTACAGGGGCATCGGGTGGCCAAGAATACCGACAGCAGCGTGGCGGTGCTGGACGCCATCAGCGAAGAAATCAACAACCATATTTTCCGGCAGGGCCACCGGTCGGTAGGCTTGTCGGCCGCGCTCATTGGCTCGGGTATGGCGTTCGAATACGCGCTGCTGCGGCAGATCATGCCGGAGGTACAGGCGGTGGGTGGGTTCGACAAAGAACTGGAGATGCGGCTGCTGAGTCAGCGAATTCCGTTTACCTACGTAGCCAACGCCTTCGTATACGATGAAAAGGTGCCCAACGAAGCGGTTTTCGAACGGCAGCGCACCCGCTGGATTGCGGCTCAGTACAAATACCTGCGGCTGAATTTCCGGTCTGGAATCCGGTCGTTGCTGGAAGGCAACATCGACTATGCCGACAAGGTGTTTCAGACGCTGATACCACCCCGTATTCTGTTGATGGGCGGGTTGCTGCTGGCCGTCATCGCCAGTGCGCTGGTCAACAGTCCGGTCTTTCTGCTGATTACCGGCATTCAGCTGGCTCTGTTGCTGATCACGTTCTACATCTCAACGCCCAACGCCCTGATTCGTCAGATCGGCCCGGCCGAGCTGCTGAAGCTGCCGGTTCTTTTCACGAGCTTCATCAAGTCGATCTACAAGATGAAAACGGCCAAGAACCAGTTCCTCCACACGCCCCACAGCGCCAAAGGCGTCAGCCAGTAAGAACCAGGATTCATCGCTGCCGGGCGGTTTGACGTCACCACCCTGACTGTGCCGATAGGCCAGTCAGTGGTGCGAACCGTGCCCCCAGTGACAGGGATGGCAGATGTAGTGAAGCAGCCGCACCAGCGGCCCCGCCTTTGCGTCTCCTAACCGTTCTGTCGATAAGGCGAATAAGACGCAAGGGGTTGGACCTGCCCGGTGGTTCGTGTCTGCACCGGGGACGCGTATCGGGCTACGCGTCCCGGACTACGCTCCAGGGAATAATACACGGGGATCACGGTCTGCACCCCTGGCTGGCCTATCGGCACAGTCAGGGGGAAATGGCATGGTATCGACCAGTACCTGTGCGGTTGTCGTCCTGACCGCACGTAGAGACGCAACCGCCCGGCGGCCCGGCCTTTGCGTCTTCTGTCCGGATGGTTTGTTGCTGTCGCGTAGGTGGTCCGTGAGGACACGGACCACGGTGTAGGGCACAGTCAGGGTGCTGCCGCGAATGAGACGCAAGGGGTTGCGTCTCTACTTGGCTAACTGAAGATCGTTGGCGCGACGGGCTTTTTCCCAGATGCCGGAGGTGTTGCCACGCCAGTAGCGCTGGAAGCCCAGTATGGCACAACCGTTCATGAAGGTGAAATAAAACGGAACAAACAGCACTTTGACGCGCAATTGCCGATGCTCCAGCCGGTACCCCAGCCAGGCGGCTCCGTAAAACGCACACTGACCAATAAACAGCAGCACCCAGAAACCATAGGCCAGGGGCGACAGGGGTTCGATGCCCAGCACCAGCGCCAGATTGGCCAGCCAGATCAGCGGCAACAGAAACGGCGTAACGGCCCAGCGCAGCACCCGGTGCGACACGTACTGAAACGTCAACCAGCCGTAGCGGAATCCGTTCAGCAGGTACAGCAGCCGCCGGATCGACTGGAAACCCCCGGCCGCAATCCGGACTTTTCGTTTTTTCTCCTCAACGATCGAGAACGAAGGCCGCTCGAGCGCGTAAGCATCGGGCTCATACTCGACCCGATACCCCCGCCCCGCAATGCGCAGGGAAATCATGAAGTCGTCGAGCAGCGTATCCGTCTCTACGGGTTCGTACAGCCTGGTACGGAGGGCAAACAGCTCCCCGGCCGCGCCAACGACCGTATGCAGTTCGGCATCTTTCCGCTTCAGGTATGATTCGTATTTCCAGTAGAGCCCTTCGCCCGCGCCCGCAGCCGCTTCGGCATCGAACACCTCGATGCGCTTTTCGCCCGCTACCGCACCCACGTTTTCGTCGTAGAAATGGCGCACCAGATTACGGATAGCGCGGGCGTTGAGCTGGGTATTGGCGTCGCTGAAAACGACCAGCGGGGTGCTGACGTGCTGCATGGCCTGGTTCATGGCCGCTACCTTGCCCGCCCGTTCGGTGCCGCCCAGGACGCTGATCTGCGGGTCGCCCGCGTCGCGCAGGGCTTCGAGGTAGGCCGTAGACCCATCGGTCGACCCTTCGGTGACGAACAGAAAGCGGAGCTGCCCGGCGGGGTAATCGAGCGCGCGCGAGTTGCTGAGTTTAGCGGGCAGGCAGTCCATCTCGTTGTAGGCCGGAATGATCAGCGTCACCGGCGGACTGTACGAATCATCGGCCGGGAGCGGCCGGCGACCTTTGATCCAGCGCCGTAGGGCTACCAGGATCGTGATCACGATCCCGTAACCGACGTAGGTATAGGCCACAACGGCCAGACATAACAGGAGGAAGAGCTGCATAGCTAATTACGCCATTGAATAGGTAGATGCCGTGACCGACTGCGGGGCCGGGGCAAAAGTACGGTAGGTAGCCAGCAGTTGTTGAGCTGAGCGTTGCCACGAGAAGCGGGCCACCTGCTTTTGGCCACGTTCGATCAGCGTTTGCCGGAGGGCCGGGTCGTGGCGAAGGCGGTGCATGGCCACCACCATCTGGTTGGGCTGGTGCGGGTCGACCAGCAGCGCAGCATCACCGGCTACCTCGGGCATGGAGGTAACCCGGCTCGTGATAACGGGGGTGCCGCAGGCCATGGCTTCCAGAATAGGCAGGCCAAAGCCCTCGCTGATGGACGGGAACAGAAACGTTTCGGCCAGCCCATAGAGCGCCGGCAGGTCGTCGTTGTCGATGTAGCCGATAAACTGGCAGCGCTGTTCCACAAACGCATACTCCTCGGCGGTGAGCAGCTGCTTCAGAAACGCGGGGAGCTTGCCGCTGATTACCAGCTGCACATCGGTGTCGATCTGGCCGTAGCGAATGAAAGCCTTCAGCACCGTTGTCATGTTTTTGCGCGGGTCCGAACTGCCCAGGAAAAGCATAAACCGCTCGGGCAGATGGTACGTGGCCCTGGCGCGGTCGCGCTGCTGATCGGTGATGGGCTCCGAAAACCGGGCGCTGACGCCGTTGTAGAGTACCTCGATCGGCGTTTTGGCCAGGTTCAGCTCGCCCTTGATCTGCTGGCTGGCAAAATGCGACACCGTCAGGATTTTATGGCAGCGCCGAATCAGCCGCCGAACCAGCAGGGCCCGGTACCGGTTGCCGAAGCGCTGATAGGCCGTTGCGGTATTAACGCCGAAGGCGGGCATCAGAAACAGCACATCGTGCAGGGTCAGCATCAGCGGAACGCCGGGCATCAGCGGAGCCGTGTTGGCGGTGCAATGCAGCACGTCGAGCCGGTAATCGCGGATGGCTTTCGGGAGTGCCACCTGCTCCCAGTGCACGTAGTTGTTGCCCGTTACCTTGACCAGCGTAAAATTCTCGCGCAGGGTAAGACAGCCTTCGTCCACGTCGGGGCGCACAAAAATGAAATACTCGTTGTCATGGTCGATCTGCTGGAGGGCATTGATAAGCTCCAGCGCGACAATGTCCATACCGTGTTTATGAGGTCTGAGGAGCCGCTGAGCTTCAATTCCGATTCGCATACACAGGGGGTGTTAACAGGGTTATGGCGTCGGCTGACAGGGGTGCCGGACGGGCTACGCTATGGCGCAGGTTCCAGCCGACGCCGTTGAGCAGCGCCTTCAAAAATGATAGTTGGCCACGCAGGCTGTAGCGCACCATGGCTTTCGGTAAAGCCAGGCCGGCGTAGTACAGCAAAAAAAACAGCAGCCGGGGCGGAGCCACGTTCCGGCGCATGAACAGAATCCGGTTTCGGGTCTGGTAATACACCTTCATCGGGTTCCCCTTGCCTACGGATATCGACTCTTTGTGATAAACCAGCGCCGAGGGCTGGTAATAAATGACATAGCCAGCCTCGCGGATCCGGATGCACCAGTCGAGTTCTTCGTAGTACAGAAAATACAGCTCGGGCAGCAGGCCGGCCCGCTCGATGGCGTCGCGCTTCACCAGCATGGCCGCGCCGTGGGCAAAGGGCGTAGGGCCCGGCTGGTCGAACTGGCCTTGGTCTACCTGATGGCTGCCAACGGCCCAGGCCTGTCCGGTATAGGTGTTCAGGGGCGTGTAGCCGGCGTACTGGATAACGGTCGGATGATCGAAAAAACGAATCTTGGGGCAGGTGACCCCAATGGCGTTGTCGGTGGCGAAGGGTTCCAGCAGGCGCTCGATCAGGTCGGGGGCCAGCTCGGTATCGTTGTTGAGAATGAGCAGGAAATCGCCCGTAGCCTGCCGGATACCCGCGTTGTTGCCGCCCGCAAAACCCAGGTTGGCGTTGGTAACGATGAGCTGCAGGTTCGGCAGGCCCATAGCCATCAGGGCCGGTTCGGGGTTCTGGGTCGAATGGTTATCGACAACGATGATTTCGAGCGATGGATACGTCAGCTGCTGTACCGACGCCAGCAGGGCGCAGGTAACCTCGACCTGGTTGTAGTTCAGGATGATCAGCGAAACGAGCGGCTGGCTGTTCATACATTTTCTTTCTGGAAAACAGCCTTTACCGTCCGGATCAGGATAATCAGATCGGTCCGGAAGGAGTAGGTCCGGGCGTAGAGCGCATCGAGCTGAATCCGTTCCTGGTCCGACACGCCGGCTTTACCGCGTTTGGTGACCTGCCAGAGGCCCGTTAGCCCCGCCGGAGCCGCAAACCGGCGGGCGTAGCCGATGGTGGTCAGCTTTTCGGCTTCGTAGGGCGGCAGGGGGCGGTTGCCCACAAACGACATATCGCCTTTGAGGATGTTGAACAGCTGCGGCAGCTCGTCGATGCTCGTATTGCGCAGGAACTTGCCCAGGCGGGTTACGCGCGGATCTTCCTTGAACTTCATGAACATAGCTTTGGCTTTGCGGTTCCGCTGCACCTGAATCTCACAGACCTGCATGTTATCCTGAAACAACGGCCGCTGGCAGGGCGTACCCGCCTGCTGGCAGGTTTCGCAGAGCGCATCGGGAGCCGGCTCGGGCTGGGCCGACTGGTACATGTTCTGCGACGCCATGCCCGAAATGAGCTTGTCGGCCCCGGTGCGCATGGTTCTGAACTTGTACATGTCGAACAGTTTGTAGCCCATACCGATCCGTTTGGATTTGTACAGAATCGGCCCTTTGGAGTCGAGCCGGATCAGCACCGCCACCACCAGCAGCAGGGGGGAGATCAGCAGCAGCACCCCGGCCGATACGGCCATGTCGAACAGGCGTTTGCCGAGAGGCATCCGAAGCGGCTCTTCGTTGTCGAAGGTCGTAAACGCTGTTTTGTATTCTTTTTTTCGGATGAGGTAGGTCAGCCGCTGCCGAACCGCCGTGGGATCGTAATCCAGCGGAAACACGTCGATAATGGGCTGACCTTCGGCCTGCACGTTCGTGTCGGGTTCGGCGTTGGGGCTGAGCAGCATAACGGCAAACGCCTGGTCGAGCCGGATCGTGTCGATGCTGTTGAGGAATTTCAGCCCGCCCAGCTCATCATTGACCACGACCAGATCGAACGGCCGCCCCTGCTGGAGGGCTGCCAGCGCTTCTGACCGGCCGGGCAGCACCGTCACCGACCCCAGCGTAGCAAACGCCTGCACGAAATCAGAGGCTCTTTCGGTGTTGTCTTCAACATACAGTATGCGAAAATCAACGGTATTGACGGGCGAGTCTGAAGTCATCACAGAGAAAGGGTCGTTACTGTCGGAAAGGGCTCAGTCGTGCGGCATCGAAATCGGTCCGGAAGGTCCGGCGATCATTGGTCCGGCGGAGTAGGGCTTTGATTTTAGCCTCTATTTCCAGGGGATTGAACGGCTTGATGATGAAGTCGTCGGCCCCCTGGTCAATGCATTTCACTTTCAGCGCGCTGTCGTCGGCGCTGGACAGCACGATAATGGGTACGTGGCGGTACAGGGAGCTGCTGCGGATCAGATCGATCATTTCGGTGCCATCGAGCATCGGCATCCGCAGGTCGGTCAGGATAATATCGGGAACGTTGCCCGACTCCAGCCACATCATCGCTTCCATGCCATTGGCAAATGAGGTAATCTTAAACTGGGCGCCAAGGGCCTGCTCGATGATCCTTCTGATGAAGACGTCATCATCTATATGAAGGACGTGGTAGCTATTTTCCATGAGGTTGTCTTTGTGCTTGCTGTAAAGTTACAAGTGTCAAATATGGCAAATTATAAGTTTACTAAAAACCATATACGTAATTATTCAGGTGGCCAGCGCAAATTTTAATGGGGGCCAGTTATTTCCGGGCAACAATTGACGAATACTAACCATTCATCGATTAGTGCATTTTAATCGTATTTTCATAAGCGTTTGATAGAAAGGCTGTTGAGCTGATGATAGTGGTGTATGATACGTCTTTTCTTTTTCATGTGCCAGATTGAGGTGAAACTGTTTACTTACGGCCATGTCATTGTTTAATAAGTAACAATGAGTTGACTTTAAAGTTAAAATAGTAAATTTGAGAATTAGCACTGTAACAAGCATAAATCGTTCCAGAAAATCGGGCTTGCCCCCGCTTCTGGAACGATTTATGCACTGAATAGGCTGGTTTATTTCTCCAACTAGTTAAACACGATAGTCATGATCTGGAAACTGTACAAGGCCGCAACCCTTACGAGTATACGCTGCGTGCTGATGACCATCTTCGAACCAGATTCATCGGAGCAGATCGATCGGCAGCTGACATACACGGGTCAGTTGAAACGGATCATCCGCTGCGTAAGAGCGTACCAGGCGCTGCATCCGGCTTTTGCAACCGCTACCTATGGCAACCTGGCCGGGTATCTGCAGCAACACCTCTCTACCGCCGAGCGGGCCGTCCTGCTCCAGCTCCTGCACCCGGCATCCATGCCCACCGAACCCGGCCTGGCGTTTAAACTGTAAAGCGACCCGCCGTTTTTTGGTATCCCGGTGGCCCGGTCCTTCGTCGGGATTGCAAAAAAGGTCAGGTCAGGTCCTGGCGGTGGCGTTTCTTGAACTGAAGCGGGTTCTCGCCGGTCAGCCGCCTGAAAATCCGGTTGAAATACGACAGACTCTCGAATCCGCAGGCAAAGCAGGCTTCCGATACGGTATGGTCCATGAGCAGCAGCTTCTGCGCCTGATTGATCCGGTACTGGTTCAGAAACTGGGTAAACGTAAGCCCGGTAATCCGTTTGAAGTAGCGGCAGAAGGCCGATTCGGTAAGGCTGGCCAGGGCAGCCACCTCCGGAATCTCGATTTTACGCGCATACTCGTCGACAATGAACTGATGCACCCGTTTCAGCCGCTGCTGCTCGTTGAGGTTATAGGCACTGGCCACCGCCTGGCCGTGTAAGGGAGTGTATTCGGTGCTGGTAGCCAGTTGCTGAAAGATGCGAAGCAAGCTGAGCAGCCGCTCGAACGACGGCAGCCCGGCTAGCTGGCTCAGTTGCTGCCCAACGGCCTCCTTGGTAGCCCCGTAGAACGACAGCCCCGACCGGGCGCGCTCGAACAGGCGGGTAACAGCAGCCAGCTCGGGGGCCTGCCAGAACACCTCACCCAGAAAGTTTTCTTTCAGCTGGACCACCACTTTGCGGTGCTCGGTCCTGACCCCGTAGTCGAAGTTCAGGTGCGGCACGTTGGGGCCAATAAAAACGAGGTCGCTGCCTTCGTAGCGCGAAATGTGGTTGCCTACGTGGCGGGTGCCGCTGGCGCCTTCGATAAACACAATCTCATACTCCGGGTGGTAATGCCACAGGAAAACGTCGCTCAGGTGGGGCGTCAGCAGGATATGGAACGAGCTGTCGGCATCCGGGCTGATCTGTTCGAGCGCTAGTTTCATACGGGGCAAATTTTGTGCATATCTGCTGGTTTGTGAGAGTCTGGTGCTATCCGAGAGCAATATAGTACAAAAAAGGGCTAGTTTCGTCATAACACCTCCCGCCCCGGTCGGGCTACCTTTGTCGTAACCAAACCCTGTTTTTACCGATCAGTTCGTATGGAAGCAACTCCAACCATGACGCCGACCATGGCGCCCGCCAACGCCCACAAAGACATTCCGGGCAACCCCTCAACGGCTACCAGCAGCAAAATCAGCCTGAGCGACCGTTCCGGCGAAACGGTCAAACCGCTGCGGGTGCTATCAGAAGCCGACTGGCAGTTCTGGAAAGAAAACGGTTATATCGTTGTCAAACAGGCCGTGCCGCGCGAACAGGCCGAGCGGCTGGCCCGTTTTCTGTGGGCGTTTGAAGAAAAAGACCCCAACGACCCCGGCACCTGGTACGCGCCCCCGCGGGCCGATATGCAGATGAAAGAGCTGATCGGCAGCGGCATGGTCGAGCTCTATAACCACCAGTACCAATGGGATAACCGCCAGTACCCCCGCGTCTACGATGCGTTTGTCGACATCTGGGGCACCGAGCACCTCTGGGTAACCATCGACCGGGCCAACCTGAATTTTCCGCTGCGTCCGCAGGATACCTTCAAAGGATTCATTCACTGGGACTACGACCCCGAAACCCGCCCTCAGAACGTGCAGGGGGTGCTGGCCCTGGCCGATCAGAACGATGAAAACATGGGCGGTTTCCAGTGCATACCCGAGCTGTATCGCACCTACGACACCTGGAAGCTGACCCAACCCGCCGACCGCAACCGGTTCAAACCCGATATAACGGGCTTCGAAGACAAGCTGGTCAAGGTAAAGATGAACGCCGGCGATCTGCTGATCTTCAACAGCACCCAGCCCCACGGCATCCGGCCCAACCGCTCGGCCGATCAGGTGCGGATTGCGCAGTATATATCCATGATGCCGGCCGAAGAAGACAACGAAGCCCTGCGGCAGTGGCGCATCACGTCCTGGCGCGACCGCATCGCCCCCGAGGGCTACGCCTTTCCCGGCGACCCGCGCGGCTGGGAGCGCACCCGCCACCAGACCGCCGAACTAAGCGAGCTGGGTAAAAAACTGCTGGGCCTGACCCGCTGGGCCGACGAGTAGAGAAGCGGCTGCCTGTGGTTCTGTCAGGGCCGGGTCGTCAGAAGCGGTAACTCCTCCCTTACGACCCGGCCCTAACTCGTTACTCCGCTACCTATGGATACTGTCCCCATTGATGTACAGGCCGACCTCGACCGGCTTGCCGTTCAGGAGCAGCAGCTCCAGTTCGATACCTTCACGGCCGATACCGCCTGGCAGCTCGGTACCCGGCTCAAAGAAGCCGCCGAAGCCGCCGGCAAAGCCGTTGCCATCGAGATTCAGCTGGCTGGTCAGCCGCTGTTCTTCTACGCCATGCCCGGTACCACCGCCGACAATGCCGACTGGATTCGGCGCAAACGCAACGTGGTGCTGCGTTTCCACCGGAGTTCCTACGCCGTAGGGCTCGATCTGCAACAGCGGCAAACCTCCCTGCAGGAACGCTCGGGCCTCGACCTCAGAGACTATGCGCCTTTTGGCGGCTGTTTTCCGCTGATCCTGCGCGGAACGGGTTGCGTCGGTACGCTGGCCGTGTCGGGTTTGCCCCAGCGCGACGACCATAACCTGCTCGTGTCCGTACTGGCCAACTGGTTCGGTCTGCCGCTGGCCGGGCTGGCCCTGGCCTGACACCGGCTCGCTTACGGCCAGAGGGGCCGGGCCGGCAGCCGCAGCGAAACGGTAGTGCCCCGGGTAGGTACGGAGTGCAGCAGCAGGTAGCCCTGGTGGAGATCAACAATTTTTCGGGCCAGGGTCAGCCCCAGGCCGAACCCCTGAATCCGCCCTACATTTTCGGCCCGCATCATCGGCAGAAACACATCGGTCAGCTGCGCTTCGGGGATGCCGATACCCCGGTCGGTAATGTCGATAACGATCCAGCCCGTTTCGTAGCGAACCCGTATATCGACGGGCTGAAACGACGAATACTTACCGGCATTATCGGCAATGTTGATCAGGGCAGTACGCAGCAGCGTAGCGTTTCCGATGACCCGCACCGTTGAGCTTTGTTCGGTAAACTCGTCGGTCAGCTGCACTTCTATGGTCAGGGACGGGTATTTTTCGCTCACATAGGCCACCGTGTCCAGAATAGTATCGACTACGTTGATATCTTCCTGTAATTGCATGGCTTTGAGCCCCTCCACCTCCGCCAGCTGAAGCAGCGCATTGGCCAGTTCGATGGCTCCTTCCAGCCGGCTCAGTGCCTGATCGATGCTTTGCCGGGCCGCGGGCAGACTCTGATCGTAGGCCAGCGAGGTTTCCAGCATGCCTTTCACGACCGTCAGCGGAGTACGAATCTCGTGCGATGCGTAGGCTACGAAGTTTTCCTGACTGACGGCCAGTTCCTGAAGATGCGCCAGCAGCTGGTTGAACGATGCGGCCAGATACCCCGCTTCGTCGGAAGGGCTGCCTTCGCTGAGCCGAAACGAGAAATCGTTGACCGTGGCCGAGTCGAGCTGGCTGATCAGCTGATCGAACGGACGCATGGCCCGCCGGGCAAACAGAAACCCGACCAGCGCAATCACCACCAGCGACAGAATATTGCCCAGAATCAGGATAAGCCGCAGGTTCCTGCTGGTCTGACGCCCGGCCAGGTCGTAGGCGGTTACCACGGCTACGTACTGATCGCCATTTATCCGGAACGATAGGGCCATGCCTTCTTTCGGGTCTTCCCAGAGCGGGCTGTCATACGTAAAGTAAACCTCCTGCTGCCGCGCTTCGGCCAGCCGAGCGGGCGTAATCCGGTAATCGTCGGGCCCCGATGAGGAGTAGATGCGCCGGTTCTGCGCGTTCACCAGCGATTCGTGCTGCTCGGGCAGAGTCAGGTAGTTGTAGCGCAGAAACTCCTGCCGGTTCTGCAGGAACAGCTGGGCCGACAGGGCCCGGCGTTGCAGCCGCATCCGCATCTGCGACCGCCGGTACGACTCGTAGGTCTGGAAAATATACAGCGAAAACAGCAGCAGCAGCGCAGCCACCAGCAGCCCGAAGCCAACCGTAATTTTCTGCTTGATGCTCATGGCTCGGCCCGCAGCATGTAGCCCACGCCGAAGACGGTATGCAGCAGTTTCGGCTCTACATGGTCGATTTTCCGGCGCAGGTAGTTGATGTACACGTCAACCACGTTGGTGTTGGTGTTAAAGTGAACATCCCAGACGTTTTCGAGCAGATCGACCCGGTTTACTACTTTGCCCTGGTTGAGCAGCAGGTATTCGAGCAGGGCGTACTCGCGGGCCGTCAGCGTAACCCGCTTGCCCGCCCGCCAGACCTGATGCGATTCGGTATCGACGGCCAGGTCGAGCAGTTCGAGCCGTTTGGGGAGGGGCGCCCGCGACGGATGCCGCCGGGCCAGCGCTTTCAGCCGGAACAGCAGCTCTTTGAAGGCAAACGGTTTGGCCAGATAGTCGTCGGCCCCCGACTCGAACCCCATTACTTTATTGTCCAGACTACCCAGGGCGGTAAGCATTATGACCGGAATAGCGGGCCAGTTCTGCTTGATGAACGCACAAAGCTCGTAGCCATTGAGGCCCGGCATGTTGATATCCAGCACTACCACATCGAACTGCCGGTCATTGACCATAGAGCGACCAACGACCCCGTCGAAGGCCACGGATACGCCGATGCCTTCAGACTGTAAGCCTTTCTGAATGAACTGCGTCAGTTCAACATCGTCTTCTACAACCAATACGTGCATAGCTGCGCCTGATAGTACAGGGTCGAAAGTACAGCAGAAGACGCCAGGATGAGCGGCCGTCTGCTCACTCTAATCAGATTGTAATAACTCTCTCAGAAGTCTCTAATGGACCCGGTGGTTATTTTGGTTACTGACCGGCTCAACCGATCCGGCGACCTTTTACTCAACTGTTCCGTTGCCTATGCCTCACGCGGCTCGTTTGCTTACTATCTGGATGTGTGCGATCAGCGGTCTGGTCGGTCTGCCAACCCGATTGCAGGCCCAGCAGCGACTGACCCTCGAAGAGGCCGTAGCGGCCACCCTGGCGCAATACCCTACGCTGGCCGCCCGGCAGTCGGCGCTGGGCGCGCTGAGAGCCAACAGCCAGATTCTTGCTGATAACCGGCTGCCGAATGTGCGTGTCCATAGCCAGACCAATATCGGTACGGCCAACGGGCTGTCGGGTTCGTATTTCTCGCTGGGACTCATTGTGCCCACGTCGGGCGCCCGGCGCGCCGATAACCAGGCCGATCTGGCAACGGGTAACATTGCGCTGGCTAGCGCCGACTGGGAGGTATATAACTTTGGCCGGTTTGCGGCCGAAAACCAGCTCTTGCGGGCCGACATCGCCGTAGGGGAGGCCGGTCTGGAACGGGAGCGGTTCGGACTGCGGCAAACCGTAATCAGCAGTTTTCTGGATTTGTTCTGGACCGAGCAGAACCTGCAGATCGAGCAGCGGAACCTGGCCCGGGTCGATACCGTACACCGAATTATCGCCAACCTCGTTCGCAACGGCATCAAGCCGGGACTCGACTCGTCGCTGGCACGGGCGGCCCTGTCGCGCGCCCGGCTGGCCTATCTGCGCATGCAGGAAGAGCGGCAGCGGGCGCGGGTTCAGCTGGCTACCCTGACCGGACGGCCCATCGACCAAATCGAGATCGACACAGCGCTGCGCGTCGACCCGTTGCTTATACCGCTGGCTGACCCTGAACCCGTTTCGGCTCACCCGCTGCTGCAGGTTCAGCAACGACTCATTACCCGACAGGTGGCCGAGGTCGACCTGATCCGGAAATCGGCGCTGCCGCGGGTAACGCTGCTGGGCGCAACCTGGGCGCGCGGCTCCAGTCTGGATGTCGACAATAACTACGGCCCGCTTCTGCCGGGGCTGTCTTACAGCCGTACCAACTATCTGCTGGGAGTGGCGGCTACGGCCAATCTGATGGATTTTCGGCGGGCTACCAGTCGGGTCCGGCTGCAGCAGTTTCGGGTCGAGGAGGCCCGTAATCAGCTGATGGTAGCTCAGCTGCAGTTGCAGAACACCCTCGGTATCGCCAATGCCCGGCTGGCTGTGGTGCAGAACCAGCTGGCCGAGCTTCCTAACGCCCTTCGTTCGGCCCGGGAGGCTTACACCCAGCGACTTTCGCTGTACAACAACGGTCTGGAAACCGTGCTGAGCCTGACCGATGCGCTAACCCTGCTTACGGCCGTGGAGAAAGAAGTGGTACAAACGCGCGCCCAGGCTGTTCAGCTGCGGCTGCAACGCGCCCAGGCTACCGATAACCTTGACGAATTCTATTCGCTGTTCCGTCGCTAACCCGATCTGCTTATGTCCTTATTATCAACTTCGTTGAAACGCCCGATATCGGTGCTGGTGCTGGTTGCCGGCATAGTGACGTTCTCGGTTATGTCGGCGCTGCGGATTCCGATCGATATCTTTCCCCGGCTCAACTCGCCGGTGATCTACGTCATCGAACCCTACGGCGGTATGTCGCCCGCGCAGATGGAAGGCTTTTTCGCCACCCGCATGCAGGATCAGTTTCTGTACATCGGGGGCGTGCGCGACATATCGAGCCGTAACGTGCAGGGGCTGACCATCGTGAAACTGGCTTTCTACGAAGGAACCGACATGGCTCAGGCCGCGGCCGAAGTGGCTATTCAGGTAAACCGGGCCATGAAGTTTTTCCCGCCCGGGGCGCTGCCTCCGCAGGTGGTGCGTTATGATGCCTCGTCGGTACCCATCGGCGATCTGGTGTTTTCGAGCAAAACGCGGTCGCTGAAAGAGATTCACGAACTGGCCGTTACGCGCATCCGGCCTCTGTTCTCGACCGTTCCGGGGCTGACGGCTCCGCCCCCCATCGGTACCAACTCCCGCACCATCGTTATCAACCTGGACCCCGGCCGGATTCGTAGTATGAACATCTCACCCGATGAGGTGGTCAGGGCGCTGGCGGCCAATAATGCCATGACACCATCGGGCAACATCCGGGTCGACAATACCACCTACATTACCACGCTCAACTCGCTCGAAGATCAGGTGTCGGACTTTGGCCGGATTCCGGTCATTACCGAAGGGCACCGCACCATTTTTCTGAGCGATGTGGCCACCGTTCAGGATGGTTCCGATGTTACCTCGGGCTACGCGCTCGTGAACGGAAGCCGGTCGTCGTACATCCCGGTCGTCAAAACGGCCGATGCCTCAACCTGGGATGTGGTCACGCGGCTCAAAGCCAAACTGCCCGAGATGCGGAGCCTGCTCCCCGACGACATCGAGGTCAATTACGAGTTCGATCAGTCGGTTTTTGTCATCAACGCGGTCGAGAGTCTGCTTTTCGAAGGCGGGCTGGGGGCTATTCTGACCGGCCTGATGGTGCTGCTGTTTCTGGGCGACTGGCGGTCGTCGGTGATCGTGATCATCACCATTCCGATTTCGATTATCGCGGCTGTGCTGGGGCTGAGTCTGGCCGGGCAAACGATCAACATTATGACGCTGTCGGGTCTGGCGCTGGCCATCGGGGTGCTGGTCGACCAGGCTACGGTGACCATCGAAAATATTCACCAGCATCTGGAGATGGGCAAGCCCAAAAAAGAGGCCGTATTCGAGGCCTGCAAAGAGGTAGCGCTGCCGCTCCTGCTCATCCTGCTTTGTATTCTGGCCGTTTTTGCTCCATCGTTCATCATGACGGGCGTACCCCGGGCTATGTTCCTGCCGCTGTCGCTGTCGATCGGATTTGCCATGACCGTATCGTACTTTCTGGCGCAGAGCCTGGTGCCGGTGCTGGCCAACTGGCTCATGAAAGCCCACAGCCACAAACCCCATCGGCCCGACGCCCAGCCGTCGCGGTTTGATCGGGTCCGGGCGGGTTTCGTGGCCCAGACGGACCGGTTGCTGAACCGTAACAAACTCATTATCGGGCTGTATGGGATAGGTATTCTGGTGCTGGCGGGCGCGGGATTCGCACTGATCGGGAAAGACATGCTGCCCGTCATCAATACCGGCCAGATGGTCATCCGCATGAAAACCCCCGACGGCACCCGGCTCGAACGAACCGAAGAGCGCGTGGGTGAGCTGCTGACACTGGTCGATGAGGTGTCGGGCGGGAATCTGGCGGTGTCGTCGGCCTACGTCGGCGTTGTCCCCACCAACTATGCCACCTCCAACCTGTACGTCAGCACCAGTGGTACAAACGACGCGGTCATCAAGGTCGGGCTGACGAAGGGGTTTCGGACCAATATGCAGGATCTGAAAGAACGGATTCGCGAGGCCGTACGGGAGCAGATGCCCGACCTGACGCTCTCCTTCGAACCGGCCGACCTGACCGAGAAACTCATGAGCGGTGGCGCCAGCACGCCCATCGAGGTGCAGGTAGCCGGTCGGGATATGAAGCAGATTGCGGGCTATGCCCACCGCCTGGTCGACAGTCTGGCCGAGGTGCCTTATCTGCGCGATGTCCGGATTCTGCAACCGCTCAACTTCCCGGTCATCAACATTAAACTGGACCGGCAGCGGCTGGCCATGATGGGGCTGAACATCCAGCAGGCTGCCCGGTCCATTACGGCCTCGACCTCATCGAGCCGTTATACCGAGAAAAACCAGTGGCTCGACCAGCAGGCGGCCTATACCTACCAGGTACAGGTCCAGATTCCGGAGTATGATATGCAGAACCTGTCGCAGCTGCGCGAGATTCCGCTGGTGGCGGGACAGTCGCGGCCGGTGCTGGGCGATGTGGCTACGTTCTCGGTCGATACGCTGCCCGGCGAGTATGACCGCACGGGGCCGCGCCGGTACGTAACGGTATCGGCCAACGTTCACCACCGCGACCTGGGTACCGCTACCCAGGCCGTAAACCAAACCCTGAGCAAGCTGGGCGAAACGCCGAAAGGCCTCGTTACGGAGGTGAAAGGGATGTCGTCGCTGCTGACCGAAACCCTCGATAGCCTGCAGCTGGGGCTGGGTATTGCGGTCCTGGTCATCTTCCTGCTCCTGGCGGCCAACTACCAGTCGTTCCGACTATCGTTCGTGGTGCTCAGCACGGTACCTGCCGTACTGGTCGGCGCTATCGGGCTGCTGCTGCTGACGGGTAGTACGCTCAACCTGCAGTCGTACATGGGCATTATCATGTCGACGGGTATATCCGTAGCCAACGCTATCCTGATCGTGACCAATGCCGAGCGGTTGCGCTGGGTGTATCGGGATCTGAGGAAGGCGGCTATCGACAGTGTTGGGCTGCGGCTGCGGCCGGTGCTGATGACCTCCTTTGCCATGATTGCGGGCATGGTGCCGATGGCGCTCGGTACGGGCGAAGCGGGTGAGCAGGTGGCACCACTGGGCCGGGCTGTTATCGGCGGGCTGGTAGCGTCTACGCTGGCTGCTCTCTATATCGTACCGCAGGTCTACGTCTGGCTGCAGCGCCGGGCTACGTATGAGGACCCGTCGCTCCTGCCCGCTCCGGTGACCACGCCGGTAGCTGATACCGACTATGACCCCCAACCTGTTCTCCCCGAATCGTATGAAAAGCATTCATTATAACAGAACACTGGCCTTCCTGCTGGGGCTGGGTGCCCTCTGCAGCTGCCACTCCGGCGACTCGGCTGAGAGCGACCGGAAAAAATCGGCTCCGGCAACAAAATCAGCCCCGTCCAGCTACCGGATTGGCGCCGTAACGCGGCAGTCGCTGGCCCAGACGGTACAGCTGCCCGGCGAGTTTCATGCTTATCAGGAGGTGACCATTTATCCACGAGCCACGGGTTTTGTGGAGCGCGTGCTGGTTGACCGGGGTTCGGCCGTGCGGAAAGAGCAGGTGCTGATGGTGCTGGATGCGCCCGAAACCGAAGAGCGGCTGGCGGCTGCGCGGTCCAACACGCTGAAGGCACAGGCCATGCTGGTAGCCAGCCGCGAACATTACCGCCGGTTGCTGGCCAGCAATAAGGTAGCCGGTTCGGTATCGGCTCTGGACCTGGAAACGGCCCAGGCGCGGGTGCAGGCCGACAGCGCATCTGTACTGGGCGAACAGGCCAACTACCGGGCCATGGCGAAACTCAAATCATACCTGACCGTATCGGCACCCTTCGATGGCTTCATCACCGAGCGGAACGTACACCCCGGCGCGCTGGTCGGGTCGGGCGCCCGACAGGACCGGCCGATGCTGGTTTTGCAGCAGCAGACCCGGCTGCGTCTGATTGTCGATGTCCCCGAGACCTACAGCCCCCAGATGAAGGAAGGCGAGTCGGTGGCGTTTACGGTTAGCGCCATGCCCGGAAAAACCTTTACCGGGAAAATCAGCCGGCGGTCGGGCAGTATGAACCAGCAGTTCCGCTCCGAGACCGTCGAGATCGACATCGACAACCGGAGCCGGACCCTGCGGCCAGGCATGTTCGCCGAAATTATTCTGTCGGCGGCCGGTACGCCCGGCGCTCTGGCCGTACCGACTTCGGCCGTCATTGCGTCGACGGAGCGCCAGTACGTCATCAAGGTCGAAGACGGCCGGGCGAGGCATGTACCGATCCGGCGGGGGCAGAAATCGGGCGATATGACAGAAATATTCGGCGACCTGACCCCCAACGACAAGATCATCATCAACGCACGCGAGGATATCAAAGATGGTATCGCGATCCGCTGACAAACCGAACCGTATTGACTGATAACATGCCTTTTTCCTGTCCGATAAACAGCCACTCTCTGAGCGGCTGTTTTCTTTACCGGGCGCGGGCTATCGAACGGGCCTGGCCTGCGCTTCCAGGATCAGCTGGTTGGTGGCGTTCTGGGGGGTAACGTGAACGAAAGTGCCCCGGCCCAGCTGGCTCAGCTGCCGGAGGCCCTGTCCGGTAAGGGCATTGCGGCCAAAGGTGAAAACGGTCAGGGAGATGTCCTGCCGGGCGCGCTCCTCGATGAGCTGAAGCACCTCCCCGCTGACCGCAAATTCGCCGTCGGTAGCCAGAATGATCCGGTTGTTACCGGCGCGGATGTAGTTCCGGTCCGCTACCTTGTATGCCAGTTTCAACCCGCCGTTGCCATCGGTATCGCCGGTTGATGTCAGCTCGTCGATGACGCGGGCAATCTCGCCCACATGCGCGCCGGAGGTTGGCTTCAGGGCCACCCGCGCTTTGCCCGAGTAAACCACGATGGAGAGCTGGTCTTCGGGCCGGAGTAGGGTCAGGAGCGCTTTGACCGACCGCTTCAGCAGGGGCAGTTTGTAGGGCGAATCCATCGACCCCGACACGTCGAGCAGCAGCACCATGTTGTTCGGCGCAAACCCCGCCAGCGACGGACTTACCGCCCCCTCGCGGCTTCGGTCGACGTACATCGTATCGACCCGCAGCCGCTCCACATAAACCGTATCCCGCAGCGTCGGTCCGGCGGCCACAGGAGCGGAGGTCGGTGAAACGGGCGTTGCCGGAGTTGTAGCCGGGCTGGGCGGTGGCTCCCGGCGGGGGCGTGCCGATTCGGGCGGGCTGACCGGCAGCGGAGCGGGGGGCGACACCGGAGCCGACGCCTGCCGGCGGAACGCAAACAGGTCGGGCTGGTCGATGGCTTTCAGCCGGTTTTCTTTGGCCAGCTCGCAGAACCTGTTGTAGGGGTAAATAAGCTGATTGTTATAGAAATAATAGACCGATTCGTAGGGATGGCTGGTGGCCGTAGCCCGGGGTAACGCGATCCGCTTCGTCAACTCCGCAAACCGCAGCGAACTCTCGGCCAGGTCTTCGTAGGGAGTATACGGGCAGAGCCCATTGCTGCGTCCGTAGCGGGTCAGGCCGTTCAGGTTCGAATACTCATCGGCCATCAGCTGCCGGCCCATGGCTTCGAGAGAAGCGGTTTCGGGAAGCCGGTCCGACTGTCCGCTCAGGTACGCCCGAATACCCGCCAGCACGGCCCGGTTACTGTCGACCGCGCTGAGCAGGGCTTTCCCGGCCCGGTTCCACGAGCTGCCCGGACTGGCCGCGGGGTAGCTTTCGTAAATGCGCCGTATGTCGGTATATAGCCGCTCTTTCTTCTGATCGAAGGCATCGAAGAGGTAGGCGTAGCGGTCCAGAATGGCGTCAGACCGCTGTAGCTGGTCCTGCTGGTAACGTTTGTCGGCCGTATAGGTCGTCAGTTCGATGCTCAGCTGGTCCATCTCGGTCAGCATGTTCATCAGCACCTCGGCCTGGCCAACGACCGAAGCCCGGTAGGAGGGCGGCACAGACTGGCTGCTGACACGCAGCAGCTGATACAGGGAAGTAGGCAGTTTGTAGTCGTCGTGGGCGTAGGTGAGGGCCGCCCGTTTCTGGCTCCGGGCCGGATCGCGCTGGTACTCCGCCGACAACTGGTAGTTGCGCAGGCCGACCTGTAGCGTACGCAGCTGCCGCAGCGACTCGTTGATGAAATCGACATAGGCATTGAGCGCCAGGAACGTAGCCCGGCTGGCCGGTGCCGTCGCCGGTTGGACGCTGAACACCAGCGGAGGGCTGTCGGCAAAAGGCACGGCCGACGCGACCGTCCGGCTGACCGGAGCGGGTGGGTCGATCAGGAAGGTGATGCTGACCGATGGGTAGTCGAGCAGCGACCGGGCCGACCGGCTGTAGTTGACAAAGCTGTGATACATGGCCAGCAAATCCTGATTGAACGCCTGCAGCAGGGCCAGGTACACCTCGTTCCCATGCCGGGCCGACTGCCGGGCGGCATAGGTATTATCATCGATGGCCCGGCTCTTGAGGGCCTGTATGGTCTGTAAAGCCGTTTTGAACGACGCCAGCATGGACGAAGCCGGGTAGGCGATCCGGGGGGCGGTCTGGTCAAGGCGTTGCAGCGGTTCCGCATCGGCCAGCATATGCTGCTGCACCCGGTCGACGGGCCAGGCCGCGGGGCTATCGTCGTGGAGCACGAAGGGGAGGGCCGACAGCAGCGCCTGCTGGCTCTGTAACACCTGTTCCATTTCGTGTTCGGCAACCAGGTACGGGTCGCTGGCCTGGTAGGGCTGATACCGCCGGTACATCTGCCGGATCTGCTGGTAACAGGCGTCCTTCTCCCGGCCAAACTGACTAGCCAGGGTCTGTAGCGCCCGTACCAGCGAATCGGATCGGCTCAGGTTGTCGCGCCGGTAATCGCCCAGGCGCACGTAGGTTTCCAGCGCCTTGCCGGTCTGGTCGATCTGGTTTAGCCGTTGCCAGAGACCCTGCGCGCTGGTTTTTAACGATTGCTGTTCAGCGGCAGTCAGTCCGGTCGCGGCCAGCGCTTTCTGGTAATAATACGTCTCCAGCGGCCCCGACGAAGGTAGCCGCAGCGTACCATCGGCTTTTTTCCGATACCGCTGCACCTCGGCCTCGTACGCTTTCAGCGCCAGACAGCGCCCATTGACCACATCGACCGACTGGCTCAGGAACGCCACGTACTGGTTGAGCGTCTGCGGGGGCGGCTCGGTTAGAGCCAGCGGTCGCCCCAGCAACAGGAGGGAACAAAGCAAGGTCTGCATACCCGAAAGATCGGAAGAGGAGCCCGTTACCCGCCCCAGTCCTTTAGCCAGCGGTCTACCGGATCTTGGGCAGAACCGTTACCAGAACCCGCTGGTAGCGCGTCAGGGCCGGCCGGCCGTTATCCGTTACCGACACAATAACATGCAGCGTTTCGGGTTTGCTGACATCGGGGGCCGTCAGGGTAACCGACGGGGCGGCTGGCTGGCCGATCACCAGGTCCCGATGGCTCAGATACGTACCGGCTTCCGGATAGTAAAACCATTTGTAGGTCAGAGAGTTGTCGTCGGGGTCGGTCGAGCCTTGCGCGCTGAGGGTGATGGGCTCTCCGCTGCTTACTGTCAGCACCGCCGGGTGGGTCAGCACGACCCGGGGCGGATGGTTGGCTTCGCTGAACGGCTTCACACACCAGTCCATCCGGGCCGCGAAGTCATGCTGATAGGCCTGCCGCCAGCGCCAGATAGTGGCCTGATTACTCCGGTGCATGTGTCCGTCGAGGCCCTTGACCTCATCGTCGGCATCGGTGAAAAACGGACGGGTCTCCGGCTCCGAAAACCAGGGTCGGGTGTGCGGCTGGTAATATTCGTAGCGGCCGCCCCAGCCGCCATAGTCCGGGTGTTCGGGTACGCTCAATCCATTGTCGATCAAATGCAGGAACGAGGGGGTGTCGCCCTCCATCAGGTACTTGGTAACCGGATACAGCGCTCCCAGCGGGCCGTGACCCTGCCGTATGTTGACATCCAGCCAGGGGTTATCGACCAGCGAAAAATCGGCACCTGAAAACCGGCCGTGGTGCCGATCGCCACTGATGCCGTTCCAGGTGGCGTAGTGGTACGCTCCCCGGGCGTATACGCCGGGACTGGCCACGTAAAAAAGTGACGGGAAGGTTTTGCGCAGCCAGGGCCCTGAATCGTCCTGGTCGGAGATGGTGTAGACCCTGAGTTTACCGACAAAGCGATTCAGCTCTTCCGCCGATCGGGTCATCGATACTTTCCAGAGCGCCTGGGCCAGGCAGTTCGGCCCGCCCCAGCACAGCACCCAGACGGGCCGCTCGTCGTTTTTGTCGACAACCTGAATGATCCAGTCCGAGCCGGGCGAGTCGTTGCCGGGGCCAACCGCCTGTCTGCCGAACCGGGGCAGGGCAGGCCTGATCAGACCCAATAGCTGCGCGGCTTCCGGATAGCCGGGTTCGTGCAAAGCCAGATTGGCCCTGACCTGTCCGTAGGCTGTAACGACCTCCCTGATTTTCTCGGGCGCAACCCGCTCTTGCTGATGAACCGAGGTAGTGGCAATCAAGCCTTCAATATCCCACTGATTGGCATAGAGCATGAACCGGATCAGCGACTGCGTATCGTCGGGCTCATTCTCGATATCGGTTAGTACCAGCACCCGGGGTTTGGGCCGGGTTTCGGTTACCTGCGCCCAGGCAGGAAGCACCAGCAGCAGCATCAGGAACACAAACGAAAGTCGCATGATCGGTCTAGGGAAAAGCTGTTGGCAAAGCTATGCGTTTGTGCTCACGAATGCGTGGTGGTGCCGGTTCGTCAGGGTAGCGGGATGGCGTAACGGGTTATTTTGGCCGTCAACGTATTCATGGAGCCGTAGCCCAGCGCGTCGAGGGCGCGGGTCTTGTTGCCCCCGAAATAGGCAAGAGCCCTTTGTATGAGGTCTTTCTCGTGGTGTTGCCAGGTAAAACCGTTTATTGCCTGCTCAGGTTGCCGAATCCAGTCGGGCAGATCGGCTACGTCTACCTGACTTTCGGCAAAGACGTACAGCGATTCGATCAGATTCTCCAGTTCGCGAACATTGCCCGGAAACAGATACAGGTCCAGCTGCTGCCGGGCGGCAGTGGTTAGCCGGATTGGCCTCGGCCGGCGAAACGCTTTTTGCTTGATCCGGATAAAATGATCGATCAGGTCTCGCTTTTCGGTCAGGCTCCACGCAGTCAGGGTGGGCAGATGCAGCTCCGCTACGGATAAGCGATAGAATAAATCCCACCGAAAGAGGCCGTCATGGCAGGCCTGTCGTAGTGACTTATGCGTAGCGGCAATAATACGCACGTCTGTTTTTCGGGCTTTTGTCGACCCAACCGGGGTGAACTCCTGCGCCTGCGAAACCCGCAGCAGCGTTTGCTGCATGTCTTTGCGGACCGGACCCGGCATCTATTTGAAGTAATCGACGGAATAAACAGAAATGCCCGGGCCATTGCCTGAGCCAGGCCGGTGATATTCACCAGCCTGGTTTCCTCGCATACCGGCAGGCCGAAAGAGCCTGGGAGCCGCTGTGCACAGCAGTTCCCAGGCTCTTTCGGCAATAGGCCTACCTCTCTTACCAGCAGTCTATCGATACGATAATAGCGCCTTAGGTTTAGTGACTGGTCGCGAGGTAGTGTGACCTGTAATAAAGGAGGAAAACACGACTAAAAAGGGGGTTTTTCCCATTGTGACTGCAAGTTCTCGACTACAACTTTGCGTCATTCATGTTGATAAAAAACGTGTTGATGTAATTTTTGTGAACTTAATAACCTAAAATAGTATGAGACATACAGTATTGGTTTTGCTTTTAAGCTTTTTTTCTTTGTATGCACAAGCTCAGGTGTTACAGGAAAGTAATGAAAAAGTTAGAGTAGATCCCTTTCAGTACAGGACTACCATTATTCGACCAGCCCCTGAATTAAATGGTAATTATCAAGAATTATTAAATAGCCAGTATTATAACTATGATTCTAGAAGTATTCCGGTTAGCCAGACTGAAAATGTATATAATTACTACAGAAGAGTTGATTCTGCTAACAGAGCGTATAAAAATTATCTGAATTCGTTTAAAAGCTTGAAAGACTATGTTCGTGATTTATATAGACGTTCAGGAAATGATCGCAGTCTTAAACCAATAGCTGATTCAGTGGCAGCGATTATTAAAAAAGATAGTGTTACCGCATTAGAACAGTTAAAACAGAAAAAAAGATTTGATAGTCTGTCAATCTTAAGAGATAATGAGAAGGCCGTAGCCTTACTTTTAAGCGTGTACGCACAAAAAGACTCAATATTTAGAAAAATCACTAACAATAATATTCAGGCGTTAAAGGAAGTCAATACCAGTATTTTGATTGATACATTAATTGCAAATAGAAGTGAAGATGCATCGATTGCAAAATTTTTGTACAAAAACAATATAGGCATCTTTCAGAATACCAATGATTTAATAGCATCGGTTAACAAGATCCAAGCTCTGATTGTAAGTTTCGAGCAAAAGTTAGATAGTTTGAAAGGGCTAACGAATAACTTTAGTCAAATTATTCTATTTGCACCATTTGAAGTTGATTTGTTGAAAAGATCACAAAAAATTGAAACCGAGATTAATAATTTTACCGTAAAATACAACAATTTTAAAAATACATACGATGATTTCTTAAAACAGAAGAAGGATTTAGCTAATAAAGAAGATAGTAATGATCTAGCTGTCATTCCCAGTTTAGTTAGTCAATTAGGACAAGGTGCCGTCACTCCTAATATTACGCTATTGGGAAATACTAACTTTGGTAGTACCGAAAGCGGACTTTACGGTGATATAAGAATATTCACCGCACCTGTTTCCGTTAATCAACAAGCATCAATAAGAAATTTTTTTATACCAGAAGCCAGTTCATTTGGATTTTTAACGAATTTCGGATTTTCGTTTATTCCTATAGAAAAGGGGAGGAGAGATAACAGAATCGGAGTCTTTGGTGCCTTGAATTACTTAGGGAAGAATATTCCTGATAGTTTGAATAGTAAATCGATTTCTACCAATACTTTTCATGGTAGGTTAGGCATACAAGCTATAATTATTCCAGGTGTAGTAAGCGCATATCTAGCCGCAAATTATTTACTCGTTACCGATAATAGTAATGATTTTGCAGTAAACTACCCGAATCAATCAGGTAGAGGTAGATCGTTTTCCGAGTTTGGTTTTAAGTTTTTTATAAGTCCTACAAAACGGAGTCAATTAAAACTATTGTTTGACTTAGGTTTTGTAAGAATTAATGATGACATGCGGACAATGTTTAGTAATACTGATTTTAAGGAAACAAATGATAGTGTTATACCTATTTTAAAAATAGGGTTGAAGAAAAACTTTGGCTTCTAGAGTAAGCTTTATAGTCGTAACTCTTTGATTGTGAGATTACTATTTTATGTGAAAGGGTTAACTCACCGACTTATACGTATAGTGGTAGAGTTTCTGTTACGAGGACAGGTGTACTGATGAACAAAAAAGCCACAAAACAGCGTGTTTTGTGGCTTTTTGCTCCCGAAGCTGGGCTCGAACCAGCGACCCTCTGATTAACAGTCAGATGCTCTAACCGACTGAGCTATTCGGGAGTGTGTCGGTTATTGTGGGTGCAAAAGTAGTGCGTAACACAACACCGCGCAAGTATATTCTTAGAAAAAATATGCCGTCAGGACGTCAGCAGGCGGGATAGGCCAGCTACCCCGTTGATGATCAGCGCGCTGGATAGCCGCCCGTAGGGCCACCAAACATATCGGGGCGGTTGCTCGGCACGTTCTGCAGGATCAGCTCCTTGATGCGCCGGGCGTCGCCCTTGGTAAAGTTGCGGATCACGATCTCCGGCCGCGCCCGCGGAATAACCCGTACCGTCGAGAAAAAAACGCCGTTGTCGATCTCGACGCCCGAAATGTCGGAGTAGAACACGAAGTTGTCGGTGCCGCCGATGAGCTTGCGCACCCGAAACGTAACCCCTTTGTCGTTGAACTCAACCTCGTCGCGGTTGATGGGGTCCTTGAAACTGCTGGAATGGAATTTTTCGTTCATAGTTGATTTGGGTATGCCAATGTTGAAATCCGGTTGTCGGTATAGGGCCTCCAGGGTTCGGTTGGTTTGTCCTCGTTCGTGCGGTCGGCGCTTCGATCCGCACCGGGACGCGTAGTTGGATCACTCTCGCGTCAGCGAAAACCATCTGGTCATGTGGTCCGTGGAGACACGGACCACGGTGACAACCGCACGGACTAAGGTAGCGGCCACTCGGCCACGCATGCTCTGACGTGGCTTTATCGCGTTACCAACGGCGGGAGGCTGTCGCTAATGAAGCGGTGTTTCCTCATCGTGATACCTATTTCTTCGGGACGTAAATTACTTTTTTGGTTTCGAAAAACGGCTCTTTGAAGTAATCGGAGAGGTCGTAGACCCGGTACCGGTCAGGGACTTCGGCGAGTTCTTCAGTCAGGTCACCGCCTTTCAGGTACAAAACCCCGTTGGGGCGGTCGTTGTTGCCATTTTTGTGAATCTTGTAGCGAACCCAGCCCAGAAACGGCTTCAGCCGCGTTACGGCCCGACTAACCACAAAATCGTAGGTGGTGTTGAGCTGCTCCACGCGGGCCTGCTCGGCCCTGACATTGGTGAGCCCCAAGGCGTCGGCCACTTCCTGTACCACCTTGATCTTTTTGCCGATGCTGTCGACCAGATGAAAGTCGGCCATGGGAAACAGGATAGCCAGCGGAATGCCGGGAAAGCCGCCCCCCGTGCCTACGTCCAGGATTTCGGTGCCGGGTTTGAACGACACAATTTTGGCGATACCCAGCGAGTGAAGCACGTGCTTCTCGTACAGAGCGTCGATGTCTTGGCGCGAAATAACGTTGATTTTGGCGTTCCAGTCGCGGTAGAGCCCGTCCAGCGCGGCAAACTGCTCTCGCTGTTGCTCCGTCAGATTCGGGAAATAAGTAAGCAGAAGATCAATAGTCATCACAGTTCATTCAATTGGCCCGGTCAGATGCCGACCGCTCATCGGTGCTCTCTAGCCATCTACCGCCAGTAGTAGCGCTGCCGACGTCGGCGGAAGAGGGTTTTCAGACCCGCCAGGCCGTAATAGATGCCGAGCATCAGGTCGGTCAACGGCACCAGCGCCCAGTGAACGGTATGCGCCAGCCGGTAACTGATTCGGCCTACAACGCCCCAGAACGCCAGCCACCGGAACGTAAACACGCCCGAGGCAATGAGCAAAAGTAGCCATTCGTCGGTCGTGAACGGCACCTGCCGTATTTCTTTTATCAGCAGTACGCTACCAGCCGCCAGGGCCAGCAGCCAGCTGAGTACGTGCGAGCCGGTGAGCAGACCCAGCCGGAATTTATGACCTGGCTTGTAGTGCTTGCCTACGTTCAGGTGCCGTCGTTTCTGGATGCGCCAGTCGGCCCAGCTTTCCTTCGGTTTCGACCACATGAAGGTAGCTTCGTCGAGGCAGATGGCGGTGTTGCGGGCCGTAGCTACTTCGTTGATGAACAGATCGTCGTCGCCACCGAGCACGTTCTTGTGGGTATAAAAACCCCGGTTGGCGAAGAAGGTTTTGGTCCGGTAGGCCAGGTTGCGCCCCACGCCCATATACGGCCGACCCACCAGCGCGAGCGAAAAGTACTGTACGGCCGTAAACAGCGTTTCGGCGCGGATGAGCAGGTTCAGCAGACCCGGCCGGGCTTCGTAGGGTGAAAAACCAAGGACGATGTCGCGGCTGGGGTCGGAGAGGGGAGTAACCATACCGGCCAGCCAGTCGGCCGAAGCGGGGCGGCAGTCGGCGTCGGTGAGCAGGACGGTGGGGTAGGTGGCTTTTTTGAGGGCTATGGTCAGGGCGTACTTCTTCGGGGTAATGTGTTCGTGTTCGTTGGCGATGCGGATGAACCGAACCCGGTCGAGGCTGGCGATGTCGTTTTCGAGGTACGCTACGGTGCCGTCGGTCGAGCGGTCGTCCATGACGAGGACTTCGAAGGTGGGGTAGTGCTGCTCGTTGAGCAGGGGCAGCAGCTCGGTCAGGTTGTGCAGCTCATTATGGGCACAAACCACGACCGTCACGCCCGCGGCTTCGTCGTCGGTCAGTGTCTCACCAGCGGCCTGTCGCGATCGGACTGGCGCCGAAACCGCTTCGGCCACCGCTACCGCCATCCGCTGGGGTTGCCGGTAAAAGGCCGTTCGGGTGTAGATAAACAGGATATAAACGAGCTGAATGCCGACCACAAGCAGCCAGGCGATCAGGAGGGCAGTGATCACGGAAAAAGTAAACGGTTGTTCAGTAGTGAATTGATTATCTGAATGAAGCGGCAAAGGTAAAGAAGAGTGATGAGTTATGAGTGATTAGCGATGAGCGGGACTGAATGATGAATGATGAATGATGAGTGATGAGCGATGAGTGATGAGTGAAGAGCCACCCGTGGCCGTGTCCCCACGGGCACCTGTCCGGATAGTGTTGCTGTCGCGTAATCAAGTAACAGGACCGGCGAGGATGTTCCCACGACTATGCGTCTGGATCTTTGCTGACGCGAAGGTGGCCGTGGGGACACGCCCCCGGGTGGCTCATAGCTGTCATCATTCATAACTCATCGTTCATCGCTCATAACTCATCACTCCTTCCCTATCTTTGTGGATGAATTTTTCGATTACGGCGCATGATCCACAGTCGAAGGCCCGGACGGGGCTGCTTACGACGGATCATGGGCCTATACAGACACCAATATTTATGCCAGTCGGCACGGCCGGGACCGTGAAGGCCGTTCACCAGCGTGAACTCGAAACCGACATCAACGCCGAAATTATTCTGGGCAATACCTACCACCTGTACCTGCGTCCGGGCCTCGATGTGCTGGGGCAGGCGGGTGGACTGCATGCGTTCAACGGCTGGCGACGCCCTATCCTGACCGATTCGGGTGGGTACCAGGTCTATTCGCTGTCGGGAACGCGCAAGATCAAGGAAGAAGGGGTCACGTTTATGTCACATATCGACGGGTCGAAGCACCACTTCTCGCCCGAAGGCGTCATGGACATTCAGCGGACCATCGGCGCCGATATCATCATGGCGTTCGACGAGTGTACGCCCTACCCCTGCGAGTACGGCTATGCCCGCGCATCGATGGAGATGACCCACCGATGGCTCGACCGCTGCATCGACCGGTTCGACAGCACCGAGGGACACTACGGCTATAAACAAACCCTGTTCCCTATCGTACAGGGCAGCACCTATCCCGACCTGCGGAAACAGTCGGCAACGTTCATTGCCAGCAAGGAGCGCGAAGGCAACGCCATTGGTGGTCTGGCCGTGGGCGAACCCGCCGAAGCCATGTACGAAACCATTGAGCTGGTCAACGAAATCCTGCCTGCCGACAAACCCCGCTACCTCATGGGCGTAGGTACACCCGCCAACATCCTCGAAGCCATTGCCAGGGGCGTCGATATGTTCGACTGTGTGATGCCAACCCGCAATGCCCGCCATGGCCTGCTGTTCACCACGGAAGGCATCATGAATATCAAGAACGAAAAATGGAGCCGCGACTTCAGTCCGATCGATGCGGGGCTGGGCGGCTACGCCAGTACGTTCTACTCCAAAGCGTACCTCCGGCATCTGTTCAAGGCCGACGAGCTGCTGAGCGGGCAGATTGCCAGCCTGCATAACCTGACGTTCTACCTCTGGCTGGTGCGGCAGGCGCGGGCCCATATCGAAGCGGGCGACTTCCTGTCCTGGAAAAACGAGATGGTCGTTCGGCTGATGCAGCGGATGTAACGCCCGCCCGGCCGCTAACTTTACCGGTCAGCAGAGACATTGGGCGTGTCTGTACGTCGGAGAGGGCAGAACCACCCCGATCTGGACACCGTGACTATCCATCCAAAGCGCCTGGCCTGGGCCGAGCTGTCGCCCGAAACCAGCGGGCGCGTGCTTTGGGCCAACCGGCGGCTGGTCTGGCTGACCGGGCTGGCGGGCGCGCTGCTGGGCGTGGCGGTGGCGCTGCTGCTCCGGCCCGAGTACGCGGCCGGGGCGCGGGTGATGCCCGAACTGACCGATGGGTCGGGCGACCGAATCCGGCAGCTGGCGTCGGTGGCGGGGTTTTCGGGCTTCGATCTCTCCGACGGCACCGATACCGAAACCATTCGGCCCGATCTGTACCCCAATATTCTGCAGAGCACCCCTTTTCTGCTGGCGCTGATCGATCAGCGCGTGCGGCTGACCCAGGGCGATACGACCACCGTTGGCCAGTTGATTCGCCCGGAGCGTAGCCTGGTCGCGCAGATCGGGCGGTGGTTCGGAGCGGGTAGCCGCGAGCTGGCACCGCCCGCGCGGGTCAGGCCCGGGCAACCCATCCGGCTGTCGATGCGGCAGAAAGCCCTGATCGAGGCCGTCGGCGAACGGGTGAGTGCGCGGTTCGACACACGCTCCGGCATTATCACGATAACGGCCCGGATGCCCGATGCCAGCGCGTCGGCAACGGTGGCGCAGCTGGCCATGGATTACCTGCAGCAGTACGTAGTGGGCTACCGCACCGAAAAGGCCCGGCAGGATCTGTTGTTCTATCACCGGCAGCTTGCCGACGCCCGCCAGCGCTACCAGACGGCGCAGCTCCGGCTGTTTCGGCATAACGACCAGCACCAGCGCCTGTTTCTGCAAACGGCCACGCTGGAGCGGCAGCGCCTGACCGACGAGCTAACGCTGGCGCAGGGGCTCTATACCGAGCTGGCCCGGCGCTACGAACAGGCCCGGCTGAAGGTGCAGGAGCGGACGCCGGTCTTTAAAGTCCTCGAACCCCCAACGGTACCGCTCGAACGGGTTTCGCCCAAACGGACCCTGCTGGTGCTGCTGTTTGGGCTGGGGGGCTTAGCTTTGGGCGCTGGCTACGTGCTGATACGCGCTATGGACTGGCGCAGCTGGCTGGACAGACCGGTACACAAAAGCGATACCGATACACCTGAACGAACCGCGCGGACTAGCGCTGCAACGAATGATCGATGAACTGGTAACAAAACAGAAACGGATAGCGGTGGTGGGGCTGGGGTACGTGGGGTTGCCCCTGGCGCTGGCACTGGCGCGGCAGTTCCGGGTGATCGGCTTCGACATCGATGCCGACCGCGTGGCGCAGATGCAGCAGGGGCTGGACCCTTCGCAGCAGATGACGACCGCCGATTTTGCCGGTGCCGACATTCACTTTACGGCTGATCCGGTCGGGTTGCGGCAGGCTCATTTTTTCATCGTAACGGTACCTACCCCCGTCGACGCCAACAATCAGCCCGATCTGGAGCCGCTGCGCCGGGCATCCGAAACCGTTGGCCAGGCGCTGAAACCGGGCGATTATGTGGTCTACGAATCGACGGTTTACCCGGGCTGTACGGAAGAGGACTGCCTGCCGGTACTCGAACAAAGGTCGGGGCTGCGGCTCGGCACTGATTTCAGGCTGGGCTACTCGCCCGAGCGCATCAACCCCGGCGATCGGGTTCGTACGCTGACTACCATCGTTAAGGTCGTGTCGGGCAGCGACGACGAAGCCGTTCAGACCATCGCCGGGGTCTACGGCCGGATTATCGAAGCCGGTATTCATGTGGCGCCCAGCATCCGCGTGGCCGAAGCGGCCAAGGTGATCGAGAACGTACAGCGTGACCTGAATATCTCGCTCATGAACGAGCTGGCTATCATCTTCGACCGCATGCAGATCGACACCCAGGACGTGCTGAAAGCGGCTGCCACGAAATGGAATTTTCTGCCGTTCACGCCGGGGCTGGTGGGTGGTCACTGCATCGGCATCGACCCGCACTACCTGCTTTATAAAGCCCGTCAGCTCGGCTACGACCCCGAGGTGATCAACTCCGGCCGACGTATCAATGAAGCCATGCCAGCCTTTATTGCGGCTAAGCTGAACCAGATGCTGGTACGCAATGGCAAGGTGCCTGCGCAATCGCGGGTGCTGGTGATGGGGCTGAGTTTTAAGGAAAACGTGGCGGATATCCGCAACTCGAAAGTGGTCGATCTGGTTCGGGAGCTGATGGGACTGGCTATCAGCGTACACGTAGTTGACCCCTACGCATCGCCCCGGGAGGTGGCCCAGGCCTACGGGCTGGCCCTGTTCGATCAGCCCGCGGGGCCCTACGATGCCGTTATCGTGGCGGTAGGGCATGACCCCTTCCGGCAGTATGAGGTGGCGTATCTGCGGGGGCTGATGAACGGCACGCCCATTCTGCTCGACGTAAAAGGATTGTATGCCATTAGCCCTGACGATGGGTTCGATTACTGGCGATTATAGGCATTTGCGCAGCTAGACCGATGAAGGTTGTCTTGGTGGGACGTCGGGCGTTCGATTCGCTGGAGTATCACCTCGGAGATTCGTTCCGGGCGCTGGGCCACCATCCCCAACTGGTCGACATAACCGACGGACTGCCTGTTCCGATGCGGCTCAGCTACTGGATAGCTCGTTTTGCGGAGCCTTATGACCGGCTGCTGGCCCGGCAGCTGGCCCGTCGGGTTCGGCAATGTCGGCCCGATCTGGTGCTGGTCGTATACCGCCACCTGCACCCCCTGCTGGTCGACCTGCTGAAACGCGATCTGCCGGGAGTGCCCGTTGCCCAGATCAATCCCGACGCGCTCACCAACCTGGAGCAGCAGCAGATCATCGGAGCCGACTACGATTGTTATTTCTCGAAAGAGCCGTATCTGGTGGCGTTCCTGCGCGATAAAGCCGGGCTGAACGCCCACTACCTGCCCGAAGCATTCAACCCCCGCGTACACCGCCGACCCAGCCTCCCCAAAGCCGATGCCGAACGCAGGCAGCAGGTCGATGTGCTGGTCTACGGAAGTCTGTACGCCTACCGGGCCCGGCTGATCGGGCAGCTGGCGCGGGCGGGGCTGCGCCTGGTCGTTTACGGACAGCCCGGTCGGTACCGGCACCTGGAGGGCCCGGTCCAATGGCGAACGCGCTACCTGACAGGCGAGGAGAAAAATAGGCTCGTCTACGGCGCTAAAGTGGTATTCAACGGCTTTCACTACGCCGAGGTGTCGTCGGCCAATCAGAAATATTTTGAAATCAACGGCATCGGCGGGTTTCAGCTGTGCGACAACAAACCCATGGTTGCCGCCTGTACGGGGGTGCCGTCTGACAAGGTGACGTTCGATACCCTCGACGAAGCCATCGCCAGCATCAGGCAGTACCTGACCCGCCCCGACGAGCGCCACGAGCTGGCCGACCGGCAGTACCGACATTTTCAGGAGCATCATACGTTTGACCGGCGGGTAGCGCAGCTGCTCGCCATACTGGACCTCTGACCGATGGAACACGACGCTGATCGACGGGTGGTGCGGTACCTGCTGCTGGCGATGGCCGTGGCGGGGCTGGGGCTGGTCTGGCCGACCGATGCGGTCTTTGTCAGTACGGCCCTGCTTTCGCTGGCGGGTAGCGGGCTGGGTGGGGTTGGGCTGCTGCGCCAGCCGGCGAGTCGGCTCAACTTCTTCCGGGTAGCCGCCGTTACGATCGGGCTGGCCAGTTCGCTGGGCGGTTTGTTCAGCCTGCTGGCGCTATCGGTTCAGCAGGCCGGTTTGTGGACCGATGTCATTGAGCAGGCGCATACGACCAGTACCGATCTGGCCCTGGCGCAGGCGTATGCCGACGTTTTTGCGCTGACGTTATGGCTGGTGGGCAACCGGGTTCAGCAGGCCGGCCACATAACCCGGCTGCACCGGGCCGCGCTGGCGGCTTTGACCGACCACCGGCGTCGTTTGCAGGGGCTGGTCGGGCTGCTGTTGCTGACGCAGGGGTATCTGCTGGCGGTAGGGGCGGTGGTCTACGGCGGTCGTGATCTGGCGCAGGACGGAGCGCCTACGCATCCGCTGCTGGCCTTGGTCGGGCCGCTGGCTCCGGTGGTGCCGGTGGTGCTGGGGTATTACGCCCGGTGTCAGTACACCCAGGGTCGCTACCGACACGTTTGGCTCTACGGCCTGCTGCTGACGGTCGAGCTGGGCTGGTTTTTTCTGTTTGGTCGGCGCAGTGTCTTTTTCTTTTTCGGGCTGGCCGGGCTAGGGATTCTGTTCGACCGGCCACTGCATCGGCCATTCCGGTTAAAAACTAGTCTGGCGTTGCTGCTGACGGCGATGATGGCCTTTGCGCTGGCCGATGCCTACCACCGCCTGCGGGTCGTTTACCGGTTCGAAGCGGCCCAGCGTATGAGCGGCTGGGAGATGCTGACGGGGCTTTGGCAGGCCGATACGGATGAATACAGCGCGCTCCGAAACCGAAACCTGGCGCTGCGGGCGGGCTATGGTTCGCTGGCGCTGGGCCAGTTTGTGAACCTGTTCCGAACCAGTTCGCAGTCGCCCCTGCTGGGACAGCAACTGGCGGGGAGTCTGCTCGTGGCGACACCCAGCGATTTTCTGGTCGACAAGCAAACGATCGAGGTAAAAGAAAAACTCTATGAGCATGCCTTCGGAATCGGCCTGACCGACATCAGCGAAACGCTGTATCTGGAGTCGTTTGTCGATTTTGGCGGGTTTGGGTTTGTAGTATATGCCGGCTTCCTGACGGTGCTGGTCGGGCTGGTGTATCGGCTGGCGTCGTCGGACCGGAGGCCGGTCTTTGCGCTGCTGACGGCCTGCGTGCTGGTATCGCTGGCGCTGTCGATGCTTGAAACCGACATGATCACCTTCCTAATCGGGCTGCGGTCGGTACTGGTCTGCTACGGACTGGCCTGGCTACTGAGCCCGAAACGAGCCTCCGCCCCGCCGTCGATTACCAACGGCCAAAACGCATCAGGAGAGACGCCGTCATGAACATAACCCTGCTACTACGAAGCCCCGGTACGGGCTACAGCATCGAGTCGCTGGTAGCCGGTATCGGGCAGGAACTGGCCCGTGAGCCGGATTGTACGGTCCGCGTGGTACCGATGCCGTACGTGAGCCGGGGTATCCGGAGCGTCTGGCAGAACCTCCGGTTTGTGGCTCGCCTGACCCGCACTTCACCCGCCGACGTGTACCACATCACAGGCGACGTGCATTACCTGGCGCTGGTGCTGCCGCCGTCGCGAACGGTGCTGACCATTCACGATGCCATTACCCTGCATCAGAATCGGCATCGGCCGGTTCGGTGGCTGATTTTCTGGCTGTTGTGGTTCTACTGGCCCATACGTCGGGCGGCTGTCGTAACGGCCGTCTCGGACAAAACCCGGCAGGAACTCCGTCGGTATGTAGGGCGTCGGGCCGATGCGGTGGTGGTCGTGCCGAACGCGCCCGACCCGATTTTCCAGTACAGCCCGCGCCCCTTTCGGTCCAAGTACCCGGTCCTGCTCCAGCTGGGAACAGCCCCGCATAAGAACCTGCCCCGGCTGATCGATGCGCTGACCGGGCTGCGGTGTCGGCTGGTGCTGGTAGGGCCTTTATCGCCCGGGCTCAGGGAGCAGCTCAACCGCTGTCAGATCGATTATGTATCGTACACCGACCTGAGCCAGCAGGCTGTTTTTCAGCTATACACGAGCTGCGACATCGTCACGTTCGTGTCTGTGTACGAAGGATTTGGTATGCCCATTCTGGAAGCCAATGCGGTAGGGCGGGTGGTCATCACCGCTGATTGGCAGCCCATGCGGTCGGTGGCGGCCGACGCGGCCCTGGTAGTAGACCCGGTCGATGTGGCTGCTATTCGGGCCGGTATTGTCCGGCTCATGACGGATGAAGCCTATCGAAACGAGCGAATCGAAGCTGGTTTGCAGAATGCCAACCGGTACTCTGCCGCACAGATGGCTCGTGACTACCGGACTGTATATACGTCTATCGGTTCTGGCAACTGCCGGTAAACGCCTTTTCCTTGACACCCTCGCTGCTTATATTCATCGACCATTTTCGGCCTGGCTATCGGTTTGGCGGCCCTATTCCCGCTGTCGAAAACCTGATTGGTCTGTTGCGGGATCAGTACGATCTGTTCATCGTAACGCGCGACCGCGACGCAGGCGATACCGCACCGTATCCTGACCTGACCACCGGAGAATGGCTCAACAGAGACGGCTATCATGTGCTGTATCTGCCACCCGATCAGATCACTTTCTGTCGAGTGGGGCAGCTGTTGAGTGAGCGGCCTGAGGCTATGGTTTATACCAATAGTTTGTTCTCGGTATTTACGCGGCTGCTGTTGCTGAACAGTTTCCTGATGAAACGGCTCCTTACCGTAGCTCCGCGGGGCGAGCTGTTGCCAGGTGCTATCCGGCTGAAAGCCTGGAAAAAAGAGCCTTATGTGCAGCTGCTGCGCTGGTTAATGACTGACCAGCTGCGCTGGCATGCCACATCGATTCATGAAAAACAGGAGATCCTGTACTGGCTGGGCGTAGGTAACAAACAGGTCGTGGTGGCGCCTGATCTGCCCATCCGGCTCAGCCCGCGCCCTCCTCACTATAAACAGGCTAAGCAACTTCGGCTGATCTGGCTGGCCCGTATCGCCAGAAACAAAGGACTGCTTTTCCTGCTCGACTGTCTGGAGCAGGTACCAGAGGGGGTGACTCTGACCATCTACGGCCCCGTGGTCGACGAGCGTTACTGGCAGGCGTGCCTGCAGCGTATCTGCGCCAGCCGGCACCGGATCGTATACCGGGGGGATGTGATGCCGACGGCTGTGCGGGATACGCTCGTGCCGTACGACTTTCTGGTGATGCCCACGTCCGGCGAAAATTTCGGTCATGGTATTGCCGAGGCTTTATCGGTTGGATTACCGGTGCTTATCAGCGATCAGACCCCCTGGCAGCATTTGTACGAGCAGCGGGCCGGGTGGAACCTGCCGCTGCACACCGATCGCTGGGTGGATGTCCTGACCAATTGTCTGGATATGGGGCCCATAGCCTACATTGAGCGGGCCATTGGCGCCCGGACTGTCCTGGATCGCATCTTCGACCGATCCGCAGCCCTGGCTCAGTACCAGCAGCTGTTCAGCCCGGTTTCAGCCCCGCTATGACGACCCAGCAGCTAACCCGACTGGTTCGGTTTGCCGGTATCTACGGCTGGCGTCGGGCGTTAACCAAAGCCGCCGGCCGACTGCGCACCCGATGGCCGGTATGGCTGATGCTGGGGCGGGGGTGTCCCGGCCGGGCCGATACGTCGGTTATTGGCTGCGGGCAGTTTGCGTTCAGCACCCTTTGTTTTTTTCTGCGTAAACACCGCGGAAACCGCTTCCTCGATGCCTATGACACCGACGCCGAACAGGCCCGGTCGCTGGCCTGGATGTACGGTTTTCGGCGGTATGTCGACACGCCCGGCGAACTGCTCGCCAACCCGGCTCTGCGAGTGCTGTACATAGCCTCCCCGCACGCGTCACATACGCCCTACGCCCTGGCGGGGTTGCAGCGGGGGCTCGATGTGTACGTAGAAAAACCGGTAGCGGTTACCCGGCAGCAGCTGGTGACGCTGTCGTCGGCGCAGCGGGCGGTAGCGGGTCGGCTGCTGGCTGGCTACAACCGGCCTTTTGCCGCGGCTACGACCGAGCTGACGAGCTGGCTACGTACCCTGCCGGGAGCGGCTCCCCTCAGCCTCAGCTGTCACATCAATGGCCACCGCATTCCGCCCGACCACTGGTACCGTCACCCGCCCGAAGGTACCCGCATCCTGGGGAATCTGAGCCACTGGATCGACCTGGCTGTTCACCTGATGACCCAACGTGGCTTACCCGACTGGTTTGCCATCCAGCTGGCTTGGGCCGATCCGGCCGAATCCGATGATAACCTGTCGGTGACGCTCACCACCGATCGGCATGATCTGGTTAGCTTGTTGCTGACCGCCCGATCGGAGCCCTATGAAGGCATCAACGAACGAATAGACCTGCAATGTGGCGATCTCATGGTCCATATCGATGATTTTCGGTCGATGACTATCTGGCAGGGGGCCGCCAAACAAACCTGGCGCTTCTCACCCAAAGACGTGGGCCACGAACGGGCCGTGCTGCAACCCTTCCATGCCGACGTTCGGCCCTGGCGCGAGATCGAACTGACAACCCTCCTGAGCCTCCATATCCGCGACTGTGTGCTGACCCGCACCCGGCAGTCGCGCTTTGTGCTGGCCGATGAACTGGCCTGCTTTGACGATGCTGTACAGACGACTTGTCTGGCCGTAGTGTGAACCCCTAATAGACCCCGCAGACCCCGTGAAACTCATTACCGTTGTCGGCACCCGCCCGAATATTGTGAAAGTGGCTCCGCTGCACCGGGCGTTTAACGCGCATCCGGCCCTGACGAACCTGATTGTGCATACGGGGCAGCACTATGATGCCCGGCTGAGCGATCTTTTCTTCCAGCAACTGAACCTGCCCGCACCGGACTATGTGCTGGGAATAGCGCCGGGGTCTATTCCGCAGCAGACGGCCGACATCATGGCCCGGTTTGAAGCCGTACTGCTCACCGAACGTCCCGACTGGGTGGTGGTCGTAGGGGATGTGACCAGTACGCTGGCCTGTGCGCTGGTGGCCGTACAACTCGGCATCCGGGTAGCCCATGTCGAAGCCGGTCTGCGGTCCGGTGATCGGCGCATGCCCGAAGAAACCAACCGGCTGCTGACCGACCAGCTGGCTGACCTGCTGTTCGTTACGGAAGCGGCCGGGCTGGAAAACCTCCGGTATGAGGGCGTACGACCGCATACGATTCATTTTGTGGGTAATGTGCTGATCGATGCGCTGCAGCAATGCCTGCCCCGGGCCAGAGCCCTGGATACGGTGCGCTCGCTGGGCCTCGAGCGCCACCAATATATCCTGATGACCATGCATCGGCCCGCCAATGTCGATTCGGCCGACGGGCTCAGGACTCTGCTGCAGCTGATCAGCGATACGGCGCAGCAGCGTACGGTCCTGTTCCCGATGCACCCGCGTACGCGGGCCAGCCTGACCCGGTTTGGATTGCTGAATGAACTGGAGCAGCTTCCTGATGTCCGGGTGCTGGAGCCGCAGGGCTACCTCGAGTTTCTGAACCTGCTCGACCAGGCGGCCCTGGTCATTACCGATTCGGGCGGTGTTCAGGAAGAGACCACCTACCTCGGCGTGCCCTGCCTGACGTTCCGTGACTCCACCGAGCGGCCCGTTACCACCACCCTGGGCACCAACCAGCTCCTGAGTGACCTCAACCCGAATACGGTACGGATGCGCGTAACCGACCTGCTGGCCGGAACCCGTCAACCCGCGGCCGTGCCCCCGCTCTGGGATGGCCAGACGGCCCGTCGCATTGCTGACTGTATAGCGGCTACCCTGTCATGAAACAGCTGATTCTGGAGTTGAAAACCGGGCAGATACGCCTTGATGACGTACCCGCGCCACGGGTCAGGCCCGGGCAGGTGCTGATCCGAACGCGCCGGTCGCTGGTGTCGGCGGGAACGGAGCGGATGCTGGTTGCGTTCGGCCGGGCCAGTCTGCTCGCCAAAGCCCGCCAGCAGCCCGAACGGGTCAGGCAGATGCTGGACAAGCTGAAAACCGACGGCCTCTGGCCAACCATAGCCGCGGTGCGCCGGCGGCTCGACCAGCCGGTGCCGCTGGGGTACTGCAACGTTGGCGAGGTGCTGGCCCTAGGCGAGGGGGTAACCGATCTGCACCTGGGGCAGCGCGTTGTCAGCAATGGTCCGCATGCGGAGGTCGTCTGCGTACCCCGTAAGCTGGTAGCGCCCGTCCCCGACGAGGTCAGCGACGACGATGCCGCCTTTACCGTTGTGGGAGCCATTGCGCTGCAGAGTATCCGCCTGCTCAACCCGACCCTGGGCGAAACGGTCGTGGTTATCGGGTTGGGGCTCATCGGGCAGCTGACCGCCGATCTGCTTCGGACCAACGGTTGTCGGGTGGTGGCTACGGACCCCGACGAGTCGCGCTGCGACCTGGCCCGGAGCCGGGGCCTGCTGGCGCTGAATCCGGACCAGACCGACGTACTACGGGCCGTGGCATCGCTAACGAGTCAGGCCGGGGCCGATGGGGTGATCATCGCAGCTACCGCATCGGGTGATACGCTCCTGACCCAGGCCGCCCGAATGAGTCGGGTTCGGGGGCGTATCGTGCTGGTAGGGCAGGTAGGGCTGCACCTGAACCGGGCCGACTTCTACGCCAAAGAGCTGACGTTTCAGGTGTCGTGTTCATACGGGCCCGGTCGCTACGACGATACCTACGAGCAGCAGGGACACGATTACCCGCTGCCATTTGTTCGCTGGACCGAAAACCGGAACTTTCAGACTATTCTGCAGCTGCTGGCCAGCGGTCAGCTGGCGGTGTCGGCCCTGCGGACGGAGCCCGTGCCGCTGACCGACTTCCGCTCAGTATATACATCGACGGGGCCGGTGGCTGCCCTCTTTTCCTATCCTGACCCGGTATCGCTCAGTCCGGTCGTTTGTATAAGTCCCGGCCGGTTTTCGGATTCGGCTGGTGGGGTAGGCCTGATCGGCGCGGGTAACTACGCCAAAACAACCCTGCTGCCCGCGCTGAAGCAGGTCGGCCTGATTCCCGCCATTATTGCCAGCGAACGTGGACTAAGCGCGGCCCGGCTGGCAACTGTCTACGGGATTGGAAAGGCTACCTCCAGCTACCGCCACCTGCTCGACGACCCGACAATCGACCTATGCCTGATCGCTACCCGTCACGACAGCCACGCCCGGCTCACCGTCGACGCGCTGCGGGCGGGTAAGCATGTCTTTGTCGAGAAACCGCTGGCGCTGTCGGAGGCTGAGCTGGCCGATGTCGTGGAGGCACAGCGGCTGTCGGGTCGGACCGTAACGGTGGGGTTTAACCGACGTTACTCGACCTATGTGCAGAGGATGAAGACGCTGCTGGGCGGAGCCGTATCCGATGCGGTGCCGATGCATGTGGCCATGACTATGAATGTGGGTGAGGTGCCAGTCCAGTCTTGGCTACACGACCGGGCTGCTGGGGGAGGGCGGCTGTTGGGCGAAGGCTGCCATGGCGTCGATCTGATTACCTTTCTAACCGGTAGCCGGGTGGTGCGGGTATGTCTGCTGGCGATGGGAACCCAGCCCAGCGAGACAACCGATTCGGCCTCGCTGCTCATCCAGTACGCCAACGGCGCTACGGGGGTACTGAACTTCCTCGCTGTTGGCAGCCGCGCTTACGTCAAGGAACGGGTTGAGGTGCATAGCCAGAGCCGGACGCTGGTGCTCGACAACTACCGAAGCCTGACGGGCTACGGCTTTCGCCACTTCTCGCGGCTGGCGGGGCGGCAGGATAAGGGCCATCGGGCGCTGATGATGGCGCTGGCGCAGCACCGGTGTCAGGGCAGCGAACCGCCCATTCCGTTCGCGGAGAGCGTGAACACGACCCAGGCCATGCTGGCCGCCCTGGAGAGCCTGCGCCAGACCGGCTGGGTCACCCTCCGGCCAGCTATTGATCCGCCATCAGCCTCTTCAGCATGGTAACTCCCGGTCTGTACTGGCGTACACTGCGGCACCTGACGCCCCGCCAGCTCGTTTACCAGGTCTGGAACCGGCTGCGTTTCGCCCCGCGCCTGCGGGGGTTCGATGGCTGGTCTACGGCCGGGGTGATACGGTTGGGTGTGCCGGACATAGCGCCGGTTGCGTTCACGTTCCTGAATCGAACCGCTACGTTCCACGAAACCGTCGACTGGAATTACGCCATATACGGCAAACTCTGGACCTATCACCTGAACGGGTTCAGCTACCTGAACGAGCCGAAACCCATGGCGGCTGATCGGGGGCTGGCGCTGCTATACGACTTCGTGCGGCAAACCTCTTCGTTGCGCGATGGGCTGGAGCCGTACCCGACCTCCCTGCGGCTGGTCAACTGGATTCAGTTTCTGCGGTGGCACCAGATTCAGGATGTCGTACTGAACCGGCACCTGAAGGCGCAGGCCCGGCTGGTATGGCAACGTCTCGAGTATCACCTGAGCGGCAACCATTTACTAGAAAATGGCATCGCGCTGCTGATGGCTTCAGTACATTGGCGTGATGAGCGTTGGTTACGAAAAGCAACTCGGCTCGTCTGTACGGAGCTGAACCGTCAGATCGGGCCGGATGGAGGGCATTACGAACAAAGTCCAACCTACCACCGGCTGCTGCTGAACCGGCTCATTACCTTGCTGACCATGCTGCTGGCGGACCGCTGGCCCAACGACCCGGAGTTGATAACTGTCGTATCCCGGAAGGTGAGCCAGATGCAGGGCTGGCTGGCGGCCATTACGTTTCGGAACGGTGATTTACCAATGATGAACGATAGTATCTCTGTGACATCGACAGCTGGTTTGGCCGTGGCTGACACCCGGTTCGGGCAGCCCGGCTATCGTATGTTCCGTCGGCCCAGGTATGAGCTGCTGGCCGACGTGGGGCCGGTGGGGCCGGATCATCAGCCCGGTCACGCCCATGCCGACACCCTCGGGTTTGTGCTGTACGTCGATAATCGTCCGGTACTGGTCGATGTAGGTACGTCGACTTATGAACGAAACGAACGCCGTCGGTGGGAACGCAGTACCGCAGCCCACAATACCGTAGAGATAGCCGGTCAGAACTCATCGGAGGTCTGGGCCGCTTTTCGGGTGGGGCGCCGGGCACGGGTTACGATACTGACCGATACGGAAACAACCCTGCTGGCCCGGCATACGGGCTACCGGCATCTGGGCCTGACCCACTGGCGACGCTGGACCCTGGCCCCGGACCGTATCTGGATTGCCGACCGGATTACGGGGCGGCATACCACCGGCAATCGCCAGAGAACAGCCCGGTTTTATGCCCATCCGGATGTGCCGGTTAGCCTGACTGACAACGGGGCCATGATTGGTCCGCTGCGGCTGATGCTACGGTCAGATGGGCCAGTAGCGTGGCGGCTGACTCCGTACGAGATGGCTGTGGATTTTAACCGGTTGCGGCCCAGTATCTGCCTGACGGTTGACTTTGCTACCACCCTGAACACCATAATCCAGCTAGCTGAATGACTATTTTGTTTTTAACCTATTATTTCGAGCCGGACTTGTGTGCAGGGTCGTTCCGCAACTCGGCGCTGGTGGCCGAATTGTCGCGGCAGCTGACGGCCGATGACCGGCTGCACGTGGTCACCACGCAGCCCAACCGATACCAGTCGTTCTACCGGCTGGCTCCGGCTCACGAAGAACGGGGAAATCTGGTAATCGACCGGATTAGTGTACCGGCCCACGCGAACGGGTTCCGGGATCAGATTTGGTCGTTCGGGGCGTATTACCGGGCTGCTCGTCAGCTAACTAAAGTACACGACTATGATGTAGTCATTGCATCGTCGTCGCGTTTGTTCACGGCCTTTCTGGGCGCCCGGCTGGCGCGAAGCCGCCGGATTCCGTTGCTGCTCGACATCCGCGATCTGTTTCGGGAAACCATAGTGGAACTGCTGGGTCATCCGCTCAGCTGGCCACTCAACCCCGTACTCTGGGCGGTGGAGCGGTACACGTTCGGCTACGCCCGGCATATCAACCTGGTATCCGAAGGTTTTACCAGCTATTTCGGCCGGTACCGGCAGGCGTCGTACAGCTTTTACACCAACGGCATCGATAGAGAGTTTATGCCTACTAACAATCCGGTTACCCCTGCGCCTGACGCTACCCGACCCGTAACTATTCTATATGCGGGGAATATCGGGGCCGGGCAGCGGCTGGAGATCATCGTTCCACAGGCAGCCTGGCTGCTGGGCAACCGGTTTCGTTTCGTTGTCATCGGCGATGGCAGCCGGCTGTCGGCTCTCGAAGCGGCCGTTCGTGACTGGGGGTTGAAAAACGTGGAGCTGCGCCCGCCCGTAGACCGAAAAACGCTGCTGGCCGAGTACCAGCGGGCCGATTATCTGTTTGTTCACTTAAGTAATCTGCGGGCTCTGAAACGAGTGCTGCCCTCCAAGCTGTTCGAGTACGGAGCGACTGACAAACCGATTCTGGCGGGGGTGGGGGGCTACGCAGCCCGATTTGTTCGACTACACCTCAGTAACTATCGGCTGTTTTCGCCCGGCAACGTGGCCGAGCTGGTAACCCAGCTGCAGCAGACGCCCTACCAGACACAGTACCGGCCTGACTTCATTCGGCAATTCAGCCGGCAGCAGATTATGGTCGAGCTGGCCCGCTGTCTGCTGGAGGCAGCCACAGACCGTAAACCCGTCAGCCGCGCTGCCTCGACCACAACGGTATGATCCGGGTCGGATCTGGCCAAAAAAAAGCCTGCGGTCGTATGACTGCAGGCTTTTTTTGTACTGAATGTCGGTGATTTATTTCACGCTGCGGCCGATGGCAATCAAGTCTTCGGGCGACTGGTAGCCCAGTACTTTTTTCAGTACCCGGCCGTTGCCATCGATGAACAGCAGCGTTGGATAGGCTTCGAGGGGGTACACCTGCATCAGGGCCGGACCTTCGCCTTTTTCCATGTCCATCTTCACGTTGATGAACCGGCTGTTGTAGTAGTCGCCTACGGTTTTTTGGGTGAACACCCGCTTTTGCAGCAGTTTGCAGGGGCCACACCAGCTGGCGTAGGCATCGAGGAAAATGACTTTTTTCTCGGCTTTGGCTTTCTTCAGAATCTCGCGCCAGGATGCCTCCGTGAACTGAATACCCGCTTCCGGTTTATCGTCGCCGATGCGGTTGGTGGGGGGGACCGACCGGGCCGCGTCTGTAGAAACAGCACCAAGCCCGGTAAACAGAATGGTTAATAGCCAAACTACTTTTTTCATGAGTTGATCCGGCGCGCCGGTAGTCTGTGAGTCTTTTCCGATTAATAACGCGTAGCCTTGTGCCTTTCGTTTCCAGCGACGCGATTTCTGAAAGCAAGTTAATAACGGCATTGTAAATGACAAGGTGCAAACCATATGCCATTGTCCACATTCTTTCCGAACTTTGCGGCCATTTCAGCTACTACCACGATGCCCGTTAAACAAGCCGAATTTTTCGTCAGTAACTCCGATCCTGCCAAATGCCCCCGGCCCGATCGACCCGAATATGCGTTTATTGGCCGGTCCAACGTGGGTAAGTCGTCGCTGATCAACATGCTCACGAGTCGGGCTTCGCTGGCTAAAATATCCGGTAAACCGGGTAAAACACAGCTCATCAACCATTTTATCATCGATAACCAGTGGTACCTGGTCGATTTGCCGGGCTACGGCTACGCGCAGGTTAGCAAGACCGAGCGCGAGAAGTTTGCCGCGCTGATTGATGGGTACCTGACCAGCCGGCCTAACCTGCTTTGTATTTTTGTGCTGGTCGATTCGCGGATCGAGCCGCAGAAAATAGACCTAGATTTCATGGAAAACCTCGGCGATCGGGGGTTGCCATTCGTGATCGTTTTCACGAAAACCGAAAAACTGGGTGCGGTAAAGCTCCAGGCAACCCTAAACAACTACCGCGCCAGGCTGCTCGAAACCTGGGAAGAGGTGCCGCAGATCTTTATCACATCGGCCGTCACCGCTGCAGGCCGCGAAGACATTCTTTCGTTCATCCGCCCGCTGAACGAGGAGTATGAGAAAAGTGCGGGCGTCAAGCGGTTCAAGCCCGGCAAATAAACCCGCGCCGGAGTGATCGATGATAAATTCAGCCAATCACTCAGTTCAATTAACAATACACCAACCAAGGTAGCGTTACCAATTTAGTAGATTACTTATGGAAGCATTAAAGCAGATTGCCAATGTGGCCGGTTATAGCGGCCTGTACCGAATTCTGAAGCCAGGCCGGGCAGGCGTTATTGTTGAGTCGCTCGATGATAAGAAAGCAAAGACCATGATGGGCCCAACGGCTCGTGTCTCGGTCCTGAATGATATATCCATCTACGTGGATGGCGACGGAAACGATCAGTCGACTCCGCTGGCCGACGTGCTGATGAGCGTATACACGACCTATGGCGATACCTTGACCGTTGACCCCAAAGGCTCGAACGACGAATTGGCTGAGTTTATGGCCACCGTTGTGCCCAATTACGATCGGGATCGGGTACGGCCTGCCGATATCAAGAAGCTCATTGTCTGGTATACCATTCTGCGCCAGCATGCGCCTGAGGTATTCGACGCCCAGCCCGAAGTGGCCGAAACCACCGACGAAACCCCTTCAGCCGAGACGACCGACGAGCCGAAGGCCTAAAAACTTCATTTTCAGTGAGAACAGAAAAGCCGCGACAGGCCCTTGGCTTCGCGGCTTTTTTTTATGTCCGGTTCTTCCGGAAAGCAGACTGCTTTCCGGAAGGAGACGCGTATTAGTCGACAGTGCTGAGCTTGACCGTGTTGGTCCGGCGCGACTGCGTTAGCGGCATGCTGAGCGTATTGATGAAGATATCGCCCGACGACAGCTTTTTCTGGCTGATGAGCGTCTGCTTGATACCCTCTACGGTCTGATCGATGTTCAGTTCCGGGTTCTGTTCGTACGGCATCACCTGAACGCCCCAGTACAGGCCGAGCGTATTGCGCAGCTGCGGATCGTTCGAGAAGACGTACAGGTCGGCTTTGGGGCGGTGGTGCGAAAGCCGCACGGCGGTATAGCCCGAGTTGGTGATCCCGATGATGGCTTTTGCCCGGGTGTCGCGGGCCAGGCGGCAGGCGCTCATCACCACGTTGTCGTTGATGACGTTCTCGCCGGGCTGCTCATTGACGTGGGCGTGGTAGCGGTAATAGATGGCGTCGGAGGCTGCCTCTACCTGGAGGATGGTGTTGGCCATCGACTCTACGGCCAGGATCGGGTATTTACCCGACGCCGTTTCGGCGCTGAGCATAACGGCGTCGGCGCCGTCGAGTACCGAATTGGCGATGTCGTTGATTTCGGCGCGGGTGGGGCGGGGCGCATCGATCATACTTTCGAGCATCTGGGTAGCCACGATAACCGGTTTAGCCGCCCGGTTGCATTTCTCGACCAGCATTTTCTGAATCATCGGTACTTCTTCGGCGGGCAGTTCGACGCCGAGGTCACCCCGCGCTACCATCAGACCGTCGGTAGCGGCAATGATTTCGTCGATGTTCTGAATAGCTTCGGGCTTTTCAATCTTGGCGATGACGCGGCTTTTCTTGCCTTTCGACCGGATGTATTCTTTGATTTCGAGAATCTCCGACGCTTCCCGTACAAACGACAGGGCGATCCATTCGGCGTCGTTTTCGAGACCAAACTCCAGATCGGCCCAGTCTTTCTCGGTTACGGCGGGCATCGATACCTTCGTGTTGGGCAGGTTTACGCCTTTCTTCGACTTCATGGAGCCGCCGTAGACCACTTCCGTAACGACGTCGGTACCTTCGGTCCGCAGTACGCGCACTTCCAGTTTACCGTCGTCCATCAGAATCCGTTCGCCGGGGTGTACATCTTTGTACATGTCTTTGTAAGGCGTACTGACGCGCTCGGCCGTACCCACGATGTCGTCGTTCGTGAACGTCAGCGTATTGCCGGGCAAAATCATGACGCCGTCTTTATGCTCCACGTTGCCGATGCGGATTTTAGGCCCCTGTAAATCCTGCAGAATGCAAAGGTTCAGGTTGTATTCGGCGTTGATTTCGCGGATGCGGGTAAGCCGCATGAGGTGATCCTGGTGGGTGCCGTGGGAGAAGTTGAGCCGGAAGACGTTAACGCCAGCCCGAGCCAGTGCCAGCAGTTGTTCTTTGGTCTCGGAAGCCGGGCCAATGGTGGCCACAATCTTGGTTTTCTTGGACATGGGGAAAGAAAAAGTTGGGCAGTACGGCCAGAAGCCGGTGCAAAAATAACCGGACACAAAGATATACAGTTGTGTTCGCGGAAAATTTACAAAGAAGCCGACGGGCTCCCGACCCGGTTTGCCCCCGCTGACGCAGCCGAACAGCGGCTCGACTGGCTCCCGGTCGTCAGGGTGCCGGTGTATCCGGGCTCGATCGCGCAAACCGGAATCGGGCCGGAATGGGGTACGCGCCTAAAAGGTCAGCTCCCGGATTTTGTCCATATACGACCGGCTCACGCGCACCACATCGCCGTTCTGCAGGATGACATCGTAGCTGGATGGGTATTTCTGGATTTCGCGGACAACGTGCAGATTGATGATATCTGACCGGTGAACCCGCAGAAAATGACTGGGGTTGAGTTTACTTTCGAGCGCGCTGATGCCGTAGTTGCTGAGGTGGCGGCCCGTAGCGGTAACCAGCGTGGCGTAATCGCCTTCGGCTTCGATCCGCAGAATATCGGCCACGGCGACCGTAACGAGCCGGTTGCCGGTCTGGACCAGAATTTTCTCGGGATAGGTTGTGGCGGTACTGAGGAGACTCTCGGCCAGGGGCTGAATTTTCTGGAGGTTACCCATCCGCGAGTCGGTCACGCGCTGGATGGCCTGGGAGAACCGGTCGCGGGTGTAGGGCTTGAGGAGGTAATCGACGGCATGAACCTCGAAGGCCTGGAGGGCGTACTGGTCGTAGGCGGTCGAGAAAATAATCTGCGGAATCTCGTCGATGTGTTTGAGAACGTCGAAGCCAGTCAGGCCCGGCATCTGCACATCCAGAAAAATCAGGTCGGGTTTATACTCGTTGATGAGCCGTACGGCATCGACGCCGTTGTTGGCTTCGCCGACCACGATCAGGGCGGGGTAAGCGTCGAGGTACTGCCGGATCAGGGTACGCCCGGCGGCTTCGTCGTCGATGATGATAACTTTCTGCATAGGCGGGTCGGCAGAACCGGTCAGGTTGCGTTAAGCTGGTATGGTGAATTTGACGGTGACGCCCCGGGGCTGGCTGTTGCCCACGGTCAGCTGGCTGCCGTACATTTTATCGAGTCGAAGCCGGGTGTTGGCCAGCCCCAGGCCGTGACCGGTGGTGCTGGAGCCGTTCATGCCGACGCCCGTGTCGGAGATGGCTACGTGCAGGTGTCCGTTCTGCCGGTGAATACCCACGTGAATATCGCCCCCTTCGATGAGCGACGCAATACCGTGCTTCACCGAATTTTCGACCAGCGGTTGCAGGAGCATGGGCGGCATGGTGTTGTCGAGTACGTTATCGGCCACATCGAACGAGACGCGGAGCCGGTCGCCGAAGCGGGCCTTTTCCAGGTCGAGGTATTTCTTGACGAAGGCGATTTCTTCGCGCACGGTGACCACATCGGCTTTGGAGGCCTGTAGCTGATAGCGAAACAGATCGGCCAGTTCGGCCAGCAGCTCGCGGGTGCGTTCCTGAGCGGGGGGTACCGATGCGCTGATGGTGTTGAATACGTTGTACAGGAAATGGGGGTTGAGCTGGGCTTTCAGCGCTGCCAGTTCACTTTTCAGCGCCAGTTCGCGCAGCTGCACTTCGCGGAGCCGTTGCTGTTGCAGATCCCGGTAGTAGTCGTAGGCGTGATAGATACCGAACTGCACCAGGTAGAACAGCGCCCCGATATACGTATCCCAGACTTGCCCCGTACCCCGCAGCCGCCCGATTTTCAGTGCATCTGATATGGCGTAGTACACAAACTGCCAGACCAGCAGGTACAAGGGCAGCAGGATGACGTGCAGCAAAATTCGGCGGGTTAGGGTGAGGTGGCGCAGGCGGATGAACAGCAGATACCAGACCGGTGCCGTAACGAGCAGCTTCGTGCTGTAGTCGAGCAGGGCCCTCGGAACCTCATTGAGAAAGTCAATGAACAGGGGGCTTTTCGACCAGGCCCGCTGGCTGATCGATAACGCACCGTCGTAGAGCAGCGCCGATACGATGTACAACCCCACGATCAGCGTCAGCTGGCGGTACGTAATGCCCCAAAACGCAATCCGGTTCCAGTTCATAGTTAGCCTGGTTTGTACAATTATTTTCGTTTCCGCGTGGCGTTATCTCACCGTGGTCCGTGTCCGCACGGACCACCTGACCGGATGGTGTGGCTGCCGCGTGAGTAGTCCGTGGTGAGTACGGATACCCATCGTTTACAAAGCTATACGGATTCATAGATGACCGGCGTCTTTTTCCGACGAGTTGACAAATACGTCGCTGAATGGAATGGGCTACCGTTCGGCGACGTATTTGTCGGCTCACCGATTGGGGCTGGCAGGCCCTGGAGCGGGTGTCTAGCTTTGACCTATCCAATTCGCCAAAGCTATGAAAAACCTGTTCATTCTATGTTTGCTGATCCTGTCAGCTCCCTCATTTGCTCAGACGGCGTCGCTGAGCGGCACGGCTGTTACCGCTTCGCAGCGGGGGATCCCGTTCGCTACGGCTACCCTTCGGCAGGCCACCGACTCGGTGCTGGTAAAAGCCGCCGTGGCCGACGAAAACGGTGTGTATGTTTTTCCCGGAATACGGGCCGGTACCTACCGCGTGGGGCTTACGGGGGTTGGGTATGCCGCCTGGACCTCGGGGCCGGTGGTGGTCGTTGACGGACAGGCTGGCTCGATGGGCGCTGTCGTACTGACCGAAGCCGCCCGATCGCTGAACGAGGTGAAGGTAACCGCCACGAAGCCTTTGCTGGACGTGCAGCCCGACAAGCTGGTGCTGAACGTTGGGAGCAGCATCACCTCGGCGGGGAGTTCGGCGATTGAGCTGCTGCAGAAAGCGCCGGGAGTACAGATCGACCCCAATGATAATATCGTGCTGCAGGGCAAGAATGGTGTTCGCATCTTCATCGACGGTAAACCTTCGCCCCTTGGACCGGCCGACCTGGCGGCTTACCTTCGGACGTTACAGGCTACCGACATCGACGCCATCGAGATTATCACCCAGCCGTCGGCCCGGTTCGATGCGCAGGGCAATGCCGGCATTATCAACATCCGGCTCAAAAGAAACCGGGCGGGTAGTCCGGATGCGGGTACGAATGGAAGTGCTACGCTCGGCTTCGCGCAGGGCGCTTATTACCCGAAATACAACGGTTCCGTGTCGGTGAACAGCCGCGTCAAAAAGACCAATCTGTTTGCCAGCTACAGCCTGCGGCAGGCCCGTGACTGGTCGTTTATCAACCTCTATCGCGAACAGAGCGGGCAATTTTTCGACCAGAAAAGCGAAACCCGGTCAACGTCGGCGGGGCATAATGCGCGGCTGGGGGCCGACTGGTTCGTGAGCCGGTATAGTACGCTGGGTCTGTTGCTGGACGGCATGCTGCGCGATGGTAGCTCCAGTACACTGGGTCGCACACCCATCGGGTTCGTGACCGCAGCGGTAGGGGTTCCGGACCAGCTGCTCATTGCCGACAACCGGAACCTGAGCAACCGCGCCAATGGTAACGCTAACCTGAACTACCGCTACGCCGACACTTCGGGGCATGAGCTGAGCGTTGATGCCGACCTGGGCCGGTTCCGCTCGACCGGCGACGCCTACCAGCCCAACCGCTACATCGACCCGGTAACGAACGAGCTGCTGTTTGAGCGCAATTACCGCATGAATACCCTGACCGATATAAGCCTGCGAACGCTGAAAGCAGATTATGGGCAGCGGTTCTGGGGTGGTCGGCTGAGCGCGGGTTTCAAACTCTCGTCGGTACGAACCGGCAACGACTTCGACTTTTTCGACGTTCAGAACGGTCAGGATGTTCTGAATACTGATCGAACAAATCGCTTCGTTTACACCGAATCCATCTACGCGGCTTACGCGTCGTTCGAGAAAAGCCGTGGTAAATGGCAGGGGCAGTTTGGCCTTCGGGTCGAACAGACGGAGTCGGACGGTCGGTTGACCAGCGCCGTCAGTCAGGCCGATGCTATGGTGACCCGCCGATACCTGAATGCGTTTCCGAGTTCGGGTATTACCTACAAGGCTACACCGAACAGCACCTTCTCGGTCACCTTCAGCCGCCGGATCGACCGGCCGAGCTACCAGAGTCTGAACCCCTTTGAGTCGAAGCTCGATGAACTGACGTACCAGAAGGGCAACGCTTTTTTGCGGCCACAGTATACCAATACCCTTCGGTTGTCGCGTACCTACAAATACAAACTGACAACCTCCCTCAGTTACAGCGACACGCAGGATTTCTTCACCGAGATTACCGATACCAGCGCTCGCAGCGCCGACGGTCGGCCCCGCAACTACATCACCACGCGCAACCTGGCCAGCCAGCGCGTGCTGTCGGTCGATGTGAGCTATCCGTTCAACGTGGCCCGGTGGTGGAGTGTGTTTATGAACGTAAGCGCTTATCGGTCGGCCAACGAAGCTAATTTCGGCGACGGGAAGCGCATTGGGCTGACGGCTCACGTGCTGAGTCTGTATGCGCAGCACACGCTGACGCTACCCGGCCAGTTGCGGCTGGAGGTGTCCGGCTATTATACCTCGCCTTCTATTTGGGGCGGCACCTTTCAAAACCGGCATTTCTGGGGAAGCACCGTTGGCTTACAGCGTAAGGTGCTGGCCGACCGGGGATCGGTGGTGCTGACCCTATCGGACCCGTTCAACAGCCAGCGCTGGCGCGGTATCAGTCAGTTTGGCGGTCTCTACATGGACGCTAGTGGCGGGTGGGAGAGTCGTCAGATCCGGCTCAATTTTACGTACAATTTCGGCAGCAAACAGCTCAAAGCCGCCCGCCAGCGCGAAACCGGTCTGGAGGCTGAGAAGGGCCGGATCGGGGGGTGATGGGGTTTGAATAATCCCCGGTTTAAAAACCGGGGCAATTCATGGATCGTCCGGTTGAGGAGGTGTCCCTGGGTGTTGGGTCCATGGCTAGCCCTGGCCTTCAGGCCGGGGAATAGGCGGTTTGAATAATCCCCGGTTTAAAAACCGGGGCAATTCATGGATCGTCCGATTGCGGAAATGACCCCATGTGTTAGATTCATGAATAGCCCGGGCCTTCAGGCCGGGGAAATGGGAATAGGTATTCATTTGCCCCGGCCTGAAAGCCAGAGAAAAATCGGAGCGACCGCCCAATCCGGAATTACAGGCAGTCGACGTCGATGACGATGCTGACCTGGCGGAGACCTTTGTCGGTCAGGATGTCGTTGATTCGGTCCTGGATATAGGCCTTTACGGCTTTGATATTGACTTTCTCCCGTTCGATCTTGATCAGAATGTCGAAGAGAAACTGATTGCGGATGCGCTCGACCAGGGGTTGCTCCGGACCCAGTACCCGCGTGCTGCCGAGCGCATCGGTCAGTTCGGCGCACAGGCGTTCGGCGGCCTGCTGGCTAATGGCTTTGTCGGGATGGCGTACGGTTAGCTTGATAAGCCGCGAGAAGGGCGGGTAGTTGAAATCCTGCCGCTCCTGAATCTCTTCCTCATACAAGCCTTTGTAATCATTCTGGATGATCTTTTGCAGGATGCTCTGGTGCGGGTTAGCCGTCTGAATCAGGACCGTACCCTGCCGGCCAGCGCGTCGGCCGGCGCGGCCGCTTACCTGGGTAAGCATCTGAAACGACCGTTCCGTAGCGCGAAAGTCGGGAAAGTGGATGAGCCGGTCAGCGTCGAAGATACCGACCAGACTGACGTTGTCGAAGTCCAGTCCTTTGGTAATCATCTGGGTGCCGACCAGCATATCGACGCTGCCACTTTCAAACTCGCGGATGATCTGCCCGTAGGCATCTTTGGCGCGGGTCGTGTCGAGGTCCATCCGCAGTACCCGCGAACTCGGGAAATAAACCTGCAGCTGGTCTTCGAGCTTTTCGGTACCGAAGCCGATGGTTTTGACTTTGGTAGAACCGCAGGTCGGGCACAGGCGCGGCACCGCTTCCTTATGACCGCAGTAATGGCAGCGCAGCTCGGCATCGCGCTGGTGGTAGGTCAGGCTAACGGCGCAGTTGGGGCACTCGGCCGTCCAGTCGCAGTCTTCGCACTGCATGTAGGGCGAGTAGCCACGCCGGTTCTGAAACAGGATACTCTGCTCTTTCCGCTCCAGGTTCATCTCCAGCGCATCGAGCAGGGCCGACGAAAACTCGTTCTTCATAGTCTTCTGCCGCTTTTCCTGTTTGGTATCGATCAGCAGGATATTGGGCAGGGTGGCGTCGCCGAACCGATGATGCAGCTCAACCAGCCCGTAGCGTCCCTGTTTGGCCTGGTAATACGTTTCGAGCGAGGGCGTGGCTGAGCCGAGCAGAACCTTAGCCTGTTGCCAATGGGCCATCATCAGCGCTACATCGCGGGCGTGGTAGCGGGGCGCGGGGTCATGTTGTTTATAGCTGGTTTCGTGCTCTTCATCCACGATGACCAGACCCAGGTTGTCGAACGGCAGAAACACCGCCGACCGTACGCCCACCACGAACTGATACTGACCCGAAACCACCCCTTTCCAAACCTCGACCCGTTCGTTGTCCGAGAATTTGGAGTGATAAATGCCCATTTTGTCGCCGAAGACCCGCTGCAGCCGGACCACAATCTGGGTCGTCAGCGCAATTTCGGGCAGCAGGTACAGCACCTGAGACCCACCCGCCAGTGCCTGCTGAATGAGGTGAATATAAACTTCGGTTTTACCGCTGCCCGTGATGCCGTGAAACAGCACGATGTTCTGCTGATCGAACCGGGCCATGATCTGCTCGGCCGCCCGTTGCTGGTGTTCGGTCAGCCGTATTTCGCCCTGCGGGGCACTGGTGTCGGCAAACCGGGGCTGAATAACCTCGAAGGTTTCGAAAACGGCGTTCTTGACCAGGGTCTGGAGTGACGACTGCGACAGCTCGTCATCCTGATTGAGAATCGTTTTATCGAGTCCTTTCTGGTTGAGGGCCGGGTTATGCTGCACCGGTACGTGGCGCAGGTAACGCATGACCACTTCCTGCTGTTTGGGAAGCTTTTCGAGCCGCTGCAGTAGTACCAGCAACTGCTCCCGTTCTTCGTAATTGGGGTGCAGGCGAATCTTCCGGATCATCTTCGGTACGTACTTCTCCCGGATCTCTTCGAAAACAATGACCGCTTTCTTGCCGACCAGCGATTTGATCAGCGCGGCTATGTTGACGCCTTCGCCCGCCAGCCGACTCAGTTCGTCGTAGGTGAGGGCAGGTTGCTTTTTGAGCTCGGTCAGCAGAATCTCCTCGTGCTCGGTCAGCAGTTCCGGGTAGTCGAAATCGGGGTTGAACTGGACCTTCGACTGACTCGAGATTTTCAGTCCGGATGGCAGCGCAACGTTCATCACTTCGCCCACGCAGCACATGTAATACTCGGCCATCCAGCGAAAAAGCTCCAGCTGGTAGCTGTTAACTAAAGGGTACTCGTCAAGGAGTTCGGTAACATATCGGGCCTGATAGTTTGCGGGCGGAGAGTTGTGTAAACGGGCCACGATAGCCGTCAGAACGCGGCTGTTTTTCTTGCCAAACGGAACAATTACTCTGGCACCAATTTTGACCAGATCGGCCATTCCACGCGGTATCCGATAGGTAAACAATTTTGGGACCGGAATGGGTAAAATCAGGTCGGCAAAAAAGGTTACCTCGTCCGCATCAAAAGAAGTAAATAACGTATTGGCTTGATTTTCCACCTTTTTTGAAGAGTACGTTCTGTAAAGATACGGAGAAAAGCGGCTGCGGATGGCAAGGATTTTGTCTACTAAGCGGGTGCTTATCCTGCTATTACCTGATAAGCGGATAAGCGGCCTGTCGGGTTGCGGTATCGTTGATATACCGTGTTCTGATAAGTTAACTCTGGTTAACCATCTTTTTTGCCAATTGCATCCACTTAACAGCCTCTTAGCATGAAACAAAATTACCCGTACCGTATCCTTGTACTTAGTAGATGGTTGGGCCCGTTCCTGTTGCTTGTGTTGAGCACGTTCAGCGTACGGGCTCAGGTCAGCGGGGTTGTATACCGCGACTTTGACCTGAACGGAGTCCGTTCCGACACCTTACCTATCGAAGTGGGCATTCGTGATGTATCGGTACAGGCCTTTGCCGGCCTGAGCCGAACGGCCCTTACCACAACGACCAATGCCGACGGGAGATTTAGTTTCAGCTCGGCGCAGCTACCCGCCGGTACGCCGGTGCGGATCGAGTTCAGCAACTTACCGACCGGCGATTATGAAGGTCCCTACGGTAGTGGCAGTGGAACCCGGGTGCAGTTCATAACAGCGGGCGCATCGGCAACCGCCATCAACATTGGCCTGAACTACCCGTCCGATTTTTGCCAGGGTACCGATGTGAAGCTGGCAACCCCCTGCTACGTAAACGGCAACTCGAACCTCACAGACGGTATACCGCCGGATGAACAAACGGCCCGGGTCGATGCGCTGGTATCGGTTGCCTACACGGCCAGTGGTGTCGCTTCGCCCACTAATTTTTACCCCACTCATCTGGCATCGGCCGGCGAGATTGGCGCCACCTGGGGACTGGCCTATCAGCGACGCAGTAAAAAACTGTTCTCGGCAGCCGTTCTAAAGCGGCATACCTCATACGGTCCGCTGGGGCCGGGTGGGATTTACGTGACCGATATTACATCCTCCACCACGGGTAGCTTTCTGGATGTCAGTACGATCGGTATCGACGTAGGAAGCGATTCGCATAGCGGTCTGTCGGGAAACAAGTTACTGCCCAACGCCGATCCCGGACCGATGACCGATGTTGGCAAACGCAGTTTTGGCGGTATGGATATGTCAGAAGATGACAAGACACTGTATTTCGTCAACCTCAACGATCGGAAGCTGTATGGGCTCTCCCTGGGCGTGCCAGCCCGGGTGCCTACGGCCGCCGATGTAAAATCATGGACCATTCCCGACCCGGGCTGTTCCAATGGCGACTACCGACCCTGGGCCGTAAAGATGTACCGGGGCAAGCTGTATATCGGCGTTGTGTGTTCGGCCGAAACGTCGCAGCAGCAAAGCGACCTGAACGTGACGATATACCGCATGGACCCTTCGGTGGCCAACCCTACGTTTGAATCGGTACTGGCCTTTCCGCTCAACTTCCGGCGCGGACCGGCCGACCTCACCACCGATCCGCTCAACCCGCAGAACTCCTGTGCACGGTATGATCGGTGGCTGCCCTGGACAAGTGCCTGGCCAACGCCCTGCGGAGCTGGTACCAATCCGTATTTCGTCATGCACCCGCAACCCATGATAACCGACATCGAGTTTGATGACGATGGGTCAATGATCCTGGGTTTTCTGGATCGGTTTGGTATGCTGGGGGGCGTTCAGAACCACGATCCGAACGGCAATGGCTTTTACGATGGCTTTACGGGTGGCGATATTCTTCGGGCCTACAACAATAACGGCACCTACGAGCTGGAAAAGAACGGGAAAGTTGGCGGCCGGACGGGTAGTGGCGTTGCCAACAACGAAGGCCCCGTTGATGCCAGCAATACCGGTGGCGAATTTTACGGACTCGACAACTGGATTTTCTTTGGCAACGTAGCTCATGCCGAAGTGACCAATGGCGCCCTGAGCCTGATTCCGGGATATAACGAAGTGGTTACTTCGGCCTTTGACCCAATCGAAGGCGTTTTCAAGGCGGGGGGGCTGAAAGTATTCAACAACACGACCGGGCAGGTTAACCGTAACTACGTATTGTACGCCCAGGTACCGGGCCTGTTTGGTAAAGCGTCGGGCCTGGGCGATAGCAAACCCCTGTGCGATCCGGCACCGGTCGAGATCGGTAACCGGGTCTGGTTCGACGATAACCGCGATGGAATTCAGGATGCCTACGAACCCGGGGTCGATGGGATCGTGCTGACGCTGCATGATATGGAAAACGGGGGGCTGGAAATTGCCTCCCAGACCACGCGCGACGGCGGTCAGTATTACTTCAATAACCGGACGGTGCCTGCCGGTATCCAGTTTAATCACCGCTACGAAGTTCGTATGGACCTCTCGCAACTGCCCCTGCTGGACATTACCCTCAAAGGCGCCCGGCCGATCAGCGTGGCTGGCGGGCGGCTGGCAGCCCGGGGTGGGCGGCAAAGTGCCGCAGTGCAGCGGTCGTACGCGATCTCGCCCCTGAACCGGACCGACGGCAACCCGGATACCGATCAGCGCGATTCCGACGCGCTCACAACCGGATCGTCGGCCGTGATTGCCGTAACGACCGGCGACGCGGGGCAGAATAATTTTACCTTCGACCTGTCGATGTTTTCCTGCCCGATGCTGGCGCCGGAGAAAGAAGCGATTACCGTCTGTTCAGGAACACCGGTCGATTCGGTAGCGGCCTATGGATTACACCTGAGCCAGGTAGACCAGGTGCGGTTCGTGCTGTTTACGAGCCCGCAGTCGGGTACGGCCATGTATAGCGGAGGAACAGTACTGGGAACGGTGTCAGCTACGGCCGGACCGGGTATATCGACCACCGCCCTGTCGGCCTCGGCCACGGCCGACTCCATCAAGCGGGCGGTGCTGTATACGCCCCTCATTAACATAACCAACAACACCGCCACGCCCCAGACGCAGTACATCTACGCCATTATATTTCCTACGCCCGAAGACCCGGCCTGCCGACAGTCGGGAGAAACAATCGTCAATGTATTGCCGGCGCTGAAAGCCCGCGCTACGGGCGCTACCCTCAGCTGTTCGACCACGGCCGTAACGCTGATGGGCGAGGCATTGTACGGCGATGATACGCCCGCTACCAGTGCTACCTTTGTCTGGGCCGGGCCGGGTGGTTTCAGCAGTACCGCGCCCAATCCGACTACGGACCAGCCTGGTATGTATACGCTTACGGTTGGCGACGGTAGCTGCCCGGCTTCGGTCAGTACGGCCACCGCTACCGTTACGGCCGATACGTCCGTTCCTTCGCTTACGGCCACGGTTACGGCTCCCACCTGTCCCACCTGTCTGGCAACCATCTCGGCCAGCGCACCCGGCGCTTCGGTTTCGTGGACAGGCCCCGATTCTTATACGTCAACTGCTTTTGTTAACGAGGTAACCCAACCCGGTGTGTATACGGTGAAAGCTACTGCGGCCAGCGGCTGTTCTATCTCGGCCAGTGTCGAGGTGGTTGAACTGGGCTGTCCCGAACCCATCTGCGTTCCGATCCGGGCTACCCGGATTCGATAAACAGACCCGTAAATCGTATGGAAAACCCCTCAGGAACGCAACCTTTGAGGGGTTTTTCTATGTTGCATACCCAGAGGGCAGGGCAGACCATTTGCTGACGATTACCTGCCAATTGTCTGAATATGCAACACTACGACGTCATTATTGTGGGCGGAGGGCCCTGTGGCCTGGCTGCCGGTATCGAAGCCGCTAAATCGGGACTGAGCCATCTGATTCTGGAAATGGGTAGCCTCACCGAGTCGATCCGCCAGTATCCGCGCCGGATGCGCTTCTTCTCAACAGCCGAAAATATCGAAATTGGCGGTCTGCCCTTTCCGATCTCGGGTGTCAAAGCAGGCCGCGACGAAGCCCTGCAGTACTACCGGAAAGCGGCTGCGTATTACAAGCTGAATACCAAACTGTTTCAGGAGGTGTGGGACGTACAGAAACAGGACGACCTGTTTACCGTTACTACCACCACCGGCGATCTGTACCAGGCGCGTAAGGTGATCATGGCCACGGGCTATTTCACCCGCCCCCGCTGGCTGAACATCCCCGGCGAAACCCTGCCCCAGGTGTCGCACTATTACGACGAGCCCTTCAAGTATTCGTTTACGAACGTAGTCATTATTGGCGCGTCGAACTCCGCCGTTGAGGCTGCGCTCGAACTGTATCGACACGATGTGAACGTAACGGTCGTACACCGGGGCGACGATTTCAGGAGTACGGTGAAGTACTGGCTGGTACCCGATGTTAAAAACCGCGTTCGGGAAGGAAAAATCAAGACCGTTTTCGACTCCGTTGTTACCCAGATCGATGAGAAGAGCGTGACGGTGAACAACCTGAAAACCGGCGATGAAACGCAGATCCCGGCCGATTTTGTGTTTGTGCTGACGGGCTACATTCCCGATGCCGATCTGCTCCGCCGGTGCAGCATCGACCTCGACCCGGTTACGCAGGTGCCTGTCTTCAACCAAGAAACCTTCGAAACCAACGTACCGGGCCTGTACGTCTGCGGTACGGTACTGGCGGGAATTTATACCGAAAAAGTCTTTATCGAGAATGGGCGCGAACATGCTCAGGCGATCATCGACCACATTATGGGCCGCGAAGTACATAAGGTGGCGGAGCTGATTCAGCGTATCTAGGCTGAAGCAGGACTATTTCGGGGCAGAAGGTAGGCAGGGCGTCGATATGCTGCGGCAGGAAAGTAGGATTCAGGTCCGGCGCGGCTTTCTGGTCGAGAGCCAACACATAGACAACCTTTCATGAAATCACTTTGCACGCTCCTGCTGCTGCTCATTGCCTTCCTCCCGGCTGACGCCCTGGCGCAATCGAAAAAGACGGGCAACCAAAAGGTCATCAGAACCCTGATCGTAGACGGGCAGAACAACCACGAGCAGTGGCCCAAGATTACGTTCATGATGAAACGCTACCTGGAAGAGACGGGTAAGTTTTCGGTCGATGTGAAGCGCACGTATTTTACCTGGAACGGTGCCGATCTGATCGACAAATACAAGGTAGACGGGGTCAGAAGCACCCAGGCCCTGGCGAAGCCCAAAGCCGATTCCAGCTTCCATCCCGACTTTTCAAAGTACGACCTGGTTGTCTGCAACTTTGGCTGGAATGCGGCCCCCTGGTCAGACGAGACGCAGGCCGATTTCGAGAAATTCATGAACAACGGGGGCGGGCTGGTCGTCATCCACGCGGCCGATAACTCGTTTCCGCTCTGGCCCGCTTACAACAAAATGATCGGCCTGGGCGGCTGGGGCGACCGGACCGAGAAAGATGGTCCCTACGTTTATTACGACCAGAACGGAAAACTGGTCAAAGACAGTCAGGCGGGCCGCGCCGGTTCGCACGGTGCGCAGAAGGAATTTATGATAACGGTTCGGGATACCCGGCATCCGATCACCAAAGGAATGCCGCTGAACTGGATGCACACGAAAGATGAGATGTATGACCGGCTGCGTGGCCCCGCCGAAAAAATGACGGTACTCGCTACGGCTTTCTCGCCCAAAGATAACCGCGGTACCGACCGGCACGAACCCATGCTGATGACCATTGAATACGGAAAAGGCCGCATTTTTCACACGCCCCTGGGCCACGTCGATTATTCGGTCGAATGTGTTGGCTTTATTACCTGTCTGCAGCGCGGGGCGCAGTGGGCCGCCACGGGTAAAGTCGACATCCCGATCCCGCCCGATTTCCCAACGGAAAAAGCTACCAGCCAGCGCCCGTTTGTTGAGTAGGTTTAAGCGTACTGTCCGTGGGTAGCAGTCATCCCACCTGGCCGGGCCGCCTGCTTCTGTCATACTATCCGGTTTGCCTGTCAAGACCAGCCGCCATTAACGATCGTTGATGGCGGCTGGTTGCTTTACGGGGAGTGAGATACCGGTAATTGACCGGGGTCTTTTCAGGCTCAGCTTCTCGCAAACCGCTGTTTTCACGTACCGAAAAGTAAATTAAAATATGTTACTGAAATCGTGAATATGTAATGCGTATGGCCTGATATAAGTCATTGGTGATTAAAAGTCGTAAATAAAAATTGCCCAACAATTTCGATAGTCACTCGTTCATGCAAATAGCCCATCCATAAACAAAAAAATATAATAAGTAAATAATCCCTTCTTAAAAAACAATTAAAATTCATAATATCGTGATCTGAATCTGTCCATCAGTCACCCAATCTGCCATTTGTGGTCCGTCGTAGATGCTACCAAATGAGCCTGCCGATTGAGCTGATGCCGGGAGCTGGCCTTTCTGAGCAGATGCTATAGAAAGGCTATCTTTCCCGCTTAACTATACTCAACTTAAGATGATGCTGTACCGCTATCTGCTGATTTGTTTAGGTGTTCTGGTACCGCAGTGGGGGTTTACACAGTCGGGCGGAGGGTGTCAGTGTGCCGTTACCATTACGCAGTCGGGTGCTTACGATAATAACGTGCTGAACGTGCAGCCGGGCCAGACCGTCTGCGTGCAGGCGGGGCAGTACACCGGCCTGAGCTTCCGCAATTTTAAAGGAACAGCCGCCCAGCCCATTCGTTTCGTAAACTGTGGCGGGCAGGTCAGAACGGGAATAGAGACGGGGGGAGAAGCGCTGGGGTTCAGCAACAGCAGCTACTTCATCGTGAGCGGCTCCGGCGATCCGGCGGTTCAGTACGGGTTCCTGGCCAACAAGGTCAGAGGTGGCGCATCGGCAGTGGGAGTGAGCGGTACCAGCACCAATTACGAAGTGGAGCGGGTAGAAGTGGCTGGCTCGGGGTATGCCGGCTTTTTTATGAAGCTCGACCCCGGCTGCGACTCCATGACTTACCAGCCCAACTATACCGTCAGAACGGTAAAGATTCACGACAACTACATCCATGATACCCCCGGTACGGCCATGTTTCTGGGTAGCGGGCAGTCGGCTACCAACGGGGTGCTGATTACCTGCAACGGCGTGCAGAAACGGGTGTACCCGGTTCAGATCGAAGGCCTGGAGGTCTACAACAACCGAATCGAATACATTGGCGGGGCCGCCATGACGGTCAACAACGCGCCGGGAGCTTCTATCTATAACAACAGTATATTGTACACCAATCTGGGCGCTGTGCCGGCGGGCTGGCAGGCAGGAGGCTCATCGGCCTGCGGCTGCGACTATACCGTTACCAGAGCCGGGTCGTACAACAACCACCTGCTGCGGGTAGCGCCGGGGAAAACGGTTTGCCTGGCGGCAGGCGCATACATGAACACCACCTTCACCAATTTTGTAGGTACCTCCGCCCAGCCAATTCGTTTCGTGAACTGCGGTGGGCCGGTGTCGTTCAGTTCAACCTCCAACGCGAGCTGTCTCCAGTTCTCGGGCAGTCGGTATTTTGTGCTGAGCGGCAGTGGTGATCCGGCCCATGCGTATGGCATCAGCCTGGCCAGCGCTACGGCGGCAGCGGCTCTGGGCATTGGGGGCATGAGCTCCGACTGTGAGGTAGACCACCTCGAAGTGGCCCAGTCGGGGTTTGCCGGTATGTCGATCAAAACCGACCCCAGCTGCGACTCCCTGACGTGGCAGGCTAACTTTACGATGTACAATGTCAACGTACACGATAACTACATCCACGACACCAAAGGCGAAGGGATCTACGCCGGTAACTCGTTTTTCGGCACCGGCATGACCATTTCCTGTAGCGGGGTGCAGAAGCAGGTTTACCCGCACCTGATCTACGGACTCGATATTCATCACAACCGGATTGAACGCACCGGCGCCGAAGGGCTGCAGTACAGCTGCGCGCCCGACGCGAAGATTCACCATAACGAGCTGACCGATACCGGTATTTCGCCGTTTGCCTACGGACAAAACAACGGCATCCAGATTGGCGGAGGAGCCGGGGGCGACTGCTACAGCAATACCATTCGGCGGGTAGCGGGCATGGGCATCATTGTGGTGGGGCATCTGGGTAACAACCGCGTTTTCAACAACGTGATCAGTCAGGTAGGGGGCGATGGCATCTTTTGCGACGAGCGGCCCGGGTCGCTGCCAGGTACGATCGTGCAGATTGTTAACAATACCATCAGCGGCTGCGTACGCGACGGCATCCGGCTCTACAACCAGGACAACATCAACACCATTGCCAACAACGCCATCACGAACTGGGGTAGCCAGGGGCGGGCGATCACCTTTGCGCAGGGTGCTACGGCCTCGGTAATGACCAATTTTACGGCGGTATCGTACGGAACGGCGGGCTATGCCGACGCGGCCAGCGACAATTTTCTGTTGATAGCCGGTTCTCCGCTGATCAACGCCGGTACCCACGCAGCCCAATGGGGCGTCGTAGCGGATCGGAACGACCAGCCCCGGCCGGCTGGCCATGCCTACGACATAGGCGCCTATGAATTCATACTGGCGGGGGGCAACGGAGCCCGGGCAGGTGCCGACTACGACCGGCCGCTGTTGCCCGATTCAGCGCCGGAGGGGGTGCTGGCGTATCCGCTGCCCTGCGTGGATAAACTAACCATTCAGCTGCGAACGGGGGATCTGATCAGCCGGGTAGCGGTTTATTCGGTTCAGGGTCAGCTTATGAACCAGACCGCAATGCCCGGTCAGCAGGATACGGTTACCCTGTCGACCGCTACCTGGCCCGCCGGTACGTATACTTACCAGGTTCAGGCCGGCGACCGCCTGATTCGGGGCCGGGTCGTTAAATTATAAACTACTCATTTACTGCTCGTTTAGGCCGAACTCCGTAGTCAGCGGCAGGCCCCGGGCTATGCGGCTACCAGGCTACTTCCTTAAGTTGCTAAAACGAAATATTATTAACTTAGTATTTAGAATAAACAGATTTTTTTAAATTTACCTGCCCGTCGAGGTTTACAGATAGTTGTTAGCCTGTTTATAGTAATTTCTAACTAGAAAAAGCCGCTGTTATCGTCAGGCCGGTCGTACCTGAGCGTCAGCGTTACTGAACGAACCCTTATGACTCCCCCTTCACTGCTTTTCAGGATAGCCAGTAAACTGGTGAGTCTGTACGTACGTATTCGCCATGCGGGCGTGCCGCCGGGCTATCGTTACTATTACCGGAATACCTATCTATGCAAACTGGTACAGTTCAAGTACGTCGTTGCCGACTTTATCCGGCGCAAACCCTATAAGATGATTGGGTTCGATGGGGAGTTTGGGCCGGACCTGCAGTTTGCGCTGCCCCATGCGTACTGGCATTACAAAAACGGCACCCTGAAAGCTACGCAGTCTACTAAATTCATGGGTGAGTTTTACTACTTCTCGCCCGAGCATACGGCCACGTTTGACCGGCGTACGACCGAGGGAAACTACAACTACGACCTGCCCCGCACCCTGTACAGCCACGATTATGACATGAGCAAGTGGACGCCCGTACCGCTGAAAGAAATCTACCGGAACGACGTATACGTCTACGAGAAACCGATTCTGATCATTGCCAACCGCTATAACCAGGAGTGGGACGGGCCGCCGGTCAGTTTTCTCAGCGTAGAGGTCATTGACTTCATTATCAGGTCGCTGAAAGATCGGTATACCATTATCTACAACCGGCCGAAACTGGCGCAGATCGTGATGGACAACAGCGATTTTCACGATCTGGGGGAGTTCGACTGGCTCCGGCGCGAACATCCGGAGGTGCTGCTGATGGAAGACCTGTTTCAGGCCAACCGCGGCAACGCCCGCAACTACAACCATTTTCAGCTCCAGCTTTACGCCAACGCCGAGCGGTTCATCTCCACCCATGGCGGCACGTCGGTACTGGCCAGCTACTTTGGCGGCATCAACCTGATCCTGTCCAAGAAAGGACCCGAGCATCACTTCAACTGCTACCAGACGCTGTATCCGCAACTGTCGGGCGCTACCATCCTGCACGCTAAAACCGACGAGGAGGTAAAGCAGTACGTGCAGTCACACTTCGCCGGGGCCGGGCAGCCTGCTTCGGCGACCGCCCTGGTCAGCTAACCCCGGCCTATGAAAACAGACATCGTGTGCGTAGGTCTGGTCAGCTGGCCGGGCGATTATAACAAGTCGACGGTGCAGCTGATGAACGAACTGGCCAAAGGCCACCGGCTGTTGTTTGTCAATTACGCGTTTACCATCAACGATGTGGTCAAGCACCTGCTGGGCCGGGCCAGGATACCGTTGCGGGCCGTACTGGGCCTGACCGACCGCCTGACAACCCAGACACCCGCTACCGGTGGAACGCTGCACGTACTGACGCTCCCCTGGACATTACCCATCAACCGGCTGCCCCCCGGCGCCCTCTATACCGCCCTCCTGAACTGGAACGCCCGGCGTCAGGCCCGCTGTATCCGGCGGGCGCTCGATCGGCTGGATTTCGACAGGCCGCTGGTTATCAATGCCTTTCATCCGTCGCTGGGTGTGGCTATGGCTGGTTTGCTGAACGAACGGGCGCTGATTTACTACTGCTACGACGACATCCGGGCCGAAGCCTGGAGCCGGCAGCATGGCGAACGGCTTGAGAAGCAGTTTCTACGCCGGGTCGATGCGGTTGTTACTACCTCGGCTGCGCTGGCGGCTGCCAAACGGGCGTACCAGCCCCGTACGTTCCTGGTCGAAAACGGGGTCGATTTCGATCAGTTTTACCAGCCCGACGCGCTGCGCCCAGCCAGTAAAACCGTAAAAACCATTGGCTACATCGGTGCGCTCGACAACCGGATCGACTGGTCGCTGCTGGAGCGTTGCTTCACCCGTTTTCCCCACGTTCAGTTTCTGCTGGTTGGTCGTATACCCGATCCGGCGCTGGCGGCCTGGCTGCGTCAGTTCGAAAACGTACAGGCACCGGGGCCCCAGCCGCCTGCCGATTTGCCGACCTGGGTCCGGCAGATGGACGTGGGCCTGATTCCGTTTGTCAGGAATGAGCAGACCCGGGCCATTTACCCCATGAAACTGAATGAATACCTCGCCACCGGCATTCCGGTTGTAGCTACGGATTTTACCGATCTGAGCCAGTTTGATGGGCTGATACAGGTAGCCCCAACGACCGATGCGTTTATCGACGCGCTTCAGGAAAACCTGCTGTTCGATAAGCCCGACCTTCGGTCCAAGCGGATCGAGATGGCCCGGTCCAACTCCTGGCAGCACCGGGGGCAGCAGTTTTCGGCCATCATCGACGAGGTACTTACCCGGTCATCGGCAGCCGAAACGCAGGCTGATGCCGTGTCGGGTCAGCCCGCTATGAGGTAGGCAACTAAACTAAGTATATATACTTATTTAATAGTAGTTAGGTATGTAGTTCGTAAAAGATAGCGTATGTGCTATATATTTAAACTGTTAGTTAACTTTGAAATCTATATAACTACTAAATGGCCTACTTTTGGCAAAGTAATTGTACGAACCGTTACTAATGAAATTGCTTCTCGTTGTCTGTTTGCTGACGATGACTCTGGGCCTGGTACCGTGCCCGAGGGTCTATGCTGCGGCTACTACTACGGATAGCCTGCAGTTTGATCTGGACAAAGATCTGGTCGATCAGCTGCTGCCGCTCGAACAGTTGTATCAGCTGGCCCTGCAAAACTCGCCGGTCATCCGCGAGCAGAAAGCCCTGCTCGACGTACAGGTAGAGGCCAACCGGCTGGTCAGGTCGTCGTTACTGAGCGGAGTCAGCGTATCGGGGGGCTACTCGACCGGCAACCAGTCGCTGCTGGCTACCGGCGGCAACGCGGCCACTGCCGAAAATATTCAGGTGTCGAACGGATACCGGGCTGGCGTGCAGGCCGGTATCTCGTTAGGGGCCCTGCTTGGCTACCGGGCCCGGAGCCGGCAGGAACAGGCCGCCTACCGGTCGGCGGTGGCCAAGCAGGATGGCATCAAGCTGGGCCTGCGCCGGGAAATCAGTCAGCTGTACCAGACTATGCTGACCAACCAGAAGATTGTGAATGCTTACATCGAACTGGAGCAGAAATCGCTGATTGCGTACCAGACGGCCGAGATCGAGTGGCGCAAAGGGCGGCTGAACGTAGACGATTACGCTGGCGCCAGCACCCGCTATACCGAAACGCACATCAAGACGGAAATTGCGCGGGGTAATCTGATGAACAACCTGTATGAGTTGAGCGCCCTGGTTGGCGTCGATATGGGTCAACTAAAAGCACGATAAGCTATGGCACTGACGATGGCCACCATTGTGCAGGTCGTTAAGCGATGGCTCCTCTGGTTATTGCTGTTTCCGGCGGTGCTGACGGCTTCCGTGGCCTACTTCACGCGCGATATGCCGCTGGAGTTCACCTCTACGGCTACGGTCTATACGGGTATCGCGTCGGGCTATTCGATCACCAGCTCCGAAAGCGACCGGATCGACAATACGGCCGTCAACAACGCCTTCGACAACCTCATGACGACCATCAAGTCGCGCGAGACGTTGTCGGACGTGGGGCTGCACCTGCTGGCTCATCACCTGGTTTTGCGGCAGCCCCGGCCCGATCAGCTCGGGGCCAACTCGTTCAAGGCGCTGAAAGCCCTGATGACGCCCAGTCTGAAAAAAGCCATCGTGCCGGGCAACGAGGAAGCGACCTACGAGCGGCTGCAGGCCATGCTGAAGCAACCCGAAGGAAATACGGTCAAGTCGTTGCTCTACCAGTCCGGAACGCCCTACGCGGTTGAGTCGATACTGGGCCGGATTACCAGCAGCCGCAAAGGCAACAGCGACATGCTCGACCTGTCCTGTAAAGGCACCGATCCGGCCATTTGCCAGCAAACGCTGCTGTACCTGATCGGGAGTTTCAAGCGACGCTATACCTCGTTCAAAACCTCCGAGACCGGCAGCGTAGTGGGCTACTTTGAAGACCAGACCCAGACTGCCCTCCGCAACCTGAAAGCGGCTGAAGACCGGCTTACCAAGTACAGCATCGACAACAAAATCATCAACTACGGCGAGCAGTCGAAGTACACGGCAGCGGCCAAAGAAGGCATCACGACGGAGTATTACCAGGAAAAGCGAAACCTCGAAACGGCCAATGCCGCCCTCGGCACCCTCAACCAGCGCATTACCAACCTGGGCTCGGTGCTGGTCACCAACAAAGCCCTGAACGATAAACGGGCCGAGCTGGACAAGGCCCAGACCCAGCTCTCCAACGCCATGGTGTACGGCTACTCGAAAGAAGCCATCGACAAGCTGCGGGCCACCACCAACCGGGTGTCCGACGAGCTGAAAGGCATGGTGGCCCGGTATTACGACAGTACCCATACGCTCGAGTCGGTGCCACAACAGGAGCTGATGGGCAAATACCTCGACAACACCCTCGAAAACCGGGGCGCTACCGTTCGGCTCAAAACCATGCAGGACCGGATCAAGGAGTTTGATCAGGTCTACGACGTCATGGCTCCGCAAGGCTCGGCCATCGGGCGGTTTCAGCGCGAAATCAGCCTGGCCGAACGCGAGTATTTCGATGCGCTGCACAGCCTGAACCAGGCCCGGCTGCGGCAGAAAGATCTGGAGATGAGCGGGGCCATGACGGTGCTGGATGCGCCCTCGCTGCCCATGAAGCCCTTGCCATCGAGTCGGCGTATGCTGATCATTGCCGCCGGGCTGGGTGGGTTTGTCCTGATTCTGTCGATAGCCCTGGGGCAGGTGATGCTCAACAAGTCGATTGCGTCGCCCGAGCGGGTAGAGCCGCTGACCAGCATCCCGCTGGCGGCTGCGTTGCCTCTGCGTTTGCCCCGGCTGGAGAAATACGACCTCGACTTTGCCGAACACAGCATGCTGGAACAGTTGCGCAGCCGTATTCTGGTCGATATTCAGGAGGCCGGACTGGCCCGGCATTCGTATCACCTGATTCTGATCTTCAGCACCCGCCCCCAGCAGGGGAAAACGTGGGTGGGCAGCCGCATCAGCGACCTCTTTGCCGAATCGGGGAAGCGGGTGGCCTACCTGCGGGTCGACGAGCTGCTTAATCCGGCTACGTCGCAGGCCAAACTGATCGCGTATCCGCAGCTGACCAACCTGGCCGATGTTGACCGGCTGGCCGAGTTCATGGAGTCGACCCCCGAGCAGACCCTGTCCGATTACGACTATATTTTTCTGGAGCTGCCCGCCCTGCTCAACACGCCGATGCCCGTACAGCTGATCGGGCAGTGCGACATGTCGGTGCTGGTGGTGAGCGCCCGGACGTCCTGGAGCCAGGCCGATCAGGAGCTGACTACCCTGTACCGACGGGCGGCCTACAGCCCCGTGGTAGCGGTGCTGAACGACGTTGAACCCGACCGGCTCGAAACGCTGATGGGGCCGCTGGCCAAACGCAAACGCGAACTGGCCCGGAAGAAAGAAAAAAAGGTTCGCGATAAGGCGGCCGAACAGGCCGTCGTCAAACGGAGCTGACCCGCCCCGATCCAGCGCTTTACCCGTCATGCTACCCCTCCAGAACACAAACTCCCGAGCCCGCTACCTCGATACCCGGCCTGCGCTGCGTAGCCTGAGTTCGCTGCTGGCGTTGCTGCTGCTGGGGGCGGGGCTGGGCAAGGTGGTGGCCAAAGGCGGGGTGCCGCTGGCGCTGGCCATGGTAGCCGGTCCGCCGGCCCTCTATTACGTCATCTGTTGTTTCCGGCAGCCTAAGCTGGGGCTGATCTCCAGTTTTTACTTCGGCTTCTTTCTGGGCGGGGTCAGCCGGTGGTCGCCGGTGGCGGTTCCGTTCGGGCTAACGGTCGACGGGCTGCTGACCATCTCGCTGCTAGGGATTCTGTTTACGGGGCGTAAAGCCGATACGGCCCGGTTGCACAACCCAATGACGTATGCGGTGCTGATGTGGCTGATCTATACCATTCTGCAGCTGGTCAACCCCGAGTCGCGCAGTGCCGAAGCCTGGTTCTACAGTGTGCGCGGCTTTTCGTTTTACTGGCTGCAGGTGCTGATCGTCGGGGTAGTTACCATATCGCGGATGGCCGATCTGAACCGGATTATCCGCATCTGGTCGGGCTGCTCGTTCGTGCTGGCCATCTGGTCGTTCGAGCAGCAGTACATCGGGCTGGTAGGGGCCGATAAAGTATGGCTCGAAACGTTCGGCTATACGACCCACCTGCTGCAGGGCCAGCTCCGCAGCTTCTCGTTTGTGTCCGATGCGGGTCAGTTTGGGGCGGTCATGGCCCATATCACGGTGTTTACGCTGATTCGGGGCCTGAACGAGCCGAAATGGTCGCGCAAAATCGGGCTGTTTATACTCGCCATGGTGTATTTCTGGGGGTTTGCGGTATCCGGAAGCCGCGGCCCTGTACTCGTGCTGGGCATGGGGTTTTCGGTGTATCTGCTGCTGAAAGGCAACGTGCCGCTGCTGGTAGCCGGCGGGCTGCTGCTGCTGGGGGCCTACGGGCTGCTGAAGTTCACCCGGGTGGGGCAGAGCAACTACCAGATTCAGCGGATGCGCAGCTCGCTCGACCCCAACGACCCGTCGCTTCAGGTGCGGCTCAACAACCAGAAGACCTTCAAGATAATCATGCAGAACAAACCCTTCGGTGTAGGGCTGGGCATGACCGCTACCGGGGCTAAATACGGCGTTACGGGCGCGCTGACCGAGCTGGGCATCGATAGCTGGTACGTTCGTATCTGGCTCGAAACCGGCGTGGTGGGTCTCGTTATCTACCTGATTCCGGTGCTGCTCATGATCGTACTGGCGCTGATCAACATCCGTCGGCTGAAAGACCCGCGCCTGCGATCAACGATGGAAGCGCTGCTGTGCGGCTACGTGGGCATAGTCGGCGCTTCGTACGGGAACCAGCTGCTGGGGCAGTTTCCTACCAACCTGGTCGTGTACCTGACCATGGTACTGCTGCTGGTAGCCCCGGTACTCGATAAAGAAGCGACCGCAGCTGCTGCGCCGGCTCAACCCGCTGTCAGCTAGCCCGCAACCAGCCTGACAATGTCTTGTACCAAAACCTGATCCGATCGAAAACTTGTACCGACTATGATTATTTCAAAAATAACGAGCGGCCTGGGCAATCAGCTTTTCCAGTACGCGCTGGCCCGGCATCTGTCCCTGAAAAATAACACCCCGCTTTACTTCGATCTTGGGTTTTATGATATGAAAAACCCGAACAATACGGCGCGTCAGTTCAAGCTCGACCATTTTCATATTCATTACAAAACCATTGCCCGGAAAACGAGCATCTACCTGGCCAAAAGCACCAAACTACTACCCAACCGGAGCCTGCCGCCGGTGGTTAGCTGGGTCCGGGAAAAGCAGCATCATTTCGATGAGTCGGTGCTGCGTAAGCGGGCGGGCTGTACCATTTTACAGGGCTACTGGCAGTCGGAGAAATACTTTCGGGATGTAGCCGCCACGCTGCGCCAGGACCTGGTCTTCAAAGAAGCGACATGCCCCGATTTTCTGCGTCAGAAACAGGCCGTGCTGGCCAGCAACCTGCCGGTATCGGTACACATCAGGCGGGGCGATTACGTACACCATCCCGAGTTCAGCCAGTCGTTCGGGTTTATCGGGATCGACTACTACAGAAACGCGATCGAGCAGATGAAAGTGGCTCATGGCAACTGCACGTTTTTTGTCTTCAGTGACGATACCGACTGGGTGAAAGAAAACATGCAGTTCATTCCAGACCCGTACTTCGTCGCCAACAAAGGCGCCGACAGCGACATATATGATCTGGAGCTGATGAGCCTATGCCGGCATAACATCATTGCCAATAGCTCCTACAGCTGGTGGGGGGCCTGGCTCAACAACAACACCGAAAAAACGGTCATTGCGCCCCGGGTGTGGTACCGGAATAAGCCCGACTGGAACACCAAAGATCTGGTGCCCGAGAGCTGGGTAAAGCTCTGATCTGTTGCCACACCAGTTTTATCATTTGTTTCTATGAGTACGGTCAATAAAGCCATCAACGGAGGGAAGTGGATAACCAGTGCCACGGTTATCGCTACGGTATGTCAGTTTGCGCAGATTGCCGTTCTGGCGCGGCTGCTCGACCCGTCTGCGTTCGGGATTGTGAGCATCAGCACCATGATCGTCAATTTCTTTACCATATTCACCAACGTAGGCTTTTCCAACTCCATCATTTCGCGGCAGGAGAGTGACCGGAAGGTGCTCTCGACGCTTTACCTGCTGAATGTGTCGCTGGGCGCGCTCATGTTCGTGGTGATTTACTTCAGCTCGCCCCTGATTATCGCCTATTACAAAGAGCCCCGCCTGGAGAAGGTGATTCAGCTATCGTCCTGCTATTTTCTGATCGTTTACGTCGGCCAGATTTATTCGTTCATTCTCCAGAAAGAGCTGAAGTTTAAGTCGGTGGCCCTCACCGATATCATTGGTACCGTAGTGGGCACGTCCGTCACCGTATTGCTGGCCTATCAGGAGTATGAGGAGCTGTCGTTGATTTACGGCCAGCTATCGATGCAGCTCACCAAATCGGCCATTCAGGTTCAGCAGGGCTTCCGGTTTTTCAGACCGCTGCTGTACATGAACCTGAAGTCGGCCCGCGAGCATCTGGTATACGGTATGTACAATATCGGCGATGGTCTGCTGGGCTTCATTCAGTTCAACTCCGACAATATCGTGATCGGTGGTTTGCTCGGGGTAAAAATCCTGGGGTATTACACTATTGCCTACCAGCTGGCTATTTATCCGGTTACCAAGCTCAACCCGATTATTCTGCAGATAGCTCACCCGCTGCTGGCGCGTATGAAAGAGAACAACGAGGAGCTGAAGCGGTCGTACCTGAAAATTCTCGACATCATCAGCTACTGCAACATGCCGCTGCTGGCGGGGCTGTTCATCACCGCCGATATCGTTATTCCGATCCTGTACGGCCCCGGCTGGGAAAGCTCCGTCGACCTGGTGCGTATTTTCGTGTTCCTGAGCTTTTTTTCGAGCATGAGCCATCCGCTGTTTATCCTGGTTTTTATCAAAGGAAAACCCAAAATCCTGTTTTATCTGAACCTGGTTACCCTGCTGATCAAAGTGCCGCTGTTGTATGGGCTGGGCTCGTACTGGGGCGTAACGGGTATTGCGCTGGCGTTTTTGCTGGCTACGTTCATCAATTACGTATTCAGCTTCCTGATTGCCCACCGGCTCATCGGCTCGTTCTACAAACCGTTCTTCGCCAATATCCGGCTGCCCGTCACCTTTTGCCTGGCGATGGTCTGCCTGATTCTGCTTTACAAAACCTTTATAGGCAATACGGGGCCGGTGAATGCGGCTATGCAGATTGCCATCGGCGGGGCGGTATACGGCGGCCTGACGCTTCTGTACAAGCTGTCGTTCCCCGAAATCATGGCCCTGCGCAAGGCACTTTAACCCGGACCAGACGGCAGGGCAGGGGCCACCGGCGGCCGGTCGATGAGTAGATACGGCTCGTTATCGCCTGATATAGTCGATTCCAATCCCTACTTGATGTATGAAATACGTATCGATTCTTCTGCTGAGCCTGTTCCTGGCCGGCTCGGGACTGCTGGCGCAAACCCCTGTCTGGAGTGCTGAAAAGGCAAACGCCTGGTACCAGAAGCAGGGCTGGGTGCGGGGTGCCAATTTTCAGCCTAGTACGGCCATTAACCAGCTCGAAATGTTTCAGGCCGCTACCTTCGACCCTAAAACCATCGATCGGGAGCTGGGCTGGGCCGAAGGGCTTGGTCTGAACGCCATGCGCGTATACCTGCACCACGTAGCCTGGACCAGTGATCAGGCGGGGTTCAAAAAACGCCTGGACCAGTACCTCCAGATTGCCAGCCGACACGGTATCAAAACCATTCTGGTCTTTTTCGACGACTGCTGGAACGACGAATACCGGCCCGGCAAACAGCCCGACCCTAAACCCGGTATTCACAACAGCGGCTGGGTACGCGACCCCGGCACCATGATTCATCAGCATCCCGACAGCCTGGCCATGCTGGAGCGGTACGTCAAAGATGTGATGACGACCTTCAAAAACGACGAGCGCGTATTGCTCTGGGACCTTTACAACGAGCCGGGCAACAGCCAGTATTTCGACCGGAGCCTGCCCCTGCTGAAAGCCGTGTTTGGCTGGGCCAAAGCCGTTAACCCGTCGCAGCCCGTCAGCGCCGGGGTCTGGAGCTGGGGCGATAAGTTTACCGAGCTGAACAAATTCCAGCTGGAAAACTCGGACGTGATCACCTACCATCATTACGGCTACATCGACCGGCATCAGGAGCTGATCCGCGACCTGCGCCAATACAACCGACCGCTGATCTGTACCGAATACATGGCCCGGAAGAACGGCAGCCTGTTTCAGACGATCATGCCGATGCTGAAGCAGGAAAACGTAGGCGCTATCAACTGGGGCTTCGTGGCGGGTAAGACCAATACCATCTTTGCCTGGGGAACGCCCGTACCCAGCGGCAAAGAGCCGGAGCTATGGTTCCACGACATCTACCGTCCCGACGGCACCCCCTTCAGCCCCAACGAAATCAGCACGATCCGGGCGCTGACCGGTAAGCAATAGAACCCGCCCCGGTTTCAGCCAAACCACCCGGCCTGGTTTGTCAGAGCGGGTAGCCGCATTGGGTATCGGTAAAATCGACGGGCCGTCCGATGCATAGCTGGTATGTATCGGACGGCCATGGCGTTCGCTCATACGGTTTTTCTACCTGCTACCGGTTGCTACCGACGCTGCGCTGTGTAGGCCCTGACGGGCCATAATTGACCGTTAATACGCTCTGACATCTACCGACGCTACGCTGTGTAGGCCCTGACGGGCCATGTTGATCGTCATTACGCTCTACCGATGCTGCGCTATGTAGGCCCTGACGGGCCATGTTGATCATCATCATGCTCTCCGCTGGCATCTACCGACGCTGCGCTGTGTAGGCCCTGACGGGCCATAATTGACCGTTAATACGCTCTGACATCTACCGACGCTACGCTGTGTAGGCCCTGACGGGCCTTGTTGATCGTCATTACGCTCTCCGCTGACATCTACCGACGCTGCGCTGTGTAGGCCCTCACGGGCCTATATGCAGGCCGGGAAGGTATTGGGTGGTATAGATTAAACGAGGAACGGCTGACTGCTACCGACGCTGCGCTGTGTAGGCCCTGACGGGCCATAATTGATCGTCAATACGCTCTGACATCTACCGACGCTACGCTGTGTAGGCCCTGACGGGCCTTGTTGATCGTCATTACGCTCTGACATCTACCGACGCTACGCTGTGTAGGCCCTGACGGGCCTTGTTGATCGTCATTACGCTCTCCGCTGACATCTACCGACGCTGCGCTGTATAGGCCCTCACGGGCCATGTTGATTGTGATGCACGGTAGCTTCCGCCTGATCCATTGGCTACCGGTTCCTACCGACATCTACCCACGCTTCGAAGGCCCTGACGGGTCATCCCATGCCGTTCCCCATCGTATTCCCTAATTACCAATTCAATACCTCCCCAGCCTGCATATAGGCCCGTGAGGGCCTTCACAGCGCAGCATCGGTAGCAGTCGGCGGGTTCCACCAATCTATACCACCCAACACCTCCCCAGCCTGCATATAGGCCCGTGAGGGCCTTCACAGCGCAGCGTCGGTAGCAGTCAGCCATTCCCCGTTTAATCTATACCACCCAATACCTTCCCGGCCTGCATATAGGCCCGTCAGGGCCTATACAGCGCAGCGTCGGTAGCCAGCGTCGGTAGATGTCGGTAGCACCCGGTAGCAACCAACCGTCACCTGCTCGGTACCGGTTAAAGCGAATAATACGTGAGGGCGTCGGCTTTTTTGGGAATGGCTTCGTAGCTGGCCATCGTCTTGAGGTTGATCTCGATAGTGTTGGCAATGGTCGTTACGGGCGTATCGGTCGGGCGGCCTTCAAACGGATCCTGAAGCTGGATGGCGCTCTTTTCGATCAGGATAAACGCCGACCCGATCAGCGTAACCAGCGGCACATCGAGGTAATACATGTCGGCGTCGAAGCAGAAGGGCAATACGGCCGCGAAGAGGTAGATAAACACCTGCATGTGGAAGGTATAGGTACGCGGGAAAACCGTATTCTTGATCCGTTCGCAGCGGCCCATCGAGTCGGTAAATTTGGTAAGCGTATCGCTGAGCTGCACCATCTGGTAATCCGTCAGTTGGCCCTCGGCGTAAAGTCGCCGGATCGACTCGCCATGGGCCAGTAACAGGGCGTTCGGCTTGTTATCGGACTCCATGATACGTTTGGTAGCGGCCGGGCTGAGGAAGTTGGTCAGATGATCGGGAATGATGTGGCCCCGCAGCGCATCGCCCAGCACATAACACCACGCACAATGGCGGTTGACGAAGCTACGGACCAGATCGTGTCGGTCGGGACCGTCGGGCAGGTACATGATCAGCTGCCGGATAAAGCTTCGGCTATCGTTGACAATGGCGCCCCAGGCAATGCGGGCTTCCCACCACCGATCGTACGACTGGTTGGTTCGGAACGCCAGCAACAGCGAAATACAGGTACCCAGCAGGGTTGGTATGGCAATCGGTATCGTCAGCGTCCACAGACCAAGGGAGAATTTGACCAGTACAACTACATTGGCAAACAGAAAAACGAGCAGGGCCTCCCGGCGTATTTCACGCACAAAGAATAACAAAGGAATCCGGCGATTCAGCAGCATAATTTACGTTTCGTTGAGTAAGTAAAGTCAAATCCGGACCAAGCCGAACCGGAACCGGCTGCTGGCCAGCTACCAATGCTGTTGTGCCCCCTCCTGTCGGAGCGCGGAACAACAGCATTGGTAAGAAATGGTTGGGCCGTGCCGGTACCCGTATAAACCACCCGAACTGCGGATTTGATTAGAGAATCTGACGCGACGGGATCGGGCAACGGCTATACATACGCTCGGACAAACAGCGTTGGATGTATCGGATAACGCCGGTACCGAATGGGTTTCTGATAATGCGCGGAGCGCATCCTATTCCAGCTTCGCCGTCGGGCTGAAGGGAAAATGATTATCTGCCAGTGCCCCAGAGAGCAAGTGCCAGCAAACATGGTTCGTTATGAATCGAGCGGCAAACCAACCTGGCGTATCCAGCAAAGGCCAACAAAAAAGGGTTACCATCATTGCTGACGTAACCCTTTTCTTTGTGGGAGTTGACGGGTTCGAACCGCCGACCCTCTGCTTGTAAGGCAGATGCTCTGAACCAGCTGAGCTAAACTCCCTTTTCTTTCCCGCCCGTTGTTGTCGTTTGGGAGTGCAAATATAGCAGGCTGCTAATTGGTTTTGCAAGCGATGACTCAAAAAAAGTTGAAAAAAATAGGCCCTCCCGGGCGCAGGAGCCGCTAAAGGGCTGAAAATAAGCCGGGCAGGCCGGTGGAAAAGTAGTCTGCCCAGCCGACCGCGGACCCGGAAAGGTTGTTCCGTAGGATGAGCCTTCTCGTAGGCCGGGGCTACTGGTGTAGGGTAGCTGTGGCATGGGTAGGTATGCTGAACGACGAGCCAATGACTCCAGCCTCAACGTCAGCTAAAACAGTCGTACGTGCATCGCGGTACCTCCTACGTGGTGAAGCCAGTCGATGACCAGCAGTGGCTCGACTATTTTCAGGCGTTCCGGCGTTACGGGTGGCATGCGGTGGTGCTGCCTACCGGTCGCCAGGGGCCTTTTACTCGAAGTTCAGATAGAGGGTAACGCTGTGGGTGGTGAGCCGGTTGATGCCCAGGCTGGCCGCGTTGGTGCCGGGACGGTAGAGGTTCAGCAGACCGTGGGAGAATCGCAACTCGGGGGCCAGCTTGAAAAACTCGAAAAACTGCTCGAACCCAACCCCGTACTCCACCGCCAGGTCCATGGTGTTGGTGCTTAGCCGGCTCGCGCCCTGATTTTCCCGCCGACGTACGTTCGTTTCAACACTGAACGCGCCCCCGGCCAGCAGGTACATGCGGCTGTTGTTGCGCCGTTCCGATTTGTATTTGAGCAGCAGCGGAAAATCGAGCCAGGTCGACTCGCGGGTTTCGGTGCGGGAGGTGCCGCCGGGATAATCGTATTTGACTTCGCGGCTGAACAGCGATACGGAAGGCGTCAGGCGCAGATCCCACCGGTCGTCGAGAAAGGTGTTGACCACAAACCCGACCCGGAAACTGCCGGTGTTGGGCGAATAGATCCGATAAGCCGAGTCCGACGTAACGAAGGCCGGGCTGTACCCCACGCTGAACCGGGTAACGGGCGCTGCGAAGAAAAAACCGTAATGAATGGTTTTATCGTCGTAGCGCTCGAGGTGCTTGCGTACGTACTTATAGCCCTGGGCGTGGGCCGACAGGCAGCAGGAACTAAGCAGCAGACAAACAATCAGCGCTTGTGGCCAATGTAAATTGATGCGACGCCGAACGTAAGCGGTATCCATTTCGTGTTGGTAAAACCGGCGGCTTCGTAGATACGCAGAAAGTCAGGACCGTCGGGAAACGCCTGCACCGATTCGGGCAGGTACGTATAGGCCGACGCGTCTTTGCTCACCGCGCGCCCGATGAGCGGCAGGATGGTTCGGGAGTAAAAACCGTAGAGTTGCTTGAACGGAAACTGGCGCGGGTTCGAGAACTCCAGCACAACGCACACCCCACCCGAACGGGTAACGCGGTACATGTCGGTCAGGCCTTTCAGCAGATTCTCGAAGTTACGCACACCAAATGCAACGATGACAGCATCGAAATCATTGTCTGGCAGCGGCAAACCTTCTGAATCGCCCGACCGCATCTCGATAATATGATCGACACCCCGCTTCCGCATTTTGTCGCGCCCTACCGACAGCATACCCTCCGAAATATCCATGCCCACGATTGTCTCGGGCTTCAGCGCCAGCGCTTCGAGGGCAAAATCGCCCGTGCCGGTCGCGATGTCGAGGATGCGTTTGGGCGGCTGGGAAGAGGCTTTCCGGAGTTCGCGGATGGCTCGTTTGCGCCACAGGATGTCGATACCACCACTCAGCACGTGGTTGAGCAGATCGTATTTGGGCGAGATGCTGTCAAACATCTCAGCCACCTGGTCGCGCTTGGAGGTGTCTTTGTCTTTGTAGGGTACAACGGCCATTGGCGTCAGTGAGCGAAAGTGTGTATGAACGAAAGGGCGAATTGCGTCCGGCTTTTTCGCTTTCTGACAAACCGGGCGTTTGAGCGGAAAGTTTCGTGCCATCGGTTCGGGATTGCGTTTCCGCGCGGTTCTGCGTAGCTTTCCCATTGACTATACAACCAGAACACATGAATCTCTTTCTGCTTCCCCTTGTCTCTTTCCTGGTTTACCTCGCCCCACCCGACAAAAATGTGCACAGGATTCACCAGCGGGTGCTGACGCTCGACACCCATGCCGATGCGCCCATTATGATGCAGAAAGCAGGCTTCGACGTGGGCCAGCGCCACAACACCAAAGGCAGCGGATCCCAGATCGACTTTCCCCGCATGAAAGAAGGCAATATGGATGCCATGTTTTTTGCGGTTTATACCTCGCAGGGCCCCCGCACGCCCGAAGGCCATGCCGAAGCCAAACGAAACGCTCTCAACCAGTTTGACCTGATCCATCAGGCGCTGAAAAAATACCCGAACCTGGCCGAGCTGGCTACCACGCCCGAAGATGCCTACCGCATCGAGAAAGCGGGCAAACGCGCCGTGTTCATCGGTATGGAAAACGGCTACCCGGTCGGGCAGGACCTGTCGCTGCTGAAAACCTATTACGACCTGGGGTGCCGCTACATGACGCTGACCCACTTTGCCAACAACCTCATCGGCGACTCGTCGACCGATCCGGACGGGCCGATGTACGGCGGGCTGAGCGAGTTTGGCAAGAAGGTGGTGCCCGAAATGAACCGGCTCGGCATCCTGATCGATGTCTCGCACGTGGCCGACAGTACGTTTTACGACGTGCTTGAACTATCGAAAGCGCCCGTCATTGCGTCGCACTCCAACAGCCGCGCCCTCTGCGATTTTCCGCGTAACATGACCGACGAGATGATTAAGGCCATTGCGGCCAAAGGCGGGGTGGTGCAGGTCAACTTCGTGAGCGATTACCTGAAAAAACCGTCGGAAGCGCACCGGGCGGCCAAGACCAAAATCCGGATGGCGCGCGTAGGCAAGGTCGTTACGCCCGAGATGGAAGCCCGAATGACGGCCCTGAGCGATTCGGTAGCGAAAGCCTACGCGTCGGAGCGGGCGAGCCTGGCCGATATTGTCGATCATATCGATCATATTGTGAAGCTGGTCGGCATCGACCACGTCGGCATCGGCTCTGACTTCGACGGGGGCGGGGGCGTTAACGGACTGGAAGACGTCAGCCAGATCGAAAACCTGACCGCCGAGCTGGTACGCCGGAACTACTCCGAGACAGACATCGCCAAAATCTGGGGGGGTAACCTGCTGCGCGTCCTGGGCCAGGCAAAGGTCAGGTAAGGCTGGCAGCTCCGCTCCATTAAAAAAACCGCAGCATCTGTCGATACTGCGGTTTTTTGTGGGCCAGCCAGGACTCGAACCTGGGACTTACTGATTATGAGTCAGGCACTCTAACCAACTGAGTTACAAGCCCGTTGCTGGTCAATTGCTTGACGTCAGCGATGCAAATTTAAGCATTTTTAGGCAGAATAGCAGCGATGGGCCGGATTTTCGGTGATCCGTTGCTAAAAAATCGGCTAAATCCTGTGCATCTGTCTACTACTTTTGCCGCATGGCAGCGCCCAACAAGAAAAAAATCCTGAACGACCCCGTTTACGGATTCATCACCATACCGACTGAACTGCTGTTCGACCTGGTCGAGCATCCGTATTTTCAGCGGCTTCGGCGTATCAAGCAGTTAGGCCTGTCGGAGTATGTATATCCGGGGGCGCTGCATACGCGCTTCCATCACGCGCTGGGGGCCATGCACCTGATGGGGCAGGCCATGCAGACCCTGCAAAGCAAAGGACACCGCATCAGCGATGCCGAGTGCGAAGCCGCCCAGATCGGTATTCTGCTCCACGACATCGGGCACGGGCCGTTTTCCCACGTGCTCGAATGCTGTTTGCTCGATAACGTGCCGCACGAAGAAATCTCGCTGCTGCTCATGCATGATCTGAACGAGCAGATGGGCGGGCGGCTGTCGCTGGCGATCCGGATGTTTGAAGGCACCTACGAACGGCCTTTCTTTCACCAGCTCATGTCGAGCCAGCTCGATATGGACCGGATGGATTACCTTAACCGCGATGGCTACTATACGGGCGTGGCCGAAGGGGCCATCGGCGCCGAGCGCATCATCAAGATGCTCGACCTGGCCGACGATACGCTGGTTGTAGAGGCCAAAGGAATTCTGAGCGTCGAAAATTTCCTCAACGCCCGGCGGCTGATGTACTGGCAGGTGTATCTGCACAAAACGTCGATCTGCTGCGAGTCGATGCTGGTTCAGATCCTGCGCCGGGCGCGGTTCCTGGCCCGGCAGGGCGCGGCTATCTACGCCCCCGATCCGTTCCGGCTGTTTCTGGCCAACAGTATCTCGCTCGCCGAATTCCGGACCGACCGCACTTACCTGAATGCCTTTACCCGGCTCGACGATTATGATGTCTGGTCGTGCGTCAAGCAGTGGGCTACCCACGACGACTGGGTGCTGGCAACCCTCTGCCAGATGCTGCTCGACCGCCGTCTGTTCAAAATTCTGCTGTCGACAGAGCCGTTTGCGGGGGCGCTGCTGACCCAGATCGAAGGCCAGCTGCGCGAGCTGGGCCTGTCTGACGATGCCCTGTCGTACTTCCTGGTGGAGGGTCAGGCTACCAATGCGGCCTATATGCCATCCGAGGAACGGATCAGTATAAAACTGAAATCGGGTAACGTAATCGATATAGCCGATGCATCCGATTTATCGAATATTCAGGTGCTGACTAATATTGTTCGGCGGTATTACGTTTGCTGGGCACGGAATCTGGCGTTCAACGAGGTCGAGAAGTAAGTGCCCGGCTGAGGCTCAGTGCGGGAAAGTGCAATTTGTTAATTACCTTAGCGGCCCAAATACCCGTTGAAACAGAGCGTTCCGGAACGGGCTTTATACGTATATGGAGTTTACAGTTAAGCAGATCGCTATGCTGCTGGATGGCGAGGTTGCCGGCAACGAAAGTTTGGCAATCAGTAAGTTAGCCAAAATAGAGGAAGGACAGCCAGGCGACATTTCGTTTCTGTCTAATCTGAAATACGAGCCACATCTCTATACGACCCGGGCTTCGGCGGTTATTGTTGACCGTTCGTTTCAGCCTAAACGCCCGGTTTCGTCGGCTCTTATTTTTGTAGAAAATTCCTACTCTGCCTTTACCCGCCTTCTCGAAGAGTATCATAAGCAGATTAGTTTTGCCCGGATGGGGGTCGAAGAGCCATCGTACCTGGGCGAAGGAAGCCAGATCGGCGACCAGATTTACCGGGGGGCTTTCTCCTACATCGGCCGGAACTGCCAGATCGGTAAAAACGTCAAAATTTATCCACATACCTATGTGGGTAACAACGTGCGGATCGGTGATAACACCATTCTGCAGGCTGGCGTCCGGATTATGGACAACTGCGTGATCGGGAATTTCTGCGTGCTGCATCCCAACGTCGTTATCGGCAGCGAAGGCTTCGGCTTTGCGCCCCAGGCCGACGGCTCGTACAAGACCATACCGCAGCTGGGTAACGTCATCATCGAAGACTTTGTCAACATCGGTGCCAGCACGACCATCGACTGCGCCACGCTGGGGTCGACAATTATTCGCCAGGGAGTTAAGCTGGATAACCTGATCCAGATTGCCCATAACGTCGAGATTGGCCGGAATACCGTCATTGCTGCCCAAACGGGCATTGCCGGATCGACCAAAATCGGAGAAAATTGCGTTATAGCCGGACAGGTCGGCTTTGCCGGTCACCTGACCATTGCCAACAACACCAAAGTAGGCGCTCAGTCGGGCGTTGGTAAGAACATTACCGAAGAGGGAACCTCGCTGAACGGGTCGCACGCCTTCCTGCTGCGCGACAACATGCGCTCGCAGGCTATATTCCGCCGATTACCCGATCTTGACCGGCGGGTCAGTGAACTCGAGAAAAAGAACAATAAATAGTTTTCAGGTTTCGGGCATCGGTCCTGTTCGGGGCTGAAGTCGACAAACGCATCCACTGAAAACGGAAACGCATGAATACCAAACAACAGACCATTCAGAAATCCATATCGGTATCGGGTGTGGGCCTGCATACGGGCGTCTCGGCTACGATGACGTTTCTGCCCGCGCCCACCAACCATGGCTATAAATTTCAGCGTGTCGACCTGCCCGGCCAGCCCATCGTGGACGCCGATGTAGACAACGTGGTAGACCTGTCGAGGGGAACGACCCTCGAGCAAAGTGGTGCCCGGATCCATACCGTAGAACACACCCTGGCGGCTCTGGTTGGTTTACAGATCGATAACGTGCTGATTCAGCTGGATGGTCCCGAGCCGCCCATCATGGATGGCTCGTCGATTCAGTTCATCGAGGCTCTCCGCAGCGCCGGTATCGAAGAGCAGAACGCCCAGCGTAACTACTTCGAAGTGAGCGAGTACGTTCACTACCGTAATGCCGAAAAAGATATTGAACTGGCCGCCCTGCCGCTGGACGATTACCGGCTGACGGTTATGGTCGACTACAACTCGCGCGTGATCAGCAGCCAGCACGCCTATCTGAACGACATCAGCCAGTTTCCCGAGCAGATCGCCAACTGCCGGACGTTCGTGTTCCTGCACGAACTCGAAGCGCTCTACAAGCAGAACCTGATCAAAGGGGGTGACCTCACCAACGCGATCGTGATCGTAGACCGCGAGGTTAACGATGGCGAACTGGACTACCTGGCCGACCTGCTGCACAAGTCGAAGGTAGGCGTCAACAAGCGGGAAGGCATTCTGAACAACCTGGAACTGCACTATCCCAACGAAATGGCCCGCCATAAACTGCTCGACATGGTGGGCGATCTGGCGCTGATTGGCCGGCCCATCAAAGCGCAGATCCTGGCGGCCCGGCCCGGCCATGCAGCCAACGTTGCCTTCGCCAAAAAAATAAAAAAACTGATGCTCAAAAACGCGGCTAATCAGGTGCCTAAGTACGATGCTACCCAACCGCCGGTTCTGGACATCAACCGAATTTCGCAGTTGCTGCCCCACCGCTACCCGTTTCAGATGATCGATAAAATCATCGCGCTGGACGAGAATAGCGTGGTTGGTATCAAAAATGTGACCATGAATGAGCCGTTCTTCCCGGGCCATTTTCCGGGAAACCCAGTTATGCCGGGGGTAATGCAGCTGGAAGCGATGGCTCAGACGGGTGGTATTCTGGTACTGAGTACGGTACCTGATCCTGAAAATTACTGGCCCTTTCTGGTCGGTATCGAAAATTGCCGGTTTCGGCGCAACGTTCTGCCGGGCGATACCGTAATCTTCCGGTGTGAGTTCACCACACCCATGAAGCGGGGTATTGTGAAAATGCAGGGCCGGGGGTACGTCAACAACCAGCTGGTTTGCGAAGCCGACATGATTGCCAGTCTGGTTAAAAAGAAATGATGAACGATGAATGATACCTGATGAGGAGCCATATCGCTGGTTTTCATCATGCTGCCCGGCTGGGCAAATCATTCGCTGAGGTTCCGACGGGTTCCCCTATCATTCATCGTTTATCATTCATCATTAGAAGAACATGATTCAACCATTAGCGTACATACACCCCGAAGCCAAGATTGCGCACAATGTGGTGATTGAGCCGTTTGCTATTATTCACAAGGATGTTGAAATTGGAGAGGGGACGTGGATTGGTTCGCACGCGGTTATCAACGAAGGTGCCCGTATTGGCCGTAACTGCCGAATTTATCCGGGCGCGGTCATCTCGTCCATTCCGCAGGATCTCAAGTTCAGAAACGAGTACACGCGGACGTTCATTGGCGACAACACGACTATTCGTGAATACGCCACCATCAGCCGCGGTACCGAAGAACACTGGAAAACGGAGATCGGCGCCAACTGCCTCATCATGGCCTACGCGCACGTAGCCCACGACTGCCGCATTGGCAATCACTGCATTCTGACCAACAACGTCCAGATGGCCGGCCACGTGTACATGGGCGACTGGGCCATTATCGGCGGGTCGAGTTCGGTACTTCAGTTCACGAAAATCGGCGCGCACGCTATGATTTCGGGCGGGTCGCTGGTCCGGAAAGACGTGCCGCCCTACACGAAAGCCGCTCGTGAGCCGCTGTCCTATACGGGCATCAACTCGATCGGTCTCCGTCGGCGTGGGTTCGACAATGACCGCATCAACGAAATTCAGGAAATATACCGCTATATCTACCTGCGTGGCCTGAACAACGCCGATGCGCTGACGCAGATCGAACTCGAATTGCCGCCATCGGATGAGCGCGACGAGATCGTTAATTTCATCCGTTCGTCCGAGCGGGGCATCATGAAAGGACCGACCTCATCGGGTACCGAACGCGAATAAAGCATACCAAAACCACCACGAATGGATAGAGACGCCACCCGGCGATCGCTGTCCATTCTTTGTTTCACCACCACGGTGGTAACGGCCACCGTGGAGCAGAACCATGGTGTGGTGTCGTAGAGACGCAACCCTTTGCGTCTCCTATCCGGATGGTATCGCGTCTCCTGTCCAGATGGTATTGCTGTCGCATAAGTGGTCCGTGAGGACACGGACCACGGTGAGAAGAGGAAAAACGACATAACAGTCGAATTATGGTCATCAGAGCGGATCAGGTTGGGAAAAAATACCGGAAAGAGTGGATCTTTCGGCGGGTCGATCTGACGTTTACGGCCGGAACGAGCTATACGTTCGTCGGACCGAACGGAAGCGGGAAATCGACGCTGCTGCAGCTGCTGGCCGGTAGTTTACCCATGACCGAAGGGAAGCTTACCTATAGCCTCAACGGAAAAGACCTGGATCCCGATAACTGGTTCCGGCATATCAGCCTGGCTGCCCCCTATCTGGAGCTGATCGAGGAGCTGACGCTGGATGAGCTGCTGCGGTTTCACCAGACATTCAAGCCGTTCAAGGCGGGCCTGACAACCGACCTGGTAGCCGATCGGCTGCTGCTGAGCCACGCCCGCCATAAAGAAGTCAAGTATTTCTCATCGGGGATGAAACAGCGGGTGAAACTCGGCCTGGCGTTCTTCTCCGACTCGCCGGTCGTTATCCTCGACGAACCCACGGCCAACCTCGACCGGCAGGGGGCGGCCTGGTACCACGAACAGGTGCGACAGCTTGGCCCCACCCAACTCCTGATTATAGGCTCCAACATTCCCGACGAATACGATTTCTGTCCGAATGTTATGGACGTAATGCGCTGGAAGTAAGCCCTGACGACGGGCTGCGCTGCGCCGACTGCCTATTTTTCCTATGTTGTTACTTCATGGATAAGCGACTACTTGCCTAACTATTTAGGGGTAGGCTTGTTTGTAAAGCAAACACACGGGATTATGGAACATTCACTGGCTGGAAAAACAGCGCTCGTTACGGGAGCCGCTTCGGGGATCGGGAAAGCCATTGCTCTGCTTTATGGACAACATGGTGCGAACGTGCTGGTATCGGATATCGATGCCGAAAAAGGGCAGGTTGTCGTCGAACAGATCAAGGGAATGGACGTGCAGGCGCATTTCGTGCTGGCCGACGTAGGCGACCCCGCCGAGTGCCAGCGGCTGGTGAACGAAGCCGTCAATCGCTATGGCAAACTGGATATTGCCTGCAACAACGCCGGTATCGGGGGTGAGCTGAACAAGACCGCCGACTATAGCCTGGAAGGGTGGCAGACCATAATCAACATCAATCTGAACAGCGTTTTTTATTGCCTCAAATACCAGCTGGCGCAGATGGCCAAACAGGGTACTGGGGTAGTGGTAAACATGGCCTCTATCCTGGGGCAGGTGGGTACCCCCAACTCGCCGGGGTATGTAGCGGCCAAACACGGCGTCGTTGGACTGACCAAAACCGCGGCCCTTGAATACGCAGCATCCGGCATTCGGGTCAACGCCGTTGGCCCTGCCTATATCGATACCCCCTTGCTGTCGGTACTGCCCGCCGACGCCCGGGAGCAACTCATCAGTATGCATCCCATCGGTCGGCTGGGTAAGTCGGACGAGGTCGCTGAACTGGTTATCTGGCTCTCCTCCGATAAAGCCTCCTTCGTAACGGGTTCGTACTACCCGGTCGATGGCGGTTACCTGGCGCAGTAATAAACTGGAAATAAACATGGGGCTGACCCGGCATATTACCTGCCGGGCCAGCCCTATTGCTTAAGCATCGTTTCGCAATACCTCCAGGGGCGGCCGGACCAGCACTTCGCGGCTGTTGAAAACCCCGATCAGGATCGTCAGCGTGGTGACTACGGCGGCTACGATAGCCAGTGGGGTAAGATCGGGTCGGAAAGCTACCTCGAACACAAACTGCGCCAGCGCCCAGGTGCCCAGCAACGAGAGCAGGATACCGGCCAGAGCCGCCAGCATACCCAGCAACCCGTATTCGAGCGCCGTTATCCGCAGAATCTGGTTGCGGCTGGCCCCGAGGGTCCGCAATAGGACGCTTTCGCGCAGGCGCTGGTATTTGCTGATGATGACCGAGCTGGCCAGCACCAGCAGGCCCGTCAGGATGCTGAACAGCGCCATGAACCGGATAACGAACGAGATTTGATCGAGAATCTCGTCGATCGTCTTCAGCACGAGGCCCAGATCGATGGCCGAGACGTTGGGAAACCGGCTGACCAGCTCCCGCTGCAACATGGCCGACACTTCGTTACTCGGAACCCGGGTCATCAGGACGTGGAACTGCGGAGCCTGTTCGAGTACGCCCGACGGAAAGACAACCAGAAAATTAGGCTGCACCCGGTTCCATTCCACCTCGCGGGTGCCGCCTACGATGGTCTGGACAGGTGCTCCCTGTACGTTAAACGTCAGCGTATCGCCAATTTTCAGCTGCATGCGGTCGAGGTAGGCTTTTTCGAACGATATATACGGGAGGCCATTGGCCTGATAGGGTACCTTCCCGGCGGTCAGCTTCTCCGACGAGATGAGCGAGTCGCGGTACGTAACCCGGTATTCGCGCATCATGGCCCAGTCCGGTATTTTCAGGCTGGTGTCTTTCCGTATGGCTTCGGGGGTAAGGCCGTTGATGGTGGCGAGCCGCATAGTTACCACCGGCACCTGCTCCAGCACGGGCAGCTTCTGCTGGACCACCAGCGAACGAACGCCGGCCAGTTGTTCATTCTGTATGTCGAACAGCACCATATTTGGCTGCTTGCCACTGGCCGACAGTTCGACCCGGTTCAGCAGGAGTCCCTGGGTCAGGTAGAGCGTAGAGATCAGGAAAGCCCCCAGTCCCACGGCCGTGACTAGTATCAGGGTCTGGTTGTTGGGGCGGTACAGGTTGGCCAGACTTTGCCGCCAGGTATAACTCCACGAAGCCGGGAAGAACCGCCGAACGAGCCAGATCAGGCCCAGGCCCAGCCCCGTCAGCGCGCCAAAGGCTACAGCCATGCCGCCCGTGAAGCCGAGCGCCAGGGTAAGACTACGGGTTTGCCAGTAGGAGAAGCCAACGATAAAGCCCAGCACCAGCAGGTACACCAGCCACCGCAGCGGGTCGCGGCCCGATAGGTCATCTTCGTAGCTGGTACGCAGCGTGCGCAGGGGCGATACGTTTCGGATGGCCAGCAGCGGCAGCAGCGAAAACAGGACCGAGATGAGCAGGCCTGTGCCGATACCACTCACGATGGCGGCTCCCGACAGGCCCGTCTCGACCGCTACCGGCAGAAAATCGCTGAACACCCGCGGCAGTACGAGCTGCACGACCGAGCCCAGCACCGCGCCGATCGCGGCCCCCAGCAGCCCCATCAGAGCGGTCTGGATGAGGTAGATCAGCAGGGCCTGCCGGCCGCTGGCTCCGAGGGTCCGCAGGATGGCTACGGAAGCTATCTTTTCTTTGACGTACAGCTGCACCGCACTCGCCACCCCTACGCAGCCCAGCAGCAGGGCCACAAAGGCTACCAGGCTGAGGTATTTGGTCAGGTCGGCAAAGGAGCGGCCGGTCTGCTGCTTGCGTGCCGTTACGGTATCGTAGTTGACGCCTTCCTTGTCCAGACGGCCCGAAATGGTTTTGACGTACGCGCCCACGTCGGTGCCGGCCGGAAACTGGTAGTAGTACTTGTAGGCAATCCGGCTGCCGCGCTGCAGCAGGCCCGTCTGGTTCAGGTACTTGTTGGGAATAAAAACGGTAGGGGCTACGGTCGTGGTGATGGCGGCCTGACCGGGGGTTTTCAGCACGCGGCCAGCGATCAGGAAAGAAAGGGTTCCGACCCGAACCGAGTCGCCGGGCTGCGCACCCAGTTGAACCAGCAGCGCATCGTCGACCAGGGCTACGCGGCTGCTGGCCTGCCGAAACGCCTGGACGGCCGCCAGCGGCTCTACCTCCCAGGTCCCATAATACGGAAACCCGCCTTCAAGCCCTTTGACCTGCGCCAGCCGTACCCCGCCCGTTTTCGGGATAGAGACCAGCGACGGAAACGACACTTCGTACGAGCGGCTGCGCCCCATGGTCTGGGCCAGCTGCACCGTTCGGCGCGAAGGCGGGCGCGTCCACGACAGGGTCAGGTCGGCGCCCAGCAGTTCACGGGCCTGCCCGTCGATGCTGCGTGCCAGGTTGTCGCCAAACGAGTTGATGGCTACCAGAGCGGCAATACCGAGCACAATGGCCGACATGAAAAGCAGCAAACGCTGTCGGCTCCGGCGGCTATCGCGCCAGGCCATGTTAAAAAGCCAAAGCATGTATCAGGAGCGAAAGAGTGAATTAGTCGGGTAACACGGTGGGCGCCGGGGTGCTAACTGGCTGGCCCGAGTCGGAGACAACGGCTCCACCCCGGATGCGGATAACGCGCTGGGTGCGGGCGGCCAGTTCGAGGTCGTGGGTAACGAGAACGAGCGTCGTGCCGGCTTCGCGGTTGAGTTCGAAGAGCAGGTCGACCACCGTGTCGCTGGTGTCGGCGTCGAGGTTGCCGGTGGGTTCGTCGGCGAAGAGCAGTTTGGGCCGGTTGGCAAAGGCGCGCGCCAGCGACACCCGCTGCTGTTCACCGCCCGAAAGCTGGGTAGGGTAGTGGTGGCCGCGCTGCCCCAGCCCCACCCGGTCGAGCAGGGCCTGGGCGGCTTTCTGGGCTCCGCGTTCGCCCCGCAGTTCGAGCGGCACCATTACGTTCTCGAGGGCGGTGAGGGTCGGCAGCAGCTGAAAGTTCTGGAAGATAAAGCCCACATGCTCATTCCGGACGGCGGCCCGCTGGTCTTCGCTGAGGGTATCGAGCCGGATGTCGTTCAGATACACGCTACCCGACGAGGCCCGGTCCAGACCGGCACACAAACCGAGCAGGGTCGTTTTGCCGCTGCCCGATGGCCCTACAATAGAAAACGTATCGCCCGGCTCGAGGGTGAAGTTGACCCCGTGTAAAACGGTCAGGTCGCGGCCCCCGCTCCGGTAAGTCTTGGTGAGATTTTCGACGTGCAGAATGCTCATGGAACAAAGAGCTAGTGTTTATTGATTACACACAGAGGCACCGGGAACGTAACGCTTCTGCTGGATTTCGCTGCGTTCTCGGTGCCTCTGTGTGTAATCAAAACCGAATACATTCCTATGAAGTTCTTGAGAACGAGGCAAACCCTGGCTTCTGTGACGAGCGGTCTGATACTAGGCGTAGCGGTTTGGGGCTGTGGGTCGTCGGATAAAAAAGACGATGCTGCTACCGCCCCGACCACGGCGAACGCGCCCGCAGCAACGACGGCTGCGGCTCCTTCGGCCAGGCGCGTTATTCTGTTCTACGGCAACAGCCTCACGGCCGGGTACGGGGTAGAGCCGTCGCAGGCGTTTCCGGCCCTGATTGGTCAGAAGATCGACTCGCTCGGGTTGAACTACCAGGTTGTCAATGCCGGACTCAGTGGCGAAACCACCGCCGGGGGCAAGAGCCGGATCGGCTGGGTCATGCGTCAGCCTGTTTCGGTATTCGTGCTCGAACTGGGGGGCAACGACGGTCTGCGCGGGTTGCCGCTCAGCTCGACCCGTCAGAACCTGCAGGCCATCATGGATACCGTTCGGCGCAAAAGCCCCGATGCAACGATCGTACTGGCGGGTATGCAGATACCGCCGAACATGGGTGCCGACTACACCCGCGAGTTTAGGGATCTGTTCAAAGAGCTGGCCGACAAAAATAAAGCGGTGCTGATTCCGTTTTTGCTCGAAGGCGTAGGGGGTGTACCGAAGCTGAACCAGCCCGACGGCATCCATCCAACGCCCGCCGGTCATAAGATCGTGGCTAATACGGTCTGGGGTATTCTGGAACCGGTATTGCGAAAAGAAGCTCAATAAAACAGGCCGGGGGCCGTCAGCTGACGGCCCCCGGCCTGTTTTTAGAAGGGATACCCTACGCCTATGTTGAAGACCAGATTCTGTTTGCGCCAGTTGCTGTCGCGCAGGTTGATCTGGTTAATGACCCATTCGCTACCGTCGACCTTGTACGGTTTGCGCAGCGGGGTGGCCAGGTCCAGCCGAATCAGGAAGTACGACAGATCGATCCGGATACCGGCTCCGGTACCGATAGCCACCTGCTCATAAAACTGTTTGGTGAACTGGGCCTCCGGACCAAATACGTTGATGGCGTAATAAGACCAGATATTACCGGCGTCGACAAACACGGCGCCCTCTACGTACTTGTTGAATTTCAGCCGCAGTTCCGTATTGGCTTCCAGCCGGATATCACCCCCGCCGTCCTGGGTGATGAGCACATTCTGCAGGGTATCGCGGGTGAACAGACCGGGGCCGATGGCGCGGGGCCGAAAGGCGCGAATACTGTTGCTGCCGCCCACAAAATACTGACGGATCAACGGCAGCGACATATCCCGGGAGTTGCCGTAGGGCAGGCCGACGCCCACAAAAAGCCGGTTGGCCCAGGTAAGGTTCGAACCCAGCCGCCGGTAAACCCGGGCGTCGGCATCGAAACGGACGTACTGGGCAAAGGGAACGTTGAAAATAACCTTGTCGCCGTTTTCGTCGCGCTTGTTGAACAGCAGATTGGCGAGGTTACCCGCCACTTCGATGTTGGAGGTCAGCCGGAAGGTGGTGGGCGAGACCGTACGGGGTGACGAGTTGTAGTTAAACGTGTAGAGCGAACTGAGGATCAGCTGTTTGGACCGTTGTATGTTAACCAGCTGCCGAAAGATGAACGGGTTCTCGACGGCCGAGTCGATAAAGGCCTGGCTGATGTTCGAAGGCAGCACATAAGTGGCATTGAACGGCTGAAACGAATGCTCGATCTGCTGATTCTGCCGCCATGAGTAACCAAAGGTGGTCTGAAACGAATTGAGACTGTAGAGGTTGCCGCGGATAATGGTCTGATACCCAAGGGTGACGTTTGTTTTGGGCAGGGCCCGCTGGCGCTCATCCTGACGGAACCGGATGGGGCTGACCAGCCGCGGAAAACTCAGCAGTGCTTCGAGGCCATAGCGGTAATTCGTTATGCCCTGATTGCCCGCGTTGACCTGAAATTCGATACCGGCGTTGGCGTTGATGGTCAGTAGTTCGGCCCGTTTGAGTGCGTTACGGTTGCGCCAGCTCAGGGTAAGCTGCGAACCGGTAAAGTTGTTGGAGCGCGAGGTGCCGTCGATTTCGAGCCGGACCGATTTGGTCGGGTAGGGCGTCAGGTAATAATGCACGTCGAGAACGGCCGAGTCGCCCTGCTGGTCGGGGTCGAAGCGGTTCCGGACAAACTTGAACGCGCCGACGTTCACGAACCGCGACAGCGTCAGATCCTGCGCCCGGCTGTTGTAGCGTTTGCCCGGCAGTACGGTTACGATATCGCGGAACAGCTTGGGGTTGAAGTGGTTGGTCGAATCGACAACGTTGAACCGATTTTCGGGGGTCTGGTAGGCCTGCTGCCGGTTGGTGTCGCGCTGAGCCGTTGACAGGTTGTAGTTCGGGTAGATGAAGACGTTCCGGATCGAGTAGGGCACGCCGGCTGCAGCGGGCATCTCCGGCTTGATGTACATGTACAAATCAGTCCGGTGAGCAGCTGAGTCGTTGTCGGCTAGGGCCGCTACGTAATCGGGCAGGAAGTAATAAAACCCGCGCTGTTTCATGTACTGACCGATGCGTTCCCGTTCCAGTTTGATGGCGTCGAGCTGGTACGGAATGCCTTTTTTGAGTAACGTCCGACGGGCCGATGTCATGAAATTCCGGCGTGCGCTGGTGTCGCTCAGCGCCAGCGAGTCGAATACGAAGGCCACCGAATCAATGTAAAAACGGGGTTTCAGCTGCACCGTATAAACCCCTCGGGCTTTGTAACCTTCTTCTTTCAGCTCGCCCGTTACCTGCGAGTCGAAATATCCTTCGTTCTGCATCCGAGCCTCCCAGACCGGAATACTCGACGAAATAGCCTTGGCACTTGCGAAGACCGGCTCCTGTCCGAATTTCCGGCGAAACCAGGCTCTGAATCCGTTCTTGCTGCGGGGTTCGCCAAAGAGGTAATAAGCCGCTACTTTCCAGGGGTACCCCAGGAGCTGTTTATTGGGCCGCGGCCGGGCCAGCGCCGTCAGTTGCTCTTCCATCGCATCCTGTTCCGACTCGGGCACGGTGGAGTCGGCCTGCATTACAATATCGGTGCCCATGTAGAGCCGTTCGTTGGGCGGCAGCCGCTTGGCCACGTTACAGGCGTTCAGGGTAATCAGCAACAGCACAAACAGAGCCGGACCCCTGTAGGGCCAGATACCGGCTCGATCTATGGTGGGGAAACTCATTTTCATATACGTCAATTCAGGGCGGCACCGGGCGACCGGCGGAAGATATCGGAGAAGGTGTTGTAATCGACCGTGATGATAAAGCCAATGCCCGTTTCGATCACGTACCCATCCAGTACCGCCTGGTAGTCGTTACGGCGGTAGCCACGCAGTACATAGCGGCCATCGCGCGTAATGGTGTAGTTCACCGACAGGTTGTCAAACACTTCGCTCGGATTGCGGGTGGTGCTCTTGGCCGCGTTTTCGAGTACGAAGTTCCGGCCGACCGACACCGTAACCCGACCCTCCAGAAAACTCCGCGACAGCCCCACGTTCAGGTCAGTGCGGGCGCCGTTGGTCAGACCACCGGTGTTGGCGCTGCCCGTTTGCGAGAGCAGGTCGAGGTCAACGTCGAAGCCTTTCAGCACGCCCGACGCCAGCCGGCCCAGCTGCTCGGACAGGAGTTTGCTGACGCTGTTTCGCGCTACGCCCTCGGCCTGGGTGTCGAGCCCGCCCGACGAGCCACCCGAGAAAAAGTCGGAGGTGTTTTCGGGCAAGAACCGGTTCAGAATCAGCAGCGCAAAGACCTGCTTGTTAATCTGCGACTGATCCTGCCGCAGCGTCTTCAGCTTGTTCTCGATCGTGGTGGCAAAGGGGCTGTTGGCCGCGCTGTTGCTGCCGTCCTCAATTTCGGGCAGCCGGATGTCGAAGTCCAGCTTGGGCCGGGCCAGGTTGTCGCTGATCGATAGGGCCACCTGGAAAGGTAGTTTCCGCTTGATGGCATTGGCATCGACCGTTGTCGATTCGTTCCCGATCAGATCCGCGGGCGAGACCGCCACGTCGTAAAGCGCGGTCATATTGATGTCAGCCCGCAGCGGATCGCCGGAGAAGTTGATATAGCCGCCTTTCTGGATTTTGAACTGCCGTTTCAGCACCTGGTAGGTCAGCGAGTATTCGCCCTCGGTAACGTCGTAGCGGCCCAGCACCGTGATCTGACCGGCAGCGTTCACGCCCACGTTGAGCCGGGCATTGCCGCGGGCGCGCAGGTAGTCGCCGTTGAGCTCATCGACCACAATGGTCAGCTCCGACTTCTCGTCGGCCTCCAGATCGAGCGAAATCGTTGAGTTGCTCAGCTCGTCGAAGGCCAGTCGTTTCGTAGTTGTCGAATCGGTTTTGGGTCGATAGATGTACTTTTTCAGCCCCAGCGAGTCGTTGTGGTTGATAAACGTAACAATGCCGTTGGCTTCGTTGACATCGACCGATTCGTCGGGCAGAACCAGGGAGATCTTGCTGCCATCGTCGAGCCGGACTTTTCCGTTGATCGATGCGTTGGACCCCGTTCCCTTGATCCGCAGGTCGGCCGTAACGGCGGCCTGCCCGTAGGCGTAGTCGTTGTCTTTCCGGGCTGCGTTGAGTACCTGAAACTGGTTGGCCCGTACCCGCAGGTTATAGGCGGCATTGGGCAGATTCTTCAGGACCACCGTACCGTCGGTGGTCAGGGTGCGACCCAATGTATCGCGCACGTTGAAATCGTTGAGGGTGATGGTCTGGCCTCTGAACGACAGCTGCTCCTGATCGATGCGGTAGGTCGCGTTCAGCTGCCTGATATTGAAGGCTACCGAGTCGAAGGCCAGCCGTCCGTTGGTTTGCGGATCGGTCAGCGATCCGGCCACGGTAAACTCGCCCGTCAGCTTACCCCGGGCCTGCCGAAGCTCGCCGAAACTAAACGCTTCGATGGTGCGGGCGTCCAGTCGTTTCAGGGTAACGGCCAGGTCGAGAGCCGCTTTGGGGTCTTCCGGGTTATAAAATCCGCTGACGGTAGCGTCGTTATAAGGCCCGGCCAGCACCGTGTTGACGTTGATCCGGCCGTCTGAATTGTTGCTGAAGCGGGCCGTGAGGTTCCCGATCGGTTTCTGCATCACCTCCAGGCTGTCGACGTAGATCGAGCCGATGAACGACAGCTGGTTATCTTCGCCCAGGTAGTCGCGCACTACGACCGTGCCGTTCAGCTCGCCCGAGGCCAGGGTAGTGTCCTGCTGCGCCAGCCGTGCCAGATACCCCAGCTCCACGGCCCGGGTGGTGATGCGGATGGGGGCGTTGCCGTAGGGTTCGGTGCTGCTGACCTCCAGCGACTGCGGACCCGAGTCGAGCCGCAGTCGGTTGATCAGCACGCCGTCGTTTCCGTACTGGGCGAAGCCGCTGGTGTCGGTATCCCAGCGCTCGTAGTTGGTGAGCAGGCCGTTGGGCGCAAACTGAAAGCGGTAGTTTTTGTCGACGATACTGAGCGTACCGGCCAGCCCGAACCGGTCTTTATCGACCGAGTCTTTGTTGACTATGGCAAACCGGAGCCGGTTGTTGGCGGCCGTTCCGGTAATGTCGGTTTCGCGCAGCGTCAGGCCGTCGTACAAAATCCCGTTGATCGTCCCGGTCAGGCTCAGCTCGTTGTTGACGGCCTGCATAGCCAGTGTGGCGCCCTTGATGGTGGTCGTATCGTAGACGATGGTACCCGTCCGGATGGTGGCCGACAGGGTGGTGTCGCGGGTTGAACCGGTCAGGCTACCGGCCGGGTTGGCGTTGTCGAGGTAGGCCGTCAGCTGAACCGTGTCGAGCCGTGTCAGGGCCGGTACAAACGCCTGAAAAAGCGGGTTCTGATACGCTTTGAGGCCGACCTGGAACGCGTAGGGGGGCGGAATGGTCTTGAACGTCAGATCCGGGATAGCGATGTACCGGCTGATCTCACTGGCTACGATATCGTACAGCTGGGCGTACTCAAACTGACCGTTCAGGGTTAGCCGGGCGCCCGGCACCTGAGCCAGCACCCGCTTCGTATTCCCGTTAGCGGCCAGCCGGGCGTAGAGCGAGTCGACAGGGTAGCTTTTTCCGTTCAGCGTAATCACTGCGTCGGCGGCTTCGACCGTACCGACGGGCCGGGCCGGATCGGTCGAAGCCATATCGAGAATAATCCGGCCTTTGACCGACAGCGGGTCGTTGTACAACTTAAGCGGTTGCAGGTTCAGCTCGTTAATGACGGCCTGGCCGGTTACGCTCGGAAAGCCAGCCTCCGGCGCGGTCAGGTTCTTCAGTCCGACTTTCATGTCCAGGTTCAGGCTGGCGTTCGGGTCGCGGAGCGTGCCGACGATATCGAGCAGACCGTTGGCCAGCCGGCCTTCGGCGACGAGGTTCTGATAGCGGTAGCCGGTCAGCTCGGCCGACTGTACGTTGACATCGAAGCGGGTCGTCAGCGTGTTGACGTCGATTCCCCGGCCATCTACCGTAGCGCGTCCGGTCAGTTTGCCGACGGTGCCGGTTTGTTTGGTCCACTTGCCCGCGTCGAAATCCTGGAGGTCGAGGGTGCCTTTATAGGTCTGGTTTTTTCCGGTCACGAATCCGGCCAGTCGCCCGTCGAACGCGGCCGAACCCCAGTCGGTCCGCAGATTGGCGTCGATAATCAAATCGTTCAGCTGGCCCTGGAGCCGCCCCGTCAGGTCGAAATCCGGCGGCAGGTCGATGCTGGACGGAATCGACCCTTTGGGTGCCAGCTGGTTGATGTCGGCCAGGCGGGTCGTAGCCTCCCGAATGGTCAGGTCAACACCCAGCCGTTCGGGGTCGGTTACGTTGGTCAGCCGGCCGCCCATGCGCAGGTGCGTTCCCGACAGCATGTCGAGATCGAAGCGGGGCAGGTTGAGGGCCGCCAGTGTTCCGGTTGCCTGCGCGTTGGCCACGAATACGCCCTTCGGGTTACCGGCAAAGGGAGGAGTGTCGGCCAGAAAAGGCGCCAGTTGCAGCACATCGGCTACCGACAGGCGACTCTGGCGCAGGTTAACCCGCACCTGAACCCGGTTGGCAAAGCGCGGTATACTCAACTGGCCGAGCGAGTCGTAGCGCAGTATGAGCTGATCGCGCAGCAGCGAGGTGGGCGTCTTGATAAGCAGGTTGGTAACCTGGGTAGTTCGGTCGGTGTAGAGCAGGTTGCCGCTCAGCTGCTGCAGGGTAAACCCGCTCGAGGCCCGGAACCGGCCGTTCCGAAGCTGCCCGCTGATCCGCTGCCCACGGGCGCCCTGGTCTTCGTACACCAGCGCCTGCCCATCGATGCCCAGGTTCTGGAGGTCGAGGTGGCCGTAGTCGAGTCCTTTTGGCTGCCGGGGCGCCGTCTCGTCGTCGTAACGGATTCGGTTGTTGGCCAGCCGAACGGTACCGAGTCGGGCAAACCAGCCGGGCGCACCGGCGCTTGTCGCGGACGAGGGTGGGGTAGTGGTGGCTTTTTTGGTCGGTTTGGTCAGGCGGGCGGCAATGTCGCCATTCTCCAGAGCGAGTGAGCGGATGCCGATCTTCTGGCCGTTCAGATAAAAATAATCCGTCTCCATGGCCAGCCGCCCCACTTTCCCCTTGGTGCTGAAGTCGGCGGTTTCAACGCGGACATCCCACTGAGCGCGGTTGACGGTCCATTTGCCCAGCCCGATGTCGAGCGAGTCGGCCGGGTCGGAGGCCGGGCTATCGGGCGTCGGCAGCCCGTTGTAAAGCCGCGTGTAAGCATTCAGTCCGTCAATGGCTACGTTCTCCAGGTGATACTGTGAGGTATACACGTCGGTCTTGACGAAGTTGGCCCGCAGGCTGTCGACATAGGCATTCACGTCGGCGCCGACCACATCATCGCGGTATTTGATTCGGACATCTTTCAGCGAAATACCCGTCAGGTTGATCGCCATGGGGGTAGCGGTGGTGTCGGCGGGTTCGGGCGCGGTACCGGTGTCGAAAGCGTTGATGAGGTACTGGAAATTAAAGGTCGTATCGGGCAACGTCCGGCTGATGGTCAGGCGTGTCCGTTCCAGCTCGATCTGGTTGATAGACGCCTTGTTGTCGAACAGCAGCCCCCACATATCGAGGTCGACGCGCATCCGGCCGCCGTTGAGCAGGGTATCGCCCTGGGGTGTTTTGAAGAAGACATCTTCCAGCTCGATGTAGTCGGGAATGCTGTAGCGGACGCGGCCGATGCGGAACGGCGACTTGATCTTTCCGGCCAGATAGCTGTTGACCTGCTTGGTAACGAGCTGCTGGCCCCAGGGCGTCGTGGCTACCAACGCCACAAAGCCCACGAGCAGGAGCACGAGGGCGAGCAGACCAAGCAGAACACGGACAAGTACTTTAGTGGCAGACATGCGTTAGATTTCCGATTGGCCAAAAACAGCCTGACGGTGTGTTGACGCAACATAACTTTTTCTGTTAACGCGCACAACCGCTAATATGTTACTAACTCCAGCAAGCCACAGGATAGGCTTCTTCGGCAACAGACACCCCTGCCTGACCTAAATTCGCTTACCGTTGGCTCAACCGGAGCGGTATGTTCAGGCCATCTGTTTGCCCAAATGGCTACCAGGCCGACCAAGTAGTGAACAATCTAAACGAACACTGCTATGTTCATGCCATTTCGGGTTTCGCTGGCCGTTCCAGCCTTGTGTCTGCTTATCCTGGGCAGTTGTAAGAAAGACGAGGTCGACCCAACCAAAGGATTTTCTACCAGTATCCAGTCCCTTATTGCGCAGGATGACATCGAAACCCTGCGTCAGCGCGGCATGCCCATTTACGAAGGCACTGTGCCGCCCAATATTGAAGGCATCTACATGTCGGCTCCGCACGAGCTGGTCAGTCCCTACGGCCCTGACGATACCTTCAGGCCGGGCGATGAGTTCACCGATCTGATCCTCCGTTTTTCGGAGCAGACCAGTACTGACCAGCGGGCCAAAGTAGAGCTGAAAACGGGTAACTCGACCGGCGCGGGGCAGGGGGGCTTTATTGCCGGCAACGGGACCCAGTTCACGTTCTTTGCCGAAATCGACCTGAAATCTGGCGCTGCCACGGCCAAACAGATCCGGATATTTTCGGGTGAGATGACCAGCGACGGCATCAAGAACCTGTACACTACCCTGTACATGAAAAGTAAAAACGACCCCAGCGATGAGCTGATTCCGGTCGGTACGTCCCGCATCATCAAAGATGGCGACGGGCTGGCCAGCAAACGAACCTCGTTCCGCGCCGGTGCCGATGCGGTTGAGAAGCCCACCGACAGCGCAGGTCGCTAACCGCTCAGGCCATAGGCCAACCTTTTGTCCGGCGGGCGGTTCTTTCTTGAACTAGGGGTTGCACACCCGGTCGGGAGCCGGTAGTTTTGTGCAACCTACTTTTTCAATGCTATGACCGAATTGTTTACGGCTGAATCGATCATCAGTCTGTTGACCCTGACGTTCCTGGAAATCGTTCTGGGGATCGACAATATTATTTTCATTTCCATCGCGGCCAACAAACTGGCCCGTGAAGACCAGGCCAGGGCGCGTAACATCGGGTTGATCCTGGCTATGGGGTTCCGGCTGCTGCTGCTGATGGGAATCTCGTTCGTTATTTCGCTGAGCAAGCCGTTTACCCATATTGACTCGGGCTGGTTCCGGGCCGAGCTGACCGGGCAGAGCCTGATTCTGTTTGCGGGTGGTTTATTCCTGCTCTACAAGGCGACCTCCGAAATCCACCACAAGCTGGAAGGACCGGGCGAAGACGAGGTGACGGGCCAAACAACGGGTAAGACAACGATCAGCAGCGTCGTGGCGCAGATTGCCATTACGAACATCGTCTTCTCGATCGACTCCATCCTGACCGCCATCGGGCTGACCCAGAACGTAACCATCATGATGATTGCGGTAGTGCTGTCGGTGCTGGTCATGATGTTCTTTGCCGGGCCGGTAGGGCGTTTCGTCAACGAGCACCCGACCATCCAGATGCTGGGGCTGGCCTTTCTGATCATGATCGGGTTCATGCTCGTGGTCGAAGGGGCTCACCTGTCGGAGGTTGTTATTTTTAACCAGCCGATCGGTACGGTGCCCAAAGGGTATCTCTACTTTGCGATTGCGTTCTCGCTGCTGGTCGAGTTCCTGAACATCCGGCTGCGCAAGACGCAGAAGCCGGTTCAGCTACGCGGCTACGAAGGGCAACCCCTGCGCGACGGCATGGTCTGATCCTAAAAAAAGTACCGTACCGGGGTCCGGGCAGCAAAACAGTGTAGGCTGCCAGGACCCCGGTACGGTTCCGAACCGCTGCGTAATTTGTCTCTCTCCGATCAACTTTCTGACATTATTAGTAGCCTGGGTGGCTTTGGGCCAATCGGCTGGCTATCGGTGGCCTTTTGTGGGCTGCTGCTGGCTGAGCTGCTGTTGCTGCGCGCAACCCCCAGCCAGGCGCGTCGGGTCATTGGCCTGCTTACCCTGCTGACGCTGGTCGTAGCCGGCCTGTGGGCTGTCCTGCTGCCCTGGCGCGGGTTTCTGTTCATGCGCCTGCTGTATGTCGATAATCAGGCGCTTTTCTTCCAGGTTGTCGTGGCGCTGAGCGGGGTGCTGGTTGTGGGATACGAGCGACTCATGGGGGCCGATAGTCGCGCCGATTCAGCGGGTAAACTGCCGCTCGAGTGGTATGCGCTGCTGGTGGCCATGACACTGGGGCTGTTTCTGATGACGCAGTCGGTCAATCTGCTCAGCCTATACCTGAGTGTCGAACTGGTTTCCATCTGTTCATACCTGCTGACGGCGCTGACCACCACCCGGAAAGCCTCGGAGGGCGGCATCAAGTACCTGCTCTTTGGTGCGGTTAGCTCGGCCATTATGCTGTACGGGATGTCGCTGCTCTACGGCATGACCGGTACGCTCGACCTGACTGCCGACGCCTTCGGGGCCGAGCTGGCCCGGCAGGATGCGGCCGTGGCCACGGTAGCGGTGCTGCTCACCCTGTCGGGGTTGTTGTTCAAGCTGGCGGGCGTACCCTTTCACGTCTGGACGCCCGATGCCTACGAAGCTGCGCCGGTGCCCGTAGCGGCCTTTTTCTCCGTAGCTCCCAAAGCCGCTGCGGTGCTGGTGCTGATGCGGGTCATCACGGCGCTGCCTGTCGAGTCGGAGAGCGGGGCGGCTACGGTGGGCGCCCTGCAAACGCCCCTGGCCGTACTGGCGCTGGCGGGTATCCTGATCGGTAATCTTTCGGCGCTGCGGCAGACCGATGCCAAACGGCTCCTGGCGTACTCGTCCATTGCTCATGCCGGGTTTCTGCTGGTGGGGGTGGTGGCTCTGAACGAAGCGGGCTTTGAGGCCGTACTGTTCTACGCCGGCACCTACCTGTTCATATCGCTGGCTGCATTCTTTCTGATCGATCTGCTGGCCAGCAGTCAGGGGCATACGCTGGCCATCCGCGACTTTGCGGGGCTGGGCTCCCGACAGCCCGTCTTGTCGGTGGCGCTAACGGTGGTGATGCTGGCGCTGACGGGCTTACCGCCAACGGTGGGGTTTACGGCGAAGCTACTGTCCTTTTCGGCTCTTTACGATGCGTGGCAGCTGAGCGGAAAGCCGTGGCTGCTGGCCCTGTTTGCGCTGGGTCTGCTGAACGCCCTGATTTCGCTCGTTTACTACCTCCGTATCCCGTTCCTGCTGTTTTTCAGGCCCATGCCGTCCACCGTAGGCGGAGAAGCGTCGGCGGGCGTACTACCCCGGGGCGCGCTATGGCTGGCGGTGGGCCTGGTGGTGCCTATTCTGGCTTTTTTTCTTAAACCCGACTGGCTGGCGGGCCTGATTGCGAGCTGGTAAGTAATGCCCGCTGGCTCATTCTGCCCGGCTTGCTTCGGAAAACGCGCCCGGTTTTCGTTTCTTTGCGCCTGTTATGCCCGCGCTAAACCGACCGCTTCGCCAACCCATATCGACCAGGGGTTGGTTCGTATTGTCTGGATGCGCTGGTTTCCTACTTCACTAGTTCGCTTATGAATCCGGTTCTGGATATGTCTCTCGATGAGTTGTTTGATCAGTTCGATCGGCTCCGAGTTCTGATTGTTGGCGATGTTATGCTCGATTCCTACGTATGGGGGCGGGTTGAACGCATTTCGCCCGAAGCACCCGTTCCGGTTGTGACGGTAGACCGGCGCGAACGCCGGCTGGGTGGGGCGGGTAACGTACTCCTCAACGTACAGGCGCTGGGTGCCGAAGCGATCATCTGTTCGGTAATCGGTACGGATACCGCCGGTGATCAGCTCGAGCAGGAGCTCTGCGACCGGGGCCTCAACTGCGACGGGCTGATCCGGTCATCGTCCCGCATCACCACCATCAAAGAGCGGATCATTGCCAGCGCGCAGCAGGTCGTACGGGTCGATACCGAAACCGACAAATACATCACCGCCGACGAGCGCGCCCAGCTGGTGCAGAAAGCCAAAGAGCTGATTCCATCCTGTCATGTGGTGATTTTTGAAGATTACGACAAAGGGGTACTCAGCAAAGAAGCCATTGCCGAAATCACCGACTTCGCCAACCTGCAGAACGTACCGACGGTGGTTGACCCGAAGAAGCGCAATTTCCTGTCGTACCAGAATACCACCCTGTTCAAACCCAATCTGAAAGAGCTGCGCGAAGGGCTGAAAGTAGAGTTTGACGTCGATAACGCAACCGAATTTCAGGCGGTGGTCAGCCAGCTCAAAGAGACGCTGAATCTGAAAGGAGCCCTGATTACCCTGTCGGAGCGTGGTGCGTTCATCGACTATAACGGCGAAACGCTGAAACTACCCGCCCACGTCCGTCAGATTGCCGACGTGTCGGGCGCGGGCGATACCGTCATCAGCATTGCGGCCTGCTGCGTGGCCCTGAAGCAGTCGCCGGCTGTTATTGCGGGCCTGTCGAACCTGGGCGGTGGGCTGGTCTGCGAGTCGGTGGGCGTCGTGCCGATCGACAAAGCGCAGCTGAAGCAGGAAGCCATCGAGACGGGGCTGCGGGCCGACTAGACCAGCGCCCAGCTCATAAAAAAAGCGAACCACGTAGCTGTGGTTCGCTTTTTTTGTGGAACAACTGACGGTTAGTAACCGGGGTTCTGGGTCAGCTGTTTGTTGGTGTCGATCTCGCGCTGCGGAATGGGCAGTACGAGGTTATTGGCGTTGTAGGGCGTGGTACCAACGGTGCCGGCCGTACGCTTGATGTCGGCAATCTGCTGCCCTTCGAAGGCCAGCTCCAGCCGCCGTTCGAGCAGCACGGCCGCCAGGTTCACGCTGGTGAGTGCGGGCGCAGCGGCCCGGGCGCGGATGAGGTTCACATCGGCCAGCGGAGTGGCGCCGACGGTGGTGTTCAGGCGCAGGTTCGTTTCGGCCCGGACCAGGTACATCTCGGCCAGCCGGATAACCGGCACATCGCCAAAACGGTCGTTGAACTTATTCGTGAACACGTTATTGTTGACGGTCGTAAAGAACTGGCCCCGCACATCGGCAGCCTCGTACAGCTGGCGGAATTTGGTCTGCACCCGGATATCGCCCCGGCCCGACACGCGGGTCGATCCGTAGTAGGTGTTGAGTGCGTTGCTGCCGTCCTGATCGGTAACCAGCACCTTGAAAATCGTTTCAGGCGAGGTATCGGTGAAGGCACCGGCAAAGGTGCTGGCCAGCGAGAACGTACCGGCGGTGATGGCGCGGTTGGCGGCATCGCGGGCACCGGCAAAGTTTTGCTGTTGCAGATACACGCGAGCCAGCATAGCCTGGGCGGCCACCTTGTTGGCAAAGCCTTTCGGGTCGGCCGTACCGGCAAAGGAAGCGGGCTGGCTGGCCGGCAGCAACTGTTCGGCTTTCGTCAGATCGTCAAGCACCTGCGCGTATACTTCGGCCACGCTGTTCCGCGGGCGGCTGTCGGCGTCGCCAATCGTTGCGGTGGGCGTCAGCACGAGCGGTACCCCCAGGTTGCTGGCGGGCGTACCGTCGTTGAAACTTTTGCCGTAAAACTTCACCAGTTCGAAGTACAGCGAGCCGCGCAGGAAGCGAGCCTGCCCTTCGTAGTTGTTCCGGTTGGCTGCGCTGACCTTATCCAGGTTGGCCAGTACGTTATTGGCCCGGTTGATGGCGTTGTAGCTGTCGAGCCAGAGGTCGCGCACGTCCACATTAGTGGTCGTGACGGTTTTGCGCCAGAGTTCATCGAGCGTGGTAAACGTTCCTCCGAAGACCACATCGCGGTTGTCGCCTAGCAGCTCGCCGGTATACTGGATACCGCCCCCGTAGAGGTTCACATCGCTGATGCCGTCATAGGCGCCGGTAAGGGTAATCTGTACGTCCCGTTCGGTGTTCAGCGCCTGGCTGGCGTCGATACTCTGGGTTGGCTGTACGGTCAGGCGGTCGTTACAGGCGGTCAGCAACAGGGTGCTCAAACCAACCAGCAATCCGTTTTTTATGTATGTATTCATAATCTGAAATGTCCGTTTGTCGATTGCTTAAAATCCGATGTTGATACCACCCGTGATGGTGCGGGCCTGGGGAGCCGTGTAGAAATCGTAGCCCTGCGCAATGTTGGTAACGATGTCATCGGCGTTAACCTCGGGGTCCCAGCCGGCATAGTTGGTGAAGGTCAGCAGGTTCAGGCCGGTTACGAATATCCGTACGTTGTTGAGCTTGGCCCGGCTGATCAGATTCTTGGGCAGGTTGTAAGCCAGCGTCGCATTCCGCAGCCGAACGAACGAGCCATCGAGAATGAAGCGGGTTGATGGCTGGGCTCCGTTGTTGAAGAACAGACGGGCTTCCGGTACCGTCGTGTTGGTGTTCTGCGGAGTCCAGGCGGCCAGCTGATCAACGGTCTGGTTATCCTCGAAGCGACCGTTGGCCGACGAGAAACGACCTACGCCGTAGAAGTTGATCTTGTTGCCGAATACCCCGTTGAAGAAGACGCTCAGGCTAAACCCTTTGTAGCTGAAGGTGTTGGTAACGCCAGCCGTCCACTTCGGCAGCGGGCTGCCTGCCACTACGCGCTGCGCCTGGTTGTAGGTGCTCGTGGTGGTGCGGTCGATAGAACCGTCCGTACCGGTGGTATTCTTGTACCAGAGGGCGTTTCCGTTGGCCGGATCGACCCCCGCGTATTCGGGCGTAAAGAACACGCCCAGGGGCTGACCTTCAACGGCCCGGCTCATGGCGTTCAGGCCACCTTCGATAATCTGACCCTGTAAGTTCGTGATTTTGTTGCGGTTCGTCGACGCGTTCAGGCTCGTTGTCCAGCGGAAAGCACCCGTGGTATTTTCGGTGTTCAGGACAAACTCGAACCCTTTGTTTTCCAGGCTGCCTACGTTCCGGAACTGGGTAGAGAAGCCGGTTGTGCCCGGCACGTTTACGTTCAGCAGCAGTCCCGTTGTTTGCTTGTTGTAGTAGTCGATTTCGCCGTTGATCCGGTTGTTGAGGAACCCGAAATCAAGACCTATGTCGGCCTGGTCGGTGGTTTCCCACTTCAGGTTGGGGTTAGCCAGCTGCGAGGGCCGCTGACCGGGCAGGCCCGCATAGCCGCCATCGCCGGTGAACAGACCCAGTTGCGGGAAGTTTTCAATTTCGGCGTTACCGGTGCGGCCGTAGCTGGCGCGGAGTTTCAGGAAGCTGATGCCGGAGATGTTCTTCAGGAAGTTTTCTTCGGTCAGTACCCAGCCCGCCGATACCGCCGGGAAGAAACCGTAGCGGCTGTCCTGCCCGAAACGCGACGAACCGTCAATCCGGGCGCTGACGCCCAGCAGATACCGGTCGGCAAACTTGTAGTTGGCCCGAACGAAGTAAGACAGGAAGCGGTAGTCCGTCTGGGTTGAGCTGGCGTTGGTTTTGCGCGCTGCGCTGGCCAGCTGCTTGTAGGCGTCTGAGGGGAAATCCTGTCCTTCGGCCAGGCTGGTTTTCCGCTGCGACTGCTGATAGGACATACCCAGTACGCCGTCGACCACGCTGCGGCCGAAGCTGGTGCCGTAGTTAAAGAAGTTGTTGGTCGTGTAGTTTTCGACGCGTACGTACCGGTTCGAGGCTTCGCCCAGGGGCGAGCCGCTGTTCCGCTGGGTTTTGCTGCTGTAATACAGCTCTTCCTGCTGGTTCAGCACGTCGATACCAAATTCGGTCCGGAAGGTGAGGCCCTTAACGATACCCAACTGGCCGTATACATTGCTGATGTTACGGTATACGGTGGTGTTGAAGTTCGAGTTACCCAGATTCACGATCGGGTTGTAGTAATAAGGAATCGAGATGTCGCCGGGGGGAGTACCTGCGGGCAGCCCGGTGGCCGGGTCCGTCGAAGGCGTCATCGGCGGCAGGGCCACCATCTGAACCGGGTTGTCGAACTGACGGTCGCCCGAGAGCCGCTGGTTGAACGTGCGCGACAGACCGGTGTTGAAACCAACCCGGAACCGATCCGAAATCTTATGGTCGATGTTGACCCGGCCCGAGTAACGCGTCAGGGCGTTGCCGATCAGTATCCCTTTCTGATCCAGAATCTGGCCCGACAGGTAGAACGTCGTTTTGTCGTTACCGCCGTTGATGTTCATATCATACTGCTGGAAGGGCGCATCCTGGTAAGCCAGATCGCCCCAGTTGGTGCTGGCCTGATTGGCGGTGCCGAAGGTGCCCAGTCCCTGCGTCAGGAAGAAATCTTCCATGTATGTCGTATACGAATCGGGGTCGTTGGCTGCGTAGCCGTCGATGCGGTCCGAGTTGGCTGCGGCCTGGCGGTAGAAATCTACGTACTGCTGGGTGTTGAGGAACTGCACCTTCCGGGTGGGCTCGCTCGAACCGGCCTGCGCGCTGAACGTCACGTTGGTGCGACCGGCGCGGCCTTTTTTGGTCGTAATCAGCACCACGCCGTTGGCCGCCCGCGAGCCGTAAATAGCACCCGCCGACGCATCCTTCAGGATTTCGATCGACTCGATATCCTGTGGGTTGATGTCGCTCAGGGGGTTGGTGGCTGCGGCATTGAACGAGAGGTTATCGGTCGTTACCGGCGTGCCGTCAACCACGTACAGCGGCTGGTTGGAGGCCGATACCGACGACTGGCCCCGCACCCGTACCTGAATCCCCTGGCCCAGTTTACCGCTGCCCGAGTTGACCTGCACCCCGGCAGCCTTGCCCTGTATGGCCTGGTCGAAGGTGGTTACGGGCTGATCCTGGATATCGGCCGGGCGAATCTTGGCAATGTTACCGGTCAGGTCGCGCTTGATTTGCTGCCCATAACCCGTGACGACGACTTCGTTCAGGTTGCGGACGTCGGCCTGCAGTTTCACGTTGATAACCGAACGGGAACCTACCTGCTCTTCGATACTGGCGAAGCCAATAAAGCTGAAGATAAGTGTAGCGTCATCGTCAACGTTGAGAGCATAGTTGCCATTGGCATCGGTCAGCGTACCCGTGGTTCGGCCTTTTACACTGACCGATACCCCTGGTAAGGCTGCATTATCATCTGACGACGTAACCCGCCCCGAAACAGAGCGGGTTTGTGCGTGACCCATCTGTACGGCCAGAACGAGCAATGGCAGTACAATTCGTAGAATTTTACTCATAATATGAAGTGGTTAATTCAACAATAACCGCAAAAGTAACGTTTGTCTATTGATTTATAAAGGATATCATGGTCGGTAATACATGCATATATCAGAATTATTATGCGCTTAAATAGAATTATACCAAATATTATACAATAGTATAGTTGTAAAATAGATTAAGTAAATGCTGAAGTATACTAACTTTGTGTTTCCGTACGATTAAGGCGTTTATGATTCGACTGGTTTGCTTTTTCCTGTGGTTACCCGCCTGCTTATGGATAGGCTGTGGAAATCTTGTGTCCACGCCCGACCTCCGGCCAGCGGCCTATACGGCCTGGGTAACGGGCGATACGGCCGATGTACAGACACAACCGCTGGGCGGGCTTGTACTGGCCGGCGGAAGTACCGATGTCGACGCGGCCATGCGCTGGCTGTTGCAGCGCAGCAACCACGGCGATGTGCTCATTATCAGGGCGTCGGGCAGTAATGGCTATAACGACTACCTGTTCAGCCGGCTGGGTGAGCGCGTCAACTCCGTCGAGACGATACTGGTAAACACGCGTGAGCTGGCCCACCATGCCGATATTGTCCGGAAAGTGCGCCAGGCCGAAGCGATCTTCTTCGCTGGGGGCGATCAGGCCAACTACGTCAACTTTTACCGGGCAACCCCGCTGGCCGATGCCCTGAACGAACGCATCCGGGCGGGAGCGGTGCTGGGCGGCACCAGCGCTGGCTGTGCTATTCTGGGGCAGATCTATTTTTCGGCGCTGCACGATTCAATCGTTTCCGACGAAGCGCTGGCCAACCCGTTCGATCAGCGGGTTACGCTGGGGTATGCTGATTTTCTGAAACACCCGCTGCTGGCCAACCTGATCACCGACCAGCATTATACCAACCGCAACCGGCACGGCCGACACCTGACGTTTTTGGCCCGCGCTGCGGCTCAGACCCAACAACCCCGGGGTATCGGCGTCGACGAAAAAACGGCCGTTTGTGTGCTGCCCGACGGCAAAACGCTGGTATTCGGGCAGGGCAACGCCTATTTCCTGCAGGCCGCGGCCACATTGCCCGAAACGTGTACGCCCGGTAAGCCCCTCACCTGGAAAGCCGGCGCCAGAGCCGTACGGGTGGTGCGGGTAGCGGGTGCCGAGACGGGTACGGCCGGTTTCGATCTGCGCACGTTCCAGCCTGCCGATCCGACAGGTGTAACGTACTGGTATGCCGAAAACGGGCAATTGATTAAACCATAAACTACCCGGCCTGGTCCAACGTTTTAGAGAAGAACACTTCTCGTAAACAACGATCATGAACCGCTATTTACTTGCCCTGCTGGTAGGGCTGGTGTGGGCACCGGACCTGCTGGCTCAGGTTCAGTATACCACACCGAAGCCCCGCGTCGACGACGTAAACGATACCGATGTGTCGATTCAACGGGTCGAGCTGACGGATCAGTACACGATCCTGTACATGAAATTTCAGGCCGCGGGTAGCCGCCGGCAGATTCCAGACCGGACCATCAGCAGTACCATTGGGTTTCAGCCGTCGTCGCGCCTGTATGTCAATCAGGGCGAACGGTCGTACAAGTTTGTACGGGCCGAGAACATCCCGCTCGAAACCCGTCGGCGCGTTACCCCTGGCGAGTCGGTCGATTTTGTAGCGTATTTCGAGCGCATCGATCCGGGCTACACGGTATTCGACCTGTTCGAGTGCAAGGACAGCTACGGATACGTTTGTTTCAACTTCTGGGGGGTGCATATCATCAACCCGCCCCGCCCGCCCAAGGATACCTACGCCAAACGGAGTCCGCGTCCGCAGGGGGCCGTAACGCCGGCGCCCCGGCCGCGTAGCCTGCCTCAGTCTGCCCCCGAAACCAAAACCCCGGCTCCCGTAACGCCGGCTCCCGTTCCGGCCAGTATATCGATAACCGGTATTACGCGCAACGCCAAAAGCCGCAAACCCATAACGGCCACGGTTAGCTACCAGCTGATCTCGGGCGCCGAAGCTGCAGGCGACGACCCCGCCGACTCGGTGCTGAGCGGCAGTCTGACCGGCAAGTACCAGATTCCTGTCGACCGGCGGGGCGTTTATGCCGTTACGGCCTCGGCGCCGGGCTATTTCAGCCAGAGCGATACGCTGGCAACGAACCGGATCAACCTTACCCGCGACTTCGACCTGGTACCCATTGAGGCCGGCGCCACGGTCACGCTCCGTAATATCTATTTCAACGTGTCGAAATACGATCTCAAACCCGAGTCGTTTCCGGAGCTCAACCGGCTGGTGACCGTTATGCAGGATAACCCGACCATGCAGATCCGGCTCGAAGGACATACCGATACCGTGGGTGATTTCGATGCCAACGTGGAGCTGTCGCGCAACCGGGTCAACGCGGTGAAGCGGTATCTGGTCAGCAAAGGGATTGCTGCCGGGCGGATCGAAACGGTCGGCTACGGTCCGTCGCGGCCCATCAACACCAACCGCAGCCTGAAAGAGCGGCCCGAAAACCGGCGGGTCGAGATGGTAGTTGTAACGGTGTAAACCGAGACTCTACCTATGTCGTTTGACCTCAACGTTGTTCTGTCGCGTATCGACGAGGCCATCAGGCCATACCCCAAAGCGGCCATGTTCGAGCTGGCCGAACGTGGCTACGACAGCCTGTTCGAGCAGCTGATCTCCTGCATCGTGTCGATCCGGACGCTCGACGAAACAACCATACCCGTATCGTTGCGCCTGTTCGAGCAGGCCCGCACGCCGGAGCAGCTGCTGGCCCTGGATATCCCGACCCTGACGGCCTGCCTGTACGGCTCTACCTACCCCGACCAGAAGGCCTATACGATGCACGGCATTGCCGAACGGATCGTCAACGAATTTGGCGGGCAGTTACCGGCCGACTACGAAACGCTGACCTCGCTGAAAGGGGTGGGGCCAAAGTGTGCGAATCTGGCACTGGGGGTAGCCACGGGTCAGGCGGCTATCAGCGTGGATGTGCACGTACACCGGGTGGTCAACCGCTGGGGCTACGTCCAGACCAAACAACCCGAGCAGACCCTGAAGGTGCTGGAGAAGCAGGTGCCCCGCGAGCAGTGGGTGAACATAAACCGGCTGTTGATGCCCTTCGGTAAACATATCTGCACCGGCACCCTGCCCCATTGTTCTACCTGCCCGGTACTCGACTACTGTGAGCAGGTGGGTGTAGACCGGCATCGGTAAGGGGTTAACAATCAGGATTGCGTGTGATAAAAGTCACAGACGTGAACCTCGGCGGCTGCGTACCTTGCTGGCTCAACCAGGCTCATTAATCACATGGAAACGAACATGGGTTTTCTAGACAAACGCATCCGGCTGTCGATAGCCGCCATCGTCGTTCTGCTCATTGTCACACAACTCGTCACGGGCCTATGGGCCATTGTGCTGGGCATTGTGGCCGTTGTTTTTGCCCTGACCAGTATGACCGGCGTATGCCCCCTCTACACGGTCCTCGGCCTCCGCACCAACCGCCGAAAAACGAGTTCGGCCAAATGAGGCAGTTGTCGACTCGACCCTGTCAGGGGTAAACCCACCGACAAGGTCTGGCGAGCGATCGTATTATCAACCCTGTCAGTGGGTTTACCCCTGACAGGGTTGTTTAGGGAGGCCGGTATAAAATAAGCCAGCCCTGCATACGCCCTGACCAGCGAACGGGTGAGCACCTATAAAAAGCAAGTTGAAGAAGTGGATCAACACTGGCCGTCGACAACGATCCGGCACGACCGTTCCGCTTACGCGGAGCAGAACACACGGGGTTAGTCGATCCTGTAAAGCCAGAAGTCGTACCGGGCAGCGTCCGTAAGATTGAGCACGCATCCAGGGGGAACAACAAAAAATGGTTTGCACAGCTGTGCAAACCATTTTTTGTACAGAAATGTCAAGGCTAAGAAATGACCGTATAGTATAAAGCGACGTTTTGTATGGCTAACAATAACGTATATAAATCAAAATTAAATCTGGCAATAATTGCGTATATTAATGGCTGAAATAGGTTTACTCCAACACCCACTTAAATCCTATAAATTTTGCCTACATCCGGGTTTCTACAGATCGTCAGTCGGTGGAAAACCAACGTTTCGAAATCCTGAAGAAAGCTGACCAGGATCGCGTTCAAATTGATCGATGGATCGAAGAAACGGTTTCGGGAACCAAGAAGGCAAACGACCGCCAGCTGGGCGACGTGTTGATCAGCATGAAGGCGGGCGATCAGCTGTACATTACAGAATTGTCGCGTCTTGGCCGATCCTTGTTCGAAATCATGTCGATCCTTCATTCCTGCATGGAAAAGGATACGGTCATTATATCGATCAAAGAAGGCTATACGCTGGGTAATACCATTAATTCGAAAGTGCTGGCCTTCGCCTTCGGGTTGTCGGCAGAAATTGAGCGCCAGCTGATCAGCCAGCGTACTAAAGAAAGCCTGGCCAGGCGCAAAGCTGAAGGCGTTCAACTGGGCCGACGAAAAGGATCCCTTTCGAGTACGGTAAAATTGTCAGGCCAGGAGGAAACGATACGGGAACTACTGAAAAACAACGTAAGTCATTCTGCGATTGCTAGGATACTTAAAGTGAATCGCCAAACAGTAGCCGCTTTTATTAATAGACGCAGAGTAATCCAATAACATCCTTGTAATCAAAAGGAGTAATTAGTTCATAAAATCATATTATGCTTATAATTCAATCAAATGCCCCCTTCACGTGAATTTGATGAATCAGATATATGTGATGAAAGGTTGTATCTAAATAAAATGAAGTAAATAAATGGCAAAATACGTACCACACTACGAAGATTTTAAGTCATTGGAGACTTGGAGAAAGTTTGCTCTGTCATTATTTTATATGAATACTTTATTGCCAATTCTGATTTTAGTTATTCCTAATACGGACAATTATTCGATATTTCGAAATATTGTCATTGTTGTGACATTTATTTCCTTAATCTTATACTCAATATTAGATGTTTATATTGAATACTTTATTGTTCCAGGGGTAGAAGAAAAAAGAAAAGCTGATTTTCTAGATAATGCGTTTGGTACACATATTCTGTCTAGAAATTCAGTTGACTATTACACTAATGATAACATCGGTATAGGTATTTATAAAGCTGCTGTAAATCTTTTTGAGAATTCCTTATTTACATTTAGAGTATCTAAAGCAATGCTACCCAAAAAGATAATACCTCTTGTATTAGTTCTAGCAGTAGTAATTATTTTAGCGATATTTGGTTGGAAAGACCAGCCAATTGCTCTGCCAGCTTTACAGTTACTGTTTTCGACAGTAGTAGCTGTTGATTTTATAAAGTATATAATATTGCATAATAAGTCAAAAGCAATATATGAAGGTTGGAATAATTTATTTAGAACAACTAATATAAATGAAGATCATGTATCCCAGATTCCTGAAATAATGAGATACTGGCTGATATATGAATCTATGCTTTCGAGACTACAGGTTCCATTGGATGTCCCTGTATTTCAAAGCCTTAATGAAGAGTTATCGTTGGAGTGGGAAGAAATTAAATCTAATCTGCACATAAAATAAAAGGGAATGTCGGTATCAATTAATGCAAAACTAGCAGCTTTTGCTTCTTCACTTTATGTAGGTGTAAACGATGCGGAAGGAGAGAAGATCAGAACGTCAGTGAATAATCTTTCTACTAGATTAATAGCTTCTTTTAAAGGAGATATTCGAAACGTCGAAAAATTTGGCTCATATACTCGCGGGACAATTTTGCCAAGAATATACGATCCTTATTCTGATGTAGATCTTATGATTGTTTGGAATAGGGATGATTTGAATGTTACGCCTAGAACACTAAGGAATTATCTAATTACTTTTTCAGAGACATATTACAGTAGATCTATTTCTTACAGAGATTCGCCTGTAGTTGTGCTAGAATTACAGCATATAAATTATGACCTTGTTCCAGTAATCAAAGTAAGCTCATTTTATAGTCAAAATACATACATTCCCTTAAATGACTCGCAGTGGCAAACAACAGATCCTTTAGGATTTAATGCCACACTTTCATCGTCAAATGTTAAGTATGGATATATTGTGAAGCCAATTATAAGATTGATGAAAGCATGGAATGCCAAGGTCGGCTTTCCTATCTCTCCATATAAGTTAGAGCAAGAAGTAGCAAGTATGAGTTTTTTGGGTGACAACGTTCAATCTGGATTTATATATGCAGCTCAAAAACTCTTAATATACGGGAAGGGATATTCGCAAAATACAATTAATAAGATACAGGCATTGCAGAGTAATATCGAAAGGGTTGACGAAGCACTGCAAACAGATAGGCCATTAACAGCTGTTGGATGGCTAGCTCACATCTTGCCTATTAATAAAGATAGCTTTTAAGAAAGAAGCCCGGTATTACCGGGCTTCTTTGCATTATTCATCCTTTAATTTAACCTAACGGTTAAGATCTTCACTTGTAAAAGTATGGCTTCAGGCGGCCAGAACGGCTTTTTAATTAGGTGACGGTAAGTACATACTGATTACGCGGCCCCCTGACCCCCCTTTTTGTGTTTTGTAAAAATCCTGTCGAACACGTTGATCTTTTCCTTCTTTCGGCGTTCGCTGATGTGTACATACTTCATTGTCGTTTCGATCTTACTGTGTCCTATGTACTCTTTCAGCGTAACCACGTCGCCCCCTAATTCTATAAATAGGGTGTCGAACGTATGCCTGGCGGTATGGGTCGTAATCTTAAAATCGACGCCAGCGGCTTCGCCGATCCCGGCCAATAAGCGGTTTGTATACTGATCCGAATAAGTTTCAAACAGGCGGCCTAACGTCGTCGTTACCAGCGTTTTCGCCAGCGGGTGCAACGGGATCCGGACGACCTTCTGAAATCGGCGGCTTTTGTGGGGCTTTATGACCAGCCAGTCGCCCTTTAGATTGTCGTGGGCGACGGCCTTCGCGTCGCTAATCCGCAAACCTGTAAAACAGCTAATCGGAAAATAGAGGGTCAAAAAGTTTATTCGGAAAGGAATTCGGAAAAGAAAAAGGCCATTTCCATCGTGGAAACGGCCTTTTTACTCTGTTTCGTGGTCCCGACGGGAATCGAACCCATATCAAACGTTTAGGAAACGTCTATTCTATCCGTTGAACTACGGGACCTGTTGCCGGTAGCTGAGCCGGGCAGGAGAAAGGACCGGCCCAGCCCGAGCTGCAGAAACCCGGAAGCGGGCGAACCGTTGCCCGGGGTACCAAATAAAAACCTAAAAGGTTTGGGGAAACCTTTTAGGTTTGAACTATGCAAATTTGTCGAAAATCCGTTAACCTGCCAAACCATCGCCATACTCGGCCGATTCGGCCAGGGGCACGTTGACCCAGTTCGGATAGATCTGATAGTGCTTCTCCCTGACTAGCTTATACAGCAGCTCGCGCAGTTCGCCCACGTTTTCGCCGGTCTGTGCCGAAATGAAAGCGACGTGATCGGCTTTGTGAGTCAGGTACGTTTTCTTCAGGAAGTCGAGCGCGGTCTGCCGGCGTACCGCTACCGGTACGGCTACCTCATCCGGCGCGTCGTCGCCAAACGGATCATCGGCCGGGTCTGGCAGGCTTTGCTCCAGCCACTCTTCCTTCGGCGTAAACTGGTCCATTTTGTTGAAGACCAGCACCATCGGTTTGTCGGCGGCTTTGATGTCGGCCAGGGTGGTGTTCACGACTTCGATCTGCTCCTCGAAATTGGGGTGCGATACGTCGACTACGTGAACCAGAATATCCGCTTCGCGAACCTCGTCGAGGGTCGACTTAAACGACTCGATGAGCGTAGTCGGCAGTTTCCGGATAAACCCAACCGTGTCGGTAAGCAGGAACGGGATATTGCCCAGCGTCACCTTCCGTACGGTCGAGTCGACGGTAGCGAAGAGCTTGTTTTCGGCAAACACGTCGGCTTTGGCCATGGTCCGCATCAGCGTCGACTTCCCAACGTTGGTATAGCCGACCAGCGCCACCCGGACCAGCCGGTCGCGTTCTTTCCGGCGGGTTACGCTCTGCTTGTCGATCTTGGCCAGCTTCTCTTTCAGGAACGCGATCCGGTCTTTCACGATCCGGCGGTCGGTTTCGAGCTCTTTTTCACCCGGTCCGCGCATCCCGGCGCCCCCTTTTTGCCGGCTCAGGTGGGTCCACATCCGTGTCAGTCGGGGATACAGGTACTGATACTGCGCCAGCTCGACCTGCACGCGGGCCTGGGCGGTCTGCGCACGCATCGAGAAGATGTTCAGAATCAGCAGGCTACGGTCCAGCACTTTAACGTCGGTAAACTGTCCTTCGAGGTTACGCACCTGCGCCGGGGTCAGATCGTCGTCAAAGATGATGGTATCGACGGGGTTGTCGAGTATATACGTCTGAATCTCTTCCAGCTTGCCTTTGCCCACAAAGGTGCGGGTATCGGGGCGGTCGAGTTTCTGGGTGAAGCTTTTCTTCGTGATGATCCCCGAGGTCTCGGCCAGAAAAGCCAGCTCGTCCAGATACTCTTTGGTCTGGTCGGCGGTCTGTTTCTGGGTGACGAGGGCAACCAGTACGGCGGTTTCGGCCGGTTTGGTTGTCGGGTGTGTATGGGTTTCGTTCATGAATTGATGTCTGTGGTATGTGTAAACCAGTGATGAAACGTCACTGGCCTACTATGAATAAACGGGCCATTCCGGGTAAAAGTTTCGCCCCCAGAAGGCCCTCTACACCTGCATCTGGCTATACCTGAATCAGTTTCCAGCGGCCGCGCCGGAACACCAGAATAGCCAGTACGGCCAGCAGCGTTTCGCTGAACGCCACCGCCCAGAATACGCCCGACGGCCCCCACTGCATCCGCTCGGCCAGCACGTAGGCCAGCGGAATCTCGATCAGCCAGAAGCATACGATGTTGATCAGCGTTGGCGTACGGGTGTCGCCTGCTCCGTTGAGGGCCTGGCTGACAACCATGCCATACGCAAAGGCAACATACCCCACGCAGAACACTCGCAAACACTCTACGGCTACGGCAACCACCCGCGGGTCATGGTCGAACAGGCCAACTACCTCATGGGCACCGAGATAAAAGCCGATGCCTACCAGCAGCAGAAACACCATGTTGCAGAAGGCAGCCCGCCATACTGAGGTTTCGGCCCGGTCGGGCTGGCCGGCGCCGAGGTTCTGACCGACCAGCGTAGCCGCTGCGTTGGCCAGACCCCAAGACGGCAGGATGGTGAAGACCAGAATCCGGATGGCAATGGTATAACCCGCTACAACCTCGCTGCCGAAGGTAGACACCAGCCGCGTCAGGAAGACCCAGCTGGCCGACCCGATCAGGAACTGTCCGGTGCCGCCGGCTGCCACGCTCAGCAGGTTTCGGATAATACCCGTGTCGGGCGTCAGGTCGTCTTTCCGCACCTGCACCGAGCTACCCGTCCGCGTCAGGGCGTAGAGCTGGTACAGTACGCCCAGCGACCGACCGGTGGTGGTGGCTACCGCCGACCCCATCACGCCCATAGCCGGCACGGGACCAAACCCGAAGATAAACACCGGACAAAGTACGATGTTGACCCCGTTGGCGATCCAGAGGGAGCGCATGGCCAGCGATGCTTCGCCGGCTCCGCGCAGACTGCCGCTGAGCGTGTGGAGCAGAATGATGGCCGGGGCCGAGGCAAAGATCATGCGCGTGAAGCCCGATCCGTTGGCAACCAGCTGGGCATTGCCACCCATGAGCCGCAGGATATCTTCGGCCAGCAACACGCCCGGTATGCCGAGCAGCACCGCCATCGTGAGCGATACCAGGATGACCTGCCCCACCGTAGTACCGGCTTCGCGTGGGTTGCCTTCGCCGATGCGCCGGGAAACGAGCGCGCTGGCGGCCGTACTCAGACCGATGGCGATGGAGTAAACGATAGTCAGAACCGACTCGGTCAGCCCCACCGTGGCGATGGCTTCGGTACCGATGCGGGCTACGAAAAACACGTCGACCACCGCAAACAGCGACTCCATGACCATCTCCAGAATCATGGGCACCGATAGCAGAAAAATGGCCCGGTTGATACTGCCGGACGTAAAATTGGTTTCCGAACCGCGCAGGGCAGCCAGAAATAACCTGAAAAATCTGGTCATTGATGACAACGGATTGACCCATAGCCCAACCGGCTAACGGCAACCTATGGATGATGAAACATGGAAATGGCCGCCCTGTCGGAAGGGTCAGCGAGGTACTGGAGGAGAGAAAGAAGACCTGCGTAGGGTCTTATCCGAGGAACTTCATGGGCGTTAGTGGACCGCTGGCGCGGCCGCGTTTTGCGATGCAAACCTACGCGTTTATTTTTTCGAAATCCAATCAGAATTGAGCCAGCGGTCCAGAACAGGCCCGTACAGCCTGAAAAGGCTTGTTTATCTCAGGCTGGTTGGTAGATCATCTGGATAAATCCGGTATCGAATGCCCGGCTGCTGACCAGCGTGAGTGGGGTCTCAGCAGCGCCGTCGCCGAAGAGGGGGATGCCAGCGCCGAGCACAATGGGCGCCACCGAAACGATGAGTTCGTCGATCAGGCCGGCGTTCAGCAGGATGGTGTTGATCTGCCCGCCCCCAATCAGCCAGATGCCCTGGCCGTCGGTTTGTTTCAGCGACCTGACAAACGCCACCGGGTCTTCGGCTACGAACTGAACATAGGGTGCATCGGGCCGGGCCGACCGGCTGAATACGTAGTTGATCTTGTCGGCATAGGGAAACTCGCCCTCCATACCCAGAACGACCTGATAGGTGCTGTTGCCCATCAGCGTGGTGTCGATACCGGCCAGCAGATCGTCGTAGCCGTAGTCGAGCAGATCGGGGTTGGGGATGGCTTCGAGCCAGTCGACCCGGCCATCGGGGCGGGCAATGTACCCATCGAGCGAGGTAGCGATGTAAAGAATCAGTTTTCGCATAACGAACTATAGGCCGGGCAGGCGGTTAAGCAAATATGAGCGCAGAACCCTTACTTGTCAATCACATTGCCGACTATCTCGGGCACGAATTAGCCACCGGGCGATACCCGATTAGCGAACAGGGCGGCATCGACTGTCCGTCTGACCGGCCCGTTCGTCGGCTGGGGCTAGCGCTGGAGCCGTTTCCGGGCATCCTGAACTGGGTTCGTGAGCAGCAGCTCGACGCCCTGTGGCTGCATCGGCCGTGGCAGCTCGATGCGTCGCAGCTACCAGCGGGTCTGGCCCTGCTGCATCATCACCTGCCGTTCGATGAAACACTGACCATGGGCCTGAACCATCGGCTGGCCCGGCTGCTGGGGGCGGCTGACCCGGTTCGGCCGCTGGGTACCAAACAGGCTACCGATGAGCGCGGGCAACTGCTGCCCCCCCGACCCATCGGGATGCTGATCGACGTGCCTATGCGCGAATTCGACGCCCAGCTGGCCACGATCAGCCGGGCGTTTGCCGGGTACGACCGGGCCGAAGCCGGGCGGCATACCGATGTAACCCGGCTGGCGGTGGTTGGCGCTATGACCGATACGCTGATCCGGCAGGCTGCCGAAGCGGGGGCCGAGCTGTACCTGACGGGTCAGTACCGCAAACCCGCGCAGGACGCTGTGAACCAGACCGGCATGGCCGTCATTGCCGTGGGCCACCGCCGAACCGAGGAGTGGGGTCTGCTGGCATTGGCTGAACTCCTGCGCGAGCGCTGGCCGGACCTGACCACCATCTGCCGCTGACAAACCGGTTACGGAATCTCGCGGGGGTCGGTGGCTACGCGGGTGTTGTCGTAGAAGGTGTTCATCAGCGCCATGTCCTCGTCCGAGATCGTAAAGTCCAGCACATCCAGATTCTCGCGGATGCGGTCACGTTTGACCGACTTCGGAATCGTAACGACGCCGTGCTGAACCGACCAGCGTACCAGCAGCTGGTAGGTCGACTTATTGTATTTTTCGGCCAGCGCCAGCAGGGGCGGGTCGTTGCGTTTCTCGCCCCGGACCAGCGGAGCGTATCCCTGGAGCTGAATTGTTTTTGAACGGCAGTACGCCAGCACGTCGGGCAGGTAGCAGTAGGGGCTGAACTCGACCTGATTCACGGCCGGCACAACGGTGGCCTGCCCAATCAGTTCGTCCAGATGCGGTTGGTAGTAGTTCGAAACACCGATGGCCCGTACGCGCCCGTCGGCATAGAGTTTTTCCAGCGCACGCCAGGTGTCGAGCCGGTGCGGACTCGACGGCCAGTGGATGAGGTAGAGGTCGAGCACGTCGAGCTGCAGTTTCTCCAGGCTCCGGTCAAAGGCGCGCAGGGTGGCGTCGTAGCCCTGATCGTCATCCCAGACTTTGGTCGTGATGAACACCTCGCTGCGGGGGAGGCTGGCCGCCCGGAGCGCGTCGGCCACTTCGCGTTCGTTTCCGTAGGCCGAGGCCGTATCGATCAGGCGGCAGCCCGCTTCCAGGGCCCATTCTACCGCCTGCTGCACTTCACTGTTGTGTTGGGGCGCATAAACGCCCAGCCCCAGCAGGGGCATGTCGACGCCATTATTAAGGGTAACGGATGGTATAGTCATACGGGTAAAACGGTCTTGTGTGCATAAGAGCGTTGACCGGTCAATAGTTCAGAAAATGAGTATATCCCAATGTCAGATGAATTCAGTATCTATGGTCTTCCGTAGATAGAGAAAGTGGACAAAAGGTCCGGTATGCGACAATTTTACCTGATTGGGAGTATAGCGCTGGGATTGCTGCGGGTTGGGTCGGCGCAGTCTGTTCAGTACTCGGCCGAGCTGGGTGGGTTTGGTGCGTCTTCTGCCCAGAACCCCTTCTGGCTGCGTACCAACCAGTACGGTACGGTGCCGCTGCGCGAGTCGTTCGGGACGCTCCGGCTGGGTATCTCCCGCCCGTATGCGCCCCGACCCGACACCACCCGGAAAAAACGGATCGACTGGGGGGGCGGGCTGTATGCCGTTGCCAACGCTGGGCCGCGCCCGTTGCCCGACCAGCCGGCTTTGCTGGTGCCCGATGCCTACGTGACTGTCCGCTACCGCTGGCTGGAGCTCTTTGGCGGCAACCGGCGCGAAGTATACGGACTGGGCGATACGCTCCTGACATCGGGTTTTGTGGCCTGGTCGGGGAATGCGCTGCCTTTTCCGAAGGTTCAGCTGCACATGCCGGACTTCGTGCCGCTGGCGTTTACCCGAAACCGCATCGCTGTACGGGCTGGTTACGCCCACGGCTGGCTGGTCAACAGCTATATTCAGGGCAGTTACCTGCACCAGAAATACCTGTACGGCCGCATAGGAAGACCCCAGGCGCGGCTGAATGTATACGTTGGGCTGAATCACCAGGTGCAGTGGGGTGGCCGCGCCGATTACCTGATCGGTACGGATCTGTCGGTAGACGGTAGCCTGCCTACTTCGTTTCGGGACTATCTGTCGCTGATCACGGGCCGCTACCCGGATGCCCTGCAAAACAACCGCTTCACCACCTTCGACGGCACCAACCGGATCGGCAATCACGTCGGCAGTTACGACCTGGCGCTGGCCTGGACCGGCCGTCGAGAGAGCTGGCTCCTGTACCACCAGCATATGTACGAAGACGCGTCGGGGCTGGCGCTGCAGAACGTGCCCGACGGGCTGACGGGGTTACGGTTTCTGAACAAACAGACGAACCCGGTTCGATTCCGGGTTGAGCGGGTGGTGCTGGAGTGGCTCAGTACCACCAACCAGAGCGGAGCTACGTTCGACCAGATGGCCCGCTACCAGGGGGGCGACAACTATTTTAACAACAGCCAGTACCGCGAAGGCTGGTCGTACCGCGGCCATACGCTCGGCACGCCATTCATTGCGCCCCGCGCGTCGTTTTCGGAGGCTGTCAACGCGTTCACCGGCGGAGGGTATTTTCCGAACAACCGGGTCAGGGTCTGGTATGGGGGAGGTAGCGGTCGTTTCCGACGCGGCCCGCTGCTGACTACGCGACTCTCGTACAGCCGGAACCGGGGCACGTTTACGCAGCCTTACCCAACGGCATTCCGGCAGTTTTCGGGCCTGTTATCAGCGCAATGGAATCTTTACAAAAAGGCTCCGCTGTGGCTAACAACCGCACTGGCCCTGGATCGGGGTGATTTGTTTCCGACGTCAACGGGTGGTTCGATCAGTCTGAAAAAGAGCTGGTAGGTTTGGGCGCTGGTGGGCCGCCAGGCAGTCGTCACCCGTCACCGTGGTCCGTGTCCTCACGGACCACTTGCGCGTCAGCAAAATCGTCTGGATAGGTGGTCCGACTGCGCGTCCCGGTGCGGACACGGACCACGCTGGTGGCTCGGGCGGTCGCGTCTCAACCTCATGATTCATTCACCTATACCGATTCGGTGGTCGTACGAGTACTTTCCTGTAGGTAGGTTTTATTAGAGAAATATTAATTTTTACCTTTTTTCAACCCGATAAAATCCAGACATCAGATTCGGTCGTATAGGCTCATGCAGGTTGTTGCAACCTGTTCATGATCAATTAGTACTAGAAAAACTTTTCATTTATGTCTATGCTGTACCGAACAAAGCTCCGAATGGCCGCCAGCCTGCTGGCTATTGGCTCGCTCCTGACTCTGGATTCCTGCCGCGACGCGCTGCAACCCGTTGAGCCCACCGTTTCCGGTGCCCGCCTGTCGGCTAACTTTGACTTTTATGTCCTGTCGGACAACAATCAGCTGCTTAAGCTCAACACCCAGAATCCGTCGGTAAGCAGCAGCTCCATGACCATTACGGGCCTGCAAAGCGGGGAGCGGCTGGTAAGCATCGACTTCCGGCCGGCTACGGGGCAGCTGTACAGCGTTAGCAGCAACAGCCGGCTGTACGTTATCAACCTGAACAGTGGCGTAGCCACGCCCATCGGTGCCGGTCCGTTCATGCCACCTACCAACGGTGACGCCATTGGCTTCGATTTCAACCCGACTGTTGACCGGATCCGGCTCGTAACCAACCAGGGCCAGAACCTGCGGCTCAACCCCGAAACCGGCGGTGTGGCTAACGTTGACGGGGCTATCAACGGCGCAGCGGGCGCGGCTGTTACGGCGGTTGCCTATACCAACAACCGGGCCGGCGTTACGACCACGACCCTGTACGACATCGACCCGATTACCGACCGGCTGTACCGGCAGAACCCACCGAACGATGGCCGGCTTGAACTCGTAGGTTCACTGGGCGTCGATATTGCCGGTACGGGTAGCTTCGACATTGGTCCGGATGGCAGCGCCATTGCGACGCTGATCAGCGGTAACACCCGTGGCCTGTACCAGATCGACCTGACGAGCGGTGCGGCCGAGCGCCTGGGCGACCTGCCGAACGTGAGCATCGTTGGCCTGGCCATCCCGACGGAGCCGGTTGCCTACGCCGTTACGTCGTCGAACATGCTGTGGATTTTCAACCCGATGAATCCGACGCCCATTGCCAAGCAGATTACCGGTCTGCAGCCCGGTGAAGATATTTATGGAATCGACATCCGGCCGGTTAACGGTCAACTCTACGCGCTGGGCAGCACGAGCCGAATTTATACCATCAACACGTCGAATGGCGCTGCCATGGCCGTAGGTGCTCCATTTAGCCCCGGTCTGACCGTGGGTGACTACGGCTTCGATTTCAACCCAACCGTTGACCGCATCCGGCTCATCAGCAACAGCAACCAGAACCTGCGTCTGAACCCTGACAACGGTGCTGTAGCGGCTGTTGACGGTATGCTGACCGGCTCGCTGGGTGGCGCAACCGGCGCGGCTTATACCAACAACTTTGCGGGCTCTACTACAACGACGCTGTATAGCCTCAGCAACTCCAACGGCCAGTTGTTCATCCAGAACCCGCCGAACAACGGTACGCTGGTACCCGTTGGCGGTAATGGTCTGCTGGGACTGCCGTTCGAAGGAGCCAATGGCTTTGACATCGGTGGTACGAGCAATATTGCCTACGCTATCCTCCGGTCGAACGGCATGACCCGCCTGTACACCGTAAACCTGACCGCCCCGTCGGTCACGGCTGGCGCTATGCTGCCCGGCAATCCCACGATTCGTGGTTTCGCCGTCGGTTTGGGATTCTAATAAATTCCGGGATACCCATTTCGGATCGATTTATCCCGGATCGATTATCCCGGATTAAAATCCGGGCCTATTCATAGTCAGAATGGGCCCGGATTCGTATTGATGGTAACAAATGAATAGGCCCGGCATCCATGCCGGGCCATTTTTTTTCATCCCGGATCGGTTATCCCGGATTCGTATTGATGGCAGCAAATGAATAGGCCCGGCATTCATGCCGGGCCATTTTTATACATTGGTTATCCCGGCATTTATGCCGGGCCTGAGCCGGGTTTACCGGCTGAGGTATAGATTCCGTTCGGAGTAGACCTTCTGGAAGAAATCGTCGGTCAGGTCATCGATGAAATAGATGCCTTCGCCGGTCGATTTCATTTCGGGGCCAAGCTCCTTGTTCACGTTCGGGAACTTGCTGAACGAGAAGACCGGAATCTTGATGGCGTAGCCTTTTTTGACCGGCTTGAAATCGAAATCGGTCACCTTTTTGTCGCCCAGCATCACCTTGGTGGCGTAGTTGACATATGGCTCCTGGTACGCCTTGCAGATGAACGGTACCGTCCGGCTGGCGCGCGGGTTAGCCTCGATCACGTACACCTGCTCGTCTTTGATGGCGAACTGGATGTTGATCAGGCCAACCGTCTTGAGCGCGACCGCAATCTTTTTGGTGTATTCTTCAATCTGGTTGATGACGTGCTCGCTCAGGTCGAAGGGGGGCAGCAGCGCGTACGAGTCGCCGGAGTGGATACCCGCCGGTTCGATGTGCTCCATAATCCCGATGATATACACGTTCTCTCCGTCGCAGATGGCGTCGGCCTCGGCTTCGATGGCGTTCTCCAGGAAATGGTCGAGCAGAATGTTGTTGTCCGGAATATCCTGCATGATCTTCATCACGTGGCTCTCCAGCTCGTTTTCGTTGATCACGATCTTCATGCTCTGACCGCCGAGTACGTAGCTCGGGCGTACCAGCAGCGGGAAACCCAGCTCGCGCGACAGTTCGATCGCGGCTTCGGACTCGCGAACCGTGCCGAACTTCGGATACGGAATGTTCAGATCGCGGAGCATGCCCGAGAACAGCCCCCGGTCTTCGGCCAGGTCGAGCGCTTCCCAGCTGGTGCCGATGATCTTGATGCCGTAGCGCGTCAGCTTCTCCGCCATCTTGAGGGCCGTCTGGCCACCCAGCTGCACAATAACCCCCTCGGGCTGCTCGTGCATGATGATGGCGTGAACGTGTTCCCAGAATACCGGCTCGAAGTACAGCTTGTCGGCAATGTCGGGATCGGTCGAGACGGTTTCGGGGTTACAGTTGATCATGATCGTCTCGTACCCCGCTTCTTTGGCCGCCAGCACACCGTGGACGCAGGAATAGTCGAACTCGATGCCCTGCCCGATGCGGTTCGGACCGGATCCCAGCACCACAATCTTCTTCCGGTTCGACCGGACCGACTCGTTACCCGGCAGATCCGATACCGGCTCGGGCCGGTCGAGGGTGATGGGCAGCTGGTTGTTGAAGGTCGAGTAGTAGTAAGGCGTTTTGGCTTCGAACTCGGCCGCGCAGGTGTCTACGCACTTGAACACCCGCCGGATGTTGTGACGCTGGCGGTAGTCGTAGATTTTGCTTTCACGAACCTGTAGGATGTGGGCCAGCTGCCGGTCGGCATAGCCTTTCTGTTTGGCCGTGCGGAGCAGTTCGGGGGGCAGATCGTCGAGGTCGTACTGTTGAATTTCGCGCTCCAGCAGAATCAGCTCTTCAATCTGGTGCAGGAACCACGGATCTATTTTGGTTAGCTGCTGAATAGTCCGGAACGACATACCGGCCTTGAACGCGTCGTAGATATGGAACAGCCGGTTCCAGCTGGGGTGGGCCAGACTGTGGGTAAGAGCCTCGCGGTCAGTCAGCTCGCGGCCGTCGGCGCCGAGGCCGTTGCGCCGGATTTCGAGACTCTGACAGGCTTTTTGGAGCGCTTCCTGGAAATTCCGGCCAATGCCCATGGCTTCGCCCACCGATTTCATCTGGAGGCCCAGCGACCGGTCGGCACCCGGAAACTTATCGAAGTTCCAGCGCGGTACTTTAACAATGACGTAGTCGATGGCCGGCTCGAAAAAGGCCGAGGTGGTTCCCGTAATCGGGTTGATCAGCTCGTCGAGGTTGTAGCCAACGGCCATTTTAGCGGCAATCTTGGCGATGGGATATCCCGTAGCTTTCGAGGCCAGCGCCGACGACCGGCTCACCCGTGGGTTCACCTCGATCACAATGATATCGTCGGTTTGCGGATTGACCGAAAACTGGATGTTACAGCCCCCGGCAAACTGACCGATACCACTCATGACCCGGATGGCCAGGTCGCGCATTTTCTGGTACAGCGTATCGGGCAGGGTCATGGCCGGCGCCACCGTGATGCTGTCGCCGGTATGGATACCCATCGGGTCGAAGTTCTCGATGGAGCAGATGATGATGAAGTTACCGTTGTTGTCGCGCAGCAGCTCCAGCTCGTATTCTTTCCAGCCCATAACGCTCTGCTCGACCAGCACCTCATGAACGGGTGACGCGTGCAGCCCGGCGGTGAGGGCCTTGTCGAAGTCGTCGGGATGGTTCACGAAGCCGCCCCCCGTACCGCCCAGCGTAAACGACGGCCGGATAACGAGTGGAAAGCCAATTTCCTGCGCAATTTCTTTTCCTTCCAGAAACGAGCGGGCCGTACGGCCTTTGCAGACGCCCGCGCCCAGTTCCAGCATCAGCAGCCGGAATTTTTCCCGGTCTTCGGTGGTCTCAATGGCCTTGATGTCTACGCCAATGATCTTCACCCCATACTTTTCCCAGATGCCCGCCTTATCGCAGTCGATGGCGAGGTTGAGAGCGGTCTGGCCACCCATAGTGGGCAGTACGGCATCGATGGGGCGACCCATCTCCTGGTGTTTTTTCAGGATGTCGACGATCGACTTTTTCTCCAGCGGCAGCAGATAGACGTTATCCGCGTTGATCGGATCGGTCATGATCGTGGCCGGGTTGGAGTTGATCAGACTGACCTCGATTCCTTCGTCGCGGATGGACCGGGCTGCCTGCGAACCAGCATAGTCAAATTCACAGGCTTGTCCGATGACGATAGGGCCGGAGCCGATAATCAAAACCGAGCGGATGGCAGAATTTTTGGGCATTGCGGGGGTAATGTATGATGTACAATGAAAAATGAACCGGCCGGCGTACCGGAATGTACAGGATTGACCTACGAATACGGCTGACGTATGGCCAAAAATCCCGCAAAATTAGGGGGAATAGCCGACAAGACAGGCGTTTTTTTTAGAAAATGTCGACAGCTCTTGGAACAAAGGCGGCAGATCCCGGATCGCTGTTATCGGCCGGGTAGATAACGGCGCCCGGTACTATGAAAAAATGAGTATCTTGATGCCTGACAGACAGGTCGATGCCTGCTCCGTTGCTTCCCCTCTTTTCTACCCTATGATACAGACATCCCCTCTTCCACACCCGGCTCCCCACCCGGAGGCCGCTTCGGTTGTGAGCCCCTGGCCGGCCTGGCGCCGGCTGCTGTTTCGGTTCACGGTTATGTATGTCGGTCTGTACATGTCGCCCCTGAAATGGGCCGGTGGTGTGCCGCTGCTCAACCTGGGTGGCAACTACTACTCGATGGGCGAGAGCTGGCTGGTAACCCTGGCCAACCGCCACCTTTTTCATGTCAAGGAAGAACTGGTGCCATTCAATGGCAGTGGCGACACCTCGTACGGCTACGCCCAGCTCTGTCTTTTTACCCTCCTGGCCCTGATCGGGACCGCGGTCTGGAGCGCCCTCGACCGTCGGCGGGCCTATGACCGGCTGTCATACTGGTTTCTGGTGGCGCTTCGCTACTACGTGGCGCTGGTAGCGCTGCTCTACGGAACAATCAAACTCTTTGGCCAGCAGATGATTTTTCCGTCGCTGAGCCAGCTCGCCACGCCCCTCGGCGATCTGCTGCCGATGCGTTTTTCCTGGTTGTTTATCGGCTATTCGGAGCCGTATCAGTTTTTTTCGGGCGCGGTCGAGGTGTTGGCCGGAGTGCTGCTGCTATGGCGCCGTACGGCTACGCTGGGCGCGTTTGTGGCCACCAGCGTTTTCCTGAACGTCATGATGATGAACCTTTGCTACGACATTCCCGTCAAGCTGTTCTCTATCCATCTCTTCGTTTTCAGCAACCTGCTGCTGCTCAGCGACGCCCGCCGACTCCTCGACTTTTTCGTCTTCAACCGGCCCACGCAACCCAAACGAACGTATGCGTTTACGAGCCGGCGGGCGCGCATCGGCTGGCTGGTGCTCAAAGCCGGCTTTGTGCTGTTTTTCGGGCTGCTGCCACTCTACCGGGCTTACCAGTACAGCCAGCCCGAGCCGGTTGCCGGTAAAAAACCGCCCAAACCCAAACTGAAAGCCGGTTTCTACGAGGTGGCCGACTTCCGGGTGCCGCCCGCGTTTCCCGATTCGCTGCGGTGGCAGAACGTAGTGTTCGAGGAAGAAGCAGCGGGTAGTATCCAGACGCCTGATACGCTCTTCCGGCAGCGCTACCGCCGGGGCTATTTCAGCTACGACCTCGACTCGGCCCGACACACCATCGCCTTCAGGAAATTTGCCGATGACAGCCTGGCGCTGTTCACCCTGCACATCGACCGGCCCGATACCAACCGGCTGCTGCTGCGCGGCCTGTTCCGGGGCGACTCGCTGACGGTAGCCCTCCGGCGCACCAACCGCCATTTCCAGCTCGCCGAACGCCAGTTCCACTGGCTCTCCGAAGCCAACCGGTAAAAACTACTTGATCAAGACCCATCTGCATCGGGGCGGGGAGCGGGTTTTTTAATCCGGGCGATGCGTGAATCCGGTTGCGCTGGTTGGTCGCTAAGTTTAATTGGAAAACGTTGGTTGCGGGGCTACTTTTGAGTAGGTTATGGCATAGTTTTCCTATTTATGGCTCGTTTACCCGTTCTGCTTTCGTCCGTTCTGATCAGTGCGCTGGCGTTTACCTGTGTCCGCGACTATCCGGCTACGGTTCCGTATACACCACCGCCCCCGACCACCACTCCCGGCCTGCCTCCACAGACCACGCCTTCGCCCCAGAAGCGCCTGTTTCTGGGTAACGACAAGCTCCGCGTGGGTATCGATCTCAACGCCGGTGGGGCCATTACCTACCTGGCCGAAGCCGGGAGCAGCGAAAACATGGTCAACAACGTGGACCTGGGGCGGCAAATCCAGACGTCGATCTATAGCGGTCCTTTTCCGTATTCGATCAACGGCAAGCAGCCCGTCGAGAAATGGAAATACCTCGGCTGGAACCCGGTACAAACCGGCGACGTGTTCAACAACCCCGCCCGCATTGTCAGCTACCAGCAGGACCAGAACCGGATTTACGTGAAGTCGGTGCCGCTGATCTGGCCCCTGCTCAACGAACCCGCCGACTGCTCCATGGAACACTGGTACGAGATCCAGAACAATACCGTTCGGGTTCGCTGCCGCATTACCGTCAACCGTGCCGATACCACCCAATATCAGGCCCGGACCCAGGAAACGCCCTGCGTCTACCTGAACGGCCCCTGGTACCGCATTGTCACCTACGAAGGCGAGCAGCCCTTCACCAACGCGCCCACCGTCGAGTATACCGACCGCGATATCATTACCCGCTACGCCACCGAAAACTGGATTGCCCTGCTGAACGATAAAGGCCGGGGCGTGGGGCTGTACCGGGCCAACGAGTTCCGGTATCGGTCGGCTGGTTTCGGTACGCCAAAAGTAGGGGGGGAGTTCGACGAGCACAGCGGCTACCTCAACAGCGACAGTTTCCTGCTGATCGATCATAACGGCCAGTACGAATACGAGTACACGCTGGTGGTCGGTGGGCTGACCGACATCCGGCAGTACGCCGTGAGTCAGCCGCGCCCGGCTACCCGGCCCAACTACCAGTTCACCACCGACCGGCAGGGCTGGTACTACTACAACGCCCGGGACCGGGGCTGGCCCATCCAGAACGAGCTGGCGATTCTTTTCCAGCGCGAAGACCTGACCAAGCAAAACCTCGGTATCAAAAGTCCGCTGGTGTTCTGGCGGGCTGCCGAAATTCCGAAGCTGTACATCCAGGCGGCTTTCCAGACAAAAGCCACCTCGGTCCGGCTGGCCTGGCGCCGACCCGGCGAGGTCGACATCTACGACATTCCGACCCGCTCGGTCGATATTCCGATCATTGGCGATGGGCAGTTCCGTACCTACGAAGTCAACATGCAGGGCCTGCCCGGTTGGGACGGGGTCATCACCCAGATTCAGTTTATGTACCCGGCCAACCAGATTCAGTTCGAGAAAGGATCGGTGTTTCGGCTTCGCAGCGTGAGCGCCACCCGAACAAACGGCTAACCAACGGGCCATGAAAAAGGGGACCTGCCAATGGCGGGTCCCCTTTTTCGGCACTAAACGTTTCCGTTACGCCAGGAACGGGCTAACAATAGCCAGTACCTGCTCTTTGGTCAGCGGCTCGTCGAAGGCTTCGGTAACGCGCTCCATGCTCAGACCCGTCAGTCCGACCAGGTTTACGCCACCCTGTACCACTACGTCGTCGCCGGCATAGACAGCAGCGGGGAAACCGTTCGAGTTCACGATCCAGCCTTTGTTACCGTTCAGGTAACGTACTTTAGCTGCGTGAAGGGCTTCTACCGAGTGAATCTGCAGGGCTACCGTCAGAATATCGGGAGCCGGGATCAGCCGACCGGCCTGTCCTTTGTAAGCCCGAACACCGGTGTCTTCAAACGCCTGAGCAACGGCCAGGAATGTTTGATAGCTGGTGAATACAGTTGGGAAAGCGCCTTTGGCGGTAAAATCGAAGTTTGGTTTGGCAACGGCCGCACCACCCAGCGCGCTCTTCAGCAGGGCTACGTGAGCGTTTTCGTGCTTGGCAATCTGCATGAACGTGGTCATAGCCTCACCCGTGAGGAAGCCAGCCCGGCCCGTACCGATGTTGTAGAATTCAGCTTCGAGGTACTCGAGTGTCAGGGCGAAATTCAGCACTTCAACCACGGCGCTGTTCTGCGCATAGGCTTTGTTCAGAATCGAACCGAAAGCGACCGGAGCAACGCCCAGCACTGCTTTCTTCATCAGATTCTGGAAAACGTGACGACGCGATACGTGGTCAAGCCGCTCGTACACTTCGGCATCAACCTTTTCAATTTCGTTCAGTATGTTTTGTAGGTTCATGGTCGTAGCTTAATTATTGCGGCTGGGTGCGTCCGTTGATGGTTTCCTGAATGAAAGGTCTGACCAGAGCCAGTACTTCTTCCGGTTTGCGTGCTTCGCCAAGACCCGAAGCAGGACCTGGGTTTACGATATCGTCGCCAGCGAACGAAGTCGTCATAGGATTGAGCAGTTCACTGATGATCGACGTGTGGCGAGCTTCAACCGAAACGATTTTGCCGGCCAGGGTCAGATAATCAGCACTTTTCAGCAGACGGCCAGCGCCGTTGTAAGCCGATACACCCACTGCTTCGAACGTACGTGCTACGCCCAGTACCGCAGCCCGGCTACCGAAGTTGATGCTGCTGAAATTAGGGGTAAGGCCCGGAATCGCTTTGCCACCCAGCGCAGCTTTGAATAGCTCGCGGTGAATGATTTCGTGATCGCGGATTTCGGTCAGTACGCTACGCTCGTAGCCGTTCATGCCGGCATACGGCGTCATGATTACCTGCATGTAGAAAGCGGCTTCCAGTTGCTCCAGCGCATAGGCATAGTTGAGAACACCGATATCGTCATAGCCGATGTCACCAAGGTCAATGACATCACCAGCGCGGGCGGCACCGCGGGCCGATGGATCAACCAGTTCATTTTGGCAGGCACTCAGGGCTACGCCAGCAGCCGCTGTTGCTCCAATGTAGCGCATGAAGAGACGACGCCCAAGTGCGGCCGACTCCCTGCCCGTCAACATCTGACGTACGTCAGTCTGGTCGTTGGGTAGTTTTTCCATTGAGTTGTATAAACGTTTAGTGAAATCATCTCCCGTTCGTCGAGAGAACTGGAGTAAATACGGAGAAGGTGAGCCTACGGTTTTGCACTTTTAAAAAAAAAAGTTGTATCCGACTGAGCGGGATAAAAAACACCGTTTAGTCAACAAATCTCCCTTTTTTCCGTCTAGTCGACAAATTGGTATACGGCAGGGTGCCTTGGGGTTACGTAGGAGTATCTATTGAAACAATCGGCGGTCCTTACGGTTCTACTAGCTGATTCACATTCTATCAAACAAGTCAGCGATTATGATTAAGAACGAAGAAATCGTAGAAGACCTGAACGACCTGGTCAAAATCAATAACGACCGGATTCAGGGGTACGAGAAAGCCATTGAAGACAACAAGGATGCCCAGCTGGACGATCTGTTCCGGCACTATGTTGTACAGAGCCAGAACTTCCGCAGCCAGCTGGCTGACCATATCGTGCGCATCGATGGCACGGCCGTTACCGACGCTACCTCGACCGACGTATCGAGCAAAATTCACCGGGCCTGGATCGATATAAAAGCTGCCGTGACCGGCAAAGACCGCGATACGGTGCTGAGCTCGGTTGAGTTTGGTGAGAACGCAGCCCTGGAGGCCTACAAAGACGCTATTGAGAAAGATCACCTGCCCGCCTACATCAAGGAAGACCTGATGAAGCAGATGAGCCAGCTCGAAGATGCCTACGAAAAAGTGAAGGCACTCCGCGGAGATAAATAATGAGTGGCAGGGGCCTGCCATCCATTGTTCACGGTAAGTTGACCATAAAGAGAAGGGGTACAGGAATCGCATCAGCGCTCTCTGTACCCCTTCTTCCTGTTTACTTCTCGCTTACGGCAGCGGCATGTCCTGAAAATCTTCTTCGGTCAGCTTGATCGTAGCGCCCTGTACGTTTTCGTCCAGGTGTTTGACCGACGAGGTGCCGGCGATGGGCAGCATCACGGGCGAGGCTGCCAGCAGCCAGGCCAGAGCCACCTGATATTCGGTTGCCTGATGCCGTTCGGCCACGCGGTGAATGGCCTGCTCGGCTTCCAGGTTACCAGCGCTCAGCGGATACCATGGAATAAAGGCAATGTTCTGCGCTTCGCAGTATTTGAGCACGTCGTTCCACTTCTGCTGGCCGAAATTGTACATGTTCTGCACCGATACGACCTCGAAGTAAGCCTGCGCCTGCTCGATCTGCTCAACGTCTACCTCCGAGAGGCCGATGTGTTTGATCTTGCCGGCCTGCTGTGCTTCCTGCAGAAAACCCAAATATTCTTCGGCGGGTACTTTGTCATCGAACCGGTGGAGCTGGTAGAGGTCGATCTGTTCGACCTTCAGGCGTTTGAGGCTTCCGTTCAGCGCTTCTTCGAGGTGTTTGCGGCTCCCGTCGACCGGCCACTGGTTCGGTCCGGTGCGCAGCAGCCCCCCTTTGGTGGCAATGACCAGGCCGTCGGCATAGGGGTGGAGGGCTTCGGCAATCAGCTCTTCTGATACATAAGGCCCGTACGAATCGGCGGTATCGATGAAGTTGATGCCCAGGTCCAGACAGCGCTTCAGCACCCGAATAGCCTCGTCATGATCGCGGGGTGGTCCCCAGATACCGTCGCCGGTGATGCGCATGGCACCGTAACCCATCCGGTTCACGGTCAGGTCGCCCCCCAGGGTAATCGTACCCGCCTGGGTAGCGGGTTTGTCGGTTGTCGATTGCATAAAACAGTTTGTGTTTTAGGTTTAGTAATACGACAACCTATAAACCCAAACTGTTTAAAATTACCGTTTCTCTATGCCGTCAAATCAGGTTGCATCGAAGAATCGTTCCTGCAAGTTGCGCGAACTGTGCTGAATCGTAATGATGTCGATTTTTTCATCGTCCACCAGTTTGTAAACGATGAGGTAATCGTTATGGATCAGCTCGCGCAGGGTAGGCAAATCGAATTCGGGCACTTTACGCCCCAGTTGCGGAAAAGTTTTGAGTCTGTCGATCTTAGCGATGATGGTATCGACCAGATGATCGGCATAAGCTGGTGAGTAGGCAGAACGATACTCGTTTATTGCATCGAGGTCATCAATGGCCCGGTTCGTGAAAGATAGGCTAATCATCCACGCAACCGTTTCCTGACTTCATCTAAAGGTACCGTTTCTCCCCGCTCTGATTGCAGTAGGCCTTCCTGAACACTCTGAATAAATAACAAACGTTCAATCAGGGCTTCAACTGGAAATTCGTCAGGTAGTTTATCGAGCGATTCCTGTACGGCCGTCTTTGTCATGATCGTATTCTTTTTACCAAAGATAGAAAATTACCGCTTCTCTATGCCGTCCAACACCCGCCGGATAACGTTGGCGCGTTTCATGAACTCCAGCGAGTTTGTCACGTCCTGATTATCGACAATCTGTTTGAACTGCTGCAGGAAATCGATATAGGCCCCCAGTGCGTCAGACACATTGGCCCGGTTCTGATCGAAGATCGGCGCCCACATCTGCGGAGAGCTTTTGGCCAGCCGCACCGTACTGCTGAAACCCGTGCTGGCCATATCGAAGATGGTTTGCTCATCTTTCTCTTTTTCCAGCACCGTCAGGCCGAGCGCAAAGGCGCTGATGTGGCTCAGGTGCGAGACGTAGGCCAGGTGCAGGTCGTGCTCCTGTGGAGTCATGAAAAACAGTTTCATGCCAATGTCGCGGAAAAGACTTTCGACCAGGGCCAGGCTATCCGGATCGCTTTTGTCGCGGTCGCAGATGATGAGGTTCTTGCCGGGTAATAACTCGCGGAAGGCCGCGCCGGGGCCGGAGTTTTCGGTACCGGCCATGGGGTGAGCCGCTACGAACTGTGCCCGGTTGGGGTGCGCATCGACGAGGTCGCAGATGAGTCCCTTGGTAGAGCCCAGGTCAACCACGGTAGCGCCCGCCGGCAGCTGATCGAGTACGGTGGGCAGCAGGTCGAGAATGACGTTGACGGGCGTAGCCAGCACAACGAGGGTACTCTGCGCAACGGCTTCGGGCAGCGGCAGCAGCTCGTCAACGATGCCTTTGGCGAGGGCCAGCTGTCCGTTCACCGCCGACGCATCGACGCCGACGAACCGCATTCGGGGGTATTTGTCACGCAGGGCCAGGGCGAATGAGCCGCCCAGAAGGCCGATGCCTACGATGCTGATTGTCATGCCTGTATGCGTTGGGTTGCTTCCTGAATTCGTTCTTTGGGTACGCAGAGCGAGATGCGAATATACCGCTCGCCTTTGGGGCCGAAGATGAAGCCCGGCGCAATGAATACGTGTTTCTGATACAGCAGCTCGTTCACGAGGTCTTCGGCCGAGGCTACGGAGTCGGGCAGTCGGGCCCAGATAAACAACCCTTCCTGATCGGGGCTGTAGGTGCAGCCGAGGGCGTCGAGCAGCGCATGAACCGCGTCCAGGCGACCCTGGTAAACGGCGTTCCGCTCGCGGTGCCAGTCGTCGGAGTTGCCGAGGGCTTCCGTGGCTGCATCCATCAGGGGTTTGAACTGGCCCGAGTCAACGTTACTTTTTATGGTCAGTACCGCATCGATATACGGTTTGGCCCCGGCCAGCCAGCCAATGCGCCAGCCCGCCATGTTGTGCGACTTACTGAGCGAGTTCAGTTCAACCGCCACCTCGCGGGCGCCGTCGACCGACAACAGGCTGATGGGCGGTTTTTTGTTCAGAATCAGGCTGTAGGGATTGTCGTGGCAGAGCAGTACCCGGTGGTCGTGGGCAAACCGAACGGCCTGTTCGAATAGCTCGCGGGTGGCGGGCGCACCGGTGGGCATGTGCGGGTAGTTCAGCCAGATGATTTTGGTGTGGGGCGTAGCCGCCACCAGATCGGCCATAGCGCTCCAGTCGGGTTGCCAGCCGTGGTACTCCCGGAGCGGGTATTCCAGCACGTTGGCGCCGAGCATATGGCTCACGGCGCGGTAGGCGGGGTAGCCCAGCTCAGGCACCAGCACCCCATCGCCCTCGTTCAGAAACGTCAGCGACAGGTGGGTAATGCCTTCTTTCGACCCGATCAGGGGCAGCAGCTCCGTGTCGGCATTCAGCGTAACGCCGTAGGTATGCTGGTAAAAGCGGGCAATAGCCTGCCGGAGTCCGGGAGTACCTTTGTAAGGTTGATAGCCGTGTGCCGACGGTTGCCGGGCCGAAGCCATCAGCGCGTCGATGGTAGAGTCAGAGGGCATCAGATCGGGGTTGCCGATGCCAATATTGATGACGTCGTGGCCAGCTGCCAGGAGCGTACGTACTTCGGCGAGTTTAACCGAAAAGTAGTACTCCTGCGTTTGGTCGGCACGGTGAGCTACGGGAATGATCATTGGTACGAATGCGTCGGAGTCGGCAGATTAATCGTGGTTTGGGCCGGTCGATGAAAAAACGAACCGCAAAGATAAGGCCGAAGCGGGTCGGGTTGGACAGCTAATCCGATGAATCACGATTGCAGACAGTATTTTAGCAGGGGAGCCACATGCAGCGCCTGTAGCATCTGGCCGGTTTCGATGATGTCGAGGACGCGCTCCCGCGACACCAGGTGTACGGTAATTTCTTCGGTAATCTCCAGTTCCTGCGCCTGTACGGGCTCGACGCCCGTTGCCAGAAAACAGTAACAGCGGTTGGTATGGGTACCGGGGTTGGCCGATAGGGTGAGCAGCGGCTCCCAGTGCCCACCGCCAAAGCCGGTTTCTTCGAGGAGTTCGCGCTGGGCTGTGGCCAGGGCCGACTCGCCCGGATCGACTACGCCGGCGCAAAGCTCGTAGCGAACATCGGCCGATCCGTGCCGGTACTGGCGGATCAGCACCAGCTGGCCTTCGGTCGTAACGGCCACTACGTTGATCCAGTCGGGGTACTCGAGCAGAAAATAGTCAGGAATATACCCCCCGCTGGCCATCCGGACGGCGTCTTTCCGAACGGTAAACCAGGGTAGCTGATGGATGTATTCAGAGGATTCGACCTGCCAGGGCTGCGGGTCGTTGTCAGGCGTTGTCATGCCGCAAAGGTAGGCACGACTAGCGGACTAATTCGTCGGCGAAGCGCAGATACTGCGCCCAGTCGTAGTCGGTTACGTCGTGTTTGCCGCTTCGGTTGTGGTAGCGTACCGTCTGGCCTACGGGCTCGTTCAGGCCCGGAAAGCGAACCGGACCCAGCCCGGTTTTACCGTACAGCCGATAAACGCCCTCGGCTTCGACACCGCTCAGAAACTCGCCCCGCGGGTCGGACCACTGATCGCCGTCGGCACTGGCAATATAGAGCGGGCGTGGGGCTATCAGCGCCAGCAGTTCGTGCTGATCGACGGGCAGTTCGGCCACCCGCTTGCTGTAGGTGGTGTAGCGCGGGCAGAACCAGTGCGGGAAATGGGTGCTGATGCGCTCCAGGGTTTCGCCGTACCAGCGCCGGGCCAGGGCCGCCCCGCCCTCGCCCGACTCGTTGGAGATGACGGCTGCAAACCGGGTATCCTGCGCTCCGGCCCATAACGAGGCCTTGCCAATCCGCGAATGGCCCATCACCATAACCCGTTTGCTATCGATGGCGGGGTCGGTTTGCAGGTAATCCATGATGCGGCTCAATCCCCAGGCCCAGGCTCCGATAGCGCCCCAGTTGCTGGCTTTGGTAGTATCGCCCAGTACGGAGCGGATGCCCGTATGCCAGCCCTGCGGGTAGTCAGGTTCGATGTCGCCATAGTAGGCCGTAGCCAGGGCGTAACCCCGTTTCAGCACAGTTTCTATGGGCCAGCGGGTGGCCTGGAGGCCACGGGCTTTTTCGGTAGCGCGGTTGTTGACCGATACGTTGCCAATCACATTGCTGACCCAGCGGGTCGAGAGCGGAATATCGGCTTCGGTCGTGACGCAGTGGTTGCCGCAGAAGTTCAGGCCCAGGAAAACGGGCGCGGGCTTTTGGGCGCTTTTGGGTATGTACAGCAGTACGTCGATGGGGGGCAGTTGGGGGTAGTCGGTAAAGAAAATAGAGATCTGTTTCCGGGTGGCCAGCCCGTTCAGGGCCGCCTGGTCGACATTACTGACCTGAAACCGGAGTTTTACGGCCTGAGCCGGGGTTTGCCCGTACACGTTGTCGGCAAAGAGTTGCAGCAGTTCGGTACGGCGTTTTTGCCAGTCGGCCGGGGTAGTTATGCGTTTGCCTGCTTTTGACACCAGCGGATCGGGCAGGGTAAAGGTCCCTACTTTGGCTTCGTCATAATTGGCGGGCGGCTCGGGAGCCTGGCCCAGGGCGGGCTGTAGGAGGGTGAGTAACAGCGCTAAACCAGGAACAAGGCGGGTCATCAGGCTAGGGAAAGGGTTCTGTCGGGAAAGCAGTGAACCGCCTTTTTCATACTGATTTTAGCCAATTCATATTAACCGGCTTGTCTCTTTCGTTGTCTAAACGGTTTTTACCTTCGCGTGCTGATTGTTCGAGATACCTGATGAGAAACGCTTTTTCTGTTTGTGCTGCTGCTCTTTGCCTGTTCGCTACGTCCTGCCACCGTCCCGTCGCTTATTTTCAGCGTACGCCTTACAGCCCGGCCCGGCTGGCGCAGGCAACTCCTGAACCCGCTGCCGACATGCCGGAAGATACTGTAGCGTTGGCAGCTGACGTTATGGCTGAGCCGCCACAAACAGAACCTATCCAGGCCGGACCCATCCAGGCCGGAACTATCCAGGCTGCCCCGCTCCTGGCCAGTCGGCAAACGCGTATCGACAACTCGGCCCAGACGCGCCTGGACCACCGCATGCGTCGGGTCGAATCGATGCTGACCCGCCCCGCGCCGATTGCCGATCAGCAGCAGGGGCCGGGCCCCAAACCGAAAAAGCAGATGCGGCTGGGTAACAAGATCCGGCAGGCGCTGGGCATGCCGCTGCGCGAAGAGCTGAACTGGTGGCAGCGCATCAGCTGGAAACTGAAAGCTTCGGTTATTGTCATCCTGGTGGCCATCCTGTTTGCCATCTTCCACGTAACGATCCTGGCCGTGATCTTCGGTCTGCTGGGGGCCTTCCTGCTCATCAGTGGCCTGCGCCGGTCGTTCAAGGTGCGTCGGCCATGGTTCTGATCATTCCGGTCTGACCGGGCGGCCAGACCGGAACGATGCCCTTATTTAATAAACCGGATCGAGAGCGGATACCGGTAGTACTCGCCGTTATTGGCTTTGATAGCCGCAATCAGCGTAAAGATCAACCAGACGGCCCCAACCACCCAGAGGAGCACGAAGCCAATCAGGATCAGGAAGAGCAGAAACGCCACGCCCGCGGCCAGGGCCATGGTAATGTTGAAGTTAACCGCTTCCTTGCCGTGGTAGTCGATAAACGCCGACTTCTCTTTCTGAACCTGCCAGACAATCAGCGGCCCAACGAGGCTGCCGACCAGCGTGAAAAACCCCGTCAGCGAACTCAGGTGCGTCAGCATGGCCCACATGCGCTCGTCGGACTGGCTCATGGGCGGTGGCCCAACGGGAGAGCTGCCCAGGGGTGGAGGGGGTGGTTGATTCTGCATAGAAACACGGTTTGGTGATTACTTAGTCCAGCGCAATAACCCAGTCGTCCTGTTCAACCACGATCCCTTCGGTCAGCACGACCTTGGCAACTTTTCCTTCTTTGGGAGCCGCCACGATACTTTCCATCTTCATGGCTTCGATAACGAACAGCGGCTGGTTTTTCTTCACCGCATCGCCTTCTTTCACCAGAATACGCGTCAGCCGGCCCTGCAATGGAGCCCCTACGTCGCCGTCTTTGCTTACTTTGGCGTTCATCTGCTTCTCAACCTTCGAAGCCCGGTCGCGGACCTGCACCTGGCGGGTCTGGCCGTTCAGCTCGAACGTGATCGTGCGCATACCGAACGCGTCCGGTTCGGACTGGAACAGCAGCCGGACCAGGATGTTCTTGCCTTCTTCGATCTGAATCAGAATCTCTTCGCCGGGCTTCAGGCCGTAGAAAAAGGCGGGCGTCGGAATAACGCTGACGTCGCCATACTGCTCGTTGGCTTTGTAATATTCGTCATAGACCTTCGGGTACATCTGGTACGAGAGGTAATCGACAAAGCCGTCGTTGTTCGGGTATTTCTCCTGGAAAGCCGCGAAATCCTTGTCGAAATCGATGGGCTTGAGGTGTTCGTTCGGGCGGCCCTTTATCGGCTCTTCGCCTTTCAGGACGGCCTGCTGCACATCGTCGGGGAAACCACCCACCGGCTGGCCCAGCTCGCCCTTAAAGAACCCTTTTACCGACTCCGGAAACGCCAGCGACTCGCCACGGGTCCGAACGTCGTCGGCGGTCAGGTTGTTGGCGGTCATGAAAATGGCCATGTCGCCGACTACCTTCGAGGACGGAGTTACTTTCACGATGTCGCCGAAGAGCTGGTTGGCCACGACGTAGTTTTTCTTCAGCGTCTCGAACTTGTCGCCAAGGCCGGTAGCCATCGCCTGCGGTTTGAGGTTGGAGTACTGCCCGCCCGGAATCTCGTTTTCGTAGACCTCCGCACTGCCGGCTTTCATGCCGCTTTCGAAGGGGTAATAGTACTCCCGAACGTCTTCCCAGTAGTTGGAGTATGCGTTTAACGAAGACAGGTCGATGGGACACTCGCGTTCGTGGCCCTGCATCATGGCTACCACCGAGTTGAAGTTAGGCTGCGAGGTTAAGCCCGACAGGGCGCCCAGCGCACAGTCGACAATATCGACACCGGCGTCGATGGCTTTCAGGTATGAAGCAGCCTGGATACCCGGCGTGTCGTGGGTATGGAGGTGGATCGGGATACTGACGGCCTGTTTGAGTTCGCGGACCAGCACCTCGGCTGCCAGCGGCTTCAGCAGCCCGGCCATGTCTTTGATAGCCAGCAGGTGAGCCCCCTCGTCTTCGAGCTGACGGGCCAGGTCGAGGTAATATTGCAGGGTGTATTTCGACTGGCTGGGGCTGAGCATATCGCCCGTGTAGCAGATGGCCGCTTCGCAGAGCGCGTCGGTTCGTTCGCGGACGGCCCGGATGCTGACCTTCATAGCGTCGATCCAGTTCAGCGAGTCGAAAATCCGGAACACGTCGATGCCGGTTTCCCACGACTGGACCACAAATTTCTCGATCAGGTTATCGGGGTAGGCCGAGTAGCCAACGGCGTTGGAGCCGCGGAAGAGCATCTGGAGCAGCATATTCGGCATGGCTTCGCGCAGGGCTGCCAGCCGTTTCCAGGGGCTTTCGTACAGAAAACGCATCGCCACGTCGAAGGTAGCTCCGCCCCAGACTTCCATCGAAAACAACTCCGGATGGGCTTTGGCAAAGCCTTCGGCCACCCGTTGCAGATCCTGCGTCCGGACCCGCGTCGCCAGCAGCGACTGGTGACCGTCGCGGAAGGTGGTATCGGTGTACAGGATCGGTTTCTGGTCGTTGACCCACTGAACGAACGACTCGCGGCCCAGCTCTTTCAGGCGGTTGCGGTTGCCCGATGGGTAGGGCCCGAAGGTATCGAAGGGTGGCACGACCGGCGTCCGGAATACCTTGCTGTCGTCTTTCTTTTTCACCTCCGGATTCCCGTTTACGATCACGTCGGCCAGGTAGTTGAGTACCCGCGTAGAGCGATCCTGCGGTTCGCGGAGCTGGAACAGTTCGGGGTGATTTTCGATGAACGACACCCGCGCTTCGCCCCGCTGAAAAATTGGGTGACTGATGACGTTCAGCAGGAAGCCGATGTTGGTTTTAACCCCCCGAATCCGGAACTCGACCAGCGCGCGGGTCAGACGCTGGGTAGCGCCCTTGAGCGTACGGCCCCGGGCCGACACCTTCACGATCATCGAGTCGAAATACGGCGAGATTTTCATGCCCGCGTAGCTGCTGCCTTCATCGAGCCGGATACCGAAACCGGCTGCGTTCCGGTACGCGATGATGGTGCCGAAGTCGGGTTTGAACCCATTGGCGGGGTCTTCGGTCGTGATGCGGCACTGGATGGCGAATCCGTTGAGGGGCACCTCGTCCTGGTGGTTGATGTAGATGCCGTTGTCGGAGAGCTGATACCCCATCGCAATCAGGATCTGTGTCCGAACGATGTCGATACCGGTCACCTCTTCAGTAATGGTATGTTCTACCTGAATGCGGGGGTTGACCTCAATAAAATAAATATTCTCGTTTTTGTCGACGAGGAACTCGACTGTTCCGGCGTTGGAGTAGTTCACGGCCCGGCCCAGCTGCAGGGCATAATCGTACAGTTTCTGCTTGGTTTCCTGCCGCAGCCCGAACGACGGCGCTACCTCGACCACCTTCTGGAACCGCCGTTGTACCGAGCAGTCGCGTTCGTAGAGGTGAACGATATTGCCGTGCTGGTCGCCCAGGAGCTGTACTTCAATGTGCTTGGGATCTTCAATGAATTTTTCGAGGAAGATGGTATCGTCGCCGAACGCGTTGCGGGCTTCGTTTTTAGCCTCGGTAAACGCTTTCTCGAAATCGTCGACGTTCCGAACAACGCGCATCCCGCGTCCCCCTCCGCCGGCAGCCGCTTTCACCATGACCGGAAACCCGATGCGCTGGGCTTCCTGCAGGGCAAACTCGGGCGACATATTTTCTTCGCGCGAGTCGGGGATGAGCGGTACATTGGCGCTCATGGCCAGGTTTTTAGCCCGTACCTTATCGCCCAGGGCGTCCATGGCTTCGGGCGACGGGCCAATGAAGATTATGCCTTCTTCGCGACACCGGCGCGCCAGCTTCACGTTTTCGGACAGAAATCCGTAGCCGGGGTGGATGGCGTCGATCTGGTGACGTTTGGCCAGCAGGATGATCCCTTCTACGTCGAGATACGGCTTCAGCGGATCTTCGTCGCGGCCAATCTGGTACGCTTCGTCAGCTTTGTAGCGGTGGAGTGAATACCGGTCTTCGTAGGTATAAACAGCAACGGTGGTGATGCCAAGTTCGGTAGCAGCCCGCATGATGCGGATGGCAATTTCGCCCCGGTTGGCGACGAGCAGGCGTTTAATCGGGCGGATGTAATCTTTCATGGTAGTCAGGCCAGCGTGGCTTCAGGTTGTACAGGTGTCGAAACGACAAGGCAAGATTATCGAAAATTTTGGGAAATGGAGAAGTTGCCATAGAAAGGAATTGTTTTTCGTGGTAAATGGCCCCTGTAAGCGTCTGTATTCGTATGGGTTGGTTTACTTATTATTCGTTATAAACCGCTGTCAGTGTCTTCGGGGAGATAGGGTTGTCGTCACTGGTTTGGCACCACTGTCAGTAAGTGCCTTTATAACCACTGTCAGGGTCTTCAACCACTGACAGGGTTCTGGTCGCTTACACCCTGTCAGTGGTCGAAGACTCTGACAGTGGTGCCAAACAGATAATCTACCAACCTCTATTGGACATCACCAAACCACCAACGCCTGTAGCAGCCGGAGATACCATTGGTTTCGGGGCGGATAATTCGGAGAGTCAGCTGGATGGCATGGCATTAAGCCGTAAACTTGCGCTACAAATAACCCACTAGTATTCACGACAATGTTTGCTCGTTTACTCTCTATGGCTGCCGTAGCCTGCCTGACCGGTACGGCCTATGCACAAATTCAATTGCCAGCCGCCAGCCCGTCGGCCACCGTATCGCAGCAGGTCGGTCTGGGTACCGTTACCGTCGAGTATGCCCGCCCGTCGCTCAAAGGCCGCACCATGTTCGGCGACCAGGTTCCCTACGGTAAAGTGTGGCGGACCGGAGCCAACAAGATCACCAATATCGTGCTGTCAGAAGATATGCTGGTGGCTGGCAAAGCTATTCCCGCCGGTCGGTACGGGCTGTACGCCATCCCGACCGCTGCTGACTTTACGTTTATTGTCAACAAGGATGCGAATAGCTGGGGGGCGTATGACTACAAAGAAGCGAACGACGTAGCCCGGTTCGCGGTCAAAACCGAGAAAACAAACGCCCCGGCCGAAGCACTGACCTTTGAGTTTACCGACTTTACCCCCACATCAGCCAACCTGACGCTGCGCTGGGAGAAACTGGTGGCACGTTTGCCCCTCAAAAACGACCCCGACACTAAAATCATGGCCCAGATTGCGGAGCAGACGGCCAAAGCCGACGTTAAACCGGGGGTGTTATCGGCCGCTGCCAATTACTATTACGATACCAATCGGGATATGAAGCAGGCCCTGACCTGGGCCAATAAAGTGGTCGAGTCAGAAAAACAATACTGGACTTACCACCTGCGGGCTAAGATCGCGGCCAAAACCGGCGACTGTAAACAGGCCCGCGCTGACGCCCAGCAATCGCTCGAACTGGCTAAGAAAGCCGGTGATGATGCGTATATCAAAAATAACGAGCGGATTCTGGCCGACTGTAAGTAAGCAGCCTGCCGACGCGCCGGACAGTAAACCATCCGGCGCGTCGGAACGCGATACACTAACCCCATTTCTGATGTCTATTGCTAAGCGCGTCAGTCGTTTCGATGCTCACCAGCGGCTCTATCTGGCGCTGGGCGTTGCGTTGCTGACGGCGTTGGTGGTGATGCCGACCACCTATCAGACGCCGGTAAAGCTAACCCTGATCTGGATCGGGTACGCCTGTACGGTACTAGGGCTGATGTGGACGTCGATTCTGGTGGCGCACCCCCGCGATCTGCCCCGGCTCTCGCGCCTGCAGGATTCGAGCCGGACATTCATTTTTGCGTTTGTGGTCGTGGCGGCTGTGGCGAGCCTGTTTGCCGTTGTGGCCCTGCTCGACAGCATGAAGCCAGCCGAACGGGCCACGCATAGTACGCTGGCTGTGCTGGCCGTTTTCAGTGCCTGGGCGCTGGTGCATACGGTATTCATCATGCGATACGCGCACCTGTACTACGGCAACGACCCCCGACAAACGCATCGGCCGGGGGGACTTGATTTCCCGCACGAACCCGAACCGGATTACCTCGACTTTGCGTATTTCTCGTTCGTGATCGGGATGACGAGCCAGGTGTCCGACGTGGCCATTGGCTCGAAGGCCATGCGCCGGACAGCGCTCATCCATGGGGTACTCTCGTTTGGGTTCAACACTACCATCATTGCGCTGACCATCAGCGGCCTCGCCCCCCTGCTTTAGCTTGCTGCTTACGGGCTTTCTCGGCCTGCTCGCGCTCGTATTCTTCCCGATGCCGTTTGTCTGACTCCAGGGTGCGGTACAGGCCGTTAAGAACATAGATGTCGTCTACTTCATCGATGAGCCGGTGCAGGTGTTCGCGGACTTGGGTAATATTCATTCGTTTATCTGGTGACGCGCCCACTAAGCTGACGCGTACGGAAAGAGAGGTGATTTTTGTCCCGGCTGCGTATATCCGGTTGTTCTTATAACGCACCAGCGCCCGTTTTGGGTCAGTGAAAAAAGAAATAGCCAAGCGCAATACCGGCAATAACACCGACCAGATCGGCAAACAGACCGTACGGAATGGCATAGCGCGTGTTGCGGATGCCTACCGAGCCGAAGTAGAGCGCTACGATGTAAAACGTCGTATCGGCCGACCCCTGAAAGATGCATACCAGCCGCCCCACGAACGAGTCGGGGCCAAACTGCTTCATGGCATCGATCATCAGCGCCCGTGCGCCCGAGCCGCTCAGCGGTTTCATCAGCGCCACGGGCAGCGCATCGGTAAAGTCGGTATTCAGCCCCGTTAGGTCGAACAGGTATTTCATGCCGCCCACGAGGTAGTCCATAGCGCCTGCATTTCGAAACGCACCGATTGCCACCAGCATCCCAACCAGATACGGAATAATGCGCACCGAGGTTTCGAACCCGCCTTTGGCGCCTTCGATGAAGGTCTCAAAAACCGGCACTTTTCGGCGCATGGCCCCCAGCAGAAACGACACGACGATGGTCAGCAGAATCAGGTTGCCCGTTACTTTCGAGATGATTTCAATTTCTTCTTTCGGCTTGCCCGACAGCCACCACAGGGCCAGCACAATCAGGCCGGTGATGCCCCCGAGCCAGCCGAGTACGGTGGTGTTTAGCAGGTTGATACGCTGTTTGAGCGCAACGGCTACCAGCGCTACCACGGTGGTGACGTAAGTGCCGATGATGCAGGGAATAAAGATATCGGACGGGTCTTTGGCGCCCAGAATAGCCCGCTGCGCCATGATGCTGAGCGGTATGATCGTTAGCCCCGAGGTGTGCAGGACCAGGAACATGATCTGCGCGTTCGAGGCTGTGTCTTTGTTGGGGTTTAGCTCCTGAAGGCTACTCATGGCCCGCAGGCCGAAGGGCGTGGCTGCATTGTCGAGGCCGAGCATGTTGGCCGAGAAGTTCATGATCATCTGGCCGTTGGCCGGGTGATCTTTCGGTACTTCGGGAAAGAGTTTATGGAAGAACGGCCCGATGATCCGCGCCAGAAAATTGATGGCGCCGGCTTTCTCCCCTACGTTCAGCAGCCCCAGAAAAAACGTCATTACGCCCGCCAGCGGCAACGCAATGTCCATGACCGCTACCTTCGACGAGTCGAACAGGCCCTCAACAATGATCTTGAAAATTTCGGTGTCGCCCAGAAAAATGAGCTTGGCCAGCGCCACCAGAAAGGCAATCAGAAAAAAAGCAACCCAGATGTAATTTAGAGCCATCAGTCTCGATGAGTGAACGAGCGAATGAAGAGAAGAACGATCGACTTCGTCTACGCCCCTGCGCCAGCTTTGGTTATAAATCCTGTAAGTTTACACGATCGACCGGCACAAATCAATCTTCATGAACGACTACCTCACGAAGCAGCCCCATTTTATCACGTTTCTGCTCCTGTTTTCCCTTTTTGCGTCACTGACAACGTCGCTTACAGCCCAGTCGCTCGAAGGGGCTATGAAAAAACAGGGCCTTGTCGACATCCAGACGGCAGACCCGTCCATTCTGGTCGAACTGAAGTACTCGACGACCGATAACTTTGTCGGGAAAGATGTCTACGGCGACCTGACGCGGGCGTACATGCAGCCAATGGCAGCCCAAAAGCTAGCCAGTGCCAGCCGGGCGTTACAGGCCCGGCACCCCGACCTTCGCCTGCTGGTCTACGATGCGGCCCGCCCGCGCAAGGCGCAATGGAATCTCTGGAACGCCCTGCCTGAACTAGCCGAAGGCGAACGCCAGAAATACGTAGCTGACCCCCGCAAAGGATCGATTCATAACTACGGTTGCGCGGTTGACCTGACCGTGGCCACGAAAGAGGGGAAACCCCTCGATATGGGCACTAAATACGATTTCTTCGGTGAACTGGCGTACCCGTCCGAAGAGGAGCGGTTGCTCAAAGCCGGTAAGCTGACCAAACAGCAGGTAGAGAACCGGCGTATTCTCCGCACGGCCATGCGGGCGGGTGGTTTCAGTTCCATCGAGTTCGAGTGGTGGCATTTCAACGCCCTGTCCCGCGAAAAAGCCAAAATGATGTTCCGGATTGTCGATTGAGCGGTTTTCTGGTAAACAACAAATCAGCTCCCTGGCTAGGCTACGGCCCTGCGCCGTCGGTCGATTGCCTGTAGCCTGTGCCGGTAGTGAGTCGGCTTAAAATACCAGATTATCGATCAGGCGGACGTTGCCGAGGTGGGCGGCCAGACAGATAGCGGTTTGGCCGGGAGCCAGCACTTCGTTAGCCAGTTGCAGCGTATCGGCGTTGGCTACCTCGACGTACTCCAGCCGAAAACTGCGGTGGTTGGTGAAAAAACCGGTTACAGCCGCCTTCGCCTGTGTTGTACTCTGGCCCTCGCGCAGCAGATCGTGAGCCAGCGTCAGCGCTTCGTGCAGGGCGGGTGCCTGCTCCCGTTCGGCAGATGTCAGGTTGCGGTTGCGCGATGACATGGCCAAACCGTCGGTTTCGCGGACGGTAGGGCAGCGGATCAGCTCGACCGGGAAGCTCAGATCGCGGATGAGTCGGCGTACGACGGCCACCTGTTGCAGATCTTTCTGACCGAAATAGGCCCGGGTGGGCTGAACAATGTTGAAGAGTTTGGCGACTACGATGCCCACCCCGTTGAAATGCCCCGGACGCATGGCGCCTTCCATGACCGTTTCCAGTTCGCCGAAGTTCAGTTTGAGCAGGGGGGGCTCGGGATACATCTCGTCGACCGAAGGCGCAAAAACTACGTCGCAGCCCGCCGTTTCGAGCAGCCGACAGTCCTCCTCGAGCGTGCGCGGGTACCGGGCCAGATCGTCGGGGTTATTAAACTGCACCGGGTTAACGAATATACTACAGACAACCAGATCGTTCTCCTCTTTGGCCTGCTGAATCAGGGTTAGGTGGCCATCGTGAAGAGCGCCCATGGTAGGTACAAGCCCAACAGAATGAGTAGGTTGACGGGAAGAAAGCTGTTGACGAAGCGAAGCAATTGAGTGAATGAGGAGCATAAAGTAGACGAGCTTGGACGCAGAGCCGGGCGTAGGAAACCGGGCAGAAACAAGCCGGTGGGGCTTATTATCGGGCTGTGCGATCCTTCTTTTTTTGCACAAATCTTATTGAAATACGGGAAAAAATTGTATAATTTTGCAAGTTTTTTGGTTCTCTCAGACAACACCCGCTTCCCGTTCTTATGAGCAAATTACGTATTCTTTACGTTGCCAGCGAGATTAATCCCTTTCTGAAAACGTCCGATGTTGCCGATTTCGTCCGTAAACTGCCGCAGGCTATGCAGGAGCGGGGCATGGAAATTCGAATCCTGGTGCCGCGCTTTGGACTGATCAACGAACGCAAAAACCGCTTGCACGAGGTAGTACGGTTGTCGGGTATCAATATTGCCGTGGGTGACGAAGAGAAACCATTGATTATCAAGGTGGCTTCGATCCCGACGGCCAAGCTACAGGTCTATTTTATTGATAACGAAGACTATTTCCAGCGGAAGTACGTTTTTCATGACAAAGAGAATCGCTTTTACGAAGACAACGATGAGCGGGCTATCTTCTTCTGCAAAGGCGTGCTCGAAACCGTCAAAAAGTTAGGCTGGGCGCCCGATATCGTACACTGCAACGACTGGATGACCGCCCTGATTCCGCTGTACCTCAAGACAACCTATAAAAACGACCCCATGTTTAAAGACACCAAGTCGGTTTTTACGGTTTACAACAACGCCTTTGAGCATCGCTTTGAAGGCGACATCATCGAAAAGGCCCGGATGATGGACATCGACGACGAAATGCTGGCAGAATTGAAAACGGCGGACTTCCCCGGCTTCATTCGAATTGGCTCAACCTATGCAGACGCTGTGGTTCGCGCCGAAGAAGAGTCGAGCGAAAGTCTCAACGCCATTTTAACTGATTTACCCGAACATAAATTTGATGCTGCCGACGATGAAGATGTTGCCGAACGTTATTACAACCTGTACACGCAGCTGGCTGGGTAGACTAACTCTACTGGCCGGTGCTGTAGCGGGCGTTCTGGCCTGTGAAGAACCTAAAGAAATCGGGCTGACCCCCACCACGCCCGTTACTGTTTCCTATACCGATACGCTGACCGTTACGCGCGAAACCATTCGGTTCGACTCGGTCCGGAGCAATGACCAGAGTACCATGCTGGTCGGTCGGTATACCGATCCCATCTTTGGCCGGGTGCAGACCCGGTCGTTCGTGCAGCTGTCGCTGGGGTCTAATTTTGTGGTGACCGACTCGGCCACGACCAACGTAACGCCCGCCAGCCGTATCGTCTATGATTCGACGCGCCTGTTTCTGGACTACGATCAGCTGTATTACGGCGATACTACCCAGACGCAGGAACTCCAGATTTACCGGCTTACCGACAGTCTGAACACAACGATCAACTACGATATTAGCAGCAATGTGCCGGCCGAAGCCCAGCCGCTGATTCGGCAAACCATCCGGCCGCGTCCCAACACAACGGATTCGTTATCGTTCAAGCTGACCGTGCCCGACGCATTTGGGCGGGAGCTGATGGCGCTGGCCAATACGGAAGCGGGTAAAACAACCAATCCGGCCTTGTTCCGGGCGCAGGTCCGGCGCGGGCTGATGCTGACAACGGCCTCCTCCAATCAGGCGGCTGTGATCGGCTTCTCGACCGGTTCGGCGGTGGTTGTTTATTACCACGTTGAAGGCGAAAGACGGGTGCGGTTCCAGATTTTCTCGCTGGCCGGGAAGCGATTCAACCAGATCATGGCCGATCGTTCCGGTACGGCGCTGGCCAACTTGCAGCGGGGGCAGGTACTGCCAGCCTCAGCCACCAACGAGCGTACCTTCGTTCAGCCGGGTACGGGCGTAACCACCCGGCTCAGGTTCCCGACGCTGACCCGGTTTGTACAGCAGGCGCGGGTGGCCATCAACCGGGCCGATCTGATCATTACGCCAACCCGATCGACGAATGACAATATCTACGCGCCTTACCTGATGTCGCTGGCCGAGCTCGATGAGAAAAACGTGCTGCGCCGGACAGACGTAACGGGTTCGGGAACGAGCCGATTTGGCGGCTTCCCGTTCATCGTCCCTGCAACGGGCCCGACCGACCGGACGGCCATCAGCTTTGCGCGGCCGCAACAGGTAGAACTGCGTGACCGCACCCGGGATTATACCTTCGATATGACGGGCTACCTGCAGTCGATCGTAATTGGCATTACGCCCAATACGGGGCTGGCGCTGGTAGCGCCGGGCGGCACGCTCTTTCCGCAGAATGCAAACGGGGGCGTTAGCGATGCCACCCAGGCTTTCCTGACCGACCGGGTCTGGCGAGCCGCACTTGACGGCAAATCCAGTGTGAAGCTGGTGGTTTTCTATACCACCTCAAACTAGGAACCGCCGGACCGTCGGATTGACTTTTTCCAAAAAGCCGGATTATCCGGCTTTTTGTATTTGCTTTATACCCAGGACCGGACTCTGGCCGATCTGGTTTATGTTTGTAATCCTGTTAACATTTTATCAAGAATCGACTTATGTGCGGTATTGTAGCATATGTTGGGCACCGGGAAGCGTGTCCGCTGGTACTGAAAGGGCTGAAACGGCTCGAATACCGGGGCTATGACAGCGCCGGTGTAGCACTACTGAACGGTACGGATCTTCAGGTATATAAGAAAAAAGGAAAGGTGGCCGCCCTGGAGCAGGAACTGGCCGGGCGCGCGCTGCACGCTACCGTGGGCATGGGCCACACCCGCTGGGCTACCCACGGCGAACCGAACGACGTAAACGCGCACCCGCACTATTCGTTCCATCGCAAACTGGCTATTATCCACAACGGGATCATCGAGAACTACGCGGCTATCAAGCAGGCGCTGCTCAAGAAAGGACATACGTTTCAGAGCGAGACCGATACCGAAGTGCTGGGTCAGTTCATCGAGGATATCTGGGAAAATAACGGCGGTACGCTTGAAGAAGCCGTACGGCTCGCGTTGCAGGAAGTCGTGGGCGCCTACGCCATCGTGGTCATGAGCGAAAGCGAACCGACTCAGCTCATTGCGGCCCGGAAAGGCTCACCCCTCGTCATCGGTGTGGGCGATAACGAGTTCTTCCTGGCCTCGGATGCGACGCCCATCGTAGAGTACACCAAGGAGGTGATTTACCTCAACGACTACGAAATTGCGGTCATCCGGAATGGCGAACTGCGGGTCGTCACGCTCGACAATACGACTACAACGCCCTACGTGCATACCATCGAGCTGGAGCTGGAAGCCATCGAAAAAGGAGGCTACGACCACTTCATGCTCAAAGAGATCTTTGAGCAGCCCCGCTCCATTGCCGACTCCATGCGCGGCCGGGTCAACGCCGACGCGGCCATGCTACAACTCGGTGGCCTGCGCGACTATATGGACAAACTGGCCAAATCGAAGCGGATTGTCATCATCGGCTGCGGTACGTCGTGGCATGCCGGTCTTGTAGCCGAGTACATCTTCGAAGAACTGGCCCGCATACCGGTCGAGGTCGAGTACGCATCGGAGTTCCGGTACCGAAACCCCATCATCAAAGAAGGCGATATTGTTATTGCCATCTCGCAGTCGGGCGAAACGGCCGATACGCTCGCGGCCATTGAACTGGCCAAGTCGAAAGGAGCTACCATATTCGGCGTCTGCAATGTGGTCGGTTCGTCGATTGCGCGGGCTACCCACGCGGGCGCCTATACCCACGCGGGTCCTGAAATCGGGGTGGCCAGTACGAAAGCCTTTACCGCCCAGGTTACGGTACTGACGCTGATGGCCCTGGCGGCTGCCCAGCGGAAAGGCACTATCTCGGATTCGCTGTTCCGGCAGTTGCTGGTCGAGCTGGAAAGTATCCCGGCCAAAGTCGAGAAGGTGCTGCAGTCGGCCGACAAGATCAAGGAGATTGCCTACATCTTCACCTACGCCCGTAACTTCATCTACCTGGGCCGGGGCATGAACTTCCCCGTGGCGCTGGAAGGGGCGCTGAAACTGAAAGAGATCAGCTACATCCACGCCGAAGGCTATCCGGCTGCCGAGATGAAACACGGCCCCATTGCGCTCATCGATGAAGATATGCCGGTGGTAGTTATCGCTACCAAAGACAGTTCGTACGAGAAAGTGGTGTCGAACATCCAGGAAGTGAAGGCTCGCAAAGGCCGTGTCATTGCCATCACGACCGAGGGCGATACCGAGCTGCCGGGCATGGTCGATTTCACCATTGAGATTCCGAACGTACACGACGTGCTGATGCCGCTGGTATCGGTAGTGCCGCTGCAACTGCTGGCCTATGACATCGCCGTGATGCGGGGCCGCAACGTTGACCAGCCCCGCAACCTGGCCAAGTCCGTAACGGTCGAGTAAGACAAACGGTACCAACAAAAACGCGGTCAGGCTGAGTCTGACCGCGTTTTTTGGTTATGGACTACTCTGAAAATTCAATTCATAACTTGTCGGGACTGATGGGTTGTGGAACCGCGTTTTCGATGGGCTTGCAGCTTTTCAGGTACGCAAAGATGGCTACCAGGTCTTCCTTTTTCATGTCAGCGTAGTTGGGCCATGGCATGGGGGGCAACAACGGACGGGCCGTGCGGATGCCTTTACTTTTGCCCTCGGTCAGCGCAATGATAAACTGCTCCTCTGTCCAGGTACCTATGCCGGTATTGTCCGGGGTCAGGTTGGCGGCAAACGATACGCCCCAGGGGCCTACCGCAATGGTATTCATGGGGTGAAACAAAACCCAATCGGTCAGGGCGTCTTTGGCTACTTTGCCCACTGGTATTTTGGCTGGGTGGCCGGATAAACCCAGCATCGGGTCAGGAACGGGACCCTGCGGGGTCATGGTTTTGGGCGCGTGGCAGTCGGCGCAGCCCATAATCTTTACCAGATAATTGCCTTTCTCGATCTGCGCTTTGGTATAGGGCGGGTTGTTGACGACCCGCTTCGGCGGGGCAGGCTTGCTGGTAAAGGAGACCAGGGCAGCGGTGCCCAGAAACAGGGTTAAGGTAGCGAGAGCCAGGTATTGTTTTTTCATGGGTACTTATTGGTTAAACGGGTTATGATTGACGGGTAAAGTCGTTGGTCGGCTGTTACGAATGGCTCAACACCGCTGGTGGCTGCATGAGCAGTTGAACGTTGTGATTCAGGGCGCACTGGTCGTTGCTCATGAGCTGGCTAGTGCTCCCTGTGTATCGACACCCCGACGAAGCCGGATGGAGTGCAGTCAGTAAGTAACAGGTTGTAGGTCAATGGCTTCTTTGTATTCTGTTTCCTGCCGAAAGGCACCGTTGACAGCTTTAAAGAAAGGCAGGACAGGGGTTACTTCCAAATAGACCGGGCGGGCTTGAGTAAACGGTAGGTGAAGCCGGCCCACATCCGCTCATCCCACAAATGCGACGTTCCAGCTGGTTCATGTGCCGATTCGTGCCGTATCTACTTTCGGGCCGATGGCTGGGGGTGAACTTTGCGGGGTAAACCAACAACTACTATGAATCACCTACTCATTTTTCGCTTAGCTGCTCTGGCGCTGATCGGCCTGTTGCCTGGCTGTCAGCCCGATAGCGGACCGTACGAAGAAACAACCCGCTCGCTGGCATTCGAAAACTTTGACCGGCTCGACATGGGGAGTGCCTTCCGGGTCGATGTCCGGTCGGGTTCGGTCTTTGCCGTTGAGGTAAAAGGCAACCGGAGCGACGTTGACGATCTGGATGTCAGCGTTCGCAGCGGCACGCTCCACGCGCAGTATCGCAACTACACCCGCAAACGCCGGTATGCGATGGCGTTCACGATCACCATGCCAACGATTCGGGCGGTCAGCTTCTCGGGCGCATCTCAGTCGACCCTGACCGGCTTCACCAACCTGACCGACCTGCGTGTTGAACTGACGGGTGCGTCGAAAGCCGCCGTGAACAGTAACGTAACCCGGCTGACCGCTGACCTGTCGGGCGCGTCGGTACTGACGGGTCTGGGCAGCGGCACCGACCTGCGCGCCAGCCTCTCGGGCGCCAGCACCCTCGAAACCCTCAGCTACCCCGTTACAACGGCCTCACTCGACCTCTCGGGAGCGAGTACAGCGCGGGTACGGGTCGCCGATGCGCTGACGGTAAAAGCCAGCGGTGGCAGTAAGGTCCGCTACCAGGGAGCGCCCCGGGTCAGCTCACAACTGTCGGGGGCCAGTTCGGTAGAGCGGGAGTAAGGGCGTTGCCGGGTCACGCGACAGGGTCATTGCCGGGGGCAGTGACCCTTTTTTTATACGTCAGGCAACCCTTTTGCCGGGGCAGGCATTACTGTCATTGAAACCCATACGAATCGTACTCATCGCATGTCACAGCAACTGGTCGAACAATGCCAACGGGGTAACGCCTTTGCCCAGAAGCGGCTGTTCGATCAGTATGCCGGTCGGCTGTTTCGGGTGAGCCTCCGTTATGTCCGGAATGAACCGGAAGCCGAAGAGGTGCTGATGAATGGGTTCCTGAAAGCGTTCCGGGCGATTGGCGACTTCAGTTACCGCACCGATACCGGACTGGAAGCCTGGCTCCGCCGGATCGTGGTCAACGAAGCGCTGCAATACCTGCGGGCCAACCGATGCCTGCCGGTGTTCCAGACCGACGACAGCGCCGAAGCGTATGCCGACCCGGACCCCCAGCCCGATGCGGGGCTGGATGCCGAGCGGATCTACGCCCTAATTCGGGAGCTGCCGCCGGGTTATCGGACGGTGTTCAACCTATACGCCATCGAGGGCTTCTCGCACCGTGAAATAGCCGATCAGCTCGGTATTTCGGAGAACACATCAAAATCGCAGTTGAGCAAAGCCCGGGCTTTGTTACAGACCTGGTTAACCCAATACGGCTATGAAACAGCAACCCGACGAAACGCTTGATCAGTGGGTGCGGCAGTCGCTCGACCGGCTTCCCGACGGGCCACCGCCCGGGTCGGCCTTCGACCCCGACCGCGTCTGGAAACAGCTGCGGCCAGCCATGCAGGAAAAGCCCGTCCGCTGGCCCTGGTGGCGGGTTGGGGGCGCAGTAGCTGCCTGCCTGATCGCGGTGCTGGTTGTCTGGCTGAGCGTAAACCCCCGGCCGGAGTCGGCAACCGGGCTGGCGCGCCAAACAGAAGAGCGCCAGCCTGCTCCGCCAGCGGCTGCTTCGGCGCCCGTTCGGACGTACAGACCTGCGCCGGAGCGCGTTTCGGTACCACGCGAAGTAGCGGTCGTTTCCGGACGAGTCAGAAAATCGCCCGCTCCGGCCGTCGCCCCGGTCCAGACTACTGCCGACCCGCAGTTACCGAAAACTCTGGCAGAACCTGTAGCCACTATAAACGCCCCCGAAGCGTCAGTACCCACAACGCCCGCGGTGGTTGCCAGTGCCGGTAAGCCCGCGTCGACGTCGGCGGCTAAAACCCGCCGGTTTCAGGTCGTACATCTGAATGAATTACAAACCGAAGACGAAATCAGACCTACTCCGCACCGCACCGACCGATTTGTGCGGCTGGGTACGGGTGCGCCCGGACCCGCACCCGTTGATGCCGCTACGCCGACCTTAACTCTCCCGTTGAATCCTTAAATCAACCCCTTAGTATGCGTTTAATCAACCAGCTCGTTGTGCTCCTGCTTAGCATGACCGGAACCGCTATGGCCCAGCAAACCGGGTCGCATCTGCAAACACCCAACCATAAACACAATTTCGACGGACTGAGCCATATCGAGATCGATCTGGGGCAGCGCAACACACTCCTGATCGGCTTTGACCGGTACGCACAGGTTCGCCAGCGGCAGAACGTCGACTCGGTCCTTCGCCTGTTCGTGGCCGACTACCAGCAGGTTGCCGACACCATCCAAAACCCTACTCATGCGGTCCATGCCAGGTTCCGGCTGGGGCAGCCCGACCGGTCGCTGGAGGTGCGGGTCTGGCCGCAGGTCGTGTCGTCGTTTCGGTTTCGCAACCGGAATGCCCCGCTCAGCGTAAAAACGCAGCAGGATACGCTGCAGATCAGCTGGACTACCGACGTACCCGCCAGTAGCGACGTCCGTAAGAGAGGGTCGTCGGAGGCTTTCGTGATGTACCTGTTCATCAACAGCCTGGCCGATATTGGGCCGATGCTGGCGCGGGGTGGCGTTAACGGCAAAGTAGAAACGGCGCTGGCATCTGTACAGCAGTACAAGGCGCACGACCTGACCAACCCGAAAATGGGGTTCGACATGGTACAGGGCACCGACGAGAAAGCGAAGTTTATCGGGCCGGGGCTGGCCCGGGCGCCTTTCATCAGCATTCAGCCGGGCTTTGGCGTCGGGCTGGTCCGAAACCAGTGGGTACCGTCGCTGAAGCTCGATCTGCAGTTGATTCCGAACCGATACCGGAACGTTAGCTACGGCATTGGCTACTCGTCCAGCTTCTTCTTCGCGCAGACAGCCGCCGACGGTCGGTTTCAAACCTTCCGGAACGATTTTCTGACCGTGGGGGTCGCTTTTTACCAACCGGCCAGCGGGGGCAAAGCCAACCCGTTCAGCCGACAGCTGGGGTCGTTCTTCGTTGGCTTGCCGGTCTACCGAAGCGGGCCTTACTTCGACCGAAATACCATCCAGCTGGGTGGTACGGTATATCAGAAAGGCTTGTTCAGGGTACAGCCGGAGCTATACATGAACGGCTTCTTCAAGAACGTGTATCCGGGCGTGCGGCTGGCGATCGGGCTGTAACAGCGGAGCCGGTCACTCATACGACCGGGGCCACTGCTTCATGGTCCAGAGAACGATGCGGTCGGCCAGGCGGGGAAAATACGTAGTCATGACATGAATCAGCATGCCCGTGGGCGAAAGAATGGTGCGTTGCCGGCGGGTGCGGATATGCCGCAGAATGGCCAGCGCCACCTGCGTCTGGCTCATCTGCCAGCGCGGATTCCGGTACGCAATGGGTACGGGTTGCCCGGCAGCGTCGAGAACGCGCTTGTCGGGGTCGTTCTGGGTAAACCCGATATGCACCACGCCGATGTGAATGCCGGTGCTGTGGAGTTCGAGCCGGAGGGTGTGGGCCAGGTTAGACAGGGCGGCTTTCCCCGCGCAGTAGGCCGATCCGCTGGGCATACCGTTCAGGGCCGAAATGCTGGAGATAAACGTAACGCTGCCGGCCGATTCGGTCAGGTAAGGCAGGGCGGCTTTGAGCGGGTAAACCGATCCGTAGATGTTGCTGTCCATCACTCGCCTGAACACGTCCGGCGTCAGGTCGGCAAAGTAGGCCCGCATGGAAATACTGGCGTTGGTGATCAGGATATCGATGCGACCAAAATTCTCGACCGCAGTATCGATCAGGGCCTGGCACTGTTCGTAGTCGGTTACGTCGGCGAGGCAGCCCACGGCCGGGTAGCCCGCCTGCCGAAAGGCCCGGAGTGTCTGTTCCAGTCGGGTCGGGTTTAGGCCGTTCAGAACCACACTGGCGCCCTGCTCACACAGCTGGCGGGCCGTTTCGCGGCCGATGCCCGACTCAGAACCCGTTACAATGGCTACTTTACCCGTTAATGGCTGCCGCGGTCTGTCGGCCGGAACGGGGGCCACGTAGTCGGGCCGGGCCGGCGCTACAGGAGACGAATCAATCGAGAAGTTGCTGACATCTGAACCAGTCGAGGGCTTGCTCAACGGCGTTGCGGAGGGCAGTTGTGGGTAAGTTGAGTTCATTACGAGCTTTCGAGACGTTGAAATAGTGGCCGTCGTTGGCAACGGCCGTCATGGCTGAATTCAGCCGGGCGAGCTGACCGGTAAACCGATGTTTCCAGTCGCTCAGTCGCCCGATGGCCGACGCCATGGGGGGCAAAACAGGTAATCGGGGCGGCTGGACCTGCATCCATTCCGCAAATAACGTAAAGGCTTCGCGGTAACTCAGGTTTTCGTTGCCCAGAATATACGAATGACCGATGCGTCCCATAGTCAGGGCGTTAACGGTAGCCGTAGCCACATCGGCTACGTGCACGTAATTTTTGCCACCCATCGGTATGCCCGCAACCTGCCGGTTGTAGAGAGCAAGCAGGAGGGCGTTGGAGGTAATCTTGTAATCGAGCGGACCGAGCATGAACGTAGGATGCACCAGTACGGCTGGTAATCCATCCTGCCGAACGGCCTGTAACACCAGATCCGTAGCAGCCCGCTTGCTGTCCATATAGTCGAGGCCGTAGCGACTCCCCATGTACGGAAACAACTCGTCGCCGGGGTGTTTCTTGCTGCCGAACCCGAACACGTTGGCCGTTCCGACAAAGACCAGCCGCTCTACCCGCGCCTGTACCGCTGCCGCCAGCACGGCCGCTGTGCCGTACACATTCACCTCGACCACCATGGGCGAACGGGCCGGGTTTACCTGCGCCAGTGCACCGGCATGAATAATCTGATCGCAGCCATATACCGAAGCCCGCACGCTGGCCGAATCCCGGATGTCGCCCGTCCAGATATCGACCGGCAGTCCTGCCAACGCCCGCAGATCGCTGCCCGGCCGAACAAAGGCCCGTACCGCATAGCCGCGTGTCAGCAGCTCGCGGCACAGATGCCCGCCCAGAAAACCGTTGGCGCCCGTTAGTAAGACTGTTTTCATACATTGAGTAATAACAAGTATATAACTCGTAGAAAGTAAAAATGATAAAGTGATACTATATTAATATTATATACTTTATCCTGATTTTTACTTTATCAATGCAGCATACGCCGATACGTCTGGGCGATGCGTACCGGCGATACCTTCATGAAAAACATCGAGAACGCGGTCAGGTTGGCGACCTGTACCCGTAACCAGCTGTTGGACTCGTATTTCCGGGCCGACACGATTACGTCTTTGGGAATAATGCAGAACGGCGCTACCTGTCGGATGCGGGCAATCATGTCGAAATCTTCCATGATGACGTACCGTTCGCGAAAGCCACCCAGCCGGTCGAAGAGCGACCGGGTGATAAACAGGGTCTGGTCGCCCCCGCGGCTCATCAGGCCCGAAAAGCGGGTGCCGTAGCTGTTGAGCCGCAGCAGCGGGTGCGACGAGGCAAACCGAAACCGGTAGCAGCCCGCTTCGTTCCCACTGGCGATGGCCGCGCCGATGTCCTGAACAAAATCGGGGTTTATCGTTACGTCGGCATGAACGAAATAGAGCACCTCGCCCGACGTCAGGCTGGCGCCAGCGTTCATCTGGTTGGCGCGGCCGGGCAGGGGCGAGTTCACCACCCGGGCTCCGGCCTGTCGGGCTTCATCGACGGTAGCATCGGTACTGCCGCCGTCAACAACGATCAGATCGGCGAGTTGATCGTTTCCGTATTTTTTTAAGTCACGCACCAGCCGGCCAATGTTGGCGGCTTCGTTCAGCGTGGGGATTATGATACTGAGAGTCATAGGCACTGGCTGGGCAGGAGGTTGGCCAACGGGGTGGCGTACTGATCCGGCCCGGTTAAAACGCTTCACCAATTGTTACATAGAGGCCTGTCGATCGATTACCGACGCCGTAGTCAACCCGAACGTTGAGGCCATCGGCGTTGATGCGTCCGCGCAGGCCGGCTCCGGCAGCCACCTTGGGCGCGCCGGGCCTTAGCAATTTATTACTATCACCAAGAATACCAACCCCGCCGAATACCACCGCACCCAGTCGTTTCCAGACGTTGAGCCGCAATTCGGTTTGCAGCAGGGCCATATTTTCGTCGCGGAAACGGCCTTCGTAGTAACCGCGCAGCCGTTTGCCGCTTCCCAGCAGCGATAAGGCGTTGAACGGAGCGGTGCCGCCCGTCAGGCTGACGACCGAGTTGACGGCCAGAATGGCCCGGCGGGTAAGCGAGTAGTATAACGACACATCGGCTACGTAGCGGTTGTAGCTGAACTCACTACCCACGGCGCGTCCATGAGCGAGGTACGAGATGTTGGCGAAGATACCGCGGTCGGGGTAAAAAATGGTGTTGCGGGTGTCGTACAAGAGGCCGAGACCTACGCCGGAAATAAGACTGCCCAGCCCGCCGGGGACCGTACCCGTGGCCAGTAGCCCGTCGGGTTCGACCGAGGTGACGGTGTATTTTTCGTACTCGTACCGCAGGCCGGCGTACAGGTTTGGCCGAACCCGCCGGAACGCATTCAGCCGGATACGCGGAAAATCGACTCCGTAGGTTTCGGCCGGCGTTTCGCGGAGGCCCAGGCCGTAGAAATTGTAGGTATAGCGATAGTAGCCAGCCTCGCCGTAGATGTAGTACCGATTCTGATCATAAAAGATCTGAAACGGCGTGTACAGCAGAATTTGCTGGTTCTGGGTATAGGCCCCGATGAACTGAATATTGGCCGGGCGCGGCCGGTCAGAATCGGTCAGGGTGGTTTGTCCGGTATCGGCCAGCACCTGCCGATGGTCGCGCCGGAACCGGAACGTGGCCGACAGGGCCGCTCCGAAGGCAAAACGGGTTTCGGGGGTGTAGTAAACAACCGGAATCGGGAACAGACTGAACGCTTTTTGGGGCGCAGGTTTCTGGGTCGAATCAGGAGACTGGGCTATGGCCAGACCGAACTCGCCAATACAAATCAGCCAACTACATATATAAATGCGATACCCCATAGGGCCATGAACAGGTGCCCAGTTATATACGAGTAACTCGCAGAAACAGATTTCGTTCAACCGATGGTACACTGAAAACGCAAACGCGCTCCGGCCCGAAAGCCAGAGCGCGTCGTAATGAAGCAATTGGTAAACTATCGGTTCGTGTAGATATTGATGCCGGGGGCAACAGTGCCGGTGCGGCCGGCAATACCTCGTGCGTAGATCGTCAGTACCCGGCCATTAGCTGTATTGGTAAACGAAAGAGAAGTGCCGATGGGGGTTACAGAGCCGGATGCCCGAAGGACAAACGACGCATTGTTACTCACATCGACCGGCACAAACGGCGACACGCCTTTGTAGGGCAGATTGGCTACCAGTGCCGGCGCATTGGCACTCGACAGCGCGAGGTCGTAGTTCTGGCCGGCAATCAGGTTCACGAAGCGAACATAAAACTTACTGGGATCGAGCGCCCCGCTGAAATCATCGTTGACGAGAACCACTTCCTGCCGGGCCGCGTTGCCAGCCACGATGAGGGAGTAGTACTTGTTGTCGTCGAGCGTCAGGTTCTGGGTGCTGATGACGGTGGCGCTGCCGGCGGTCGTCGTGGCGGGGGCCGTAATGGTGACCTCCGATGCGCCAGCCGGTACGATGGTGTAGTTGGCCCCGCGCTCCGGAAAGGTGTTGTCGTACCGGATCGGGACGGGCGTTCCGGGGTTGGTCGTCGACGCGCCGGCTGGAGTAAAGCCACTGAATTTTTTGCCGCCGATGAGCAGATCGACGCCTGGTGCTTCAGGAGCCGCATGGATCAGCTTGACCCGCGCTCCGCCCGTTACCGATTCGACGGGGAGCGTCAGGGTATTCTTTTCGCACGACCAGCCGAGCAGTACGGCCGCGCCTATGACAATAAACTGAATGAATGAATGCTTCATGATAGGAGAAAATCGCGGTTACGGCTGGGTGAACCACAGCGGTTTTGTGTGAAAATCAAGTTCGAGACCGCCAATCTTGGCCAGTGCATCGGCGTTCCAGACGTACTCTGAGTTGTAGCGCGGACGCAGCCGCTGTACCGTTTTGCCGTTATTATTGATGTAGAACGTAGTCGGCAGGGTCAGCCCGGTAAATACGCTGGCATCGTAGTTATACCGGCGCATATCGGCCCACTGCTCCAGGAAGCCCCATCCCCACTGTGCAATGTATTTCTGCAGCATGATCTGGTTCAACGCCAGATTCTCGGCGGTGGGGACTACGGCTGGGTTGGCCAGGTAGGCAGCCCGGTCGGTGGCCGATACGTTTACGTAAGGAGCGGTCAGGTGGGCTTCGATGCCTTTGCGGTAAGCCGCCAGCGCCGTTGCCTTATCGCCTTTGATGAAGGCGGCTTCGGCCTTGATGAACTGAAGCTGCGCGTAGGTCATGAGCGGAAACGGGCCCCGGTCGGTGAAAATGTACCGGCCGGTTGTGCCAGCGGGCGGGTTAATACCCAGCTGCGTACCCCAGGGACTCACTACTCGGGTAGGTAGTGGAACGCTGGCTGCGGTCGATTGGCCCTGACCCATGGTTATGCCCCGGATCTGGCCGTCGCCACTGGTGGCCAGCATGATCGGGAGCCGGGGGTCTTTTACGCCACCGAAGGCCGTGTTGGTCCCGTCGAGCAGCCGGGTAATGAACGTCGACTGGCCGTATACCTGCAGGTTTTGCCGCACTGGGCCGAAGAATGAAGCATCGGCGGTACTGAGGCCGTTGAAGGTAAACAGCGCATCGTCGGCATTGCTGGTGAAGGCGCTGTCGACATAGGCAATCACCTGGTCGGGTTTGTACAGGCTGGCTTTTTTGGACAGGTGGTGGGCGTTGATCGCCAGCAGGCCGTAGGCAAACTTCTTCCATTTCAGGCGGTCGCCTTTGTAGAGGACGTCGCCCCGGGCCAGAGCGGCCTGCGATACGGCTCCATCGGCCCGGTTCAGGTTCTGGATCGCTTCGCGGCTCAACTCGACCACCCGGGCGTATACGGCCTCCTGGGTGTCGTAATCAAAGGTGTTTTTGTTCGGATCGAGGTCGTAGGCTTCGGACAGAATGATCTCGCCGTGAACGTCGGTCAGCATCTGCCAGCCCCAGGCCTGCATCAGCAGGCCGACTCCCAGATAGTCCCACTTCTGACCCGCGCGGGCATCGTCGATGAGGTTGAGCAGGTTACGGCCCCCTTTCCAGTAAACACTACGCCACAATTCGCCACCCGCATCGGACGACGGAGTATAGCCCTGCGCATCCCAGACAACGCCCGAAGTGGCGTTATGCCAGTTCTGCACGTACGAACCGATGTAGCGGGCGTCGAACTGAATACCCAAAACGTACTGGTTCTCGATGGGAGCCAGCAACAGAGCAGCCTCGACTTTATCGGGGTTGTTGGGGTTGTTGTTTATATCCAGATACTCGTTGCAACTGCTCAGCATCAGGGCCAGGCCAGTTAGCAGGAGTCCGGTTAGTTTTTTGTACTGCATGGTTGTTGATACGTTATAAGCCAATGTTGATACCCGCGTTGAATACCCGGGGCAGGGGTAGGTTACCGAAGTCGATACCGAAGCCGCCCGAGCCACCCGTAGCCGTGTTGACCGCGTTTACGCCCGGATCGCCACCGGTGTAGTTCGTCAGCAGGAACAGATCGTTACCCGTGAAGAACACACTGGCCGATTTGAATATCCGCGACCGGCCCAGCACCGATGTCGGCAGGTTATACCGGACCGTTACCTCTTTCAGCCGAACCCAGTTGATGTCGCGCTCGATGAAGGTCTCGTCGGCCAGCGAAGTGTAAAAATTGTTGTTGTAGTAAGGGACAACCTGAATCGAATTGCGGGTAGGGGTGTCGGAGTTTTCGAGCCCGTCTTTCAGCACACCCGTAAATACGCGGGGCGTTTCGCGGTCGAGCGTTTTGGTGCTCAGGCCGGTGCGGTACAGGTACGACTCGGTCGCGTTATATACATCGCCCCCTTTCCGGATGTCGAACAGGAAGTTAAGCGACAGGTCGCGGTAGCGGAACGAGTTCAGGAAACCGACCACGAAGTCCGGATTCCGGTCGGCCACGACGTTCCAGACGGTTTCGGTCAGGGGCAGACCCGAGAGGGGGCTGATCAAAATGTCGCCCTTCGCGTTGCGCAGGTAGCTGTTGCCGGTCAGGGTGGTCAGCGGGCCGCCCAGCCGCGATCCGTTGCGGATGTTGCTGTAGACGTTCGAGTCAGAATTGTAGAACTCGGTCAGGCCCGGGGCCAGCTGTTCGAGCCGGCTGTCGGTCTTGGTGAAGTTGATGGTCGTGTTCCAGCCGAAATTGGGTTGCCGGATCGGCTCGGCCGTCAGCGACAGCTCGATTCCGTTGTTCCAGAGCTTACCACCGTTGATGGTTTTCAGCACGAAACCGGTTCCGTAGCTGATGCGCAGATCACGGATGATCTGGGCCACGCTCGTTGTGCGGTAGTAAGCCGCATCGATACCAAACCGGCCGTTGAAAAACTTCAGTTCGGTACCTACTTCTACTGAGGTCACTTTCTCGGGCCGCAGCACCGGGTTGGGCGCCGTAAAGCCGTACGAGAAGCCACCGCCCGTGGTGGTCTGGTTCTCATACGCCTGGGTGGTGGCATACTCGGGGGCTTCTTTACCCACCTGAGCAGCCGAGAAACGCAGCTTACCGTAGCTCAGCGCCTTGCGAAGGCCGCCATCGGGCAGTAGCTCCGTGAATACAAAACTCAGCGAGGCCGACGGGTAGAAGAACGAGCGGTTCTGAATCGGGAACGTCGACGACCAGTCGTTACGGCCCGTCAGGGTCAGCGTTACGGTATTGTCGTAATCGAGGGTAGCGTTGGCAAAGGCCCCGATGAGCCGCCGTTGCCGAAGCGTCGACAGCGATTTCTGCGTCAGCGGATCGGTGTTGTTGATCGAGGTAAAGTTGGGGTCGAGGAATTTTTCACCCCGGGTGGCCAGCACTTCGTATCGGTAGTCGTAGATAGCCTGACCAACCAGCAGCGAGGCATCCAGTTTGCCGAAAGTGCGTTTCAGCGTCGCAAAATACTGCGCCGTAAGGGTGCGGTTGTTGTCGGTTGCCTGGTCGAGCGCCCCGCCAATGACCCCGCCCGACCGGTTCGATTCGGGGTGGTATTTGATCAGGTACTGGGTCGAGAACGCATCCAGACCGACGCGGGCCGATAGCGTCAGCCAGTCGGCTACGGTATAATTACCCCCCACGTTGGTAACGACCCGGTTGCCCCGGTCGCGCAGCAGGTTCTTGTTGATATCGAAATACGGGTTTTCGACTTCCGTATTGCCCACCGTAGCCCGCCGACGCGATCCGTCCGGGTTGAGGTAGTTGCTCATGTCGTCGGTAACGGGCCAGGAGAGCATCCCGATCAGGAAGCTGTTGGCTCCTTTGGATACCTTCCGGTTGTCGGTATTAATGTACTGAATCGTCGACTCGAGCGAGAGTTTGTCGGTCAGTTTGGCCGTACCGCCCAGGGTGATGTTGAGTCGTTTATAGTCAGTGGTTGGAATAACGCCCTCCGAGCTGGTATACCCCGCCGACAGCCGGTACGTGTACCGATCGGTACCACCGTCGAACGAGAGGTTATGCCGCTGGCCGGTGCCGGTACGTAGGAAATTTTCGGCGTTATTATACAAGGTGTCGTTTTCCGGAATCCGCGGCCCAAAGGCGTTGAAGTTGGTATTGTTGCTGACGCCGTTGTTACCCTGCCCGTAAACGCGCTGGGTTTTGGGCAGCGGGCCGGTCTGCTGCCAGGTGAAGCTGTTGGTATAGCTGATACGACCCTGTCCCGACCGACCTTTCTTGGTGGTGATCACAATGGCACCGTTGGCAGCTTCGACCCCGTAGAGGGCTGCGGCCTCGGGGCCTTTGAGAATGGTAATGGTTTCGATATCGTTGGGGTTGATATCCTGCGCCCGGTTGCTGAAATCGACCGTCCGGTTTTCGGTCGACTGACCCGAGGCCGCCCGCGACGAGGCAAAGTTGTTGCTCGAGATCGTATTGTTGCTGATCGGCATACCGTCTACCACGTACAACGGCTGGTTGTTGCCGCTGAGCGAGTTGATACCCCGAATAATGACCGACGATGACGAGCCCGGCATCCCGCTCGATGTGCCGACCTGAACCCCGGCCACCCGGCCCTGAATGGCGTTGAGGAAGTTATCGCGCTGGGAGTTGGCCAGATCCTGACCGGCTACTTCGGTAACGGCATAGCCCAGCTGACGTTTCTCCCGCTCGATCCCGAGCGCGGTAACCACCACTTCGTTCAGCGCGTTGGCTTCCTGCTTCAGCGCCACGTTGATTACATCAGCGTTGCCGATAGTAACGTCCTGTGTAGTGGTACCGATAAAGCTGATCCGAAGTGCCTGACCACGAGTGGCCTGGATGCGAAAATTACCGTTCGCGTCGGTCGTTGTACCCCGTGTGCTGCCACGTACCACCACGCTGGCTCCGGGAATAGGCTGGTTATCGTCGGCCGATGTGACCCGACCTGAGATCGTCCGATCCTGAGCCAGCGCAGCCATGAATGTTGATGAACAAAGCAGTATGAGAAGTATACTGCGTACAAATAACCTCATAAGCAAGTAGGGGAGAAATAAGAATTATATGGAAAACGGGGTCAAAATTGCCCTTAAATCCATAGATATACAACTCCCATAGGATTATTACAGAAAGAAATTAAAGTAGGACTAAAGCAAGAAAAAGTTTTCTCTAAGACTTGTAGTATATTTTGATAAAGTATGATTATGTAGAATATTATTGATGTATCGATAAAATTTATCAAAATGTTATTTGGATATTTGATTAAGGGCCTATATTTGGTACATCGATTTTTAGTACAACAGAACAACTTCCCGTATCGACTGTTCACTGGCCGCACTTGTGGGGCAGTCGATGACATCCTACTTCCGTTTCGCCCGGCGAACGGTCAGGAGTATAGCTAGCCGTCTGCTGGACGGAATGCTGTCAGAACGAGCGTTGCCCATCCCCTGATCCATGCGCGTGTGGATAGGACGAGGCAGCAACACGTACCCTTTTAGCTGAATGTACTTCATGTATCTGCAACCCTACGGTCTGCAGAAGCGGTTGCATTGCGCCCGGTTGGTTTCGGGCGATTCGGATCGGGCGGCTAGTATTCGGCATCGCCCGGACGACCGGGCGCAGGCAACTCGTTAAAACAACCTAACTAACATGCGAAAACTATTACTCTACGCTCTTTTCTGGTGCCTGGCAGGATTAACCGCTCAGGCGCAGTCCCGTTTACTGACGGGCACGGTGAGTTCGGCCGAGGAGGGACCGCTACCGGGCGTGAACGTCGTGCTGAAAGGGACGTCGGTCGGTACCACGACCGACTCAAAAGGAAAATATACGCTGAGTGTGCCCAACGACGAGGCTGTTCTGACCTTCAGCTCCATTGGGTTCATGACCGAAGAAATGAAAGTCGGTAGCCGGTCGGTGCTGGACTTTACCCTCCGGTCCGACGTGCGCTCGCTCTCCGAAGTGGTCGTAACGGCCTTCGGGGTCAAGAAAGAAGTAAAATCACTGGGCTACGGGGTGCAGGAAATCAAAGGCGGTTCGCTCACCGAAGCCCGGGCCACCAACGTAGCCAACTCCCTGTCGGGTAAAGTAGCCGGTCTGCGCATCAGCAGCAACGGCGGCCCCGGCAGCGGCTCCGCCATTCAGATTCGGGGCGCAGCTTCGGTCTCGGGCAACAACCAGCCCCTGATCGTTGTAGACGGGGTACCGATCCAGCAAACCAGCGAAAAACAGTTTGGCGGTGGCCTCTCCGAAATCAACCCGGATAACATTCAGGATATCAGCGTACTGAAAGGGCCCAACGCAGCTGCGCTTTACGGCTCGCGGGCGGCCAACGGGGTTATCCTGGTCACGACGAAATCGGGCGCGGGTACCAAAGGGATCGGGGTCGAGATCAACTCGAACACCACGTTCGAGCGCCCCTGGATTACCCCACAGTTTCAGAACACCTACGGCGGTGGTAACGGCTACCGTACCTGGTATACCGACGGCTGGAGCGGGGCCATCACCAACCCGGCCGAGATAGCGCAGTACCGGTCGGCTTACGGCCCGCTGGCTCCGCTGAGCGGCACCGAAGGCACCGACGAAAGCTGGGGCGCTCCCATGGACGGGCGTCTGGTTCGCCACTGGTGGAGCGGTACCGGCGTGGCGCCCCTGACCCCGACTCCCAACAACTACGCCGACTACTGGCAAACGGGTAAAACGTTTACCAACAACGTAGCGCTGTCGGGCAGTAACGACAAAGGAAATTTCCGGCTGAGTGTGGGGCGGCTTACCCAGGATGGTATCATGTATTACAATGATTTCTTCCGGAACAACTACAAGCTGAACACCAACTACAACTTCACGCCCAAGCTGAACGTATCGATTTCGGCCGAATACGTAAAATCGGGTGGTAACCGGGGCTATCAGGAAGGGCAGCAGTTTATCTGGGCGCACCGCCAGACCGATTGGACCAAGATCCGCAACTGGCGCGATTATTCGGCTACGCACATCCAGCGTGCGCTACCCGGTCGCCCGGCCGATACCGATCCGCCGAACTGGCAGCACACATTCTTTACCAACCCGTATTACCTGACCGAGTTGCTGCCCTTCACCAACGACAAAGACCGGCTGGTAGGCAACATGGCGCTGAACTACAAAATTCTGCCGTCGCTGAGCGTCATGCTGCGGAGCGGTACCGACTACTGGTCCGATACGCGGATCAACATCATCAACTTTGAGCGGGTTCGGAACGGGAACCAGACGCCGGGCCAGTATTCGGAAGAGATTCTGCGCCGGCAGGAAACGAACCACGACCTGTTATTCACCTTCAACAAGAACATCACGTCCGAGCTGACCACGACCGTGCAGCTGGGGGGCGTACAGCGCATCAATTATTACAAGCGGAACTTCACCCGGGTGGGTCAGCTGGTCGTAGATGGCGTTTACAACCTGGCCAACTCGAATCCGAGCCAGAACACGGCCGAAAGTACCATTCGGGAGTCGCAGATGAACAGCGTATTCGGGTCGGTCGAATTCGGCTGGCGCAACTCGCTGTTCCTGAACGCTACGGCCCGTAACGACTGGTCGAGCACGCTGCCCACCGAAGCCCGTTCGTACTTCTACCCATCGGTTTCGGCCTCGGCGGTGCTGACCGAGCTGCTGGGTATTCAGAGCAACGTGCTGTCGTTCGGTAAAATCCGGGCCAGCGTGGCGCAGGTGGGTAACGACACCGACCCCTACCAGCTGGCCCAGACCTTCCGGGCGGGTGGTTCCTGGAACGGATCGATTCCTGAGTTCTACGAAAACACGACCATCGCCAACGCAACGCTCAAGCCCGAAATCACCACCGGCACCGAGCTGGGTGTTGACCTGCGTTTCCTGAAAGGCCGCATCGGCCTGGACGTGACGTACTACAAGCAGACATCGCGCAACCAGATTCTGGCCGTCGACATCTCGAAAGCCAGCGGCTATAACCAGCGGATCCTGAACGCCGGTCAGCTGACCAACCAGGGCGTCGAGATCGTACTGACCGGTACGCCCGTGCGGCTGCCCATGGGCCTGACCTGGGAAACCACGCTGAACTTCGCCCGCAACCGGAACCGGGTCGACGCCCTCGCCGACGGCCTGACTACCTACGTGCTCAACACCCGCCAGGGCCTCAACTCCGAGGCTCGCGTGGGCCAGCCCTACGGCACCCTGTTCGGCATCGGTTTCGAGCGGGCACCGGATGGCCAGATCATTTACCGGAACGGCCTGCCGGTCGTTGCTACGGATCCTAAAGTGCTGGGTAACATTCAGCCGAAGTGGACCGGTGGCTGGTTGAACACGGTGAGCTATAAAGGCATCGTTCTGTCGGCCCTGGTCGACGTGAAAATGGGAGGTGACTTCTACGATGAAGGAACCGGTACCGCCCGCTGGACAGGCCAGTACGAAGAGACCGCTGTTGGTCGCGAAGAAGGCATCATCGGCAAGGGCGTTGTCAACATCGGTACGGCCGAGAGCCCTCAGTATGTGCCTAACACGGTCATCATGCCCGCCAGCACGCTCTATAGCTACAACAACCCACGCCGGTACCACGAAGCGGTTATCTACGACGGGTCGTACGTGAAACTGCGCGAAGCTACCATCGGCTATGCCCTGCCTGCCTCGCTGCTGGCCGGTAAGTTTATCCGCTCGGCCAAGATTTCGGTCGTGGGCCGGAACCTGCTGATGCTGTTCAGCAACCACCCGCACATCGATCCGGAAGTTGACCGGTTTGGTGGTAACCAGCAGGGCTTTGCCTATGGCGAGCTACCCTCGTCGCGCAGTGTAGGGGTTAACCTGAATCTAAGTTTTTAATGGGTATCGGTAGGCCGGACCGCGGTACCGGACAGGTCGCAACGGGGCCATCCAGTACCGCCGGCCGGACGCTGAAAACGGAAAACGACTAACTATGAAACGCACATTCTTACTCGCTATAGCGGCACTTCTGACGGTCTCTTCCTGCACCAAGGACTTTGACAAGATGAACGTGGACCCCAACAACCCCACCAGTCTTGGGCCGCAGTTTCTGCTGCCGTACGCGCTCGAATACACCATCGACCGCTCCTGGGGTGGCCGAACCCGCTTCGAGCGGCTCAACCTGGACGGGGCTATGCTCTGGATGCAGTACCTCTCGCGTAATATCTACTCCAACGAGGGCGACAACTACGGGCTGAACCCGGCTTTCTACAACAACAACTGGAAAGCCCTGTTCAACGACGGTCTGGTCAACTACCAGCGGATCATTGCCCTGTCGCAGCCCGGTGCGGCCTATCAGAACACCAATTTTGAAGGCATTGCGCTGGTGATGCGGTCCTGGACGTTCTCGCTGCTGGCTGATCTGTACGGCCCTATCCCGTATACGGAAGCGCTCAAAGGCACGACCGACGCGCCCATTTACAGTCCGTCTTACGACTCGATGGATAAGATCTACGCTGGTCTGCTGGCCGACCTGAAAACGGCCAACGACAAGCTGACCGTTGGCGGGCCGGCCGTGTCGGGCGATATTCTCTATAACGGCGACATTACCAAGTGGAAGAAGTTTGCCAACTCGCTGCGGCTGCGGCTGGCTAACCGGCAGGCGGTCAAGAAACCCGCCGAGTCGAAAGCCATCATGGCCGAAATTCTGGGTGATCCGGCCAAGTACCCCATTTTCACGAGCAACGCCGACAACGCAAGCCTGAAATGTACCACGGTCCTGTCGAGCAGCAACGAGCTGTACATGGTTATGGTCAACGACAGCCGTACGGACTGGAACATGAGCAAGACGTTCGTTGACCGGCTCACGGAACTGGGCGATGCCCGCCTGACGGTGTTTGCCCAGCCCAACAAGGATGGTAAATACCTCGGCCACGCCAACGGTTTGCCCGACGCCATCGCCACTACCTACCTGGGCGTCAGCTCGAACATCGGTTCGTATTTCATTCAGCAGACGGCACCCGAAGTGCTGATGACGTTTGCCGAGCTGAACCTGATCCTGGCCGAAGCGGCTCAGGATGGCGATATCAGCGGGTCGGCTCAGAGCTATTTCGAGAGAGGCATAACCGCTTCGTTCGATCAGTACGGGCTGAAAGTGTCTGACGCGTACCTGAAAACGGTTGGGGCCGTATCGAAAGAGAAAATTATGGAGCAGAAATGGATCGCGCTGTTTGGCCAGGGCCTCGAAGCCTGGACCGAGTATCGCCGTACGGGCCTGCCGGTGCTGCCTGCCAAAGATCCGCGCGCGGTATTCGAGAACGACGGCGTTCTGCCCACCCGCCTGCCTTATCCGGGTTCTGAAGTGTCGCTGAACGAAGCCAACTACAAGAAAGGCGTCGAGATGATTGGCGGTAAAAACGACACCAAGTCGAAACTGTGGTGGGCGGAGAAGTAAGATCGCATGTACAACAAACAAGATTATCGACCAATGAAACGATATAGAATTTACCCGATAATGGCGCTGCTGGCCCTGGGCTCGCTGGCTGGCTGCATGAAGAAAGACGATCCGTTTATCGACCGCGTAGCCGCTCCGGTACTGGTCGTGATCGACAACGCTACCGGCGATGGGGGTGGCCTGACGGCCGAACCCGTGGTATCGCAGAAAGTGACGGGCCCCGTCGTGATGGGCGTGCGGATCTACGAACTCGACAAAAGTGGTATTCTGGATAATAAAGTCGGGATCGATTCGATTCCGGTGACGTCGCTGACCGTAAGGCTGACCACGCGTGACGGGAAAGCACTCGGTGATCTCAAAACTGACGGAACCGGTAAAGCCAGCCTGACAAAGACCTGGGCTGAGCTGGGCGTAACGGCGCCAAGAGCGGGTAGTAGTGTTCAACTGACCTGGTCAGGTGAGTACAAAGGACAGGCCTTCTCGCGGCTGTCCCGAGTACAAGGTGTCAATTAATACGTAAGCAGAGGTTGGTTTACGGCTGGCTTATTGCCCTGGGGCAGCGGCTGGCTGTAAACCAATATCCGTTACAGGAAACCCCATTACCAACAACTTATACACAATTATGTCAATCAATCGTCGTGACTGGCTGCGGGCTGGTCTGGTTTCTGGATTAGGTCTTGCAACGGCACAGGCCGGATATTGTGAACCATGGCTCGATGCCGCTCCAACGGCGCCGGTGCTGCCGCCCAAAGGCGCCATGAAAGCCCGTCTGTCGGCCAACGAGAACCCCTACGGCCCGTCGCCCAAGGCGCTGAAAGCCATCAACGATGCTGCGCAGGAAGGCTACCTGTATCCGTTTCAGTACGCTACCCAGCTGCGTAAGATGATTGCTGAGCAGGAAGGTGTGGCCGAGGAGCAGGTACTGCTGGCACCCGGTTCGGGATCACTGCTGGTTGCGGCTGCGATGCACTACAGCTACGCCAAGCCCGGCGGCACGATCATCTCGGCCGACCCTACGTACGAGCAGCTGATGCGGGCCGCGGTTCAGCACGGCGCCAAATGGGAGAAAGTACCCCTGACGGCCGGCAACTACGACCACAACCTGGCCGAGATGGAAAAGCGCATCGGCGACAATACGAGCATGGTGTACATCAACAACCCGAACAACCCAACGGGCGTAACCATCGATCCGGTGGCGCTGCGGGCGTTTGTCGACCGGGTGTCGGCCAAAAAGCCCGTGTTTGCCGACGAGGCTTATATTCACTACACCAGCGACCCGGCCAAATTCTCGGTGATCGACAACGTGAAAAAAGGCCAGAACGTGCTGGTCGCGCGTACGTTCTCAAAAATCTACGGCATGGCTGGTTTGCGGTTGGGCTATCTGGTTGGCCAGCCCGATACGCTGGCGGCCATCAGCAAGTGGGGCGGGGGACCCGGCGGTCTGACAATGACCACCATCCGGGCCGGTCTGGCCTGCTATACCGATCAGGATTTTATCAAGTATTCGCTGGCCAAAGGCCTCGAAGCGCGCGAATACCTGTACGAAACCCTGAAAACCAACGGCTACACATACCTGCCGTCGGGCACTAACTTCGTGCTGTTCCCGATCCGGATGAAGGGCGAGGACTTCGTAGCCAAGATGATGAGCCAGGGCGTAAGCATCCGTCAGTGGAAATTTGACGGTCAGTACTGGTGCCGCGTGAGCCTGGGTACCATGCCCCAGATGCAGGCCTTTGCCGAAGGACTGAAAGTGATATCGTAATTGACTACTACCAGAAATGGGAAAAGGCGCTGACAGAAATCAGCGCCTTTTTCTATGATTACTTCCGGGTCATGACAAGATCCGGTTAATATTTATAATCGATTCCCATTTTCTTGGCCATATCGGCAAACATCTGCGGGTCGAAATCGTCGGCGCCGGGGGCGTTCAGCTGCGGCTCCTCGTCGAGGTCGGGAACCGGGTAGCCGGGTATGGCCCCTTCAATGACTACGCACTCCTGCCCGTCTTCGGGGTGGGGGCCGTTCCAGATCAGACCGGCCTGCTTGTAGTCTTCCTGGCTAAAGGTATACAGCTGCAGGTGAAGCTTCTCGTCCATGAACTTTCGGGCTTCGGGGAACGCATCGTTGCTCAGATCCGGAATAGGCAGCAGTTTGGTTACTTCTACTCCCGTCAGTTTTTCAAGGGCTTTGGCATACGCTACCACGTGTAAACCGCCCCGTACCAGCAGATACCCCACCATGGTCCGCGCGGTTGGGTCGTCGACCATTTCGTAGACGCGCATCTTGTTGGCCCGTGCTCCGCATTCGAGGAAGAAATTGTGGAGCAGATCGAGCTTGAGGTTGCCGCTGCTGAAGACGTTCTCGCCCGACCAGAACCGACCCATCGAGTCCATTGGTAAGGCTGATTGGCCACTGGCTATAAAGTGGCTCGTATTGCGCGCGTCAACACCGTTGGCCAGCGGGGTGGTGGTCGGGTCCATGCCGCGTTTGCTTACGCCCGTCAGCAGGAGATTCGTCGTGTACGAAACTACCTCGATATGACCGTATTCTTCGCCCGCAATGGAGCAGATCAGATCATAGAAAGGCCGTAGTTTCTTACGTCCCCGAAAGTTGAACGACTGGTACGTGTAATTCATCAGGGTCGACATCTCCCCGAATTTACCGCCCAGCAGTTCCTGTACGGCGGCTGCGCTATTGGGCGATGGGTTGTTGGGGCGAGGCAGCTCGATCGGCAACCGGTCCATTTTTAGTATCATGGCTCTCTGGGTTTGTTGGTTAGAGATGACGCGTATCTATAAAACCAACTAAACCTATAGAGATTAGTTATAAAAAAGGGAGTCTTCTGTGTGAATCCTGGTAAAATACACAGCCAGGGAGACCGGAGCCTCACAATTTACCGGATGGCCACCGGCCGGGTCGGGTCGATCTTGAGCCAGAGTAAGGCGCTGACCAGCAGGCAGCCGGCAATCATGAAGAGGGGATAATTGAAGTTATGGGTTTGCTCAACGATGATGCCGAACAGGATGGTGATGAAAAAGCCACCCAGCTGCCCGGCAAAGTTCATGGACCCGGTAACGGTGCCGGCGTTGCGCTGACCAATGTCAACGCATACGGCAAAGGCGACCGGCAGGGCCAGGTCCTTCAGCAGCACACAGGTGGCCAGCAGGTAACCCGCAGCCTGGTTGTCGGTTGTCAGCCCGGCCAGCAGAAAAAACAGACTCGATAGCCCCAAGCCGCCCATACCCACCGCCCGGCGCCCGATCTTGAGGCCATAGCGTTTGGTGAGTACATCGCTCAGCGCGCCCCCGGCCAGGCAGCCAACGGCCCCCAGAAAGTACGAGAGTGAAATGAAATTTTTGGTTTGATCTTCCGTCATGCCCCGGCCTTCCTGGAAATATACCGACGACCAGTTCGTGAAGAAATAGGACCCGTAAAAAAACAGATGACACATCAGCATCAGGGCCCAGAGGTCAGGATTACGGATAATGGTCTGCCACGGAATACGGTGGTCGGTCTGCCGAAGATTCCGGCCGGTTTCGATTTCGTCGACTTCGGCGGGGCTGATGCCCGGCTGGGTAGCGGGCTCGTCGCGGAACCACATGTACCAGCCGATAGCCCACACAACGCCCATGAAACCGAGGATGGCAAATGCCCAGCGCCAGCCCGCCCAGTGGACGAGCGGAATCACAATAAGCGGGGTTAGCGCACCACCCAGTCGACCGGCGGCCCAGATGACCGACTGCGCCCGGCCTACTTCGATAGCGGGAAACCAGCGGGCAATGGCGATAGACGAGTTCGGGTAAGCCCCGGCCTCACCGGCGCCGAACAGAAACCGAACCACCAGCAGATACAGAAACGAGAACGCGGTGCCGGTCAGGGCCGTGAAACCCGACCACCAGAGCACCACCCGGGTCAGCACCCGTCTTGGCCCGATCCGGTCGCCGAGCGTACCCGTCGGTATTTCGAACAGAGCGTAAGAGAGCGAGAAAGCCCCCAGTATCCAGCCAAACTGCTGGTTATCGAGCTGGAGGTCGGCCTTCACGTACTTGCTGACCACGTTCATGCAAACGCGGTCGAGGTAGGTGATGGTCGACAGGAGAAATAAACCGGTCAGAACGCGGTATCGGACTTTCATCGGCTGGGCGCGCAGGGGATAGGGTTTGGCCGGGCAAGCTAAGCAATTCTGCCTGTTCTGTCCTAACCGCCCCTTTACTGCCGACCGCCACTAATACCCGCTGCCACCGGTACGAGGTCTGTAGTGGCCAGGCAGGGGCTGGCCAGCAGCCGGGCATCGAGCGGAACCCGCCACCGGAGAGCCCCGCTGGTGGCGTTCAGGCAATACAGACTGGTATCCTGTCCGCTGATGTAAACAAAGCCATTATACACGATCGGGCTGGCGCTAACGAGGCCGCCGGTGCTGTATTTCCAGCGCAGCGTACCCGTCTGGGCATCGAGGGCGTACAGATTTCGGTCGTCGCTGCCCACGTAAACAAGCCCGTTTGCCACCATAGGACTCGATGTTATACGGCCACCGGTGCTGAACTTCCAGCTTACAGTGCCCGAGCTGGCGTTGAGGGCGTACAGATTCCGGTCGTCGCTGCCTACGTATACGATGTCGTTAACGACTGTGGGGCTTGAGCTTACGGCCCCACCGGTGCTGAATTTCCAGCGTTGGGTGCCGGTTTTGGCGTCGAGGGCGTAGAGGTTATAATCGTTGGTGCCGATGTAGACCAGGTCGCCGGCAACGGCCGGGCTGGAGGTGATGCTGTTACCGGCGCTGAACTTCCAGCGCTGCGTACCTGAGTCAACATCGAGGGCATAGAGGGTCTGGTCTTTGCTGCCCACATAGGCCAGCCGGTTCGCAACAACCGGACTTGAGGTAACCCCGCCCGCGGTGCTGAACTTCCAGCGTTGGGCGCCGGTCAGAATGTCGAGGGCGTACAGGTTCTGGTCTTCGCTGCCCACCAGCACCAGCCGCCCCGACGCGACCGGACTCGACAGAATACTCTTGCCGGCGCTGAATTTCCAGCGTTGGGTGCCCGTCTGGGCGTCGAGCGCGTAGAGGTTACCATTTTCGCTGGCGGTGAAGACCTGTCCGGCGGCAACATAAGCGCTCGACGTAATGGATGCGCCCGTCGAAATGCGCCACTTCACCGTGCCGGTGCCGCCGTCGAGGGCGAAAAAATTGCCAATACTGTTTCCCAGATAAACGAGAGCGCCCCCGTTGGGAATCAGGCTGGCTACGCTAACCGTGACCACGTAGGGTTGTACCGATTTGTCCATGGCCGTAACGGTATACGAAACCGGTTTGCTGAAATCCTGAGCCGTACCCGAAGCGGGCGAGATAATCGCTTTCTCCGAAATTGTGATGGCGGGGACTAACTGGCTGAGGTTCGTACCGGCCGGAACGGTGGCCCGAACGGTGTACACCACGGAGTCGATGACGGCCGACACTGGGGGCGTTAACTTCGAAAAAACAAAGGATTCGATGGCTTTGCCCGTATTGATGGGTGCCGTATCGATTGATTCCTTGCAGGCCGCCACAAGTAACAGCAGCCCCGTTATCCGGAGCAGTGGAGAAGATACATTCCGAAACATCAGCACAATAGATGACTATATATGAGAGAAGCAGACCAAGTACCAGGCGTATGGGGCCTGGGGTGAGTCCGTTAGCTGGACTGAAAACATTTATAATGCCAAACTATAAACCGGGGCTGGTGCGGCTCAAAACAGCCGGGCTCAGAGCTGGCTACACAAGCGAAAAAGAGCTATCCTTTGGGCTCGGAAGGGTATGGCTGCTCCTGATTGTTAACAGATCAAGGCCATCGTTACGCCCAGCCGTTGCTGTTGCGTACATTTGCTGTATGTCAACTGTAACCATTGCTTCCCTTACCGAAAGCCTGCCCGCTTTTCTGGACGCTTCCGATTTTTCGGCCATAGCCGTCATTGCTGACAATCACACCTTTAAGTTCTGTTACCCCGAGATAAAGGCCCTGCTGCCCAGACATACGCTGGTACGCATCAAGGCGGGCGAGGAACAGAAACACCTGGCTACCTGCGAGCTGATCTGGGATGCGCTGACCCGCGCCAATTTTGACCGGCATGCGCTGGTGCTGAACCTCGGCGGTGGCGTTATTGGCGATATGGGTGGCTTTTGTGCCGCTACGTACAAGCGCGGTATTGCCTTTGCCCAACTGCCGACGACCCTGCTGGCCCAGGTCGACGCCAGCGTTGGCGGCAAGCTGGGGATCGACTTCAACGGCTTCAAGAACCACATCGGCGTGTTTCAGCAGCCGAACGCCGTGCTGATCGACCCGTCGTTGCTGGCTACCCTGCCCGAGCGGGAGCTTCGGTCGGGCTTTGCCGAGATTATCAAGCATTGCCTCATCGCCGACGCCGGTATGTGGAACGACATTCGTCGGCGCGACCTCGACGAGCAGGACTGGGCTAGGCTCGTGGCGCATTCGGTAGCCGTAAAGCAGCGGGTGGTTGAACAGGACCCGACGGAGAAAGGATTGCGGAAGATCCTGAACTTCGGCCATACGCTCGGCCATGCGGTAGAAACCTACTTCCTGACGCAACCTCGCAAGCGATTGCTCCACGGCGAAGCCATTGCGGTCGGTATGGTAGCCGAAGCGTTCATTGCCTTCCAGAAAAAGATGATCGATCAGGAGCTGCTCACGCAAATCGAAGAATACGTATTTGCCGTATATGGAAATGTACGACTAACCGATGCAGATACCGAGCCTATTCTGGCACTGACGCTTCAGGACAAGAAAAACCGGGGCAACCAGGTTCGGATGGCCCTGCTCGACGGGCCGGGAAGCTGCGCGTTCGACCTGCCGGTTACCATGGCTGACATGCGCCGGGGACTGGCTTTTTACAGCGGCTTATCCAGGTAAAAAAAGTGCGTTTCGTGGCGGTACGGAGATTTTGCCGATAACTCATCTGGCAATTAAATTTTGGTAACATTACCTTGAATAACCAAACATAACCGCTTATATTTGAGTTGGTCACGACATAAACCATCGTTCTACTAAATTCAGAATCTCCTATCAGCAACTTTTACAAACGCAGTATGAAGAAGTATATCGGTATCCTGTTTGCGTTGGCCGTTATTGCGATGGCGGGCTGTTCGCCGAGTCGGTTGTTTGTCGAGCACGACTACAGCTACGAAGGTCACTTCAAAAATTACGAATCATTCAATTTTCTGGAGTGTGAGTTTGTTGACTCAACGCTGCTCTGCTCCGATATTCAGGATGCCATCCGGCACCAGATGGAGGCCCGCGGCTACCGCGTAAGCAACCGCAACCCGAACCTGCTGATCTCGTATAACATCTTCCGCTCGGACCTGCGTTTCCGCGGTTATCAGCAGCCGGTCATCAAAGACTGGGTTGTTCGTGAAGACGATGACGCTACCTATAAGCGTATCGACTACAACCTCGACGAAGGAACGCTGATGATCTCGCTGATCGATGCCGAGTCGTATCAGGTAATCTGGAAAGGCTACGCGTCGAAGATGATGCGCAACCCCAACTTCAAGAACAACTACTTCAAAGGGATTGTCCGATCCATATTTGACCAGTACCCGCTAATGGCAACGGCCCGCTAGGTAGAACAGTCAGCGATAAAGAGGCACATAGACATATCTGTAAACGACAAAAGCGGGCACTACCCGCTTTTGTCGTTTATAACCCATCGCCGACCATATACCGCCAGCCATTCGGTATTCGCTATCTAGCATTTGGCAGAGTCACAGCCAGCCCCTGTAGCCCCGGGGGGCGACATGTCAATGACCTATTTGGTCAACTCCTTGAAGATGCCTTCCAGCGAATTCTCCTGCTGACGTAACCCAACCAGTGTCAGGTTCTGATCGGCCGCCAGGCGGAAGATAGCCGCCCGCAGATCGGTATTGGGGCCGGCCGTGACGCGATACAGGCCTTTGCCCAGCGGCTCGACCCGCTCAACCCCCGACAGGTTCATCAGAACATCGGCCGTAGCCAGCTCGCTCTCGAACTCGGCAATCACCACAACCCCGGCCCCCGCCGACGCCCCCCGAAGCTGGCTTAGCGGTCCGTCGGCAACGATCTGCCCCCGGTTGATGATGACCACCCGGTCGCAGACGGCTTCGACCTCCTGCATGATATGGGTCGAGAACAACACCGTTTTGTCGCGGCCGGCCTCGCGGATAACCTGCCGGATTTCGGCCAGCTGGTTCGGGTCGAGGCCGGTAGTGGGTTCGTCGAGGATCAGCACGGGCGGGTTGTGAAGAAGTGCCTGCGCCAGACCGACCCGTTGCCGATAGCCTTTTGATAACTGACCGATGCGTTTATGCTGCTCGCGGCCCAGGCCCACCCGCTCAATCATATCGGCAATGCGCCGACTCAGGTCAACTCCGCCCAGGCCATGGAGCGAGCCCGCAAAGCGCAGGTACTCCTTCACGTACATATCGAGGTACAAGGGGTTGTGTTCGGGCAGGTAGCCAACGCTCCGGCGCACGTCCATCGGCTGGGTGCGCACGTCGAAGCCGTTCACGTCGACCGTGCCGTCGGTAGGGGGCAGGTAACCCGTCGCAATTTTCATGGTCGTTGACTTACCCGCGCCATTGGGACCGAGAAAACCGACGATCTCGCCCGGCTGGGCAACCAGCGAAATCTGATTGACTGCTTTTTGCTGACCATATACCTTGGTCAAATTCTGAACACGGATCGACATGGATACGACTAAATTGGCCTGACCAGGTTGACTATTGCAGCCTCTGGTACGAATGTAACGTACAAAAAACCGGAAAGTATCTCTATTTTTAGCGGTTTAACGCAAATAGGCACCGTTTTTCTGATCGATACATGTCTCTTCTCCGTAAAAAAACCGTAACGCAAATTTTGAGTGATGCCGCCGAAGGCGATTCCGGCAAGCTGGTAAAGACGCTGGGCGTACGCGACCTGACTTCGTTCGGCATTGCGGCTATTATCGGAGCCGGTATTTTCAGTACCATCGGGCTGGCGAGCTATAACGGCGGCCCGGCGGTGTCGCTGCTGTTTGTCTTTACGGCCATCGCCTGCGTCTTTACGGCCCTTAGCTACGCCCAGTTTGCCAGTACGGTACCCGTCAGCGGCAGCGCCTACACCTACGCCTACGTTGCCTTCGGGGAGATCTTCGCCTGGATCATTGGCTGGGCGCTTATTCTGGAGTATGCCGTCTCGAACATGGTAGTGGCCATTTCGTGGTCCGAGTATTTCACGTCGATGCTCAGCGGATTCGGCATTACCTTTCCCAAATACCTGGCTACGGACTACGGCTCGGCCTCTCGGGCGTTTGCGCTGGTTGAGCAGACCCGGCAGGCGGGCACCCCGCTCGATACCCTTCCGGAGAATACGCGCGTGCTGGCGGATGCGTACGCGCAGGCCCCTCAGCTGGGCGATCTGCACCTGATTGCCAACCTGCCGGCCGGGGCGGTTACGGTACTCATCACGGCGCTGGTCTACATTGGTATCAAAGAATCACGCACCGCCAGCAACATTCTGGTGGTGCTGAAGCTGGCCGTTATCGGCCTGGTGATTGGGGTTGGGGCCTTTTACGTAAAACCCGCCAACTGGTCACCGTTTGCGCCGAATGGAGTAGCGGGTGTACTGAGCGGAGTAGCGTCGGTATTTTTTGCCTTTATCGGCTTCGACTCGATTTCCACAACGGCCGAAGAGTGTAAGAACCCCCAGCGCGATCTGCCCCGGGCCATGCTCTACTGCCTGGCTATCTGTACCGTGCTGTACGTGCTGATTACCCTCGTACTGACCGGTATGGTTAATTACAAAGAGTTGGGCGTGAGCGACCCGCTGGCCTACGTGTTCCAGAAAGTAAATCTGGACTTTGTGGCGGGGGTTATTTCGGTGAGTGCCGTAGTGGCTATTACGAGTGCGCTGCTGGTGTATCAGCTGGGTCAGCCCCGTATCTGGATGACCATGAGCCGCGACGGTCTGCTCTGGAAACGGTTTGCCACCATCCACCCGCGTTACAAAACGCCTTCGTTCGCCACGATCGTTACCGGGTTTCTGGTGGCGGTGCCGTCTATGTTTATGGACCTTAAGTTCTTCGTCGATCTGACCAGCGTCGGTACGTTCTTCGCGTTTATTCTGGTTTGCGGAGGTATTCTGTACCTGGATGCCAAGGGGCTGTCGGGACAGTCGAAATTTCGGGTGCCTTACATCAACGGAAAATATACGATTGGCGCCCTGCTAATTCTGGCTTTTGGCTATGCCCTGACCGGCGCTAACCTGCTGGAGCACATGGAAGCCAAACCGCTGCTGTTCGTTTTCTGGGGTACCTGGGCGGTGCTGGCTGTACAGGGGTTCCGGTATAACTTTTCATTGCTGCCGGTTGTTGGTGTACTGACCAACCTGTACCTGATGACCGAGCTGGGGGCCAGCAACTGGCTGATCTTCGTCGGCTGGCTGGCCATCGGACTGGTTATCTATTTTTCGTACGGATTCCGGAAGAGCAAGCTGGCTACCGCCTAACCGCCCGACGGGGGCTGAGCCAGCCCGAAATCCGCTACCCGGCCCTCGTTATCCCCGACTGTATGAACCGTTCTGACTCCCGGCAACCGGATGCCCACTGGCGGGTTCGCTTACACGAAATCATCTTCGAGGCCGACACGCCCGCCGGACGTGCTTTCGATATTGTTCTGATCGGGAGCATTTTGCTGAGTGTGCTGGTAGTCATGCTCGAGAGCGTGGCCAGTATCCGGGCCAGTTATGGTCAGGTTCTGATCCGGATCGAGTGGTTCTTCACCCTACTCTTCACGATCGAGTATATACTGCGGCTGATCAGCGTCAGGCGTCCGCTGCGGTACATGCTCAGCTTTTTTGGCTTCGTCGATATCCTGGCGCTGCTGCCAACGTACCTGAGCCTGATTCTGCCCGGTAGCCAGTACCTGTTCACCATTCGGATTCTGCGGTTGCTGCGGGTGTTCCGCGTCCTGAAACTCTCCGAATACCTCTCCGAAGCATTCGTTCTGACCAGCGCGCTTAAAGCCAGTCAGCGGAAGATCAGCGTCTTTATCCTGACCATTCTGTCGCTGGTGGTGGTGATCGGCTCGATCATGTACATGGTAGAGGGCGAAGAAAACGGCTTCGACAGCATCCCGACCAGTATATACTGGGCTATTGTAACCCTCACCACCGTTGGGTACGGCGACCTGTCTCCTCAGACGCCCTGGGGAAAAGCGCTGGCCTCGCTGGTTATGGTCATGGGCTACGGCATCATTGCCGTACCGACCGGCATCGTTACGGTCGAGATCTCGCAGGCCGCCCTGAAAGCCCGCCAGGCAACCACCCAGTCGTGTCCGGTTTGTGGGTCAGAGGGGCACGACTCCGACGCTGTTTTCTGCAAATACTGCGGCAACCACCTCTAGCCGGCTCGAGCCAGGGAAACGGGCTTATTTCCCGAAAAACATGATGTGCTGCTGCGGCAGTCGTTTGTCGTTCCTGAGGAGCCGCAGCCCGACGGCTTTCATCTCTTTGGTAGCCTGCGCCACGCTGAGCTTGTGGAGTTCCTTGATGGGCACGCTGGGGTCTTCGGCCCGGTACTCGACCAGCACAACGCGCCCGCCCGGTTTCAGGGCCGTGGCAATGTGCTGCATCATCTCGCGCGGGTACGAAAACTCGTGGTATGCATCGATCAGAATAGCCAGATCGACGCTATTGGCCGTCAGCTTCGGATCGGATTCGGTACCGAGTACGGGGGTTACATTCCGGATCTTTCGGCTGGTTTTGCCTTCGTTCAGGTAGTCGATCATCTCTTGCTGGATATCGACCGCCAGAACCTGCCCCTGCGGTACTTTGGGCGCCATCAGGAAAGTGAAATAACCCGTTCCGGCCCCGATATCGGCCACCACATCGGCTGGCTTCAGGCTGAGGGCTTCGAGCAGCAGGTCGGTTCGTTCTTCCTGTTCCCGCTCCGGCCGGTCGAGCCACGACGCGCCGAGGTGACCCATAACCTGCGCAATCTCGCGTCCCTGATACCGTTTGCCAATGCCGTCGCGGCTGGCTTCGCCAAACTGGTAAAACCGGGTCGAGTCGGTAGAAGGGCGGGTCGTGGTCTGTTGCGACGATCCCTGCCCGCAGGCCATCAGGGAGGTGACCAGAAAAATCAGAAGACGGTACATGAGCAGAGGGGTTTGCCGAGTAAAACCGCTAAACCAACCCAATTGATTTGGAAAAAAGCAGAACCGGATCGGTACCGGTAACTGACCCGGCGTCGGCGCCAGTCGAACAACTCGCGCTCAATCAGGTTGTTTTGCTGAAAACAACACGAACGGTTCCCCTATGAATCTGATACTACACTTACTCATTGACGCCGGCGTTATTTTTGGCCTGGCGTATTTCATGCCCCAGATTGATGTGAAAAACTTCGGTACGGCGCTGCTTATTGCGGTGCTGCTGGGACTGCTTAACTTCTTCCTGGGCTGGATCATCCGCTTCCCGCTGAACCTCGTCACCTTTTTCCTGCTGACAGGGCTGGTACGGATCGTGGTTACGGCTCTCCTGCTCAAACTCATTGACAGCTTCCTGGATAGCTTCACCATTCGGGGGTTCTGGCCCGCGCTGGTCATTGCCCTGGTGGTGGCGGTGGTAGGTTCCCTGATCGACCGGCAGGCCCCCACGCCCGAAATGGTTGAGTCGGGGTACGTGGTGATCCGACAGGCGGTGGCTGCCCTCCAGCTGGCGTAGTCAATGCCCCAACAAACAGAAAAGCCTCACCCATATCGGGCGAGGCTTTTCTGTTTGTTGACCAGTCTGGATTAGTCGCTCCGGCGACCACCCAGCAGCAGGCTGGCGTAATACAATAACGTGGCCAGTGAACCCAGAGCGGCAACTACGTAGGTCATAGCGGCCCACCAGAGGGCGTCTTTCGCGAAACCATATTCACGCTGGTTCACGACGCCGTTAGTCTGAATCCAGGCCAGGGCCCGTTTGCTGGCGTCGAACTCGACCGGCAGCGTTACAAACGCAAACAGCGTGGTCAGCGCGAACAACCCTACGCCAATGGCCAGGGGCAGGGGCGTGGTTTGTAGCAACAGTACCCCGGCCAGCAGTACCCACTGCAGGTAGCGCGACGAAACAGTCAGCACGGGCACCATGGCCGACCGGAACTGCAGAGGGCCGTAAGCTACCTTGTGTTGCACCGCGTGTCCGCATTCGTGAGCCGCTACGGCCGCAGCCGCTACGCTTCGCCCGTAGTAGACATCGGCGCTGAGGTTTACCGTTTTATCCTGCGGGTTATAGTGGTCGGTGAGCATACCCTCTACCGACAGCACGCGCACATCGTAAATGCCGTTCTGATTCAGCATCTGCTGGGCTATTTCGGCTCCGCTCAGCCCGTTACTCAGGCCAACTTGTGAATATTCGTTGAACTTGCTCCGCAGCCGCCAGCTTACAAAAGCACTGGCGCCGAAGATCAAAATCATAATTAACCAAATGGATGACATCGTTCGTTAGTCAGGTTTGTGGTTTCAATTGCCGGGCAACTTAATGACCCATCGATAGTAAAACAACGATTTATACCAAAAAGTATCCCGGCCTTTTTGCCATTTATCCGGTGCTACCGCCGTTTGGCAGGCTGGTAACACAAACGCCCTGCCTTTTTTAAGGACAGAGCGTTGAGGAAATTCTCGTCTAAACGGAGCGCAGACCTACGACGGGCGAGTCAGCGTAAACTCCTTATGAATCCACTTAAAGCCTTTATAAACCTTGACCCGCAGGGTACGGGGGTCTTCCAGATTCAGTTCAACGCCGAAGCGGTTACCGGTTCTGGGATGAATCAGTTCGCCCCCCGACCAGACTTGCCCATCGAACGACAGATTGCTCATCAGTAGCTGGTTTTTCGTAACGCCAAACTGTTGTTTACCGGTTGAACTGACATCGGCCATGCGGCCAAAGTACTGATTGCCAGATCGGTATATTTCAACGCTCGACCCCTTGGCCGGAAAGAGCCAGCGCCCCAGAATCTGATCGCCGGAGGGGCCGGCTGACGACTGAACGGCCATCGGCCAAACGACCAGCAGGACCAGAACAAGCAGGGTGAATCGAGTTTTTTGTAAGGTCATCCGTATGTTGTTGTCTATGTAGAAATCTACACTCTGATAACTGTATTAAAGCCATCAGGATTTTAAAGTTAGACAACTTGGGATGCAAGTTCCACTACATCAGTAGATTAAATTTTTATTAGAATCTACCGAAATACTACTAATTCGTCTAATAACTGCTCTTGATTCGTTCAATCAGTTTGGTGGTCGAGTAGCCCGGAACGAGGGCAATGGTTTCGACGCGTCCGCCCCGCCCGAGAACAAAATCAGCCCCCACAATCGTAGCCACGCTATAGTCGTCGCCCTTGACGAGGATGTCGGGTCGTACGGCCTCGATCAGTTCGAGAGGGGTAGGCTCGCCAAAGAGGGTTACCGCATCGACGAAGGCCAGAGCCGCCATGAGCCGGGCCCGGGCGTACTCATTCACGACCGGCCGCAGGGGGCCTTTGATGCAGCTCACCGACGCATCGGTATTCAAGCCCAAAATCAGCCGGTCGCCCAGCTGGCGGGCCTTTTCGAGGTAGTCGATATGGCCCAGGTGAACAATATCGAAGCAGCCGTTTGTAAATACGATCTGCTCGCCGTTGGCGCGCCACTGATCGGCCTGCTGAATGGCCTCGTCGCGGGAAAGAATTTTACGTTCAGTCATACGGGAAAACGATTACCGCTCCAGGTTAATGGGGTTGGTATCGGGTAAAGAAGCGGATGAACTGACCACGCGGTTCCGGCGCAGCAGCACGACCAGCAGGGCCAGTACGCCCAGAATGATAATCATCAGCGTTGAAACGCCATGGATAAACGTAGCCAGAATCTGCCCGTCCTGCGCGGTGAGGCTATACAGCAGCGCTACCTGCCCAACCAGCAGGTGAAACGAGCCAATACCACCAGGCGTTGGCGCGGCCATGCCGAGCGTGCCGACCACCAGAATGGTCAGGCCGGCCAGCGGACCCAGATTGGCCGTGGCGGGCATGGCAAAGAAGAGCGTGTACGACATCAGGTAGTACATGGTCCAGATCAGGATCGTATGCAGCACAAAGGCACCCGGCCGGCGTAGTTTCCGTACGCTCAACAGCCCTTCGAGCAGGCCGACGACAAAACCGCTGATCTTCTGATAGAACGGCTGCCGCTCCAGGACAGCCCGGTACCGACGGAACAGAAACCAGCCCAGTAGCGCCAGCCCCACCAGCGTAGCAGCCGCCAGCACGAGTACGCCCGATCCGCCCCCGGCGCCCCCGTTCGGCAGTTTGCCGCCCAGAAACTCGATGAAGAACTGACTCAGCCGGTCAAACTCCAGGATGAAGGTGACGCCCAGCAGGATAAACAGCACCAGCACGTCGAACAGCCGCTCGGCCACTACCGTACCGAAGCTGACGTTGACGGGTACGTCGGCTAGCCGGTACAGGGTGCCGCAGCGGGCCACTTCACCCGCGCGGGGCAGGGCCATGTTGGCCAGATACCCGATCAGTACGCTCACCGTTGCCTCGACCGACGAAGGCCGCTGCGGAACAACCGGCTCCAGCAGCAGCCGCCAGCGCTCGGCCCGACTCCAGTGGGCCACCAGCGTAAGCACCATCGAGAGCATGACCCAGCGATAATCGGCCGCGCTGATTTTGGCCCACAGATCGGCTGCGTTCAGGTTACTCTGCCGGAAGGTGAACCAGAGCAGACCGCCCGCAATAGCCAGTGAGATGAGGTACTTCAGGATGTTTTTCAGATTCATACGGGAGGGAGCAAACGGGGTGTGTAAAAAAAGAGCGTAACCGTTCTGAGGGGCTACGCTCTGGGTGTTGGGTTAAACCGTTACAAGTTTGTTGTTATCATCAGGAAAAATGACCGTAGGCGTATGAGTGCGTGCCTCTTCGGCGGTCATCATGGCGTATGAAATAATAATGACAATATCGCCAACCTGGGCCCGTCGGGCGGCTGCCCCGTTCAGGCAGATAATGCCGCTACCGCGTTCTCCTTTGATGACATAGGTAATAAGCCGTTCGCCATTGTTATTATTGACGACATGCACCTGCTCATTCTCGAGCAGACCGGCGGCATCCATCAGGTCTTCGTCGATGGTGATGCTGCCGACGTAGTTTAACTCAGCCTGCGTTACGCGAACGCGGTGGAGTTTCGATTTCAGAATGTTGACAAACATGATTTGTTTACCGTTATGGCGCGGCAAAGGTACGACTAAAACAGTCGCAACAGGTACAGCCAGTAACCGTCGTATCAGGCCGCGCCGGTCATACGGGCCGTAGGATTAGTAAACGGCCATTTCGGGTTCGATCTCGCGAGCCCAGGCGTTGATACCGCCATCGAGGTTGTAGAGGTTGGTCAGGCCGTCCTGGGCGTAGAGATACTGCGCTACGTTGGCCGACCGGATGCCGTGATGGCAATAAACAACCACGGGTCGGTCGGTCGGAATGCGCTTGCGGTTGTTCGGGATCATACCCACCGGAATCAGCACTGCTCCGTCGAGGTGGCAGAGGTCGTACTCGGGGCGTTCGCGAACGTCGAGGAGGAAGATCGATTCGCCCTGGGCCAGCCGGTCGGCCAGCTCGGCCGGGGTTATTTTCTGCGGTCCCGAATCGACGGAGGCTGGTCGGGCTCCGGCTTTGCTGAGTCCCTGCTGAGCCAGTTCGTCGGCGTCGGCCCGGCGTTTGATTTTGACTTTCTGCTGCCCCATACTCAACACATCGATCATCAGCAGGTGTTCGTTCAGGGGTTGTCCGATCCCCGTGATCAGCTTGATCACCTCGCTGGCCTGATAGGTGCCGATCACCCCCGGCAGTACGCCCAGCACCCCCGTATCGTTACAGTTCGGAATCTCGATGGAGTTGGGTTCTTCCGGAAAGATACAGCGGTAGGTAGGGCCCCGGCCCCCGTCGGGCAGGCTGGCGTTCAGGACGGCTACCTGTCCCTCGAACCGATGGATGGCGCCGTAAACGAACGGTTTGCCGAGCAGCACACACATATCGTTGACCAGATACCGAACCGTGAAATTGTCCGTACAGTCGACAACAATATCGTACTTCTCGATGATGGAACGGGCATTCCCGATCTCGAGCGCCATGTTGTAGGTGTCGAAGGTAAGGTCGGGGTTGAGCCGGTTCAGGTGGCTGACTGCCATCTTGACCTTAGGCTTACCTACCTCGTCGGTGGTGTAGAGGACCTGCCGCTGCAGATTACTCAGGGCCACGACGTCAGGATCGATCAGGCCAATTGTACCAACACCGGCAGCGGTCAGATACAGCAGTACCGGACACCCCAGCCCACCAGCGCCTACAACGAGCACACGGGCGTTCTTGAGCCGTAGCTGACCGGCAGGGCCAAGTTCGGGCAGATTGAGGTGTTTTTGATAACGCTCTTTTTCGGCGGGAATCAGGGTAGTCGCTTCCATGAGATGATGATCGGGCAGCGCAATCTATTGTTGCTATAGTCCAACAGATTTTTCAGAACGAAAATTGCGTCGCTCCCATAAATTTCGATACCGGTACCTGCCGCTTACTGACAGACAGACGTATAGGGGAGAATTTCCGTTGATACGGGTATGAGCGGCCCGGTTGCCTCTTTTGTGTTTATACGAGCTACTGGTTTTTTCAGTAGTATTGTTCCGTAATAATCCTAACAAATCTCAACTATGAACTACCTGCGTGCTTCAGTTACCGCATTGGCTCTGGTACTGACCCTTGGTGGAACCCTGTTTGCCAACCCAACACCCGCTACGGCAATCCCTAAAAAAGGAAAATGGGAAACGCTGTTCGACGGGAAAACCCTGACCGGCTGGCACAATTACCTCAAAACGAACCAGCCTGTGTCGAGCAACTGGGTCGTTGACGACGGCGCGATTCATTTTGCCGGTGGCCGGGGTGGTGGTGACCTCGTCAGCGATAAAGAGTACGGTAACTTCGAACTGGAAATCGAGTGGAAAATTGCCGAAGGGGGCAATAGTGGCATCATCTACCACGTAAACGAAGATCCGAAGTTCAAAGCTACCTACAATACCGGCCCTGAAATGCAGGTGCTGGACAACGAGCGTCATCCCGATGCTAAGATGGGCCGCGATGGCAACCGCACGGCCGGTGCGCTGTACGATATCCAGAAGCCGATCACGATGAACACCGCCAAACCGGCCGGTGAGTGGAACAAAGCCCGGCTGGTCGTTAATAACGGTCGCGCCGAGCATTACCTGAACGGTAAAAAAGTAGCCGACTACCCAACCAGCGGGCCCGAGTGGGACGCTATGGTCGCGCAGAGCAAATTCAAGGGCTGGGAAGGCTTCAACAAATTCCCGACCGGTCGTATTGCCCTTCAGGATCACGGCGACAAGGTCTGGTACCGCAACATCCGAATCCGGGAACTCTAGTACTAAACCAGTTGCGCCGGTGTTGATACCAGCTCATCCTAGCGAGACGCAACCGATTGGCAACATCAGTCGGTTGCGTTGCTACGTAAAACCTACCAACATGATTCGCCGAACGGCCCTCCGAACCTTAACCGGTACCGCCCTTGCGCTACCCGCCCTGACTGAATCGCTTGCTGCTTCTATGAATACGTCACAAACCGACCTGTCTCCCAGCGGAGCTACAGCGCTGAAAGGGCGCATTAACCATTCGGTATGCAAATGGTGCTACGGCAAAATTCCGCTCGACGAGTTTTGCAAGTCTGCCAAAGAAATTGGCCTCACATCCATTGAACTGCTGGGACCTGATGAGTGGCCCACCCTCAAAAAATATGGCCTGACCTGCGCCCTGCCGCAGGGGGCCGGGCTCGGCATTGAACGCGGTTTCAACGACCCCAAGCTACACGATGAGCTGGTGGCCAGCTACGAAGCCATCTTCCCGAAACTGAAGGCAGCCGGCTACAAAACGGTTATCTGTTTCTCGGGCAACCGGCGCGGCATGAGTGACGAAGAAGGCGCTAAAAACTGCGCTACGGGTCTGAAACGCCTAATGCCCAGCGCCGAAAAGCACGGCATCACCATGATCATGGAACTGCTCAACAGCAAGGTCGATCACAAAGATTACATGTGCGACCATACGGCCTGGGGCGTGGAGGTTTGCAAACAGGTTGGCTCGGAGAACTTTAAACTGCTGTACGACATCTACCATATGCAGATTATGGAGGGCGATATTATCCGAACCATCCGTAAATACAGCCAGTACATTGGCCATTACCATACCGGCGGCAACCCCGGGCGGAACGAAATCGACGAATCGCAGGAGATTTACTACCCGGCCGTGATGAAAGCCATCGTGGAGACGGGCTACAAAGGGTTTGTGGCGCAGGAGTTTATCCCCAAACGCGACCCGCTCACCAGCCTGAAAGAAGCCGTTCTGCTGTGTGACGTTTAACTAAAGAACTGAAAAAGGGGGGCGGGTCAGTAACGTAGTCAATCGACTGCTTTACTGACCCGTCCCCCTTTTTATAGTTTGTAATTCTTGTACTCGCCAATGCGCCAGCCGGTCAGTTTCTCGATAAAGGTTAGGAAGCGGACGCGGGGCGTATACCGTTTCTGACGGGTGTCGAAGGTGAAAGGCCAGTTCAGCCGGTCTACCCGGGCCTGCATGACGGCGGGGTGGGTACCGGTAAATGGCGCCAGCGAATCGATCTGGCTATAATCAAACACATCGGCGCCGGCGTTGGCTTTGTCGATGGTGGTGCTGCTGTGCCAGAACTGGTTGGCGTTGCGGAGCCGTTTCCGCTGGGTTTCGGGCGGCTTCACCCAGCCGTAGTGGTAAATCCAGGCATCGATCAGGCGAACCCGCAGTTTTTTATTCTCGCGCGTGCGGAATCCCTGCGCGTCCCGGTACGAAGCTACATTACCCGTGTTGCGAACCACGCGTATCTCGCGCCGGTACCACCGGCGCGAGTCGCCGATATAGCTGTAGGAGCCGTAGAAATGCAGGTAGTTGAACAGAAGGCCGTCTACGCTGGTATCGTTCAGGTAGGTTTCCATCGCCTGGCGAACGACCGGAATATACTGTTCGTGCAGCACCTCGTCGCCCTGAATATAAAACGCCCAGTCGGCATCGGATGAAACCGCAGCCAGGGCTTTGTCGGTTTCCAGCGCCAGCACCCGGCCGCCCGCACGGGCCGTATCGTCCCAGACGGTATGGATGATCCGGATTTTATCAGACGGAATGGCTTCGATCAGGGCGAGGGTTTCATCGTCGGACTGGCCCACGGCTACTACAAACTCATCGCAGAGCGGCAGTACAGAGGTGATGGCTTCCACGATAGGATAGTCGTACTGGATGGCGTTCCGAATGAAGGTGAAACCGGCTACTTTCATGAAATAAGCGAGAAGAAAGCACAAAGGTACTACGCCCCCGCTGATTCTGTCCAGCCGGCCGCGTCAAGTTCGCCCCGCTGTCAGACCCGCTCACCAACAGATTTCCGCTGCTCACCTATAATCGGCAGAAAACAGACCGAAAACGAATGCATATTTGTAGGTAATCTGATCGCTTATTTCCTCTGCAACCTTGTCAAATCGTTCTAATCATATGATCTCTACCGTAAAGTCATTCCGGTACGTCTGGGTACTCTGGCTGGCTGTGGTGCTGACCGCCTGCGACAACAGCACGACCGATACGCCGACCCCGCAAAACCAGTACCTGGTTGGGAATTCTCAAATTGCCCAGCTGACCAAAGAGCAGGTTGTAACCCAGCTCAGCCCGTTCAGCGCACAGCTGGGCGGTGGTATTCCGATTGCCAGTTTTATCCAGTACGGCTGCACGGTTCACCGTATCACCTACAAAACCAAAAACGTCGACGGCACCGACATTACGGCCTCGGGGGCGGTGCTGGTACCTACCAGAACCGGTGCTTTCTCGGCCATCAGCGTTCAGCACGGTACAATCTTCGACGAAAAAGAAGCGCCTTCGTACTTTGTGGCCGGGGGCGAGTCGGCTACGGTGGGCGTGCTGGGAGCCGCGCTGGGCTACCTGGTTATTTACCCTGACTACATCGGCTACGGCGAAAGCAAGCAGGTGCCGCATCCCTACGAACACCGTAAAACCCTGGCCTCATCGACCTATGACATGATTCAGGCCACCCGCGAGTTCTGTACCGCCAACAACATCAGCTGGAACAACAACCTGTACCTGTCGGGCTACTCGCAGGGGGGCGGAGCGACGATGGCGCTGCAGCAGAAGATGGAAACCGAAAATTCGCAGCCCTTTACGCTCAAAGCCGTTAGCGCCGGAGCCGGAGCCTACGATAAGCTCAACTTCACCAAATTCGTGCTGGGAAGCCCTACCTCCGGCTTGCCCCTGGCCAACAGCCAGTACCTGTGGGTCATGACGACCTACAACCGGATTTATAACCTGAACCGGCCCCTGTCGTTCTTCCTGAAAGAGCCGTATGCGAGCCGGGTACAGACCCAGGGGGTTCTGGCTACTATCGACGTCAGCTTCAACCAGGCCGCCACGGATGGGTTCAAGAACGGTATCCTGAACGGTACCGACACCGAATTCATCAACGCGCTGAAAGATAACGATACGTACAATTTCGTGCCCAAAACGCCGACCCTGCTCATCTACGGCACCGCCGACCAGCAGGTCTATCCGCTCAATAGCGAGAATGCCTTCAACGCCATGAAGCAAAAAGGCGCCACTACGGTCCAGCTGTTCCCGCTGCAGGGGCAGTCGCACGCGAGCGCTATTCCGGGTTACCTGCTGCAAACGCTTCAGTTCTTCGCCAGTATACCGTAAAGCCCAAACCGGTCGTTGTCTGCTTTGTGAGTCTACGGCAGACAGCGACCGGCTGATTATCAGCCACGGAAACCGCTGGCGTTCAGGCAGGCACTATACGTCGCTGGATTTTGTTCGTTTATAGATAATTTGTTTCTTCGTCATTAGTTGGGGACGAAGCCCCTCGTAACTATGGAACACCGGTTTGTTGAAAAAGCCACGGGCGCTATTGCTGATAAATACCGCCTGTCCATCTTGCTGGAGCTGTCAGACAAAGGCAGCATGACCTGCACCGATATTCAGGAACTGACCGGGCTGTCGCAACCCTGCGTGTCGCACCATGTCAAGCAGCTTACCGAGAGCGGCCTGGTTAACGCACGCAAGGAAGGCCGAAATCTGTACCTGTCGCTCAATAAGGAGTCGTTGCAGCAGTTATCCGGCTTCCTGGAGAAGCTGGGCTAAAATTTTATCCGCAAACATTCAAACTTTTAAATATTTGGTTGTGTTGACAGAAGGTATTCACGGAGTTATACCGTTCACAACTGAATTAAACACATGGCACAAAAACTGTTTTCAGAAGCTCGTCTGGGCAATCTGACGCTGACGAACCACCTGGTTATGGCCCCCATGACCCGTAACCGGGCCACGGCCGATCACCTGCCGACCGACATCATGGCTACCTATTATGCGCAGCGTGCGTCTATTGGCCTGATCATTACGGAAGGGGTATCGCCTTCGCCCAACGGCGAAGGGTACGCGCGCATTCCGGGTATTCATAGTGCGGCTCAGGTAGCTGGCTGGCGGAAAGTGACCGACGCAGTTCATGCCGAAGGGGGTAAACTCTTTATCCAGCTCATGCATACCGGCCGGATCGGCCACGCCAGTCATCTGGTGGGTGATGCCGAACTGATTGCCCCGTCGGCCATTGCGGCTGCCGGTCAGATCTATACCGATACCGAAGGGATGCAGGATCACCCAACCCCCCGAGCCCTTACGACCGATGAGGTGAAGCAAACCATTCAGGAGTACGTAACGGCGTCGAAAAACGCGATCGAGGCCGGTTTCGACGGGGTCGAACTGCACGGCGCCAACGGCTACCTGATCGAGCAGTTCATCAGCCCCAACACGAACCAGCGCACCGACGAGTACGGCGGTAGCGTTGAGAACCGCAGTCGTTTCCTGCTCGAAGCGGCCGAAGCGGCTGGAAAAGCTATCGGGTTCGATAAAGTGGGGGTGCGGTTATCGCCCTACGGTGTGTTCAACGACATCCATCCGTATCCGGAAACCGACGAAACCTACCGGTACCTGGCCGAAAAACTGAATGCGCTGGGTATCGTGTACCTGCATCTGGTCGATCACGCGGCTATGGGTGCGCCCGCCGTACCGGCCCATATCGTTGACGACATTCGGACTCGTTTCACCGGCACGCTGATCCTGAGCGGAGGCTACGATGCGGAGCGGGCCGAAGCTGTTCTGGAAAGCGGTCAGGCCGATCTGGTGGCTTTTGGCCGTCCGGTCATTGCTAATCCCGATTTTGCGGAGCGGCTGCAAAGTGGTGCTGAGATGAATCAGCCTGACTTCAACACATTCTACACGCCCGGCGAGAAGGGGTATACCGATTACCCGGCGCTGGCAGCGGTAGCGCAGTAAGCTGTCCATAAACAACCATGAGTCATCCCTAATCTTGATGGGTTGACTCAAAAGAGCCTCCTTTCTTAGCTTTGCGCACCGACCACAACGCCAAAGCCGGAAAGGAGGTCTTTTTGTGGCCAGGTAAGGCCGAGTTAGGCATGGAGTCGCCCCGGTTACGGTTCTGGGAGAACTGAGAAACTATCGGGTAACGTAAGTCTGGTATATGATTTTCTACGCTCGCTCTTACAACTGGCGTGGTTTAGAATTGCTGTTTATGCAGCCATCTCGAGTGCGCTGATGCTGGCATTCGACCTCACCCAAGATTTGGGATTACTCCTGTTTACTGATCTATCAATTGCTTCGCGTGCCCTCTGTGCTGCCGCTTTTATTCAATCTTCTCGATCCTTGATGAGCTCCTTGTGCTGGTGCTCTAAATCCTGCATAGGTAGGGTAAGAACGTTGACTAAATCAGCTAATAGTACAAAACTGGTTTATGTTGTTATCGTTCAGTAAAACGCTGTATTTTCTGTACGCACTCTATAAAGTCATAGCAATCGAGGATTTGATTTTTCACATTTGTTTGCGTCTTGATCCAGTCAATGTACAAGTATCGTGCATTACCTAATCATCCCAAAAGTTAAGTTTACGAGGCTATCAGGGCATTAGCGGATACTGGACAAAGCCGTTTCCAGGTTACTACGGAAATTTCGACCAATAGGAATGTGGCTGGCATTCAGCAGTAACCGATTACGCTCAAGGCGGCTAATGCGCGACAGTGCCACGATAAACGATTTATGAACGCGTATAAATCGATTTGGTGGGAAAAGAGTTTCCATTGTTTTGATCGATCCTTTAAGTACGATATTGCCGGTATCGGTGTGGATGATGGCGTAATCTTTAAGCCCCTGGATGTAGGTCACGCTGTCGAGCGCCAGCCGGATGCGCTGCACCCCGCTCTTCACGAAAATGGTATCGGGCGATGCATTGACGGGCGACGCGTCGACCTGAATTTGCTGCGCTTTCAGGGCCATGAATTCACGCACTTTGTCTACGGCCTGCACGAAGCGGGGGAAGGCAATGGGCTTGAGCAGAAAGTCGATCACCCCCAGCTCGAAACCCTCGAAGGCATAATTCCGGTAGGCAGTCGTAAACACGGTGATGGGTGGGTTCAGCAGCGACTTCAGGAACTCGATGCCCGTTAGGTTCGGCATTTCAATATCCAGAAACAACACATCGGCGATCTCGGTGTTCAGGTACGTCAGGGCGTCGTAGGCGTTGCCGAATGAATGCACGTCGCCAATGCCCTCCAACCGGCTCAGGTAGTTGTGCAGGATCTCGCGGGCCAGCACTTCGTCGTCGACAATCACGCAGCGGAGCATGGTGTTTCCGGGGTACAGGTTAATTTACGACCCGGTTCAAGGTATAGCTCAGGTCGGCCGTTCCGATACGGAAATGGCGTTGCTGATCGAGTATAAACAGCACATCATCATCGCCTTTGAGCAGGTAGACCGATACGTTGGGCTTGTCGGCATCCAACTGATACACGATGGCGGTGGGGTCGGTGGGGGTACCCGTGACGATGGCCCATGTACCCTCGCGGGTGGCGGCCCGGTTTAGGGTACCTCGCAGCCGGTAGGTGGTAGGCTGGCCGGTGGCGGGATCCTGATACAAGGTCAATGCCCACTTCATTTTCCATTGGCCGGGAGCAATAGCTACTTTCCAGTCTTTGGCGATTTCGGCGCAGGGGAACCGCCCGTGAAATTCGCCCGTCACCGACGGCCCCTCGGGTATGGGCGTTCGGGACGTGGTTTTACCGGGTACGTTTGTTGGCCGGGCTTCCTGCGCGTAAATCGCGTTTAGGCTGACGATCAGGTACGGTAGTAGGGTAAGGAGGGTCGCTTTCATCAGTGCGTTAGCGTTTGTTTAGGGTGTAACTCCAGCCTGCATGACCAATCATCAGTTTGCCCTGTGGGTCGAGCAGGTGTAACAGGTTGTCGTCCAGTTTGACCAGACGGATGGTCGTGTCTGCCGGGCTGGTGCCTAACTGATAAACCGTCCGTTGCTGCGCGTCGCGAACCTGCTGCCATTGGCCTGTTTTCTGCCGGGTGGTGCCGCCGTTGGCAAAGCCCGTGGTGTTGGGCTGCGTTATACCGTAGGTGTAGTGAAGCAGGTACGCTGCCGGGGCCTGATTGCGCGGGTCGCGGCTGAGCGACAGCGTCCATTTGATAAACTCGCAGGAGGCATCGGTAGGAATACCGAGCCAGATGCGGGGGATGAGATCACAGGGCGTACTGGCCACGAATACCGATGGTTGGGGCGAGGGTCGTGTGGCCCCAACGAAGCTGATGGCCAGGCCAAGTAGCAGGATAATCTGTTTCATAGTTAGTTAGCTTGTAGTACCCAGACATCGTTGCTATAGACAAAGTCGGGGTGGGCGGTATCCTGCCCGCCGTATTTGCCGCCCGTCATGTATATTTTTCCGCGATGTGCGCAGGCGGCAATACCCCCGCGTGGCGACCAGGGTGCATTTTGCCCCTGCCAGGCACGTCCGTCGGCACTGACCAGCACCTGACTGCTGAACTGCCCGTTTCGGTTACAGCCCAATAGCCAGATTTTTCCGTCCAGGACCACGGCCGCATAGCCAAAAATAGACGCGCCCTTCACAATTTCGGGGGTTTCGAGCCGCCAGTTCAGCCCATCGGCCGACGACCACACATCGTTGTTGAGCAGATACAGCCGGTTGTTGAGCGTCACAACCTGGCTGCTGCTGCGTTTACCAAAGGGCAGGTTGTCTTTCACCCGTTGCCAGTGAACGCCGTCGGCCGAATTCCAGATGTCGGCAAATTGGGTTCGTTTATCTTCGCCACCAATGATCCAGATCTTATTCTGAAACACAAACGGATGGTAGAAAAACCGCTGAGGCAGATTCGAGCCTGCGAGTCGGTTCCAGTGCTTCATATCGGGGCTTTGGTAAATATCGGGTCGGAAGGTGTACCGGTCAATGTTGCCCGTGAAATGGCCGAGGCCCAGCATCGTGTTGTTAAAGGGCACATAATCCAGAAACGCCTGGTTGTCGATGGCGTTGCGCAGGGGCGACTTGACCCAGTGTTGCCCATCGGCCGAGAACCAGGTGCCATCGGGATGAAACGCCCAGAGGGTATCGTGGTGGCTAAACAACTGGAAGTTATAACTCTTCCTCCAGGGGCCTGCATCGAGTAACTTCGTCCAGGCGAAGGTGGACGGTACGCCCGGCCTGGGTACGTTCGTAGCCGCAACAAACAGCATGATCATCAGCAGGTAGCGTACGGGCGTAGTCATTGGTGTTAGTGGTTGGTGAACGAAATAAAGAGGGCCGCTTTGTAGGTGTCGGAACCTTCTTCAGTACGGAGCGTGTAGCGGCCCGGATACAGCAGCTCCAGCCGTTTGCGCAGGTTCGCCAGCCCAAAGCCCCCTCTGGTTTCGGCGGGTTGGGTGCCCGTGTAAACGGCCGGTTTGTTGTTTTCGACGGTGATTTCAACGGTGGTTGGGTTGAGCGTCACGGTACTGTGTAGCCAGGCTTTGCCAGCCTGCCGGCTCACACCGTGCTTGAACGCATTTTCAACCAGCGGCAGCAGCAATAGCGGGGCAATCTCCTGCCCGTTGGGGTGCCCATCGATGCGCAGGGCTACGTCGGCCTCGCCACCGCACCGGATTTTTTCGAGGTCGATATAAGTCTGGATGTACTTGAGTTCCCGTTCGAGCGGCACCGTCAGCTCGTCGCTGTCGTAGAGCATATACTCCATCATGTCGGAAAGTTTCAAGACCATTTCGGGAGCCAGATCCGACTTTTTAAGCGTCAGAGCGTAGAGACTGTTCATCACGTTGAACAGAAAGTGCGGGTTGATCTGCGCCCGCAAGAAGTTGACTTCGGCCTGTAACTTCTCGACCGTAATCTGCTGTAATACTCGCTGCTGCTGGTACCAGTCGATGCTCAGTTTGAGCGGCACCATCAGCCCCAGGTACCAGAGCGTGCTGAAGAAATTATACGAGAGCGTTTCGAGCCAGTCGCGGCTACGCGTGGGGGCAATCACGTACCCATAGAGAATATAGTCGTAGAAGGCCTGCACGAGCAGATACCCCAGAATAGCCAGCAGGACGAGCGAAAAATACCGGACATAACGCCCCGCCAGCAGGTAGCGAGGGAGCAGGTAGTGAATATTGAGGTAGGCAATGGCGATGAGCAGCACCACCCGCACCACCACACAGGCAACGAAATAGGGTAGACCCGCCTTGTAGATCAGGTAGCGCTTTTCGTACAGGAAAAAGCCCGTGATCAATACCCAATAAGCCGTATGTACCAGCGCGTATTTGACGGTGGTGGTGCGGGTGGTGAGCGGAATGGTGATGCGACGGTCCAGAAAATCCATATGCGGGGGCCGGGCTTGACGAAACCCGCTGTAAATGAATTGAAAAGGCCGGTACGCTGAAAATTTTATCGACCAACAGCGCAAAAAGTAGAGGACGGGAAGGGGTATTTTCGCAGGTCGATTTTTCGGGTCGTTGCTCTACTATTTTTTTGTCTGCCGGTGGGTATTCGTTGCTTTACCAAAAAAACAAGCCATGAAAAATCAGGTATGTACGTTGCTGGTCGTTCTGCTGCTGGTTGCACTGAAGGCCCATGCACAGGATAAACAAGTAGGTGGCCCCTGCGAGGGCTGCGAAGCGATTCACGAAAGTCCGGTACCCTTCGACAAACTGGACATGTTAGCCAAACTACCCGACGCCACCTGGACGGGTAAAAAGCCGCTGGGCATCAACGGGATTGTGTACAAAGCCGACGGAAAAACACCGGCGCCTAATGTTATTCTCTACGTGTACCACACCGACGAAACCGGCCATTACGTGGCCAAAAAAGGCGCAACGGGCTGGGAACGGCGGCACGGCTCCCTACGTGGCTGGATGCGCACCAACGAGAAAGGCGAGTACAAATTCGTGACCCTACGCCCGGCCCCGTACCCCGGCTACAGCGACCCGGCGCATATCCATGTCACGATCAAAGAGCCGGGCCTCACCGAATACTACATCGACGAATTCGTGTTTGACGACGACCCGCTGCTTACGCCCGCCAAACGGCAGAAACTGGATAATCGGGGTGGCAGCGGCATTCTGAAACTGATAGACGCAGGCAACATGTACAAGGCCGAGCGCCACATCTACCTCGGCCGTAACATTCCGAACTACCCCGTACACCCATAAAATAACGGGTTCTCTAAGCCTTGTTTCTACCCTCTGGAAACCTAAACAATGGTCTTCAGCCTGGCGAAGGGCTTATCGGGGTTGCCTATGTTTTATTGGGGCTGTCAGCTATCCACCGATCACCGATAGGGATCAGTTGGCTACTTTTTCAAACCAGAAGGCCCTCGTATGGTGCGATTACCCTTTACTTCAGAATGGTTACCCCTTCCAGGTGCTCTAGCCTGGCCATAATACCCCAGCCGTAGAAATTGTTCGCCACGGCTATCAGCAGTTCGTTTTCGCCCTGCTTGAGGTGAATCGGAAACTGCGAATTGTCCAGCGAAATACGCCCGTTGGGGCTTTTTCGCATACCCTGAATGTAGTTGTCTTTGTCTACATAGACGGGTACGCGATTCAGATACACCCACACCTCGTCACTAAAGCCCAGTTTCAGCATCTGGCTTTGCGCCTGTTCGGCTTTGAGGGTCGCCTTGAGCCACACATACCGGCGGTTGGGATCGCCCCCAAATTTTCGGGAGAGGTTGACCAGTCCACGTCGCTCGGCCGATATATGCTCGAATTCAGCTCCTGGCTGGGGTAAATTCTGCGAGGTAATTTCGGTGCCCACCGGCAAACTGGCTGGTTTCGTAACCTGCCAGTGCCTGAGGTAACGGGTGTCGTGCCGGGTCAGATCGGCACCAGCGGAGGCCATGAGGCCTTCGGTATCGATCGTTACGGTAAGGTTGGCGAATACGGTTTCACCCGGAAAACCCGTGGATAGGCCAATCTGCCCTTCCGAGGTGTTGCCCTCCAAAGCTGGTACGTCCAGAACGGGTTCGGCCAGGTTGTTTACATAGACCCGAAGCTGCGCCCCATTTACCACCAGTTTCAGGTGGTTCCAGTCGTTGATTTTCAGGTTGCAACTGGTTTGGTACTCGTGGGCCAGATCCCAGAGGTTGACCCCATTGACAACGGCTGCATACTGCACCGCATCAACTGCCTGTGGCCGGTTCGATGCCCCCGTTCGCAGGTACACATGCTCGGCATTATTCCCTTTCCTCCGAAAATAAACCGCCGGGAACGGAGACGCCTGGTTTACCTCGACATCGAACTCGATGGTGCCATTGCTGAAAACGTAATCCTTCAAAAATACCTCGCCTGAGTTTGGGTTCAGCTTAATGGCTTTTGTGCCCTTGTGGTCGATAAATTCGACCTTGCCGGCCTGATGCTCCCAGTTGTCCGGGCTTAGGTCGATGATCGGACTGGACGTGGCCGATGTAGGTTTGGGCGTCTTTTTTTTGGTTTGCTGCCCCCAGACGAGCGGGCTACAGATCAGCAAAAACAGGGTTAGTGAGTTTCTCATGGCCTGACTTGATTTTGGTTTGCTCAAAACTGTTATCAGGCCTGTTTTTGCCCAAACCAAAGCAGTATCAAGTTCGTGCAACTTCATGCCACGTGCTTCTGCAACTTGCGTAACAAACAAGTGTCAGATAATCAGTGAATTATTGCCCAGTCGGCTAACTGGCTGCTCTCTCAAACCTTACCGGATTATGACGGGGCCTTTTTCGCCCACAAACCAGGTTTTTCCTATTTCGGCAGCTCCCTGAAACCGGTATTGCACCCCTACGATTCGGGCCGATGGGTTTTTTGCCGTTATGGTTTTAGCCAGTTTCCCGTTGACGAAAAAGCTCACTTTTTCGCCTGAGCCTACCACGTTTAACCTGGTGACGGTGTTCATATCCGTGCCGAAGCCTGAAAGATCATCCTTGGCGGCTTGGGTGTAGTTGCCCAATCCGATTAGCTCGATACCACCCACGCAGGCGGGCGAACACAGGGGAATGATAATGATATCGTCAACACACTGAATCAACACCTGGCAAAACTGGCAGGGGTTTGAGCCGTTCAGATCCAGCGATTTCAGGCTGGTTTCGAATTGAAAGTTGTGGGTATAGATCGGGCCGAAGTTATTCTGGTTGAAAAACCGGACTTTAGGCGGCTGGGGGCTATCCGACAGATGATGTTGACGGAGTAGATCGGTAGAAATCCGCACGCTGCTATCGGTCAGCAGCTCTTGTTTCTGAAAGTAAAAAGGCTGGTTTTCGTTTTCGATCAGCCCCAGCCAGCCATCCGTAGCAATCTGAATATCATGGGTTTTGACAACCTGGTTACCAATGATCAGTTTCGACCGGAAATATCCCGGATAATGATACAGGGCCGAATGGTACTTCCCGTTGGCCGGTACCTGGGTTTTACGCCTGACATCCCACGTCTGGGCGATAAATACCGAATCATCACCAGCCGCTACGGCATCGTAACTAAAAACAACGGAGTTGGGCAAGTCCCTGGTTAAGACCTTGTTGGCGGCAAACCGGAATAACGTCGGGTCGTAGGGTTTTCGGGTATTGTGCAGGAACAGCAGGGATACAATGGTCAAGGTCGACACGGCCAGCGCAGCCGTTAGCCAATGCCTGTACGAACGAGAAACGGCCGGTTTAGGCGGGTGAATGTCGGGAGCCATGGTGTCGGTTTCTCGGTGTGAAAACGTTCGCCAACTGTCGTAACCGGCAAATTGGGCAAGGGTGTTCAGGGTAACGGTGGTGGGGGTATGATTCGATTTTATACGTCCCCAAACCCGTTTCAGCGTAGTAGAGCTAAGCTGCACATGGGTTGCCTCGAAAATCTGCTGACTTAAGCGGTCAAAATCGAAACTACTCCAGCTTGCCGCCGACCCCCAGTTGAGCTGGCTTTCGATTCGGCTCAAAAGGTGAGTTAAGTTACTGATGTCTTTCCTGTCCATAGTACATCAACGGATTGATGCGACGCCCGATGAACTGTAATACTAACCTACCCCGGTCTGTTTTGCAAACGGGTATGCGCGCATGCTCAACGCCCGGTTACGGGAGCGATTGCCGCGCTGGGACGTTAGTTTTATTGTTGTTCGCCGTAACAGTAGCAGAGGCCGTCGGGGGCCACTACGAAAAAGACCTTCCAGACCGTTTCGCCGTATTTCTGGTAGTCATAGGTAGGCTGTTCCTGCGGCAGTCCGTTTGTTTTTAGTTCGGCGAAGGCGTTGTCAAGGTTGTCTACGGCGAAGAAGCAGCCATCCTGCGTGGGGTCACCGCCGTTTTCGGCCAGACCGATCTGAATGGTGTCGCGGGTAAGGGTAGCTGCTTTATGGGGCGTATCGCTACGTGATACGAGCTGGAAACCCAGGGTGTCTGTGTAGAAAGGCAGGGCCGTATCGACGTCGGCAACGGGCAGGTTCATCGGGCTCTGCTGGTAGGGCCAGGCCTGGGAAATGGTGGCTTTGGACTGGGTCATATGGTGGTTTTCAGGATAAATGGATGGTGTTCTCTGTTGCCAGGGCCAAACGTGTCTGGTTAAGCTGCTGGTTCGTTTTTCGGCTCGCACTCCATAGCAGCAGGTATCCGGCGGGGTCCTTTACCCGCATTTCGCGCATATTCAGGGTTTATTGGTGAGAGGCATCACGATAACGGCCCCTTTGGCCCTGATCGTCTCATAATAGCTATCCACATCGTCGACCGTGATCGAGAGCCAGGTGCCCATGACCTTTCAGACAAAAGAACAGTTCGACCTCGTCTTTCACGACACCCCCGAAACTGGGCTGGGTTTCCCACTCCTAGTGTGCTTGAGACCCAGTACGTCGGTGTAATACGCCAGGCTGCGGGCTACATCGGTAGAGTAGAGGGACGGCTTTGTTGACTGTCATCCGTGTTTGTGTGCAGAGGTGGTTAGGCCCGTTCCCGGTTTGCTCAGGCAAGTTTAACCCCCGCACAACGTAATCTTTTTACGCTGAGTGGGGCTTGCTGTACTTTTTTTCATTAGAAGAAGGCCTAAACGCAGTTGGAGTCGGGAAACTCCACCGCCCGATTGGGGTCTTTGTCTGCCGAATCAAACACGCCATTGGTCCTCAATAAACTGGTAAGAGGCTTACCGGAGGCCGCCATCTCGTCGATAGCTCCAGCTGGTTTAAGCTGATCTGTGACCGATACCAGTGGGCGGCAATCGCGCCGGCGGCCCGGTTCACCTTTTTTCGATGGCACCAGCCCACCCGGCTTCAGCGCAAGCGTAAAGTCGATCTCCGCCGGGTTATGGATGCATGGTATAGCTCCTGCGAAGGAAACGTAGCCACTCAAAGGTCTCATTTTCAGGTAACCTGAGGTCGACTCCGGGCTGCCGATGGTCATGAGAGCGATGGACCGGCGGCTGTAGCCTTGATCGGAACAATTTTGTGAGGTGCTGGTGATCGACTGGAAAATGGCTGGTAATCAAGGCTACAATCGAGTTATTACAGATTCGTTTGCGGCCTGAAGTCCGATGTTGAGAATGCCTTCCGCCCAGCGTCGGCAAAAACCTTCGTTCCGGTAGCAAAGCTGCACCGGCGGACCGGCTGGAGCGTGGAACGAAGTATCGGGTGGACTAATTTCTTCCGGCGCCTGGCGAAAGCTGCGAATACGCGTTTAGGTCGTCCACAAGCTGGCTTTCCCTGGCTAATAGTCAACACATATTATCGCGATTTCACAGTTAGCCCCTCAGTACGTTCTGAAAAGGCCTCCTTTCTGGCTATGGAATCCTGGTGATGCCAAAGCTAAGAAAGGAGGCCTTTTTATGCCAGGACCCTAAAATTGGGGATGACTCCTGTTTAAGCCAGAACGACTTTGAGCATCTGTTCCAGAATAAGCCGCCCGTCGGTATTACCCAGGATGGGATCAGCCGCCCGTTCGGGGTGGGGCATCATGCCGAATACGTTTTTCCGGTCGTTGGTTACGCCGGCAATGTTGTCGAGGCTCCCGTTGGGGTTGGCCGCATCGGTAATGTTACCCTGTTCATCGCAGTAGCGGAACAGGATCTGCCCGTTGTCGGTCAGCGCTTTGAGCGTGTCGGCATCGGCAAAGTAGCGACCCTCGCCGTGGGCCATCGGAATTTTATAGGCCCGGCGTTCCAGATCGGCCGTGAGCAACGCATCGGTCGACTCCGGCTTGAGGTAAATGTTTTTGCAGATGTACTGCTGGTTCGTATTCCGGAGCAGCACCCCCGGCACCAGGTTGGCTTCGGCCAGAATCTGGAAGCCGTTGCAGAAACCAATCAGGTAACCGCCCCGGTTGGCATGGGCAATCACCTCGTTCATGATCGGCGAAAACCGCGCGACGGCACCCGTACGCAGGTAGTCGCCGTAGGAGAAACCGCCGGGAAGTATAATAAAATCGCAGCCCTGTAGGTCGTGGTCTTTGTGCCAGAGCTTGACAACCTGCTGGTCCATCAGTTCAAGAGCGTCTACCGCGTCCTGATCGCAGTTAGAGCCGGGAAATACAACAACGCCAAATTTCATGGACGAAAAAGCGAAAGAGTGAAGGAGTAACCAGGCGCGGAAGCAGACCGGCAGCGGCCCTGATTGCTCGGTGGCCGGGTTACCCGTTGATGATACAAAGATACGAACTTAGATGCTGTTTAAGGCAATCAGGCGGCCCAAAAGGCTATGCTTATACGGAGTAGCCCGTGCCTGGTAACTCAGCCTTTCACTGCTACGGACTGACCCGATGCCGTTACTTTTCCTTTCTCGAACGTGAGGTCAATCCGGCCCAGGTTAATGCCGGCAAAACCGACCTGATTGATCCAGACGGGCTGCCCATCGCGGTTGTTGACCTGCACGGGAGCCTCCAGGAACGTATGGGTATGGCCACCGATGATACCGTCGATATGGCGCGTCTGAGCCGCCAGCACGTTATCCGAAACCGTTGGGCCGTCGTACTTGAACCCCAGGTGCGACAGGCAGATGACATAATCGCATTTTTTGTCATTGCGCAGGGTAGCCGCCATGTCGTTCCCGATCTCGATGGGGTCGAGGTATTTCGTTTCGCGGTAAGCGTCTTTCGGGATGAGCCCCTCCGGCCGGATACCGAGGCCGAAAACACCTATTTTGACGCCCTCTTTCGTGAAGATTTTGTAGGGCATGGTGCGGCCATCCAGGACGGTGTTTTTGAAGTCATAGTTGGCAATCAGCATCGGAAACGTAGCCTTGCCGAACTGGGTCACCATATTGTCGATGCCGCCGTCGAAGTCATGGTTGCCGATGGTACCAGCGTCGTAGCCGAGCTGGTTCATAGCCAGTATTTCGGGTTCGCCCTTGTACAGATTGAAGTAGGGCGTTCCCTGAAAAATATCCCCGGCATCGAACAGCAGCACGTTGCGGGGGTGGCCGTCCACCTGCTCCTGCCGAATGGCCCGGACCAGCGTTGCGCGCCGGGCCACGCCACCGCGGCCGGCATTCCGGCTGCCATCCATGGGGAAGGGGTCGAGCCGGCTGTGTACGTCGTTGGTATGCAGAATGGTCAGCGTAGTGGGGCCGCGCCGGGCCAGGGCCTCGGGGGCTACCGCGCCAATGACGGCGGTGGTGCCGAGCAGCTTCAGAAACTGGCGTCTATTCGACTGTAAAGCGTCCATCAGATGTAGGAGTAATAGGTTGACCCGACTTGCCCTGCTGCCGAAAATAATCGATCAGGGTATCGCGGATGAGGTAGGTAAGTGTTTCGCGCCTGACCGGATTTCTCAGGAAGCCGGTGTTGTCGCCCCCGTCGGCCACGTAATCGCTCATGGCTACGGTATAGGTTTCGTTCGGTTGCAGGGTTCGGCCGTTGGTAAACGCAACGTCGTGTACCTGCCCCCCCCGAATTCTGGCCCGCAGGCCACCCATCACCAGTTTGTCGCCTTTCGCAAAATGGTCGAGCAGTTGCTGGAGCATGGTGCCCGTAACTGTCATGATAACCAGCTGGTTGTCGAACGGCATCACCTCGAAGATCGAGCCGGTAGTGATATTGCCTTCGGGCAGATTGTTCCGGATACCGCCGTAGTTCAGGTGCGAGCAGTCGATGGGTTTGCCATAGCGCAGGCTGGCCTGTTGCAGCAGCGCGTCGGTAAGCAGATTGTTGAGCGGGGCGCCGGGCGGGCCTTTCTCGATCCGGCCCGTTGACCGGGTCAGCACTTCGTTCATGCTGCGATCGAGGCCCTGGCGGTACGGAAGCAGAAAGCGGGCTACGCTGCTGTCGGCCGGAGCACTTGCCGAGTCAATACCGATTCGGCGGGCGGTTCGACTGGTCAGGTGGTATCCCCCCGGCTGGCAGGCCGACAACCCGGCCAGGGTAATCAAAACTAGGAGTTGCTTCATGATGGATGTAAAGATAACGAAACGGGTCCAGTAGCCACAGCCGCTAATGTAGGCCGGCAAACCCAGCCAAGTGGGCGTAGCCCCTGGCTGTGGTTGGCAAGCCAGCTCCACATCGACCGCCCCACAGCAAGTGGAAACTTAAAAGAAGACCGCGCTAACGTACCGCTTCACCACAGCCAGAGGCTACGCCTACTGGCTGGGTTTGTTGACCACAGTCAGGGGCTGCGTCTACTGGCTGGGTTTGCAGCTATTCGACAGCGGTGACGCGTACGTCGAACAGGCCTTTATCCCGGTCTACGCTGACTGGACCGGCGCCGGCTTTGAGCGTCAGAGTCTGCCAGGAGCGGGTAGGCCGTAGCAGTTGCCAGTCGCTGGTGCTGGTCCGGACCCACACGGGCAGGTTGAACCCATCCGTGTCGGCCACCCAGCGGTAGTTCATCTCCAGCTCGTCGGTGCCTTTGCCAGCCAGTTTGTACTCGAACGTGGGCAGGTCGGCATGGCGCAGGTATTGATCGAACAGCGGGCGCAGGTTCACCCCGGTCTGTTTGCCCAGAAAGTCGATGATTTCATCAGTGTATACTATGGATCGCTGTTTTTCGGTCGCCAGCGCCCGGATGGCCGCAAACCAGGTTTTGTCATTGTTGACGGCGTAGCGGAGGGTATGGAGCATCCAGGCTCCTTTGTAATAGATGTCGGTGTCTTCCTGCTCGGCATTGACACCCAGCGGACCCAGCATCGGAAACTTGTTTTTAATCAGCTTCCGCTGGTTGTTGAGGTAGCCGATGGTGCGGGCTTCGTCCTGCGTACAGGCCATGTACAGGGCTTCGGCATAGGTCGTAAAGGACTCATGGATCCACATTTCAGCCTGATCGGCGCAGCTCAGGCTGTTGCCGAAGTATTCGTGGCCGCTCTCGTGGATGATGATGAAGTCGAACCCGTAGGCGTTGTTGCGGTACTTGTTCCCGTAGGCGACCGCGCTCTGGTGTTCCATGCCCCAGTAGGGTGTTTCAACCAGTTTGTAGCCGTCGCGCCAGAAAGGGTATTTGCCGAAGTGAGTTTCGTAGCAGGCCAGCATGGGCTTTACCTGGGCGAAGTGCGCTTTGGCCCTGGCCAGGTTGCCGGGCAGTACGTAATAGTCCAGCGCCAGTTTCTGGCCATCTTTGGCGGTGTAGGTATCCGAAATGTGGGCGTAATCGGTAATGTTGAGGGTTACGTTATAGTTGTTGATCGGGTAATGAACAAACCAGGTCCATTCGGTTTGTGTACCGCCGGCTGCCGGTTTCTGCCCAACCAGCTTTCCGTTCGAGACGCAGGTCAGCCCTTTCGGCACCCGGCAGCGGATGCGCATCGAGTCGGGCTCGTCGGAGAGGTGGTCTTTGTTGGGCCACCATAAACTGGCGCCCGTACCTTCACAGGCTACCGTTACCCAGTCGGCCTGTCGGGCCGTTGTGGTGTCTTTGCGCCAGACGAAGCCGCCATCCCAGGGGGCATTTTTGGCAATCTGGGGCTTACCGGCATAACTGATGGTGATATCGCGAACCTGACCAGCCGCGGGAGCATCGGGCAGGGTGATGAAGAGGGCGTTGCCGTCGCGGGTATAGGCAAGCGGTTTGAGCTGCCCGTTGCTGCCTTTCTGGGTAATGGATCGGACCGCCATGCTGGCGAACAGGTCGACCTGCATCCGCCGAAACGGCTTCACCACTTTATAACGGATGGTGTTGCTGCCCTGGATGGTTTGGGTAGCCGGATCGACGCGCAGGCTCAGGTCGTAAAAAAGCACATCGTAGCTGGTACGTTCGGGGCGGAGACCACCCCGCAGCGAGTCGGCATGGGTGAAGCGGCTGGCCGGTGTCTGCGCCTGCACCGACAGCTGGCTCAGGATCGAAAGAAATACGGCAAAAGCCAGCCTGCTAATGGCGTTCATAAACGGGAGTCTGAAGAAGCGATAAAAAACACCATGCCGATCAGGTAATTAAATCAGGTTGCCCGGCAGCACAATGGTTGTTCGCTCGGGGCGGTAGTTGACTTTACGAAGCCGTCCGAAGCCGCCGATGCCGATCTGCAGGTTGAACAGGCCACCGGAAAAGGGCTTGCCAATCAGCACCGGGCTGTAGGATACTTTGGTACGAACAAACCAGAAGCTATTTTCTGAACGATCGGGCCGGGGTGTATTATTGCCCAGTTTGATATCCAGGGCCAGGCCTACTACGGGGGCATGATCCGACACGACGAAGCCTTTGTACCGTTCATCGTTCCGGTTGCGGGGCGTCAGCTCCAGCAGCCGGTAGCCCACGTAGGGAATCAGCCGCTGCCGGGACGACTCGTAGGCGATGGCCCCCAGGCCGATTTCGAGCTGGGTGGGGCTGACGGGCATACCGGCTTCCCATTTTTTGTTCTGGTGCGAAAAGTCGGACTTAACGCTGCCGTTGTAGAGCGTGGGGTGGATAAACAGCACCGTTCGCCGGAAGGCCAGGTCCAGACCGAACACGATACCGCCCGATGGGTTGAGGTGCTGGGCCAGCGGGCCGGTGGCAAGGGCGCCCCCTCCGCCGAAGAATATGCCGTACCCTATTTTCGACGAGCGGTAGGTCGTTACCAGGTCGGGCACATCGTACAGCCGCTGAACCACCTGCCGCTGCCACCGTTGCAGGGCTGCAAGGTCGTCGCCCCCGCCGGTTTCGGCCCGGAACCGGTTTACTTCGGCACCCAGCTCGGCGTTGGTGAGGTATTCGATCTGTTTGGCCTGCTGTTTAAACCGCCGGTCGGCACCGAGCGCAATTAGCTTGGCTTTCATCTGGCGGGTATGCACTTCAACCAGATCGAACAGGACCTGATTATAGGCCAGTGTCCGCTCCGAGCGGGCTGTTTCGGATACCCACGACAGGTTGCGGAACATCAGGCAGAAGGCATCGATAGCGGGCAGGCTTCCGATCGACGTCGGTCGGACTTCGTAGCCGATCTGGTAGTAGAACTCCGACCCGCCCAGGCCGGGCTGGGCGGGGCTGTGAAAGTCGCTGAGCTGTAGCCGACGGGTAGCGCTCCAATGCAGCGTATCGATCGTGGTCTGCTGCGCTGAACAGAGCAGAGACGACGTCAGAAGCAGCAGCACCGCGAACAGTCGGTTCATGACGAAAAGATGATGGGGTTGTCTATCAACAAATATACTAAAAAAGCGCAGCCCCGTTTCCGAAGCTGCGCCAACTAAAGCGAGGCAGGTCTGTACGCGGTTAGTACCGGTACATCTCTGATTTGAACGGACCATCAACCGTAACGCCGATGTAGTCAGCCTGCTCCTGCTCGAGGGGTTCGAGCCTGGCGCCGACGTGGGCCAGGTGCATAGCCGCTACTTTTTCGTCCAGTTTTTTGGGCAGTACATATACCTTGTTCTCGTACTTGTCTGAGTTAGCCCACAGTTCGAGCTGCGCCAGGGTCTGGTTCGCAAACGAGCAGGACATCACAAACGAGGGGTGGCCCATAGCGCAGCCGAGGTTCACCAGACGGCCTTCGGCCAGCACGATGATCTCTTTGCCGTCAATTTCGTACATGTCGACCTGCGGTTTGATCTGGCTTTTGCTGTGACCGTAGTTTTCGTTGAGCCACGCCATATCGATCTCGTTGTCGAAGTGACCGATGTTGCAGACAATCGACTTGTCGCGCATGGCCCGGAAGTGCCGGTCTTTGATGATCCGGACGTTGCCGGTGGCGGTCACAAAAATATTGGCCCGGGTAACGGCTTCGTCCATCGGCACCACTTCGTATCCGTCCATGGCGGCCTGCAGGGCGCAGATGGGGTCTATTTCGGTAACCAGTACGCGACAGCCAGCGCCCCGAAGCGACTCGGCCGAGCCTTTACCTACGTCGCCATAACCCGCTACAACCGCTACCTTACCGGCCAGCATCAGGTCCGTGGCCCGGCGGATGGCGTCGACCAGCGACTCGCGGCAACCGTATTTGTTGTCAAATTTCGACTTCGTTACCGAGTCGTTGACGTTGATGGCGGGCAGGTGCAGGGTGCCGTTCTTCATCCGCTCGTACAGGCGGTGAACCCCCGTCGTGGTTTCTTCCGAGAGTCCTTTGATGCCCTGAATCAGTTCCGGATATACGTCGAACACCATGTTGGTCAGGTCTCCGCCGTCGTCCAGGATCATGTTGAGAGGCTGGCGTTCTTCGCCGAAGAACAGCGTTTGCTCGATGCACCAGTTAAATTCTTCTTCGGTCATCCCTTTCCAGGCGTAGACCGGAATGCCTGCAGCGGCAATGGCAGCAGCGGCATGGTCCTGCGTAGAGAAGATATTACACGATGACCAGGTCACATCGGCGCCCAGCGCTACCAGTGTTTCGATCAGCACTGCCGTCTGTATGGTCATGTGCAGGCAACCCGCAATACGAGCGCCTTTCAGCGGCTGCGACGGGCCATATTCAGCACGCAGAGCCATCAGACCCGGCATTTCAGCTTCGGCAAGCCGAATTTCCTTGCGGCCCCAGTCGGCCAGCGCGATGTCCTTAACCTTGTAAGGGACGTACGTGGAGGTTTGCATATAGTAGTTTACATGTTTCAGTCTACAGAAGCGCCCACGATTGGCTCAGTGGGTCGGCAGCAGACCGGATTGGTTTCTTAGCAAAGTGCAAAATTAGCTGCCAACGGGCAGAAAGACTAACCATTTGGTATTTTAACCAGTCATCGGACGACCGCAATGGCCTCGATCTCGATCAGCACGTCTTTATCATACAAAGCCTGCACGCCCACATAGGTGCTGCCGGGCGGATTAGGACCCGTATAGTACTGCGTCCGGATACTGCGCACGGCGTTTAATTTGTCGTCCGTGCTGTTCACGACATAGGTTGTCAGTTTCACGACATCGCTGAATGTGGCCCCCGCAGCCGCCAGTGCCGTTTTCAGGTTGTCGAATACCTGCCTGACCTGCGCCTGAAAATCGCCTTTGTGCAGAATTTCCCCTTTGGCGTTGGCCGAGACCTGCCCGGATATATACACGGTTCGGCCGCCCTGCGCAACGACCACCTGGGTATACCCTTTTGACACCAGCAGGCCGGATGGATTGATGTGCTGAATGGACTGGGCCAGCAGGGTGGGCGTCATAAGCAGCAACCCGACCAGGAAAATGTAGCGGTAGGCGAACAGGCGCATAAATGATGTATAGATACCGGAAGACAAGGACTGTACGGGCTGATAACCGATAAACGAAAAAATAATCCATTACCGCTTGACATCAAGCTATATACTAATTAACTATGTAAGAGCTTACGTAATCACTTACTTATATGGATTTTATGGCAGAACTGGCCGAGCTGGCTATGGCCAGTCGGCTTCGGCGGCTGAGCGAAACGTACTGGCAGGCGGTTACGGCTATTTATCGGCAGTCGGGTCTGGATTTCGATGTTCGGTGGGCCACTATCTTCATCCTGATTGCCCGGCAGGGACCCGTTGCGGTGACGGAAATAGCCGACCGGCTCGGCATTACCCATCCGGCAGTTATTCAGGTCATCAACGAACTGGAAAAGCGGCATCTCATTGCATCGACCAAGTCCGATCAGGATGGGCGCAAACGGCTCCTGGCCCTGAGCGAAGCGGGACTGGCGATGCTGCCCCGGCTACAGCCGCTCTGGGATGCTTTCGTAACGGTGAACCGTCAGATGCTCATGCAGCAAACGCACAATCTGCTTATATCGGTCCAGGAAATGGAAGACCAGCTGGCCGAGCAGAGCTTTTTTGACCGGGTACGAGCCGAGCTGGACGCCAGAAGCCACCCCTAACGTCTCTTTATTTTACCTACCAATAATCAGTTACCTCCACCTGTAATCATCATGAACGACATCTCCATTATCTACTACCAGCCTCAGTACCAGCCCGACTTCAAACGGCTCAACATAGCCTGGATCAGCGAATCCTTTACCGTAGAAGAACACGACCTCGAACAGCTCGACCACCCCGAAACCCACATCCTGCCAAACGGTGGACAGATTCTGCTGGCGAAACAGGGCGATGAGATCGTGGGTACGGCGGCTATGGTTCCTACGGGCGAGGGGACTTACGAACTGGCTAAAATGTCGGTGGCTTCGGCGCTTCGTGGCCGGGGCGTAGGTAAGCTGCTGGCGCTGGGGGCTATCGCGTATGCCCGGGAGGTGGGCGCCAGTCTGATCTGGCTCGAATCGAATCGGAAAGCGGTGGCCGCCATCGAACTCTACAAACGGGTTGGGTTCGTGGAAGTCCCGCTCCGGCCGTCGCCCTACACCCGGGCCGATATCTGCATGGAAATGCGGCTGTAATTACCGTAGCACAGGGCGCAGTTCTCTGGCCCACAAAACATAGCCTTTCTCGTTCATATGCAGGCTGTCGGACTTGAACAGGGCGCCGATGGTCTGGCCGTTTGGCTGGCGCATAACCGGGCCGATATCGACAAAATTCGTTTTCGACTGGCCGGCCAGGAATTGTTTGATGAGCCGGTTGGCTTCGTCGACCTGAGCCCGGTATTGCCGGCGCGACGGGCTGGGTTTGATGGATATAAACACGAAAGGCACACCCGGTAACCGTTTCCGAACGTAACGAAACAGGGTAACGAACCGCTCATAGGTCTGCTGGCCGCTCACTTTGCCGGTAGCAATATCGTTTTCACCAGCGTACAGAACGATCTGTTTGGGTTTGTAGGGAATGATGATGCGATCGGCATAGCGAATGACATCGCTCAGCTCCGACCCGCCAAAGCCCCGGTTCAGCAGCTTCTTGCCCGGAAAATACGAGGCCAGGTTATCCCAGAGCCGGATCGACGAGCTACCGGTGAACAGAATAGGCCGCCGGGGTGGGCGGGTGGTTTTGTCGGCGGCTTCGAAAGCACGGATCTCCGACTCGAACCGGGGGAGGTCCTGCGCCAGGACGGGCAGGGTAAAAACAACGAAGAACAGGATTCGGAAAACAAACATGCGTGTCGACAGGAGAGAAAGCTGGCCATCAGTAGCCGCCGGGCGTTAAATAAAAGGCACAACGCTCTCCAAACTCATGCCCCTCGATCCTTTGATCAGTACATGGGTGTCGGTCATGGGATTGTCCATCAGCCAGTTGTGCAGTGAAAATTTGTCGGGAAAATAATAGGCCTTGGGCAGGGCACCGAGCGCGTACTTCATGTCTTTCCCCGCCAGAATAACCAGGTCGAACTTGGCATCGGCAATGAGCTGCCCCAGGGCTTCGTGTTCGGCCGGGCTCTCGTCGCCCAGTTCGTACATATCGCCTACAATAACGACTTTGCGTTTAGCAGGGGTAGCCGCAAACTGCCGGATGGCAGCTGCCATGGAGCTGGGGTTGGCGTTGTAGGCATCCAGCAGTACCGTGTTGCTGCCTTTCTGCACCACCTGCGAGCGGTTGTTGGTGGGGTTGTAGTCGGCAACGGCATGGTGAGCTTCGGCAGGCGATACCCCAAAATGCTGCCCGATAGCCAGGGCGGCCGCCATATTCTCGAAGTTGTAGCGGCCGGGCAGGTGGGTCGTGATGGTCTGGCCGGTGTCGGTTCGGTATACGGCTACCGGCGACTCCTGCACGAGTTCGGGCTGGTTATGTTCCAGGTAAAAAACGGTCTGCCCGAAGCCGCTGCGCTCCTGATGCATGGCCGTCAGAACGGGATCGTTCGCGTTGACGAACACGGTCCCGCCGGTTGAGGCCAGATAATCGTACAGTTCGCCTTTGCCGATCCGAACCCCCTCGATACCGCCAAACCCTTCGAGGTGGGCCTTGCCGATGTTCGTGATGAGTCCGTGGGTAGGCTGACAGATTGAGCAGAGCAGGGCAATCTCGCGCTGGTGATTGGCACCCATTTCGACGACCGCCATCTCGTACTGATCGGTGATGGACAGAACCGTGAGCGGTACCCCGATGTGGTTGTTAAAGTTGCCCTGGGTGGCGTAGGTGATGTAGCGTTTCGAAAGCACCCCCGCAATGAGTTCTTTGGTGGTGGTTTTGCCATTCGACCCCGTCAGGCCCACTACCGGAATGGTCAGCGTTTGGCGGTGATGGCGGGCCAGATCCTGCAGGGCCGTGAGGGCGTCGGCTACCAGCAAACAGCCGTCGGGCTGCTGAGCCGCTACGGCCGGATCGTCGACGAGGGCGTAGCGGGCTCCGGCCGTCAGAGCCTCCTGGGCAAACTGGTTTCCGTCAAAATTGCCACCTTTCAGGGCTACAAACAGGCAGCCGGTCGTAATTCGTCGGGTATCGGTCGATACGCCGGTGCATTCCAGAAATTTATGATACAGTTGCTCGGTGTTCACCATCACATTCGGGCGGGTTTCATCGTTTCAAATAGACACAGAAAACAACGTCGTGTCAGGAACAAGTCTGGGCTCGTTGCCGGCAAACGGGATGACCTCAGTGCCTCTGTGTTGAATAATCCAGTCAAAATTAGAATGAAAAAGCTGTTTACGCTTTGTTTTCTGGTAAGTCCGTGGTGGAGTATGGCGCAATCGAACGGGGCCTTCGGGTTTCAGTACGACCAGCGCCCAACCGTCAGCGTCAACGGCCAGGCCGTGCTGAACCCCTGGGTGGGCGGGCTGAACGCTACCCAGTACTCGACCCTCCGGCTCAACGACGACACCCGCGACGATCTGGTTGTGTTTGACCGGACTACTAATAAGCTCAGCACCTTTGTAGCCATCGATAACCCGACCGGTAGCGGAATTGCCTGGCGGTACGCGCCCGAGTACGAAGCCGTTTTTCCAACCGTTTACAGCTGGCTGCTGCTGGTCGATTATGACGGCGATGGCCAAAAAGATCTCTTCACCAACGGCGCCAGCAGCATCCGGCTGTTCCGGAACGAACCCGTCAACGGGCGCCCCGCATTTCGGCTGGTGTCTGCCGAACTGATGACCGAAGGATACGGCGGGCGACAGTCGCTCTACGTGGCGGGTGTCGATACACCGGCCATTCTCGATTATGACAACGACGGCGATATCGACGTACTCACCTTCGACCCCTCGGGCGATCAGATCTCGTATCAGCAGAACATGAGCGTGGAGCGCACCGGCAAACGTGACGGCCTCGACTTCAAACGCACGTCGGGCCCCTGCTGGGGTTACTTCAAGAAGAATTTCTGCAATGACTTTGTCTTCGGGCTGGAGTGTGGCGATGCCCCGGCCTCCGTCGAGCCGATTACGGCGGGAGCGGTAGCCATCAAGCCACCCCTGGCCGGTACCAATCCCAACGGCCGACCGCTGCACTCGGGCAATACGCTGACGGTGGTCGATACCGATGGCGACGGCAATAAAGATTTGCTGTTCGGGTTCGTTACCTGTTCTAACCTGGCTCGGCTGCGGGGCGCGGGACCCAACTCGAACGTAGCCCGTTTTGTCGGCTTCGACAGTTTGTTTCCGGCCAGCAAACCGATTGTGTTTCCGGCGTTTCCGGCGGTATCCTGGGAAGATGTAGACGGCGACGGGCAAAAAGATTTGCTGGCTTCGCCCAACGTCGGGTATAACGAAAATCAGGTCTTCGATTTTCGGGCTTCGGGCTGGTATTACAAAAACCGCGGCAACAACCGCAACCCCAATTTTCAGTTTGTACAGACCGATTTCCTGCAAAAAGACATGCTCGACCTGGGAGAGAACGCTACGCCGGCCCTGGCTGATCTCGACGGCGACGGGGATGCCGACCTGCTGGTGGGGTTCGACGGTCTGCGGACCGGAACCAGCTACCGGGCGGGCTTATGGCAGTTCGAAAACCAGGGCACCAACCAGAATCCGGCCTTCGTACTCGTCACGACCGATTATCTGGGTATCAGCCAGTCGCTGGCCCTGACATCGGTGCTGCCTCAGCTGATCGATATCGATGCCAACGGCAGTGTTGATCTGGTGCTGACCGGTACCGGCGCGCGCAATGTAGAAATGCGGGCGCTGGTGAATACGGCTCCGAGAGGGGCGGCTGTCCGGTTCGATCTGAGCCGGGCTACCAGCTGGGCGCTGCCCGGTACGCAGCAAATCGGCGAACGACCGACGCTTACCGATGTGGACCGCGACGGGTTGCTCGATCTGCTGCTCGGCAAAAACGACGGCACTATCAGCTACTACCGCAACGCTGGCTCGGCTACCAGCCCTTCGTTTCAGCTCCAGAACCAGACTTTCGGCGGGTTAACGGCCAACGTGTTTCAGGATCGGGCGCGGTCGCTGGTAGTGGCTGACCTAAACGGCGACCAGAAAGCAGAGCTGATTTCGGCATCTGACCACGGCGAGCTCCGGATCTACCGCTTTCCCGACCGGCCCGACCAGCCTCTCACCCTGCTCGACTCGCTGCCGGGTCTGGGTCTACCAGGCGCGGGACTGGTGGCGGCTGTGGCTGACCTCGATGGTGATCAGCTGCCCGACCTGATGCTGGGTAGCCGGGCAGGGGGGCTGCGATACCTCAAAAACACGTCGCAGAAAGTAGTCGTTACGGGTACCAAACCCGAAGAGCCCGTCAGTCCGTGGGCCTTCCCAAACCCGACCGATCATTTTCTGACGGTGCGTCCCGCCTTTACCGGACAGGTCGAACTGCTGTCGTTAGCCGGTCAGGCCGTATTGCCCGCCCAGCCGGTCCGGGCTGGTGAAGAGACGTTGCTGGATGTCAGTCAGTTGGCCGACGGAACCTACCTGCTTCGGCTCACGGGCGAAAACCGGCCCGCGCAGGTGCAGAAAGTCGTTGTCTGGAAGTAGCAGAAAACAGTTTGGGGCTTCGTCGGTTAGAGACACATACGACTGAGTCACGGCCCGTAACGAGCCCTGACCAGCCATAACCTGATCATCTCAACTACGAAAAACCAGTATGGAAAATACAAACAACGCCGATCAGCAGCGCGTCGACCAGAATACGGGTGGCCCGCTGGAGGGTATGTCGCCCCAGAATACCAACGTACCCGAGAACAACGACGAGATGGATGCTGTGGTCTACGCGGGTCTTGGCGTTAACAACGACCCTGACGTGATGAACCCCGGCGATGAAGAAGCAACCGACACGCTGCTCTACACCGACACCGCCACAGCCCGCCATGCGACCGATGAAGTATCGAACGCCGACGACCTGGACGACACCCCCGACGATCTGCTCGCCGACGACCTCTCCGACGATGAGCTGGATCGGGAAATAACCGAACTCGCCGAAGACGAGGAAGCCAGCAACGAGCGGTACTAGCCAGTAACCGAACCGACATTTGGCGGGTGATTTCTCTGGGGGTGATTGGTGGGACGGCGCAAGGGCGTACAGCCACCGATCACCCCCAGAGAAATCACCTTTTTTTTATAGCAAAGCAGGCAGATAGATGGTGAATGTAGCGCCCTGACCGGGCTGGCTGCGGGCACTGATGTAGCCTCTGTGGTTCTCTACTACTTTTTGCACAATGGTGAGGCCAATGCCGGTGCCGTCGTATTCGGAGCGGGTGTGGAGTCGCTGGAAGATGGTAAAAATCCGGTCCAGGTACTTCTCGTCGAAGCCAATACCGTTGTCGGTCACGCTGATGGCGTAAAACAACCGACTGGTGTCAGACGCGGCTATTGGCTGACCGGGCAGAGGTCGCACAGCACTGCCGGGAACCTGTTCGCAGTCGATACGTATATGTGGCTTTTGTTGACCAGAAGCTGGTTTGGCGAACTTGAGCGCGTTGCTGATCAGGTTTTGAAACACCTGCCGGAGCTGAAGTGCATCGCCCAGTACAGCAGGCAGCGACGTTACCTCGACCTGCGCCTGTTTCTCATGAATGGTGGCTTCGAGGTCGGTCAGCACATCCCTCACCACTTCCGGCAGGGAGATGGTCCGGAAAGGCTGCGACTGGGTCGATAGCCGCGAGAACGTCAGCAGATCACGAATAAGCGTGTTCATCCGACTCGCGGCCGACTGCATCCGGTCAATCAGCTCACGACTATGGTCGTCTACGGCCGGACTCGACTGGCTTCGCAGAATGTCGCCAAATGACTGAATCTTGCGGAGCGGCTCCTGCAGGTCGTGGGAGGCTACGTAGGCGAACCGTTCCAGGTTCTGATTCGACCGTTTCAGATTTTCGATCAGCAGGTTAAGTTCCTGCTCGTGGTGCTTGGCCGCCGTAATATCGATGAACGTCATCAATAGTCCGTCGCTCAGCTTCGAAATCGATATGTCGTACCAGTTCTCGATACCATTGACGCTGATCCGGCTTTCAAAGCGTTGAGACTCGCCCGTTTCGACGGTGTGGATACAGCGCGGCAGCAGCTCCGGCTGCGCCAGCGTGGCAGGCTGGTTGAACAGGGTATCGCCGATCAGCTGGCTAACTGGCTTCCGGATCAGGCGGGCAGCTGCGTCGTTCACCAGCCGGATCCGTAGATCATACAGCGTGCCCGTCTCGTTGCGCAGAGCCTCGCAGGTGACCATCCCATTGATCGAGCCGTTCAGAATACGTTCGGTAAGGTCTTTCTGCTGGCGGAGGGCGGTGATATCGACAAAGGATGCAGCCAGTCCGTCGCCGTACCGCTGGAGGGTCAGCGAAAACCAGCTCGTGCAGAGCTGGTCGTTCAGCTGGGGCTGAAACTCAACCTCGTACGGCTGCCCGGTTTCTACAACGCGTCGGGCCTGCTCCCATATGTTAACGGTATTGGCGGTAGGAAATAAATCGGTAGAGTTGCGATTAAGCATATCCTGTTCGCTCATGCCCACTACTTCTTCTGCTTTTCGGTTGGCCAGTATGAGCCGAAAATCCTGAATCTCGCCCAGCGCCGTACGCAGGCACTCGAACAGCATGATGGCGTTGCCTGACAGGCTGAGTGCGGCCCGAAGTTGAACCGGGTTTTCGGACGGGGTCATAGATGGGCTTTTCATAACGTCGTTGAGCTACGGCACAGACTTCATAGAAAGTACTAAAAAACAGCCATATAACGTATGATGGAATCGGTTTGTTTCATCCGGGTGCCTGTTAATCAGCAGATTGTCACCTGTGTAGCGAACAAAGTACATACCGGGTAAGTGATCAGGTGCCATTGAAATGCCAGAACAGAGTCCCCAATGATAAAAGTCGGGGCTATTCATGTTTCGGAGAGGGGCTATGGCCAAGAGCTCACCGGCATCAATGCCGAAAAACAGGCCCCCGGCATGAATGCCGAGGCTATTCATTTATCGGATGAGCCGGGACCGACCAGCAATAATCAAGTCGAGACAATAGACAAAAAAACAAATGAGTCGGCCAGCTACGACAAATGCCTGGTACCGGCATTCATGCCGGAAAAAAAGGACCATATCCGCCAAGATCCAACTCAAAAAAATAGACCAAAAAAACGAACGAGCCAGCCAGCTACGACATATGAATAGCGCCGGCATTCATGCCGGAGACACAAAAAATCCCCACTCGGTTGAGCGGGGATATGAGCCTCCTACGGGATTCGAACCTGCGACCTACGCATTACGAATGCGTCGCTCTACCAGCTGAGCTAAGGAGGCTTTTTGCTGTTAGCGGGTGCAAATATAGGGCCAAAGCCCCATAATGCGCAACTCATGATACAAATTTTTGCAGCCGACCGGGCATTTTTCGGTAAATTTGCCCCATGATTTCCATCACGAACCTGTCGTATTACCTCGGCAGCCGCGCGCTCTACGAAAACGCATCGCTGCACATTAAGCCTAACCAGAAAATCGGTCTTATTGGCCTCAACGGTACCGGCAAGTCAACCTTACTCCGCATCATCAATGGCGAATACCAGGCCGATGGCGGTACTATCTCCAAAGCCGGCGACGTTACGCTGGGCTTCCTCAACCAGGATCTGCTCAGCTACCAGACCGATGACTCCATCCTGTCCGTAGCCATGCAGGCCTTCGCGCGGCAGAACGAGCTACAGCGGCAGATCGATGAGCTGCTGCATGAGATGGAAACCAACTACCGCGACGAACTGGTCGATAAACTCGGCAAAGTGCAGGAAGAGTTCGACGCGCTCGATGGCTATACCGTACAGGCCCGGGCCGAAGAAATCCTGGAAGGTCTCGGCTTCTCGACCGACGATCTGCAAAGACCCCTGCGGACGTTCTCCGGCGGATGGCGCATGCGCGTGATGCTCGCCAAGCTGCTGCTGCAGAAGCCGTCGCTGCTGATGCTCGATGAGCCGACCAACCACCTTGACTTACCCTCGATTCAGTGGGTCGAGAAGTATATTCAGACCTACGAAGGGGCCGTCATAGTCGTATCGCACGACCGCGAGTTCCTCGATAACGTCATCGACGTGACGGTTGAAGTAGCCGGTGCCAAGCTGAATTACTACCCCGGCAATTATTCGTTCTACCTCGAAGAAAAGGCGCTGCGGAACGAAATTCAGAAAGGAGCTTACGAAAACCAGCAGGCCAAAATCCGGCAGACGGAGCGGTTTATCGAACGCTTCAAGGCCAAAGCCACGAAGGCTAAACAGGCCCAGAGCCGCGTCAAACAGCTGGCCCGCATGGAGCTGGTCGATGCGGTGATCGACGAAACGGCCCGGGTGAACTTTAAATTCCAGTTTTCGACCCAGCCCGGCCGACATATTCTGCACCTGGACGACATCACGAAGGCCTACGGGCCCAAGCGGATTCTGACCAGGGCCGATATCCGGCTGGAGCGGGGCGACAAAGTAGCGCTGATCGGTGCCAACGGTCGTGGTAAATCGACACTGCTGCGGATTATTTCCGGTTCGGAGCCGGTTAACGAGGGCAAACGCCAGCTGGGTCATAACGTGTCGTTCAGCTTCTACGCGCAGCACCAGCTGGAGTCGCTGAGCGTTGAGGATACGCTGCTCGACGAACTGAAACATGCCAACCCAACCAAGAGCGAAGGGGAGCTGCGGGGCGTACTGGGCTGTTTCCTGTTCTCCAACGATGAGGTATTCAAGAAAATTAAGGTCCTGTCGGGGGGCGAAAAATCGAGGGTAGCCCTGGCCAAGGTGCTGCTGTCGCAGGCCAATTTCCTGCTGCTTGACGAGCCAACCAACCACCTCGACATGCAGTCGGTGAATATCCTGATTCAGGCGCTCGAACAATATGAAGGAACGTACGTAGTCGTATCGCACGACCGCTATTTCGTTTCGCAGATTGCCAACAAGATCTGGTACATCGAAGATGAGCAGATCAAAGAATATCCGGGTACGTATGACGAGTACGAATGGTGGATGGAAGAGCGCAAGGAGCAGGAAGGCAACTCCAAATCAGTTGACAGGAAACCCGCGCCTGCCCCCCAGCCAGCCACCACCACCCCGCGCGCCAGCGACGACGAACGGAAGGAGTGGCAGCGAACCCTGAAGAAACTGACCCAGCAGGCCGAAGAATCAGAAACCAAGATTAGCCAGCTGGAAGAACGCAAAAAACGACTCGAAGCCGAACTGGCCGACCCCGCTACCTACGGCGACAGTAAGCTGATGCAAGCCAAAAACGACGAATACCACCGCGTCAAGGCCGAAATCAGTCAGCTTCAGGACGAGTGGGAAAACGCCATGCTCGAAGCCGAAGAGTGGGAAAAGAAACTAGCCTGATCCCGACAAACCCAGTCTAACCGGCTGGGTTTGTTCATATAATGTGGCCTGTAGACGGGTTTGCCGATAGCTCCATACATGACATTCTCCCGGCGGTCGGGTTTTCGGCTGGCCCCGTTAGGGGCGGCATGGAGATGAAAACGGATCGCCTGACTGAATTACCAGGTCGAGGCCGTACCTGTTGTCAGTACCAAATTTAGCAACCTGACATCTGGGAAGGCCGACAGGGAATTGGCTCGTTTGTTGAGTAAAGTAAACTGATTCAACCGGCCAGCCCTGCAGACAGCCGGCTAATTTCGCTATCACCACTGACGGTTTGCCGCCAAAACCCGTTTAGTAGATACCTGCTTCTGCTGATAACATCGCTAATGATTTCGTACCGCCTGCTGATTATGTGTTTGTGGATGACTTCGGTCGTCGTTCCTGTCTGTGCCCAGTCCGTTCCGGCGGTCGATCAGATTTACGACCCCAAAATTCAGACCGTCCTGCTGTTTCCGCAGCTGGCCGCCAACGCAGCCGACAACCCGTCCGAAACGCTTAACCCGCCGGTTATCTCGCTCGACGAGACTGCCTTTCTTCAGCTTGAATTCGATGATCTGACGGCCAACTACCGGTCGTTCCGGGCCAAACTGATGCACTGTAATGCCGACTGGAAGCAGTCTGTGCTGAACGATATCGAGTTTACCTACGAGTACAACGATAACCCTATCACCGACTACGCCGTATCGATCAACACCAAGGTGCCGTACTATCACTACAAGTTTCCGGTGCCGCGGGTCAAACTGCCGGGTAACTACCTGCTCATCGTGTACGACGAACGTAACCGGAGCAATATTATCCTGACGCGCCGGTTCAGCACCTACCAGAATCGGATTCGGGTCAACGCGGCCGTTGCCTTCTCGTCGGATCCGTCGAGGCAGTTTACCGATCAGCAAATCGATCTGGCCATCGATTATCGGGGGTATCAGGTGATTTCGCCCCAGGACGATTTCAGGGTCGTTGTCCGGCAGAACTACCGCGACGACCGGACCATCGGCGGACTGCGACCTACCAACGTTCGCGCCTTCGATCAGGTGCTGGAGTACCGGCTGATCGATCTGAGCAACACCATGCCCGGCGGAAACGAATTTCGTTTTTTCGACATACGAACGGTACTCTCGCGGGCTAACTTCATCGACCGCATCGAGCGCCCGGCCGACCGCAACATTGCCTACGTTCAGCCTGACCAGGCGCGCAGTCGGGGGGCCTATATCCAGAGCGACGACTTCAACGGCCAATACGTGATCGACCACCGCGAAACGGGCAACGGCGCTACCGGCGCTGACTACATCGAAACCGTATTTACGCTGCGGATACCCGAGTTGCCGGGCGTAGATGTATTTGTAAACGGAGCTTTTAACCTCTGGCGACTGGACGACCGCAACCGTATGGCTTTCGACGCGGCATCGGGTACGTATCAGGCGGCTATCCTGCTTAAGCAGGGCGTGTATAACTACGATTACATCGTTCGGACGAGTGGCCAGCCCCCGCGGGTCGATGAAGGGTATATCGAAGGAAACTACTCGGCTACCGAGAACGAGTACGAAGTATTTGTCTACCACCGTCCGCCGGCTGCCCGCGCCGACCAGCTTGTAGGCTACCGGCGTATGAGCGTCAACCGGCGGTAGTAAAGAACAAAAAAAGGGCTAAAAGTGAATCTTTTAGCCCCAACAGTAGGATGATGGCTAGGCGCTGTGGAGGAACTCCATAATATCTCCGTCCTGCACGACGTATTCTTTTCCTTCGACGGACAGCTTACCGGCTTCGCGAACGCCCGCTTCGGTCTTGAACTGCTCAAAGTCGGGGAGTTTCATGACCTGCGCCCGGATAAACTTGCGCTCAAAGTCGGAGTGGATGACCCCGGCGGCCTGCGGTGCTTTCCAGCCCCGGTGGATGGTCCAGGCCCGTACTTCCTTAACGCCGGCCGTGAAGTAGGTGATCAGCCCCAACAGCCGGTACGACGCTTTGATCAGCTTGCTCAGCCCCGACTCGGTCAGGCCGTACTCACCTAGAAACAGCTCCCGCTCATCGGGGTCTTCCATCTCCGCAATCTGCGACTCGATACCGGCGCTGATGATGATGACTTCGGCACCTTCGTCTTTTACGGCTTCGCGCAGGGCGTCGGAGTACTGATTTCCGTTAGGGAGGCTGCCTTCGTCCACATTGGCCACGTAAATGACCGGCTTCACAGTCAGCAGCGATATGTCGCCGATGGCCGTTTCGCGCTCTTCGGGCGACACCTGTACGGTGCGGGCGCTACGGCCGGCTTCCAGGGCTGCTTTAAACTGTTTTAGCACTTCAAGCTCGACTTTGGCTTTGGCATCGCCCACGCGGGCTGCCTTGTCGATCCGCTGAATTTTCTTGTCGACTGATTCGAGGTCCTTCAGCTGTAGTTCGGCGTCGATAATCTCTTTGTCGGCAATAGGGTTCACTTTGCCTTCTACGTGAACGATGTTGTCGTCTTCGAAGCAGCGGATCACGTGAACGATGGCATCCACCTCGCGGATGTTGGCCAGAAACTTGTTGCCCAGTCCGGCGCCCTGGCTGGCCCCTTTTACCAGGCCGGCAATGTCGACAAACTCGATGATGGTCGGAACGACGCGCTGCGGCTTCACCAGACTTTCGAGCGTATCGAGTCGGTCATCGGGTACGGTGACCACGCCGACGTTGGGTTCTATCGTACAGAACGGGTAATTGGCGGCTTCGGCCTTGCCGCTCGATATTGCATTAAACAGGGTTGATTTGCCGACGTTCGGTAACCCCACAATTCCACATTGTAAGCCCATAAGAGAATGCGTGATGGAGCGAATGAGTGGGGGAGGGGGCCGTGGCTATAGGTTTGGCAGGCCCATCTTCCCATTCGCTCTATCGCTAAATAGTTTAGACAAAATTACAACAAAAAAAGCCTTCGGCATGGGCCAAGGGCTGAATAGGATTTTGAAAACGAGTGAGTAGAGTCAGATCATGCAGCTGGCGTTCAGTTATTCCCACTTGAGTTCGCTGCTGGCGTAGTCGTCCGATTCGTCGCGTTCGCGCTGGGCAAACTGCGAAAAGTCGACATCGGGCATAAGCTCTGTTTTAACATGATCTACGGTTTCCTGAAGGGCTTCGATAAACTTATCGAAGTCTTCTTTATAGAGAAACATTTTGTGTTTTTCGTAGGTGAAACCTTCGCCCTGCGGCTGTCGGCGGCTTTCAGTTATGGTGAGGTAATAGTCGTTCGCGCGGGTGGTTTTTACATCGAAGAAATACGTTCGTTTGCCCGCCCGAACCCGTTTGGAGTAAATCTTTTCCCGTTCTCTTTCGTCCACAATGCGTTAGGTTTAGTGCGTTCGTAAACGCTAAAGTACGTTCATTCGTATGAGAACAAAAAGAATTGAACAACAATATTTTGGGGCGAAAATCCCTCACATTCGGGCCAGGTTGTGGAGACCATTCCACAGATTTTTCGATAAAGCCTTGTCTTTTAGGCATATATGATGTATCTTTGTAAAACAGGAATTGCACTTTTTGGGGATGGAGATTTGGCCCAGTCAGTTAATGCAGCCGCTCCATTGCATTATTCACGTAACCAATAGCTGTATGAGTGTAATCATGTCCATTATGCTGTTTTTTAGCAGCATAAAACCGGCGGAGACTCTACCGAGTCTCATACAGAAAGGCAAAGCGTCTTTTTATTCCAAAAAGTTTAACGGCCGAAAGACGGCCTACGGTGAGCGCGTCAGCGCCGATGCCCTCGAAGGCGCTCATCGTTCGTTCCCACTGAACACCCTGGTTGAAGTTACCAACCTTGACAACCAGCGTACCGTAATTGTACGAATCAATGATCGGGGTCCTTTTGCCAAAGGCCGCGTCATTGACCTGACCCACGCAGCCGCCCGTGCTTTAGGCATGATTTCGAAGGGCGTTGCCAATGTTTCGCTCCGGGTTATTGGCAAAAGCCAGTCCGTTGCTTTCGCACCCGCTCCCTCAGCGTTCAGTGCACCCGTTGCTTTCCAGCCCCTGCTGGAGCCGGTTCTTTAATAACCATCCGGACTGATCGGTCCGGTCCTGTTCCCGCCCGATACCCCGCTGTGCAATTCCTGACGGGGGTGTCGGGCGGGTTCGTTTTTTGTGTACCTTACCTATATGAAACAACCACTTAACCTGGGGCAGGTACGTTCGTTCGGCAATGTCGAATTCCTGGCCCGCCAGCTGGTCGAAGGGTTTATTACAGGCCTGCATAAATCACCTTTTCACGGCTTCTCGGTCGAGTTTGCCGAACACCGGCTCTACAACACCGGCGAAACCACGCGGCATATCGACTGGAAAGTATACGGCAAAACAGAGAAACTATTCGTTAAACGCTACGAAGAAGAAACAAACCTCCGCTGCCACCTGCTCGTCGATACGTCCTCGTCCATGTATTACCCCGAGAGCAACTACGGCAAAATAACCTTCAGCGTAATGGCTGCGGCCTGCCTGGCCTATATGCTCCAGCGCCAGAAAGATGCGGTGAGCCTGACGGCCTTTGCCGATCAGATCGACCTGCAGACGCCTACCAAGTCGACACCCTCGCACGTACACAAGATCTTTACCCAGCTGGACCAGCTCATGCTTCAGCCCAAACCCCTGCGCCGGACATCGGCTGCGGAGGTGATTCATGAAGTAGCCGAAAAGATCAACAAGCGGTCGCTGGTGGTGATTTTCAGTGATATGTTCGATAACTCGGAGAAGTCGGATGCCTTGTTTTCGGCCCTGCAACACCTGCGTCATAATCTCCACGAGGTTCTTCTGTTCCACGTTACGGACAAAAAAACCGAAGAAGATTTTGCCTTCGATGAACGGCCTTACGAATTTATCGACCTGGAAACGGGCGAGAAAGTGAAGGTACAGCCCGGTCAGGTGCGCGACACATACCAGCAGGCCGTCAAAAATTACTTTCAGGAGCTGAAGCTTCGCTGTGGTCAATACAAGATCGACTTTATCGAGGCCGATATTGCCCAGGGATTCGAACAGATTCTGACCGCCTACCTGGTGAAGCGAACAAAAATGAGGTAGTCAACGATTGTCAACTGGTCGGAAAACGGAGACGAATCCGGCCAGACGAATGATAAAAAAGGCCAGCGCGACTATCCGTGCTGGCCTTTGGTTTTATACGGGATCGGGCATCGAGTGCCGGGAACTGGCTTATTTTTTAACGCTGGCCTTGGCGTTGGCTGGTGCCGTAGCTGGCTTTTTGGCGGTTGCCTGCTGGCGTCTGTGGAAACCGATAAAGTCTTCCAGCTGCTCCACGGGCAACTTGCGCGCAATGATCTTTTTGTCTTTATCGAGCACGTAAATGGTGGGCGTGGTCCAGACATCATACTGACGGCGATAGTCGGTGCGGAAGCTGTAATCGTAGGCGTTGATGGCTTTCTGGAGCTTGAACTCTCGAATGAATTTCTTCCACTCGTCGGGGCTTTGCTCGACCGCGACCGCTACTAACTCAACGCCTTTGCTTTTGTTCGCATCGACAAACTGCTGCAGTTTCGGAGCGCTCTCGCGGCAGTGGCCGCACTGTGGATCATAGAAGAAAACGACCGTGTACTCCGACTTGATGTTGGCAAAGGCGATGGGCCGGCGAAGGGTATCGCTGACGTTGGGTATCGAAAGCACTTTACCAACCAGCGTTGGCTTCAGGGACTTAACCCGTTCGCCAATTTGCCGGATCGTTGTCGAGTCGGTAACCGGCATTATGCCCGTCGCGTAGTACTTCTCGAACATGTGGACATACAGCCCATCGGTGCCCATGATTTTGGGTTGTTCGTACTGGCTGGTAATGTACCAGATGGCATACGACTTCACTTCTTTCGACTTCCCTTTTATGGCGTTGTTCACGATGAAGTCGGCCTCTTTAATGAGCGAGTCGGGCGTCTGAACGGTCAGTTCTTTCAGGTAGCGGTCAAGTTTGCGCTGGAAAATCGGGGTGCGTACAAACCGCTCGTCGGCAAAGTCGAACCCGTCCCAGAAGTGGCTTTTGTAATAGTTGAAAACCCAGGTCGAGTCAGAGCGGCCGTTCGCGAGTTTGGGGGCGGCTGGTATGTCGGGTTCGGCGGTGGCTTTCAGAAGTTTGACGGCAAACGTACCGGCGTTGTCTTTGAGGAACTGCTCGCGGTAGGTCTGGGCCTGCTTCTGCAGGTCGGCCAGTTGTTTGTTGGTGACTGCGGCCGATACGGCGTCGTCGCGGAGTTTTTTCTGAATGTTGAGCGCCTGGGCTTCCTCGTAAATCTTGCCAAGTTGCTGCTGGTACGTATAAAAGAGGGCGTTCTCTTTTGAGCCGGTAATTTTCATCTCCCGTACGGTATTGGCCGTATCGGTCTCGAACGAAAAATTCTGGTTGGCTTCGTCGATCAGGAATTCGATGTAACGATTTTTGGGCGTCACAACGATGTACAACCCGCCGGGCAGGCGCTTCGTACCGGAGAACGTCATCGAGCCGGTTGCGTCGACCCGGGCCGTGTCTTTCGGAATGTACTGGGTGGCGCCAAAATAATGGGCCAGCACACAGGTTGTGTCTTTGAGGCCCTGTATGCGACCTTTGATGGCAAAGCCGTCAGACGGAGCAGAAGCCGGCGACTGCGCCCAGCCGACTGTTACCAGCAGTAAACCAAGTACAGAGGTTAGTATAAGACGGTTGTTCATAGGGGGTGGTACGTATCTTCGCGACTGTGAGATGTCAAAAATACAGATTTCAATTTGTAAATACGTCAGGTACAAAACGCTTGCCATCCCGCCTGTAGTCTATGTTTTATTTCTTTTCTAAAGTTCTCAGCTACTTTATTACGCCGGCTGGCTGGCTGGTGGCCTTGCTGGTTCTGGCGTTGTTCACCAGGAGCCACCGACGCAGGCGCTGGCTGGCGGGCGGGGCGCTGGCCGTTTTCTGGCTATTCGGTAATACCTTCCTGGTCAATGAGTTTGCGCGCTGGTGGGAGTATGGCCCCGTAGCCGTTCCTGCCGACACCACGACCCGCATTGCTGTTGTCCTGACCGGCGGCATGATGGATGGGATGACGCCTATACCAGACCGGCGGTTTCTGCTCGACCGCGAGGCCGATCGGGCCGGGCAGGCACTGTATCTGTACAAACAGGGAGCAGTCCGTACCATTCTGATTAGTGGCGGCAACGGCGACCTTCCGTTTCAGCCGGGTATCGTGAGCGACGAAGGCCAGATGACAGCGCGTTTCCTGGAAACGGCGGGGGTTCGCCGGGAGGATATCATACTCGAAAACAAATCGAAGAATACGCGTGAAAATGCCCTGTTCACGGCTCGGCTACTGCGGAAGCAGTTTGGTACCAACCGCTGTGTGCTGGTCACCTCGGCCTGGCATATGCGTCGGACGGTGGGCTGTTTTCGAAAAGCGGGTGTTGAGGTGGTGCCGTTTCCGGGCAGCTTCATGAGCCATCAGCGCACGTTCGTGCCGGGCGAATGGCTGTTGCCTAACGCGCAGGCCTTTCAGGATGCGTATTACCTCGTTAAAGAAGGGGTGGGGTATATGGCCTACCGCCTGGTCGGGTACATTTGAGCCGGAACAGACCCTCGGCTGGGAAGCGGGGTCTGTTCCGGCGTCTGACTGTCTAGACCGACAGGATCTTTACCATCCGCAGCAAATCCTCATTGATGGGCTTGGGCAGCCGGATGGTATCTTTGAAGGGCGTATAGACCAGCTCGTTATTGACTACACCAGCCATTACGTTTTTCTCGCCGTTCATGAGTCCTTCGAGTGCTCCGAGGCCCAGACGGCTGGCTAGAATCCGGTCGTAGGCCGTTGGGATGCCGCCCCGCTGGATGTGGCCCAGGGTGGTTACGCGCATGTCGATATCCGACTGTACCTGCTGCCGGATCTTCTCGGCAATTTCGTTGGCGTTCCCTTCTTCCTCACCCTCGGCTACGACAATGATCGACGAGGATTTCTGGCGGCTCCAGCCTGCTTTGAGCGTTTCGACAACTTCAGAAATGGGCGTGAGTACCTCCGGCACCATGACCAGTTCTGCCCCGCCGGCAATCCCCGACTGAATGGCGATATAACCCGAGTCGCGGCCCATTACTTCGATAAAGAAAATGCGGTCGTGCGAGTCGGCCGTATCGCGGATTTTGTCGATCGCTTCGAGGGCCGTGTTAACGGCGGTGTCGAAGCCTATGGTATAGTCGGTGCCGTAGAGATCATTGTCGATGGTACCCGGCGCGCCCACGGTCGGAATGCCGTATTCGTCATAGAAGAGCGTTGCGCCGGTAAACGTACCGTTTCCGCCGATGGCGATCAGGCCTTCAATCCCGAATTTCTGTAGTTGGTCGTAGGCTTTTTTACGGCCTTCGGGCGTCATAAACTCTTTACTCCGGGCCGATTTCAGAATGGTTCCTCCGCGCTGTACGATGTTGCTGACCGAGTGGGAGGACATCTGAAAAATGTCACCGTTTATCATTCCGTTGTACCCCCGGCGGATGCCAAATACGTCGAGTCCGTGGTAAACTGCTCCCCGGACAACGGCCCGGATGCAAGCGTTCATCCCCGGTGCGTCGCCCCCCGAAGTAAATACAGCGATTCGTTTCATTGGTTAAATCTATTTTTTTACAGGAAAAGGACAAGAAGGCCAGGCTTTAGCGAAGCAAATCCCGCAAATTTATCTGCAATTCTCGATGTAAAGGTATTTTTTAGTCATTAATCCCGTCGGCTTCACGCAAAATTCATACCGGCCAAATAATATAGAGCAACGGGGCTGCATGACTACTCTATTGATTTCCTTTTGGTTAACTACCCAGGCCTTTACCGGGTCGATTCAGGGCCCGCCAGACAATTCGGCCGTGATTGAACAGCGTCGATCCCCAGCCGAAATGGGTGACCAGGACCCTGAAGCGGTCGATCAGCGACCGCCGGTGTTGCTGTACCGACAAACCGCCAACCAGATAACGACACAGGACAAAAGGAACGAACTCAATACGCCGGGCCGCCTTCAGACAACGAATTTCCCAGTCGAGGTCGGCGCTGAGGTTGCCGAGTATATAGTCCGGCGCGATGGATCGGCAGGCCACAAACGCCTGATGGCATACTTTCATCCCCAACGCCATATCGCGCCAGGTCAGCGGAACGGGCAGCGTATGGGGCGTTATCACGCTGCGCAGACCAACGGGAATGCTGGACCGCCGGTCCGCCGTATCCTCAACGAACAGGGCGTCGCTGTAATACACATCCGCCGGGTTTGTCTGCATGAGGCTAAGCAGCCTGGGCAGGGTATCGGGGTCGTGGAGTTCATCGCCTGCGTTCATGAACCAGACGTATTTGCCCTGCGCCCGGTGAAGGCCTTTGTTCATGGCATCGTACAGCCCGCGGTCGGGCTCCGAAATCCAGCTCGTTACGTGAGCTTCGTACTGTCGGATGATGTCCAGCGTGCGGTCGGTCGAGGCTCCGTCAATGATGATGTACTCAACCTCGGAGGTGGTGTACGCCATGACGCTCCGGATCGTACGCTCCAGAAACTGGCCGGCGTTGTAGGTGATCGTAATGATGGAGACGGTTGGCGGCATGATCAGAAGGGGCGTTCTCCGCTATCGGTTAGCTGGTGCGCTCAGTAACGATTGATACAGATCGATATGCTGGCCGGCAACGACATCTTCCGAAAACCGGGCCTCGGCCGACTGGCGGGCCTGATTCCGGAGAGCGGCCGGATCTGGATGGGTAAGTACGTACGCCAGCCCGTCGGCTAGTTCCTGCGCTGAACCGGTAGCGGCCAGGTAGCCATTTTGCCGGTGGTCGATCATCTCGGGGATGCCGCCCGTGCGGAAGCCGACTACGGGGGTTCCGCAGGACATCGCTTCAACGATTGTATTGGGCAGATTGTCTTCCAGCGACGGGACAACCATGGCGTCGGCTGCGTTGTAAGCAGCCACGATGTCGGCTTCGCTGGTCAGGAGGCCCAGTTGCCGGATCGGGTAGGGTAGTTCGTTGAAGAGGTACGAGCGTCCTTTGCCGAAGACCAGGATCTCGGGCGTAAGTTCGGGATGTTGCTGGTGCAGGAGGGTCAGGGCTTCGGCAAAATACCTGAATCCTTTGCGGGTGTCGGTTACGTTGGCACTGCCGAACAACAGCCGCTGGGGCTGACCTCCGTCCCGTGGGGAAGTCGCTGGCGCGAAGACCTGCTGATCGAGCGTATTAGGAATGACCTGATGCGGGAAGCTGCCCAGCAACGCACTGCCTTCAGCTTGTTCGGCTAGCCACCGGCTCGGGTGTACCACATGCAGCGGAGCGTTGGTATAGGCCCACTGCTTCCGGTCGAACCGTCTGGCCGACAGGTCATTGCTGGCGGGTTTTTTCAGGTACGGACAATGGTGGCAGTGCGTCATGAAGTGGGTGCAGCCCCCCGTATAGTGGCATCCTCCCGTAAAGGCCCACTGGTCGTGCAGCGTCCAGACAACGGGTTTGCCGAGGCTGAACAGCGACCGCAGCCCGCTGAGGGATAAAAAGCCGAAGCTGCTCCAGTGAATGTGCAGCAGATCGGCCTGCTGAACAGCAGGGTGGAAATCGAGATCCGCGCCAAAGACGGCCGGCGAGAACTGAAAACGAACGGAGGGGTCGCGTTCAAACGGCAGAAAGTAAAGCCGCTCGGCCACGAACCGGCCAAAGGCGGTTTGTTCGGCCAGGAAATTGTTGGCCAGGAAGGCAACCTCCGGGGCGGGCTGGTGTTTCTCCTGCCGGTTCGACGTGCCGATGAGCAGGGTAGCCTGAACGCCCTGGTTGAGCAGCGCCCGATGGAGCCGGCTGGTGGCTACGGCTGCCCCGCCAAAATGCTGATAGGTGCTGAGGATGACAACATTCATGGACGATAGGCAAAGATGTTGAGCTGCAGGTCCATCAGGTCGTTGCCCCGGTAGCGATGGTTGACCAGCGGCCGTACCCGCGACTGGTTGCTGTCGATATAATACCGAAAGCCCTGGTTCTCGAGCAGCCGCGTGATGAGGCCCAGCGTTTGCGGATGGCCGATGTAGGCATGGTACTCGATGAACAGGTTTCTGATGTGCGCGAGCGCATCGCTACAGTCGACCAGCACCTCGGTTTCAGCGCCTTCGATGTCGATTTTGAGCATGTCGATGCGGGTTTCGCGCAGGAGGTAGTCCCGCAGCCGGACCGACGGAACTAGCCGCCGACCCGTCTCCGAAAACATGGACGCGCCATCGGCTTCGCCACTGCCAAAATCGAGTCCCTGCTCATGTATCCAAACGGCTTTGTTGATGACCTCAACGTCGTTGATGCCGTTGGTTTGCAGGTTCCGCGCCAGCACCGCCCCAATGTCCGGATCGGCCTCAAACGCCACAATGCGGGCCTGCGGGTAGGTTTGGCGGAAATAAGCCAGGCTGGTGCCGATGTTGGCTCCGCAGTCGTAGATGACGGGTTTGGCCGCATCGGTCAGGAAGCGGTACGACTCATCGGCAAAGATTTCCTTGAACTGCCAGACAAATGACAGCGGGTCCGGCACTTGAAAGCGGTAACGCAGAAACGGGATGGTAGTCAACCGGTGACGGGGCTGGCCGGCGTACCGGAAAAAGAGCCACAATAGCCGACGTCCGTTGGCCGATTGCAGGGCCCGGTACAGGTTCGTGAACAGGTATTTGAAGAGCCACATAAGCGCGGGGAAGACAGGAAGGGCCAGCGCGGGGGCAGGTTTGTATCGGTCCCGACCCCATTCTGATCGCCTTCTTTAATACGAAAAGCCAATACCCGCACCGGGGTACCAGTGGTCTTTCGGAATCTCTTTGAAAAACACAAACTTACGCCCTACCTCCAGCGACAGGCGGGCCAGAGCACTTGTTTCATGGGCGTTGTCGCTGAGCAGCAGGCCGCCCGGCCCCAGCTTAGGCAGAACGACCCGATACTCGTCTTCCTCGTAGGTAGCCGAGTGGTCGCTGTCGTTAATAAACAGGTCGATGGGCTGACTGAACGCGCGCAGGCTCGTGATGGAGTCGCCGTAGAGTACCTCGCCCACCTCGCGGTAGGGGCCGTCGAGCAGGTAGCCGGCTTTGGTGGCAATGTCGGTGCCGTAGTAGCGGCCGGGTTTACCTTCTTCGCGGTTCCGCAGCAGGGCCGCGCAGAGCAGCACCGCCCCCAGCCCTTTGTCAACGCCCGTTTCGATAACGACCTCCGGCTTACGGAGCCGGACCAGCGCATACCAGCCTAGCCGCCGACCGAACTCGACGCGCAGATCGGCCACGCGCCGGTAGGAGGACGTGCGGGTTTTTTCGAGGATATGCTGACGCAGGGCTTCGTCGGTCTGGGCTTCGCGGATGTACTGCTGTACCAGTTTGGGCGACACGTCGGCCACTACGGCAACGGTATGGGCCATATACAGCAGATTGTCTTCACTCAGTTCATAAGTGAAGTTGGTGTCTTCCCGCGACTGGAGGCTCCAGCGCAGAATCTGGCCGTAGCGGTAGTTGTAGACCCCGCTGGCCATTTTTAGCCGGGGCAAAAAATTGACAACGGGCGACTTTCGTACTTTATACAGGGTGTCGAGGCCAAATACCTTAATAAGAAGTTTTCGCATCAATGAACTCACATCGTTACTGGTGAGCGGTTAGTAAACACAAACGTGATCAGGGAGCTACAGACTGTCAGGACCGTAGCTTTTTTACCCGCTGCCAGGCACCCGTCAGGAGTTCGCTGGCATCGGGCGAGAGTTTCAACACAACAACAAGACCCACAAAAAGCAGGGTAACGGCACCCGACCGAAGCAGTACGTCGGTTCCGGTCTGCCAGATCGACCCTCCGTAATGCGGCACCTGCTCGCTGATGAGCCAGACCATCCCGGCAACGAGAATGACGGCTCCGTTGCGCCACGAAAAAGGCTGCATCCGGAAGGCGATCCAGACGAGCAGCGTCCGGACAAAATTGTACAGAAACGTGGCCAGCACGGCACCCATCGCGGCTCCGTTGATGCCATAGCGGGGGAGCAGGTAGTTGTTGGCCAGGATAGTGATAATGATCAAACCGATAAAAAGCACCGAGTCGAGCGCATAGAAACGCGACGTAGACAGAATAAGGCCGTTGACGCCCGTTGCCATGTCGATGAGTTTGCTGAGTCCCAGCCACAAAATAACGAAATAACCCGCTTTGTAGCCTGCCGGCAGTATGGTAAACAGGCTGGGCAGGTTGACCGCTACGCCCACGAAGACCAGACAGCCGGCAATGAGCTGGTTGAGGCAGCTTTTGCGGTAGATCATCAGAATGTTGGCGCGGTCGTTTACTTTCCAGGATTCGGCGATGAGGGTGGCGGCTACTTTATACAGCGCCGTTGCGGGCAGGGCAATGACGGCGGCAAAGTAGGAGGCTGTACTGTAGATCCCTGTCGCGTCGAGCCCCAGCGAATTGCTGATCATGCCTTTGTCGATGGTCTGGATGATCTGGGTCGACAGGGCCGTGGTCAGGCTCAGGCTGGCGTACCGGATGAGGTTTCGGCGCAGGTCCGGGCTGACCGCTACGTAGCGGGGGTTGGCGAACAGGTTGCCATCGCGCATCACGCTCGCTATCATCAACAGGGTCGGGATAAAAAAGGCCATCAGCCAGACGCCCATAAACTGGTTAAAGGTAAGCCAGCCCGCCCAGTACAATCCGCCTGCTGCCAGCACCAGCACCCGCTGTACAAACTGCTGGAGCAGCGTACCGGTAACGGGGTCGTAGAGCAGTTTGGCGTAGTTGTCGAAGACGGCAAAATAGGCGGTAAAAAAGGTCAGCGGAATGAGCAGATAATAATATTCGACGAACAGGGGCGACTGGGAACCGTAGTGAGCAATGACCCAGGGTTTACCCAGCCACAGCAAGAGGGTGCAGAGGCCAAAACCGACCAGCGTGGTCAGACTGCTGATGATCAGGTAGCCGTTGTGCTGCCGGTCGATGTTCCGGAAATACGGAAAGTAACGGCCCCCGGCGTTGTTCAACCCCAGACTTGAGGCCTGAACCAGCACCTGAGCTATCGCAATGAGCAACGCCATCAGGCCGATCTGGGCTGTAGAGAACAGGTTTGGGAAAAAGACGCCCTGCGTTAAAAAACCTACGCCTACCCCCGCGTAGGAATAGATCGAACTCTGTATGGTTTGCCGTTTAATGATACCCACGTACTGAACGAGTAAACGAATGACGAAGAACCGGAGATCGGGAAACAGGGCCCGGCCGGTTGTGCAGGCGTCAATCAGGTTTGCCAGCCCGGGCCCGATAAGCACGTGTGGCGATCGGTTTTGGTAACACCATCCCGCAGCCACGCGCATCGTGCCAGACTTGGCACCTCAAATTTACGGCTTTCGGTCGAGAACTGCCACCTGTGGCCCAGCCAGCAGGCCGGTGCCGCAACGGTCTGGTTCATGGGTTGGCCGTCAGGGAACCATGCGTAGCCAGAAATTCGGCAAAGGCCCAGTCGAGCGGGGTGTCCAGATCGACGGAATCGTGAGGGCTCATGACGTATTTTCTGACCTTACTAAACTCGCTGAGGGGTTTTTCGGCCAGCGAAGCCAGGTTGATCACGTACACCGCTCCGTTGTAGGCATAAACCGCCGGACAGTCCTGCCGACGGCTGAAGTTACCCGTTTTGGATCGTTCGAGAAACCCGTCGGCGCGTTCTTCGAAGAGGTTGTAATACGGATTACTGGCCGATTCCGTTACCGATACCACCATGTCGAGCTCATCGGCGTAGAGCGCCATCGCGTCCCGAACGTGTTGGGCGGTGCGGAACGGGGAGGTGGGCTGTAGCAGCACCAGCGTATCATACGGCCGGTGCTGCTGCCGGTAAAAATCAACGGCATGGCGCATCACCTCATAACTGCCCGACTGGTCGGTAGCCAGCTGATCGGGTCGTTTGAAAGGTACCGACAAGCCGTAGGCTTCTGCCGCCCGGATAATTTCGTCGGCGTCGGTGGAGAGGCAGATATCGGTATCCGGAGCCAGCGCCCGCGCCGTATCGATGGCGTAGTACAGGAGCGGCTTTCCCAAAAAAGGCCTGATGTTTTTGCCGGGAATCCCTTTCGACCCACCCCGCGCCGTAATCAGGAACAGGGGTTTCATAACGTAATGTGGTTGATGTCGACGCAGGCTTTCTGGTAATCTTCGTGGCGGCCAATGTCGAGCCAGTAGCCCAGCATCGGGAAGTAGGTAACGGTATGCTGCTCGGCTATGAGCTTCTCGAGCAGGTCGGTAGCGTTATAGACCCCCTCGGGAATCAGATCGACCAGGCTGCGTTTCATCAGGTAGATACCGGCGTTGATGTAGTAGGTGTAGGTCGGCTTTTCCTTGAGCGACCGGATCGCTCCCTCATTCGTTTCGAGAACGGCATAGGGAATGTTGACCTGGTAGGGCACCGTCGCTACCGACATGTCGGCGTTCTGCCGGCGAAACGATTCGTAGAAATCCTCGAAGTCGATGTTCGTCAGCAGGTCGGAGTTCATCAGCAGAATGGTGTCGTTCTGGTAATTGTCCGTCAGGCGCATCGATCCGATGGTGCCGAGGGGTTCGTCTTCGCGGGTGTACTGAATGCGTATGCCTTTGGCCGAGCCATCGCCGAAATAGTCTTCCAGCTGGTCGCCCAGGTAGCGGGTGGTGATGTGAATGTGGTTGATTCCGTAGCGGGTCAGCCGGTCGATGTTGTGCTCGATGATGGGTTTATCACCGACTTTCAGCAGGGGTTTGGGGGTGTCGCGCGTCAGGGGCATCAGCCGTTCGCCCTTGCCGCCAGCCATGATGACGGCGTCGACCGGTAAAAGCGCTTTGGTCTGGGCCAGGTTGACGATGCGGACGATATGCCCTTCGCTGTCCAGCTCCGGAATCAGTTGCAGCAGCTGCGCCCGAAAGCGCCGGATGGTCTCGGTATCATACTCATTATGGCGCAGGAACCGGAAGTTCGGATTCATAAACTGGCTTACGGGCTCGCTGAGTGGCTTGCCGCCAATCAGTCCGCGCCGAATGTCGCCGTCGGTGAGGGTACCCAGCAGTTTGCCGGTTTGGTCAGTTACGAAGAGCGTGAGGTACTGGCCGAGGCTGCTGATCTGCTCCAGCGCCCGGGTAACGGGTACGTCGTGCTGAACGATATGTTTACTGTAGTCTGCCACGAATCTGTTTTAAGATAGAAACGATCTGTTGCGCGGTGGTACCGTTGCCGTAGGCGTCGACAGGCGCGGGCGGACCGGCGTTTTCGATGGTCCGTACCGCTTCCAGGATCTGGCTGGCCTCGATGGCGCAGTTGATAATATGGGACGTTATCAGCCGCCCTTCCTGCCGGTTACCCAGGTTGATCACGTATTTCGGAAAAAAGCTGGCTTCCACGAATCCACTCGAGGTGTTGCCGAGCATAAACCGGCAGTATTTCATACACGAAAGGTAGCCGATTGTCCCGAATGATTCGACACCTACCGCGTTGGGCTGCCGGTCGATGAAGGCCAGCAGGTGCTCCCGAACGTAGTTGCCCATGGTGTCGGTGTTGGGCATGGTGATGATCAGCTGGTAGGCCGACAGCTGCCCGAGCGCCCCGATCAGCTCGGCTACGTGCTCCCTGTTCTTCTCGAACGAAACCGTTTCGGGATGAAACGTAATGAGGATCGAGGGCTGGTCGAGGTCAATGGCAAATTTCTCGAAAAACTCGGCTTTGGTCAGCAGGGTCAGGTGGCGGAGGTTGTCGATGCTCAAGGCGCCGACATTATACACATTCCTGGCCGAGCCGGTCAGTTCGATGACCCGCGCTTTATACGCATCGGTCGTGGCGAAGTGATAGGTCGACATCACCGTAATGGCGTGGCGAAACGCGTTGTCGATGGCACCCAGGGTGGTTTCGCCCCCGTGAATGTGCGCCACCGGCAGGTTGAACGGTACGGCGCTGGCCACGGCGGCAAACATCTCGAACCGGTCGCCCAGGCATAAGACAAGATCGTAGTTTTCCTGCGGCCACAGCGCCGAAAACGCCTGCATAACGCTGCCCATCGCGTGGCTGATGTCGGCCGGGGCGTCACCCGCCGGGAGGGTGTCGATCCGGTGCTTTACCGAAAATCCATTCGCTACGATCTGGTCTACCGTATGGCCGTGGCGGGCCGACAGATGGGTGCCGAAGGCAAGGATGTCAAGGTCGAAGAACGGGTCTTCGGCCAGGGCCGTCAGCAGCGGGTAGTAGATGCTGTAATCGGCCCGGGAGCTGGTCAACACGCCGATTCTCATACCAGATCCTCCCAGCGCAAGAGGTGGTCGGCTTCGACATCGACACCCAGACTACGGCCCGTCACCTGATCCAGCTGCATGGGCGAGATTCCGGAGCCCGGCCGTTTCATGATCAGGTCGTCTTCGGTCAGTACCTGCCCCGCCAGCCGTGGCCGGGCCAGATGAATGCTTTTTCGGGCAACGGCCAGATTTTTCTGCTCCGACGGGGTCGGTTGCTTGATACCGTCGCCCAGCGCTACCTCGATATTGCGGATGGCCCGGATCATCTGTACCAGCTCGTCCGGTTCGAGGGAGGCCAGGTGGTCGGGCCCTTTCAGCGATCGGTCGAGGGTAAAATGCTTTTCGATGACGGTAGCGCCGAGGGCAACGGCCGCAATGGGCACCTCGATACCGGGGGTGTGATCAGAATAGCCAACCGCGACCCCGAACGTGTCGGCAATGGTTTGCATAGCCCGCAGGTTAACATCCCGGAAAGGAGACGGGTAGTCGGTATTGCAGTGCAGCACCGTAATGTTCTCGCGGGCCGTACCGGCGCTGGTGAGCACATCCAGCATGGCCGAAATGTCATCCATCGTGGCCATGCCCGTTGAGGCTATGACCTGCCGGTTGTAGCTGCCGATCCGGCGCAGATAGGGCAGGTTGGTCAGTTCGCCGGATGGTATCTTGAAGATAGTCAGGTTCAGGCCCGCCAGAAAATCGAGACTGTCCAGATCGAAGGCCGTGGACAAAAACTGAATATGGCGCAGCTGGCAGTGGGCCATCAGTTCCTGATGATCGGCCGGGCTCAGCTCCAGCTTTTTCAGCATGGCAAACTGGGAGCTGTCGGCCTCGTCGGGCATGTTATTGACCTGATAATCGGCTTTGCGGGCCGATGTGCTGACCAGTTTCTCGGTCTTGAAGGTCTGGAATTTTACAATGTCGGCCCCGGCGTCGGCAGCGATGTCGATCAGCTGTTTCGCCAGGTTTATATCGCCGTTATGATTGACGCCGGCTTCGGCGATGATCAGTGTCTTACTCATGATACTCGTTTTTTCAGCACCGCCGGATTGCCCGCGTACAAGCCTCCTGCTTCGGTATGGCTCAACAGCACGGCCCCGGCGCCAATCAGTCCGCTGGGCGCTACGTGAACCCCATGCGACAGCACGGCCCGGCTGCCGATGAAACAATGGTCGCCCACCCGACAGTCGCCATTGACAACGGCCGCCGTCGATACGTGGCAGTGATCGCCGATCTGGGCATCGTGCTCGATCAGGGAAGCCGTATTGATGATGCAATTTACGCCGATTCGGGCACCCGCGTTCACAAACGCCTGATGATGAACAACCGTGCCTTCGCCAAGTTGGGCGTGGGGCGACACATAAGCCCGGGGCGAAACCAGCGTTGGCAGCAGACCGCCCTGGCTTTTGATAAGCTGAAACAACCGGTACCGCAGGGCACTGGACTTGATCTGGCCTACCGTCACCAGAAAATAGCGGTACTCCCGAACCAGCGCGTCGATGTCGTCATCGGTGGCGATAACAGCGTAACCCGAGAGGGTGGTACCCAGCTTATCCCGGGTATCGACCAGGCCGGCAATGCTGAACTGGCCGGACGCTTCCACGACATCGATCACCGATTTGCAGTGTCCACCGCCCCCTACCAGTATCAGTTGTGGCTTGCTCATGTCAGTCGTACACTGCTGGGAATATTGACGAGCCGGTCTTCGATGTACTGGGCGTGGGTCAGGTCATCGTGCGGGCAGTGGCTCAGCATCGGCAGGCTGGGCAGCAGGGTCCAGGCCGGTCGGGTCATAATGCCGTTGCGGTTGGTGTAGGCCAGAAATGCGTCGCGCTCCTGCCGGTTGTTCAGCAGAATGGCGTTCAGCCAGAAATTAGACTGGCTGTTGGCCGGCTGTTGCACAAACTGGTAGGGAGTTGTCTGGAAAAAGGCCTCATACAGTCCGGCCAGCTGCTGTTTGTTGGCAATGAAGCCGTCGAGCTGCTCCATCTGCGCACAGGCCATGGCTGCGTTCAGGTTGGGCAGCCGGTAGTTATAGCCGGTCTGGTCGTGGTTAAACTCCCAGGGGTGCGGTACCTTGGCCTGGGTGGTCAGGTGTTTCCCCAGCCTGCCCAGTTGTTCATCGTTGGTAACGATCATGCCGCCCCCGCCACAGGTAATGGTTTTGTTGCCGTTGAAGCTGTAGGTGCCCAGCAGCCCGAACGTACCGGTTTGCTGCCCCTGGTAGGTGCTGCCCAGCGACTCGGCGGCATCTTCGACAACGGTGATTTGGTGGGCAGCGCAAATCCTGACGATGGCATCGATCCGGGCCGGATGGCCGAACGTATGCATCGGTACGCAGGCGCTTATGCGTTTTCCGCTCGCCAGGTGATAGCAATGGCCGTCTCTGATCTCGGTCTGCGCATCCAGAAAGGCGGCTAATTTCTCGGGGCTGAGGCTCAGCGTGGCGAGATCGACATCGACAAAGCAGGGCGTTGCGCCGGTATAGGCAATGGCGTTGCTGGTGGCCACGAACGAGAGCGGCTGGGTAATGACCAGATCGTCGCGCTGAACGCCCGCCAGAATCAGGGCCATGTGCAGGGCTGCGGTTCCGTTCACGGTGGCGATGGCGTAGGACGAACCGGTATAAGTGCGGATCTGCTCTTCGAACCGATCCACATACTGCCCCACCGACGACACGAAGGTGGAGTCTATGGCGTCGTTGACATACTTCTTTTCATTCCCCGTAAAGCGGGGCTCGTGCAGGGGGATGAAACCGTCGCTGTCGTTGAAGGTATCGCGGACGAACTGAACAAACAGGTCAAACATTATAGATATGCGCCTTATACTGTGTAAGGTTCTCCGGATTGCTGAACCACGCTATGGTCTCCTGAAGGCCCTGGTCAAAACTATACTGCGGGCGCCAGGCGGTTGTCGACGTAATCTTCTGGTTGGAACCGAGCAGCCGCTCTACTTCGCTCTTTTCGGGGCGTAGCCGCTGGTCGTCCGAGCGGATGCTGGCCTCAACGCCCATCAGATCGATGATTTTGTGGGCCAGGTCGCCGATACTGATCTCGGTATTGGTGGCAATATTCACTTCCTGACCGATCAGCGCATCGTGTCGGGCTATCTCCGCAAATCCGCTTACCGTATCTTTAACGAATACCAGATCACGGGTCGGGTGGAGCGAGCCTAATTTTATCTCCCGGTAGCCGTTGAGCAGCTGGGTAATGATGGTCGGAATAACCGCCCGGGCCGACTGTCGGGGGCCGTAGGTGTTGAAGGGCCGCACCGTAACGACGGGCAGGTTGAAGCTGCGGAAATACGCATCGGCCATCGAGTCGGCGCCGATCTTGGTAGCCGAGTAGGGCGACTGTCCCTGCCGGGGGTGGGCTTCGTCGATGGGCACTGATAGGGCCGTGCCGTACACTTCCGACGTCGAGGTGACGAGCACCTTGTCAACGGCCAGGTCGCGGGCGGCCTGGAGAATATTGAGCGTACCTTTTATGTTGGTATCGACGTAACTATCGGGCGAGTGGTAGCTATAGGGGATAGCAATGAGCGCGGCCAGGTGAAAGACGATGCTGACATCGTTCATGGCGGTCCGGACGCCGTTCGGGTCGCGCACGTCGCCGGCAAAAATTTCGATGTCCTGCAGTTTTTCGTTCGGGAGGGTGTCGAGCCAGCCCCAGCTGTTGAACGAGTTGTAATACACAAAGGCTTTTACCGCGTACCCGTCGTCCAGCAATTTTTCAACCAGGTGGCTGCCGATAAAACCGTCAGCGCCGGTAACTAATACTTTTTTTTTCATCCACGGTGGCGTGTTCGAGATAGGTCAAAAGTAGCAAATAAATGCTGGCTGGCCAAGCTGAGCGGCCCCGTCCGGCCATTTGCCGGATTCGTAGTAGTTTTGCGGGCTGTTACTACCGCCCGACATTCGTTGATGAATTATCTTGGTCTGAGCATACCCCGCATTCTTGGTTTCTGGTTCGATACGGTGGCCCGTAACTGGTTTTACCGCCTGAAGGTGGTGAGTCGTAACTATGGTCATTTGCAGAAAACCCGTAGGCTTAAAGGAAGTATGTCGGGCCGGAAGGCCCTGGTACTGGCTAACGGACCGTCGGTCGGGCGGCTCGACCCCGACAAGATCACCCGGCTGCAGCAGGCGCAGCACTTCGACGTGTTTGCGGTGAACTCGTACATTAGTTCGCCCCTGGCCGATGTCGTTGTCCCCGACTATTACCTGCTGAGTGATCCGGCTTTTTTCTTTCCCGAGAAATACCCGCACCTGACCGAACGGCTCAAACGAGACATGGCCCTGCTGACCGAACGCAACATCACCTGCTTCGTACCGCTGGAACACGTTACTGCATCGCCTTTCCAGAAAAAATACGGCTACTACGACCGGGGAAACGTATTTCTGAACCGGATCACCCTTACCGGCCCCCGGAGCTATATTTCCATGACGGCCTACAAAGCCCTGGCTGCGGCCTGCTACATGGGCTACCGCGAAATCTACATCTGTGGCTTCGATAACGATTATTTCCTCAACCTGGTCGTAGACGAGAATAACGATATGTACTACATCGATCGGCATTTCTACGACAAGTCGGGCGATCCGCCGTCGAAGGTGCGCAACACCAACGCGGGCAGCGTAGGCGAGTTGTTGTACTCCCACCACTTCCTGTTCAAAGACCTCGAAAAGTTCAAAGGCTACCCGATCGTCAACCTCAACCAGCAGGGCCTGGTCGATTGTTTCCCCAAGCAGCATTCGCTCGATATTTATAAAGACGAAGCAAACTAAAACTGTTTCTCGAAGGTGAGCCTGGGCGATTCCTGAGCGCCAAGTCGGCGTTTGAAGCGGCTCAGACTGGGTTTGGGCTGGTGATCGCCGTCGAGCGATACGCCCAGATCGAGCAGCCGAATCTGCTGCTGCCGGCAGTAACCGACCAGCCCGTCAATGAGTAGTACCATGGGACTGAACGTATGATAGTCGGGGCTGGATGCGGGCAGGAAACTGTACAGAATGTCGGCCCGGACGCGTACGGCTATGGTCAGCGCAGCTACCGCACCTGTGTCGCTGACCACAAAGACCAGAAACTGATTCGGGAAGGTTCGGAGCAACTGGCCTAACTGCTCGGGGGGCAGGCTGAGCGCGTAGCCCTGCTGCTGCCGGGTGCTGACCAGAAAAGCGGTAACGCGGTCGATGTCGGGATTAGGCCAGTGCTCGAACCGGAAACCGGCGTTCCTGCATTTCTGAAGCCGTCGCCGTTCGGAGGCATCGATGCGGGTGTCGAAAGGGTCGTCGGTAATGGGTAGTAGGTAACTCGCCGTTGTCGACACGATGCCGAACCCGCGCCGGGTGAGTTGCTCCGTGAGCTGCTGCGCCTGCCGGGGAGCGTAATCGTGGGGGTAGTTGACCAGCCGGAAGCGGCTCACCCCACTGGCAGAGACCACCGCCAGTAACGTATCCAGAAAGTCGCCGAGTGCTGTGTCGGGCAGCGTATCGGTAAACTCGACCGAGCCGAACGGAGCGGCCGCGGGGCTACGGGCCTGGTTGCCATCGACGAAAAACGTACAGCGCGCTTCGGCCCGGCCGGTGCGCGTATTGACGGCCAGTACCGTACGACCCGTGCCGGGATGTTGCTGCCGAACGTGCTCAGGGGTATTGAAAAAGAAGCCATCCTCCGCATACGGCCATCGGGTGGGTGCGTGCAGGTCGGCGTCGAGTTCGATACGGTAAGGCATACCTTCCTTACGCAGGAACCGGATAAACGTAACGGCCGGCACCCCTGGAGAGCGTGCCGGCCGTTACGAATGAACCCTCAAGCGCGGGTCAGTGCGTTTTGTGCTTTTTTATGTGCTGGGAGTAAACCAGCTGGATGATTCCGTCTTTGAGGCCGAGGTCGGGCACGATGATCTGGCTGGCTCGGGCCCATTTCATGACCGAGATATAGATATCGGCGGCCGGTACGATCACATCGGCCCGGTCGGCGTTGAGCCGGAGTTTGTTGATCCGGTCGTCCAGGCTAAACGTAGCAATGTGGTTACGGATGCGCTCAATCTCGGTCAGGGTCGTGCCTTCTTCGGTGGTTTTTGCCGCCAGGTTGAAGAGTTTGCTGATGTTGCCACCCGTACCAACGGCAATTATCTCGCGGGACGCGTCGACGTTATCTTCGACCCAGTCTTCTATTTTTCGCCAGGCGCCTTTTGTTTCTTTGCCTTCCAGCAGCCGTACCGAGCCGATCTTGAACGATCTGGAATTGACTTTCTGCCGGTTCACGTAGAGGTTAAGCTCGGTGCTGCCACCCCCCACATCGATGTGCAGAAACTGCCGGTCGTCGAGGGCCTGAACAACCACATTGTTGATCAGTTCGGCTTCTTTCTGGCCGTCGATGATGTGAATTTTTACCCCGGTTGCCGCTTCGATACGCCGGGCTATATCGGGGCCGTTACTGGCTTCGCGCATGGCTGAGGTAGCGCAGGCCATATAGCCTTCTACCTCGTGCAGCTCCATGAGGAGTTTATACACCTGCATGAGCTTGGTCGTGCGGGCTTCGGACTCGGGGGTTAGTTCGCCGAAATTAAAGACGTCGTGACCCAGGCGGAGCGGGAACCGCACGTATTCGACCCGCTTAAAACTGACGAGGTCATCGTTGTGGAGAACCGTCGAAATCTGCATCCGAGCCGCGTTCGACCCGATATCAATAGCTGCCAGTTTCAAAACAAAAAGAGCTAATTTTAATGAACAAAACGGCCAAAGATACCAACTTCCGGGAGCTTTGCTACCAGTGGCGTACGGGCCTGAACTCGCCGGTCTGCCCCTATGGGAGCAACCGGCAGGCCCGGCCCGTGCGAAATAAACTGGTTACGAACGGTTCCTGTTCAGAACGGGCTTATACCCAATAGACCGGGAAGCGTTTCGTTGACCAACTGTTTTGCGTAATTTTACCAGCCCTAAGCACTTCACCACACCCGTTACCAGTCAGTCATTATTTCACGGCACTTGAATTATTCCGGGCTGACTATATGTTGATTCTGAATATAGCCAAAACGATTTGCATCCTTTGAAGCCTATTACCGAACTTCTCCGGGAACGTATCCTCGTCCTCGACGGCGCGATGGGGTCCATGATTCAGCAGTACCAACTCACCGAGGCCGACTACCGGGGTGAGCGGTTCGCCGACTGGCCCCACGATCTCAAAGGCAACAACGACCTGCTGTCGCTGACCAAACCTGAGGTCATTCAGGAAATACACCGGCAGTATCTGGAAGCCGGTGCCGACATTATCGAAACGAACACCTTCAGCGGCACCAGTATCGCCATGGCCGACTACCATATGGAGTCGCTGGCCTACGAACTGAACCGCGAGTCGGCCCGGATCGCTAAAGAAGTGGCCGATGAGTTTACGCGGCAAAACCCCGACAAGCCCCGGTTTGTGGCCGGTGCTATGGGCCCTACTAACCGTACCGCCAGCCTGTCGCCCGATGTCAACAACCCTGCCTACCGCGCCGTTACGTTCGATGATCTGGTGGCTGCTTACTATGAGCAGGTAGCCGGGCTGGTCGACGGGGGGGCAGATTTGCTGCTGGTCGAAACCATTTTCGATACGCTCAACGCCAAAGCTGCCCTGTTCGCCATCGACAAGTACTTCAAAGAAGGCGGAAAGCGCGTAGCGGTACAGGCCGGTCAGCTGGCCGAAGCCCAGTCTCCGCTGCCGATCATGGTGTCAGGCACGATTACCGATGCCTCCGGGCGAACCCTGTCGGGGCAGACAACGGAAGCCTTTTTGTACTCCGTTTCGCACCTGCCGCTGCTGAGCGTGGGGCTGAACTGTGCGCTCGGGGCTGAACCGATGCGCCCCTATATTCAGACGCTTGCCAAAGAAGCGCCGTTTTTTACATCGGCCTATCCGAACGCGGGATTGCCCAACGCCTTCGGGGAGTATGACGAGACGCCCGAGCTGATGGCCGTACAAATCGAAGGGTTCGTGCGCGACGGGTTTGTCAATATCGTGGGGGGGTGCTGCGGCTCTACCCCGGCCCACATCCGGGCCATTGCCGACGTGGCGGCCAAATACCCACCCCGCCAGCTGCCGGCGCCTGAGCCTTACCAGAAGCTGAGCGGGCTGGAACCCCTCAAAATTACCGAGCAAACCAACTTCCTGAACGTTGGCGAACGAACCAACGTGACCGGCTCGAAGAAATTTGCGCGGCTGATCAAAGAAGGCAACTACGACGAAGCGCTGAGCATTGCGCGTGGCCAGGTGGAAGGGGGCGCGCAGGTGATTGACGTTAACATGGACGAAGGTATGCTCGACTCGGTCGAGGCCATGACCACGTTCCTGAACCTGATTGCGTCGGAACCCGATATTGCCCGCGTCCCGATCATGGTCGACTCGTCAAAGTGGGAGGTGATCGAAGCCGGTCTCAAATGTGTGCAGGGAAAAGCCATCGTGAACTCCATCTCACTGAAAGAAGGGGAGGAGGCATTCATCGAGCGCGCCCAGCTCGTTAAGCGTTACGGAGCCGCTGCGGTGGTGATGGCTTTCGACGAGAACGGGCAGGCCGATTCCTACGAACGGCGCATCGAAATCTGCGAACGCGCCTACCGGATTCTGGTCGACAAGGTTAACTTCCCCGCGCAGGATATCATCTTCGACCCCAATATCCTGACCGTAGCAACGGGTATCGAAGAACACAACAACTACGCCGTCGATTTCATCAATGCCACCCGCTGGATCAAGGAGAACCTGCCGCTGGCGAAGGTAAGCGGGGGCGTGTCGAATATTTCGTTCTCGTTCCGGGGTAACGATGTGGTACGCGAAGCTATGCACTCGGCTTTCCTCTACCACGCCATCCGGGCGGGTCTCGACATGGGTATCGTAAATGCCGGTCAGCTGGAGGTGTATGACAGTATTCCCAAAGACCTGCTCGAGCGCTGCGAAGACGTACTGCTGAACCGCCGGCCCGACGCTACCGAACGCCTGGTCGAGTTTGCTGAAACGGTAAAAGCCAAAGGCAAAGTCGTTGTACAGGACGATGCGTGGCGGAGTGAACCCGTTCGGGAGCGGCTCAAACACGCGCTTGTCAAAGGCATTACGGATTTCATCGATCAGGACGTAGAAGAAGCCCGGCAGCAGGTCGAGCGGCCGCTGCACGTGATCGAGGGGCCGCTCATGGACGGCATGAACGTCGTAGGCGATCTGTTTGGCGAAGGGAAAATGTTTCTGCCGCAGGTGGTCAAGTCGGCGCGGGTCATGAAAAAAGCCGTGGCCTACCTGACGCCCTTTATCGAAGCCGAGAAACTGGTAGGCGGAGATACCTCGACCAATGCCGGTAAAATACTGCTGGCCACCGTAAAAGGTGATGTGCACGATATCGGCAAAAATATCGTCGGCGTGGTGCTGGGTTGTAATAATTACGAAATCATCGATCTGGGCGTGATGGTGCCGACCCAGAAAATTCTGGACGCGGCCCGCGAACACCAGGTCGACATCATTGGCCTGAGCGGGCTCATAACCCCATCGCTCGACGAGATGGTCGGGGTGGCAAAGGAGATGGAGCGGCAGGGCTTTACGATCCCGCTGCTGATCGGGGGCGCTACGACCTCCCGGATGCATACGGCCGTGAAAATAGACCCGCACTACTCGGGGCCGGTTATTCATGTGCTCGACGCAAGCCGCAGCGTACCGGTAGCCGGTCGGCTGGTCAGCGATACCGAAGGCACCAAAGAAGAAATTTTCCGCGAAATCAAAGCCGAGTACGCCCGGCTGCGCGAAGACCACGCCAAGCGGCAGAAAGAGAAGAATCTGCTGGGTATCGAAAAGGCCCGCGCTAACCGGACGCCCATCGACTGGCAGGCCTTCCAGCCCACCAAACCTGCGTTTCTCGGCAATCGCTATTTCGACGAGTACGATATCGCCGAACTGGCCAAATACATCGACTGGACGCCTTTCTTCCAGACCTGGCAGCTAAGCGGCAAATACCCGGCTATCTTTGACGATGCCGTCGTGGGCAGCGAGGCTCGTCGACTTTTTGACGACGCCAACCGGCTGTTGCAGGAGATCATTGACGGCAAGCTGCTGGGGGCGAAGGCCGTAGTCGGCTTCTACCCGGCCAACTCCACCGACGACGACGTGTTGCTGCATGAGTTCGAAGAGGAAATCCGCGATATTGCCTGCGAACGCCACGGGTCACACCGGCACATCGAGTACAAAATCAGCCGGGCCGAAACGGCGGCTGCGGTAAGCGTCTCCAACGCCGGCACCCTCGTCTACGACACCCGTACGGTGCTGCATTTTCTGCGGCAGCAGAATCAGAAAGCACCGGGCTTACCCAACTTCTGCCTGGCCGATTTTGTGGCTCCGCTCGACAGCGGCCGTGAAGACTACATCGGCGGATTTGCGGTAACGGCGGGTATTGGTATTGAAGCACTGCTGGAAAAATACGAACGCGACCACGACGACTATAACAGCATCATGGTGAAAGCGCTGGCCGACCGACTGGCCGAAGCCTTTGCGGAACGGATGCACGAGCGGGTTCGGAAAGAGTTCTGGCCCTACGCGACTAACGAAACGCTCAGCAACGACGAGCTGATCAAAGAAAAATACCAGGGTATCCGGCCGGCACCGGGCTATCCGGCCTGCCCAGACCATACGGAAAAAGCGACCCTGTTCGAGCTGCTGGACGCCAACAAAATCGGTATCGAGCTGACCGAAAGTTTCGCCATGTACCCGGCTTCGTCGGTGAGCGGTTTTTACTTCAGCCACCCCGAATCGAAATATTTCGCGGTGGGTAAGATCAGCAAAGACCAGGTACTCGACTACGCGATGCGCAAAGACATGCCGGTCGACGAGGTAGAGCGGTGGCTAAGCCCGGTGCTGGGCTACTGATACCGTCTGAATAGACATATTTCTAACAAAAAGACGGCTACTCATACAGCCGTCTTTTTGTTGTTAACTTAGACGCGCAATCGGTAATCAGATATGAATCATTTTATTGATCGACTGGAAATCACCAATTTTAAATCCATCCGGGAGTTGACGGTTGACGGTTTCAGGCGCATCAACCTCTTCATCGGTAGGCCAAACGTAGGAAAATCAAATATTATAGAAGCGCTGTCGCTATTGAATACATCATGGGAGAAATTAACAGATATTGTCCGGGTAGAGAATCTTAGGGAACTCCATTTCAATGGAGATATAAACCAAGAAGTTTCAATAAAAATCAGGCGGGATAAAAACTTGCAATACGAAGAGGTATGTAAGCTTATATTTCTTAAATCTGCCTCAGAAACACTTATTGCAGCGAGAAGTATTAACACCTTTGATCCCAATGACGTTCACACTAATCAAAAGTACGCCTATACAGTAAATGATAATTTTAGCGTACATAAGCCTAAAGGTTACAGCCAAATTTTTGAGCCAGAGACAAAACGATATGCGTATAGGCCTGATGTGAAGTTCTTAGAGAGAAGGGTATCTTATCTGCTTCCCCCTTTTGGGGAAAATATTTTGTACGTTCTTGAACTCATGCCTGAGCTTCGCAAGCTATATGCTCAGTGGTTTCGGCAGTACGGTTTGCGGCTGGTACTGGATACCGCCAGTCAATCATTGAAAGTACAAAAAGAGAAAGGGGAAGATGAAGTTTTTCAGTTACCCTATTCGTCGGTGGCAGACACCCTGCAACGTATTATTTTTTATAAAACAGCTGTTGCTTCCAATGAAAATTCAGTGCTCTTATTTGAAGAGCCGGAAGCACACGCTTATCCACCTTATATAAGCGAATTCACGCAGGAAGTAATCCGTTCGTTAACTAATCAATTCTTCATAGTAACGCATAGCCCGTTGATCGTTGAGGAGTTTCTGACCGATGCCATCGATGAGTTAGGCATATTCATGGTCGACTTTAAGGATGGACAAACCGTCGTGAGAGGACTGACAACAGAAGAGGTTTACGAAGTCAGAAAATATGGCGTTGATTTATTTTTTAACAGCGAAGCCTATTTATCCTGATGGACCTGAATGTGCTCCCTGAATGCTATATTGATACGAAACTGGTCAAAGCACTTGTACCACCCAAACGTCAGTATAATCATCAAAAAGGTACCAATGTCCTGAAAATAATGAAGGAGAGCTTGGCTGATGAGTTTGCCCTGGGTATTGTCGATGAAGATGTGCAGGACCGGGAATATGCACAGAATTTTGACTCGATTTATCATATAGAAGGTTGCCTCAGACTGCTGAAACACAGTACAAGACCACACTTCCTTATCTACTTATGTCCGGCAGTCGAACGATGGATTATATTTTGTGCCGATGAGGCTCAAATTTCATTAACCACGTATGGGTTACCCCATGATTTTGACAAACTCAGAAAAATTTCTAAAACATCGAAAAGTGAAGATCGGGATCCTCATTCCGATAACTTTCAGAAGCTATTCAGAGCGCTCAGACAATCAAACTCGCCGTCTGTTTCAATACTACAATTATGGGTCAATTACCTAAAGACCAACCCATACACAGCAGATGTAAACTGGCTTATTGACGAGACAAATCGACTGCGATAATAAGACAATAAAAGGTATACTAGCCAGCCCAAACTGGCTAGTATATAGTCAGCACTGAACCGTTACCCGCAGGAAAGAGGCATCAACCGTGGTGGTGGTCGGGTCGGCGCTTTTGTTCTGACTGATGAATAAGGCTTCCAACTCAGTCTGTAGCTCTGCCGTCTTTCCGTTCGTTTCGGCGGCTTCGAATGCATTCATGGTTGGCCCGTAATAGGTTTTGAACACGCTGACAAATTCGGCGGGGGAATAGGGCGCGTTGAAGGTAAACGTATCTTTCACGAATGAAATAGCCGATTGGGCTATCCCGGCTTTCCCGAACCGTTCGATGACATGGCTCTCGATACCCCACAGCATAGGACTTATGAACCCGTCGGGCGGTGGCGGGGTATAGGCCGAACTGATTTTTAGAATCTGAGCCACCAGCGTAGGATCGCCCGGAATCCAGTTGCCCATGATGATCCGCCCGCCCGGTCGGGTGACGCGAACCATTTCACTCGCCACTTCAAACGGCTTCGGGGCAAACATGGCGCCGAATATGCTTACGACCAGATCGAACCGATGATCGTCCAACTCTGACAGATCGGTAGCGTCCCCTTCCTGAAACGTACAGGTAGAGAGTGCCTCAGCCCGGGCGCGACTGTTACCTGCTTCAACCAGATTACGGGCAATGTCGACCCCTAAAACGATAGCCCCGCGTCTGGCTGCCGGCAGGGCGGTAGTTCCATCCCCACAACCCAGGTCAAGAACGTCCAGTCCCTGGGTAATACCAAGCTGGGCAACCAGGTTTTCACCACTTTCCCGCATGGTTCGGGCAATTTGGGTGAAGTCGCCTTTCTCCCACAGTACTTTGTTCGGATTCATCGGTTATCTGATTTAGAAGGTTAATACATACAAAAGCTACAGCTTTTGTATGTATTAGTCGCTAACACTACCTTCACGAACAACAGTCGCCTAAAGAATAAGAACAAAACACCGTCAGCTACCCGTAACGGCCACTTCGGTATTCAACAACAGCGCGCATCCAACCAGGCTGGTCAGGTGCGCGCTGTTGTTAGGAAATCAAAACGTTGATAGCGGCTTACCGGCTACCCGTTTTTTTGCGGCTGGTCGACTTCGTGGTCGCGGTCATCGATCCCTGCCGGGTAGTACTCCCCTTTTGAGCGCCGATACTACCCGCTCCATTCGAGGGGCCGCCCGACGTAGCACCACCCTTAACCGATTGTTGCAGCCCACTGCTCGACCCGGGCTTTGTACTGTTCTTGCCCGAACTACCCGACTGGGCAAAGCTGCCTGCCGAAGCCAGCGTGGTCAGCAGGGCTACCATTATTACTGCACTCTTCATACGTTGATCAGGTTTTATGAAACTATATGTATTTGTTGTTGATAACCGACTCGGGTGGCTGATGTTCAGGCTTCTTTTTCAGTGGTTGCCCGATCTCAGACTGGGCTAAAAACAGAAAACCCGGCCGCCTGGCCGGGTTTTCTGTTCCACCGATGTGGTTTGCTTACGGCATCAGTACCGTGTCGATAACGTGGATAACGCCGTTCGACTGGTTTACGTCCGCAATGGTGACGGTTGAGGTGCCGCCTTTGGCATCGGTCAGTACCACGTTTTTACCTCTCATCATGGCCGTTAGCGTACCGCCCGCAACCGTTGTCAGGGTAGCTTTACCACTACCGTCTTTGATCTGTTTCACCAGATCGGCCGCGCTTACCTTGCCCGGTACTACGTGATAGGTCAGGATGCTGGTCAGCGTTTCTTTGCTTTCCGGCTTCACCAGCGTCTCAACGGTACCTTTCGGCAGTTTGTCAAACGCCTTGTTGGTTGGCGCGAAGACCGTGAAGGGGCCCGGACCCGACAGCGTTTCAACCAGCCCAGCCGCTTTGACAGCCGCTACCAGGGTTGTATGGTCTTTCGAGTTAACAGCATTCTCAATGATATTTTTCGATGGGTACATGGGCGCGCCACCTACCGTCACGGTTTTTTCCTGAGCAAACGAAACCTGACTTACCGCTACCAGCGCAGTCAGTGCGAAAAAGAATTTTAAGGTTTTCATTCTGATAAATTGTGTCTTAAGTAAACTGATAGTGAAGTGTGATCGATCAACGGGAAGACATACGGTTTAACAACATTGTTTAGATTTAACAGAATAAAAATTACTTGCTAATAAATTGATAATCAGAAAAGATGACTTAGTTGTGTACGTATATATGCCCGCTTGCTGTTTCAAAAAAATACCCAGCTGCCCGGGGGCGGCTGGGTACTGACGCTCGTCAGCGATACGATTATGGAGTGGATAGAAATACTGTACAAAGGTGATTGTCTGACAAGCGCGAGGCAAGGAGAAATTAACCCAAAACAGGCGCTGGAAATGCCAGTGTTCAATACGGGGAATTTCCCGTATTTACAGGGTGAAAGGCCTATAATTTATTTGTAGTCTACTGATAATCAGTGATTTGTTTTTAGCCTTTTAGGCGGGCGATTGAACCGCATCACTTTTTACGTCTGAGCTGTATAATTTGACGTACAAATCAACCCCCAAAACCTATGCCCCTCCTCATTTCACACACACCCGCCAATCGATTCAGATTTGTAGAAGCCAGTTGCGAACTCGATCCGACCTCCAGCGAGGCCAAACCGGTTGACATAGAAACCCTACAGAATCAGGTGAAAAACTACATCGACTACATGGTAAAAAGTCGGGGTGTCGACCCAGATGATGTGTTTCTGGCCGCAACAGTACGTATCGATACCTTACTGAAGATCATTGCCAGCAACCCGAACTGCGGTGGCATACGGATTTACCTGACTAAGGATACTGTCTTTGATTCGGGGGTCGAGAATGATATCTGGCCATTACTGGTGCCGGTAAGTCATCCAGACGAAACCAATACGTATACGGATTTGATCAGTGATGACCAGGAGCCGTTAAAAAGCGGACTGGTTACAAATTTTTTGTGTAGAAATCCGCCCTGTCTGCGCCCATACGCAGGGAGTAAGCTGTTGCCCGATGGGTATAAAGAATAAGAGCAATGAGCCACTCCGCCGGCGGAGTGGCTCATACTTTCAACGGACGATATGGAATGGCTACTTTTGGTCTCTACACCCAATAAAATATACCTGGGTCTGCTGGCCATCAATGTTATAATCATACTCATAAATTTTACGCGGATGGACAGTACGCTACGTCCGCTGTTACTGCTGGTTATCAGTAATTTACTGGTCGAGCTTTGGTCTGATTATATCAAAGTAACCACCAACGGAAATAACCTATTCATCTATCATCTGTATGCACCCATAGAATATGCCTGCCTGGGCGCCATTTTTTACCTTGCCTTACCATCCGAAAAACATCGAAAGCGAGTCATCGGCTCCATAATTGGGTACATTGTTATTGTTGTGATCAGCACTATTTTCTGGCAGTCGCCGGAGCATAACAACTCGATTACCTACATGATCGAGAGCGGGTTAGTGATATACTGGTGCTTTGTTTTTTTTCGGACACTGCTTGATCGGCAGGATCTGTATGTACCGGAACGAGATGGCCTGTTCTGGCTGTTTGTGGCTATTCTGATCTACTTTGCGGGTACTTTTTTTACCATTGGCCTGATCGATTATTTCATCATCAGTAATCAAAAACTGGCTACTTTTATATACTATGCCAGCTTTCCTTTTAATTATATACTGTATGTGACAATTGGGGTGGTCTGTTTGCTTCCTTCTTCATTGCCGAATCATGAATAGCGAGTCAGCCAATGCTGTATTTGTTGCCTTCGTTGTAGGAAGTATTGTACTCGTGATCATGGCTTTGTTTAGCGCCAGTTTCATTATTTTTCACCGGCGTCGGCGCAGAGAAGTAATTCGTGAACGAAAAGAAATGCAGGAAAAATACCAGCGCGAATTATTACAATCTCAACTAGAAATTCAGAACCAGACTCTTCAGCAGATTGCCGAAGAATTACACGATCATATCGGGCAGTTACTGACGGTAGCGGCTATGCGGCTGAACCAGCTCGAAGATGACAGTATAGATGCCGCGGTGCAGCAGTCGGTTCGGCAAACGCGCGACGTTGTCAGTACCATCATTACTGACGTGCGGGCGTTGGCAAAGACCCTGGACCAGAACACGGTTCAGCGGTTCGGGTTGCTGCCGAGTCTGTCGCTGGAGTTGGACCGTATTCAGCGAACGGGCCGCATACAAACCCGGTTTATCGAATCGGGGGAGGTGTACCCGCTGGGGCAGCAGGTCGATATTGTCCTGTTGCGAATGAGTCAGGAGTTGCTCAACAACGTATTGAAACATGCCCGCGCCCGTACCGTAACGGTGTCGGTCGATTATCAGCCTGATCGACTTACGCTTACGGTTGCCGATGATGGGCAGGGGTTCAGCCAGGACGATGTGGCAGCCCGCCCAATCAACGAGTCCGGGTCAGGCATGAGCAACCTGCACCGCCGGGCCGAACTACTCGGCGGTACGCTCAGCGTTCAGAGCCGTTTGGGTGCCGGCACAACCGTTACCGTACTACTACCGCGCAATTACACCCGGTAGCGGTCGGCGGGAATACCGTATAATACATTCATATTCATTTTGGTTGCTGTTTGCGGGCTTTGTTTAGCGGCTTGTTGTATAACTGTCTATATTTCAGGAAGATAATTATCCTCTCTTACGCCCCATGTCAACCTCAATCGCTATTGCCGACGATCATCACCTGCTGGCCGAAGCGCTGGCTGATCTAATTCAAAAATTTGATCGCTACGAAGTGCTGTTCATTGCCGAAAACGGCCGTGATCTGCTAACGCGGCTCCAGCGGGGACCACTACCTGATATTGCGCTGGTCGATCTGAATATGCCCGAGATGGATGGCTTCGAAACGGCAGTGCAGCTCCGGCAGCTTTACCCATCGGTGCGGGTTATGGCGCTTTCCATGACCGACCGGGAAGAACATATCGTGCGCATGCTCCGCAACGGGGCCCGCGGCTATTTGCTTAAAGGATGTCGATCAACGGAACTACGACAGGCGCTCGATGACGTGATGGAGAAAGGGTATTATTATTCCGATTTTCTGACCCACCGGCTTGTTCGTAGCCTCAGCACAACCGACCTGATTGCCAGCAAGCCCATGTTCGGGCTGAACAACCGGGAGTCGGATTTTTTGAAACTGGCCTGTAGCGAGTTGACCTATAACGATATAGCCGATCGGATGTGCGTCAGCCCCCGTACGGTAGATGGCTATCGCGAAACAGTTTTCCAGAAAATGGGCGTTCGTACGCGGGTTGGGATGGTGATCGTTGCCGTCCGCTGTGGGCTCGTCGAGCTGTAAGGTGCTATATTTGCTTCATGCAATTGATTTTTCACCGGGTTGATCTCCGTCTGAAACATACGTTTACCATTGCCCACGACAGCCGCGATGTGCAACCGTCGCTGCTCGTCGAACTGCGCGATGGCGAGTTGAGTGGGTACGGGGAAGCGACCGCTACGCGCTACTACGGCATTACCATCGATGGGATGGTGGAGGCCATCGAACAGCTTCGCGATCGGATCGAAGCCCACGAGCTAGCCGACCCGGCCGTGTTCTGGGCCGAAATGCAGCCCTACCTGGCCAGTAACCCATTTGCGCTCTGCGCCCTCGATCAGGCTGCCTGGGATCTGTGGGCCAAGCGGCAGCAAAAGCCGCTCTATGCGTGCTGGAACCTCGACCCCTCCCGAAGTCCGCTGACGAATTATACAATCGGGCTCGACACCCCCGACCGGATGGTGAGCAAGCTCCTGGAATGGCCCTGGCCGTTGTATAAAGTTAAGCTTGGCCGACCCGATACCGATCTGGACGTGATGCGGGCGCTTCGGGCTCATACCAGCGCCCGCTTTCGGGTCGACGCCAACTGCGGCTGGACTGCCGAACAAACACTGGCTTTTGCGCCCGAGCTGGCCGAGCTGGGGGTTGAGTTCATTGAACAGCCCCTCCTGGCCACCGACTGGAGCGGAGCCCGGCAACTCGCTGATCAGTCGCCCCTGCCGATCATTGCCGACGAGAGCTGCATCGTAGAAAGCGATGTAACCCGTTGCGCCGGTTATTTTCACGGGGTCAATATCAAGCTGACCAAGTGCGGGGGCCTGACGCCCGCCCGGCGAATGATCGCTACCGCCCGCTCGCTGGGGTTACGCGTGATGGTTGGCTGCATGACCGAGTCGAGTGTGGGTATTTCGGCCATTGCCCAGCTGCTGCCGCTGCTCGATTACGCCGACCTGGATGGGTCGCTGCTCATTGCCAACGATCCCGCTACGGGGGTTACCTTCAACAACGGCCGGGTTATCTACGCCAGCGAAAACGGCACCGGCGCCCGGCTCATGCTTTAACCAACGAACGAGTGAGTCAACAACCCATCCATCCGTTTACCATCGATCAGCTACCGGGCCGTACCATCCGGTATGGCGACCAGGACTATCTGTTTTTTAGCGGCACGGCGTATCTGGGTATGCCACAGCACCCCGGCTTTCAGCAGCTGCTGACCAGCGCCATTGGCCGCTACGGAACGGCTTTCGGCAGCTCCCGCAATGGTAATCTGCAACTGGGCATCTACGACGAAGCCGAATCCCGGCTGGCCAGCTGGTCGGGAGCCGAAGCGGCCCTGACGGTATCGTCGGGTATGATGGCTGGCCAGGTCGTTGTCCAGTACCTGCGGGCGCAGCAGGCTTCGTTTCTCTATGGCCCGCAGGCGCATCCGGCGCTCTGGCACGATCCGGCGGTGGCGCTGCCCGGCCTGCCGTTCAGCGATTGGGTGGCTCAGCTACCCGACCAGGTGCGGGCGTTGCCACCCGGTCCCGTCGCCATCCTGCTCAACGCGCTCGACGCGGCCCATTCCGGCTATTACCCGTTCGACTGGGTCGATGCGCTGCCAGCTGATCGGGCCATCACGCTGGTGGTCGACGATTCGCACGGGATCGGGATTCTCAACGACCTGCCCCGCGCCGATGGTTTGCTGGGTCCCGGCTGGGGTATCTGGCCCCAGATTCCGCGCCTGGACTCGGTTCGTCTGCTGGTAACGGCCTCGCTGGCAAAGGCTATGGGGGTGCCGGGGGGCGTGGTGCTGGGCGATGCCGACGTACTGGCTGAACTGCGCAAAACCGCTTTCTTTGGAGCCTGTTCGCCCATGCCACCCGCCTACATGGATGTGCTGACCCGGGCCGATGCGCTCTACGCCGAACAGCGGGCTATCCTGCGGGAGAATATAACCCTGGCCGAAGCCCTGCTCGACCGGACTGGCCTCTTCCAACACGCTAGGGGCTATCCGGTATTTTTTACGGAGCAGAACGAGTTATACCCTTTTCTGCTGGAGCGCGGTATGTTTATCTATTCCTTCGCGTACCCTACGCCCGCCGATAATCCCAACACACGGGTCATTATCAGTGCTTTTCACACCTTCGACGACATCCAGGCCCTGGCCCGCGCGGTCTACGACTTTACCCTCGGGAGTGGTATTGAGTGAACGCCCTGCGCATCGGTACACTCTTTATTTCAGTCCCAGCAGAAAGGAGATGCTTTCGGGCACTTGCTGCATGGAGCGCGACGATTCGTCTTCGATGAAGAAGTATTTGACGCCCGATTTTTTAGCCTGCTTCATGATGTCGGCAATGCCCACGTCGCCTGTGCCGAGGGTTACGTTCGACTCTACGTCGGCGTGGCCGCTCATGCTGTCGGGGGTGCCGGGCTTGCGGTCTTTGAGGTGCATCAGCGGAAACCGCTTGGGGTACTTCTGCAGGAGGGCTACCGGATTGTAGCCCGGCGACTTAACCCAGTACACATCCATCTCGAAGTTCACGGCCTTCGGATCGAAATTCTCGGCCAGGTAGTCGAAAAAGGTGCCGTCCTGATAGGTCTGAAATTCGTAGCCATGGGTATGGTAGCACAGCTGAATACCGTTGTCGGCCAGCAACCGACCGGCGGTGTTGAAGACATCGATAGCCCGGTCGGCATCCTGAATCATAAACGTATCGCCCGGATGCGGTATCCAGGCGCAGACCACGTATTTGGCTCCCAGGCCTTTGGCTTCAGCCAGCACTTTCGGCACGTTGTTGTCGAGGTCTTCAAAGCTGGCTCCGGTGCTGATGGCTTTGATGTTGTTCCGGTCGAGCAGCTGGCGGAAGTCGGTCAGGCTCAATCCGTAGGTGCCGGCAATTTCGGCCTGTCGGAATCCCATCTGTTTGACTTTGGCCATAGTACCCGGCACGTCTTTGGCAAACTGATCCCGGAAACTGTACAGCTGAATACCTACGGGAGCGGCTTTCTGCGCCAGGGTGGATAAGCTGCTCACTAACAGCGCGACAAGGATGATTCGGTTCATGGTTGGCTGATTATACGATACGGCGTACGGGCTGGCCGGTCCGGCTTAGGAACCAGACCGGCCAGCTGCATGGCATAAGCCGCAACTACTATACTTTCTACCGATTTGTCTGCGTCGTAAAGGTGCTTTCGAAAATCTTGTCGGCATTACCAGCCTCGAAGCCTTCGCGCCGGTGTTCCCGCCCGATCTGATCAGGCGAAAGGTGGGTGAACGAGGGAAGTACGCGCCGTTCGGCAAACTCTACGTATGAACCGGCAATCCGGAACACATCGCCCCCGGCAAACTCCGCATCGATGAGCTGAGCTACCGTCGAGGCCTGCCGAAGCGCACCGTCCGGGCTGACTTTAATAGTACCACCCGCCGAGTTGAGCCGGAGCCCTTTAGCCTGGAGAAAGGCAACAAACTCATCGATGGTATTGTAGCCTTCCTTGAGGTTATGAACGCTGATGGTGAAGTGATTGAGGTAGTAACGGTTGTATATGACCCAGGCTGCGTATTCGCTCTCGGCCAGCAACGTCTGGTAATCGGATAGGGTAGGGGTTTGCCAGAGCGGCCGGTGCAGAAAAGCGTCGACAGCCGCAGCATCGTCGAGATCGAGCGCATCGACCGGGTCGCTGGTAACGGTGTCGGTATACCGATGAATGATACGCTGGGCCTCGGCCGACAGTTCATGCACGCGCAGTTCGCTGACGAAGATACGGGGCAGGTTCGCGTTGGTACCAGCGGGCGGACTGTACCAGTAGGCCGTCAGTTTTTTCTCGGTAAAGTCGTAGCGATCCCGTTTTTCGTAACCGTAATGCGTAAAGATCTTCTCGAATGACGCCAGCCCCAGATGCGGAACTCCCATGGTCCGGAAGGCAATATGGTCATTCTCGATTTCCCCGGCCAACGTGATGATGCCGTCTTCGATCATGGCATCGATGATGGTTTTCACGTCGGGTACGCGTTCGCTGTATCGGCGCATCAGCCCCTGTAAAACGCCGTTCAGGGTGTTGGTTATGTTGGGTGAAGTGGTCATAATCAATAGGGTTTACTATCGGTTCGGCCCGAGTCGGGCCTGGCCAAATATAGGCCTGAATAACCAAAAATACGGCTAATCGTTCGAATGCTGTAATGCCCCAGCGGTATAAACGCTACACTGAATCCGTATCTACCTGCTCCGTGGTCCGTGTCCGCACGGACCACTTATGCGTCAGCAACAAACCATCCGGGCAAGTGGTCCGTGCGGTCGGCGCCAGCCAGGAAAACCTTTCGACAAATTATGAAGGGTTGGGGCGCCACTGAGTCCGGGCCAGCAGGACATCGCGGCCTGAACTGGCCTGAACGATGCGGTGAAGGTGGGCATCGGTTGTGTCGGGCGTCGACTGAATGAGCAGCTGATCCTGCCAGTGGCTTTCGGTTCGGTACACCACATCAAGTTCAGCCAAAGCTGCCGTCTCCAGCGTCTGTTGGTCCATCGCTTCGAGCAGCCATTGGATGTAGGCTACGTTGTTGACGTGTTGGTTCTGGTCGATGCTGAACCAGCCAACCGGTACGTCGGTCTGCCGGGTGGGTTCCCAGGTCTGGTTCTGAAACGGCGGCTTGAGGGGCAGCGTGGGCAGCGGCTCGATGTCGGCAGGCGGGGTGAGCGTTCGGATGAAACCCGGCAGCGGCACCATAGTCCGTTTGTCCATATCGAAGACCAGCCAGGTACTGCCAGCCTCGGCCAGCAGCGAACCGTCTTCGGCCAGCACTCGAAAATCGCGGTGAATGAAGTACTTCTCTACGAACGTTGGATAGGTAACCACCCGCACCGACTGGCCATAAAGCGGATAGTGGTGCATTCGAAGCCGGAAGCGCATGAGCATCCAGCCCAGCGGAGAGCGGTCCAGATCCCGGCGGGCCAGCTCGTCGATACCGATTCCGTAGGCGATGGCGTTGCGGTTGGCCGACTCCTGCATCCAGTTCATAAGCGTCGGAATGCTGATGCGGCCCAGCGCGTCGCATTCGTAACCGCGCAGGTCGTAGGTGTCAGATTGAATGGCAGACATGGGGCAAAGATAGCCGCACGAAGCTGCCAGCGCCATAGATTGCGTACGGGCTATAGTTACCGATGTGTTAATTTACGTCTATGTAGTAGGTCAGCCCTGAAGGAAGTGTATCTTTACGAATCATTTTATTCAAAAGCGACTAAAACCATATAGTTAGCTATTCTTCAAAAAATCTATTCCTTCATTAGACGATTGGCCCGATTTTGGCCGTTTGAAAGAAGTACGTACCGTACGATATCCTTTTTGAACCGCTTAGTACCCCAATGGTGAACCCTTACTTTGTTCACAACTTTACTGTCAGCACCCGTTTCTTGACCGCTAGCCACCTTCTGTTCGTTTCGCGCGAATGGATTTTGCTGGTGTTTTGTCTGGTGCTGGGTATGGGAACAATCTTCGGGCAGGACCAGCCAGCGGCAGCGCCCGCTCGTCGGGGGGGCGCGGGGCGACGGCAGCAACAGGCCGCTGCCGACTCGGCCCGGGCCGATGCGCGCCGACGGGCCATTGCCCGCGCCGACTCCATTAAGCAGGCCGTACAGAACCGGACTGACAGTATACGGGCGGCCCGTTCGGCCAACCGCCGACCTACCATCAACTGGCCCGACCGGCGGGCCACCCGCTTCTCGGAGCGGCCTTCCAAATCGCCTTTCATTCTTCGTGATCCCAAAGGGGTATCGACCGATTTTCGGCTGAGTCCCGACGGGCGCGTGGCCGTTACCGAACGTGTACAGACGGGGGTGTCGCTTTCGGGGGCGCCTGCGCCCAATTCGGTGCAGGGCCGTACGGATGGCGTCCCCGCGCCGGGCATATCAACGCCTTCATCGGCTACTACGACGCCGGGTGTGGGCGTATCGGGGGCCGTGCCGGGGCTGGCGCTGCCCCCCTCGCAGTATGGCTTACCCTACCGCCCGGCCGAAACGATTCCGTTTTCGACGTATAACCAGCTGCAGAACCAGCGGGTCGAGCAAAGCATCTGGCGCGAATACGGCGCCCGGCGCGATGGCCAAAGCGCGCTGAGTGGGCGTGGCCTGGTGCCCAAACTCGAACTGCCGCCTATCATCGATCGCCTGTTTGGCGGGAGCCAGATCGATTTCAAGCCGAACGGCTTCGTTACGCTCGACTTTGGCTATCTGTACCAGTTTATCGATAACCCCGTCTTGCCGGTTCGACAGCGCCGGAACGGAAATTTCCTGTTCAACGAGCAGATCAGCATCAACTTCAACGGCAAGATCGGGGAGAAGCTGGGCGTGATGGCCAACTTCGACACCAAAGCCAGCTTTAATTTCGAGAACGCGCTGAAGGTCAACTACCGGCCCGGCGGAAGCCTGCCGGGCATCGGAACGGGGCAGGGGCTACCGGGAATGCCCAGTCTGCCTGGTTTGCCCAATGCGCCTACCTTACCCGGTGTGCCGGGCGTCAATGGCCAGGCACCGGGTCTGCCCGCTTTTCAGCCGCAGAACGAAAGTATCCTGCAGGGGCTTGAGGTGGGTAATATCAGCTGGGCCGTCAACAGCCAGCTCATTCCGGGGGTGCAGAACCTGTTTGGTATCAAAAGCCAGCTCCGGTTTGGCAAGCTGAACGCTACGGTGGTCGCTTCGCAGCAGCGGTCGCGGAAGAGTGAAATCGTGTTGCGGGGCGGCACCTCGAACCGGCCGTTCGAACTGCGGGCCGATCAGTACGACGAGAACCGACACTTCTTCCTGTCGCAGTTTTTCCGGTCCAACTACGAAGCTTCGCTCAGGACCCTGCCGCAGGTAACGTCGGGCGTCAACGTAACCCGGGTGGAGGTGTACGTCACCAACCGGACCAACACCACCGAGACGCTGCGGAACATTGTCGGCTTTCAGGACCTGGGCGAAGGCAATCCCTACAGCCAGAACAACCCCAACCTGCAACCGTTCTCGCGCAACACCCGCACCCCGTCCGACAACCGCGCCAACGGTCTGTTTGACCGGCTCACGAGTAACGCCAACAACCGGCTGCGGCAGGTTGACCAGACCAACGAAGCGCTTGTAACGGATTACCAGCTTACCAAAGGCACCGATTTCGACCTGCTGCGGGGTGCCAAACGCCTGACCGACCGGGAGTTCAAACTACAGCCCGAACTGGGGTATATCTCGCTCGTGACGCCCCTGCGCAACGACGAGATTCTGGCGGTATCCTACGAATATACCTACCAGGGCCGACGCTATAAAGTGGGTGAACTGACGGAAGACTACCAGGCCCGGCGCAATGACGAAGTGCTGGTGCTGAAGCTGCTGAAGTCGGCCACGCTGCGCAACAACCTCCAGTTGCCGATGTGGAACCTGATGATGAAAAACATCTATTCGCTCAACAATGCCCAGATCAGCCGGCAGGGCTTTCAGCTGCGTATTGTTTACAAAGACGATGTTACCGGTATCGACAACCCGAACCTGCAGGAAGGCCGGCGTCTGCAAAACCGGCCGCTGGTGCAGGTTTTCAACATGGACCGGCTCAACCAGCAGCTCGACGCCCAGCCCGACGGTAACTTCGATTACGTGGAGAACATTACCGTCGATCCGCGCTATGGCAAGATCATATTCCCGGTCCTGGAACCCTTCGGGTCGTTCCTGAGCCGCCAGTTCGACGCCGACGAAGATAACCTGCGCTCCAAATACGTTTTCGATCAGCTGTATCGGACAACCCTGGCCGATGCCCAGCAACTGGCCGACCGGAATAAGTTCTTCCTGCGCGGTTCGTTTCAGTCGGGCAATGGGGCCGAAGTTCAACTGCCCTATGGCGTCAACGAGCAGTCGGTACAGGTAACGGCGGGTGGCGTGCCGATGATGCCGGGGGCCGATTATGTCTTCGAAAGCCAGACGGGGCGCCTGCGGATCATTAACGAGAGCGTGACCAACTCGGGCCGCGAAATCCGCATCAGCTTCGAGCAGCCCGACCTGTTCCAGAACCAGATCCGAACCCTGATCGGTACGCGGCTGGATTACCTGCTCACCCCCGATATTAACTTCGGGCTGACGGCCATGCACATGCGCGAAACCCCCGCCGGTTTCCTGACCCGCGTGGCCATTGGGAACGAACCGGTCAATAACTCTATTCTGGGGCTCCATGCCAACTATCGCAAAGACTCGCCCGGCCTGACGCGCCTGCTCGATGGCCTGCCGCTGGTGCAGACCAAAGAAATATCGACCATTCAGGCCAGTGCCGAAGTGGCGCAGTTGTTTCCGGGAACCAACCCCCGCGCCCGGGGCGATAGCTACCTCGACGATTTCGAAGCCGCCCGAACCATTTTTGACCTGACCCGCCAGCCCACCCGCTGGCGCCTGGGGGCTACCCCGCAGCAGTTTCCGCAGGGGTCGTTCCAGAACCCGCTGGAGTCGGCCTACAACCGCGCCCGTATTTCGGTTTATTCCGTAGACCCGAGTCTGTACACCCCCGGTTTGCAGGGCGCCGTATCGAACGTCGATCCCGACGAGGTGAAGAACTACGTATACGAGCGGTACTTCCTGCCCACCGATCTGTTTCCGGGTCGGTCGCCCCGGCCGGTACAGCTGCCCGAGAGTATTCTGGACGTGGCTTACTTCCCCAGCGAGCGGGGTATGTACAACTACAACCCGAACCTGAAACCCGACGGTACGCTCAACAACGATCCCCGGCGCAACTTCGGCGCCGTAACGCGGGCTATTGCCTCGGACAACGACTTCGACAATGCCAACGTAGAGAACCTCACGTTCTGGCTCATGGACCCGTTCGTACAGGGAGAGAACGGAAAAGTAAGGGGCAGCGCTGACGATAGTAAAAACCAGCCCAACAGCACGGGTGGAAGGTTGGTCTTCAACCTCGGCGATATTTCGGAAGATGTCGTTAAGGATAGCCGGTATACGTTTGAGAACGGTTTCCCGGCCAACGGTAGCCTGGACAGCACCCGCAACGGTACCGTAGAGTCGACTCCCTGGGGCCGGGCGCCCAAGCAGCAGTTTGTGACCAATGCGTTCCAGAGTGGTGGTCGCGACAATCAGGATATCGGCCTCGACGGCCTGACCAGCCGCCCCAATTCGACCCCGGGTGTGGTAGCGGAACAGCAGTTTTTCAAAAGCTACCTCGATGCGGTGTTGCCACGGGTTACCGACCCGGAGGCCCGCGCGTCGATCGAACAGGACCCCTCGGGCGATGATTTCCGATTCTACCTGGGCGAAGAGGCCGACCGGCAGAAATACATCGTGGCCCGGTATAAGTACTACATGGGTATGGAGAACAACTCGCCCGAGAATACCTCCACCAACCAGTTTCTGACCCCCGCGTCGACGACCCTGCCCGATATCGAAGACCTCAACGCCGATAATACCATCAACGATAACGAAGCCTATTACGAATACGAAGTGAATCTGCGGCCCGACCAGCTCGAGGTAGGGCGAGGCTATATTGTCGACAAAGTGACAGTGCCGACCGATGGCGTCGGTACGGTTACCTGGTATCAGTACCGGATTCCGATCCGCGAGTATCTGCGGAAGGTGGGTAACATCAACGGCTTCAAATCAATCCGGTTTGCGCGGATGTACCTGACCGATTTTGATCAGCCGGTCGTGCTTCGGTTTGCGCAGTTGCAGATGGAAGCCAATCAGTACCGCAAATACCTGGGCGACCTGAACCAGCGCGGCCTGCAGGAAGTACCCGAACCCTACGATGCCAACTTTACCGTCTCGACGGTGAACGTAGAAGAAAACAGCAGCGCCCTGGCTACGCAGGCAGGGGGCAATAAATACGTGTACTCGGTGCCGCCGGGCTACCAGCGCGACCGCGATTATACGCAGGTGAACACCGTTGAGCTGAACGAGCAGTCGATGCGGCTGAGCGTAACCAACCTCCGCGACGGCGACTCACGCGGGGCGTTCCGGAACGTAAATTTCGACCTGCTGTTCCGTAAGCAGCTCAAGATGTTCATTCACATGCACGGCGATGGGAATGAAAACGTAAATGAACAGGTATCGGCCTTCGTCCGGCTTGGTACCGATTATACCGATAACTATTACGAAATCGAGATTCCCCGCCTGCAGGCAACGCCCGAAGGCCTCCAGTCGCCCGAGGTTGTATGGCCATCGGCTAACGAACTCGATATCGCGCTGGAAGAGCTGACCAATCTGAAAACGGAGCGCAACCGCCAGCTCACCCGCCGAACCTCTTTGCCCTTCACTCTGCCTTCGTCGACGGGCCGGTACATACTGACGGTGGTCGGCAACCCGGACCTGAGTTCCGTACAGTCGGTGATGATCGGGGTGCGCAACCCCCGCCAGCCCGGCGATGGCGAAGGACCCAAAACCTTTACGATCTGGGTCAACGAACTGCGCGCCAACGGCTACGACCAGCAGGCGGGTATGGCCGCAATAGGGTCTGTGAATATGAAGCTGGCCGATCTGGCCACGGTAACGGCTTCGGGCCGGATTACTACCTTCGGTTTTGGCGGTGTGCAGACGCGCATCGGCGAACGGGCCCGCGAAACAACCAAAGAGTTTGGCCTTTCGTCGGCCGTTTCGGTCGATAAGTTCCTGCCCGCCAACTGGGGGCTGCGTATTCCGATGTACGTCAACTACGACTACCGGAACGTAGATCCGCATTTCGATCCGCTCGACCCCGACGTGCCGCTCGACAACTCGCTCTCGACCCTGCCCGAAGGACTGGTGCGCGACAGCTACCGACGCATGGTGCAGGACAATACCACCCGCCGGGGGCTGAACTTCTCGAACGTCAGAAAAGTAAAGACCAGCCCGAACGCCAAAACGCATTTCTGGGATGTCGAGAACTTTGCGTTTACCTACGCCTTCAACGATACCAAGCGCAGCAACATTCTGACCGACGAGTTTCTGCAGCGGCAGCAGCGGGGTGGTATCGCCTACACCTTCAGCGGACAGCCGAAAGCGTTTGAGCCGTTCCGGAACAAAGCCAGTTTTGAAGCGCCCTACCTGCGCTGGCTTAAAGATTTTAACCTGACGCTGCTGCCTTCGCTGGTCAGTATCCGGTCCGACCTGGATCGTAGTTTCGTGAAAACCCAGCTGCGCTCGTCCGACCTGACTACGAACGGAATTCCGGCCCAGTTCGAGAAGTATTTCCTGTTCAACCGCTATTACGACCTGACCTGGAACCTGACCCGGAGTCTGGTGCTGACCTACCGGTCGCAGGCCAACTCGATCATCGACGAACCCGCGGGCGACATCAACAGCCAGGCCAAGCGTGACTCGATCTTCAACAGCCTCAAACGACTGGGCCGACTGAAGAACTTCGTGCAGGACATCCGCGCCACCTACCGGCTGCCCCTCGACAAAATTCCGCTGCTCGACTGGATTGCCGCCGATGCCGTATATGGGGTCGGGTATCAGTTTCAGGCTAACTCGTTCGGGATTGCCGATACGCTGGGGGTGCCGTTTGGTAACGTCGTCAGAAACAACCGCGAGCGGGGCATTACGGGACGGGTCGATCTGATCCGGCTCTACAACAAAATCCGCTATCTGCGTTTTGCCAACACCCCGGCGCCGGTGCGGAAGAACTTTGCCCGTAACCCCGGCGATATTGAAGAGATACAGCGGAGCGAGAGCCGGGTGCTCAAGAATTTCACGCGGGCGCTGCTGACCGTGCGGGGGATCAATTTCCAGTACACAGTGCAAGAATCGACCATCCTGCCGGGCTTTTTGCCGACGCCGAGGTATTTCGGTGTCGACCAGAACAACGCGCCGGGACTGGGGTTTGTACTGGGCAGTCAGGACAGGTCCATTCAGTACCGGGCGGCCGAACGCGGCTGGCTGGCTCCGAGTACGGTGCAGAATACGGCCTTCCAGCAGAACCTGACCAAAAAATTCAACGCCCGCACCACGCTCGAGCCCTTCAAGGATTTCCGGATGCAGGTAGAGTGGCGGCTGGACCGGACCGACGCGTACCAGGAGTTTTTCCGGCCGGGCTCGCAGGGTGGTCCTTTCGAAACCCAGTCGCCGGTGCGTAACGGGCAGTTCTCGATGTCGTTCTGGTCGTTCCGGACGGCTTTTATCGGACTGCGTGGCGACAACACCTCGCCCATCTTCGACCGGTTCGAAAGCTACCGGCAGTACTTCATCGATAAGCTGACCCAGGCGAATCCGGACCGACAGGGCATCTATACGGCTACCTCGCAGGATGTGCTGATTCCGGCCTTCTTCGCGGCTTACAGCGGGCAGCCGATCGAAAAAGCAAAGCTGTCGCCGTTCTATAGTTTCCCGCTGCCCAACTGGCGCATCGACTACAACGGACTGTCGGGGCTCGACTTCATCCGGAAGCGGTTCAGTGCCTTTACCATCACGCACAGCTACACCTCCAACTACAGCGTGGGTAACTTTATCTCCAACCTGGAGTACGGAGCCGCCTTCGTGAACCTGGCCGTGCAGGGGTACCCACTGGGCGCTGCAGTGAACCAGCTGGGGCAGTACGTACCGGTCTTTGCCATGAGTACCATCACCATGTCGGAGAAGTTTGCGCCGATGATCGGGGTGCAGTTCCAGACCAAAAGCCGAATCAGCGGCCGACTCGAATACAACCAGAGTCGTGATATTGCGCTGAACCTGTCCAATATTCAGGTCGCCGAGCTGAGCAACAAAGACCTGACAGCCTCCATTGGGTTCACGCGGCAGAACATCCGGATTCCGTTCCGGATCAACGGGGCTTACAAGCGCCTGAAAAACGACCTGACGTTCTCGGCCAACCTGACCCTGCGCGACACCCGGGCTATCCAGCGCAAAATCGATGCGGAGCAGATTCTGACGGCGGGTAATGTCAACTTCCAGCTGCGGCCACAGGTCAGCTATATCGTTAGCCGACGACTGAACGTCAACTTCTATTTCGACCGGACGTTCAACGACCCGCTTGTATCGAACTCGTTCCGGCGGGCGACTACCTCGGGCGGGGTGCAGGTCAAATTCAATCTGGCTGAGTAGAGCAGCTTCCTGCGTCAGCAGGGCAAAAACAGCCGAACAGGAACGTACTGTGATTGTAATCAGGTAGTTGTGGCTGTGAAATGACGAAAAAGTTTGGTAATCAAAGGCTTTCTGCCAAACCCACCGCACATGATACACCATACAATGCGGCCGGCCTTGCTGGCTCTTCTATAGGCATCCCAATTTTAGGCTGCTGCACAGGATCGCGCATGTTGAGTTGACCAGTGGCCCGCTCCTCGGCCGTTTTTAGCCTGATTTTATAGGCGCGGAATTCACCATATTCATCAGGCATCGGCTTCATGTAACAGGCGTTCGCATAACGTTTTATCAGGGCCATATACTCAGTATAGGAGATCGGTTTCCCGGTCGTTTGGTCAACAATGCGGGTGTTTTCATCGATACGGCTGCGTTGCTGAACGGCGCCTGTCTCCCGCTGACTAATCGGTTGCGCTATTGACGTCAGGAGAGAAAGGAGGGCGGTAACCATCAGGAGACGTAAAGACAGCCGGAGCATACAGGGTGTGGATTGGGGGCAGGAGTGTGGATCCAGGAAAACAGCAGTTTTAGCTATAGCCTCATTTTGTAAAGTGAATATATAAGAACGGGTGAAATAGTTCTACGATGCCGGGCATACATATACTAACAGAAGTAATTCTTGCAAAGAATAGTAAAATGAGGAGGCTTGTTGCAACGAATGACGCGTAAAGAACCGTTATCAGACCAAACCGTCGGGAGACTGGTATGCCACGCTCTGGCCTGGCGGTTGGTAACGAAGCGGAGAGAAGGTCCGGCCACTCACCCGCTGCGTAGGGGTTTTGGTTGGCTAACCGGTCGACAAAGCGAGTCTACGTTTGTGTCGGACTAACTGACTGTTACCAACTCTGTTTTGCACCCCCGTTTCTGGAACATAGATCGCTTAAAACCGTTTCTTATTTAAAAGCAAGTACCCATTGATTCACTCAAAACTACTAGCGGGCCTGGTGCTGGGGCTGCTCACGGCAATACCGCTGATAGCCCAGCAGCGCGTTCCTAAAATAGCCCAGCGGGGTGTTGGCCGGTTTATCTACAATACGCTCAACGATACCTCATCGGCGGCTTCGTCGAAGATACTGGCTTTCCCGACGGCGGGCTTTTCGCCGGAGACCAGCCTGGAGCTTGGGGTGCGGGTCTTCTCGCTGTACTATGCCAAAAACGATACCCTCGTAAATCGCCTGAGCGAACTTGTTCTGTACGGATTCGTCACCTTGCGGGGGCAGTTCGGTGCGCAGCTCGAAAACGCCATTTATTCCGACAAGAACACCTATTACCTGCTGGGGCGGGCCCGGTACCAGCAGTTTCCGCTGCTGTATTACGGCATCGGACCCGATACCGATCCCAACGACCCGGCCCTGGTCAACTCGAGCTATATACAGATCAGGCAGCGTGGTATGCGCCGGATCATAGAAAACTGGTACGCCGGAGTCGAGGTCGATTTTCAAAACCTGCAGCGGGTATCGTTCGATCGGGTCGACCCTGGTTCGTTCGAACTGCCCGCGGGCGGCACCGGCTCGACCACCCTGGAACTGGGGGGGACCCTGGTATACGATGACCGGCGAAACGTATTGAATGTGCGGAAAGGTGCTTTTTTCGAGGCTGCTGCGCTCCGTAGTGTTCCGGCCTTTGGCAGCAACTTCCGGTTTCAGCGGCTGCTCTTCGACGGGCGCCTGTACCGGCCGCTGGGTCGGCGAAACCGGGTGCTGGCGTTTCAGGCTACCGGCACGTTTATGAGTGGCGAGGTGCCATTCAATAACCTCGCGCTGCTGGGGGGCGAAAGTACCATGCGGGGCTATTACCTTGGCCGGTATCGGGACAAAAACCTGCTGGCTGCCCAGACCGAGCTGCGCTGGCTGCCGTTTGGCTTCAGCCGTCGCTGGGGCGGTACCCTTTTTGCGGCCATTGGGACCGTAGCGCCGACGCTCAGCCAGGTGCAGGTCGACCGGTTTCGGTGGGCGGCCGGGGGCGGGGTGCGGTTCCTGTTCTTTCAGAAGAAAGATGTTTACCTGCGCGCCGACCTCGGGGTTACCCGCGAAGGTACGGGCCTGTATTTTTCGCTCGGCGAAGCATTTTAACGGCCATGACGTGATATGGCAGACCCAAAACTGAACTATAGACCAACAACAACATGAACTACAATCAACTGGGAAACACGGGTGTGCTGGTGTCCGAGCTTTGTCTGGGTACGATGACATTTGGCGGAAGTGGCTACTGGCAGGCTATGGGTACCCTCCAGCAGGACGCCGTTAACGACATCGTCAGGACATCCTTCGATCAGGGAATCAATTTCATCGATACGGCCAATGTCTACTCGTTCGGCCAGTCGGAAACGCTGCTCGGTCAGTCGATCAGGACGCTGGGACTGCCGCGTCATGAACTGATTATCGCTACCAAAGTGCGGGGGCGCATGGGCGAGGGCAAAAACCAGGTCGGGCTGGGGCGGCTACAGATCATGCAGCAGCTCGACGATAGCCTGAAGCGATTGCAGGTCGATCATGTCGATCTGTACCAGATTCACGGATTTGATCCCATAACGCCCCTCGAAGAAACCATGCGTGGTCTCGAAGACGTAGTCCGGAGCGGCAAAGTGCGCTACATCGGCTGCTCGAACCTGGCGGCCTGGCAGGTCATGAAAGCCAACGGCATTGCCGACAAATATGGCTGGACCAAGTTTATATCGACCCAGAACTACTACTCCATTGCCGGGCGCGACCTCGAAAACGAAATCGTACCCATGGTGCAGGATCAGCAGATGGCTATACTGCCGTGGAGTCCGCTGGCGGGCGGTTTCCTGTCGGGGAAATACACGCGTGACAACAAACCCGAAGGCGATTCGCGCCGACTGGGTTTTGATTTCCCGCCGGTAGATCAGGAACGGGCGTATGATATTATCGAGGTGATGCAGGAGATTGGCGCAGCCCACGGCGTATCGGTAGCGCGAATTGCCCTGGCCTGGGTGCTGGCCAAACCGGGCGTGACGAGTGTCATCATCGGGGCCAAAAACACCGAGCAGCTCAACGATAATATTAGCGCTACCGAGGTGAGTCTGACCACCGAACAGCTCGAACAGCTCGACGCCGTCAGCGCGCGTCCCAAGCCCTATCCGCAGTGGATGATTGCGCGCCAAAGCAACGACCGGCTCGGCGTTTTCAACCCCACCCAGTCGGCCGTGGCCAAATAGGGTGTTTGCAAATCCGGCACCCGCTACCGTATTTTGTGGCTATATAAATCATCACCCTCCGCATGAATTTCCCCGCAGAACTGAGTTACACACAAGATCACGAATGGGTTCGGATTGACGAGGACGGTACGGCCGTTATCGGAATTACAGATTTCGCGCAGCACGAACTGGGCGACATTGTTTTCGTCGACATTACGGCACTTGGTCAGTCGCTCAGGCAGGGTGACGTATTCGGATCGGTGGAAGCCGTTAAAACGGTATCGGATCTGTTTTTACCGATCGATGGCGAAGTGCTGGAGCTGAACCCGGCCGTCGAAAAGTCGCCCGAGCTGGTCAATACCGACCCGTACGGCGAAGGCTGGCTGATCCGGCTCAAACCCGTCGATGCCGGGCAGAAAGACGGTCTGCTGACGGTCGGCGCCTATCAGGAACTGGTTGGTGCCTGATTCCTTTTCTGGAACATGAACAAGGCTCCAACAGGCAACGCGCCCGTGGAGCCTTTTTTATAGCTTTTTTATCTCTCTCCCCGGCCCCTTCCGTTAAAACTGGCAAGGGGACATTGTATGCAACTTCTCATTCGTTCCGCCCGTATTGTTGATGCAGCCTCACCTTTTCATGGCCAGCTGCGCGATATTCAGATCGAAAACGGCCTGATTCGGCAAATCGGCGAAAACCTGGAGGCCCAGGACGGTGTACGTGTACTGGAAGCCGATAACCTGCACGTATCGACCGGCTGGGTCGACCTGCGCGTACTGGCTCAGGATCCCGGTTTCGAGCATAAAGAAGACTTGACCAGCGTTTGCCGGGCGGCAGCCGCCGGTGGCTTCACTGACATTGCGCTACTGCCCAACACCCAGCCCGCTATAGATAGCAAAGGAACTCTGGGCTACGTTCGGCGCATGGCCGAGGGGCAGCCGGTGAGCGTTCATGTGATTGCCGCGATTACCAAAAAAGCAGCCGGCGAGGACTTTACCGACATGCTCGACCTGCACCATGCGGGAGCGGTTGCGTTTTCTGACGGGCATCATCCCTTGCAGAACCCGGATCTGCTGCTCAAGACCCTCCAGTACCTGCAGCCCATTGACGGGTTACTCATGAACCGGCCCGAAGAAACGATGCTGACCCGGTTCGGGCAGATGCACGAAGGCATTCAGAGTACCCTGCTGGGCCTGAAGGGCATACCGGCCCTGGCCGAAGAACTGATGATCGAGCGCGATTTGCGGCTGCTGGATTACGTAATGGCCACCGAACCTGCGACCGATGAGGCCGGGTCCCTGCCGCCTGTACTGCATTTCTCGACCATCTCAACGGCCCGGTCGGTGGAGCTGATCCGGCAGGCCAAGGCGCAGGGGGCACGCATCAGCTGCGACGTAGCCGCCCACCAGCTGCTGTTCGACGATTCGGCCCTGGCTGGTTTCGATACCAATCTGAAAGTGAATCCACCCTTCCGCCCGGCCGATGATGTAGCCGCTCTCTGGGCTGGCCTGGCCGACGGTACCATCGATGCCATTGTATCGGATCATACTCCGCAGGATGCGGAGAGCAAGAACCTGGAGTTCGACCAGGCTGACTTTGGTATCATCGGGCTCGAAACGGCCGTAGTATCGGTCCTTTCGCAGAAGCGGGGCCTGTCCATCGAACAGATCATCGACAAGCTGACTACCCGGCCCCGGCAGATTTTGCGGCTTCAGCCCCTGCGGATCGACGAAGGGCAACCCGCCAGCCTGACGCTCTTTGACCCATCCGGTGCCTGGACGTACGACCAAACGCACTCAAAATCAAGAAATTCGCCGTTCTTTGGACATACCTTCGCCAGTCGGGTGGTTGGTATCGTTCATCAGGGTCTGTTTACCAAGGCCTGATCCATTCCATCTTATGAAAAGCATTCTCGCTTATTTCAGCCATCCGCTCCTGAAAATCCCGCTTCTGGCCGGACTGATAACAGGTGTGTTGTGCTTTGTGTATTTTCTGGCTCTGTACGCACTGGGAGTACCGGCGCTGGGCAACGTTCGGGTGTTGGATTACGGTATTCATATCATCATGCTGGTCGGAACGGTCTGGTACTACCGGAAAAATATCGGTCAGGGCCATATGCACCTCTGGGAAGGGCTGACCATCGGCTACGTGCTGAATACAGCCGCTGCCCTGCTGACGGGCTGGCTGATTTACCTGTTCGTGAGCTACGTTGATCCGGCGGTATGGGTCGAGTACGTCGCCAATTCCAGAAAACTGCTGCTCGAAGGCAAGAAGCAGATTGTCGATCAGTTTGGCCCCGAAACGTTCAACGAACAGTGGGCTAAAGTAACGTCCATGCAGCCCGGCGTCCTGCTGCCCGACGAGCTAACCAAGAAAACTGCGCTGGCGGTGCTGCCCGTGCTGATCATTTCGCTTATCTTCCGCAAACAGGACTATAGCGTTCTGAATCCTTAAACCATAACACCATGACTGATCAACCATCACCCGCCCGCGTGGCCCTTAAATGGGGTGGCCTACTCGGTATTGCCCTGATTCTGTATTCGCTCTTTCTGTTCTTGACCGATAACATCGGAAACACCGGACTGGGTGCTATCACCTACCTGCTGAGTATTGTCGGTATCACGCTGGCCATGCGCGATTTTAGAACGCTGAACGGCGGTTTCATGAGCTACGGCGAAGGGCTAAGCGTGGGCACGCTGACCGCGGCCGTATCGGGCTTGCTATCGAGCCTGTTTTCGGTTTTTTATACCACAGTAATCGATTCGGGCGTTATGGAGCGGATGATGGACCAGGCCCGCGAACGACTGGAAGACAGCGGCCTGTCTGACGATCAGATCGATCAGCAGATGGAGTTCATGCAAATGTTTCAGAGTCCCGGTCTGACGTTTGTTTTCGGGATTATCGGGTCAGTCGTACTGGGTTTTATCCTGTCACTGATCATTGCTGCCTTCATCCGCCGGAACAAGGCAAATCCGTTTGAGTAACCCGCCATGCTGGCCATATTTCGCAAAGAAATAAATCAATTCTTCTCGTCGCCGATCGCTTATATCATCATGGGCGTTTTTCTGGCGGCTATTGGCCTGCTGTTGTGGGTTTTTCCGGACACGAGTCTGCTCGAAAGCGGCTATGCTGACCTGGGTACGTTTTTCAACCTGACGCCCTACGTGATGCTGTTTATGGTGCCGGCCATAACCATGCGCTCGATTGCCGACGAGGTGCGGGGCGGTACCCTGGAGTGGCTACTAACCAAACCGGTGAGCCGCTGGGGTGTGGTTGGCGGTAAATTCCTGGCGAGCTGGCTACTGGTTGCGCTGACGTTGCTCCCGACCCTGTTGTATTACGTAACCCTGTACCAGCTTGGGGCGCCGGTGGGGAATATCGATTCGGCGGGCGTGTTCGGGTCGTATATCGGGCTGCTGTTGCTGGGTGGTGTGTTTGTGGCGGTAGGGGTGTGGGCTTCGTCGCTCAACGACAACCAGGTTGTGGCGTTTGTGCTGGGGGTTTTCTTCTGCTTCCTGCTGTACGTCGGCCTATCGGCGCTGGCGGGTCTGTCGGTGTTGGGCGGCCTGTCTTATTATCTGTCTTATTTTGCACTCGACGAACAGTACCGGGCTCTGGGCCGGGGGCTGATCGATTCGCGCAACGTAGTATACCTGCTTAGCCTGATTGGCTTATTCCTCTTATTGACCGTCAATCGTCTGTCCCGATGAATGTTGTACTCAATCGCTACCGGATCATGCAGTTTCTGGCGCTCGGCTGGAGCCTGGCCATATTTATTGGCTGCTCATTACCGGGGAATGGCATTCCTGATCTGACCAACAAGGATAAATGGATACACGCGGGTGTTTTTGTCGGCTTCGGCCTGTTGTGGCGACTCTCGGGCCGATCGTCCGGTTGGGTCATCATGGCGGGCATTGCCTATGGGTACCTGATCGAAGTGTATCAGGGGCTGATGCCTTTCATTCATCGGTCATATGACCTCTACGACGCGCTGGCCGACGCCGTCGGAACGGTTCTTGGCGTAGGCCTGGCCTGGCTCGTGCTAAAGCTACTAAAGCCGTGACCCTGTCACGGCTTTAGTAGCTTGAATCAGGTGACCGGGTCAACGCATAGCCGTGGGGCGTTGCGTATTACATTTTTCGGTGATGATCTTGTAAGCCTGAACATAGCCCAGTTCACCGGCGCGGCTCAGGTCAACACAGGCGTTTTGCTCATCGCCCGAGTCATACCGAATAACTCCCCGCAGGTAGTACGCTTCAGGATGGCGCGGGTTCAGTTTGATCGTGCTGTTACAGTCGATCAAAGAACCTCTCTGATCACCGAGCGAAGAGCGGACAACTCCCCGTACAAAATAGGCTTCAGCGTTGGTTGGGCTGAGTTCAACCGCCCGGTTAAGGTCCTGCAGTGCCGATTTCCCTTCACCCGTTGAGTTACGTAAGATACCTCTAACCAGATACGCATCGGAGCGGTCTTCAGCCAGCTCGGTGACTTTGTAGCGATCCTGCACGACTGAGTTCAGCAGAGGCAGCGTACTGGCTGTGATAAATTCGCTGTAATAGGCTTTGGTCTGGGTTGTCAGATTGCCCATCTCGATCGACTTGTCAATATCAGCTACTGCCTGCTTGGGGCTGTCGAGCCGACTCTTGCAAAAACCCCGGCTAAACAGTGCTTTAAAATGATTGGGAGCCAGCGAGATTGTTTTGTCAAAATCGAGAACCGCATTAGCGAAATCACCCAATCTACCTTTGACAAGACCGCGCCGATAGTAGAGTTCAGCATCGTCCTTACTGATTTCCAGCGCCCGGTTAAAATCGTTCATGGCTCCTTTGAGGTCATCGATTTTGTAACGGGCGTAACCGCGTCCAGCCAGTGCTTGTGTCTTGTTGGGTGACTTCTCGAGGGCCAGACTATAATCGGCTAGGGCGCCTTTATTGTCGTTGAGCTGCATCTTACAGTTGCCCCGCGCCGTCAGGATATTGACGTCGGTAGGCGCCAGGGCGGCCGCTTTGTTAAAGTCAGACAGGGCGCTGTTGATATAATTGATCTGCAGGCGGCAAAGACCCCGCTGGTAGTAGAGCAGCGCATCGTTGGGACTCAGCTCAATAGCCCGGTTAAAATCCTGCATAGCGCCCCGGAAATCCTCCTGACGGGTCCGATTAAGGCCGCGGTAGAGATACGCATTGGCATCGCTGGGATTGAGGTCCAGCGCTATGTCGAGGTCAAGGTTAGAGCCTTGGATGTCGTTCAGGCTGATTTTGGCCAATGCTCTGTTGTAATAACTGGGAGCATTTTCAGGATTGAGAATAATGGCCGACGTGAACGCCTGTAACGCACCCGTGTAATCCTTAGCATTACTCTTGGTAACACCTTCGTTGAAGAAATCTGCCGCCGTTTGCTGGGCGTTTGTTGATGATGCACATAGCGTAAAGGAACAAATAGTACAAAGTAGGAAAAGATACCTCATAAACATTTAAATGGGCTAGTAATCAGAGAAATTGTCCAACAAATCTAATTAGAAACATTCTGGAATAGGTATGATTATTGCTGTTTTTGTAACCTAGATAGTAAATAATTACTACTAGTTGCATTATTTATATTAAAAATTAGTTTTATGTTATTTTATCGAATAAATATACTTTTATTTATTTATAGTATATAAAAATGGGAGTGCAGATATAGTGAATAGATTAGACTATGGGTTAAACTAAGACTGCTCAGGAGTTGATTGCATAAAACTGTCGGTAGTTGGGGCCATACTCTGGGAAAAAATCGCCAATTTGACCGCTCAAACCATTGGTAGTTATGCATATTGGATTCATTGGCTTAGGCAAGATGGGATTTAATCTCGTCAGTAACTTAGTGAAACACGGACATACGGTTGTCGGCTATGATATCAACGAGGACCTGGCAAAAGCGATCACGACGGTTGGAGCGCAGGGGGTTACCTCCCTTCAGGACCTTTATAACGCCCTGCCTGAAAAGCGCGTCTTATGGATGATGATTCCGGCCGGTCCCCTGATCGACAATGTGATTGAGCAGCTACTGGCTGTCATGCAGGCCGGTGATACGGTCATTGATGGTGGCAATTCGCACTACAAGGACTCGATCCGGCGGCATGCCTATCTGAAAGAAAAAGGCATCGGGTATCTGGATTGTGGTACCAGTGGCGGAATCAACGGCGCACTCAACGGAGCCTGTACTATGGTCGGGGGCGATGCTGACGTAATTGAACCGCTCCACCCCGTTTTCAACGACATTTCGGTCGATAATGGCTATCTGTATACCGGCCCGGCGGGTAGTGGACACTTTACCAAGATGGTCCACAATGGGATCGAGTATGGCATGATGCAATCCATAGCCGAGGGTTTTGAAGTGCTGGAGAAGAGCCAGTTTCCCTTCGACTTCGAGGCCGTGGCCCGCATGTGGAGCAACGGGTCGGTGATTCGCGGCTGGCTGATGGAGCTAACCGAAAACGCCTTCCGGAAAGACGCCCGGCTCGACGAAATTCAGGGCCGTATGTTCTCATCGGGTGAAGGAAAATGGACCCTCGAAACGGCGCTCGATCTCGGCGTACCAACGCCCGTTATCGCCCTCTCGCTCATCACTCGGTATCGGTCGCTTCAGGATGATACCTTCACGGGTAAAGTAGTGGCGGCCCTGCGTAATGAGTTTGGCGGTCACGCAGTTGCAAAAAAATAGACCTGGTCCAATCTAATTAGTATTTTTTCGTTATAATTGTCAGAGGGCCTGGGCAGTTTCGATTGTCGTAACAGCAATTGAAACTGTCAGGCTCTTTTTTACAAGTAGTAATCTTGTACGTTATACCGCTTCGATGAAAACTCTTAACGCTATCTATGACCCTGTTTTTACGAGCCGTTCCTACAACCAGGTCGATCGTTTTTTTCTCCAGTATATCAAAGACGAACGCGATCTGCCGTTCATTTACCTGACCCTCCGCATCACCTTTACCCTCATTCCGCTGGCGGTGTCGCTTTTTCTGCTCCCGCTCTTCAGCTGGATGTGGTGGGCGGCCGCTGCGGTCCATTTTTTTATCAGTAACTTCATGTTCAAAGGGCCGTTCGGGCTGATGCTCCACTGCACCAGTCACCGCCCTTTCTTCAAACCGGAATACGGCTGGCTCAATAACTACCTGCCCTGGATCGTGGCGCCTTTCTTCGGCCACACCCCCGAAACCTATTACAGCCACCACATAGGCATGCACCATCCGGAAAATAACCTGGAGGATGACGAAAGCAGCACGATGATGTTCCAGCGGGATAGCTTCCGGAGCTTTCTGGCCTATTTTGGACAGTTTTTCGTGCGGGGTGTATACGACCTGCTGGCCTATCTGCGCTGGAAAAACCGGCCGAAGCTGGCCAGGCGGGCACTGATCGGCGAAACTATTTTTGCGATCGTCTGCATTGGACTGTGCTTTATCAACTGGCCGGCAACGGTGATGGTCTTCCTGCTGCCGCTGGTGATCTACCGGCTGATTGCCATGCTCGGCAACTGGACCCAGCACGCCTTCGTCGACGGGCAGGACCCGGGGAATGCCTACAAAAACAGCATTACCTGCATCAACGTGAAGTATAACAAGAAATGCTGGAACGATGGGTACCACATCAGCCACCACGTCCGGCCCGCCATGCACTGGACCGAACACCCGACTTTTTTCCAGAAAACAATCGATAAGTACGCTCAGCACCGGGCCATCGTTTTCGACGGGCTCGATTTTCTGCAGATTTTCTTTCTGCTCATGCGGGGGCGCTACGATGTGCTGGCCGCGCACATGGTCAACCTGAACAATACGTTTGCCGATGATCAGGACGCGATCGCGCTTCTCAAATACAGAACCCAGCGCATACCGCTTCGGCAGGAGGTGCCGGCAGTGCCAACACTGGCGTAACAAAAAAGCCCGGCTGAGTAGCCGGGCTTTTTTGTTAGAGGCTTCCGCTATCGATTCGGGCTTCGATAACCTGTTGAACATCGGTCGGTACGGCCGACAGAAAATCATACCCGGTCAGCCGTTCCAGCGCATCGACAGAGGTCAGGTAAGCGCGCCAGGGTTTGTCGGCTGCCGTTTGGGTGTTGGGGATTGTGACGGCAATCAGCCGCGTAGCCGTGGTAAGCTGAAATGTTTTATCAGCCCCGGCCGGAACCACGACGATAATTTTCCAGAGCGCGGCCGGAACGGTCAGCTTTCCACCTGCCAGCGAGCTGGCATACCCGTTATTGCCGGTGCCCCCGGTGCCGCTGGTACCGGCCAGAACATATACATCGCTACCGTCGGCTATGAGTTGCCGTTCATATTCTTCGAGCGATCGCCAGACTTCGCGATTGTGGCGCGGGGCTTGTGGCACGATGTTGGATAGGAGAAAGGTAGCCGCATTATCTTCCGGGGTCGCGTCGCGATCGTCGGAGGGGCACAGGTGTCCCCGGTCGAAGCCCGTGTTGGTATAATCGGCCGGGCGGGCAGCATACCAGCCAGCAGGCAGGGTCGGGTCGGGTCTGAACTCATCCGTTCGGCGGACATTTCCTTTCCAGGACTGGTTGAGGTGCCAGCTTACCCAGTTCGCTATGCCCCGACTGCGGCTATACGAAAGAGTGTACTGACGTTTGGCGAGCAGGTAGTTGTCCGGGTCGGCGGTAGAGGCCGCGCTGGGGTTGCCCAGGGCCAGGTTGTCGGCCCTGAGCAGATCAGCCGCCTGCGGAGCCGGTGTACGAATGCCACGACAGGCGCTGAGGGTAGCCGCTATGCTTACCAGAAGCGCAATAGTTCTGAGCTGATGTATCACCTGAATTGATTTTGCTGACATTCTTGCGGAACTTTACAATGAATATACGTAACCGGTTTCTTCTTACTCTAGCGAGTAAATTTATGGAGCCGCAAAATTGACCTAAAATAAAGACAGTACCCTGCTGTTATGGCCAAAAAAAAGCAACCCATCGGCCCCCGTCCGGTGGCCCCCAAACCAGCCCCAGCGCCCGCCACCAGTTCTATACGGACGGCACCGGTACGGACGGCCGAGTCGTCGGTCCGGCCAGCTGCCACGCGTCTGGCCGAGTCGTCGACTTCCGATCTGCCAATCAGTAAACGTCGGGTAGCCTGGTGGCCGCCCGTCCTGCTGGCCCTGCTTGGTGGGGTTCTTTACGTAAATACCTTCGGTCATCAGTACGCGCTCGATGATATTGCCGCTATCGGGCAGAACCTGTTCGTGAAAAAAGGCTTTGCCGGTATTCCGGACCTGCTCCGGACCGAGTTCTGGCACTTCAGCAACATATCCCTTGGCTACTACCGCCCGCTGTCGCTGATAACGTTCGCGCTTGAGCAGCAGTATTTCAAAGACGATCCGAACATCAGCCATATGATCAATACCGGGCTCTATGCGCTGACCGGCCTGGTGCTGGGCGTGCTGCTACAGAAATGGCTCGACCGAAAAACCATTATCGCGTTCCTGATCGGGCTGGTGTTTATCGCGCATCCGATTCATACGGAGATCGTGGCCAACATCAAAGGTCGCGACGAGATATTGAGCTTTCTGTTCATCAGCCTGATGCTGCTCTCGTACTGGAAACATCTCGAATCGACCGAATCGCTCTGGTTCAAAGGCCCTGTTTCTGACTGGCCGCTGGGTGGTTTGCTGGGCCTGTTTTCGGTGATTGCTGGCTGGGTAATCGGCAGTAGTCTGATGGTCAATACCTTTGGCAGCACGGCAGGCGGTATCATGGGCGTCATTATCATGGGCGCCCTGTCCGGAAGCTGGCTGGGGCTGGCCTGTGCCTCGCTCTATTTCGCGTTCCTTTCCAAAGAGTCGTCTATCGTAAGCCTGGCCCTGATTCCGGCCATGCAGTACTGGTTTGCCCGCCGAAACGTTTGGCAGTCGCTGATCAGTTTGTGGCCGTTTCTGATCGTGGCGGCTCTGTTCTTCTACCAGAAACAGAAGATGATCGGTACGCTCAGCGGTACGCCCCCCGTTGACTGGGCCAACTACCCCTACAAGATTCTGCAGACCGAAAAATCGACCACGTTCAAATTCCTGCTGTACTACATCCGGCTGCTCGCGCTGCCGCATCCGCTGGTCTACGACTATTCGTTCAACGTAATTCCGTCGGGTAGCAAAGGCGATATAATGACCTGGGCGGGCTTTTTCTCGCTGATCGGTCTGCTGGTGCTGGCCTGGCGCGGCTTCGTTCAGCGCACGCTCTGGGGGTTCGGTATCTTCTGGTTCTTTGTTACCATGGCGCCCGGACTCGGCTTTATCTGGATGCGGGGCGGCATTTTTGCCGAGCGGTTTACCTATGCGGCTGTTATGGGCTTTGCCTTCGTGCTGGTATGGGCGCTGCAAAAACTGCTGGTGCGGGGGGCTGCTGGCGCTGAGCCAACGGATGGCAAGCCCGTACCGGTTCGTTATGCGTCCCTGCTGGGGCTCATGGCGGTAGTGGCCGGCCTTTATTCGTTCAAAACCGTGGAGCGCAACCGCGACTGGGAGAATAACTTCGTGCTGTTCAACTCGGCCCTGCCTTACGCGCCTACCAGCTGTCAGGTACAGCGTCACGTGGCCAACGAATGGATCGAGAAAGGACTGAAAGACCGGGCCAAGGCCGACTCCATTGCCAATGCCGTGAACGGCATCAAGCCCAAGCCAACGCTCGAGCAGGTGAAAAAAGGACAGGCCCTGATCGATAGTAACATTGCCCGGGCCAACAAACACGGCCGCTGGGCGCTTGACCACCTGCAGGAGTCGACCCGTATCTACCCCAACTTCGGCGAAGCTTACTTCTCGATGGCTTACGTCTTCCAGAAAATTACGCCTAACGTAGACTCGGCCAAGTATTACTACAAGCAGACCATTCGGGCGGCCAATGCCTATGCTCCTGCCTATAATAACCTGGGCGTGATTTATCAGGGCGAAGGTTTTGCGCAGAACAACCGGCAAAAACTCGAGCTGGCTTCGTACTACTACAACCGATCTATGGTGGTTAACCCGGCTTACGTAGACGGGCAGAACAACCGGGCCGCGTTGATGAAAGCAACCGGACTTGACGTCAAAGCCCTGCCCGACTCGATTCTGAACAAGTACTAAGTTTCGTCGCTGTACATATGCTGGGTATCAGACCGGTTCGCTGGTCAGGTACCCAGTTTTTTTTGTGGCTCCAGGCAAACGGGCCGTCGGTAAGCGTATGGCTGCCTGCGCCCGGCCTGGCTACGCGTAAACAGTTTACGGGCTGGCTTGTTTTTCATACCAACTGGTGAGTTTTGTGTAGATAATTAGCTAAGCCAGTTTTATTTGATATTACTGGGAGTCACGGCCGGAAAAGGGAGTACTTTTGATGAGCCTGTGTATGGCCGGTTGCTGTGTATGAAGAGTATGCCCATTAATTCTGTTCCCGCCGATACTGATTCGGATGAATCGCAGCGCGCTATTCGTGAGAAACTGCTGTTGCGTGAGGCCCAGCTGAGTCAGGCGCAGCGCATGGCTGGTATGGCCAGCTGGGAGTGGTACTTTGGCGATACCCGGATTCGGTGGAGTCCCGAGATGTATCTGTTCTGGGGCTACGAACCTGGCGAGATAGAGGTAGACCTGGACAGTGTGGCCCAGACCACCCACGTCGATGACCTGCCTATTCTTCAGAGTGCCATCGGGCGGGCGCTGAACGGGGAGGATCTGGAGATGGAGTACCGGCGCTACGACAAACTGGGCCGGGAAATCTTTATCCACACCATCGGGCGTATTATTCATAATGAGAAGGGTGAGCCGCTGGGCGTGTTCGGGATCGATATGAACATCACCGCCCGCAAGCAGCAGGAACTGCATCTGGAGCACCTGAACCGCCAACTGGCCGAAAAAAACCGCGAGCTTGAGAAGCGCAACGCCGAACTGAGTGCTTTTTCCTTTGCGGCCAGCCACGACCTGCAGGAGCCGCTGCGTAAAATCCGGATGTTCAACAGCCTGATTCTGGAACGCGAGGCAAATCGGCTCTCGACAGAAGGGCAGACCTATTTTAACCGGTCGATGCAGTCCGCCGAACGGATGCAGGCGCTGATCAAAAACCTGGCTGCTTACGCCCGTACCAATCTGGTGGTCCGCCCGCGTCAGCTGGTGGATTTGAACCAGTTACTGACTCAGCTTCAAAACCAGCTGGAGGAGCCTATCGGGCAGCAGCAAGCAACCCTTATAACCGATCCGCTGCCTGTTGTATCGGTCGTGGAGTTCATGTTCGGGCAGTTGCTGCAAAACCTGCTCCGAAACGCGCTTACGTATACCCGACCCGACGTAAAACCGGTGATTCAGATCACCTACGGCAAAGTTTCGTCCAGCGAGGTGCCTACAGAGGCCGCTATCAAGTCGGCTACCTGCCACAGGCTTACGGTGGCCGATAACGGTATGGGTTTCGATCCAGTCTATAACCAGAAGATTTTCGGTCTGTTTCAGCGGCTGAACAGTACTGGCGACACCCCCGCCGGCACCGGAACGGGGCTCGCACTTTGCCAGCGTATCATGGACCATCACGGTGGGATCATCACCGCCGACGGACAGCCCGGCGTCGGGGCTACCTTCACGCTTTACTGGCCGGCCGACGAAGCGGCTACGTAGCCATCAGCTCCGTCAGAATTTTCTGGGCCGCTACCGAGATAACCGTGCCCGGCCCGAAAACACCCTTGACCCCCGCGTCGTAGAGGTACTGATAGTCAGCCGCCGGAATGACCCCGCCTGCAATGACCATAATGTCATCGCGGCCAATTTGTCTGAGTTCATCGATGAGCTGGGGGACCAGGGTTTTATGACCAGCGGCCAGGCTCGACACCCCTACCAGGTGCACATCGTTTTCGGCCGCTTGCCGGGCTACTTCGGCGGGTGTCTGAAACAACGGACCCATGTCGACATCGAAGCCGAGATCGGCAAAGCTGGTAGCAATGATCTTGGCGCCCCGGTCGTGGCCGTCCTGCCCCATTTTCGCCACCAGAATGCGGGGGCGCCGACCGTCGAGTTCGGCAAACTGATCGGCCATCTGGCGGGCCATCCGGAAATTCTCGTCGTCCGAAACTTCGGCGGAGTAAACCCCCGATATAGCCCGGATCGTGGCTTTGTGTCGGCCAAATGCGTCTTCCATAGCGTCTGATATTTCGCCCAGGGTGGCCCGGTGCCGGGCGGCTTCAACGGCCAGGGCCAGCAGGTTAGTGTCGGTCTGGGCAGGCTGGCTGGCGTCTGGCTGACAGGCCCGGGTAATGGCCTGCAGCGCGGCACTGACCTGCTCGTTATTGCGGCTGCTCCTGACCTGGTTCAGCCGGTTGATCTGCGCATCGCGAACGGCCTTGTTGTCGACTTCGAGCAGTTCGATTTCGGTTTCGGAAGCCGGCCGATAGCGGTTTACGCCCACGATGACGTCTTTCCCGGCGTCGATGCGGGCCTGTTTGCGGGCGGCTGCCTCTTCGATGCGAAGCTTGGGTAAACCGGTTTCGATCGCTTTGGTCATGCCGCCCAGCTGCTCTACCTCTTCGATGAGGGCCCAGGCTCGCTCGGCCAGTTCTTTGGTCAGGTATTCTACATAGTAAGACCCGCCCCAGGGGTCAACGGCGCGGGTAATGTCGGTTTCGTGCTGCAGGTAGAGCTGGGTGTTCCGGGCAATCCGGGCCGAGAAATCGGTTGGCAGCGCAATGGCTTCGTCGAGCGAGTTGGTATGCAGACTCTGGGTACCCCCCAGTGCAGCCGCCAGGGCTTCAATCGTCGTGCGGGCTACGTTGTTGAACGGGTCCTGCTCGGTCAGGCTGTAGCCCGACGTCTGGCAGTGGGTCCGCAACGCCAGCGACTTCGGGTTCTTCGGCGCAAACTGTTTCACGATTTTTGACCACAGAAGCCGCCCGGCCCGTAGTTTGGCAATCTCCATAAAGTGGTTCATGCCGATGCCCCAGAAGAACGAGAGCCGGGGCGCAAACTCGTCGATTCCCATACCGGCCCGCAGGCCCGTGCGGATGTACTCCAGCCCGTCGGCCAGGGTATAGGCCAGCTCCAGATGCGCCGGGGCACCCGCTTCGTGCATGTGGTAGCCGCTGATGCTGATGGAGTTGAACCGGGGCATATGGCGGCTGGTATACGCAAAAATGTCCCCCACAATCCGCATCGAAGGCTCGGGCGGGTAGATGTAGGTGTTGCGCACCATGAATTCCTTCAGGATGTCGTTCTGAATAGTCCCCGACAGTTTTTCGGGCGGAACCCCCTGCTCTTCGGCGGCTACGATGTAAAACGCCATAACCGGCAGCACGGCGCCGTTCATGGTCATACTGACCGACATCTGATCGAGCGGTATCTGGTCGAACAGGATTTTCATGTCCTCGACCGTATCGATGGCTACACCCGCCTTCCCGACGTCGCCGACTACGCGTGGATGATCGGAGTCGTAGCCTCGGTGGGTGGCGAGGTCGAAGGCGACCGATAGCCCTTTCTGACCAGCTGCCAGATTTCGGCGGTAGAAGGCGTTCGAGGCTTCGGCCGTTGAGAAACCGGCGTATTGCCGTACGGTCCAGGGCTGGCGTACGTACATGCTGGCATAGGGCCCCCGCAGAAACGGCGGTATACCCGCTGCGTAGGACAAATGGTCGGCCAGTTGCCCATCGGGGCCGGCGATATCGGCAACGGTAAAGCGGGGCTTGAGCCGGATGCCTTCGGCCGTAGTGAAGGCTGGCGGGCTGGCCGGTGACGCTGAAGACGGTATGTTGATGAGAGTAGGTTCCATATTCTTAGGAAGGACGTTGGTACAGAAGCTGTGCCGTTCGCTGAATTTCGTTCTTTAGGTTCTCGTTGCCAACTGTATTCCAGTGTACGACATCGAAGAAGAAAGGCATGGGGCTGTCTTCTTCCAGCTCAAAATGCACCTGACGGACGGTTTCGGGTCGTAAGGCCGGTCCGGTCAGGGCCAGATCGATATCGGAGCCTGGGCGGTTGGTCCCTTTGGCGCGGGAGCCATAGATCCATACCTGCTCAATGTCGGTATGTTGCTGAAACAACGCACGCATATAGGCCAGATCCGAGTCGCGTAACCCAAATGTTATAGCTGCTGACATGTCTCGTATAAACGCTCGATGATGACAAGATACCGCTGTTTGATGAGCGCTTCCGCTTCCAGACTGCGCTGCTCATCATATGTATGAGCCAGTAAGTTACGTTGCTTCAGGGCGTCTAACCACTCGTAGCCATCAGGTTCTGTAATCAGCCTGGCGACCAGTGCCGTCTGTATGGCTTCGCGCGGGGAGTTAACCTCGAAACCCTGCTCCCGACAGTAATCCTGCATCAGCTTCCAGCCTAGCGCAAAGGTGTATTCAAACACCTGAATCAGACCGGCGCGCTCAAGTTCAGTATAGTCGTTTTTTGCTGCTGCGGAGCGGAGTTGTCCAACCGCGCGGGTAAAAGAGTCCAGGCGTTCTGTCCAGCGTTTTGCCATGGTTAGTTAAGGTTACTGATATGGCTGCTCGAACTCGGCGGCCAGTCGGCGGTCGGGCAGTCCGGTCGAACGGGGAAGGCCAGCCGGGGGAGCAGCGGCTTCGGCGGTCGTATCGTCGTCGAACCGAAACTTCGTTACACCCACCAGCACCTTACCGCCACGAACGGCTTCGACCTTAGCCTGATACGCCCGATCAATTTCGGCCTGAACGAAACCGGTTTCCATCGCTGTCTGAAAGCCCCCCATGGCCTGTACCTGGCCGAATAAAGACCAGGCCTGCCCGGCAAGCTGGTGGGTCAGGGTCTCGATGTAGTAGCTACCCGCAGCGGGATCGGCCACCCGGTCGAGGTAACTTTCTTCTTTCAGCAGAATCGACACGTTGCGGGCAATTCGCTCGCTGAACTCGCCCGGGGCCTTCAAAACCGTGTCGTACGGATGAACAGTTAGCACGTTGCAGCCGCCAATGACGGCCGCCATCGCTTCGGTAGTGGCCCTGAGCAGGTTGGTATAGGGCGTAACGGCCGCATCGTAAAAGGTAGATGTCTGGGCCAGGAGCAGAGGACCCGGAAACCCGGTGTCGGCGTAGGTGGCCATTTGCCGGAGCCAAAGTACCCGCAAAGCCCGCAGCTTGGCTATTTCGACAAAGTAGCTGGTGCCCACCGATACTGAGAGCAGCGTCCGGGCCGCCAGCTGGTCAAGGGATAACCCCGCTGCCAGGAGTGCCTTATACTGATCGGCCAGCCGCGCCAGGGTGAAAGCCAGCTCCTGAACGGCGGAAGCCCCAGCATTATGAAAATCGTGGCTGCCAATGCTGATGGTTCTGAACTGGGGCGAGTCGGCCGTCAGTCGGGTGGCTTCAACAATTTCCTCAACGGAGGCTGTAGCTAGTAGTCCGCCTTTGAGCTGGTAAGGCGCCATAGGACGCAGGCTGTTGAGGAAAGGAACCGGACTGCCCGACAGCCGGAAATAAACCGGCGTATCGCTGAGTTTGATGCCATGCAGCAACCGGGCCAGGTTCCCGTCGGTCTGGCTGACGTCTTCGGGCAGCGACAGGAGCAGCGCATCGGCTCCGCGCGTCAACGCATCGCGGAGCGTGACCGACTGGCTCGCTGGGTCGGTAATGTGATACTCGGGGGCGTTGAGCCAGCCGACGCGGTTGGTTTGGTGCTGGGCCTCCTGAATGGTAGCCAGCGGCAATCCGGTCAGGTCGTCGGCGGTATAATACGCGTCGACTGTGAGGCCGTTGTCTGGGGCCACCGGGTCGATGGTCCAGCGCAGGCTCTCATCGGCGAACTCGTCTTTCAGTTCTTTCCGAACCTGGGCCAGCCAGTCGGCTTTGCTGGTGGCTGGGAATACATGGCTAGGGAGCGGCTCCATACAAAATCGATAACGATACGATGTAAAAGTAGCACTTTCTCTTTTCGGGGGCAAAACCGCTTTGATAGGGGCCAGCGGCCTCGTGGGTTTGCATTATTCAAAGGGATTAGCGTATGCCGTTGACGTTCTGGCGGTAAAGCGTAACTTTAGCTTAACGAACAGGAGCGGGAGCTGGCGGGGCAGAGTGTGCCGACGAAAAAAACGTAGCGGGGGGCGGGGTATCCGGCCGGATAAATCCCTACATTTGTCTCCCTTTTTTGAGCGACACCACCGTAATCAGTCAGTACCCCGTGAACGGAACGACCCAGCCTAATATGCAACGCGAATTAACAACGGTTTGGAACCGCTGTCTAAGCGTCATTCGGGAGATCGTGCCCGAACACAGTTTCAATACCTGGTTTGAACCGATTGTTCCGTTCCGGCTTAACGGCAACGTGCTGACCATTCAGGTACCCAGCGAGTTCTTCTACGAGTTTATCGAAGAGAACTTCGTACATGCCCTCCGGAAAGCCCTCGACACGGCCATCGGTCGCGACGGGCAGCTCGAGTACTCGATCATCGTTGACAAAGGCGACGAAAAGAACCGGCCGCTGACGGTGAACGTGCCGACGACCAAGTCGCCCCAGACGGCCAAGCCCGACAACGTTAACCCCGATATTCTCAAAAGTCCGTTCCAGCTTAAAGACCTCGATTCGCTCACGCTGGATTCGTACCTCAACCCGACCTATACCTTCGACAATTACGTAGAGGGCGACTGTAACCGGCTGGCCCGGCAGGCGGGGTATGCCGTAGCCGAACGGCCGGGCATCACGTCGTTCAACCCGCTGATGATTCACGGGGGCGTAGGACTAGGGAAGACTCATCTGGTGCAGGCTATCGGTAACTACATCAAGAATAACAACCAGAGCAAGTTTGTACTGTACGTTACGTCGGAGAAGTTTACGAACCAGTTTCTGAACGCTGTCCGGTCAGACGGTATTCGCGACTTCACGGCGTTTTACATGCAGGTCGATGTACTGGTCATTGACGACGTGCAGTTTCTGCAGAAGAAGGAGAAAACTCAGGAAATCTTTTTCCATATCTTCAACCACCTCCATCAGTCGGGCAAGCAGATCATCATGACCTCAGACCGGGCTCCGCGTGCGCTCGATGGGCTGGAAGACCGGCTGCTGTCGCGGTTCAAGTGGGGCCTCTCCGCCGATCTGCAAACGCCCGACCTGGAAACCCGCATCGCCATTATCCAGAAGAAACTCCAGGCCGAAGGGATCTATATCGACGATGCCGTTATCGAGTACCTGGCCCATAGCGTCAATACCAACGTTCGGGAACTGGAGGGGGTCATCGTATCCCTGATGGCGCAGGCGTCGCTGAACCGCCGGGAAATCGATCTTGAACTGGCCAAGAAAACTCTCCGCAACATCGTGGTCGACTCGGAGCGCGAGGTTACCATCGATACCGTTCAGGAGGCCGTAGCCGATTATTTCAACGTCACCATTGCCGATCTGAAAGCCAAAAGCCGCAAGCGCGAACTGGTGCATCCGCGGCAGGTGGCCATGTACCTGGCCAAGGAGAAAACGGATCTTTCGCTCAAGTCCATCGGGTACCACTTTGGCGGTCGCGACCACAGCACCGTCATCCACGCCGTTCAGACCATCAGCGATCTGGTAGCCAAACATGCCGAACACCGCGACGTGGTTGAGAAGCTGAAGGCGCAGTTTAAGTAATCATTCGTAAGTTGGGGGTTGATATAGGTCGGTCGCTTCTGCGACCCGGTCGCTAGCCTGTGCCGCCTTGACTACGCCGTATCCTCAATTTTATCGTCGCCATCAGCTCGATACCCGGGCGTGGGATGCCTGCGTCATGGCGTCGGCCCAGCGGATTGTGTACGGGTACTCGTGGTATCTGGATGCGGTACTGCCCGGCCCCGACTGGCGGTGGGACGGATGGGTACTGCCGGGCGAAGAAGGCCGTTACCGGGCGGTGCTGCCGGTGCCGCAGCGTCGGAAATACGGCCGCTGGGTACTGCACCAGCCGCTATTCTGCCAGCTGCTGGGCCTGTTCAGCGCCGACCCGACGGTTGATCCGACACCCTTCTACCGGGCGGTTTACGAGCAGTTTCGGTATAATTCAGGGCTGCATGTTTGGGTAGGGGCTACCTGGCCCGGGCCTACCGAGCCGATCCGCCTGCTGACCACACATTTGCTCGATTTGTCGGCCGGTTACGAAACGATCTACAGCCGCTACAACCGAGACCGTCGGCGGAATCTGCGTCGGGCCGAAGAGATGAACTGGACAATCGCCCGCTCAACAGACCTGGAGCCGTTGCTGCGGCTGTTCCGAACCTACCATGCCGATACTATAGCGGGTGGGGTCGGCGATTGGGCGTATGCTCTTCTGGGTGCACTCTACGACTCACTCCGGGCTCGTCAGCTCGCCCAGCTGTACTACGCGCAGCTCGATGGACATGTAGAAGCGGGAGCGCTCTTTGTTCGGGAGGGTAACAGGGTTATCTACCTGTTCAACGCAGCTAGCCCGGTAGGTCGGCGCGGCAACGCCCGGACCCTGCTGATCGATCGGGTCATCCGGTACTATGCCGGAGAGGCTTCGCCGGGCTGGTTCGACTTCGAAAGTCCCGAAAAACCAGCTATAGTGGATTTTTACCGGAGTTTTGGTGCGGTAGATACACCTTTTCAGGCTGTTCGCTGGCAGCGCTTTACCTGGCCCGAACGACTGGCGTGGCGGCTGAAGCAACGGCTACTGGACGGCAAACCAGCGCCACTAGCCAGCAGGCTTTGACAGACCGCACAACCTGTGCGAAATCGCACGGATTGGTTTGGTTGAATTTTAGATAAATAGCTGTTTGTTAGGAAATTAGTTGATGGCACGGCGTTGGTAGTACAAAGAGCGAACTCTTGTACGCTTATTCTATGGACCGCGCTTTAGCCTCTGACGTCGTTGCCCGTTCCCGCCGAAAAAACTGGTTGCTTGGCCTCGCGGTTGCTGCTGGTCTGACGGGGGGGGTAATCGGCATGCGCGCGCTGCTTAAAACATCGGTCGATGCGGCCCGGATTCGGACGGCGGTTGTGCAGACAGGCCCGGTCGAAAATACGCTGAACGCTACCGGCGAGATTATTCCGGCTTATGAACAAATCATTACCAGCCCCATCCGGGCCGGCATTCGGCGGGTGCTGCTGACGCCCGGCGCGCGGGTGCGGCCCGGCCAGCCTATCATTGAACTCGACAAGTCACTGACGCAGATCGAATACGAAAAGCTGCAGGATCAGCTGTCGCTGAAGCAGAATGGCATCGATCAGCTACGGATGAAGCTGGACAAAAACCTGTACGATGCGGATATCAACGACCAGATCAAATCACTCAACATTAACCGGCTCAGTGCGGAGGTAGACGATGCCCGGCGGTTACTGAAAGTAGGTGGCCGCACGCCGGAAGACGTTACCCGCGCCGAAAACGCACTGCGCATTGCTCAGCTGGAAAAGAAACAGCTGGAAAACGACCTGGCCTATAACCGCCGGTCGATGAGCGCCAGCCTGCGGGAGTCGCAGCTACAGGCCAGCATCGAGGCTACCAACCTGAAAGTTCTGTCGCAGAAGTTGCGGCAGGCCGACATCGTGGCCGACCGGGCCGGGGTGCTGACCTGGGTCAATGAAACGATAGGGTCGTCGGTCAACGAAGGGGATATGCTGGCCAAGCTGGCCGATCTGGGTAGCTTTCGGGTCGAGGGTTCCTGCTCCGACGCTTATGCCGATCAGCTTCAGGTAGGGTTGCCGGTTATCGTGCGTATCAACGAACTGAGTCTGCGGGGCGTGATCACTCAGATCAAGCCGTCGGTTCAGAACGATGCGGTTCGGTTTGCGGTCGCGCTCGATGACAACCGCCACGCATCCCTTCGCCCCAATCAGAAGGTAGACATATTTATCGTCACCAACCGAAGCGCCCGGGCTGTGCGTGTGGCCAATGGACCGGCTTTCAAAGGCAAACGCCGGCAGTACGTCTACGTGCTGGACGAAAACCAGCTGGCGCGCCGACGTGACGTCGAAATCGGGCTAACCAACTTCGACTGGGTCGAGATCAAGAGCGGCCTGCGCCCCGGCGAACGGGTTATCATCACCGACCTGAGCGAGTACGAACACGTGGAGCAGCTAACCATCAACCCCGCTACCAACTGATCATGAAAACTACCTTTGTTTCAGCGGGAGGAGGCAGGTCTGTACGGTTGGCACCCCGATTGTCATTGCGTTCCTCACGGACCACTCGCCCGGATGAATTTGTTGCTGTCGCACGAGTGGTCCGTGAGGACACGGACCATGGTGAAGGAATAGGTACAGACCACGGTGTGTATGGCCTGTACGCAGAGGCTTTGCGGGTATGCCGGCTTGTGCAGCTTACCCTGCTTATGCTGGTGATAGCAGTCACGGGGGGCGCTGCACAGCCGCTGAAATTAACGTTGGGTGAGGTGGTGACGATAGCCCGGGATCAGTCGATAGCCAGCAAACAGGCCATCACGCAGCAAAAAACCAACTACTGGAAATACCGGTCGTTTCTGGCCGATTTTCGGCCTCAGCTGAGCCTGGATGGGTCGCTGCCGAGTTTTACCCGTTCGTTTGTTCAGGTCGTACAGCCCGATGGTACCATTGCTTTCCAGCCTGTATCGAACAATAACTCGCTGCTTAACCTGTCGCTGAGTCAGAACATTCCGTTTACAGGCGGATCGATTTATGTGCAACAGCAGTTTCAGCGGTTCGATGATTTTCTGAACCGAAGGACCCTCTACAACGGCATACCGTTCGCCATCGGTCTGAGCCAGCCGCTCTTTCGTTTCAACCTCATGAAGTGGGACCGCCGGACCGAGCCGCTGCGCTATGCCGAAAGCAACCAGCAATATATTGAAGCCCTGGAGCAGGTAGCCCTCGATGCAACCAGCCTGTATTTCGATTTGCTGGTAGCGCAGGTAAACCTGCAGATTGCCGAAACCAACCGGGCCAACAACGATACCCTCTACACCATTGCCCGCCACAAGCTTGAGCTTGGCAAAATATCGCGCAATGACCTGCTGCAGCTGCAGCTGAGCGTGCTGAACGCCCGGAAAGATCTGGCTTCGGCCCGACAAACGGCCGAAGTTGCGTCGCTGAAACTGCGGACGCTGATGAACAGCCGGGAAGAAGAAAACGGCCCGGCTATGGCGGGTCGGCCCCGTCCGTTCGAGCTGGTGATACCCACTGAGGTGCGTGATTTTACGGTAGACCTGCAACTGGCGCTGAAGCAGGCGTTCAGCAACCGCTCCGATGCCATTGCTTTCAGGCGTAAGCTGCTGGAAGCCGAGCGCGATATGGAGAAGGCCCGGAAAGAAAACGGCCTGAACGCCACGCTGAACGCCGATTTCGGTCTGACCAATCGGGGTAACCGGCCCGGCGATGTCTACGTGCGGCCTCAGGACCGCCAGTTCGTCGAGATTCAGTTTACGGTGCCTGTCATGACGTGGGGGCGGGCCCGCGCCCGTACTGAAACCGCCCGTGCCAATCAGGAGCTGACCCTACAAACGGTTGAGCAGGCCAAACGTACCTTCGAACAACAGATTTACACCCAGGTAACCCTGCTGGACATGCTCCGCCAACAGGTCAAACTAACCGCCGAAGCCGATCAGATTGCGCAAAGCCGCTACCAGATTGCGCAGGAACGGTTCAAGCTGAGCGACCTCACGGTTACGGACTTGGGCATTGCCATTCAGGATAAAGACCGGGCCCGGCGCGATGCCATCCTGGCCCTGCGCGACTACTGGCAGGCCTATTACACGCTGCGGCTGCTTACGCTGTACGACTTTGAAGCTGGACACAAAATTCAATAAACACCAAAGCCCATGATTGCCCTCAAGAACATCGAAAAAGTGTACCGCACCAGCACGATCGAGACGCTGGCCCTCACCAACATCAACCTGACCGTTCGGGCGGGTGAGTTTTTGTCGATCATGGGGCCCAGCGGCTGCGGAAAATCGACGCTGCTGAACCTGATGGGATTGCTCGATGCACCCAGCACGGGGCAGGTCGAAATTGGCGGACAGCCCGTAACCCAGTACCGCGATGTGGACCTGGCTCGCCTTCGGAATCAGAAGATCGGGTTCATTTTTCAAAGCTTCCACCTGATCAACGATCTGTCGGTGCTCGACAATGTAGAGATTCCGCTGCTGTACCGGAAAGGCGACGAAACCGGCCCGTCGCGTCGGGAGCTGGCCCGGCAAGCCCTGGAAAAAGTAGGGCTCAGCAACCGGATGAAGCATTTTCCGAGCCAGCTGTCGGGCGGACAGAAACAGCGGGTCGCTATTGCGCGGGCTATTGTTGGTCAGCCGGCCATCATTCTGGCCGACGAACCGACCGGTAATCTCGACAGCGCCATGGGCAATGAGATCATGTCCATTCTGCAGCAACTGAACGCCGATGGCAGCACCATCGTCATGGTTACCCACGATGAAAGCATGGCCAAACGAACCCACCGGCTCGTCCGGCTTTTCGACGGGGCCATGGTCGGCGATAGTCTGCTGATGGTGAACGAGGGCCGATAAACACGCACCGCACTGCTCATCGGTTATCACGTACCAGTTCTCAAAAAAAGCCATGTTCACGAACTACATAAAAATAGCCTGGAAGGTCCTGCTGCGCCACCCGTTCTATACCTTCATCACGCTCTTTGGTATCAGCCTGACGCTGACCGTGCTGATGGTGATCACCTCGTTTCTGGATCATCTCATCGGGAGCCACTACCCCGAAAACCGGCGCAACCGGCTGTTGTATATCCAGATGATCTCGCTCAGCGATTCACTCCAGCAGTCGCACAACAAAAGTCCGGGTAGCTACGAGTTTATGCAGCGATACGTCAAAACGCTGAAAACGCCAGAGGCTGTGGGGCTTACTACCCTGTTCGAGTTCGCCAATACGTATGTGAACAACAAACGTATCGAACTCCGCATCAAGCATACCGACGCCCAGTTCTGGACCGTTACTGACTTCGATTTCGTAGAAGGTAAACCCTATGACGAACAGAGCCTGAAACGGGGTGACAACGTCATGGTCATTACCGACAACCTGAAGAAACAGTATTTCGGCGAAACCGACCAGCCCGTGGTAGGCAAATACCTCACCCTGGACAGCCGCGATTTCAGAATTATCGGGGTGGTGCGGGGGGTACCCGTCACCCGGCCCGTTACGTCGGCCGACTTGTACCTGCCCGCTACGGCCACCCACCGGCCCGATCTAAGCAAAGGCTTTTCAGGAGGTTATTCGGCCCTGATCCTGGCCCGCGACCCGGCCGATATGTCGACCATTCAGGCCGAATACGATCAGGCGATCCGCCAGATTCCGCTGCCGAACGAATCGAACGGTTTCCGGTTCAGCATCATCGAAACCGGCGCCGAAACGTATCTGGGTACCTGGCTCCGTAACTTCTTCGACCGGTCGGTCAGCGGTATTTTCTACGCCGTAGTGGGGTTGTTCATGCTCCTGTTCATGGCCTTGCCGGCCATTAACCTGGTCAACCTGAACGTGAGCCGGATCATGGAGCGGGCCTCTGAGATCGGTATCCGAAAAGCGTTCGGCGCGCCCGTCAGAACGCTGGTCGGGCAGTTCATTGTCGAGAACCTGTTCATTACGTTCATCGGCGGAGCCATTGCACTGATGCTGTCGACGCTGATTATTGCCTACATCAACCAGAGTGGGTGGATTGCCAGGGCCGATCTGACGCTCAACCTCACCGTTTTTGCCGTAAGCATCCTGATCTGTCTGATCTTCGGTTTACTGTCGGGGGTAGCCCCCGCCTTCCGCATGTCCCGACTCCCCATCGCCGACGCGTTAAAAGTATAATGAGTGATTGAGTGAATGCGTGGTTGAGTTAGTGAATCTACCACTCAATCGCCCATTCGCTCAATCACCAACCACTCATTCACTCAATCGCTCAGTCACTCATTCACTCAATCGCTCATTCCTATGTTACGTCATATCATCCGACTTATGTGGAATAAGAAAGGAAGCCATCTGCTGATTATCGTAGAGATTCTGGCTTCGTTTCTGGTTCTGTTCGGCGTTACCAGCCTGATTGTGTATAATCTTCAGAACTACCGGGAACCGATTGGTTTCGAGTACAAAAACCGATGGTCGCTGGGGTTCGATTCCCGCGGAGAGGCCGACTCAACCGTTGGTGACATCATGCAGCAGATCAAGAGCCGGGTGTTGTCGTATCCGCAGGTAGAAGCTGCTACGATGTTCAGCAACAATATCCCTTTTACCATGAACTCATCGAATGGCGATGTGACCAACAACAAGGCAACTACGCTGGCTCAGCAGTTCCGGACCGATCTGGACATGCCCCGAACCCTCGGCGTGTCGGTGCTGGAAGGCCGTTGGTTCGATAAGTCAGACGAGCTGCCCGACGCCCGCACGCTGGTTATCAACACGCCCCTGAAGAAAGCACTCTTCGGCGACGAGCCCGCTCTGGGGAAGAAGATTGCCTTCGGCGGGGTTGATGATAAGCGCAAATCTGCTGACTACTTCACGATTGTGGGCATTGTCGGCAACTTCAAACCCCGGGGTGAGTACCAGGAAAACCTGCCGGGTCTTTTTCAGATGAACAAAGGCCCGGATCGGAACTATACCCGGTCTATGTTGCTGAAAGTAAAGCCCGGCACCGATGCCGGCTTCGAGGCAAAACTGACCCGCGATCTGGGTCTGCTCACCAAAGGCTGGCCCATAGAAGTCTCCTACCTCGAAAACCAGCGGACCAATCAGCACAATATCGCGCTGGTACCCGTTATTATCTTCCTGATCGTAAGTGGTTTTCTGCTCATCAACGTAGCGCTGGGTCTGTTCGGCGTGCTGAACGTGAGCATTGCCAAACGCCGGGGCGAAATCGGGCTGCGTCGGGCGCTGGGGGCTACGGAGCGTCGTATTTCACGGCAATTTGTGGGGGAGATGTGGGTACTGGCTACTTTTGCGCTGGTGTTGGGGCTGCTACTGGCCGGGCAGTTTCCGCTGCTGAACGTGTTCAACCTCAAGTCGTCGGTATACCTGACGGCTATCGGGGTGTCGGTAGCGGTTATCTACCTGCTGGTTACGCTCTGCGCCTTATTTCCCAGCCGGCAGGCCGCTACCGTACAACCCGCCGTAGCCCTGCATGCCGAGTAGCAGAGCTATTGATTGATTAGTGAAGAATGGTCAACGTGAATTATGGGTACTCTCCAGCCCGCAAAGAGCGCCATTTACCGTTAAACACCCCACTATGACACTGCAATCATTGGAATAAAAGCATTCCGATTTTGCTGAAATCAATTCGTTCTCAACGATTTATATGCTCCTCATTATCGACGACGATAGCGCTGTTCAAACGTCTTTGTCTTTGTTGTTTCGCAAGGCAGGCTTCGCTGTGCGCGTGGCCGATGGCCCGTTCGAAACGCGGGAGGTGCTGGAGCAGGAGGTTCCCGAAGCGATTCTGCTCGACATGAATTTTTCGGTCGATACGTCGGGCGATGATGGGCTGCGGCTCCTGCGGTACATCCGGGAGCGCGTACCGGGCGTGCCGGTCATCCTGATTACGGGCTGGGGCAGTATCGACCTGGCCGTAGCCGGTATGAAAGCCGGGGCCAGCGATTTTATTACCAAGCCGTGGCAAAATGACCACCTGCTTCAGTCTGTTCAGACGTCGCTGCAGCTGGCCGGTACCGGTCGTTCTGGGGGCGAGCCGGTCTCGGCGGGCCGGCGTCAGCTGGACGAGCGGTTTCAGTTCGATACGATTGTGGGTGAAGACCCCCGGCTGCTCGAGGTGCTGGAGACCATTGGGCGGGTAGCCCCAACGGATGCGCCGGTCCTGATCACGGGCGAGAGCGGTACGGGCAAGGAACTGATCGCCGAAGCTATCCATCAGAACAGCCGGCGAAAGCGACAGCCGTTCATTAAAGTCAACCTGGGCGGTATATCGAGCACCCTGTTCGAGAGCGAACTATTCGGTCATGTGCGGGGTGCCTTCACCGATGCACGGTCCGACCGGGTGGGTCGGTTCGAGCTGGCCCACAAAGGCAGCATTTTTCTGGATGAGATCGGCGACCTCGACCCGGCCGCCCAGGTCAAGCTGTTGCGGGTATTGCAGGACCGGACATTTGAACCGCTTGGCAGCAGCAAGACCCGAACCGTTGACGTGCGCGTCATCTGCGCCACCAACCGTAACCTCGAAGAAATGGTCAGCCAGGGCCTGTTTCGTGAGGATCTGTACTACCGGATCAACCTGATTACCGTACGGCTTCCGGCCCTGCGTGAGCGCCCGGCCGATATTCCAAAACTGGTGGCGTTCTTTATCAACAACCTGAAAACGCTCTATAACCGACCCGCCTTACAGGTCGGCAAGGACACGCTGCAGTGGCTGAAAGGCTTGTCGTTGCCCGGCAACATCCGCCAGTTGAAAAACATTGTGGAACGGGCAGTGCTCCTGGCCCCCGCCGACACCCTGACCGTAGCTGATTTCGAGAAGCACGTTACCCCGCTGGGTTCGCGCCCGGCGGGTCTGGCAGCGAATGCTGGCATGCCGGCCGTAGGAACGATGACACTCGAGGAGATGGAGTTTCAGATGATTCAGCGGGCTATGGCTTTTCATAATAACCGGGTCGCCAACGTGGCCCGGGCGCTGGGTATCACCCGGTTTGCTCTCTACCGCCGACTCGAAAAGTACGGCATTGCCTACAATACCGACGATTAAAGGCCATAACCAGCGGCAGTCGGGCCCGTACCGATCCGGGCTGGTACCGGGTATATTGCCCGCCCTGGCTCGTTTAGACGATATGCACCTCAATTTTCAAACGCGTTACCTGCTTTATATGCTGGCCGTTCATGCGGTGCTGGTCGGGCTGGTATTTCAGTTGCTGAAAGAGCATAAAATCCTGTTCATTGCGTCCGAAGTATTCATTATCCTGTCGCTCTACGTGGCCATTCGCCTGTATCGCACCTTCCAGCAACCATCGGCTTTTATCGCGTCGGGTATCGAGGCCATTCGTGAAAAAGACTTTACCATCAAGTTCGTTCCGACGGGCAATGAAGAGGTCGATGAGCTCATCCAGGTGTATAACCTGATGATCGATCAACTGCGTCACGAACGGACGCGGCAGGCCGAGCAGCAGTTCTTCCTGAACAAACTGATCGACGCGTCGCCGATTGCCCTACTTATTTTCGACTTCGATGAACGCGTATCGGCCCTCAACCCGAAGGCCCGTCAGCTGCTGAAGGTATCGGATTACGACCTGCTGGCTAAACCGCTGTCGGCCACGGGCCATCCGTTGCTGACCCAACTGGGCGCCCTGCCTCCCGATCAGCCGCATACGATCAAACTGGCCGGAGTAGAAACCTACCGGGCCATGCGCGGGAAGTTCATCGACCGGGGGTTCGAGCGGCAGTTTCTGTTCATTGAAGAACTAACGGCCGAGATCGTCGAGACCGAGAAAAAGGCCTACGGGAAGGTGATCCGCATGATGGCGCACGAGGTCAATAACTCCATCGGCGCCGTTAATTCTATTCTAACCATTGCCGAACCCGAAATTTCGGATGCCGACATCCGGCAGGCGGTGCGCGTCGCCATCGAGCGAAACGACCGGCTGAACCTGTTCATGCGCCGGTTTGCCGACGTAGTACGGCTGCCGGTTCCCAGCCCGGTGCGGTCCGACGTGGCTGAACTGGTTCAGAATGTGGTGCGGCTGATGCAGCCACAGGCCCAAAAACGGGGGGTTAGCCTGTCGGCGGTTGCACCCGACAGGCCGGTCTACGCGCCGATCGATGTCGGACAGCTGGAGCAGGTGCTGGTCAACGTGATTAAAAATGCGCTGGAAGCCTGCCAGCCGGGGCAGGTCGTTAAACTGCGACTAACCGATCAGCAGGTACAGATTCGAAACAACGGGCAACCCATTTCGGCTTCGGTAGCGGCTGATCTGTTCAACCCGTTTTTCAGCACCAAAGCCGACGGGCAGGGTATTGGCCTGACGCTCACGCGGGAGATTCTGCTCAACCACGGATTTCCGTTTTCGCTCCGTACCGACTCCGACGGTTGGACGGTCTTTCAGATTAGCTGGAACAGGCTTTTGCCAGTGGCCTAGAAGAAGCGTAAGGGCTGTTTGAGACCGCTGTTCTGGCGCAGATCCATCACCATAGACCCCACCCACAGATCTACCTCAACTTTGACAGGTACTTTGTTGGTATCGTCGGACACAAAAATCCGGATCGACTCTTCGTCTTTAAAGAGCTTGTTCTGGGGCAATACCGGGTTGAGCCGGATCACGTTGATTTTGCCCTGTTTGGTTTTAACGACCGTTTTGCCCCGATACCGCACCTTCATGTTATAGACCGTATCGTCGTAGAAAGCGGGTACTTCGAGCACCTGCCCGTTCGCCATGTGGTTGAAGTCGATCGTCCGCAGGAAATAGTAGCCGCTGATGAAGTCGTGTACATTATCGGGTACCTTAAAGGTATCGCGCTCGGTCCGCTCTTCCGCTTTTACCGTATTGGCTGCGTGGTTGAACGTAATGTTTTCTTCCTTGCGGTAGCTGTTTTCCTGAAGGCTGGTATAGAATTTCTGGGGCAGGATGGCCGACGTATCGATATACGACCGCCAGGTATCGCGGATCCGTGTAACGAGGTCAAACGCCCCTACGGTCCGCCCGTCAACGTTGACGCGGTAGCAGGCGCGGTCGTTTACTTTGTACAGGGTTGGACTAACGTCTACGATGGCTTCGGCAGCGTTCAGAAACCCGTAGTGAACCCGGTACTCCAGATGTTCGCCCGGCCCAAAGCTCGTGTTGACCACACGCCGGTAGCTATTCAGTGCTGTAAAGCCCGTTGCCAGCACCGAAATAACACCAAGACCAATCAAATACTTCTTCATAGCAACAACAGCCCGTTGGCCGGACCTCACTTACAAAGATGGATAGGTTTGTTTCAGGTATGTCAGATACCGCCCGAAATCGCTGTTGAACTGGCTTTCAAACTCCTGCCGGAACCGATTCTGCTGTTTCCGGTAGGTGAGGTAGCCAATAAAATACGCATTATTCGGTAGGTTTAGTTTGCTCAATTGTCTCTTTTTTACTGAACGAACGCCTGAAAGACTTCGCTCATCAGTCAATGTATCCGCCGAACTGACGATTTGCCGGATCATTTTCCACTTCAATGAATCTTTGACTGTCTCGGCCGTCTGGGGTTTAAACGTCCCGTACAGGCTGTCGAGCGCCTGGGTACCTCTCAGTACGTGATCGTCGTAGCGCTCGTAGTACACTTTTGATGCCAGATAGTCTTTATAAATAGTAGAGTTAACGCCGTACTTCCGGGCCAGAAATCGCTGGGCACCGTACTCGCCCACAAAATCGGCCAGGTTTTCGTTGTACTCCAGGTTATCTTTCACAAAGAGCGTGCCGTGAGTAAGCTCGTGAATGATCAGTTCAGCGAGGCTACCTTCCGTTCGGGAGAGCATATTCGACAGGATAGGTTCTTTAAAAAATCCTAATGTCGAGTAGGCCGCTACTTCACTGATTCGGGTATCGTACCCTTGCTTTCGTAAGGCCGTATCCGCTTCTGTGAGCCGGTCGCGGTCGAAAAAGCCTTTATACGAAAACGTGCCCAATATCGGAATGTGATATTCGACCGGTACAAGCCTGTATTTTTCAGATCCAATCAGCATCCACATCAGCGGCTGGCCTTTCAGATCGTAAAACGATTCGTAACTGCCCGATGGATCGAGCCGCAACGAATCAATGGCAAAACGCTTGATTTCGCGGATAAGTTCTATTTTCTGTTTCAACGAGTCGGGGTAGGCCGGGTTGGCCAGCACCTCCGCTACCGGTTGGGTGTTGAGCATGATTCGGAGCTGACCTCTGGCCTGCCTGTAGCCATAGCTGACATACTCCCACTGCCAGACCAGCAGAACGGCCAGTACCCCCACTACGATAAGAGCAATTTTTTTACGCATCGGTTGGAAAAAGATAAGGGCAAAAATACCTGTCTCCAATGCTTTTCTGTCAAGTCCCGTCAACTGGCCATACGAAATCTATTCCAGATCTATTCCAGGGCCTGATAAACGGCGGTGCGGAACTTGCGGACGAAGTCGCTGTAGTGGGCGTAGGGTTGAACGTTGGTGAAAACGAGCAGAATCAGTTCTTCTTTGGGGTCGATGGTAAACTCCGAACAATACATACCTCCCCAGGTGTACGAACCCGGCGTAGACTGATCGCCATAGTGGGTGCCTTCGGTAATGAGCTGGAACCCCAGCCCGAACTTATCGCGCCGATCCCAGACCTCGGCCGCGCCGATCTGATTACGAACCATCATCTCAACGGTTTTCCGACCCAGGATGCGCCGGTTGTTGAACGTGCCGCCGTTGAGCAGCATCTGGCAGAACCGGGCGTAGTCTTCTACGGTGCTGACCAGGCCCGCACCACCCGAGAAATAGGTCCTAGCTCCCGAAACGGCATACTGCCGGTAGGTTTCATTTGGGTGCAGCACCAGCGGTTTATCGGCACTGCCTTTGTCGTACAGTTCAACCAGGCGACTGCTCTTGCCGGGCGGGAGGTAGAAATAGGTGTCGGTCATACCCAGCGGGTCGAGTACCCGTTCGCGCAGGACGACATCGAGGGGTTTGTTGGCCAGCACCTCAACCAGCCGCCCAATGATGTCGGTGTTGAGGCCGTAAACGAAGCCTTTGCCGGTCGAGTCGGTGCCGGGGTCGTTGAGCAGGGGGCGGGCCGCGAGCCGGTTTATGGCGTCTTCGAGTTTGTCGGGCGCAGTCGAGTTGAAGAACGGCACCCTGAACTCCGGTCGCTGATCGAGGGGATGTTCGTAAGGAATACCGGCGTTGTGGCTCAGCAGCTGGCGAATGGTAATCTCACTCCGGGCCGGCCGGGTCTCGTAGCTGCCACCGGTGGGGTTTTTGCGGTCGTACCGAACCAGTACCTTAGGATTCTTAAACGCCGGTATGTACTTGCTGATGGGATCATCGAGCAGAAACCGTTCCTCTTCAAACAGTGTCATCAGCGCTACCGTCGTAATGGCTTTTGACTGCGAAGCAATGCGGTAGATGTCGTCGCGTTTGAGGGGCGTCTTCTTCTCCAGGTTGCTGTACCCGAACGCTTTGTAATGAACCACTTTACCCCGACGGGCCACGAACGTAACCGCATTGGGGGCAATACCCTGGTCAACTAACCCTTGCAGGAAGGTGTCGAGCCGCTTGAGCCGCTCAGCCGAGAAACCAGCCTCGGTGGGTGTGCGGGCGGGGGTAAAAACCTGTGGTCGGGTCTGAGCGAGCAGGGTAGTCGTTACGAGCAGGAACGGAAGAACGAAACGCATGGAACAGGCCAATAAATCGGTGAAAGGGGTCTTACCAGGAAAGAACGCGGGCCGGGTTTGTTTCTACCCACTCAGCCCGGCAACTGCCAGTCCCACACGACAACGATCCAGGTTTCGCCCGCGCCGGGTTCGTAGAACTGGTGAACAGGGTGGAACCCCACACGTTCATGCGCGCGGAAGGAGCGGGTATTCCGAATCGAGATGTCGGTAATGAGCATCCGGTAGCGGTGGCTGTACATAGCCCGGTGGTGCTCGTAAAGCCGGTCGAAAATACCCTGGCCGCGGTGAGTGTCAGCCACGCAAACCTGCCCCATCACGTAATAGGGGTACTGACTCAGCAGCTGCCCCTCGTAGGTCAGCGAGTAGATCTGGTCGAAGAGAGAGCCCAGCTCCGGTATGAACGCACGTGTCTCGGGCGCCGAGGTAATGGCGTAACCCACAATCTGGTCGCCATCTTTGGCTACAACGCTCGGGGCCACGGCGTGCATCTGCTGCATCTGGTCGAGGCTATACTGAAGGGTGACGAAGCCCTGGTTGGCCTGCACATCGGCCGGTAGGTGGCGGACAAGGTTTTTTTGTTGCAGGGCCAGTATGCCGCGCAGGTCGTCATCTGTCTGAGCTAGTGTAATAGTAATCATTGGGTGGGGTGAATATGGGTAACGATCAGGTATTGGGCCGCTGCGTACGTACTCATAATGAATACAGTGGCTCCGGCAAAAGGCGTTAGGAAGGCATTGACCGCAATGGCCGAGTCTGACGCCATGAACAGCAGCGCCCCGATCAATACGGGGCCGTAGCCCGGCTGTCCCCGGCGTAGCGCAGCCAGCAGGCCCATGGTGCTGATACAAACAATATAAACAACAACCGGGGTCCAGAGGCCGTTCAGGGCGGGGGTGGTTCGGAACGTCGGCTGCAGAATCAGCAGAAAAATGCCTGCGTAGACGACGAACGGCAGCGCCAGCAGACCAGCCGTCGGTAGCGAAACGGACTGCCCTGCTCCCCGCATTCGGAACACAACGCAGTAGCCGAGTTGCATGATCAGAAACGAAGCCAGCCCGAGGCCAAACAGATCGACTTCCCGGATCATCAGGAACACATCGCCCAGTAACGCAAAAACGAGACTAATACGCAAGATTGTCATCGGTAGTCCGCCAACCCGCCGGTGCCGCCATGACCAGGCCAGTAGCAGCCCAACAATGAGCGGCTTGCTGATGTAGTGCAGCCACCGGATCGGCGCCAGATCGCCCACCAGCTCCAGCCCGGTGACGAGGGCGAAAAGCAGCGCAAACCGGCGGTCAGGCGGGATGGTATTCATAAGGCCGTACTGCTGCTGATGGCGATTGTTTCCAGCCTGCTCAGAAACGCGGGGTCAACCTCTGCACCGATACCGGGCGCGTCAGACAGCTCGATCTGGTAGCCCCGGTATACGATACCGCCCTGTACGGGGTCGATAGCATGCTCAAAACAGGCGTCGAGGTCACAGAAACGAACGTTTTGCCGGGCTGCTGCGAAGTGCGCGTTGGCCGTAAGCGCCAGCCGTGACTCCGACATACAGCCAATCATGCAGGCAATGCCGCTGGCTTCGGCAATGGCATTAATGGCCAGCGCGTCAAAGATTCCTCCGCTTTTGGCCAGTTTGATGTTGAAATAATCGACCGCTTCATCCCGAACGAGCCGGATGGCGTCGGTAGCATCGAACAGGCTTTCGTCGGCCATGAGCGGTACCGGCGAACAGCGCCGAATCTGTCGCAGACCTGCAATGTCGTGTCGCCGGATGGGCTGTTCGCAATATTGTACGTTCCAGCCGCCGATGGCTCGCAGGACGGCCTGGGCGGTAACCACGTCCCAGCCCTGGTTGGCGTCGGTCCGGATGGGGGTAGTGTCGCCAATGGCGGTCCGGATGGCTTCTACCCGACGGATGTCGTCGACCCGGCTGGTACCGAGTTTGACCTTGATTGCTTCGCCCCCATTGGCCTGAATCCGCAACGCGTCGTCGACCATGCGTTCGGGGGTGTTGATATAGATCGTTTCGTCCGTGACCAGCGAGCGCCGGGAGCCACCCAGAAATTGGTACAGCGGCATGTTGGCGGCTTTAGCAGCCAGGTCATACAGGGCCATGTCGAAGGCCGATCGGGTGGTGACGTGGCCGGGCAGATAGCGCGTCAGTGTGGTTACGCATCCTTCAATATCGAGCGGATTGCGGTTCAGCAGCAGCCGGGCCATATCCTGTGCAGCCGCCATACCCGATGCCTGCGTTTCGCCAACGATCATCCAGAACGGCGACCCTTCGCCCCAGCCTGTCAGCCCGTCGCTGGTCTGAATTTCGACCAGTATATTCCGGGCGCTGTCGATGGTGCCCAGCGAAATAGCAATAGGGGCTTTAAGCGGGATGTTGTAGGCGTAGAGGTTGATTCGGGTAATGATCATTGACGGCGGGTCACAGGTTTTTATCGAGCAGGTCGGTCAGGTAAGCAGCCGATTGAAGGCCGATCAGCCGCTCGGTCAGCTTGCCCTGTTTGAGCAGGAGGAGGGTCGGAATTTCGTCGACCTGATAGGCCTGCATCAGGGCTTTGCTGGCGTCGGCATCGGCTTTAACCACCAGCACTTTACCCGCGTACTGGGTTTGCAGCTGCTCCATGATCGGCATCATTTTCTGGCAGGGCGCACACCAGGGCGCGTAGAAGTCGACCAGGACGAGCCGATTGCTGGCCGATAACGCTTTCAGCTCGGCAGGGGTAACGGCTTTGGCAGTCGGGCTGGCTTTGGCCCCTTCGATCGGTTTCAGTTTGGTGGTCCACTTCAGATAGCCGCCCTGCAACTCATAGACCGATGAAAACCCCTGTTCGCGCATCAGTTTGGCTGCTTCGGCCGAGCGCCCGCCCGAGAGGCAGTAGACATAGACGGGTTTGGTCTTGTCAAGGGCTGTCAGATTCTGTCCGAAAGCGGGGTTCCGGAAATCGAGGTTCGTAGCGCCCGGCAGGTGGCCACCGCCGAATTCACCGGGGGTTCTGACGTCGAGGAGCTGGGCGCCGGGCGTTTTCTTCAGCTGGTGCTCAAAGTCGTCGGTCGACAGGTTCTGCGCCCGGGCGGATAACGGGCCGATCAGGACGAACAGATAGAAAAAACAGTGGCGAAGCAGGGTCATCGGGTTTCCTTTGGTGAATACGACGGTATGACTTGACCTATAGTAACACATCAATGGTACTTATTGCGGAAACTGGCTTTTGTCCAGCCCCGGAATAATCCGCAATGCATTCTTGTAATAGATTTTCTTGAGAATCTCGTCGGGCAGTCCCATGCCGTACATACGCCAGAACGCGTGGTATTTTTTGTGGTAAGGAAAGTACTCGTCGTTGGTTTCAAGCACCCGGAAATAGGTAGCGTATTCGCTCGGCACCCAGCTGTCTTTACCGAACAGAATCCGGTCCTGATACTTCTCGAAGAACTGGCGTGAGGCCCGTGGCTGACGGCCCAGCTCGGCAATGACAGCTCCAATCTCGACGTTCATGTTCGGGAATACCTGCATCAAACTGTCCAGTTTGGCCAGGTCATTGGGGTACCAGCCCATGTGTGCGTTGATGAAGGTCGTTTTGGGGTGCTTCCGAAAAACGTTGTGCTGTTCGGCAATGAGCTTCTCCCAGGGAACGGGGTCATTGGGCGAGCGTTTGCGGCCGGCATGGAGTTTGAGTTCGAGCCAGCGCTCATTATAGCGATCCATCGGGTCCCAGAACGATTTCGGGTCGGCTGTATGGATCAGCACCGGAATGCCCAGCTGTCCGCATTTGGCCCAGATCGGGTCCAGTCGCGGATCATCGACCCGAATGCGCTGGCCTTTTTCATCTTTCACGCTAAAACCCAGCGATTTGTAAATCTTCAGCCCTTTGGCTCCGGCTTTCACGTCGGCCTCGAGCGTTTTTACGGCCTCATCGGTCCAGCCCGCCTTGCCAATGTCATCGAAGTTGATGTTGGAGAACAGGATAAGCCGTTTCGGATTCGTTTTCTGGATATTGGTGGCCGCTGCGGTAAAGAACCGGGTATTTTCGGCTACGTTGCCCCAGCCGCGCCCGCTCAGGTTTACCATCACCTGCATGTTGAGGCTGTCCATCTGGGCCACCAGCGGCCGCAGGTCGGCCTTGTCCATCTGGAACTGATGGTTGTGCACATCGATAAACGGAAACTTGGCGCGGGTCAGCTTATGCTCGGGTACCTTCAGCGTCGATACCGGATCGTACTCCTCGAACCCCAGCGGCATATCGGCCGGTTTCTGAGCCCGCACAATCGGGGCGTTCAGCACAAGGAGGGCGAGGGCAGCCATCAGGTAACGCGGTGGTAGAGTTAGATGGGTCATACTATCGGGGTTCTGGCTATTTATAAATAAGCGCTACGCAGTGGGCGGCTATGCCTTCCTGCCGACCTACGAAGCCGAGGTGCTCGGAGGTGGTTGCTTTGATGGATATATCGTCTTCCGGAATTTGCATGACCCCGGCCAGGCAGGTCTTCATAGCCGGGATGTGCGGGTTTAGCTTCGGCTCCTGCAGCACAACCGTTACGTCGACGTTCGAGACTTCGTACCCCGCTTCCCGCACCATCCGCAGCACTTCGGCCAGCAGCACTTTACTGTCGACGCCTTTCCAGCGCGGGTCTTTATCGGAAAAATGATAACCAATGTTGCGCATGTTGGCGGCCCCCAGCAGGGCGTCGCACAAAACGTGGCAGACAACATCGGCATCTGAATGGCCAAAGGCGCCGTGGGTATGCGGAATCTGAATACCGCCGAGCCAGAACGGATGGCCTGCTACGAGTTTATGGACGTCGTAGCCCTGTCCGACCCGGATTTTCATGCAACGCGGTAATATAAAGTCGAACAATTCTCGGGGCGCAGTACCTGCCGGGCCATCTGCTGCACATCGTCGGGTGTGACGGCCTGAATATGGGCGGCTTCCTGGTTGACCAGTTCGGGATCGCCCGCGTTGGCCGCGTAGGCCAGGTTCATGGCGCGGTTCAGCAACTCGACCTCCGAGAAGGCCAGCGTAGCTTCGGCCTGGTTTTTCACCTTGGTCAGCTCTTCGTCTGGAACAGCCTGATCGATAAACTCCTGAATAACCGACTCAACCGCTGCGTCGGCTTCTTCGAGCGAGATGCCTTCGTTCAGCGTACCCTGTACGACCAGCAGGCCGGGATCGAGCGACGAGGTGATGTACGCGCCTATGTTGCTGAAAAGCGGATTGTCGCGCAGGAGCTGCTGATACAGGCGCGATGATTTACTGCGGCCCAGCATGTCGCTGAGGAGGTCGGTCGTCTGGAAGTTCGGCTCGAAGCGACCCGGCATGTGCCAGGCTTTGTAGAGTGCGTTGAGCGGAACTTTGGCGCTGGTTTCCAGTTTGCGGGCTTCGTGCTGCACCGCTTCCTGCGGGAGCTGCCTGACGTAAGGAGCCCCGGCCGGGATGGGCGCAAACCAGCGGGCGCATAGCTGTTTTACCTCTTCGACGGTTACGTTACCGGCAACGACCAGTACCGCGTTGTTGGGCAGGTAGTAGCGGAAGAAAAAAGACCGTACGTCGTCGAGGGTCGCGTTTTCGATGTGGCTGATGTCTTTGCCAATGGTTGCCCATTGGTATGGATGTTGCTGATAAGCCAGTGGGCGCAACTTCAGCCAGACATCGCCATATGGTTGATTCAGATACCGTTGCTTGAACTCTTCAATGACTACTTTCCGTTGCACCTCCAGCACCTGTGGGTCGAACGATAGGCTCAGCATCCGGTCCGACTCGAGCCAGAAGGCGGTTTCGAGGTTGGCGGCCGGCAGCGTGATATAATAGTTCGTGATATCGGGGCTGGTAAAAGCATTGTTTTCGCCCCCTACGCGTTGCAGCGGCTCGTCGTAGCTCGGGATGTGTTGCGAACCGCCGAACATCAGGTGCTCGAACAGGTGCGCAAATCCGGTCCGGCCGGGATCTTCGTCGCGCGAGCCGACGTTGTAAAGTATATTGACCGCGGCCAGGGGAGTGGTGGCGTCTTCATGGACAAACACCCGGAGGCCGTTGTCCAGCGTAAACTGTTCGTACTGAATCATGAATGAAAACTTTTGCGTATAGCCCTCGTTAGATAATACGCACTCAACAAAAGTACGGTTCCGGCCGTACAGAATCAACCGCTATACGTTGACACCGTTCACTGTACATTTTCGCTTCTTCATTGGGCTCCTGCTGCTGGTTTTGCCCGGACTGGCTCCGGCCCAGGTGCTGACCGACCCGGCTGCTCAGCAAACCGTTCAGCGCGTGCTGGACAATATCTATAGCATGGAGTTTACCCAGGCTGATGAACAGATCCGGCAGATTCGCGCCCGCTATCCGCAGCATCCGATCGGGCCTATTCTGCTGGCTACCAAGCTGGAACTGCAATTCGTGCCCATTCACGAGAACCCGGCGGCTAAAGCTCAGTTCATACAAGCGGTTGGTCAGGGTCTCGACCTGTCGAAGCGCCTGCTCGACCGAAACGATAAGGATCCGGAAGGTATTTTCTTTGCGCTGACGGCGCACAGCTACCTGGCCGCGCTGTATAACAACCAGAATGAAACGATTAAGGCCGTTGGGGAGTCGCGCAAATCGTACGGGTATCTGAAAGATGGTTTCCGGCTCATGGACAAAAACCCCGACTTTTATTTTACGACGGGTTTGTACAACTATTACGTAGAGCGCTACCCCATCGATCATCCGGTTGTGCGGCCGTTTATGGTATTTTTCGATGACGGCGATATGGCCCTGGGCCTGAAGCAGATGGAGATTGCTGCCAAACGGGCGCTGTTCATGCGGGCCGGTGCCAACTATTACCTGGCGCATGTGCTCCTGAAACACGAAACCCAGCCGGGCCGGGCGGTTGTGTTTACCAAATATCTGGCCGATAAATACCCAAATAACCCGCTGTTCGGGATGATCAACGCCGAAGCCCTGTTGCTGGCTGGTCGCTATGCCGAAGCGCGGCCCTATGTACAGCGCCTGAAGCAGATGAGCAACCGGCAGTTGCTGCCCCTGGCCGTGTATACGTTCGATGGGATACTGGCCGAGCAGGCCGACCGAGACGATAAAGAAGCGGCCAGCGCGTACCAGGCCGCCCTCCGGCAACCGGTCAATGCGGCCTATACGAAGGAGTATCAGGCCATGGCATATGCCGGTCTGGCCCGCATTGCGGCCCGCAGCAACAACCAGCAAACGGCAAAGCTGTATTACAAAAAGGCGCTGGCCGTAGCGCAGTACAAATCGCTGATCCGGGAGGCCCGGGGCAAGTAAATGCCTTTTCGTACGGAGGTCCCCCGTTGCTGCGTTGATTTCGGTAGCTTCCGGTTAGTAGTCGACCTCCAGGTTGAGGGCCTGACGCAGGTCGTGCAGGGCCGGGTTTTTCTCGGCCAGGTAGTTGTACTTATCCTGCGGGCTGTAAATCATTTTCTTCACTTCCTGAAGTCTGACTTCGTGTTCAACCTGTACCTGGCTATTCTGGAGCTGGTTGCGCAGGTAAGTGACCAGCTCTACTTTGAAGTCGTTCAGGATGCCTACCTGCAGGGTGTTGTCGAGCGTTAGCCGAACGGTCAAGCCGTCGAGTTCAATGTCGCGGTTCAGGATCAGCTGTTCGCTGGCCGAGTCATTCTGTTGCTGGCGAAGCCGGGCAAACGACACCCAGGCTGACCGTAGCTGATCGAAATCAAACGGTTTGTCAGGCCGGGTGGGGGCTGCCGGAGTGTCGGTCTCGGCTTCGGTCGCTGGCCGGGCCATGGTGGTGGTCAGCGGCACCGTCGACCGGAGCTTGCTGGTAGCGGGTCGCGCGGGCGGAACCAGGGCGGGCTTGGTCGGGCGGTCGGCGGTAGCGGCAACCGGAACGGGGGCTATGGGCACCGGCTCGACTGGTCGCCGGTCAGGGACGGGGGGCGCATACGAGGTTGGGCTGGTCGGCTGGCCGTTAGCGGGCGTTGTGGGGTGGTACCCATTGACGGGTTCGCTCGTAAACGGGTGTGACTCGATCAGGACGGGTGGGTCGGGTGCAGGGCTATCAGGCGTGGGCTGTAGCTGGCTGCGGGTCGGTCCGTCGTTTTTTTTTTCGCCGGCGGGGTCTCCGCTGGCAGGGTGGCTGGTTGGGTGCGATCCGTTTGTCGACAGAGTCGGTATCGCTTCCCAGTCCAGTACGTTGCGCAGGTTGGCCAGCTTCATCAGCCACAGTTCGGTATGCAGCCGCTGGTCTTTGGCCGCTTTGTAGTTCATGTCGCACTGACCGCCCAGGCTGAGTGCCGACAGCAGAAACGACATAGGGGCGCGGGCTGCCTGGTCGAGGTACTGCCGCCGAACGTTTTCCGTTACCTGAAGCAGCTGAACCGTGGCCGCATCCTTACAGACGAGCAGGTCGCGGAAGTGGCGGCACATGCCAACGATAAACTGGTGACCGTCAAATCCTTTGCGCAAAATCTCATCGACCGTCAGCAGGCTTTGCGGCAGGTTACCCGCCAGCAGCAGATCGGTCAGTTTGAAGTAGTAGTCGTAGTCGAGAATGTGCAGGTTGTCCAGCACGTCCTTGTACCGAATGATTCGGTCGGCTGCGAAGGTTACGTTGAGGTCGAACATCGACAGCGCATCCCGCAGGCCGCCGTCGGCTTTCTGGGCAATCAGGTCCAGCGCTTCGGATTCGGCGGTGATGCCTTCCTGGCTGGCTATTTTGGCCAGATGCCCGGCAATGTGTTCCGGCTGTATCCGGTTGAAATCGAAGATCTGGCAGCGCGACAGAATCGTGGGCAGAATCTTGTGTTTCTCGGTGGTGGCCAGAATGAAAATGGCGTAGGCCGGCGGCTCTTCCAGTGTTTTCAGGAAGGCGTTGAAAGCCGCCGACGAGAGCATGTGCACCTCGTCAATGATATAAATTTTGTATTTGCCCGACTGGGGTGGATAGCGTACCTGATCGATCAGGTTCCGGATATCCTCGACCGAGTTGTTCGAGGCCGCGTCGAGTTCGTGAATATTGAAGGAAGCATTTTGGGAAAAGCTGACGCACGACTCGCACTGGTCGCAGGCCTCGCCCTCGGGCGTCAGGTTTTGGCAATTGATGGTCTTGGCCAGAATCCGGGCGCAGGTGGTCTTGCCAACCCCGCGCGGCCCGCAGAAAAGAAACGCCGAGGCTAAATGATTGGTCCTGATGGCATTCTTGAGGGTAGTCGTAATATGCTCCTGACCCACGACGGTATCGAAGGTAGCGGGGCGGTACTTGCGGGCCGAGACCACGAAATTTTCCATACTGCAAGTTAGCAGGTCGGGGTCGGATTTCAAATCTCCGCCCCACAATGTGGACAGCGTTGCCGGGGGCTGCCTTTGCGGGTTCGCATGTGTTCCGAGAAACCCGATACCAGGATACTGGTTGGTAGTGCAAACAGCATAATACCCATCATAGCGGACAGACCACCAATGAGTTGGCCCAGGGGCGACACCGGGTAAACGTCGCCGTAACCGACGGTGGTCATGGCGCTGGCCCCCCACCACATCGTAGCCGGAATGCTGCTGAATTTATCGGGCTGAATGGGGTGCTCTACATAATACATGACGCTCGATACGATGATGAGCATGAACACCACGAAGGTGAGCACCAGAATCAGCTCTTCTTTCTTATCGTTGATGACGGCCGCAATGACCCGGAAGGCGTGCGAGTATTTCGAGATACGAAACAGCCGGAAAATGCGGAACAGGCGCAGAATCCGCACAACGGCCAGGTCGGTAGCAAACAGCGTAAAGTAGAACGGGAAAATAGCCAGCAGGTCGATAATAGCCCGGGTCGAGACAATGTACCGAAGCCGTCCCCAGAACCAGTGATGGTACCGCTCGTTCTCGACGCATACCCACAGCCGAACCAGGTATTCGATTGTAAAGAACCCGACCGAAAACAGCTCAAAGTCGTAGAAAAGCCGTTCGTAGCGCCGGTTATAATCGGGCACCGTATGCAACACGATGGCAAGAGCGTTCAGCGTAATGATCGACAGTAGTACGCTGTTAAAAATCAGGCTGATACCCCGGCGTTTGCCCGTCGAGGTTTCCAGAATCCGGTAAAGATTTTTGCGGAGGGTAAGCATGGCCGTACGGTTGGTCTATCGCAAGCTACGCACCAAATTCATAACGTGCCAGACTCACCTGGAGCCAGCCCGTCTTATTGTGAGCAGCAGGATAGTAGCCGCCCCTGCCGCCAGTAAACCGGCCCCCAACCCAATGGTCGGAGCCGCCAGATGCAGCAGGGCATTGCCCGCCAGAAACGTACCCGCAATGTCGCAGAGGTTCACAAAAGCCATGTAGGTAGTAAACTGGGAGCCTTCGACGCCTTTCCGGCAAATGGCCATCAGAACGGGCATGGCGGCCGCACTGATGGCCGGGTCCATGAAATAAAGGGCGACCAGCCCCGTCTGGGCCAGCGGCCGCTGTATCCACTGCGCCGACAGCAGGTTGAACCCCAGCAGATAGAGGGCAACCATGAATACCATCAGCACCAGCAGTCGGCGCGCTCCGACCCGGTCGGCCAGATACCCGCCGGTCAGGGCAATCATGGTAGCGACCACCATGCCGTACGTCCCCGTCAGTACCGACAGGTCTTCGTCTTTCCAACCCAGGTTGTCGATCAGGTGGTGATTATAAGCCCGGGCAAAGAGCGATACGCTGGTATAAGCCATCAGGATAGCGCCGAACAGCAGGATACTCTGTCGGGAGAGAAGTCCTCTGAACAACTCGGTTATCAGCCAGCGGAACGTATAGTCAGGCTGCTCAGCCTGGCGGACAACCGGTTTCGGCGGGCGTTGGCTGCTGCGCCGGGTCCAGGATGGAAACAGCTGATCGCCGGGTCGTTCGCGGATGAACAGCATCAGCAGGACGCCTGTCAGCAAACAGCCCACCTGCGCCAGGGCCGCCCCATGAAACCCGTATCGGCGCAGGAGTACGGCAAAAACGGCCGCCCCAATGCCGGTACCGATGAGAAACCCGGCTCGCATGAAGGCATTGACGCGGCCCCGTTCGTCATCAGGAATAACGGTAATGGCCATGGCATCGACGCTGGCGTCCTGAATGGCGGCAAATACACTCCGGGCGCAGAACAACCAGCCCAGCAGGCCAATGTCGGCCACCGGATTACGTACGGCCAGTAAGCTACAGGAAGCCAGCACGGTCATCAGCTGCGACCCCACCACCCAGGGCTTGCGACGGCCCAGGGGCGAGTGCTGAAAACGGTCGATGAGCGGACCCCAGATAAACTGAAACGCCCATGGCAATCCGATGATGGCAATGAATGAACCAACCCGGTCGGGGCTGACCCCTTCGGCCGTAAAATAGTTGGCCAGCGCCGTCAGGTAGAAGCCCGACGGAATGCCCTGCATGACGTACAGATAGAAAAAAACACCGTAGCGAAGCGGTCGGCTCTGGCTGAGTGTCAGGGCATAAGCAGGCGGGGTAAAAGACGGAGCCATTCGTAACGTTGACAGCGGATCGGCATGATTCGTGATGCCGCGAACTAGCTGTACTCGCTGTCGTGGACTTATGTTTTTGCCAGTTGCGAACTATCCTGTAAAAAAACCGTTTAATCTATTGCACGACCCGGATAATATCCCGAACATTGTCCGCGTTATTTGCGCACAACCGATGGCCAAGCTCGTTTTCATACCGACCTTCTTCCATACTACGCCATTTCGGTTTAGGTCCGAAAGGACCATATAGCTCTGTCTGCCTACGTGGTGGACTCCCCTCGTCTTTTTTTCTAACTTTTTTTGTAACCCCTACGGATCACACCGTCTCCGCGTTGCGGCTCATACCCGCCTGATAAACGACGATGATAACGCCCGAAATAGTCAACGATCAATACATGGTGCAGGTTGCCAGCGAAAACCACCTGCAACTGGCCGAAACAATCTGCCGCGAAATGGAAGAAAGCGCCAAGGCCCGGGGAACCGGTATTGCCAAGCGTTCGCCCATTTACGTTATGGAAAAAATGCTCGAAGGTAAGGCCATTGTGGCCACTACGCTGGCGGGCGAATGGGTTGGGTTTTGCTATATCGAAACCTGGGAACACGGTAAGTTCGTAGCCAACTCCGGCCTTATTGTTCGTCCCGAGCATCGGAAGAGCGGCATAGCTACGCGCATCAAAGCCAAGGCGTTCGAGCTGTCGCGGAGTCGCTTTCCCAACGCCAAGATCATTGGTATTACCACTAGCCTGGCCGTAATGAAGATCAACTCCGATCTTGGTTATCAGCCGGTTACGCTCAGCGAATTGCCAGGTGATGAGGCCTTCTGGAAAGGCTGCCAGACCTGCGCCAATTTCGATATTCTGACCCGTACCAACCGCAAGCACTGCCTCTGCACCGGTATGCTCTACGATCCGGAAGAGCATAAGAAACCGGAACAGAAAACCGAGAACTGGAACTTCCTGAAAGAGTCGAAACTGTACGAGCGCTGGATGCGGATCAAAGAGCGTATCCTGCTCCGGTTACAGCACGACCGCTCCCGTTCCCGCAAAACCGAGCGTGAGTTGGAAACCGCCTGATCATCAGGACTTCATCATACCAGAAATGCATTCCGAAAAGTCGTCTTCAGCCCGCCTGAAGACGACTTTTTTGCGTTCGGAAAAGATCTATTCAACGGCCCGTTTTTCGGTTATTCTGGTCCGAAAAATGGATGGAAAGTAGCGCATAAATTCGTATTTTAGAGTGTCTGTACAGCGCAGCTGAAAAGCGCCTTTTCTTTCTCTATTCCTGAAAAAATTATGAAACGAATTTCGTTACTTGTTTACGAAGATGCGGTTTTGTCGTCGGTTTCCGGCGCTATCGACTTGCTGCTGGCTACCAATGGGTATTTGCAGCAATTAGGCAAATCGCCGGCATTCAGTCTAGAACTGGTCAGCGAAAAATCGAAGCATATTCAATTAAACGTACCCGCTCAACTGATCTGCTACAAAACGCTGGATGAGGTAACGGATACGGATCTTATCCTGGTGCCTGCCTTCTACGGAAGCCCCGATCTGGCCCTGGCCGGGAAAGCCGGTATGCTGGACTGGCTCCGGACCAAACACGCAGCCGGTATCGAGATTGCCAGTCTGTGTCTGGGTAGTTATCTGCTGGCCGAAGCCGGTATTCTGTCCGGAAAAGCCTGTACGTCGCACTGGATGGCCATCGATGACATGCAGCGACGCTATACCGATGTACAGGTTCTGGCCGATGCGGTCGTGACGGATCGGGATGGCATCTATACCAGTGGCGGGGCTTTACTATCGTGGAACCTGATTCTGTACCTGATCGAGAAGTTCTGCGGGCACGAAGTGAGTATCGGGGTGAGCCGTATGTTCAACATCGATCTCGACCGGTCCAGTCAGGCTTATTTTGTTGTTTTTCAGGGCCAGCGGCAACACGAAGACGAGGCCATCCTGAAGGCGCAGACCTTCATCGAAAAAAATTACCACCGGCCTATTTCCGTCGATCAGATTGCCGAACAAACCAATATGAGCAAGCGGAATTTTATTCGCCGGTTTAAAAATGCGACGCAGAATACACCGCTTGAATATTTGCAGCGCGTCAAAATAGAATCAGCCAAAAAAGCGCTCGAAAAAAACGCAGATGATGTAACCTCACTGATGTACAACGCGGGCTACAATGATGTAAAAACATTCCGGAAAGTATTCAAGCAAATTACCGGACTTACGCCACTTGAATACCGGAAAAAATACAGCCGCAGAAACGTAGCTACCGTCTGATGGTTCGCTACTGGCCGGGGTGATAGATGCGTTTGGCCGTGCGCAGTACCTCCTGCTTGTCCAGCGTCATTGGCTTTGTTTTTTGAGCCGCAAACAAGGCCATCTGATCCGTGTAGTGCGGGCTATCGGGACGGCCCGACGCGCCGAAACAGTTGATGGTTTCGATCAGCGGCAGGCCCGTCCGGGGAAACCGCACCAGCGAAATGTACGATTCGCCCTGGCTGCTCCGAACCTGACCCTGCCGGTAGGGGCTGGCGTATATGGAGGCCAGTACATCGGGTATCCCCCAGATCGGCAACTCGGTTTTGCCCCGAACATGTTTCTGGTAATCGCCCAGCGCGATGTCGGTCCGGCCGAAGTGTTTCCGGAGATAGGCCTGCACATGGCGCAGTCCGGCCGCGCAGTCGTCGGCCGTGAGTACCGTTTTTTCTGTTGTCTGTTTGCTGAGCTTATCCTGCCAGTAGCGATAGAAAACCAGGAAGGCTGCCGCGCCCTGGCTGTTGACGGTAGCCTGCCGGTTCCAGGTGCGTATGTTGTAGATCAGGTCGCGAATATCCGGATACGCATCGGGGTCCAGCTCGAAGAGGGCATTGGCGTCGGGGCCCTGGGCGTACGAGAGCCGTTTGGGAAGTTGCAGATCGTACTTTATGCGTTTGAAGTCGGCGTAGCTGAGCTTGTCGTACTGGCTGATTAGCTCGCCGAACCGGACGCTGCGGTTCGTATTCCAGCGCTCGTAGCCCATGGTCTGGTCAAACGCATCGGGGTCGAGGTTATCGGCCGGCGCGGTAGCGTTGAAAGGGGTGTTGTTCATGTTGAAGAGATAGCCGCCGGGTGGGTTCAGGTACTGCGGAAAGTCAGCCAGCGGCCGGAAGCGGGTCCAGAGGGTGCGTGAGGTATTGCCGGGCAAGGTGCCACTCCAGTCGTAGTCCGGGTTCCGATAGGGAATCTTGCCGTTGCTGACGTAATAGATCGTATCGGCATCGGCATAAACGATGTTGAAGCCCGGAATAGCCGTCATGGTAAGCGCCTGCCGGAACTCGGAAAACGAACGGGCTTTGTTCATCCGGTACCACTGCTGCAGACCCCGCAATTCCTGATTGGCACCGGTCCGGATGGCAAACCAGCCCCGTTTGGTTTTGATGGTAGCGCCGTACTGGCTCCAGTAAGCTTTCCGGCCGATGGCTACGGGAATGCCTTTGACCCGCAGGCGAACCCGCTTCTCCTCCAGCGGCAGCCATTGCCCGTCGAAGAAATACTGGTTAGGATGGGCCTTGTCGGTCTGGAGCTGATAGATATCGATTTTGTCCTGGTAGTTTACGGTATGGGCCCAGCCAAGGTGCTCGTTGACCCCGTGGAAAATCGTTGCTCCGCCCGGAAACAGGCCTCCCAATACGTTCCAGCCCTGTTCGCTGCACAAGTGGGCTTCGTACCAGGCCACGGGCCCTTCGAGCGGCTGGTGGGAGTTGATAGCCAGCATGGTCTGGCCTTCGGTGGTTTTGTTCCGGTGAACAGCAATGGCGTTGGAGCCGGTGTTCTTCATGAAGTCGACCAACGGTACCTGATTGCCGTAGATGCGCTGCAGCGCCTGGTCTACGCCCGATATAACCGACAGCGATAACACCGATACCTTCAGGTAATCGCTCAGCGTGACCGGAAACGATCCGCGAACCAGCACCTCGGCCGGATGCGCCCGGGCGTAATCGTTCAGGCCCTGCAGGTAGCCGGTAAGTACGGCTGTGAAGTCGGGATCCAGTGCAGTTTCGCCCCGTTCCTTTACCAGTTCGGGAGCGTGGAGCAACTCGACTACGTAATCGGCCGTGGCCCCCTGTTTCCCCAGATGCCGTCCCAGCATGCCTTTGGCGGGGAGTACCAGCAGCTGGATGGTCTTGAAATCATCTTCCGCATGGGCCCAGGCCAGCCCATAGGCTACTTCAGGATCGGTTTGGGCAAAAATGTGCGGTACCCCATACGCGTCGCGGGCAATGGTTACGCGGGCGGGATCGATCTGGGCAAACAGAGCAATGGAGGTAATGTAACAAATCAGGAAAAGGGCAGGCGTTTTCATGCAGGAGGGGTTGGTACCGCTAAAGATAAAGAATAGCTGTTACCCCATACCGGCTACACTACGGCTCAGGTGACTGCCTGATGCAGGCGGGCGTAGGTCTATTTTATCCCAATGTTAAGTCCACTCGACCAATTTGTTAACATTTGGGTAACATTGGAGAGCTGATCGACAAGGAAGTAAAAGCCGGGTGATGGGCGTAAAACACCTCTAAAGGGTATGTATGTGCCCAAAATCACGGGAACAAACGTAGCTTAGCTGTTGATGCAGGAAGGAGCTTACTGACCGCTGAAAATTTTTATTCACATTTTGATAACATTGGGTTAATATTTGAGTAATATTGACATAACATTAGTCCTTACGACTCGGCAGAGGGATTTGGGCGAGTGGGCATTGTTCATCTATAAAATAACGAAGTCATGAAAAAGTCCCTTTTTCTTCTTACGCTGGTAGGCTTCCTGGCGACGCAAGCCTACGCTACGCCGACAAAAACCCGCAAAACCAAAGCTCCCAAAGTCACGATGGAGCAGCAGTTAGCGAAGTACATTTCTTATCCCGACGCGCTGAGACCAAGTCAGCGGCCGGGTGTTGTTGTGATTCAATTCCGGGTCAATGCCGATAACGAGCTGTGTCAGCTTGAGGTATTCAGCCAGAATGAGCAGATAAATAATAGTCTTGTGAAGCAGCTGACCGGTAAGAAGCTGGCAGGGTACGGTAGCGATGCCGCCGAGCTGCATACCGTCCGTCTGCGCTTCCAGCCAGAATAACAGCGTTACGCGCTGGTAGAAACGGGTAGAACCAGTCCCATCGCAGGCCATACTGGCCGCGTTACGGCTCGGGGTTCTACCCGTTTTTTGTCAAACATTTCAGTAAAACGAGCGGTTGGCATGCCATAATCCGTCTTGTACAATGCCCCAACCCATTGCCCTCTGCTGGCTCCGGCGCGACCTGCGTCTGCACGATAATGCCGCGCTCTATTACGCGCTGAAAAGTGGCTACCCTGTTCTTGTCGTGTTCGTATTTGACCGGCTGATTTTGGATCGGCTCGAAGACCGGCGCGACCGGCGGGTCGAGTTCATTCACACCGAAATTCACCGGATCAACAAAGAGCTCATGGCGATGGGGTCGGGATTGGTAGCCCGCTACGGCGAACCGCTCGACGTGTTGCAGCAGCTGACCCAGGAATATACCGTAGCGGAGGTGTACGCCAACTACGACTACGAAGTATACGCCAAAGAGCGCGACGCCCAGGTTCGTGACCGGCTGGCCGAACGGGGTATCGAGTTCTATACCAGTAAAGACCACGCGCTGCTGGACCATGACGAAGTGCTGACCGGCAGTGGGTCGCCGTATACCGTCTTTACGCCCTACAGCAACAACTGGCTGAACAAACTGGACGATTTTCAGCTTCAGTCTTACCCAACCGAGTCCTACTTCCAACACGTTTATCGGATTGCCCCCCCCGAGATTCCGACGCTGGAAGCGATGAATTTCAAGCCCCTGGGCGAGTCGTATCCTAAACCAACGGTTTCGGCCGAGTTGCTGCAGGCTTACCAGAAAATGCGCGATTATCCGGCCCAGGCCGGTACCAGCGAGCTGGGTATTCATTTGCGGTTCGGCACCATCAGCATCCGTGACCTGGCCCGGCAGGCTAAAGCAACATCGCTGACGTTTCTGAAGGAGCTGGCCTGGCGTGATTTTTATTTCCAGGTACTCGATCATTTTCCACACGTAGAGAAACACGCTTTCCGGCGCGAGTACGACCGTATTCAGTTCCGTAACAACGAAGCGGAGTTTGAGCGGTGGTGTGCGGGCGAAACGGGTTACCCCATTGTCGACGCGGGCATGCGGCAGCTTAACGAGACGGGCTGGATGCACAACCGCGTCCGGATGATTGTAGCCAGCTTTTGCATCAAGCATCTGCTGATCGACTGGCGATGGGGCGAAGCGTACTTTGCCCGGAAACTCCGCGATTTCGATCTGGCGGCCAACAACGGCGGGTGGCAGTGGGCTGCGGGGTCGGGCGTTGATGCGGCTCCTTATTTCCGGGTGTTCAACCCCACGTTACAGGCGCAGAAGTTCGATCCCAAAGGCGAATACATTCGTAAATGGGTGCCGGAATTCAACAGCTTTGGCTACCCGGCTCCCATGATCGATCATGCGTTTGCGCGGCAGCGCGCCATCGATACGTACAAACGGGAGTTGGCACGCCCCTGAACCAGACCCGAATCGGGCCGTGGGGTTACAGTTTCCATTGAACAACCCAGCCGGGTTTAACGACCTTGGGGCAGGGAATGCCGGCGAGCCCGGTGCTGGGGTTGATAGCCGTCAGCACCAGCGGAATAGGTTGCCTGGTGGCGGGTGAAATGGCTTTGGTGGCGCGCAGGAATAAATTGCCCCTGGCATCAATATCATCAACGACCGCGTAGAGCAGGTCGCCCGCTTTCAGTTCGTCTCCGTCGACCGTGATATCATCCAGTAGAGAAAAAGCCCAGCTCTGGCCTATTTTCCGCTGCCCGGCCCGAACCAGCTTCGCCGACACGTCGCCGAGAAATACGGGTGTGGTAGCGGGTTTGTCTTTCAGTAACTGGGCCAGCACACTATCCATCACCAGGGCTTCACTCCGACTGGGCGGGGCTATGTCCGATGTTTCGATGGGAGTGCCTACCGGTTCGGGGTCACTATCCCGAAGCCAGCCCATGCGCCGGGCCTGCTCGCGTTCGGCGTCGTAGGGATTGCCGGCCGAAGCCAGCAGCAACCCCTGGTTACCGAGTCCGTAGGCCGGGTTGGTAAACAGTTCTTTCATGGCCAGAATGCGGTACAGATAGTAGCCCGTTTCGGCATTCATGGTCATCGAGTAGTAATCGCGATGCCCCACGCGGGTAATCTTGCGCTCAACCATACCGACGCCCCCGTTGTAAGCGGCAGCGACCAGCGTCCAGGAACCCAGTTTCCGGTACAGGAATTTCAGGTATTTACAGGCCGCTTCGGTCGACTTGCGCAGGTCGGTACGGTCATCGTTACCCGGATCGATGCGCAGCCCCATATCCAGCGCCGTCTGGTCCATAAACTGCCAGTACCCAACCGCTCCGGCCGATGATACTGCATTGGCCTGCCAGGCACTCTCGATCAACGGCAGATACTTGAAATCGTTCGGGATGCTATGCTTTTTCAAAATCGGCTCAATAACCGCAAAGAAGGGGGCCGAGCGGGCTTTGAGGGCGCTTAGATGCCGGGCATACCCCGAGCTACCGGCCAGGGCAATGGCTAGTTTGGCAGACACATCGGCCTGCTGGGTAGGCACTATTTCCCCGCAGAAGTGTGGCCGAACCAGACCCAGAGCCGGGCGAGGCTGCATAAGAGCCGTTCGGGTCGTACTTCCCTTTTTGGTAACCGCCTTCTTCTGGGCAACGGCCGCCGAAAACGACAGCACAATAAGGAAAAAGACCGGAAAGATACGTTGTGTTGCTGGCGTCAAAACAGTTGAGTGATAGTGTAACCCATTGACAACGAAGCGGAGCCGGGGTTTAGTTCGACCGGTCTATAAAGCTTTCCAGGTCAGAATCCAGCCTGACTTAATCTGGTCGACATCGGGTAATTTAATGCCGATACGTCCGGTGGAGGCATCAACGGCGCTCAGGGCCAGGTTGTAGGTGTGTTTCTCGCTGGCCGAATACAGTTTATCGGCCCGCAGGTACAGCCGGTTCGTTTTGGGGTCTATATCCTCAACAACCGCGTACAAAACGTCTCCTTCTTCTACTTCTTTGCCATCGGCCATACCGTCGCGGGTCAGGTGAAACACCCAGATTTGCCCCCTGATAAGACCTGTCGATTCGACCAGACGCGCCTTTATACCACCCCGGAACACGTCGGCCGCGTTGGGCAGCGGGATGTCCATATCGCGGGAGCTGGCTGTCGATGGCTGAACGGGCGTATTCAGGGCTGTGCGCGTGGCTTCGTCAACGACAACCTCCGGAATCAGCACCTCTTCTTCGCCGGTGTCGGGTGGAGTGGCCTCGCTCAGGTAGGCCATCATATGGTCCGGAATGATGGCCTGGTAAGCCTTGTAATTGGAAAATAATTCTTTAAACGCCAGAATCCGGTACAGGTACTTCCCCGTTTCGGCGTTCAGCCGGAGGTAATAATAATCGCGTTGCTGCTGTCGGCGGATGTTGCCCAGCAGGGCGCCGATGCCATTATTGTAGGCCGCAGCCGCCAGCGTCCAGGAACCCAGTCGGTTATACAGAAAGCGCAGGTACCGGCAGGCCGCGTCGGTTGACTTGACGAGGTCCTGTCGCTCGTCAGCACGGCCGTCTATTTTCAGGCCCAGTTCGCGGGCGGTAGCCGGCATAAACTGCCAGTACCCCACGGCGCCTTTGGGCGAAACGGCCAGTCCCGTAAGCGCACTCTCGACCAGTGGCAGATACTTGAAGTCGAGCGGTACCCGATGCTTGGCCAGAATAGGTTCGATGATTGGGAAAAAGCGGGTAGCCCGCTGCCGCATCTGATAGATAGCCCGGTTTTGGGCGGTGTTGCGTACCAGCGCCGAAACAAGTCGGCGCGCTACGGCTTCTTCATGTAAAGGCACTGACTCCCCGCAGAAATACACCGGCGGGAGCATTGACCGCAGGCCCGGATCAAACGTAGGTAGTACAAGTTCATTTCTTGCGTCTGCACCCGTATTCAGACCAGAAAGCTGCGGCCCGTACCCAGGATGAGACGATATACTAGCCACGACCAGTCCGGTCGCCAGTACTAAAGAGGCAGACAAGTTCATCGTACGGCAGGTAAAAGTGGTAACGCTCTAAGGTTGTGACTTAGATTTTAGTCTAGGGTTACACTATACTGTTACACTTTTTTTTGTTACTGATTAAAACAAAAATGGTGCCATCCATACAGGAACAGCACCATCAAACAGGATAAAATCAGAGCAGGATCTAGAGCCAGTCCCAGAAGTGTAATGGACGAATTCCTTCCCCTTTTTTCAACTGTAAAAAGCGGGGACGGCGGAAGCGAAGAACGGTCAGCCCCATCATCAGTTTCTTAATAGGCAACTTGTTGCTCGTGTCTTCGAGGCCCGCATCAGGATTGGTTTTGGCCGCGGCCGCCATCGCAATGAGTTGCTGGGTGTCAGAAGGAGTCTGGGTCAGCGCCCGATTGGGTCGTGGCCCCCAGGTCGGATCCGTATAGTCTTCGTCGACCAGCTCCACCGTTGGGGCGTCTTTGATCTTGCGCGGGGTGGCGAGTGGTTTATTCCAGCTTGGCAGCGGACGGGTCAGCTCGGCGATGGTTGAGTTCCGAAGCAGGAGCGTATACTGACGCGGGTTACTAAGCAGCTCTTTGTAAGCCAGAATCCGGAACAGGTAGTGGCTCGTTTCGCGATGCAGCCGGAGCCGGTAAAAATTGGAGTGCCCCTGCTGCTCCATGCGGTTCTGCACGTGGGTAATACCACCGTTATAGGCCGCGGCTACCAGGGTCCAGGAATCCAGTTCGCCGTAGAGCTGGTGCAGGTACCGACATACCGCTACGGTTGCTTTTTGCAGATCGTTCCGTTCATCAACGCCATTGCCAACTTTCAGACCGAGTTCGCGGGCGGTGCCGGGCATGAGCTGCCAATAGCCCGAGGCTCCTTTGGGAGATACGCAGTCATTGACAAGGGCGCTTTCGGCCAGCGGCATGAACCGGAAATCGCGGGGGATTTTGTACTTCCGGAGAATGGGATCGATGATGGGGAAGAAAGTCGATGCCCGTTTGCGAAGGTCGAACAGGCACTCCTGTTGAGCGCCGTATGTCCGGAGAGTTTGTAGCCACCGGCGCGATACGCGAGGTTCATCGACCGGTACTTCTTCACCGCAGAAATAGATGGGGAAAACGCGTTTGGTGGAGTCGACAACCAGCAGCGAGGGGTTGTCCAGGCCGTTCGACGACGGAAGTATTCGGCTCGTATCTGACCCGAAAGGGGGCAAACCAACGCCCGGTTTAAGGGCGGCCATGAGCAGTGAAAAGCCAACTTCTTTTATCAAAATAACGGTATTTGTTGTGACACATAGAGACGACAAAACCCGTGTGATTAGAACGGGTTTTTCGGCTCAATATGTACGAAGATACCTAGTCGGACGCTACTTACCAAACGGGTCATCTAAGAATTATCCAACGGTCCGGCCTGAATTTGTATTTTATCTGTTCAGAACCCCGGCTACCAGGGCCAGTTGGGTGTACGTATAACGACCGCCAAGCGCGTCGAAAACGGCTTTTAAACGACCCTCGGGCATACCAACTGCCGTAATTGCCTGCTCAATTTCCTGCTGTTCCGGCGGGGTTACCGCATCGGCCAGCAGGCCGTCCAGATCGATGTCGTAGCCCCCCCTGGACAGCTGAATCAAATGGCTCGCAATCGACCCCGGCGACAGCTGGCGTTCGGCGGCTATTTCATCAATACTGAGGCCCCGGTTGTACAAATCGAGCGTTAATAGCTGGGTCGATCCTTTGGGTTTTTCGCCCGACTCGGTCCGGCCCCGTACGTAGCTGACGATGACATCCAGAAACTGACGACCAAACAGCTGAAGCTTCCGTTCACCCACTCCACTCACGTTGCGCAGGGCGTCGGGCGTTGTGGGGCGCTGTCGGGCCATATCTTCGAGGGTCGTGTCGGTAAAGATGACGTAGGCCGGTACATTCTGCTGGTCGGCGAGTTGCTTCCGGATGGCGCGCAGTTGTTCGAAGAGATCGTCGCGCTGGGTTTCGGTTTTGGTCTTTGGTTTTTCGACCACCGCCTTTGGCACATCGTCGGGCCGGACGAGGTTGATCTTGCGACCCGCGTACAGCACCTGGTCGGCCAGAATGCCCCGGCGCAGCGCGTAGTGATTATCGTAGGCGATCTCGATCACACCGATGTTGATGAGCTGATGCAGGTAGCTCCGCCACTCGTCGAAGCGCAGGTCGCGGCCCGCGCCGTAGGTTTTGATCTGATCATAGCCACCCTGCAGAATAGCCTGACTGCGCGACCCCCGCAGAATATCGATCAGCAGGTTCATCGGTACGCGTTCGCCCGTTCTGACGATCGCCGACAGTGCTTTCTGGGCCAGTACCGTGCCATCGATGGTTACGCGCGGGTCGCGGCACACGTCGCAGTTGCCACAGGGTTCGGGGAGTTCCTCCGAAAAGTAGGAGAGCAGGATCTGCCGGCGGCAGGTGTGGGCGTCGGCATATTGCTGCATCCGCTCCAGTTTGGCCAGCTGAAGGTGGAGGTTAGCCGGGCTGTTTTCCGATAGCATGTCCTTGTAGGTAGCAACGTCGGCAAAGCTGTAAAACAGTACGGTCTGCGCCGGAGCGCCGTCTCGTCCGGCCCGGCCTATTTCCTGGTAAAAGCCCTCGATGTTCTTGGGCATGTTATAATGAATCACCCACCGCACGTTCGATTTGTCGATGCCCATACCGAAGGCAATGGTGGCGCAGATGATGCGTACGTCGTCGCGCAGAAAGGCATCCTGCGTTTTGGCGCGTTCGTCGGACGACATGCCGGCATGGTAGAAAGCCGCTCCGAAGCCTTTCTCCTGCAACTTGCCGGCCAGGGTCTCGCACGATTTACGGCTCAGGCAGTAAATAATGCCGGACGTGTCGGGTTTTTGCCGGAGCAGCCGTATAATCTGCTGAAGGCGGTTCTGGCCGGGCAGCACCTGCAGGCTCAGGTTGGTTCGGTTAAACGAAGCCAGAAAAACGGCCGGGTCGTTCATGCCGAGCCGTTGCGCAATATCCTGCCGGGTCAGCTTGTCGGCGGTAGCGGTAAGGGCAATGGTCGGTACGTCGGGGAAGTGTTCTTTCAGTACATTCAGCTGGGTGTACTCGGGTCGGAAGTCATGCCCCCACGACGAGATACAATGGGCTTCGTCGATGGCAAACAGCGACACCCGGATGCGTTTCAGAAAGATGAAAAAGGCGTCGGTCAGGAGTTTCTCGGGCGATACGTACAGCAGTTTCAGCTTACCGCTGAGGCAGTTTTCTTCAATGTCGCGCTGCTCCCGGCTGGTTTGGGTGCTGTTGATGTAGGCCGCCGGGATGCCGTTCAGGTGCAGGGCGCCAACCTGATCCTTCATGAGAGCAATCAGGGGCGATACCACCACTGTAACGCCGGGCAGCATCAGGGCCGGAATCTGGAAGCAGACCGACTTGCCGCCCCCGGTCGGCATAAGAACGACCGTATCCCGCCCGCTCAGAATAGACCGGATAATGTCTTCCTGCATGGGCCGGAAGCGGTCGTACCCATAATAACGTTTGAGAAAATCGACGGGCGATTGGTCGGTCAGTGTCATAGGAAACAGGCGCGTAGAGCTATCAAAAATACACAAAAAAGGGCGGAAGTCGTACAAGCGAATCAGGAGAGTCGATCACGGTTTATATACTTTATTGAAAATAATAGGTAGTTTTCGCGCCGGTGGCATTGAGTACCACCGTAACTTATCAATACCATCGTAACACTACATTCGTATGAAAAAGATGCTTGCCTGCTGGAGCCTGCTGCTCTGCCTCCTGGTTGCTTACCCTGGTTCAGCTCAGGACTCCAAACCCAAGAAAGAGAAAGCTAAAAAAGAGAAAACCAGTAAAAAAGACGAGAAACAGGACGCGAAAGCCGACCGGAAGAAAACCAAGGGCGACGACCTGGGCGCCAGCGAAAACAAATCTGACAAGAAAAAAGACAAGGCCGACAAGAAAGCCGATAAAGCGGCCAAAGCCGACAACGTCGTCACGAAAGAAGCCAAAGCCGACAGCAAACTGGCCAAAAACGAACCCAAAACGTCCAGGGCTAAGCCGAGAGAAGAGAAAGCCTCGCCCGCCGATTACAAAGCTCCGGTTGATCGGAGTAGCAAAGGCCCCAACGGCGAAACCGTTTATACCGGTCCCCGTGGCGGTAAGTACTACATCAATAAAAACGGCAACAAGACTTACCTGAGTAGCTTGAAATAAGTGTTTTCCGTGGCCACGACCCTTTACCGATCGTGGCCACGGGTGTTTTTCACCAAATTCAGTAGCCCTTGCCCAGCTCCACGGCATTCTCCAGCGGCAGACCATCCAGAAAGCGGGACAGGTTGCGCAGAAACAAATCGACCTTACCGGCATCCTCGTTGGGCTGGCCACCGGCGGTGTGCTGGGTCAGCACCACGTTGGGTAGGGTCCAGAACGGGCTGTCGGTGGGGAGGGGTTCGGTGGCGGTTACGTCCAGAACGGCACCCCCCAGCTGGCCGGTTTGTAAAGCCGCGATCAGGGCGGGTTCGTCGACGGTACTGCCCCGACCCACATTGGCGAAAACGCTGCCGGGTTTCATGGCGCCGATCAGCTCTGCCGAGAATAAGCCTTTAGCCGAACCCGGCAGTGTGCTGACAACCAGATCGGTTGCAGGCAGAGCCGCCTTCAGCTCGTCGACCGAGTGGAGTTCGGCGGCCGGATCGGTGCGGGCCAGCAGCCGGACGCTACAGTCGAAGCCGAGCAGCATTTGCCGAACGGCCTGACCGATGGCCCCCGACCCCAGAATAATAACCTGCTTCCGGCGCAGCAGACCGAGTTTGGCGCGTACGGCTGAGCCCGACCACTGACGCTGACTCTGCAGAACGGCCAGCTCATCGATATGCCGATAGTGCGCCAGAATGCCCGCCACAATCGTTTCGGCGCAGGGCCAGGCAAAGTAATCGCCCATATTAGCCACCTGCGCTTTCACCTGCACCCCCTGATACCCATCAAAACCGGCAGAGTCGAGCTGCCAGTATTGCAACTTGACCGGCGGGTTGGTCCACCAGTCGGCCGGCGGGTTGCCCAGCACGATGTCGGCCGACCGGAAAGCCGGCTGGTATTGTTCGGCCGATAGCTCGTTCCGGAAAATCGGCTCAACAGCCTCGGGCAACTGTTGGCGGAGCTGGCTGCGGTAGGCTTCGTTGAGATTGGTATAAACAAATGCGATCATGGTAGTTGGCGAATGATACCTTACAATCCATTAATACCCAGAAGCAGGTTTGGGTTTGGGCACAGGGCCAGAAATTTTGCCCGGTCGGCTTCTGTACATACGCCGGGGAAGTCGCCCCGCAGCCCGAGCATATCGGTCATAAGCTGAAAATGCAGATGCGGAGGCCAGTCGCCGTTCTCGGGATAGGGGCCTATTTCGGCAATTTTTTCGCCGGTCCGAATCGGTTTCCCGTCATACAGGCCGTTGAGCGAAGCCCGCGTCAGGTGTCCGTACAGGCTGTAAAGCGGTTTCCTGCCGAAAGCTGGCAGAACGACCTCCCGATGTTCGAGAATGATAGTAGGGCCGTAGTCGCCGAAGTTATCGTTATCCCGGAAGCTATGCACAATACCGTCGAGCGGGGCAAAAACGGGCGTACCGGCCTCCGCCCAGAAATCGATACCGAGGTGAATCTCGCGGGGTTCGGCTTGTTGTTGAAAGTGAGGACTACGGCGGTAGATGACCCGATGTTCGTTGTAGCCGCCCACGCCCACCCGCGCGCCCGCAGCCTGTAGCTGGCCAAACACATAATCGCTGAAACGGGCGGTATCGGTCAGGTCGAGGGGGAGCCGGCCCGCCCGCTGGTCAGGCACCAGATCGGGGTTCGTGGCCGACAGATCGAGAATCAGGTAAGGCTCGGTCTGGAAGTCGAAGGGGAGGAGCATAGGTCTGTATCGGCGAAAGTGTCCAAAAAGCGCACCGGGCGCAAAGATGGGGCAAGCGGGTGGAATCGTGACGGCTTTTCGGGCATTGGGAGTATCTTTACAGTTATTTTTTTCGTTTACATACCTATATTATTTGGTTTATCAACCGACTTTAGACCCACTTGCATGGAAGCAGTAAGTAATAAAACGGCCGGTCAGGCCACCCTTTTCGGGCATCCGATGGGGCTTTTCGTTTTGTTTTTCACCGAGATGTGGGAGCGGTTCAGCTACTACGGGATGCGGGCCATCCTGCTGCTCTTCCTGATCGATAACGTACGGGGCGGCATGGGCCTGAGCGAGCCGGAAGGGGCTGCTATCTACGGCATCTATACCGCATCGGTGTATCTACTGTCGCTGCCCGGCGGCTGGATTGCCGACAACCTGCTGGGTCAGCGGAAATCGATCTGGTACGGTGGTATCATTATCATGCTGGGTCATATCATACTGGCTGTGCCGGCGGGCCCGGGGCTGTTTTATGCCGGTCTGTGTACGGTGGCCATCGGCACCGGTCTGCTGAAGCCGAATATCAGCAGTATTGTGGGGGAGTTATACCCCGAAGGTGGCGCCCGTAAAGATGCCGCCTTTTCTATTTTTTACATGGGCATCAACACCGGCTCGCTGCTCGGCATCTCAATTGTGGGGTATCTGGGCGAGAAAGTGGGCTGGCATTATGGCTTCGGTGCGGCTGCAATAGCCATGTTTCTCGGCGTCATCACCTACCGTACATTCGGGCAGCGCTACCTGGGCGATCGGGGCCAGTACGTAGCCAAGGAACCCACCGAAGCAGGGCAGTCGTCGAGTGGCAACCGGTCGATGCTGATCTTCGTGGCGGTGCTGGTAGCCCTGCTGGCCGGCCTGCAGCTGACGGGCGTACTGGACCTGACAACGGCTCAGGGGCTGGCCAAGGCCATGGGAACCATTATCTCGCTGATTGCACTGGGGTATTTCACGTACATTCTGGTAGCGGGTGGGCTCGATGCCACCGAGAAAAAGCGGGTAGTCGTGCTGTTTGCGTTCTTTCTGGCCGCGGCCATGTACTGGGCCGGTAACGAGCAGCAGGGCTCGTCGCTACAGATTTTTGCCAGCCGTTATACGGACCTGAACCTGTTTGGCTGGCAGATGCCCTCAAGCTGGTTCCAGAATCTGAATCCGGCATTTATCCTCATTTTTTCGCCGGTGCTGGCCGGGCTGTGGGTGTTTCTGGCTAACCGGAAGATCGACTTCTCGGTACCGGCCAAGTTTGCCACGAGCCTGATTCTGCTGGGGCTGGCTTACGTGGTCATGATTGTGGCGGCAAAGCTGGCCCTGACCGGTGTGCGCACGTCGCCCCTGTACCTGACGTCGACGTATCTGTTCTTTACGCTGGGCGAGCTGTTCCTGAGTCCGGTAGGGCTGAGCGCCTTCTCCAAGCTGTCGCCGAAGCGGTATACCAGCCAGCTGATGGGAATCTGGTTCGTTGGGTCATCGCTGGGTAATCTGATTGCCGGACTCTTTGCGGGCGGATTCGACGAAGAAAACGTGAGCCAGATGCCGGAGCTGTTTCAGAGTGTAGCTCTGTTTACGCTGGGGGGAGGGGTCGTTATGTTTCTCTTCTCGCGGGTACTGAAAAAGTGGATGGGCGGTATCGAGTAATAGAACCAGTGCTGAACGGGTGCTGGTCTGGCCGGAAGGCTGGGCCAGCACCCGTTTTTATGTAGCCCCGGGAGGGGAAGCTGTTGCGTAGGGAGCCGGACACAGAAAAACCCCCAACCCGACTGGCGGATTGGGGGTCTGGGTATATCAGCAACATTGGCTGGTCAGCAGATGACTCGGGCCGAACGGCTGATAAACGTTATGCTTTGGTACCGTAACGCTTGCGGAACTTGTCCACACGGCCGGCCGTATCGAGCAGTACGTTCTTGCCCGTATAGAACGGGTGCGACTGCGAGCTAACTTCGATCTTAACGAGCGGATAGGTCTGGCCCTCGAACTCGATCGTGTCTCTGGTCTGAACCGTTGAGCGCGTCACGAATTTATAATCGCTCGACAGGTCGTGGAATACCACATCGCGGTAGTCCGGGTGAATGCCCTTTTTCATGATTTATTCTCAGTTTCTTGTCATCTTCTCGGTTTCCGTCCGAAAAGGATTGCAAAGGTACGGTCTTTTTGGTAGACCCACAAACGTTTTTGCGGCTTCTTTTACGGGTTAGAAATCAATCGAATAAAGTTGATCCGTTGCCTAATAATGGCGTAACAAACCGTTGCCTGAGTCGGGCTTTTCTTCTACCTTTCGGTACCGAATACCTCCTCTCGAGACCAGGCCCCGGCGCTGGTCCAGCCTGAAAAAATCGCTTAATTTTGTTTTGGAAAGAAGCAGCTGCCGTAACGGGTTGATAAGTATCTAGAAACGACGGCTTAACAATTTCTTAACCCTGGCGGTAGATTTGAATCTTTCTGTGAAACCAGAAAACACCCGAACCTTCAGGTGTGATTTTCTGTCTATTTGAACATAACTGAACCAGCTTACTGCGCGCATTTATCATTTCTTTATAGATAACCACTAATCCTAGAACGTATGTACGTAATCAAACGCGATGGCCGCCGGGAGTCGGTCAAGTTCGACAAGATTACCGCCCGCATTGAAAAGCTGTGCTATGGCCTCGACCCAGCCTATGTGCAGCCGGTTGAAGTTGCGATGAAAGTCGTGAACGGCCTCTACGACGGCGTTAAAACTACCGAACTCGATAACCTGGCCGCTGAAACAGCCGCGTCGATGACGACCAAACATCCGGACTACGCTATTCTGGCGGCCCGGATTGCCATCTCGAACCTGCATAAGGAGACCAACAAGTCATTTTCGGGAACGATCAAGCAGCTCTATCACTACGAGGACCCGAAAACAGGTGAGAACGCGTCGCTGATCTCGCGTGAGGTATATGACGTAGTACGTAACAACGCAGCCCTGCTCGACTCAACCATCATCTACGACCGCGATTACGGCTATGACTATTTCGGCTACAAAACGCTCGAAAAATCGTATCTGCTGAAAATCAACGGCCGCATTGCCGAGCGCCCGCAGCACATGCTGATGCGCGTAGCCGTCGGTATTCATATGGAAGACGTTGAGGCCGCCATCGAAACCTACAACCTGCTGTCGGAGAAGTGGTTCACCCACGCTACGCCTACCCTCTTCAACGCTGGTACGCCCAAACCGCAGATGTCGAGCTGCTTCCTGCTGACGATGAAAGATGACAGCATCGATGGCATCTACGACACCCTGAAGCAAACCGCCAAGATCTCGCAGTCGGCGGGCGGTATCGGTCTGAGCATTCATAACGTTCGGGCTACGGGTACCTATATCAAAGGCACCAACGGTACCTCGAATGGTATTGTACCGATGCTCCGCGTTTTCAACGATACGGCTCGCTACGTTGATCAGGGGGGCGGTAAGCGGAAAGGTTCGTTCGCTATTTACCTGGAGCCCTGGCATGCCGATATCTTCGAATTCCTGGACATGAAGAAGAACTCCGGGAAAGAAGAAGCCCGCGCCCGCGATCTTTTCTATGCGCTCTGGACGCCCGATCTGTTCATGAAACGGGTCGAAGACAATGACGTCTGGTCGCTGTTCTGCCCGCACGAGTGCCCCGGTCTGGCCGATTGCCATGGCGAAGAATTCGAAGCCCTTTACGAGCGCTACGAGCGCGAAGGCCGTGCCCGCCGGACGGTGAAAGCCCAGGAACTGTGGTACAAAATTCTGGAGTCGCAGACCGAAACCGGTACGCCCTACATGCTGTTCAAGGATTCGGCCAACAAAAAGTCGAACCAGCAGAACCTGGGTACCATCAAGTCGAGTAACCTCTGTACCGAGATTATCGAGTACACCGCTCCCGACGAGATTGCCGTCTGTAACCTGGCCTCGATTGCGCTGCCGAAATTCATCAAGCGCGATCCCGATGGCGTGATGCGTTTCGATCACCAGAAGCTGTATGAGGTAACCAAAACGGCTACGCGCAACCTCAACAAAATTATCGACATCAACTACTACCCGGTAGAAGAGGCTCGCCGGAGCAACATGCGTCACCGCCCCATTGGCCTTGGCGTACAGGGGCTGGCCGATGCGTTCATCATGCTGCGGATGCCGTTCGAGTCAGACGAAGCCCGCCGGCTGAACGAAGATATATTCGAGACGATCTACTTTGGCGCCATGACCTCGTCTATGGAGCAGGCCAAAGAATCGGGTCCGTACGAGACCTGGAAAGGCTCGCCTATTTCGAAAGGGATCTTCCAGTTCGACATGTGGGGCGTAAAACCCAAGTCGGGCCGCTGGGATTGGGAAGGGCTGCGCAAAGAAGTGGTTGAACATGGCGTGCGGAACTCGCTGCTGCTAGCTCCCATGCCAACGGCGTCGACCTCGCAGATCCTGGGCAACAACGAGTGCTTCGAGCCGTATACGAGCAACATCTACACCCGTCGCGTACTGTCGGGCGAGTTTGTGGTGGTGAACAAGCACCTGCTCAAAGACCTGGTGAAGCTGGGCCTGTGGAACGATGCCATGAAGAATAACCTGATTCTGGCCAACGGATCGGTACAACAGATTCCGAACATTCCGCAGCACATCAAGGATCTTTACAAAACAGTTTGGGAGATCAAACAGAAGCATATCATCGACATGGCCGCCGACCGGGGCGCGTACATCTGCCAGTCGCAGTCGCTGAATATTCACATTCAGGATTCGAACTTCGGCAAGCTGACGTCGATGCACTTCTACGCCTGGAAAGCGGGTCTGAAAACGGGTATGTACTACCTCCGTACGAAGGCCGCTGCCGATGCTGTCAAGTTCACCGTTGTTCAACCCCAGGCCGAACCGCAGCTGGAACCGGTTATGGCCGAAAGCGCACCCGTTGAGAAGCCACTCGACTACGTGCAGTACGCCAAAGATCATGCGACCAACGCCCAGCCCATGCCGGTACCGATGGTCACCGATCTCGAACAGCAGTATGCCGCCATGACCTGCTCACTCGACGACCCCGAAGGTTGCGAAATGTGCGGCTCGTAAGCCAGCTTCGTTTATTAAAAATAAGACGCCTGACCCCACTACGGTCGGGCGTTTTGTTTAGGCCCGGAACAGGCTAGGGTTGAACGTATATGTACATCCGTTCAGATAAATGTATTATCTCTATCTGTACACTCTGACAGCGGATTAGGCTGATACGGGTAACCAGGGCGGATCACGGTACCAATTAGTGCAACCGGTTTTGCGGTGTTCGTGAATAATATTTAAAATGTACAACTTATTTCGAAACAATACGGTTGATTAGTAGTGGGGGGTATAAACCCACCCGGATTGGCGGCCATCGGCGCACAGATACCTTCACCTCTCCGAAACAAGTCCCGGCGAAGCACGTCGGATAATCTCATCTAATACCATCCAGAATGGAGACATTTAGTAAAAAAGAAAAAGAAAAAGCAAGACAGAAGAAACGCAAGGACAAAGAAGAAAAAAGAGACGAACGTCGGGCCAATGCGCAGAAAGGGCAGGGTCTCGACGAGATGATGGCTTATGTTGACGAAAACGGCAACATCACCTCAACGCCCCCCGACCCCCGTAAGAAGAGAGTCATTGATGTGGAGAACATCCAGATCGGTGTGTCCAAACAGGAAGATGCAGCCCCTCAGGAGGCTGTCAGACAAGGTATAGTAACGTTCTTCAACGCATCGAAAGGCTACGGATTTATTCGTGATCTGCAGAGCCAGGAGAGCATATTCGTACACATGAACGGGTTGCTCGATGCGGTTAATGAACAGGATAAAGTGAGCTTCGAAGTGACGCGTACACCGAAAGGGCCCAACGCGGTTGAGGTCAGAAAAACTGCGTAGCGTAATCCGGCCGGACCGCTCTACCAGTATCGCTGTTTCACTGACCAGAAACAGACGTATAACGGGTTGGCCATTCAGACACGGTGCCGAAAGGCACCCATTTTCATTCTTATCAGCTAAGTCATGAGTAAACCCGTGTATACGTCCATTCCGCCTACCACCGATACTATTTACTGGCAGCTTAAGTACTCCGACGGCAAGACCAGTATCTATATCCCTCGTGACAAAGAGCTCGATCGGCAACTGAAAGTTAAGTTTCAGGCCGAAGTAGCCGCCCGGACGTCGATCAAGCGAAAGCGGGAAAACCGATAACTGTTACTCAGGTAGCGAATCATACACGGCACTGGCTATACGATATACGTAGCCGGTGCGTACGTATGTAAACGCGTTAACAGCGCACAGGCAGCAGTGACCTCCGCTACACGCTGTGTTGCTTGACCAGCCCCTCGAGGGTATGCAGCGGCTGAACGCCCGACTGCCGCCAGACAATTTTGCCGTTTTTGAACAGAATCATGGTCGGAATGCTCCGGATCTGATACTGATTGGCGGCTGCCTGGCTATGATCAACGTTAACTTTCACCACGCGAACCTTGTCGCCTACGCGCTCGGTAAGCTGTTTCAGAATAGGGGCCTGCTGCTTGCAGGGGCCGCACCAGTCGGCGTAGAAATCGACCAGCACCGGCGTTTCGCCGTGGATAAGGTCATGAAACGATGGCTTTTTCATGTGGTGTTGCGGTCTGGATGTCTGCCGGTTTCGGTCATTGCCTGCAACGAGGCTTATACCGAAACCGGCAGATCGACTTATTGTTCTTCGTTTACCGGCTCGTTCATGATGGTATGACCCATCTTGTCGCGTTTGGTCCGGAGGTAGTATTCGTTATGCGGGTTGGCAGGAATCTCGATCGGAACCGTCTCCACGATTTCGAGTCCGTAGCCCATCAGGCCCGCCCGTTTTTTGGGGTTGTTCGAGATGAGCCGCAGTTTACGAACGCCCAGGTCGCGCAGAATCTGGGCGCCGACGCCGTAATCGCGCGCATCCATCGGCAGACCGAGTTCCAGGTTGGCTTCTACCGTATCGCGGCCCATTTCCTGGAGTTTGTAGGCTTTCAGTTTGTTGAGCAGCCCGATGCCGCGCCCTTCCTGGAACATATAGACCACCACGCCTTTCCCTTCGGCCTCCACCATCTTCAGCGATGCGTGCAGTTGGGGTCCGCAGTCGCAACGGCATGAGCCGAAAATGTCGCCGGTAACGCAGGACGAGTGAACGCGCACCAGCACGGGCTCGTTCGGTTCCCAGGTTCCCTTCACCAGCGCCAGGTGAGTATCGTCGGTATTGCTTTGCTTGAACGCGATCAGGTCAAAATGACCAAATTCGGTGGGCATATTCACACCGATCTGTCGCTGAATCAGGCTTTCGGTCCGGAGCCGGTACTCAATCAGGTCCTGAATACTGATCAGTTTCATGCCAAACCGGTCGGCCAGCACCCGGAGTTCGGGCAGGCGGGCCATAGTGCCGTCTTCGTTGAGCACCTCGATCAGCACACCCACCGGCGAGAGCCCCGCCAGCCGGGCCAGATCGACGGCGGCTTCGGTATGGCCAGCCCGCCGAATAACGCCCCCCTCCACAGCCCGTAGCGGGAATATATGACCGGGCCGACCCAGATCGTCAGGAGTCGTGGCCGGATCGACCAGCGCCTGAATGGTTTTAGACCGGTCAGAAGCCGAAATACCGGTCGTGCAGCCGTGGCCCAGCAGATCGACCGATACGGTAAAGGGGGTTGTATGAACGGACGTGTTGCTGCTGACCATCATGTCGAGCCCCAGTTCGTCGCAGCGTTCCTGGGTCAGGGGCGCACACATGAGGCCGCGAGCCTCTCGAACCATGAAATTGACCATCTCGGGCGTAATCATTTCTGCTGCGCAGATCATATCGCCTTCGTTTTCGCGGTCTTCATCGTCTACCACCAGCACAATTTTGCCTGCTTTGATATCCGCAATAGCCTCTTCGATGCGGTCGAGCCGGATAGGGGCTGGTTCGTTCTGGAACTCGGCAGACTTGGTACTATTATTGCTCATCTGTTTGGTTGATGCGTGTCAGTGGAAGTATCTTTGGTAGTTGCTTTTGTATCTACTCAACGGCAGAATCGGCAGTTGTCACTCTGAAAACTGATTTCGGGAAAGATACGTTTCGACCAACGCGAAAATGTAAGCCGGAACGTTTTTAACGCTAGACACTGCGCCATCTATAGGAACGATAAAAATTTACTTTCTGTGCGAATGATTCGATTGTGGCTGACCGGAGTAGAGGCAACTGTTCACACAATTTACTGGTTTTTAGCGGTTTTATCTGGCTTCATGTGCCTGTCTGGTTCCAGTCTGGCTCAGGTCGGTCAAGAACCTAATGTGTGCGTTAACCCCGGCGGTGCGGCTCAGGGCGGCTTTTCACTCGATAAAGCTAGTGTCTGCGTAGGTACGCCCATCCAGATCGTCAGCGTGCCGGCTACGGTTGCCAACGTGGCCTACACCTACGAGTACGATGGCAACGGTATTCCCGCCAACCGGACCGCGGCTACCACGTATACTTATACCAAACCAGGCTCTTATACAATTCTTCAGGTGGGTAGTGGCGGGGGCCAGGCTACCGGAACCATTGCCTGTAAAACCGTTACCGTACTACCCACAGGCCCCGTCAGCTTCTCTGTCAGAACCTGTTCGGACCGGCGGGCGGTTGTCGATGTCACGCTGGATGAAAACTCGAATAAATATGATAGTTATATCATAGATTGGGGCGATGGAAACCGGCAGGAACGGCCCCGGAGCTCCATAACCACGCAGCAGACGCATACCTACCTGAATCCGGGAACGTATACGGTGATCATTACCGGGCGGTATGCCGCCTTGACCGATTGTACGCCTGTGCCCGCTCGCTCGGCTCCGATCAACTTTGCTACGACAGCCCAGCCGCTGATCACTCGACTAACTACGGTTAGCGACAACTCGATCTCTATTCAGTATCAGGTGAGTTCGGGTACAACGGTAGAGCTGTACCAGAAAGATGCATCGGGCGTGTATGCGCCCACGGGGCAGAACGGAAACGGGTCAACTCCCTTCACGGTGCAGACCAATGCCAAAGAGGTACAATGTTTTCAGCTGGTGGCGCAGGATGCCTGTAACAGCGCCGGTGTCCGGTCCGACGAGGTATGTAGTCTGGTGCTTAACGCGCAGGCTGCCAGTAAGCAGAATAACCTGAGCTGGCAGCCTTATGCAGGTACGGTTACTACCATCAGACCCTTCCGTTCGTATCGTCTGACCCGCAATGGAGCGCCGATCGGAGGCCTGCTGACCAGCCGGTCCGCGTCATCCTACGTCGACAATAATCGCATCGAATGCGGAGTCGCTTACTGTTACACGATCGAAGCCAGCGCTGGCCCAACAACGATCACATCGGCACCGGTCTGCGTGACGGGGATTAACGGAGACGTTCCCGGTGAGTTTCGGAACGTAACCGTTTCGGTCGAGAACAACCAGCCCCGTCTGGTGGTCTCGCTGCCCGTCAGCGGCACGTCGGCCAGCTATACGCTGGTGGTGAACCGGACCGACGGGCAATCGGGCGGTATGCAGACCGTAGGGTCGGTGGTCAATCGAAACACGTTCGTCGACGAGTCGGCCAATGCATCGGCGGGTTCGTACTGCTACGAGGTTACCTACCGAAACAACTGCGGCCTCACTTCACCCCCGTCGAAGCCGGTTTGTACAGTACACCTGGCTTCGAACAGCAGCGCCAGCATCGACTGGACCGCCAATTCGCCCTTCCTGACGGGACCGGTAGCCAACTATACCGTAGAGGTCATCGATTCGCTCAACGGTACCAAGCGCGAAATTCCGGTCAGTGGGAATACGCGTTACGAGCCGGACCAGAATGATCCGAACCTGCAATCGCAGCGGTATCGGATTATTGCCGTGTCGAGCGGGGGGCTGGTGAGCTATTCGAACTTTTTCACCCTTCGGCGCGAGGCCCGGATTCTGGTGCCCGACGCGTTTACACCCAATGGCGATGGTACCAACGATACGTTTGTGGTCAAAGGCCTTTTTGTCGATCAGTTCCGGATGACGATCTACGACCGCTGGGGTAGCGTCATCTACAGTACAACCGATAAAAACCAGGGCTGGGACGGTACTGTCAACGGTCAGCAGGCGGCAGCCGGGCAGTATATGTACCAGATCGAGGTTCAGGACCTGACCGGGCAGAAAACTGTTCGGCCCGGTGCGTTGTTGTTAATACGCTAGCGGGCGCATCCGGCCGGTAACCGGCCAGGTGGTAGGGCTCACGCGGAGGCAGTACTGACCATAAGAATCGAAACTACTATGAATATGATGGATATGTTCGGGAAGATGAAGGAAGTTCAGTCCCGAATGAAAGAAGCTCAGGAAGGCCTGCGGAACGTAACCGAAACCGGCGAGTCGGGGGCTGGTCTGGTGAAAGTAACCGTAAACGGGCTGAAAAACGTGCTGAGCATCGAGATCGATCCCGACCTGCTAAAGTCGGCTGACGACCGCGAGATGTTGCAGGATCTGATCGTAGCGGCTACCAACAAAGCCATGCAGAACGTTGAGACCAAAGCCCGCGATCACCTGCGACAGGCCACAGATGGGCTTTTACCCAACATACCCGGTCTGAATTTAGACGGACTCATGTCTTAAAAGTTGATAAGTTTGCAGCGCAATGGGCGGTTTGCTGCCCATTGCGCTGCAAACTGCCCACCCATTTTGGATTCCCTCGCACTCGTCATTCTTAATTATAACGGTCAGTCATTCTTAGCCAAGTTTCTGCCTGCCGTACTTGCCCATGCCGATGGCCATCCGGTTTACGTAGCCGATAGTGCCTCGACCGACGGTTCCGTTGCCTTTCTTCGTGCTCACTTTCCGACCGTGCGGGTTATCGAACTGGCGCGTAACGAAGGGTATGCTGGGGGGTATAACCGGGCTCTCGACTACATCCGTACGCACGAGGCCCCGTTCGATTATTACGCTCTGATTAACTCCGATATTGACGTAACGCCCGGCTGGCTCAGCCCAATCCTGTCTGTAATGGCATCCAGCCCAACGGTGGCGGCCTGTCAGCCTAAAATCAGATCGTACCAGCAGCGCGACCTGTTCGAGCATGCAGGAGCCGCTGGTGGGTTCGTCGACTGGCTGGGCTACGTTTTTTGCCGGGGGCGCGTGTTTGCTACCTTCGAAGCCGACCAGGGGCAGTATGACGATAACCGGCCCGTATTCTGGGCAACGGGCGCCTGTCTGTTCGTGCGGGCCAAGGTTTTTCACCAGACTGGCGGGTTCGATGCCAGCTTCTTTGCCCACATGGAAGAGATTGACTGGTGCTGGCGCGTACAGCGGCTGGGCTACGAAGTCTGGACCTGCGGGCAGTCGGTGGTGTACCACGTGGGGGGCGGCACGCTGCCTAAGTCAAACCCGCACAAGACCTACCTGAATTACCGCAACAGCCTGTTTATGCTGTACAAGAACTGGCCTGCCGACGGCCGGCTGTGGCTACGTATATTCCTGCGGCTGGTCCTGGATGGTCTGTCGTCGCTGCTGTTCGTGAAAGTAGGGCAATGGCGTGACGTATGGGCGATCATTCGCGCCCATTTTGCGTTCTATGCTCACCTGCCGCAGTTGAACCAACAGCGCCGGGCACTCAGGCAGCAACAAACCCATGCTGTCAGCCTGTTTCCACGCAGCATCGTATGGAGCTATTTTGGGCAGGGCAAAAAGACCTACCGCGACATTGTAGATAACAGGAAATAAGGGCGTGATAGCCTGAACGGCCGGCGCTATACTACAGCTCCCAGATAGTGGGGTGAGCGTGTCGGCGCAGGTGCTTGTTCATCTCCAGCCAGAACGCCAGAATCAGATACAGCACAACCGGCGACCCGAGCGTCAGGAATGACGTATAAATGAAATAAAGCCGGATGCTGCTGGCCGAGATATTCATCTTCTCGCCAAGGCGCGAACAGACACCGAAGGCCTGTTTTTCAACGAAATATCTTATCTTTTCCATGCCGACTAAATAAGTCCGTAATACCTGTATACGTTTACCGAACGTAGCAAAAATAACGCAAAGGTGCTATAGATTGTTTACCGATAACACAGAAATAGCGTCAGAAGCCCGTAAGAAGGCCAAAAAAATAGGTACTGGCTATTTGAAGTCGGAACATTTTTATTTTCTTTGTGTTGTAACGGGGCCGACACTTACGTGTAGTGTTGGTACTCGTGCGTAAACAAAGCCCGCTGATCCTCAACCCAGTACCCCGGCCAGTAGGCACCCTCTGGAACCTGTTTCGCGTCTTTGTTACTAACTGACCCTTTGTATGTTTAATTGTTTAATTGTTTAAGTTTTATGCAAACAGGTGTAGTAAAATTTTTCAATGAAAGTAAAGGGTACGGCTTCATCGTAGAAGACGATACCAACCGGGACATTTTCGTTCACATTACTGGTTTAAACGGAATCACCATCCGCGAGAAAGACCGGGTACAGTTTGAAGTGGTTGACGGGAAAAAGGGACTTAACGCGGTTAAGGTAAAGAAATTAGAGTCGGACTATTAAGCCTCTATGGCCGACTAAAAAGAAACCCTGCCCGGTTGCCGAGCGGGGTTTTTTGTTTATAAAACAGCCGGATCAGACCCGCGACCCGGCTGTTTAAGGTAGTCTGTTTATTCGGTCCAGCCCCGAACGGTAGCCAGATCCGGCATGGGTACATCCAGCTTCAGCTTCTTGCGTACACCACCCAGGTCGTTGAAGAGCTTGTTCGGGTTGGCGGCCCGCAGCTGATCGACCGTCATATATCCCAGTTTCTGTACGGCTGGTACCCATTCGGCCGGTACACCTGCTGCCACAAAATCGCTCTCGTCCGACTGCTCCTGCTTTTTCTCGGGCCGCATCTGCGGGAAGAACAGAACGTCCTGAATAGACGGCTGATTCGTCATGATCATCGTGAGCCGGTCAATGCCCAGCCCAACACCCGCCGTGGGGGGCATCCCGTACTCGAGGGCGCGCAGGAAATCTTCGTCGAGCGCCATGGCTTCTTCGTCACCGCGTTCGGCCAGTCGGAGCTGCTCTTCGAACCGTTCGCGCTGGTCGAGCGGATCGTTCAGCTCCGAGTAGGCGTTGGCAATTTCTTTACCGTTACAGATGGCCTCGAACCGCTCGACCAGGCCCGGTTTGCTCCGGTGCTTTTTGGTCAGGGGCGACATCTCGACCGGATAGTCGGTAATGAAAGTTGGCTGGATCAGATTCGGTTCGCAGGCATCGCCAAACAGCTCGTCGATCAGTTTCGACTTGCCCATGCTGGCATCGGTCTTGATACCGCGGCTTTCAGCAACCTCCCGAAGCTCGGCTTCGTCCATGGCCGATACATCGACACCGGTATATTCCTGAATGGCTTCAAACATCGTCAGGCGTTTCCAGGGGCGCTTGAAATCGATGACGTTCTGCCCAACGGTCACTTTAGTGGTACCGGCTACGTCGAGCGCCACTTTCTCGACCATTTCTTCGATGGTATCCATCATCCAGATATAGTCTTTGTAGGCGACGTAGAACTCGACCTGGGTGAACTCGGGGTTGTGGGTGCGGTCCATCCCCTCGTTGCGGAAGTCCTTGGCGAACTCGAATACGCCATCGTACCCACCCACAATCAGGCGTTTGAGGTACAGCTCGTTGGCTATCCGCAGATACAGCGCCATATCGAGCGTGTTATGGTGCGTACGGAATGGCCGCGCGGTCGCTCCGCCGTGGATGGGCTGCAGGATAGGGGTTTCCACTTCCAGATACCCTTTCTGGCTCAGGAACTGCCGGATCGAATTGACCAGCTTGGTCCGCTTCACAAAGACGTCGCGCACCTGGGGGTTCACGATCAGATCTACGTACCGCTGCCGATAGCGCTGTTCCGGATCGGTAAAAGCGTCGTAGGTTTCGCGTTCGCCCTGCTCGTTTATAACCTCCTTAACGACCGGCAGCGGCCGCAGGGCTTTGTTGAGCAGCCTGAATTCTTTTACGTATACCGACAGCTCGCCGGTTTTCGTGGAGAACACATGGCCCCGAACGGAGATGATATCGCCAATGTCGAGCAGTTTCTTGAAGACCGTGTTGTACAGCGTTTTGTCATCGCCCGGGCAGAGGTCATCGCGCCGGAAATACAGCTGGATGCGGCCCGTTGAATCCTGTAATTCGGCAAAGGATGCGCTCCCGCTGATGCGGACGATCATTAGTCGGCCAGCCAGTTGAACGTTGCCCCAGCGCTCGTCGCCGGAGAAATCCATCTCGGGTTCGATATGGGTACCAGGCCCGCCTGGCTGATGGGCTGCCCGGATGTCGGCAACGGTGGTGGTAACGTCAACGAGTTCAGCGGGGTAGGGGTCAATCCCCATTCGCATCAGTTCTTCGCGTTTTTGTCGGCGATTTATCTCTTGTTCACTCAACATTGTCTGAACGATGATTATCAGATTTAGATGATTTCCAGGAATCAGTCTACGAAATCAGGGTGCAAAAATAGCGAAAAGGATTGGCCTTTACAGGATGCGTGTATAACTGACCGCTGATTGCCAGCCCCGACCGCCTGTCCCAATCCAGAGGGTTCAGCGGAATTGTGTAGTATTATTGTGATATCAAACTACTATCAATTCCTGACTCATGAACGAAAAACCACTTACCTCCCTGTCTGGCTATGTATTGTTGCTGGTTGCTATTGTCTGTCTGTTCAGTTCAACGGCGGTTGCCTGGGCTAATCTGAACGTATTCGTAGCCGCGCTCCTGTTTTTGACGGCCATTGTGCTTTTCATCGGTATTACCGTCATCAACCCGAATGAAGCCGTTGTCTGTACGTTCTTCGGCGATTATGTGGGAACCATGAAGCAGAACGGCCTGCGCTGGGTCAACCCGCTTTACAGCAAGAAGAAGATCAGCCTGCGGGCCCGAAACCTCAACGGACAAACCATCAAGGTAAACGACAAAATGGGGAACCCCATCGAAATTGCAGCTGTGGTGGTCTGGCAGGTTTCCGATACCGCCAAGGCGCTGTTCGATGTCGATAATTACCAGACTTTTGTGCAGATTCAGTCCGAAGCCGCTGTGCGCTTCCTGACCAGCTCACACGCCTACGACAATATGGAAGACGAACACGAGACGGTCACCCTGCGCGACAATACGGGGCAGATCAACAAATTCCTGGAGCAGGAACTCGACGAGCGGCTCAGCCAGGCGGGCGTTCGGGTTATGGAAGCCCGCATCAGTCACCTGGCCTACGCGCCCGAAATTGCGGGAGCCATGCTCCAGCGCCAGCAGGCTACGGCGGTGGTATCGGCTCGGAAGCAGATCGTAGAAGGAGCCGTTGGTATGGTTGAGATGGCGCTGGCCCGGCTGGCCGAAAAAGATGTGGTGCAGCTGGACGAGGAGCGGAAAGCGGCCATGGTCAGTAACCTGCTGGTGGTACTTTGCGGAGAGAAATCGGTCAGCCCGGTTGTCAATGCTGGTACATTATATAACTAACAAGAGAACCGATAACCGGCAGAGCGGGTAGTACATACCTGCCCGTTCTGTCGGTTCGTTTCTTTTTCTTGCTTCCTTATGGCATCAGAAAAAAAAGCGTTTGTGCTACGGATACAGCCAGAAACGCTGAAGGAGCTGGAACGCTGGGCGCAGGAGGAGTTTCGGAGCGTAAACGGCCAGATCGAATACCTGCTGAACGACGCGCTGCGAAAACGCCGGAAACAAAAAACGGGCGGCACTGACGATCCGCCCGAGCCCGCCAATCGTGCCGACTGACTTATTCCGACCCTGGGCTGGGCGTCCGGGCGGAGGCCGTTTGCTGCCCGTTTTTGGACAGGTTGTTGTACCGGTCTACCAGGATCAACTGGCCCAGAATGGTACGGGCGTTCAGATTATGGCTGAGCACGAAATCATCCAGTTCGCGACTCTGGCTAATCATATGCGGGTGATAGATATCCGGGAAAAACCGTTCGAACGTCAGAAACTGACCCTCATCGTAAACGAAGTAGTTGAAGGGCTCCTGCAGATCGGCCAGTTCGGGCGTGTCGATCAGCTGTTCGGGCCGATGAAACGAGCGGCTGAGCCAGCCCCGTTGCCGTTTAAGCTGTCGAACTACCGTTAGCGATCCGTCGAGACATACCTCGTAGAAACCATGCGCCGTTTGCTCATCGGCGTGGTTGCGGGCCAGCGAGACAAAGATCCGTTGTTTGTGTTGGTTAGGGTCGAACCAGCCAAACTGCCGAACCTGACTAGCCGAGTACGTACGAATCTGTCCGGTGGGCAACCGCAGCAGCACCATTTCTGCCGACCAGTTGTAGGCTAGCTCGCCCTGCGCTGAAGCCCCATTCCAGAAGGCAAGCTGACCCGATCGCCAGACAGGCAGGGGAGGTTTCGCCAATGTTACCTGAGATAGGAAAAGTACAATAAGTACCAGTAAAGTTGATGCATAGTGTCGTTTCATAGCTGTATTCCATTTGCAGAATGGCGGCAGCGCAGGTGGCTACCGAGCTGCGTTGACCTAAACGAAGCTATTGAAATTAACGACAGGCTAAGTGCCTTGTTAACAGGGCTTTAAATAGTTATATGCGCTTTGTTTTAATAATGTACAGACTAAATTGGACGGATAGAAGAAATATACGGGCTGATGGTATTTGTAGAAAAAACAATAGACTAAAAACCAGATGGTTAATTTATTAAGTGGTCCAAAGAATTCGTGAGATAACCGGGTTGCCCTGAAAAAATACAAAAAAAGAGGTATCCCGTTTGTGGGTTACCTCCTGCGCAAATTCGAGTCACCGTATGTCATCGGCCCAGCGATGGCACTTCGTCTGGCTCCGTTACGGCCTGTATCTTAAGGTAGTTATAGTGGTTGATCAGCAGCAGCCGGGTCAGGGTGGTATTTACGTTCAGGTCGCGTTTGATGACGTACTGTTGCAGGGCCTGGCCAAACTCGTCGCACATGCGGGGCCAGAGCGTACGGCTAAAATCCCGCAAACGAACTACGTCCTGTCCGTCTACCACGAAGTACTCGAAGTTATCCATGTTTTTAACCAGTTCGGGATCGGCCTCGGTAGCGATGGAATTACCAATTCTGAGCATCTCCCGCGTAGGCCGAAGCTGCCGGTAAACGGTTAGTGGCCCGGCGGTGCACTCTTCGGCAAATTGGGGCCGTACCTGCTTCGATTTGAATGGATACAGGACGGAGACAAACTTCCGAAGCGTGTTCTGATTGGTATCAAAATACCGGAAATTGCTGACCTGAAGAGCCGAGTAAGCCTTAACGACATCGCCCTGCCGGTACCGAACGATTTCCGCTTTCCAGTTATAGTTGAGTTCACCTTTGAGCAAAGTGCCGTTGGCCAGTTGGAGCTCGCCCGTACTCCAGACGGGGGCCGCTATGCCGCCCGCTCCGGTCAGCATAAGCCCTGTAACTACAGAAAGAAACAAGTTTTTCATAACGCTGTCTATCAATTGAAAGGCCCGGTATGGGGCCAGACAGCGTGCGTATAGAAAAAACCCTGCCAGGTTGATCAGCAGTCGATTACCGCCGGGGCAGCGGGCTTAGTAGGTCAATAATTGTATTATTCCGCTGGACTAACAAGCATTTCTTTGACTTAAAACGGACTGTACAAATCCGCTCCATTTGTTTCGGTGTAGGCTAACATTTGGACCGAAATTTTTTGAGTAAATGACTCCTCAATTCTGTAGAAATGAAGACTACAGCTGCCTGACTGTCAGGCCTGTGAAGCCGTTACGGTTTCGCCAATCAGCCGAACGCCGTCGAGTGTCAGTGAGGGAATAACGGCGGTAAACACATCTTTCAGCGACGGAATCCGACCCGACAACCCGCCGGTAGCTACGGCTATACAGTCGTTGTGCAGTTCAGCGCGGATCCGCTCGATCAGCGACCGAACCAGCCCCTCGTATCCCAGCACAACACCCGCCTGAATAGCGTGGGTGGTACTCGTGCCCAGGGCCGAGGCTGGTACCTCGATTGGCACTTCGGGCAGCTGGGCCGTATTGGCAAAGAGGGACCGGATGGCGGTTTTCAAACCGGGTGCAATGGCAACGCCCAGTATTTTACCCTCGGCCGATACGGTGGTGAAGGTAAGCGCGGTGCCAAAATCGACCACGATGCAGTTTTGCCGGTAGCGGGTGTAAGCAGCCAGCGCGTTGGCAACGAGGTCGGTGCCGATCTCGTGCGGACGCAGAATCTCGAGTGGCAGCAGCGGATAAACGCCAGGACCAACCACAATTGGCTCGAAGCCGAACAGTTCTGTCAGCATGGTCCGCATGGTAGGCGTCAGGTTTGGTACCACGCTGCTCAGGACCGTTGTCTGTACGGCACTGAGGGTAACGTTGGTTTCGAGGAGCCAGAGACGCAGCCGGGCTTCGTAGGATTGAGCCGGTTCATCGATTCGGGCGGGTGTTCGCCAGATGTGCTGCCAGGAGGTTTGGGTATAAAGACCGAAAACGGCGTCGGTATTGCCGATATCAACAATGATCTGCACGGAAACAAGGGGAGATGGCCCGACGCAAAGTAACGCAAAAATATATCGTTTGGTGGATTGGCCTGGCTAGTCAGGCATTATATGGGCAGCACTTCGCTTTCGTAGACGTGTAAGGTATGGTTAATGAGCCGATAAGCCCGGCTTGCCGTAGTTGCTAGTTGTGGCTTGTGGGTAATGAGTAAAATGGCGAGCTGCGGGCGTAAATTGTCCAGCAGATTCATCACAAATTGCTCGGTGTGCTGGTCCATTGCGGATGTAGGCTCATCAAGCAGTAGGAGTTGTGGGTTGCGGTATAAGGCCCGGGCCAGTGCGACTAGCTGCCGTTGCCCGCCCGACAGGTTTACGCCATCTTCGCCAAGGAGGGTAAAATAACCCTGTGGAAATTGCTCGAAGTAGACTGCAAAGCCATAGGTTCGGCAAAAATCAATGATATCATCGGCTTCGCCGATGGTGTCTCCGAGGCAGATGTTATCCAGTAGGGTGCCGCTAAACAGCTTGATATGCTGAGGCACTACACCCAGTCCATGCCGCCATGTTGGCGTGTCGATACTTTCCCAATCGGTGTCGTTTACGCTTATCTGCCCTGTTTCTGGCTTGTAAAATCGCTGAATGAGTTGCAGGAGCGTGCTTTTTCCGCTACCGCTTTCGCCTAATAAAGCCACCTGTTCACCCCTGTGAATGGTCAATGACACGCGATCCAAAAGCGTGGGTCGGCCCGGAAACCGGAACGATACGTCATGTAGCGTTAATGAGCTAAAGGTAAAATCGGCTTGTGGTATGGCTGCCGGGTGCTCGGGGTCAAGCTGCGCATACTCGTACATCCGCTCGAAGGCTACGTTGGCTTCCTGCAGCTGGATATTCGTCAGGGCCAGACTGGCAACGGCGGGTAGAATGGTGCCGGTCAGTGTCAGGATGGCCATCATCTCACCCAGTTGCAGGCTTTTTTGCACCACCAGTAGCGACGTGATAGCCATCAGGCCAACAATCAGCAACGCACCGGTAGCTTCTGCCAGTAGCGAGAAACGCAAACCTACCAGCCCCAATGAGTAGGCTTTTTTCTGAAAGAAGCTGTAAACGGAAGTGGTTATCTCCTGAAAGAACGGCTCCCGGTTACTGGTTTTAATGACATCGATCCCCTGAATGGTATCGACATAATTACTTTCTGTGCGGGCCGAAGCTGCCATCACATCGCGTTGACCGTCGAGAATCGGTTTGTGAAAGAACCAGGCTAGCCCACCATACAGGGGTATACTCACCAGACTCAGCAGGCCAATCCAGGCCGAGTAGGTGAACAGATACCCTGCCGACACCAGCAGGACCAGCGCGTTGATAACTACCGCGCCCGTGATATGATTGATGCTGCGCTGAATGCGGCTGGTATCGTTCAGGCGGGCTACCAGCTCGCCGGTTTTGCGGCTATCGAAAAACGACTTAGGCAGATAGAGCAACGCTCCGTAAAACCGGTTGACCATGCGGTTGTTAAAGTCCTGGCTTTGGCGGTTCAGCAGGAAACCACGCAGATACCCAATAATGGCCCGCGCCACCAGTAGAAACGCCAACAGCGCCAGTCCCAGTAAAAGCCGCTTTGTGTCATGCCGGGGCAGGATTTCATCGATCAACTTCTGCGAGAAAATGGCGGTTGACAGTCCAAGTCCTGCTGTGACAATACCCAGCCCCGTGGCAATGGCCAGTAAGGGTATGTCGTCGCGAATTAATCCGAGAAGCCACCGCCGTTTGGCAACCTTTTCGTCGGTTTGTTTGACGAACGATGCGTTGGGCGTCAGGGTCAGTAATATTCTGGCGGGCCAGATAGCCGTCAGCTCCTCGGTGGTGTAGTGCTCAATACCCCTTGCCGGGTCGCCGATACTGAAAAATCCGGCTATATTATCCCAGCCGTAGCAGACCACGTAGTGCTGGAGCCTGTCATCTATCAATACGTTCAGAATAACGGGCCCGCTGACATCGGTTTTCAGGTTTTCGATAGAATCGGCCTGTAGTCCTTCGCTGTCTAAACCAAGTTGCTGCGCGGCCTGATGGAGTCCCAGTAAAGTGGTTCCCTGTGTGTCAGTACCGCTGAGTTCGCGTAGTCGTTCGAGCCGGCTATGCCCACCGTAGTACGCCATAATTGAAGCCAGGCAAGCCACACCGCAGTCAGCCTGCCCCTGCTGGCGTATCAGGGTTCGTTCCAGATAGTTTAACGGCTTCATGTCAGAACGAGGGTTTGGTCAATTGCTCAAATAGCAGGCAAAGCAGTAGCCAGAGAACCGATATAATCTGTTCCATAGTGGTGGGTAGTAAGAATTGTGATGACTACAGGCCGCTTTTATTCGGGTAAAGGGGCTGTATAGTTTGCTATGGCCGTTACGCTGGTTTCGCCCCGGAAGCGTTTGGCCAGCGACCCGTCGGCGTGATAGATCAGCAAGTCAGGGACAGACGTAAACCCGAACGTATCGTAAGCTTTTTGTTGGGTTATGTGTGCTACGTGCAGGTTGCTGATTGTGTTAAGTTGATGGGCTTGGGCAAAAGCGTTCAGCGCCAGTAACGGAGCCGCCGACAGTAGCCAGATGTCGGCATGGGCCAGTTGGTGGGCATTCTGCCGTAGTTCATTCGCTTCACGCTGACAATGGTCGCAGTCGGGGTCGAAATAAACCAGCACTAGTGGTCGGCCCGTAGCTAATAGCTGAACCGATTGGCCCGATAGGGGCGTAACCGCACAGGCGGGTAGTGTATGAATGCGCTCGGCTGCTTCGCGTTTGCGGCTTAGGGCGCTGGTGAACCCCCAACCGAAGTAGGTCATTAGACCCAGCACCAGCAGGGGTAAGGCCCATTTTACGTAGCGGTTCATGACAGGCTAACGATTAAGAACATGACGAACATTACCCACACGAGTAGCCCTGAGCCGTACGAAGCCGCTACCATACCCAGCCCGCGCTGCCATGACCAGCCCACCACCTCAGCCACACCGTAGGCCAGCACCAGCCAGTAGGTCAACTCAAATAAATTAAGCAGCTGCAACGGATAAAATAGATACGGTTCAACGGTATGAACATCGAGCAGATTCAGCAGACTGAGCGGGTAAAATAACTGCAAGTCCTGTAAGCTATAGTCAGTTTGTACAAACAGAAACCATAGTAGCTTTACCAGAGCGGGTAACAGCAGCACCAGTTCAGCCTGTACGGCCACCTGAAAGAACGGCTTAAACGCCCAGCGGTTGGCAGCGAAATAATAGCCTAGACTCAGGCAGGAAGCAACGAGGGTAAATTTGAGCAGGTTGAAAATGGGCAGGATTATATAGCTAACCCACGACCATGTATGGTTCTGAGCAACTACTTTCTGAATCTGCTCATACGTCATTTGCTCGGCCAGAGCGTTAAAGTAAAGTTCGTCGGAGATGAGCAAATGTTGACCGGCAAAGGCGATAAGTAGAGTTAAAGCTACTATAAGCAGTACTAACAATGCACTCTGCTTGCTGGGCGGAGAATTTGTGAAAGTTGATATTGTGGCTGGGTGTGCGTTCATAAATCAGGGCGATTTTTTGTTCCGCGAGATTAGGCCCGCCAAACTGACTATCACTATCATCGGATAGCCAAGCGTTGCCAATTCGCCATCGTGGATATTGAAATCCAGAATGAAGAATGCAGCCAACAAAAGCCCCAGAATGATGCGTATTGGTTTCGTGGGGCGTATACCGATCCGTTGGCGGTGTGAATCCGGTTGGGGGGCACAGTTTTGCTACAAAAGTCGGTTTACATTACCATCTGCCAGAAAAGGGTTCTTTTTTCTTCCGATAATAACTACCAATAGCGGCAGCAATAATGATTAGGAGAACAATTGCAGTTATTTTCATTAACTGCGCCAATTTTTACCAAAAGGTTTCTTATGAATGAAATGAGCAATCAATGCTGCTACGAGTAATACGAAGAAACAAATAATTGCCAAGATCATTATGTACAAATGCAATTCGCTTTTGAACGGATAGTTCTTAGCAAACAAAGCGCAACTCACTACAAAACCGATGATGGTCAACGGATAATGGCTTACAAAAGCCAGTAATTGATTTTTTTTTATGATTTCAGCAAGTTTACAGGCTGGTTTACGCATCGGTAATAGATATATAATAAACTCATTAAGAACTCTTCATTTTGAAATAAACAACATAAACAATTAGTAGCATTGACGAAATAGTAAGTACTTCACCTGTAGACGAACATTTTTCGTCACTACATGTAATAATATCATAAATACTGATAATCATTACGATTAACGCACAAATTCCAAACCCAAATCTGTAGATAGGTTTCATATTTTCAAGTGATGTAATTATCCGCACCACACTACTGTAGTTAGGTGCGGATAATATGTGTGATAAATAACGACTTAGTGAGGATAAGGGCCACGTCCACGGTTCTTACCACCTCCACAATCTTCAGCAATGGCGACTGCAGCGATTACAGCACCCATAGCTGCAGGTACAGCTCCTACCCCCGTTGCCGCTGCAGCAACTGATACTCCAAGAGTGAGAGCCCCCCCCAACACTGAAGCCATGCAACCACCCGCCACAACTTCTTGCATGGCGTTCATTCCTAGTTTTTTCATCATATAATTTTTTTATTCCTACTCTATTTAAGGCTTTTCGGTATCCGCCTTTGTCGCGCGCTTGACGATACAAAAGTGATACACGAATAACCCTGGCGCATGAGCAAACTTGCTCTTTTCTGTGGGTAAACTTACTTTTTTTAGGTGGGTAACTTTGCCTATTACTTACCCAAAACTTACCTAGTCAGCCAGCAGGTGTAGCAGCGTTTCGCGGTGGGCCATTACCCAGCGGGTCAGGCTGCCGGGGCCACCCGATATGCCCAGCTTCTGGCTTATCTTTAGTTTGTGGTTATTCACCGTTTTCTGGCTGAGGCACTCGGTGTCGGCAATTTGCGGTCCCGTTTGGCCCGCTGCTATACCGCGCAGTACCCGGCGTTCGGCAGGGGAGAGACTGTGCCAGCCCGGAAACGGCTCGTTGATGCTATAGGTAGCTGCCGTCTGGAGCAGGGTCGATTGGAAAAACCGCCCGGCTTTTAGCGTTACTAAACAGTCGGTGAGTTCGGGAACCGTACAAAGAACATCGAACTCCAGATTGTCCAGTAGTTTCCAGAGCGGTTTTGTCATCACCGAACTGATTTCGAGACAAACGATCAGCAGCGTTTCGGGGCTACCCGCCCGCAGGTCAGTAAACAGCGGAGCGTCCTGCAGGTAATCCTGGGTGATTAAGGCGAAGCGGGGCTGTTCTGTACTGACTCGTTGCCGAAACACAACCGCATTGGTTTGCGGAGTGCGCCAGATCAACGCAGCCGCGTCCGAAGCCGCCGATATCTGTAGGGTTAACAAGCGCCGGGAACATAAAGCAATCAGGGACATGAACGGTGGGGTGGGGTAGAGACGTCAACAGCACGTAACTATCCTCTGACGATGCAATGCATGGTAAGTCATGCTAAGTCCCGGATTTGGTTACCTAATCAACAAAATGATACCAGAATGGGCGCAGCGTGTTCTGCCTGCTGGCAGTAGCGACTTGTGTAGAGGAAATGTAATGTTTCTGGTGCCGGTAAGTAGCTTGCGGTCAAGCTGTTGCCCGCCTGGGCTGGGTGGTCATGAACTCTTTGAGATAAAAGGGTTCGAAAGTAGCCGGGTCTTCAAACTGCCCGCTGGCAAAGGCCTGGGTGGCGAGTTGGCCAACCGTCCGGGCCGAGGGGATGATGAGCTGGTCGAGAAATACGGCATTGGCGTGGTGACCCAGCGCTGGCTGACACTTGGCGGCTCCGTCGCCGAAAAAGAGCACCCGGCTACTGGCCAGCAAGTCGGCAAAGGAGTCGGGCGTGATGATTTCGGCCGCCGTGGGTCGGACCTCCCGGCCGGTTGTGTCGTAAAACGTGCAGTACACTTCCATCCGCCGGGCGTCGATCATGGGGCAGAACAGTATGGGCTGGTCCGCGAATAGGGTGGCGTACGGGCGAACCTGTTCGGTCATAGCCTGTAAGGTATTGATGGCCAGCAGCGGTTTGTCGAGGGCGAAACACAGCCCCTTGGCCGTTGAGACGCCGATGCGCAGGCCGGTATACGAGCCGGGCCCTTTACTGACCGCTATCGCATCGAGCTGGGCCAGTTCATGCCCCGTATGCCGCACCACATCACCAATCAGGGTAGTAAGCATAGCCGCCGAGGTGCGCTCGGTAAAGAGTTCGTAACAGCCCAGCAAGGTACCCGCATCCGGGCCGTCGCCCCCGTGTACAGCTACCGAACAGGACGCCGTGGACGTATCAATGGAAAGGAGAAGCATTCAGTAAAAAGTGCTGAGCGATGAGTGTTGAACGATGAGTGCTGTCAGTTGCTCATCGCTCAGCACTCATCGCTCATCGTTATTTTGATTTGGTGCCTTTGAGGATGGCGCTGTAGCGACCCATGTCTTTGAAGACGTCGAGGGCGGCTTTCAGTTCGGGATCAGTCGCGAAAGAGGCTTCCTTGATGCCATGCTGGAGGTAGTAGTGCCCCGCAATTTCCTGTTCGAGCAGCGTTTTGAGTTCGTTCTTGAACGTCATCAGGTCGGCGTCTTTGCTGTGCGACACTTTGGTTTTCAGGGCTTTGAGCTGATCCTGAATCTGATCGAAGTATTTTTCTTTCTTGGCCGAGGCTTCGAGCGTGCCGAGGTCTTTTTCTACCTGGGTGGTGTAGTCGTATTCTTTGTCGGCTACCCACTTGGTAAAGTCGGCATACTCGGCATCGGTCAGGCGAAACTCGCGGGCCGGTTTGATAGTCGGATGTTCGCTCCGGTACTTCACCGCATAGTCGAAAATCAGTCCTTTGTTGGTTAAGCTCAGCGCAATGGGGGTGGGTGTCTGGGCTTCTACGACCACATCGGGCAGTACCCCGCCACCGTCGTACACCACCCGGCCGGCCTTGGTTTTGAACGCCGTTTTGAGCGAATCGGGCACTTTACCAACGCTGCCGTCGGGGTTGCGATGGCTGTAGTCGATGGCCTGGATACAGCGCCCGCTCGGAATGTAATATTTGGCTGTGGTGATTTTAAGCTTGGTATTGAACGACAGCTCGCGGGTGGTTTGTACCAGTCCTTTACCAAACGTTCGCTGACCGACCAGTACGCCCCGGTCGTAATCCTGAATAACACCCGATACAATCTCGGCGGCCGACGCGCTGCGGCTGTTGGTCAGCACGATGATGGGCATATCGAGGTCGAGGGGCGGGTTGAGAGCCGTGTAGGTTTTGTTCCATTCGGTTACCTTGCCTTTGGTCGTTACGACCTCCGAATCTTTCGGGATAAAGATATTCGAGATGTCGATAGCCATGTTCAGGAGACCGCCGGGGTTTTCGCGGACGTCGAGAATCAGCTTTTTCATGCCTTTCCCTTTCAGCTCCTGAAACGCGGTTTTTACCTCGCGCGAGGCTGTAGCGGTGAAGTCTTTCAGGTCGATGTAGCCCACCTCGTCGTTGATCATACCGTAATACGGCACGTTGGTCATCTTCACCACATCGCGGGTAACGCTCACGTCGACGGGGTCTTTCTGGCCAAACCGGCGAACCGTCAGTTTAACGGCCGTGTTGTTCTGCCCTTTCAGCAGTTTGCCGGGGTCAGCATCTTTGCGGCTTTTGAGGTCGATCCCGTCGATCTTCATGATTTCGTCGCCGATCTGCAGGCCCGATTTTTCGGCCGGGGTGCCTTCGTAGATCATCAGCACGATGCTTTTACCCTGTCGCTGGCCAACGAGCGCCCCGATGCCGTTGTATCGGCCGGTTGTCATGGTCATGTAATCTTCAATTTCGTCTTCGGCGAAGAAATTGGTATACGGGTCGAGGGCTTTCAGCATGGCATCGATGCTGGTCTTCACCATGCGGTTAGGGTTCACCTCGTCTACGTAATACAGGTTCAGCTCTTTGAAGAGCGTAGCGTAGATGTCGAGGTTACGGGCAATCTCGAAGAACCGGTCGTCAGTTTTGAACGAGAAGAACCCGATACCGCCTGCCACAAGGACCGAGGAGGCTAGGAGCGTAAAGCGTTTGGGAAGGCGCATAAGTCAGTTGACAGTCAGTAGTCGTAAGCCGTTCGGAAACAGCACTCAGCAGGACTAACTGATGGCTATCGGCTCACGACTTTTGGTAGTACTAATTTCATACCTTTTTCTATCTCTTCAAACGAAATAATCTGTTTGGCGGTATAAAGAAAGGCAATGGCCGTAGGGCGCGCCTGGCCGGGGGCCGGGCTGAACCAGTCGCCCCGGCTGCTGAGCAGTTCTTTGTTGAGCCGGTAAGCTTCCCGGACGCGCCGTCGAATGAGGTTTCGGTCAACGGCGCGTTTGAAACCGCGCTTGGGAACGGTGATGACGATAGCCGGCAGAGGAGGGGGGGAATCGGGCGGGGCGGGCGCCGACAGATAAAGCACCCGAAACGGAAAAAGGTAGAACGTCTGGACCGACGCGCTACCTTTCTTAAACAATTCGCCCAGAATTTTTTTGCTGCAAAGCCGCTCGGATTTGGTGAAGGTTTGCTGCATCATTCGGTTCATAGTTTGTAGGTTTCTGTCAGTTTACTCCCGAGAAGCAGCAGACAGAAAACCACAAACTCATTAAACTTTGAACCGCTCGCCTTTTTTCTCGTCAGAAACGGTCAGTTTCCAGCGACCTTTGGCACGACGGCGGGCCAGCACCTGGCGGCCGTTGGCGGTTGACATCCGCTCGCGGAAGCCGTGCTTGTTTTTCCGCTTGCGGTTCGATGGTTGGTATGTTCTTTTCATGATCTATGTTGCCTTAAAACCCTTGGTTCCAAATGAGTCCGCAAAGATAGCGGAACCAGTACAGTTTACCAAGCCCGATTTAGAAAAACGAATTGTCATTATTTATGTTGGTAGTTAATAGAATAGCCGGGCTGCCTCGGCTCGCCTGACCGACTGTACTTACTTGCCGAACTATGCATTATCGCCTGTCTGCCGATCAAAACGCCGGAACACCCAATCCGCAGCACTATATCGCCGTTGAAGCCCATCTTGCCGATATTACCAGCAGCTATGTAGAACTCCAGCTACCCGCCTGGCGACCCGGCCGGTATGAACTGCAGCCCTTTGCCAAACATATTCAGCGCTTTACGGTGGTTGATGCCGATGGGCAGCCGCTGCCGTTTCAGAAAGTGACCAAAGACCGGTGGCGGGTGCAGACCAACGGCACTACGGCGCTTACGGTGCTCTACAACTACTACGCCCTGCTGCCGACGCCCAATCTGCTCAACGCGGGCAGCAGCTTTATCAGCGACACCTTGCTATACGTAAATCCGGTCAATCTGTGCGTCTATGCCGAAGGCCGGATCGATGAGCCCTGTACGCTCGAGCTGGCTATTCCGGAGCGGTGGATGGTAGCCTGTGGCCTGTCGTCGGCGGGGGGCGATGCCCGAACGCTGGTCGCGCGCGATTTTTACGAACTGGTAGACGGACCGCTCATGGCCGCGCCGGTCATGCAGCATATTCAGTACGCGGTGCGTGGGGTTCAGTTCAACGTCTGGATACAGGGCGGGCGCCGGACCGACGGTAACCCAACGTTCGATCCGGATCGGCTCGTGCGTGACTTCAGCCGGTTCTCGGAAGTGCAGCTGACGCTATTTGGCGAGTTTCCCGAACCCGATTATCACTTTCTGACCCTGGTTTTACCGGTTGCGCATTACCACGGCGTAGAGCATCGCAACTCGACCATGCTGGTGCTCGGCCCCAACGACGAAGGGGAGGGGTTGTACCAGGATTTGCTGGGGGTAGCCTCGCACGAGTTGTTTCATGCCTGGAATATCATCCGCATCCGGCCCACCGAGCTGCTGCCCTACGATTTTACCCGCGAAAACTACTTCACCACCTGTTTCGTTGCGGAAGGCGTCACCACCTATTACGGCGACCTGATGCTGCGCCGGTCGGGCGTGTTCAACGACGAAGCCTACCTGAAAGAGTTGCAGGTGCTACTGAAGCGCCATTTCGAAGCCAACGGTCGGGCGGCTCAGTCGCTGGTCGAGTCGTCGTGGGATTTGTGGCTCGACGGTTACGAGAAAGGAGTTCCCGATCGGAAGGTATCGGTTTATCACAAAGGGGCCATTGCTGCGCTGATTCTGGATTTGCACATCCGCCGACTTTCCGATCATGCCCGCTCGCTGGATGACGTGATGCGCCAGCTGTGGGAGCGGTTCGGCCGGCCGTTTGTGGGATATACCCTGGCCGATTATCGGGCCATCACCGAAGCCGTGGCGGGCGAATCGCTGGACTGGTATTACGACTTATGCATTTTCGGTAACGAACCGCTCGACGCGAAGCTGAACGAATACCTGGCCTGGGTAGGTTTGCAGCTGATCGACGGGCAGCCCGACCTGCCCGACCACCCGGGCGGCATCCGGCTGATGGAGCTGGACGATGCTGCCGGGGCCAGCCAACGGGCCCGCTGGTTTGGCGGCCCGCTGACCGACGAGCGGCACGAAGGCATAATCGACGAGAAAACGATCGGCAAGAACGTGGCTGCCAGGTAAAAGAATAACCGACAGTGTTAGGTAAATTGGGCTAGCAGCCGATCGAGCCGGGCTATGGACTGGATAACCGCCCGTACGGTATGGTAGTTGATTTTCCAGGAGTGACCCATGTGCGTCCAGATGGGTTGGCCTTCGCGGGTCATGAGCGGCCACCATTCGCCCACGTCCGGATTGACCATTTTGTCGAGCACGAAGCGATGCACGGTCTCGTAGGCCCGCCAGTAGTCGTGATTCCCCGTAATCTGGTAGGCGTCGAGAAACCCAATCAGTAGTTCGGCCTGCTGCCAGAATTCTTTTTCCCGGTCATAAACGGTTCCGCTGTGTGAGCCTTCCACAAAAACACCGCCATATTCCCAGTCTACCCCGTAGTTCAGGGCGTGGCTCAGGGCTTTTTCGAAAGCAGCGCGGTAGGTATCGTAGGGTAACTGCAGTACGTTGAGGGCGTGTAGCAGCAGCCAGCCAAACTCGCCGTTATGCCCATAGCTGGTGTTATCGTCGGCCGTTGGTTTAATGCCGCCTTCGGCAAACCGGTCCCAGCCCCAGATCACGTCGAACTTAATTTGGGGCGCTACCCGCCAGTCGGCCCAGAACTGCGGCAGACCCGTTCCATAGACGGGGTGCATGACGCGCTGACTGAGCAGATCGATCACTTCGAGCAGTTTTCGGCGGTGCAGCGGATGCTGACTAGCTTCGTAGAGCGTAGTAAAAGCCTCCATCAGGTGCATGTGTACGTCGAGGGTTTTGCGGTCGCCACCGCCGGGGCCGGGGCCTTTCAGCGTCCAGTCGCGGGAAAACATCTCGAAGTAGCCGCCATAATGTGTATCGACCGCGTGGATTTGCAGCAGGTCGAACACCCGTTGTGCGTAGTTAAGTCCCCGGGGATCGCCGGTAGCGAGCGTGTATTCGCTCAGGCAGTAGATGGCGAAACTTTGCCCATAGGCGATTTTCTGGTCGTTGAGCACCTTGCCCTGCCGGTTGGTCATCCAGTAGAAACCACCGTACTGCTCGTCCCACATCCGATCGATGAGGTAGTCGACACCATGTCGCGCCAGCTCGGCCAGTTCGGGTCCACCGTAGCCCGCCCGATGGGCCGACGCGTAGGTATAGATCGAACGGGTTTGCGAAATCAGCGATTTCTCGTCCGTGCCGGTGTCGTGCCCATGCTGATCGAAGTGGGTGATAAAACCGCCGTTGACGCGGTCGGCGCTACGGCTAACCCAGAACGGAAGAAGCTGATGGGTCAGGTGATGATGCAGTTCCTGACGGTGCTGCCGAAGGAGTTGTAGGTTCATGGAGCGTGTAGGTCGTGGCCAGTTGAAACACTTCGTCGGGTGTAGCGGTGCCGGTCTGGCCGAGTTTCTGTACGGTAACGGCCGCAGCCAGATTGGCGATGGTCAGGGCCTGCGGGGGTGGCGCACCGGCGCTGAGGCTGGCCGCCAGAGCCGCTACAACCGTATCGCCCGCCCCCACCGGATCGAGCGGGCCCGGCACCGCCAGCCCGTCGATCGCCCAGATGTCGTCATCCCGAACGTAGAGCATACCGGCCTCGCCCCGCGTAACGACCAGCGGGCTGCGCAACGCCCGGTTTAGCAGCCTGGCGTGTTCAATACACCAGTCGAGGTCGGGATGGTTGGGGAGGGGTACGTTTCGGAAACGGGCCAGCTCGGCCGTATTCACTTTGAGCGTGGCCCCCCGAATCAGCAGCCCCGTATGCCGCAGGTCGGCCAGACAACATACCGCCGGGTGCTGACGAATGCGCTCATTCAGAGCCGGAATCCGGGCTTCGGTCAGGAGCGGACACGGAAACTGCTGGTTGATGATCAGCACATCAAGCTGGGGCAGGAGCTGAGCCAGGCCGTCGAGCAGCTGGTCGAAGTTATGGTCGGGTAGTTTGTTTTGGCTGCCAAAATCGATCCGGTTCGCTTCGGTCTGTTGCTGCATCGGCTTCGTATACACGCAGGTATCCCAGCCGGGCGGGGCCGTCAGCAGGCAGTTGGTATGGACACCCTGCTCCTGCATCAGCTGTCGCATGGCATGACCAAACAAATCGGCCCCAACGACACCGATGGCCCAGACCTGGCCAACGCCCAGTGCCAGCAGGTTCTGTATGACATTGCCCGCGGCTCCGAGCGATGCTTTGGGCCGACTGCCCCAGTATACCGGCCGGTTGGTTTCGAGCGAGTATTCGCCTGTTTCGGTATTGAGCTGATAGTACAGGTCGAGCGCAAAATCGCCAATGACACCTACGTTCAGCGTTGCCATGCGACCAAACAGGGCGGGCATGGCGTCAGACCAGGCAGCGGTAGGCGAAAGGGGCAGGATACGCATGCGAATAATGGAGTGAGCAGGCTGCGTCAGTACAAACCAACCGCCCGCTGCTTTCTTTACCGGATATGCATTGCTGATCAAACTGTCCTGCCGGGCAAAATCTACTCATCTATGGTGTTGACTTATTATCGTCGTTTTGTTGCCATTGTGCTCGTTCTGTGGGTGTTACCTGCGCTGGTCCGGGCGCAGCCAGTACCCGAAAAACCGTGGATGCTGGGCCCTTTTATCAAGCAGAATGCCATCAACCCGATACTGAATGCTCAGGCTACTACCACCTTTTTCTGCCCCGTCTCCCAAAAAACGGTGCGTTGGGAAGAAAAAGACGTGTACAATCCGGCCACTGTCGTACGCAACAAGCAGGTGTATATGCTCTACCGGGCCGAAGATACCGTTCGGCGGGTGGGCGGAACCTCGCGGCTGGGGCTGGCCGTTAGCCGGGATGGGCTGCATTTTAAACGGCTGCCGAAGCCGGTCTTTTACCCCGATCAGGACGCGATGAAGACCTACGAATGGGCGGGGGGCTGCGAAGACCCGCGGGTCGTTGAAAGCCCCAATGGCGTTTATGTGATGACCTATACGGCCTACGACGGCGACAAAGCGCGGCTGTGCGTGGCTACCTCGAAAGACCTGCTGAGCTGGAAAAAACACGGATTGGCCTTCGATCAGTATGACAACGGAAAGTACCGCAATGCCTGGTCGAAGTCGGGCGCTATCGTCTGCAAACGGGTAGGGGACCGGATCGTAGCCCAGCGGATCAACGGAACCTACTGGATGTACTGGGGCGACCAGCCGGACCTGCGCCTGGCCGTATCGACGGATCTCCTTCACTGGACACCGCTCGAGAACAGGCAGGGGAAACCGATACCAGCCGCCGAGTCGCGCCGGGGTACCTACGATGCCCGCCTGATCGAGCCCGGCCCGTACGCCCTGCTGACGCCCGCCGGCATTCTGCTGATCTACAACGGCATGAACGAACCCAAAACCGGCGATCCTAACCTGCCCGACCATGCCTATACCGGTGGTCAGCTGCTGTTCGACGCCAGGGATCCGGCCCGGCTGATCGATCGGTCGGAGACATACTTCATCCGGCCCGATCAACCCTACGAACTCGAAGGGCAGGTCAATCAGGTGGTTTTTTTGGAAGGAATGGTGCCGTTTCTGGGGCGGTGGTTCCTGTATTACGGCACGGCCGATTCCAAGATCGGGGTGGCGGTAGCGGATCAGTAGCCGACGGGTCAGGCTACCGGTCGGCGGTGGTGGAAAAAACGCTGTTTGCTGCCGAAAACCAGCAGGCACGAGAGTAGAATCAACAGAATATCGAAGCCGAATCGCTGAAGTCCCTGGCCCGCCAGATCATACCGGCCACTAGCCAGCCCGATCCCGATCATGGCGGCTGCGTTGATGATGACCATCGCGATGAGGGCGCCGGCAATGACACTCTTCCGGAACGAAGACATAATGATAGCCCCGGCCAGGGTGCCGCAGACAGACAGCAGGGTGTCGCTCGTGCTGGGGTTCGCCAGGTGATATACCTCTTCACTGCGGGTGAAATCGGTCAAACTGATCTCGCCGGTAGTTTGCAGGAACCAGTAGGTGAGCGCTGACGTCAGGATCAGGGTTGTGTAGCCAACTACCGATGACTGGATGGCCCGCCAGAGCACCTGCCATCGGCGCAGCACGACCGACAGGGCAATACCGGCCAGTGGCTCGAAACCCGGGGCGATAACGGCAGCTGCGACAAACGGCATGATCTGGCGCGTTGGTGCCGATACGATGCCGATGGTTGCCATAACGCCCCCCAGTGCCATGAGCAGGACAAAATTGGGGGTTATCCGTCCCTGGTGCCGCATGCCGGTCTCAATTTCTTCCCAGATAGCTTCGTCAGCATCGTTTTCGAGTTTATCGGCCTGGTCAGGTTCAATGATACTCTCGGTAAGCGACGTGCTGACCAGGTAGGGAGCATCGCCACAGCGGTTAGCAATGGCTTTTAAAACCCGGTCCGACCCCCGGTTGAGCAGCTGAACGGAAAGGGCGTCGCCAACGGGTTTGTGGGAGTTGTCGGGGTAGAGCGCCACGCCGATCACCTCATCGAACTGGAGGAGGTCGGCCATCAGGGCGGTTGTTTTATCGGCGGGCAGCTGAATCTGGAAGGTACGATGCATAGCGTTGAGTACTCTGGAAACCTAACCGCCATGCGGGGTAAGTGTTTGCGGATGAGCGGAATTGGTTGGCTTCCGAACCGTGCTATATTTGACGAAACGAATCAAAGTTATGCCCACTCCCGCCACCCAACCCCTATCATTCAGCGACTACGCTCAATACGATGCCACTGGCCTGGCCGAGCTGGTTCGTCGCGCCGAGGTGTCGCCCGTCGAGCTGCTGGAAACGGCGATTGCCCGCGCCGAAGCGGTCAATCCGCAGCTCAACGCCATCGTGACGCCCCTCTATGAGCAAGGGCGCGCCCTGGCCAGTCAGCTTCCCGAAGCCGGACCGTTTCGGGGTGTTCCGTTTTTGATCAAGGATCTGGAGCTGGAGTGGGCCGGTACACCCATGAAGTCGGGCTGCCGGGCCTACGCCAGCTACGTATCCCCGATAGATAGTGAAGTAATTAGCCGTCTGAAGGCGGCCGGGCTGGTGTTTTTTGGCAAAACCAACACGCCGGAGTTTGGCCTGACGCCATATACCGAATCGAAACTGTATGGCCCGGCCCGTAATCCCTGGAAACCGACGCATTCGCCCGGTGGCAGCAGCGGTGGGTCGGCGGTAGCAGTAGCGGCTGGTATCGTACCGGCAGCCACGGCCTCCGATGGGGGCGGCTCAATCCGGATTCCGGCCGCCTGCTGTGGGTTATTTGGACTGAAGCCATCGCGCGGACGCGTGACGCTCGGGCCGCGCTACGGCGAACTCTGGAACGGGGCCGTGGTTGGGCACGCGCTGACCCGCTCCGTGCGCGACAGTGCGGGGCTGCTGGATGTGGTAGCAGGCCCCATGGCGGGCGATCCGTACCTGATTAGCCCGCCCGAACGTCCGTTTGCCGACGAAGTGGGCCGCGATCCGGGCCGGCTTCGTATTGCGTTCTCCGCAGCCTCGCTCATGCCCTCGATGACGATTGACCCGGAATGTATCAAAGCGGTTCAGGAAACGGTACGCCTGCTCGAACGACTTGGCCATACGGTAGAGGAGGTGCCGCTGCCGTACGAGAAAACCATCCTGACCGAAGCGTTCTTCGTGTCGGTGATGAGCGAGACGGCAGCTACCCTGCGCGAGCTGAGCGTTTACCTGGGTCGGCCGGTTCGGTCGGGTGACGTCGAGCTGAACACCTGGGCGCTGGCCCGCCTGGCCGACGGGTTCTCGGCCGCTGATGTCGCTTACCAGAAACGACGCTGGAATACGCTGAACCGGGCCATGGGACAGCTGCACGAAACGTACGACCTGTTTCTGACGCCAACCCTGCCCCGGCTGCCTATCGAAATCGGTACGTTTCAGAATAGGGCGTCGGAGGAGCGTCTGCTGAAACTAGTCGATGCGGTGGGCGGGCTGAAATACCTTAAAGGCAGCAGAACCATCGACGATCTCGCCGAACGATCGCTAGGCTATATTTCGTACACCGTTATTACGAACATGACCGGTCAGCCGTCTATGTCGGTGCCGTTACACTGGTCGGCCGATGGGTTACCAGTCGGCGTTATGCTGGCGGCCCGGCTCGGCGACGAGGCTGCCCTGTTCCGGCTGGCGGGGCAGCTGGAACAAACCCAGCCCTGGTTCATGAAACGGCCTCCCCTGTAAAGACGCGATGGCTGGCGCATGTGAGACGCAATGGCTGGCGCATATGAGACGCAATGGCCGGGGCGCATATGAGACGCAATGGCTGGCGCATGTGAGACGCAATGGCCGGGGCGCCGGTGCGATTGCGTCTCTACTCGGCGTAATCGAGGTCTTTGCCGAATGTTTCGTCGATGGTGAGAACGGCCCAGAGGCCGAGGGCGAAACAGACGGCGGCTACCACGGCGGCCGAGCCAATTACGCCCAGGCTGGGCTTCAGCAGCTGGAAAGCCGGAATGGTCAGCAGCGTGGTGGCCCGTACGTTGTTGGCTACGGAGGTAGTTGCCGTAGCCCGGAGGTTGGTGCCGAACGTTTCGGCGGTAACGGTCAGAAACATGGCTATATACCCGATGCTAAACCCCATACCGACGCAAACCGCATAAAAGGCATCAGCACTACTCAACCCGCCAAACAGATAGATGCCGACGAACAGAAAATTCAATCCCATCATCAGCCCGATAGCCTGTCGACGGGATTTCAGCCACTGGCTGAGCGGTCCACTGAACAGATCCCCCACAACCATACCGACGTAGGTGAACATAACGCACTGACCGGGCTGGATAGGTTCGGCAATACCCATCGCCTTCCCGAACTCGTTGGCAAACGTAGCCAGGATGCCAATGACCAGGTAGGTCGGTACGGCCAGCCCCATACAGCGGATATAGCGTGACAACCGTTCGCTGTTGCTGAATAGCGCCCAGAAGTTGCCACGGCTCACGCCCGTTTGCTGCACGCGCCGGAACATACCCGACTCCAGTACACTCACCCGCAAAATCAACAGTCCCAGCCCTAACCCTCCGCCAATGAAGTAGGTCGTACGCCAGTCGAACAGCGTTACCGTGAAATAAGCGACTACGGCACCCAGCAGCCCCACACCGGCTACCAGCGACGAGCCATAACCCCGCAGTTCTTTGGGCAGTATTTCGCTGACGAGCGTAATGCCCGCCCCCAGTTCCCCCGCCAGGCCCAGCCCCGCCACAAACCGGAGAAGAGCGTAGGTGGTGGGGCTTTCAACGAATCCGCAGGCTATGTTGGCCAATGAGTAAGTGATGATGCTGCCGAACAGGACCGACAACCGACCGCGTTTGTCGCCGAGGATACCCCACAGAATGCCACCCAGCAGCAGCCCCGCCTGTTGCACGTTCAGAATCTGGCCACCCGTCAGCGAAATTGCGGTTTCCGACAGCCCCAGGTCCTTCAGGCTGGGCACCCGGACAATGTTGAACAACAGCAGGTCATACACATCGACAAAATACCCCAGCGCAGCCACAATGACCGGCAGGGTAAACAGGGGGCGGAGCGAAACAGAAGAAGGTGGGGCAGTCGTCATAGGGGAGGGTGGGTCAGCATCTATTGCCATCAAAACGAAGCGTGGTCCGTCCTGATGACACAAAAAGCACAGAGAAAACAATAGTTACCTCTTTACTCGCTGTGTCGTCACGACGGACCACGCTACCTGCTGAAAAGGATTACCAGAACCGGACGTAAATGGCCGAAATCAGCAGCACAATAACCACGATCAGGGCTGTAGTCGACGGAGCCAGACGGAACATTTTGGAGTCGATCTCGAACGCTTTCGGACTAACGGCCGGACCTGCCAGACTGATAGCAACCATGACCACTACCGTAAAGAAGAACGACCAGCCCATACAGATCAGGAATGGGATCTCGTAGCCGCCGTTTCCGTTCGGGAAAGCCGTATAGATCAGCGTTTCGTTGCCTAACACCGCAGGCGCGTAGTGGTTGAAGAATACGGCCAGGGCAAAGCCCAGCAGGATACCAACCACCGCTGCTACCCCCGTTGTCCGTTTCCAGAAAAAGCCCAGCAGGAATACGGCGAAGATACCCGGGCTGATATAGCCCGTATACTTCTGGATAAACGTAAAGCCGCCCTCACGACCGATACCGAGCGTATCCTGCCAGGTCAGGGCAATAGCCAGCGCCATAGCCATGAAAATAGCGATACGACCTACCCAGACCAGCTGCCCTTCGTTGGCGTCTTTCTTAATGTACTTCTGGTAGATATCCAGGGTGAAAATAGTCGAAATGGAGTTGGCTTTACCGGCCAGAGAAGCCACGATAGCAGCGGTCAGGGCGGCCATCGAAAGGCCTTTCAGCCCATTGGGCAGGAAAGACAGAATAGCCGAGTACGCATTGTCGGCCAGGAGCCGGCCACCGGGCGCCATCTCGCTTTGTAGACTGCCGTTCTTGTAGAGGACATAGGCCGCAATACCGGGCAGCATAACGATCAGCGGCATGAAAATTTTCAGCAGCGCAGCAAACAGGATACCGGTGCGGGCGGTGTGCAGGTCAGCACCGAGCGCGCGCTGCGTGATGTACTGGTTACAACCCCAGTAGTTCAGGTTCACGATCCACTGACCGGCAAAATACATAGCAATACCCGGCAGGGTCAGGTACTTGTTGATCTCTACCTGCGACGCGTTGGGGCCCGGTTTCTCGAAGATCAAATGGAAGTGGTCATCCGCATCGCGCATCATGGCGCCGAAACCCGCCAGCACGTCGTTACCCAGGCCAAACTTCTGGCTTACCAGCGTCAGCGCCAGGTAGGTCGTAACCAGCCCGCCAATAATCAGTACCACCACCTGGATAACGTCGGTATACCCGATCACCTTCATACCACCCAGGGTGATAACCAGCGCAAACAAACACAGGCCAATAATGATGGCATGGAAGTAGTCGGCGCCGACCAGCGTGCTGATGGCCAGCGCGCCCAGGAACAGGATAGAGGTCAGGTTAACGAAAATGTACAGGAACAACCAGAACACGGCCATGATCAGGGAGACCGTTTCGTTATACCGCGTCTTCAGAAACTGCGGCATGGTGTAGATATGATTCTTGAGGTAGATGGGCATAAACCAGACTGCCACAATAATCAGCGAGATGGCGGCCAGCCACTCATACACGGCAATGGCAACCCCAAACTGGAAGCCATTCCCCGACATCCCGATAAACTGCTCGGCCGAGATGTTGGATGCGATTAACGATGCGCCAATGGCCCACCAGGTGAGGGATCCTTCGGCCAGGAAAAAGTCTTTGGTGTCGAGATTGGTCTTTTGTTTTCGCTTGTAAATCCAGTATCCGTAGGAGGAGACACCAATGAAGTACAGGAGGAAGATAATGTAATCTAACTGGTTTAGCTGGTTCATTACGGCACGCAGTAAAAAGGGTTAGCTGATTAGCGCGTAAAAAAGCAATTTATTCTTGAAATAGGCTTTATCGTTTACATAAAATCATTGCACAAATAACAGAAAAGGCACAAAGTCATGCTTTGTGCCCCTATAAAGTCGATAAACCAACTATTATTTCATGGAAACAAGTCGGGTCGGAAGCCGCTGGGTAACGGTTGGGGTCGACAGGCGGAACGAGAACTCCTCGGACTGAAATCCGGCTGTATAGACCCGAAAGGTGTAGTTTCCATCTTCTACATCGCTCAGGTCGAACATCTGCCTGAACCGGTTGCTTTTGCCGCCCTTGCCCGGCAGGGTCTCCCGAAACAGGACATTCCCTTTCTGATCGATCAGCTCTACGTTTACTTTAAACTGGGGTAATGATTTTTCCAGAGCGAGCCACACTTTGGAGGAGGCCGCGGCCGGATACATGGCGGCCTGGAAGGCTCTCTTCTCTGGATTGCCGGTCTGGATCGTTTTCGCAAGCGATACCGATGCGGTCAGTGTCAGCAGCATAAAGCTGACAATCAGGGTGATGCGAGTTTTCATTGAGTCGAATGGATTAAGTGAATAATCAACCCAATGATGCAGGCAGCCGGCCGGTCCGCTGCGGTTCTGGAACAGCGGCTTAGAAAAAGGATGAATGGCAGCAGCGTAGCTTACTCGACAAAATCGAGGTCTTTGCCGAACGTTTCGTCCAGACGGCTCAGCGACCAGAACGCCAGTCCATATACGACGAGGCCGAGCAGGCCAGCCCCCACCAGCGTACCAACGGCGGGCTTGATGGCCTGAAACGCGAGGGTCATCGGAATCAGCGTACCGCGTACTACGCTCGGCACCGATGTCGTGGCTGTGTTGCGGAGGTTGGTACCGTACCGTTCGGCTACCGTGGTCAGGTACATGGCAATGTAGCCGGTGCAGAAGCCAGCCAGCAGAAAAACCGTATACACCCCCTCGGCCGTGTCGATGCCGCCGAACAGCAGAATGCTGCAGAGGGTCATGCTGAGCAGGAGCAGGCTTGTAATGGCCTTTATGCGCGACCGAAGCCACTGACTCAGCGGACCACTCAGCAGGTCGCCACCGGCCAGCCCTACGTAGAGCAGCATGACACAGCGGCCGGGCTTGACCAGTTCTGTCAGTCCCAGCGCCTGACCAAATTCGTTGGCAAACGTGGCCAGAATACCAACAACGAACCAGGTAGGCATGCCAACCGCTACACACTGGAGGTATTTGCGGGTAGAGGCCCACGTTCGGAAAAACTGCCCGAAATTGCCCCGACTAACGCCTTTGTGCTCAGCTTTGAAGCGACTGAACAGCCCCGACTCGAAAACACTGACCCGCAGCAGGAGTAGCGCCAGGCCCATACCGCCCCCTACGAAGAAGGCCGTTCGCCAGTTGAAGTACTCGACGGTCAGGTACGCCACGCCCGCGCCGAGGTAGCCGATACCGGCCACAACCGCCGAGCCATAGCCCCGAATTTCTTTCGGCAGTATTTCGGCCACCAGGACCATAGCCGCCCCGATCTCGCCCGACAGGCCGATACCCGCCAGAAAGCGCAACACCGCGTAGGTGTTGACATCCTGTACGAACCCACAGGCAATATTGGTCAGGGAGTAGGTAACAATGCTGCCAAACAGGACCGACATACGACCCCGCTTGTCGCCCAGAACACCCCACAAAATACCACCCAGCACCAGGCCGGCCTGCTGGCAGTTGAGAATGAACGTTCCTGCCGTTGATACGTCGGCCTCGGTCAGCCCTAACGATTGCAGACTCGGCACCCGCACGATGCTGAAAATCAGCATGTCATAGACATCGACGAAGAAGCCGAGGGCCGATACAATGACCGGCAATGCCAGTAAGGGCCGCAGCGACGGGCGCGTTGCGGGTAGGGGCGTGAGCGTTTGCATAAGGTGGGTGTCGTTCGGGCAGGCCGTTACTCCTCCAGGTAGTCGAGGTCTTTGCCGTGCGTCTCCGGAATGGTCAGGATGGAGTAGAAACCAATCACGAAACTGATCAGCCCGACAACGGCCCCCGCGTTGATCGTCTCCAGCGAAGGCTTCAGCGCCTGGTAGGTAAGTGTCATCGGAATAACCAGACCACGCACCATGTTAGGAACCGTCGTGGCCGCCGTGGCCCGCAGGTTCGTACCAAACTGTTCGGCGCCGATGGTTACGAACATGGCCCAGTAACCAATGCCGAAACCCATGGCCAGGCAGAGCCCATACAGGGCCGTTGCCGACGCGATGCCGGTGTAGAGATAAACCAGGCTAAACAGCAGGGCTACGCCCATCAGCAGCGCAACCCCTTTTTTGCGGGATGCGAGCGCCTGACTGATGAAGCCGCTGGCCAGGTCGCCGGCCGCCAGACCCACATAGCACCACATGATGGCCAGCCCCGGCTGTATTTCTTCCGCTATACCGAATGCTTTCCCGAACTCATTGCTAAACGTAGCCAGAATACCGATCACAAACCAGGTGGGCAGGCCAATGCCGATGCATTTCAGGTAGCGGCTGAGCCGGTCGGCGTTCGTGAAGAACGACAGAAAGTCGCCCCGGTTTACGTGGGTCTGCTCGGTAACATTGGTAAACATACCCGACTCCACAACGCCCACCCGCAGCAGCAGCAGCCCGAAACCAAGGCCCCCCCCAACGAAGAAGGCGGTTTGCCAGTCGAACAGTTTAACCGTAAAGTAGGCTACTACGGCCCCAAACAGGCCAATACCGGCCACCAGTGACGTCCCGATCGCGCGTTTTTCTTTCGGAAGGACCTCGCTGACCAGGGTAATGCCCGCGCCCAGTTCGCCCGCCAGACCGATGCCGGCAATGAACCGCATGAGCGCGTAATAGAGCGTCGGCTCCATGAAGGTGACGTCATCGACAAACCCGCAGGCTACGTTGGCAATGGAGTAGGTGATGATACTGCCGAATAATACCGACAGTCGGCCCCGTTTGTCGCCCAGAACGCCCCACAGGATACCACCCAGTAATAAACCACCCATTTGCCAGTTCAGAATACTGGCGCCAACCGTCGAGATTTCATCGGGGGTCAGGCCAAGGTCTTTCAGGCTGGGCACGCGAACAATGCCGAAGAGTAACAAATCGTAGATGTCGACGAAGTAGCCGAGGGCAGCTACGATGACAGGGAGACTGAAGAGGCCTGCCGGAGCAGCCTGCGTTTCTTTAGGAAGGGTTGGGACGGCCATACGGCGAAAGCAGAGAGATTGATTCTGCAATAATACGAAATGGCCAAAGAAGATTAACGCCTGCTGGCAGGATTGGCAAATAGATGATAATGAGAGCGCGGAAGCGGGACGAAGACGTTTCCGTGAGTGTGTTAAGCAGAGGACAGCGAACTACATCGAAGCGAGGTATCAGTAGGTATCAGGCCGATCGGGCTGGATCAGAGTCATGTCAGGCTGATTCGGCGGCATAGCTCGTATCGGTGCTGGCAGGGTCAGATACACCTGGTAAGCGGTACCGAGTGCCCAGGCCTTCAGCGCGGTTCGGGCCAGCACGAGCGCCTGCTGTACCAGAAACATCAGTAGAATGGTAGGGGTATTCCGCATCGGAATCAGCTCATCGATCAAAAAATAGAGCCCGAACAGCGCGGTCCCTATACCGATAAACAGCCAGTACAAACCGTAGGTACGGGGCAGGTTACGCATGACCAGCCGCCCCGCCCGGCCAAACGCCCGAAACGCGTTCGACTCGTCGTCGCGGAACATAATCACTTTGGCATAGTCGCCAATGCAGAACAGGAGGGTGGCGGTGAGGGCAAACAGGCTGAAGAACCCCAGGCCTACCCAGAATAAGCCCCGCTCGGTCAGCGTATCGCTGAGCACGATGCCAACCAGCAGCCCGGCAATCAGCCAGAGGCCCGCCCCCACCAGCAGAAACAGGGTTGTTACCCCCAGCAGCTGTAGAAAACGGCCAAAATAAGCCGTACACACCTGCCAGAACAGACCAGCGTCGAACCGGCGCGAGGGCTGCGCAAAGGTGTTCAGGATGCCACCCGCCAGAAAAACGCTGAGAAAGACAAACAGAACCCCGAGCCAGCGGCCAACGCTCAATAGGGGATCGATGACCCGCTCGCTGCGCTGCATGAAATCAGCATAAACGGTATAATCGAAACCGTCGAGCAGGTTTAGAAAGGCACGCGAGTCCTGATCTTCGGCCTGGAGGGTGCTGTAAAACGGGAGGGCGACCAGCAGCCCCAGCACGAGCGTGATGCCGTACAGTAACCCGATGAGCCGGGTCGACCGGAGCAGGTGGCGAAGCGACAGAAAAAAAGCGTTCACGAATGGTTCAGGTTAAGCGTAAACGGGCCAGTCGCAATTGGTTCGTCGGCCAACCCGGTAGGGGGCAATTAATCTGAACTAAAAGTACATTTATTTCGGCTCCGACAGCGGGTGCTCGGTCCTGATTTTCTCCTGCAGCTTCAAAAACCCGTCGATCAGTGCTTCGGGCCGGGGTGGGCAGCCCGGTATATACACATCGACCGGTATGATCCGATCTACGCCTTTAACGACGTGATAGCCGTGTTGCCAGTAGGGACCACCACAGTTCGAGCAGGAGCCCATCGAGAGCACATACCGGGGTTCGGGCATCTGTTCGTACAGACGCCTGATCCGATCCGCCATTTTATAGGTAACCGTTCCCGACACGATCATGATATCAGACTGGCGGGGAGACGGGCGCGGAAATATGCCAAAACGGTCGAGGTCGTAGTTGGCCGCAAACGCCTGCATCATCTCGATGGCGCAGCAGGCCAGCCCAAAGCTCATGGGCCAGAGCGATTTCTCGCGCGACCAGTTCAGGAGTTCTTCGGAGTGCATCAGAATGACACTCGCTTCGCCGGATTTATCGCTCATATCGGTTAGAGATCGGTTGGTAAGCCGGTCAGGCCTGCGAGGGAGCCGAGGCCGACCGGTATTTGTCGTTCACCCGGTCGTACAGATGCGGGGGTACATGCGTGGGGGCCGTAGGTAATTTTGGCTGGGGTTTGACCCAGTCGAGATACCCTTTTGCCCAGACATAAGCCAGGCCCAGCCCCAGAATCGCCACGAACAGAAACGCTTCGGTTAGTGCAAACCATCCCCAGAGTCCATTGGTAGCCCGGATCAGGCTCGCCTGCCCGAATACCGTTGCCCATGGAAACAGGAAAACCAGCTCTACATCGAACAGCACGAAAACCAGCGCCACCACGTAGAACCGGATGTTGAACTGCACATTCGCATTGCCGATGGGTTCTTCGCCCGATTCGTAGGTGCTGTTTTTCTCCACGTTCGGGCGGTTCGGGCGCAGGAGCCGGGCCGCAAACAGCACAACGGCTATGAACGCAAACGCACCCAGGATAAACAGCAGCAGCACACCGAAGTCAGAGAGCATAAGGCAGGGAAAGTAACGGGTGGTTAGCGGTATTCAGGCTTCGGGCCGGAAAGGCTGACTCCGTTGGCACGAAGCCAATGATCGACCCTTATTTTTTCTTCTTCTTGTAGAGATTATACACCATAGCCACCTGGAAATTCCGGTTCCGGTACGTAGCCAGGGGCTCGGGCGATACGTTACTCAGGCCGTAGACATATCGGACGTGCAGACTGAACTTATCGAGCATGTCGAGAAAGTCGTAGTGAGCACCGACCACGATACCCAGGTCGTTGCGGGGGCCGGGGCCGGTTGTGGTATTGGTGCTGAGGGCGTAGCTGAACTCAGGACCGGCCTGAAGCGTCAGGCCTTCGGTCGGGATATACCCTAGCAGGATCGGCACGCTGGCGTAGTAGTACTGGGCGCGGCTGGTAGACCGGCCGCCCACCCGCTCAACCTGAAAAGTACCTCCTTTTATAGCCAGCAGCGCTTCGGGCTGGAGCACAAAGCGCTGATACCGATACCGATACATAACGCCGAAATGAGGTTGTAACGCCTGCTTCGGAATATTCGCGCTAATTCCTGATACGTTGACACGCGTTAACGAAGCCCCTACCTTGAGCCCGAAATGACCGCCAACGGGGTTGTTACTTTGGGCCTGAGAAAGAGCGGGGAGGAGCAGGGTAAAAGCAAAAAAAAGTAATCGGTACGTGCGCATACAGGAATGAGGATGGGGTATAACCACCCTATAACGGTTGATCAGGCCACAAAATTGGTTAAAAAAAGTTAAGATCAGGCCGCTTAATTCAGACGGGGATCAACGGGGTAGTGCGCAATCGACTTATACTCACCCCCCATCCGTTTCAGAACCCCCCGCCAGAACTCGCTGGCGGGCGTATCGAAGAGGAAATCGGCATCGGTACGGCTGACGATCCAGGCTTTCTGGTTCAGCTCAGCATCCAGCTGGCCTTCGCTCCAGCCCGAGTAGCCAATAAAGAAACGGGCGTCTCGATCGGTGAGGGTACCCAGATTAACGGCCTGCTTCACCTGCTCAAAGTCGCCACTCCAGTACAGGCCGCTCAGCACCCGGATGGAATTCTCGATCAGGTCGGGCCGACGATGTATGAAATGCAGGGTGTTATGCTGAACAGGTCCACCGACAAACAAAGGCAGGTCGACCGAAATGTCTTCGATTACATCGCTGAGGTGAATATCGGTGGGCTGATTCAGAACGAGACCAAACGTACCGGCCGGGCTGTGTTCGCAAACCAGTACTACACTCCGCTCGAAGTTTGTATCGCCCATAAAAGGCTCGGCAATGAGGAGATTTCCGTTGGCTACAGACGGTATATTGGCGTTCATAGGCAGTTGGTGCGTTAACGGGGTTTATCCTCTAAACGACGGAAAAGTGGCCTATGTTACTCAAAAATAAACGTATTGGGTAAAAACGATCAACATTTTTACCGACCGTAGGGCAGGCTCCGGGCCAACCCGACGACCCGCAGCGGACCGGCTTAGTCGCGAAACGTAATGCCCACGCTCCGGCCCGACAGCTGGGTGAGCAAAGGGCGCAGCATCCGGTCGGCGTTTTCGCGGGTTTGGGTCAGTATACCACCGTCGAGGGCCGACTGCCGGATCTGCCGTTCGGCTTTGCGGTACGCATCGCTCACCAGCTGCGACTGGTCAAGAAACGAAAACCGGGTATCGTACACCCGCGACCGGTCGTGGTTGATTTTCCAGCCACATAGTTCGGGTTTGGGCAAGCGGATGGTTACCGAGTCTTCGCTGGTCAGGATATCGGACGGACCCACCCGGCTGAGGTCGATGCAGCCGACGGCTTCGCCCTCGACGATCAAAACCGCGTTGGCGTTGGGCAAAAATGTATTAGGCTGCTCGTATTCAATAATGTCTTTGAAGGTGTAGCGAACAAGCTCCAGCTTGCCGAGGGCCGTTACCTCTTTCAGGACAATGCTTTGCGTAGCCTGATCGCCCCGGCGAAACCGACTCAACGCGCTACTGCCGCGAATCTGCTCCCATACGGCGATCAGACCCGCTACCAGCAGGATAAAAACAAACAGGCGAAGCATGGTTTTCATGGTGTAAAGCGGGTTGAGCGTACGCATGAACCGGCTTGGGTAACCTGACCGGTACGCTGTAATAGTGAAAGAGCACCTGGCTGGCTCGAAAAAGCAAACTCCCAAACCGTTGCCGATCTGGGAGTTTGTGTGATGATGCATATGGCTTACTGAAGCCGGCTCGGCTCGTCGGCCGTATGATTTTCCAAATCGAACAAGTCGTTCAGCACATCGATGAGGGTTTCGGCCTCACCGCGTTTGCAGGCTGCTTTGAGCTGAAGTACCGGCAGCTTGATAATTTTCTGCATGATACCCCGGGTAATTTTCTCGACCTTCTCCGACTCGTCGGGCGTGAGGTGCTTCAGGTGACGGGCAATTTCGTCTTTGCGAATCTGCTCCAGGGCATTTTTCAGCTTGTTGATCGTTGGCGAAACGATCATTTCTTTCGACCAGTCGCCGAATTCGCTGACGGCCTGATCAATGATGGCTTCTACTTTCGGAATGGCCGCCAGCCGCTGGTTCAGAGCCTCGTCGGCCCGATTGCGGATGTGGTCGATGTTATAAACCAGCACACCCGGAATCTGCTCGACGGCGGTATCGACGCTGCGGGGAACCGATAAATCCAGGAAGTATTTGTAGGTGAGCACCGTTACACCCTGCAGCAGTGTGGGCGTAATGAGCGGCTCGTCGCGCATGACCGATGAGATAATCACGTCGGCCTGGCGAATCTCGTCGGTCAGGTTGGCGAAGTCGGCAATGCGAAATCCGTACTGTTCGGCCAGCACTTCCGTTTTAGTCTGGGTGCGGTTGCAGAGGGTGATGTTCTTCACGTTCCGGTCGGCCAGGTTCCGGCAAACGTCGGTACCGATTTCGCCCAGACCGATAACGAGTACGTTGGGGTCCTGCCGGTCGCCCACCAGTTCGTCGATCAGTTCAACCGCAGCGTAAGACACCGAAGCGGCTCCATCGCGAAAGGCCGTTTCCTGCGCCACGCGCTTGTTGGTGAAGAAAATGGTATGCATCAGCCGGTGCAGGAAAGGCCCGGCCATGTCCAGATCGGCCGACCACTGGTACGCCTGCTTCACCTGATTCGGAATCTGCATGTCGCCCACTACCTGCGAGTGGAGCCCTACGCACACCTCGAACAGATGCCGAACGGCTTCCTCATGCCGGGCAAAAAACTGGAAGTAAGGCAAATACTGATCTGTATCGGTCAGTCCTTTCTCAATCAGGAGCAGCCTGACAATGTCGGCGTTCAGGTTAGCTCCGCCCTGCTCCGATGCGTAGTAAACCTCGGTGCGGTTGCAGGTTGAGATGATAAGCAGGTCTGACAAACCGAAGAAGTCGCGCAACCGCAGCATGAGCCGCTTGGCTTCTTCTTCGCTGAGTGCAATTAATTCGCGCACATGGAGCGGTGCCGTTTTGTGCGATAAACTAATTGAGTTGAAAGTATCTAACATTGCCGAAAAAACACGCTATATGACCACGGGTCAACACAAAATTACGACACAATCGCCGGACCTTGAAACAGCTTTCGTAATCGGTTTATTTATTTAGAATGTGTCCAGATAAGTAGACCGCCTTCTTTCTTCAGTCCTATTTAATTAGAAACAGAACCGGCCCGGCAGACGTTCTCTTTTGTACCATCATTTGCAATTTTTCGTTTAGTCGAAGGGGAATTCATTATCCATGCTCAAGTCATTCGATATATATAATCAGAATAATATTCTGAAGATTATCGTAGCGCTGAACCTGCTACTGGTTGGAACGGGCTCTCTGCTGTACACGAACCGGCTAATTACCCGGCTCGAAGCCCGCGAAGAACAGTACGTTCAGCTCTACGCCAAAAGCATCGGTTACCTGTTTGGCAGCAGCCAGGCCAACGCGGGTGACCTGACATTCGTGACCGACGAAATCCTGAAAGCGAACAAAACAATTCCGGCCATTTACGTCGATCCGAACGGCCAGCTGGGCGGGGCGCTCAACGTTGACATACCGGAAGAGTACAATGCCGAGCAACGCGAAAAACTACTTCGTCAGCGGATTGTCGAGATGCGGGATCGGCACCCGCCCCTGGTGGTTGATCTGGGTAATAATGAGCGGGGGCTGGTCTATTACACCAACTCGAGCCTGCTGCGACAGCTGACCTACTTTCCGTACGCGCTGCTGGCTATACTGACGGCCCTGGGGGTGCTGGCCTACCTGTCGTTCAGTGCGTCGCGCCGGGCCGAGCAGAACCGGGTGTGGGTTGGACTGGCGAAGGAAACCGCCCACCAGCTGGGTACGCCCATGTCGTCGCTGATGGCCTGGGTCGAGTATATGCGCTCCGATCCGGACCAGTACGACGGATCAATAACCGACGAGATCGAGAAAGATGTACGTCGGCTGGAAACCATAACGGCCCGTTTTTCCAGTATTGGTTCGGTACCGACGCTGAAAGAAGAAAACCTGAACGAGGTAGTTCGGCAGTTTACCGACTATCTCTCGAAACGCATCTCGACGAAGGTGAAAATGAGCGTGGCCAGCCAGCTGCCGGCCGGGCAGACCGTTAAAATTAACCGGCTGCTGTTTGAGTGGGTAATCGAGAATATCTGCAAAAACGCCGTCGATGCCATGAAAGGCACCGGCGAACTGCGGCTCACGATGCAGACATTACCCAATCGAAGCGTAGCCATCGACATTGCCGATACGGGCAAAGGCATTTCCAAAAAGAACATGCAGAAGGTGTTCAATCCCGGGTTCAGCACCAAGAAGCGCGGCTGGGGCCTGGGCCTGACGCTGGCCAAGCGCATCGTTGAAGAGTATCACAACGGACGCCTGTACGTAAAAAGCTCGGAGGTAGGCAAAGGAACGACCTTTCGTATCGTGCTCAACAACAGCTGATCATCTCGGGTACGGCAGCCAGACGGTATCCGTTTCGATGACATTACTCTCGTTGAGGTCGCGGTCGCGAATCTGAATCTGGAATTTGGTCGGGTAGATCTGGAAACTGTTCCCGTACTGGAATATCTGATCGAACTCAAGCGGCCCCTCAATCGCTCCGCTGGGTTTCCCTTTGGCCAGATCGGGGAAGTACAGGGTCCGGTTAACGGTCAGCGGTACTTCAACGTACTGGCGGTTAATGAGCCGGAACGTACGGATGCGGTAGTTGCCCCAGCCGCCGTTGGACGCATAGCGGGCCGAGTCTGGTTTCGAGATGGGAATATCGTTGCCCAGATTGCCGTCGCCATCCTTGAAATTAATGACCACGATGACCGAATCGCGCCTGGAGCGACCTACTCCCTGTCCGCCTTCTATGGTGTACCGGTCCACGCGGTCGAACGATATTTCGGGAACATTGGAGTAGTTGGGTTCGGTAAAACAACTCGACAGAGTGAGGGCCAGGCCCAATACGAGGAGGTATGGTTGAATTTGTTGCCGCTGCATACTGTTGTACTCGTTGTGCAATAAACGCTCTTGTTTTGTCTCTTTTATCAACACTTTCGGCCGATGTGGCTGCCCGGCGCGCGAGGCTCAGGCAGCAGATCCTGACCGTAACCCCGGCATCGTTCGAGTCGCTGGCACTGGCCGTTTTCCGATACCAGGCCGAACATAACCCTATTTACCGGCAATATCTGCATTATCTGCATGTTCGGCCCGAGCAGACCTCAAGCCTGCGCGAGGTTCCGTTCATGCCGATCGGGTTTTTCAGGAACCATACCATTCTGACGGGGGTCGACCCCCGTCCCGACCTGCTAGCCGATACGCTGACGTTTGCCAGCAGCGGCACAACCGGTGCTGCTACCAGCCGTCATTATGTACCCGATCCGGCGCTGTACGATGCCGTCAGCACCCGAATTTTCGAGCAGCTCTACGGACCGCTCCGGAACGTCACTATTCTGGCCCTGTTACCCTCGTACCTTGAACGAAATAACTCGTCATTAGTGTACATGGTTCAGCGATTTATGGCGCAGACCGACGCGGACCAGAGTGGTTTTTTTCTGAATGATTTCGACGCCCTGACTACCCGGTTGCATCAGTTGCTGCAACGCCCTGCGCACAAGACCCTGCTGATCGGCGTAACGTTCGGATTGCTCGACTGGGCCGAGTCGCGGACGGATGTTTCGCTGGCGGATTATCCCAATCTGATCCTGATGGAGACAGGGGGCATGAAAGGGCGCCGGAAAGAGCTGCTGCGCGAGGAAGTCCACGACATACTGACGAGCCGAACCGGCGTTCCGATCGTTCACTCCGAATATGGCATGACCGAGCTACTGTCGCAGGCCTACTCGCTGGGGCAGGGGGTGTTTAGCCCGAGTCCGACGTTGCGTGTGCTGCTGCGCGACATCAACGATCCCTTCACGATCTATCCGGCCGCAGATGCGGCCGGGCCTGGGGCGCGGCAGTCGGGCGGTATCAACGTCATCGATTTGGCCAACCTCGATTCCTGTTCGTTTCTGGAGACCCAGGACCTGGGCCAGTACGTCGGTGCCGATGGTCATTTTCGGGTAATTGGCCGGTTCGACAATTCCGACGTGCGGGGCTGTAATCTAATGGTTCTCTGACCATAAAAAAGAGCCAGGCAACTCCCGGGGGCGCCTGGCTCGATATAGTCTTCGTCAGATTTAAGCGTACAGCTTCACGTCGTCCAGCGTGATCTCATCGCCACACATGATGATAAGGCGTTCGATGACGTTGCGCAGTTCCCGAACGTTACCGGTCCAGGGCAGCGACTGCAGATAGGCCATGCCGTCGGGCGTAAACTCCTTCGGCGTAGAGCCGTACTCGGTAGCGATGTCGTGCAGGAACTTGTCGGTCAGGAGCGGGATGTCCATACGTCGTTCGGCCAGGGGCGGAACGTGAATCACGATTACGCTGAGCCGGTGAAACAAGTCTTCGCGGAAGTTGCCGTTGACAATTTCCTGGCGCAGGTCTTTGTTGGTAGCCGCAATGACCCGCACGTTGACTTTAATCTCTTTGTCGCCACCAACGCGGGTAATTTTGTTTTCCTGTAACGCCCGCAGCACTTTGGCCTGGGCCGACAGGCTCATGTCGCCGATCTCGTCGAGGAAGAGCGTACCGCCGTCGGCCTGTTCGAACTTACCGACGCGTTTGGCCGCAGCACCCGTGAAGGCACCTTTTTCGTGGCCGAACAGTTCGCTCTCGATCAGCTCACTCGGAATGGCTGCGCAGTTTACTTCCACGAGTGGCATGGAAGCCCGGCTGCCTTTTTCGTGAATCTGTTTGGCCACCATCTCCTTACCGGAACCGTTGGCCCCGGTAATAAGAACCCGGGCTTCGGTAGCAGCCACGCGGTTGATGGTATCCTTCACCTTACGGATTGGCTCCGACTCGCCTACAATCTCGTTGAGTTTGTAAATCCTCTTCTTCAGGGTTTTGGTTTCCTGAACCAGTTTGGAGCGTTCGATGGCGTTGCGGACCGTAATCAGCAGGCGGTTCAGATCGGGTGGTTTGGTGATAAAATCAAACGCGCCACGTTTGGTTGCTTCTACTGCGTTCTCAACATTACCAAAGGCCGAAATCATTACAAACTGAGTGCTACGACTGGCTTCGTTGGCTTTCTGAAGGAGCTCAAGCCCGTTGAGCTTAGGCATTCGAATATCGCACAGAGCTACGTCGTAACTCGTTCGCATAATCATGTCTAACCCTTCTTCACCATCTTTCGCTTCGTCCACGTCATAACCTTCGTACTCTAAGATATCGCGCAGAGCCGCCCGAATTGGTTTTTCGTCGTCCACGATAATCAACTTGGCCATACAATCAGGGTGGGTTTTTACTAAAGGGTTGGTCCTGGGCGAAAATAGAGGTTTTATACCACTAACCGCAAGAACGTATCGCTAATTTTTAGCAGACCCCGTCGGAGCAGCCGTACAGACAGGCTGTTTCAACGGGGTAATCGGAGGCTCAGCACGCGCCTGAGATCGGTACGCCCATCAACCGGTCGCAGCCGGAACGAATACGTATACGGTCTGGTAGCCGGTAGTTGATACTCCGGATGAACCCGGGGTGTCCAGCTGTCGTCGCCCCCCAGCCCCATCTGCGCCAGATCTATGTTGACAACCGTAGTCTGTCCGTGTTCGGGCTGCTGCGCATACGGATGCTTCGCCTTTAGTAAAGCGGCATCGGTGTAATCACGGGCATTGATGTTGAGCAGGCCAGCCGCGGTTTTATCGCCAATGATGAGGAGGCCAACGCCTGATTCATCGGTCAGTTCGGCCCAGCGGACGTCGGTTTTGTTGCCGTTTTCCTGAGCCATCAGGTAGGGGAAGAACTGGTCGGCCACGCTGGCTTCGTAGAGCCCAACCTGCGCGGCATCTTTCCGGTCGGCATAGTTCTCGAAAGGACCACGGCCGTACCATTTTAGCTGCCTGAGACTGGCGGGTAGCTGCAGCTGAAGCCCGATTCGGGCCAGGGGGGGCAGACTGCCGCTGGGCGTGTAGGTGGTCGTTACCTGAATGTCGCCGGTGCCGTATACGAGGTAATCGGTCTGCTGCCGGATGCTGCCGCCGTTCAGGGTTAACTCGTTGATGCAGCTGACCAGTACGCGCTGCGGGCGGGCGTTGACCGTCAGGCTGACGGGCCGGGCCCGGGCGGTATCGAGACCGGCCTGGCGCCAGCGGGCCGCGTAGGACTGCTCCCCTCCGCCTTCGTCATTGTCGGTCGGTACCCGCCACAGGCTGGGTTGCAGGGGTTGGGTCAGCAGGTTGCGGCCCCGGTAAAAAAGCTGGCTCAACCCGCCGATGCGTTTGTCGAAAACGACCGCCACGTCTTTGCTGCGAATCGTTACCTCCGTGGGCGTAGAAGCCACTTTAACGGACGGAACCGGTGGTACCCCCGCTGCTGCCGAGCCGCCTGGGCTGATGGCTATCGGAAACTGGGCCGAGGCCACTTCATGACCGGCGGCTGCCCAGCTGGCCGGTTGTTTGAGCCGGACGCTTACGTTCAGGAAATACTCGGCGTCGTCGGCCGGGTTAAAGCCAGGATACGTAACGGGCAGGGTGAGCACCTGCGTCTGGCCGGGTTTGGCTACCAGGTTCGTCTCCGCACCCTGCTGAACGACTGCGCCGTTTCGGATCAGTGACCAGACCAGCCGGAATGGTTCGAGTGTCTGAAAGTCGTAGGCATTGCGCACGTTGACCCGGGCCGGACTGCCTACCGATAGCGCGGTGGGTACCGTCAGCTTCACGTACTGGTACACCAGCTTAACCTCGTTCAGCTCGGGCTGGGGCGTACGGTCGGCGTTGACGAGGCCGTCGCCTGCGTTGGCTCCGTCGATGTAGTTGATATGAGCCATGAACGGCTGCCCGGCCTTGTTGCGGAGCTGCAGGCCCTGATCGACCCAGTCCCAGATAAAACCACCCTGCATGCGGGGGTATTTGTCGATGGCGGCCCAATAGTCTTTCAGATTGCCGACGCTGTTACCCATCGAATGGGCGTATTCACAGACGATGAGCGGGCGCGTAGGGTCTTTTTCCATGAGCGCCACCATACCAGCCACGGATGGATACATGGTCGAGATGATGTCGAACTGGGTAAGCGGCTGTGTGGCCGATGCGAAATCGGTGTTGTAATTGTTACGGCCTTCGTAATGGATAGGGCGGGTTGGGTCGACAAGCCGGATGATGTTGGCCATATCGAGGAAGTTCTGGCCCATGTCGGTCTCGTTGCCCAGCGACCAGATGACGATACTCGGGTGGTTTTTGTCCCGCTCAACCATGGCCCGGCCGCGGGCTACGAACGCAGTGCGCCACTCGGGCCGGGCGGCCGGGGTCTGGCCTTTCTGCCAGAGTTCGTGGCTTTCGATGTTCGCTTCGTCGATGACGTAGAGGCCGTATTCGTCGCAGAGGTCGTACCAGTCGGTAACGTTCGGATAGTGCGACGTGCGAACCGCGTTGATGTTGAACTGCTTCATGAGCCGGATGTCTTTCTCCATCGTGGCCCGGTCAATAACCCGGCCTGTTGCCGGGTCGAACTCGTGGCGGTTGACGCCTTTGTAGGTAACCGGCTTCCCGTTAACCAGCAGCAGCCCACCGGTCAGGTTCATCTCCCGAAAGCCAATGCGCTGGCTGATGGCCTCGGTGGGCCGACCGTCGGAGCCAAGCAGCTGGGCCGTCAGGGTATACAGGGCCGGGCTTTCGGCACTCCAGAGCGCCGGGGCTTTGATGGCTTTGGTGAGTCGGAAGATGCGTTCCTGATCGGTTTCGACGGCATCGCTGGCGTCAATCGTTTCCGAGAAAATCGCCGTTTGTTTAGGATCATACAGCGTTAGCCGGAGCCGGTACGGAGCCGATTCACCCGACAGGTTCCGAACGTTGGCGGTTACTTTCAGGGTGGCATCGCGGTACTGCTCGTCGAGGTCGGTTACGACATACAGATCGCGCAGGTACGTTTTGGGCGTTGCGTAGAGGAACACATCCCGAAAAATGCCCGACAGGCGCCAGAAATCCTGATCTTCGAGGTAGCTGCCGTCCGACCAGTTGATGACCTCAACGGCCAGCAGATTCTCGCCCGGTTTCAGCTTATCGGTAATCATAAACTCGGCCGGGGTCATGCTGTCTTCGTGATACCCCACCGGCTGCCCGTTCAGGAATACGCGGCAGGTCGACTGTACGCCCGCAAAGTGCAGGAATACGTGCCGACCCTGAAAGTTGGCCGGTACGGTAAAGCGCAGTCGGTAGAGGCCGGTCGCATTGGTATCGGCGGTGATGCGCGGGGGCGTTGCCGGAAACGGGTGCTTGATGTTGGTGAAAATGGGCCGGTCGTAGGGGCGGCCTTCGCGGGCCCCCACAACCTGCCAGTTGGAGGGCACCGGCAGGTTATCCCAGCTGTTGTCGTTCAGAGCGGGCTGATAAAAGTCGGCGGGTACCTGGCTGGGGTGCTTTACCCAGCGAAACTTCCAGCTCCCGTTCAGCAGGCTGACATACGGAGAGTTGCGCCAGTCGCGGGCGGCCAGGGCCTGTTGCTCGGTGGCAAACGGGATCAGGTTGGCATGTGGCTTCTCGGTATTTCGGCTGATGACCGCTGGGTCTTCCCAGTCGGGCAGGGTTTGTGCCCAACCCGCGCGGGCGGTAGCCATCGATAAAACAAGCGCGAATAGCAGACGTTTGTGCATAGGAGGAGTGTTTTTTCGTTACCAGAACAAGGGTACGCCAGTCAACCCGTAATAAACAGGCTACTGGTGGCTGATACCCAATAGCCGCAACCCTATATTCACTTAACCATTTTACTTCGTTCCACTACTTATGAAACTACGTAGTCTGTTTCTGAGTGCCCTGCTGCTGGTCTGGGTACTGACGGCCCAGGCGCAGTCGCGTCGGCGGTCGCAACTGACGGGCCCGCAGAACAACGGTCCGGTACCGGTAGTGTCGGCTCCGGAAGCCCACCTGCTCGAGAGTCTGCGGCTGAACAGTTCGTTGCTGAACCAGGCCGTTAAATACTCAATCTACCTGCCACCCGACTATTACGTCTCCAACCGACGCTACCCGGTCGTTTATCTGCTCCACGGCTATACCGATAACGAAACGGGCTGGGTACAATTTGGCGAAGCCAACCGCATCGTCGACGAAAAGATCAGGTCGGGCGAGCTGCCACCCATGATTATTGTCATGCCCGACGCGGGCGTAACCTGGTACATGAACGACTATCTGGGCAAGGTGCGCTACGAAGATATGTTTGTTCAGGAGTTCATTCCGCACATCGACTCCATGTACCGCACCCGGACCCAGCGCGAGTACCGGGCCGTTTCGGGCCTGTCAATGGGCGGGCACGGCTCGCTGCTGCTGGCCATGCATCATCCCGATCTGTTTGGCTCGTGTGCAGCTCTCAGCGCGGCTGTCTTTACCGAAGAAAGCATTGCCACCACGCCCGACGAGCAGTATGACCAGGTGTTTGCGGCTCTGTTTAGCGGTCCGGTCAAAGGCGAAGAGCGAATCACGACCCATTTTAAACGCAACAGCCCGCTTACCCTGGCCCGGTCGGCTCCCGAAAACGATCTGAAAAAAGTGCGCTGGTACATGGATTGTGGCGACGATGACTTTCTGAGCGCGGCCAACGCACAACTCCATATCGAACTGCTCAAGCGCAAAATTCCGCACGAATACCGCGTCCGCGACGGAGCTCATACCTGGACCTACTGGCGAACCGGTTTACCAGACGCCCTGTCGTTCATAGCGCGAAGTTTTCAGCGGGACTAGCCGATCTGGAGCTGCACACCGAAAAGGCCTTCACGAGAGGCCTTTTTTTATGGCCTTAGGGCTGGCGGATGGGCACGATAGCCTCGGTCTGGTCCCAGGTCAGGAGCATGTCGGCGCCGTTGCTGGCCGGTACAAAACTGATCAGAAACTGCTCCATCGGCGGGGTATGCGGACGCGTGTTTACCTGTACGCGCATCACGTCCTGCTTTTGGTCGTAGTTGGTGCCCCACTGCCCGGTTTCGCCATTGATGATCACCGTCCAGCCCTGTGGCGACGGAATGGTCCAGAGCGAGTAGTCGCCGGCCTTGAGTGACTGCCCCGCCAGGATAACGTCCTGCCCCAGGTGAATAACGGTTGCTTCGTTTGCGCCGGTGCGCCATACCTCACCGTAGGGAACCAGCCCGCCGAAGATTGGCCGGCCTTTGCGGGCGGGGCGGCAATAATCGACTTTCAGCGTGAAGCCGTTCTGGTCGAACTGAGCGACGGCTTCGGGGCTGGCCGATTTGGTAAAGGTGCGCAGGGCGAAGAAGGCTACGATCAGCACGGCCCCAATGATAGCCAGAATGATACCAATGCGTTTCATGATAGTTAGGGTGGTTTTTAACGGAATGCGCGCAAGTTAGTGGTAATCTTTAACTTGACACGATCATCCCGGCTATGCCCCGTTTAGCTGTTGAGGCCGATATAACCGGTGGCGGGCGCTGGGGCCTCCGAGAGAGGTTGATCTGACGCCCCTTCTGTACATGATTTTGTCACGCTGCCGCAGCAGGCATCCGGGTCATGAACGCCCGGAATACGGTCTGCGGCAGCGTGACACGAAAAGCAACGGCAACTCTGGTCTGTCAAACGGGAAGAAGCCGTAGTTGTCGGTTCGTTCGTTGTCAGTCAGGACATTAAACCATTTCTTTCTTCAGCCGGTCGCGGAGCTGGAAGAGCTCGTCGCGCAGCCGGGCGGCTTCGAGGAAGTCGAGGTCTTTGGCGGCCCGCTCCATTTTGGACTGGGTTTCGTTGATGACCTTTTCGAGATCGTTTTTACCCATGTACTGAACCACCGGATCGGCGGCAATCCGAATCTCTTCGGGCTCGACATAAAACTGACGGACTTTCGAGTCGGCCACTTTGGTCTGCCCCATAATCGACTCGCGCGATTTCAGCACCGTTGTTGGTGTGATGCCGTGATCGGTGTTGTACTCGATCTGGATGGCCCGGCGCCGGTTCGTCTCGTCGATCGCCTTTTGCATGGACCCCGTAATGGTATCGGCGTACATAATCACCTTGCCATTGGCATTCCGGGCAGCCCGGCCGATGGTCTGGATGAGCGAGCGGATGTCGCGCAGAAAACCTTCTTTGTCGGCGTCCATGATCGCTACCAGCGACACCTCGGGTAAGTCGAGGCCTTCGCGAAGCAGGTTCACGCCCACCAGCACATCGAAGTTGCCAAGCCGCAGGTCGCGCAGGATCTCCACCCGATCGAGGGTTTTCACTTCGGAGTGGATGTAGCGGGTTTTTATGCCCACCCGTTCGAGGTATTTGGTCAGCTCTTCGGCCATGCGCTTGGTCAGCGTCGTAACCAGTACCCGCTCCCCGGCTTTGACGCGGGCGTCGATGGATTCGAGCAGGTCGTCGATCTGGTTCAGGCTCGGCCGGACGTCAATTTCGGGGTCGAGCAGACCCGTTGGCCGGATCAGCTGCTCCACGACAACCCCTTCGGCTTTGCGGAGTTCATAGTCTGATGGCGTGGCCGATACATAGATCGTCTGGCCCGACAGGTCTTCGAATTCCTGGAAGGTAAGGGGCCGGTTGTCCATGGCGCTGGGGAGTCGGAACCCATAGTCGACCAGGGCCGTTTTGCGGGATCGGTCACCCCCCCACATGGCCCGAATCTGCGGAATCGTCACGTGGCTCTCGTCAACAACCAGCAGGTAATCATCCGGGAAATAGTCGAGCAGACAGAACGGGCGCTGGCCGGGTTTGCGCCGGTCGAAGTAGCGCGAATAGTTCTCGATACCGGAGCAGTAGCCCAGCTCGCGCATCATTTCAAGGTCGAACTCGGTTCGTTCCTTGATGCGGGTCGCTTCCTGCTCGCGAAACTCCGACTCGAAGTAGCGTACCTGCGAAACCAGATCGTCCTGAATTTCATAGATGGCGTTGTTGAGCGTATCGCGACCCGTCACGAACAGGTTGGCCGGGAAGATAGTCACCAGGCTCTCGTTCGAAATTTTCTTGCCGGTCGAGGGGTCGATTCGCTGAATGGATTCGATCTCATCACCGAAGAAAATGACCCGGTAGGCAAAATCGGCATAGGCCACGTAGAGATCGACCGTATCGCCTTTGACGCGGAAGTTGCCGCGCTGAAACTCACCTTCGGTGCGGCTGTACAGAATCTCGACCAGCTTGTGGAGAAACGCGTTGCGGCTCATCTGCTCGCCAACCCCGATGTTGACGACGTTGCGCTTAAACTCATCGGGGTTGCCCATACCGTAGATGCACGATACCGAAGCCACCACGATCACATCGCGCCGACCGCTCATCAGGGCCGACGTGGCCGACAGCCGGAGCTTGTCGATCTCCTCGTTGATGGCCAGGTCTTTCTCGATATAGGTGCCGGTGGTGGCGATGTAGGCTTCGGGCTGGTAATAGTCGTAGTAGGAGATAAAATACTCGACGGCGTTATTAGGGAAAAACTGCTTGAACTCACCATACAGCTGGGCTGCCAGCGTTTTGTTGTGACTCAGCACCAGCGTCGGCCGGTTGGTCCGGGCAATCAGGTTAGCTATAGTGAACGTTTTTCCTGATCCGGTAACACCGAGTAGCACCTGTGCGGGCTCGCTCTCCTGTATACCCTTGATCAATTGCTCAATCGCCTTCGGCTGATCGCCGGTGGGCTGAAATTCAGAGGTTAATTCGAAGTTCATTCGTAGCGTTGTAGAATCTGGCTAATTTACGCAAAAACGGCCGCGATAGCAAGGTTGTTTCCGGTAATAACCACAAGCGATACAAAGGCATTTTCAGTGCCGGGATCAGCTTAGCCCTATTTTTGCAGGAATAGCTATAGCTCGGTGTGAACCCGGGCTTATATTGCTCTTTTTTATAATGGCCACACCCCGGTATGGACAATAGATATCAACCAAGAGCGCAGGTTCAATACGTACGGAAACAGCCAGTCTGGGTGTTTTGCCTGCTCTCCTTTTTTACGTTTGGCCTGTACACGATGTACTGGCTGTATCGAAACTGGTGCTTTTTCAGAGATGCCTACGAGTGGGATATTTACCCGTTCTGGCGCGCTGTGTTCAACGTATTTTTTGTCCATACGCTGCTGGAACACATCAACGATCTGGCCATGGAGAAGGGGCATCCCGGCATCAGCAGTAACGGGTACGCAACCGGTTACGTGATTTTCGAGATCCTGCAGCGGGTGCTGAATCGGACCATGCCGGACTACGTCGTGCTGATTTATCTGCTCCTGCTGCCGTTTGTATGGCTAGTTCCTACCGTGAAGCAGCTCAACTATATCTATGAGCAGGCCAATCCGGACACGTACCATCCGCCTTTTACCCCCCGCGAACTGGTGGCCCTGATGATGGGCGGGCTGGTGATTGCCCTGGCGGTGCTGGGTCTGCTCACTACTTAGCCGATCTCCCGTTTCAGGATAACCAGCAGCCCTTTGGTGGCTCCCTGCGGCCGGTTCAGATCGACGGTGGAGGTGACTTCCCAGCCTTCGCGACCCAGTTCGTTCAGCTTGTCGTTCAGTTGCTGGGAGTCAATCTTATTGTTCCAGAAACCACTGGTGTCTACTTCAAGGGTCAGGTATTCGAATCGTTTCATAAGCGTAGCTGAAAAAAAGCCCCCGCGTTTCGGCAGGGGCTTCAAGATACAAGAAAACGTCAAATTGGTTTACCCAACGCTGCCTTCAAGGCTGATGGCGAGCAGCTTTTGTGCTTCCACAGCAAACTCCATGGGGAGCTGATTGAGCACCTCTTTGGCGTACCCGTTGATGATGAGCGCCACAGCCTGCTCGGTCGGAATGCCGCGCTGGTTGCAATAGAACAGCTGGTCTTCACCGATTTTTGAGGTAGTAGCCTCGTGCTCGACCGTGGCCGATGGGTTGTTTACCTCCAGATACGGGAACGTATGCGCGCCACATTTATCGCCCAGCAGCAGCGAGTCGCACTGCGAATAGTTACGGGCGTTTTCGGCCCGTTTCAGTACCTGCACCAGCCCGCGGTATGAGTTCTGGCTCTTGCCGGCCGAGATGCCTTTCGATACAATCCGGCTCTTCGTATTCTTACCGATGTGGACCATTTTGGTGCCTGTATCGGCCTGCTGCATGTTGTTGGTAACGGCTACCGAGTAAAACTCCCCGATCGAGTTATCGCCTTTCAGGATAACCGATGGATATTTCCAGGTAATGGCCGAGCCGGTTTCAACCTGAGTCCAGGAGATTTTGGCGTTCGGACCGTCGCAGATACCGCGTTTGGTAACGAAGTTATAGATACCGCCTTTACCGTCTTTATCGCCGGGGTACCAGTTCTGTACGGTCGAATACTTGATTTCGGCGTTCCCCATCGCAATCAGCTCGACAACGGCTGCGTGGAGCTGATTTTCATCGCGCATGGGTGCCGTGCAGCCTTCCAGATAGCTCACATACGACCCTTCGTCAGCAATGATGAGCGTCCGTTCAAACTGGCCCGTTCCGGCTGCGTTGATCCGGAAATAGGTCGACAGCTCCATCGGGCAGCGAACCCCTTTGGGAATATAGCAGAACGAACCGTCGGTAAACACCGCTGCGTTCAGCGCTGCGAAGTAGTTGTCTTTGGCGGGTACTACCGAACCCATGTATTTTTTCACCAGCTCGGGATGCTCGTGAACCGCTTCGGAGATGGAGCAGAAAATAATGCCCCGCTCAGCCAGGTCTTTCTTGAACGTGGTGGCTACCGAAACCGAGTCCATCACGGCGTCGACCGCTACCTGAGGCCGTTCGCCCTGGGGTTCGTCGATGACGCCGGCCAGCCGCTTCTGTTCGCTGAGCGAAATGCCCAGTTTATTAAACGTGTCGAGCAGTTCGGGGTCGATCTCGTCGAGGCTGCCTACGGTTTTCTTCTGCTTGGGAGCCGAGTAGTATTTAATGGCCTGATAGTCGATTTTGGGGTATTTGACATTGGGCCAGTGGGGTTCAGTCATCTCCTGCCAGAGCCGAAACGCCTGGAGCCGCTTTTCCAGCAGCCAGTCGGGTTCGTTCTTTTTGGCCGAGATAAACCGGATGGTACTTTCGTCAAGACCTACGGGAGCCTCGTCGGCTTCAATGATGGTCTCGAATCCGTATTTATACTCAGAAGTAGTGATGCTTTCTAAAATCGCAGCGTCCTTGCTCATAGTGTCGGTTGGTCGCGTAGTTTGTTGCGTCCTTACGGTATAATTTTAACAATCAGTTGGGTAGGTGCGTTCCGGGCAAACAGAACAAATATCGGAAAGTTTCCCTGAATATGCCTACTCAGCCCGTTATACGCCGGTCTGATTACGGGATACGTAAGCCGGCGGCCCAGGTCGGTCGGGTTGCTGTCTGGCCAAAAAAAGAAGGTCGTGGCTTACCGATTCTTTTCTGTAATCGGTTGAGCCCATTGCCGATGCGGTCCCGGCCCACGATCGGACCGGCGCTGCGTTCGTGACCAGAAACCAGCGGGCCGGGTCGATCCCGGGCCTGTATCCGGATCAACCCAGCCCGCTGGAATAGTATTCTGTTGGGGCCGCTATGGCGCAGCTATGGCCATATGGTTACCGTCGACCCCGATCGTCGAGGCCGCGCAGGGCCAGGTAAAAGGCGATGACGTAGATGAGCTGGGTACCAGCGCTTTGCCAGTCCTCTTTCAGAGTGGTACCGAAGAGCAGCGCGCTGATGGTAAGCCCGCCGATGAAGTAGCCCCAGCGACTAAACTGCCCGCCCAGCAGGATCAGCACGCCACTGGCAAACTCCACGAAAGGAAGCGTGTAGAGGAAGACATTGGTCAGTATCGCAGGCAGGATGGTATTGGCAAAGCCGGCGCCGGTTTTAGCGACGAACGCGCTGAGTTTAGGAATGCGTACCAGACCGTGCATGAGCATGTTGATGCCCAGTCCCAATCGGATAACAAGTTGAGCAAGTTGCGTATTGGTCATGGGGATAGGCCTGTCTGGTCGGGGATTGGAGCGGGTTTAGTTATCGCCTTCTTCGTACTCGACGTCGACCTGCCCGGCTTCGACATCTTCTTCGACCAGCAGGTCGTCGTTAACTCCGTTGGCATCGGCGTCGGACTCGTTGACTTCTTCTTTGATGGGTTCCGGTCCCTGGTCCCGCACGGGGTTGATGCCACCGACCTGGGGTTCTCCGGTGTTGGCTTCCTGCGCCTGGGCCAGCAGTTGAGCCACGCCCTGGTTATCGTCGTCGGCAGGGTTATAAGATTGGTTGTCGTTGGGGTTCATAACGTGGTTGGTTTGGTTGATTACCTCCTGTCGGTGGTCATAGACCCCGACAGTGGGGCAGGCTTTGGTCGGGGTTTGTTCAGGCGTTTACTTTACCATCGTCAGCCCTGCCGGGGTCTGCGACCACCGACAGGGCTTGGATCGGCTACTTCCTGTCGGTGGTCGCAGACCCCGGCAGTGGGGTAGGGATAAACTTTTTAAATTCTTCATTCACCAGCCGGGTGCAGGCTCTATACGCCACCTGACCGGGTTACGTGGCCGCCGAGGGCGTAGTTGTCGTCCTGGTGGTGATCGTGCTCGCCGGTCGGGTCGCCATCTTCGTCAACGGGTTCATCGTCGGTCAGGGCTGCCTCTTCTGTATCGCCCTCGTCGTCATCGTCGATGGCTGCGCCACTCTGACTACGGAAGTTCTCGGGATCGATGCGACCGATGCGTGAGCCGATGAGTTCGGTATCACCGTCGCCGGGGGTAAGATGATCGATTAATGTATTCATGGTCGTTGAGTATGGTTCTTTGCTGAATAACCCGGTAGAACCTGGAAAGGTTAGACTTATCGATCTATGTGTTTCATTTTCTGACTCTTGCGTGTGATGAGATTTTTCCTTCTACTCATTGCCGGACTCCTGCCGGGCTGGCTGTGTGCCCAGGCCGAGCGTGAGCCGCTGTTTACCTCGTTCGACGGGACCCGTATCCATTACGATGTGATCGGAGTCGGTCAGCCCGTTGTGCTGCTGCATGGCTTCATCACCAATGGCGAAAGCTGGAAACGCGCCCCCGTCCGGCAGGCGCTGGCCGACGCGGGGTTTCGGGTCGTTACGCTCGACCTGCGGGGTAACGGCCGCTCCGACCGGCCCCATACGGCTGAGGCTTATCAGCACGACGCTGAACTGAAAGACGTCATGGCGCTGATGAAACACCTCGGCCTGACAAATTACGATGTGGTCGGCTATTCGCGCGGGGCCATCCTGACGGCTAAGCTGCTGACGATGAAAGCCCCCGTCCGGCGGGCGGTTATGGGGGGCATGAGTGCCGACTTTACCGACCCTAACTGGTACCGGCGCAAAAACTTTTTCGAAGCCCTGACCAAACCCGGCTCGCATCCGGAGTTGCAGGAGGCCGTTGCCTACGCCAAACGAAGCGGAGCCGATACCCTTGCGCTGGCCCGGCTGCAGGAGTTTCAGCCGACGGCCAGTCGGGCCGAACTGGGGCGGATTACGGTGCCGCTGCTGGTCGTTAACGGCGATCAAGACCACGACAACGGCGATCCGCAGTCGCTGATCGATATCGTGCCGGGGGCGCGGCTGGTTACGGTGCCGGGTACCCATAATACGGCCATGAGTACCCCGGCTTTCGCGCAGGCGGTGCTCATGTTTCTGAAGCAATAAGCGGTTGGTGAGACTTTAACAGAAGCGTAACATGACCGTGATTTTTTGCGTCTACTTTTACGAAAACGTCTTTCTTATGCGTCGACTTCTGCTTCTTATCGGCTGTACACTCTTCGGTATGTACGCGGCTTCTGCCCAATCAGCCCAGCGCCTGACGCTGCCCAACGGCTGGAGCCTCACACCTTATGGTCGCTCACTGCCGCTGGGCGATCTGCCGCTGAATCTGGCGGTTTCGGCCGACGGCCGACGGCTGGCGGTGACCAACAACGGACAGAGTACCCAAACGATTCAGCTGATCGATATCGCGGGCGAAAAACTGCTGAGCGAAGTCGAGATCGCCAGGTCGTGGGTTGGGCTGCGTTTCACCCCCGATGGCAAACGGCTGCTGGCTTCGGGAGGGAACGACAACCGGGTGCTGATCTACGACGTATCGGACAATAAGCTCGTCAAAACCGACTCGGTCGTGCTGGGGAAACCCTGGCCGGTCCGGATTTCGGTGGCGGGCGTCGAGACGGATCGGAGCGGCAAAACGCTCTACGCCGTCACCAAAGATGACAGCATGTTGTACGTCTGCAACCTGGCCACGAAGCAGATCACCAGCCGCATCAAACTGCCGGCCGAAGCCTATACCTGCCAGCGGTCTCCCGTCTCGGACGAACTTTATATTACGGCCTGGGGCGCCGACAAGGTGCTGATCTACGATCCCGGCCAGCAGAAGCTAACCGGCGAGATAGCCGTAGGAAGCCGCCCGAACGACCTGACCTTCAGCCGCGACGGCAAGTATCTGTTTGTGGCCAACGCCAACGACAATGCCGTATCGGTCATTGACCTGAAAACGCGCCGGGTACTCGAAACCGTAACGACGGCGCTCTATCCCGACGCGCCGGCGGGCAGTACGCCGAACGGACTGGCGCTGACCCCCGACGGTAAAACGCTGCTGGTAGCCAATGCCGATAACAACTGCCTGGCGGTGTTTGACGTGTCGAAGCCGGGGCGGAGCCGGTCGCTGGGCTTCATCCCAACGGGCTGGTACCCAACGGCCGTGAAGGTGGTGGGTAAGAAAGTGCTGGTAGCCAATGGCAAAGGGTTCTCCTCGAAGGCCAACCCCAACGGCCCCAACCCGTATAAACGGCGCGAGTCGGGTACCGAATACATAGCCGGTCTGTTCAAAGGAACGCTGTCGATCTTTACCCTGCCCGCTGCCAAAGAGATGGCAACGCTGTCGAAACAGGTTTACCAGAATACGCCCTATACCAAAGAGAAAGAGAAGCTGGCAGCCGGCGAAGCCAACTCACCCATTCCGAAGCGGGTAGGGGAGAAGTCGGCCCAGATCAAGTACGTGTTCTACATCATCAAGGAAAACCGTACCTACGATCAGCTATTTGGCGATATGCCCGAGGGCAATGGCGATACGTCTTTGTGTATCTTTCCGGAAAAAGTTACCCCTAACCACCACGCGCTGGCCCGGGAGTTTGTGCTGCTGGACAACTTTTACGTCGATGCCGAGGTGAGCGCCGACGGGCATAACTGGAGCACGGCCGCCTACGCCAACGATTACGTGGAAAAGACCTGGCCCACCAGCTACGGCGGGCGGGGCGGCACCTACGATTACGAAGGAAGCCGCCCCATTGCGTACCCTAAAAAAGGATTTATCTGGGATTACTGCCAGCGCGCCGGGTTGCGGTATCGCAGCTACGGCGAGTTTGAAGCCTACTCCAAACGGAAAGGGTCGGCACTGGACGGTCGGTTTGTGCCGAACTATCCCGATTATGACCTGAAGATCAAAGACATTGAGCGGGTCGAAATCTGGAAGCGCGACCTCGATTCGCTGATCGCACGCGACGCGGTACCACATTTCAGCAGCATCCGGCTCGGTAACGACCACACCAGTGGCGCCCGCATCGGTGCGCCTACCCCGGCGGCTCATGTGGCCGACAACGACCTGGCGCTGGGCCGTTTTGTCGACCATCTGTCCAAAAGCCCAATCTGGAAAGAGTCGGCTGTGTTTGTGCTCGAAGACGACGCGCAGAACGGAGCCGACCATGTAGACGCCCACCGCTCTCCCGCCCTCGTGATCAGCCCCTATACGAAGCGAAACCACGTAGAGCACAGCATGTACTCGACGTCGGGCATGCTCCGCACCATGGAACTGATTCTGGGCCTGCCGCCCATGAGCCAGTACGACGCAGCCGCAACACCGATGTTCGCCTGCTTCACGAACACCCCCAACCTGACGCCCTACCAGCACAAACCGGCCAACATAGACCTCGAAGCCAAAAACACGGCCATGACCGAACCAGCCCGCCAGTCGGAAAAAATCGACTTGCGCTATGCCGATAAAATCGACGATCGGCTGTTCAACGAAATCATCTGGAAGGCCGTCAGGGGCGAACATGCCGTTATGCCCGCTCCGCGCCGGGGCGCTTTCCTGAACGTAGCCAAAGCCGGCGATGATGACGACGACGATTAATTGACCGAAAACCGATAGGTTCCGGCCGGTACTTCGACGACGTAGTACCGGCTATTTTTTTCGACAAACCGAAGGCCGCTCACCTGCGCAACCGGTTTACCGTTGCACAGCACCCGTTTTGCCGGCGTTCCGGTCAGCGGCAGGCCAACCGTTGCCGACTGCCTGGGCGGAATGGTAACGGTCATGTTGAGAGCCGCCGGTAGTTTGGCGATCTGCACCGACAGGGGGCCTCCCGCCGTGGGCATGGAGGCTGCGACACTCGTCAGCGAAGCCAGTTGCGGAAAAATCCGGTACTGGCCCATCCGGTCGCCCGGTTGCATACCTGCTACGTATTCGGCCATCAGCAGCAGCGGCCCACCCGACCAGCCGTGGTTATAGCCACTATTGCCATGCGCCACACCGGGCCGATCGTCGTAGGCCCACAACTCCCACAGCGTAGAGAGTCGGCTGGTGATCATGGGGCGATAGCGGGTTTTTATGCGGGCGAGGGCCATGGGCAGCCGATTCATCCGGATCAGGCTTTCGAGCACAAACTTTTCCATATACGGACTGGCGTGCTGCTGGGTCGAAAATACCTGTACGATCGCGTCGTATTTGGTCGAGTCGGCTATACCGGCCAGTACCATCAGCGCGTTGGCCCGGTCGTCGGTCTCCTGGGTATACTGCGCATGCCGGTAGGCGCTGCCGTTCCAGCAAACGGGGCTGTTGAGAAACGTACGCAGGCTGTCGAGTCGCTGCTGATACTGCCGGGCGTGGTCGGGTTGTCGGGTCAGGTTGGCGATGCGGATGGCCGTTTGCAGGGCAATGGCGTACCAGCCGTGCTGAATAAGTACCTGATCCTGGTTGGTACCCCAGTCGCCCCAGTCCCAGCCGCCCTTGCGGTAGTTGAGCTGACCGGTCGAATCGGGTTTCCAGAGTGCCAGGTACCGGCGCAGGGCGGGGTAGATATGCCGAATTGTAGCGGTGTCGTGCGTGTGCCGGAAGTACCGCCAGCTTTCGGCCATCGACATCAGCGACTGGGCCGGGAGTTCCTGCTTCCAGTTGGTTTCGGGAACCGGATTGTAGATGATACTGTCGGGGCGCTGCCAGTCGGCCAGGTTCAGCAACAACTTACGCCCCAGCGCCGTACTGTTCGAGTCCAGGGCGTAGAACGTCTGGCCCATCTGCAGGGCCGCGTCGCCCGCCCACTGCGCCCGTTCGCGGTCGGGGCAGTCCATGAAGTTGTCGCGCATGTTGAGGTAAAGCGATCGCTGCGCTTTAGTCCAGAGGGTATTCAGCATGGGGTCGCTGCACCGGAACGACCCGGCAAAGGCGCTGTTGTAGCCCGTTTCCCGGTACTGCACCGCCACGACCGTTACGCTTTTAGGGAGTGCGTACCGGATTTCGTGACCCGACAGCCAGCCGAGCGACTCGTAGGTCTGCTGGCCCGCCCGGGTAATATATTCGGCCCCGTTGGTGTACAGCGAGTCGCTGCCCGATGCGCCCATGAAGTAGGTGTCGGAGCCGATCATGATACGCTGGCCAGCGGGGGCTTTAACGGTCAGTACGGGCGAAACGTGGCAATCGTAAGGCAACGTGCCGATCAGGGTGTCGGGCCTGTTTGCCTTGCCGATGCGTCGCTGGGTGCGTACGTAGTTCTTCAACCCATGATCTTTAAACAACGGAATCGGACGTTTGGTGAGCTGCCCCCAGGGCGCGTTACCCGCCCGACCTACGATAAACGCACGCGGCCATGCACTATCGTCATAGTTGTCTGTGTACCAGCCAGTTATGTCATTCCGGGCGTTGAAGCGGATGTTGGGTTCCGACAGCCGGAAGTTGGGCTTCGATAGCTGCGAAGGCTCGTAGGCCGGGTGGAGCTGGGCTTTCCAGCCGAAGCGGTTGAGGAAAGGACCGGCGCTGGTCTCGCAGTCGAAGAGCAGCCCGGTGCGACCGCTGTTGCGGTGGGAGAAGCCTTTACCGCCCCAGAACCAGACCAGCACCGCAATCGTGTTGGAGCCGGGTTTCAGATAAGGGGCCAGATCGATTTCGTCGTAGTACGTATCGCGCGGATTGGGCCCGCGTTTCAGTCCGCCCTCGTAAACCACCTGCCGGCCGTTGACCCACAGCCAGTATTTACTGTCGACCGCAATTCGGGCTATGACCTGGTTGGGTACCGCGCGCAGGCTGGCCGTTTGCCGGTAGCAGTGCCAGCTGTTGGGGGCTGTCGAGTCGGCCGTTGAAGTGGTGAGCCAGAGGGCCTGAAAAGGTTGAGCGTGGGTAGCTACAGCTACCAGTACAAGCAGGAGAACGGGCAAAAATCGCATAGGTAAAGGCATCGGTTTCGGGCCGGAAGATACGTTTTTCCGCCTGCTCCCCGTATACAGTCCGGTTGCCGGCAGGGTAGTCTGCCAGTAGATCGTTCGGAGGGAAGCGCCTGTCCGGGTCAGACAAACAGCACATTACCGGATGCTCATGATGCGCAGAGGGGTGTGCTATTTTTTTGCACCTTGCCAACGCCCTGGCCCCTCCTGTATGGGTAACATCATCCGCGCCAGCGCTTCCTGTAATCTCCTTTCCAGCCAGAACGAACCGATCATGTTGAAGACAAATTTCCAGACGGAGCTCATACCGCCCGCTCCGGTAAAACGGGGCCATACAGGGGCCGATGTCCGGCGGGTGCAGGAGTGGCTTTGCCTGAACGCACCCTTTTTTCCGACGGTAGCCCTGGCCGTTAAGATCGACAATGACTTCGGACCCGCCACCGAACAGGCCGTCAAACGGTTTCAGGAACGGGTACAGCTATCGCCAACGGGCGTGGTTACCCCGGCGGTATTCAACCGGCTAACCCGGCCACTCAGCGCTGCTTTCACGATGGCTGAGCCCCAGCCAGGGCAGTCGGTGCGGGAGCTGATCGTAGCGGTAGCGGCCCGGCACCGGAGCCAGTTCGCGGCCGAGCTGCAAACCAGTACGCGCACGACTAATCTGGGGCCCTGGGTACGCAGCTACTGCGAGGGGCTGGAAGGACCCGATATACTGTGGTGCATGGGGTTCGCGCAAGCCATACTCGATCAGGCCTCGTCGGCTGTGGGCCGGGTGTTTACGAGTCTGATGCCCCGTTCGCTTAGCTGCGATGAGGTCGCGCGGGCCGGCCAGAACAGCGGCCGACTACTGAGCAGCCCGACGGTTCGGCAAAACCCCGCCCGCGTGCGCCCCGGCGATTTGTTTCTGCTCCGTAGAACCGTTCAGGGCAAGCCCGACTGGTTTCATACCGGTATCATCACCGCCGTGGGGGATGGCGTCTTTTCGACCGTCGAGGGCAACACCAACCAGACCGGTTCGCCCAACGGGACGGCCGTATTTGCCCGCGTCCGCAACTTCCGCCAGCAAACCCTGGACGTTTTCTCGGTCGAGGATCTGTAAGGCAATCCAATCGGTCGGGTATCGATTCTGTTCTGATTTATAGACTATTATTTCAGGAATATAGAAATCGTAGGAATGTGTAGGGTGCGGTATGGCAACGGCCTGCTATATTGGTTACTGAAGTAATCAGTTGATTTGGTATCTTGCCTTACAAACCTATACGTATGCGTCGATTTGTACTGCTGTTTCTCTGCGCAACGGCTTTTCTGCATTCGCTGTCAGCGCAGCGGGTTCAACTACCGGTCGAGGTAATCAAAGACCGCTGGGGCGTTAACCATATCTACGCCCGCAACGAACACGATCTGTTTTTTGCCCAGGGGTATCTGGCCGCGCAGGATCGCCTTTTTCAGCTGGAAATGTGGCGTCGGCAGGCAACGGGAACGGTGGCCGAACTGCTTGGTCCGCAGGAAGTAAAGCGCGATGTCGGTACGCGGCTGTTTCGGTATCGAACGGGCGGAGCAAACGGTACGCTCGACCAGGAGCTGATCCATTACCACCCGCGTGGCCCACAGATTGTGCGCGCGTTTGTTGAGGGCATCAACGCCTACATAACCGAGATCCTGAAAACGCCCGAAAAGCTGCCGTTCGAGTTTCGGGTGCTCAATACCAAGCCCGGTTTCTGGACGCCTGAGGTGGTCATCAGCCGTCACCAGGGCCTGCTGGGGAACGTTCGCGACGAGCTGAACTACGGCCGGCTGGTCAAACTGATCGGGCCCGAAAAGCTGCGTAGTCTCCAGTGGTTTCATCCGGCGGCCAGCCCCGCAGAGCCTGATCTGGCGCTGCAGGTGAACGGCGATGAGCTGTTTCAGCCGATACTGGGTCTGTACGAAGCGTTCCGGCTGCCGCTCAAGTTTCAGGGGCGGGCTACCAAAGCCGACGAGGACGAAGCGCAGACAGATGCCTATTTCGATACCGAGAAGCAACACGTTGGCTCGAACAACTGGGTGCTGGCGGGCAACAAATCGTCCAGCGGGTATCCCATGCTGGCCAACGACCCCCACCGGGCCCAAAGTACACCCTCGCTGCGATACTGGGTGCATCTGCACGCGCCGGGCTGGAACGTGATCGGAGCAGGCGAGCCAACCCTGCCGGGCGTGTCGATCGGTCATAACGACTACGGCGCCTGGGGACTGACCATCTTCGAAACCGATAACGAAGACCTGCTGGTGTACGAAACCAATCCGAAGAACCCCAATCAATACCGCTACAAAGGCAACTGGGTACCCATGACGGTTCGGACCGAAACGATTCCGGTCAAAGGCGGTACGCCTGTTAGGGCCGAGCTGAAATACACACGCCACGGCCCGGTAGTGTTCGAAGACAAAGCCGCCCATAAGGCCTACGCCATCCGGGCGGGCTGGCTCGAACGGGGGTGCGCGCCTTACCTGGCCAGTCTGCGGATGAATCAGGCCCGGTCGTGGGCCGAGTTCCGACAGGCCTGTACCTACAGCCGGATTCCGGGCGAGAACATGATCTGGGCGGGTCGTCCGCTGGCCGGTAAAACGGCCGAACCCAACGGAACCATTGGTTGGCAGGCTGTCGGACTCTCGCCCATCCGGAAAAACTTCAGCGGGCTGGTGCCCGTACCGGGCGATGGCCGGTTCGAGTGGGGTGGGTACCTGCCCATCCAGCAACTGCCCAACAAACTCAACCCGCCCGAAGGCTATGTGGTAACGGCCAACAACAACCTGACCCCGGTCAGCTTTCCAAACCGGAACGCCATCGGCTGGACCTGGGCCGCTCCCAGCCGCGCCCATCGGATCGAGGAGGTGCTGGGCGACGGCAAGCGGCAGAACCTGGTCGATTTCATGGCGCTCCAGGCCGATTACCTGTCCATTCCGGCCCGTACGCTGGTGCCGCTGCTGACCCATCTGGCTTCGTCCGAAAACCGCACCGAGCAGGCCTTGAGCTACCTCCGCAAATGGGATTTTCGACTCAACCCCGAGTCGGTGGCAGCCGCTATTTACGTGGCCTGGGAAGGGGAGCTGAAGAAAGCCGTTTATGAAGCGCAGGTGCCCCAGAACGCCCGGACTTACCTGCGCAGTCTGCCCTCGAAACGGGTCATCGACGCGCTGCTGGTGCCGACCCCCGCCCGCGACAGTCTGTTGCTGACCAGCCTCGACCGGGCCGTGGCCGACCTGACCACCCGCCTGGGTAACGACATGGACGACTGGAGCTACGGCCAGCGCAAGAACAAGCACATCACCATTACCCACCCATTGAGCGATCTGGTTGACAAAGCCATGCAGAAGCGGATTAACCTGGGGCCGGTGGCGCGGGGTGGCTACGGCGAAACCGTCAACGCTACCGCCAACGACCTGAACCAGACCCACGGAGCCTCGTTCCGGATTCTGGTCGATACCGAAGATTGGGACAAAACGCTGGGTATCAATAGCCCCGGTCAGTCGGGAGATCCCGAAAGCCCGCACTATGGCGACCTCTTTCCGCTCTGGGCCGAGAATGGGTATTTTCCGGTATTCTTCTCGCGGGAAAAGATTCAGTCGGTAGCCGAGCGCACTATACTGATTAAGCCCTGATAATTAGTTGGTTGTGCCGCTTGTACACAAACGATAACCCCGGGCTTTCTTTTTGGGTTTTGTCTGTATATTGTTTTTATATGTTCGATTAGGTAGAGAAAATTACTCAACTAAACCATAATCCATTCATGCCCTGGCGTATCATTCTGTCGTATGCCGTACTGACCAGCAGTATTCTATCGGTGCTGGTCGGGTGTTTGCTCTGGCGCAAGAAACAGCCGAGCGCCTACGTGAACCGGCTGCTGTCATTGCTCCTGCTCATGTACGGGTACATCGGGTTTATAGGCTCGCTGCTGGTAAATGGCGGTATTTTGCAGGTTCCGCATCTGTTCCGGACGGCGGCCCCGCTGCATTACATGACAGGCCCCATGATTTACCTGTACGTTCGAGCATCGCTGCGGGCCGAATCGCGGTTCGACCGGCGGTTTCTGTGGCTGTTTGCGCCCGCCCTGTTCAACGCCATTGAACTGATTCCCTTCTATTGCCAGAGTACAGCCTACAAGATTGCTCATCTGAAATCACTGCCGTTGACGAGCAACTCGCTGGCCCGATTTACCGAAGGCCTGCTGCCGCCCATGGTCAATACGGTTGGGTATACCCTGTCGGGGATTATCTACGCCCTGCTGGCCGGACAGCTGTTGCTGAGCTACCGGCGTAGCCAGACGTTTTCCCGATTCAGCAACCCGACCTATGCCAACTGGATTACCACGTTTGTGCTGATTCACGTAGCGGCCAATGTCGTCTGGCTGCTGATTATGCTGTTTGTCTGGCAAACGCCCTGGGCTAACCAGGCTATCAATATGGTGTTTGTCGTTACGCAGCTGTCGGTCTGTCTGTATATCATTCAGCGGCCAACGCTGCTTTACGGCGCTTACTGGTTCTCACCGGCCGATCGACTGAGTCCGGTTGCCAGTCAGACCGCCGGTCAGCCGGTTTTGCCGGCGCCAGCCCGGCCGGGGGCCGAACCCATCAGGAGCGTTCGGCCCGCAGAGTCGGCCAGCCGCGACGACTGGGAAGAGGATGTGCAGGACAAACTGCGGGTGCTGGAGCAGTACATGACTACCAACAAGCCCTACCTGCAGCCGCGCCTGTCGCTGACCGATGTGTCGGTGGCGGTAAATCTGCCGCCCTACCTGCTCTCGTCCATGCTGAACCGGGTGCTCGACGTCGAATTTCGGGACTATGTCAACGAGTACCGGGTTCGGTACGTCTGCCAGCTGATCCAGAGTAATCAGTTTAGCCATCTGACGCTGGAAGGGATCAGCGCCCTGGCGGGTTTTTCGTCGAAAACAACGTTCTATCGCGCTTTTCAGAAGCATATGGGACTAACGCCCGCCCAGTATTCGCTGCGCCACGTACAGCCGCTGCAGGGGGGCGCATCGGCCCCGGTTGCCTGATTCTTGTTTCACACTTTGAATTCGGAACCAACCCGGTCCCTGATTTGAGATTCGGTACGTACCAATACGATTGTTTTGCACTGTGTTTTACCGCAACATCCGCAAGCATGATCGTAGTCCGATTGGTAGTGGTGCTGATACTGGTCAGCGCAGGCTGTGCGACAAAGAAGCCGGCTCAACCCGTTATGAAAGGCAGTGAAGAATTGTACGCCCATCGGTGGAACCTGACCGAACTCAATGGCCGGGCGGTTACTCCCCCCGAACCCGAACGCCGGGCCCACCTGCTGTTTACGCCGGGTCAGGTCAACAAAGTAAGTGGCTCCGGCGGCTGCAACCGAATTACGGGAACGTACGAACTGTCGGGCAGCAACCGCATTACGTTTGCTCCGCTGGCTACGACCCGCATGGCCTGCCCCGATATGGAAACCGAGAGCCAGTTCCTGAAGGCCCTCGCGCAGGCTACCAAGTACTCCCTGGCCGATAATTACCTGCTGCTCAGCAGCGATACGGTGCTCCTTGCCCGCTTTACGGCCGCGCCCGCCCGCTAGGGACGGCTGCCGGTTGCTTTCCCTGCTTTTTTGTACTCGTCGCTACCCATGAAAAACGTATCCGATCAGGAATTGGTCGACCTGTATCTGCAAACAGGTCATAACCTTTATTTTGCCGAAATTTATACCCGACATTACCAGCGCGTTTACCACCGCTGCCTGATGTATACCGAAAGTCATGCCGACGCGCAGGACTTTGCCCAGGAGATTTTCATGCGCCTGAGCCGTAAACTCAACGGCTACAAAGGTGAAGCGCTGCTCTCGACCTGGCTCCATACCATGACGGTCAACTACTGCATCGACCAGCTCCGCCGGAAACAGCGCATCCGCCAGCATATCCACAACTACGCCCGCGAATGCGCCGAACCGGACGATTTTTCGGGCGATACCGAAGACCGGCGGGTGCTGCTGGCCAACCGGGTGCTGGCCCAGCTGAACCAGCGTCAGCGCGATCTGCTGCTGATCAAGTACGAACAGGGAAATAAACTGAAAGAGATGGCCCTGGATCGCGACACCACCGCCAGCGCGGTAAAAATGCGGGTCAAGCGCGCCCGCGACCGCGCCCGGATTCTGTATGATCAGATTGTTGAAAAAGAAGGCCGGCGCTAGAGAAGGCTGGTGCATTGGATTGATTTTTGATCAAAAACCCGACGAGGTATGTAATTGGCTGGCGCTTTTCCGTAAGTTTGAGAACATACTAATTCTCTATGCTTACTCGTCAATACTTGCCCCTCGTAACTAATTTCTTCCTGTCTGCATGTGTGGCTGCCGGTTTGGCCGCCTGCCAGTCCAAAGGCTCTGACACGAACGAAGCCGCCACAACCGACCGGCCGGTGGCTGAAGCCGAGGCTAAACCGGCTGCCCCTGCGGCCAGTCCGGCACCCGACCCAACCGCCATTCCGGCGAGTAAAATTGCCGATGCGGCTACCATTCTGGCGCGGCCTCAGGTACCTATCCTCTGCTACCACCAGATTCGCGACTGGCGGCCCAAGGATTCCAAAACGGCCCGGGATTACATTATCCCAACGGCGGCTTTTCGGGAGCAGATGCAGATGCTGGCCGATAGTGGCTACCATACCATTTTGCCCGATCAGCTCTACGCGTACCTGACTACGGGGGCTCCCCTGCCCCCCAAACCGGTCATGCTTACCTTCGACGATGGCGACCTCGATCAGTACGAGACGGCCACGCCCATCCTGGAAAAACACGGCTTCAAAGGCACGTTCTTTATCATGACGGTAGCCATTGGCCGGCGGGGTAAGCAGCCCTATATGGACAAAACCCAGATCAAAGACCTGTCGGATCGCGGTCACGTGATCGGCGCCCATACCTGGGACCACCATAACGTGAAGAAATACCAGGGCGACGACTGGAAAACCCAGATCGACGAACCCAATGCCAAACTACAAAGCATCACGGGTAAACCCGTTCGGTACTTTGCCTACCCGTTCGGGCTCTGGAACAAAGCCGCCCTGCCCGAACTGCAGAAGCGGGGCTACGCAGCCGCCTTTACCCTGGCCGACAAACGCGACGATCAGATGCCGCTCTATACCGTTCGGCGGATCATTGCCGGTGGACAGTGGAGCGCCCGCACCCTGCACCGGAATATGGTCGGGAGTTTTGATTGATTTAATTTGGAATAATTCTAAAGTACGTAGACCTTTGCCCGTAATGCGGGTAAGTGCCCGCCTGTTACTGACAAGGCCGGGTGCTTACCCGCATGATAGTTTATGAGAAAAACGTTCGGCAAACTTCACCTGTGGCTTGGACTGGTATCGGGCCTGATCGTGTTCGTTAGTAGTGTAACAGGTTGTCTGTTCGTTTTTGAGGAAGAAGTACAGGCGCTGATTCACCGGGATCAGCTGTTTGTGGAGCCGCGCACCAGTCCGATGCTGACCGTTGGGCAGGTGGCTGATGTGGTCCGGCGCGACGTTCCAAAGGCGAAGCTGCAGCGTATTTTCCGGCGCCACGAGGCTGACCGGTCCTACCAGGTACTCCTGAAAGACAAGCGGCTCGTCAGTGTACATCCCTATACCGGCTCGGTACTCGGCATACGCGACCTGAAACGCGATTTTTTCGCCATCGACCGCGAGATTCATACGACGCTGATGATGGGAAAAACGGGCAGCTACATTATCGGTACGGCCGCGCTGATCTACCTGTTCATGATGGTATCGGGCCTGGTTATGTGGTGGCCCCAGACGAAGCGGATGATCCGGTCGAAGTTCACCGTAAAGTGGGACGCCCGCTGGCCTAAAGTCAACTACGACTGGCACAGTGTGGGTGGATTTTACCTAACCTGGCTGCTGCTTCTCATTCCTATGACAGGGCTGATCTGGTCGTTCGAGTGGTGGGAAAACGGCCTGTATGCCCTCACCGGTTCGCCCGCCCGAGACCGTGCCAAAGTACAGTCGGTCTACCGCCCCGACGCTCGTCCGGCCTCGGTCGATCGGGCCTACGCGCAGGTTGTGGCGCTGGAGCCGAACGCGTTTGAGTCATATGTCATTTTTCCGGCCGATTCGGTAGGGGCGTTGCGGGTGCAGGTCCGGTACGACGAAGGGTCATTTTACCGGAAATACACCATCTACAACTTCGACCAGTATACCGGCGCGGTGCTGAAAGGAAAACGGTACCAGGATTTTTCGCGGGGCGACCGGGCGCGCGGGGCGGCTTATGATATTCATACGGGGGGCTGGTTGGGCTTGCCGGGCAAATTTCTGGCGTTTATGGTGAGCCTGTTCTCGGCGTCGCTCCCCGTGTCGGGCTTCCTGATCTGGTGGAACAAACGGAAGCTGGCCCGAAAAGCGGCTGCCAAACCCGTCCGTAAACCCGCGTCGGCACGTGTACCCGCCTGATCCGATTAGGACGATTCCGGCAAGAAATTGCAGTCAATTCTAAATATCGGGGCGATTGGCGCGGGCCGAAAACTTTCGGCCCGGTGGTGGGTTAAGCTTGCCATATCTCCATCGAATTGTATGAGCAGCCACATTCGCTTAGCCCTGGACTGGACACCAAATACCAACCATACCGGATTTTACGTAGCCCTGGCCCGGGGCGATTACGAACGGGCTGGTCTGACAGTCGAGATCAGCACCCCCGATCAGGATAAGTACCAGACAACTCCCGCCAAACGGGTAGCACAGGGGGAAGCCGATCTGGCCATCACCCCATCCGAAAGTATTTTCAGTTATCAGGCCAACGGGGTTCCGCTGGTAGCCGTAGCCGCCGTGCTGGCCCGCGATGCCAGCGCCGTTGTTACGTTGCGCCAGAGCGGTATCACCCGCCCCCGGCAGCTCGACGGCAAGGTCTACGCATCCTATGCTGCCCGCTACGAAGACGACATTATCCGGCAGATGATTCAGAACGACGGCGGCAATGGCCAGTTCATCTCACACCAGCCCGCCCGGCTCGACATCTGGAACTCGCTGCTGACGGGCGAGGCCGACGCAACCTGGATTTTTCTGCCCTGGGAGGGTGTAGAGGCCGATATTCGCGGTATCGAGCTGAACCAGTTCCTGCTCGACGACTATGAGATTCCCTACGGCTACAGCCCCGTACTGGCTGCTAACCGCGACTGGGCCGAGCAAAACGCCGACATGCTGCATCGGTTCCTGACGGCTACAGCCGCCGGATTCCGGTTTGCGGTCGACAACCCCGACGAAGCGGCCCGGCTCCTGATCGACAGCTCGAAACACCCGACCCTGACTAATCGCAACTTCGTGGAACAGAGCCAGCTGTCGGCTTCCGGATATTATCTCGATGCCGATGGGCACTGGGGCTATATGCACCGCAACGTCTGGGCTTCGTTTGCCAACTGGCTCATCCGGAACCACCTGCTGACCGATGCCGATGGCGAACTGATTCAGCGCGTGGATGCGGCTACCTTGTTTACCAATGCGTATCTGGAAGGCGTTCCCGAAGCCGTAAAGCTCTAGAGGATGCTGGTCGTACTGGCTGATAACCAACGAGTCGCGAACGTAACCTCACCCGCCGATGGTCGACATCGATTCCGTTACGGTGTCGCGCCGGGATTCGGCTTCGAAGCCGTTGGCGGGGCGGTGGGAGAACGCCTGTAAGAAGGCCGCCGTTAGTTCGGCGTCGGTAGCTCCGCTGCGGAGCAGAGCCCGGGCGTCGAGAACGCCATTGTCGTACAGGCAGGTTTTCAGCGTACCCTGGGCCGTCAGGCGGATGCGGTTGCAGGTGCCGCAAAACGTTCGGCTAAAGGCCGCAATTACCCCGATCGTGCCCTGATGACCGGGAATCTGGTAGGTGCTGGCCGTTGAGAAGGGCGCATCGGGCAGGCGTTGCAGGTCCGGAAAATGATCCCGGAGGTGATCGACAATACGCCGGTGGGTCCAGTGGAGCACCGGATAGTGGCTGCCTTCGCCGTTGAACGGCATTTCTTCGATGAACCGCACATCGACGGGCAGCTGACGGGTCAGTTCGGCTAGGGGAATGATGTCCTGCGTATTTTGCCCGTCCATCACGACCGCATTGAGTTTGGTTTGTATACCAGCTTCCAGCAGCGCATCCAGCGTATGCAGCACGGCGGGCAGTTCATCGCGCCGGGTAATCTGGTGGAACCGCTCCCGGTCGAGGGTATCGATACTGAGGTTGACCGATTTCACCCCCAGCGCAGCCAGGGCCGTCACGTGCGGGGCAGTAAGCACGCCGTTCGTCGTCATCGACAGATCGGTCAGGCCCGGCACCTCGGCCAACTGGTGCATGAACGTCATCAGCCCCGACCGGACAAACGGCTCTCCGCCCGTAATCCGAACCTTGCTGACACCCAGCCGAGCCAGTACCCGCACCAGCCGTTCCATTTCTTCGTAGGTCAGCAATTGCTGTTTGGGCAGGTACCTGATCCCTTCTTCGGGCATGCAATAGAAGCACCGCAGATTGCAGCGGTCCGTTACGGCAAGCCGGAGGTAGGTGATGGGGCGGTTATGGTTATCGACAATCATACGTACGAGCTTAACACAAAGCTACCGATTTTGATTGCAGCTTCCAGTAATTGGCCGATATTGATCATCGGAATCTATAATCTACCGAAAAGACAGAGAGTTTCCTGCCGAGACTCTTGCTTTTGTTTATCATTAATGCTTACTTTTGAGGTCTACTTTTTCTGGGAATAGTGAAGAAACTTGTATCGATCGGTCTTTTCGGCTTGCTCCTCTACCACACCCTGGCCTATGTGCTGGTGGCTGTGGGGGCGTGGTGGCAGGCGGAGCATGATCTGTCGAAAGAGTTGCTCGTCTACCGCTCCGTCGACAGCATCGTTGAATTCCAGGTTCCGATGGGCGACACCCGGAAGGCGGTTGCCCTGACCCGTACCACCTCCGAAGGCTTTACCTACAAAGGTCATTATTACGATGTTGTCAGCATGGAGGTGCGGGGCGACCGGCTTCACATTGCCGCCCTCGAGACCGAGAACCGTTCGTTTTGGAGCAGTGATCTGCTCTCGTTCCTGAACGATCACGTGAGCGGAACCAGTAACTCCCGCCAGAAAGCCAGTCAGTTACTGAAGCTTCTTCTGAAAGAATACTCGCCCGTTCCGCGGGTTCGTTTCAATTTTCTACTTCCCCACTGGCACGATGTGATCCGGATTCCCGATGTGGTCTTCGTGTTTGCCTCCCGCGCGCTGCCGATCCATTCTCCCCCGCCCGAAAGCTGAGATGCTTTTGTAGTACTGCCTGTCGATAGTAAAGCGTCCCGTACGGGCTCGCTTTTCGTGCCGCGTGCATCAGCCAATCGCCTGAACTGGTTTTTATTGATCCGCCTGTTTCGTGCCGGGTGGCTTTTGGAGCTGACTGTTCAGCCGGAAAGCGCTGGTATAAACAGTCTGTCTGACTCGTACCGTTTCGTGAAGCGCAGCTTTTCGACCTAACGCGTACGCAGACACAACATGGTCAATAACATACCAGGCTCGCGTCTGCTGATCTACGGCTATCGACCAGGCCATTTGTTTATTCTTCCATCTCAGCTATTCGTTTCCATGAAACCGATTTATACCATCGTGTTGGCAACTGCCTGCACCTTATTTTCTACTGCCATCGCCCAGGCGCAGGGCTGTGTGGCGGTTCGTCATATGAGCTGCGCGGCTCCGGCGGGTACCAACTCCGCCGATTTCTTCAAACAACGTACCGGCCACTGGCAGGTCTCGGCCGGGTACCGCTTCTTTCGGTCGTACAAACACTTTGTGGGCGACGAGGAACAGAAGCAACGCGTTGAGCAGGGCACCGAGGTTATCAACGTATCGCACGCCCTCGACCTGGGCATCACCTACATGCCTGCGCTGCGGTGGTCGGTATCGGTCAACCTGCCGGTGCAGACCAACGATCGCTCCTCGCTGTATGAACACTACGGCAACAGCCTGACCGCTAACCCGGCGCAGAAACGCTTCGCTACCGGCTCGAAAGGCATCGGCGATCTGCGGCTGTCGGGGAGCTACTGGCTGGCCAATCCGGCGAGTCTGCCCAAAGCCAACCTGGCCGTCGGGCTGGGCGTGAAGCTGCCAACCGGTAACTACCGCGCTACGGATAGTTTTCATAAACTCAACAAAGAAGGGCAGGATTATACCATTACCCTGCCCGTCGATCAATCGATTCAACTCGGCGACGGGGGCGTGGGCGCCAGTGTCGAACTGCAGGGATACTGGCAGCTGACTGGCGGACTAACAGCCTATGGGAACGGATTTTACCTGTTCAACCCCCGCGAAACCAACGGCGTTCGGCGCAACCCGCTGGCTACGACCATCGACCTCGTGGCGGGTGAGTTTTCGGTCCCCGATCAGTTTGCGGCCCGCATAGGGCTGAGTCAGTCTGTTTCAGCCATACCGGGCCTGGCGGTGATGCTGGGTGGCCGGGTCGAAGGCGTTCCCGCTATCGACGCTTTTGGCGGGAGCAGCGGCTTCCGGCGGCCGGGTTATATCGTATCCGTTGAGCCGGGTTTAGCCTATATGCGCCACAAAACGTCAGCCGCCCTCACGGTGCCGGTTGCGCTGTACCGCAACCGGATCAAAAGCTACGCCGACCGGCTCGACCCCACCGGTCTGCGGCACGGCGATGCGGCCTTTGCCGATTACCTGATTTCGTTCACCGTATCCCGCTGGTTCTAAACGGGCCTTATGGCTTTGCCTGTACTATGAAACGAATTGCTTGTCTGATACTAGTCGCTTTGCTATCGCTGCTGAGCGCACCCCTCCGGGCGCAAATGCCCCACGATGCCATTTACATGCCCCGGAAAACCGTTTGTATTGCCGGTATGTACGGAGAAAGTACCTGGACCGACTACTGGGAAGGGACGCTCAAACGGGAAAACCTGAATATTGGTCGCCATACCACCCGTACGGCCGCCATCATGCCCGCTATCGGGATCAGTAACCGGGTCAACCTGATTCTGAACCTGCCCTACGTCTGGACCAGTACCAGCGCGGGTAACCTTATGGGCCAGAAGGGTTTTCAGGATCTGTCGGCCTGGCTGAAACTGAAGGCGTTCGACTACAAAGGCTTATCGGTCAACCCCATCGTGGGTGGGTCAATACCGGTTGGTAACTACGTACCCGACTTTCTGCCGATGTCGATCGGGCTGCAGGCGCGTACGGTTACGGGGCGGCTCCTGCTCAACTACACCCACCCGCATACGGGCCTGTACGTAACCACGCATGGCTCGTACATCTGGCGAAGCACAATTCGGATCGACCGCGACGCCTACCAGGCCGACAACCGGGTATACAATACCGACGAGGTCAGCGTGCCGAATGCGTACGATGCGGCTGTTCGGCTGGGCGTGGTGCGCCGGGCCTGGCAGACGGAGGTGTTTGCCGAGCGGTTTGCCTGTGTCAATGGCGACAATATTCGCCGGAACGACATGCCTTTCCCGACCAACAACATGCAGATGACGCAGGTGGGCTGGTACGGTAAAATTCAGCCGCGCAACATCGGCCTGAACGCGCGGGTGGCCTACGTCACCGACGGGCTGAACGCTGGCCAAAGTACCAGCTACATGCTCGGTCTCCTTTTTCAGCTGAACGGTAAGTAATTAACAGTAGCCATCATGAAATTCAATACGCGTACTATACTGATAGCCGCTTTGTCGGTACTGGGCCTGTCGGCGGTGCTGACGTCCTGCGATAAAACCATTGAAGAACCGCAGCGGGTGGCCTATAGCCCGGCCGATGTCGATGCCAAAGCGGGTAGCTGGAAAACATACATCCTGACCGCTCCGACCGACGTTACCGTGGCAGCTCCGGCGTCTACCTCGTCGGCGGCCTATCTGGCCGAGCTGAATGATCTGAAGACCAAATCGGCCAGCCTGACCCGCGAGCAGCAGGAAGCGGTCGTGTACTGGGGCGCCGGGGCGGTGTACCGCTGGAACGAGATAGCCCGCGAGCTAGCGGCCCGATACAACGTGCCACCTGCGTCGAACGCCGACGGTAAGTACCCCGTTCCTGACGCAGCCAATCCGCTGGCCGATCCGAAGTTTCCGTTTGCCAACCCGCCCTATACCGCCCGCGCCCTGGCGTATCTGAGCGTGGCCCAATACGATGCGCTGGTAGCAACCTGGCACTACAAATACGCTTTCAAACGGGCGGCTCCCTCCAAAACAGACGCTTCGGTGCGGGTAGCCCTGCCGGTATCGGCCCTGCCTACCTACCCGTCTGAAGATGCGGTTGTGGCGACGGCGTCCTATACTATTCTGAAGGCTATGTTTCCGGGCGAAGGGCCGTTTCTGGACGCGAAGCTGGCCGAACACCGCGAGAGTCGGCTCTGGGCCGGGATGAACGTACCGAGCGACCTGGCCGCCGGGGCTGACCTCGGCAGCCAGGTGGGTGCTAAGGTAATGGCCCGCGCCCGGACCGATGGCATGAGTGCGTCGAATAACCAGACCGTAACGGCTGCGATGATCGAAGCAGCCAAAGCCCGTGGTCTGGCCGACATCTGGGTCAGTCAGGAGTCTCCGGCCCGGCCTCCCATGCTGCCTAACTACGGAGCGGTATCGCTCTGGAACTTTGACCGCGCCACACTGGTGAAGCTACGGCCCGGCCCGGCTCCGCTGCCGGGCAGCGACCAGTTTAAGAAAGAACTGGCCGAGCTACAGGCTATTCAGAAAAACCAGACGCGTGAGCAGGCCCGCATTGCCAACTTCTGGGCCGACGGAGCCGGGAGTTATACCCCGCCCGGCCACTGGGCCCGTACCGCTGCCGATGCCGCCCACGAAGCGCGCTTCAGCGAGGTGCGTATGGCCCGAACGCTGGCGCTGGTCAGTACGGCGCTTCAGGATGCCGGCGTGTGCTGCTGGGAAACCAAGTTCTATTATTATACCCCCCGGCCGCAGCAGTTTGGCGTGAAAACGTCGGTGGGCTTGCCCAACTTCCCCAGCTATACCTCGGGCCACTCGACCTTTTCGGGGGCTGCGGCTGCGGTGCTATCGTACGTATTTCCCGAGCGGACCAACGAGTTCATGGCCAAAGCGCAGGAAGCCTCCGTATCGCGTATTTATGGGATGATCCATTTCCGGTCCGACTGCGAGTCGGGGCTGGTCTGCGGCAAAAATATCGGTGCCTATGCCGTATCGCGCGGTAAGGCCGATGGATCAGGACTATAATACTCTTGACATGTCGTACTGGCTTTGTCGACTGACGGGGCTGATTCCGGTGGTTATGGCTGTATGGCAGCCATCCACCGGAACGGCGCAGTCTGTCACACACAGCGCCGAAGCGGATTCGCTCCCCGTGCGAACGCTTCAGTCGATCGATATACGGGCATCGAGGGCTGTTATGATCCGGTCCTTACCAACCGTACAGGGCACATTTCTGATGGCTGGTAAACGGAGTGCGCTGATTCCGGTTGCCCATCTGGACGTGAACGTTGTTGAGAAAAACGCCCGGCAGATGCTGGGCCGGGTGCCGGGCTTGTTCGTCTATGATATGGACGGTACCGGTAATCAGATCAACGTAGCAACCCGTGGCCTCGACCCCCACCGGTCGTGGGAGAATAATATCCGCCAGAATGGTGTGCTGACTAATTCGGATATGTATGCGTATCCGGCCAGTCATTATTCGCCCCCCGGTGAGAGCCTGGAACAGATTGAATGGGTCAGCGGATCGGCCTCGCTGCAGTACGGCGCTCAGTTTGGCGGTATGCTAAACTATGTGACCAAACAAGCCGACACTACCCGTCGATTCGGTTTCGAGACCATTGGGTCGCTGGGCTCGTTTGGCCTCCGAAGTAGCTATAACGCGGTAGGTGGCCGAATCGGTAAGCTGACCTACTATGGGTATGCGTACTGGCGCCATTCGGACGGATACCGGGCCAGCAGCCGGTCAGATGCGCAGGCCCAGCTGATGCGGCTCAGTTACCAGCTGACGCCCGGGCTGACCATTACCGCCGAAGCTGGCCGCTCGGCTTATGTGTATCAGATTCCCGGTCCGCTGACCGACTCCATGTTCAGGGCCGATCCCCGACAGGCTACCCGTAGCCGGAACTATTTCAACCCCGATATCTGGGTGCCGTCGGTACGGGTAGACTGGCAGCTGGATAATCGGACGCGGCTTCAGTGGACAACCTCGGCCGTTCTTGGTCAGCGGAACAGCGTTCAGCTCGATGCGTTTGCCACGGTGCCCGATGCCGTTGATCCCGCAACCGGACAGTACAAACCCCGGCAGGTAGATGTAGATCAGTTTAACAGCTATACGTCGGAGGTTCGTCTGTTGCGGCAGCTGAGCGTGGCGGGTATAACGAGCACCGTGGTGCTGGGCGGGCAGTTTATGCATAACGACCTGCACCGGCAACAGCTGGGTAAAGGAACGACCGGCTCGGCCTATGACTTGACGTTGACGGCCCCCTTTGGCCGCGACTTGTGGTATCGTACGCGCAACGGTGCTCTTTTTGCCGAAGCGCAGGTTCGGCTGGGTTCCCGGCTGACGATCTCGCCCGGTATCCGTATGGAACAGGGGCTGACCCGTATGCGCGGTACCATCAGCTATTACGACCCCGGCGACCTACCGACCGATATTGCGCATCGCTTTGCCTTACCGGGCTTCAGTGCGCAGTACCAGCTTACCCGGCAGTTGCGGCTCTACGGTGGTTGGACGCGCGCTTACCGACCCGTTATTTTTAAGGATATTATTCCGGCATCGGTCTACGAACGGGTCGATAAAAATCTACAGGATGCGCTCGGTCATACGGCCGAACTGGGGCTGGAAGGCTACTGGAGCAACGTTCATCTAAACCTGACGCTGTTCGACCTGTTGTACCGCAATCGGCTGGGAAGTCTGGTTCAGGTCGGTGTCGATGGGGCGTCGTATATTCTGCGAACAAACATCGGCGATAGCCGCAGCCAGGGTATCGAAGCGCTGGCAGAAGCGGTTTTGTGGCAGAGCCGTCGGCTGACCCTGAGTATGTTCAGTGCATCGGCGTTTATCGATGCCCGCTACGTGAACGCGGTTATTAGTGCGGGTACCGACAACCGGGACCTTACCGGAAACCGGGTCGAGTCGGCTCCCCGCTGGACATCGCGCAACGGGCTGACAATTCGCTACGGCAAGGCCAGCCTGACAGCGCAGTATAGTTACGTGGGGCCTACGTTTTCCGATGCGCTGAACAGCCCCGAACCTTCGGCCAACGGAGCCAGAGGCCCAGTGCCGGGCTATAGCCTGCTGGATCTGAATGCCAGCTGGCGGATTCGGCCGTGGCTGACGTGGCGCGGTAGCCTGAACAACCTGCTTGATCAGGCGTACTTCACAAAGCGGCCCACGTTTTATCCCGGTCCTGGTATATGGCCGTCGGATGGGCGTAGCGGAGTTATTACGCTGAGTATCCGATTGTAATTTTGACGCTAAGGCGAGTAGGGTGGTAGGGCTGGTGACCTATTTTTGCGGCAGGTGCCCGCCTGCCACCCTATTCTCATTCCTATGACCTGTACCTTTACAGCCCTGCTCCAGCGATTCGAGCAGAAAGGCGAAAAAACCGGCTGGACCTATATCGAGATTCCCAGCCACGTATCGGACGCCCTCAGCCCGGGCCAGCGAACCTCGTTTCGGGTGAAGGGCACACTCGACGCCCTGGCCATCAAGTTCGTGGCCCTGCTGCCAATGGGGCAGGCCGGCGGTGCCGATAGCGCCTTTATCATGCCCGTCAACGCCGACATGCGACGCGGTATCCGAAAGGAAGAAGGCGCTACCGTACGGGTAGAGCTGGCGCTGGATACCGACTCGATGCCGCTCTCGCCCGACCTGCTGGCTTGCCTGGACGATGAGCCGGCCGCCCTGGCGTTCTTCAACACCTTACCCAAAGGCCACCAGACGTATTTCAGCAACTGGATCGAGGATGCTAAAACTATTGATACCAAGACCAAACGCATCACCCAGGCCGTAACGGGCCTGTCGATGGGGCTGGGCTACGGCGAGATGGTCCGGTATTTCAAGAAGCTACGCAACGACTGATCAATGGAGGTGCTTACCCCAGGTCTGTAGCGCATCGGCCGGCCACAAGGTCGGGAAGAACATACGCTGCTGCTGAGCCGGTGGCAGGTATGTTTGCCAGTTGGTGCCGCCCGTAGCCCGAATGTCGTCGGGGGCTTTCTGCAGGTACTGCACCGCCGACCGCAGGTGAGCCAGTTTCCAGCGGACGTTTACGCGCTGGTCGTACTCGCGCAGGGCCGACCGCAGCTCGTCAGTGGCACCGCCGGCCTGCTCCAGATCGAGCAGCCGCTGGTTCAGGTTTCTCGGCTGATAGGCCTCGGCCAGCCGGATGAGCCGACCGCTGTACTGTTGATCGAACTGTTTCAGCGTCAGGGTCTTTTGGTGCGTAGCCAGTTCGGTAGCGCCCCGTTTCCAATAAATGGCGTCATACTGCTCGCTGATGGTAGTAGCGCGGGCGGGTGGGTCGATGAGCAGGTTTGGGAAGGTGGTCGATACGATCTCGATCTCGCGGAACTGAACCGACTGAAACCCGCTCGAGGGCAGCAGGGCCATGCGGAATTTCAGAAACTGCTCGCGCTCCATGCCCGTAATCATCACCCCAAACGATTCTTCGAGCAGGCCGAAATAGCGGTTGATGCGCTGGATACGCGCCGTAAAAAAGTCAGCCGTCAGCGGGGCGGCATCGGCAATCTGCTCAATCTCGTGCAGGATCAACTTGAAATACAGTTCGGTAATCTGGTGGTAGGTCACGAAGATCAGCTCATCCGGATAGGCCGTTTTGGGGTTTTGCAGCGACAGCAGCGTGTCGAGGTGGATGTAATCCCAGTAGGTTAGGTAATCGGCCTGGAGGAGGCCTTCGAGGTAGGCGCTCATGTCCTGCCCCATGGCCGCAAATTTTTGCTCCAGCTGCGTGAGTTTATCGGATAAGGAATCGTGCATAAGGGTCAGATCAAGGATTGGTTTAGGCCACAAAGGTCGTCAGTCCCGAACTTCTTTGCGACGGTTGCGTCAACCTTTGCGTTCTTTGCAGTTAAAATTCTAACGTATGACTGTCGAAAACAAAACCATCATTCTGTCGGGGGCCTCGCGCGGTATTGGCCGGGCCACGGCGCTGCTGCTCGCTAAAAACGGCGCTAACGTCGTCGTAACCGCCCGCAATGCCGATGACCTGAAAACGCTGGAAGCCGAACATGCCAATATTGTTGCCGTTGCCGGCGATGTAGCCAGCGAGGCCGACATGGCCGCCGTTGTACAAACCGCCCTCGACCGGTTCGGCCGGATCGATGTGGTGATCAACAATGCCGGATACGGCGTCTTCAAAAACGTGGATGAGCTGACGGTTGAGGAGTGGGATGCGCTGATGGCCACCAACGTAAAAGGCACGTTTGTACTGACCAAAGCGGCCCTGCCCACGCTGAAGGCGCAGGGGTCGGGTCATATCGTCATTGTGGCTTCCGATGTGGCCAAGCGGACCTTTGCGGGTGGATCGCTGTATACGGCCAGCAAATACGCGCAGGAAGCGTTCATGGGTGCGCTGCGGAAGGAAGTTCGTCCATTTGGTATCAAAGTGTCGGGAGTATATTCGGGCCTGGTCGATTCGCACTTCCACGCCAAAGGCCACGGCCACGAAACCTCGACCAACTGGCTCAAAAACGAAGACATGGCCGAGTCGATGCTATTCATCATCAGCCGCCCCGCCCACGTCGTGATCGACGAGTTCATGGTTCACCCCCTGGAGCAGGAGTATTAGGTGACCGACCGTATCCGCAGGGGAGCAGAGCGAGGTGGCATGCCGTTGGGTCGTGCCACCTCGCTCCGTTTTACGGCTGAGTCGTCAAAAAAAGTCATTCTGTTTTCCGGGAAAAATAAGCGGCTGAAGTATAGTTAGTTATGGTCTGATTCTGCTTTAGAATAGCAGCCGGGTCTGATCGGGTAGGCGCGAATTGTTGACAGAGGGTGTGAGATTCCGGGCGGCCCGGGCGTTGTCTATACAAACCAATACATCAGCAATGAGAGTTATTGTCGTTCTGCTTCTTACCCTTTTTTGTGGTCAACTTCAGGCGCAGTCAGCCTCCGAAAGGCCTCCGGTACGCCGGTATTTCGGGCTTCATTTCGATTTCCACGCCGGCTCCGGCGATTCGCTGATTGGCCGAAATCTCTCCGAAAAAAAGATCGATTCACTGTTGGCGGCCGTTAAGCCTGACTTCATCCAGGTCGATTGCAAGGGGCATCCCGGTATCAGCAGTTACCCCTCGCGGGTGGCTACAGCCTCGGTAGCGCCCCGTATTACCAACGACCCGCTGGCTTTTTACCGGGCCATCACTAAAAAACACGGCGTAGGCCTGTATCTGCATTATTCGGGCGTCTATGACGATGCCGTACTGGCCAAGTATCCCGGCTGGGCGGCCCGGAAAGCAGACGGCAGCACCGACCTGTCGAAAGCATCGGTCTATGGTCCCTACGCCGACTCGTTACTGATTCCGCAGCTCCGCGAACTGGCCGACTACGGAGCCGATGGCGTCTGGGTCGATGGCGAGTGCTGGGCCACAGTACCCGATTACTCGCCCGCTGCGCTCGACCGGTTCCGGACCACAACGGGGCTGCAATCCATTCCGCGTTCCAGCAACGACCCCGGCTACGATCTGTTTAAGAACATGGCCCGCGAGTCGTTTATCCAGTACATCGGACATTACGTCGACGAAGTACACCGCCATCGGCCCACGTTCCAGATTGCTTCCAACTGGGCCTACTCGTCCATGATGCCCGAACCCATCACGACCAATGTCGACTACCTCTCGGGCGATCTGACGCCGGGCAACAGCGTAAACTCGGCCGCCCTCGAAGGGCGTATCCTGGCCGCGCAGGGGCAGCTGTACAGGAAACCCTGGGATCTGATGTCGTGGGGATTCTGGTACGAATTTGGCCCGCCCCGGCAGGGTGATCAGAAAACGGCCGTTCACCTCATGCAGGAAGCGGCCGAAGTACTGTCGCTGGGGGGCGGGTTTCAGGCCTACTACCAGCAGCAGCGCGACGGCTCGCTGCCGCTGGGCGATCTGCCGGTCATGGCTGAGCTGGGCCGGTTTGTCAGAGCCCGGCAACCGTTCTGTCAGGGGAGCGTAGCGGTGCCGCAGGTGGCGCTGCTGTATTCGAATACCACGGTCAGAGCCACCAGCCAGTCGCTGTTTGGTGGCCAGACCCAGCGCATCAATGGCGTACTGACGGCACTGCTCGATGCGCAGCTACCGGTAGAGGTGCTGTCAGAGCATCATCTGCGCGGTCGTATGCAGCAGTACCCGGTCATTGTGCTGTCGCAGCAGGACTCGCTCGACCCGGCGTTTCGGAACGAGCTGCTTACCTACGCCGAACAGGGCGGTCATCTGCTCATCATCGGCGCTACCAATGCCCGTCAGTTTGCCGCTGAACTGGGCGTATTGCCAACGGGGCCGGTGCTGAACGGACCCCGGCGGGTGGAGGCCAGCGGACAGTCGGTGGTGCTGGCAGGTCCGTTTCTGCCCGTTCAGCTTACAGGAGCCCATACCCGGCCGGTTGCACAGCTCCACAGCTCGGCAACGGGTGGGTCGGTAACGAGCGTAGCGGCTACCGAAACGACGTTCGGGCAGGGGCGGATAACGGCCGTGTATGCCGACCTGAGCACCGACTACCGCACCCACCAGTCGACCAAACTGCGCGATTTTCTGGCGGGGCTGGCCCGGCCGCTGCTGCCGAACCCGATCGTGGAGGTGAGTGGGTCACGCCTGGTTCATGTGGTACCCAGCTGGCATACCAATCGGCTGACTATCAATCTGATCAATACCGGTGGCCGACATGCCGACCCCCGGGTGTTTACGTATGATGAAGTGCCGCCCCTGACGAACCTGACCGTTCGCGTACGCACCGACAAAAAGCCAAAGCGCATCGTACAGCAACCGGAAAACCGGTCACTGCCGATGCGCTATGCTCAGGGGGTAGCTACCGTTACGGTTCCGCAACTGACGCTACACTCCGTACTGGTTGTTGACTGACGGGCGTCCGTTACCTACTGGCTCCACTCGGTCGGGGTGCGGTCCCAGCGGTGGCCTTTCAGGGCGTTTACCAGCTCGGCCGGTAGAGCCTGTCCGTCACTGACGCCCGTGTTGGCTTCTACGTTGCGGAGCTGACGCATACCGGGAATGGTCGTGTGCACATCGGGATTGCTGAGGATGAATCGAAGCGCCATTTCGGGCATCGTCATACCGGCCGGAATCAGGGGCCGTAGGGCGTCGGCATGGTCAACGCTGCTGTTGAGGTTTTCGGGCACGAAGTAGGTTGACCGCCAGTCGTCGGCCGGGAAGGTCGTTTCTTTCGTAAAGGTGCCGGTCAGCGTACCTTCATCGAACGGGACGCGGGCAATAACGCCAAGGTTCAGTTCGCGGCAGAGTGGGAAGAGGTTATCTTCGGGGTTCTGGTCAAAAATATTGTAAATAACCTGTACCGCGTCGATAAGGCCAGTGCGGAGGCTGTTGAGGCAGTTGTCGGGTTCCCAGCGGTTCACCGAAATGCCCCACGCCCGCACCTTGCCCTGCTGGGTCAGCTGCTCTACGGCCCGCTGCCATTCGTCCTGGTTAGCCCAGGCGTCTTCCCAGACGTGGAACTGCTGCAGGTCTATCGTCTCGACGCCAAGGTTTTTCAAACTCTTTTCGGTGTAGTCGATGATGTGGCTGGCCGGGAACACGTCTTCCAGGGCGTATTCGGGTTTGGACGGCCATTTGAAGTTTTTGCCCGGAATCTTGGTGGCAACGTACAGTTGTTTGTCGCGGTTACGGGCCAGGAGGTCTTTCAGAATCTGTTCGCTCAGGCCGTTGCCATAGGCCCAGGCCGTATCGAAGAAGTTACAACCGCGTTCAACGGCGCGGTCGAGCGCCTGCTCGATCTGGGGGCGCTCGGAGCCGGTCCAGCCCGCCAGGCCCCACATGCCATAGCCAATTTCAGAAACTTGCCAGCCGGTGCGGCCGAATGTGCGATATTGCATACGATAGGATTGGTTTAGATGCAGAGCGGTGCCGCTGTCTGGCGATTCAGGCCGCCTGCATGATACTACGCTGTACAACTAAATACAGTAAAAATGTTTTGCTGACCGGGTCTACTTTCTTTGCCTTATGATGCGATACCTTTACCGCTTAGGTATGTGCCTTTTTGTTCTATCAGGGTCCCTGAACGCCCGCGCTCAGGCGATTGTGATCGAAAATTTTTCGTCGGTCGATGTGGGCTGGAAAAACGCCTGGCGGTTTCGGGCTGGTGATAGTACGGGCTGGGCTAATCCGGACTATAATCACGGACACTGGCAAAAAATCAGTCCCCGAATCCGTATTACAGAAAACACGAAGCTCTGGCAGGCGGGTCATGGCTGGTTCCGCCGAATCATTCAGCTGCAGCGGCCCGAAAAAGACGAACTGGTCATGACGTTCCGGCAGTTTGGCGCATCGGAGGTCTACCTGGATGGAAAGCGGCTGGCTAGCCTAAAACCGGCCCTGTTCGATTCGGGTGGTTCACAGCGATTGGTTGCCTTCGTGCCGCTCCCGATCAGCGATACCAGTCGACATACGCTCGCGGTTCATTATACCTTCCGGCGCGATTCGATCATCGGCAATTCTGTGAACAAAATGCCGTTTCAGGTGTCGTTTCAAACGGCTGACCGGGCCCCCGTCGAACTCATGAGCAACCAGGCTCAGTCGGCCGCTATGGAGTATTTGCTGACGGGTATTTTTGGGGTACTCAGCCTGCTACACCTGCTGTTCTACCGGGCCAATCGATCACAACGGGTCAACCTGGTGCTGGCCCTGACCATGCTGTCTTTCTCGCTGATTTTTCTGATCGATCAGATCAGTAGTCAGGTTGGCACGCTCACCCTCGACTCCGGGCTGTTGCTGGGCTTCTGGGTCATGGTCAATCTGGCGCTGGGTTTGTTGCTGCTATCGGTCTATATCTACCTGGGCCGGCGGTTGGGCGTGGTTTTCTGGGCAATTAGTGCCATTTTGCTGTTTATGGTGGTTTACGGCTGTGTGCTCTACTCTGTTATTAATGGCAAGGCCTGGATTTCGTTCATCGTTGTGCTGATCGAATACACCCGGGTGAGCTGGCTGGCCCGGCGTCGAAACCCCGACCCGGATTCCCATCTGCCCTGGAAATCGCTGCGCTTTTCGCTGTTTTCACTGCTGGCCATCATCGGTATAAATATACTGGCGCAGCTGCTGAACGGGTTGTCGGATACGGTGACGCCCTCGCTCTGGCTGGTTTTGCCAACGGCAATTTTGGGGCTGATGATGATGTTCAGTATCCCGATAGGCCTGTCGTTTTCGCTCGTCAGCGACTATGCCCGTACATACCAGGCCCTGCGGGAGCAGTTTGAGGCCGTCAGGCGCCTGTCGGCACAAACGCTGGCGCAGGAGCAGGAAAAGCAGCACCTGCTGGCCAATCAGAACCAGCTGCTGGAACAGCAGGTAGCCGACCGGACGGCAGAGTTGAACCAGTCGCTGATTGAGCTTCGCGACACCCAGACGCAGTTGATTCAGCGGGAGAAGCTGGCCAGCCTCGGTGAGCTGACGGCGGGGATTGCCCACGAAATCCAGAATCCGCTCAACTTCGTGAAGAACTTTTCTGAAGTATCGACCGAACTGGTTACGGAGCTGGCGCAGGAAGCCCAGAGTCCAACCCGCGACCAGGCGCTGGAAGCCGAATTGCTGGCCGACCTGACCCAAAACCTGCAAAAAATAACCCACCACGGCAATCGGGCCTCGTCGATCGTGAAGGGCATGCTCGAGCACAGCCGCAGCATCGTCGGCGAGAAACAGCTTACCGATCTGAACGCGCTGGCCAGCGAAAACTGCAAACTGGCTTACGCGGGTTTCCAAACCCGGGTGCCGACCTTCGAGGCCGCGCTGGTTACGGATTTCGACTCGACCCTGGGGCTGGTTCCGGTGGTTTCGCAGGAGATCGGCCGGGTGCTGCTGAATCTGTTCAGCAACGCTTTGTACGCGCTGCACAAACGGCAGCAAACGGCTGAACCGGGCTATCAGCCTACGCTACACATAAGGACCCGTCGGCACGACGCCTGCATCCGCATTCGGATTCGCGATAACGGAACCGGCATTCCGGACGAGGTGCTGCCCAAGTTGTTTCAGCCATTTTTTACGACCAAGCCCACCGGCGAAGGCACCGGCCTGGGCCTATCCCTGAGCTACGACATCATCACCAAAGGCTACGGCGGAACCATTACGGTAACCTCCGAAGAGGGCCAGTTTACCGAGTTTACCATCAGCCTGCCCATAGGAACCCAATAACGCCGTGCCTTATACGTAACGCAGAACGTGCCCGCGCAGAGGAATTATCAAGGAAGAGGGATTGATTACAACAGATTGGCCCGTCAGGGCCACTACAGCGTAGCATCGGTAGCAAGAGAATCAGACATTCCCAATCATTCATGGCCTGTAGGGCCATCACAGCGCAGCGTCGGTAGGGGTGGCATCTGGTTCGGCCCCGTTCGGCCGGATTATCCATGGCCCGTAGGGCCATCACAGCGCAGCGTCGGTAGGAAGATTGACAGGTGCCCACCGAACAATGGCCTGTAGGGCCATCACAGCGCAGCGTCGGTAGCAGCAAACGGCCGGATCATCCATGGCCCGTAGGGCCTTTACAGCGCAGCGTCGGTAGCAGCAAACGGCAAAACCGTGCATCGACAGAGACAAACCCATTATGTACCTGACGGCACATTGCTTTTACAGAAATCGAACGGGGCTAACCGGATTGCTACCGACGCTGCGCTGTGATGACCCTACGGGCCATGACTGATCGGGAATGTCTGATTCGGTTGAACCGCCTGCCACCGACGCTACGCTGTGATGGCCCTACAGGCCATGGATGATCCGGAATGTCTGATTCGGTTGAACCGCCTGCCACCGACGCTGCGCTGTTGAGGCCCTGACGGGCCGGGGTGCCGGATATTTGATTCCCTTGCTACCGACGCTGCGCTGTAGTGGCCCTACGGGCCGGGGTGCCGGATATTTGATTCTCTTGCTACCGACGCTGCGCTGTAATGGCCCTGACGGGGCGGGGTGATCCGGAATGCGGAAGCCGAACGGGGCTACCGCTGGTACCCGATCGGATCTTGTGATCAGGGGGCTGATCCGTTGGATCGCTTCCCGTTCGGCCAGACATACGGGCCGTTCAGGAACGGGTTGGGCGGGTTCTGATCTTGCCGGGACCGGTTGGACAGGGGAGCGGAATGCCAGCTAAACGCCCGCAGCGCGATTATCTTCTCGTCTTTGAGCTGCCAGTAATGGAGAAACGGCAGGCTGACCGGTTCGCTATCGGGAAGGAGGGTTCCGCTGAACAGGCCCGTTGTTACAACCGCGTTCGAGAGAGGATCGTGGTCCGGTATGAAAAACACCAGCGCGCTGAGCTCGATGCGCTCCCAGCGTTTGTACACCCTCGACATAAGGGTAAGGAATCCCCTCCGCCCGTGGTACTCGCCACCGATCGACATGTAATCGGGCATATACAGGACGATATCCTCGTCCAGTATCGGCAGGATTCGGCTCAGATTGCTGTCTGTAGCTACACTATAAACGACTTCGATAAGCTGCCTGGAGGTGGGCATAACGATCTGAAAAAGGAAGGGCTTTATCCAGACCCTATATCAACCCAAGTGCCAACCTCTCCGGTTAGTAATTAGGCCCGGCATAAACGGGTATAAACGAATAAATTATTCATTGTCAATTCATAACGCGTATGGCCCGTTGTTGCAACTCCAGTGAGCGGGTCTGCTCTGTATGGAGAACTCCAAACATTCTGGAGTTCTCCATACAACCCGTAGGGGGTGCTCTGCCGGCAGTCGGGTACATCTATCGATTATTTCCGGTAACGTGGCGCAGAGTTGTTATTTTTGATCTGATTAGCCGCGTATTTATAGCAATGATGAGTACATACGGACACAAAGCGGCTGGCCTGGCCGGGGTTTTTCGGCAATAACGGAGCCGGGCCACGAACGGGAATAATTCTTGTTAGCCAACCGACAACGCGGTCTGTATTCGATATTCAGATAAAGCTCTTCAGACTATGCAACCATCAATCGGCCTTCCTCTTTCATCAACATCGTTCTGCAAACTATTGATTGTCGAAGATGAATACATCATTGCCAACGATCTGGAGCTCATTCTGCTACAGGCTGGCTACTCCATCATCGGTATTGCCGACTCGGTAGCCGAAGCTCTGACTTTTATGGAGCAGGAGCAGCCCGATATCGTCCTGCTCGATATTTACCTGAAGGGCAACGAAACCGGCATCGACCTGGCCAAGCAGCTGGAGGGGCGCGGAATTCCGTTTATCTATATATCGGCCAATGACAACCGGCGGGTGCTCGAAGCCGTAAAGGCCACTCAGCCCATTGGGTATATTGTCAAACCGTTTCGGGAAAAAGATATTCTGACTACCCTGGAGATCAGCCGATACCGCCAGGCACATAGTGCTGAACTAAGGCTTCGTGAAGAAAAGGCGCTCCAGATTGCGCTGACGGATGCGCTTTCGGAGCCGGTGAGCTGGGAACAGAAGCTGCTGAGCGCAGCCCGGGTATTTCAGCCGCACGTACCGTTCGATTTCCTGACCGTTAGTTACCAGAAAAACGGAACGGCGCACAGCTTCAACTTTTACCGCGTCGGATTCGACGAATACCAGATTCCTAGCCTCGACGATCTGCGGCAGGTAACCAGCACAACTGTCGGCGAGCTGGCCCAGGCGCCGGCCGACTCGGTTGCCGACGGCCCGACGCGCTACAGCGCCGACACCTTTGCTGCCTTGGGCAAACGGAATCGGCAGGTGCAGGCCCTGGCGGCTGCCTTTCGGCTGGAGTCGGCGCTAGTCATGCCGCTCCACGTGGGGCAGATCGACCGGTTCGTGATCACGTTCATGAGCCGTACTGCCGATACCTACCAGTCGCGGCACAATAACCTGCTCGAGCGGCTCGAACAGCCCATTGTACTGATGCTGGAGCGGGTGTTTGCCTTCGAAGAAGTGGCCCGGCTCAGCGAACAGCTCAAACGGGAGAACACCTATCTGCAGGAAGAAGTAAAAACGCTGGTCAACTTCGAAGAAATCATCGGGCGCAGTCAACGGCTGCTGCAGGTATTTGATCAGGTTACGCAGGTAGCCAATACCGACACTACGGTACTGATTCTGGGCGAGAGCGGCACCGGCAAAGAGCTCATTGCGCGGGCGCTGCATAACCTGTCGGCGCGGAAAGATAAAATCCTGGTCAAGATCAACTGCGCTGCGCTGCCGGCTACCCTCATCGAATCGGAGCTGTTTGGCCACGAGAAAGGCGCGTTTACGGGGGCCTTCGAGAAGCGGATCGGGAAGTTCGAACTGGCGCAGGGCGGCACCATCTTTCTGGACGAAATTGGTGAGATGCCGCTGGAGCTTCAGGCCAAGTTGCTGCGGGTGTTGCAGGAGAAAGAAATTGAACGCCTGGGCGGCAAAACGCTCATCCGAACCAATGTGCGGGTCATTGCGGCTACGAACCGGCAGCTGGAGAAAGAAGTAGCGGAGGGTCGCTTCCGGATGGACCTGTATTTCCGGCTCGCTACCTTCCCGATTACGTTGCCCTCGCTGCGCGAACGACCGGGTGATATACCGTTGCTGGCCCAGTTCTTCGCCCAGAAATCGGCTCGCAAACTGGGCAAACCCTATCACGGCATCAGCGATGCCGCGCTGAACGAGCTGATCCGGCATAACTGGCCGGGTAATATTCGTGAGCTGGAAAACGTCATCGAGCAGGCCGTTATCATCAACGACGGCTACACACCACTCAGCCTGGGGCGGCCGCTGGTCAACAGTCTGCTGGCCATGAGCTGCCCGGTATCCCAGGTGCCGTCTGCCAGCGACTATCCGGCTCAGGGGCAGTCTGCCATGTCGGCGCCCCGGGATTTACAGGATGTGAAACAGATTCAGCAGGATACCGAACGGGAGTATATTCTGTCGGTGCTGAAGCAAACCAACGGCCGCATCCGGGGAAGCGGGGGGGCGGCAGAACGGCTGAATCTGAAGCCCACAACGCTGGAATACCGGATGGAGAAACTGGGCATCCGGAAAGTGCTGGCCACCCAGTTTCCAACCGCATCGTCGGGTGATCGCTAAGTCCAGTGCGTCTGTACGGTACCCTGCTAAAAAAAACACAACCGATGGCCGAGTCTGCTGTCCCTTTCTTCCGCTTCAAGGTGCAACTGCCCGGCTCGGGACGGAGAGCGCGGCTGTTTTGGGGCGGCCTTATGCTGGCTTTATTGACGGCCCGGCCCGCCGATGCGCAGAATATTACCCGCAAAATGGCGAGCCAGCTGCTGGTTCAGCTCAACAACAGCGGGCCCGACACCAACCGGCTCCACGCGCTGATCGAACTGGGTAAGTTTCAGGTGTACAAGGCGGGCGAGGTTACCCGCGACCTGGACAGTGCGATAACCTACCTGAAGCAGGCCAACGAACTCAGCAACGCCCTGCATCGGGTAAACGAACAGCATGACGCCCAGAGCCTGCTGGTCGTTGCCTACATTGAACGGGGGAATACCAGGCTGGGCAAGGCACTTTTTGCCAACCTGATCGACGAGTGCCGCCGAACCAGCGACCGGCAAACCGAAGCCGAAGCTACGCTGCGTTTCGCGACCTGTACGCGGTACATCATCAAGAACTACCCGGAAACCTTTGCGTACTATCGGCAGGCCGCTGCTTTGTACAAACAGCTTGGCAATCAGGCAAAGGAGGTGCAGGTGATGGAGCAGGCTGCGTCGCTGCATATGGACCTTGGCGAACTCGACGTGGCCGAACAGGCCTTTACCGACGTACTCAGTCGCTACAAACAGCTGAAGTACCCCAAGCTGCATTACACCTACAGCAGTCTGGCCAGCGTGAACCGGCTGAAGGGTAATTTCGACAAAGGGCTTTTCTACGCGCTCCAGTGCCTGGAAAGTATGAACCGGACGCAGGATACGCTGTCGGCCGCCGTTTTTTACGGTACGCTGGCGCAGATGTACATGGAGCTGGGGCAGCAGAGCGAGAGCATCTACTGGTACAGGAAGAGCTTCGAGCAATGGCGTCAGGAGAAGCTGCCTAATTTCTCGCTGTATAACGCAGCCAGTCAGCTGGTGCGGGATCTGATTGCGCACCGGAAAACCTACGAAGCGCTGGGGCTGATCACCAACCTGGTTCAGGAGATCCCGACGATCAACAATATTCAAAACGGATGCGTGGCCCAGAGCTACGCCTACTGCTACGATGATCTGAAGAAATACGACCTGGCCGAGCGCTACTACCTCCAGGCGGTGGCCCATTATAAAAAATCGGGTGGTGACTTCGAGATGTCGCAGAAGGTGCAGCAGGACGTCGGCAAGTTTTATCTGGCGCGTAACGATGTCAAAAAGGCCGGGTTTTACCTGCGGAAGGCGCTGTCGTATAACCCCCAGAAAAACTCGCTCTCGACCGTCAAGGATATTCATTACATGCTCTTCAAGGTCGATTCTATCGAAGGCAACTACCTCTCGGCTATTGATCACTTCCGGCAGCACAAGGCGCTGAACGATAGTATTTTTACCGTTACCAAAACCCGGAAGCTGGCTGAGCTGGAAGTCAGGTATGCCACCGCCAAAAAAGTGCAGCAGATTCAGCAGCAGCAGAACGAGCTGGCCCGCGCCCAGACCACCCGCAACGGCATACTGGCCGGTACCGTTCTGCTGCTGGGCCTGCTGGGACTCAGCTATAGCCAGTACCGGCTGAAACGGCGCAGCAACCAGCTGCTGGAAGCCAAGCAGCTCGAAATCAATCGAAAAAACGAATCGCTGGAGCGGATTCTGGCCGAAAAGGAAATACTCATCCGGGACAAAGACAGCCTGCTCGACGAAAAAGAAGGCCTGCTGGACGAGAAGGAATGGATGATCAAGGAAATTCACCATCGGGTCAAGAACAACCTGCAGATCATCAGCAGCCTGCTTCATTCGCAGGGTGTTTATCTGAAAGACAAAGCCGCCCTGTCGGCCATCCGCGAAAGCCAGAACCGGGTGCATGTGATGGCTCTGATTCATCAGAAGCTATACCAGTCCGAGCGGCTCTCCACGATCTCGATGAGGGCCTACATCGCCGATATTGTCGAGTACCTGCTGACGACCTTTGCGCGGCAGGATACGGTGCAGAAACAACTCGCCATTGCGCCGGTCGATCTGGACGTTACGCTGGCCGTTCCGCTGGGGCTGATTATCAATGAGGTGATCACCAACTCGCTCAAATACGCCTTCCCGGGTCAGCAAAGCGGGCTCATCCGCATCGAGTTCGTGGTGCTCGACAAAAAGACGTACCGGCTTGTGATGGCAGACGACGGGGTCGGCCTGCCCCCCGACCTGAATCCGAACCGGAGTCGTACGCTGGGCATGAGCCTGATTCGGGGGCTGAGCAAGCAGCTCGGCGGCAATCTCCAGATCAGCCAGGACAACGGCGTAGCGATCAGCCTGACCTTCGCGGAAGAAAAAATAGAGCAGCAGCCAATAGTCGGCGTATGACCAATCAGGTCGGGCGGTCCGGGCGGAGTTGGTCAGACAGCATCGAAAGCGTCGTGGGCGTAGGTAGGATCGATCAGTCCCGACACCTGAACCCGCCTGCGGTAGGCGGTAGGAGTTGTCTGATACCGCTGTTTGAACAGCTTGTTGAGATGACAGATGTCGGTAAAGCCAAACTCGTCGGCAATCTGCGAAATGGTCATGTTGCTCAGCCGCAGCCGGGCTTCTACCAGCTGGAGCTTGTACCGGATAATATACTGCTGAATCGACTCGCCCGCCTGTTGCTTGAAGAGCGCGCTCAGGTGGCTCTGCGAATAATGAAAGACGTCGGCCATCCTGTCGATGCGGAGCCGATCGGGCTGGGTAATATGGTGGCAGATATAAGCACCCATGCGCCGAATCAGCGACGGAGACGCATTCTTCGGCGTCGGGAGCCGCATCGGATGCCGCGCCAGCTGACGGTCTATCAGACTTATAATCGTTTTCATCAGCGACTCTACAATGGGGTTGGCCAGCAGATGCCCGTGATTGAGTTGTTCCGCCTGGACCATATCGACCAGCGCGCTCAGGTGCTGCTGTTCCGTCGTGCTGCTGACGATACTGCCAACGAACGGCTGGCTGACCAGCTGGCTCTGGTCACTTAGTTGGGGCCAGGCCTCCTGACCGCTTGCCGACAGGCGAGAGAGGTACAGCTCCGTAAAGGTGAGCACGCAGAACGAGGTTGGCTGATCGATCAGGAAAGAGTGGCTGTCTACCGGGCCCAGGAAGAAAATATCGCCGGACCGGTAGGGAAACTGATTGCCGTTGATGCGGTGATAGCCATAGCCGGCCCGGATCAGGATCAGCTTGAACTGGCGCTGCGCCCGACCGGCCAACGGCCAGTGACTTGTTTCGAATCGCTGTACGTCGAGGAGCCCGTGTTGCGTATTTGGTTTCATAAGGCGAAGAGTTCGGAGGGGAGGTTGACCCGGCCAGTACGAACTACATTGCCAAGAAAATGCCAGTTTGAAATAGAGTGTTATTTTTAAGGTAATGTACTGATTATTAAGCAGTTAATATATTGTCGGTCTGGCAGTAACCTCCAGTTATTCTGGAGAGTCGCATTCTTTTTGGAGGCTATGTCTGGAGGCTGCCGACCGTTTCCGTAGTTGTTCAGCGCAGATGGGACCGCAGCATCCAGGCAATTTTCTCGTGTTTTTCCATCAACCCCGTAACAAAATCGCTCGTGCCGGCATCGTGATGGGCTTCCTGAAACTCGTTGATCGTACCCCGGATAAACTCGATCAGGCTCTCGTGATCGGCCAGTAGTTTTCTGATCAGGCTGCGGCTGTCATTGCCATCTTCGTCCTGTTCGGTCAGGTGGGTGAGTTGCAGGAAATTCTTCAGGGTGGCGGGAGCATAGTGACCCAGCTGCCGGATGCGCTCGGCCACATCGTCGACCATATCGGCCGATTGCGTGTAGAGCTCCTCGAAGTAACGGTGTACGGAGTGAAAGTCGATGCCCTCCAGATTCCAGTGGGCATTGAGGGTTTTGGTGTAGAGCACAAACTCGTCGGCCAGCAGTATGGCCAGCTGATGCGCAACGACTTCGCGGTTTTCGGGCGAGATACCAATAGTTGTTTTCATAAGAACCTGGTTGTTGTAGTGGGGTAAATCGGAATTGGCGTTTATCGGCTATGAAGCTTTTCGAGCAGGGCAGTTGATACCGCATCGGCCGAAGCGCCGTAACCGGTAACCAGTATCCCTTTCAACCCCGACCGGGACTTGATGGCGTAGACGCTGGCTTCGTCGGCGGGGTCGGTATCGCCTTCGTAGCGGTAGATGTCGACGATCGTAAACTCATCGGCGCCAAAGGACGCCACCGGGCAGACCAGCCGGTCCTGCTCGAGTCGGAAATCGGTCGTGAATCCCTGTTTCTGTAAGGCAGCAACGGCTTCCGAAACGGTATCGTAATGGAGTTGTCCCATGGTGAACGGGTGTTGATTAGAAAATTTGCGGTCGGCTAGATGCGGTCGGCCAGAAACGCAGCCACTTCGGCCAGGCGGTTCGCGAAGCCCCACTCGTTGTCGTACCAGGTGGCTACCGACAGCAGATTGCCTTCTTTGGCGGTCAGGGGTAAATCAACGATCGAGGAGTGAGGATCGGCCACAATCCGCGACGAGGCCCACTCGCCATCCAGTACGTCCAGAACCCCTCTCAGCGGCCCCTCGGTAGCGGCCCGGCGAAACGCATCGTTGACGTCCTGCACCGTACAGTCTTTTTCCGTGATTAGATTCAGCTCGGCAATGCTGCCCGTTCGGGTCGGAACGCGGTAGGCTTTGCCCGTAATTTTCAGATCGTTCCAGATAAACTGCAACGCCCGGGCGGCTCCCGACGAGGAAGGAATGATGTTCTCGGCTGCGGCCCAGGAGTCGCGCCGGTCTTTCATCGGCTGATCGGTCAGCGACTGGGTGTTCGTATACGAGTGGACCGTCGAAAACAGGCCGTACTGAATCCCGAAGCGCTCCCGGATGACCTTCACCACCGCAGCCAGGGCGTTGGTCGTACAACTGCCCATGCTGATGAGGTGATGGCTGGCCGGGTCGAACGTATCCAGGTTGATTCCCTTGAGCAGAACGGCATCGCAGTCGGCCAGGGTCTTGCTTGGGGCGCTGATGAGTACGTAGCGGGCGCCCCGATCCAGGTGAACCTGGGCACCGGCGCGGGTGGTAGCCCGACCCGTACAGTCAACGACCAGATCGACGCCCAGCGCACCCCAGTCCGGCACTGCCTGCATCGAGTTGATATAGGGCAGGCTGCGGTGGCCGATCTGTAGCGCACCGGCCCGTCCGGTAACGGGTTCGGGCCAGCGCCCATAGTTGGTATCGACCGCAAACAGAGCTGCCAGCGTCGATTCGTCGCGGATATCGGCCACGGCAACCGGCGTAAACAGGTCATGTTGCAGGGCAATCCGCAGAAACTGTCGGCCAATGCGGCCAAATCCGTATAAGGCTATCGTGGCCATACGCAGTCAGGATTGGTGATTGATGGGTAAAGAGGCTGGAGAAAATTGGTCGACCAGCCCTCAGGTGGTCAGTACAGGCAGGGCCTTCTCGATGTGCACTCGTGAGGCTTCGTACTGCTTCGGGAGCCGGAGCGACGTGCCGAGGGCCGACAGGGGTTCGTCGACAGTGAAGCCGGGATTGTCGGTGGCGATCTCAAACAGCACCCCGCCGGGCTCGCGGAAATAGAGCGAGAAAAAATAGTCGCGGTCTATTTTGGGGGTGATCGACAGACCCTGGCTCATGATTTTATCGCGGAGCGCCATCTGAACAGACTCATTGGCCACCCGAAACGCAACGTGGTGATTGGTGCCGGCGGCATTGCGGCCTATGGGGCCTTTGGGTTCTTCGAGCAGATCGACAATCGACGCCGTATCGATGGCATCGGTACTGAATCGATAGCGATTGCCATCCTGCGCCTGTAGCTCATAGCCGAACAGGTCGGTCAGTAGGCGGGCCGTGGCATCTACCGTTTGCAGCGTCAGGGTTATGCTGTGAAACCCCCGGGTTGCCATAGCCTGCCGAACGGCCTCGGTTTCCCAGGCGGGCCGACTGTCGGGATGCTCGATCAGGCTGATGGCCAGTCCGTCGGGGTCTTTAAAGGGCATGTAGCGTGCTCCGAACCGTTCGGCCTGCTCGCCCACAGCGACGCCTGTTTCGCGGAACCGCTCGGCCCAGCTGTCGAGGCTCCCGACGGGCACCGAATACCCGATTTCGGTGGCCATGCCGACGCCGTTTTTACCCGGCCCGATGCCCTCCCACGGAAAGAACGTCAGGATGGTGCCCGGTGTGCCTTCTTCGTTGCCGTAGTAAAAATGATAAGTGCCGGGATCGTCGAAGTTGACCGTTTTCTTGACCAGCCGCAGGCCCAGCACGCGGGTGTAAAAGTCGTAGTTGCGCTGGGCGCTGTTGGCGATGGCCGTAATATGATGAAGACCTAGAATGCGATTATCCATACCTGTTCCGAGTAATGTCGATCGATGGTTGCCAATCGGGCAAACGGAAATGTCTGTCCCAAATGGATGAGACAAAACTACCGGCGGGGCAGCCTGCGGAACTGGTACGAATTGACGGTTATCCGGTAAAAAAAGCGGTTTCTCCCAAAGCAGGCCCTGTTTTGCCGGGCCGGAGGAGCGGGTATGGTTCCTGGTCAGGCAGACGCGTTGTCGCTACTGACCAGCCGTGGTATTTATGATTTCATAGACTTACGGAACCGTTCCGACCGCTAGTATTTCGCTTTTTTATTCCGCTTCGACAGAGAAGCCTGAATAACCGCCCAGGCTTTAACCCGAAGTTGCTGGTGCAGCTCCCTGTCTCGGGGTACAAAGGTGGTGCTCCGCAGATTATTCTTTAACGATTTCGGTTCCCAGTAGATGGTATCGGATGTATCGGGAATGGACGTGTAGGGGAGTTGGTTTGTCATGATCGGTTGGTTTGATCGGTTGTAAAAGCCGGCGTCTGTTGAGACGAGTATGGCCAGTTTACAGGGGGCTCCTGATTCAGGAAGACCGTTGACTTTACGTCTCCGTAGCCACCAATTTTTCCCGCTGGTACAAGAAATTGTACGGGGGTTGATGACCTTGTGGCGTTCGCAAACGCCCGGACAGGTTCGTAAGAGCCGCTCTATGGAGTCGATCCTGTCCGTTAAAAAAATCAGCCTACGGGCTGTTAGCGAGCCCCTGTTCAGGAGGGGATAATAACCCGTAGGCCGGGATACTGAAGCGGGTTTATTTCCGGCCTTTCTTGGCCTTTGGAGAAAGATCCAACGGTGCGACAAGGGCATCGTTCTGGGCATACTTGGGCAGGACTGGGTGACCGGCTACTTTAGCAGGCTTGGTAGCCGCTTTCTTACTGTTTTTGTTGGTCTTTTCCTGATGAGCCATGATGATTGGTTTTCCTGTACAACACCGTGGGTCCGAAAACGCTTTATTTATTATGCATCAGCCGTGGTTGGCCCCAGGCATTACCCGGCCTCAGCCCTGTAGAGACTAATGCTAATGCGTAGCCGTCAGCGTTTGCTCCGACTGGACAGCAGCGCCTGAAACAGCCGACTGCCGGAGACTGGTTGCCCGTTTCAGCGGTTCCGGGGCGTCTTTAAAGTGATCATACCGGCCCAGCAGTTTTCCCAGCCGGTACGTAATGGGCATCAGAACGTGCCTGACTAACCAGGGAATCTCCGGCATGGCGTATTCGTCGGCGTATCGGGTTAGCAGATAGGCCGCGTCGAAGGCTTCCGGGCGAGCGTTACCCGATTTTTTCTGGGCGGCAAAAAGGGCCGATAAAAAAAAGACAATCGAGTGGGCAGGCTTGAGCCAGGCACTACAGTGCAGTGGGTCGGTACCCGCGTTCCAGAATCGATGCGGCACACCGCGTTTGAACACGATAGTCTCACCCGCCTGCGCATACTGCTCTTTCTGGCCGGCCAGTTGGTAGCCAATGGTTCCGCTAAGGACCGTAAAGCCTTCATCCTGTAGCCAGTGAACATGCATAGGTGGGCCGGAGCCCGGGGCTACAAAGTTCTCCCCAACCACGCGGTCGCCATCGGGTTCGGGAATGACCTGGTAAAAAATGAGCGTTTCGCCAGTACTGTTTTCAATGGAATGCGGGTAGGTGAATGGCATCGTAGTAGTCAGTTTCGGGTTGTGTTAGTGCTGGCAAAAGTCCGTTGCGGGCCGGTCGCTGGCAATGGCTGGTCGGCTGAAACGGAAAAAGATGCGCTTGAAGTGAGGTTATTCTATATGGATACAAGATGATGTGTACAAAAACAGTGCCGGGCCTGTAACGGGGTACGCCCGGAGGTAGTGAAGTACAGCCATAAACGGCGCTGGCCAGCCGCATGCCACCGGGCCGCGGTAGCTGACATACAGACCGGTAATACTGGCAGCGTTGGCACAGAGGTGTTACCTTGCAAGCTGAAAAAATACGGCCACCCGGTACTGTCCAGCTGGAATAACCGGTACGGGGGGGGCTGTCGTCACAGATACGCTATGCTTGTTCGCTTTGTCCGTATGACCTTTCGGGAAGAGGCCCTGCCCGATTTTCACGCCATCTTCGATCGGTCGAAACACCACATCCGGGCTTTTCCCGGCAACCGCCACCTCGAGCTCCTGCGCGACCCTGACCATCCCGCGGTGCGTATGACCTACAGCCTCTGGGACTCTGCCGATGCCCTGGAGGCCTACCGGCAGAGCGAGCTGTTCCGCACGACCTGGGCTGCTACCAAAGCCCTCTTCGCCGAAAAAGCGCTGGCCTTTTCGGGCGAAAAGCTGGAAGTACTGCCCTGACTATCCGGTGTTAAGTAAAAATACTTACCCGCTGTACTTTTGAGAATAACCAGCAGTTTACCAGCAGTTTATTCGTATGGCGGGGCACCCTTATTTGAGAACCATTGCTTTCCTGGCGGTTAGCCTGCTGCTCCTGATCAGGTCGGGACTGGCGCAGACAACCAGCCTGTCGGGCCGCGTAACCGATGCGGCTACCGGCAAGCCTCTGCCGTTTGCCAGTGTGTACCTGAACGCAACAACGCGCGGCACCACCACCGACGAGCAGGGGCGGTTCGATCTGCAGAACGTGCCGCTCGGTACCATTGAGGTCGTATCGTCGTTTCTGGGCTATCAGACGGCCCGGCAAACGCTGCGGCTCGATCAGCCCAGACCGGCTACCCTCGCCTTTGCGCTCACGCCCGACAGCCGGGTGCTGGCCGATGTAACGGTGCGGGCCAACCGCAAGGACCGGACCTGGGAGCGGCAGTTTCGCCAGTTTAGGCGGCAGCTTCTGGGCGATCCGTTCGGCAGCCAGTGCCAGATCACCAATAGCTTCGTGCTGTCGTTTACGGAAGAAAAAGGACACCTGATCGCTACCGCTACCGCACCGCTCATCATCGAGAACCAGGCGCTGGGCTACCGGCTCTATTACGACCTTCAGCGCTTCGACGGAAGTCTGGTCAAGGTGTATTATGCCGGCGCAAGCCGCTTCGAGCCGCTGACCCCCGCCGACGACCGACAGGCCGAGCGTTACCGCCGGAACCGGATGCAGGCTTACCTGGGGTCGCTGCGGCATCTGATGGCCAGCCTCATCAGCGGTACGCACGAACAGAACGACTTTCAGGTCTACTACGAAGATATTACCAAACCCATGGGCCCCATCAATGGGCAGCCGCTGCTGTACGAGGCCATACACAAATACAAACGGCTAACGCCCGTTACGGTGGCTACCCTGATTCAGCCCGGCAGGCTGCCGTTTGAACGGCGGCTGGAAACGGCCCGCCCGCTGGTCGTTTTTTATACGCGGGCTACCTCTACCTTTTCGCCCTATCGCGATGCCCGCTACGCCTACTCGCAGCTGACCCTGCCCCAGGGATGGAGCCAGCTGACGACCGATGGGCTGATCACCGTTCCCAATGGCCTGGAAGCCTCCGGCTCCCTCGCCGACGATCGGTTGTCGACCCAGATGCCCGCCGACTGGAAACCAACCGGCCTGCCGGGCCAAACCCAGCCAGGTGATGAAGCCAGCCAGACCTTTATCGCGCAGGGGAAGCTGCTGCCACCTGATCAGCGACTGGAGCGGATTGCCACCGACTTCACGAGCCACTATGCGCAGCTGGGTCCGACGACCTACGCCCACATCGACAAGCCGTTTTACCTGACTGGCGACCGCCTTTGGTTCAGCGTCTACCTGCTCGATACACCCACCCATCGACGCCCGGCCGGCGAAACAGCCGCTCAGGCCGATTTGCTGACCCCTTCCGGACAGCTCGTACAGCATCAGTGGCTCCACGTAGCCGAGGGCCGGGGCGTGGGTAACTTCCGGCTGTCGGATACGCTGGGGTCGGGCCTGTACCGGCTGCGCGTCTATACCGACGAAGATGACAGGCAGTTTCGGCCCGCCTTCGAGCGCTCGGTCGCTATTTATAATGCGCTCGACCGCTCGGCCGGACCCGCCCGGGGAACCCCGGTGGCAAAACAGGCAGCGGCCGAGCCCGCCAGAACCAGTGGACTGAGCCTAGCGGCCGATCTCAGTACCGATACCAGCCGACTCGCCATTACCATCGACGGGGGCGCGCAACAGCGGGCTGATTCGGTCTATCTCTTCGTTCAGCAACGCGGACAGCTTGTTTATCAGCAGAAAGTGCTGTTACAGGCCGGCCGTGCGCAGCTGAGCATACCCGTTCTTCGGTTGCCGCCGGGGCTGGTTCAGCTGCGGCTGTACAACGATGTGGCCCGCCTGCAGGCCGAACGGCTGGTCGTTGTGCCGGATCGGTTGCCGCCCGTGGCCGTGACCATGACGACCCCAAAAGCCCGCTACCAGCCCCGCGAGTCGGTTTCGCTCACCATTTCGCTCAACGACGGTGGTCGGCCGGCCGTAGCCGCTTTATCCGTGTCGATCACCGACGCCGACCAGGTTCCGCCCGATACCGCTGCCGACGATCTGCCCACCCATCTGTTTCTCACCGGTGAGCTGAGCGAACCCATCCGGCTGCCCAACGACTACCTGAAAACGAACCGGCCCGACCTGCGCCAGCGGCTCAGCCAGCAGCTGGCGCGGCAACAGTGGCGACGCATGGGGGGCATCCACGACGCCGGCTGGCTGGGCGGGGTATCGATAATGGGACAGGTGCTGAATGCGGCCGGTCTGCCGATACCCGATGCACAGCTGGTCGTGGCATCAACCAGTGCGGCCCAATATTTTGTCAACTCGGTGGGCGCCGATCAGCAGGGGCGTTTCCGGCTGGCGGGGCTGGCCGTTAGAGATACCCTGCCGGTACTGGTGCAGTTTACCGACCGGCAGTTCAAAAGTCTGCCCGTTACCGATACCCGGCTGGTACTACAGCGCCCCGGCATGATCTGGCCGCGAACCAGCGCCGATACGCTCGTCGACTGGGGACGGCTGTCGGCGGTACTGGCTGCGGCCCGGCTCCGGCAGGAGGCCGATCCGGGCCGGTATCGGCAGAAAGCAGCCCGTCAGCTGGCCGAGGTGAACGTAAGCGCGCGGAAGCAGGCCGACCCCCGCGATGCGGTTCGGGGCATGAGCTTGCACGGAAAAGCCGACGCTACCGTTACGTTTTCGGGCAATACTACCCAGTTTTCGAACCTGTACGAGATGATGCGCGGCCAGGTGTCGGGGGTGTCGGTCATGCAGCTGGCATCCAGCGAGTCGTCCAATGGGTATGCCGTTACGATACGGGGTATCAACAGCCTGCAGAGCAGTACGGAACCGCTCTATCTGATGGACGGCATGCCCATTACCGGCGACCCATCCACTGCGCTGTTTGGCTTCAGCCCGAACGATATTGAACGGATTGAGGTACTGAAAAACGCGGGGTCGGTAGGGATGTACGGGGTTCGGGGCGGCAACGGGGTCATTGCGTTCTACTCCAAACGAAGCGCTTCGGAACCCAGCGGGCCGGGTCGGCAAACGACCGCGCAATCGCTCCAGCTGATCGGCTACCCGTCTGTGCCGCCGGCGTTTACCGTGCCGCGTTACGAGGCTGGCGTCGCACCCGCCGAGGGTAGCCCCGTTGACCGGCGGGATGTGCTCTACTGGAAACCCATTGCCCAGACCGACAGCAACGGGCAAACGCGCCTGCTGTTCCCGCTCTCGGATGTGGTTCGAACGGTACGGGTAACGGTTCAGGGCATAACCCAGGACGGTCGGCCGGTAGCGGCTACGCAACTCATTCAGGTGCAGTAAGGTTAATTTGGGCTGGTTTTGGGTGCCGGGGTGGGTCGGGTTTGCCACGCCAGCCAGGCCACCAGCGCCAGGCAGATGGCGAACCAGCCAAACGGGAGCCGCAAATCGAGCAGCGACAACGCCCCGAAAACTACCGTAGTGCCAAAACTGGCCAGCCCCTGCAACGCCTGGTTGATGCCGAACACTTCGCCCCGGTCTTCGTCGGTTGTGCGCTGCGCCATCAGCCCTTCAATCAGGCCCTGAATGAGCGAAAGCGTCAGGCAGTCGATCGTGACGAGGATGTAGAGCCACAATACCGAATCGCCGATAAAGCCGTAGCCGGCCAGGACCGGTGCGCCCAGCACGGCAAACCAGATAATGCCCCGGCGCTGGTTGATGCGGTCGGCGAAGTAGGTGTAGAACACATAGTTGATCCCCACGCTCAGCGCGCCGAAATACATAAAGAAATAAGAAATTCCCTTGGCATCGAGCTGGAGGGCGCCGAAGCTGGCAAAGGTTACGAAATAGAAGTAGTAGCCCGTACTCATGGTGAGCGCCAGCTGCATCAGCACCAGCCGCTTGAGGCCGGGGTACTTCCGGTCTTTCTCCGTCAGCCGCGACCAGATGCGCCACACGTTGAGCGAGTTGATCAGTTCCGTTTTCAGGGCCTCGGTCGATACCCCCGATGGGTTGGTGTGGGTTTCGCGCAGGGTATAGCTGAGCAGCATATTCACCGCCGACAGAACGACCGCCATGATGACCACCACCCGCGCCTGATCACCTTCGACCACGTCGAAGCTGGTCAGCAGCAGACCCGACGCGGCCGGCCCGATCACGAACCCCAGCGACAGGATAGCTCCTTCGATGCCCAGATTCCGGAACAGCTCTTCTTTGGGCGAAATATCCGTAATGGCCGAGCGCACCGTGGCATACATACCGTTGGTCAGGCCGTCGCTGAACCGGTTGGCCAGCTGAGAACCCAGGGTGATGGGAATCAGCAGACAGTCGGCCAGAAACGTACCCACGGCCGACACGATAAAGATCGGCCGTCGTCCGTAGCCGTCGGATAGTTTGCCCAGCAGCGGGGCCGAAAAGAGCTGCACGCCCAGAAAGAGCGCCGTACCGAGCGCCAGCCAGAGCTGCGGCTGCGGGCGTCCTTTCACAAACTCGGGCAGCACCGGTCCGATTGCCGACCCGACCACCACGTCGATGAAAATAATCGCGTAAATATGAATGAGTCGGCGGTCGCGCACGGGAGGTGGGGTAGACATGCTGCAAAGTTACCCTACCATTCGTTCATAGACCTCGTCAAATTCGCAATGGCGGCTCTGTTTGTAGTGCTCAGCGTGGTATCGGTCGAGTTTGTCCAGGATCTGAACCAGCATGGTCTTCTCGCCTTCGGTCAGCGAACTGTAGGCCACATCGGCCACTTTGTTCATAACCGGGAAGCATTCCTGAATCAGCGCGATCCCCTTCGGCGTGATGCGCAGCCGCTTGGACCGCCGATCCTGCTCATCGGGAAACTCTTCGATCAGCTCCATGCGAATCAGCCGGTTGATGACGTCGATGCCCGAGGCAAATTCGGCCATCATTTCGTAAATCACTTCGCTTTTCTTGGGCGTGCCCATCTGAATGACCACCAGCAGATAGAGCGGGTCGTCGAGGCCTTTGATGGCCAGATCCTGCATGGCCTTTTTCGAGTAGAAATAAGCATACTTGGCCAGTCGCCCAACCAGCGCACCCAGCCTTGCTTCGGGCCTGACAGGAACCATCGTCCAGTCTATGTCGCCCGTCAGGCTCTCGGCCCAGTGCTGGTTAACCTCACCCTTTTCGTTTATAACCGGCTCAGCGGCTGCCATGACCGGTTTGCTGGCCTGCTCGGTCAGGTAATGCAGGCAGAAGCCCGCCAGATCAGCATTCGGGGTGTTGGCACTATAGGCCGCCCATTGGTTTACCAGCTCAACCAGATTCTGTTCTCCTCTATCCATTTTACTGTGCTTTCGTACAGATCAACACATTTTTTGGCGCAACTCATTACGAAACTAAACTTTTTTTTACGCAAGTCATAACATTAATTACGATTTCGTAGTAATATTGCTGTCGATATAGAAAATAAATTACGGTATAATAATAAAATGATCGTTTTAGTAGACCCCATCACGCACCGACGCTTATGATTGCAGAATTGAAAGGAGCTGGTAAAGAGTACAAAACCGGCGATCAGACTATTGTGGCGTTGCAGCCTGCCTCGCTCCGGCTCAACGAGGGCGAACTGCTGCTGATCATCGGGCCGTCCGGCTCGGGAAAAACAACGCTGTTGTCGCTGCTGGGCTGCGTCATCTACCCCAGCTACGGCGATCTGTGGGTCGACGGGAAGCATGTGAATCAGCTGAGTCAGAAGGCGCTGGCTACGTTGCGGCTCAACACCATTGGCTTCGTATTCCAGAACTTCAACCTGCTGGCCCCACTCACGGCCGAAGAGAACGTGATGATGCCGCTGCAGCTTCAGGGGGTGAACCGGACCGAAGCCCGCGACCGTACCGAACAGGCGCTCAGGACAGTAGGCATGCTTGATCGCCGGCTCAACCTGCCCCGCCAACTGTCGGGTGGGCAGCAGCAGCGCATCGCCATTGCCCGCGCGCTGGTAACCAACCCCAAGCTGGTTCTGTGTGACGAACCGACGGCCTCGCTCGATAAGGACTCGATTGGCGTCGTCATGCGCGAGCTGCGGACGCTGGCCGACGGGGGCAAGTCCGTAGCCGTCGTTACCCACGACCCGCGGCTGAAGCCCTACGCCCACCGCATTGTGGAAGTAGACAATGGGATAGTAACCGAAACCGATATAAACACCGCTGTATGATCACGTTTGAAACCCGCATTCATACCGTGCCCGGCCCCATGCAGGTGGTCGAGATTCCGGCCGACGTGGCCGAAGCCTGGCTGCCCGTAAACGGCAAACGCTGCCTGTACAAACTGTTCGACGGCGAGTTGTATCACGGCGGCTTCATCCACAATGGTCTTGGCGGCTATCAGCTGATCATCGGCAAGAAAGCCCGCGATGCGGCCGGTGTTTCGGCAGGAAGTGCGGTCACGATAACCCTGTCTCCCGATACGAGCCGGTATGGGTGCGATATGCCCGACGAACTGGCCGAAGTGCTGGCCACCGATCCCAAAGCGAACGACGTCTTTCACGCGTTAACGCCCGGCCGTCAGCGAAGTCTTATCTACCTGGTTACGGCGGTCAAATCGACAGACAAGCGCATCGACCGATCGCTGAAAATTGCCGAAGCGCTGCACCTAGGCCTTACCGATCCACGAAAAATTTTACCATCCAATCCATGAAAGCCCTATATATACTACTTACTCTTGTGTTGCTGAACGCCTGTTCGGATAACAAGCAAAAGACGTCTGAACAGCAGGCCGATTCGGTCCGAACGGTACAGGCGCCGAAACGCATCAGCGAAGTGATGGGCGTAGCGGTCATCGAACCGGCTGCCCGCATCAGCCAGCTCTCGGCCGAAACGGGGGGCGTTGTCCAGCGGGTCAACGTAACCATTGGCGAGCAGCTCCGGAAAGGGCAGGTGATCCTGACGATGGAGAACGCCCTGGAGTCGGCCCAGCTGCGACAGGCTGCGGTCAAGATCAACACCCAGCAGGACGCTATCGAAACCGCCCGTCAGCAGGTGCAGACGCTGCGGGTGCAGCTCCAGAAAGCCGAAGCCGACCTGATCCGCAGCGACAAGCTTTTTGCCGGTAATGCGCTGACCCGAAAAGAACTCGACGACGCCCGCTATGCGGTTCAGAACCTCCAGCAGCAGATCAAAGCATCAGAAGCGCAGGTGAAGCAGGCCCAGGGCCGGATCGGCGAACTCCGCGCCGACATCCGTTACGCGTCAACCGTGGCGGGCCTGAAGACCGTGAAGGCGCCGGTCGACGGAACGCTGCTGAGCCTCGACGCCAAGGTGGGGCAGTTTCTGGCTACGAACCAGTCGATCGGTGATTTTGCGCCCGCCGGTCCGCTGGTAGCCCTGACCGAAATCGATGAATTATTCGCGCTTCGGGTCAGGGTAGGGCAGAAAGCCTACATACGGCCCCAGGGCAGCAACGAGCAACTGTCTACGGGAACGGTGGTGCTGGCATCGCCTTACCTCCGCAAAAAATCGCTCTTCTCCGACAACGCATCGAACCTCGAAGACCGGCGCGTCCGCGAAGTGCGGGTACAGCTCGACAATCCGGCCAATGTGATTATCGGCGCGCGGGTCGAATGCATCATCCAGGTCGGCAACGGGCAGTAAGCCGTGCGGTTGCTTCTCCATCTTTTTTCTCTTTCTCATCATGTTTCGAACGGCATACAGATTCCTGAAATACGACAAGGCCAAGTCGATTGGGACCGTGGTTGGTATTACGCTGTCGGTGTTTCTGGTCGGTCAGCAGTCGGGGGTGTTCCTGTTCCTGACTAACTCGATCATCAACGTCGTGAACAGCAATAAGCAGTACATCTGGCTGGTTGACGAAAGCACCACCGACGCTAACAAGACGGTGCCGCTCGATGTTCGGATCGGTCGGCAGGTAACCAGCATCGCCGGGGTCAGGCGGGTGCATGAAGTGGTTATCTCGGCGGGTTCCGTCAAGCGGCTCAACGGCAAAACCGCCGGGCTGTCGCTCATTGGCGTGCAGGCCCCGACCTACGTTGGCCTATGGAACCTCGAACCGGGCGTGTCGCCCGCCCGGCTGCTCACCGATGGCGCGCTGTTTATGGACGTCTTTTCGGAGAACCTCGGCGATGTGAAAACAGGGGAGACGTTCGAGTTCAACGGTAAACGGGTTTATAAAGCAGGGCAGACCCGGGGTACGCAGGGCCTGGGTATCGATTACGCCTTCACGACGATTGAGCGGGCCCGTAGCCTGACCGGCTTCTCGCCCAACAAGGTAAGTTTCTTCCTGGTCGAGGCCCAGCCTGGTGCCGATCCGGCGGCCGTGGTCAAGCGCATCAACGGGTCGATAGCAGGTGTACGGGCCTGGACGGGCGACGCTTTTGCCGACAGCACCTTTACGCAGGCTGTGGTATCGGGTGGCTTTGCGGCTACGTTTGGTTTCCTGATCATATTCGCCATCATTGCGGGCTTCGTCATCATCGGCTTGACCCTGTACTCGGCTGCGAACGAGCGGATTCAGGACTATGGCACCCTCAAGGCCATCGGCGCGGCCAACGGCTACATAACCCGGCTTATTCTGCTCCAGGCGATGCTCATGGCCGTTATCGGCTACGCCATCGGGCGAATTTTTGTCGAAGGTTTCCGGCTGCTGCTTATGTCCATCGGCTCCAACTTCTCGTTCTCGGCCTGGCTCGAGGTTGGCTTCATCAGCATCACGCTCTTCATCGCCCTGGGCGGCAGCCTGTTCGCCATCCGGCGCATCACCTCGCTGGAGCCCGCATCTGTATTCAGACGATAAGTTTCATTGAGTGACTGAATGATGCGGTGTTTATGCACTCGATTGTTCAATTGCTCCTCCTCACGAATGCTCATGAAATCCATGTTTATACTGATTGGGCTACTGGTACTCAATCACTCATTCGCTCAGTCGCCCGCGAAGATTACGCTGCCCCAGGCGCTTCAACAGGCGCAGGCAAACCGGCTGGAGCTGGCAAACGAGCAGCTACAGACCCAGCTTACGGAAAGTGACGAAGCCCGCCGACGGGCCCGCTGGCAGCCGCAGGTCAGCGCCAGCGGTGATTTTCGGTGGAACACGCAGATTCAGCAGAGCGTGATCAAGAATGCACCGTTTGCCAATGGACAGGATCTGGTACTTCGGTTCGGCACCCGTGTCAATAACGTGCTGAACGTACAGGCCGAACAGAAAGTCTATGACGCCACGAGCCGTATCGATCGGCAGATCAACCAGTTGAATGCAGACGGTCAGCAGGCCCTGCTCGAAAAAGTGCGGGTCGACGTGCGCCAGCAGGTAACGGAAGCTTATTACCAGGCCGTATTCGATCGCGAAAAAATCCGGCTGTCGGAGCGGGCGCGGCTGCGGGCCCAGGGGTATCTCGACCAGGCTCGTACGCGGTTCGGGAGCGGTACCCTGCTCCAGACCGACCTCGATCGCTTTGCGCTCGACCTGAGCAACGCCGAACAAGCCTACCGCAACGACCAGCGCGACTACGCCCTGAGTCTGGAAACCCTTCGCTACCGGATCAGCAGCAGCCAGGCCGTAGAGCCCGCCGATTCGCTGACTGCGCTGTTTACCTCATTTCAGGCCCAGGAACCGGCTGGTGGAAACCGGGTGGAGCTAAAGCAGGAGGAGGTGAACCGGCAGGTAAACGAACTCAACCAGCGCCGGGAGCAGGCCCGGCTGGCACCGGTCGTGACGGCCTACGGTGCCTACTTCGCGCAGCAGTTTGCCGATGCGTTCAGTCCCTTTGCGGCTGGTACGTGGTTTCCGTACAACTACGTAGGAGTTCGGGTCAGCGTCCCTATCTTCGACGGGCGGCAAACGCGTATTAACCGACAGGATTACGTGCGCCGGGCGCAAATCAACCAGAATACGCTGCAACGACTCCGGAACGATTTCGACTACGAGACCCGATCGGCTCAGAACACCTTGGTAAAAGCCCGCGAAAACCTCGACGAGAGCCGTAAAAATATCGTTCAGGCGCAGCAGATCGTAGCCATCGACCGGGTTCGCTTCGACGCAGGCACGCTGCTGCTGGCCGATTTTCGTAACAGCGAGTACGCCCTGCAAACCGCCGAGAACAACTACCTCCGCGCCGTATATGACGTCCTGCGCGGCCAGCTACAGCTACGAAAAGCAACGGGAACCCTGTAGAGACGCGATCCCTCGCGTCTCCTGCGCGTCAGCAATTACACGTCTCTTACAAGACAGTACTATCAATAACCTTTACTAATTTGCTGACGCCTAGGAGACGCGAGGGATCGCGTCTCTACATATATAGATTCTCGAGGTTGTCGCGGTCCAGGTGCCAGGTCGAGGGGTTGGCTTCGATGTAATGGCGAATGCGATCCAGTTCGTTGGTGTTCCGGATCACCCGGTCATAATACCGAGGCTGCCAATCGAAGGGAATCTTGTTTCGGGTGGCAAACGTCTTGACGCCTGATTTAAAACCCCGGACTATGGAAGCCAGATTCTGGCGTTGCGGTCCGAACGTATTCGGTTGCCAGTCGGTGTAATCGGGTTTGCAGATCCACAAAACACCGTGTACATGATTCGGCATGAGCTGAAACGCATCCAGAAATACGTAGGGGTGATAGTGGGTGATGGCCAGCCAACCCTCAATAACCCGCTGGCCCAGCAGAGTCGGTTCTACGACGCATTCGCCCGCTGGGTTGACGCTCACTTCGCCCAGGCAGCAGGCTCTGTCGCGGGTGCAAACGGTGATGAAATACATACCGTTCGACCCATAATCGTAGCTGGCCAGGCGAGTTGACTCGATCCGGTGCCGTCCGCCAAACAGATTTTCCTGCATCGTTTATGGCTACAGACGGCATCCGACAAACTGGGTAACGCCCCCGGTAGAGACGCGACCGCCCGGCGGCCCGGCCCTCGCGTCAGCAACAATTTTGCGTCAGCAATATCAACATCCTTTACCGCGTGCTAACGGCAAAGGATTGCTGACGCACAGGAGACGCAAGGGCCGGGCCGCCGGGCGGTTGCTGACGCGAGTAAGACGCAAGGGATTGCTGATGCACAGGAGACGCAAGGGATTGCTGACGCACAGGAGACGCAAAGGGTTGCGTCTCTACGGGAGGGGCAGAACGTAATACTGGCAGTCGAAGGACTGGCCGAACTCGTGGATGCGTTTCTGATAGGTGGGCTGAAATCCGTGACGCTCGTAAAAACGCAGGAGGGCAGGACGGGTGGCGTCGGTTTCGAGCTGAATCTCGTAAATGTTGCGGGCCAGGCATTGCGACCGGCAAAAGTCCAGTATGGCAGTGAACAGATCCTGACCGGCAAACGGGCGTCGGATGGCCAGCTTATGAATGAAGCCCGCCGTGTTGTCGGGTACATCGGGGTAGTAGAGCGGGTCTTTCCATTGCAGTATAAACGTAGCCGCGGGCGTTTGGTCGACGTAAAGAACGTAACAATTATCTCGAGTGTACTCATCGACTAAGTTGTCTATGGTCAGCGTGTCTAACTGCCACATTTCCTGGCCCGTATCGATGATCCACTGGCCCACTTCGTGCAGGATGGCGAGAAAATCGTCAAGTCGGTCGTTGCGAAAGGTAATGGTCATAGTTGCAAGTTAAGGGCACTTTTTGTTGGTTGCCATATGGTTGATTACAATTCCAAAGACTGGCTTCATGCCATCTTTTCGATGCACAGGGGCGATACGGCCCGGAAGCTGGGTCCTACGCTCCTTGGTATGCTGGTGTACTGCAGCGCGGTGGCCTACTTTATCATCGAATACGTTCATCCCGGTCCCGAATCCGATCTGAAGAACATCGCGATCATGCACTCGCTATTGGGGTTCGTAATCTCGACCCTGCTGGTGTTCCGCACCAACACCGCTTATGACCGCTGGTGGGAAGGCCGTAAGGCCTGGGGGAGCCTGACCAACAACTCCCGGAACCTGGCCATCAAACTGGCGCATATCCTGGCCGAGCAGGCAGAAGACCGGCTCTTTTTCAAGGCTATGATTCCGAACTACGCCTACGCGCTGAAGAATCACCTGCGCGGCATAGCGCAACCCGAAGAGTGGGAAGCCTGCCCCGGCTTCGACCCGGCTACGGTCGACCCGAAGCGGCACCAGCCCAACCAGATCGCGACCCGGCTCTTCGGCAAAATGGACGAACTCTACCAGCGGGGGGTGTTACGCCCCGAACATCTGCTGGTGCTGAACGCTGAATTTCAGTCGTTTACCGACATCTGCGGCATCTGCGAACGGATCCATACGACGCCGATTCCGTACTCGTACTCCTCATTTCTGAAGAAGTTTGTCGCCTTGTACTGCCTCACCCTCCCCATCGGCTACGTGCTGTCGCTGCATTACTGGGTCATCCCGGTCGTACTGATCGTGTTTTACGTACTGACCAGTCTGGAACTGATCGCCGAAGAGATTGAGGACCCCTTTGGTACCGATGACAACGACCTGCCCACCGACCGGATGTCGGCCAATATCCGGCAGGCCGTTAAAGATTTGCTGTAAGCAGCAGCCCGTTTACTTGATCGATACCACTTCGCTCAGACTCGACACCCCGTTTTCGTTGAACGACTCGATCGCAAAGTAGTAGGGAACCCCCACGTTCAGCGCCCGCAGCTCGAAGGTCCCCGGCGCATCGTTCCAGAACTGGTAGGTCTGGTAAAGTTTATCGGGGGCAATGCCCCAGCGGATGTTGTAGCCGGTAGCATTGGCCACTTTTTTCCAGCTCAGGTCAACGTTGCGCTGATCGGTCTGGCGTTTGGCGGTCAGGGTCGTGGGGGCGGGTGCTTTTCCCAGTCCGTTGCCAAATACCCGGAACGCGTTAATGCTCAGATGTTTGCCCGCGGTGTATACGTGTTCGTACCGTACGTAGCGCGCCCGAACCGGCCTGCCGTCTGCCCGGGCAGGAATCTCTACATAGGCACAGGCGTGATCTTTTTTCGGCTCTTTGGTCAGGTCGGCCACCACCTCGAACTTCTTCCCATCGGTCGAGGTCAGAATCCTGAACTGGGTGTAGACCGTCGAGTCAGAATCGAAAATGGCGAGTTTGTAGTCGAAATAATTGACCTGTACGGCCCGGATGTCGTGCTCTGCTCCGAGGTCGGTTGTGAGCGTTTCGCCCGCCCGGTTTTGGCCGGCCACCCAGAACGTACGGGGATTTTCGTCGGCTACGCGATCAACGCTGACCGTATCGGCCGGACCGGTACCGAGCGTAGACGAGGCCGTAACGGGTTTTTTATAGTTGAGCAGCATCCAGCCCGTGAACAGGTCTTCGCGACCTGGCCCCGATCGGGTATCCAGTTTCTTGGTGGGCAGGAAGTGCGGATAGTCCCCAAAACGGGTGTCGGCGTAGAGCTGATCGTCCTTGTCGAAGCCCGCCGGGTTCATCACGATTCGGCGTTCCATACCCCAGTTGACCCCGATCCAGGTGGTTCCGGTATTCCAGTAGTTGCCATACACATCCTGAAAGGTGTTGCCGTGTCCACAGCCCGTTGCGAACCCGCCCGGTTTGTAGGCAATGGGGTTATACGGCGCGTATTCGAAGGGTCCCAGCGGACTTTTGCCCACGTAGGTGCCGTTGCCGTAGACGTTGTATTCGGTGCCGGGGGCGCCGTATTGCAGATAATATTTACCGTTGTGTTTGGTCATCCAGGCCCCCTCGACAAAGGGTTTGAACGGATCGGAATGGTTCGGGCCAAAGCGTTCCCAGCCGTGTTTGTAGGGGTCGAGCCAGAGCATCGCTTTGTACGCTTCGGCCGGGTTGTTTCCGGCGTAGGTCAGGTTGCGATTCTTGTCCAGCTCGGCGCCAAAAAGCGGATAAACGTTCGACGATCCCCAGTACATGTACCACTTATCGGTGTCCTCGTCGTGGAAAAGAGCCGGGTCCCAGGGGCCAATGTCTTTGGGCAGGCGTGGTAACCAGCGGTTATAGAATTTCAGTTTTCCTTTCTCGGGCTCGGTCGAGATAAAGATGGGCCGCTGCTCGAAGGTGCTCTGGAACAGATAAAGCGTATCGCGTACCGACAGCGCTGCGGGCGCGCACATATCTTCCATCGGCCACTTGTCGGGTACCACGTATTGCCAGTTCGAGAGATCTTTGGAGTGCCACCAGCCGCCCTGAATCGTGACAAACAGGTAGTACTCACCCTTGTGGTTGATGATGACCGGATCGGCTCCCGAGCGATACGATATTCGTTCGTTCAGCTGTTCGAAATTGTACCGGTAGCTGATATCCATTGGATTACAGTAGGTACGCGCCGATGAGCCGATGGGCCGGCTGGCTGGCGACTGGGCTACCGAAGGCCCCAGACTGACTATCACGATAAGCAGACATAAAAAAAGAGTACGCATACGGCCAGGGTTGTTTTAGGGCGTTAAAGATAGACGTCCTGCCGATAGCGTCAAACGGTTATTCCGACGGCTATCGTATTATTGCAGAAGCAACGGAATAGTTTATAGTATGCCCATCGATACAATTCTATGCTCGCTCAAACGCCCCAACCTCCTTATTACGCCGTCATTTTCAGCTCCCTTCGGACCAGTGAGACCGATGGGTACGGCGATACGGCAACTCGCATGGTTGAACTGGCCTACGAACAGCCGGGCTTCCTGGGGGTCGAGTCGGCCCGGCAGGAGGTAGGCATTACGGTCTCGTACTGGGATAGCCTGGACGCGATTCGTCAGTGGAAGCAACATGCCGAACACCGCCTGGCTCAGCAACAGGGTCGCCAGCGCTGGTATGAATCCTACACGGTTCGGATCTGTCGGGTAGAGCGGGCGTATGCATTCGATCGTCTGTGAACTTTTCTTATGTAACACTGTTACAGGATAAATATGTCACGTAAAGCGGAGTACCAGGAGTCGTTAAAGCAGGATATTCTTCATCAAACGCTAACATTGGCCAGCGAAGAAGGATGGCCGGGGGTTTCGACACGAAAGATTGCGGATCGGCTTCAGACCAGTACTACGGCTATTTACCATTATTTTGGTGGCAAAGATGCTATTCTGGTCGAGTTGCAGCGGGAAGGATTTCGCCAGCTGGCTGCTGTTCAGGAAGCGGCTCTGGCTACTCGTGACGGAAAACCGAAGAAACAGCTGAAAGCCGTGTCGCTGGCTATGTTACGGTTTGCGAAGGAAAACCCGGAGCGGTACGCCTTGATGTTCAATCTCAACGGCGCCGTTTGTCATGGCGATGCGTCGGAAGAAGCATTGGTGAGCATGCGGCAGGTTCAGTCGGTTGTAGAGCAGCTTACCGCCGATAACGTAGAATCAGTACTCATGCACTGGTTTGCCATGATGCAGGGGTTTGTGGCCCTGGCCCTGCACGATTGCCACGCTGATCGATTTGAACAGCTTGTCGACGAGGCCGTGAGCCGGTTTATAAAAGGCTTGTAGCCTTTTATTTTTTGCTTTATCTAAAACAGTGTTATAAAATATATCGATGATGTAGAATAGTTGTAGCGGAGCTCTGACCCCTGGCTGATCCTGCGTCGATAGTCGTTTGTCCTTTTACCCAAATACCCCAAATCCAGTATCCATCTCAAACCAATTTGTCCTATGGAATCTCAAGTGACTACCCCTGTTCGTGTACAAAAAGTCCTGTATCCAGCCCTGGCAGCTGGCCTGGTTGCAGCTGTGATAAACGCGGTTCTATTCTGGATTGGCTCGGCAACGGGGGCTGTTCCGGCTGATCTGATTATTCCTAATGCCGGGCAGCCGCTTACCATCGTGCCGGTCATTATCAGCTCTGTACTACCGGCTTTGGTGGCCGGACTCGTCTTTTTTCTCCTGATTCGGTTTACCCGAAACCCGCTCCGGATTTTCAACTGGGTAGCTGCTATCGTGCTGCTCCTGTCGTTTGCCTCACCGTTCTCCATTCCCAACGTGCCGGTCGGTATGGTGGTTGTACTGGAGCTGATGCACGTCGTTGTGGCCGGGTCGGTACTGATTGCGTTCAATAAATACGTAAAACGGTAGGTCGTCGCCCAATTAGAGCCCTATACCATTGGCGACCTGCTGTTCCAGAAATTCAAGGAGCGGGCGTTCGAACGGCGCAATGGCCTTGTAGGTCAGCATATCGCGGGGCGTTGTGCGGAGGGTGTTGAGCATCCGCCGGGCCCGATCGTATCGAAACGCTTCGTGGGCGAGCAGATTCTGGTAGGTGTGAATGCCGAACAGGATAGCTCCCGAGCGGGGTAGTTTCGTAAAGGTCTGGCGTTCTATCCGGATAAACAGCTGATCGCCAATGGTATCGGCGGCCATATCGGGCGCGCGCTGGCTGAGGTCGTCGTTGTAGGACGCTGAATACCGGGTCGAGAGATCCAGCTGGTCGGTGATCTTGAAGTTCCAGCTGGCCCGCCAGACGGGTCGGTGGGTTGGGATGCGTTCCAGGAGTTTCTGAGCCGCCTGCAGGGTCGGTTGTACCGCGTCCGGGGCGGGTTTGTGAATGCCTAGGAACGTCTGGCCAAACTTGTCGTCGAGGCACCAGCCGTTCGGGAAACAGAGCTGACCCGCTACCAGCGCGGCCCCTTCTTCGGCGCTCAGAATCAGCAGGTCTTCCTGTACCTGACGGCCAACCCAGTCGAGGGGGGCCAGCGGCAACGTATCGGGCTGACCAAAGGTGAAGTGCTGGTCTTCGTTCAGGAGGTGGTTTTGCCAGTGCCAGTCCGGGCCGTTTTGCGTGAGGCTGAAGTGGTCCGGGTAATGCGTGGCGGCCTCGGTCAGCAGTCGTTCCAGCACATCCCACTGCGCCTGTTCGGTACCGGGCCGCGCCTGGAAGTAATACCGGTGATCCTGAGTGAGTAGCGCTCGTTTTCGGGCAATTTCGGTCGGGTAATGTTCATCTACTTCAACCAGGGTTTCGTCGGGTCGCAGGAGAGCGGTACCCATACGATGGTCAAATTCATTGCCGAAGGGGAAGTAAGGTAGCATATACTCAGCCGGTTGGTCCGATAGGCTAAACTAACTGACTGCTACCTCTTTCCCTATACTATGTGGCAAATGGTCTGTTATTTAGAAATAAATACTACTAATCCATGAATTCGCCCTATTTTATTAGGATGGGTTCGCTTCGATGAGCGTTGGCTGGCTCCTCCGCTGTGTCGGACGGTAGCCGGGCCGCAAGTTTTTGGGCGACTGATGGATCGAGAAATTTAGATTTGTTTTTGAACGCGGACGCGTGGTCGCTTGGTTAGGAGGGCAAACGTCTTTTGTATGCGTGCCATTCAATTTACTCAGACCGGCGGACCGGACGTATTGACGCTGGTCGATCGGCCGACACCGACACCCGGCCCCGGCGAAGCGCTGATCCGGCTGACGGCTATTGGGATCAACTACATCGATACCTACCACCGCACCGGTCTGTATCCGGTGCCGCTGCCCTACATACCCGGTTCCGAAGGGGCGGGCGTGATCGAGGCCGTCGGCGAAGGCGTAACGGACTTGTCGGTCGGGCAGCGGGTAGCCTACAGCATGGCCCCCGGTTCGTATGCCGAATACGTGGTCGTTGCGGCCGATAAGCTTGTTCCCGTACCGGAAGAGATTACTGATCAGCAGGCCGCGGCTGTGCTCCTGCAGGGCATGACGGCGCACTACCTGGCCTTTACGACCTACCCGATCCGGCCGGGCGATACGGTGCTGGTACATGCGGGCGCCGGGGGCGTTGGCCTGTTGCTGACCCAGATTGCCCGGATGCGGGGCGCCCGCGTTATCACCACCGTATCGACTGAAGAAAAAGCCGAACTCTCACGCCAGAACGGAGCCGACGAAGTTATCTTATATACCCAGACCGACTTCACCGCCGAAGTACGTCGGTTAACGGGCGGGCAGGGCGTTCATGCGGTCTACGACTCGGTCGGGAAATCGACTTTTGAAGGCAGCCTCGATAGTCTGCGACCGCTGGGTACCATGGTATCGTTCGGGAACGCCAGCGGGGCCGTGCCACCGTTTGCGCCCGCTATCCTGAATACAAAAGGGTCGCTGATGTTCACCCGTCCCTCGCTGGGCCATTATATCCTGACCCGCGCGGCCCTGCTCGAACGGGCTACTGCCGTGCTGAACTGGGTGCGTTCGGGCCAGCTGAACGTGCGTATTCAGCCGCCCTACGCCCTGGCCGATGCCGCGCAGGCGCACCGTGACCTGGAAGGACGAGGCACCACCGGAAAGCTGCTGCTGCTGCCGTAAGGTTCTACTAACGGACTCATCGGGCATGGCCAGACGGATTGAAACCGGGGCGCTTGACGAGCCGAAACCAATTGTTTTTACTAACTAGAAAAGCCAATGATTGCTCAGGAAACGAAAATGCAGGTAGAGATCTGGTCGGATGTGATGTGCCCGTTCTGCTACATCGGCAAGCGAAAATTCGAAGCGGCCCTCGACCAGTTTGCTGATCGGGATTCGGTAGAAGTTGTCTGGAAAAGTTTTCAGCTCGACCCCGACCAGCCGACGCTTCCCGACAAAACGATTTATGAATACCTGGCCGAACGCAAGGGAATGTCGGTTGCGCAGGCTCGCCAAATGACGGCCCACGTCACCGACGTAGCCAGCCAGGTTGGGCTTACTTTCCACTTCGATCAATCGGTTACGGCCAACTCGTTCGATGCGCACCGGTTGCTGCACCTGGCCAAACAGCATGGCCGTCAGAACGAAGCCGAGGAGCGGCTATTTGCGGCTTATTTCACCGAGGGACGGAACATTGCCGATCGGGCTACCCTGATCGAGTTGGGCCAGGCCATTGGCCTCGACCCCGCCGAGGTGCGTTCAGTCCTGGAGAGCGACCAGCACACGGATGCCGTTCGGCACGACATCTACGAAGCCCGGCAGTTTGGCGTGCAGGGCGTGCCGTTTTTTGTCTTCGACCGGAAGTATGCCGTGTCGGGCGCGCAGCCAAGTCAAACGTTTCTGGAGGCTATCAAAACCTCCTTTGGCGAGTGGAAACAGGAAGCGGGCGCGTCGGCCCTGGCGGTGGCGCAGGGTCAGACCTGCACACCTGATGGCGATTGTCAGTAAGTGAATTGACTAGTCTCGCTGGTTATAGAACCTGTCGCCCCGTCGGGGCTTAGTGGTTGTTTGGGGAAGTCAGATTTTACACCCCCAGCCCCCTGAAGGGACGTTCGGCCGCTGCCGGAGGTAACCCCGCCGAATGGGCTCCCCCTTCAGGGGGCTGGGGGGTAAAAAGCCCTGTCCTTCGAGCCACTGGAAGCCCAAAATACCTGCTCTATACACCCGAACCCCGGCGGGGTGGGGCATTTGATTGCGTAAACATCGTGCATCAGCAGGTAATCGGGTCGTGACCGGGACTGGTAATGGCTTCGGTTTCCAGCGTGGCGTGACTGATGTTCTGATGCAACAATCGATGCCGGGCTTCTTCTTTCAGGGTAGTGATCTGTATATCGCTGAGGTCCGGTTCCAGAACCAGATGGGCAGTGAGGGCGTTTTCGGTCGTGCTCATCGCCCATACGTGCACATGGTGAACCGCATTGATACCCGGTACCGTCTGTAGATCGCGAACCACCTCGGCCAGATCGATCCCCGCCGGAACCCCGTCCAGCGAGAGCCGCAGACTTTCGGTCAGCAGCCGCCAGGTCGAGAGCAGAATGACCCCGGCTACGATAATGCCAATGACCGGATCGAGCCAGACCCAGCCCGTATAGCTGATCAGCACCCCCGCCACCACAACCCCCGCCGATACCAGCGCATCGGCCAGCAGGTGCAGGTAAGCCCCCCGAACGTTCAGATCGTGATCTTTATCCCGAAAAAATAACAGCGCCGATACCGTATTGACCACAATACCGACGCCCGCTACCCAGGCGACCGGTCCGCCCGCCACCGGTTCGGGCCGATAGAAACGGCCAATACTCTCCCAGAGAATAGCCCCGATCGTTACGAGCAGAATGACGGCGTTACCGAGCGATGCCAGCACCGTACTTTTCCGGAACCCGTAGGTGAAGTTGGTCGAGGTGCGCACCCGCGCCAGCCGAAACGCCAGCAGCGAGAGCAGTAACCCGGCTACGTCGCTGAGGTTATGACCCGCATCGGCAATGAGCGCTACCGAGTTGTAGTAGACCCCCAGGCTAAATTCAGCAACGACATAAACGGTATTGAGCACTGCGCCGACAATCAGCGCCCGGTTCACGTGCGTCAGCGTAACCGGCCCGTGCGAATGCCCCGCATGGCTGTGATCATGCGCTGGCCCGTGAGCGTGTGTATGTGGCATACCGAAATAACCATATCAGATCGGTAATAGCCAATATTTATTTATGCAACATTGTTGCATTTATGAAATCTGATCTTACTTTTGCCGGACTATGAGCACGACAAAAGAGATACAGGGGTCTGTTAGCCAGCACATAAGGGCCGATCGGCGGTTGCCGGTCACGGTACTGAGCGGCTTTCTGGGAGCGGGTAAAACAACGTTGCTGAACCACATTTTGCGGAATAAGCAGGGATTGCGGGTAGCGGTCATCGTGAACGACATGAGCGAGATCAACGTCGATGCCGAGCTGGTCAGGCAGGAAGGCGGACTGTCGCGTACGGAAGAGAAGCTGGTCGAGCTGTCGAACGGCTGTATTTGCTGTACACTGCGCGAAGACCTCATCGTTGAGGTCGAAAAGCTGGCCCGCGAAGGCCGGTTCGACTACCTGATCATCGAGTCGTCGGGAATTTCGGAGCCGCTGCCAGTGGCCCAGACGTTTACGTTCCAGTCGGCCGATGCAGAGACGGGCGGGGTAGACCTGTCTCGGTTCGCGCGGCTCGATACGCTGGTTACGGTGGTCGATGCGCTCAACTTTCCCAAGGATTTTGGCAGTATCGACACCGTACACGGCCGGGCGCTCAATGAAGACACCAGTGACACGCGCACCATCGTGAACCTGCTGACCGATCAGATTGAGTTTGCCGATGTGCTGATTCTGAACAAAACCGACCTGCTCAGCCGGCAGCAAACGGGCGAGCTGAAGGCCATACTGCACACGCTCAACCCCGGGGCCAGGCTGGTCGAGAGTCAGTTCAGCCGCGTCGATCTGACCGAGGTGCTCAACACCCGCCGTTTCGATTTCGACGTCGTCTCGCAGTCGGCCGGCTGGATTCAGGAGTTACAGAATCAGCAGGCCGGAAAAGCACACAAGCCCGAAACCGAGGAGTACGGCATTTCATCGTTTGTATTTCGCGACCGGCGGCCCTTCCATCCCGCCCGCTTCTGGGACTACCTGAGCGAAAATTTTCCGGCCGGGATTCTGCGGAGCAAAGGGTTGTTCTGGCTGGCGTCGCGCCCAGCCGACGCGCTGAATTTCAGTCAGGCTGGGGGCAGCCTGCGGGCCGAAGCGGCTGGGGTCTGGTGGGCCTCGATGCCGTTTCAGCAGCGGGTGCGTTACGGGTCGTTTCTGGACAATCAGTCGGAGATCGAAGCGCGCTGGCACAAACGGTTTGGCGATCGGCAAAACGAGCTGGTTATCATAGGGCAGGATCTGGATCAGCAGCAGATTACTGCCGAACTAAACGACTGCCTCTGTACCGAACTGGAGTTGAAACATATGGAATCAGGTGGCGCTTTCCGCGATCCGTTCCCGGTCTGGGAATAAGCAGGTGCGGAACGGATCGCGGTTCCGCTACCGAATCGACATTCTCGTTGCGGGTGGGTGAGTGGCTGAAGGCTTCACAGATGATTGGGTACTTTTTGATAGTCAAGCACTCCCCACCCGCCAGAATACCTGATTATTGGTACGACACAATTCGTACCGGACCCAGCAGACCCGAGGGTTCAGCCGGCCAGCGGCTGGCATCGAAGGGCCGGTAGCGAATGTCGACGATGTTGATATCGTGGAATTTCTTCCAGCCGGGCTGCTGCCGATCGTACAGGCGCATGTAGTTGGCCGACAGGTTCGTTACGTCGATGTCGAGTCGGTTGCGGCCCGGCTTCAGTTGCCCGGCCGGTATGGTTAGTCGAAACGGTAAGCACCAGGCCGTACCGAGTGGCTTGCCGTTGAGCCGGACGGCAGCTACCTCGCGTACCGAACCCAGGTCCAGTTCATAAACAGCCGCCGGGTCTATACTGGCCGACAGGTCGAACGTGGTTTCGTACCGAACGGTGCCCCAGAAGTAACCGGCCGAATCGGCCAGGGTTGTCCAGGAGGTCAGCTCCGGAACCTGGCGGCTGAGGTTGAGCGCTGGCTGGCCGGTCATAAACGTCAGCTGCCAGGGACCACCGATCGGCAGCGCCATCGGTTGGCCGGGCCCGACCGATGCAACGGGTGGCGACCGATCGGGCCGGGGGGCGGCTGGCGATACGGTCAGAAAGCACGACTGCCCCGGTTCCAGCCGGAGCCAGACCGAGCGGGTCGATTGTAAACGCCGGTCGGGTAGGGTGCTTTGCTGGTTCGTCAGCGGGTCGTAGCGAATGACCGGGCCGCCCGAAGCTGCCAGGGTTATCCACCCGGCCCGAAACTGATTTCCCAGGTTTGTAATAAAATACTGAACACTGTCGCCCTGCCGCTTGCGGATGAATAACAAACCCCGGCTGGCCCAGGCTTCGCGCCGGATTCCGATGGTGCCGAGCGTAGCTACTACGTCCCGGCTGACCGAAACGACCGGTAGCCGACGCAGGCCTGCCCCCAGCTGACGGAGGGTCTGCGAGCGCGCCTGATGCTGGTAAAAACCGGGTACCTGCTCGGGTAAGCCACCTTCAAAGATGACCCGAACACCCTGTCGGGCCAGCCGGTTGAGCTGGGCCATTGTCGTTTCGGGCAGGTACGTACAGCGCGGAATAACAACCGCGCGGTAGCTGGCGTTGCCGGCCATAATACGACCCTGCCGGTCGGTTTTCAGGGTACTCAGCAGCTGATCCGATACGTAATCGAAGGCATAGCCGCGCAGGCGCAGGCTGTCGCATAACTGTCCGAAGGGGAGGGGCAGCAGCCAGCGGTCAACGTGGTGAACCTCGAGCATATGCAGCCCCCCGGCCGATCGGGCGCGGGTAGCCCACAGGTCGTGCATGGGGAAATAAACCAGCAGGTCGTTGTCGGGGTGCGATGTCTGTAGGCGGCTCTGACAGCGGTCGATGTACTGATTCAGCAACGGGAGTTGCGGCCAGAAATGGGACGACGGCCCATAGTTGGTCGACGCGTAAAACAACCAGCCCGGCCAGGATTGGTCCGGCCAGGACGGGTTCGATCCGTTCTGGCCAGCGGGCGAATAAGTAATGCCGTGGTAAAAAATATGGTTGATGCCGGCCGTAAACAGCTCGTCGACCTGCGGCTTGATCTGCGACAGGCTCACCTTGAAATGATCGGCCAGCCAGGTGCCGGTTTCGGAGCTGACGAGCGGTTTGCCGGTCAGGTTGGCGGCCGACGACGCAAATTTCATGGCCAGCGGGTGGGGCGTTCCGAACCGATCGATTTCGTAGTTCTCGTCAACCCGAAGCCCGGGAATCGGGAAACGACTACTGCCGAACGACTCGGTTTCGGGAATGCTGGCCAGCGCGTAGAGATCGATCAGGTTGCCCGGCGACCCGTGGGCCTGGTAGCGCGTCTGGTAACCTCGCTGAGCCGCCCAGCGGGTCCAGGTGCCGGCCGATGCATCGCGCAGCAGCTCGGCCAGGGTTTGCTGATAATCCTGCCGGACCCGCAGCCCATCGGTACTGGTGCTGTCGAGGAAAGCCGCCAGCTGGCTGCTGAGGTCGTAGCCCCGGCGCTGGCGAAATTCGGCGGGGAAGTCGGTTGTCCAGTTGGCGCCGTAGGCTTCATACGAATCGTTATACACGGCGCGGGGCTGGGTTGGCAGGGTCGCCAGGGTAGAATCGAACCGGCGCAGGTACTGCTGCATGGCTGATTGACTGAACGGATCGATAACGGGGCCTTCGCCCCCCGGCGCGGCTCGTTTGACCTGCTGCCGGGTGGGCTTACTAACCAGCTGCCCCGCCTGTAGCTGCCATTGCCGGGCCGCCATGTCGGGCGTTACATTCGGGCCACCGAAGGGCCAGCCGGTTCCGGTTGTCAGGTCGACGCCCAGGCCCCGCCGGTGGGCTTCGCGGACGGTATGCGCAAAAACGCTCAGCCAGCGCGGACTCAAAAATGGAATCGACTGCGCTTCGTAGCCCCGCACGCCATAGATCGGGATGATATGAACGCCCCCCAGTCCGGCTTTGGCAAACTGATCGAGTTGCCGCGAAATGTCGGCTTCGCTGACGGCGCTGCCCATCCACCACCAGTACGTCCAGGGTCGGGTAGTTGAGGGTTTGGCCGACCTGGCGGGCGACTGAGCCGATGCGGATAACGAAGCCATAGCCAGCCATAGACCGACCAGCAATAAGGCAAAACGGGTAAACGATCTCATTACCTGCTTCAAGCCCGAACCGGTTTAAAAATACTCAACGGCTCCGGACGGGGGGTACTTTACGCCGGCTGGCGATGACGGCTACCCTATTAATTTACTGTGTTTGCTGGCGCCATTTCATCGGCGCTCGTACCTTTGCAGCGGTCATGAGAAACGCCGTTATTTATCTGCTCCTGATTGCTACGCTGATGCCTTCGCTCAGCCAGTGGGGCGTTATCGCGTATTATCATGCCAACAAGGATTACATTGCCAGGGTCCTGTGCGAGAACCGCGACCGGCCTCAGCTCCACTGCGACGGAAGCTGTTACCTGGCCAAACGGCTGAAGGCTTCGCAGGAACGGCAGGACAAGGAAACGACAGAACGGGTGCAGAACCTGCCCACTATTGCGTTGTTCTGTAACGAAGTCGCTGACTTTGCCTTTGCCTCAGCCTGGCCCCTGGTCCTGACTACCGGCTTTCCATCGTATCAGGCCGCGGCCACGACAGCCCCGCTGTCTGAACTCTTCCGCCCGCCCCGCGTCTGAGCCGGGTCCGCTTTCCGTTTTTCTTTTTATGCAGTGGCTGTTCCGGCCAGTGATCTGCTGTTGTCCGGCTAGTGTTCGGCATAACGGTCAGGTGCTGCCTGCCCAGCAAGCTGACGCAGACCGGTTTATAGCCGGAATCGGAACGTCCTGCTCACTTCTTGACTTAAACACTTTTCATGAATATCCATACAGTCCTCAGGACTTGTGGTCTGTGGCTGGCGTGTGTCTACGCCGTTGCAGCACAGGACCTGAGAAAGGGGCGTGTGTTCGATGCCCAAACCAACGAACCAATCATCGGGGCTACCGTACTGATCCCCGGTACAAAAACCGGCCTGACGACCGACGAACGGGGTGAGTTCAGTATACCGGCGGGGGCCAGTCAGCTGCGGCTGAGCAGCGTGGGCTATGCCGACCAGACCATATCGGTCGGAGCGGGGGCGGTGCGGGTGGCGCTGGTACCCGCCGAGCAAAACCTGCAAACGGTAGTCGTAACGGCTAGCCGGGAGGCCCAGCTGCGGACCGAAGCACCCATCGCCATTTCGAAACTGTCGTCGCGGCTGATCAGCGAGACAAAGCCGACCAGCATTCACGAGGTCATCAACAAGACGCCGGGGGTGCTGATGGTGAACCTCAACAACGAGCAGCACATGATGGCGATCCGGCAGCCTATGACGACCAACGCTTATTTCCTGTACCTGGAAGATGGCGTGCCGATTCGGCCGATGGGCGTGTTTAACCACAATGCGCTGCTGGAGATGAACCAGTTCACGGTCAGTTCGCTGGAGATCGTTAAAGGACCGGTTTCGTCGATCTACGGGCCCGAAGCCGTGGGTGGAGCGGTTAACTTTATTACCCAGCGCCCCACGGCCGTACCTACCGTCCGCGCCGGTGTTCACCTCGACCAGTGGGGCTACCAGCGGCTGCAGGTAGGGGCTGGTGGTCGGCAGGGTAAATTCGGTGTGTATGTCGGTGGGCTGGTTTCGCGGCAGCGCAACGCGTGGCTGGCCAGCTCCGACTACGATAAGTCGTCGTATTTTGCGCGGCTCGAGTATGCGTTTACGTCCCAGACGCGCCTGACCGGCACCGTTTCGTACAATAACTACGATTCGCAGACCAGCGGAAGCGTCGACAGCGCGGCTTTTTTTGCGCGGCAGTACGTCAGCACGACCGATTTTACGTACCGCAAAACCTCTTCCCTGCGCAGTCGGCTAACGCTTGAGCACGACTGGAAAACCAGGAGCGCTACGTCATCGGCCCAGTCGTTCATTACCGCCTTTGTGCGCGACAACCGCCTGGGGCAGAACCCGGCCTACTCCATCCGCTGGACGGTCGGTTCGCCGACGGCCACGGGGCAGGTCAACAGCAACGATTTCAGGAGTTTTGGCGTCATTGCGCAGCATACCCAGCGGTTTCGCTTCCTGAGCAGTAAGCTGATGGTCGGGGCCACGCTCGATTGGTCGCCGAATACGTATTACGCCTACCAGACGGAACTGGCTGCCGAACTACGGCCCGACAAACGATCTGTATTACGGTATACGCAGCTGCGCGAACGACCGGACCTTCGACTGGCCGATTATCAGGCTGACATCCACAATACGGCGGCCTATGTGCAGTACGATCTGGAGCCGCTGCCCAGGCTGCGGCTTTCGGCCGGGCTGCGGTTCGACCGGATGGCGTTCGATTATACCAACAGCCTCAGTCAGAGCACGGGCCAGAAAGACTACCGCCAGGCAACGCCTAAAATCGGGCTGACGTACGATCTCAGCAAAGCCGGCGGACCCGCCAGCCTGGGTGTCTACGCCAACTATGCCAGCGGCTTTTCGCCCCCGGCGCTGACAGCGATCTTTCTCCGGCGAACCACCCCAACGCCCTCGGGCGAGCTGTTTTATTATAACCTCGAACCGGCCCGGTTTCAGAATATGGAAGTGGGCGGCTGGGCGTCGCTGCTGAACCATACCCTGTATCTGGACGGCGCGATCTACCAGATGAACGGGGCCAATGAACTGCTCAACATCCGCCAGCCCGACAACTCGTTTGATTACCAGTCGGCCGGCCGGACCCTGCACCGGGGGGTGGAACTGGGTCTGACCTATCGACCGTCGCGGCAGCTGTCGTTTCGGTTCGGGGGTACCCATGCCATCCATCGGTTTGTGGCGTTTACGCTCAGCCAGCGGGTTTCTGACGTTGTGCAGAACGTCGACGGTAACGATATGCCATCGGCGCCCCGAACGCTCTGGAACACCGAGGTCAGCTATTATCCGGCCTGGCTGAAGAATTTCCGCACGTCGGTCGAGTGGCAGCATGTGTCGGGCTGGTACCAGAACCAGATCAACACGGTCCGGTACGATGGCTACGACCTGGTCAACGTTCGGGTGGGGTACGAGTGGAAAGGCATCGAGCTGTATGTCAACGGGCTGAACGCGGCCAACGCGCTCTACGCCACCAACGCTACCCGGGGTAACAACCCGACCGACCGAACTACCTACACGCCAGCGGCCCCGCGTACCCTGGTTGTCGGGCTTCAGTACACCTTCTCCGGAAAATAAACGAAAACCAGCGCCGAACAGCGGGACGTATGCCGCTGGGTTGCCCGCGGGGCAGACCGTTGTTCGGCTTTTCAGACATTATACCATGAAACATATCGTATTTGTGCTGGCTTTACTGGCAGCTACACCAGCGCTCCCGGTGCAGGAAACCGTTGTGTCGGACCCCCGCGCCACGGCAGCGACGCCCCGCCTGACCACCGACCGCCACGGCAACCCGCTGCTGAGCTGGGTTGAGAAAGAAACAGACAACAAGGCCGCTTTTTTCTTCGCCATCTCGACCGATGACGGGCAGACGTTCGGGCCAAAAATTCGGGTTCCTGTGCCGCCGTCGGTAGCGGTTCATGCCGAAGGAATGCCCAAATTGGCTCAGAAAGCCGATGGTACGCTGCTGGCCTTGTTTGAAGTACCCCGGCCGGTCGGCGAGTCGCGCTTTGCCGGTGATCTGCTGTACGTTATGTCGACGGATCAGGGCCGGACCTGGACGCAGCCGAACGCCATTCACGACAACACCGCCCCCGGAAAAAGTCATTCGTTCGCGGATCTGACCCGCCTGCCCAACGGCGAAATCGGTATGGTCTGGCTCGATGATAAACTGCCCGGCCGGGAGGGTCGGTCGGTGAAGTTTCGGCAAACGCTGCCGGGTGGTGGGTTCAGCCGCGAACAGATTGTCGACGAAAACGCCTGCCAGTGCTGCCGGACCAATATCTTTGTCGATCGTCAGCAGCGGATTCATCTGACGTACCGGGATCTGCTGCCGGCCAAAGCCGGTGAAACTGGCATCCGGGACATCAGCCAGGTGGTTTCGACCGACGGGGGGCGTCGTTTCGGCCCACCCAAGCGGGTACTGGCCGACAACTGGCGGGTCAACGCCTGCCCACACGCGGGGCCGTCGGTAACGGAGGTAGGCAGCGCGTTGCTGGTGAGCTGGTTTTCGGGGAAAGAAGACGCCGTTGGTCTGCGGCTGGCCCAGCCCGGCGCGGCTGCTCCGGTGGCAGTGGTGCTGTCGAACCGGGCCCGGCATCCGCAGGTGACCGCCCTGCACGACCAGCTGGTATGGGTCTGGGACGAGTCGGTGCGCCAGCCCGACCAGCCCGATGATGAACCCATGCCAGTCTATGATCAGCGGATCGCGATGCGGGTAGGGGCCAACGCAGCAACGACATTCATAACGCCCGCATCCGTACTCGCTACGTATCCGGTCGTGTTGCCGCTGAAAAAAGGGTTGCTGCTGGCCTATGAACGGAAAGAAGAAGGAGCCAATGTGACCATAGCCTTCCAGCGCCTGACCGGCGAAACGGGTCTGGTTATGAAACCGGCGGAGCAGAACTGACGAACTGGAACCAGTACCGCCTGAAGAAACGTAATAAACCATAAACCGACCCGGAACCTACCGGGCAAACCCCTTCACATATGCGACTCATACACCTGATCTGGATTGGTGCTTTGCTGACCACAGCCGCCTGTCAGCAGGCCCAAAAAAGCGATGACCATGCCGATCATGCCCAATCGTCCGAAACAGCTGCTGCCGGCCCGGTGGCGAAAAAAGAACAGGAAATCCTTGCCGTTCATGACAGCCTGATGGCCGAGATGAGTGACCTGATGCGGCTGAAAAAGGCAGTTTCGGCTAAGGCCGCAGCGCCGGCTGCCAACGGGCAGGGCACCGAAATCAGCCGACGGCTCGGCGAGGCCGACGATGCGATGATGACCTGGATGAACCAGTACAACGGCGACACGCTCGGCAAACTCGATCAGACCAAAGCGCTCGACTACCTGAGCGATCAGCAAAACAAAGTCAACCAGGTACGCGACCAGATGCGCCGGAGTATGGCCGACGCCAACGCTTTTCTAGGCAAACAACCGTAACAACCGGCGCGGTTGTTTGGTCACAACCGCGCCGGTACCCCTAAAAAAGCCCGAACCGGACTAACGATTTTCCGGAACAGTTCGTTACTCTTTTACCATAAACCCACGACCCGATGTTCCGACGACTGCCGCCTATTGTTCAGTTTATCTACGTCAGCATGATCGGTATCTGTCTGGGAACAGCGGCTGGGCTAGTGAATGAATTTCTCCAGCAGCCATTCAGCGTAACCAATGCCGTTGTGTGGCTCTTTCTGCTGCTGGTCAGCGCGGGTATTGTAACGCTCATCACCCTATATGGTCGGAACCGATTTAACTGATTGATGACACTATGTACCGTTCACTCCTGTATGTATTCCTCACCGGCCTGGGCCTGACGGTCGGTTTACTGGCCTGCGATACGCCCGACCCCGAAGCGGTTACGGGTACGTTCGTGATTCAGCTGGACAACGTGGCGGGGAATCAGAACCTCCAGCTCAATACCGGCACCTACCGCAATGCGCTGGGTGAGTCGTTTACGCCAACGGCTTTCAATTACTTCGTCAGCAATATCCGGCTGATCCGCACCAACGGTGAGGACTACGTGGTGCCGCAGGACAGCAGCTACTTTCTGGTGCGGGAAACCGATCCGGCCAGCCAGCGGATCACCCTCAAAAATGTGCCTTACGGCGATTACAAAGGGGTTTCATTCGTACTGGGCGTCGATAGTCTGCGGAGTACGATGGACATCAGCCGCCGAACGGGTGCGCTCGACCCCGGCAGCGATCATACCGGCGCGAACGGGATGTATTGGTCCTGGAATTCGGGCTATATCTTCATGAAGCTGGAAGGCACCTCGCCCAGCGCCCCCGTCGATGCTACGGGCAGCAATACGTTTCGGTACCACATCGGGTTCTTTGGCGGGCGCGATACCCGCACCATCAATAACCTGAAAACGATACCGGTCCTGTTCGGTACCGACGTGGCGCAGGTCGATGCGGAGAAGGTACCAACGGTGCTGCTGCAGGCCGATGTGCTCAAAATCTTCGACGGACCAACCCTGCTCAGTATCAAGACCAACCCGGAAGTGATGATATCGCCTTTTTCGAGCAGCATTGCGAACAACTACGCACAGATGTTCGCTTACCGGGGTAAAACAACGGCTACGTTAAACTAAGACTATGCAGCGCTGGCAATTTTTTGGAGTATGGATCAGTGTCGCCCTGTTCGGGGCGGTGGTGTCGTGCCAGCCCGGCGGGTCCGACCCTACCACCGATCCGGAACCGACGGGCCCCAAACCCATCGAGTACCAGACCACGCCCTACCCCTGGAAAAAACCGGCCAATTTCCCCGAGCCAACCTACGCGTTCTCGAAAAATCCACTGACGCTGGAGGGCGTAGCGCTGGGCCGGGCTCTGTTCTATGACGATATGTTGTCGGTGAACGGGACGGTCAGCTGCGCGTTCTGCCACCAGCAGGGGGCCGCTTTTGCCCATACCGACCACGCCCTGAGCCACGGCATTAACGATAAAATAGGCACCCGGAATAACCTGGGGCTACAGAACATGGCGTTCTACAAATCTTTTTTCTGGGATGGGGGCGTACAGGATCTGGATCTGCTGCCCATCGCGCCGATCGAAAATCCGGTCGAGATGGGCCATTCGATGCCGGCTCTGCTGAACGCGGTGCGGCAGTCGCCCCGGTACCGTCCCATGTTCCTGGCGGCTTTCGGAACCGACTCCATCACGACCGACCGGTTTCTGAAGTCGTTGTCGCAGTTCATGCTCACGATGGTATCGGCCAACAGTCGCTACGATAAATACGTCCGCAACGAGGCCGGGGGGCAGCTATCGACCGACGAACTGGCTGGGCTCACGCTGTTCAAACAGAAATGCAGCACCTGCCACGCGGGTGAGCTGTTTACCGACCAGTCGTACCGCAACAACGGACTGAGCCGCGCCAATAACAACGATGAAGGCCGGTCGCTGATTACGCTCCGGCCCGAAGATCGGTTTAGGTTCCGGGTGCCCAGCCTGCGTAATGTGGAGCGGACCAGCCCATACATGCACGACGGCCGGTTCTGGACACTCGAAGAGGTGATGAATCACTACAGTACCAACATGCAGGATGTGCCCGAACTCGACCCGGCCTTGCGGATAAACGGCAAACCGGGGGTGCCCCTGACCGACACGGAGAAAAAACAGCTGGTAGCCTTCCTGCGGACGCTAACCGACACGGACTACATAGCCGATCGTCGGCTCAGCGCTCCCAACTAGTGAGCGTGGTTCAGCCGGTGCTGACGAATGTTGATGAGGTGGCTGATGACCAGACCCGCTGAGGCTGCGTAGCCTACGTATTCAAAGAATTCATTGACATCTTCGAGCATGATGCCCGTTGCGAACAGCAGCAAAAAGCCCCACAGCGCCCGTTTGGTGGTGGGTTGTACATGATGGCGGGTGGCAAAGAAAACGGCCATGATGTTAACGCCGATAAAGACGTAATCCAGACTTAGATAACCAACCCGAAGCTGCTCGTCCTGAAACACGGCGGTAGTCATCAAAAGCACAGGGGTTACTAAACAGTGGATGATACACAGCACCGAGCCGGTGATGCCGATGTAGTCGGCTTTGCTGGATAACAGATCTGTCTTCATAAGCAGGAGCAAAAATACGACGCGTTCGGCAACCGTATTTCAATCCAACCCGATTTCTTGCAACAAAGTTGCGAAAAATTAGAAAAAGGACCTTAGTTCACTCGGCTCAGTAGGGTGTAGGCCATCAGCTTGCCGCTTTTGTTGTAGGTTTCGGACCGGATGTCCAGCAGCTGATCGGTGGTTCGGTAGCTGACTACGCGCATTGTGCTTCGGATCGGGATACCCATGGCCCGGTTCGTGAGCGAAAGGTCCGAGCTGATCTTATAGGCGTCGAAGGTACCGGCGGGCGTGGTTACGGGCTGCTGGGCTTCTACCTGCCGGTTGCTCATCACCAGCGACATTTCCATCAGGGTACTGCCATTCGTGATCATATCCGCTTCCATCTGGCCATCGGACAGTTTCTGGCCAACGGTCAGCTTGCCGGGATAAACGAGCTGATTCATTTTGAGCTTGATCTGGGTGTCTTTCATGCCGGCGTTCTGCATGGTCTGCGCCAGCCCCGACAGATCGGCCAGGAGTTCGGTGCCCGTGCAGGTGTAGCGAACGGTGTACGGAGCCTGCTGCCGACCTTTTTCGTCCGTCATCTGAACACTCATATCGACCAGCGTCTGGCTGCCCTCCCGGCGCATGTCGGTTACCTGATAGGTTACTTTGCCGGTAGATTTGTCTTTGGCGTTGAACATCGACATCTCAAACGCCTGGCCAGTTTTCAGCGGAACGCCCAGGCAGTTCTGCGCCTTTACAGTGGTCGACAGCATGACCGCCAGCACTAAAAGAAATCCGTGTAGTTTCATACGAACAGAAGCAAGTAGGTTAATACAAGACAAATGTACGTATGGCGGCAACTGGACGGCTAAGTCCTTGAGCAAACGGTTGTTGATGGGCGTCAGGCCCAGATCATACTCAGCACGCCCATCAGCATAATCAACTTGCAGAGGGTGCTGAGATAGCCGAAATCGCTGCGTTTGTCGGCGTAGACGAGCCGGTAGGTAAGCCAGGTGATGGGAACCAGCAGGATCAGGAAGATTACCTCCAGGTGCCAGTTGTTGAGCGAGTCGGCAATCAGAAACAGCGTGGTAATGAACGATGCGATCAGGACATAAAGCAGGTATTTGGTTCGGCGGAGGCCCCAGACGATCGGCAGGGTCCGGCAACCGAAGCGGGCGTCGCCCCGGATGTCCTGCATGTCTTTGATTATCTCACGAACGAGCGAAATGCCGAACGAAAAGAGCGCGTAAATGAGCAGCATATCGGCATTTTGTCGATAATAGACCGCCAGCACAATCAGCGACAGGGCCGTCAGCAGCGAAATAACGACGTTGCCGGTTACGGGCTGCCGCTTCAGGTTGGCGGAGTAAAACCACAGCAGCGACACGCTCACCACATCGACCACGAAGACCCAGCGGCTCAGGTACAACCCGATCAGACAGCCAATGACGTTAAGGCTCTGGTGTGCGACGAGCGCTACCCGACGTTTCAGGTAACGGCCAATCACGACCCGATCGGGTTTGTTGACCAGATCGATTTTGATGTCGAAGTAATCGTTGATGATATAACCCGCAGCCGCAATGCAGACGGTCGAGAACGAGAGCAACCAGATCGTTGGGTCGACCAGGATCCGGAGCCACTGCTCGCGCGGCCCCACCAGAGCGATACGGGCCAGGAACTGGGTCAGCACGACAATGAGCAGATTCTGCACCCGGATCAGCCGCAGAAAGCCACCCACAAAGGCCGAGAAAGGAATAGGCTGACGCACGACCATGACCGATTTTCGCCTAAAAGTACGCGAAAAATAGGGAAAACAGGGCGGCTAGGGGTAAGGCTGCCGGGCCAATCGTAGCCTGGCTAAGCGCCGGCCGAAGCGGGGCCAAAACCGGGGGTCCGAGCGAGGGTATACGCATCGTTCGTTCTTTCCGCCCGCTTCGGGATTCTTTTGCTCCTGTTTTGTTGTTGACCTACAAACTGTTTCCGGCCTTCGTGGCTCCATTCGCATGAAAATTGGCATAGTGTGCTACCCAACCTTTGGGGGCAGTGGTGTGGTGGCTACCGAGCTTGGTAAGGCACTGGCCAAAAATGGTCACCAGATCCATTTTATTACCTACCAGCAGCCACCCCGGCTCGACTTCTTCAATGAAAACGTTTTCTACCACGAAGTAAACATCCCGTCTTATCCGCTGTTTCAGTACGCGCCCTACGAGTCGGCGCTGGCCAGCGAGATGGTCAATGTGGTGACGAACGAAAATGTCGATCTGCTCCATGTGCATTATGCCATACCGCACGCGTCGGCTGCCTACATGGCTAAAATGATTCTGCGGTCGCAGGGGCGGTCGGTGCCGGTCGTGACGACGCTACACGGAACCGACATCACGCTCGTCGGGAAAGATGCCTCCTATGAACCCGTAGTTACTTTCAGCATCAACGAATCTGACGGGGTTACGGCCGTGTCGGAAGACCTTCGGCAGGACACCTATAAGCATTTCAAGGTACACCGCGACATCGAAGTCATTCCGAACTTCATCGACCTGTCGCGGTTCAAGCGGCAGCAGAAAGAGCATTTCAAGAAAGCGATCTGCCCCAACGGCGAAAAGCTGATTGTACATACGTCCAACTTTCGGCGCGTCAAGCGCATCGACGATGCGGTGATGGTGTTTTACCATGTGCAGCAACAGGTCCCTGCCAAGCTGCTGCTGGTGGGCGACGGCCCCGAACGGGCGCGTATCGAACGACTGGTGCGCGATCTGGGCATTTACGACCAGGTGCGTTTTCTGGGTAAGATGGACGCCGTAGAGGAGGTACTGTCGGTGGCCGATCTGTTTCTGATGCCGTCAGAAAACGAAAGCTTTGGCCTGGCAGCCCTCGAAGCCATGGCCTGCCAGGTGCCGGTTATCTCGTCTAATGTGGGCGGTCTGCCCGAGCTGAACGTAAACGGCGTAACGGGTTTCCTGAGCAACGTGGGCGATGTCAGCGATATGGTTCGCAACGCTTTGTTCGTGCTCGACGACGCCAACCTGCCTGCCTTTCAGGAAAATGCGCTGGCCCGCGCCACCGAGTTCGAGCTGTCGAGGGTCGTGCCCCGCTACGAGGCCCATTATGAACGGGTATTGCAGCAGGTGATGGATAACGTATGACCATCCGATGCTGAACAATGTCGCGTTGAGAATAGATAATGAATAAGGAATCAGGAATAATGAGCGCTACGGATCATTATTGATAAACCAACTATCCTATGAATCCAAACATACCGCAAACGGATCGGAAACGCGTGGTCATCGTCGGCGCTGGTTTTGGGGGGCTCAAGCTGGCCCGGAAGCTGGCCAACCGCTCTGATTTTCAGGTGGTATTGCTCAATCGGCAGAACTACCACGAGTTTCAGCCGCTGTATTACCAGGTGGCCACAGCAGGCCTGGAGGCCAACTCCATCCTGTTTCCGCTGCGGGCGGTGTTTGGCAACTGCAAAAACGTACATATCCGGGTTACCAACGTGACCGGCGTCCGGCCGGCCGATAAAACGGTAGATACCGAGCTGGGCCCAATCACCTACGACTGGCTGGTCATTGCCACCGGTGCAGATACCAACTTTTTCAACCAGCAGAATATCATCGAGAAAGCGCTGCCCATGAAGTCGGTGGCCGAAGCCATTGCGCTCCGCAACCGGATGCTTCAGAACTTCGAGGATGCCCTCAGTGTCGAGTCGGAAGATGAGCGCGAAGGGTTCATGGACGTGGTGGTGGTAGGCGGGGGGCCAACGGGGGTCGAGCTGTGCGGTACGCTGGCCGAGATGCGCCGGACGGTTTTACCCCGCGACTACCCGGAACTCGACTTCATGAAGATGGACATCTACCTGATCGAATCGGGTGGGGAGCTACTGGGGCCGATGTCGAAACAGTCGCAGGAGCACTCGCTGGCGTATCTGCAGGAGCTGGGTGTAAACGTCCGGCTAAATACCCGCGTCAAGGATTTCGATGGCCGTATCGTTACCATGAACGACGGCTCGACCCTGCGCACCAACAACCTGATCTGGGCTGCGGGGGTCAAAGCCAGCCCGCTGGCGGGCCTGCCACCCGAGGTGCTCGGTCGCGGGGGGCGGATCATCGTTGACCGTTACAACCAGGTTCAGGGCTTTACAGACGTGTTTGCCATTGGTGATGTAGCGCTGATGAGCGAAGAGAAGTGGCCCAACGGTCACCCGCAGGTGGCGCAGCCCGCCATTCAGCAGGGGCGGCTGCTGGCTAAGAACATGACCCGCTGGCTGAAAAACCAGGCGCCGGAGGAGTTTACCTACCGCGATCTGGGAACGATGGCTACTATTGGCCGCGGACTGGCCGTGGTTGACCTGCCTTTCCTGAAATTTCAGGGCGTTTTGGCGTGGTTAACCTGGTTGTTTGTGCACTTAATGGCCATTGTTGGCGTTAAGAATCGACTGGCTATCTTTATCAACTGGATGTTCAATTACCTGACGTATAATAATTCGTTACGGCTGATCATCCGGCAGAAGATGCCGAAGGGTGATTTCTCGGCCATGCAGGAAAAGCTGTCCGACCAGTTGGAAGTAAGCAAAACCTAATTGGATATAGTAAAGAGGGTTTACTACATGAGGTCTATAAACCCGGATTTCGTTGTATTTTTGCCTCATCAACCGAATGAAGCTTATTATGGAAAAGCCGAACGATACATTACAAACAATGGCCGGTCACGGCAGAACGCGCCCCAAAAACAGCGGTACGAAAAAACTGTTCGATAACCCAATCCTGGAAGCGCTCTCGCGGACGCATATCATGATCCCGATCTCGATGTGGCTGGTACTGTCTGTATTCCTGGGCTGGTATGCCTTTACGTATACAGACATGGGTACGCAGATGATTGCTGCCCTCTTTTTTACGGGGCTGTTTGTATTCACCCTGTTCGAGTACGTGTTACACCGTTACTTATATCACCTGGCGCCCAGCACACCCCAGCGGGCTAAAATCCAGTACACATTCCACGGCGTTCACCACGAATACCCGAAAGACAAAACCCGTCTGGCCATGCCGCCCGCGCTGGCTATCGTCGTGGCAGGTGCTTTCTTTGGCCTGTTCTTCCTGATGATGGGCGAAGCGGCCTATGCGTTCTTCCCCGGATTTCTGGTTGGCTACTCGGGCTACCTGGCCGTGCATTTCATTGTGCATGCCTACGCCCCCCCGAAGAATTTCTTCAAGCAACTCTGGGTAAACCACAGCGTTCACCACTACAAAAACCCCGAGAGCAACTACGGCGTTTCGACCCCCATGTGGGATTACATCTTCGGATCATTCCAAAAGTAGAGACGCAATCGCCCCGGCCTTTGGTAGAGACGCAAAGGGTTGCGTCTCTACCCGCGTCAGCAATAAATACACATTAAAAAATCCCCCTCGACGCAGTCAAGGGGGATTTTTTATAACTACGAAGCAGAATCAGCCCGGTCTATTCGCCACCGGGTCGTTTCTGTAGTTCGGCCAGGGGTTTGGGCGGGCCGAAGTCGGGCGAACCGTCGGGTTTCCAGCTGAACGGCTGCATCCGTATCGAACGCAGATCACCACAGCCCTGTCCCTGAGCCGCGTTAGCGTGATAAACCAGCCAGTTTTCCTGACCATTGCGCGACGTAAAAAAGCCGTTGTGGCCTACGCCGAAGGTGCCATTACCCGCATTGGGACCAAACACCGGGGTAGCTGATTTGGTCCACGACCTGGTATCGAGCAGGTTGGCGCTGCTGTCGGCCGAGAGCTGGCCCAGGGCGTAGAGGTCGGTCCCGCAGAAGCTGGCCGAATATACCAGAAATACCTTGTTGCCGTGGGTCAGAAACTCGGGCCCTTCGTTGACACCAAAGCCTTCTTTTTCCCAGGCAAAGTCGGGCGAGGACAGACGAACGCGGGTGGTGGCGGCCTCGGCGGTATACGGATTGGTGAGCCGGCAGATGTACAGGTGCTGGGAGCCGCCCAGATCCGTTTCCCAACCTGACCAGGCAAAGTAGAGCTGGCCGTTTCGTTGCAGCAGCGTACCGTCGATAGCCCATTTGTTCTCGGGCAGGTTCAGCCGACCGCGATCGGTCCAGGTGCCGGTGGTGGGGTCGGCCGCCGTATTTTCGAGAACGAACATGCGGTGGTTCCGGTCGTTACCATCGTCGGCGGCATAATAGATGTACCAGACCCCATTGACGTTAAACAGCTCGGGTGCCCAGATATTACGCGAGTTAGGCCCCGTAGCGGGTGGAGTCCAGACGGTAACGGGCCGGGCCTGACCGAGCCGGCTCATGGCCGATGTCTTATAGATACGAAGGTTAGCTCCTGTTGTATGCATGACATAATAGAACCCGTCTTTCTGCGTCACCCAGGGATCTGGCGCGGCTGTCAGCAGCGGGTTGGCGAAGCGGCCAACGGTATCGACCGGGGTTACGGGCGGGGTAGGTACGGGGTCCGGTTGTTTGGCCGATTGGCAGGCCAGTAGCAACGACAGGACAACAAACAGGAGGTTTTTCATCGTTGAGGTAAAAAGCTGACAGAACTGACCGGATGAACAGGCTTTATAACAAACCTGCTTATCGGGTCAGTTCTGTCAGAACGATCAGTAGTTCGGGTTTTGCTGTAGGTTGGGATTCAGGTCCCGATCCAGCTGCGGAATGGGGAGCAGTTCACTCTTTCCGCGTACAAACGTAGAAAAAGCCGGGTCGCGGGGCGCGAGCTGGGGGCCGAGATCACCCCAGCGGGCCAGGTCGTTCCAGCGGTGGCCTTCGCCCGAGAGTTCGGTAACCCGCTCGTGTTTGAGCTGAGCCAGAAACTGCTCCTGACTGAGGCCGGGCCTGGCTACCGACAGCGCGGGCAGCCCCGCCCGCCGACGTACCTGATCGACATACGGATAAGCCTGGCTCGTTTTGCCGGTTGCGTTGAGGGCTTCGGCATACATCAGCAGTACATCGGCATACCGAATGTAGCGCCAGTTGTTGGGCGAGCGGTAGCCTTCCTCAATTTTCCAGTGGTCGTTCTGAAACTTCCGGAACCAGACCCGTTTGTTGCCGGTGCCGTATCGCTGGGTGAATGTCTCGCCGTAAATCTGAGTGAAGTTAGGCCCCCGCACATCGGTGGAGTCGAACAGGAACGACGCTTCGAGACGCGGGTCACGAGCCCCGGCGGTGGTTCGCTCGGTAAATTCGTAGATAGGCCAGCGGTGCGCTTCCCCATCTGACCAGCCAATACTGCTCGGCCCGAAGAACTGGGCAATCGATGTGCCGTAGTTCTGGTTCGGCGTTTCGGTATCGTCGTCGGTAAACTCGGCCGGGTTTTCCTCAAACTGCCATTCAAAGACCGACTCACGGTTGTTTTCGGTCGAGATCAGGAAGTTGTCGCGGTAGTTGGGCACGAGTGCATAGAGGCTTTTGCCTTCGCCGTCGGCCAGCCATTGCAGGGGCGTCAGGGCTTCGGTGTACTTCCGTTGCTGCATCTGCGCTTTGGCCAGCAGGGCGTAGGCTGCGCCCCGTGTGGCCCGCCCCAGCTCCGTAGAACCGTAGGTAGTCGGAAGCACCGTTGCCGCTTCGGTCAGGTCTTTCTCGATCTGGGCCCAGACCTCGGCGCTGGTAGCTGAATTGGGTTTATCACCCACCACCGACTGTTGAAGAACCAGGGGCACGTTACCCCAGAGCGTGACGAGGTGGTAATAAAACAGGGCCCGCATAAACTTGGCTTCGCCCAGGTACCGGTCCCGGAGCGCAGCGTCCATCTGAATGGTCGGAACATTGTTGATTACCTGATTGGCGCGGTTGATGCCAATGTAGTTGTCGTTCCAGATCGAGTAGGCATTGCCGTAGTTATAGTCCGTCACCAGAAACTGATCCATGTTATTGACAATGTCGGTAGCCGGGCTCTGGCTACGGCCTTCGTCGGACCGGATGATGTAGTAGAAGGGCAGCCAGCGTGAGATACCGCCCCGGTGGGTGGTGCTGTAGACGGCGTTGACCCCCGCCAGCGCATCGTCGGACGTTTTCCAGAACGATTCGGTCGTTACCTGGTTCGGGTTGACGATGTCCAGGCTCCGGTCGCAGGCCGTCAGGGCGACGGTGGCGGCCAGACTGAGGAGAATGAATCTATGTTTCATCGTAGAAGAAAAAGCGAAAGAATGGATGAACGAAAGAGCGGTTCCGGGTTTGGCAGGACTCGATCCTGACTGGCCCGGTCCCGGCGCGTTGGGTTAGCTTAGAAATCACAGTTGATACCCGCCGAAATTACCCGGGGCGAAGGCCAGTGACCGTTGTCGACACCCCGCTCCTGAATACCGCTTCCCGTTACGTCGGGGTCGAGTCCGGAGTAGCTGGTGATCGTGAACAGGTTCTGACCACTGACAAACACGCGGGCATTGCGGATTCTGAGCTGGTTGAGCAAGGCTTTAGGCAGTGTATAGCCGACCTCTACGTTGCGCATCCGAACGTAGGAGGCATCTTCGAGCCAGCGGTCCGTATACGGGAAGTTGTTCGAGATAATACCCTGATCACCCGCTTCGAGGCCAAGCCGCGGATCGGTCGTGTTGGTATTGGTCGTTGACCAGGGGCTGATGTCCCGGCGGAAATTGGTCAGCTGGTAGCTGTCGAGCCCGCGCCGTACGTCGTTGTAGACGGTGTAGCCAAAGACGCCGGTCAGCTGCACGTTCAGCGAAAACGGGCCGTACGATGCGTTGAACTGAGCCCCCGCCTGTAGCCTGGGCCAGGGCGAACTCACGAACTGGCGGTCGTCGTTCTGCGTAATCTGCCCGTCGCCGTTGGCATCGACATAGCGGATGTCGCCGGGTTTGGCATTGGGCTGGATCAGCTGGCCGTTGGGACCCCGGTAGTTGTTGATCTCTTCCTGACTCTGAAAAATACCCGCCGTCTTCAGCACGTACCACTGCCCCACGGCCAGCCCCACCTGCGAGCGGGTGTTGCCGCTCTGGATGTAGTTGATGTTCTGGCCCTGATTGCCCACATTCTCGACCTGGTTCTTAATGGTCGTGAAGTTCCCCGATACGTCCCACTTGAGGGCGTTTTTGTTGTTCCGGTAGGTAGCCGAGAATTCGACCCCCCGGTTGCGGATCGAGGCCGTGTTGACATACGGATTGCCGCGGAGGTTACCCAGGTAGCCCGGTACGGCCAGATTCAGGATCGCATCGTTCGAGAGCGAATTGTACACGTTGATCTCGGTACTGATGCGGTTGTTGAGAAAACTGGCCGATACGCCGTAGTTCTGCTGAAGCCGCTCTTCCCAGCGCAGATCGGGGTTGGCCAGCTGAGCCTGGTAGGCGCCTACGACAGCCGTCTGGTCGACTCCGAAAATCGCTCTTGGGTTGCTGTTGATAAAAGCCGTATACGGAAACGACCCCAGCGTCGGCACAACAATACCCAGCTTGCCATAAGAGGCATTGAGCTTCAAGTCGGAGATCCAGTCGACCTGAAAAAACTTCTCCTGACTGATGCGCCAGGCCGCGGCTACCGACGGGAAAAAGCCCGTCCGGTAGTTGGCTCCGAAGCGCGAATCCTGGTCGACACGGCCGGTCAGCGTCAGCAGGTATTTGTCGTTGTAGGTGTAATTGACCCGACCCAGGTAGCCCAGAATCCGGTAGTCGTCGGGCGTGCCACCCGCCGAGTTCGATACCCCGGTAGCTGCGTTGATGGTGTTGAAATACTGACCACCCGCAAAGCCCAGGTTGGTACGCGAACCCGAGGTGACATCACGCCGGGCGGTTTGCTGGCTGATACCGACCACCCCGTTGATGCTGTGTTTACCGAATACCCGATCAAAATTCAGGGTGTGCTCGAACAGCAGACTCAGGTAGCGCGACCGGTCTTCGGCAACCGAGCTGAGTACCGGCGAGGCACTGTACTGGTAGGTACCGATCCGGCGCAGGTTCTGGGTGTAGTCGAAACTGACTTCCAGTCCGGCGTTGGCGCGGTAGGTCAGCCAGTCGGCCAGTTTTACATCGAGGTAGGCGTTACCGACCAGCTTGGCAAAGTTGCTTTTATTGCTGGCCAGGTTTCGAACCGCTACCGGGTTGAAGGCGTAGGTGACCGCGTCGGGGTTGGTGCCGATGCCGTAGCCGCCGGGGTTGCTGGCGTTGACATAGCGCGGGTCCTGTACGGGAATGACGGGCAGCATACCGGCCATGTCGTAGATGGGATTACCCGCCGGGAAGTTCTCGATGTTCGAGTTGGTCAGCAGCGCGTTCTCGCCGAACGTGAACCGACCCACGGTGCTGCGGGTGTTGATCCGCAGGCTGGCCCGGTCGAACCCACTGCCGATGACGTAGCCTTTGTTGCCGAAGTAACTGCCCGATATCAGGTAGGTGCCGGTTTTGGAGCCGCCTGAGAGCGTCAGGTTATAATCCTGAAGATTGCCCGTTTGGAGCACCTGATCCTGCCAGTCGGTATTGATGTTGGGGTTAAACGTACCCGTAGCCACGCTGGCGGGTGGCGTTTGGCCGGCGTTCTGGTACTGTGTGCGTTGCAGGGCCGCGAAACCGGCAGCATCCATCACATCCCAGCGCCTGTAAACCTGCTGGACGCCGTATTTGCCCGAGAACGATACGCGGATAGGGCCTTCTTTCCCTTGTTTGGTGGTGATGATGATGACCCCGTTGGCCGCCCGCGATCCGTAAATAGCCGCTGCCGACGCATCTTTCAGCACCTGGATCGACTCGATATCGTCGTTGTTGATGGTCGGGTTGGCATCGGCAATCATCCCGTCGATGATGTAGAGCGGGTCGGTATTGAGGAAGCTGGCTACCCCCCGGATCTGAATCGACGCCTGCTGCCCTGGCACGCCCGTATTGCGTACCGTGACGCCCGGCGAGAGACCCTGAATCGACTCGGCCAGTGAGTTGGCCGTCACTTTGTTGGCCTGCGTGGGGCTGATGACATCGTTGGCGCCGGTTACGTCCCGCTTCCGCACCGCCTGATAGCCGATAACGACGACCTCATTCAGGGTTCTGTCGTCGGGCGCGAGCTTTACATTCACGACGGCCGTATTCCCGATCGGCACGTCCTGGCTGATGTAGCCCACGCTGGAAATGGTGAGCGTCGTGGCCGCGTCCGATACGTTCAGAACGAAATTGCCGTTGGCGTCGGTGCTGGTACCGGTGCTGGTTCCTTTTTCGATAACGTTGGCGCCGGGCAGGCCCTGGTTGTTCTCGTCGGTCACCTGGCCCGTGATGCGTTTCACCTGCGGGGCTTCGGTCAGGCCGGTCGAGAGTTCATTGACCGGGCGGTCGGGTAGGGCGGTGGCCGGGGGTGTGGGGCCGGCCGCGCCGTTTTTTGGCTGGGCCGGCTGAATAACATACAGGCTGGCTTTCACCTTCCGGTACCGTAGGCCCTGCGCGTCGATGAGCTGGGTGAGCGCCTGTTCGAGCGAGAGGCCATCGACCTCGACCTCTGTCCGGCGGTTGGCCAGCAGCTGTTCGTCGTAGGCAAAACTGATACCGAACCGTTTTTCGAGCTCAGACAGGGCTCGTTTGAGCGAGCGGCCTGCCTGGTTGCGGCCGGGCGTGGTTTCGGCAGGCGTTGGGGCCTGGTAGCTCGTGCCGGCATAGCTGGCGTGGGCACGGCTCAGCAGTTGCGCAGCAGCTGGCTGCGGCAATGCATACACCCCGACCCCCGTCAGCAACAGCGAGAGGACTATATACTTGTTTTTCATAAGCGGAATAGATGTATGGTAATTCGGGCGATCAAGTTGGTTTTTACAAAAAAAGAGGGGCTGGCCTTCGTGCGACGAGGTAATCAATCGGGCCGACCGGTACGGGTTATGGGTTTCGCTGGAGAACAACGCGGTTACTATCGCGCCGAACGGTTAGATCAAAAGTTAGGGAAAGGGTAGTCAGCAGGGTTTCGGGGGTTTCGTTGGTCAGGTTTCCGGTAAACCGGCGGCTGGCCAGATCGCTGTCTTCAAAGACCACTTCCAGACCGTAGGTGTCGTTCAGTTGCTGGGCTATATCGCTCAGGGCGGTGTTCTCGAAGACAAACTGCCGCTGGGTCCAGGCGGTATGCAGCTGCGGTTTTTCGGTGCGTACCTCTACTTTCTCGATACTGGGCTGGGTGGTGGCAAACTGGCCCGGTTTGAGGTCGATAACCTGTTGCCGGGCTGCTCCGGGCTTGCTAAGCCGCACCTGACCCTCTACCAGCGTAACGGCGGTACTGCCCCGGCGGGTGTTCACGTTAAACTGCGTGCCCAGCACCGTAATGTCGAGGCCGGGCGTATGGGTGACGAATTTGAGTCGCCCGGTTGGGGTCTGTTTTTTAGCCACCTTGAAAAAGCCTTCGCCTTCGAGCCAGACTTCGCGGGTGGCTTCGGTATCCCAGTTGTCGGTAAACGTCAGACTGGAGTTGCCGTTGAGCAGGACCGTCGAGCCGTCGGGCAGGGCAACGGTGCGGTTCTCCCCAAAAGCGGTCTGTATGCGTTGCTGACTCGGCTGAAGGCTATACCATAGTACCGCGCCAGCCAGCACAATGACCCCCGCAAGTGAGGCAGCGGCTCGGCCGATGAACGTTCTTCGCTGCCAGAGGGGCCGTACAACAGGCGCCACCGGCTCCGGGCGGGCGCGCTGAGCAAACGCCTGTTCCAGCACCTGTCCGATTCGCTGCTGGCTGGCGTCGGTGAGGTCGTCGTAGTTAGCCTGCAGGTGCAGCAGGAGCGACGAGGCTTCGTCGATGGCCGGTTGCTGCTCAGGGTGTTTGAGCATAAACGTATGCCAGAAGGTCATGCTCTGCTCGTTGGGCTCGAAAACCCACCGGCGGAACGCATCGTCGAGTACAAAATCGCGGACGGTATAGTCGGAGTAAGGCTGTTTCATCAGGCGGTACAAAACACACTACCACCAGAAGAGCACTTCCTGGCTAATTATCCCCCGGAATCGGGAAAATTTTTACGGATATAATGCTATGTATAGACGCAACCGCGACGGCAGCCTGGATGGTCTGTTGCTGACGCATAGGATGGTCTGTTGCTGACGCATAAGAGACGCGAAGGATCGCGTCTCTACAGGCCCATACCATGGTCCGTGTCTGCACCGGGACGCGTAGTCCGGGACGCGTAGTCCGGATGGTCTTCTGCTGACGCTTGTAGAGACGCAATCCTTTGCGTCTCCTGTCCGGATGGTTTTTTGTTTCCTGTGCAGATGGTCCATTGCTGACGCACAGGAGACGCGAAGGATCGCGTCTCTACAGCAGTATAACCGACAGCAGGTCGACGGGCATCCGTTTCTGGAGGGCGGCAATGCCTTTGTAGATGACTTTGTAGGCCGAGGTTGTTTCGATGCCCATAATGCCCGCAATTTCTTCGTAACTGAGGTTGTCGAAAAACTTCAGGAACAGGGCTTCTTTCTGGCGGGCGGGCAACTGGTTCAACTCGCGCAGCACAGCCTCCGACCGCTCTTTGCTGATCTGCGAATCGAGCCAGGTCGGCTCGTACAGAAACTCGACTTTGAAATCGACATCGTGCTCGGCGTTATCGGCAAAGCGGTGCTGGGCGTTGAGCTTGCGGACAATCTCGCGCCGGAGCGAACGCATCAGGTAAAACTTGATCGAGTCGGTATGGCCCAGCCGTTCGCGGGTTTCCAGAATTGTCAGAAACAGGTCTTGCAGGCAATCTTCGGTCAGCTGGCGGTTCTGGGCAATCTTGTAGCCGTAGTTGTACAGCATCCGGGCGTACTTCTCATACATGAACGAATAGGCCGGCTGACTACCCAGCAAAAAATCATCCCAGATCTGGGCATCGGTCGCCTGATGATAGTTGAGTAAGCCGTCCACAGTCTACGCGATAGGAGATTGACTAGTAAATCTACAAAAAAGGTATGCACAAACTTCTGCCCTTTTCTCCGTATTTTTACTACTTCTTCCTTTTATACTACTATTGATAAAGAAGAAACGTCTGTACTCTTTGCTTGTTTTGGCCGGATTCGTTTCGGTCCAGTTTATGTCTGTTCGTGTTGTTCTGCTGCTGTTTTTGCTGGCCGGATTCGTAGGGTGCAAACCCAACCCGCCGGCCAGTGCCCTGTTCACCCCCATCCGTTCGGCCGAGTCGGGCGTGACGTTTAACAATCTTATGCAGCCGTTCGAGAGTGACTCGCTCAACGCCAATACTTACGATCCGATGTACAACGGGGCCGGGGTAGGCATCGGCGATTTCGACCGCGACGGGCGTATGGATCTGTTTTTTGCGGGCAACAACGTAACCTGCCGGCTCTACATGAACCGGACGCAGCCGGGCCGGAGCGACTTTACCTTTGTTGATGTAACGGCCCAGGCAGGCGTCACGACCCGGGCCTGGTGTACCGGCGTCAGCGTGGCCGATGTCAACCAGGACGGCTGGCCCGATATTTATGTCAGCGTGGCCGGTCCCGATACGAACCGAGCCGTACGGCATAACCTGCTTTTCATCAATCAGCAAACCCGGCCCGGTCAGGTGCCCACCTTCCGCGAGCTGGCAAGCGAATACGGCCTGGCCGATAGCGGTATGAACACACAGGCGGCCTTTTTCGATTACGACCGCGACGGCGACCTCGACTGTTACGTACTGAACAACGCCATGGAGCGCACCGGCCGAAACTCCATCCGCCCCAAACGGATCAACGGCGAAGGTCTCAGCACCGATCGGCTGTACCAGAATGTTCAGCAGCGCGGTACGACCGGACGTCCGGACGGGTCGGACCAGCAATCGCCCGTTTTCAGGGACGTTTCCCGGCAGGCCGGCATCCTGGCCGAAGGGTATGGACTCGGACTCGCCGTAGCGGACATCGACCAGGACGGCTGGCTGGACGTCTATTGCGCCAACGACTTTCTGTCGAACGATCTGGTTTACATCAACAACCGAAACGGGGGCTTCACGGATCGGGCGGCCGACTACTTCAAACACACCAGCTATAACAGCATGGGGGTCGATATTCAGGACGTCAACAACGACACCCGACCCGATATCATGGTGCTCGACATGCTGCCTGAGACCAACGCCCGGCAGAAAATGATGCTGATCAAAACCAGCTGGGAGTTTTTTCATCTGGCCCGGCAGCAGGGGTATCAGGATCAGTACGTGCGCAACACGCTGCAGCTGAACATGGGCAACAACACCTTCAGCGAAATCGGTCAGCTGGCGGGCGTATTCCGGACCGACTGGAGCTGGGCACCCCTGCTGGCCGATTACGACAACGATGGCCATAAGGATCTGTTTGTGACCAACGGCTACCGGCGCGACATTACCAACCTCGACTACATCGCCTACCTCAACAACCAGGCTTCGAGCTTCGGTATGGCCAACGCCAGCAACGGCTCCGTCAGCAAAACCCTCGAAGAACTGTATAAACTGCCCGATGCCAAACTGCATAACTACCTCTACCGCAATACGGGCGCGGGCCCATCGGGACCTCCGCTTTTCGAAGACAAGTCCGAAGCCTGGGGCCTGGGCGAACCGACCTACTCCAACGGAGCAGCCTATGCCGACCTGGATAACGACGGCGACCTCGACCTGGTTATCAACAACATGGATGCCGAAGCCGGGCTGTATCGCAACGAAACCAACCAGCCCGGTAAGCCTATTGTTAGTCACGCGCTCCGGCTGCATCTGCCTGCCGATGCCCGCGGACTGGGGGCCGAACTGCGGGTCCGTACCGCCGATGGGCAAACCCAGTCGGTAGTGGTGCATCCGGTACGTGGGTACGCATCGTCGGTGGAGCCGTTCGTGCATGTGGGCGTTGGCAAACACACCCGCGCCGAGGTAGAAGTGCGCTGGGCCGACGGTACGTTTCAGCGGCTGGGTGCGCTCTCCGCCGACCGGCTGCACCGGATCACCTATCAGCCCAACGCCCAGGCTTTTAGTCCGGCAACCGGGGCCGATCGTTCTCCCTTCTTCGATACTGTGGCGGGCAGCACGGCCGGACTGACCTTCCGGCACAGCGAAGCCCCGCTCAACGATCTGGAGCGTACCCCCCTGTTGCCGCAGGTATACGCCCGAAACAGCCCGGCCATTGCCATTGCCGACGCCGACGGCAACGGACTCGACGATGTATTTATCGGGGCCGATCCGGGGCAAACGCGGAGCCTGTTCCTGCAGACCGCGCCCGGCCGCTTTGCTGAACACAAACAGGGCGCCAACGACCTCGAAGACATGGGCGCCCTCTTTCTCGACGTCGACGCCGATGGCGATCAGGATCTGTACGTCGTCAGTGGCGGCAGCGCCCAGCCCGACAGTAGCGGTATCTACCAGGACCGGCTCTACCTCAACGACGGCCGGGGGGCGCTGACCCGGTCGGAGGGTGTGTTGCCGCCAACGACCTCGTCGGGCGCGTGCGTCGTGGCCGCTGACTTTGACGGCGACGGCGATCTCGATCTGTTCCGGGCCGGTCGGGTCAGGGTGGGGCAGTACCCGCTGGCGGCCCGCTGTTACCTGCTGCGGAACGACAAAACCCCCGGCGGTCCCCCGCGCTTCACCGATGTAACCGACCAGCTGGCGCCCGGGCTGAGGCAGGCCGGTATGGTTTGCGCGGCCCTCTGGACGGATCATGACAACGACGGTGACCCCGACCTCATGCTGGCGGGAGAATTCATGCCGATCACGATCTACACGAACCAGCAGGGAACGTTCAGGGCAGCTGACACCGGCCTGCCAACCGGCCTCTGGAACTCGCTCACCGGCGCCGACTTCGACCGCGACGGCGATATCGACTACATAGCCGGTAATCTGGGGCTGAATACGCGCTACCGGGTGTCGGCGCAGGAGCCGCTGCGGGTATACGCCAAAGACTTCGACAAAAACGGCCAGATGGACCCCATTCTGACGTACTATCTCCAGGGACGTGAACAGCTCGTTCCCATCCGCGACGTGCTGAACGACCAGATGCCGACCTTTGCCCGGAAACGCTTCACTAGCTTCCAGCAGTACGCCGACAAATCGTTTGCCGACGCGTTTACGGACGATGACCTCGACGGAGCTACCGTCTTGACGGCCAGCGAACTGCGGTCGTGCTACCTCGAAAACAAGGGGAAAGAGGGCTTCGCGGTTCATCCGCTGCCGACGCTGGCGCAGGCCTCGCCCGTATTCGGGGTTCAGACCGGCGATTTCAACGGAGATGGCCTGCCCGACGCGCTGCTGGTTGGGAACTCCTACGCCCCCGAAACCTACACGGGCTGGTACGATGCCGGGCGGGGCTGCCTGCTGCTGGGCAACGGGCGGGGCGGTTTCCGGGCGGTAATGCCCGCCGAGGCTGGTCTGGCTGTCGATGGCGATGCCAAAGCGCTCGCGGCTCTGTCTACGGGGTCGGCCGTGTGGTATCTGGCGTCGAACAACAACGGCCCGGTACAGCTGCTGAAACCGCGTATTGTTCAGAAACCCGCCCGCGCCAAACCCGGCGAAACGGTTCGGCTGATCCGGCACAAAAACGGCCAGACGCAGCGGATGGAGTTTTATTACGGGTCGGGCTATCTCAGCCAGTCGTCTCGGTAGTAGGGGGTTTACCGAAGTTTCTCGTTGTCGAGGTGGCGGGTGGCGTCGCGGCTGTTTTTCTTCTCCAGATTTTTCCGGAAAGCCTCCGTCAGGTCTACGCCGGTCTGGTTGGCGAGGCAGATCAACACCCACAGCACGTCGGCCATCTCGTCGCCGAGGTCTTTGTTTTTATCCGACTCTTTCTCCGACTGCTCGCCGTAGCGACGGGCCATGATGCGGGCTACCTCACCGACTTCTTCGGTCAGCATGGCCATGTTCGTAAGTTCTGAAAAATACCGGACGCCAACGGTTTTTATCCATTCGTCGACGGTGCGCTGGGCTGCTTCGAGGGTCATAGTGTGTGCTGTAAGTGAGTCGGTACTAACGGGAAGTATGAACGGTTCTGTTGCGGATGATCAGATTGCTATGAGTCGGTTTTGTCCATGGCTCTGCTGAAGGCGGTTTGTCCGTAGCGGCTGGCCAGCAGGTTGATCAGGGCGTTGACCAGCAGCGCCACGCCAAACGAGATGGCAATCGGGAAGTGAGGCAGTAAGAAGGCCTGCATGAACAGAAACGTGCTGAAGCCAAACAGACCCATAACCAGCCCGCGTAGGGTAGAGATCGTAGCGTTGCTGCCTTGCAGCGTATGCGAGAAAATGGCCAGAATAGACGTCAGGATCGGAAAGGGCGTCAGAATACCGCTCCAGGTCGGTCCCAGCACGCTGGCCAGCCCCGTAATAACGACCACAAAAACCGTGGCCACGGCCATGCGGATCGAAATCTCGTAGGGCAGTCGCCGGGCCGAGGTCGTTTGTGCGGCCGGGCGCGGGAAAAAGCGCAGGGCCAGCCATACGCTACCCAGCACCAGCGCGTAGCCGACCCACAGATTGGGCCGGAGCGCGTTGAACCCCACGGCCGTAATGGCGTAGATGCCGTACGAAATCAGCAGGGTCGGCAGCCAGCTTCGGCGCTGCGACAGGGTGGCATACGTGAACGAAAAACTGATCAGGGCCAGGATACCCAGCATGACACCCTGAATGGACTGGATGCCAAACGGCGTTCCCTGCTCCAGGATGAAGAATAGCAGAATCGGGCCCGCCACCCACGGCATGCTCCCGATCAGCCCGCCGATCTGGTTGCCCCACCGCCGGGCAACCAGCGTGATGAGGGCAATGATAGACGGAATCAGGGTGATTTTAAGCCAGAAGACGCTCGTAAAGACCATGCCGAAAAACAAGGTAGAAAACAGGCCGGCGCAGCCAACGGCCACCCTCCAAACCCGTCAGGGCTACAGGAACTACTCTTTTTCCGGAACAAAGGTGAGCGACGAAAACTGATCGTCCACGAAGGCTTCCTGCGCCAGGTCCTGTAGTTCCCGGGCAGTTACCGCTTTGATGTCGTTAAAGATATCGTTGAGAGCCTCTACCCGGTCGATGTCGAGCAGGCTTTTGGCCATCATCAGCATGAAGCTATTGTTGCTTTCCTCGGCCATAGCCAGCTGACCAACCAGCTGCTCTTTGGTCTGGTGCAGTTGCAGGGTCGTGAGGGGCTGTTCGCGCAGTCGTTTCAGCTCTTTCATGATCAGCGTACACGCCCGGTCTACCTTGCGCGGGTCGGTGCCGAAGTAAATACCGAGGAAGCCCGTGTCCAGAAAAGGGGTGTAGCTGGCGTCGATGGAGTAAACGAGGCCGTTCTTTTCGCGCAGGTTCAGGTTCAGCCGCGAGTTCATACCCGGCCCGCCGAGCAGGTTGACGAGCATGAAAAACGGCAGCCGGCGCGGATCGGTCAGCCCGTAGGCGGGGCGTCCGAGCGCACACTGGGCCTGCGTAATGGGTCGTTCAACCCGGGTCTGGCGCGGCACGTAGTCGGTAGGAATTTTTCGCTGGCGGATAGCGTGCTGTTCGGGCACATCGCGCAGGTACTTCTCGGCCACCTTCACCACCTGTTTGAAAGGCAGGTTACTGACCGATGCGAACACGATCCGGCGGGTGTCGTAATTTTCGCCTATGAACCGCTGCAGGTCTTCGCGCCGGAACGAGCCAACCGTTTCGGTGGTGCCGAGGATGTTGCCGCCCAGCGCATGGTTCGGAAACATCAGCTCGTCGAAGTCATCCTGAATGGCGTCTTCGGGCGAATCATAGTACATCGCCATCTCTTCGAGGATAACGCCCCGTTCCCGTTCGATCTGTTTTTCCGGAAAAACCGAGTGAAAGGTGATGTCGGCGAGCAATTCGGTTGCTTTTTCGAAGTGCGCACCCAGCACCGACGCGTGAAAACACACTTTTTCTTTCGTAGTATAGGCATTCAGTTCGCCACCTACGGTCTCGAGTCGGGTAATGATGTGGTAGGATTTTCGTTTCTCCGTACCTTTGAAAGCCATATGCTCCCAAAAGTGAGCAAGTCCCTGCTGATGGGGCTGTTCGTCGCGGCTGCCGATGTCCAGCATAATACCACAATGAGCGATCTGCGTATGGGGCATCTGCTTATGCGCAATCCGAATACCGTTGGGCAGGGTATAAACTTCGTAATCTTCCATTCTAAGCCATAAACGCCGTCCACCTGACGTAGACCAGCGTACTCATGATAACCGATAGTAATCCGCCCCGGTTCCTGATTATTCAAACCGCGTTCATCGGCGACGTAATCCTGGCAACCGCTCTGCTGGAACAACTACGTCGCGCTCGTCCGCAGGCGGTACTGGATGTACTGGTTCGGAAAGGTAACGAGAGTCTGCTGGCCAATCATCCCTTCCTCAACGAAGTACTGATCTGGGATAAGAAAGGGGCCAAATACGGTAGCTTGTGGGCGTTGCTGAAGACCATCCGCGGGCGTCGGTACGATGCCGTGCTGAACCTGCAGCGCTTCGGGGCCACCGGCCTGCTGACGGCCCTGTCGAACGCCAGCGTCACGGTAGGCTTCGATAAAAATCCGTTTTCGCGCTTTTTTACCCACCGCATTACCCATAAGTTCATGCCGGGGGTACATGAGGTAAACCGAAACGCCTGGATGCTGAAACCGCTGGGTCTCTCTTACGTGCGGACCCGCCCCCGGCTCTACCCGTCGCAGGTCGACTACGACACGGTTCAGCCCCTGCAGCGCCAGTCGTACGTGTGTATCGCACCCACCTCGGTCTGGTTCACCAAGCAATACCCGGCCGAACGGTGGGTCGAACTGATTCAGTCGCTGCCCCGCCACCTGACGGTCTATCTGCTGGGCGCGCCCACCGATGCGGCTGTCTGTGAGAAGATTGGGCAGGACAGCGGGCGCAACGGGGTGAAAAACCTGGCGGGCACGCTGACGCTGCTTCAGTCGGCCGCCCTCGTGGAAGGGGCTATCATGAATTACGTCAACGACTCGGCCCCGCTGCACCTGTGCTCGGCCATGAACGCGCCCACCACGGCCGTCTTCTGCTCAACGGTTCCTGAATTTGGCTTCGGCCCGCTGGCCAACGACGCCGTTGTTGTGCAGACGCCCGAACTCCTCGATTGTAAACCCTGCGGTATTCACGGTCGGCCGGCCTGTCCCCTCGGCCATTTCCGCTGCGCCTGGACGATCCCCGTCGAAGACCTGACCGAGCGTGCTATCCCGCTGTGAGCGTTCGGCCGGTTCCCGCCAGCTACGTTTGCATAGGGGGACTGGCCCGGCCTGATCCGTTAAAGCCGGAAAGGTTGATTCGGCGGGTCAGCTCCGGTTGTGACAAACATCGGCTTGTCTGGGTGGTTATGCTGTAAACAAACCTCAACGCGATGAGCCGGGCTTTCCTGAAAAACGAGTCGGCCGATGATCCGGTCGTGATTCCGGCGCGGGCACCGCTGCCGCCGGGTGTTGCCAATTACGTTACGCCCCGGGGCCTGGCGCTGCTCCGGGCCGAACTGGCCGGGCTGGAAACGGAACGCGCTCAGGTTGCCGCCCGGTCGGCCGACGACAGCGAGCGGACGCGCCAGCTGGCCGAACTGAACGGGCGCATCGGGCTGCTGAACCAGCGTATTGCCAGCGCGCGGGTTGTCGATCCGCACGATCATGCGGCTACGGACGAGGTCCGCTTCGGCGCCACCGTTACGCTCAAACCCCGCCCCGGCCAAACCACCCCGCCCGAACGCCGGCTTACGCTGGTGGGCGTGGATGAGGCCGATGCTGCCCAGGGGCTGATTGCCTTTACCGCACCCATTGCCCGCGCCATGCAGGGAAAGAAAACCGGCGATCTGGTGGCGGTCCGGACCATGAAGGGCGAGGACGTGCTCCAGATCAGCGAGATCACGTATTAAGAGCAACAAGGCGACACCAGAATCAGAAAATCGGTGTAGATTAGGCCGGTAATCCTCCCTCGCCGTATGACCGTTTATCTGGACCTGAGAAACCTGTTCGATCTGTTCTGCATCGTACAGGGCGTCACTACGGCCATTCTGCTCTTTGTCCGGTCCGACCGGGCGTCTAACCGCTGGCTGGCCTGGCTCATTGGCGGGCTTACCCTACAGGTCGTCGATTACTTTCTGAGCCGTTCGGGCGTGTATTACTACCACCGCTGGCTGTATTTCTCCCCGCTGTTCTTTTCCTGGAGTTTCGGGCCGCTGCTGTACGGATACGTGCGGTCCCGGGCGGGGCAGGCGGTTCCGGGGCTGCGCTGGTATTGGGTGCCGGTCGCGGTGCAGGGGCTGTTCTATACGGTACTGATGGTACAGTCGCTCGATACCAAAGCCTGGTTCTGGCTGAACGTCCACAAACCCTATACCCGCTACGTAGACCATTACGGAACCTGCCTGATGGTGCTGTACGCCATCTACCGAAGTCGGCCCTACGCATCGGAACGGTGGGTGCGGATTCTGCTGAACGGACTGACCGTATTTTACGGCATAGCCGTTGTTGAGCCGCTGGTAAATCAGGCCTACCTGCCCCCGCGGTGGCCCCGCTTTTATCTGACCTCGCAGATACTGCCCGTTTTTGTGTACGTACTGGCGCTGATCGGACTGCTCTATGACCGGTTGCAGAAGATCGAAAAAGCTGGTCGGCTATTACCCGTTTCGGCCGATCAGCGCAGGCAGGTGCTCGACGCGATCCGGGAGCAGGAACTCTACAAAGACCCGGAGCTGACCCTGGCCTCGCTGGCCCGCCACCTGGGCGAAACGCCAAACGCCGTGTCGCGCATCATCAACGGCGGCTTCAACCAGTCGTTCAACGAGTTTATCAACACCTACCGGATCGGTGAGGTAAAACGACGCCTGGCCGCCGGCGACACCGAGCGACTGACTATTCTGGCGCTGGCCTTCGACGCGGGCTTTTCGTCGAAGACAACCTTCAACCGAGTTTTCAAAGAACAGACCGGATATACCCCAAAAGCGTATCTGAAGATGTCCCAAATCACACTTCGGGACGACGCAGACCTCCAGGAGTCGGATGTTTGAGCCAAAAATCACCCGACTATGACTGTCAGAACCCTGTTGCCTGCTCTTTGGCTCATCCTGTCCGTTGTCAATAACGCCTGGGCGCAACCCCCCGCCCGGCTGGCCGACCGGATTGCCGCCGTCGAAAATAATCTTATTCCCTACGTGCCGGTGGCCGGGCTGAACGGCTGGTCGCTCGAAGAACGGATGCGCTTTCATCAGGTACCCGGCCTGACGGTGGCGGTCATTCGTGACTATAAACTGGACTGGCAGAAATCGTACGGGCTGGCCGATACGGTTACCCGTAAGCCGGTTACGGCCGAAACCATGTTTTCAGCGGGGTCGATTTCCAAGCTGGTGACGGCCATGGCCGCGCTGCGCCTGGTCGATCAGGGCAAACTCGACCTCGACACGCCCATCAACCAATACCTGACGTCCTGGAAACTGGCCGAGAGCGACTACACGCGAAAAACGCCCATCACGCTCCGTATGCTGCTGAGCCACCGGGGTGGTACGAGCCAGTCGTCCTACTTCGGGTATACGCCCGACCGGAGTTCATGGCCGTCCGTGCCGGATATTCTGGCCGGGAAGCCGGGTACTGAAAGCCGTCCGGTGGTCGTAAACAGCGAACCGGGTAAGGAGTTTCGGTACTCGGGCGGAGGGTATCTGGTGGTGCAGATGGCGCTGATGGACGTGATGAAGCAGGATTTTGCGACCCTGACCGAAACGCTGCTGTTCAAACCGCTGGGGCTGACCCGCACTACCTTCGCGCAGCCGCTGCCGCCTGCGCTGGCTCCCTATGCCTCGGGGGCTTATTCGTCGAACGGCTGGTTCAAAGGGATGCCCTACGTGTATCCGCAACAGGCTGCCGCCGGTCTATATGCCACCCCGGCCGAGCTGGCCCGGCTCATGATCGACCTGCAAAACAGCTATCGGGGTCGGGGCGGTTTGCTGAGCCAGGCGTCGGCGCGGGCCATGATGCAGCCGCTGGCTGTGATCAGTGAAGGCTTCATGCGGGAGCAGATCGGGCTGGGCGCGTTTCTGTTGCAAAGTGCGCTGAGCACCAACGAACGCGGGCGCTATTTTGAGCATACAGGCACCAACGCGGGCTTTATTGCCTACGCCATCGGCAGCGTAGAAGGCGGGAACGGCATGGTGGTGATGATGAACAACAACAATGGCGCGTCTGAACTGGGTAAAGAAATTCGGCGGGCGGTGGCGCAGGTCTACCGTTGGACCGATTTTTTGCCGAAGCCGCTCGTTCCCAAAGTCCTGCCCGATACCCTGCTGGATGCTTACGTAGGCCGTTACCGGCGCGGTCCCGACGAGGTTGTGTCGATTCGGCGCGCCGGGAACCTGCTCATCGAAAAAATCAACAACGGCAGCGACATCATCTGTGTACCCGTGGGCCCCGATACCATCGCCCTGACCGACTATACCGCCAAAGCTTACTTTAGCCGGGGTCAGACGGGGCGTATCGATTCGCTACGCATCGAGTGGGACCGGAAGCCCTGGCCTCGACTACCCGAGGACGTTTACCTACCCAACGAGCTGATCCGTATGAATCGCCTGGCCGATGCGGTTACCGGCTATCGGGCGCTTAAGCTCAATGTGTATCAGCTGACGTACATGGCCTATGATTTTGCGCTGAGCCGACCGGCCAATCTGCCCGCTGCCGAGACTATCCTGGAGCTGGCCCGCGAGCAGTATCCCAAAGAAGGCATCGTATACGCACGTCTGGGCGACCTTTACCAGCTGCGGGGCGAGAAGCAGCGGGCCGTCGATGCGTTCCGCCAGGCGCTGCTGCTCGACCCCGCCGACGCCGATACGAAGCAGAAACTGAAAGGATTAGGAGAGTAAGAGACGGGGGTTGCCCTTGCACCGTGGTCCGTGAGGACACGGACCATTTATTTATCTAGATGGTTTTGCTGTCGGCATGTAGAGACGCAATCCCTTGCGTCTCCCGCCCGGATGGTTTGTTGCTGACGCGCGTGAGACGCGAAGGATCGCGTCTCTACGTGGTCCGTACAGGCGTTCTTCCACCGTGGTCCGTGTCCTCACCGAGACGCGTAGTCCGGGATGCGCAGTCGGACCTTCACTTCACCATGGTCCGTGTCCTCACGGACCACCTGCCCGGATGGTTTTGCTGTCGGCATGTAGAGACGCAATCGCCCGGCGGCCCGGCCCTTGCGTCTCCCGCCCGGATGGTTTGTTGCTGACGCGCGTGAGACGCGAAGGATCGCGTCTCTACGTGGTCCGTACAGGCGTTCCGCATACGGCGGTCGGGCGGTGGGGCATTTGCTTTATCTTTGCCGGATGACTACTCCTTCTATTCGCGTACTGGTTGTCGGTTGTGGCAATATGGGCGCGTCGCACGCCAGTGCGTACCAGACGCTCGACGGATTTGATATCTGCGGCATCGTTTCGACCGGGAACAGCAAACACATTCTCAACGAAAAACTCGGCGGAGGGTATCCGCTGTTCAGCGATTACGCCACGGCCCTGGCCGAAACCAAACCCGATGCGGTCTGCATCTCCACCTACCCCGACACGCATGAGTCATTTGCGCTGATGGCGCTCGAGCAGGGCTGCCACGTTTTCATCGAAAAACCCCTGGCCGATACCGTTGAAGGCGCTGAGCGGGTGGTGGCTGCGGCCCGGAAAGCCGATAAAAAAGTAGTAGTCGGTTATATCCTGCGCGTTCACCCATCCTGGGAACGGTTCGTGTCCGAAGCGCAGCAGCTGGGCAAACCGCTCGTGATGCGGATGAACCTTAACCAGCAGAGCCACGGACAGATGTGGACGGTACACCGCAACCTGATGAAGTCGCTCAGCCCGATTGTCGATTGTGGCGTTCACTACATCGATGTCATGTGCCAGATGACCCGCTCCAAACCGGTTCAGGTAACGGCCATCGGCGCCCGGCTCACCGACGATATCCCGGCCGATAACTACAACTACGGCCAGCTCCAGATTCGGTTCGAAGATGGGTCCGTAGGCTGGTACGAAGCGGGCTGGGGCCCCATGATGAGCGAAACGGCTTTCTTCGTCAAAGATGTGATCGGCCCCAAAGGCTGTGTGTCGATCGTAGCCAAAAACGCCGGCAATACCGGGCAGTCGGACAATGTCGATGCGCACACCAAGACCGAATCGCTGCGCGTTCACCGGGCCGATCTCACCGCCGACGATCAGTTTACGCAACCCGATACCTGGATCGATATGCACGACGAACCCGACCATCAGGAGCTCTGCAACCGCGAACAGCGTTATTTCCGGCGTGCTATCCAGGAAAACCTCGACCTGACAGACCATCTGCAGGACGCCGTCAACAGCCTCCGCATCGCCTTCGCCTGCGACGAAAGCGTCCGGACGGGTCAGGTGGTACGGTTGTAATCACGTACCATACCGCGCATGACTGATTTGGGGAAGGTGTTACCAACATCTTCCCCTTTTTGTGGGCCTGGCTACCGGCTTCGACCCGGCTGGTCGTCGCACCCTGGGGTGGGTATATCGGGTCATGGCGGCTTCTTTATGGGAGAGGACCTACCCTCAGCTCACTTATGGCTCATCAACAACCCAGTCGGCGCCTGTTTGTCAAAGCGGTAGCGGCAGCTATGCCAATGATGACCGCAGGCGGTATCGAGTCGGCAGGTCGGGCGGTGGCTGCTCCACAAGCCGGTGGGCCGCTGCGGCTCAGCTGCAACCTGTACTCCTTCAACGAGCCGCTGATGAGCGGGCAGATGACCCTCCAGGAAGTGCTGGCGTTCTGCTCGGCCGTCGGATTCGATGCCGTCGACCCAACCGGCTACTACTTTCCGGGCTATCCGGCCGTACCCGATACCAGCTACCTCTACGAGATCAAGCGTCGGGCGTTTCGGCTGGGGCTCGACATCAGCGGGACGGGCGTACGCAACGATTTTACACTGGCCGACCCGGCCAAACGAAAAGCCGACATTGGGCTGGTCAAACAATGGGTCGATGTGTCGGCCCGGCTCGGCGCTCCGGTGCTGCGGATCTTTTCGGGGAAGGGGGTGCCGGCCGGACATACCCGCGAAACCGTGACGGGCTGGCTGGTCGATGCCCTGGGCGAGTGCGTCGACTATAGCGCGAAACAGGGCATCATTCTGGTGCTGCAAAATCACGCTGACTTCATCGAAACGGCCGATCAGCTGCTCGACATCCTGCAACATGTCAAGTCCGACTGGCTGGCCGTCAACCTGGACATCGGCAGTTTCCGCATCGGCGATCCGTATGCGCAGATTGCCCGGGTGGCCCCACTGGCGGCTACCTGGCAGATCAAGGAGAAGCTGTTCGTTGACGGGAACGAAGTCGATACCGATCTGGACCGGATAGCCCGCCTGGTTCGCGCGTCCGGCTATAAAGGGTATCTACCCATCGAGACGCTGGGCAAAGGCGACCCGCGCCAGAAAGTGCCCGCCTTTTATAATCGGGTAAAAAAGGCAATGTTCCCTACATAATGCCTGTCATTTGCTTCGGCACCGTTCTAAAAATTTGTTACTTTGTATACGCTCAGTGGATCGGCAGTCCAGAACACATACCGACCCTGAGCCAATCGTTAACCTCAATTCATGATGAAAGACAACAGTCAGGAGTCGATGGGTAGTAAATCCCGACGTACATTTCTCAAGACCCTCGGAGTAGCCGCTGCAACGGCTCCGACGGCGCTGGTTGAAACGAAAGCGGCCAGCACTCCCACCACCCAGTACCTGAACCTGGTAAAAAATCACGCCAGCACCTCGGCCAACAGCAAGGTCCGGCTGGCCCTGATCGGAACGGGCGGCATGGGCATTGGCGACACGCAGACCGCCCTTATGGTCGACGGGGTTGAAATGGTAGCCGCCTGCGATCTCTACGACGGCCGTCTGCGCCGGGCCAAAGAACTGTGGGGCGATGGCCTGACCGTTACCCGCGACTACCGCACGCTGCTCGACCGCTCCGACATCGACGTGGTGATCAACGCTACCACCGACCACTGGCACGAGAAAATTTCGTCAGACGCCATGCGGAAAGGCAAGCACGTCTACTGCGAAAAGCCGATGGTGCAGAAGGTAGAAGACGGTCATACGCTCATCAAGGTAGCCGCCGATACGGGCAAGGTATTCCAGGTGGGCAGCCAGTTTGCGTCGTCGATCATCATCAGCAAAGCCAAAGAACTGCTGAAGGCGGGCGACATTGGCGAGCTGGTTTTTGCCGAAGCCCAGTACGACCGGCATAGCGCGATGGGCGCCTGGCAGTACTCGATTCCGCCCGATGCATCGCCCCAGACCGTTGACTGGGATACGTACCTGGGCAGCGCCCCCAAGCGCCCCTGGGACCCGCTCCGGTTCTTCCGCTGGCGCAACTACCAGGACTACGGTACCGGCATTGCGGGCGACCTGTACGTACACCTGCTCACGAGCCTGCATACCATTACCGGATCGCTCGGTCCCAACCGCGTGTATTCGAGCGGAGGAACGCGCTACTGGAAAGACGGCCGCGACGTGCCCGATATTCAGCTCAGCATCTACGACTACCCCAAAACCGCCGAACATCCGGAGTTCAACCTGACCACCCGGTCTAACTTCGTCGATGGCGGTGGTGGAGCGTATCTGGTGCGGCTGGTCGGTACCGAGGGCGACCTGTCTATCGGCTGGGATAGCCTGACCGTTCGCAAGAACAAGTTTCCAAAAGCACCCGGCATGTCGGTCGATAACTTCCCGAAAGATCAGAAAGAGCTGTTCGTGGCGGAGTACAACAAAATGTACCCGTCGGTGCCCGAGATGGAAGGACCGAAGGAGTTTAAGTATACGGTGCCCAAAGACTACAAAGGCGACCGGTACGAGCACTTCGTGAATTTCTTTAACTCGGTTCGCGACAAGAAACCCAACATCGAAGATGCTACGTTCGGGCTGCGGGCCTGCGGACCCACCCAGTGTGGCAACATGAGCCTGTTCCAGAAAAAAGTAGTGAGCTGGGACCCCGTCAAGATGAAGATCGGGAACGCCGTCTAGACCGCCGGTCGACTTATATACCGCCGAAGCGCCGGGTTCGGGAGCAGACCGATTACTTTTGCTCCTGAATCCGGCGCTTCGGCGTTGCTGAGCCGTAACTGCACCGCAATTTATTCCGTTATGACAACCAACGAAATTTACGACCTGCTGACCGATGCCATCAGCCGCGCTATTCCTGACGAATGGACCATTGCCCGACTGAACGTACAGGCCCTGAGCGATGGGCAGGATATTGAGTATGACGGCACCTACCTAACCCCGGCGGGCGAAGAAGAACCGCTCTCCACCGATCTGCCCGACGAGGTGACGCAGGCCGTGCAGGCGCTGTTTATCCGGCGGAAGCAGGAAGGCCAGCCCCCCGCCAACTACCTGCAGATCGATCTGAGTGCGCAGGGGCAGTTTACCGCCGATTTTAGCTGGGATCAGGAAATACAGGACGAAGATGATCATTTCTCGGCCGGCGGCACCGCCCGCGACTGGATCGCTATCCGGGACGCCAAATACGGACCCCGTCCCGAGCCGACCGACGAGTAGCCGGGCCAGCCTTACCGCCGGGTTGGCTTTAGCCCGTCGAGCAGATAGTCGAGTCCGTTGAGCCGGATTTCGTACAGCGTCTGGAGCAGCTGCCCCAGCTTGCCGGCCGGAAACCCTTTCTGCGCGAACCACTCCAGATACGCCATGGGCAGGTGACGAAGCAGCACGCCCTTGTATTTGCCGAACGGCATTTTATAATCGACCAGTTCGACCAGCAGGGTAGGGTCGCCAAAGGGTACGTGTTCGGCCATCAGCGGGCGAGTTCGATTTTGTATTTACGACCTTTCATTTTCAGGTCCCGGATCTGCGTCAGCAGGGCGCCGACTTTTGCTGTTTTGACGGCGGCAAAGGACATAAAATCTTTTACCTCGATCAGGCCCAGGTCGCCGGGGGCGAGCTTGCCCTGCTGCGAAAAGAAGCCTACGATATCCACTTTGTTGAGCTTGTTTTTGCGGCCTCCGCTGATGTACAGAGTCTGAAACTCGGGCGCCTGGGGCAGCGGGCCGTCGGTGGGCAGGGGCATCTCCTCCAGGTCGGCGGGGAGCCAGGCAGGCCTGTCTTCGGCCGGGTGCAGGATGACGTAGGCCGTACCGGACGCGTGCATACGGGCGGTGCGGCCGTTGCGGTGGGTAAACTCGTGCTGGTGAGCCGGCAGGTGGTAATGGACTACGTGTTTCATCTCCGGAATGTCGAGGCCGCGGGCCGCCAGATCGGTCGTGATCAGGTACCGGACACTGCCGTTTCGGAACTGGATGAGGGCTCGTTCGCGGGCGTCCTGCTCCAGACCGCCGTGGTACACCAGCGAGTAGATGCCCCTGTCGGCCAGCAGCTCACTGGTTCGTTCGGCGGCATCGCGGTGGTTACAGAAAATAAGTGCGGCTTCGGAGTTGAAGGAGCAGAGCAGCCGAAACAGCGTATCGATTTTGTCGCGCGCCGGGGCGTTTACGAGCTTGATCGCCAGTCCTGTTTCGGTATCGTCGGGTGCGGCAAAGCTAAGCTTCGTCGGGTTGTTGAGCCGGACAAAATCGGGAACGGTAATGCCGGCCGTAGCGGATACCAGCACCCGGTTGCGGAGGGCGGGAAGGCTATCGACAATAAAGGCCATCTCTTCGTGAAACCCCAGCGTCAGCGACTTGTCGAACTCATCGAGCACCAGCGTATGAATCCCGTCGAGGGTAACCGTTTGCCGGTCGATGTGGTCGCTGATGCGGCCGGGGGTGCCGATGAGCAGCGCCGGCGGGTTGCTGAGGTTTTTCAGCTCGGTCTCCATCGAATGGCCGCCGTAGCAGACATTAACCTTAAAACCGGTTCCCATCTTTTTCCAGACCTGTTCGATCTGCAGGGCTAGTTCCCGGGCCGGCACCAGAATCAGACACTGTACGCCGGGGCGGGCGGGGTCGAGGAGCTGACAGATGGGCAGCAGAAACCCGAGCGTTTTGCCCGAGCCGGTGGGGGCAATCAGAAAGGTGTCGGTATCGGGCTGGATGGCGGCTTGGGCAGCTTCCTGCATGGGGTTGAGGGCGGTGATGCCCAGGTTCGCCAGGAGCTGCGCCGACTGTTCGGGAGTAAGCATACCTCAAAAGTACGCCGAAATGACGGAGCCGACACCGTTACCAGCGCCAAACCGTCCGCGGCTGCCCCCGATTGTCCGATAGGTCGGTTGGGAGCTGCCTTTTCTCTGTATATTGGCCGCCCGACGCCGGCCTGTGCCGGGGCCGACCGTTCCTAAACCCCTGCCATCGTATGTTATCCGTGTACCGTTTTCTCACTGCTGTCCTCCTTGTCCTTCTCTTCGTTCCATCCAGCCTGACAGCCCAGACCGCGCCGGATGGCTTTGTCTTTGGCGACCTGCTTCCCGACGCGCCCGAACTGGCTGCGCGGGGTTCGTACGGGGTTGGGGTGCGTACCATGACGCTAACCAATACCGATCAGGCCGACGTACTGCGCACCAAAGAAGGCCAGACGCCCCGTTATGATCGCCAGCTTACGGTCGAGATCTGGTACCCGGCCCGGATTCCGGCGGGGAAGGCCGAGCGGGTGGTCTACGAGCAGGTAATGGGCAGTGCCAACGATCCCAAGCGGCCGCTGATCCCGTTCACCTTTGCCGGGCGGGCTCTGCGCGATGCCGACCCTGATCCCGGAACGGGCGCGTATCCGCTGGTGATCGTGTCGCACGGATACCTGGGGTCACGCCTGCTGTTCACCTACCTGACCGAAAATCTGGCCTCGAAAGGCTACGTCGTGGTTTCGATCGACCATGCCGAATCGACTTTTCGCGATGCGGCCGGTTTTCCGAGTACACTGCTGAACCGATCACTCGATGACCTGTTTGTGCTGAACGAAATGGCCCGGCTGAGTGCCAAGACCAGCAAGACCTTTCTGGCCGGACTGCTCGATGCCAGCAACACGGCCCTGATTGGGTATTCGATGGGTGGCTACGGCGCCCTCAATGCTGCCGGAGCCGGTTACAGCGCGCAGGCCGCCAAGTTTTTCAGCCAGCTGGCCGGTGGCAGTACGGCGCTGGAAGCGCGCACGACCAGCTCGCCGGCCTACAAAGCCTCGCAGGATCCGCGCATCAAAGCCGTGGTTGCGTTTGCGCCCTGGGGCATGGAACGGGGCGTCTGGGATGCCGAGGGTCTGGCGGGACTGACCCGGCCAACGCTCTTCGTGGCGGGTAGTCAGGACGACATATCGGGTTATGAGAAAGGAATCAAGGCAATTTACGACGGAGCCGTCAACGCCGACCGGTATCTGCTGACCTACCTCAACGCCCGGCATAACGTAGCCCCCAATCCCCCGCCGGCCGAGTCGCTGAAGCCCGGGTTGCCGCTCGATGAATACCTGCGCTACGCCGAACCGGCCTGGAACGAACGGCGTATCAACAACATCAACCAGCATTTCGTGACGGCTTTTCTGGGTATGCACCTCAAAAAGCAGGATTACGCCCGCTATTTTGAGCTGAACGAAAACTCGAACACCAAGCTCTGGACGGGCTTTAAGCCCCGCACGTCGGTAGGCCTGGAAATGCGACATGCCCGACCGTAGACCGGCTGGTAAGCAAGGGGCTGCCGATGCGCAGACCAAAGTATAATTGGGGCGGGTGGTTCTTTCACAGGCACATCTACTCATCTACTGTTGTGATATCATCTCGCCGACTTTTTCTGAGACAGCTGGGCCTGGGTGCCGTGAGCCTGAGCGTTGCCCACACGAGCTGGGGCTGGGGCGCACCCGCCCGTACCCTCAAACTGCCCCGTAGTCTGCCTGGCCTCCAGGGCGTCTCGCCCACGGGTCTGCTGAACTTCCTCAATGCCGTAGAAGCGGAGAAGCTGCATGTCCACAGCATGATGGTAGTTCGGCACGGACAGGTCGTGGCCGAGGGCTGGTGGGCTCCCTACGCTCCGCAGCTGAAACATACGCTGTATTCACTCAGCAAAAGTTTTACCTCAACGGCCGTGGGTATGGCGGTGGCGGAGGGGAAACTGTCTGTCGACGATAAAGTGGTTTCGTTTTTCAAGGCCGATTTGCCGGCTACGGTCAGCGAGAACCTGGCGGCTATGCGGGTCAAAGACCTGCTGACCATGTCGACCGGCCACGATAAAGACACGACCGCCACCATGCGCGCCGACGGGAATACGAACTGGATTCGGACCTTTCTGGCGCAACCCGTCGACCACAAGCCCGGTACGCACTTTGTCTACAACAGCGGGGCAACGTACATGCTCTCGGCCCTTGTGCAGAAGCTGACCGGTCAGCCGGTACTGGCTTATCTTAAACCGCGTTTGCTGGATCCGCTGGGCATCGAAGGGGCCGACTGGGAGGTGGACCCGAACGGGATCAATACGGGCGGCTGGGGCCTGCGGGTCCGCACCGAAGATATTGCCAAGTTTGGCCAGCTCTACCTGCAAAAAGGCCTATGGAACGGGAAACGGCTCATCAGCGAAGCCTGGATTGCCGACGCTACCCGCTCGCAGGTGATGTCGGCCGGCGGGAAACGAAAAGCCGAAGAGAACGACTGGCTACAGGGCTATGGCTACCAGTTCTGGCGGTGTCGGCATGATGCGTATCGGGGCGATGGAGCCTTCGGACAATATTGCATCGTGCTGCCGAAGGAGGATGCGGTGGTGGCGATCACGTCCGAAACCGGCGATATGCAGGCTATTCTGGATGCCGTCTGGACCCATATCCTGCCTGCCCTGCGGGGTGAAGGACTGGCGGCCGGGAAAGCCGATACCGACCCCCTGACCCGCAAACTTAAAAGCCTGGCCCTGCCGTTCCCGAAGCAGGATACGACCTCGCTACGGGCCGCTACCATCAGTGGCCACACCTTTGCCCTGGCTGATAATAACCTTAAAGCAACTACGGCTTCGTTGACGTTTGGAAAGGATGGCTGTATCTTCAAACTGCGTGACGATCGGGGAACCCATCAGGTGACGTGCGGCCTGAACCGCTGGGTCGAGTCCGAAACGACCTTCCCGACGGCTCCGCTCAAACTCGTTGCCACCCCCGTTCCCGGCGAAACCCAGACGCGGGTAGCGGGTACGGGCACCTGGACCGATGCCAACACGTTCCTGATGACGTGGCGGTTCATTGAAACGGCGCATTACGAAACCGTAACCTGCCAGTTCGACGATGCCGGGAGTCTGTCTGTTGCTTTCGAAAGCAGCCTCTCCAAACTGAACAATACCAAAGATTCCCGGCCCAGGCTGCAAGGCAAACGCCAGCCCGGTATGACCAGCCAGAAAGGATAAGGTTCGTGAGGAAGAATTTTTAATGGGGTATATGTATTGCCCGGTATTCGTACCGGGCAATACATATACCCCTCATTTTTCCCGGCATGAATGCCGGTCCTAGTCATGGGTCGTGCTCCATGTAAATCCGGCTCGGTTCGTTTGATGACTAGCCCTGGCATGAATACCGGGGTAATGTAATATCTCGGATTTCTCTGGCATGAATGCCAGAGCTAGTCATAGGTCGTGCTCAATATAAATCCGGCCCGGTTCGGTCAATGACTAGCTCCGGCATTTATGCTGGGGTAATGTAATATCTCGGATTCCTCTGGCATGAACGCCAGAGCTAGTCATGGGTCGTGCTCCATGTAAATCCGGCCCGGTTCGGTCGATGACTAGCCCTGGCATTTATGCCGGGGTAACTAATCCGTATTCATGCCGGAGAAATAAATAATCCGTCCCGGATTAAACGTTTCGCGATCAGTGATATCTAATGGCTATAAGCCAAACACAAGGCGATGAAAACGACAGGGAACTTCCGGACAATGATTGTCGGCATGGCGCTGAGCCTGGCTGGCATAACGACGACGCTGGCACAAGGCGGATATGGTCAACCGGACTATGGACAGCCGGATTATAACCAGCCGGGCTATGATCAGGCCTATGGTCAACCGTATAACCAGCCGGGTGGTCCCGTTCCGTCGCAGGATTTTTATAACGATCTGGGGCCCTACGGGCAGTGGGTCAACACGCCCGAATACGGCCGGGTCTGGATTCCGAATGTCGAGCCGGGCTTTCAGCCTTACGCTACCAACGGCCATTGGGTCGTAACGGAATATGGAAACACCTGGGTGTCCGACTACGCCTGGGGCTGGGCACCGTTTCACTATGGACGGTGGTACCTCGACCGCTATCGGCGCTGGGCCTGGGTGCCGGGCTACGACTGGGGACCGGCCTGGGTATCGTGGCGATCGGGGGGCGGCTACTACGGCTGGGCTCCGCTCGGACCAGGTATCAACATCAACGTGAACATCAACATTCCAGCCGATTACTGGGTATTCGTGCCGCAGGTGTACATCACCAGCCCGCGCCTGTACAACTACTGCGTACCCCGGCCGCGTGTGGTGAATATCTACCACAATACAACCATTATCAATAACGTATACCGGGTTAACAACCGGGCCTATGCATACGGACCGCGCCGGGAAGAAATCGAATACGTAACCCGACGGAGCGTGCCGGTATACCGGGTCGAAAACGCAGGTCGCCCGGGACGAACGGTTGTGCGCGACAACACCGTCGGCTTCTACCGGCCCGAGGCCAGTCGGGGCTCGCGAGGTGGTGCGCCTGCTTATACCAACGATCGCCCGGCTTACACCAATAGTCGGCCAGACTACGGTCGTCGCGATTATCGAACCAATTCAGGGGCCTATACGGGTGCGACCGGTGTCGAATCTCCCCGTGTGGAGGCTCCCGGTACCTCCATACCAGGGGTAGAGTCACGCGGTTCGGGGGCATCCCGTACCGATGGACCACGCTACGATAGCCCCCGCTATTCGCCACGGGGTCAGTCGTCCGACTATTCGGGACGCACACCCCGGTATGAACCCCAGGCTCAGTCGACTGAGCCGGCGCCACAAACGGGATCGGGCTTTCCGCAGCCGAGTCGGCGCGAATCGTTTCCGCAGCGTGAGAGTGGCCAGTCGCGCGGCACCTTCGAATCGCGCGGTCAGGGACAGATTCCGACCCAGCGCGAGTCGATGCCCCAGAGTCGGGGTGGGCGGGTCGAGTCGTTCCCGCAACGGGACAACAGCCCCGTTCAGCCGCAGCGGTCGGGTGGGTTCGAGTCACGCGGCCAGGGGCAACCCGTACCGACTGGCCAGCCACAGATGCCCCAGGGCGGATTTCCGGCTGGGCGTGGGGGCTCGCGGGGGCCGCGCTAATAGCAGTCAACAACAAATCATGAACATAGAGCAGGTCCGTTATGGCCCCGGTTGGGCTGGTAACGGACCTGCCGTCTTTGCCGACTGGTCATCAGCGGTATCGGATGAAGACGACTATGCTGCCGATTACAAGCACCACGAAGACCAGGATCATGCCAACGAGGTAGGCCGTTCCGATACCGGGTCCCTGCTGACTGAAGGCCGACATTCCTTTGTCGAGGGCCAGGTGAGCGCCAACTATCCCTGCCACCCATACCCGTAGCAGGAGCCCACGCTTTTCCACGTCAGGAACAAACCAGAGCAGGAAAATCAGCGCCGTCAGCGCAGGGATGAGTATCCATAGGTTCTCGATAAAATCGTCGATACGGGGGTTGGGCGGCTGGTTCGCCCTGGCCAGCAAGGTCATTGCTCCGTAGACCAGCAGCCATACCAGTTCGGGCCCAATCAGTACCGTGGCCCAGCGCGGCAGTGTTGATGTGTCCATAGAAATAAGCGCCTGCATTACCGCGCGTGTATTGGTTCAGATAAGAAGACCTGGTATGATCACCAGGCGATCTCGCCGGGTACGGCACACCAACGGCCGCACCCGTAAATCCGTGTTGGTAAGTACGCCGAAATGACCAAGAGTACCAGCGGGTTTTTCGTGAAGGGACAGTGCCGGTATCTATTTGTTGCGAAAGGTCGGCTGACGGCTCGTTTCGGGCGGCTCGGAATCGGGGGGGCGTGGTCGATACGTGATTTCGGAGTCTACACTCGTCTTTTTCTGATAAGCCGTATCTTGGGCTTCATTCCCTCATAGCCATGCTTCAGCGACTTATTCCTGTTTGTTTTCTGCTTTCTACCCTGACCAGCCTGTATGCCCAGCCAGTGGGCTCACCTGTAGCGTCGGTGAAGACCTACGAACCCCCGGTTTTCACCGACCCTGACCGGCTGAAAAAGATACAGGCCCTCGCGCCAACGATCGATAAGCTCTATAAAGACTATGCCGTCAAACGTAATTTTCCGGCCCTGGCCTACGGTGTCGTGGTCGACGGAAAGCTGGTTTATGCCGGCAGCACGGGCTATACCGATGTGGCGAAGAAAACGGCGGCCACCCCTAAGTCGCTGTTCAGGATTGCGTCCATGACCAAAAGTCTGACCGCCCTGGCTATTCTCCACCTGCGCGATCAGGGCAAACTCCGGCTCGACGACCCGGTGCAACAGTACATCCCGGAACTGAAACCCATAGCGTACGTCACCGCCGACGCGCCCCTGATCACAATCCGTAACCTGATGACCCACTCGGCCGGCTTTCCGGAAGATAACCCCTGGGGCGATCGCCAGCTGGCCGATTCGGACGCCGACCTGATCAACCTCATTAAGGGTGGGCTGACCAGTGCCAATGCGCCGGGCGTGGCCTACGAGTATAGTAACCTCGGTTTCGCCATGCTGGGTAACATCATCACGAAGGTGTCGGGCAAGCCGTATCAGCAGTACATCACCGATGCCATTTTGAAGCCACTCGGTATGGATCAGACGCTCTGGGAATACACCAGCGTACCGGCCAACCTGCTGGCGCACGGCTACCGGGCTCAGGACGGACAATGGGTTGAGGAGCCACTGCTGCACGACGGTTCGTACGGGGCGATGGGTGGTCTGATCACCTCGATCGAAGATTTTAGTAAGTACGTCGCGTTTCATCTGGCTGCGTGGCCTCCGCGGAGCGAGGCTGACCGCGGACCTGTGAAGCGCAGTTCTGTGCGGGAGATGCAGCAACCCTGGATGTTTTCGGGACTGGCCACCCAGGCAAAAACCTCGGCCGGTAAACCCTGTCCCGTTACCAGCAGCTATGGCTACGGACTCGGCTGGTCGCAGAACTGCGAGGGGCGGGTGAGCGTTGGCCATAGCGGTGGTTTGCCCGGTTTCGGTAGTCAGTGGCGCATGTTACCCAACCACGGTATCGCTGTCATTGCCTATGCAAACCTGACGTATGCGGGGCTGGGAACCATCAACTCAGTCGTGCTCGATACACTGGTATCGCAGGCTGGCCTGATGCCCCGGCAGCTGCCCGTTTCGCCCATCCTGAACCAGCGCAAAGCCGAACTGGTCAAACTCCTGCCCGACTGGACCAACGCTGAATCGAGCGGCATCTTCGCCGAGAATTTCTTTCCCGATCAGTCGGTCGATACCCGTCGGAAAGCGGTGCAGACGTTGTATGCCAAAGCCGGAAAAATCAAACGGGTTGGGGCGATGGTACCCGAGAACCAGCTGCGCGGCCATTTCATCATCGAAGGCGAGAACGCCAACATCGAAGTGTTTTTCACCCTTACCCCCGAAAACCCCGCGCTCATTCAGCAACTCGACATAGCGGAAGTACCCCGCCCGTAAAATGGTTATGTGTGACCGATACGCCCCCGTTTCCACCGTGGTGCGGCTGCGTGCCCATTGCTACCAAGGTCCGTGTCCCCACGGACCCCTGACCGGATGGTTTTGTTGACGCATAAGTGGTCCGGACAGGTTGTCCGGCTGCTCGTCCCGGTACGGACGCGGACCCTGGTAGCAAGACGACTGTCGCACCCGCATCAGGACTTGGCGAGCTTCACGATATCGTTGACTTCCAGAATCGACTTGTCGTAGCCTTTGGTGGTGGCTTTGATCATGGCTTTGGCCAGTTCCTGCAACGTAGAAACGAAGCTCGGCAGTACCAGCCGGAATACCGGATACAGCCAGGCAATATACCGGTAATAACTCTTTACGTTTTTGAGTCCTTTTGTCGGCAGCAGAAAACCGGGCCGGAACATGTATGTTTTCCGGAATGGCAACAGCCGCAGTGCGTTCTCGGTAGCCCCTTTGATCCGCGCCCACATCACCCGCCCCTGCGCCGTACTGTCGGTGCCGCTGCCCGAAACATAGCAGAACGTCATGTCTGGATTCTGCCGCGCCATCAACTGGGCCGCATGAATGGTCAGATCGTAGGTCAGGTGATAGTAATCGGCTTCAGTCATGCCTACCGACGATACACCCAGGCAGAAGAAGCAGGCGTTGTAGCCCGTCAGCTGAGCCGCCACAGGTGTCAGATCGAAAAAGTCGTCGTGAATGAGTTCACGTACTTTGGCGTGCGAAATTCCGGTTGGTTTACGGTTCAGCAGCAGAATCTGCTCTACATCGGCGTCCTGTAAACATTCATGGAGTACGCCCTCGCCAACCATGCCAGTGGCCCCTGTAATAATTGCGTTTACCTTCATGGGTTAGTTATATTGAGCACCGGGCCGATCAGGCTATCATGGAGGCCGACAGGACAGCCTGATCGGCCCAGCGTATCATTAGCCAAAATCCGAACGGGCCCAAATAGGTTCATACACCCGACGGGTTGGTTCGGCAACGTGCTGATGCGCGGGATATATTTTTTTAGCGGTCAAGCGAGTAGACCTCTGGATAAGGGTTTGGTAACCGAGTTGAAAGAAGTAAGCTTTTTTTTCGTGATTAGCTACCGGAAGCAGGCCGGATAACTTAGGGGGCGGGGTAACCGGCTTCCCCAGACCATCTCCTGGCAACTCGACGAGTTCCTGGCTAGTCTACGCGAGAGGAGTGCTTATTTTGCCGGCCCGCCCGTTGTTGATTACTACGAATGAACGTTCAGGTTGCCTGATTGGCAGCCTGATCATTGCCGCTAACCCCTGATTCCGGCAGGCATCAGGGGTACTTTTGTCCGGTCCTTTTTCTTTATACCTATGCTACGCTTCCTTTTCTTTATCCTCACGGTTCTGCCTGCTGCCGGGTTGGCGCAGGAGGTGATCAGCAATCGCCAGCGCGACGTGGTGTTCAGGTCAGTTCATGTGATTCCGATGGATCGGGAACGGGTGCTGACTAACCAGACGGTCGTTGTCCGTAACGGCCGGATCACGGCCATGGGAAACGACGGCAGCGTGAAGGTGGCTCCCGGGGCGCTGATCATTGATGCGGCCGGTAAGTACCTGACGCCCGGCTGGGCAGAGATGCACGCCCACGTTCCGCCGATCGATAACCTGGAGCCGATGAAAGAGGTGCTGACGCTGTACCTGGCCAACGGCATCACCACAATACGTGGTATGCTCGGCCATCCCAGACACCTCGAACTGCGCCGGATGATCAATAGCGGTGACGTGCTGGGACCGCACTTCTATGCGACAGGTCCCTCGTTTAACGGACAGGCCGTAAAAACCGCCGGGCGCGGGGCCGAAATGGTACGGGAGCAGAAAGCCGCCGGGTACGACTTTCTGAAGCTACACCCCGGTCTGACCAAAGAAACCTTTCCGGCCATTGCCCGAACTGCGCAGGAGGTGGGTATTCCGTTTGTCGGTCATGTTTCGTTCAATGTCGGCGTATGGCGGGCCATTGACGCGCGGTACTCCTCGATCGATCATCTGGATGGATTCATTGAAGCCATCACGCCGGGGAGCGATACCCTGGCCGAACCCGAAACAGGACTATTTGGCTCCTGGATAGCCTGGCAGGCCGATGCCGCCCGCATTCCGAAACTCGTCCGTGCGCTTCGTGACCAGAAAATAAGGGTGGTGCCGACGCAGGCGCTGGCCGAGCGATGGCTCTCCCCCAAGCCCGCCGAGGCTTTCACCGGCGATCCGGAGATGAAATACATGAAGCCCCAGGACGTGCAGAACTGGGTCAACGCCAAGACCAGCTATACGAGCAACCCGAACTTCTCGAAAGAACACGCTGAAAAGCTGATCGACATCCGCCGGAAGCTCATCTACGCCTGCCAGAAAAACGGGGTCGAGCTGTTGCTGGGATCCGACGCGCCCCAGATTTTCAACGTGCCCGGTTTCTCCATCCATCACGAAATGAACTACATGGTCGATGCCGGACTTACGCCCTACGAGACGCTGCGGACGGGTACGGTCAACGTGGCCTCGTACCTGAACAAACCGGACTCGGGCGTTATCAAAACCGGAAACGTGTCGGACCTGGTCCTGCTGAGCGGTAACCCCCTGGCCGATATCAACCAGACCCGCAACATCGAAGGGGTTATGATCGGCACGAACTGGTTATCCAAAGCCTACCTACAGCAGGCCCTCAAAAAGCTGGAAAAGCAGTAATCGGGTACGGGATTCTTGGTTTCTCCGGTATTGAAGTTTCCCCGGCATAAATGCCGGTGATTTTCGGATTCTCCGGCATAAATGCCGGAGCTAGTTATTGACCGAACCGGGCCGGATTCCCATTGAGCACGACCCATGACTAGCCCCGGCATTCATGCCGGTGATTTTCGGATTCTCCGGCATAAATGCCGGAGCTATTCATTGACTGAACCGGGCCGGATTTGGATGGAGTATGACCTATGACTAGCCCCGGCATTCATGCCGGTGATTTTCGGATTCCCCGGCATAAATGCGGGAGCTATTCATTGACTGAACCGGGCCGGATTCACATGGAGCACGACCCATGACTAGCCCCGGCATTCATGCCGGGGAAAATAATGCCAAGGAAATAAACAAAGTAAACCCTCTTATGAAAACGCTTCTGATTAGCTTCGCCATCATGGCCAGCGGAATTCTGCTGGCCACCCGCCCGGCCCGCACCGACCTGGACGGCGCCTGGAAACAGACCGGCTCTGCCAACGCAACGGTCATGCTGACCATCGTCGACAACTACCTGATGCAGACCACTTATGAAGCCAGCCGGTTTGTCAGTACCCGGGGCGGAGCCTGGCAGCGGTCGGGCGATAAGCTGAGCCTGTCGGTCGAGTTCGATACGGCCGACAGCAGCCGGGTGGGGCAGGTTGAGTCGTACTCAGTCATGCTAAAGAACGGGCAGTTGACGCTCAGCGGCCCGGCGGGTGTACGGACCTTCGCGAACCTGGATCAGCCATCCGATAAAACACCATTGGCAGGCCTGTGGCGCATTACGGGGCGGGCCAACGACGCCGGACAAATCATGACCATGCAGCGGGGTGCGCGCAAAACCATCAAGCTGCTGACCGGCACCCGGTTTCAGTGGGCAGCCATCAACCCGCAAACGCGGCAGTTTTCCGGGACGGGTGGCGGCACTTATCGCTTCGCGGATGGGCAGTATACCGAAACCATCGATTTCTTCTCCCGCGATAACAGCCGTGTTGGCCGGTCGCTGACCTTCACCGATACCGTGTCCGGCAGCGAATGGCGGCATACTGGTCAGAGTTCTACCGGCGGTAAAGTCGACGAGGTCTGGACCCGCGAACCCTAGGGTATGGGCCGGTGTCGCCCTGCCCGGAGCGGGGTCTTTTTCATCGCCGGCCGGGCATTCGGCAGATTAGCCGTACCTTCGTGGTTTCGTTAGCACAAGAGCCATGACGTTTGAGGAACTGAATCTGAACAAGCCGCTGCTGCAGGCGGTTGCCGACCTCGGCTACACGACGCCCACCACCATTCAGCAGAATGTATTTTCGGTGGTTATGTCGGGACGCGACGTATGCGGTATTGCCCAGACCGGAACCGGTAAAACGGTGGCGTATCTGCTGCCCTGTCTGCGTCAGTTCCAGTTTACCCAGGATAAACAGCCGCAGGTGCTGATACTGGTACCTACCCGCGAGCTGGTAGTGCAGGTGGTAGAAACCGTCAACAAGCTGACCGCCTACATGAACGTCGTAACGGTAGGCGTGTACGGGGGCGTTAACATGAAGCCGCAGATGGCCGAGGTGCAGAAAGGCGCCGACGTGCTGGTCGCCACACCGGGTCGGCTGGCCGATCTGCTCCTGAACGGTGCCGTCAAGACCAAATCGATCCGGCGCATGGTGATCGATGAGGTTGATGAAATGCTGAACCTCGGGTTTCGGACCCAGCTGAAAAATATCCTGGACCTGCTTCCCCCCAAGCGGCAGAACCTGCTGTTCTCGGCCACCATCACCGGCGATGTGGAACAGCTGATCCAGACCTATTTCAACAACCCCATCCGGGTAGAAGCGGCTCCAGTGGGTACTCCGCTGGAGAACATTCAGCAGACGGCCTATCTGGTTCCCAACTTTTATACCAAGGTCAACCTGCTCACCGATCTGCTCCGGCAGGAGGCCGACATGACCAGGGTAATGATCTTTGTGGCCACGAAAGCCCTGGCCGATCAGCTGCTTGACCAGATCGACGACGACTTTCCGGATCAGATCGGGGTTATCCACTCCAACAAGGCGCAGAATCAGCGCTTCGAGACCGTCAGGCGGTTTAAGGCCGGAACCTACCGCATCCTGATTGCGACCGACATCATTGCGCGTGGCCTCGACGTGGCCGAAGTATCGCACGTGATCAACTTCGACGTACCGGCCGAACCCGAGAGTTACATTCACCGGATTGGACGCACCGGCCGGGCCGACCAAACCGGTATTGCCATCACGTTCATTACGGAGAAAGAGAAACCCCAGCAGGCGGCTATCGAACAGCTGATGAACTACACCATTCCGATGCTGCCCTTACCCGACGACCTGGCCATTTCGGACGAGCTGACCGACGACGAACAGCCGAAGGTGTACATGAAGATCGTTGAGCCCAAAGCGCCCAAACGCGAGGATGTTGGCCCGGCCTTTCATGAGAAAGCGGCTAAGAATCAGAAGGTGAACGTCCGGCGCGACTATGCCGCCGAGAAACGGATCAAATACGGCCGACCCATCAAGCGGAGTGGGAAAAAGTAATCAAGCAACCTCTATGTCATTTTCATCACTCGGCTTGTCCGACCCCCTGCTGAAGGCCGTTGCCGATCAGCAGTATACCAAACCTTACCCCGTTCAGCAGGAAGCTATCCCGGCCATTCTGCGCGGAAAAGATATTCTGGGCATCGCCAAAACCGGATCGGGTAAAACGGCCAGTTTCGTGCTGCCGATTCTGGAGCTGTTTCACCGCACAAAAACGGCCAAGAGCCAGTCGGCTACCGTGCTCGTGCTGGTACCCACTCGCGAGCTGGCCGTACAGGTGGCCGAAGTCTTCGAGATGCTCGGTGCCCACCTGTTTCCCAAAGTGAAAACGGTAGCGGTATACGGGGGCGTGTCGATCAACCCGCAGATGATTGCCGTTCACGGCGCCGAAATCGTGGTGGCTACGCCGGGGCGGCTGCTCGACCTGCTCAGCAGTAATGCGCTGCGTTTGTCGGGGGTAGAGGTGCTGGTGCTCGACGAAGCCGATAAAATGCTGGAGCTGGGTTTTGCGGAGGAGATGGACGCCATTTTTGCGCGACTGCCCAAAAACCGGCAAACCATCCTGTTCTCGGCAACCCTGGGCGACGCCATTCAGGATATCAACACCAGCCTGCTGCGGAGCCCGACCAAAATCGAGATTGCCGAAGAGCCGCAGGACATCGACCAGATCCGGCAGCTGGCGTACCGGGTCGATCCCGAACGGAAAGGGCCTCTGCTGCGCTATCTGATCAAAACGGGCCAGATGAAGCAGGTACTCGTGTTCGTATCCTCGACCCGAACGGCCGATAACGTGGTCGGGAAACTGAGCAAAAACGGCATCCAGGCCATGGCTATCCACGGCGACAAAACGCAGGGTGCCCGCACGGAAGCGCTGCGGCAGTTCAAGTCGGGTAAGCTGACGGTGCTGGTGGCTACAGACCTGATTGCGCGCGGTATCGATATTCAGTTTCTGCCCCATGTGATCAACTTCGAACTACCCCGCTCGCCTAAAGATTACATCCACCGGATCGGGCGTACGGGACGCGCCGAAGCCTCCGGAGAAGCGATCTCGCTCATAACCCCCGACGATGAGCACCACTTCAAAATTATCCAGAAAAAGATGGGAAAGCGGGTTGAGATACGCCCCACCGACGAACTGGATCTGATGGGGTACTAGTGTAGTCAACCAACCGCTTATCCTCGAATCATTCCGCCAAAAACGGCCCGGTTTCCGGGGTCGGCAAATTGCGGTAACTTGCTTCATCGTGTTTTCACCAGCTAGAAATTCTATGAAGCGTTTTGGATGGGCAGGCCTGCTGGCTGCTTTGTTGTTGGGCCAGGAAACGATGGCCGCCACTAAACCGGCGACTCCGCTGGTCTACGAAATCGATCTCACCAATCGCGCCGATGACCAGTTCAAGGTGACCCTGCGCGTAAACGGCCTCACCGCCGACAATGCTGTATACCAGTTTGCCGCCACCGCCCCGGGCACGTACCAGATCATGGACATGGGCCGGTACGTGCGCGCCTTCAAAGCGTTCGACAGCAAGGGCCGCGAACTGAAAACCGAGCAGGTATCTACCAACCAGTGGAAGTTTGCCGAGCCGCAGAACGTGCGAACCGTTCAGTACAGCATTGCCGAAACCTGGGATACGCCGGTTACCGAGCATAAGCCGTACAACATGTGCGGCACGTCCATCGAAAATGACCATGTGCTGATCAACGGACAGGGCGTATTCGGTTTCCCGACGGGTATGCAGGCGGCTCCGCTGGAGGTGAAACTCAACTACCCCGCCGACTGGAGCGTAGGAACGGCCCTGGACAAAAATGCCAGAGGTAACTTCGTAGCGGCCAGCTACGACCGCATCGTTGACTCGCCCATTCTGCTCGGTCGGCTAACAAAGGCTACCACGACCGTGGCCGGGGCGCAGATCGACGTCTATACCTACTCGAAGACGGACAAGATCAGGTCGGAACAGCTGCTGGGTAGTATGCAGGCTATGCTGAACGCGGCCGGTCAGTTTCTGAAGCAGCTGCCCGTAAAGCGATATACGTTCCTGTACCACTTCGAAGACGAGAGCTGGGGTGCCTGGGAGCATTCGTACAGCTCGGAGTACGTGCTCAAAGAAGATGAGTTCTCGAAGAAGGTGGGGGAGGAGGTTACCTCCATTGCGGCCCATGAGTTCTTCCACGTAGTAACCCCGCTCAACATCCACAGCGAACTGATCGAGCAGTTCAACTTCGTGACGCCGACGCCATCGGAGCATCTGTGGCTGTACGAAGGCGTAACCGAATGGGCCAGCAACGCGATGCAGCTGCGCGGCCAGATCATGGACCTGCCGACATACCTCGACCAGCAGAGTAAGAAAATCAGCATCGACAAACAGCTCGATACGACCTACACCCTGAGCCAGCTGGGCCTGACGTGCTTCACCGACGAAGGTCAGAAACAGTATTTCAACATCTACAACCGGGGCGCCCTGGTAGCGGGGCTACTCGACATTCGGCTGCTGGAGCTATCGAAGGGAACGCGTGGTCTGCGCGAGGTGGTCAACGAACTGGCTACGACCTATGGCCCCAACAAAGCGTTTCCGGAGAAAGAGTTCTTTGCCATCTTCACCCAGAAGACCTACCCCGAAATTGCCGACTTCTTCAACCGCTACGTCAAGGCCGCCGAGCCGCTGCCGTTTACCGAGTACTACGGTAAGCTGGGCATCAACTACAGTCCGGCGCTGGCAACGGGCCGCAAAACGGTGTCGCGCGGCTATGGCGTGCGGCCGGTAGAGGGCAAGCTGATACTCAGCAAGCTCAGCGAGGCTGCTCTCAAAGCCGGTTTGCAGGAAAACGACGAATGGATTGGCTACAATCGGCAGCCGCTGTCGATGGGCAACGCGGGGGCGGTTGTCGAACAGATGAGCCAGCTTACCCCGGCCGACAGTTACGAAATGACCATTCGCCGAAATGGGCAGGAGCTGACCATCAAAAACGCCATGGTCGAAATCGACGAGGTTAAACGGTTCGCGTTCCAGGTCAATCCCCAGGCCACGCCCGAACAGCTGAAGCTGCGCGAGATCTGGCAGAAGAATTTGTAATGCTCTACCGGTTCGTAGAGACACAACCCATTGCGTTTGACTGACATCAGCAACAGACCCTTCGGTCAGGGGCTATGGGGACACGGATCTTGGGATAGGACTTTGGCTGACGCGTCTGAGACGCGATGGGTCGCGTCTCTACGGTCCGAAGGCTCGCGTTTCCAAACCGTAGTCCCTGTTTGCACCGGGACGCGCAGTCCGACTCCTGCATCGCGGGCCGTGTCCTCGCGGGCCATTCATGCGTCAGCTATGCTATTCAGGCAGGTCATTCCGTACGGCCAAACAAGGTGGCCAGCATACGGGTGAACTCGGTTTGGAAAGGGGCGGTGATGTCGATGGGTTCGGCGGTGATGGGGTGCTCAAACCGGAGCTGCCGGGCGTGCAGCAGCATCGTATTCATCGCAAAATGTTCCAGAAAAAGCTTGTTCTGCTTGTTGCAGCCATGGGGCCGATCACCGATGATGGGGTGAAGAATGTGCGCCATATGCTTGCGCAGCTGATGCATCCGGCCGGTGGTGGGGGTTAGCTCGACCAGCGAATACCGCGATGTGGCATGTTTCCCGGCGGCCAGCGGGATCTCCGTTCGACGAATCGTTTTCAGGTGCGTGACAGCTTCCTGCACCACCCCATCGTCGCGCCGGAGCGGGTAGTCGATGGTTTGCGCATCGTCGGTAAAGCCCCGCACAATAGCAACGTAGGTTTTGTCCATAAGCCCGTCCATAAACCGTTGCTGCATGGCCGCGTTCATGGCCTCATCCAGCGCAAACAACAAGACGCCCCCCGTTTTCCGATCGAGCCGATGCACCGGGTAGACGCGCTGCCCCAGCTGGTCGCGTAGCAGCTGTACCGCAAACTCGCTGGCGTCGCTGGCAATGGGCGACCGGTGGACCAGCAGCCCATGCGGTTTATTGATAGCTACCAGCTCGCTGGACTGGTACAGAACGGGCAGCAGCGCCCGGCTGGCTGGATCGATCATGCCGGAAAGTCGGGGCTGCTTTTGAGTTCGTCGATCTGTTTGCGATGCCGTTCCACGTGGGCCGACAGGAGCAGAACGGCCTGGTAGATGTCGAGCCACCCCAGGGCTATATGGCGGAAGTAGTGCGTTCGCAGGTCGTCTGTCTGGGCCTGTACGTAGGCAATGGCTACGTCGCGCTGCTGCTCAAAATCCAGCAGGGCCGCAGCGGTTGAGCCAAACCGCCCCGTCGGTATAAACGGATCGGGTGCCGGCAGCGTTACGGCGCGGCTGCGAACAGCCTTGATCACGTCGACATCGGATAGCCGCACCTCGGCCCGCCTGGCGGGGTCGGCTGGGTAACTCATCCCTTTCTGGATGCCGCCGAAGATACCTCGTTCAACCAACGCGATATGTTCGGTACACTCGGCTACTGACCAGCGATCGGGGGCCGGTTTGTAGGAAAGCTGCGCATCGGTCAGGCCTTCCAGCGACTGGCGCAGGCTGATGCGGGTGGCGTTGAGCGCGTCGAGGGCGTAGGCTCGCTGTTCATCGGTAACAGGCCCGCTGGCGGAGGTGGGTTGCAGGTTTTGCATGGGCTGATCGTCGTAAAGTAACAAAGGTACGGCAGGTTAAGGAGCCGATGGTCTGCGCGGTCAGAATCCGGCCTGGCCGCGGCCAACTGGCTGGTATCTATTTGTTGGTAATCAGTAAACTACCTATTAATAAATCGTTGTACCGCTGCCTAACTAAAAAGAAGGGCGCCAATGAGCTGTTTCTAACTTTTGCCCGTATTCTCAATATCGCTGTTCTACGCTCATATCTTCTTTTTTTCCTTCCAAAAACAACCAAACGTATGCGTACCTCATTACTTGCTGCTCTTTCTGTATGCACACTACTTCTGCTCAACAGTTGTCAGGACCACCTGGTACCCAGCGGCCCCAGCCGGTTACGGGTCGATGATGTAGCCACCCAGCTGGCTTTCCCGATCGGAATGTCGGCCGACAATCAGGGGCGTATCTGGGTTGCCGAGACGGCAGCCGGTATGGTATCCGTTATCATGCCCGGCGGCCAGAAATACCCCGTCATTACCGGGTTTAGTGTTAGCATCAGCCCCGAAAATACCCCCGATGGGCTCAACCACCTGCTGTACAAGGACGGGATGTTGTATATCCTGCATGGCATCGATGAGAAAATGTACATCGCCAATGTAGGGTCGTTCAAACCCGGCGACGCACCGGTTTCGTTCAACACGCTGAAGAGCGAAGCCATCGGTCAGTTTGTGCTCGATTACAAGTTCACCGACGATACGGAAGATTCGAACCTTTATAACCTGACGTTCGGACCCGACGGCGACCTGTTCATTGCCGATGCGGGTGCCAATGCCATCATCCGCCGGGCCAAAAACGGGGCGCTGAGCGTTTTTGCTACGCTGCCGGGTCTGCCCAATCCAACACAGGTAGGACCTCCTGTCATCCAGGCGGTACCAACCGGTATTACGTTCGATGGCAAGCGGTTCCTGGTCTCCACCCTGTCGGGTTTTCCATTTCCGGTGGGTAAAGCCCGTGTGTTCCAGATCGATGTGGCCGGTAACGTATCGCTCTATCAGGATGGCTTCACGAGCCTGGTCGATGTGCTGTTTGCGCCCGACCAGAACCCGCTTATTCTGGAGATTGCCCAGTTTGGTCCCCAGGGGCTGACGCCCAAAACCGGAAAACTGATTCGGTCAGTGAATGGACAGGCCACCACGTTGCTGGAAGGCCTGAACCTGCCAACCGATATCGAGCTGGGAAATGCGGCCAATACCTACTACATCAACAGCCTGGCCGACGGCAAAATACAGAAGATCACTTACTAGCGGGTTGAACCCAAACGGGCCCGACTGCGTATGTACAACAGCCGCGTTTCTACAACAGAAGCGCGGCTGTTATCGTATACTGACTCCCACCGGATTATGCTGATCCCCCGTTTGCTCTGGCTGGTGCCGGCGCTATTGCTTACCCTGGCGCTGGTGCTGCTCGTCGCCAGCGAATACGCTACCGCCCGCGCCAGCCGCCGAACCAAAGATGTTGCTTATGTGGCCGCAACGGCCCCTGATTTCGATGCGGCCCGGCATCGGCTCGATGTGTATGCGCCGAGGACAACATCATCGACTTTGCGGCCGGTGGTGGTGTTCATCCACGGCGGAAGCTGGAACAGTGGCAGCAAAAACCTGTACAGTTTCGTGGGTAGGCGGCTGGCTAAACAGGGGGTAGTGGCGGTGGTGATCAACTACCGGCTTTCGCCCGGCGTTCGGGTGCCCGATATGGCCGCCGACTGTGCCCGCGCCGTCGACTGGACTGCGCGGCACATTGCCGATTACGGGGGCGACCCGAACCGGCTGTTTACCATGGGGCACTCAGCCGGGGCCGGGCTGGCGGCTCTGCTGGCGGTAAAGGATGAGCTGTTTGCCGGACTGGGCCGGTCAACAAATCCCGTTAAAGGGGCCATTCTCGATGACCCGGCCGGTCTCGATATGTTTGATTACCTGACGAAGCTGGAGTACCCCAACGACGAGCAGTACCTGATCCCGTTCGGTAAAGACCCGGCCTTCTGGCGGGCGGTGTCGCCGATGTACCACGTCCGGGCTGGCAATCCGCCCATGCTGCTGTTTGTGGGTGGCGAAACGTATCCGAGCATTACCAGCAGCAGCCGTCGGTTTCACGAGCGGCTGCAGGCGCTGGGTATCCGACACGAGTATACTACCCTGCCCGGTAAGAAGCACGTAGGCATGGTAACGCAGCTGTACTGGAAAAACAACGTGATCTACCAGAGTCTGCTTCGGTTTGTCGGAGTTAAACCGTAGAGCGGGCGGCACAGTAGCCGCGGCCCGACGGGGTCTTTTGACGGCAGCGTACCTGTTTTCCGTACAGACACTTCTATGCCCATCTCTCCTGCTTTTCTTCGCGCTGCCCTGACCGTATGCTGGGCCGCTACCGCTTCGCTGTCGTCGGGGCAGTCGACTCCGCCCAAAGCCAACGACTCGACCACGCCCCTGCATCTGCTCCAGCCCGATTATCCCGTTCCGTATGGTCAGCCCGCCGTTGCCGACGTAACGAAGGTGCTGGATCGGGTCTATACCTACCTGGCCGGTGTGACGCCGATGGAGGTCATCGACAAGCAGACCAGCCAGCCCATTACCAGCTTCGGTACGTTCAACCCCAACGCGGTGCTGAAACCCGGCGATTTCCGGCTGACCAGCTACGAATGGGGCGTTACCTACGCGGGTATGCTGCTGGCTTCCGAAGCCACCGGCGATCCGCGCTATGCCGAGTATACCAACCAGCGGCTGGCGTTTCTGGTCAACCTGATTCCGTACTTCCGCGAGCAGGTGCGGGCTAACCCGCAGGCCAACACCTCGCTGCGGCCCATGCTGGCACCCCATGCCCTCGACGATGCGGGCGCCATGGCCGCGGCCATGATCAAAGCCACCCGAACCGGTCGCGTCAAAGCTGACCTGCGCCCGCAGATCGACACCTATCTGTCGTATATCCAGACCAGAGAACACCGCCTGGCCGACGGAACCCTGGCCCGTAATCGCCCACAACCCAACACCCTCTGGCTCGACGATCTGTTCATGAGCGTGCCGGCCCTGGCGCAGATGGGGAAGCTGACGGGCAACGGAGCCTACTACGACGAAGCCGTAAAGCAGGTTCTGCAATTCTCAAATCGGATGTTCAACCGTCAGAAAGGACTTTACATGCACGGCTGGGTCGAAGGCATGAGCGTTCACCCGGAGTTTCACTGGGCGCGGGCCAACGGCTGGGCGGTCATGACGGCGGTTGAACTGCTGGATGTATTACCCGAAAACCACCCGGGCCGGGCGGCTGTGCTCGACCTGCTGCGGACCCACGTACGGGGGCTGGCCGCCTGCCAGTCGGGGTCGGGGTTCTGGCACCAGCTGCTCGACCGCACCGACTCGTATCTGGAAACCTCGGCTACGGCAATCTATGTGTACTCGATGGCCCGGGCTATCAACCGGGGCTGGATCGACCCGCTGGCCTACGCACCGGCCGTTCTGCTGGGCTGGAACGCCGTGGCGACCAAAGTGACGGAACAAGGGCAGGTGGCGGGAACCTGCGTCGGTACGGGTATGGGCTTCGATCCGGCGTTTTATTACCACCGGCCGATCAACCTGTACGCGGCCCACGGCTACGGCCCGGTGCTGCTGGCCGGCGCGGAGGTGATTCATCTCCTGAAAAAGCAGCAGTTCGAGATCAACGACAGCTCGCTGCAGCTGACGCAAAAGCGGTAGGGCAGACCGGGTCATGTTTCCCGCGGGTGTGGGTCGAGCGGTTGTCAGCGGTGCGGGGCCGGGCTTTTCCGGTAAAACCTTCGGCCTTGATACGCGGTTATCGGCACAGACAGTTTTCATTATTTCGATTCTATAGTTCATGGCAGATCACATCAGAACCGCGCTGATTACGGGTGGTTCAAAAGGTATTGGGTACGGCGTGGCCGAAGTACTCATCAAACAGGGCATCAAGGTGGCCATCACAAGCCGGTCGTCGGTGGCGGCCGAGCTGGCAGCGGCCAAACTGAACGAGATCAGGCCCGGCCACGCGCTGGGACTGGCAGCCGACGTGCGTGACCTGGCGTCGCAGCAGCGCGCGGTCGACACGATCGTTCAGCAGTGGGAGCGACTCGATTACGTCATTGCCAACGCGGGCGTAGGGCATTTTGCGCCGATTCAGGAGCTGACGCCCGACCAGTGGCGCGAAACCATCGATATCAACTTGACCGGCGTCTTCAACACTGCCAAGGCCACCATTGCTGAACTGAAAAAGACCCAGGGCTACTTTATCTCGATTGCCAGCCTGGCCGGGGCCAATTTCTTCGAGAAAGGATCGGCCTATAACGCCAGCAAATTCGGGCTGGTGGGCTTTACGCAAGCCATCATGCTCGATCTGCGCGGAGAAGGCATCAAGGTGTCGACCATTATGCCCGGTTCGGTAGCCACGGAGTTTGCCGACCACCAGCCCAGCGATGCCGACGCCTGGAAAATACAGCCCGAAGATATCGGCAACATCGTCTATGATCTGCTGAAAATGCATCCCCGCACGCTGCCCAGCAAGGTAGAAGTACGCCCATCCCGACCGGGTGGCAAATAAGTGACAAAAAAATAGCCAGGAGTACCTAACGAGTTGACTTCTCTATGTAAATTAGAAGCTTACTTCTGTTAGTACTCTACATGAAAAAAGCTACAGTTTACCTTTCGTTGCTGCTGGCTGGGTTAATGACCGACCCAGCCAGTGCGCAAACGAAACTCGTGGAGAAAGTCACCCGGCAGGGAAAGGAACTCCTGATTCCGTACGAAAAGTACGTGCTGCCCAACGGGCTGACGGTGGTTGTCCACGAAGACCATTCTGACCCAATCGTCCATGTCGACGTTACCTACCACGTAGGGTCGGCCCGCGAGGAGATCGGCAAGTCGGGCTTTGCGCACTTCTTCGAACACATGATGTTTCAGGGCTCCGACCACGTAGCCGATGACGAACACTTCAAAATTGTTACCGAGTCGGGCGGAACGCTCAACGGATCGACCAACCGCGACCGGACCAATTACTACGAAACCCTGCCCAGCAACCAGCTGGAACGCGCGCTCTGGCTCGAAGCCGACCGCATGGGTTTTTTGCTGGATGCCGTTACCCAGAAAAAATTCGAGATTCAGCGGGCTACCGTCAAGAACGAACGGGGCCAGAACTACGACAACCGGCCCTACGGCCTGGCCAGCGAATACGTGGCTAAAAACCTCTTTCCTTACGGCCACCCGTACTCGTGGCTGACCATCGGCTACATCGAAGACCTGAACCGGGTCGACGTTAACGATCTTAAAAACTTCTTCCTGCGCTGGTACGGACCCAACAACGCAGTACTGACGGTAGGCGGTGACGTAACGCCCAAACAGGTCGTGGCTATGGCCGAGAAATATTTCGGCTCCATCCCGCGTGGTCCTGAAGTGACCAAAACCAAGGTGCCTACGCCCGTCCTGGACAAAGATCGGTATGTTTCGTACGAGGACAATGTACGTTTCCCGATGCTGCAGATCGTTTTCCCGACGGTGCCGAACTACCACCCCGACGAAGCTCCGCTCGACGCGCTGGCCGAAATTCTGGGCGGTGGTAAAAACTCCCTGTTCTATAAAAACCTGGTGAAGCCGCAGCTGGCGGTGCAGGCCAACGCCGGCCATCCGGCTACCGAACTGGCGGGTCAGCTGACGATGACGATCCTGCCTTTTCCCGACAAACGGCTCGATAGTACCGAAGCCATCGTTCGGCGGACACTGGCCGAGTTTGAGCGCCGGGGCGTTACCGACGATGACATTGCGCAGTTCACCGCTACCCGCGAGGCCCAGCTTATCGACGGCCTGTCGAGCGTGTCGGGCAAGGTGTCGCAGCTGGCCGCTTTCCAGACGTATCTGGGTACGCCCAACTACCTGCCGCAGGAGTTCAAACGCTACCGCGAGGTTACCAAAGCCGACGTGATGCGGGTGTATAACCAGTACGTGAAAGGTAAGAATGCGGTGCTGCTGACGGTATATCCGAAAGGCAAAGCCGATATTGTGGCCAAACCCGACAACTATACGATCTCGACGGCTGGCTATCAGGCACCCGATTACGGCTACAAATCGCTGACCTACGCCAAAGCGAAAGATAGCTTCGACCGGAGCGTGAAACCCGGCCCCGGCGCCAACCCGGCGCTGAAAGTGCCGCCCTTCTGGACCGATAAACTGCCCAACGGCCTGAAAGTGATCGGAACGCGCAACGACGAGATTCCGTCCGTAACGATGCTGTTCACCATTAAAGGCGGTCACCTGCTGTCGGCCAATGACCCATCGAAAGCCGGTATTGCGCAACTGACAGCCGCGTTGATGAACGAGGCTACCGAACGGTTCTCGAACGAAGAGCTGAATACCAAACTCGAAAAGCTGGGCGCCAGTATCGACATCCGGGCCAGCACCGAAGATATCAGCGTATCGGTCGAGTCGCTGACCAAAAATCTGGACTCGACCCTGGCGCTGGTCGAAGAGAAACTATTCCGGCCCAAGTTTGCCGCCGACGATTTTGACCGGCTCAAGAAGCAGCAGCTGGAGCTGATTGCCAACCAGAGCACCCAGCCGGTTGTGATTGCCAACAAGGCTTACAACAAACTGCTCTATGGCGCATCCAACATCCGGTCGGTGCCCGTAAGCGGGACGGCCAAAACGGTTGAGGCCATTACACTCGACGACGTGAAGGCGTTTTACCAGAAGTACCTGTCGCCGTCGGTGACGAACCTGATCATCGTGGGCGATGTCGAGCAGACGGGGGTGATGCCGAAGCTGGCGTTCCTGAACAAATGGGCGGCCAAGCCCGTCGCCATGCCGAAAACCGCCGTCAGCCGTAAAATCGACAAAACCCGGATCTACCTGATCGACAAGGAACGGGCGGCTCAGTCGGAGATTCGGGTCGGATATTTGACCGACATGCCTTACGACGCGACGGGTGAGTATTACAAGACGAGCCTGGCCAACTACATGCTGGGCGGTGCGTTCAGCAGCCGGATCAACATGAACCTGCGCGAAGATAAAGGCTGGACCTACGGGGCTCGATCGGGCTTCTCGAGTACCAAAACGCCGGGTCCGTTTACGGCACAGGCGGGGGTGAAAGCGGCCGCTACCGATAGCTCGGTGGTTGAATTCATCAAAGAGATCACCAACTACGGCAAGACGGGCATTACCGACCAGGAGCTGACCTTCGTGAAAAGCTCGCTCGGCCAGGTCGACGCGCTGCGGTACGAGACATCGCTCCAGAAAGCGTATTTCCTGAGCCGGATCATCGACTACGACCTGCCCCGCAACTACGTCGAGCAGCAAAGCGAGATCCTGCGTAACATCACCAAAGCGCAGATCGACGCCATTGCGAAGAAACGGTTGCCGGTCAACAACATGATCATTACGGTGGTCGGCAATAAAGAGCTGATCAAGCCCGGTCTGGCGAAGCTCGGCTACGAACTGGTTGAACTCGACAAAGAAGGCGAACCCATCGTAACCGCTACCGCTCCGGCCAGTGCCCCCGCCAAAATGGGGTCATCGACTCCGCCAGCCGACAAAAAGAAAGGCAACTAAGCAAACCAATACCCTTTACTCCCGCGAGGCTTCCGCTCCTGATGAACGGCCAGCCTCGCGGGATTTGTATGTCGGTATGTATGCCCGTATTGATATCCCGGCATGAATGCCGGGCCTATTCATGATTCGTCTCCAGTCCGGATCCCGCCCCGGACGACCCATGGATTGCATCGGCATTGATGCCGATGAATCCGATTCGCATTGGTATCCCGGCATGAATGCCGGGCCTATGCATGATCGTCTCCAGTCCGGATCCTGCTCAGGGCGACCCATGGATTGCATCGGCATTGATGCCGATGAATCCGATTCGCATTGATATCCCGGCATGAATGCCGGGCCTATTCATAGATCGTCCCCGGTCCGGGTCCTTTCCCGGGCGACCCATGAATTGCATCGGCATGAATGCCGATGACCCTGTTTCCGGCCCCGCATTGATATCCCGGCATGAATGCCGGGCCTATGCATGATCCGCCCCGGTTCAGACCCCGCCCCGGACGACCCATGGATTGCATCGGCATTGATGCCGATGAATCCGATTCGCATTGGTATCCCGGCATGAATGCCGGGCCTATGCATGATCCGTCCCCGGTCCGGGTCCTTTCCCGGGCGATCCATGACTAGCATCGGCATTCATGCCGATGGCCCTGTTTTCGGACCCGCATTGATGCCGATGAATCCTTAACCCAGCAAGGCCAGGGCTTCTTCGTTGCCCTGCTGAATGGCCAGGTCGCGCGCCGTGTGGCCGCGGACGTCGCGGATGGTGATGTCGGCACCCGCGTCGAGCAGCAGCTTTACCAGCGCATTGCGCCCAAACATCGTGGCAAACATCAGCGCGGTACCCTGGTTGCCATTCTGTAGGTTCAGATCGGCACCACCCGCTATCAGCAGTTGAGCAATGTTGGCGTAGCCTTTGAAGCTTACGCCCATCAGCGCCGTGTTGCCGCTCACGTCCTGTATATTGGGATCGGCCCCGGCGTTGAGCAGAAGCTGGGTAGCTTCGACTTGTCCGTCGTAGGCCGCAATGGTCAGGGGCGTAAAACCTTTGCCGTTCTGCTGGTTAACGTCGAAGCCCGCGCTGATCTGTTCGCGCAGGTAAGCCACATCGCCCCGGCGGGCGGCATCGAAAAATAGATCTTCGGGTTGGTTGGATGCAAATGTCATCATAACGATTACTGTCTTGGTTTAGCCCGTTCGTACTGCACGGGCCAGGGCATGTCGTCGCCCAGGGCATGGGCGGCATGAAGTGGAAAATAAGGATCGCGCAGAAACTCGCGGGCCAGTAAAATCAAATCCGCCTGTTCGCTGGCCAGAATGGCTTCTGCCTGCTCGGGCGAGGTAATCAGCCCGACGGCGCCGGTCGGTATACCCGACTCGTTCCGGACCCGGTCGGCAAACGATACCTGATAGCCCGGCCCGGTCGGAATCGATGCGCGCGGCACGTTACCACCCGTTGAGCAGTCGATTAGGTCGACGTCGAGTTGTTTCAGCACGGCCGCCAGCGCTACCGAATCGTCGGGTGTCCAGCCGCCCTCGGTCCAGTCGGTTGCCGAGATACGAACCAGCAAAGGCAGCTCAGCCGGCCAGACCGCCCCAACGCGCCCGATGACTTCAACCAGCAGGCGAATCCGGTTCTCGAACGAGCCGCCGTAGTGGTCGGTCCGCTGGTTACTCAACGGCGATAGAAACTGATGAAGCAGATACCCGTGGGCCGCGTGTACTTCAACGACCTGAAAACCCGCCCTGAGCGCTCGCTCGGTGGCGGCCTGGAAGTCGGCCAGTACGGTTTCGATACCGGCGGCATCGAGGGCTGTCGGTTCGGGCTCGCCGTTGTTGAACGGAAGGGCGCTGGGCGCTACGGTCTGCCAGCCGCGTGGCTCCGTGGGCGCAATGGCTGTACCGCCGTCCCAGGGTCGGCGATGGCTGGCCTTCCGACCGGCGTGGGCCAGCTGAATACCGGCTACCGCACCCTGCTGGCTGATGAAACGGGTGATTCGTTGCAGGGCAGGTATGTGGTCGTCGGACCAGATGCCGAGATCGTCGGGACTGATGCGGCCTTCGGGTGATATGGCCGCGGCTTCGGTAATGATCAGACCCGCCCCGCCCACGGCCCGGCTGCCGAGGTGTACCAGGTGCCAGTCGTCGGCAAACCCATCGACGCTCGAATACTGGCACATGGGCGAGACAACGATCCGGTTCCGGAGCCGAATGCTGCGGAGTTGCAGGGGAGAAAGGAGAATAGACATACGTACCCAACGCAAGTCGGCAAGCCCTGGTTTAGCCAAGCCACTAATTTCACCGGAATACCAGAACTTTCGCCGAATAACACAACTCATCCGGGCTGATTGTCAGTCCGGCTGCGCGTCGTGGGCGATCAGCCCTGAATAAAGCCGTGGAGGGGGCGTTGGCGCGGATTATACACGCCGGATATGAATGAATCTACTGGTATCTTTGCCGTGTCTGTACGAGAAGCCGTTGCCAGCAACAACCGGGTCCTGTGCGGCTCAATGAATAACGTTCATGAGAATCCTTTTGGTTGAAGACGAGGAGCGGGTGGTTTCGTTTATCCGCAAAGGCATATCGGCCGAGGGCTACGACGTCGACGTGGCTTTTGACGGGCGAACCGGCCTGTCGCTCTTTCGCAAGGATAGTTACGATATCATCATCCTGGACGTCAACCTGCCGCAGATCAACGGGTTTGAACTCTGTCGGCTGATCCGGACCGAAAACGAGGCCGTACCCGTACTGATGCTGACTGCGCTGGATAGCCTGGCCGATAAAGCCGATGGGTTCAACGCCGGAGCCGATGACTATCTGGCCAAACCGTTCGAGTTTCAGGAGCTGCTGCTGCGGCTCAGGGCGCTGACTCGCCGAAACGGCCCCAAACCCAAGCAAGTGCTGCGGCTGGCCGACCTCGAACTGAACCTGGATACCAAAACCGTTACGCGCGCCGGCAAACGGATCGACCTGACCACCCGCGAATACGCCCTGATGGAGTACCTGATGCTCAACAAAGGAAAGATCATTTCGCGGGTCGATATCAGCGAGCGCGTCTGGAATCTGAATTTTGATAGCAACACCAATGTTATCGACGTGTACATCAGTTATCTGCGGAAGAAGATAGACAAAGATTTTTCGCCCCGCCTGCTGCATACCATTGTGGGTATGGGCTATGTTCTCCGGGAAGACTGATGGCGGCCGACAGGTGATGACACGTATGCCGTAACACAGACCTGCCCATTGCCCAACTACCTCCATGCTCATCCGGAACCGACTGACGATCAGCTTTACCCTACTGGCCACCGCCATCCAGATTACCCTGTCGTTGCTGGTCTGGTACTTCTATTCGCTGTACCGGCAGGAGGAGTTTTACAATAAGCTGGAAGGAAAGGCGCGGGTAACAGGCCGGGTGCTGATTTCGCGCCGGCATCTGCACGACGACTTCTTCGAAAACATGGTGCGCACCGACCTGCTCACCATCGTAGACGAGCAGCTCAGCATTTACGACAGCCGCCGGAACCTGGTATTTACCAACCGGAATCTAAAGGGGTCAGATTACTACAAGGGCCAGATTGACCAGTTGACCTCCAACGTTCCCTTCGAATTCAAGAGCGGTCGGCTGGAGTCTATCCTGATTCCGTATCGGGACCGGGGGCAGCTGTTCTATATTTTTGCGTCGGGCTACGACCGCATCGGCTTTGCCAAGCTGGGTACGCTCCAACAGATTCTGATGCTGGCCAATCTGCTGGGGTTTGCGCTGATCGTGCTGGCGGGCTGGTATTTTTCGGGCCGGGTGCTGAAACCTATCTCCCAGATCGTGGACGAAGTGGAGCAGATAACCGCTACGCACCTCCACAAGCGCGTACAGGAAGGCAACCGGCGCGACGAAATTGCCCAGCTTGCCATGACGTTTAACCAGATGCTGTTCCGGCTGGAAGATGCGTTTGTGTCGCAGCGCAGCTTCGTTTCGCACGCGTCACACGAACTGCGAACTCCGCTCACCAACACCCTGGGTACGCTGGAAACCTCCCTCCGTTACGACCAGAACCCCGACGATTGGCGCGACAGTATGGAAGTAGCCGTCGACGAGCTGAAGAAACTCATCCTGCTGACCAACGGACTACTGGGTCTGGCCAAGGTGACTGACGGAACGGTGGCCCTGACGTCTGTTCAGGTAGACGACTGTCTGCTGACGGCCATCGGCCAGGTGCAGACCAAGTACCCGGGCCGCAGCCTGCCGCTTCGATTCACTACCGCCGACGAAGCCTCGATGACCGTAAAAGGCAATGCCACGCTGTTGACAACGGCCTTCCTGAACGTACTGGACAACGCCTGTAAGTACTCCGGCGAAGCCGTTTCGGTGCAGTTGCAGTCGCTGAACGAAGAAATTGTCGTCACCATAACCGACCAGGGGCGGGGCATCGCCGAAACCGACACGGCTCATATCCTGGACCCGCTGTACCGCGGCAAAAACGTAGAGGGCGTGCCTGGCTATGGCATTGGACTGGCCGTAACCCAAAAAATTATGGAGCTGCACCAGGGCAGTATTCAGATCAGCTCCCGCGTCAACGAAGGCACCTCGGTTACCATTCGTCTGCCAGCCCAGGCGTAGGCTACCACAGTGGCTCGACCATCCATCGTTGTAGTTTTGGTGATGGGTGCGGTTACCGACTGACTGTAAATTAGTTTGTTAGCTACACATGATCCGTAGTCCTTACTGAACAGACTACGTTTATACCTCACCCGTTGGTGATAAAACCCGTAAGAAACTAACTATCTTAACTTGACTTTATAGGTTAAAAAATATAATAATTTATAACCTGAGCAGCTGTTCGGGGCTCTAGAATAATTACCCATTATACTATTCTAATATCTTCTAATTTCCTTCTCACACCGTTCTAATGTGGTGGTGCTTGCTTTGTGTCAATCTAACACGGACACGAGTCATGCAGCGTCGGCATTCTCCATCGATTTTGCTTTACAGCTTCGGGTTAGCACTGGCTCTTTCGCTGGTGTTCAACGGATTTCTGTTGCATGAAAAAAGTCGCCCGCCACGGCTGGCCGACTATGATGCGGGCAGCGCCGTGCATCCCGTCGATCTGCTGGTCTGGCAGCAGCAGCTGTCAGACTGCAAACGCGCTAATGAGCACAAAGACAGCCTGATTCATCAGTTAGAGCAAGCGCCCAACGCCCCTCCGCAGCAGATGGTCAGCGCCCAGCGCCAGCCGTCCGATTAGCGTTCTTAACCGAGAATACCCCCCCATACACCCCTATCCAAAACGTTTTGTGTAAACCATACAACCTGTATGAAAAAAATCCTGATGCTTGTGAGCCTGTCTGCCGTTTGGTGCTGCACGGGCTGTACAAAAGAAGAAGAAAAGAAAGAGGAAGCGGTCAGGTATCAGGTTACCAGTCCGCTGGTGAGCGATACGACGATCACCAAAGAGTACGTATCGCAGATACAGGCCATCCGCCACATTGAGATGCGGGCGCAGCAGCGGGGCTATATTCAGAACATTTTCGTTGATGAAGGGCAGTATGTGCACCAGGGGCAGATGATGTTTCAGATTATGCCCAAGCTGTACGAAGCCGAGCTGCAGAAGGCCGAAGCCGAGGCCAACTTCGCCACTATCGAATACCAGAACACCAAAAAACTGGCCGACAACAAAATCGTAGCGCCCAACGAACTGTCGATGGCCAATGCCAAACTGGACAAGGCCAAAGCCGAGGTGTCGCTGGCCCAGACGCACCTGGGATTCACGAAAATCAAAGCGCCCTTTTCCGGCATAATGGACCACTTTCACGTACGTCAGGGTAGCCTGGTCGATGAAGGCGACTTGCTGACGACGCTGTCGGACAACAGCCGGATGTGGGTCTATTTCAACGTGCCGGAAGCCGAATACCTCGATTACCGGACCAAAGCGCAGTCGGGCGATCTGACGAACGTACACCTGCTGATGGCCAACAACCAGTTGTTTCCGTTCTCGGGTAAAGTCGAAACCATCGAGGCCGACTTCAACAACGAAACCGGCAACATTGCGTTCCGGGCCACCTTCCCCAACCCGAAAGGGCTGCTGCGACATGGTGAAACGGGTACGGTTCAGATGACCCTACCGCTCAAACACGCCCTCATTATTCCGCAGAAAGCAACCTTCGAAGTGCTCGACAAGAAGTACGTCTACGTGGTCGACAAAGACAACGTGATCCGGTCGCGGGAAATCACCGTAGCCGCCGAGATGCCGCACATTTTTGTGGTTCGGTCGGGTCTGACCAAAACCGACAAAATCCTGCTGGAAGGCTTGCGCCAGGTGAAAGAGAACGAGAAAATACAATACAAATTCGAGCAGCCTGCCGCTGTTATCGCTCATTTGAGCCTGTACGCCGAATAAGAGAATGTACCATGTGAAAGACATAACGAGTGGCTGCTGTCGGCTGACTGATAGCGGCTTACGGGTCTGTTGTGTCCTGTTCATTATTTAGTAGTCATTCAAACCAGCATATGTTTAGCAAATTCATTCGCCGGCCCGTATTCGCCATTGTGATTTCGGTCATGATCGTCTTTATCGGTGTACTGGCTATCAAGAAACTGCCGATCTCCCAATTTCCGGATATCGCCCCAACAACCGTAAACATCTTTATCGCCTATCCCGGCGCCAGTGCTGATGTGCTGGTGAAATCGACGCTCATTACCCTCGAGCAGGCTATCAACGGGGTGCAGGATATGCGGTACATCGCTACCGATGCAACCAGCGCCGGTGAGGCCACGCTCCGGATTATTTTTGAGCCGGGTACGGACCCGAACGATGCCGTTATCCGGGTCAAAACCCGGGTTGACCAGGTGATGCCGCTGCTGCCCGAACTGGTTCAGCGGGAGGGGGTCATCATCACGCCCATCCAGCCCAGTATGCTGATGTACGTCAACCTCTACTCGAAAGATAAGAGCATCGACGAAAAATTCCTGTTCAACTACGCTACCGTTAAGATGATCCCTGAAATTCAGCGGACCAAAGGGGTAGCCAGGGCGCAGATTCTGGGAAGCCGGCGGTACGCCATGCGCGTCTGGCTGAACCCCGAGCGCATGCGGGCCTACAACATCTCTACCGAAGAAGTGATGAAGGCCCTGGGCGAACAGAGCATCATTGGCCGGCCCGGCCGGATCGGGCAAAGCTCCGGCATAGCGGCTCAGTCGCTCGAGTACGTGCTTACCTACAAAGGGCGATACAACAAACCCGAAGAGTATGAGGGTATTATTATCCGCGCCAATTCGGCCGGCGAAAGTATACACCTGCGCGATATAGCCCGGGTCGAGCTGGGGAGCGAATTCTTCGACATCTATTCGAACCTGGATGGACATGCGTCGGCCGCTATCGTGTTGCGGCAGAACTATGGTAGTAACGCCAGCGACGTGATCGAGGAAGTAAAAGCCAAGCTCGAGGTCATGAAGGCCTCGTTTCCGCCGGGGGTCGACTATAAAATCAGCTATGACGTATCGCAGTTTCTGGACGCGTCGATCGAACAGGTTATCGATACCCTGCGCGACGCCTTCCTGCTGGTGGCCCTGGTCGTGTTTATCTTCCTGGGCGACTGGCGGTCGACGCTGATACCAATCCTGGCGGTTCCGGTGTCGCTGATCGGGGCGTTTTTCGTCATTCAGGCGTTCGGGCTTTCCATCAACCTCATTACGCTCTTTGCGCTGGTGCTGGCCATCGGTATCGTGGTCGATGACGCCATTGTGGTGGTAGAGGCTGTGCACGCCAAGATGGAAGAAGAGCCCTATCTGTCGCCGTTCGGGGCGGTCAGAAAAGTGCTGGGCGAGATCAGCGGGGCTATTATCGCCATTACGCTGGTGATGGTATCGGTATTCCTGCCCATCTCGTTCATGACGGGGCCGGTCGGTACGTTTTACCGGCAGTTTTCGATCACCATGGCCAGTTCCATCGTGATTTCGGCCCTGATCGCCCTGACGCTGACGCCCGTGCTCTGCGCCATGCTGCTCAAGAACCACCACGGACACGCCCGCCGGAAAAATCCGCTGACCCGCGCGCTCGACAGCTTCAACCGGGGGTTCGATAAACTCACCGGACGCTACGTAGGCCTGCTGCGACTCATTGTCAGCCGTCGGTTCGTTACGTTCGCGATTCTGGCGGCTTTCTGTCTGGGCATTGCGTATGAGAACCAGATTCTGCCGGCCGGCTTTATTCCGAACGAGGACCAGAGCACGATCTACGCCATTATCCAGACGCCCCCGGGTTCTACCCTGGAAAAAACCAACCAGGTGTCGAGAAAGCTTCAGGCGCTCTGTGAAGAGGTGCCGGGCATCGAGTCGATCTCGTCGCTGGCCGGTTACGAGATCATGACCGAAGGGCGGGGCTCCAACGCGGGTACCTGTCTGATCAACCTCAAACCCTGGTCGGAGCGCAAGCATAACGTGAAGGAGATCATGGAAGAGCTGGAAGAGAAATCGAAAAACCTGGGCGCTACCGTCGAGTTTTTCGAACCACCCGCCATTCCCGGCTTCGGCACGTCGGGCGGTTTCTCGATGCGCCTGCTGGATAAGAACACCGACACGGACTACAGCGAATTCGATAAAATCAACAAGCAGTTCATGGAGGATCTGGGCAAGCGCAAAGAGCTGGCGGGCCTGTTTACCTTCTTCGCGGCCAACTATCCGCAGTATGAGCTGGAGATCGACAATAACCTGGCCATGCAGAAAGGCGTGTCGATCGGTAAAGCGATGGACAACCTGAACATATTGATCGGTAGTACCTACGAGCAGGGCTTTATCAAGTTCAACCAGTTTTTCAAGGTCTATGTACAGTCCGATCCGAGTTTCCGGCGGCTCCCGTCCGATCTGCTGAAGCTCTTCGTGAAGAACGACGAAGGCGAGATGGTCCCGTATTCGGCCTTCATGAAGCTGAAAAAAGGGCAGGGGCCGAACGAGATTACCCGGTTCAACCTCTATAACTCGGCCGCCATTCAGGGCCTGCCGGCCAAAGGCTACACCACCGCCGAAGCCATACAGGCCATCCGGGAGGTAGCGGCCAAAACGCTGCCGAAAGGCTACGACATTGCGTTCGAAGGGCTTTCGTACGACGAGTCGATCCGGGGTAACGAGTCGCTGTATGTATTTCTGATCGTACTGGCCTTCGTCTACATGGTGCTGGCCGCGCAGTACGAAAGCTTCATCATTCCGCTAGCCGTTGTGTTTTCGCTGCCCGTCGGAATATTCGGCTCGTTCCTGGTGCTGAAGCTGATGGGGCTGGAGAACAACATCTACGCCCAGATCGGTTTGATCATGCTGGTGGGTCTGCTGGGTAAAAACGCCGTCTTGATCGTCGAATTTGCGGTGCAGAAGCGGCAGCAGGGCGAAACGATTCTGAACGCGGCCATCGAAGGCGCCAGGGTTCGTTTCCGCCCGATCCTGATGACCTCGTTTGCCTTCGTAGCCGGGCTGATTCCACTGATTACGGCCTCCGGTGCGGGGGCTATCGGTAACCGGACCATCGGGGCGTCGGCGCTGGGGGGTATGTTGTTCGGAACCATTTTCGGGGTCATCATCATCCCGGGCCTGTACTACATATTCGGTCATCTGGCCGACGGCCGGAAAATGATCAGGGATGAAGAACACGATCCGCTGACCGAAAACCTGGTGCATCAGTTAGATGCGTTTCCTGTAACCGAAGACAATCCTGACCATGTATAAAATACGCCTGCCTATCTACCTGGTAGTGGCCTGCCTGTCGGTAGCGTTTACTGCCTGCAAGACGCCTGCTCTGGTTACCAGAACTGAAAGCCGCACAGTTCCGGTGAGTTACCACACCTCGCAGGACTCGACCAACACGGCCCGGCTGCGGTGGCGCGAATTCTTTACCGATCCCAACCTGGTATCCCTGATCGATACGGCCCTGGCCAACAACCAGGAGCTGAACATCACCCTGCAGGAGATTCAGATTACCCAGAACGAGATTCGGGCCCGGCAGGGCGAATACCTGCCTTTTGTAGGGCTGCGGGGTGGAGCCGGTGTCGATAAAGTAGGTCGCTATACGCTGCTGGGTGCAACGGAGGCTACGACGGAGATCAAGCCGGGAAAAGAGATTCCGGACCCGCTGCCCAACTTCATGGTGGGGGCCGTGGCTACCTGGGAGGTAGATATATGGCATAAGCTGCGCAATGCGAAAAAGGCGGCTGTGAACCGCTACCTGGCCAGCGTTGAAGGCCGAAACTTTACCATCACGAACCTGATCTCCGAAATAGCCACGTCGTATTACGAACTCATGGCGCTGGATAATCAGCTGGCTATTGTCCGGCAGAACATGGAGATTCAGAACAACGCGCTCAAGACGGTCCGGCTGCAGAAAGAAGCGACCCGGGTTACCGAGCTGGCCGTACGCCGGTTCGAAGCGCAGGTGCTGAATACCCAGAACCTGCAATATGGCCTTCAGCAGCGGATCGTGGAAACAGAGAACCGGATCAACTTCCTGGTTGGGCGGTACCCGCAGCCCGTGGTGCGAAACTCGGCGACGTTCAACGACCTGGTCCCCGACAGCATACGGGTCGGTATTCCGTCGCAGCTGCTGGAAAACCGGCCCGATGTTCGGCGGGCCGAGCAGGAACTGGCGGCCAGTAAACTGGATGTTCAGGTGGCCAAAGCCCGTTTCTATCCATCGCTGGGTATCTCGGCCGGTATTGGCTATCAGGCTTTTAATCCGGCTTACCTGCTGAAGACGCCCGAGTCGATAATCATGTCGCTGGCGGGGGATCTGGCCGCTCCGCTGATCAACAAAAACGCGATTGTCGCCACCTATAACAGCGCCAACGCGCGGCAGATTCAGGCGGTTTACAACTACGAACGAACCGTGCTGAACGCGTATATCGAGGTGGCCAACCAGCTTTCGAACATCAGCAACCTGGCGAAGAGCTACGGGGTGAAATCGAAGGAGGTACAGGCGCTTACCCAATCGATCGATATTTCAACTACACTCTTCAACTCAGCCCGAGCCGATTATATGGAAGTGCTGCTGACCCAGCGCGATGCGGTACAGGCCCGTTTCGAACTCGTTGAGACCAAGATGCAGCAGATGAATGCCATGGTGACTATTTACCGGGCATTGGGCGGGGGCTGGAAGTAAACGCCCTCTACTGGCTGGCCCAGGCGGTGGTTCTGTACGAATCAGCGCCTGGGCCGGTTGGCGTATAGGCCGGTCCGGTATCAGCCCGGCCCGGTCATCGATTCGGCTACAACTACCACAAATCCGGCTACGTTTGCGGACACAATCCGGCGGACCTTTGTCCTAAACAAAACAAAGCAACGCTATGATTTTAGTAACCGGAGCCACCGGCCAGCTGGGTACTGCCGTTATCCGGCAGCTACGGCAACTCGTACCGGCCAGCCAGCTTTTTGCCCTGGTGCGGGACGAAAATAAGGCCGCCCATCTGCTCGAACAGGGCGTAACGATACGCCGGGGTGATTATGACGATACGGAGGCCCTCGACCACGCTATGGTGGGTATGGAAACCGTACTCCTGATTGCGGGCACCGACGAGCAAAACCGGGTTCGCCAGCACCAGCACGTGGTAGACGCAGCCAGAAAAGCCGGGGTTCGGCGAATTGCCTACACGAGTCGGGCCCTGAAAGAGCCGGCTACGCTGGTCAACCAGCTGATGAACGGCCATTTTCAGACCGAAGATTATATCAAAGCCAGTGGGCTGGCCTACACCCTGTTCCAGAACGTGCTGTACATGGACGCTCTGCCGCAGTTTTTGGGTGGTGATGCCGTTTTTGAGCAGGGTATCTACGTACCAGCCGGGCAGGGCCGGGTTGCGTTTGCCCTTCGAAGCGAGATGGGCGAAGCCATTGCCAACGCGCTGGCCAGACGCACCGACGGCAACGTGACCTACCTGCTGACGGGGAGCGAATCCTACTCGTTTTATGATGTAGCCGAATTCCTTTCGAATCTGTCGGATAAGGTGGTAACTTACACCCCGGCAGCGCCAGCCACGTTTGAAACGCAGCTGCTTGGGCGCGGGTTGAGCGAGGTGGTAGCCCGCCGAATCACCGGGTTTATCACCGATATTGCCAATGGGCAGGAAGACCGGGTCAGCCCGGATTTGGAGATGCTGCTGGGTCGTAGGCCCACCCCCCTCCGCGACGGACTAGCAACGCTCTATGCCAGGTAACATGCCGGGCCTTGCCGATACCAGGACTGGCTACAAGCTGATAGAATCATGACAACCGGACCGCTTCATCACATCGATACCATATCTGCCTACCATCAGTTTGCGGGTCTTCCGAAGCCCGACCATCCGCTCATTAGCGTGGTCCGGTTCGATGATATCAGACCGCGGCAGATCGACAGGCCGAAAGCTATTGTGAACAATTTTTACTCGATCGCGCTGAAACGGAATTTCAACGGCCGGCTGAACTACGGCCAGCAGCCGTATGATTTCGACGATGGCGTGATGGTGTTTCTGGCTCCCGGTCAGGTTCTTACCGTAACGACCGACGAACCCGCCGAGCCTACCGGCTGGCTGCTGATGATTCACCCCGACTTTCTGTGGCGTACTGCGCTGGCCAAAACCATTCGGCAACACGCTTATTTCGACTATTCCATCCGGGAGGCCCTGTTCCTGTCGGAGAAGGAAGAAGCCGTGGTTGTCAACATCATCCGGCAGATTCAGCAGGAGTACCAGGCCTCTATCGATGCCTTCAGCCAGAACATCATCATTGCTCAGCTCGAGGTGTTGCTCAACTACGCGGACCGGTTTTACCAGCGGCAGTTCATTACCCGCCGGATCACCAACCACCATGTGCTGGATCGGTTTGAAGCAACCCTGGCGGCTTATCTGGACAGCGACGAATTGCTCGGATCGGGTTTGCCTACGGTGGCCTACATGGCCGATCAGCTCAATCTGTCGCCCTCTTACCTGAGCAGTCTGCTGAAGTCGCTGACGGGGCAGGCTCCTCAGCAGCACATTCATAGTCGGTTGATCGAAAAGGCGAAAGAGTTGCTGTCGACCACCGATTTGTCGGTCAGTGAAATCGCCTACCGGCTGGGGTTTGAACACCCGCAGTCGTTCAGCAAATTATTCAGAAACAAGACCCGTTCGTCTCCGCTGGCCTTCCGCCATTCGTTCAATTAGCCCATTAGCCGGTCTGGCGTTGTGCGTGTCGGGTAAACAGACCGGGGTAATCGACTACGAGCCCGGCGCCATCAACGGTAATCGTTGCCTCAAAATCGTTGGGTACATTCTCGTACTGGTAAGCGGTGGCCGAGCGTCGGGTGTAGCGCTGATGAACGGCCGCGGTTTGCTGAGCCAGCACATCGATATAAACAACGTGAATACGCTCAGCCTGTCCGTCAGCCAGCCGGAGCCTGTTGATCGGTAAGGTATTGGTAAAGGGCGTCAACGAAATATCGACATCGGTACAGCCCCGCCAGGCCGTCATCTTCTCGTTATTCGCCAGCCAGTTCCCGTTTCCATCGCGACGAAGGTGTAGTTGCCTGGTCTGGGTATCCAGCTGCATCAGGAGCTGGCAGTCTGTCGTTTGCCAGTAGGCATCGGTTGTGATCGTGTAGTCTACGCGATACGGGCCGAGGTCGGCAAGACCTACAATCACCGAATGGATCTCAAATCCGGTAGCGCTGGCCGTGATCAGGCAGTGTTCCAGCGACGGGTGTTCCAGGCCTGCCCAGAGCAGGGTTGTCTGCATAGTCGTGACGGGATGTCGTGGTCGAAGCGTTTCGTCTACAGCCTTAGCCGGCTCGTGATTCTTTAACGAATCTGCGGGCCAACTGTTAAGCCCCGTCTCCAATACCGGTTATGGCCCGAATCCTGGTAGTGCCAGGGCGCTGAACGATCGAACCAGCATTGGTCTATATGTTTATCCTTACGTAAATACATGGGTTGATACGTAGGAATACTTGACTACAAGAATCCGTACTAATCGCCATCAGGACAGGGTTTTATGCGCTTGTGGGGCCGTGGGCAGCTGCGGTACCTTTGCCCCGGACATACTAAACCAAAACTGCCCGTGAAAACCTTTTCTAACTCAGTCATCAGCCTGCTTGCCCTGGCTGCGGTGCTGACCGCCTGCGAGCCCACTGCCAACGTGGGTAAAAATGGTAAATCGCTCGACGTAGACGCCCTGGCCAACGACATTGAAGCGCGTATCAAACCCGACGTGATGGGGTACCAGATTGTGGTGTTTGCCGACGGCTCGCTGCGGGCTTCCCGCGCCGGAGGCAATGCCCGCCGGGCCGCCGATGCGCCCGAACGCAAGATGGATGTAGGCGACAAAATCAACGTGGCCAGCGTCAGCAAAACCGTTACGGCCGCGGCCCTGCTGCACGCGCTCAACGCCAAAAATATCAACATCGACTCAACCATGTGGGCCTACCTGCCCAAACACTGGTCACTGCACAAGAGCATCAAAACCATTACCTTCCGCCAGTTACTGGCCATGCGCAGTGGCTTTCCCAAGAACGTGGCTTCGGATTATGCTTCGCTGAAAGCGGCTATGGTCGTTGGGGCTACCTCACCCCGGCTGACGTACAACTATCAGAACATGAACTTCGCGCTCATGCGGTTCCTGATTCCCAACCTGGTCGGCGGTTACTCCATCACGCCCATGCCAGCCAACGCATCGGCTCAGAAAATCAGCGAGGTCGAGCAGAAGCAGGCGCAGGAGTATACCGATGCGTACATGAACTACTGCCAGCTCAACGTGTTCGATAAGATCGGGATAGCCCCCAACATGGCCTGCAAACCCACCGATGCCAACCCGGCGCTGTGCTACAAATGGGCCGCTCCTGACGGAAAGGGTACCGATTGGGGCGATATGACCCTGACCAATGCGGAGCGCGGCTGGAACATGTCGGCCCTGCAGATGGCAACCTTCATGAACGCCCTGCATCATACCTACAAGATTCTGCCCAAGTCGGTGGCCGATGCCATGCGCCGGGACACGCTGGGGTACGACAACGCGAACATACTGACCAACACGGGGATCAAATACGTCATGAAAAACGGGGGCTACCCGGCTTCCCTGAACTCGGGCGAAGTGGGCGCGTGGGTGTTTGGTTTCGGGAATGAAGTCTACGTGGCGGTACTGGTCAACTCGGACCCGAAAGCAGGTACGAGCGTATGGACCGACGTAGTAGCCGCTTTCGACGCCTGGTACAACTAGTCAGCTAAACGGCCTGATGGGGTAGAGGAATCAAACCCGGTCAGGCCGTTGGAAGCTTTTACCGGGCGCGTTCCAGCCGGAAAACCGGGTAGCGATTGACGGTCTTTTCAAAATAGGGTGTCTGTTTATAGATGAACGAGAGCTGCGCGTCGGCGTTTTCGGCGAAGGCTTTGTCAGACGCTCGCTTATCGGCCAGTTTCTGACGAAGGGCCGGATCGTTGCGGAGCAGTTCCGCGGCTGTGTCTTCGAAGATGTAGTCGGAGAAATATTCTTTCTGGTCGAGGATGCTGTCGAAGAAATTCCAGGCGAAAAACGAATCCAGTGCCTGGGGCTCCAGCGTCTCGATCAGGTACCGGTTGGCCGGCTGATTGGTCGGGATGAGGTAGTCGCCTTTGTAAAACTGAATACGCTGCGTTTCGGTCCTGACCTTCACGCCCGAGTGCGGGTAGTGGCCCTCATACGGGCGCGGACTGGTGCGGTACTCGTCGAGGTAGTAGGCTGAAACGGTGATCAGGGTATCGCTGGTGAGTCGTTTCATCTGCACCCCGTTCCGTTTCAGCAGCGCCAGAATTTCAGACCAAGCCTGCGGAATCAGGTAGGCCTGGGGTTTGGTCAGCTCCAGATCGGCTACAAAGGTGTTCTGGTATGGAATCCGTTTGGTAAAGGGTTTGCTACGGTCGTAATACAATCGGCGGAGACCCGATACCTCGCTGGGTTTATAGCCTGCTTCGTAGCCCAGAAAGGTGATCGTGTCGGTCTGGCTGCGGTCGAGCCGGTAGTTGAGCGCAAAGGTCGTCTGCTGGCTAACGGCGGCATCGGCGCGTCGTTTGTTGGCCAGAATCTGACTGGCGTCTCGCTCGCACAGGCGCAGAACGGCCTCGTCGAAGGCATAACTCCCTTTGACTCGCGCCGGGTAGTCTTTCCACATATGGGTTTCGAGGGTGAAGCCAAAGCAGTTGAACAGAGCCGCATAGCCCGTTGAGTAGCGCGGTGAGTCGTTATAGCCCAGCAGCCCGCTTTCGGGTGTGTCTTTAGGGTGGTTGACGTAAGGCGCGGGCGGAAATCCTCTGGCCGTCAGTACCTTGTCCAGATCGGGCTGAAAGGTCTTCGTCATATAGCCCGACAGAGCCGGGTGGAGCTTGTCTTTCTGGGTGGAGAAATAGGTGACCACGTGCTGGTAGTCAGCGCCGTTGCTGGTGTGGTTGTCGATCAGTACTTGGGGCTTCAGCTGCTGAAACAGGGCCTGGAACGAGCGGGTGTTTTCGGCATCGGCCTTAATGAAATCGCGGTTGAGGTTCAGGTTTCGCGCATTACCCCGGAAGCCATAGGTCTCCGGCCCGTTCTGGTTTACCCGCGATACGCCCCGGTTCAGACAGCCGCCTACGTTCAGCACCGGTACGATGGCCAGCAAGACGTTTTTGGGCAGTTTATTAGTCAGCAGCAGGTCGCGCGCCATCATCAGACAGGCATCGATTCCCTCCGGTTCGCCGGGGTGAATGCCGTTGTTGATCAGCAGGGTGACGCGGTCGGGCCGGGCAGTGAAGACCTTGTCGGCCGCGAGCAGAAACACGTGGAGGGGCTGACCTACGTCGGTTTTCCCCACGTCGACAAGTTTGGCCTGCTCGAACTGCCGATCGAGCAGGCGGTAGTAATCGATGATTTCGGCATAGGTTGCCGTTTGTCGACCCTGGCTTCGTTCGTAGGGGGTGATCAGGTCGGGCCGGGTCTGGGCAAGAGCGGCTGTGGTCAGCAGGAAGGCGAGCAGGCAGACAGAGGTTTTCATAGCAGGTTGTAATAGACGCCCCTAAGTTACCCGGAAATGGCGACCCGACCGGCTGCTATGGAGAGGATAAGCACCTGTGCGGAAGGGTTCCCTATCTTTGCACCATGAACAATCCGTCTATCTCGCCGGCCACCGAAGGCGATGTCTCAATCCTGAATCAACTGGTTAACAGCGCCTACCGGGGCGACAGCTCGCGCCGGGGCTGGACCACCGAAGCGGATCTGCTCGGCGGTATCCGCACCGATGACGAGTCGCTGAAAGCTATGCTTGACAATCCTCTGGCTACCATCCTGACCTACCGCATGGCCGATCAGCTGCTGGGCTGCGTCTATCTGGAAAAAAAAGGCGACAGTCTGTACCTGGGTATGCTGACCGTATCGCCCGATGCGCAGGCTGGGGGCATTGGTAAGCAGCTCATGGCAGCCGCTGAAGAAATGGCCCGGGACTGGCAGTGCCGCACCATCACCATGACCGTTATTCCGCAACGTACCGAACTGGTAGCCTGGTACGAACGGCGTGGGTACAGCGCCACGGGTGAGACTAAACCGTTTCCGATGGATGACCCGCGCTTCGGTATGCCTAAAGTGCCGCTCTCGTTTATCGTGCTGGAAAAATCCGTGAGTTAAAGCCCGTAGTCGGGTTGGGCCTTTGCCGGACAGGAGCAGGCTCGACTCAGCAAATCCGGTCCGGCAGAACTACTTCGGTTCTGCCGGGCCGGGTCGTACAGGTATCAAACAACTTTCTTAGCGGGGCATTTCGTCGGGCTGGGTTAGTACCCCACCCACAACCAGGCTGGTCGCGCCCATGACCAGAAAGGCATTGCGGGCGCGGGTGTTGCCCGAGAAGCCGAACAGCCAGGGGGCCGCTGCTGCCAGAGCACCACTGATGACGTCGAGCGTCAGGTGGGTTTTGAACGGAATGGCTTTTACCAGCCCCCACTCGGCGCGGGTGAGCAGAGTGGCGGCCAGCACGGCACCCCCCAGCAGTCGGCACAGGTTTGTAGCGGTCTGGTTGTCGGAGAACCCGAGGGTTTCGGGGGCGGTGGCTACCAGGGGCGCGTAGGTGTAGTCGGCCAGGCCGTGTTGTTGTCTCGAAATTGGCTTGTTCATGTTGTCGTTGAGTTAGTTGCAAAGACCTAACTGCTAACGGCGGGCGGGGGTTAATTCAACTGCGGTTTCGGTCCTTTTGCCTATTTTTCCGGCCTGATTCTCCTGTCTGATGAACCCCAAACGAGTCTTTCTCCTGCTGTCGATGCTGACAGCCTCCGTCGTTGCCAATGCCCAGTCGATTGAGCCAACGCTGGCCAAAATGGGTATAACCCTGGCCCCGCCCGCTCAGCCGATGGCTAACTACGTCAAAGCCGTCCGCACCGGCAATCTGGTTTTCCTGGCCGGCCATGTCTCCACAACAACCGGTAAACTGGGTGTCGATCTGACTGTAGAGCAGGGCTACGAAGCCGCCCGGCAGGCAACGATCGCGCTGCTGTCGAGTCTGAAAGCTGAATTGGGAAACCTCGATCGGGTCCGGCGGATTGTGAAGGTGACGGGCTTCGTCAATTCCTCGCCCGACTTTGGCGATCAGCCCAAGGTAATCAACGGCTGTTCCGACCTGCTCGTAGCCGCTTTTGGCGATACAGGCAAACACGCCCGGTCGGCGGTGGGTATGGCCGCGCTGCCATCCAACTACGCCGTCGAGATCGAAATGGTCGTGGAGGTAGAGTAGAGAGAGTGAACACGGAGCGGGCGCGATGCCCGACATAACGTCATGCCACCACGCCCGCTATTGTCTGTTATGGTTACTGCTCGGCGCCCCGAATCCGGAAGAGGCCGCCTTCGAGTCGTTCGTCGACCCGGAGCTGGCAGGCTAAGCGGCTGTCGGAGTCGGCATCGGGTAGGGTGTCGAGCATGTCGAGTTCGGCGTCCTGGGCGGGAGCCAGGGCATCGAGTCCGGCCAGCACCTGTACGTGGCAGGTGGCGCAGAGAGCCAGCCCGCCACAGGTAGCCAGGATGTTGTACTCAGAGGCTTTCAGCACTTCCATCAGGCTCAGGTTGATGCCTTCCGGAATCTCCAGCGTCTGCCGCGTGCCGTCGCGGTCTTCTACAGTGAATTGAATCATAACGGTATGGTAAGGTCTGACTACCCATTGCTGGCAGTCAGACCGGCTTAACTAAAAGGCAGGAACGCCATTGACGGTTGTGTATTTAAAGCTGAGTTTTTGCTCGGGGTGTACGTATTTGAACGCACTCTGACACATCAGCGCAGCCTCATGGAACCCGCACAGAATCAGCTTCAGCTTGCCCGGGTAGGTATTGATATCGCCGATGGCGTAGATCCGTTCCACGTTGGTCGAGTAGTCGGTGGTATCGACGTTGATGGCCGATTTGTCGATGCTGAGCCCCCAGTCGGCAATCGGGCCGAGCTTGGGCGTCAGGCCGAACAGCGGAATCAGGTTGTCGGCCTCCAGCGTCCGCACCGTCTTGTCTTTGGCCGTGATGTTGACTTCCTGCAGGTGGCCGTTTCCGTTGATACTCGTAATCGTTGATTGCAGAACGAGGTTGATCTTACCCTGCTGCGCCAGCTCGAACACCTTTTCGGCCGAGTCGGGCGCCCCCCGGAAGGTGTCGCTGCGGTGAACGAGGGTTACTTCCCTGGCTACATTGGCCAGAAAGATCGTCCAGTCGAGGGCCGAGTCGCCACCACCGGCCAGCACCACCCGCCGGTCGCGGAGTTGCTCGGGGTTCTTGACCATGTACGCTACGCCTTTGCCTTCAAACTGCTCGAGGTTTTCGATCTCGGGTTTGCGGGGCTCGAAACAACCGAGTCCACCCGCAATGACCACCACCTGGCAGTGAACGGCGGTGCCTTCGTTGGTCGTGATGATGAACGACTCGTCGGGCTGGCGTTCGAGCGCATCGACGCGTTCGCCGAGGGTAAACGTTGGGTGAAACGGCTCGATCTGCTCCATCAGATTGTCGACCAGATCCTGCGCGTTGATGGCCGGATAGCCGGGAATATCGTAGATCGGTTTGTGCGGATAGATCTCCGAAAGCTGACCACCTACCTGCGGCAGGGCGTCGATAAGGTGGCAGCGCATTTTCAGCAAACCCGCTTCAAATACGGCAAACAGACCAACGGGGCCTGCGCCAATAATGCATATATCAGTCGTAATCATTGTTGGTACGAGGTTCGGTCAGTGGCCTGTTTGGAGGACACCAACGCTATTGGTAAAACACCCGGATGAGGTGATTAATTCGCCGTAAAGGTAGCCCGGCCGGGTCGCCAGCAGGCATCACAAATCGTGATGAGGGATAACAAGCCGGAATACATTGCCGGTATAAATAGGGGACTGACTGCTTTTCTGACTAAATCAGCGTTTCATGAAGTCCCTCTCCATTTACCTTCGAATACTTACGGTGGTTGTTCTCTGCGGCCCGGCGCTGCAGGCTCAGGACAAGCCCATCACTGCAGCCACCAAACTGCCCGCCCATCCGCGTATCCTGATGCTGGCTGGCGAAGAAGCGACCATTCAGCAGACCCTCCGCGCCGATAAAACCTGGAACGGCCTGCACCAGGCGATGCTGGCCGAATGCGACAAGCTGATCGCGGTAGCCCCGGTAGAACGGATTCAGATTGGCCGGCGGCTGCTCGATAAATCGCGCGAGGCCCTGCGCCGGCTCTTTCTGCTATCATACGCCTGGCGAACGACCAAACAGCGGCCGTACCTGGAGCGGGCCGAGAAAGAACTGCTCGCCATATCGGCCTTCAGCGACTGGAACCCGTCACATTTTCTCGACGTGGCCGAAATGACCATGGCCGCCGGGATCGGTTATGACTGGCTCTACAACGATCTGTCGGCCGCGTCCCGAACCGCCATCAAAACGGCCATTCTGAAAAAAGGAATCGAACCCTCGCTCGACAGCCGTTACAACAGCTGGCTGAAAGCAACGCACAACTGGAACCAGGTCTGCAACGCGGGTATGGCCTATGGCGCCCTGGCTATCTACGAAGATCAGCCCGAGCTGGCCCGTACGATCCTGAACCGCTCTGTCGAAACCATCGTCCTGTCGATGGGCGACTACGGTCCCGACGGCGCCTATCCCGAAGGATACGGCTACTGGGGGTACGGTACGAGCTTCAACGTTATGTACATCAGCGCTATGGAGAAAGCCTTCGGTCGCGATTTTGGCCTGTCGAACCAGCCCGGCTTCCTGAAAACGGCGGAGTATATGGCCAATATGACGGGACCGACGGGCAGCTCGTTCAACTACTCCGACGCGGGTACGGGCGGTAGCCTGCAGCCGGCCATGTTCTGGTTCGCTACGAAAACGAAGAATCCGTCGCTGCTTTGGGTAGAGCGGGGGCGGCTGCTGACGGAAGACCCCGCCCGCCAGGTCAGAGACCGGCTGCTGCCGGCCATCATGCTCTGGAACGGGGGCATACGGGTCAACTCCATTCCGGCGCCCGCGTCGACGCTGTGGATCGGCAAGGGGAAAAACCCGGTGGCGCTGATGCGCTCGTCCTGGACCGATCCGGCGGCTGTTTATGTCGGGATGAAAGGCGGGTCGCCGTCGGTTAACCACGCGCATATGGATGCCGGTTCGTTCGTGATGGAAGCCGATGGCGTTCGGTGGGCTATGGACCTGGGCATGCAGGATTACAACTCGCTGGAGTCGAAAGGCATCAAAATATGGGGTAAGGAGCAGGATTCGCAGCGCTGGGAGGTCTACCGCTACGGCAATGCCGTACACAATACCCTCACCGTCAATAATGGTCTGCAGCGGGTTGACGGCTACGCGCCCATTACCCGCTCATCGGGATCGGCCGGGTTCATGCACGCCACGACCGACCTCAGTTCGCTCTACAGCGGCTCACTGGCCAAAGCCAGCCGGGGTATTGCGATCGTTGACCAGGATTATGTGGTGGTGCGTGACGAAGTCGAAGCCGCTGCCAGTCCGGCTACCATCCGCTGGACCCTGCTCACAACGGCTGCCGTAACCGTAGTCGGAAACAACCGCGCCGAACTGACCAAAAACGGGAAGAAACTCATTGTTCAGGTGCAGGAACCGGCCGCCGTGACGCTAAAAACCGCCCCCGCCGAACCAAACCACGACTATGATGCGCCCAACCCCGGCACAACTCTGCTGACCTTTGAGGTACCCGTAGCGGCCGGTGCTCAGGGTGTCCTGACCGTGTCGCTGCTGCCCGAGCGGGCGGCTGCCAAATCGGCCCGGCCCGTACAACCGCTTCAACAGTGGCCATAACCTAAACCTATCTTGTAACCTCCCAAGTCTATGTTGACATTCCTTCGCAAACCCGCTTTCGTTTTACCGGCTCTGCTGTTGCTGGCTGGTAGTGTTGCCATGATTCCCCAGGCCAAAGAGCCGCTCGGCGTTGGAACGAAGCCTCCCAAAGGCGCCGATATCCTGTTCGACGGGAAGCGGCAGACCCTCGACGATAAGTGGACGTACTGGCAGGGACCGCGTCTGGCAGCTACGCTCCCCATCAAATGGTTTCTCGTGCCCGACCCCGCGGGGAAAGGCATGGTGCTGAATACCAACGACCCGGCCGGCGCAGGCGGCAAGTACGGTGCCGCTGACATCGTGACGAAGAAGAACTACCGCGATGCGCGTATTCACGTCGAGTTTTTCATTCCGGAGCCGGGCGGTAATAGTGGCGTTTATCTCCACAATCGGTACGAGATTCAGGTGTTCGACGGCGACACCACCTCCCACGGTATGGGCGCGGTCATCAACGAAACGCCCTCGCCTTATTACGCTTACAACGGCGTCGGCAAGTGGAATGCCTACGACATCATGTACCGCGCTCCGCGTTTCGAAAACGGGAAACTAACCGAGCGGCCGCTGGTAACTATGTATTTCAACGGAAAAAAAGTGCATACCAACCATGCCATCAAACAGGTTTGGGGCGGGCCCAACTCGGGTATCGACGGCGGTAACGATGGCGGAAAAGGCATCACCGAAACCCCCGGTGGGCTGAAACTACAGGCCGAAGGGCATAACGTGCTGTACCGCAATCTCTGGATCAAGGACATGGATCTGGCCAAAGCCGACACTGATTTTTAAGCGACCAGTCTGATGATGAGGTTTTCAGTGCCGGGTCTGGCTCTCGGCTTTTTTCTGGTGGTTGGTCAGCTCCTGGCTCAGCCCGCTACGCCCCTCAGCCGGCTGCGGGTTCAGGGTAACGCCTTCGTTACGGCCGACGGGAAGCCGGTGGTTTTTCAGGGTCTGAATGCCAGCGATCCCGATAAGCTGGAAAAGAGTGGCCACTGGGACCGGTCGTATTTTGAAGAGATGAAACGCTGGGGCGCTACCATCGTTCGGTTTCCGGTTCATCCGGCTGCCTGGCGCAACCGGGGTAAAGCTCAGTACCTCCAGCTGCTCGACAAAGGCGTGGCCTGGGCCGGTGAACTGGGGCTGTACGTGGTCATCGACTGGCATACCATCGGTAACCTCAAAAACGAGATGTACCAGAACCCCATGTACGAAACCACCCGCCGGGAAACGTTCGAGTTCTGGCGGACAATAGCCGATCATTACAAAGACAACACGACCGTTGGTTTTTTCGAACTCTTCAACGAGCCTACCGTCATGGGCGGCAAACTGGGTACCTGCAGCTGGGCCGAGTGGAAAGCGCTGATGGAAGAAACCATCACTATTATCCGGGCCAACGGCGGCAAAGCGATTCCGCTGGTGGCGGGTTTTAACTGGGCCTATGACCTCCGGGACGTTGCCGGCAGTCCGATCAATGCCGAGGGAATCGGCTACGTGAGCCATCCGTATCCGATGAAACGCGAAAAGCCCTGGGAGGATAAATGGACGGCCGACTGGGGCTTTGTGGCCAAGAAATACCCGCTGATCCTGACCGAAATCGGCTTCTGTGGTCCCGACGACAAAGGCGCTCATGTGCCGGTCATCAGTGACGAATCGTACGGCGACGCCATCACGCGGTACTGCGACGCGAACGGCATTTCGTACATCGTCTGGGTGTTCGACCCGCAGTGGGCTCCCATGCTCTTTACCGACTGGACCTACAAACCTACCCGCCAGGGAACGTACTTCAAAAAAGCCCTGCAACAGCAGGCAACTCGCCGGTAATGCGCTTGCCGGGTTGTGTTTGTGGATAATATATCCCGTTTGTATATCGTATATCCCGGCATGAATGCCGGGCCTATTCATGATTCGCCCCGGTCCGGATTCCGCTCAGGGCGAGGTATGACTAGTATCGGCATTTATGCCGATGCCGTATTCGTGGATGATATATCCCGGCATGAATGCCGGACCTATTCATCGGTAGCCCTCAATGCGAACCCTGCCGTTTGGGTTCATGACTAGCATCGGCATTTATGCCGATGCCGTATTCGTGGATAATATATCCCGGCATGAATGCCGGACCTATTCATAGACAGCCCTCAATGTGAACCCTGCCGTTTGGGTTCATGAATCGCGTCGGTATTTATGCCGACGCTTTTTTTCGAACGGGTATTTTTCCGTCGAAGATCTGCTGCCATTGCCAGTTCGTTTTACCTTTATCCCGTTGCAGGATGAAAAGCGGCTGGTTCAGCTTAACCCGGTCTTTGGCGTAGAAAGCGCCGTCGGTGGTGGAGCGGTAATAGACCTTCAGCGTGGTTGGGGTACCGGTTGCCCAGCACTCGAGGTGATAGAAGGTCTGGATGCCCTGCGCGTGTACGTCGCACAGGTTCATGCCCTTGTACTTGTCTTTCACGGTGATGGTATACGTGACGCCATCGGGGTGCTCACCCGACCATTTGCCCAGCCAGCTGTCTGTCGACTGAAAGCCGACGAGAAGGGCAGAGATGAGCAGAAAACCAGCAAACAAAGCGGAGCGAAGCATAAGCGTGGAGGTTTGGTGAGCAGATCGGGAGGCCGCCATCAGGAGTGGTTAAAAGCGTACCACATAAAGGCCACCATGATGGACTCGATAATCCAGACGTAGCGCGTGTCATAGCGGACAGCCCGCCGAACGAGCCAGTGGAGCCCAAGGGCGCCCGCCATGAGCGGAATGCCGAAGAAAAACTGGAGTACGTTATTCTCCTGCTTCATATCGACAAACCCATACAGAATCATGATCAGGCCCATCAGCGACAGCAGGACGAGTGGCGTAATCAGACCAAACAGCTTCGATAGATCCATCTGAACGATACCGTTGAGACCATGTGCGCCAGCCGTTGTAGAAGCCGGGCGTTATCGGCCAGTTCGCGAAACAAATGCTGACTATTTCATTTTAACATGAATACGCACTGGTTTGTTGGAGACGGGCGGTCGGTGGTCAGCCGACACTGGGGTTCGGTCGGCTGATCACCTTGGTCCGTGGAGACACGGACCAAGGTAGTTGTTACGTCCAGTAAGAGAATTTGCGTTTGGTGAAGATGGACTTGGGGATCATGGCATGAACGCCCAGTGTCTGATCAACCACCTGACTTACTTCAAAGTCGACACCGGTGCTGGCAATGGATAGAGCCTCGTTAAAGGTAAACCCCAACTCTTCTTTCATGAACGTGACGGCTTCCGTGAGCGCGTTTTTCATGGCTTTGTTGAGGTCTTTGTCGAGCCCGACGGCAATGAAGTGAGTGGGCGTTTCGGCACGGGGCATCTTCAGCGTTTTTCCTTTGTGCACAATGAATCGGGCCGTCAGGGTAAGGGACGTTTCGATAGCGACTCCGCTGACTTCGCCGTTACCCTGCGCGCCATGACCGTCGCCGGTGGTAAAGAGACCCCCCGGTACCGAGACGGGTAGAAAGAGGGTAGTGCCTTTGGTGAGGTGTTTGATGTCCAGATTGCCGCCAAAAAAAGCCGGTGGGATGGAGCTGACCCGGCCGGTTTCGGGGGGCGGAGACAGGGCCATAACGCCCATAAATGGTTTCAGCGGAATTTCGACTCCTTCTTTCAATACCGCCACCCGGCGTTTGCTGTCGTAGCGATAGACAAAGGTTTCGCGCGAGGTGACGGCGTCGGGGATACCTCCGCCACCGGGCCATACGCTGTTTACCCCGAAGCCAGCCGGGAACGTCAGGTCGAGGATGCGGATTTCCAGGGTGTCGCCGGGTTGCGCGCCGTCGATGTAGATAGGGCCGGTCAGCATATGGCCGCGAATGCCGGAGGGCTCGGGCTTCACATTCTTCATGATGGCGATCACCTCCTTCGCGTGGGCGTCGATGGGCAGGTTGTTCTTCGTGTAAAACTCGTCCGGATTGGTGCGGCTTACGCCCGATGGATTGACCGTCTGAATCTCGACCACATCGCCGTCTTTCACGGTATAAACCGTGGGTACATCGGCCCCGAAGTAGCCCCATACCATATTTTCGGGCAACGACCGAATTACGTGGTCGGGCTTGATGGCGGTGGCTGGAGAAGCCGGTAAGGGCGACTGGCTGGTCAGCAGCGGGCTGGCACCGGCCGGCAGCGCAGCCACCGATAAAGCCGCCAGACCGCGCTGGCCGGTTCGGCGTAAAAAATGACGTCGGGACGTTTTCATCAGGTTGTCTGGTTTGTAAAGGGGGAGACGCTTCTAAGATAGAAAATAGACCGCGCCCGGGAAAGCCCGACGGGGCCTGAACAGCTACATTTGCCCCCATGAGCGCACCTTCATTCCTGCTGGTCGGCATAACCGACGGCAGCCCCCAGAGTCAGGACATACCGACGCTGGCGGCTCTGTTAGCTAACGGGCTTGACTTTCTGTACTGGCGTTCGGCCGTGCAGGAAGCCTCGCCGGACAGGTTACCGCCCGATAAACAGGCCTCGGTGCTGCTGTCGGCCAGCCGGCCCGATGCGGTTCGCCCTCCGTTCCGATGGCATGTGAAAGAAGCCGACCGGCAGTGGCTGACGGGCCGCGAAGCTGCTCCGTTCTCGACCAGTATTCATCACCTTAGCGAGTGGGCAAACCTGGCCGGGCGCGTTTCTATGGTCTTCTACAGTCCGGTGTTCGCCAGTATCAGCAAGCCTGGCTACGGCCCGTCGGTCAGCCTGGATACCATCGGGCGTCAGCTACTGGCCCTGCGCGAGCAGCATACCCAGTTGCCGCTGCTGATTGGGCTGGGAGGCATCACGGCCAAAAACGTAGCCCTGGTCAGACAGGCCGGATTTGACGGAGCCGCACTGATGGGTGGACTATGGCAGCAACCCGATCCGGTTGGGGCGCTGACCGAGATAAAGGCTTCCGTAGGTCGCTGACCGGCTTCGGCAGGCGTTCAGACCTCCGCGCAGGTTGACCACGTTCCGGTAGCCCCGCTGCCATAAAAACTGAACCGCCTGCCGGCTTCGCCCACCCGACTGGCAGTGAATAACAACCGGTCGATCGGCGGGTACCTGGGTGGGGTGTTGTAACAGATCGGCCAGCGGCAGCAGCTGCCCACCTATATTGTCCTGCTCGTACTCAGCCGGCTCCCGTACATCCAGCAACAGGGGCTTGTCGGTTCGCTGTAACCAGTCGGGCAACTCCTCCGGCCCGATCTCTGGCCACATGTCCGCACAAACCGGCACCGGCTCGGGCAGCGACTTCAGGGTTCGGTTGGCCGGATTAGCCGTAAACGAAAAGGTATCGAACGAGCAGGTCAGCGCGTTGAAAACCAGCACCGTTCCGCTGAGCAACGTGCCGATGCCCGTAAGGAGCTTGATCGCTTCGTTGGCCATCAGGCAGCCGGTCATACCGGGCAATACGCCCAGGACCCCTACCTCGCTACAGGTCGCCAGCTCACTCGCTTCGGGGTACAGGCAGCGGTAGGTAGGCCCGTTCTGGTAGTTGAAAACGCTGACCTGCCCTTCAAACTGGTAGATAGACCCAACTACCAGTGGTTTGCCCAGTAACACGGAGGCATCGTTGACCAGGTAGCGGGTTGCGAAATTATCGGATCCATCGATAATCAGGTCGTAAGGCGCCAGCAACTCCAGCGCGTTGGTCCGATCCAGAAATACGGCATGGGATATCACCTCAATATGCGGGTTCTGACGGGCCAGCCACCGGGCCGCTACGTCGGCTTTGGACTGGCCAATATGCTCGGGGGCGAAGAGAATCTGGCGCTGCAGGTTGCTGGCTTCCACCCGGTCGCCGTCGATGATGCCCAGCCTGCCCACGCCGGCAGCGGCCAGGTACTGCCCCACCGGGCAGCCCAGCCCGCCCGCGCCGATCAGCGCCACCCGTGCCTGCCGAAGCCGTTCCTGCCCGGCCAAACCGATTTCCGGCAGGCGGATGTGGCGGTTGTATCGGTTGATTTCTTCCGGAGTCATAGGGGCATAAACGTTTTATCCCAGTCTTTCCAGACTGGTTCGTATCCATGCTGCCGAATAACCGCTTCTATCTCGGCAGGGCTGCGCTCGTCGGAGATGGTAAACTGCTCCAGCGATTGGGGCTCCACGACGTAGCCGCCCGGATTCGTTTTCGAGCCCGCGCTCAGACTCGTGATGCCCAGCCGCAACACATGGTCCCGGAAGCGGGGTGTTTCGCGGGTCGAAAGCGAGAGCTCAACCTCTTCGTTGAACAGCCGGTAGGCGCAGATCAATTGCACCAGATCCCGGTCAGACATACACCGCTCGAACGACTTCGACGTTATGGCACCGTTTTGCCGAAGGTCGATCGGGCGCAGCCGCGGAAACGAAACGCTGTACCGGGTTTGCCAGTAGGTTCGTTCGAGATAATGCAGATGAGCGGCCGTAAAAAAGCTGTCGGTGCGCCAGTCTTCGAGTCCCAGCAGGGCGCCCAGGCCAATTTTGTGAATACCTGCCTGGCCGAGCCGGTCGGGCGTTTCGAGCCGGTAGGCAAAGTTCGATTTTTTGCCTTTCGGATGGTGATTTCTATAGGTGCTGCGGTTGTAGGTTTCCTGATAGACCAGTACCGTATTCAGCCCTTCGCTAATCAGCTCTTCGTACTCCGGCTGGTCGAGCGGCTGCACCTCCATCGAGATATGCGAAAACATTCGGCGCAGCAGCCGGATGGCCTGTTTGAGGTACGGAACCCCCACCGTTTGGTTGGCCTCGCCCGTTACCAGCAGGATATGTTCATAACCGAGCGCCCGGACGGCCTGCGCTTCCCGCAGTAGCTCCTCGGCGGTCAGGGTGCGCCGGGCAATCCGGTTGTCGAGGCTGAAGGCGCAGTACGTACAGATGTTCTGGCATTCGTTGGATACGTAGAGGGGCGCGTAGAGCTGCATCGTTTTCCCGAACCGTTTCTGCGTCAGCTGATGACTGAGCTGAGCCATCGGTTCCAGGTAAGGCTGGGCGGCCGGCGAAATCAGGGCTCTGAAATCATCGAGTGTGCGTCGACTAGTGGCCAGCGCCTGCTCCACCTGCCGGGGCGTCGTCGCGTAAATGTCACGCTGAACGGTTGTCCAGTCGTGGGCCTCAAACCAGGGTTTGGAGGTCATAGTTCGTCCAGGAAAGCGGTGAGTGGGCTGCTGGCGTTTGCGGTGGTTGCGGGGCGGGCCAGCCGGGCTTCGTAGGCCAGCCGACCGGCCTCAACGGCCATCCTGAAGGCAGTAGCCATGCGTACGGGATCGTCAGAAACGGCAATAGCGGTATTGACCAGCACCGCATCGGCCCCCAGCTCCATAGCCGCAGCCGCGTGCGACGGGGCCCCCAAACCTGCATCAATCACAACCGGAACCCGGCTTTGCTCAATAATTATTTTCAGGAAATCGATTGTTCGCAGCCCTTTGTTCGTACCGATCGGGGCGCCAAGCGGCATCACGGCCGCTACCCCAACTTCTTCCAGCCGCTTGCACAAAACAGGGTCGGCATGGATATAGGGCAGAACGATAAAGCCGAGCTTTACCAGCTCCCGGGCCGCGTTCAGCGTCTCGATCGGATCGGGAAGCAGGTATTTGGGGTCGGGGTGGATTTCGAGCTTTAACCAGTTGGTTTCGAGTGCTTCGCGAGCCATCTGGGCCGCAAAAACAGCTTCACGGGCCGTTCGTACGCCCGAGGTGTTGGGCAGCAGGCGCAGCCGGGAGTGGGTCAGGTGGACGAGGGTATCGTCCTGATGGGTATAGGCGTCTACCCGTTTCAGCGCTACCGTTACCAACTCCGTACCCGAGGCCAGGAGGGCCTCTTCCATCAGCTGGGTGGATCCGAATTTACCGGTGCCGGTGAACAGCCGCGATGAAAACGACTGGCCGGCAATGACGAAAGGCTGGGTGATCATGTCAGTGGAAAAGAGAGGGTAGAGAGTGAGAGCTGATCCAGAAAAAGGCGGGTCTGGCGGGCGGGGTCGCTGGCTCCGCTGATGGCCGACGATAGGGCGATACCGTGCAGACCGGTTTGCATCAGCGCGGGCACATCGGCCAGGGTAATACCGCCAATAGCAACAATGGGCACAGAAAGGAAGCGACTCTGCAAGGCCGACAGGATCGCCTGGTAGCCTGCCAGACCCAGAATGGGGCTGAGCTTTTCTTTCGTTGTCGTAAACCGAAACGGCCCCAGCCCAACGTAGTCGACGCCGTGCCGGTAGTGGGTCAGGATGGTGTCGAGCCTGTTGGCGGTGCCCCCGATCAGGAACCCATCGCCCAGGAGCGCCCGCGCGTCTGGCACGGGCATGTCGTCCTGACCCAGGTGTACGCCGTCGGCTCCGATATCGCCCGCCAGGATTGGGTTGTCGTTGATAATCAGCCGGGCGTTATGGTGCCGACAAACCGCGAGGGTATCCTGCGCTACTGCCTTCCAGTCGGCATAGGGTCGGTTTTTTAGCCGAAGCTGAATCCAGTCGACACCGGCGCGGCAGGCGATTTCGGCCTGTTCCGGTTGGGTGACGATATAGTGTAACTGGCTTATTTTCATGGGAGCGACTGGTGAAAGCCAAGCAAGCCGGGGCTACTGGCCAGGTATTGATTCATGTAGCGACGCGCCGTAGCGCAAGCCTCTGGTAGCGGTTGTCCTTTGGCCAGGCCCGCAGCAATGGCCGACGAGAGTACGCAGCCACTGCCGTGCTTTTCGCCATCCGGCAGGAACGGAGCCGGGAACCTGGCGATCTCCTGCCCATCCTTCAGCAACCTGTCGGTTGTTACGCCGTTGATCGGTTCCGCATGACCGCCTTTGAGATAAACCGGGCAATACACGCTGAGCGTCCTGGCGGCCCGGACGGCTTCATCCGTGGCGGCTAGCTGCTGCACCTCGGGCACGTTGGGGGTTAGCAGGCTCAGCCGGGGCAGTAGGGTCGACAGCAGCGTCTGGCTGGTCATCGCGTGGAAATCGAAGCCCGCGGAGGCTTTCAGGATTGGGTCCCAGATGATGGGCAGGCCGGGCCACGTTTGGGTTAGCCAGTCGGTCAGCTCCGCCAGCACCGGCAGCGACTGAACCAGGCCGATCTTGACGACCGAAACCGGGTAGCGGTCAGCCAGCGGCATACACTGGGCGATAATCGAATCCAGCGCGACCCACTCAACGGCCCTGAAATCGGCATCATGCTGCATCGTCAGGGCCGTACAAACCCCCAGGCCGTAGACCTCCAGAGCTTCCATAACTTTCACATCGGCCAGCAGCCCCGCTCCGGCACTGGGGTCGAGTCCGGCAATAGACAGTGCGTAAGGGCGTTCGTGCTGAACCGGTGGCCAGGTGCGCGATGCGGTCATAGGTAAAGCTGACTTCCCTGTTCGGCAAACTCCTTTGCTTTCACCTGCATAGCCTGATCGAGGGCGTCGGTATCGGCCAGGCCGTTCTGGTCGGCGTAGTCACGAACGTCCTGCGTAATCTTCATAGAGCAGAAGTTCGGGCCACACATCGAGCAGAAGTGGGCGGTTTTGGCGCCTTCGGCGGGCAGCGTTTCGTCGTGGAACTCCCGCGCCGTATCCGGATCGAGCGAGAGGTTGAACTGGTCCTGCCAGCGAAACTCGAAACGGGCTTTACTCAGGGCGTTGTCGCGGTACTGCGCCCCGGGGTGACCTTTGGCCAGATCGGCCGCGTGGGCGGCAATCTTGTAGGTGATAACTCCATCTTTAACGTCTTTTTTGTTCGGCAGGCCGAGGTGTTCCTTGGGCGTAACGTAACAGAGCATGGCCGTCCCGAACCAGCCAATCATGGCCGCGCCAATACCCGACGTAATGTGGTCATAGCCGGGGGCAATATCGGTTGTGAGCGGGCCGAGCGTGTAAAAAGGGGCTTCGTTACAGTCCCGCAGCTGCTTGTCCATGTTAGCCTTGATCAGGTGCATGGGAACGTGGCCGGGGCCTTCAATCATCACCTGAACATCGTGCTGCCAGGCAAGTTTAGTCAGCTCGCCCAGGGTTTCGAGTTCGGCAAACTGAGCCGCATCGTTGGCGTCGGCAATGGAGCCGGGGCGCAGTCCGTCGCCCAGCGAGAACGACACATCATAGGCCTTCATGATCTCGCAGATTTCGTCAAAATGCGTATACAGGAAGTTTTCCTTATGGTGGGCCAGGCACCACTTGGCCATGATGCTGCCCCCCCGCGAAACGATACCCGTCACGCGCCGGGCCGTCAGCGGAATATAGCGCAGCAATACGCCGGCATGAATGGTGAAATAATCGACCCCCTGTTCGGCCTGCTCGATGAGCGTATCCCGAAACAGCTCCCAGGTCAGGGCCTCGGCTTTCCCGTTTACCTTTTCAAGAGCCTGATAGATGGGTACCGTGCCGACGGGCACCGGACAGTTCCGGATGATCCACTCGCGGGTTTCGTGAATGTTCTTGCCCGTCGATAGATCCATCAGCGTATCGCCACCCCAGCGGCAGCTCCATACGGCTTTTTCGACTTCTTCGTCAATGCCCGACGACACAACCGAGTTGCCGATATTGGTGTTGATCTTGACCAGGAAATTACGGCCAATAATCATCGGCTCACTCTCGGGGTGGTTGATGTTGGCCGGGATGATGGCCCGTCCGGCGGCTACTTCCTGCCGAACAAATTCGGGCGTGATGTAGGGAGCGGGGGTGTTGGCGCCAAAGCTGTTGCCCGGGTGCTGTTTCCAGAGCGACGACTGATCATTGAGGGTATCGATCCGCTGATTTTCCCGAATGGCGATGTACTCCATCTCGGGGGTAATGATGCCGTTGCGGGCGTAATGGAGCTGCGTCACGTTCTGGCCCGCCCTGGCCCGCACCGGAAACCGGATGTGAGCAAACCGCAGGGCGTCCAGATCGGGGTTGGCCAGTCGCTGGTTGCAGTAGTCCGACGAAAACGACGTCAGCTGTTCGGTATCGCCCCGGTCCCGGATCCACGGTTCGCGCAATCGGTCCAGGCCAAGTTGCAGGTCGATGCTGGCGTCGGGGTCGGTATAGGGGCCGCTGGTATCATACACCGTTACGGGCGCGTTGGGCTGGCTGACTTTCCGGTTGCCCACCTGCGTGACCGTATCCGACAGGGTGATTTCGCGCATGGCCACGCGGATGTCGTAGAGTTGGCCGGGCACGTAGATTTTGCGCGAACCGGTCAGGGGCTGGCGCGTAATGGTCTGCTGCGAAGGCAGTTGTTCGGTTTTCTGGCTCATCGTTATCCTCCCTGGGTTGCTTGTAGAATGGTAATTTTTTCGCTGCCCGACAGGGCAAGCTGTGCCCAGGCCGTGCGGGGCACAATGGCATTGTTGACCGCTACGGCTATGCCTTTGCGGTCGGCCATAGCCAGTTGAGCGAGAAGACTCTCGAGCGATGCCGTATCGGGCGTTTCTACGGACTGGTTATTGACGAATACAATCATGGAACCTGTGCTTCAGCGCATAGAAAAGCACAAGCCAGGGAGCGAACCGCGCGGATAAACCGGAAAAAGAAGGCGAAAAAATAGGAGCAGGCCTACTGTAGCGCTACGCGCACAGAGCCACTACAGGAATCTATTGTCTCGCTTTTCCCTCCGCAGGTATTATCCTGTTCAGGTTCAAAGGGTGATCTCTCAGCCCGTACGGGCACCCCTAAAGCTTCGCTTTTCAGCAAGACAAATGTAGAAATGATTTTCAATAATCTATTTTTCGATGACTAATAAATTGGTAGAGATAGTAGTCTGTTGCTGGGTGAGTACTATTTGCTGCATGGCTTATCAGTAAAAAAGACAGGGGAGAGTAGATCAACAGGAGGGGGCCTACAAGCAGCAGCCCCGACGCAGACGGTCGGGGCTGGGCACTGCTACAAGAATCTTGTGTTACTCGTCGTCATCCAGCCCGGCGCCGACTCCATAGCGGCTGTTTCGTCGTTCGTGGTGGCTGAGAACCTGACGTTCTTACGCATCGATCCGCACCCGCGACAGGCGGATGTCGGAACGGTTGAACTGGCGCTGCATCTCGGCAAACACCCAGTCAATGGCTTCGTCGGGGTCGGTGGCCGCAACGGATAAGTCTTCATTCAGCCGAAGCTGGTTTTTCATTTCATCGAGCACGTCGAAGACGACCCGGATTATCTGCTTTCTTTTCGTGACCATAACAAAAGGTGGCTAAACAGAGGGTTACGCAACCAGCAGGCTATACAGCAGCCTGACAAAACCGACGATGACCGCTTCTGTCAGATTTGTTCAGCATGTTGTTTATGGTCTAAAAGTAAGCGCTTTTGTCTATAGTTATATTATGTATGATAAAAAAATATTATAGTGTTGCCTGACTCTGTACCCGAGCATCGGAATCGGGCCGAAAGGGCCAGCCGAGGGTTGCCGTTTTTTTGTTAGAATCGGCTGTTCATGCGGGCGAAGATGGCGTCGATTTCCGGACGGGAGGCCATGCGATTGGTTTCTGAAGTGCCGTAGCCAATCTCGGTTGCGCCCGCCTGCAGGCCGTTCATCATGGCATCGGCAAAGTCGCCGACGGGCACGCCGAAGGTGTGCAGCCCCGGCCCGCCCAGGTCGGTATTGACGGCTGGCGGTACCAGTTCAATAACCTCGATCGAGGTGTTGGCCAGTTGATGCCGCAGGGACATCGTAAACGAGTGCAGAGCCGCTTTGGTGGCGCTGTATATCGGGGCAAACGCGCCCGGTACAAAGGCGAGCCCCGATGTTACGTTGACAATGGCCGACTGTGGGTGTTGCTTCAAATGCGGAATAAACAGCGTAGCCAGGTGCAGCGGAGCTTCCAGATTGATCGCAATTTCCTGCTGGCTCTCGCTCCAGTCGTCCTGGCTATCGGCCAGCTGCATCCGGCGCTGAATACCCGCGTTGTTGATCAGTACATTGACCTGCGGAAACTCGGTACGGACCCAGTCGAGCAGCGCTACTCGTTCAGCCGCCTGGCCTACATCGCACTGGCGCGTGTGAAGCTGTGGGTACTTTTGTTGGGCTTCCTGCAGCTTATCGGCGCGTCGGCCACAGATAATGACCTGGCTGCCTGCCTGAAGAAACCGCTCGGCCAGGGCCCAGCCAATGCCGGAGGCTCCGCCCGTAATCAGGACGGTGTTGGTTGACGTATTCATGGGCTAGTAGTCTTTATGGAAAGACCACTAGCCAGGCCTTTTGTTTGGTCCCGTCGGCCGTACCTATTTTGCGTCTGCTGAACGCTGTCGTATGGCTGCTCAACCCGGCTTCCGTTTATCGAAGAACTGCCGCATGAACAGGAGCTGATAGGATATAGCAGTATTCCAGTACGTCCAGTTGTGGCCGCCGGGCCGGGTGATGTAGTCGTGGGCTATATTGCGCTCCAGGAGTTTGTCGTGCAGGTTGTTGTTGACCCGGAAAAAGAAATCGTCGGTGCCGCAGTCGATAATCAGCGAGAGCGAGCCGGGAGTCAGCAGATGAAGCAGGTTGATGACCGTATGCTTCTCCCAGCGGTCGGGAAACTGGGCATACGGACCCAGCCGTTTGGCAATGTCCCAGTTGTTCGGAAACGGCCGGATGTCGACTCCGCCACTCATGCTGCCGGCGGCTCCGAAAACGTCCTGATGCCGGAACGCCAGGTAGAGCCCGCCGTGGCCGCCCATACTCAGGCCCGTAATGGCCCGCCCCTGCCGGTCTTTGATGGTTTTGTAATGGCTGTCGACCCAGGCTACCAGCTCGTTGGAGACGTAGGTTTCGTAGCGGAACGACGCATCGACGGGGCTATCGTAATACCAGCTGCCGTAGTTGCCGTCCGGGCAAACCACAATGATCCCGTTGGCGTCTACCGCCCGGCTCAGGGCGGGTGCTTTCTGAATCCAGTTGCTGTAGTTGCCGCTATACCCATGGAGCAGATAAACGACCGGGAACTCGGCGCCGGTGGTATACGAGTCGGGCGTGATCACCACGGCCCTGATCGTTTTTTTCATCGATGCGCTATAGGTGTCGACAGTATCGACTTTGGCGGCCCGGGCGTGGCCAGTAAACAGCAGGAAACAGAACAGAAAAAGTGCGCGGCTGGCCGTCATGGGAGTGGGGGTAAGGGTATAGGAACAGAGGTTGCGGTGTGAAGTTATGGCTGGCGGAGCTGCCGGTCAATCTCGCTGAGGAGGTAGGTTTTAGGGTCGCTGGAGTACTCCCAGAACATGACGCCCCCCAGCCCTTTTTTTCTCACATACCGACACTTGGCTTTTACCGATGCTTCGTCGTCGTAGGAGACGAAGCGTTTCAGGTCGGCATTGTAGAGGTAAGGCGCTTTGGCTTTACGGTCCCAGTAGCGTTTGTAGGCCGGGTTGGTCAGCAAACTGTCTTTGATGAACGTATAACCCCCGCCCCGTTCTACCTTCGCGATGGTTCTGGGGTGGGTGTTGGGGTTGTCTTGCTGAAGCTGCCAGGCCCGCCCGTAGAAGGCAATGCCCAGCAGGAGCTTGCTGGCGGGTACGCCCGCTTTCCGGTACGCCTGTACGGCCCGGTCGCCCGATTGTTCGTTGGGTACCTGACCCGTCGGATACAGGTTGGTATGGTGCCCGGCCAGCGGCCCGCCCGTATAATGGTCGTACGACATGATGTTGATGTAATCGAGGTACTGCTGCGCCTGACCCATGTCGGTATGGGTAAAGATGGCGTCGAAGCCGGGCAGGGCTGTCGTAACCAGATACGGTTTGCCGGTCTGTTTCTGGAGGTTGTTCAGCTGGTCGCGCAGGGCTTTGAACAGCAGGGTAAAGTTTTGCCGGTCTTCGGGCCGAAAAATGTTGTCTTCGCCTTTCATACCCGGATACTCCCAGTCGATATCGACCCCATCGAGCTGGTATTGCCGCACAATGTCGACGGCCGAGGCTGCAAACGCTACGCGGGCGGTATCGCTCAGTACCGCATCGGAGAAGTTCTCGCTCCACGACCAGCCGCCAATCGAGATCAGAATCTTCAGGTCGGGATTGCGCTGCTTGAGGTTGTTCAGTTTCCGGAAGTTGGTCGAGTCGGTAGCCAGGTTGTGAAGCCAGGCGCGATTATTCCGCACATCGACGAAGGCGTAGTTGATATGGGTCAGTTTTTCGACCGCAATCTGGTCGGTGTTGACCAGCCCCCGGAAGCCGCCAACGTAGGCCAGCACAATGGGTTTGGAGGTTGGGCCGGGGGCCATACCGGCGCTCAGAAGCGCGCAGATGAACAGTAACGTGAGTACGTAAGAAGGGCGAAGCATACCGTGTGGGTTAAGAGAAATGCCGGTTGCGGGCGGGTAAAAATGCGAATAAAATGGGTTGTCGCAATCACCCCCTCAACTTGTCCTGATCACACAGCAAGGGCCCTGGCGGGGGTGGGTACCTTTGTCCAGTACAAAATCAAACAACAACTACTATGGCAACCAAAATTTTTGTGAACCTACCCGTTCGTGACCTGAATCGGTCGGTCGAGTTTTTTACGGGCGTCGGCTTCCGCTTCGACCCCCGTTTTTCGGACGAGAAAGCGGCCTGTATGATCATCAGCGAGAACATTTTCGCCATGCTGCTGGTCGACAGTTTCTTTACAACGTTCACTCCTAAAGAACTGGCCGACACCGCTAAAACGACGGAAGTAATCGTGGCATTATCGGCCGATAGCCGGGAGCAGGTCGACACGCTGGTAGATCGGGCCATGGCTGGCGGAGCTACCCCCGCCGGGGAGCCTCACGATGAGAGTTTTATGTACTACCGGAGCTTCTTCGACCTCGACGGTCATCACTGGGAGGTAAACTACATGGAGCTACCGGAAGACGGGCAGACGACCGAGTAAGGCGTATCGGTGCACTAAAAAGGCCAGCGTTGGGAAGTTCACCGGCGCTGGCCTTTTTAGTGTTACCTTAATCGCTTTGGATTACGTATAGAGCCTATCGTTCCGGACTGGAGCAGGCCAGCGGCATGGCTTTATCCGCCGGCTTTTTTGGCTTTATAGCCTTTATTGGTCAGCCAGGCCAGGACTTTGTCGCGGTGGTCGCCCTGAATCAGGATTTCGTCGTCTTTAGCGGAGCCGCCCGATCCGCAGGCTGCTTTGAGTTGTTTGCCCAGCTCGGCCAGGTCGGCTTCGCTGCCGATAAACCCCCGAACAGCCGTAACCACTTTGTTGCCCCCCAGCTTAACCAGCCATACCTTCAGGTTTTGCTGGGCGGGCGGCAGGGTTTCGGCCGGTGGCTGCTCATCGGCCTGGTAGTTGAAATCCGGGTTGGTCGAGTAGACAACCCCGGAGCGGTTTTTCTTGCTCATACTACAAAACTAATCGGTTCTGCTCAGTGTGTCGTCCACCCAGCTCCGTTTTGGTTTACAGTTCGAGCAATTGCCGCACGGTATCGCCATACGTACTTCCTGTGGTCAGTTTCGTGCTTTTTTTGTCGCTCATGGCCAGGAGGTACTTGCCGTCGAAATGGCGGTGGACTTCCGAGATCTTTTGCCGGTTAACCAGCACCGACCGGCTGACGCGCACGAACGTATCGGGTAGTTTTTCGGCCAGGGCCGTCAGGGTGTAACTGGTCAGGAACTTCTGCCCGTCAACGGTCGACAGAAAAACGTATTTCTCTTCGGCTTCGAAGAAGGCAATGTCGGAGAGCGGCACGAGCCTGATTTTTTCGCCGGTTTTGACCGAAATCGAATAGATTTCTTTTTTGGGCTGCATCTGGGCCAGCAGGCGCATCACGCTTTCGGTCATCGGATTACTCCGGCTCTCGGGCTCGTTACGCTCGACCAGCGCCCGGATTTTCTGAGCGGTTCGGGCCAGCCGTTCGGCTTCGATCGGCTTGAGCAGGTAATCGACCGAGTTCTCCTCAAACGCCCGGATCGCGTATTGATCGTAGGCGGTGGCGAATATGACCAAGGGCATGGCGGTGAGTTTGGAAAGCATCTCGAACCCGTTGAGCAACGGCATTTCGATGTCCAGAAAAATAACGTCGGGTTGCCGGGCTTCGATGAGTGTCAGGCCTTCGGCGCCGTTGGGCGCATCGCCAATGACGGTAAACGTATCGCTGTGTTTATCCAGCAGGCGCCGTAAGCGACTGACAGCCAGTGGTTCGTCGTCGATGAGTAGGGTTCTGAGGGGAAATGACATAAGGCTGGCGAAGCTAATCGGGAAATGTAAAAGGGTAGGATATTAGTGGACCTCCGATACGGAGAATGACTGGTCGTTATGGACGAGTTTTGCCAGTTTTATGGACAGCAGCACCTGCTTGAGCGGCCAGTTCTGCAACTCCACCCGGGCGTCGTCGCCGTAGAGCAGTTTTAGTTTGTCCTGGATGCTGCGCAAGCCGTAACCACCACTCATCTCGTCGGGAAAGGCCGGGCCGTTATCATGAACGCACAGGTGTAACTCCCCCGCTTTTTCGTAGATACGAACATCGATACGGCCCGAATCGGCGCGTTTGGCGATGCCGTGTTTGATAGCGTTTTCGACGATGGGCTGAAGCAGAAACTGCGGTAGTTTAAGATCGATCAGGTTGGGTTCGGACACCTCTACGCTGAACGCCAGCCGGTTGCCGAACCGAACCTGCTCCACTTTCAGGTAAGTTCGGACCATCTCGAGTTCATCGGCCAGGCTGGCAAACAACTCGCCTTCGCGCCCCGTCGAATAGCGGAATAGTTTGGAGAGCAGCAGTGTCATTTCTTCAGCTTTATCGGGGTCTTCATGAACCAGACTGGCAATGCTGTTGAGCGCGTTGTAGAGAAAATGGGGATTGATTTTGGCCTGGAGGGCATCCAGTTCGGCTCGGGTTTTCAGTTTCTCCATGTTCAGGAGCTGGAACTCCTGTTCGGAGAGCTTGCGGGTCAGCTGCCGGCCCTGTTGCAGCACGTATAAAAAGACGTTGGCTATCAAAACATCGGCTATCAAATAGATGTGCCAGGGGGCGTTGGTGTTATTGTAATCGGGACGTTTGCTCAGTTCGGTGAGGACCTCTCTTCCTAACCAGTAATAAACAATAGTACTGATGGTCATGACCGAAGCCAATACCGCAATACTCAAGATTAGGTGCCGTTTCCAGGTCGTAGTAAACCGCTGGGTGAGCCAGCCCAGCAGGCCCCAGGTCACCAGGAAGGTAGCGATGCCATCGGCAATGTTCTGGGCGATTACAAACCGGTACAGGTCGGCAATACAGTCGTCGGTAGCCGTAGCAATCAAGTTGGTGAAATAGATAATGCCGCTGGCTCCGTACACCAGCAGGGCCCCCAGAATCATACCGATCAGGGTTCCCCAGCCGGGTTTCTGCAGGATGGTGGTGAGCGTAATGGGCTCCCGGCGCAGATTGGGCTGGTACGAACTTCGACCCGAAAAGTTGAACGAAGCGCCTTCTACGTTGGCACCGGTGAGGTTGACCTGCTGGAGACCGCAGTAGTTCAGGTTGGCTTCGTAGAGGTCGGCGTCGGTAAAGTCGGCGCCGGTCAGGTTGGAAAAACTCAGGTTAGCACCACGCAGAATAGCTCCGCGGAAATTGGCTCGGGCCAGGTCGGAGAAACTCAGGTCAGCCCCCGTCATGTCGAGGCCGCTAAAGTCGAAATTAGCCAGATCGCACCCCCGCAGCTTTAGCCGCTTGCCATTTTTGCCAATCGTGCCGATAAGTTGTTCGCGGGTCATAGGTCGGAAGATAGTCTTCGGTTGTTCATCCTCAGAAAGTGGGTGTATCGCATTTCTTAACGACAGCGTGGCAGAATAGATCCAGAAAATCGGTTGCTCAGCAGGCAGGGGTCTGGCTGACACTCCTGTCGGAATAAGATTGCTGGCCGGTCTAAAAATAGTACATTTTCGGTGGCCTGCTTCGGACCGGTTTGCCCGAAATCCCGATAGGATCGACACAGAAGAGGGTTCCGGCCGGAAAATGATAGAGAATACCGGCGGATACGGAGCTGGCCAGGTTCATGAAAAGTACGGTGTATAGTCGGTTTATGCAGGTGTCGACAGCCACAAAACTATCGCACGGTCAGCCGACAGCGGAGTCTTTTCTGACGAACGCCCGAATGGCGGGTATGAAATCCGTTAGGGTGCTGACGAAGTTATTTCGTAGTATTGGCTACAAAACCAACTTGCCGCCCATGACGACCACCCGGGATACCATGCTTGCCCGCATCCGGCAGAACAAGCCGGAGCCTTTACCGCTACCCGATGTGCCGACCTTCGTAAACGAAGCCGACGATCTGAGCGACCGGTTCGAGAAAGCGCTGGCTTTTGTGGGCGGTCAACTGGTCGATCTACAGGCCACCCCGGCCTCGCTGGTTGGTTTTCTGCAGGAAACTTTTCCTGATGCTCAGCGAATTGCCTCGTCGGTGCCTTTGCCGGGGCTGGCTCTGGTGCCGGTTGGGCCGGAGACCGACAAGCAGGTGCTTGAGCAGATTGACGTGGCCGTTTTGCGGGGCGATTTTGCCGTTGCGGAGAACGCGGCCATCTGGATACCGGAGGCCTCAATGATGCACCGGGCTTTGCCGTTCATCACCCAATACCTGGTGCTGGTGGTTGACCGCGACGCGCTCGTTCCCAACATGCACGTAGCCTACGAACGCCTTGACCGGTCCCGGCTCACCTACGGAACATTTATTGCGGGCCCGTCGAAGACCGCCGATATCGAACAGTCGCTGGTCATTGGAGCGCACGGCGCCCGGAGCCTGACCGTCGTGTTACCCGAATAACCGGGCGACTTAACATTTACCTAATCCAGTTGTTACTGTCGTAGTATTAACCCTGACTTCTTTGACAACGACGTTGATTACGTTCGATCTAACCCTGGGTCGGCTTCGCCCCTGGCGCGAGGGCGACGAAGATTCGCTAACACACCACGCCAGTAACCGGCGTATCTGGAACAATGTCCGTGACTTTTTCCCGTACCCATACACGCCCCGCGATGCGCATTCGTGGGTTCGGTCCAACAAATCGTACCAGCAGCCCAACAACCTGGCTGTTGAAGTTGACGGACAGGCGGTTGGGAATATCGGGTTTACGGTGAAGGATGATATTTACCGCTACAACGCCGAGATCGGCTACTGGCTCAGCGAAGAGTACTGGGGGCGGGGCATCATGACCGAGGCCGTACCGATCATGACCGATTACATCTTCAGTAATTTTCAGGTCAACCGGATCTTTGCCTGCGTGCTGGAAGGCAACATCGGGTCTATGCGGGTGCTGGAGTCGGCCGGGTACCGACACGAAGCGATCCATAAGAAGGCTGCCGTCAAGAACAACCAGTACCTGGATGAGCATGTCTTTGCTATCCTGCGGGCTGAACGGGGATAAGTGCCTGTGGGCCGGGGCCTGGAGTCTGGGGAAGTAGACAGTACCCCAGGCTCCAGGCCCGCTGCTTTTTCCCCTTTGCTTTTTTTGTGGTTATTTTGCCAAAACATTACCGCTTCGGCGGGTTCTTATTACATGCCGAAGATAGTTATCGCGATTGACGGGTATTCGAGCTGTGGCAAAAGTACCACCGCTAAAGCTGTGGCCGCCCGCATGGGCTACGGCTATATTGATACCGGGGCTATGTACCGGGCTGTAAGCCTGTTCTTCACGCAGGAACGTATTGCGCTTTCCAACCACAAAGAAGTGGTAGCTGCCCTCGACAGAATTCATATTACCTTCAACCACAACCCCCGTACCGGCAAGAACGAGACGTGCCTGAACGGCCTCAACGTAGAAGGAGAGATCCGAACCATGTATATCTCGAACATTGTCAGCGAGGTAAGTGCCATCCCCGAAGTGCGCTGGGCCATGGTCGCTCAGCAGCAGAAAATGGGGCGCAAACGGGGCGTGGTCATGGACGGCCGGGATATCGGAACCAAGGTGTTTCCCGATGCAGAGGTGAAAGTGTTCATGACGGCAGATACTTACATCAGGGCCAAACGCCGACAGCAGGAACTGCTTGAAAAAGGCGACATGGTCAACCTCGACGATATCATTAAAAATATTGAGAAGCGCGACCTGATCGATACCACCCGCTCAGAAAGTCCACTCATGCAGGCACCAGATGCGGCCCTGCTGGATACGTCGCACATGACCATCGAAGAGCAGGTCGACTGGGTCATCGAACAGGCCGACCGGCGCCTGTCTGAACTCCATCGGCAGAAAGCAATAAAGTGAGCAGGCTAAAAATGTATAGTGGGAAATGAATAATGTATAATTAATTCATCACTCATCATTCCTTGTAAATGACCGTCGACTTTCTGATAGTGGGGCAGGGGGTGGCTGGGTCGGTGCTGGCCTGGACACTCGACCAGCGGGGCTGCTCGGTGCTGCTCGCTGATGATCCGGCTTTACCGTCAGCGTCGGGTGTGGCGGCTGGTATTGTCAATCCGCTCACGGGCCGTAAACTCGTTCGTACCTGGAAAGCGGATGCGTTATTCCCGTTTTTGCACCAGTATTATACAGGTATCGAAGCGAAACTGGGCGTGCGGTTTTTTCATCCTAAAACCATCTACCGTCCGTTTCGCTCCGAAGCCGAGAAAGCCGATTACCTCGCTCTGATCAATGACCCGGCGGCTCATGCGTATGCGCGGGAGTCAGCTGATAATCAGCAATATGGGGCGTATATCAACAATCCTTACGGTGGGTTGGATGTGCACGGGGCCGGATGGGTCGATTTAACCGAGTTTGTTCGGTTGATAAAAGGCTATTTTGTTAGAAAAAATCAATACTATGAAGGTAGAGTTGATAATAGTGATCTGATTGTCAAAGAGAATAGCGTAAAGTGGAACGGTATCTCTATCAATAAAGTCATATTCTGTGATGGGGTGCAGGCCCGTGAGAATCCGTTATTTGGCTACTTACCCTACAATCCTGTTAAAGGACAGATTCTGACGGCGGTCATCGAAAATTATCCTATTACGGCTATAGTTAATCAGGGGGTTTTTATCCTGCCCGTTCGTCCGGGACTGGTCCGTATCGGGGCTACCTATTCATGGCATGATCTCGATTGGCAAACAACCGATGACGGTCGATCGTTTTTAGAGTCGAAAGTACAGCCAGTCCTGCGGGTACCGTATCAGATTGTGGCGCAGCAGGCCGGTATTCGACCATCTACCAAAGATCGGCGGCCGTTTGTTGGGATCCATCCTGAACATCCGGCTGTGGGGATTTTTGGCGGTATGGGGACCAAGGGCGTATCGCTGGCCCCCTACCTGGCCGAAGACTTTGCGCGGCACCTGCTCGATGGTGAAGAATTAGAACCGGAAGCGAATATTAGCCGCTGTGTGTCGTTATACAGTCACGGTTGATTAGTTTTCAGTTTCGGATCGGTAACCAGCATCTTTATCAGGTCGTTTACCGTATACTGAGTACCGAAAACCGGTAGCCAACGTCTATACTATTTCGTTATGCGGAACCATTACATACTGCTGTTGGGCTTGTGGCTGGGAGGGCTGAGCGCAGCCGTGGCGCAAAATTATCCGTCGCTCGAGCGGTTCGGTAAAAACCGGATTCAGTACCGGAACTTCGACTGGAAAATTGTTCGGACATCGAACTTCGAAATCTACTATTACCAGGACGGCACTCAGATCGCCAACCTGACGGCCCAGTATGCCGAGTCGGAGTTCGACCGAATCACCGAACTCCTGGGCTATACCCCCTACAATCGTATCAAAATTTTTCTGTTCAACTCCCCGCAGGAACTGGCACAGAGTAACATTGGTCTCAACGCACAGTCGGGCTTGAGCGGTCGTGATCTCGACTTATCGAAGTCGCGGGTAGAGCTGGCTTTTACAGGCGATCAGATCAGCTTTCGCCGACAGATTATCCGCGATATATCCATGCTGTTCGTTTACGACATGCTGTACGGAGGGAGTCTGAAAGATGCCTTACAAAGCTCACTGCTGCTGACGCTGCCCGACTGGTTCATGCCGGGGGTGGCGTCGTATATTGCCGAGGGCAATAGTGTAGAACTCGACGACTACATGCGCGACGTATCGCTGACCCGACCCGTCAAGAAACCGTCGCTCCTCTCCGGGGCCGAAGCCGAACGGGTAGGCCACTCCATCTGGAACTACATCGTGCAGAAATACGGGCGCGATAATGTATCCAATATCCTGAACCTGACCCGCATTATCCGGAACGAGCAAAGCAGTATTGCCAGCACACTCGGTGTACCCTACAACCGGTTCCTGCGCGAATGGCGCGAATACTATGCCGGTATGGCCGGGAGCGTATCGCAGTCGTACCAGGCTGGCTCCGACGATTTTCGACTCAATGTCAGCTCGGCCGACGAAAAATCATCGCTGGTTAGTTTGAAGATCAGCCCCGATAACCAGTTTGTTGCGTATACCGTCCTTCGGGATGGTAAATTCAACGTAGAAGTTGTCAATACAACGAACCGGAAAAAGACAACCGTACTGTCGGGTGGGTACCGGCTCGATGGGCAGTCGACCCGGACCAGTACGCCCCTGGTGGCCTGGCAGAAAGACAACAACCTGCTGGTACTGACCGACGAGCTGGGCCGTACGAACCTGTACCAGTTTTCTAACCTGGAAAAGCGGCCAAGCCAGGAGTTCAGACGCACCGTGAACGGCTTAACGCAGGTTGTCTGGATGGATGCGTCGGAAGATGGCAGCAGCCTCATCATGAGCGCCGACCGGAAAGGGCAGAATGATCTGTTCTTATACAGTATTAACCGCGGGTCTTACCAGCAGATCACAAACGACCTCTACGACGATCTGTATCCGCAGTTTGTTGGGCGTACGGCCCGGCAGATCGTGTTCAGCTCCAACCGCCAGCTCGACACGCTGGGTGTTGACAAAGGAAGCTACAAGACCATCCGCGACCGGCTTACCCTGTTCAGCCACGAAGGCAACGCCCGTAACCTGTCGGTGCAGCGGCTGACCGATTCGCTGACCCATGCTGCGAACCCCATTCCGGCCGATGAAACGACGATTTATTATCTGAACGACGCCAACGGTGTCCGTAACCTGTACCGGTATAATACCGAAACGCGTACGGCCCGGCAGGTAACCGCTTTCCCGCAGAGTATCCGACTGTATGACCTCAACCCGGCCACGGGTGGCTTCGTCTACAGCACTCTGCAGGATGGCGATGAGTATATCGGGTTCCGCTCAAAACTAAACCTGACCCAAACGGCTCAGGCTCCGCTTACCCCGCGGGTGGCAACGCTCAATCGCACCAATCCGTCGGCTTCGGTTCGGGCCGAGCAGCTGCGTACCGATACCACCCGACGGGCCGGTGCCGTTTCGGGCGATTCGGTAGCAGCCCGGCAGGCCGATACGGTACGTCCTGAACCGGCGCGGCAGCTGGCGCTGGAACCTGGTGAGGTGGATACCGATAATTACCAGTTCGACCCCGAGGTGCTGAAGGCGGCCGAGTACCGCCAGCGCCGGACAGTGGGGCTAACCCCTAGTATTGCCACCGCTCCTCCGCGTAATCGTCGGCGCGAAAACATTACCATTCGTGGGCCGTATGCGTACAAAGGAATGTTTACCATCAACGATGCTACCTCAAACTGGCGCATCGATCCGATTCGGGGCTTTGGCTTCGCGCAGGACGTAACTTTAACCGACCTGCTCGAGAATCACGTGCTTCGGGCGGGTGGTTTCATCACAACGACCCTGCGAAACAGCGATCTCTTCGCGGAGTACACCAATCAGACGAACCGCATCGATTACGGCGCCCGGGTTGATCGGCAGACCCTGTTCATTGATCAGCTGGGCCTGACTCAGAAATATCGATACAACCGCATAGCCGTGTCGGCTTCGTATCCGATTTCGGTAAACAGCCGGCTTACCATCTCGCCCTTCTACGCCATTACCCGGCTGATTGATTTGACCACCTTTGCTGAACCCGACCGCGTGTCGGACTATGCCGGTCTGCGGGGCGAGTTTGTGTTCGATAATACAAAGGTTAACGGCATGAATATGACCGTAGGCACCCGCATGAAACTCCGTTTCGAGGAATACGGTGGGTTGCGGGCTGCTTCGCAGGGTTTCCGCCGGCTATCGCTCGATCTGCGTCACTACCAGAAAATACACCGGGACCTGATTCTGGCCGCCCGTTTTGCGTTTAGCCAGTCGGGTGGACCATCGCCGAAGCAAAGTACGTTGGGCGGAATGGAAAACTGGATTGGAGCGAACCAGAAAGATGCTATTGTCAATAACCCATTACGGGTGCCCAACACGCTGGCCAACGAAATTCCGTATGATTACCGCGATGTATTCTTCCTGGATTTCGCGGCTCCGCTGCGGGGGTTCCGGCAGGGAAAACTGACGGGTAACAGCTATATGCTATTCAACGCCGAACTCCGGCTCCCGCTGATCCGGTACCTGTATCGGGGCAACATCACGTCGAACTTCCTGCGGAATCTGCAGTTGGTGGCCTTTACCGATATTGGTACCGCCTGGACGGGAAGTGGGCCGTTCAGCCAGCAGAATAGTCTGAATACGGAAAGTGTAGGAGGGGGGAATATCCCGTTCCGGGCCAGGGTCACCAACTTCAAAAATCCGTTCCTGATTGGTTACGGCGCCGGCGCCCGAACCATGTTGTTCGGCTACTTCGTCAAGTTTGATTACGGCTGGGGGCTGGAAGATAAAACGGTCACCAAGCCCATTGCCTACCTGACGCTTGGCTACGATTTCTAGGAAAACTACTCGCAACTGCTTACCGGAGCTGCTCCTAAAAGGGCAGCTCTTTTTTTTAGGTCAAATTATCGAGTCAGAACTATTTTACTCTGTTGAGTAGCTATATTTGTCGGCCGATTATGTTGATAAGCCTCTCTGGACATTCTTATCCGGCTCCCATTTTCTCGTATCCTCTCTTATCGACCTGCCTGCTGGGCTGCTTTATTGTCAAATAGAGTGATCCGTCATGCGTAATCTGGCGTGCTGAATAAATTAGTCACGCCGGGCAGGTTACATTACACTTGGCATAGTTTTCGCTAAACCCGGCGGGTTGCTCCTGTAGTCGTATTGGAGTAATTCGGCAGGGATCAGACTGCCCTTACTTACCCCAACCACTATACGTGCGGGTCATTAACTCTCGAATATACAATGATTTACTTGCCGTCCTGTTTGCGTATCACTGAGGGGTGGGTGTTTGGCATAGTTTTAGTTAAATTCTTGGAGAGTAAAATAGCCACTGTTCTCAGGCAGGGCAAACCGTGACTTATGCATGGTTTGTCGGTCAGAATAATCGCAACGTTTGCGGGCTGATTTTGCCGCTAAGTATACGCTCCAAATAAAGTTGCAGATGGAAGTAACGTCTACGCTTCGCATAAAACGTCCTGACGTTTCAGTTAATCCGGTCGGTCGTAAAAACGACCGGAAGATTGATAATGTCCGAGAAAAACTAGGTTATCTGGCAAATCAGGTAGTTGGCTATGTGCTTCAGCTGATACAGAGAAAGTTTCAGCCTCTTCCATCAATTCAACCCAAACAGCAACCTTTCCCTTTCTTCATGACAGAGTCGTTGCTGGCGCCAGCCCGGCTCTTTGCCGTTGGCAGTATCCGGTCGGCGGGGCGCCCGCCCGATATTCCGCCCGGGCGTACTATCAACCCATCTATAGACTTTATCCAGCAGCTACCCACTTTTCTTACTCTACCGCGAATGAATGATCAAATTTTACAGAACGAATCACCTCATATGTCCATAAGCCGACCCAGAGTTAACGTGGGCAGGGGGGATAATACGGCATTAGAGAAGCCTACTCGCACGAGCCGTTTTTCACAACGTCTGGCCGGTGCAGGGGGCGAGGGTCGTTCATGGGGCGCGCGGTCTCGTCAGGGAGTGCTGTCACTAGTGGCATTGCTTGTTTTCTGGCTGGGCGGTATTCCGGCAACGTTTGCGCAAACGGCCGTCGTCGACCTAAGTCTGACTAAAGCCGTCAGCAACCAGAACCCGGCACTTGGTGATGTCATCACGTATTCGGTGGTCGTTACCAACGCAGCTAATGCGACTGCTACTGCCACCAATGTAGTAGTAACGGACCTCCTGCTTACGGAAGGGGCTGCTTATGTGCCTTCGTCAGCGTCGACTTCGTCCGGAACATACACGGCGGCAGCGTCATCAACGGTGACGACCGGAACCTGGCGTATTCCTTCGATTGCGCCCGGCGCATCGGCGACGCTTACCTTCCGGGCCACCGTAGTCGGACGAGGAGTATGGTTTAACACCGCCGAGGTTACCAGCCTCGATCAGACCGATCCCGATTCGCCTGCGTCTGGTAATATATACGAAGATGATTATGCGGCCGTTTGCTTCGCTATTCCTATCTTTTTCTATGGGGGTGATGAATATACTGTGTCAGTACCAGCTGGTTTCGACCGGATCGAATGGTTTCGCAACGATGTACCCATCAGTACATCCGCCGTATCGACCTCGCTGGCTGTAGTAAACAATGACAACTCATTGACTATAAAGTCGGTGGGCGTTTATCGTTTTGTGACCTACAAGAATGAATGTGCTTCATCAAACTGCTGTAACATCGAATTTGTACCGGGGCCGCTGGGGAGCCTGGGTAACTTTGTCTGGGAAGACAAAAATGCCAATGGCAAACAGGACGTTGACGAACCCGGTATCAGCGGTGTAACCGTTGAGCTATATGATCCAACGAGTACAACGCTGCTGGCCTCGACCACAACAACCGTGGGTGGGCTCTATAGCTTTACCGGTCTGACCGATGGCAGTTACACGGTTAAGTTCGTGACACCAGCTGGGTTCCAGCCTACGTCGCAAACGGTAACGGGTGTATCGGACGACATGAACAGTGATGCGGGCCTCAATGGACTGACGCGCGTATATACTATAGATACAAGTCAGCCTGAATCGAGTACCGCCCGGAATAACCCAACGGTAGACGCGGGCTTCATCAAGCCTGCCAGCCTGGGTAACTACGTCTTCGCCGATAACGACCGCAACGGTGTTCAGTCGACCGGCGACACCCCCATCTCGGGCGTGCCGGTGAGTCTACTGCTCAACGGTACAGTAGTGGCGTCGACCACAACCGATGCCAGTGGCTTGTACAGCTTCACAGGCCTGACACCAGGCCTGACCAACGTGTACTCGGTAAGCTTCTCCACCCCGACCAACTTCACGGCAACTACCCCGCGTTCTGGCACCGATAACACGATTGACTCCGACGCCGATCTGGTGACGGGGCTGAGCGGTTCGGTAACGCTGACCTCGGGTGAGAACAATACGACCATCGACGCCGGCTACCAGGGTCTGACGGCTGGCCTGGGCAACTTTGTCTGGGAAGATAAGAATGCCGACGGGCAGCAGGATGCCGGTGAGCCACCTATTTCGGGGGTAACCGTAAGCTTGCGGCTCAATGGGCTGGAGATCGCTACGACCACGACGAATGCCAGTGGTTTATATAGCTTCACGGGGCTGACCCCTGGCTCGACCAACGTCTACTCGGTAAGCTTCTCAACCCCAACCGGCTTTAGCGGAACGGTGGCCAACATAGGCCCTGACGCAACGGATAGTGATGCTAATCCCAGCACGGGTGTGACGGGTAGCTACACACTGGCCGCTAACGAGTTCAATAGCACCGTAGACGCAGGCTTCATCAAGCCTGCCAGCCTGGGTAACTACGTCTTCGCCGATAACGACCGCAACGGTGTTCAGTCGACCGGCGACACCCCCATCTCGGGCGTGCCGGTGAGTCTACTGCTCAACGGTACAGTAGTGGCGTCGACCACAACCGATGCTAGTGGCTTGTACAGCTTCACAGGCCTGACGCCAGGCCTGACCAACGTGTACTCGGTGAGCTTCACGGCCCCGACCGGTCTGACGGCGACTACCCCGCGTTCTGGCACCGATAACACGATTGACTCCGACGCCGATCTGGTGACGGGGCTGAGCGGTTCGGTGACGCTGACCTCGGGTGAGAACAACACGACTATCGATGCCGGTTATCTGATTCCGACTTCTGGCCTGGGTGACTATGTGTGGGCGGACCTGAACAGCAACGGCGTGCAGGATGCCGGAGAACCGGGTATCGCCGGGGTGGTGGCCACGCTGTTCCTCAACGGACAGCCTACCAGCCAGACGGTGCTCACCAGCAGCACGGGCTTCTATAGCTTTACGGGGCTGACCCCGGGCAGCAGCAACAGCTACGCGGTAGGCTTCTCGACGCCGACGGGCTTCACGGCCACGACGCCGTTGAGCGGTACGGATCGTACCATGGACAGTGACCTGCTGGCCACGGGCCGCACGGGCAGCGTGACGCTGACCTCGGGCGAGTTCAACGGCAGTCTGGATGCCGGGTTTGTACCGGGTTATGACGTAGGTATCGAGAAATTGGTGGTGAACCCCAAAGGCAGCTATCTGCCGGGCGACCTGATCACGTATCGGTTACTGGTCACCAACAATTCGGCCTACCCGGTTTATAACGTAGAGGTGAAAGATCAGATGCCTGCCGGGGTGAGCTTTGTAGGCGGCAGCGGCCTGGTTAGCAGCGGCCCCAGTTCAGCCAGTGGTACCATCGCTGGTCCGCTGGCAGCTAGTGGTTCGGTGAGCCTGACTTATACCGCCCAGATTAGCAACACCTACTCGGCCACCAGCATTACCAACGTAGCAGTAGTTGGTCCGTTTACCTCCACCAGTAACGTGGATGGGTACAAGCCCCAGGATTCGACACCGAATAATAACACGGCCACGACGACGGTACCTGTGGGTAGCTTCGCCGGTCTGGGTGACTATGTATGGGCGGACCTAAACAGCAACGGCGTGCAGGATGCCGGAGAACCAGGCATTGCCGGGGTGGTGGCCACGCTGTTCCTCAACGGACAGCCCACCAGCCAGACGGTGCTCACCAGCAGCACGGGCTTCTATAGCTTTACGGGGCTGACCCCGGGCAGCAGCAACAGCTATGCGGTAGGCTTCTCGACACCGACGGGCTTCACGGCTACCACGCCGTTGAGCGGTACGGATCGTACCATGGACAGTGACCTGCTGGCCACGGGCCGCACGGGCAGCGTGACGCTGACCTCGGGCGAGTTCAACGGCAGTCTGGATGCCGGGTTTGTACCGGGCTATGATGTAGGTATCGCTAAGACGGTAGCCGGTGGCCGCAGCTCGTTCACGGCTGGTGATGTTGTTACGTATGAAGTAAGGGTTACGAACAACTCAGCTTATCCGGTTTATAATGTGGTTGTTAATGACCTCTTACCGGCCAGTATGAGTTTTGTGAGCGGAACTGGTTTCGCGACGAGCGGAGCCAATTCGGTGAGCACGGTGATTGCCGGACCGCTGGCCGCCAACGGAGGTACAACCTCGCTGACGTTGTCGGCGCAGATCAGTGCCGCGTTTGCGGGTGGTTCGCTGACCAACATAGCCGTCCTCAGTCCATTCACATCGGTATCGAACACGGATGGATACCGACCTGTTGATACCAACCCGTCTAATAATACTGCGTCTGTACCGGTAACGGTAGGTGGAATGCCGGCTATGGCCATCGTTGTAGCACCAGCTATCTGTAATACCGCTACGAACGGGTACATCACCACCGGTACTGTTTCGTTTACGAACATTATTCCGGGTGTTTTGACGATTACGGAAAATGGTTCGCCTGTTGCCTCATTCACGGTTACGGCTGGACAGGCTTCCGTCTCGTTCTCTCTGACGGGGGTCAGCAATGGTCCTGCTTCGCGCACAGTTACGGCAACGCTGGCAGGTGTGGTGAATATGATCAAGAGTACGACCTATGCCGTGCCGGCGTCCTGCACACTCTGTCAGCCAATAACCCTGACGCCGTCAACGCTGGTAGCAGGTGTGAAAGGGATATCCTATAGTCAGACTCTGGTAGCCACGGGAGGCATATCACCTTATACATACGCTGTGACGGCTGGTAGCCTACCTCTTGGTCTGACGCTGGATCGGACTACGGGTGTACTATCCGGGACGCCAACTACGGCTGGTGTCAGCAACTTTACGGTTGTTGCTACAGATGCCAAATCCTGCCTGGTAGCTGTTCCGTACAGCATCTCTATTGGTACAGGATGCCCGGATAATTTCAACCTGACGGTTTCTGCTGATGCCAGCATCTGTAACGGGGAGAGTACCACGCTGGTGGCATCGACTTCAGTTCCGGGTGCAAAAATTCGCTGGTACCTCACCCCATATGACGGGGTAGCTGTTGCGACCACAGCCAGTGGTGAGCCGTACGTGGTTAATCCGACCACAACGACTGTATACTATGCCGAAGCAATGACAGAAGGCTGCGTTAGCCCACGCAAGCCGATCGTGGTAACGGTAACGACCGTGCCCACCCCAATCTGTCTCGGTAACATCAAGAATATCTGTCCGAAGACAACTGTCGATCTGACAACGATCGAAATAGAAAACCACAGTACAGGACTTACTTATGAGTGGTATACGAGTCTAACCCGCTCAGAAGCCACCCGGGTGACGAACACTACAGTAGTAGGTGCCGGGAAGTACTACCTGTTTGCCAAATCAGGAAGGTGCTACAGCAACCCAACGGTGCTGACGGTGGAAATTGTAGACTGTAACTGCCAGAACGTGGCAGGTGTCAATGTAGGCCCAGGGGTGTCGATCTGCTCGGGTGATGGCGTTCCTGTAAAAGCTGTACTGTCTGGTTCGGCAACAAGTGTTGTCTGGTCGACCAACGGTACGGGTACGTTCAGCAGCCCAACCAGCCTGAGCACTACGTATACACCATCTGCAGCTGATGTTGCCAGCGGTTCAGTTATGCTGACTGCAACAACCAACGATCCTGACGGAGCCGGTGTTTGTAAGGCTGCTACCAGTTCAATGCTTGTTTCTATCAACAAGCGGCCCGATATGCCGGTTGGTGTAGCCTGCGACGACACACTGGTTTGTCAGGGTAGCAGCACTAAGCTGATAGGCTTTGCGCCGGGTGCTCGTATCAACTGGTATGATCAGAATAACAAACTGGTGGGTACAACGGAAAGCGGTGGTAAACTGATCGTAACGCCAGCTACGGCCGGCCAGGTGGTTTATACCGCCGAGGCAGTTAACTCAAGTGGTTGTGTAAGCCCGCGTGCGTCGCTGACTATCACGGTCGGAACGTGCCTGCCAGACCTGGCTCTTGCGAAAACTGTCGTGACGGCAGGTCCGTATAAAGTAGGTCAGAAAATAACTTACTCGCTCACGGCCAGCAACAACGGACCGATTACGGGTGCCGATGTGAAGGTGAAAGATGTGCTTCCGCCCACATTGACATTTGTAAGCGCCACGCCAGCTGCTGAGTACAATGCAGCTACCAGTACCTGGACCATCGGTACGCTCACGAAAGGATCGAACCGTAGCCTGTTAATCGAAGCAACGATTAACGCTGGTGGTACGATTACGAATACGGGCATCATCAGCGGTTCGAACAACGATCCGCGATATGCGAAAAACGATACCGCTCGCGCAACGATAGATGTGTCGGTTTGTAACGCCGAACCGCCGGTTATTGTCTGCGCCCTGACGGAGATTTGCAAAGGCAGTTCGACGACCCTGGTGGCCCGAGGCTGTGAAGGAGGTACTGTTCGGTGGTCGGATCAACAAACTGGTTTCAGTGTGATCGTAACGCCATCTGTAACGACTACCTACTCGGCTAGCTGTGTACTGGGTCAGGCCTGCATCAGTGGCCGGTCGAACCTCATCACGGTAACCGTACGGGATCCGCAGCCACCAGTCATTACGGCCAGTGCGGATCAGGTTTGCCCAGGTACATCCGTAACGCTGACTGCATCGGGTTGTGAAGGTAGTAAAATTGAATGGTCAGAGCGGGCACAAACCGGCAACGTGATTGTGGTTGAACCAACAAACCGCACTACGTATACGGCTCAGTGTGTCGTTGGTAGCTGCCCAAGCAAACCGGCTACGAAGACCATCGATATTTCGACAGGCCTGCCGACGCCGACCATCACCTGTAGTACAACCATTGCTTGCCCGGGTGAAGAAGTAACCCTAACCGTGAATGGCTGCGCGGGAACACCGGTATGGAGTAGCACAACTCTTACGACGGGAAGCATCGTTGTCCGCCCGAGCCTGGGTAATAATAGCTACTCGGTATACTGTAAATCAAATGGTTGCCGGAGCGAGTCTTCAAAAGTATACTCGATCAGCGTAGTCCCGGCTATGGTTCCGACTGTAACGGCCAGTGCGGATACGGCCTGCGCCGGGGCGCCAATCTCGCTGACAGCATCGGGCTGCAACGGTACCGTTATCTGGAACGTGGCGGGTACAGATGGTAACTCCCTGACCGGGTCAGTTATCACCGTTCGGCCAACGGCAAGCATGCGCTATTATGCTCAGTGCCGTTATCGCACATGCCTAAGCGAGCCATCGAATGCCGTTCCGGTAACGATCGTGAACCCACAGGCTCCGCAAATCAGTCTGACCTCAGGTAAAAACCTGATCTGTAGCGGGGAGAAAGTGACGCTCACGGCCGAAGGATGTGAAGGGACTGTTAAGTGGTATGGTATTGACCGCGTCGGTGCCAGCATTAGCTTCTTCCCGACAGAAACAAAAGAGTATTTCGCTACCTGCAAACAGGGGAACTGCGAAAGCGACCGGTCGCTCGGTATCCGGGTAACGGTAACGACTTCAGGTACAATAGCACCGCCAACGATTGTTGCTTCAACGACCTCAATCTGTGGCAGCGGCCTGGTGTCGCTGACGGCAACGGGTTGCACGGGAGGTACCATCACCTGGTCTGATGGTCAGACCGGCTCGGTGGTGTCTGTATCGGCAACGCCAACGCAAAACGAGTTCTACGCAATCTGTACAGCTACCAGCGGAAGTGCCTGTGGCAGCAGCCGGTCGAACACCATCAAGGTGAGCGTAACTGCAACCCCACAGCCGATCGTAACCTGCAGCACGGATCACACCTGCCCAGGCGAAGAAGTAACGCTGACGGTGACCAACTGCATGGGTACACCAATGTGGAGCACAGGTCAGACAACGACCAGCATCATCGTGTCGCCAACGGTAACGACGGGCTACTCGGTCTACTGCCAGGATGGCAAATGCCGGAGCCCGCAGTCGGCAACCTACACGATCACGGTGACGCCGGTACCAACGCCAACCATTGTCGCTTCGGCAACCGTTGTGGAAGTTGGTGGTACCGTATCGCTGACCGCCATCGGCTGCACGGGTGATGTCATCTGGAGCGCCAACGATATCAACGGCAACAACATGGGTAACGTGATTGTTGTCCGTCCGAACGGTACGCAGACGTATTATGCCCAGTGCCGCTACCGCACCTGTCTCAGCAATCCGTCGAACACGATTATCGTGAACCCGGGCAGCTGCGTCGCCAAAGCAGGTACGCTGGTGCCGGTTGAAGCTACAATCTGTTCGGGTACTGCCACCGTTATAACGCTGGCCGCTACGCCAAACGGTGGTCTGGTGCAGCCGACGGGCTACTCAGTACTATATGTGCTGACAAAAGGAGCTGATCTGGTAATTCAACAGACCAGTACCACGCCAACCTTCAGCGTCACCAACGCAGCGGGTAGCTATACGATTCATACGCTGGTGTACAACGCTACACCAAATACGCCGAACTACTTCGACCTGTCGGCTGTGAAACCGGGTCTGACAACGGGTGGCGATGTCGTTAAGCTCATTGCAGAACGGAAGATCTGTGCTGATCTCGATGTCGCTGGGGCCAAGATTAACGTCAGACGCGTGGCTCCGCCTGTCATAAGCCCGAACAAACCGTTTACGATCTGTGCTGGTACTGCTGTTACGTTTACAGCCACTGGTTGTGAGGGAGGTACCATCCGCTGGACCAACGGCGATGTAGGCGCATCGATTACGAAAACAATCGTGGCCGATCTATGGGTAATGGCTACGTGCACCATCGATGGCTGTACCAGCGATTACTCGAACATGGGCGATGCAATAGTGAGCACGCCGAACGTACCAACGATCTCTGCCGATCGGATGGTTGCCTGCAAAGGCGAGTGGGTAACACTCACCGCTACAGGCTGTGAGGGTGGTCAGTATATCTGGTCCGACAACGTTACAACGGGTAGCAGCCTGTCATTCATCGCCACAAACGATGTTAGCTACCGGGTGAAGTGTAAGATTGGAGAGTGCTCGAGCGCCTGGTCACCATACACGACTATTAAAGCAGGTGCTCCTGCTGCGCCAACGATCTCGGTGGCCGGCGGAGCCAGCACGACTGCTTGCTTCGGTGCACCAGTAACGCTGGTAGCGCAGGGTTGCCCGGCTGGTTCATACGTTACCTGGTCGAACAACCAGGTAGGCTCGACCCTGACGGTGTCTCTGGCTACTACGCAAACCTATACGGCCCGCTGCTGCACATCGGATAATTGCAAGAGCGAAGCCTCGAATGAGGTAACAGTGACGGTACTACCGAAAGTGGCTCAGCCGAAGACAGTAGACAAAGCCAATACCTGTCCAATTAATACGGTCGATCTGACGACGGCCGTAACTAGTCAGGTCTCGACCCGCGGTGGTGTATTTGAGTTCTATACGAGCCAGTCGCTGAGCGCAGCCTCAAAGGTGACGAACACAGCAGTAGGTGCCGGTACGTATTATGTGGTGGAGAAAACGATTGACGGCTGCTATAGCCTGCCGGTTGCCATCCATATTAACATCAATACCTGTGGCGACGCTTCACCCTGTAATCCGCAGAATCCGGCAACGGCCAATGCGGGTGCTGACGCCAGCATATGCGCTGCGAAGACCTATCAACTAGCGGGTGTAATGGGTGGTGCGGGTAAAACCGCCCACTGGACCACCAGCGGTACAGGTACTTTTGATAACTCGTTCCAGCTGAACGCCACGTATACGGCCAGCGCCGAGGATATAGCGTCAGGCAAAGTAACGCTGACGCTGTCAGTAAGTACGAACAACGCAGCCTGCGCAGTCGCTAAGGACGAGATGGTGCTGACGATTCAAGGTAGTAAGACCGTCCCGACGGTTCAGATCGTAGGATCAACGAACCTCTGTTATGGTGACTCTGTCAAGCTTATTGGACCAGTAGGTGCTAGCGGCTACGTCTGGAGTAACAAAGAGCGCTCATCGAGCATCGTAGTGAAAACCAGTGGCACCTACACCCTGCAGGTTGTAGATGGAAGCGGATGTAGTTCAGCTTTCTCCGAGCCAGTTGTCGTGAAAGTAGCCGAACCAGCTCCCATGCCGCTCGTCGCGAACATTCGCAACAACTGTCCGTCGGTAGTAGCTAACCTGACGTCGGCTCTCTCGGCAACAACAGCGGGTAGCACCTATGAGTACCGTATCGGGCAGCCAGCCTGGTCGAAACTCATCACGCGCCCTGACTCAGTAGGTGCCGGCACATACTACGTATTTGCCCGGAACAGCAACGGTTGTGTGAGCGCACCTGCCAAAGTGGTAGTAAGTATCTTCAACTGTGCTACAGATACAGTTAAGACAGACCTATCTATCAGTAAGCTGGCAGATATATCGACGGTAGAGGATGGAGAGCCGGTAACGTATACCATCAAGGTAACGAACAACGGCCTGCATACGGCTAAGAACATCGACATACGCGACGTACTGCCTAAGGGACTCGAACTGATACCAAGTGAGGTCTTTGACTTCTCGGTATCGAATGGTGTGATAACGAAGCGGATTGACAGCCTCCAGGCTGGGGAGTCTGATTCGATCAGTTTCCAGGCAAGACTCGTAGCCAAAGGCGCGGTTGTCAATACGGCTGCTATCACTTACTTCGACCAGAAAGACACCAATCTGGCTAACAACACGGCTAGTGTGACGGTTACCAACAACTCGGCCTATAAACCAAGCCAGATTGGTCTTGCCAAGTCGGTACTAGGTACGCCAAAAGCTGAGGGCGATTCATTGATCAAAGTATCCTACCGCTTCGTTGCGACTAACTTCGGTGACGATACCTTGCGGAAAGTGCAGGTGGTTGATGATCTGGCTTTCTTCTTCGCACCCAACCAACTGGTGAGTGCGGTCGTGAAGCCAGAGGTCGGTTCTACCCTGAAGCCGCTTGCTACCTTCACAGGTGCAGGAGGTAACGTTGATCTGCTCGACCCGGTAAGCTATATCGCACCAGGCCGTTCGCAGCTATTCACGATGGACGTGGTTGTAAGACGCGTACCGGGCGATACGACCCGAGGATTTATCAACATTGCAAGTACTACGGCACTGAATGGCTCTGGAACCGTAACCGATCTGTCGACAAGCGGTGGCGATACTGATCCGGATGGTGATGGTGACCCCACCAACAACTCGACTGTAACCAGCTTTACGCTGGGTGGTGGACAGCCACTGGGACCGGGTATTGGTCTGGCCCTCACTGTATTGAAGGTTGAGCCGAAGGCTGACAGCAGCTATACCATTACCTACAAGGCAACAATCAAGAACCTGGGTGATGTTGATCTGACAGGCATTAGTCTGACCGACAGTCTGGTACAGGCCTTCGCCCCGCCGGTATCGTATACGGTGGTGGGCACAAAAGTAGGCGCTGGCAGCAAGCTGGTACTGGATGCCAATTATGACGGCAATACCTACCCCAATGTACTTGCCGGAACCAGCAAACTGGCAGCAGGCGAGCAGGATACTGTTCTGATTGTGGTCAATGTGAAGCCGAATGGCAATAATGGTCCATTCTTCTCTTCGGCAACGGTGACAGGACAGACGACTGGAACGAATCAGACGGTTAGTGACATCTCGAATGACGGGCTTGATCCTGTTAAGCCGGGTGCCGTCTCAACACCTGTTCGCTTTGATCTGCCCGCCGGTCTGCTCGGTGTAGCCAAGCTGGCTGGAGAGCCGATAGCTGTCTCTGAAGGTGTATTCGACATCCCATATACGATCACGTTGAAAAACTGTGGTACGGTGCCGCTCACCAAAGTGCAGGTGGTTGATAATCTTTCCGAAACGTTTGGTAACGGGGCGCTTATTGTCAGCAATCAGATCAGCGTAAGTGCTGGCTCGGGGCTGACCGTTAACCCGCAGTATACTGGTCAGGGACTGATTACGCAGATGCTGGTCGATTCACTGAGTAGCCTGGGCGTAGGAGAAAGTCGTAGCCTCTCGTTCATAGTACGGGTAGATGCCCGCAATGCGGATTCGCTGACGTTCTATAACACGGCAAAGGCTACAGCACTGACACCGGATAAAAAAGTAGTTGAAGACCAGTCGACGACGGGTACCGACTATGATCCGGATAAAGACCTCGACCCGCGTAACAACAGCGCACCAACACCGGTGATTCTCAATAGCCTGTCGACGCGATCGTTCATCGGTGTGGCTATGTCTGTTCGGGATACCGTTCGTCAGGCTGATCAAAGCTTCAACGTAGTGTATCAGGTCGTTGTAAAGAACTTCGGTCGTGAGTTGCTGAAGAAGGTGTCAGTCAGTGATACGCTCTCCAAGGTGTTTAACAACATAACCGGAGCCAGCTACAAGGTGGTGAGTCCGCCGGTGACAATTTCGACCGGTAGCGCACTGAAGCTGAACCCAGCGTTCGATGGCAGCGCTAATCCGCTGCTCGTTCTCGGCGATAGCACCAGTACACTGGCTGCCGGTAAAGTAGACACCATTCTGTTTGTGGTGAACGTAGTTACGTTCGGTAGCACAACTACCTTCCTGAACACGGCTTACGCAGAGGCAATCTCGGGTACGGAGAAGGTGTCTGATGTCTCGACCAATGGTCTGAACCCGGACATCAACGGAAACAGCAACCCAACCGATCTGAACGAGCGTGAAGCAACTCCGTTGAATCTGCCCGCTACCAGCACCGCGTTGTTTATTCCGGAAGGTTTCTCACCAAACGGTGATGGTATCAACGACCTGTTCGTCATTCGCGGAACCGGGGCGGCAACGATCAATCTCGAGGTGTACAACCGCTGGGGACACCTTGTTTACAAGAAAGATGACTATCGCAACGACTGGGACGGTAAGCCGAATGCAGGGACTGTAATCAGCGACAACGCTGCTGGTGTACCTGACGGAACGTACTACTACGTGATCAACCTGAGCGACGGGCGCAAGTTTGTACGATACATGACGATTAACCGCTAATACCGATGGTAAACCAGTTAGTAAAAAAACAGTGGGCAATCGCGCTGCTGCTGATCCTCGGGATCGGCAGCAGCCAGGTCCGGGCGCAGCAGGACAAGATGTTCTCGCAGTACATGTTCAATATGATGGCCCTGAACCCGGCTTATGCGGGAAGCCGTGATGTGCTGAGCATGTCGGCACTTTACCGAAATCAGTGGACTGGCGTGCAGGGGGCTCCTCAAACCGCTACGTTCACTATGGACATGCCGCTCAACCAGGAGCGTGTCGGTATCGGGTTGCAGTTGTATGGTGATCGGTACGGCGTGATGGAGGAGGCCGGTGCCTTTGCGTCATACGCATTCCGAATCAAGGTAGGGCAGCGTACAACGCTGGCTCTGGGTTTGCAGGGTGGAGCATCCAGCTACCGGGCTAACCTGGCAGAGGTAATCACCAATCCCGACGGATCAATCGATCCGGCCTTTGCGCAGAATATCTCAAAAGTGCTGCCCAACTTCGGTACCGGAATTTACCTCAGTAATGACCGGTCGTACCTGAGCCTATCGGTACCGCGCCTGATCAAGAATAAGCTGAGCGAATACAACGTCGGGGATCTGCGGTCGGTGCAGGCGCGTCATGCCTTTGCGGCAGCTGGTTTCGTAGTCGGCATTAGCCCGGCGGTGAAAATGAAGCCGTCTGTACTGGTCAAATATGCAGAAGGCGCACCGCTCGGCTTCGACGGGAACATCAACTTCTGGTTTGCCGATCGGATAGCCATTGGCGCTTCGATTCGCCGAAATCAGTTCTCTACCTGGACCGATTATTCGACTGATGCCATTGTAGGGATGCTGGAGGTTCAGCTGACCGATCAGTTCCGGTTTGGGTACGCCTATGATCGAACCATGAACGGCCTGCGGTCCATTGCGCCCAGTTCACACGAGGTCATGCTTCGGTACGAATTTGGCTTCGGTAAAAACCGCATCCTGACCCCGCGCTACTTCTAATAGACCTATCCTATAGCGTGTGGGTTTCTAACGGCCCATGATGTTGACAAAGCCCGAAAAGCTGTCGATATCATGGGCCGTTTGGTTGTTTTCTCCGTAACCAGAAGTCAGAAATTCGGCGCAGTATTTGCTTACTGGAAAGGTGTATTTTCTACGGGACTCAAAAAGCATAAAATTGCTCACTCCCTCTCGTTCCGTCTCATAACCACCATAATGTATGACACGTACATTTCCTATTCTTGCCTTTTTGTGTCTTTGGGCGGGTTCGCTGCTGGCTCAGTCGCTGGTCAAACAAGCCGACACGCAGTTTAACCAGCTGGCCTACGCCAAAGCGATTGAACTCTATGAACAGGCACTCGCTAAACCGGCTTCACTCTCGGCCGAAGAGCTGCGCCTGACCAAAACGCGTTTGGGCTACAGTTACCAGCAAATTCGTGATATGGTCAACGCCGAGCGGGTCTATCGAGACCTGATTAGTAGCGGCTCATTATCGCCCGAAGACAATCAATATTACCTGTATTATGCACAGTCGCTGGCCAGCAATGGGAAGTACCGCGAAGCGCAGGAAGCTTACGAAAAATACAGTACTCTTCAGACGATGGACAAACGCGGGCCCGCTTTCTCCAAACTCTACCGCGACCTAACCCCGCTCACAAAAAACGCAGCTAGTTACAAGGTTGAATTTTTGCGGATGAATACCCGCAAAGCTGAATTTAGCCCCATGCTGTATAAAGACGGACTGGTATTTGTATCGTCCAAAAGCAGTGGAGCCGGTATAAAGCGCGTATTTAACTGGAACAGCACCCCATTTCTGGATCTGCATTACCTCCCGGAAGTAAAAGGACTACGGGCCGCTAAAGCCTCGAGCCTGGGTGGGTCGGCTATAAAACAGCCTGCGTCTCGTATGCAGCTCATTCGTCCGCTGGGTAGCGATGATTTTACCAGTCCTACGGCCAATGATTCGCGCACGGTAGGTTTCTTTGGGGGTAAAAATATCAGCCAGGGGTACGAAGATCAGGTCATTAGCGAAGCAGATCGGTTTAGCCAGACCCTTAACACCAAGTACCATGAGGGGCCGGCTTCATTTACCAAAGATGGTTCACGGGTCATCTTCACCCGGAATAACTATACAAACGGGAAATACGGCCAGAGTTCTGACCGGATTAACAAACTAAAGCTGTATTCCTCTTCCCATACCAATGGGTACTGGAGCGAAGCGGAAGAGTTACCATTCAATAGCGACGAGTTTTCAACGGGTCACCCGGCCCTGGCTAAAGATAAAAACGGCACGCCAGATCAGTTGCTTTACTTCGCATCTGACCGGCCAGGTGGCTTCGGGGGGAGTGACATTTATGTCTCCCGCTGGAACAAAGATAAATGGGGTGAACCCGTGAATCTTGGTCCTACGATCAACTCGAAGGGCAACGAGCTGTTCCCGTTTGTCGACGAAAAAGGTAATCTGTACTTCTCGTCGGATGGCCACCCGGGTCTGGGCGATCTGGATATGTTTTATGCGAGCCTGATAGAAGAGGGAACGTCAGCTACCAGCATCCGCAATTTGGGTGAACCGCTCAACTCGCCCAAAGATGACTTCGGCATTGTTACCGATGGCAATCGGCAGCGGGGGTATTTCAGCAGTAACCGAAAAAACGGAGGGGCTGACGACGATCTGTATCGATTCACGCGCGAAGGCTCGCTGTATCCGTGTCGGGAGCTGACGGTAAGCGTGTTCGACGCTGAAACCCGCGAACCGCTGATCAACACCACGGTGGCGGTCGATAATGCAGCGGCTAACGGGCAGAAGCAACTCCAGACCGATGCCGAAGGACTGGTCAGATTCTGCGTCGACGTAGATAATGAATTCAGCATCCTGGCCAGCCGGGATGGGTACCTCGACAATAAAATCGGTTTCTCGACCAAAGACATGGCTGACGATCAGCCCTCCCGGCTCGACATTCCACTCAGTCGCCCCAAAGGTTCAGCCAAAGCCGCGGGGGTGGTTAGTACGTTGCGGGGGCGTGTAATAGCCCAGTCTGATAAAAAACCCATGTCGGGCGTTAAGGTAGTAATGATCAACGAATGCGATGGCAGCTCCCAGGAAACGACTACGACAGAAGACGGCAGCTACTCCTTCTCGATTACATCGGGCTGTGATTACTCGCTCGAAGCGATGAAAAACGACATGGGTACTACCGGATCGCATATCGCCAAAGATGGCACGGGGTCTACCGAGCTGCTCATGTTCCGCAAAGGGGATGTTATCAAAATCGACAACATCTATTATGACCTCAATAAATTCAACATCCGCCCGGATGCGGCTGTGGAGCTTGATAAAGTGGTAGCGCTGATGACGAAATATCCAACCATGCGGATCGAAATGCGGTCGCATACAGACAGCCGCGCTACCAGTACCTACAACAATACGCTCTCTGCCAACCGTGCCAAAGCAGCCGTTGCTTACCTGAAATCGAAAGGTATTCCGGCCAAACGAATGATCGCCAAAGGATACGGAGAAACGTTGCTGCTGAACACCTGTAAAGACGGTATCAACTGCTCAGAGACGGATCATCAGCAAAATCGGCGTACAGAAATAAAAATTCTGTCGATGGATTGATTAAATGTAGAAACATTGGTATAGTTTTTGCCTATTAACAGACAAGCGCTTTATCCAACTTAACAATAAATTAGCGAGCAATACCCTGGTGTATTGCTCGCTTTTGCTTTTGTAAACAGGCATCGGGCTAACAGGGCAACTCAGTTGTCCCGATTAGGATTTTAGATGAAAAGCGACCAATTTGATTGCTCAACTCTGGTTTTTGGTATGCCCCGCTTTGTTCGCGTCCGTTTTTTTCTCCTTTTTCTGACTGCCCTATGTGGCGGGCTGGTTCAGCCGGTCCAGGCCCAGCGCGAAGTGCTTTATTCACAGTACCTGGTTAATCCACTGGCTATCAACCCGGCTTATGCGCGCGCGCGCGAATCGTTTCAGCTGACGGCTTTGCTTCGACGCAAATGGCTCGGTGTTCGGGGGGCGCCACTGACGCAGAGCGTGGCTGCCGATGGGGCGGTGGCCAACGGGCGGGTCGGGTTAGGTTTCCAGGCGCTCAATGATCGAATGGGGCTCTTTGCCGCTACCGGCGTGTCGGGGAGCGTGGCGTATCGGTTTAACCTGCCCGCGCTGGCAAGACTGTCGATCGGCGTTCAGGGCGGTGTCAATGTATTACCCTTGTATGATTATGCCACCGCATCGAGCCTGAACCGGGCTATCGCAAGTTTTGGCGTTGGCGTTTATTACCAGTCAGACCGATTTTTTGGCGGTATTTCCTTGCCCGAACTTACGGGACGCGCGCTCGATCTGTCAGGGCGGTTTCTGTACCAGAGCGTACGGCCGCTGATGGTGCAGGCCGGCACTCGCTTTGCCGTTGGCGACAACGCCGTCCTGATCCCGTCGGTGCTGATCTCCAAAATTGCCGATCGCCCGGTGGGAGCTGACCTGAATGCCCGCATCTGGTTCCACGAGCAGATCGGACTGGGCATTTCGTATCGGCACAACAGCCCCGGTCTGGTGCAAACCAACTACCTGCACGCCCTGGCCGAATACCAGTTTACCAAAGCGATTCGGATCAGCTATCTGTTCTATTCACAAACACCCGAGAATCCGAACGCCAGTTTGTATTTCCAGCCAAGCGTCCACGAAATTGCGTTACGCTTCTCGCCCGGTGCATTGCAGTTCGTCTACTAGCCACGCAAACCGGGTTGTACACACACAATACTCCTTGGTCTATTCGTTAATTTTTCGGTAACTTAGACGCGTTGAAACGTAATCCAGCGTCCCGTTGAAACCTTACGAAGAGCTTTCAAGGGCTGACATGTTTCGCTATCTGACGGCCGACAGTCGTATGCCCAACCAACAAACTATTCAGAACCTGTATATTCCCAGCGATCTTGACCGTGAGTTTCCGCTGGCTCCCCATTTTGTACAGGCGTTCGGTACCTACCCGAACTATCTGCACTTTAACGACGACTTCAAGTTGTCGGCGCGGGAGTTACTGGATGGGCGTGGGTTTCGGCTGATCAACCATACGAGCCGCGTCAACGACGAAGGCTGGCACACCATCGAGCGTATCTATCAACACGACGAAGGCCTGGTACTGAAAGCCGAATTTGTTGGCGAACGCTTCTTTCGGCTCTATGGCTATTACCTCAATGAGGCCTCGGCAAAAGAACTGCTGACCGGTTTTTACGAACACAAATACGTGCATGAAGAGAATCAGACGCATATTTATCTGATTCAGAGCGGTTTGGGTGGCTTGCATACCGAGCGCGTTGAGATTCTGCCGCCGAGCATAGACCTCGAACTGCATTACAACAGCGATTTTCCGCCGGTACACGAACGGCTGGTAAACCTGCTGGCACAACCCAAAAGCAAAGGGTTGATTCTGCTCCATGGCGAACCGGGAACCGGCAAAACAACCTATATCAAGTACCTGAGTTCACTGGTCAAGAAGGACATGCTGATTCTGCCGCCCTACATGACCAACTACCTGACTTCGCCGGAGATCATTCCGTTTCTGCTCGATAACAAAGATTCGGTGCTGATCATCGAGGATGCGGAGCGGATTCTTCAGTCGCGTGAGGCCGGGGGCGATACCAACAGCGTTTCCAACATCCTCAACCTGACCGACGGGTTGCTGGCCGACTGTATGCACATTCAGGTTATTGCTACTTTCAACGCCAGCAAGCATCTGCTCGACAAAGCTCTCCTCCGGAAAGGTCGCCTGATGGTCGATTACGCCTTCGGCAAACTGGCTACCAACAAAGCCAACGACCTGCTGGCTCATCTCGGTATGGAGTACCGCACCCAGGAGGCCATGACGCTGGCCGACATCTTCAACCTCGAAGAACAAACAGTTTCGGGCGAGCGGCAGGAAGCCGTAAAAGTAGGTTTCTGACATGCGTATCGACCATCTGGCTATTTGGGTTCTTGATCTGGAGTCGATGAGAACGTTCTATGAAACCTACTTCGGCGCTACCAGTAACGATACGTACAGAAACGCACGGACCGGGTTCTCATCCTATTTTCTCAGCTTCGACAGTGGGGCGCGGCTGGAGCTAATGCAAATGCCCGGAATTCCCTACTCGCAGAACGACCCGTTCGAACAGGCGTTGGGACTGATTCATTTCGCCATATCAGTCGGCAGCGAAGCCGCCGTCGATGCCCTGACCGAACGGCTTCGGGCCGATGGCTACGCCGTCGTGGGTGAACCCCGCCGAACCGGCGACGGCTATTACGAAAGTGTGGTACTCGATCCCGAGCAGAATCGGATCGAGATTACCGCCTGATCTGTACGCTTCCCATGATTACTCTGCCGTTTTTTATTGTCGATGTGTTTGCCAGCCAGCGCTATCAGGGCAACCCCCTGGCTGTTTTCGATGCGCGTAATACACCCGCCGATGTACTGACAACCGAGCTGATGCTGGCCTTGGCGCGCGAGATAAACTTTCAGGAGAGTACGTTCGTGATGGGTGGGTCGGTGGAGCGGGGATTTGATGTACGCATCTTCACGCCCGAATACGAAGTGCCTTTTGCTGGCCACCCTACGTTAGGAACGAGCTGGGTACTGGCCCACCATCTGGCTAAAACCGGCATTGTTCCTTTTTCGCTGAACCTGGGTGTAGGCCCCGTTCCGGTGCGATGGGAAGGGGAGACGCCCTGGCTAAAAGCCGCCCAGCCTCGTTTCGGTCAAACCTATGATTCTGCCGATCTGGCTCGCCTGCTACACCTGCATCCCGATGCAATGGATACGGACTGGCCCGTTGAATGGGTCAGTACAGGGCTTGCCTACGTGATGGTGCCGCTTCGCTCGCTGGCTGCGGTGCGCGCGATCCGACTCGACAAAAACGAGCTGGAAGCCTGGCTGTTGGCGAATGGGTTACATAAGACCAACAGTCCCGAAGGGCTGCACGGCTCGCTCTACCCGTTCTGCCGGGAAACCTACCAGGCCACCAATCAGCTCAATGCGCGCATGTTCTGCTTTGAGCAGGGGCAGGTAGCCGAAGATCCTGCTACGGGCAGCGCGGGGTCATGCCTGCTGGCCTACCTGCTCCGGCATCGGGTATTTGGCCTGGGTCCGGTTCAGCTGCGGCTTGAACAGGGCTACGAAGCGGGCCGACCATCGCTGCTCGAACTGAACGGTTCGCTCACCAGCGGAGGGCTGTTTGATCTGCAGATTGGCGGTCGGGTACAGTACGTCGCTTCCGGTACCTGGGCGGTTGCCGACTAACTCAGGTCAACACCACCAGCTGGTGCCCGCGCAGCGCCGGCACCACAAACTCGACCCGACCGTTTCGCTGGGTGAACTTCAGCGCTGTTCCCGACGGAGCCAGGCTTACCCGTTTGGCCGACCCTTTTACCGAAACCGCTACGTTGTACAGCGGAATCACATCTTCGATAACGTCAAAATCGCGCCCGCGCCGTTCGGGAACGTAATGCAGCAAATGCAGGATACGGCGGTTCTCGGTCGCCTGGCTGTTCAGGGTGGCCAGCAGGCTAGTGGGAGCCTCGGGCGTACGCACGAGCGGGTCGGGCAGGAGCCGCTGGAGGGCGTTCAGCACCAATTGGCGACACCAGCGTGGCGCGTTCTGGGCGTACTGCGAAAAGAGGGGATGAGCCATGTAAATGACCTTCCCATTCTGTACAATGGCCGGGTAGCCGGGTTTGCCGCTGGAGGGCGTGTGGCGATGCGACACAAAATGCTGATACGTCCGGTTGAAATACGGCACATTGGTCATGGCCAGTACAGTAGCGCCGGTTACCCGGACTTCATTGGCTTTCTGATAAACGACCAGCTCTGTGGCGGGTAACCCGGCGCTGACTCCTTCGCCGGTCGACACAATAAAGTCAGGGCTATACGGTGCTTCGCCCACGAGCGACACCCCAAAGGCGTTGGTAGCAAAGGCTCGCTTGTCGGGTGTCAGGCCCGAGTTGTGGGAGGCCAGTACAGCACCGCCCCCGGCTAGATAGGCGTCGAGTTTGGTCTTCAGAGCGTCGGTCAGCAGGATCTGGTCGGGCAGGATAAGCACGCGGTAGCCCGACCAGTCGGTCAGACCGTCGATGACGTCGAACTGGTGTTTACCCTCCTGCAACATCCGGATAGCGCCCATCATCGGGTCCGGTACGCGGGTAGTGACGTCGAGCGGCTGAATCTCTTCCATGGTTACAACACCAATATCGACCAGGGGCCGGGCGTCGACGCAGTACGGCTCTTTCTGCTCGACCTGACTGTATACCGAGCCAATCAGATCATAGGTGGCCGGGTCGATTTTACCGTTGGGGGCCAGTTGATCGCCGATGGAACATTTGCCGTTGAGGGCCAGCATCGAGAAGCATTCGAACTCCAGAGCGGCCTTGTTCTTAAGCGAGCTAAAATCGCCCCAGGAGGTGTGAAACTTGCCGGTCATACCCAGAAAATCGATGCCCAGCGTGCGGGCGTAGCGGCCCGTGAGCGGAAAATGCAGGTATCCCCAACCACCGCTCGGCAGCGATTCGAGCTCGAGATGACTGTATGTAGGCAGGTGTCGGCGAATATACGGCCCAACGTGGCCGGAGTTGTAGAAGATGGTAGCGTTGCGGTCTTTGCTGCGAACGAAGGCCGACATATCAGCCCGCCAGTTGGCCATTACCTCGTTATAAAACAGGATGCGGTCGCTCTTCAGGGCCGGGTTCATTCCCTTGGCCGTCATCTGGCGGATGGTATGCGGGTTCGACGAGTCGAGCACTTTAACGATATCGAAAAACAGCCCGTCGATCGGTACCGCTTCGAACAGATCGGCCACGTATTCCTTCAGGAAATCGCCATAGGGCGTATTGACATCCAGGTTGCGATAGAATCCGGCGTCGAAGGGTTCGGTGCCGCTGGCTTTGCCGTGTTCGTCAATGACGATCCATTCGGGATGTTCCCGAGCCGTAAAATGATCCCACTGCACGGTCAGGTACACAGGAACCCGGATGTTGCGTTTGTGACAGGCTTCGATCTGCTCTTTCAGCAGGTTCCGCTTCAGGTGGGGGTGATGCCGCTCCGGAAAGCGTTTGGTGTCGTGATAAATGTAGCCGTGGTGGCAGCGCCCAAAGCAGGTAACCGAGTTGACGCGGGCTTTGGCAAGCGTATCGGCAAACTCGTCGGGGTCGAACTGGGCGCCCACATCGGTAATCAGCTCGCTGGTGTGGTAGTCCAGGTGTACCTGTCGAAACCGAAGGCCAGCGGGCGGCTGAACGCCGGATGGCTGGGTTGGGAGTTGGAGGGGCGTGCCGGAGGTGGTTTCCCACGCTACCAGCGCGCCAGCCGCACTGAGCGAAGAACGTTGTAAAAAGTCACGACGGGTGAGCATAGCCGGGCTAAGGATCTGTAAGTACCAACCCCAGAGAAAGTGCCCGATGCGGTGTTTTTACTTTCCCTCCTCGGTATAGACCCGATTCCGTTTGCTGATCGACCGGCGTAGCCTGGGCATCCGCCAGACCAGGTCTGCCTGCTGAATCATGGCGTTAACGCCCGCGTAACCAACCGACCGATGAACCAGTTCGCCAGTAGGGGTCAGGTAGAGGCCGGTCGGGTAACTGCCTACGCCGTATTGCCGGGCCACATCGGGGCCTTCACCGACTTCGGCATTGAGCTGGTAATTGATGAAACGGCCGTTGAATGCGTCGCCGATGGCCGGGTTGGGGAACGCTTCGCGGGCCATACGACGGCAGGGCGGGCACCAGGCTGTATAGAAGTCGACGAACAACGGTTTATGCTGGTTGCGGGCTTCGGCCAGAGCCTGTTGCCAGGAGCCAACAAAGAACCGCATACCCATCGGCTCGTCGGCGCGGACATTGATTAGCAGCAGGCACAGTACACAAACGGAGATAAGTCGCTTCATGGCATAAAGATAGCCGATGGGGCACTAAGGACTATAGCAGTGTTCTTATTGGTATCTATAAAATTGAGTTCATAGAACTTGCCCAAACCCAACATGTCGAAGTGACGATTTGAAGGCCTTGGTTATACCTGTTCAGCGTGAACAACATAGCGATGGGTCAATTAATTTATTGTCAATTTTTCGACGTAGCCAGTAAGTAAAAGCGGCTCTTACTAGTGTCTGATTGGCGGGTTTGATATACTTAAAAATTTGTTTTGAACGGACAGATGGGGGATGGTTAACGAATTGGCTATGAGTAAATGGGTGGGTGCTTGGTTGCCGCCGGTCAGTGTTCAGAACAGAAAGTCTATTTCTGAAAGCAAATTGACGCGATGTGGTTACCTGGGTGTTTTTGCTAGTCTAAGACGACGAAAAGGGGGGTGAAAGAAGTACCTCGTTTTATCTCTACCCATTTTTAATACTACTAAATTATGCGGATCATTTTAGGATTTGTCTGGCTGCTGGTTGTATTGGTTTTTTCATATGCCTGTCAGGTGCAGGAGCTACCCCTCCCCACCAGTGCCGACAACGCTGCGGCCGTGCGGGCCTACCTCAATAAGTTAGGCTATGCCGACTCACTGATTGTCGATGCGGGCGAATACTTTGTGGTCGAAGGCGATATGAGGTTTCCCAAAGACAGGAAAGTGCCCAACCTGACTGGTGCCCTGGAAGAGCAGGCCTGGGAAGATAGAGATGCCTTGATCGAGCGATATAACCGAATTCGAAACATCCGGGTTTGGGCACAGCCAGAAATAGCTCCCATTGCTGGCCATGTAATGCAAGCTATGCAAATGTGGAACAATGCCGGGAGCAGCATTCGATTTGTAAATGCCCCAAACCGGTTTGATAGAGATATAACTATTTACAACGGCACTATAGATGGTCCTGATGCTGTTGGTGAATCCAACTTGCCCTTGCTGGGAAAGCCTGGGCGAGACATCGTACTTGATGTGGCCAAAATACGTGTGATGCCAGATAATATTAAGAAGGTTTTGATAGCTCACGAATTTGGTCATACCATTGGCTTTCGTCATACAGACTGGCGCCGTTTTGGTGAACCAAATTCTGTTGACATACCAGCCGTGCCCGGAGCAGACGCTGCCTCAATTATGAACGCTGTTTACATTGTTAGTAGTAATAGCAATCTGACCGGACTTTCAGCAAAAGACAAACTAGCTGTTAAAGCCCTGTATCCGTCAGCGCCCTACAGTTTGTACTTTGACCCGACTAGTATACCGGTAATTTTACGCTGGAAAGGTCCTTACCACAGAATAGCCGGTTTTCAGATAGTCCATTCAACCATTCAGCGGGGTATTGAGGTTGATAACCCAGTCTTCACTATACAGACTTCAGACGGTAGAGCTGGCTCATACACATTCCGTTACAGACGTTGTGCATGTACAACAGGAGGAGGTTTGTTGAATGTCAAAGTGCGGATACTGTATACCGATAACGGTGTGTCACCCTGGTCAGCTATGGCCAGTGTTCGCATTCAATAGTCTATTTATCGGTTGGTTAGCGGAAGAGTTAAGCTTCGTTAACTGGTTGGTGTTGCAAAACGGGTACTCGATAGCTTACCGATAAACAAAAGTCAGCCCTACCGAACCAGAAGTCGACTGGTCTGAACGAGTTGGCCGGCCAGCTGGATGCGGGCTATGTAGAGGCCAGGTGGCAGCCCCGTCAAACCTACGGTATTCGTTGACTGCGATAGATTGGTGCTGAGTACGATCTGCCCGAGCAGATTATAAAGCACCAGTGTGTAGTCATTAGGCTGCTGAATCATAACAGTCAGCTCGGCAGCCTGGGCGTTTATGGGGTTAGGATATAACACAATCGGCTGCCGCTCCTGGAATCGGAAAACCTCCTTTGTGGTTGTGACCACTTCGGCTCCTGAAGCCAACCGAATTCGCGCCCGGTATCTATTCAAACCATCGTTCAGAGTAGCATCTGTAGCTTCGTAATATAGCGAATCAGGCGTTACGGGCTTTGTATATACTGGATTGAATTCACCCGATGAAGTCATTTTTTCAAATACGACCTCCGCAATGTCTGTGGTCTGGGTTAGCGTTACGAAGAGATTCGCGCTCATGTTATTGGTTGTGCTAGCGTCGAAGCTTTCGTAGTAACAATAAACGGGTTGGTCGGCCAAAGAAAACGCGGTACTGCGTAACCCTGCTTTGCCAGATGATAAGATGGGGGTTATGGCAAGCCAGACCGCTTTATCGGAAGGTCTGACAAAAACCTGACGCTGATCCGTTGAGGCTATAGTGGCCCAGCCCGTACGAGTATTAAATTGTTGAACAAGATACCGAACCGGTGTGGTAGCCTGTACAGACGGCCAGGTGAGTAGCAAGGAATCGGCACAAAGCCGTTGCGGAACTACTTCCAGCTGGGGTGATACCGAACAGCGTACGTCTATAGGGACTACACTACCGTTTGGGGTTAGACGGAGCCTGCAGTCGGTTAATAGATTGGGAGGTTCCCATGTGTACTGGCCTGCTTTTAAGGGTACCTCGCTGGAAATCAGACGCCAGGTCTTTCCCTGGTCGATTGAATAGTGCAGGCTTCCTTCGTCAGCAGTATAGGTGCTTTTCCAGCGAAGGGTTGTTGTCTGAGCGCTACGAAGAAGGGTGTTAGCCGTAGGGTAGAGCCAGGTCAAAGTGTTGGCCAGATCAAATTGGTAGCAAACATGAAAGGATTGCGCAGACGATGTAAGCCTGTTACCTTTTATCCGCACTGTATAAATACCAGCTTTGGGGTTATCCAGGGTTACCTGCTCAACAGGATTGAGTGCATCTCGCTTGCGCCGGGCTGGTAATCGTAACGAATCTGCATGGGCGCTATTTGATAGCACCCAGGGTTGCCATACGGTTTTGTTCTGTACGACTTCCAGATCCAGGTCGTTGGTTAAAGCGGCAGATGTCAGGCTTTGGGGGTTCCCAGCAGGGTCTACCCAGGCTAATGTGACCTTCATTCGGCGTACGTTGGCTGGTACGGGCAGGCTAAACGTTACCTCTTTGCCATTACTTACGATACCGTTTTTAAAGAGCTTATTGGTTAAAGCCGATGCTGCTGCATACCCATTCAGGGCTCCATATCCCGTTTTAAAATCTGGACCCGGTACATCCAGATCGTCGGCCGAATTAATAAGTAATGCTTTCAGCAGGGAGGCCGGTGCTTTTTGCCGATAATATTTTTGATGAATATCCTGCAGAATGGCGGTTACGCCCGAAACCAGGGCTGCCGCAAACGAAGTACCATCGGGACTGTGAGCCACTAGTTCGGGCTTCAGCCGACCATCATAAGCCGGACCCCGCGAACTGTTTTCCATAACGGATCCCTCTGCATCGACGGCGCCGACAAGCAGCACGTTCTTAGCCATTTTGTAATGACCTGTCAGGTTGGCAAAGCCCGGAATTCCTCTGTAAAGACCATCCGAAGCCGTATCCTGGCCGCTATTGCCAGCTGAGAAAATGTTCATCAGGTACGGAAGCCGGCTTACCTGCTCGTCGTAGGCAGCGGCATCAGCACTGTACTGGTAGCTTATCGAAGAACCGTAAGAGTGATTGACCAGGCATACTTTGTTGTCCAGAATAAACTCATCTGGCTCCGGCGATAATGAATTGAAAGAGGCTGAAATTAAATGAGCGTTTGGCGCAATTCCTTCATTCAGCGGTGACGAATGCCCTAGACCAGCCAGCATGGAGGCTATCGATGTAGCGTGGTCGGTCATACGATCCGAAGCCCGGTCTGAAGGGCGTACTTTTCCGGTAAAGTCGATGTCGCTTTTATTGAACTGATTTTCTTTCTGACAAATAACAACGCCGTCGCCAGGATAGGCGGTAAAGTGGCTTTTTAACAGAGCAATCGAATTGTGGGCGAAATCAACCTGAGGATGATTTCCTTCTTCCTGAGGCCTTGAATGAACAACTGGTTTCGGTGCCGCTCCTGTAAGCCGGTTCCGGTGTTGCAACGTTTCCCTACAGCTCGCAAGCAGCCAGAGTCCGAAAAGAAAAAGGATCGTGGATCGGATGGCTGGTACAACGCATACCACAATTTTGTAGGGTCGTAACATAAGAAAGGGTAAATGACTGTGCGCTATTGACGATAGCAGCGCGCAAAGTCATCTACCCCTCTCAAAAAAGGCTGTATTTCGTAATTGGTACGTCGATAATTCGCTGACAGTCAGTTGAATATTTTAGGTGTCCGGGCAGGCCAGCTAGTTCACTGGTCTACAGCGTTGACGCCTGAGTGCTCTGCGGGCTGGTTTTAGATGTTTTCTTTTGTTTTCGCTGTTTCTTCTCCTCCTGTTTTTCGAAGTGGATCTCTTCGGCTTCTTCGATCGAGTGTGACTCCGAAAGGCTGTCTTCCTGTTTGGCTTTCTCAGCGAGTCGACCAAAAAACTGATGCAGTGCAATCAGATCGGCTTCATTGAGGTCTTCGAGGTTGAGCAGGCGGTTGCTGGCTTTTCGATTGACGGCAATCAGTTCGTTCAGCTTGATCTGCATAGCCAGCGAGTCTTTATTCTGCGATTTCTGGATCAGGAACACCATCAGAAACGTGATGATAGTCGTGCCAGTGTTGATGACCAGTTGCCAAGTGTCTGAATAGCCAAAAACAGGGCCGGTGATCACCCAGACCAGGATGGTCAGCAGGGCGAGCAGAAAGGCGGTTGAGGAGCCAGTGGCACGGGTGGCCCGGGATGCGAAGCGTTCGAAGAAGGCGGTGAATTTGTTCGTATTCATGCAGTGGGGCAGTTTGGCATCTTTACACGAAATAACGGCTATTCTGGCCAGACTGGCATAATATGATTTTACTACCAGTCTGGCGGGGTCGGCTATCTATGAACTAATCACATACGACCCTTGTCTTTTTCGTATATGGCAAAGACAACTACACGCCCCGCCGGTCCGCCGAACGGTGCGGTGCCAACGGACCGGAAGGAAGAGCTAAGCTGGCGCGACCGGTTTGCCGCTCTGGGTAACCTGCCCGCCTTTTTTCGACTGGTCTGGGCGGTGTCGCCGGGGCTTTTTATCGGGAATGCACTCCTGCGATTGGTGCGGGCGGCTATTCCGGCAGCGACGCTCTACGTGGGCAAGCTGCTCATCGACGAAGTGGTGCGGCTGGCGGGACAGACAGCCGACAAGGATACCGATTACCTGTGGTGGCTGGTGGCGGCCGAATTTGGCATGGCTATTTTGTCTACTGCTCTGGGCCGGGCCGTGTCGCTCATGGACGGGTTGCTGGGCGATCTGTTTGCCAACCGCACCTCGATCCGGCTGATGGAGCATGCTGCATCGCTCGATCTGGAACAGTTTGAAGACGCTACGTTTTACGATAAGCTGGAGCGCGCCCGTCGGCAAACTACGGGTCGTACGGTGCTGCTGTCGGGGGTGTTCGGGCAGGTGCAGGAGTTAATTTCGGTTGGCTTTCTGGCGGCTGGTCTGGCCGTGTATAACCCCTGGTTGTTGCTGCTGATTCTGGTAGCCGTAACCCCCTCGTTTATCGGCGACAACTACTTCAACCAGCGTAGCTACTCGCTGTCGCGTTCCTGGACGCCCGAACGGCGCGAGCTGGACTACCTCCGCTACGTAGGGGCCAGTGATGAAACGGCTAAAGAAGTAAAGATTTTTGGTCTGTCGGGTTTCCTGATCGATCGGTTCCGGACCTTATCGAGCGAGTTCTTTCAGAAAAACAAAGCGCTGGCTATCAGCCGGGCCAGCTGGGGAGTGCTGCTGACGGCGCTGGGTACGGCGGGGTACTATGGGGCCTACGTCTGGATTGTGCTCCGGGCCGTAAACGGGCAGATTTCGCTGGGCGACCTGACGTTTCTGGCGGGCTCGTTCCGGCAGGTGCGCGCTTCGCTGGAAGGGATCCTGCTGCAGTTCAGCAGCCTGACTCAGGAAGCCATTTACCTGCAGGACCTGTTCGACTATTTTGCCATCAAGCCGCTGATCGACTCGCCCGCAACGACGCGCCCTTTTCCCAGTCCCATTCGCATCGGGTTCGTGTTCGAGAACGTCGGCTTCAAATACACCAACAGCGAACGCTGGGCCATACGCAACCTGTCGTTCACGCTGCAGGCTGGCGAAAAGCTGGCGCTGGTCGGCGAGAACGGAGCGGGTAAAACCACGCTCGTTAAACTGCTGGCCCGGCTCTACGACCCCTCCGAAGGCCGTATCCTGCTCGACGGCTATGACCTGCGCGAGTACGACCTGCTCGAACTCCGGCGAAACATCGGGGTTATTTTTCAGGACTATACACGCTTCAAAATGTCGGCGGGGGTCAACATCGCCGTGGGTGACATCGACGAACGAACCAACCAGCCGCGCATTGAAACATCGGCCGAGCGAAGCCTGGCCGATACCGTAATCGCTAAACTGGCCGGGGGCTACGATCAGCAACTGGGTCGTTCGTTCAACAAAGGCGTTGAACTGTCGGGGGGCGAGTGGCAGAAGGTAGCGCTGGGCCGGGCTTACATGCGCGATGCGCAGCTGATCATTCTGGACGAGCCCACGGCCGCCCTCGATGCCCGCGCCGAGTACGAGGTGTTTCAGCGGTTCATCAAACTGACCGAAGGCCGCTCATCAGTCATCATTTCCCATCGGTTCAGTACGGTTCGGATGGCCGACCGGATTCTGGTGCTGGAGAACGGCACCCTGCTCGAAATTGGCAGTCATTACGAACTACTCGAGAAAGACGGTCGCTACGCCGAATTGTTTGGTTTGCAGGCTCGTGGTTATCAGTAGATTGCGCGCTTACTAAATCAGACTGGGTTAGTTTTGGATGCGGGGGCACAATTCGGCATTTTTGCCGGGTACGTTTCTCCTCTCGATATGCCCCACTTCTTCGTTGCGCTTGTTTTGTGTCTGCTGTCTGCTCATGCGTTTGCCCAGCGCCTGACGGCCTATCAGCTCAGTAATTATGCCGGTACTAACGGCGTATATCTGAATCCGTCTTCGATGGCTGACTCGCGACTGGGTACGCACATCAATCTGGCTACGGTATCGGTTCAGGCTGCAGCTCAGCCCCGCCTGCCGCTGGCTACGGTTCCTTTTGCCAGTGCCAGCCTGAAACTGCGCGGGCAGGACCTGGCCGTAAAAGAGGCAGACCTGCGCGGACCGGGCCTGATGGTACAACTGCGCGACAGTAAAGCGTTTGCGATTACAACCCGCTACCGATCCGACATCAACCTGACGGGGGGATACGATCTGGTAGACTGGTTCGAAGGAAGCAAAGCCCCGCTCCCCGCCGGGAACCGCTCCGTGGCGCTCAGCTCCGATGCGTTCGGCGAGGTGGCTTTTTCGTATGCGATGCCCGTATTCGACTGGCAGCAGCATTTCGTGAAAGCGGGGCTTACCTACAAATACATCCGGGGGCTTCAATCGTCCAGCCTACAGGCCAACGGCGATTTCAGCGCCCCGTCTACCCAGGTCAGTTATTCGCTGAACAGCCTGCAGACGACCTACTCAGACCTGGCCACGCTGAGCAAGCTGAACGTCGCCGATGTACTGCTCGGTAGCGTTCCGGGAAGCGGGAGTGGCTTCGACATTGGCGTTACCTATGAGTTCAGACCCCGGGCCGAGTCGTTCCGCTATCAGATGGATGGCAAGCCAATGGCCGATGTGACGCAGACCAAATACCAGTTCCGGCTGGGGCTGGCCCTGCTCGATATCGGCTCGATCCGGTATAAAAATGCCAGTTCATGGACCGTTCAGCCCCGAACCGGCACGCTGCAGCAGGCGGCCGTTCAACCCCCCAAAACACCCACCGAGGTACGCAATGCCGTAGCGCAGTCGCTGGGGGTGCTGCCCGAAGGAAGCATCGGTGATCTGACCCATAAACTCCCGCAGACGTTCTCGGTTCAGGCCGATGCGCAGCTGGGGAAGGGCTGGTTCTTCGGCGCGGCCTGGTGGAAACCGACTACCGCCGATGCCGCTGCCCAGCACCGGGCCGAACTGATTACCTTCGGGCCGCGCTACGAGTCGGCGGGCAGCGAGTTCTCGGTGACGGGTAACTACTGGCAGCCACTCGGAAAGTTCTCGGTCGGTACCCACGTTCGGGTGGGGTTGTTTACGGTCGGTACCGATAACCTGCTGGGCTTCTTCAGCGACAACGGCTTGTCGGCCCATGTTTTTGCGGGTGTAGCCCTGCCCATAGGCGCCCGACGACCACCCGACCGCGACGGCGATTATGTGTCGAACCGCCGGGACCGCTGCCCCGATCTGGCCGGTATCTGGATGTTTCAGGGATGCCCCGATACCGACCGCGATGGTATTCAGGATAAAGATGATGCCTGTCCGCAGGATGCCGGACCCGCGGAAACAAAAGGATGTCCCGACGCTGATAAAGACGGTATATTCGATAAAAACGATGCCTGCCCCAACGAAGCAGGCCCGGCCCGGTTCAACGGATGCCCCGATACGGACAACGACGGAATCGCCAATAACGACGACGAATGCCCGACGGTGGCGGGGGTACCGGCGCTGGGCGGCTGCCCCGATCGGGATCAGGATGGCCTGCGCGATAGTCAGGACGCCTGCCCTACCGAAGCTGGCCTGAAAGAACTGGATGGCTGCGCCCTGAAAGCACTGGAGCCGCTGCCTGCTGCGAATTTGTCGGCTGCCGAAAGCGCTCTGCTCGATCAACTGAACCGGCGCTGGCTGCTTGGGCCCAAAAAAGATGACGACGCGATTGGGAACCTGAAAACGTACCTGTCGGCCAATCCGAAGCGGGTGGTTGTGCTGGAGTTTTCGGGGAGCGATCAGGAACCGCTGGTTCGGGTGGCTAATCTGTTCAAAGAAGAGCTGGGCACGGCTTTCGGCGATACGAAACGGTTTCGTTTCTCGGTAGCGGTGCGGTCGGGTACCGCAGCCGGCCTGCGGGTTTCGTTCAAGGATGAATAAAAGGAGTCGAGCATCGCGTCGATAGCTGAAAACAACCTGCATGATGATCACTATTGGCTTCCGGCAATGCCTGAGTCGACCGGTTTTTAGGTATCTGGCCAGGGCCGTACTGACCGGGCTGCTGACTGTGCCAGGTGCCGATGCGCTGGCGCAGGGGAAAAAGCGAATGCCGGAGCCGCTGAACCTACGCGAACATATCGAATATGCCCCATCGGTGAGTGCCGACGGGCAAACGCTCATTTTTCAGTCGGATCGCTACGGGTTGTTTGTCAATGCGTATCGGAAAGTGCCGCGTATCAACGCCGAGGGTGATCAGCAGGCTGTCGACGATAAGCTCAGCGCCCAGTTTTTCGGCGTGTACGAAGCGCATCTGCACCCGAGCGGGCAGTGGACCCGGCCCGAGCCGATCCAGTCGATCAATCGATACGATAGCGATGGGATGACACCCCTGATTGGCGGGCCCAGCATCAGCTACGATGGCAATTACCTGTTCTTCTTTGCCAATTTTCCCACCAAACCCGGTTTTGGTCGCGAGGATATTTACTACTGCGTTCGGCAGCGCGACGGCTGGGGACCGCCCGTCAACGCCGGCCCGGCCATCAACACCAGCGGCTACGAAGGGTTTCCCAGTATTTCGGCCGATGGGCGCCGGCTGTATTTTGTCCGCGAAAACCTGACCAGCCGCTCCCGCGAGGGGCATACCTGCTACAGCATCCTGGTCTCCGAAAAAGGACGCGACGGCCAGTGGAAACGCCCGATCGAACTGCCCCCGCCGGTTAATCTCGACTGCGAGAAAGCTCCGCGCATCATGGCCGACAGCCGCACCCTGGTGTATTCGTCGATCAAAGCCGGAGGCATGGGCGATTTCGATCTTTACATGAGTACCATGCAGGCCGACGGGCGCTGGTCAGAGCCGAAGAACCTACAATATATCAACACGAAACGATCCGATCAGTCGGTGGCCATCAGCGCCTGCGGGGATCTGCTCTACTACGTCAGCGACGGCGACCTGTACACAACGGCAATTCCTGAAGAACTCCGGCCGTTTAAACTGGCTACCGTACAGGGCTTCGTGACCGACTCGCTGACGGGCGCGCCCCTGCCGGTCCGGGTGGTGGTGACCGACGTAGCGTCTGGAAGCGTGGTCACCACGGTCGAGACCAACCCGGCCGATGGGCGTTATACGGTGCTGCTGCCCATAACGAACGGGTATCGGCTGTCGGTCAATGAAAAAGAATACCGGCTTATGAGCCGGGCTGTCGACCGGGCAGCTTACCTGACCTGCGCCGTCATTCCGGCCAATTTTCGGTTGAGATCCATTCGGGCAGACCCCAGCACCCTGCCCGCAGCGGGCCGTCATGCCGACGATATTGTAATTGTAACCGAGCCACCGCGGTCGGCGGCTACCAGTGTGGAACCCGTACCCCCGCCCGTAGCGGCTCCTAAACCGGCAGAGCCCGTCGTTGAGCGAATACGGGCGTCACAACCGGCGTTGGCCGATACGGCGCGTCTGGTGCTGACCGATACCGTGCGCCGACAGCCCAGCGTGCTAACCATCAAAGTGTTCGCCATGCACATCGGGCAGCCGCTGCGTTCGGCCGTCGTTGCCATCACGTCGACAGCCAGCGGGAAAACGGAACAGTTTACGCTACCCGACGGGCGACTTGAGCAACAGTTCACGGCCAACGATGACCTGACGATCGAGGTGAGTGCGCCGGGCTATACATCGATTCGACGAACGCTCCGCATCGACGTACCGGCGGGCGGGAAACGGTACGAGTTCGACGCGGAGCTGGATGCGATTCGTTTTTTTCTGACGGTGCGGGCCGTCGACAGCCAGACCGGCCAGTCCGTTCCGAATGCGCAGTTCCGGCTGGCCGGGCCCGACCAGCCGGAACCCCAGTCGCTAAAAACCGATGCGCGTACGCAGCAGGCCAGCATTCACGTGCCCACGAAAGGAACTTATCAGCTTACCGCCCTGGCCGAAGGGTACGAAGACCTGAGCCGGTCCGTTACCATTGATAAGGCGCAGAACGAGGTGTTGGTCAGACTAGTGGCGAAACCCGTTGCGGTAGTCGCTCAGAAGACGGACTCCAGCGCGATTAGGCCAACGCCAACGCCAGCTCCTGGTCCCGAAACCGCAGCCGCTTCCGTATCGGCGGTAGCTACCAAAGCGTTCGGTGTGGTTGAAAAAGGAAAACGCATCCGGCTCAACAAGCTGTATTTCGATCAGAGCAGTCCGGTGTTGCGTCCCGAATCCTATGCCGAACTTGATCAGCTGTATGAGGTACTGAGCCAGTATCCGTCGATGCGTATCGAGATACAGGGCCATACCGACAACCAGGGCGACTTCGACGCCAACGTTCAGCTCTCTCGCGACCGTTGCCAGTCGGTGGTTGATTATCTGGTTGGCAAAGGCATTCGTAAACAGCGGCTCCGGGCCGTGGGGCGTGGCCCCACTGAACCCGTGGCGCCGAACAATAACGAAGAAAACCGAAAAAAGAACCGCCGGGTCGAGTTTGTGCTACTCTAGCCCCGGGCCGGTTACTGCATCTCCGGCAGTGGTCCGCGAAACGCATCTTTTTTCGTCACGGCCGTTAGTTTCACGGGGCGCCCGTCGCGGGCCGACTGGTAGATAGCGGCCATGATTTTATGGTCCTGAAGCCCTTCTTCGCCGGGGGTAAAGGGTTGCTTGTCGTTCAGGATACAGTCAGAAAAGTGATCCATCTCGGCTGCAAACTGATTTTTCTCGGCCTGCTTCGGCTGCTCTTTATGTTCGATTTTTCCTTCTGCATAAGACACCTCTGGCTGCAGTCCGTTATAGGCAAAAGCCGGATCGAGTCCCATCCAGCCGCGTTCGGCCATGACCCGGTAGCGACGGGTTTCGTGAACACCGTAGTGGGTGCCGCAGTTGGCAACGATACCACTCGGAAACCGCATCTGCCAGCTGACCATCTCTTCTACCTCCCGAAAACGGGCGTCGCCGGGCGTGCTGTACTGATACGCAAACACTTCGGTGGGTTCTTCGCCCAGCAGGTAGCGAACCGTATTGAGACAGTACAAGCCGATGTCGGGCAGGGCTCCGCCACCCGCCAGCGCTTTCTTGTGGCGCCAGTGATCCGGATTGGCTGAGTTTTGCACATTGAACGCTTCAACGAACTTGGTCTGGCCAAATCGCTTCGACTGTATCATTTCCCGAATCATGCGGTTGTTCGGTTCATACTGAATCCGGTAGGCTACCATCAGCTTTCGGTTGGCCTTCTGGCAGGCGTCGATCATCGCCTGGCACTCCTGGGGGGTGTTGGCCATGGGCTTTTCGCAGAGGATATGCTTGCCCGCCTGCGCACCCCGGATGGTGTACTCGGCGTGCATGCCGTTGGGCAGTACAATGTAGATGACCTGAACCTCCGGGTTGTTTTTCAGCTGGTCGTAGGTGTCGTAGCTGTAGAGGCTGGATTCTTTGATGCCATACTGGCGGGCTACCTTACGCATTTTGTCCGGATTACCGCTCACCAAGGCTACCACCCTCGACTTTTTACATTCGCCAAAAGCGGGTAGCAACTCTTCCAGGGTAAGATGGCCGAGACCTACCAGCGCATAGCCAACGCGCTGATCCGGGGCCATGGGGGTCGGCGTAGGCCCGGACTCCCGTTCGGTCTTTGCCTTCCAGGCTTCCAGTTTAACGGGATCTTCGGGTTTGTCGGGTACGTTGGCGGGGGGCGATGTGGCCGGGAGCTTTGGCACCGACGCTCCTCCCGCGGTACTGTATACGCCCGAAGCTGTGGCCGGGTTCCGGCTCGTCTGGCACGATGCGGCCAGGCTTCCCGCGAAGCCTGCGGCTACGCTGCGCCCCGCCAGCCGCAGAAAATGCTGGCGCGACAAAGCGGTATCCGTGGTGTCGGTAGCCGGCCCATTGGCGAGGTGTTCAAGTAATTTCATAACGTTGTAGCTTTGGTGACTGAACCTGCTGTTTGTGCCTTTGTTACGAAAACTAATCGACTGCGCCCATGCGTCCTACCGTCGAAGAACTACATCATTCCGGGCAGTATCGACTGATCGAATCGTTTAAAATCGACGAGATGAATCAGTTCATTATGCGCGAACTGGGCACGGCCCCATCTCCGCAGCAATCCGCCCGGCAAAACTGGAAGAAAACACTGACCATGATGGGAGTGGGTGCCATCAGCGGGGCGCTTGGTTTTACTGTTACCTACTACCTGGTAAGCAGCGTGGGCAAATCGGGCGCTGGAACAGAGTTATGGGAGATCGGCGCGGCCGTATTGGGACTTTTTTTGTTGCTACCTATTCATGAGCTCATCCACGGGCTGGCTTTCAAATACATCGGTGCGCCAAAGGTAGGGTATGGGTATTCCCTGAAAAGTCTGATGGTATATGCCTACAGCCAGCACTTCCCGACCACCATGCGCGAAGTGGCCTTTGTGGCCGTTATGCCTTTTCTGGTTATCACCATCGGCCTGGTTGCGGGCTGGGTGCTCGTGCCGGCCTATTACGTGTTCTGGGCGGGGCTTCTGCTCATTCACAGCAGTGCCTGCATCGGCGATTTTGTTCTGATTCGGTACTGGTACAGACACCGCCCCCGCACCATCTACACCTACGACGACGTAGAAGGCGAACGCATGTCGTATTTCTTCGAACCCGTAGAGACGCAACCGCCCGGCGGCCCGGCCCTTGCGTCTCCTGACCGGATGGGTTACGTCTCCTGACCGGATGGATTGTTGCTGTCGCGAGGGCTGGGCCGCCGTCGCGCCGGGCCGCCCGGCCCTTGCGTCTCTACCGGATCGGGGAATAATCGGTGGGCTTCATATAGACCGACTCGACTTTCTCGGTGATTTTGCCGTTGGCTTCTGAGGCCTCGCGGGCTTTGACCCAGTCGGGGTCGGCGGCAAAGTCCTTGAAGTGCTGTCGGCCTTCTGCTTCGCTCGGATGGGCCAGGATGTAGATGAGCTTAGGCTGTTTGTTATCGGCTTCGGTCGTAATCCAGTAGCCGATATGGGTCATGCCGTGTTTGCTGAACAGCTTGATCGTATGGTCCCGGAAGCGGGTCAGCAGGTTCGGTAGTTTACCGGGAGGGGACGTGTACGTACGCATCTCGAAAACACGCTCGGGGTTTTTGACGCCTGTTTTGATGGTGGGCGACAGCCGCGATTCGGTCATGAAAATCTGGTCTACGTGGTCGACCAGCTTTCCCTTAGCTTCTGTTTTGGCTACTACCGCCTGCCATTCGGGGTCGTTTCTGAATGCCTGCCACGACGCTTCGCGGGCTTCGCGATCGGGATAGGCCAGTATGTAAATCAATTCTTTGCGGCTCGTGTCGGTAGGAGTCCAGTAGCCGATATTTTCCATCCCGTGCTTCGCAAAGAGCCGGGTCGTATACTGCCGGAATCGATCCACGATCTCGGCATATTTGCCGGGCGTAGGGTAGTAGATGCGAATTTCGTAAAGCTTGGACGAAGCCGGTTTTCCCGGTGCTGCGTTGGCATGCAGCGTAGACACTGACAGCATGATGAGGGTCAGTAAAAAAGATAGTCTGGACATAATGGTAAAGACGGGCAGGCGATAGGGATAGCCGTGGTTGATACAGGAATGTAGGTTTGTACTGACGGGCCGGTAGGGGAGTGGTCGGCTACCGTCGCTACGGGAGAAAAGCGAAAACCAGGGTTGCAATACTTGTAGAATAGCGCATAAACCCTATTTTTGTTGGTCACCCACCTCTAAAACTAACGCTTTTAGTCTATGCTGAGCCGCGTTGCCAACTCTGTTTACTGGATGCACCGCTATATTGAGCGGGCCGAGAACTACGCCCGGTTCATGAGCGTGAATTTTAACCTGGCGCTCGACCTACCTCCCAACGTAGACCAGCAGTGGGAGCCGTTGCTGATTGCTACGGCCGACAATCATCTGTTCGAGAAATATTACGACCAGCCCACCCGGGAGAACGTAATTCAGTTTATGACGTTCGACAAGCGGAATCCGAACTCGATTGTGTCGTGCCTGAGCAACGCCCGCGAAAACGCCCGTACCATTCGGGAGGCCATCTCCAAAGAGATGTGGGAACACCTGAACCAGTTCTACCTCATGGTGCGTGACATGGCTCCCAAGCAGCAGTGGGGCCAGAACCAGACTCAGCATTTTTTTACCGAAGTACGCAACAGCACCCAGCTGTTCTACGGCATCATCGACGCCACCATTACCCGCAACGAAGCCTGGCATTTTGGGCGGCTGGGCCGGTTTCTGGAGCGCGCCGACAAAACGTCGCGCTTTCTGGACGTGAAGTATTTCACGCTGCTGCCCGAAGTAGACGCCGTCGGGTCAACCATCGACCTCATGATCTGGTCGGCCGTACTGAAGTCGGTCAGTGCGTATAACATGCACCGCCAGCAGTACCGCAGCCTGACGCCATCCAGCATTGTCGAATTTCTGATCCTGGATAAGATGTTTCCCCGAGCGGTGGCCCACTGTATCCGGCAGGCCGAGTTGTCGCTGTATGAGATATCGGGCAATAACCCGACCCAGGGCTTCGGTACCCCCGCCGAACGGGCTCTCTCCAAGCTCCGTACCGAAATAGAATTCACCGAAACCGCCGATATTTTCAAGGCGGGCCTGCACCAGTACCTCGATCAGTTTCAGACGCGCACAAACGAAGTGGGTACGGCCATTTTTCAGACCTATTTTGATCTGAAGCCCGTAGAGGCCTAACGGTAACCAAGGTGGCTTTTTCAGTCGTGTCGGCTCAGTTTCATCTCGCGCACGCGATGCTTTCGTAGCTGACTGCCGTCTGGCGATGGGCACGGCCAACTCGCTATGCCGTGACGTTTAGGTCATGAGCACATGCAGTACACCCACGTTACGGCTAATAAAATCGGCACCCTCACGAACCCATTAGATAATCTGTAGGTACGTGCCGCCGGAGCAGGGGACGAAGTTGGGTCAGACTATAGAATTTACTGGTCAATACATAGCCCTGTGTGTATCGCTTCATCGTCCGGCGCACAGTTTTGACATCACCGCGGGCCGTAAATCGGTACAACTGACCAGCCTGATCGAAGAAGTAATTGTGGTAACCGTCGATATCCCAAAGCCGCTGTACTGATAAAGATATATACCGTTTAGTCAATTGGATAGTAAGTAGTTGTGGGGGTTACTGGCTTTCTCGTTCTTTACAAACGGTGCTGGAAGCTACACAAAATTAAGCGTCACTTGCGGAACTATATCTGCCTGACTATCAGCAAGAAGTAGTTCCGCAGTTTTGCGTACAATACTATGTTGGGTGCGAGTCCATAAAGTGCTTGCAGGGCAGCGTTCCGGCGACAGGTTGCCTGCACCAACGGTCAGGTTTTTGCTCGTTCGGCGGGTTTCGGTCGACAATTTGAACGCCCCGGTTAGTAAGGTTTTGGTTTGCGGGGCCGCGTCTTTGCGACAGGCCAACCGCCCCAATAGTCAGGCTTGACAAGGCTCGGTACAAAAATGGTAGGTGCGACTAACAATAGATTTATGGCCACTAAGAACGAGGTAACTTATCAAAACATTTTCACCCCAGGTTCTCCTCCTGTATATAGTGATATGTTGATAGGAAGAGAGGAAGAAGCAAGCCGCCTATTATCTATTCTCGAATCATCGGGACAATACCCCTTTGTCTTGGGGCCACGTGGTATAGGAAAAACATCCTTGGTGAAAAATTCATTACCCGAGAATTTTATACAAATAGAAGTCAATACTGTAGCTAACTTTACAGAACTTTCTTTTGCAATATTGAATGAGTGTGGATTAAATATCAGTATTACAAATAATACGTATGAAAATCAACAGGTAGGTAAAATTGGTGGCAAGTTTTTGATTGAAGCTTCACTTGATTCAAGTTCAAAAACAACATCGTCAGAAAAAGGCATAGCCAATGCACAGTTTAACGCTTATATGCTTGAGTCTGAAATGAGAAAAATTAAGGATAGGAAAATAATTTTTCTTGATGAAATGGATACCCTCGATAATGGAACAAAACACAATTTAGTTTCACTAATTAAAGCTATTTCTAATAAATCCGATACTTTTCCACATAAATTTGTTTTTGCTGGAATCGGAAAAGAAGTACATTCAATATTTGGGGAGCATCCTAGCATAAGCAGAAATATTACACCTATTTATTTAAAACCACTTGACGAGAAAAACATATTTATCTTCTTGTCGAAAGCTGAGGAACATCTTCAGTTACAAATCCCAGACAAAATAAAAAAAATTATAGCTATTGAATCTTTAGGACAACCCTATTATGCACAGCAGGTTGGTTTTTATATGCTGGAAGAATTCAATAATGATAAATCCAGTAAAACAATTAACATTCAACATTATTTGAAAGGTAAGGAAAGAGCTTTTGAATCTGCTTTTAGTAGTTTACTATTTAAATACAAATTTACATTTTACAAATTAAGCGTTTCTGAAAAAGAGATATTAAAAGCTTTGATTAGGTTTTATAAACCTACAAAAGCAAGTGATATCTATAAACAATTACTCTCAATAACTAACTTAAATCGTGCTTCATTGGAGGAAGCAGTTCACAATTTAAGTAACAAAGAATACATAACTATAAGGCAATCTGACCAGACTCTTTTATTTAAAGAATCTCTTCTTTTACCGTTTTTAAAAACAAGATTGGGTGAACAGAAGACTGACCAAAGCCAACTTTTTTTGGACTTCTAAATCAGAAGAAGTTGCATATGCTCCGCGTGAGGTCGTCTCTTGTGACAGGTTGCTCGCCCCGGAGGAAGATTTTCAGCCCAACCGAACGGGTGTGTAAAGGTTCAAGTGGCTTTTGTTCAAGCAAGTGACTCGCTCACCATCAACACCCGTGGTCGTTGGGTGCGCCAGACAGGTATAAAGAAAAGCGTGTTTGCGGGCGTCGGTCGACAGACGGTACGTCCCGTGACAGGGTGGTTTTAGCTCGTTAGGCGGCTCCCGTTGACAAGCCAACCGCCCCGTAATTCGGGCTTAGATAGGTTAGCCCCTTTCTTGCGACACAGGAAACGTCCCGGTGCTTGCGGCTCGACAAAAGCGGATAAAGTTCGTTTTGCTCGCTTCGCGTAGACAGACTTCCGCTGACAGCGAGCACTTTTCGAAGAAGGAGTTTTGTACAACGTATGCAAGAATTGAGTGTTCAGCAGTAAATATATACGCAATGGAAAAAGCAAAAAATTCTGTAGTCGTCAATCATTTAAAGTTAATTATAATTGCTCTGCTTTTGTTCTTAGCATTTCAACAAGCACAGATTTTAGATGAAGCTGACAGTTGCCAATGTTGGTCTCAAATTGATGAAATCCAAGATGATATTAATGAGATAAAAGATAGATTAGGGATTTGACAATTTGAATTCCCATAGCAACTATGAAAACAACAAAATTATTTCTCTTTAGCTTGTTGTTAGTTTCGTGCAACAATCAGCCAAGCAAAACAAACAATGAAACCACTCAAAATCAAATGCATACTGAACATACAATTATTCAAGTAACCGAACCAACTGAGTCGATCAACGGTAAAATTGATGGATTTTCCGGCGGATGTGGCTATAATAAAACACCTGAGCAAAATTCAATAACCTTGTATCAACCAAGACCTAGAGAATTAAGTCAAATTAATTCAATCTTAAAATTTTCGGGCCTTGCATCTAATTTTAAGATTTTTAGTGCCAATATTGAGAATGCCATTGCCACAATTGTAAACAATGAAAGATACATTTTATATGACCCAAGACTATTAGCATATACTGACCAGCAGTCTGGCGACTATTGGTCTTCAATGTCTATTTTAGCGCATGAAATCGGACACCACCTTGCAGGTCACACTATTTCCAAAAAAGGCTCAAATCCATCAGATGAACTTGAGGCTGATAAATTTTCTGGTTTTGTACTGTATAAACTTGGAGCTACGCTTGCCCAAGCAAAGGCAGCAATGGAAACGCTTGGTAGTGAAACCGAATCTTTGACTCATCCAGCAAAACAGAGAAGATTAGCCGCTATTGAAAAGGGCTGGAATGAAGCAAATGAAACAAGATACAATTCTGCAATTCCACCGCCACCACCAGATATTGATGATTTCACGGGAGGGATGTCTGAATTCAACACAGAAAATCTTTTAGACGAAGAATCATATTCAGCACTGAAAAGTAGAAACGGAAACGGTTCTTGGGTTAGCGATAAGTGTGAAGGAATCATTACAGAAGTAGATGAAAAAAATACAACTTACGAAATATATATTACCAAGAATGGCGGAAGTGATGAAAGCGGGCTCAGAGTGCATGATAAAGTTTGGGTAAGTTTATATGATCCTTGGGAAGCCAAACAAGCCGTTGGAAGAGCGGGATTAAGCTGGCTCCATGCTATTTTGGTACCTGGACGACGAATTAGATTTGCATATGGTGAAGAAGGTACTGCACCAAGTAGATATTTTGCATATATAAAATATCTACCCGCACAATAAGTGTTCCATGCGAGTGAACAATGTGTAGTTGTCCGCTCCGCGTGGGGTAGTTAGTGGGGGACAGGACGCACGTCTCGCAGGAAAGTTGGCAGCCCAACTGACTGAGTGTGTAAAGGTTGAAAGCGGTTTGCGTTCAGGCACGTAGCGTTACCAACCATCAACACTCAGGGGTGTTGGGTGATCCGGCCAGGATATGAGTGCAAGGCGGGTTACCGGCGACAGTGGAGCCGCCCCGATAGGCAAGTTTGGGTTCGTTGGTCGGGTTCCGGTTGACAGGGCGAACGCCGTACTAGGCAAGCCCAAGATTAATTGGAGCAGGTTCCCTCGACAAGTTGGCCACTTGGCTAAGTCAGGTTTGAACAGAAAAAATGAAAACAATTGACATTACAAACATTTGGGATGACGATGACATGGTTGAGCTTTCCATTCGGATGTCAAATGGTGAGACTTCGTGCAAGTTGGTATTTTATGCAGATGACGAGACGTTCCTAGAGTTTGGTAATGCACTTGTAGATTTCCCGAAAAACACCAACCACATTGTACAATACAAATCAGGCGATTGGGAAAACTCAAGCCACTATATATTACTTGAAGTATTTTGCGTTGCCCCCAACGGTGCATCTGCCATGAAGGTTGTGGCTAAGAACTTTTTTACTGCTCCTAATAGCTTCAAGGCTACATTCTACATACAGACTGAACCGGCTAATTTCAATGCCTTTGGAAAAGCATTGAAGAAATAGAAACCGAGGTTAGACAAAAGGCTGGAATGGCAATTTTATTAGTTTGAGTTTATAAGGGGTAGTTTTCCTGCGACAGGAAGCTCGTCCCGAAGGCAGGTCGCAGCCCAACATGATGAGTGTGTAAAGGTTCAGGTACGTTCGTTGCCGTGAGTTGTTAAACCACCATCAACACTCATGGTCGTTGGGTGCGGGGCTGAGAAACAACATAGTGGTGGGCTTTCGGTCGACAAGGGGCACGGCTCGGACAGTGAACTTTTAGGCGCCAAAGTCCGGCTCCCGTTGACACGAGAAGTGCCCCGGCTGGGTCGCTGAGCTTCCATATCGGACTTTCCTGCGACAAAGGAAACGCTCCGGTTGGGCTAGCCAACATATTTAATCAGTTAGCGATTGCTTACATTGCGCCAACAACCACTACATTATGCTTCGTCCTAATATCGACTTATTGATCTGGCAAGTGCTGTTGGTCGTTATATAAAGCTTAAGAATGCTGCTCCAATATGAATAAATTTACTTTTCACCCTTCTCAAGTCACTGTCTTACTTGATGCTACCATGACATATGTTAGACATTATCAAAAGGTAAGCACTAAGAGTATTGCAAAAGAACTTGAAATTTCTGCTTCATATTTTTATGGCTTAAAAAACCCGAACAATCATCTTTCTTATGAAACGAGAAAGAATTATTTGGTTCGTCTACTGAAAAAATACAAACTTTCGATTTTAGTTAACGATAACGGAGAAATTGGTTTTATTCATGAAGACAAAGAAAGCTATTACATACACGATTGTTACATATACTTGTTTGAAAAAGACACAAAAGTTTTAAAATTACTTGAAGGCAGAATAGATGTATTGGAACAGAATTACACTTTTAGAGATATTAAAAACGATGAATCATATATCGGCTCTTATACATTGAATAACGGCTCTACATTATGTAAAATATACGAAAAACCTGTTATTGCTAATAGCGAAGAATGGTCACTTCTAACAGATGATTATTATATAAATAAAAATCAAAAGAATGACGAAGAGAATAATGAAATTAGATACGCTCCAGCCAAATTGATTTATGAAATAAGTATTGCTGGTGATTTATCAACAATTGAGAATAATTGCTTTTTTGGTTCTTTTACAAGAGACATTGGATATTCAAATATTTTGTCAGGTAGAATCTTTATATCAACAGAAAAAATAAACGATAGCACAGATTATATTAATACTTATTTAACAAACCAAAAGTTTCACGAATTCTATGACCACAGTATAACTGTTAAAAATATTAATGATTTAAAGCCACTCGTAGAATATTTTAATAATAAATTTAAGTTTATTGAAATTGAGATTCCGAAAGAATTAGTAACGTCATACCAACAATTCTTATCATTTTTTACAAATTACGTAGAGATAACAAAAGGGAAAAATATAAAATTTGATGTTTTAAAGAGGAATGAAAGTTTAATAATAGATATGGAATTAGTAGATGAATCAATTACTGTAAGTGATTTTGAGATATATCTGAGTGAGTATATCAATTTCACAAAAAAGAATATTGATTCTTTAAGCGTTAACATTGAAACGCCGATAACAAAGGAAGGTTTTGATATATTTGTTTTAGAGTTAAAACAACAAATAACAAATTTGAAGCATAGTATGGAGCTTGCTAATCTTAAAAATTCAATGCTTCAAAAAGAAAATGATAGAATTTATACTTTACTTGAACGTATAACTAATAAGGACAACATTATTCATGCCCAATTGATTAATGGAGGAAATCAACAATTTGCAGATATAATCAAACATGACTTATGAAAATTAATAGTCAAAAAATATACGGAGGTAACCAACAGTTTGGTGATAAAATCATCAACAATAATTCTGTTTTCACTGACACAGATAAGAAGATAATTGAATTGCTTGCAACTGATAATTCATCTACTGCTGATAGAGAATCAATTGCAAAAGCTATTCAGCAAATTAAGAGTAATGAGTCAAACGTTGAAGAAAAGAATCAAGCTAAGGGTTTTCTCAAAAAGTTACTTGAAGGTACAGCATCTCAGGTAACTCAAGGCGTAATCAGAGAGCTAATCGAAAGTGGTGCAAGTTATTTGGATTTGTTATAACATCTTTTGCGTAATTGTCCGCTCCGCGTGGGGTAGCTGTCGTGTGACAGGAAGCACGTCCCGGTGGGCAGGCTTTGCAGCCCAACCAAACGAGGGTGTAAAGGTTGCGAGTTCGGTTGTTCAGGGACGTAGCGTCAGCATCCATCAGCCCTCGTTGGCGTTGGGCGAGAGGAATTCAAAAAATCAGATCATGAATAGCAAAACTGTACAACTTGTCTTAGGAATTGGAGTGGGAATCGGATTTGGGGCTTATCTATATGAAGTCTTCAAAAACCTAACCAATCATTTGAGTTTTTCTGAATCATTAATTTCTGTAGACTGGAAACGTATTCTGTTTATGGGTGTATTTGTGGTTGGTGCTTCGTATTACTACTACAACAGAAAGGCTAAGGATAAAAGTTAAAATTGGGATCTCTGTAGACAGGTCAAAGCCTGTTCGATAGCACGTTTTGGCTGGTCGGCAACGCATCCGGCGACAGGCTAATTCACCGTGAGTAGAACGTCGTAAAATGCGTTTTGACCGACGGGAACCCAGCCTTGCGGTGCAAGCTGTAGCTGAGTGCCATCGATTGATAGCCTCGGCTCAAAACGAATTAGGCTACTTGCATTTCAGAAGTAAATTAAAAGAGCCAAAAGACGACAATGACAAAAATGGATTATCTGGTAAGAGACGAAAAACTTGAATTGAAATATGAATCAGGGAAAGGTGCCTGGACCTATCACATTCAGATTCCGAACACGAAACACATTGTAGGAAAGTGGGGAGATCTCAAAGTTTCAGGCTTTATTGACGGATATAAACTGGAAGCTAAAAACCTTTTTACAATTAAGGGTCAGGACAAACTCATTTCTATAAATCAAGTAATAAGAGACTCAATCAACAAAAGTGGTGGCGATATCGTAACTGTGACACTTTACTTACTGACTACCAAAGACCCAATAACAGAGAAACAGATTTTGGACACTTTCAAAGAATCAGGAGTTTTAGAATCATTTGAGCAGTTGCCGAAAAAGGAGAGAAATGGGATTTTGGCTAAAATTCTTTCTGGAGGAAACGAAGAGAAGCAAATCAAGATGATCGTGAAATATATTGATAAGTTAAGTAAGTGAAACCAGCAAGCGGGTAGTCCAGAATTCAGCTCTGCGGGGTCCACTTACCTGAGACAGGAAACTGGCTGGGTATGCCAAAGCGACTCCCGACGCAGACAAGGGTGAAAAGGTCAGGGCACATTATTTGCGTTCAGTAGAGTGGCGGCCATCAGCCCTTTCGGGCGTTGGATGGACCGTTCGTCAATGTTCGTGTGCCCGCGTTCGTGCAGCGGGAACGTGGACCTGAACACATCTTCATCGTAGACAAAGTAGTAATGAACACCAGATTGATATTATTAGGATTTAGCCTGCTATTGATAGTTGTCTCTTTTGGGGCTGGTCGTAGTGAATTTGACATTCAGCTTTATGACACGTATTACGTCATCGGCTGGGGGATTCTGCTAAGGGGGGTAGGTTTGTTATGTTTCCTGATAGGAGCAATTCACTATTTGCTTGCCCGTCGGGTTAACTGGTAGTGATGCTCTAAGTAGTTAGCTGGCGGGGTTTGAAAGTCGCAGGCGGTCCTGGCTTACGAAGGTACGCTCCGGGAGGTCGCGCTTTTAAGCTCGGTGCGATATAGATGACGGTTCCAGGTAAGGCCGGATTAGCCAGGAAGCGTTCCGATAACGGACTATACACCCGATAAATAACGTTGATTTTGCTACATTAGCTGTATGAAAAGCCCGACAATTCAGGAGATGAGCAACGAGGCTTTGCTCAAACGGAAAAAGACAACCGAAGTGGTAACAGCTGCGCTCGGTGGATTACTCTCGGTCCTGCTGCTGGCCGCTCTCTTTTTGTGCTTTAATCAGCAGGCTTCCATCGGACTCCCCCTGCTGATGATTCCTCTGGCCCTGTCTTCGGTTCTTTATATTAATATAAATGATGTGAGAATCGTCAAGAAGGAGCTACAAGCTCGGAACCAGATGCTTTGACTGGGCTCCGTCTGGGTGTTTTTGGGTAGATGAAATAGTGGCAGAAAAGCAAAGAATGAACGTACAGAAAATTCCGTATGCGCTGCTCATTGGTGTACAGCTTGGCCTGTTTATCTGGTCGTCTACACAGAAAGAGGGTATCCTTCCCTTCTTATTGCTGGTTTTTTCTTTGCTGATTGGCTCCCGACTGTCAAAAAATCGGAAGACTAGTCAGGAAGAAACAAGCTGTAAGGAAGCCCTTCATTGAGCACTACGCCCGAGTGTCACGTCATAAAACATCAACCAACGAATTCTTCTTAACTCTCGATTATGGAAGACGCGCAGCGCGAAACGAAAACGACAGCCCCTTCTTACAGCCCGTTTGCCCAGACATACCTGCACGGTACCAGGGCCGACCTGAAGGTAGGTGACTATATACAGGTGGGCTTCAACTCAAATTATGCTCAGTACGGTAAGCTGAACCACATCTACCTGACCGCAACGCTCGACGCGGCTGTCTGGGGCGCCGAACTCGCATCTGGCGAGGGCCGCGAACGGATCTATCTGGTAGAACCAACGGGACCGATCGAAGATGATCCGAATCTGACCAACAGGAAGTTTCCCGGTAATCCGACGATGGCGTATCGCTCCGTGCATCCCTTTAAAGTCGTTGGGGAGGTTACGCTCTGGCAGGGACACTCCCCCGAACAGGTTAAAGCCATGAAAGACGAATTGGCCAAACTGAGGGAGCAGGGGCTGGATACCATAGAGAATTAAACGTGGCCCGCTCCTATAGGCTCGTTTCTCAGTATCACCCCTTCTGCTAGCCGGCAGGCGGCAAAAGAGACACGCAGCTACACTAAAAAAGGGACGGTTTGGCGCCGTCCCTTTTTTAGTTATGGTAGAAAAGTGTCAGTAAAAGATCGGGAACGTCAGGGCCAGATAAGGCATGCCCGCGCGATGCCGGAAGCGGTTGTTGTCGGCAATGACGTCGCGGTTCTGAACGGTTGCTTCGGTGGTAAGCCACTGGTAGCCGAGTTTCACGCCCAGGCGCTGCGACACACTGATCCGGGCGTATACCTCGGTCGAGAGGGTGCCGATATCATTATCGCCCAGGAGCCTCAGGTTAACCCGGCTAGGGTACGACCGCTGAAAGGTGTTGGCTCCCTGGAAGAAGACATTGGCCGAATCGCTGCCCGAAGCACTCGGTATGGTAAACTGACCCGTAGACGAACGGTAACGCCCCGTGCGCCAGCGACCTAGCGTGAGGCCCAGCAGGTCGGCACTGGCGCCCAGGGTTACCCGCCCGAGGTTGACCTGGGCCCGAACGCCTACGTTCAGCGAAGTGGCGGTAATGTAATCATAACGAACGGTGTCTACATTCCGCACCACGAGCGGAGCTCCCAGCGCTTCGAAACCGGTTTTCTCGCGCGTGAGCCGGGCCGGAGCCGTGTAGTAATTGAGGTTATCTCCGTAGAAGGCGCCAAGCCGTAGTGTCCACCCCAGGGAGAAGAGCTTTCGTTCGCCGATGTTGATGAGTTGATAATAAGCAAGCGAGGGGTTATAACGATCTTTCGAGTAGGCCATGCCCAGATCATATCCGCTGTTCAGGCGGGCTGCCACCGGCGACTGGGCAAAACTTTGAACGGATAGCAGGAGAAACAAACCAGCAAAAACTGTCTTCATGCGGGCAAAGATAGAGAAAGCGAATAAACAGAAGAAGGAGGACACAAAGAAGGGAGCTAACGGTCTGCTCTTCTCGGTGTCCTCCCTCGGCCTTTGCAGGAGTGGGTGTTTACTGGCTAATCTTCAGCACCACCGCCCCCAGCGGAGGCACGTTAAGCCGGATCGACTGCTGCCGACCCTGCCAGGGCTGCTCTTCGCTGCCGATGGTTCCTTCGTTTTGTACGCCACTTCCGTAAAAAGCCCGCGCATCGGAGTTGAAAATCTCCTTGTACGAACCCGCCGACGGTACTCCGATGCGGTAATCGCCACGCGGAATCGGGGTCATGTTCAGGACAATCAGCAGCGTATCGGCCGGATTTTCACCCTTCCGGGCGTAGGTGATGACGCTGTTCTCGCGATCTGTCGTGTCGATCCATTCGAAGCCGTCGGCCGTGAAGTTGCGGTCGAACAGCGCTGGCTCGGTGCGGTACAGGTTATTGAGCGCCTTGACGCAGGCCGCCATACCCTGGTGCGGGGCAAACTCCAGCAGGTGCCAGTCGAGGCTGGCGTCGAACTTCCACTCCGATGTCTGCCCAAACTCGCCACCCATGAACAGCAGCTTGGTGCCTGAGTGGGTAAACATGTAGCTGAACAGCAACCGTAAGTTGGCGAACCGCTGCCACTCGTCGCCGGGCATCTTGCCGACCAGCGAGTGTTTTCCGTACACGACCTCGTCGTGGGAGAGCGGCAGCATGAAGTTTTCGGTGAAGGCATAAACCGTGCTGAACGTCAGCTCGTCCTGGTGGAACTTGCGGAAGGCGGGGTCGCGCTCGAAGTAACGAAGCGTATCGTTCATCCAGCCCATCATCCATTTCATGCCAAAGCCCAGTCCGCCCGTAAATACCGGTCTCGACACGCCGGGGAAAGCCGTCGATTCTTCGGCAATGGTCTGTACGTCGGGGTAGTTGAGGTAAACGGCTTCGTTGATCTCTTTGAAGAGCGAGATGGCATCGAGGTTTTCGCGACCGCCAAATACGTTCGGCTCCCACTCGCCCGCATTGCGCGAGTAATCGAGATAAAGCATCGACGCGACCGCATCGACCCGGAGGCCGTCGGCATGGCACCGGTCAAGCCAGAAGAGGGCGTTGCTCAGCAGGAAGGAGCGCACTTCGGGCCGGCCGTAGTTAAAAATATAGCTTTTCCAGTCGGGATGATAGCCTTTGCGCGGGTCGGGGTGCTCGTACAGGTGCGACCCATCGAACTCGTACAGCCCGTGGGCATCGCCGGGAAAGTGGCTCGGTACCCAGTCCAGCAATACGCCGATTCCGGCCTGGTGGAGCCGCTCGACCAGGCGCATAAAATCCTGGGGAGTGCCGAAGCGGCTGCTGGGGGCGTAGTAGCCCGTAATCTGGTAACCCCACGACGGGGCGTAGGGATACTGCATCACCGGCATGAACTCGACATGGGTGAAGCCCATGTCCTGCACGTACGGCACCAACGCGTCGGCTATTTCGCCATAGCTCAGCTCCCGTTCGGGGTCCGACGGGTCGCGTTTCCACGAGCCGAGGTGAACCTCATAGACCGAAACGGGGGCGTTGAGCGCGTTTTTGGCTTTTCGGTTTGCCATCCAGTCGCCATCCTGCCATTCGTAGTAGGTATCCCGGACAATGGAAGCCGTACGGGGTGGTACTTCCCAGAAGTGGGCATAGGGGTCTCCTTTTTCAAGCTCGCGGCCGCCTTCGTGGACGATGAAATATTTGTAGGATTCGCCACTGCCGATATGCGGAACAAAAATTTCCCAGATACCCGACGAGTCCCAGCGAACGTTCATGGGGTGGCTGCCCCGGTCCCAGCCGTTGAAGTTACCGATGACGGCTACATAACGAGCCGACGGGGCCCATACGGCGAAGTAGGTGCCTGTAACGCCATTGTGTTCAACCACGTGCGAGCCGAACTTTTCGTACAGCCGCTGGTGCTTGCCCGAGCGGAACAGGTGTATATCGAAATCAGTGAAGCGAGAGTAAGGCCCGGTTTCGGTGGGCGGCTGGCCGACGGGATCGGCCTGAACCGGTACCTCCGGCGCGTTGATCGATTCGGTGATGGGGTCGCTTTTTTTGGCCGAACGGGAACGGGTCGGCCGGGGCGTATTGGAGGAATCAGACGTTGATTCGGAAGAAGTTGTGCGTTTTGCCATTGGGTATACGAATCGGATTACGTACGTTGTTGAACGCGATCAGGGCCGGAAAGTTAGAAAAAATCTTAGCCTTCCGTACTAAACGCTTTTTCGATCTGGCTCTTCATCAGCCCGACATAGGCGGTCGGAAACAAACGGGTCAGCCGCTCGATCAGGTAGGCATCGGCCCCGATCAGAACCCGGGCTTTGTTTTTCCGAACGCCGTTCCAGATCACCCGGGCGGCTTCGTCGGGGGTGGTTCGGGCGGCTTTCTCGAAACTGGCGGCTCCCTGTTTATGCATGGCCTCGGTAACGAACGTTCCTTTGCCGACGCGCGCGCTGCTGGCAATGTTGGTTTTGATGCCGCCCGGGTGTACGCAGGTTACCCGAACCGGGGTGTCGAGCAACTCCATGCGCAGCACGTCTGAAAAGCCCCGAACGCCGAACTTAGCCGTACAGTAGGCCGACTGGTTCATGACACCCGCCAGGCCGAATACGCTCGATATGTTGACGATATGACCGGCCGGGCCATCCGCGCGACTCCCATCCAGCATATACGGCAGAAAGGCTTTGGTCATCCGGATAACGCCCCAGAGGTTGATACTGAGCAGCCACTCGAAATCGTCCAGGTCGGTTTCGCTGAACGGGCCGCTGCCCAGGGCTACCCCGGCATTGTTGACCAGAATGAGTTTACGCCCGTCCAGAACTGGAATGGTTTCGGCGGCAAATGCCCGAATCGCGCCGGCGTCCGAAACGTCCAGCCGGGCCGTTGTAACCGCACCGGTCGACAAGGCTTTGGTCTCGGCCAGACCGGCTTCGTTGAGGTCGGTGGCCAGCACAGCGGCTCCCTGCGCTGCGGCCTGAATCGTGAGCTGGCGGCCAATCCCTGACCCGGCTCCGGTAATAAGGACGATGGTGTTCTGAAACGGATTCAAGTGTACGGTATGGGTTTAGGACGAACTACGATCAGCTAGGCTTCCCCTGCAAAAGCCCTGTTTGCAGCATGGGTACGTCGGGTATGAGGTCGCCGTCGCTAAGCCGGATTTTTTCGATCTCGCGTACCACGTCAATAATACCTTTAAGCGGAATTTTTACCCAGGAGGGTCGGTAGCTGATTTCATAGCCCAGCTCATACACGGCTTTTTCGAGCAGGTAGATCAGCAGCAGGAAGTTGATCTCGTTGTTGTTCTTGAAGAGCGGGTGGGGTGCGCCAAAGGTGTCGAGGTAAGCATCCAGAAACGTATCCCGAATCAGGTAAAACCAGCGGTCCGACACCCGTTGCAGATGGTCGGGGTCGATGCCTTCGGTTTCGGCGGAGTTGAAGAGCTTGGCCGACACGGCGTAATGGTACGACCGGATCATGCCCGCCACGTCTTTTAGGGGCGAGTGTTTTATTTTTCGTTCGCTGATGCTGCTCTCCGGTTCGCCCTCGAAGTCGATCAGCACGAAGTCCGACTCCGTAGCCAGCACCTGTCCGAGGTGATAATCGCCGTGAATCCGAATGCGGAGCGAGTCGAGGGGGCGCGTGCGAAAATCGTCGACGAAGGCGTCGATCATCTCTTTGGCCTCCATAAATACCCAGGCCAGCCGCTGCGCCTGTGCGTCGAGCCGGGTGTAGTTGTCGATCAGCAGGGCGTACCGGCGGTCGAGCAGGTCTTCGAAACGCCGGATCAGGAAGTCGCGATACTCATTGGTGAACGGTTCCGGGGCGAATGCCGGGTTGGCCGGTTCGTTGGGCCGGTCGGGTTTGTAGAGGGCGCAGTGCATTTCGCCGGTTCGTCGGCCCAGTAGTTCTACTTTGTCGAATACGTCTTCGCGGATGGCGAACAGGCGCTGCGGTACGGCGTACAGGAAGTCGTTCAGGTAATCGCCCGTTTGTGCCCAGGAGTCTTTATCGTTCGGCACCATACGCTGTACCATCCCGAGGGTTATATCGGTTTCGGGCCGCTGCCAGACCAGGCTACCGCCAAAGGCCGGGATATGGGCAAACTCGCTCTCGTCGGTCAGGAAGGCGACCATCTCGACCTCCGGGTTGGTTTCGTTGAAGAGCTTGCGGTATAGCTTCAGAAAGTATTTGCCCCCGAACGTCATGGCCGAGTTACTCGAGTCGACGGGCAACACCTGAGAAGGCAGGCTGGCATCGCCGTCGGCCAGGCCTTTACCGCGGTGAAACGCCAGCGTACCCTCCGGCTGGGCTATCGTCTGGTTGGCGTATATGGCTGTAAATAAAGCCGTTCGAAAACGCTCGTCGTAAATGGCGTCGATCAGCGTACCGGGCTGACCGGCCAGGGTGGCGGTACCGATGCGGCCTTTGTCGGGCACAGCCTCCAGCGCGGGTGAGTCCTCGGGCAGGAACGCCAGCGGAAGCTGGTAGCTTTCCGGGATGCCGTCGGCGTAGGTAGCTTCCAGAATGAGCAGATACGCTACGGAATCGTCTGGCAGCGGCAGGGTGTGAACCGTTTGTACGGAGCAGCCCGTCTGCTGCCGGGCTTTACCGGCAAACCAACGGCAGGTGTTGATATACGGCAGTAAGAGTTGAGCCAGATCAGCCCGGAATTGAGTATCGGTAGCCAGGTCAGGCCAGGCGGTGGTTGAGGAGATAGACGGCGTACTAGACATACTGGATAAGGCGCTGGCCGACCGGGGTCTGCGCAACGGTTATGGGCTGATCAACGAGTGGCGGGCAGCCGGGCCTGAGCCGAGGGTCTGTGCCAGTCAGTCAACGGTTGTAAGTAAATAATTTCTTGAATATACAACAAACGCGACAGCCCAATGTTAGCCCGACCTGGGCAGTGGCCGGCTACCAGAAAAAAAGCCAGTCTTCGTATGCAGAAGACTGGCTTGGTATCAATGAGTTATTTCTTGTACGGCCGGGGCGGTTTTTGAACCTTGGGTCGGGTGGTCGGTACGGCGTAGTGGGTTTCCTTTTTAACGGTCCAGTCGGTTAGTCGGCGGGTTAGCTCATAAACGGCTTCCTCTTCGTTGACTTCGACCAGCAGCGTTTTTCGACTCGAATCGACCACGTTCGACTTGGCCCGGATCAGCCGGATATCATCGGCAGGCAGGGGCGGGGTGCCCTTAAAATTCAAGATATATCTGTCCTGCGCCATAGTCCTGATTGTCATTGGGTTGCAAACTGTTTGCATAGATAGCCAACAAAACTTACACAAACAACATTCCAATCCCTTCGAAGGTTGGTCCGAAACCCAGTGTTTTTACTTTCGTAGCCAGCAGGCGGACAATGGCTTCGGCCCGGGCAGCTGTACGCGGCATGTTGAGGATGTCGGGGTCGGCCGAGAGCAGCCGGGCTGCGATACCCGTTGCCAGCGGGCAGGCCATACTCGTACCACTGAGCGGAGCATAGCCCCCCGGCACCGTTGAGACGATCCCTACGCCCGGCGCAATGAAATCGACTTCGGGACCAATGTTGGAAAAGGCGGCTACAAAATTTTTGCGGTCGGTCCCGAAAGGAGCCTCTACGTTTGGCGCGTCGGTCGTGTTGGCCGGAAACGTGCCTTTGCGCCCCATGGCCCCAACCGCCAGGGCCAGCGAGTAAGAAGCCGGAAAGCTGACCGGTTGCCGGCCATCATTGCCGGTCGCTACGAAGCAGACAACCCCGTTTGCGTGCGCATAGCTGATAGCATCTTCGGTGGCGTCGTCTGATGCACCACCTCCCAGGCTCATATTAATCAGGTCGCAGCCGTCGGCCACGGCTTGTTCAATGGCCTTGATGATCGCAAAGTTGGACGCTCCCTGGCTGCTCCGGCCAAATACGCGGTATACATACAGCGAGACGTTGGGTGCTACGCCCCGGAGGCTGTCTGGCGGGGTGCCCTGTCCGGCAATAATGCCCGATACGTGGGTGCCGTGCTCATCGATATCGGCATAATCGTCGGGGTCATCGCCGGTTACGGTACAGGCTCCCCCTTTAATGATCAGATCGGGGTGGGGGCCGGCACCGGTGTCGATAACCGCTACTTTGACCTGTCGGCCGTTGGGGTCTCCTGCCGGCGCGGGTGGGTAAAAATAGGTCTTGGCGTCAGTATAGTCGGGGGTAACGAGCTGTATCGGAAAGACCTCGTTGTTGGTCAACTTCAGGTTTTGCTTCCAGAAACTCCAGTACCCCACTTTAGGATACACGAAGAGTTGATCGATAGGTCGGTTGCCGACGCTGTTGAAACGAACAACGCCCTGCGCATTCGAGACCGCCTGTTCGCCTTCCCGCTCGTCAAAGTTGGTAAAGGCAATGACCGTGGCACCCGCAATGGGGACATTGGTTTTGGCGGCCCGCAGCACAATCCGCACCGCCGTACGAACCTGGTTGGCCAGCGGAGCCGGTTTGTTGCGGACTTCGTGCTGCCAGCGCTGTGGGTAGTAAAACACTTCCGGAACAAAGCGAAGGCCCGGTAGCTGAGCCCGCAGGTCGGGTAGTTCGGACTCGGGCAGCCGGATGAGCTTGATATCGCCCCGTTCGGTCGAGTCCAGCACCACCGCCTGGTCGGGCAGGCCACCGTCCAGCAGGGTGTTGAGGTGGGTGTTGGGCGTGAGTCTGGCGTACTGAACCTGCGTTTCTGAAACCGGATGATTGTTTGAAAAATGAACGCCGATAGCGGGGAGGATTACGTAATTCTGGTAGCGGGGCGGTTTGTCCATAACGCGTATACAGGTTGACGAGCGGTCAGAGATGGGCAACTTAGACAGCACAAGTAACGTATTTATGGGCAGAAACAGTACCAAAAATGATACGCTACACCTCGAATTTGGCCTTTTTTGCCATAAAAAAGCCGGACTGGGTGATCAGTCCGGCGGTCGGGGCCAGTGGGCGGTTCGCATCAGTTGGCGGCCAGCAGCTGAATGTTGACAATCCGCTGTTGCTGCGCGTTGATGACGACTGTCTGGCGGGTGGTTTCAACGCCGTTGGTCATCTCCAGTTCGTAGGTGCCGTTTTCCAGTTCGGACAAATCCAGACGGGTGCGGTAGCGGGTTTCGTTCCGGCCCAGGCGTTCGCTGTACAGTACGGTACCTTTGGCATCCTTGAGCCGAACGTCGACCGTACCGCCGGTTTGTTTGTCGAGCGAGATGTGCAGTTTGCCGCTGGGGGTGCTGTAAACACCCGTTTTAAAGGAAGCTGCAGCCGTAGGGCGAACAATGGGTTTTGTTTCGGCCAGCGAGAACGATGTTGTAGCGATGCCTGTCAGAATAGTTAGAGCCAGTGATTTGATGAGGGTTTTCATAGCTTTTGTTGTTTGTGTTCAGCAGCCGGGTTTGTCTCGGTTGGTGAAACAAAGATATAGGCACCGAACAGTACTATGCATTACAAACTAGCGGAATGGTCGATAGACGGGATGAGTGGTTTGAGGCCTGTCAAGTTGCGCAGCAGTCAGCCTGGTTCGATGCGGTACAAACCTGGCAGCCGGTCGCCGTACGGGAGCAAAGCTGTCCGGATCATTAGGTAAACTAACCGATTTCGTACATTTCGGGCGTTAACGGCCTATGGCGAACCCGTCTGGTTTGCAGATGAGCAACATGATCAATCAACCAACTACGACAGAAACCCCGCTGTATCGAAAACCAGCGTTGTTTGCCCGGTTCGATGCGCTGGTATCGGCCGAGAGTACCCGGCATGGCGGTGTAAGCCCGGCTCCGTTTGCTTCCCTGAATCTGGGTATCAATACCGACGATTTGCCCGCCCATGTGGAGGAGAACCGGCGTCGCTTCTTCCAGCACATCGGCGCCACCGATCTGGGATTTGCGTCTGCTCACCAGATCCACGGCACCGATGTGCTGTATGCCACCGAGCCGGGTCGGTATACCGGATACGACGCGCTAATCACGAACGTACCGGGGCTGCTGGTAGGCGTTACGGTAGCTGACTGCGTGCCGATCCTGCTCTACGACCCCCGGCATAGGGCCGTAGCGGCTGTTCATGCGGGCTGGCGCGGTACCGTGGGCCGTATTGTCGTGAAAACGCTGGCCGCTATGACTGACCAGTTCGGTACCGACCCGGCCGATTGTTATGGATATATAGGTACCTGTATCGATGCCTGCTCGTTTGAGGTGGGGCCGGAGGTGGCTGATCAGTTTGCCGCCGATTTCGTACAGGTGCAACCCGAGACACAGCGCCCGGCTGTCGATCTGAAAGCGGCCAATCGGCAACAGCTGATCGAGGCCGGTTTGCCGGCTGACCAGATCGAGCTGTCTCCCTTCTCGACGGTAACCCACCGGGCCGACTACTTCTCGTACCGGGCCGAGAAGGGGCAAACGGGGCGTATGCTCGCGGTCATTGGATCGGTCTCTTAAACAAAGTTAGAGGTCCCATGTTAAGTATGTGTTTGACACAAACAACTTTTACTCAACGCATAATAAACCAAACACACAAGACCATGGGTATCCTAGTTTCAATCCTGGTGGGTGCGGTAGCTGGCTGGCTGGCCGACCTTGTTTTTAAACGGTTCTCGTTTTCGCTGCTCGTCGAAATTCTGCTCGGTATTGCCGGTGGATTCGTTGGCGGATGGATTTTTGGCCGCGACGGTGGTATCATTGATCAGATTCTGACCGCGTTTGTAGGGGCAGTTATTATCCTCGGGGTTGCGGCTCTGATCAAAGGCTCGCGCCGGACGGTATAATAAAGACTATAACAGGCAGCGGGGTCAACAAGAAGCAGGATACGGCACATTCCTCTTCTTGTTGACCCCGCTGCTGTTTTCAGACTATTTCAGGATCTGGCGGGAGATCACAACCTTCTGGATTTCGCTGGTGCCTTCGCCAATGGTACACAGCTTGGCATCGCGGTAGAACCGCTCGGCCGGGAAATCTTTCGTATAGCCATAACCGCCAAATATCTGAACGGCTTCGTTGGCAACCCGCACCGCCGTCTCCGACGCAAACAGCTTGGCCATGGCCGACTCTTTCGTTACGGTCTTACCTTCGTCTTTGAGATCCGCTGCCTGGTAGGTCAGCAGTTTGGAGGCCTCGATTTCGGTAGCCATATCGGCTAGTTTGAACCCAATGGCCTGGAAGCTGGCAATCGGCTTGCCGAACTGTTCGCGCTCTTTGGCATACGCTACTGCGGCATCGTAGGCTCCGTAGGCAATTCCCAGACTCAGAGCCGCGATCGAAATACGCCCGCCATCGAGCACTTTCAGCGATTGAACAAAGCCGTCGCCTACTTCGCCGAGCCGCTGGCTGTCTGGTATCCGGCAGTCCTGAAACAGCATCTCGGCTGTTTCGGAAGCGCGCATGCCCAGTTTATCTTCTTTTCGTCCACCCGTGAAACCGGGCGTACCCCGCTCAACCACAAAGGCCGTAGCGTTATGGGGGGCGTTTGGTTCGCCAGTGCGCGCAATCACTACGGCCAGGTTACCGCTCTTGCCGTGGGTGATGAAGTTCTTGGCCCCGTTGAGAACCCACTCGTCGCCGTCGCGAACCGCCGTTGTGCGCATGTTGCCCGCATCGGAGCCGGTATTGGGCTCGGTAAGGCCCCAGGCTCCGATCCATTCTCCGCTGGCCAGCCGGGGCAGGTAGGCCTGCTTCTGCTCGCTGTTGCCGAATAATAAAATGTGGTTGGTGCAGAGCGAATTGTGGGCGGCCATCGACAGGCCAATCGAGCCATCGACCCGCGACAGTTCAACAATAGCGGCTACGTATTCGCGGTAGCCGAGCCCGGCCCCGCCGTATTCGGCCGGCACGAGCATACCCATCAGGCCCTGCTCGCCCAACAGGCGAAACAGATCGGCCGGGAAATGCTGGGTCTCGTCCCACTGGCGACTGTTTGGGCGGATATGACGCTCACTGATGTCACGGACGGCCTGGATAATGAGCTGCGACAGTGCCGTTCGCTCAGATGTACTAACTTGGTTTTCTACAATTTCACTGACCATAAGTGCAGTTCCTGGTTTTATCGGTTTGTTGTTGAAGCTATCCTTAAAACGGATAAATACAATCGCTTCTTATCTAACCACCATGTAGGCAAAATGGATACCAGAATTGAGACATTTTTCACGGAAAATACGAGTCCGAGTCGTTCTGATTACCAATAACTTACCCACTGGCTCAGGTCATACGGGATAAAGCACCATACCGGGAGCAGTCAATCAGGTCTATAAGTTTAGCTGCAATAGTTAGTATTCGTATGGAAACGTAGCGTATTATTAAAAAACTCCTATTTTTGCAACGTTCGACCGTCATTCGGTCTATCTCAACCAACTCTTAGTAACAACTCTTTAATGTTCAGTCTATGAAATTGGCAGTCGTTGGAACCGGCTATGTAGGTCTTGTGACGGGAACGTGCTTTGCGGAGACCGGCAACCAGGTGACGTGCGTCGATATTGACGAACGGAAAGTAGAGAAGCTTAACAACGGCATCGTGCCAATTTACGAGCCGGGACTGGAGACGCTTTTTCACCGTAACGTAGAAGAAGGACGCTTATCGTTCACTACAAACCTGGAAGAAGGCATCAAAGGTGCCGAAGTTATTTTCCTGGCCCTGCCCACCCCGCCGGGCGAAGATGGGTCGGCCGACCTGAAATATATCCTGAAAGTAGCCAGTGATCTGGGCCCGATCCTGAAGCAGTACGCGGTGATCGTGGATAAAAGTACGGTGCCGGTAGGAACTGCCGAAAAGGTACACGCCCACATCGCCGACAACGCAACGGTCGATTTCGACGTGGTTTCGAACCCGGAATTCCTGCGCGAAGGCGTAGCCGTAGAAGACTTTATGAAGCCTGACCGGGTGGTTATCGGTACGCGTTCTGAGCGGGCCAAGTCGGTCATGAACAAACTGTACGCCCCGCTGGTGCGGCAGGGTAACCCCGTCATTTTTATGGACGAGCGCTCGGCCGAAATGACCAAATACGCAGCCAATGCGTTCCTGGCTACCAAGATTACGTTCATGAACGAGATCGCCAACCTGTGTGAGCGGGCGGGCGCCAACGTTGACGACATCCGGCGCGGTATCGGTACCGACAGCCGTATCGGCAAACGATTCCTGTTTGCGGGTATCGGCTACGGCGGTAGTTGTTTCCCGAAAGACGTTCAGGCGCTGGCCAAAACCGCCCAGGATTTCAATTATGACTTCAAAGTGCTGAAGTCGGTCATGGAGGTAAACTACGAGCAGAAGATCAAGCTCATTCCGCAGATTTTGAACCACTTTGGGGGTGATCTGAAAGGCAAAACCATTGCCGTATGGGGTCTGGCGTTCAAACCGTATACTGACGATATTCGGGAAGCGCCGGCGCTTGACAACATCCGGGCGCTGGTCGACGCGGGTGCTAAAGTAACCGTATACGATCCCGAAGCGATGGAGAACGTGCGCAACCTGATCGGCAACACCGTTACCTACGCCCATACCCAGTATGCCGCCCTCGACGATGCCGACGCACTCGTGATCGTGACGGAGTGGCCGCTGTTCCGTACCCCCGATTTCGACAAGATGAACCTGCTGCTGAAAGGCAAAGTCATCTTCGACGGTCGTAACGTGTACGAACTGGACCAGATGCGTGAACAGGGCTATACGTACTATAGCGTAGGCCGCGAAGCCGTTTTGGCACCAGTAGAGCAAAAAGTGTAGTTTTTAACGACGGCGTAACGGAGATTTGCAGAGCATACGGCAATCTTCGTTACGCTGTGTGGTTAGCTACTTCGCTATGTTTATTCATTTTACAGGCATTTCATGAAACGTGTACTTATTACCGGCGGGGCCGGTTTTCTGGGGTCGCATTTGAGTGATCGCTTCATTAAAGAAGGTTATCACGTCATTGCGATGGATAACCTCATCACGGGCGACATCCGGAATATTGAACACCTGTTCCACCTGCCGAATTTCGAGTTCTATCATCACGATGTCTCGAAGTTCATCCATGTACCGGGCGAACTAGACTATATTCTTCACTTTGCTTCGCCCGCCAGCCCAATCGATTACCTGAAAATCCCGATTCAGACGCTGAAAGTAGGCTCATTGGGTATTCACAACTGTCTGGGGCTGGCCCGGGTAAAAAACGCCCGCGTACTGATTGCCTCGACCTCAGAAGTATACGGCGATCCCACCGTGCATCCGCAGAACGAAGAGTACTGGGGCAATGTGAATCCGGTCGGGCCGCGGGGTGTCTATGACGAAGCGAAACGGTTCCAGGAGGCCATGACGATGGCGTACCATACCTACCACGGTCTGGAAACGCGCATTGTCCGGATCTTCAATACCTACGGCCCCCGGATGCGGCTGAACGACGGTCGGGTGTTGCCGGCTTTCATTGGCCAGGCCCTGCGCGGTGAAGACCTGACCGTGTTTGGCGATGGGAGCCAGACCCGGTCGTTCTGCTACGTCGACGACCTGGTTGAAGGCATTTACCGGCTGCTGCTCAGCGATCATGCCTACCCGGTCAACATCGGTAACCCGTCTGAAATCACGATTCGGGAGTTTGGCGAAGAAATTATCAAGCTGACCGGTACGTCGCAGAAACTGGTCTTTAAAGACCTGCCGAAAGACGATCCGAAACAGCGGCAGCCCGACATTACCAAGGCTAAGGAACTACTGGGCTGGGAGCCCAGGGTGTCGCGGGCCGAAGGACTTCGGGTTACGTATGAATACTTCAAGAGCCTGCCTCAGGAAGAACTGTACAAAGCCGCCTATCATCGCGAGTTCAAATAAGGTAGACGAGCTCCCCGCCTGGCGCGTATCCGACCGGCCTAGGAACGAGTTGGAAACTTTATCACGAAATCGTAAATCTATTTGTACTTTTACGGCAGTATCTGCCTTGTGCAGAACACCTTTAGCTGTCTGATCAAAACCTGCGTGCCCCGATGCATGCAGGTTTTTTTATGGCCGGTCCGCTGGCGCGAATCTACTCCGCCGAACGGAACAGATCTGCGCCAGCGGTAACCGGTTAACTCAGGCGATCTTTAAAGCTATCGTAGCCATAGCTCCGTACCAGCCGGAAGTGCTGGTCTTCGTTGACGATACCAATGCTGGGCAGGTTCACGCCGTTGAAGGTGGTCGTCTTCACCATGGTGTAGTGAATCATATCGTCGAAAACGATACGGTCGCCAACGGCCAGCGGTTCGTCGAACGAATAATCACCCATGAAATCGCCGGCGAGGCAGGTCATACCACCAAGCCGGTAGGTAGGCTTGCCGGCTACCGGCTCGTGGTAAGCTCCCAGAATGCGCGGTTTGTAGGGCATCTCGAGGGTGTCGGGCATATGGGCGGCAAACGACGTGTCCAGAACGGCAACATCGATGCCCTGGCTGTTAAACACATCGAGTACGGTAGAAACCAGTACGCCCGTTTGCCAGGCAATGGCCGAACCCGGCTCCAGAATGACATCTACGTTGTACTTCTGCCGGAACGCCCGCAGAATCCGGACGAGGTGGTCGGTATCGTAGCCCTCGCGGGTCATCAGGTGGCCCCCGCCCAGGTTAACCCACCGGGCCTGGTGAAGCAAAGAGCCGAACCGGCTTTCGAGCGCGTCGAGGGTGCGTTCCAGCGTATAGGAGTCGTTTTCGCAGAGGGTGTGTGAGTGAATGCCTTCCAGGCCTTCGGGGAGCTGGTCGGGAAGCTGATCACGGGTGGCACCCAGCCGCGAACCCGGTACGCAGGGGTTATACATGTCTGTCGCTACTTCCGAATACTGGGGGTTGACCCGAATCCCGCAGGATACCCGCCCCACTGCCCGGCGCCCGAACCGTTCCCACTGGCTCCAGGAGTTGAACGTCAGGTGGCTGCTCCGCTCAACGACCTCGTCGAAATCGCTATCCTGATAAGCCGGAATATAGGTATGGGCTTTAACATTCATGTACTCGTTTACGAGCTTGACCTCGTTCAGCGAACTGGCCGTGGCTCCGCTCAGGTACTCGCGCACGAGTGGAAACGCGCTGTACATAGAAAACCCTTTCAGCGCCAGAATAATGGTGACACCGGCCGCCTGCTGCACCGAGTCGATGAGTTCCAGGTTCCGGCGTAGTTTGGCTTCGTCGAGCACGAAACAGGGCGACGGGGCCGTATTGATATAAGCCGGTTGATGTAAGGTCGTTTGCATGGCGCAAAGGTACGGCCTGATTGGTTCTGACCACGCGACCGATCCGGCATTACTACCCCGCCGGCCGGGCTATTCGAGCGTGAAGGCAATAGGTAAGGTAAATTTCACCCGAACGGAGCGCCCCGACTGCTTACCCGGGCGCCACCGGGGCATCTTCTGGACCACGCGTACGGCCTCCTCGTCGCAGCCGAATCCTATTCCTTTCAGCACCTGAACCTCGGTCAGGCTCCCGTCTGTGTTGACAATGAAACTGACGTATACCCGACCCGATATACCCGCCGTGCTGGCCCGTCGGGGGTATTGTAACGTACGGGTAACGAAGTCGCTCAGGGCGGCCATACCGCCGGGGTACTCGGGTTGCTGCTCGACCGCAATAAAGGTCTCGTCGTGGTTGGTAGGAGCTACGTCCAGGGCCCGTTCGGTTGCCGTGGGGCCGGTAGCCTCGGGGGCGGCAATGACTTCATCGACCCCCGTTCCTTCGGCCGTAACCGGCCCGGAGGTGGCTTTCTCCAGCTGCTCGGTTGTGGGTGGCAGGGCTTCGTCGACGACCTCGGGGTCGGGCAGTACTACCGGTGGCAGGTTCCGGACGGTACTGACCGCCGGGGCCTGTTCAACCGGCGGGATCGGTACGGGTTGTTCGTTGGGCGTGTCGGGTAGTTTGACCAGATCAGTTTCGACCAGTACGATCTGATCGCTCAGGTCGGGCTTTGGAAAAAGCCGGGCGTAGAGAGTTGGTGCCGCCAGACCCAGCAGAAACAAACCCACGCCGACCCATAGGGCGCGGGTAAGCGCTGGCCGGTACTGCTGGCGCAGGTCAAAAGCACCGTAGGCCCGATGCCGGGCCTGAAAAATGATTTCGTTGTAGGTCAGCGCATCGGCTGGCGTAGCTATACGGGACATGATCTCGGAGCGGTTTGGTTTGTACCGCATGGATGCGCACCGGAAACAATTTCCACAATTCAGACGAAGAGAAGCCAGGAAGTCAGGTGAACGTGCGCTTTACTGGGGGTAAGTAATTTTTCTGCGTATAAATAATAGTAATACTATCAAAACTATTTACTTTGCTATTGAGTTAGATAGTAATAATATCTAAGTGATATTACTTACCCTACTCTTGTAACTTAATCGAGATGTATCATGCGTATAACGTGTATTAGATTACTGCTGGGCGGATGGTTATTGCTGATTTTACCCGGACTGGCTTTTGCCCAGGAGCGGATTGTATCCGGAAAAATCACTAATGTGGAAGATGGCACTCCTATCCCGGGAGCCAGTGTTTCGATAAAAGGGACGAACCGTGGCACTACAACCGACGTCAATGGCACTTACCGGCTCAATGTAGGTACCGACAACGGGCTTGTCGTCAGTTTCGTTGGCATGATGAGCCAGGAAGTTGAAATTGGGAGTCGATCGGTCATAGATGTTGCGCTCAAACCCGATTCGCGACAACTGACAGAGGTTGTCGTGACCGCGCTGGGAATTCAGAAAGAAGCCAAAGGACTAGGCTTCTCCCAGACATCCATCAACAACCAGGAACTAACGGTTGGCCGAACCACCAACATTGCCAACGCACTGAGCGGTAAAATTGCCGGGGTGCGCATCGCCGGCTCCAATGGTATGACGGGCTCCTCGTCGAACATTCAGATTCGGGGGCTAACGACGTTTACGCAGAGTAATCAGCCTCTCTTCGTGGTCGATGGCATTCCGGTCGATAACGGGGGCGGGGTAGCCGGTTCCGGTCTGCTCAATACCTCGAATTCGCAAACGGGGGTGTCTAACTCAAACCGTGGCATCGATCTCAATCAGGATGATATAGAAACGATGACCGTGCTGAAAGGGCCTGCTGCTGCCGCCCTGTACGGGTCGCGGGCTGCGGCCGGTGTCATTATGATTACCACCAAGAAAGGCCGGGCCAACGGCAATAAAAAAAATACTGTCAACTATACCGGTTCGTTCAACGTCGTTGAGGTGAACCGGTTTCCTGACTACCAGAATGAATACGCCCGCGGCACCTCGCTCAATGCGCAGGGGCAGCCCGCGGCCCCCGTTTATCAGCCCAATGCAGATCAGCTGAGTTGGGGCCCCGTTATTCGGGGTCAGCGGGTGGCGAGTTCGTACTCGGCTGCCGACCGTACGCTGTTCAACCTGCCCGATTCAGTTACGCTGACTGCTTACCCCAACAACGTCCGTAACATGTTTCGGCAGGGAATCAACCAGCAGCATAATGTCAGCTTCTCTGGCGCAACCGATAAGTCGAACTATTACTTCTCGTACGGGATGCTGAGTGATCGTGGTTTTCTGGAGAACAACCAGTTGGATCGCCACACTTTTTCGGCCAACGCTAACTCGCAGTTGACCAGCCGGCTGAGCGTCGGTACCAATATTCAATACATTTACAACACATCGAAGCGGAGCCAGATTGGTAACCAGTTGGCCAATCCGCTGTTTCGGGGGTGGTTTTTGCCTCGCGATTATGATCTGCTTGGCGAACCCAATACCCGTCCTGATGGCTCGCAGGTGTACTTCAATGCCAACACCGATCATCCGTTCTGGACACTCCGCAACAACCTCTACGACGACAACCGGAGCCGGCTGATTGGTAACGTGAACCTTACCTACAAGTTGACGGACTGGCTGTCGTACACGGGTCGCGCGGGTACCGATATGTTCACCGAAAACCGGTTTACGGTCGATGCAATCGGGTCGCGGGGGCAAGCCAACCACGCTGTGGCGGGGGTAGGCGCCATCGGCAACCGAAACATAACCCGCCGGGAAACGAGTTTCTATAATACGTTTACGGCGACCCGTGATCTGACCGAAGACCTGCGCATGACGGCCCTGGTGGGTAGCGAAATCAACCAGATCAATCAGGTCGATCAGGCCGTTGTTGGTAATACGCTCGCCACGCGTGATTTCAACAATATCAACAACGCTACCAACTTTATCCCGTATTACGAACAGCTGCGCCGGCGGTTGGTTGGGGTGTTTGCCAACGTCGACCTTCGCTACAAAGGATGGGCCAACCTGACCCTGACGGGCCGGAATGACTGGTCATCGACGTTTGCTGCCGGGAACCGCTCGTATTTCTACCCCTCTGCGTCGGGAAGCGTTATCCTGAGCGATGCGCTGCCCCGGCTGTTTGCCGACCAGCGGGTATTGTCGTTCGCCAAGGTGAAAGGGGCCTGGGCGCGGGTAGGCCGCGAAGCGTTTCTGTTTGCCACGGCTACCTATTTTGATAACGCCAACCCATCCGATGGCTTTGGTCCGCAGATACAGTATCCGTTTCTGGGGCAGCAGGGGCGTACCTTACAGGACGGAGCCGGTAACCCGCAACTGGGTCCCGAATTCACGCGCAGTCTCGAATATGGGGTAGAGTTGAAGTTCTGGGAAAACCGCATCGGGTTAGACATAACCCATTTCAACCAGCGCTCGACCGATATCATTATCTCGGTACCCATTGCGGCCGCTTCCGGCTTTACCAACGTAGCCCGAAATGCCGGGGTGCTGGAGTCGCGCGGCTGGGAGTGGAACCTGAGCATTACACCCATTCGGAAGGCTAACTTCAAGTGGGATATCGGTTTCAACGGAGCCCGCATCCGCAACAACGTGATTTCACTGGCCGAAGGGGTGCAGAACATATCGCTCGGGCCGTTCACAACCGCCCAGGGGCGTATTCAGGCCGGACTGCCGTACGGAACTATGTTTGCCAACACACTGCTCCGCACACCACAAGGACAGCTGGTCGTTAACCCAACCAACGGGCTTCCCATTTTGGACCCCCGTGGTCTGCAGAACGTAGGCGACCCTAACCCGCGCTGGACGGGGGGCGTTATCAACAACTTCAGCTACAAAGGCATCAATCTGAATTTCCTGATCGATATCCGCCGGGGTGGCGATGTGCTGTCGCGGGTGGTGGGCGATCTGCGCCGGACGGGTGTGGCGGCTGAAACCGCTGACCGACCCCGTTTTGGCGCCGACGGACAGCCACTGCGCAACTATACGATTGATGGCGTGTATGGCAACGGAACGATAAATCCGACAACGAACGCGCCGGTGCTGACAACCCGCGAAGGGCAGGCTCTGGCGTCGGGCCAGGCCCCCGTGGCCAACGACATTGCTATATCGGGTCAGCAGTACTGGGGGCAGCTCTATACCTTCAACGCGCCCGGCATGTTCGTTTTCGATGGCTCCTGGACCCGCCTGCGTGAAGCTAGTGTGACCTACACGGTACCTAAGAAATGGCTGGATCGTACGCCATTCGGTTCGCTCGAAGTGGGTGTCAACGGCCGTAATCTGCTGCTTTGGACAAAGGTGCCTCATATTGACCCGGAGTTCAATGTCAACAGCAACCAGAACCTGCAGGGTATTGAGTTCAACACCATGCCGCAGGCCCGGACCTATGGAGCCCTGTTGCGGCTATCGTTCTAAGTCGGCCATTGTGTTTCACGCAAAAAGAAAAATCACCAATGAATACATACAAAGCAGGATTTCGTTCGCTGATCGTAGCGGGGTTACTACTGACCGGTACGAGTTGCAGCGACTATTTCGATGTAAATACCAGCCCTAACCTGGCTGCGTCAGCACCGGCCAACCTGTTGCTGACAAGTGCTGAAGGGATGCTCGGGTTTACGATGGGGAGTGATGTACACCGGTATACCTTGCTTTTCTCCCAGCAGCTGGCTGCTCAGAACGGTCGGCAGACGGAGGCCTGGGATGCCTATAACCTTCAGTCGACTGAAGTAAACGGGCTGTTCCGGACTAACCTCTACGCCGGTGTTATGGCCGATCTGGAGCAGATACTGGCCAAAGACCCGCAGGTGACCCACCCGGCCTTCTTCGGAATTGCGAAAACGCTGAAAGCGTTCACGTACAGCGTCATTACCGATCTCTGGGGCGATGTGCCTTTCTCGCAGGCCCTGCAGGGAACAACGAATACCCAGCCCAAGCTGGACCCATCCCGTGATATCTACACGGGCCTGATCCGGCTCCTGGACGAAGCCATCGTTGATCTGGGAAAGACGTCGTCTCTGGCCGCGCCCACGACTGCCGATTATGTGTATGCTGGAAATACGCAGCGCTGGATTCGCCTGGCCAATACGCTTAAACTCCGGTTATACCTGCATATGCTGAACGCCGGTGCCGTAACGCCCGAGTTTGTGAATGCGTTTGTTCGGACTACCGAGGCCAACGCGCAGACAGGCTTCATGACCGGGGTGGCCGACGACTTTCAGCAGCGCTTCGAAGCAACTGCCAACCGCCAGAACCCTATTCATCAGTTCATCCTGACCCGCACGGACGATATTGCGGTGAGCGCAACGATCATGAATCTGATGAACAGCAAGGCCGACCCGCGCCGGGCGGTTTATTTTACGCCCGCTCCGTTCAGCCCGGCGGCTCTGGCAACTCCCCCGGCCAGTACAACAGGGTATATAGGCCTGCAGAATGGTACGGGGGGCAACCAGGTTCGGAACACCCTGTCGCGGTTACACACCTACGTGCGGGGTAACGTGACTACACCGGCGGCATCGGTACCGGCCGGCCCAACGCTCGGCGTGACCGGCCTGGCCTACGACGGTACGGCGCCGGTACAAATGCTGAATTTTGCGGAGTATAACTTCATCCGTGCCGAGCTGGCCCTACGATACGGTGGGCCCGGCGATGCACAGACGTTCTTTCAGCGCGGTATTACGGCCTCGTTTACCGACGCGGGCTTAGGGGCTCAGGCAGCGGCCTATATTACCCGCAACGGCACCCTGACCGGTTCACCTGAGCAGCAGCTCCAGCAAATTATCGAAGAAAAGTACGTTGGCAATTTCATGGTGGCGCTCGAGCCCTGGAACGACTGGCGCAGAACCGGTTACCCAGGATTGTCGCGCATACCGACGTCCGTGAACCCGGGTAATCAGGGGCGTGTGCCGCGGGCTTTACCGTACCCCCAGCAGGAGGTCGATGCCAATCCCAATATCAGCCAAAGAAATAGCCTGAGTGAGCGGCCTGTCTTCTGGGACACGCGCACCACCGGGCCCCAGTAATCATGTGAGTTAAATTAAGTAGGAACGATTAAAAGCCGCCTTCGATGAGGGCGGCTTTTTTTTGCGGACCAGCTATGACTACAGTTTATCGTATTGCTCCACCAGGCTGGCCGCGTCGCCCTCGTTCTTGAAACTAAGCTGGTCAGCCATGGCTTTCAGCCCGTCGCGTTTGTCGGACAGGGCGTCGAGCAGTGATTTTTTCGTCAGCCTTACTTTAACCAGCGTCTGGTCGGGCTTGAGCAGGTAGTAAGCGTGGCTGTTCTGGAACGAGTCGTACCGGATGTCGTTGGAGTAGGGTTGCTTGTAATCAGCGCCCTGAAACGTTTTCGCGACCCGTTTCAGCAGGGCGGTCTTGCCCTCATACAACACCAGAAAATAGCTGCCATCGGCGGCCGCATCGGATGTTTTTACGTTCGGATATCGCTTGAACAGGTATTCCTGCCCATCAGGACTAACCAGCTGAAAGTGGCTGACCGTGCTGCGATCAATAATGATGGAGTCGTTTCCCATCGTAGGCCGAAGCAGAATCAGTGCCTGCCGGAAAGCGTCGAATTTAATGGGTACGTCGGTATAGCGTTTGCCCCCGAGCAGCAGAATCTGTCCCTTCGACCAGCCGTTGAGGAAGTAGGGGGTGCCGCGGAGGCCTTCGTAGCGCGTGTCGATGGTGCGGACCATGATGCCCGGGCTACCAGCGCTACCCACCGCGTTGACAATCTGCGACATTTCCTGGTTTGTCAGGGGCGGGTTGTTGGGCTGCCTGGACGTGACCGGCGCCGGGTCGGGTTTAAGCGCCCGCCTGGTCCGGCTGCTGTCGGTCGTCTGGGCCTGCAGCGCGAAGGGAAGCAGCACCAGTACTACTAATGCGTACTGTTTTAGGAACATGATAGTTCGTTGGTTAACGGGAATGAATAGGGGTAAAAATACAAAATCGGCATCAAAACACATGGCCGTTTGTCACTATAATGACCGACTGTGCTTGATGCCGATTCGGGTCAGGCCGTTGCCTTAGGCTCAGGCCGGATACTCGTGAGGAAGCGGTATGTCTACGCGCTCCTGCACGGGCAGGCCCTGTTTGTTCATTTGCTCAATGAACGGGTCCGGATCCAGCTCTTCGCAGTTCCAGACGCCGGGTTTCATCCAGACGCCCGTCAGCATTAGCATGGCGCCGATCATGGCCGGCACACCGGTCGTGTAGCTAACCGCCTGGCCGCGCACTTCTTTGTACGTTTCGGCATGGTCGCAGTTGTTCCAGATGAAGTACGTCCGGTCTTTGCCGTCTTTAACCCCTTTGATCTGGCAGCCAATGCTGGTCTGGCCGGTATAGTTCTCGCCGAGGCTGTCGGGGGCGGGCAATACCGCTTTCAGGAACTCGAGCGGAACGATGTTCATACCCTGAAACGGCACCGGGTCGATGCGGGTCATGCCTACGTTTTGCAGCACCTCGAGGTGGGTCAGGTAAGCCTGGCCGAATGTCATCCAGAAACGGGCGCGCTTCAGGGTCGGAAAGTTCTTGACGAGCGACTCGAGTTCTTCGTGGTACAGCACATACGACTCGCGGGGGCCAATTTCCGGGTAGTCGATGGGCTTATGAATACTCATGGCCGGTATCTCGACCCACTCGCCATTTTCCCAGTACCGACCGGGCTGGGTAATTTCACGGATGTTGATTTCCGGGTTGAAGTTGGTTGCAAAGGCTTTGCCGTGGTTACCGGCGTTGCAGTCGACAATGTCGAGGTAGTCCATCCGGTCGAAATGGTGTTTGTTGGCATAGGCCGTAAACACCTGCGTGGCGCCGGGGTCGAAGCCGCAGCCCAGCAGGGCCATCAGGCCGGCCTGCTCGAAGCGTTCTTTGTAAGCCCATTGCCAGCTGTATTCGAACTTGGCTACATCTTTAGGTTCGTAATTGGCGGTATCCATGTAATGCACACCGGCTTCCAGACAGGCGTCCATGATGGGCAGATCCTGGTAGGGGAGAGCCACATTGATGACCAGCTTCGGCCCAAACGACCGGATCAGCGCCACCATCTCGGCCACCACATCGGCGTCGACCTGCGCAGTCTGAATCGTAACGCCGTGCATCTCCTGAATGTCAGCCGCAATGCGGTCACATTTTGCCTTGGTGCGGCTGGCCAGCATAATGTTCGTAAATACGTTGCTGTTCATAGCGCATTTGTGCGCTACTACACTGCCAACGCCACCGGCTCCAATAATGAGCACGTTTGCCATGTATCGTCTATAGTTTACGTTTTGGCCGCAAAGATAGTGAGCCAGCCGCGGACTTGGTCAGTAAGGGATATCTTCGCTGATGAACAAATAGTTACCTTAAACAAATTATTACTATATTTGTTTTATAGGAAATATGCAGTCTTAAATCGCTCTCGTTATGAAATTTATCTCCTCAGCTGGATCATTTGAACTCTCGATTCTGGGTTACGGTAAAAAGGCAACCAACTGGCGGGAGCGAAACCGGTTGCAGTGTCGGGTATCGACGTTACTGGGGCAGCAGGCCGATACGCAGTCGGCTCCGTTGCAGACCTGGGAAGTTGGCCGGTTGCTGAACGGCCTTCGTGCGCTCTGGAACAAAGCCGCGAGCCACATTGACGTTTCGTTTCCGGAGCCCGGTCTGAGTGTTGAGGCCACGGCGCTCCCGAACGATAGCTATCGGTTACAGATTCAGCTGGACCACGCCCTGACCCCTGCCTGGCATACGTATCCCGGTTTTCCGGTCAAGATCAATCTGCTGCTGAACCGCAGACAGTTGCAGGAAGCCATCCAGGACCTGTCGGGTCAGGTGGCGGCCTATCCGGAGCGTTGACGGGGCGTTTCTTTCGTGCGTTTGCCAGGTGCCAGACCCTAGCCGGGTTTGCGTATCTAAACGTATAGTGGTACCTTTCAGACGTATATACGTGTTCCGCACAACCTGGTAGGTACTACGTCAGGCTACAGCTCTAACCCCATGCTTCTAATCGGCCAGCGCAGTTTCTTCGAACTGAACATTTTAGACTACGAAAACGCCCCAGACAGCCCTTCGTCGGCCGATCGGAATCTGCTTTGGGTGGCGCTTCGGTCCGGCTGGCAGCACCACCAGTCTACCTCTACCGCTGCTATCCTTTATACCTACGAAATCAGTACCCTGCTCGACTGGCTGCGGCAGCTGCACGCCACTGGTCGTTCGCAGGGAAGGCTGGTCTTTACGGAGCCATGTCTCAGCCTCGAATGTATTTCAGCCGACTCCGACGAGTTTCTCCTGCAAATCAAACTGGCCTTCGAAATAGCCCCTGATTGGCACGACGACCCACTTTCTCCGTTCTGGCTGCCCGTTGTTGTGACCAGACATAAGCTCGCCGAAGCCATTGGTCAGCTGTCGGACCAGTTCCTCAATTTTCCGGTAAGGCGTTAAGGTTACCGCTTGGTAACATCAACTTGTTTATACATATTTGTACCCAGACTATGGCTTGGGTAGAGTTAGTAGCGCCCTCCCGATTGTAAGAGTCGATAAACACCTAATTAAAACATAACTGATTAACAAGTATGAAAGTCGTCAAGCGCAGAAACCGCCAGATGACCATGGAACGTATTTTGCGTGCCATGGGGGATGTAATGGCCGAACGAGGTACTGAAAAAGCAGGTATTAACGCTGTGGCCGAACGTGCCGGAGTTAATAAGGTGCTGATCTACCGTTATTTCGGTGGCTGGAACGGTTTGCTGGAAGCGTATGTGCAGCGAGGGTTCTTCCTGTCGATGTTCAATGACAAGTTTCTTGAGTCTGTTCCCGACAACCTGCCCGCCGAAAACCGGAGTAAAGTATGGTCCGAGTATACCATCCAGTTTCTGCGTGAGTTCCGGGCGCGCAAGCCGTCGCAGGAGCTTATTCGCTGGGAGATGACCCACGGCGAAACCGAGCTGGCCCGCCGGCTGGCCGAATACCGGGATCGGTCGTATAAGAACCTGGTTGACAAACTGGCTCCCTACACCGATTTCGACCCGATTGCCATTACCAGCCTGATGGTTTCGGCCGTTACGTATATGGTACTGACCAGCGCACAGCGTGATCATATCGTCGATATCGATCTCCGCACCGAAGCCGGCTGGGAGCGCATCGAAACGGCAATCCGCCGAATCTATTCAAGCCTGAACATTGCGCTCGACCGCGAAAACGCCAAGAAAGCCGAGGTTAAATAAACGATCTGGCAATCGGGTTGCGGGTATTGGATAAACTCCGGTACACCGCAACCCGACTACCAGGGCCCGCTTACCGGTTCATTAACTCCTCGATCTCGTCGGCAACGACCGGAATGTTAGCCATCAGATCGATATTGCCCGACTCGGTCAGAATCACGTTATTCTCCAGCCGGATCCCGATTTTCTCGTCGCGGATATAAATGCCCGGCTCAACGGTAAATACCATGCCGGGCTCCATCTTCCGGTACTTGTTCCCTACGTCGTGTACGTCGAGCCCCAGAAAGTGGGAGGTGCCGTGCATGAAATATTTCTTATACAGGGGCGCATCAGGATCCTGTTTTTCTACGGCCGCCCGATCCAGCAGGCCCAGTCCAATCAGTTCCGACTCCATCACCTTACCTACTTCGCGGTGGTAATCGTCCCAGAGGTTACCGGGGCGCAGCATCTGTTTGGCTTCGTTCATCACCCGCAGCACCGCATCGTATACGGCCCGCTGGCGTTCGGTAAAGCGGCCGTTCACGGGTACCGTACGCGTCATATCGGCATTGTAGTTGGCATACTCGGCGCCCAGGTCGAGCAAGACCAGATCGCCATCCTGACACTGCTGGCTGTTGTCGATGTAATGCAGTACGCAGGCGTTGGCCCCCGACGCGATAATGGGCGAATAAGCCGCCCCCCGGGAGCGATTGCGCAGGAACTCGTGCATCATCTCGGCCTCAATTTCGTACTCCCAGACTCCGGGTTTGATGAAGCCCAGCAAACGCCGGAACATTTTTTCTGTAGTGTCGATAGCCGTCTGAAGAAGCTGGACCTCCTGCGGTTGCTTGATCGCCCGGAGGTAATGCATTAGCGGAGCCAGCCGTTCCAGATGATGCAACGGGTACAGCTGCCGAAACTGGTCGATGTAGCGGGCATCGCGGGTCTGTACGTCGACCGTGGCGCGGGTGTGCTCGTTGGTGTTGAGGTAGATGTGTTCGGCTTCAAACACCATCTGCCCAAATATCTGCTCAAACTGGTTGTTCCAGTAGATGCGTGACTGCGGAATGCCGGTGAGCTGTTCGGCTTCCGCTTTGGTGAGTTTATGCCCTTCCCAGATCTCGATGAGTTCGCTGGTTTCGCGCAGGAACAGCGCTTCGCGGAATTTCGGATCGGGATGATCGGGAAACAGAACCAGCCGCGTTTCTTCCTGATCGACGCCGGAGAGATAAAACAGGTCGTTGTTCTGCCGGAACGCCATCGTCCCATCGGCATTGGTAGGCAGTATGTCGTTGGCATTGAGCACGACCAACGATCTGGGCTTCAGCCGGGTGGCCAGTCGCTGCCGATTTTTAATGAAAAGTGATGAATCGAGGGGTAAGTAGCGCATTAGGCTCAACGAATTTGATTGTGGTATCCGGCATCGTGACGTTTACTAAATCACCGGTCTGCTGTGCGGCAAATGTAGTAAATGGTCGCGCTGGTTAGTTGAAAAGCGTGCATATTTGGCCGTTCACATAACCCCACCGCGTATGTCCTTTTCTTCTACTTTAGTCCGGTTTTCGGTATTGACCACCACGCTTTTTACCCTGTCTGCAGCGGCTCTGGCGCAGACGTCATACGATATAGCTCCCGGCGAACCGGCCGTATTCAACGGCGTCGAGTACGGCATCGAAGTACTGAACGAACGAGCCCAGGACGTCAAAACCGAAGAATATAACCGCTACGAACTGGGGCTGTACGTAACCAACAAAAGTGGCTGTGCCAAGCTGATCTTCCCGCGGCAGACCCTGTTTGGTACCGAAAGCAACCCGAACCTCCTGGCCAGTTTCGACTGTCTGAACGCAACCGGCAAACGGATGACCAGCAAAGGCGGGAATCTGCTGGCCCGGCCTTTTGTGGTGCCTTACCGCGAAACCGTAAAGGGAACCGACGGGAAAGACGTCGTTAAAACCACCAACGTGCAGGCCGGGTATATTCTTCGCAACGGCGAGAGCGTCAGTGATCGGATCATTGTGATCGTACCGGCGGGTGAGAAGCCCCGAATGCGGGTACGGGTTCGGGAAATTATCGACAATTTCTGAACAATTCCGGTCTGGAGTGGCTATTTTAGCATGATGAATCATGTTGTACGGAGATGCCTGAGGCTTTTATGGCTGTTGCCTGGCCTGGCATGGGGTCAGCCGGAACCGGCGAACACAAACTACTGGATCCTGCTGGAGGGTAAAGACATCACAGCTCCGCCCGCTTTATCGCCCGCAGCGCTGGCCCGACGGCAACTTCAGCAACTCCCCATTGACGATACCGACCGCCCGGTATCGGCGGCTTATCTGCATCAGCTCCAGCAAACCGGTATTCGGCCCCTGCGCCAGTCGCGCTGGCTGAACGCGGTATCGGCCCGGCTAACGTACGAACAGCGTCGGCAGGTGCTGGCGCTGCCTTTCGTAAAAAGCATACAACCCATCGATCCTGCCCTGATCATCACCGCTACGGAGCCCGTCTCCAAACCGCAGCTCGCACCGGTCATGACCCAGATCCAGGCACCGGATTTTGTGAGGGCGGGCTTAACGGGGCGATTCGTGACCATCGGGGTGATCGACGCGGGCTTTTTCGGAGCCGATTCGGCCAACGCGCTCAAACACGTGTTCAGCCGGGAGGGCGTTCGGCTGGTTCGCGATTATGTACATCCGAACCGGCCAAAAACCAATCTGCTCCGAACGCTGGAGTCCATGTCTGACTTTCACGGTACCGAGGTGCTGGCGGCCATTGCCGGGACCGATCCTACCGAAAATATTCAGTATGGCCTGGCTACCGATGCCACCTTCTACCTGGCCCGTACCGACCAGGGGAATCGTGAATACAGGGGCGAAGAAGACAACTGGGTGGCCGCTATGGAGTGGATGGACAGCCTGGGCGTACGGCTCATCAACACCTCGCTGGGGTATGCCAAAGGCATGAGTAACCCTAAAGAAAATTACGAGCCCCGGCAAATGGATGGCCACACGAGCCTGATCAGCCGGGCCGCCCAGATTGCCGCCGACAAGAAAGGGATCCTGATCGTGGTATCGGCCGGTAACGAAGGTGACGACCGTTCGTGGCGGATCATCAGCACCCCGGCCGATGCGCAGGGAGTGCTGGCCATCGGCGCTACCAACGCCAAACTCTGGAACCGCATCGGCTACAGCAGTATCGGTCCCGAGAGTTTACCGTACCTGAAGCCCAACGTATCATGTTTTTCGCTGTATGGCACCTCCCTGTCGGCGCCTGTGATTACGGGCTTTGCGGCCTGTCTGATGCAGGCCAATCCGAAGCTTACCAACAAACAGGTGATGGAGATCATTGAGAAGTCATCACATCTGTACCCATACGGTAACAATTACGTTGGCTACGGCGTACCCCAGGCGTCGCGGGCGCTGGCGCTCGTCAAAAACCAGTCCCTGCCGGCAACCGCCCGCTCCATCAAAGCCTCGGGTAAGTCGCTAACCCTGGATGTTAACACGGCTGAACCGGCGGTATCGGTCTTTCATAAGAAAGATGCCACCCACGTACTGCAACAGGAAGCGGCCAAGGTTAGCAGCGGCAAGCTGACCCTTAAACGCAGTAGCGGTGAAAAGCAGACCACTGTCGATCTGATTCGGGAAGTAATCGAGGTTGTCTGGGAATAAACGTCATCAACGGGCTTCATCCATGAAAGGAATCTATTGCGTTCTGCTGTTAACGCTCTCCAATGTGTTTATGACCCTGGCCTGGTACGGCCACCTTCAACTCAAGCAATATCCGATGCTGGCCAAACTGTCGCTGTTCGGGATCATCATGCTGAGCTGGGGACTCGCTTTCTTCGAGTACATTTTTCAGGTACCCGCCAACCGGATCGGTTCCAACGAAACGGGCGGGCCTTTCTCCCTGTTCGAGCTGAAAACCATTCAGGAAGCCGTATCGCTGATCGTCTTTACGATCATTACGGTGTACTTTTTCAAAACCGACAAGCTGGCCTGGAATCACCTGGTTGGCTTCGCCTTCATTGTGCTGGCCGTGTTTTTTATCTTCAAGAAATGGTAAGCCGGGGCTGCTGGCTTAGAGGTATTTATCGGCCTTGAGGTAATTGGTCACGTAATCGGTAATGCCGTCTTCCAGCGAGGTGAAAGGGCGTTCGTAGCCGATGGAGCGGATCTTGGCCATGTTGGCCTGCGTATAATACTGGTATTTATCGCGGATGTCGGCCGGGGTATCTACAAAATCGATCTGGGGCTCGAGACCCAGCGCCCGGAAGGTGTTGACGGCCAGATCGCGGAAAGTGCGGGCTTTGCCGCTGCCCAGGTTATAGATACCCGAGTTACGCCGGTGGTGCATCAGAAAGGAGCAGACATCCACCACATCTTTTACATAGACGAAGTCGCGCATTTGCTCGCCGTCGGCAAAGTCAGGGTTGTGCGACCGGAATAACTTCATGTGGCCCGACTGGCAAATCTGGCGGTAGGCGTGAAAGATAACCGACGCCATCCGGTCTTTATGATACTCGTTGGGGCCGTATACGTTAAAAAATTTCAGACCGGCCCAGAAAAACGGTTTCCGTTCCTGCTCCAGCGCCCAGTTGTCGAACTCGTTTTTTGAATCGCCGTACGGATTGAGCGGTTTGAGTTGCGGAATGAGGGATTCGTTATCATCGTAGCCCAGCTCGCCTAATCCATAGGTAGCCGCCGAGGAGGCATAGACGAGTGGAATCTGATACTGGATGCAGCGATGCCAGATCTGTTTGGAATATTCTACGTTAAGGTGCTCAAATATCTGCCGGTCAAACTCGGTCGTATCGGTGCGGGCGCCTATGTGAAAGATGAATTCAACCTCGTGATAATTCTGATCGAGCCAGTCAAAAAAAACCTCCCGATCTACCCGTTCCTGAATACGTTTACTGGCAAGGTTCGGCGCTTTACGGGGGTTGGAAAAGTCATCTACGGCGATGATAAAATTGAAATTTTCCTGATTTAGTTTGTCAATCAAACAGCTCCCTATAAAACCAGCGGCCCCCGTAACAATAATCATAAATGTATGTCCGTAAACGTGTTCGTATCGATAAGTCGATAATAATCAGGATAAACAAGGCAAAGTAGGGTGTAAAGATACTGGATTTAGGCCGAAGAAAGGAATAGCGTTTTTGGTGATAAAATTGTATTTATTGAAGTTAGCGCTGACCGTGTGGTACCACCGGATACTATCTCTGCGGGTTGACACCCGGTTTTTATAGCGGCTCATCAATGCGTATCTTTGTGCACTTTTTTTCACCGGCGTTTCTGGCAACCGCCTTATCTAAACCAGAAAAATGGTCTATATAAACAGAATTGAACATTTCAATGCCGCCCATCGGCTGTACAACCCGGCCTGGTCGGAAGAGCGCAACAAAGAGGTGTTTGGCCCCTGCGCGAATATGAACTGGCACGGGCATAATTTTGAGTTGATTGTAACGGTAAAAGGAGAGCCCAATCCCGATACAGGTTTCGTGATCGATCTGAAAGTCCTCGGCGATATTATCAAGCGGGAGGTGATCGAAAAAGTGGATCATAAAAACCTGAACCTTGATGTCGATTTCATGCAGGGGAAAATGGCCAGCTGCGAAATTTTTATCATGGAGATCTGGAAAATTCTCGAGCGCGCGCTGGCTCCCGTTACCGAAGCCCATCTGCACCAGCTGCGTCTGTACGAAACGCCCAAAAACTTTGTTGATTATTTTGGCGAATAATCAACCCACGTGATTGTCAAGAACCATAGATGACCTATTACCTGATAGCCGGCGAACGGTCGGGCGACCTGCACGGAGCGAACCTGATCCGGGCCATCCGGCAGTATGATCCAGAAGCCCGTTGCCGCGGCTATGGGGGTGAACAGATGGAAGCCGCCGGGGCCACCCTGGTCCGGCATTACCGCGAGATGGCGTTTATGGGCTTTCTGGAAGTGGCCCGGAATCTGGGCACCATCCGGCGCATCATGCGTGAGTGTGAGGCAGACCTGCTCGCCAATCGGCCCGATGTGCTGATCCTGATCGATTATGGCGGGTTCAACCTCCGTATGGCCCGCTTCGCCAAGCGCCACGGCATTCGGGTATTTTACTACATATCCCCCAAGGTATGGGCCTGGAACCCCCGCCGGGCGCTCAACATCAAAGCCAGTGTTGACCGGCTGTTTACCATTTTTCCCTTCGAGACCGAGTTCTTTGCCCAGTACGACTACGATGTCGAATACGTAGGTAACCCGCTGCTCGACGCGCTCCGGGCTTTCCGGCCCGATCCGGCGTTTGCCGGTAAGCTGGCGCTCGACGGACGGCCCGTAGTGGCACTGCTGCCCGGTAGCCGACGGCAGGAAATCAAAGGGATGTTACCGGTTATGCTGGCGGCAACCCGGTCGTTTACGGACTATCAGTTCGTGGTCGGAACGGTCAGCAACCTGCCCGACGAGCTGTACGATACCTACATGGCCGACTACCCGGCCGTTCTGCGGGTGAGCGATTCGGCCTATGACCTGCTGCACGTGGCGTCGGCTGCGCTCGTCACGTCTGGTACGGCCACGCTCGAAACCGCCCTGCTGAACGTACCCGAAGTGGTGCTCTACAAAACGCCACGCTGGTGGTACGAGATCGGCAAGCGTATTCTGGCGGTGCCGTTTCTGTCGCTGGTGAATCTGATTGCCGGTCGGGAAGTGGTTCGGGAGCTGATTCACGACTGCACACCGGAGCGGGTCACCGCCGAGCTGCGGGCCATTCTGCCGGGCGGCCATCGGCGGCAGGAGGTATTGGACGGATACGCCGAGGTAGCGCAGAAAATGGGCGAACCCGGTGCATCAGAGCGGGCGGGCAAACGCATGGTCGAGCTGATGCGCTAGCTCTTTTCGATGATGCCTGTACGCTCCCAGTTGCGGAGCCAGTCTTTCTTGACGCCCTGAACCTGCGAAAAAAACTGGTAGAACGGCAGCATATCGCGTTCGTAATCGCCGGTTACGTAGAGCGGTTCGCTGAGCAGAACGAGCTTACGCGGCCAGTCGAAGCCAACCAGAATAAGCGGAACCCCGGCCTTGAGCGCAATGTAGTAGAAGCCGGTCTTGAGCCGCGAAACGTTACCTCGGGTTCCTTCCGGCGCAATGCAGATGTGAAGTTCGTCGCTTTCCCGGAAGAGGCTGGCGGTGGCGTCGACCATGTTGTTCGACTTGTCGCGGTAAACGGGTTTGCCACCCAGCGCCCGGAACAGCCACCCGGCATACCAGGTAAACAGCGAGCTTTTAGCCAGATACTGAATCCAGATGTGAATAGTGGGCCGAATACCGAGGCCGATCGGGAAATCCCAGTTGGTCGAATGAGGGGCTACTACCCAGATCCCTTTCGGCACTGTTGGAACCGGGCCGACAATACGCCAGCCCCAAACTTTAAATAACCAACGGGCTAGTGCGCCAAGCATAATAAAAAGACGTGAACAGCTATTCGTGAACAGGTATGGGCATACGATCAACCGAAGCTGAAGAGGCTGGCCAATACCTGTTCACGACTAGTTGAACTAGTACTTCCGGTCTTTGCGCTCTAACCAACGGCCGGTCATGAAAGAAGCCGCCAGCAGAACAACGTAGAACAGAATAGTTAGTGGGGTTGAAAGATCCATGTCTGTATTCAGTTGAATTCGGGTGCAAAAGTACAAGAGCCAGCGGTTTAAACCTAAAGGCTCGGTCTACCTTTTGGGTGGTAACTGCTTATAAAACGCCTTTGGTGCTGGGCAGGTTGTCCAGCTCCTTACTATCGCGCCGAACCGCCATTTTGATGGCTTTGGCAAAGGCTTTGAAAATAGCCTCGATTTTATGATGCTCGTTGTCGCCTTCTACTTTTACATTGAGGTTACACAGGGCCGTATCGGAGAACGACTTGAAGAAATGGAAAAACATTTCGGTCGGCATGTCGCCAATTTTTTCGCGTTTGAAGTCGGCATCCCAGACAAGCCAGGGCCGCCCCGAAAAATCAATGGCTACCTGAGCCAGCGCTTCGTCCATGGGGAGCAGAAAGCCGTAGCGGCTAATGCCCCGCTTGTTGCCGAGGGCGCGCCGGTAAGCTTCGCCAAGGGCCAGCGCGGTGTCTTCGATCGTGTGGTGCTCATCGATGTGCAGATCGCCCTGCACCCGTATGGTCAGATCGGCTCCGGAATGTTTGGCAACCTGATCGAGCATGTGGTCGAAGAAGCCAAGGCCCGTCTGAATATCGGCCCGGCCGCGCCCGTCGAGGTTCAGCTCGACGCTGATCTGGGTCTCTTTGGTATTTCGGGCAATGGTGGCCGTGCGGTTGGGCATCCGTAAAAACTCGTAAATCTCGTCCCAGTCGCCCGTTTTGAGCGCTATCCGTTCCTGCATAGCCTCCGTCAAACCGGTAACATCGGCCATCTGAACGGTATCGAGGCCACCCGGCGGCAGAAACAGGATGGCCTGCGCCCCCAGATTAACGGCCAGCTGCACGTCGGTAAGGCGGTCGCCAATTACGTAGCTGTTGGCGAGGTCGTACGAGCCGTCCATGTATTCAGTTAACATGCCGGTACCGGGTTTACGGGTAGGGGCGTTATCCCGGGGGAAATGACGGTCGATGTGGACACCCGAGAAGTGGATGTTCTCACCGGCGAAGGTGTTCATCATCTTGGTATGGGCCGGCCAGAAGGTATCTTCCGGAAAGGCGTCGGTACCAAGCCCATCCTGGTTGGTGACCATCACCAGTTTGTAGTCGGTGTCTTCGGCAATCCGGCGCAGGGCCGATAGCACTTTGGGTATGTAATCGAGCTTGGCGAGCGAGTCGACTTGCTGGTCGGGCTGGGGTTCTACAATGAGAGTACCGTCGCGATCAATGAAAAGAATTTTCTGCATGGTAGGCGCAAATGAGGGGACAAAGATACGCCCCCATCGGATTGCAAGTGAAATTATACTATTTTTGCCCGGTAGTTCTTTATAGCTGTACCCCTCTCTTTATTAGCCAGAAAAAGTACCCGTTGTTATCTGTAGTAAGCTGCCTTATTGGTTTATCCATACGAAAGAATATAGAGACCTCCTTCTCAAAAGAAGCCTGACGAAAGACAACACGTACACATCCTAACAGCTCGATTACAGTAATAAGAACATCAGACGTTGCCTTTTTTTACAGTTCGTACATTTCGATAAACTACGGTTAACTTATGCCTGCACAATCTGGACTAACCCGAATCGGGGTTTTTTATGATGGTAATTATTTTTTACACGTAAGCAACTACTACAACTACTCCCACGAACGACGCAGCCGCATCAGTATTTCCGGACTTCATGCCTTTATCCGACGCCAGGTGGCCGAAGAAGAAGGGGTTAACGAACGGCTTTGCCAGATTGTCGATGCTCATTATTTCCGGGGGCGGCTCAACGCGCACGAAGCCAACCAGCGTGGTAATCAGCTTTTTTACGATCGCCTGTTCGACGATATCCTGATGTCGGAAGGGGTGGTAACGCACTATCTGCCGGTTAAAACCTACCAGGGGTATCGGCAGGAAAAAGGGATTGATGTATGGCTGGCGCTGGAAGCTTTTGAACTGGCTCAGTACAAAAAATTCGACGTCGTTGTGCTGATCACCTCAGATGGTGATTACGTACCGCTGATTCGTAAACTCAATACGCTCGGCTCGCGGATCATGGTGCTGAGCTGGGATTTCGAATTCCTGAACGAACAGGGCGAAAAGCAGGTGACCCGCACCTCGCAGGACCTGCTCGAAGAAGTATCCTACCCAGTCGGTATGCACGCGCTGATCGACGACCGCAGCCGCCGAAACGATACTGTTATTCAGAACCTGTTCGTAAAACAGCAGTCTCGCCCCACCTTCACGGCAGCTACCGCCAATGGCAGTAACTACGACGGCGATTATATGAACGGGAGCGGGTATAACAATGCGTATCAGATAAGTGACGAACCCAACTACAACGTAGCCGACGATGTCGACGACGATCCGGAAGGCCGCAAGATCAGCACGATCCGCAGCCTGAAAACCGGTTATGGTTTTGTAAACTACCCGCCCAACAACCTGTTTTTCCATTACACGAGTCTGCTGGATACGGACTTTAACGAACTACAGGTAGACGACGAAGTAGAATTTAGTATTGGTCATAACGCCGAGGGCAAAGACATTGCCGTAGATGTCCGGCTGCTTCGGCCGTAAGTATGCGTGAAGCGCGGGTAACGATTACCGATAGTTCATCCCTTCAGTGGCAGGCGCTGAAGTGGGCAATGACACAACCCACCCATACCGGTACCTTCGTTGCTTCGCTGACCAACAATGGTATTGCCTATCCCAATGACCCGTTTCCGAACCGACTGTTTGTTGGGGCGAAACGGGTTATTTCGTTTTCGGAGGCCAGCCAGGAGACGACCATAATTACTGCCGACGGCGTACGGCGCTCCGCAGGTCCCGATGTTTTTGAGGCTTTGTACGAAGCGCATCGGCAACAGGCTTCGTTTCTGGTTGGCTACTTCAGCTACGACCTCAAAAACCAGCTCGAAAAACTGAACAGCCGCCACCCCAACCGGCTGGGTTTCCCGGATGCCTACTTTGTGGAGCCGGCCTGGGTTATTGACATCAGCCCGATCAACGGCTCATCGCAGGAGATAACGGTTCGGGGCGACGGGGATGTGCGGGCGGTTTTGGCGGCCATCCTGGCCTTTCGGAAGCCGGTAAGCGGAGTTTTCCGGTCAGATGAATCAGCAATGCCCGCCATTCAGTGTCGCGTAACGCCCGACGCTTACCTGGATACGGTTCGGCAGATCCAGCAGCTTATCCGCGATGGGGACGTGTACGAACTCAATTACTGCATCGAGTTCTTTCTGGAAAAGGCCCGGCTGGACCCGCTGCGTACGTACCAGGCGCTGACGGATCGATCGCCGATGCCGTTCTCGTCGTTTCTCAGGCTTGACAATCGCTATGTGCTGGGAGCCTCGCCCGAGCGATTTCTCCGGAAAACAGGCTCCCGCATTTTGTCGCAACCTATCAAAGGCACCATTCGGCGCGGGCAAACGGCCGAGGAAGATGCCGAGTTGCGGAGCCAGCTTTTTCATTCAGAAAAAGAGCGGGCCGAAAACCTGATGATTGTCGATCTGGTACGGAACGACCTGGCCCGAAGTGCCGAAACTGGCTCGGTACGGGTAGAGGAGTTGTTTGGAATCTATGGTTTCCGGCAAGTTTACCAGATGATTTCAACGGTGTCAGCTACGCTGCGGAGCGATGTGTCATGGGCCGACAGCATTCGTAATGCTTTCCCGATGGGTAGTATGACGGGGGCGCCCAAAATCCGGGCCATGGAACGGATCGATCAGCTGGAGGCCAGCCGACGGGGCGTATACTCGGGAGCGATCGGCTACATCACCCCCGACGGTGATTTCGAATTCAACGTAGTTATCCGCTCGTTGCTGTACGATGCCGACCAGGCGTACGCGTCGTTTTCGGTAGGGAGCGCTATTACCTACGACGCTGATCCCGACCAGGAATGGGCCGAATGTCTGCTCAAAGCCAGTGCTATTCGGGAGGTGCTGGAGCAGACCGCCCTGGCTGGCTGAGCGGGGGCGCTGGCGGTTCAATAATCTTTTGCCTGATCCGTATGGAATTTCTGCCGGAATCGACTCACCAGAGGTAAGTCGCGCGGTCATTTGCTGGTTTACAGGCTCCAGAGGGCGGTATCTACCGCTTACGAAATAAACTACTATATTTTTAGTTAAAAATCGTTAAGCCTGTAACCACCCTAAAATAGTACGCGTAGCTTTACTATTGGTTACCCCTTTCCTAAATCCAAACCGTATGAAAAATCTTTTCCTGCTGGCCGTATTGTGCCTGCTTATGGGGAAACTCCATGCCCAGTCCCCGGCTCGTTTTACCCTACAGGGCCGAGCCGTAGATACGTCAGCCGCTCCGCTGGCTTCCTCTACCGTGATGCTGCTCAGCCCCAGGGATTCGTCGCTGGTGAATTTTGGCCGGACCGACGAGAAAGGAGCCTTTTCATTTAAGAACCTGAAAGCGGGTAACTACATCCTGAAAATATCCTTCGTTGGCTACATGCCGTATAATCAGCTGGTGAAACCAACGGGCGAGGCCCTCGTAGACCTGGGTGCGCTGAAACTCAAACCGATTACCAGAGAGCTGATGGAAGTAGTGGTCAGAACGGCCAAGGCCCCGTTGACCATCAAAGGAGACACGATCGAGTATAATGCCAGTTCGTTCAAGGTGCCGCCGGGCTCGACCGTCGAAGACCTGCTGCGGAAACTACCCGGCGTACAGGTCGATCAGGACGGCAATATCCGGGCGCAGGGACAGGAGGTAAAGAAAGTAACCGTAGATGGCAAGAACTTTTTCGGCAATGATCCCAAGCTGGCTACCAAGAACCTCCAGGCCGACGCGATTCAGAAAGTGCAGGTGTATAACGACAAGACCGAACAGGCTAAACTGACGGGTGTTGAGGACGGCAAGAAAGAGAAGACCGTTAACCTGGAACTTAAGGAAGAATTCAAGAAAGGCGGATTCGGTAAGCTAACCGCCGGGGCAGGCCCAGCCTCGAACGGCATCAGCCCCCGGGCCGACGCCAAGGGAAACTACAACAAATTCGACGCTAAGCGGCAGTTCTCGGTCATCGGGCTGGGCAACAACACCAACCAGCAGGGGCTGTCCTGGAACGATTATCAGGATTTCAGGGGGAGTAACTCCTTTAACTGGAACGACAACGCTGATTTTGGCTTCAGCAGCGGAGGACGGTTCATCTTTTTCGGGGGCGACGAAGACAACGAAAGCCTGAGTATTCCGGTCGATGGCCGGGCCGGACGGGGCTTTTCCAACAACGTGGCCGGTGGGGCCAACTACAACTACGATACCAAGAAAACCAAGCTCAGCACCAGCTACTACTACAGCCAGACACGGCTGCAACTGGATGCCGAACGCAACCGGCGTAACTTCCTGGAAGATGGTTCGTTCCGGACGGCAGAAACGAGCGGTCAGACCAACTTCAACGCCAACCACCGCGTTAGCCTGCGCTACGAAAAAGCCATCGACTCGCTGAATACGATTATCTTCATCAACAACAGCCGGCTCGGCAACGGCAATGCGGGCCTGTTCAGATTACAGGAGCAATTCCGGGTTAACGGGACATCGGGCCCCGAGCTGTTATCGACCCGCAACCGCACCAACAACCGAACGATAGCGGCCACATTCGGGTCGGCCAATACGCTCCTGTACCGGCTCAAGTTCAAAAAGAAAGGGCGCAGCTTTGCCGCCAGCGCTACTTACCAGATCAATACCAGCGACGGCACCCTGAACCTGGACGCGACGAATGAGTTTTTCCAGGCCACCAGCGTCAACGAACAGCTGCGCCGGATTCGGCAGGATCAGGAAACCACCAGTTTGCGCAGCGAGTACAAAGCCAGCCTGCTGTTCATCGAACCATTTGCGAAGAAGTTTTTCTGGGAGTCGTTCTACAACTTCAGCCTCCGCTACGACGAAGTGGACCGGAACGTACTCGATGTGGCCGATGTGGGCAACAGTCGTAACGATTCGCTGAGCCGCTATTACAGAAATAACTACATCTACAACCGACTGGGCAGCAGCGTTCGCTACTCGTACAAGGGACTGAATCTGGCGGTGGGGCTGGCCGGGCAGCAGTTCACGATCGATGGTCGGTTTGCGGTTGATCAGACCTCGTCGGCATTTCGGTTTATTCGCCGGACGTTCACGACCGTTGTGCCGAACGTCTCACTGAACTACGACATGAAAAACAACCGGTACGTCTACGGCGGGTATGACCTGAACGTACGCATACCTTCATCGCGGGATTTGCAGCCGTTTCCGAACAACGCCAACCCGCTGTTTATCACCGAGGGTAATCCGAACCTGCTGCCCGAACTCCAGCATGGTGTCAATATGGGCTTCAGTTACTTCAACCCCGGTAACTTTACCAATTTCTTCGCCAATCTGTACGGCAATTACTACGTCAACCAGATCGTATACAGCCAGCTTGTTGACCGGCAAACGCTCGTTACCCGGAGCTTTCCGGAGAACCTGACCGGCGGGCGTACCATCGGTTCGTACCTGGATTACGGATTTCCCCTCAAAAAAACCAAAGCCACGCTACGGCTCAATACCCAGCTCAATTTTGGGCGCAACCTGACCAATATTGACAGTGTCAGGAATGAAACCTACAACCAAAGCTACAACATAGGAACCCGGCTCGACCTGACACCGGTTGAGTGGCTGACGTTTTACGGTAATGCGAACGTAGGCATTTCCCAAACCCGGTATTCGATCAACACGGGCCAGAATCAGACCATTATCACCAACAACTTCGGGGGCGATCTTAACCTCAAGCTACCCGCCGGTATCTACCTGACATCGGCGCTGAACTACCGGGTCTATAAAAATGAACGATTCGGCTTCGACCAGCGGGTGCCGCTCCTGAACGTATCGGCCTACCACATTCTGGGCAAGGCCAAAAAAGCCGAAGTCCGGCTGTCGGCGGTCGACCTGCTGAATCGGAATCTCAACGTATCGCAGTATGCCGGCCAGAACTTTGTTTCGGAAGAGCGGGTGCAGACGCTGGCCCGGTATTTTCTGCTTAGCTTTACCTATAACATGCGTGGGGTTCAGGCCAAGATGCGCCGGGAGAACTTTTAATGGAGAAACCAACCCGTCTGATACACTCAAATTAGCAAGTTATGAACCGGTTCATTCTTATTCTCTGCGGTATGCTGATGACTACGCTATCGCTGGCGCAGCAGACCGAAGGCGTGGTAACGTACCAGCGCAAAACCTACTGGAGCAAGATTATAGCCCGGATGACTTTTCTGAGCCAGGAGCAGAAAGACCGGGCGGCTCAGACCTGGAAAAACGACGACGAATCGAAAGAAAAAATGAAGCTGTCGTTCAACGCCAACGAGAGTCTATATACCTACGCCAGCGAGCAGGGCGAAACCGAAGACGGGCAGTACTCGTGGCGTAATGCCGATCTGGTGCTGTACCGAAACTTCGACAAGGATAAAAAGATCGATGTGATGGAGATGCTGGGTAAAACCTATATCGTTGAAGACTCCCTGCATACACCGACCTGGAAAATCGGTAACCAGATCAAGGAGGTGGCGGGCTACATCTGTATGCGGGCCGATACAGAAGATCCCATCAAGAAGCAGAAGATAACGGCCTGGTTTGCGCAGGATATTCCGGTGCCGGCCGGTCCGGAGCGGTACAGCGGTTTGCCCGGCGTCATTCTGGAACTGAACCTGAACGAAGGAGACGTCATCATCGAAGCAACCGGCGTGGCCTTCCGTAAGCTCACCCCCGACGATCTGAAGCTACCCAAGCTGAAAGGGAAAAAGCTGACGGATACAGCCTACGACGCCCTGATTTCGCAGCATATTGCGGAGAGCATGACCGCTCATCGCAACCCGTTCTGGACCATTCGCTACTGATTGGCCAGGGGCGTAACCTGAATGTTTTTCTGCTCAATGCGCGATAGCTCGGGGAGCTGTCGCGCCTGGTAGCGCTGGTCATAGGTGCCTACCGAGGTCGTATCTTTTTCGTCGCCCTTGTAATTGATATAGTCCTGAAACCGGATACCGCCGATCGTTTGGGGGTTGATGGCTTTGCGGAAGCGCGGGCCCCCTTCGCTGTAGGCCAGGTAATCCATGGTGTGGGTCTGCTGGTTGAACCAGTAGAAGAACGTATCCTGGTAGTCGTTGCCACCGCCTTCGGCCCGAAATCGCACCCGTACTTTATGATAAGCCTGCCCGTCAATCTGGCTTTGGCCGGCATAATCGGCCAGTACAGCCGGGTCGCTCAGTTTGTGTGGCAGCAGCACAAAATAGGCTACCGAGTTCACCGCCCGGCTGTATTTACCGATCTGGGCGGTATCGAGCGGCTGAGCCTGGTTGTTGCGGGTGCGGATAAACGAATCGTTGGTAAGTACTTCGTGAATGGCTACGCCGGCCGAGTCCCGATAGCTGCGTTCGTACCGAAAACGGCCATTCTGTTGTTCCAGCACGAGGTGAAACTGCCTGAAGTCGAACGAGATCCGCTTATTCTGGTACGCATCACCACCGTGGGCCGCAATCGCCTGATCGATAATAGTTCGAGCGTCGTTCTGCGGTTGGCAGGCGGCTGTGATGAGGAACAGGGAGCTGGCGACAAGGAGAAGACGGGGCATAGGATACGGAGTAGGGGAGGTACAAACCTACAAAAGTGGCTGTGGATAGAAAAGGAGCGTCTGCCAGGGTATAACAGGAAAAGCCGGATTCTGTCCGGCTTTTCCTGTCAGATGGAAATGGAATCGCTTACATACCCGAGGTGGAGAACTGTACCCGATCAACGGCGAACAGGGGTTTCTGCCCGGCCGATGGGTTCACAAAAATCAGATACAGCTTGTGGGTACCCGCCACCGGCTGCCGGAAGGGCAGGCTTACCGGACCGGTTGTTCCCTGTTTCACATCGGCCTCACCGATCAGCGTACCCGTTGGCGAGTCGAGACGAGCCTCAAGTTTACCACCAGCGGCTCGTTCGTTCGGTGCAAACGCCATAACCGACAAGCTCTGAATATCAGTCATGTCGATATCGTTGAAGGCTACGTAGCTGCCCGATTTGGTACCGAAAGCGGCTGGCCCCTGCTTGGGAATGTCGACCTCGCGGATATCCTTTTTCGTATCGGCAGCGGTGGCTTTGATCTTCGGACTACGCAGCGCCAGTGTGGTTGTTCCCGTCAGTGGGCCCATGGTGCCGTTACCACGGTCGGTATACGAGGCCGTCAGGACGTAGGCACCCTCTTTCTTCTGATCGGTGGGCACGTAGTTACCGGCTACCGGCTGCTTATTGGCTGTTTTCTCATCGGCCAGCGACAGAATATACCGGACCATCTCGGTTGCTTCGCTGTCTTTGAGCTGCGGGTGTGCGCTCATGGCCTGTTCGCCCCATACACCGCCCCCGCCTTTGATGATCTTGTTGGCCAGTTTGCCTTCGATCTGGAACGCCCCTTTGTATTTTTTGGCTACATCGAGGTAAGCCGGTCCAATCGATTTTTTGTCGATGGCATGGCAGGCTTTACAGTCGCTCAGTTCGATCAGGCGTTTGCCGGTCGAGAAACTGGTATTGGCCTGGTGACCCTGCGCCAGCATCGTTTTATCGAAACCTTCGAGGTAGTCGATCGTCATCGTTACGTCGTCGGCGCTGATGCCTTTCTGGAGCGTACCATCTTCTTTATCAACCACTTTAACGGCGTATTTGACCGGTTTGTTGGGGAAGTAGAACGAGCGGTTTCCGGTCACGGCCAGGTCGACTTTGGGTTCATCGTTCCCTACCCGAATATCCATCGTTTTAGTGGCCACGTTACCGGCAGCATCCGTCACTTTCAGAACGGCCGGATAAACACCGGGTTTGGCAAACGTTACCGATGGGCTGGCGGTGGTTTGTTTGGGTAGTCCTTTGCCAAACGACCATTCGTACTTCAGCGCGTCGCCGTCATAATCGGTGGTGCCTTTGCTGTCGAACTTCACCGTCAGCGGGGCCGCGCCCACCATTTTGCTGGCAGAGGCTACGACTACCGGTCTGCGATTACCGGCGTTGTAGGTGATGCGGCTCAGGCGGGCATCGTCGTTGGCGGCAAACCAGCGCTGGCCATATTCCAGCGTATAGAGGCTACCGTCATTGGCGAACTGCATGTCGATGGTGTGCGAAAATTTGGCGCTGGGCATGAACCGCTCCATCTTTACGAAGTCACCCTCTTTAGTCATGGTAACGGGGTTGATCCAGTCGCGCATCCAGTCGTAGGCGAAGAACTTCCCGTCGTAGTGGCGGGGAAATTTGACGGGGGTTTCCGGATAGTCGTCGTAGTAATAAACCGGGCCGCCCATGCCGTTACGACCGCCCTTGCCAACAATCTCCCCAAACTCGGGCGACTCGGCATAGGGATAATAAATAAACGCTTTCTGCGCCGGGGGCAACTCGCGCAAACCGGTGTTGTGGGGCGAGTCGTTGATCGGCTTCATCGGATCGAACAGCGGACCCGACAGGCTGTCTTTGAACGAGTATGCGTTATAGGCGCGGTTGTCGGCTACGAACAGTGGCCAGCCGTAGTAGCCCGCCTTACGCGCCTGGTTGATCTCGTCATGACCCCGTGGGCCTTTCTTGGGGCTGTTTTCACCAGCATCGGGCCCTACTTCGCCCCAGTACAGGAAGCCCGTACGCTGGTCAACGGCAATGCGGTAGGGGTTACGGTTACCCATCACGTAAATTTCCGGACGGGCCTTGGGATTGCCTTTCGGAAACAGGTTGCCCTCCGGTATAGAGTAGGTACCGTCGGCTTCTGGCTTGATGCGCAGGATTTTGCCGCGCAGGTCGTTGGTATTGCTGCTGGTCAGGCGGGCATCCCAGCCGCTCCGGCCCGGCCGCTCGTCGATGGGCGCAAACCCCTGGGAGTTGAAGGGGTTGGTATCGTCGCCGGTTGAGAGGTAGAGGTTGCCGCTACGATCCCACGCAATAGAACCGCCGGTATGGCAGCAGTCGGTGCGCTTGACGGGTACGGTCAGCAGCACCTTTTCGGTGTTTAGTAAGAGGGTATCCCGAACGTCGTCGTACACGAAGCGGGACAAGTGCTGGGCGGTATCGCCGGGAGCTTCGGCCCGGGCAACGGGCGAGTAGTAGGCATAAATCCACTTGTTCTGTTTGAAGTTCGGGTCGATGTTGATACCCATCAGGCCGTATTCGAACTTGGTATAGACCGGGAAATTCGCCACTACTTTTACCGCTTTGGTTTTCGGGTCCCAGAGCTTCAGCGCGCCTTTCCGTTCGGCAAACAGCACTTTACCGTTGTCCAGCACCGCCAGTTCGGTCGGTTCGTCGAGGCTCGATACGAGTACCTGTTTCTCGAACCGGTTTTCTTCGGGATAGGGCTGGGTTTTGGCCTGGCTGTATTTCAGGCTGGTAGCCATCACGGATTTGAGTCCGCCCAGCAGATGTTTGAGATAAACCGGGTTGACAAACGTTTCGTCGGGGTGACCAAAGTTGGTGTAGAACGCTTTGCCGCCGTCGTAATCGTGATACCACGACATGGGGTGGTTATCGCCCATTTTCCCGTCTTTGTACGTTTTCTCATCAATCTTGACGAGCACGTTCACGTCGGTGTTGAAGTTCTTGAAGTCGTAGAACTCGTCTTTGACTTTCCAGCGGTCGGGGAAGCCAAACATCGACGCGTGGTCTTTATTGACCACATACGCTTCGCCTTCCTGAACGTTCGGATTACCGGGGTGGCTGGCAAACTGCCCGCCCGCCAGCTTGTTGTACCAGGGCCAGCCGTATTCGGTGTCGGTCGCAGCGTGGATGCCCACGTAGCCACCCCCGGCCTGAATGTACCGCTCAAAAGCCGCCTGCTGGGCATCGTCCAGCACATCGCCGGTGGTGCTGAGCCAGATCACAGCGCCGTAGCGTTTCAGGTTGGCATCGGTAAACTGGCTGGCGTCTTCGGTGGTGTCGACAGCAAAGCCGTTCTCCTGACCGAGTTTAACCATCGCGCGTTTACCGGCGGGGATTGAGCCGTGCCGGTAGCCTTTTGTTTTGGAGAAGACCAGCACGCGGTTCAGCGCCATCGGTTTGACGGCTGCGGTTGCTGGTTTGGCCGATGACTGGGCCAGTGCCTGATCGCTCAGACCGGGCAACAGCGCTGCCAGCGCACCCGCCAGCAACCATGAGCGGGAGGGGAGCCATTCATTTTTCATAGAGATATACCTGATTGGGTAACTGGGAACAGTACGACGGAAGCTATGTTCCGGACGGAAAGCCACATTGGCTTATACCAAGAAACAAATGTACCAAAAAGACACCGATCTAGTAAGCTCGTTGGCTAGGTTTTATACCCGTTTTGCCGCTTTTTTGACGGGGTTTACGCATTTTATACCGGGCTGTAAACCACCTAGTCTACCTTCCTGAAGGTCATAATTGGTTTGCTGTCGCGCAGCAGTGTCAGGGTGCCGTTTGTAACGCTGTAGGCGAGCGACTGGCTGAGCGCTTCGAGGAAGTCGCCCTCGGTCCGGCCGGATTCGTCGAGGCAGGCCATTTTCGTTACGGCCAGCGGTCCAAACTGAATGAGTCGGGTATCGGCCTTGACGCGCCCGCTCAGGCGGTTGCAGCCGGTGGTACCCATAACCCGGCCTTCGGTTAGCTGGATCTCCAGCCGGGGCACTTCCTGGCGAGGGCCAGCGGCCTGCACGGGTTTCCCGTTCAGGGTTTTCAGCACCCAGATGTCCTGGAGCAGGGCAACCTGCCGGAGCGACGCGCCACAGCCCGCGTAATTCTGACGCTTGTACGAGATGGCTACGCGGTAATCGTAGCGCTGGCCCGACATGGCGTTGACGCAGCTGTCGGGCCGGAACTGAATGGTGATGCGGTCGGCGCCGGCTTCGGTCTCATATCGGAAACTGCCGTCCGGGCCCGCGGTCATTGGCGGTACGGCTGTCGTCAGACTGTCGCCGGTTAGGGTCGAAAATTGTAGTCGGTTTTTGGAGGGGTTGATGGTCAGCGACCAGAACGGCTCCGTGCCGGTTGCAACGAGTTCATGGCCGGCTTTCAGCGCGGAGCTGTAGTCGGCCAACTGGGGGAGGGGCGTGGTTGAAACCGGTCGGGACGCCTGTCCGGTTGGGGTAAGCGTCGCGCCTAACCGGGTCGACGGCCTGCGGCATGCCGCACTGATAAGCAACAGAACCAAAACGAGTCTCAGTGTCATGACGGGAGTTGAGATGGGCAGAAAACCAACCGGTCCCTACCCGACTAATAATGTCTTTGATGCCTTTTAGGTTTAAAACGGAGTAAATAGTTTAACCGGCTGAGAAGCTGCTTGACCAGGCGATTTATGCCCCTAAGCTGATGGCTACGGCCAGTCTCATTAATTCGGACGGCTTCTGAACAGTCACTGCCTGTGTATCGTTAAGTTAGCTTATTAACACAACGTTATGAAAAGAGGATGGATCATTGCCCTGGGGCTGCTGCTGCTCGGCGTCATTGGCGCTTATATCTGGTATAGCCGACTGAAAAATAATGCCGAATCGGAAGGGGGCGCGTATGACAACACACTTAAACCACGCCTGGAAGTCAGCACGCTCGATATCACTAATATCGATGACGATGTGATCGATATGACCCTGAAGATGCTGATCGATAACCCGCTGCCGGTAGGGTTCAAGGCCACTGGATTGCGGTATACGGTCTACATGGCCAAAACGCCCATTGTCGAAGAAACCTACGCTAAACCCATCGAGGTCGAGTCGGGCGACAGCACGTTCATTACGCTGCCCATGAAGCTGCTGAACAAAAAACTGATGACGGTGCTCAAAACCCTCGATGAGAAAGGCATCGACAGTACCACCTACGGGGTTCGGGCCACGTTCGATCTCGACGTGCCGATTCTGGGCGAACGTACGTTCACGCAGACCATCGAGAAGAAGCTGCCTACGTACTACATTCCGACCATCAAAATTGAAGACATCGATTTCGGCAAACTCGGCCTGAAGCGGACGGATGTGGCCGCGAAGGTGAACGTCGAAAACCGGAACCGGTTTCCGTACAACTTCACCGATACGCGCTACACGGTATCCATTGACGGAAAGCAGATTGCGGAGGGGGAGCAGCCTGAACCAATTTTGATCAAACAACAGGCCGTCACGCCCGTTGTTTTTCCGGTAACGGTAAAGCCGGGGCAGTCGCTGGGTTTATTGCCCAAGATGCTGTTCGACAAAAAAGACACTCCTTTCCTGGTGACGTTTCAGTGTAAAATCATCGATAAAAACGGGAATCTGGCGTTCAAAAACAGCAAGTTCAACACGACCATTCGCGGAACCCTGGCCGACTTCAAAAAAGACTAGCCGACCGGCCGACAACCACCATGAAGACGCACTACGATTTAATTGCTATCGGAGCCGGTTCGGCCGGTCTGGGTGTGGCCATTGCCATGAAACGCCTGGGCTTCGATGTGCTTATCATTGACCGATCAGACCGGCGTATCGGGGGCGACTGCCTCAACGATGGCTGCGTACCGAGTAAAGCCCTGATCCACGTGAGCCGGATGATTCATAACGCCCGGCGCTCCGGCCCGTTTGGCTGGACCATGCAGGGCGCTACCGATCTGGGGGCCGTGATGCAGTACGTCCGGGAACGGCAGGACATCATCCGCACCCACGAAAACGCGGCCTACCTGCGCGATACCGAAGGGCTCGATGTGGCGCTGGGAACGGCACGCTTCGTGGGCCGGCAGGAAATCGAAGTGACCAGCGAAGACGGGCCACCCGTACGGACGTCGGCCAAAAACATTGTCCTCTGCACCGGGTCGAAGCCGCAGTTACTGAAGGCTGACGGGGTCGAAGCCGTTGAGGTACATACCAACGAGACCATTTTCTCGCTCGACCGCTTGCCCAACCGATTGCTGATTGTAGGAGCCGGGCCAATTGCCATGGAGATGGGGCAGGCGTTTGCGCGGTTTGGGAGCCAGGTAACCGTAGTGGGCCAGGAAGACCGGATTCTGAGCAAAGAACTGCCCGAGGTGTCGGCGTTGCTGCAGCAGCGGCTCGAGGTCGAGGGGATCACGTTCCGGCTGGGGCAGCAGGTAACCGCCTTCCCCGACCCGCATACGGCCCGGATCGAGAGCCAAAACGGCACCACCGAGACCCTGCCGTTCGATGCGGTGCTGGTAGCCGTTGGCCGGACAGCCAGCGTTAGGGACCTGAACCTGCCGGCTGCGGGCATCGAGCTGAACGATAAAGGACAGATCAAGCTCAACGACTTCCTGCAAACGACCAATCCGCACGTTTTTGCGGCTGGCGACGCGGCCGCCGGCGCGCCGGCGGGTACCCGCTATTTCTCCCACGCGGCCGAGCTACACGTGTCAACGCTGGTGACCAACCTGCTGACGCCGGGCCAGGTGCTCGATAAAAAACTGAGTTACGATCATTTCTCCTGGGTAACCTTCACCGATCCCGAAGTGGCAACCTTCGGCCTCCAGGAAGACGAGCTGACGAAGCGTAACATCCGCTACGAACGGGTTGTCTATGATTTTGCCGAAGACGATCGGGCTGTCATTGAAGCCTACGAATACGCAAAAATGATCCTGTTCACCGAGCCCAAAGGCCTCAACCCGTTTGGAACCCGCTTGCTGGGTGGAACGGTCATTGCGCCCAACGCGGGTGAGCTGGCGCAGGAGCTGATTCTGGCGGTACAGAAGAAGCTTACGGTCGGCGATTTCTTCAACAAAATATACCCGTACCCTACCGCCAGCCGGGTCAACAAATCGATCTGGCTTGACTACGTACTCGATAATTTGCCGGGCGTGGTGAAACGGGCCGTAAAGTGGGTCTATTGAGTGTCGCCAGCGGTATGCCCGTGATTTATCGATACAATACGTATCGATAGCGCCTTTATGCCTGGCGTTGACGCGTTCACGAAAGGCGACCGAAAACGGATTCTGAATGACCTCCCCGCTGCGACCGCTTAGGTTGACCCGTCCGGGTTCACTGGTCTGCCTGGTGCGGGCGGTTGTGTTGGTAGTACGGAGAGGATCGCTACTTGAATTAAATTACAGATATTCCGGTACTATTTCAGTAGGATATTGGATTCTCCGCTTACATTCGCTGAAAAAAATACGGAATAGTTGATCGTAGCCATTCATGAATCTTGTTGATATTGAACAGTTTATTATTGACAGACTGAGGGCCGGGCTATCGCCAACCCTGCATTATCATGGTCTGCATCATGTGCGCGACGTGGTGGAGGCCGTCAATCGGATTGCTCAGGGCGAGGGCGTCACTGACGAAGAGTCGCTGACGCTGCTCCATACGGCGGCTTTGTTTCATGATGTGGGCTTTTTGTCGACCTACCGGGGCCACGAAGAAGCTGGCTGCGTGTACGTGCGGCAGGTGTTACCCGATTTTGATTACAATGACAGGCAAATCGAGACCATCTGCGGGATGATCATGGCCACGCGCGTCCCACAAACTCCCCAGAACAAGCTGGAAGAGATCCTGTGCGATGCTGACCTGGATTACCTGGGCCGCACCGATTTCGAACCCATTGCTCACTCGCTTTTCGAAGAACTGAAAGTTCGGGATATGGTGGCCGATGAGACTGCCTGGAACCGGATACAGGTTGGCTTTCTGGCCAGCCATCACTACTGGACCCCCACAGCCATTGCTACCCGGCAAGCGGCTAAGGAACAGCGATTGCATGCGCTACGGGCCCTGGTATAAGTCGGCCGGAGTTGGTTGCCGCTCTCAGGCGAGCCAATAGGATACAACTCCGGACCTCTGCCGGATTGGGGGCAACCGGACGGCAGGTTGTCTGGCGAGTATGGTAACCTTGATCGGGCACCATCAAAAAGCCCTACTGCTGATCAGCAGTAGGGCTTTTTGATGGTAGAATAAACTGATTGCTTATTGGATCGGCTGGTTCAGCACGACGCTTTCGTCTACGTGGCCCGGCTTGCGGTTGCGCATCACGAAGAACAGTATACCGAAAGCCACAATGAGAATCAGCGGGAAAATGACCATATGGCCGAGGGTAGCCTGTCCCGTTGCCAGATCGGCCGTTTCAGCCGTAAGACCGCGTTTGGCGGCTTCGGTATCGAGCCAGCTACCAATTACGGGTTGGAAGATCGACGTAGCAAACATACCCATACCGCCCATAATTGACAGGCCAAACGCGCCCGACTTGGGTATGTATTCGGCAACGAAGCCCAGCATGGTTGGCCAGAAGTAGCACACGCCGATAGCGAAGATAACGGCCGACAGATAGACCATGCCGCCTGTTGCGTTGCTCATCATATAGATACCGATAGCGGCTACGATAGACGAGCCCCAAATGACGCCCGTGGGGTTAAGCCGGTGTACAATAGGCCCGGCAAAATAACGACCAACGGCCATCAGACCCGTAACCAGCGCCAGAATCAGCATGGGGTTAGCGCCGGCGTTTCTCATGATCGGATCAATCCACTGCTCGGGGCCAAACTCAGAAATAGCCGTCAGCGCCATACAGGCCAGCATGAACAGGTAGAGCGGAGACGCCATGGCCTTCAGGTTCTCGCCCGTTGACGAAGCCCCTTCTACTTTGCTGGCCGGAAACTGCTGGCCAAAAAACAGGGCCGCGTAGATAACCGCCGGAATCAGGATCGCACTGATTTGGAGCTGCCAGCTCAGGCCCGCGTCGGTCATGAACTTCGATAGCAAACTACCGATGACAATACCGCCCGGAAACCACATGTGTAGCCGGTTCAGCATCTTGGTGGTCTGGTTACCGCTGTACATATCCGTAACCATTGGGTTGCAGGCCGCTTCGACGGTTCCGTTACCAAAACCAACGAAGAACGTAGAAATCAGCAGACTCCAGAAGCCCGATGCCGTGATGGTCAGTACCAGACCCAGCACGTGCGTAGCAAACGCTACCCAGGCAATACGCTTTGGTCCGATGATGTTATAAAGCGGTCCTCCAAAGATCATGGCAATGGGAAATCCCAGAAAAGCCATTTGGTTCACATACCCTAGTTCCTGGGCGGTCAGGTTAAACTCTTTACCCAGCTGGGTAAGCACACCCGCCCGGATAGCGAACGCCATGGCCGTAGTAATGATTGCAAAGCAACTGGCGTTGAACAGCCGCGAACGGTTGATGGTTAGGTTCATTTGGAATACACTTTAGGGGTTTAGATTAGAACGAAATGGTTTGTCAAAAAAAGGTGTCTAATGGTAGCAATTACCTGTTGTAAGTAGTCCGTTCGTGCAAAATTTCCTAAAAAAAAGTTATTCCGCTAATTTCCGCCCCGAAAATTGTTCACGCCGAACAACGGGTAAACCGGCCCGAACAGGCTCTTTACTTAAAAAACTTCGTTATGCATCGCAAACTGCGCATGGGTCAGATAGGGGGTAGCCTCGACGCCTTCATCGGGGCCGTACACCGTCGGGCCGCTATCTTCGACCACGAAATTGAACTGGTGGCCGGCTGCTTCAGCCAGTCGCCCGAAAAATCCAAAGCTACCGGTCGGGCACTCTATCTGCCCGACGAACGGGTCTACGATTCGTTCGAGCAGATGATCCTGGCCGAGAAGGAACGGCCCGAAGGCGACCGTATTGACTTTGTCAGTATCGTTACCCCCAACCACCTGCACTTCCCGGCCGCCAAAATGGCACTGGAAAACGGGTTTCACGTCATCTGCGATAAGCCGATGACCCTCAACCTGCAGGAAGCCAAAGACCTAGTAACCATTGTGGAAAAAACCGGTCTGGTGTTCGGCCTGACCCACAATTATACCGGCTACCCGATGGTGAAAGAAGCCCGCGACATGGTGCGCAACGGCAAGCTGGGCCCGATCCGGAAGGTTGTTGTCGAATACCCGCAGGGCTGGCTCTCGAAAGATGAAGAGCACAACGACTACAAACAGGCAATCTGGCGTACAGATCCGGCGCGGTCGGGTGCGGCCGGGGCCATGGGCGACATCGGTACTCATGCTGAAAACCTGGCCGAGTACATCACCGGACTAAAAATCAGTGAACTATGCGCCGACCTGAGCACCTTCGTGCCGGGCCGTCAGCTGGATGACGATGGCAATGTGCTGCTGCGCTTCGAAGGGGGTGCCAAAGGGGTTCTGCACGCCAGCCAGATCAGCAACGGCGAAGAAAACTCCCTGAAAATCTACGTATACGGTGAACTGGGCGGCCTCGAGTGGCGCCAGATGGAACCCAACACCCTCCTCTACAAGACGCAGGAAAGCCAGCGCATCATTCGCCCGTCGGTGGGTGATTTGTCGGCGGCTGCCAAAGCGCACGGTCGACTGCCCGCGGGCCATCCGGAAGGATTTTTTGAGGCTTTTGCCAACATTTACCGCAACTTTGCCTACGCCGTTCGGGCGCATATGGAAGGTCGGCCGGCCGATCCGCTCTATGACTTCCCAACGGTCTATGATGGCGTGCGCGGGCTGGCTTTTATCGATACCGTGATAGCCTCCAGCCAGAACGACTCTACCAAGTGGACCAAATTTGTTGAGTAAAACCGGAGCTCCAGCTTCGGCTGTAACAAACACCAAACCTCAACCGAAGCTGGAGCTTCGGGACTACCTTTCATGCAAAAAATCAACATCGGTGTCGTCGGCACCGGATTCATCGGACCGGCGCATATCGAAGCCCTCCGTCGCCTGCCCAACACGAATGTACTGGCTCTTTGCGAAGTAACGCCGGAGCTGGCCCGTCAGAAGGCCGATCAGCTCGGTATTGAGCGATCGGCTACGTTTGAGGAGTTGCTCAAGATGGATGATATCCAGGTGGTACACATCTGCACGCCCAACTTCCTGCACTATCAGCAGTCGAAAGCCGCTTTGCTGGCCGGTAAGCACGTGATCTGCGAAAAGCCGCTGGCCAAAGATCTGCACGAAGCCGAGGAGCTCGTACAGCTGGCTAAAGAAACGGGGCTGGTCAATGCCGTTCATTTCAACCTGCGTTATTACCCGCTGGTTCGGCAGATGAAGGTCATGCGTGAGAAAGGTGAGCTGGGCGATGTGTACAGCATTATTGGCTCGTACCTCCAGGACTGGCTCTTTTACAATACCGACTACAACTGGCGGCTCGAACCCGACAAATCGGGCGATTCGCGGGCTATTGCCGACATCGGTTCGCACCTGATGGACCTGCTCGAATACGTGACCGGAGTAAAAACGGTAGCCGTACTGGCCGACTTCAATACGGTTCACAAAACCCGTAAGAAGCCCCTGAAGCCCGTTGAGACGTACTCGGGCAAGATGCTGCAGCCGGAAGATTATGCCGATGTGCCGATCAACACCGAAGATCATGCCAACGTGCTGCTGCGGTTCGACAATGGCAACCGGGGCGTCATTACGGTTTCGCAGGTATCGGCCGGTCGCAAGAACCAGCTGAAGATCGAAATTTCAGGTTCGAAGAAAACCTTCGCCTTCGATTCGGAGTCGCCAAACCAGCTCTGGATCGGTAACCGCGATGGGTACAACCAGACTATGACCGACGATCCGTCGCTGGTTCATGCCGAAGCGCGCTCGGTCATCAGCTTCCCCGGTGGGCATAACGAAGGCTTTCCCGATACGTCGAAACAGATGTTCAAAGAAGTCTACGCAGCCATCGAAGCCGGTAAACAACCCGAGAACCCGACGTATCCGACGTTCGCCGACGGGTACCGCGAACTGCTCATCTGCGAAAAAATTCTGGAAAGCAACCGCAGCCAGGGGTGGGTAACCATTGAGTGATTGGGTGAATGAGCGATTGAGCGCGACGACGCTGACCTAGGCATAATTATGGAGCCTGCCAGACTGGATAAAGGTGAATTTGCTGACAACATGGAGCAACGTCTGAAAACGTTCATGCTTCGTTGTGTTCGGGTTTCCCGGGCTCTTCCCCATGCTTACGAAGCTCATATTTTGGTAAGCAATTGATACGGTCATCATCTTCATCTGCTGCCAAATACCGCGCTGTTCGCCGTGCCCGTAGCCAGAATGAGTTTTTCGTTAAGCTCAGCATTGTTGTTGAGGAATTAGACGAGTCGCTCTTTTGGCTGGAGATGTTAATTTTTACAGAAATAGTATCTGAAACACGATTGAGTGATTTGATGAATGAGGGCTATCAGTTGTTGAAGATACTATCCAAAGCGCGTAGTAGCGCCAATAGCGGCTCGTAGTCATCACACAATCACACAATCACTAACTCGCTCAATAAAGGATGAAAACAATGAAAGGCCCCGGCATTTTTTTGGCTCAGTTTCTGGGCGATGCCGCCCCCTTTAATTCGCTGGATACCATTGCCAGATACATGGCAGACCTGGGGTATAAGGGCATTCAGCTGCCCACCTGGGACCCGCGCGTCATTGATCTGAAGCAGGCGGCCGAAAGCCAGACCTACTGCGATGAGCTGAAAGGCAAACTCGGCGACATCGGTGTCGAAATCACCGAACTGTCGACCCACCTGCAGGGGCAGCTGGTAGCGGTACACCCCGCCTACGGACCCATGTTCGACGGCTTTGGCCCGGCTGAACTGGCTGGTAAACCAACCGAACAGCAGGCCTGGGCCGTTGATCAGCTGATGCTGGCGGCCAAAGCCTCGAAGAACCTCGGTCTGACGAGCCACGTCACCTTCTCGGGGGCGCTGCTGTGGCCGTTTATGTATCCCTGGCCACAACGGCCGGCCGGACTGGTCGAGACGGGCTTTACCGAGCTGGCCAACCGCTGGCTCCCCATCCTGAACGCCTTCGATGAGGCAGGCGTCAACGTGGGCTACGAGCTGCACCCCGGCGAAGACCTGCACGATGGTATTACGTTTGAGATGTTCCTGGAGAAGGTGAACAACCACCCGCGGGCCGGTATCAACTACGACCCGAGCCACTTCCTGCTGCAACAACTCGATTACCTGCAGTTCATCGACTTCTACCACGAGCGAATTTACGCGTACCACGTAAAAGATGCCGAGTTTAACCCAACGGGTAAGCAGGGCGTATACGGCGGTTTCCAGGGCTGGGTAGAACGCGCCGGGCGGTTCCGTTCGCTGGGCGACGGCCAGGTCGATTTCTCGGGAATCTTCTCCAAACTGGCGCAGTACGACTACGAGGGCTGGGCCGTCCTGGAGTGGGAGTGTGCGCTGAAGCATCCTGAACAGGGAGCGGCCGAAGGGGCGCCCTTTATCGATGGCCACATCATCCGGGTTACCGAACGTGCCTTCGACGACTTCGCCGGCACCGGAGCCGACGAAAGCTTCAACAAAAAAGTGCTGGGCCTGCCCTAAGCGGTTGTTGATAACTTATTCAGGCAAATTCAAGGGTGCCGGGGGCGTTGCTTCCGGCACTTTTTTATGCGGATTGCCGGGCCTTTGCAGACAAATGGGGCCGGGCGGTGGTTGTCAATACGTACTAATGCGTTTATAATCCAATGGCCTGGTTGCTGCTGATTCTGGCCGGACTCTTTGAAGTCGGCTTCACGACCTGTCTCAAACTATCTGACAATTTTCAGAAACCCGGCTGGGCAGCTGGGTTTGTAGTGTGTGCGGTCCTGAGTTTTTACTTTCTGAACAAAGCCACCCTCACCATTCCGCTCGGTACGGCCTACGCCGTCTGGACGGGTATCGGCGCGGTGGGTACGGTGCTGATCGGGATACTGTTTTTCCGGGAGCCGGGCGACTTCTGGCGGTTGTTCTTCATCGCGCTGCTGATCGGCTCGGTCATCGGGCTGAAAACGGTGTCGGCCCACTAAAATAAAGCATTGTAAACCGGTAAGCGAGCCGCCCGCTGACCAGCGGGCGGCTCGTTGATGATGCCTACTTTACTGCATTGGGGGGCGTTAGCTGACGACCCAGAAACCGGTAAATCTCCTGGCGCGACTCTTTAGCGAGCCGGGTATCGATGCGGTTGAAAATATGGCCGCCGGGCGCATCCTGATAGATCTTGTAGTCGAACTTCTTGCCGTTGGCCTTCAGGGCGTTGATCAGCGATTCTACTTCGAGTACGTTCACGTCTTCGTCGTTGGTATTGGTATGAATCAGCAGGGGTGTTTTCAGCTTCTGGGCGTTCCAGACCGGCGACCGGCGCCGGTATTCGGCCACGTTGTCGGCTGCGTCTTTTCCGATGTGCGTAGCGGCCGAAAATTCGTTGCGGTAACTCTGGTTCTTGTAGCCCATCCGCGCAATCATGTCGCTGACGGGAACGCCTGCGTAGGCTACTTTATAGTCGTCGGCATGGTCGAAAATATTCATCAGGGTAATCATGCCGCCATGGCTCCAGCCCATGATACCCACCCGGTCCGGGTCGACCTGCGGCAGGTTCTCAACGGCCCAGCGTTTGCCGGCCAGCACGTCATCGTTTTCGTAGTCGCCGTAGTCGATCTGTTTGTAGAACGAGCCGCCGTAGCCCGTGCTGCCCCGGTATTCGGGCGCGATGATGATATACCCCTGCTCGATCAGTTCACGGACGATATGGGCGTAGCTGGAGTTGAAATCGCTATGTACTCCGCCGTGAACGAACACGATCAGCGGGAGCTTTTTGTCGGCTGCGTATTTGCGGGGTATAAACGTATAGGCCGGAATAACCAGCGGATTGGTAGCACCCTGTCCGGTCGGGTTTCGGATCACGTGGGGTGGTTTGCTGGTATAGCGTATTTTGTCGACAAGGGCAACGTCGCCTACGCGCTGGTACCACAGCAGATCATCGGTGCTTTTGTCCTGGGTTTGCAGCGCAAAATCCAGTTTTTCTTCGAGGTTGCGGATGCGTTCGGTGAGGTCGGCGGGGTTGGCGGCCGGTTGCTGGGCGTAGGCGATGAAGCCCCATAAACAGAAAACAAGAAGATACAGGTTGCGCATGTGACGATTAGAGTAAGGTTGTATGCATGAACGGCCGGATAAGCCGCTGACAATCTATTACTTTCTGACCATAATCGCCAGTTTTTCGGTCGGCCGGTGGCTGTTTCGGAGGCCTCTATACACACAAACCGCAGTTCGTTCGAGCTGCGGTTTGTGGTTGAGGAGTATAGCTGGCCGGCGGGCTACTTCATCTTTACGATCGTAACACCGGCCCCGCCCCGGTCGGCATGTTCGTCCTGCATCGAGCCAACCTGTTTGTAGCCGCGCAGGTGGTTCCGGACCAGGGTGCGCAGGATACCGTCGCCCTTGCCGTGTACGATGCGCAACTCAGGATAGCCGAGCATCAGCGCATCGTCGAAGAAACGGTCTACTTCGCCCAGGGCCTCTTCGCCCCGTTTGCCCCGAATGTCGAGGTTGAAGCTGAAGTTCTGCATCTTCTCGTTCATGTCGACACCCCGGCTGCGTGGCCGGTCGTCTCGGGTTTCGGTGGCGGCCACGAAGGTTTTCCGGCTGACCTTCTCGAGTCGGTTCAGCCTGATGTTTGACTTCAGATCGCCAATTCGGATTTCGGCGTCTTTGCCGCGAATCGACAGCACTTCACCGATGGTATTCTGGCCCTGAATCCGGACGTAGCTGCCGACCGCGATGGCGCCGTTATCGGCTTCGAACTCCTCTTCGGGTTTGGGTTTTTCCAGCTCTACCGGCTCGGGTTTCAGTTCTTTCTGATCGAACCGTTCGAGCTCCTGCCGTACCTGTTTGGTGGCTTCGCGTTCGGCCTTGTTTTCCTTGATCTCCCGGATGGTGTTCTCGATCCGCTGGTTGGCCTCCTGCACGAGGGCTTTGGCCTTCTGCTTGGCGTCGTTGAGCAGCTGCTTCTGTTCGTTGTCGAGCCGGGTTTTCAGGGCGGTATACTCGGCCAGTTGCTGGGCTACCTTACGCTGGTTGATGCTGATTTCGAGATTTTTTTCCGAGAAGACGCGCTTCTCGATGTCGAGTTCTTTCAGCAGTTTTTCGAAGTTGACCTGCTGACTGCCCAGCTTCTCTTTAGCGCGGTCGATGATGCCTTTGGGCAAGCCGATCTTCTGCGCGATTTCAAACGCAAACGACGAGCCAGGCCGACCAATTTCCAGCTGGTAAAGTGGTTCCAGATGCTCCCCGTCGAAGCGCATGGCGCCGTTGATAAGGCCCGGGGTTTTATCGGCAAACACCTTCAGGTTGGTGTAGTGGGTGTTGATGACTCCGTAAGCGCCCGATTTGTTAAGGTCTTCCAGAATCGACTCGGCAATGGCTCCACCCAGGCCCGGCTCGGTACCCGTTCCGAACTCATCGATCAGGAAAAGCGTGCGTTTGTTGGCCCCGATCACGAACTGCTTCATGGCCGTCAGGTGCGACGAGTACGTACTGAGGTCGTTCTCCAGCGATTGCTCATCCCCAATGTCGATGAACAGGTTCTGGAAGATGCCCATCTCCGAATAATCGGCCATGGGAACCAGCAGGCCGCACTGCAGCATGTACTGAACCAGCCCGATGGTTTTGAGCGCAACGGACTTACCGCCCGCGTTGGGGCCGGAGATGATCAGAATCCGCGCTTTTTCGTCGAGCCGAACGCCCAGCGGAACTACGGTTTTGTTTTGCTTCCGAAACGACAGGTGAAGCAACGGATGGCGCGCGCTGGTCCAGTTAACGAACGGCCGCTCGTGGAGCCTGGGCAGCACCGCGTCCAGCTGAATGGCCAGTTTGGCTTTGGCCCGGATGAAATCGATCTGGGCCAGGAAATTGATGGCTCGTTTCAGATCATCGAGGTGCGGCCGGACCTGGTCGGTCAGGGCCAGCAGAATCCGGTAAATCTCGCGTCGTTCTTCGTACTCCAGCTCGCGGATTTCGTTGTTGGCGTCGAACACTTCGGCCGGCTCGAGGAACACGGTCTGCCCCGTCTGCGACTCATCATGGACAAAGCCTTTGATCTTGCGTTTATGTTCGGCCGCAATCGGGATGACTAGTCGGCCCCCGCGTACGGTCAGGCTGAGGTCGTCGGGAATCCAGCCGTTTTGCCGGGCCTGACGCAGAATGCTGTCGAGCCGTTTGCGCAGGTTGGCCTGTTCGCCAATGATCCGCCGACGAATCTGGGCCAGCTCGGGCGAGGCCGAATCGCGGACGTTGCCCCGGTCGTCGATGACGCGTTCGAGGGCGTCGGTCAGTTTTTTGTCGACGCCAACCGGTCCGGCCAGCTCACGCAGGAACGGGAACGTTTGACTCTCTTCGCGTTTGGACAGGAACTTCAGACAGTCCTGAATGGTGCGCAGGGCCAGCTTAAGGTCAAAAAACTCAGCTTCGGTCAGCGCCAGTCCTTCTATGCGGGCGCGGTTCAGGTGGGGCCGTACGTCGATGTAGTTGCTGCTCGGGAAGTCGGGTTCAAACTGAACAATCTGCCGAAATTCGTCGGTCTGGCGCAGGAGTTTATCAATCAGCGAGAGGTTATCGGTAAAGCGAATTTTCTCGACATAATCCTGTCCCAGCGGGCTGACGCAGGCGTCTTTGAGGTGCTGGCGGATGGTGTCGAAACCTAATTTATGTTCTAATGTCTGGGGGTAAAGCATTCGGGTTCGTATGCAGAAAACAGATGGTATGGAGCCGTACAGGCGGCTCCTGTATACACAACATTCAGCAGGGGGCGCGGGTTCGGTCGGGTCGTATCGGATGCCTGACCGGTAGATACAAAAAAATCGGGGTTGTTAAGAAACAGCTCAACCGTTTCTCAACAACCCCGATCAGCTGGTGGCATCTTACTTGCCGCCCCCTACTTTACCGGCCTGACCAGCGGCTGTGGCTGGCTTGGGGTTTTTGACGTAGGCTTCGAGCCAGCCGTTCATTTCCCAGAGCATATGCAGCAGCGATTCTTTAGCCGTATAGCCGTGACTTTCGTACGGCAGCAGCACCAGTTTGCTGGTTACGCCGAAGCTCTTGAGCGCGTTGTAGTAGCGTTCTGACTGGATCGGGAACGTGCCGGTATTGTTGTCGGCTTCGCCATGAACCAGCAGAATCGGCGTTTTCACTTTGTCGGCATTCATGAACGGCGACATCGTGTTATACACTTCCGGCGCCTGCCAGTAGGTACGCTGTTCGTTCTGGAAGCCGAAGGGCGTCAGCGTGCGGTTGTAGGCGCCACTGCGGGCAATACCGGCTTTGAACAGCTTGCTGTGCGAGAGCAGGTTCGCCGTCATAAAGGCCCCGTACGAGTGACCGCCCACGCCCACGCGACTCGAGTCGACCACGCCCAGCCGAACCCCTTCGTCAATGGCCGCTTTGGCGCTGCTGACGAGCTGCTCAACGTAGGTATCGTTCGGCTCCTTGTCGCCTTCGCCCACGATGGGGATGCTGGCGTTATCGAGAATAGCGTAGCCCATGGTTACGAAGGCCGCAGCCCCCCAGTAGCTGATCCGGTTGAACTGGTAGGGCGAGCCCGACACCTGCCCGGCGGCATCTTTGCTTTTGAACTCTGCCGGGTAAGCCCACAGGAAGGTAGGCAGCGGACCCTGCTCTTTTTTGTAGCCAGCTGGCAGATACAGCGTAGCCGTCAGGTCAACGCCATCGGCCCGCTTGTAGCGAAGCTGTTGCTTCTGAACGCCTTTCAGCTGCGGGTAGGGGTGCGGGAAAGCCGTTACCTGAACCGGTGCTATGCGGGCCTTGAGGTTGCGGACAAAGTAGTTCGGGTTCTCGTCGGGTGTTTCGCGGGTGGTCAGGATTACCTGCCGGGCTGCGTCCAGAACGGCAACGGGCCGCTCGAAGTTGGGCGCTGCCGACCGCCACAGTTCGCGGGTTTGTTTGGTCTTCAGGTTGAGCAGGCTCACAAACGGACGGTCGCCTTCGGGCGAGGCTCCCTGCCCGTTCAGCATCAGAATCTCGTTGTTGGCCAGCAGGTTCAGTACTTCACGACCGTACTGGTTATGGCGCGTGTCGGGCTGGCCGGGGTTGCTGTACCGATCTTCGTATGACCGGTCGAACAGGGTGGCTGCCTGCCAGCTGGTCGGGTTTACGGTACGGGTCAGCATCTTGCGCGTCTGCCACCAGCGTTCGGTAGCCAGGGCCATGGTTTCGTTGCCCCACTCAAAGCCTTCGAACCGGTATTGTGCCGCGTATATTTCGCGAGGCTGTCCCGAAAAAGGCGCTTCGACCAGAAATACCTTGTCCCGTACGTCGGCTTTTACTTTGGGGTCGCCGTTGTCCTGCGCTACGGTGTAGTAGACTGAGGCCGGGGCGTCGGCCCGCCACGCAAACTCGCGCGGACCCGTCGGCGCTCCATCGGGGCTATAGGGTACGCTTTCCTGCAGGGGGCCGTCGTTCAGGGTTTTTATGAGTGCACCCGTACTGGCATATACGTCAGTACGCAGCGGAAACCGGTAAACAGGCACCAGGTAGGAGAAGGGCGTATGAACGGTTTCGATCATGACGTACTTACCATCCGGCGATGGGTCGGCCGAGGCAATGATGCCGGGTTGGCCGATGGGCGTTGCCTGTCCGTCGAGGCTGAGCCGCACCACCTGGGCGGTGGTGTAATAGGCAAACTGTTTCTCGTCAGACGGGCTTTTGAGCAAATCCTGATAGGTAGGAGCCTGCCCGCGTTTACCACCAATGTTGGCCTGGGTGGTAGGTCCGGCGGGCACACGGCTCATTTCAGGCGTATTGCCCCGACCAGCCGGCACGGTCTTCACAATCAACGCCCGACTGTCAGACAGCCAGCGGAAAGGGATACCCATGGTCGCGTTGAGAGCCGCACTCCCTACTTTGGTCGCTTTGGCCGTCGCTACATCGGCCACGTACAGATCGATTCGTTCGTCGGTGGAGTTGGCAAAGGCAATCTTGCTGTAGTCGGGCGACCACTGTACGTAGCTGATCAGCGCCGACGCCGGCAACCCCGTTACGGGTGTTTCTTCCCTGGCGTTCAGTTTTTTAATTTTCAGGCCCGTGATGTAGCGCATGCGGCTGGGGCCGTTATTGGCCGGGTTCATGCGCAGACCGGCCAGTTTGAGTTCCGGTTGGGCCAGTTCGGCAATGCCGGGCGCTGAGGCCTGCTCCAGAATGACCATGACATCACCTTTGTCAGACAGACTGACCGTCGGCGTGGGCGGCATCGTCACCAGATCGGCCAGCGCTTTGGGTGGTGTCTGATACGTCGGCGTATCCTGAGCGCCCGCCAGTCCGGCCTGTAGCAGCAGGCCAGACAGGGTCAGCGCAAAACGGGCTTTGCCTACCGACCGCGACAGGTCAGAAATCGTCGTAAATAAGGACATGAGTTGAGTTTTTAGGTTAGCGTGAGTATAAAATTAGCCACAGAAACGGCAAAAACGATACTGTCCATAAAAAATGATAACTTGCTATCGCGTTCTACGTTACCCAATCTGAATTTTTGGGATTTTACCTGCTATGCTAACGGATTCCACTGATCACCAATCACTCGCTGAACTTACTGAGCAACTGGATGGCATCCTGAATGCATCATTAAACGGTATTATTACTTATGAGTCCGTTCGTGATCAGACGGGCCAGATTATCGACTTCAAATTTATTCGGCTCAATAAAGCGGCCAAACGCATGCTGGGGCTGACTGATGCGGTGATCGGTGAGCCTATGCTGGACCAGCTGCCGGGCGTGAAAGAAGGAGGGCTGTTCGACATCTTCGTTCAGGTTGTCGATACCGGCGAGCCCGCCCGCTTTGAGACGCCTTACCCAGATGGCGATCAGCTGCTCTGGTACGACATGGCCGTTGTCAAGCTGGCCGATGGGTTTGTCATCACCTTCAACGATATTACCCTGGCCCGGCAGAATCAGCAGGCCCTGGAAGAGCAGTCGCGCGCGAGCAAACGCCAGGCGGACCTGCTCAACAGTGTGCTGGATAGCTCAGCCAGCGGTATCAAAGCCCTGGAAGCCGTTCGCGATGAGGCCGGCCGGGTAGACTATTTCAAAGTCATTGCGATCAATAAAGTAGGGGCGGCTCTGCGCGGCAAAAGTGTAGGAGACCTCGTTGGGAAGCGCGCTTCGGACGTATTTCCGGGAATCCGTGAACATGGGTTGTTCGATCAGTATGTACGGGTGACCGAAACCCGTGAGCCGCATCGGTTCGAGACATGGTATGAACTGGATGGCCATGGTATATGGCTCGATATCACCTTGTCGCCGTTCTACGATGGGCTGGTGGTCACTTATACCGACGTTACCGAGCAGCACCAGGCGGCTGTACAGAAAGAACGGCAGGCCAACTTCCTCAATAAATTACTCGACGCATCGTCGAACGGCATCGTCGCCGAACGCGCGATCCGTAACGCCGAGGGCGACATTGTTGATTTTCTGGTCTTGTCGGCGAACCAGCAGGCCGCCACGATCTCGCAGTCAACGGTCGACGCGCTGGTCGGGCAGCGCGATCTTGAGCTGCATCCGAACCTGCGCGAGTCGGGCTTATTCGACGCCTTTGTCAAAACCATAGAGACGGGACAGCCGCAAGTTGTTGAAACGTATTACGACGACGGACGGCTCAGCCAATGGCTAAACGTAAATACCCGTAAACTCGCCGACGAGGAGCTGGTCATCACCTTTTCGAATGTGTCGGCCGAAAAATACGCGCAGCTGGCGCTTGAACAGGCTGCCGCTGCCAACAAAGCCCAGGCCGAACTGATGCACACCATGCTCGATGGGGCCATCAACGGCGTATTATTGCTGGAGCCGATCCGGGAGCCGGCAACGGGTAATGAGCCGGGTGCGGTCGTTGATTTCCGGATCCTGGCTGCCAACCGGGCCGTAGAGCAGCTCACCGGCGCTGATCCGGTGCAGGCCATTGGCCGAACCATGCAGGACGTGTACCCGGGCTATCGGCAGGCAGGCTTCTTCGCACTGTATTGTGAGACGCTGGCAACCGGTGAGCAACGGCGTGCGGAGAACTACTACGAAGACGAGGTCCTGAAGGGGTGGTTCGAAGTGTCGTCGGTTCGGCAGGGCGAACAGGTGGTACTTACCTTTGCCAATACCACCGAAGTCCGGCGCGCCCAGCAAGCCCTGAAACAGGCAGCAGCCGACCTGCAGGCCGTTATCGATCGTTCGCCAACGGGAATATTCGTCTTCAGCCCGGTTTATGACGAAGCAGGCCGGCACGTTGATTTTCGGTTCAAAACCATCAACCGGATGGTGGCTGCCATGGTGGGTCAGACGCCCGAGGTGCTAACGGGTGCCATAGCGTCAGCATGGTTTACCAGCTACCGCGAAACGGGCCTGTTTGAACGCTACCGGTATACGTTTGATACCGGCGAGGAACAGCGATTCAGCATTCATTACGATGTTGACGGGTTCGATCTCTGGTTCGATGTGCACGCTATGAAGTTTGGGCAGGATGTACTGGTTACGTTCACCAACTTTACCGACCTCAAGCAGGCTCAGCTGGCCGTAGAACGGCAGGCAGCCGAAACCAAACGCCAGGCCGACCTGCTCGACAGTGTGCTCAACAGCTCCAACAGCGGCATCATGTCGTTCGAAGCCATCCGGAACGAGGAGGGGGCGATTGTTGACTTCGGCTACGTTACGGTTAACCAGGCCAGCGAACAGCTGGTTGGCTACCCCGTCGACTTTATCAAGCGTCATACGCTGCTGAATCTGTTTCCGGGTAACGTAGAGAGTGGCCTGTTTGCTATGTACGTGAATACCACCGAAACGGGCGAGCCGACGCGTACGGAACTGCACTATAATCATGACGGGCTCGACTTCTGGATCGATGTGTCGGCCCAGAAACTGGGCGATGGCTTTGTGGTTACCTTCTCGGATGTGTCGGCCGTAAAACGGGCTTCCCAGCTTATTGAGCGGTCGGCCGTTGAGCTGCAAACGGTTATCGACACGTCGCAGACGGGTATATTCCTGTTCAGTCCTGTACATGACAAATCGGGGCAGGTCGTTGATTTCCGCTTTCGGGTGGCCAACCGGCAGCTCGCTTCGTATGTCGGGCAGGACCCGGCGGCTGTGGTCGGGGCGCTGGGCAGCACATGGTTCCCAGGCTACCAAAGTAACGGCCTGTTCGATGCCTACCACAAAACCTACGTGACCGGCGAGCCGCAGCGGTTCGATTTTCATTACAATACCGACGGAATCGACGTATGGCTCGATATCCTCACCACCAAAATGGGCGATGAGGTACTGGTTACGTTTGGCGATTACACCCCGCTCAAACTGCTCCAGCAGCAACTACAGGCGTCGGTAGTGGATCTTCAGCGGTCGAACCGGAACCTGGAACAGTTTGCCTACGTAGCCAGCCACGACCTGCAGGAACCGCTTCGTAAAATTCAGGCTTTTGGCGATATCATTCAGACGAAGTACGTCGGCGTTATGGATGCCGAAGGCGTGGATATGATCCGGCGTATGCAGTCGGCCGCAGCCCGTATGCAGGTGCTCATAAAGGACGTGCTGGCCTACTCGCGCGTGGCGACCAAACGCGAAGAGGTTGAGCCTGTAGAGCTAAACCCACTCATCGACGATGTGCTGATCGATCTGGAAACGGCCATTGCCGACAAACGGGCGCATATTCAGGTACACCCGTTGCCCACCGTTCCGGGCGATGGTCTTCAGCTACGGCAGCTGTTTCAGAATCTGGTCAGCAATTCGCTCAAGTTCACGAGGCCTGACCAGATGCCGGAAGTGATCATTACGGGCCAGATGGTACGCGGCAAACACGCGGGCCTGCCGGTGTCGGTAGCCGACGAAGGCCGGTGGTTTTGCCGGATCGACGTGTCAGACAACGGCATCGGATTCGACCCGCGCCAGGCCGATCGGATTTTTCAGGTTTTTCAGCGGCTCCACGGCCGGAGCGAATACCAGGGAACGGGTATTGGGTTGGCTATCGTGCAGAAAGTAGTCGAGAACCACCACGGCTATATACAGGCCGACGGACGACCGGGCCAGGGGGCTACGTTCTCCATTCTGCTCCCGGCTTAACCCGAATTGTAGACTGTTGAATAGCTTATCCTCCCGATTCGCTAATTTTTCGTCTGGCCTTTCGTTACTTTGAGGCACAATCAACCTGAAAGACTTCATGCGTATTGTTCTTATATTAATCGGCCTCCTCACCGCTACCTCCTGCAAACTGGAGTTGCCGGGTGTAGATCAGGCTCAGTTTGCGGACCCGACCGCAACCCCCGTTCAGGCTGGTCTGATCGACGAAGCCTCGGGTATGGTCGATAGCCGTACCCAGCCGGGCAACCTCTGGATCAACCAGGACAGCGGCTCACCGGCCGAACTGGCGCTGCTCGGACACGATGGGCAACTCAAAGGCCGGATCAGCGTTCCGCGTTTCGAAAACCGCGACTGGGAAGAGCTGGCCAGCGGACCGGGCCCTCAGGACGGCGTTAACTACCTCTACATCGGCGACATTGGCGACAACAATGCCCAGCAGCCGTTTCTGCAGGTGTACCGACTCCCGGAGCCTGCCAACCTGCAAACGCCGATTACGCAGATTGAGCGGATCAACTTCCGCTACCCCGATGGTCCCCGCGATGCGGAAGCTATGTTCATTGATCCGGCTACCAAAGATATCTACATCATCTCGAAGCGGGAGGCTAACGTGCGGCTGTACCGGCTGCCGTACCCGCAGAACATCAACGAGCTGACCGTTGCCGAATCGCTGGGCGAAATTCCCATGACGTTCGTAACCGGAGCGGCTATTTCGCCCGATGGGTCCGAGATTGTAGTTCGGACTTATACCGAAATCCGGTACTGGAAGCGAAATGCCGGACAAAGCATTGCCGATGCCCTGCAACGGGGTAACAGCAAAGCCCTGCCGTATCGGGTAGAGCCGCAGGGCGAAGCCGTCTGTTTCGACAAGGATGGCAAAGGTTATTTCACCATCAGCGAAAAAGGCAGCGCTTCTGCCGTTAATCTCTTTTATTACGCCCGTAAATAATCGGCACTGGGGCGCCCTGTTCTCAGTTCACTCGATCACCTTTTGAAAACTGCTGCTGTTATCGGGGCCGGTATTGCCGGTATTGCGTCGGCCATCCGGCTGGCGGTGAAAGGCTATGCCGTTGACGTCTTCGAGGCTAACGACTATCCGGGCGGTAAACTCTCCACGTTCGATCTGACCACCGACCGGGGAAGTTACCGGTTCGATGCGGGGCCGTCGTTGTTTACGATGCCGCACCTGGTCGATGAACTGTTTCAGCTGGCCGGTCGACAGCCGGCCAACTATTTTCAGTACATCCGGCTGGACGAAACCTGCCGCTATTTCTGGGACGATGCCACCCGACTTACGGCCTGGGCCGACCATACCCGATTCGGTCAGGAAGTCGAGTCCGTTCTGGGCGAACCCGCGGATCATCTGCTGGACCACCTCCGCGACAGCGCTCTTAAGTATGAGGTAACCGAAAAGCTGTTTCTGCACCGGTCACTGCACAAAATTGGTACCTGGATCAACCGGGATGCCTTACGGGGCTATCTCAACCTCCCCAGGCTGGGGGTGTTCAGCACTATGAACAAGGCCAACGAGGGTCGGTTTCGGCATCCCAAACTCGTTCAGCTGTTTAACCGCTACGCCACCTACAACGGCTCAGACCCGTACCAGACACCCGCCACCCTGAATATCATTCCGCATCTGGAGTATAACATCGGCGCTTTTTTTCCGGTGCAGGGCATGGTCAGCATTACCGGGAGCCTGGTTCGGCTGGCCGAAGATCTTGGCGTTCGGTTCCACTACCGGGCGCGGGTAAGCCAGCTCGTCACGAAAGGAACGCAGGTGTTGGGCGTTCAGCTGGCGGGCGAGGAGCAGCCGCGTCCCTACGCGCTGGTTGTATCGAACATGGATGTGGTCAGTACGTTTCGGAAACTGCTGCCCAACGCCCGGCAGCCGGAACGGATTCTGCGGCAGCCCAAATCCAGCTCGGGGCTGATCTTCTACTGGGGTATCCGGCGCGAGTTTGCCGAGCTGGGGCTGCATAACATATTCTTCAGCAACAACTACCGCGCCGAGTTTGCCGAGTTATTTGGCCAGAACCAGCTGTACAGCGACCCGACTATCTACCTCAACATCACGTCGAAACACAAGGCCGATGATGCTCCGCCGGGTTGCGAAAACTGGTTTATCCTGCTCAACGCGCCCAACAATACCGGTCAGGACTGGGATGCTATCATCAGCCGGGCGCGGCAGGACGTGATCCGCAAACTGAGCCACAACCTGGGCGTCGATGTGGGGCCGCTCATCGAAACCGAAGCTGTTCTGGACCCGCGCAGTATCGAAGCCCGAACCTCATCGAGCCAGGGCGCTCTGTACGGCAACAGCAGCAACAACCGGTTTGCGGCTTTCCTGCGGCATGCCAATTTCTCGCACGAATTCCGGAATCTGTACTTTGTAGGGGGGAGCGTTCATCCCGGCGGAGGCATTCCGCTCTGCCTGCTCTCGGCCAAAATCATGACGGATGTGGTTGATGAGAAGGCCAGCCAGTAGTTTAGTTCTGACGGGTAGCTACGGAAACAGAACGTAGTAAACCAGATGCGGTACTCTGTAAACTGAGTACCGTTTTAGTATCTTGCTGCATGGATTCCTCTATTCTGATTATAGTGCTGAGCCTGGCGGTGCTGATTTCCTACGGCTTCGACCTGTTCAGCAGTCGTTTCAAGATTCCATCGGTACTATTGCTGCTGGCGTTGGGTATGCTGACCCGGCAGGCTACCGACTACTTTAGCGTGCGGGTGCCTTATCTGGATACCATCCTGCCAACGCTGGGCACGCTGGGCCTTATTCTGATCGTGCTGGAGGGCGGGCTTGATCTCGAACTCCACGGTGAGCGACTGGGGGTGCTGCGCCGAACCCTGCTGGCGTCGCTGCTGTCGATTATTGGCGGTACGCTGCTGATGGCGGGCACGCTGTACCTGCTGCTCAACGATACGTTTTACCATTGCCTCATTGCGGCTCTCCCGTTTTCTATCATCAGTAGCGCCGTTGCCAACGCGAGCGTGACCAACCTCTCCGACGGGAAACAGGATTTTGTGGTTTACGAGTCGGCCTTTGCGGGTATTCTGGGGATCATGGCCTATAACTTCCTGCTGCTCAGTCGCGATTCGGTGCTGGGGGCGGTCTGGTTCTTCGCGCGCGACACGCTGGTGATGGCGCTGATCTCGCTGGCCTGCTGTTTCCTGCTGCTCTACCTGATCAGCCGCATCAACCACCGGATCAAGTTTCTGCCCATTATTTCGGTGCTGTTTCTGGTCTACGCCCTGGCCGAAATCAACCATCTGTCGTCATTGCTGCTGATCCTGATCTTCGGGCTTTTCCTGAACAATACGGAGCTGTTTATCCGCGGTACACTCAGCCGCATCCTGAAAAATGATCTGTTCGAGAAAGAGCTTGATCAGCTCAAAAACCTCACGGCCGAGGGCGCCTTCGTTGTCCGGACGTTTTTCTTCCTGATCTTCGGCTATATAGCCGTGCCGAGCGAACTCATCGATACGGATGCGCTGATCGTCAGTGCGCTATTTGTGTTTATCATCATCACCTGGCGCTGGCTGACGCTGCGCATCACCTACCCAAGTGCCGCCAGACCCCTGCTCTGGATAGCGCCCCGTGGTCTGATTACCATTCTTCTTTACCTGAATATTCCGGAGAACCTGCGGCTGGTCGGCTTCCGCGAGGGCATTCCCATGCTGGTGGTGGTGATGTCGTCGCTGGTGATGATCGGCGGAGCGGTTCGGGGGCAGCGGTTGAACAACGAGTAAACTACGGCCTGCTTTTTTTCGTCCATTTCAGAAAGGCCCAGACCGGTCGTGTGGCCAGGTAGCCCAGGTTCTGGTCGTTGGCAAACGCTTCGCGCTCGAAGCTGATATTCCGGTAGGCCGTATAATGGTCGCGGTACTGAAATCGGCGGATCACATATTCAATCAGATACCAGAAGTAGAAGGGAACGATACCCAGCTCCAGTTGCTGGCGCAGGTGAATCCGTTCGTGATTGATCAGCGTGGGGCCGGGGTTTCTGTGCCGGACCAGGATGAACGGAAACAGGGCCATGCCATCGGGACCAAGTGCAGGAATTCGTAAAATAAATAGCTTCTTTGCCATCGACATACAGACAATTACGGAGTCGTTCCGGTTCTATTTTATGACTATAACCCTCATCATACTCTTCGTTATTGGGTACCTGCTGATCACCCTCGAGCATCCGATCAAAATTAACAAGACCGCTACGGCGCTGATTACGGGTGTGGTTTGCTGGACGGTATATGCCCTGTCGGTCAGTGATATAGAAGCCGTTGTTCATCATCTCGGCGAGCACCTGACGGGGGTTGCGGAGATACTGTTTTTTCTGCTGGGGGCCATGACTATCGTAGAGCTGATCGATGCGCACGATGGTTTCACGCTCATTACCGACCGGATTGCCAGTCGCAATACCCGCACGCTACTTTGGATTATTAGTCTCCTGACCTTTGGTCTGTCGGCGCTGCTGGATAACCTCACCTCGTCTATTGTCATGATTTCGGTAGCCCGCAAGCTGGTTCGCAACGCGGAGCAGCGACGGGTCATTGCCGGTATGATCATCCTGGCTGCCAACGCCGGCGGTGCCTGGTCGCCCATTGGCGACGTAACGACGACTATGCTCTGGATAGGCGGGCAGATCACGACCACCAACATCATTCGCGAATTGCTGCTGCCCAGCCTCGTATCGCTGGTCGTGCCGCTGGGTATTCTGACATTCATGTACAAAGCCGATACGCAGGCCGCTCAGCCAACGGCGAAGCAGGGCATTAGCCGGCCTTACGTGTCGAAAGCGGCCCGACGCGACCGGCGGCTGATGCTGGCCATCGGACTGGGGGGCATGCTGTTTGTGCCGATCTTCAAAACAGTTACCCATCTGCCGCCTTACATGGGCATGATGCTCGTGCTGGGTGTAATCTGGGTGGCGTCGGAGGTGATTCACAGCGACAAGGATGAAGCCGAACGGCAGAAGTTCACAGCCGCCCACGCCCTGAGCCGCATCGACACGTCCAGCATATTGTTCTTTCTGGGCATTCTGCTGGCGGTTGGCTCGCTCGAAGCAACGGGCGTGCTGCGGAGCCTGGCCGGCGCGTTGACCGATGCGGTCGGGAACCTGGATGTAATTGTTCTGCTGATTGGGCTTGTATCGGCTGTGGTCGACAATGTGCCGATTGTAGCGGCTGCCATGGGAATGTACGATTTAGAGACCTATCCGCCTGATGCCAAGCTCTGGGAATTTCTGGCCTACTGCGCCGGTACCGGTGGCAGTCTGCTGCTGATCGGGTCGGCGGCCGGGGTAGCCGTTATGGGTATGGAGCGACTGTCGTTTGGCTGGTACCTGCGCCGGATCAGCTGGCTCGCGCTGATCGGTTATGTTGCGGGGGCTGTGGTATACCTGGTTGAGTACGCCCTGTTCCGGTAGCCGGTACCGCCCATGCCAGAGCTGCTCAGAGGCTTGCCGATTCAGGGGCGATTCTTTACATTTGGTCGAACCAATCACCCCCTTTTCTCCTCATGAAACGATTCCTTATAGCCCTGTTACTGCTGCCGGCGCTGACCCGGCAGGCCACTGCACAAGACGCCCCTACGGCCGATCAGGTACTGGACAAATACATAACAGCCCTCGGCGGTAAAGATGCCCTGACGAAAGTAAACGATCTGACAATGAGCATGTCGAGCGAGACCGAGCGCGGGGTGATGATCATTACCCGCAAGCAGAAACTACCCAACAAGTTCTCGATGGTGATCAACGCCAACGGTATGGAGGTGATGAAGCAAACCGGCGACGGGCAGAAGGTGCTTATGGGCGGAATGCAGGGCAGCCAGACACTAGACGGCCCGGCGGCTCAGCAGATGACCCTGATGAATACGCTTTTTCCGGAGTTGCACTATGCCGAAAATGGCGTTAAAACAACCCTGGTCGGGCCCGAGACCGTTGACGGCAAGAGCACCTACAAACTCAGCCATACAACTGCCGACGGATCATCTACCTGGACGGACAACTTCGACACCAGCACGGGGCTGAAAGTGCAGTCGGTCGTAACCAACAAATCGCCCCGGGGTAGCATGACGACGACAACCGTATACGACGATTATAAGGATGTGAGTGGTATCAAATTTCCGATGACGCTCAATCAGAAGTCGGCCCGGGGTAATATGGTCATGACCGTCGATAACGTGAAGGTCAACAAAGGGCTCAAAGATTCGGATTTTAAAACCGAATAAATGGTGCCGACATGCTACCGACATGCTACCGACGCTGCGCTGTGAAGGCCCTACGGGCCATATGGATGATCGGGTCGTTTGCTGCTACCGACGCTGTGCTGTGAAGGCCCTGACGGGCCAAGGATGCTCTGGCTGAATTGATGGCTACCGACGCTGTGCTGTGAAGGCCCTAACGGGCCATGGATGATGGGCCGTTTGCTGCTACCGACGCTGCGCTGTGAAGGCCCTACGGGTCATGATTCGTGATAACGTGATCGTGATAACAGTGGTAAACCATGGCTGGCCTTTTTGTCGTCCCGGCAAAGGACCGGGCCACCGAAGTGGGGATCTTCTGTAGCCGAAGGTTTTTTAGCCTCGCCCGGAGATTCTTACTGCCAACGGGATGACAAAGAATAGTCGTAATCGACTGTTCGTCGTTCGCGTTACGTAACGGTGCCCTAATCAGGAACTGCCTGACAGGACATAAAAAAACGCCCGACCTGCTGGCCGGGCGTTTTTTGTGGCTTCGTTAGTCGAGTATCGGCACCACCTTGTCGAGGTTGTAGAAGATGATATCTTCTTTGCCGCTTTCGTCTTCGTTGAGCATCATGCCCACGATGGCGTTTTTCTGAATCCGACCCGACAGGATTTCCTTCGAGAGGGCGTTCAGGATGCGCCGTTGCAGCACACGCTTCAGCGGGCGGGCGCCAAACTGAGGATCGAAGCCTTCGCGGGCGATGAAGTCGAGCACCTCCGTGTCGGCTTCGAGTGCGATACCCTGCTCGGTCAACCGGTGCTGGATCTGCCGGAACTGGATCTCCATGATCTTGCGCACTTCGCGTCTGGTCAGCGGCTGAAACATCACCAGTTCATCGATCCGGTTCAGAAACTCGGGCCGTACGGTCTGCTTCAGCAGCTCAAACACTTCTTCTTTCGTGCTCTCGATGATTTGATCGGCATTCTGATCCGTTATGTCGGCAAACCGCTCCCGGATCACGTGCGACCCGATATTCGAGGTCATGATGATAATCGTATTCTTAAAGTTGGCTACCCGGCCTTTGTTATCGGTCAGGCGACCATCGTCCAGCACCTGCAGGAGAATGTTGAACACATCGGGGTGTGCTTTCTCAATCTCATCGAGCAAAATTACGCTGTACGGTTTCCGACGAACGGCCTCCGTTAGCTGACCACCTTCGTCATAGCCTACGTAGCCCGGAGGGGCACCAATCAGGCGGCTCACGGCGTGGCGCTCCTGGTACTCGCTCATGTCGATGCGAACCAGCGCGTTCTCGTCGTTGAACAGGAATTCGGCCAGGGCCTTGGCCAGCTCGGTTTTACCGACGCCGGTCGTACCCAGGAAGATGAACGAACCGATGGGGCGCTTCGGGTCCTGCATACCCGCGCGGCTCCGGCGTACGGCGTCCGACACGACCTCGATCGCTTCTTCCTGACCCGCTACCCGCTTGCCGAGTTCCGCTTCCAGGAACAGCAGTTTGTCGCGTTCCGACTGGAGCATGCGGCTCACCGGAATACCTGTCCATTTGGCCACCACTTCGGCAATGTCTTCGGAGGTGACTTCTTCCTGCAACATGGGGCTCTGGTTGTTGGACACGTCGCCGTCGCCTTTCTCCCGTTGCAGTTCCTTCAGGCGGTTTTCGATTTCCGGGATGCGGCCGTACCGAATCTCGGCTACTTTGCCGTACTCGCCTGAGCGCTCGGCCTGTTCGGCTTCGATGCGGAGCTGGTCGAGTTGTTCTTTCAGCGTACGGCCTTCGTTGACCGACGCTTTTTCGGTTTCCCAGCGGGCTTTCAGTTCGGTACGCTGCTCGTTCAGCTCGGCAATTTGCCGGCTCAGGACGCTTTCTTTGTCGCGGTCGTCTTCGCGCCGGATGGCTTCGCGTTCAATTTCCAGCTGCATGATCCGCCGGTTCAGCTCGTCGAGCTCTTCGGGTACGGAGTCGATCTCGAGCCGGAGCTTGGCTGCGGCTTCGTCCATGAGGTCAATGGCCTTATCGGGCAGGAACCGGTCCGAAATGTAGCGGTTCGACAGCTCAACGGCGGCAATGACCGCGTCGTCTTTGATGCGTACGCCATGGTGCAGCTCATAGCGCTCTTTGATACCGCGCAGGATCGAGATCGCATCCGGCACGTCGGGTTCATCGACCATAACGGACTGGAACCGGCGTTCGAGGGCTTTGTCTTTCTCGATGTATTTCTGGTATTCTTTAAGCGTGGTAGCACCGATGGCGTGCAGTTCGCCCCGCGCCAGGGCTGGTTTCAGCAGGTTAGCCGCATCCATAGCCCCTTCGCCACCACCGCCCGCACCAATGAGGGTGTGGATTTCGTCGATGAACAAGACGATTTCGCCATCGGAATCCGTCACCTCCTTGATAACGGCCTTCAGCCGTTCTTCAAACTCACCCTTGTATTTGGCACCGGCCACGAGCAAGCCCATGTCCAGCGACATAATAATCTTCGACTTGAGGTTTTCGGGAACGTCGCCCTGTACAATGCGCTGGGCCAGTCCTTCTACGATGGCGGTTTTACCGACACCGGGTTCACCCAGCAGCATCGGGTTATTTTTGGTCCGGCGGCTCAGTATCTGGAGCACCCGCCGTATTTCTTCGTCGCGGCCAATCACCGGGTCAATTTTGCCCGCGCTGGCTCGCTCGTTGAGGTTGATACCGTACCGCTCCAGCGACTGGTACGTTGCCTCTGCGTTTTGGTCTTTCACAGGATTGTTTTTGCCCCGCAGGTCGCGAATGGCATCTTTTAGGGTTTTTTCGGAAAATCCGATGTCTTTCAGTAACGTAGCTACGGTGTCTTTACCACCAACGAGGCCAAGTAGCATCATTTCGACGCTGACATACTCGTCGCCAAAGTCTTTCATTTGCGTCTGGGCCCGTTGCAAAGCCGCGTTCAGATCATTGCCCAGGTAAATACCCTGCTGCTGCCCACCGGCAACGACCACTTTGGGGTACCCGTTGATGATGGCATCCAGGGCGAGGGTCAAGCGTTTGATGTCGGTACCGAGTTTCCTGGCCAGAAACCCTACGGTGTTTGGGTCTTCTTCTAGAATGGCTTTCAGCACATGGCCTGTTTCGACCGTTTGCTGCTGATTGCCCTGCGCCATCTGGGCCGCATGCTGCACGACCTCCTGCGCCTTTATGGTGTAATTATTAACGTTCATGGCTGGTTGAGGAATGAATGAGATAAATCAATAACCAGAGATTACAGTCAGTATACACTAGTTGGTAACAAACTCCGGGCCGGGTCTGTTTTGCGGACATTTTGACGTGAAACAAGCCGTTGAGATTGCTAAATGCGTCAAAATGTCTTTATAAGATCTTGTATAGAGAGTATAATTCAGGCGTTCCGAATGCGAAAGATCCTCGACATTCCGCCCGTATTCTATGGGAGCGTGTTTATGAATAGAGCTGTATGTGCAGCAGGCCAACCGCAGTTGGCTAAAGCGAATAGGATTAACTCCATAGGAGCGGCATGTCAATAGCCGTAGGGACGGGGTTACTAGAGAAGCCCCGTGGGGGCGGCATGGCATAATTCCTGCCGCCCTCACGGAGCTGGGTTGCGGTGATATCTCGGTTATTAGCTATGGACATGCCGCCCCGCTGGGGTTAGGTTGTTGCCAGGCTATTGGCATGTTGCTTCGCTGGAGTTCGTGAGGGCAGGAGACGGTGGCGGTGGTTTACGAATGGCGGGCCTGCATGGGTTGTGGTTTCAGATACGTTAGCGAGCGCCAAAGCCACTCCAGGGGGCCGTAGTGAAAGCGAGATAGCCAAAACTGACTGAACAGCACCTGCGCTAGAAAAACGGGAATAGTAAGCAACAACACCATAGCCGTTCCGATTTCGCCAATCAGGCCGAGGCCGTAGCCGTAGAAGAGCAGCGTGCCGATGACCGATTGCAGGATGTAATTCGTCAGGGCCATCTTCCCAACGGCAGCCAGCGGTGAAACAACCCGCTGCCAGGATAGCCGCTGGAACAGCAGGGTTAAGCCGCTGATGTAAAATACCGTCAGGGCAGCATTCCCCAGGTCGAAGAGAAACCCGAAAATAACCTCGATTACTTTGGGAGGCTGGTTGTTGGGGCCGATGGTTAGTATGGCCGCTACAAACAGAAGGATGATGCCCAGGACCAGCAGCCCCGTATACTTTGTCAGCCGCCGGAAAAACGGACGGTATTCGCCGAGCTGCTGAAACAAGCGCCGGCGACCGGCATACAAGCCCAGCAGGAAGAAACCCAGGGTGATATAGATACGCCCGCTCTCGAACTGGAACTGCATCTTGGTTTTGAACTCGCTCAGATTTACGCGGACAACCTCTGCGTACGTGCCTTGCTTGATGACTTTGTAATTGGCCTCCACCAGTTTTTCGTCCTCTTTTTGCCGCTGTTCGTTCTGAGCTTTCGTGGGTTGTGGAGCCATGAACTGATTATAATTATTTCGTATCTGGGCCGGTACGTTCAGAACCAGCAGTATGGCCGCAACAAGCACCCAGCGGGTTGGTACGTTCCGGAACAGGAGCATGCCAAAACCCAGCATGGCGTAAATGCTCAGAATGTCGCCCCGCCAGTGCAGGTGATGGAGAAATCCGATGGCACCCAGGATGAGCAGACGCCAGGCAAATCGTCGGAGGAACGTGCCGTCAGAATCGGTAGAACGGGTTAGCATGAGTGCGAAACTCAGCCCGAACAGGAACGAGAAAAAGGTGTAAAACTTACCGCTGATAAATATACCGACAAACGTTTGGGCTACCATATTGGCGGCTCCCTGGCTGTTGATCTGGTAGACCGAGCCGGGTAACGGGCCACCATCGAACCAGACCGATACGTGGGCAATCAAGATGCCGAGCAGGGCAAAACCGCGCAGCGCATCCACAACCTGAATACGGGTTGGTTTGCTGACTGGTGCCGGAAAGGTGGGGGTGTCAGGAGCGTACATAACGGATCAGGATTAGGAGCAAGAAAGTATTGATACCAATACAGTCATTTTGCCGGGTAAAGCAAAGCGTAGTTACACCAATGACGAAATAGCCTGATAAACGTTGCTCGCAACAAAAAAAGACCGCCCATATCGGGCGGTCTTCAGGAAAAACAGACTCGGAAAGATAATCATCAATCCAGTCCTTCGGCTTCGATCGGCGTCATGCGTTCTCGTTCGATGTTGGTTTCGTGCTGAAGCCCCGAATACACATCGGCCGGGTTGTCCTGATAATCGGGGTCGACTACAGCTGCGTCGAGAACCGTACGGTCGTGGTCACGGAACTTGCCTTTGGGAAGCCAGTAGGCCAGCAAACCGACATACGCAGCTGCCAGACCGGCGGCCGTCAGCCCTACAACCGGGTAGCGATTCCACTGGCGGGAAGCGATGCCGCCAAAACCGGCTACAAACGGGAGCATGAACCAGGGATCGTTGAGCTGGCGCGCTACCAGATAACCCGCGCCAGCTGTGGCGCTCAGAATACCTGCCGCTACGGGCACATCCCGCTCGTCATCTGTCTCCCAGGCATCGAGAGTCAGGAGGGTATCGGGGGTGCCGACAACAGTGGCGGCTGTTAGCCAGCCGGTATACAGACTGACCGGAATCCGCAGGTATTTTTCGGGAGTAGGTACGTCGGTTTTACCAATTTCGAGCGCATGGTGTAAGCCCAGGGCCGCTACGAGGTTGGCTTTTGTTGTCAGATCGGATACGACAATACTGCGTTTATCATCCTGCGAAAAATAACGGCCAAAGATGGCGTTGAGGGTCCAGCTGGTTAGCCACCACGGTAAGGCTTTCTGATAGCGTGGGTTATACGCCTGACCTGGCAGTGCCTGGTGAACCATCAATGCCCCCAGCCCCGAATAAATAGTTGACCAGACCACACCAAACGCCCAGCCAGCCGGAATGATCAGATTTCGGTCGAATACGTTCTGGTATTCGACCGGCACATCGAATTCTGGTTCTGATTCGGCCTGTTGCATCTGTTTGCCTGCCCGACGCGAACGGGCACTGGAGGTGGTGGTATAGATAATACTGCCGACGGCCAGTACCGCCGTGGCGATGCGCCAGATTGATGAGTTTTTCATAACGATAGTGGTTAGCTGTCGGGCCGGCCGCGTGGCAACTGCCCCGATTTTTATACACAAAACCTACCGGCGTGCCAAGATGTTTGCCGATCAGGGTCGGCCCGCAAACCGAAGGTCGACCAGCAGGGCGCGGTGGTCAGAGCCAGTCTGCGGAAGCGTTCGGAACTGACTGAACTGAAAGCCCGCATTGACGAAGGCGTGGTCGATCGGAAGCTGGAGGGGCGGAAAGAAGGTGGGCCAGGTTGGCTGGGTGCGCGTATGCCGACCGCTGATTAGCGCGGGTATGTTGGAACGCCCGGCTGTAGCGGGAACGGCGTTGGGCGGGCCAAACACATCGGCATACACGGGCGAGAAAATACTGATGTTGAAGTCGCCGATGAGCAGGGCGGGCAGGCTGTGGTATCGGGTTCGGCGGGCGGCTTCGGCCAGTTGGGCATTACGACCCCTGAACCAGGATGGGAGCAGCGGGATACGCGGATGAACGGTAACCAGCGCCATGGGTTGGCCGTTCACAACCGTTGTGAGGGTAATGAGCTGGTGGTTCCGGGCCAGGGCCGTATCGACCCGGATGGGCGTGCGGCTACCGACCAGTATCCAGAACCGTTTCTTCGACCAGCACGCGAACCAGTGCGGATAGGCTCCGCGAAGGCGGGTCGTAACGTGCCGGATGCTGGCGGGTGTCATTTCCTGTAGTACGTATAGGTCGGGCCGTTGCGTCCGGAGGCTGGCCAGGGTTGTCTCGTATTCGCTGCGGGTAACGAGCACGTTGGCGTGGTAGACCCGAACGTCGCCCTGCGGGGGCAGAATGGGCTGGTCGTAGTCGCCGGGGTGCCACCAGCCTGCGTAGTTTGTCTGGTTCCAGCCCAGGAGCGCGAGCGTCAGGAGCAGGACCCAGGGCCGCCCCCATCGGTGGTAGATCAGCCCGCGTAGCCCGTTTGCCAGCAGCAAGGCCAGCGCAACCACTGTATACTGAACCTGAAAATGACTGAACAACTCAAAGAAGTAGAGCCGGCCGAGGGCGCTGCCCAGCGCCACGCTGCCGAAGAGCGCTACCGATCCCCACCAGAGCCACCAGTCGGGCGAGGTCAGATACGGGCAAACGCGCTGCCAGTACGAGCCGATTGTCAAGGGTGAAGAAGGTCGAACCATAGCCTATCCGGGCCCCAAAGCTACGAAAAAGCCTTCACCAGCGTCAGCAGTAGGGCTTTCTGGTCTGTACAGGCAGTAGGCTACCGGCGGTTATCGCCTTTCTGCCCTACAGGCTCTGTACGGATTCTCTGAACCTGGTTTCGGCGCCGTCGTGCTCACACACTGATCGTATTCGTGAGCCTGCCTTACACGTAGTTAACCCCACTCGTTATGCCATTGCGTACACTCTTGCTCGCTGGTCTGCTTTTCATTACATCAGGCCTGGGCCTGGCCCTTGCCCAGGCTAACCCCAACCGTCAGGACTGGGAGCCGCTCTTCAACGGAAAAGACTTGACAGGCTGGGATATCAAAATCACGGGCCAGCCCCTGAATGATAATTACAAGAATACATTCCGGGTCGAGAATGGCATTATGCGACTAGCCTATGATCAGTACACCAGCTTCGACGGCAAATACGGGCACCTGTACTACAAGAAACCCTACTCGCACTACCGAGTGCGATTCACGTACCGGTTCGTTGGTCAGCAAACCAAAGGCGGAGCGGCCTGGAACGTGCGCAACAGTGGCGTCATGCTCCATTCGCAGTCGGCCGCGAGTCTGTCGCTGGGACAGGATTTTCCGGTGTCGCTCGAGCTACAGCTACTGGGCGGGCTGGGGAAGGGGCCACGCCATACCGCTAACCTCTGCACCCCCGGCACGGAGGTCTACATGGATGGCAAGCTGAACCCCGCCCACTGCATCGACTCGGACTCAAAAACCTACGACGGCGACCAGTGGGTAACGGCCGAAGCCATCGTGCTGGGCGATTCGGTCATTCATCATCTGGTGGATGGCGATACGGTGCTGACTTACCAGCGGCCCCGGGTGAGCAGCTATTTCATCAGCGACGAGTATGACTGGAAAGCGGCCGGGATTCAGAATGTCGATTACTGGGCCAGCCGGGCTAACAAACCACTCGGCGAAGGCTATATTGCGCTGCAGGCCGAGAGCCACCCGATCGACTTCCGCTCGGTCGAGATTCTCGAACTCAAAGGCTGTACCGATCCTAAGGCGCTGAACTACAAATCCTATTACGTAAAGTCCGACAACACCCGATGCCAGTACGGACGCAAGAAATAACATGAACCGGATTACGACAATCGACGTGACGCGGGGATTGGTCATGGTCATCATGGCCCTCGATCATGTCCGCGACCTGCTCCACACACCCGCCCTGACGCAGAACCCGACCGATCTGGCCACGACAACCCCGGCCATTTTTCTGACCCGCTGGATTACCCACCTCTGCGCCCCGACCTTCGTATTTCTGTCGGGGGTATCGGCTTATCTGTCGTTGCGGAAGCGCAACTCTCCCGCAGCCCGGCGCTTCCTGCTGAAACGGGGGCTGGTGCTGATCGTGCTGGAGCTGACCGTCATCAACTTCGCGTTCTGGTTCGACATTCAGTTCAGGAGCCTTATGCTGCAGGTCATCTTTGCCATCGGGGGCGGGCTGATGATGCTGTCGCTGCTGGCGAGGTTACCCGTTCGGTGGGTGGCCGGTATCGGGTTCGGTATTGTGCTGCTGCACAACCTACTGCCGTTTGCGCCGTTTGCTAACCCGGTGGGGAGTTTTGTATGGTCGTTGCTGTTCCGAACCAACGTGTTTGTGGTAAGCCCGGAACTGACGGTGCTGGTCGGTTATCCGCTCATTCCCTGGTTGGGCATTATGCTGCTGGGTTTCGCGGCCGGGCGGTTGTTTGAGCAGCCCGCTACCAGTCGCCGACCGCTGCTGTGGCAACTGGGCCTGGGGGCGCTGGGTCTTTTTCTGGCGCTTCGATTCCTGAACCTCTATGGCGATCCGGCACCCTGGTCGGTACAGAAGAATGGTTTACTGACGGTGCTTTCGTTCCTGAACGTGAGTAAATACCCGCCCTCGCTGCTCTACACGGCCGTAACCATCGGACTGGCGCTGCTGATACTGGCCGCTGCCGACGGCGCCAGCAATGCCCTGACCCGCCTGCTGACGGTATACGGGCAGGTGCCTATGTTCTACTACCTCATCCACTGGTACCTCGTTCACCTGTCTATGCTGGCGATGTCGTTTGCGCAGGGCTACACCTGGGCCGATGTGCCTTCGGGACCGCTCAACTTTGGCCGGCCCGAAGGAGCAGGTATATCGCTGGGGGGCGTTTATGGGGTCTGGCTTGCGCTGGTGGCTGTTCTGTATCCGCTCTGCCGCTGGTATGGTCGCTACAAGGCCGCTCACCCCGAGTTGACCTGGCTGCGGTATCTATAAGAACGCTAGAGACGACGGAACTTGACATTGCGAAACCAGACGGGGCTGCCCCAGTCCTGCAAACCAATCCGGCCGATATACTGGCCTTTGCCGATGGGGGCGTCTTTGAGCTTACTGGCGGCCACCCGCTGTTTCCATTCGGGGCTGTTGAGGGTGTACTCGTGGATCGTAAACCCGTTCAGCGATACGGTCAGCGTGTTCTTTTTCATCACGAAATGCACCTGGTTCCACGAACCGACCGGGTTGACCTCACGAACGCGGGCGTTGGCTACGCTGAAGAAATCGCCCGCCCGGTGCTTATTCTCGTCGGCTCCTTCATAAATGGCGTTGTCGAGAACCTGAAGCTCAAGCCCCGTATCGTATACGTTCTTGTGGGCGGGGGATTCCTGCACGAAAAAGAAAATGCCGCTGTTGGTCAGCCGTTCTACTTTCCAATCGGCCTTGAACTCAAAATCGCCGGTGAACGAGGCATCCGTAACCAGGTCGCCCCCGTTAGCGGCTTTGTTACCGATCCGGTTCGGCACGTACAGGTGCAGTGCCCCCTGCTCCACGCGCCAGGCCGAGCCGACTCCTTTGCCGCCGTAGGTATGCCAGCCGTTGGTGTTCTGGCCGTTGAAGAGGAGGGTCCAGCCCTCTTTCTTTTCCTGTGAGGTTAGGGTATTCTGAGCCTGCATCAGGCTGGCAGTCAGAACGAGTAGGGCAGACAAAAGAAACCGGAAGCGCATGGGCTGTATGAAAACGTGTTTGTTGTAAAAGACGGGCCGAAGTCGTTCGCTACTGTCCGGCCTAAAACAAAGCGTGCCCCGTTCCGAAACGGGGCACGCCTAACTACCTCCTGTCTGCAGCTACTACTGGAACAGCAGTACGCGGTCAATGACATGAATAACGGCGTTGTTGGCCACTACATCAGCCTGGGTGATGTTGGCCGAGCTGGTCCCGTTGCCTTTACCCAAAATGGTCACTTTACCATCGGCTACGTTGAACCGCACACTCGATCCCTGGGCCGTTACCACGTCGGCCCCGTTCTGGAACGTCTGCGCAAAGGCCCGGTAGTTCAGCGTATGGTAGGCCAGCAGATCAGCCAGTTTTTTCGGGTCTTCTTTCTCAATGGCCGCCACGTTGGCATAGCCTGCTGCGTTGAAGGCTGCGTTGTTGGGCGCGAAAACGGTTACGCCATTCTGCGTGCTGTTGCTCAGAATGTTCTGAATGCTGGTACCCGCCCGGTTGGCGGCCGCTACGAACAGTGACAGATCATTGTTGGCTTTTACCACGTCGGCTGCGTTGATCGTTGGCGGCATCAGCACCTTGTTGATGATATGGATCGTGCTGCCTGTGGTCGGAATGTCGCCCTGGGTAACCTTCGCGCCGTTGATGCTGACGTCGCTGTTGCTAACCTTATAAACCGACACCTGCGTATTGGGCAAGGTGGTCTGATAGGAGGTATTCACCCGCGTCGGGATGGACGACAGGTCGATCAGCGACCCGATAACGTGGTATTGCAGAATCCGCTTCAGGTCAGCCGCTGGCGCAGCGCTCACTGCGGCCACACTGGCGTAACCAGCCGCCCGGAAGGCGTCGTCGGAGGGGGCGAAGATGGTCAGTGCGCCTTTGTTCACATCCGCAACCAGACCAGCCTGCGCAATGGCGGCCGTCAGGAACGTCAGATTATCTTTCTGCTTGATGTAATCATACGAGGCCACAACGGTCTGGTTCGAGCCGGGAGTTGTGGTGCCTGAACCAGGCGTCGTCGATGTGCCGGAGCCGGGTGTCGTGGCCGTGCCGGTGCCGGGCGTAGTAGCCGTGCCCGAACCTGGATTGGTTGTCGTAGGCGGAACCGGTTGCGGATCGGGGCTATTGGTACAGCTGCTCAGAAAGGCAACCGAACTCAGCAGGCAGGCCGCTGCCACTGATCGGAATGTGTTGAAATTGAGATGAATGGTCATACGTTGAGTTGGTAAATTGTTGACTAATTAAGTAAGCAATCCTGTCGTCATTGTTGCGTAACGAGAGGTAGTTGGAAGGTTAACGGGGCATCGGGATGAGTTGTTGTGTTGGAAAAGTGCTATTCGAGTGAACGGGATTTATGTTTTGCGTACTTTCAGGGCAACGAAACGGGCTGAACCATGACCAAAAAACTAGGCGTTTTTATTATTCATGGCATGGGCGATCCTGCTCCCGATTATGCCGAAGTACTTATCGATCAGGTAACGAAACGGCTGGGCGATGCGGCCCGGGAGGTCGAGTTTGAAGCGTGTTACTGGGCACCCATTCTGCAGAAACAACAGGACGTAACCTGGCGTCGGTTGCTGCTGCGTGATCAGCTGGATGCGCTGGCGTTTCGACGCTGGATTGTCAGCGCACTGGGCGATCCGGTGAGTTATCTGTCTGGTTTTTTCAAGGATGGCAAACCGGTGTATGGGCAGATTCATGCGTGTATGCGGACCAGTCTGGAGCAGCTCTCGGCCCGGCTGGGCGAGGGTCAACCCCGGCCCCTGATGATCCTGGCCCACTCGCTGGGCAGCGTAATCGCCAGTAATTACATCTGGGACCAGCATTACAACAAAAATGAGGAGCATGTTGGCCTGGGCAAAATGCCTTTCGAGCGGACCGAAACGCTCACGTCGTTTATCACGTTCGGCTCTAATATTCCGCTCTTTCTGCCGCCTTCGCCCCCCATCCGATGCATTCCATTTCCGCACCAGAACCTACCGGCGTATCTGAAAGCCGAAGCCCGCTGGCAGAACGTGTTCGATCCGGACGATGTGCTTGGGTATCCGCTGGCCGACATCTGGGACGATACGCAGGGCACCCGCATCGACGATATTTCGATCAATGCCGGTACGTGGCCGCTGTCAGAAACACCCCTGTCGCACACGGCCTACCTGCGCGACGATTCTTTTCTCGATCTGGTCGAAGAACGTATGCGTGCTCTGTTAAGGCTGACACCATGGCCTGATGAGACAACTTTGTAAAATACAAAAACGCCCGGCAGCAGCACTGTCGGGCGTTTTTGTCGGGTTGTGAGTCCCTTACTGGGTAACGGGCAGCAGCCGGAATACGTAACCCGGATCTTCGACCGATACGTAGAGATAGCCGTCGGGGCCCATGGTCACGTTGCGCAGCCGTCCAATGTTTTTCAGGATGTTCTCCTGGCTAACGATTTTGTCGCCGTTCATGACGCACCGGTTCAGGTACTGAAACCGCAGCGACCCCACCATCAGGTTGTTTTTCCAGCCTGGGTATTTGGAACTCGTTACGAAGGCCATGCCACTGGGACCGATGGAGGGTAACCAGTAGGTAAGCGGCTGTTCCATGCCTTCTTTGGCCGTCAGGTTGGTGATCGGTTTGCCGTCGTAATTGATGCCGTAGCAGATGACGGGCCAGCCGTAGTTGGCCGATTTTTTGACGATGTTGATCTCATCGCCCCCGCGCGGCCCGTGTTCGTGGGTCCAGATGGCGCCCGTGGCCGGGTTCAGGGTCATACCCTGCGGATTGCGGTGGCCGTACGAATAGATGGATGGATGCGCGCTCTTGTTGGCTACGAAGGGGTTGTCGGCCGGAATGCGGCCATCGTCGTGCAGGCGGTGCACCTTTCCCGCGTCGCGGTCCAGCGATTGGGGGTTTTGCTGTTCACTGCCGCGGTCGCCAACTGTGATGTACAGAAACCCTTTCTTGTCGAATTCGAGCCGCGAGCCGTAGTGGTGGCGGGTTTTGGCGTAGGGGAGTGCTTCAAAAATTACCTTCTGATCGGTCAGCGCAGTACCCGCCAGTTTGGCCCGCATCACGGCCGTAGTCGAAAGCTTGTCGCTGCCTTCTTGCTTCACCGCCGAATACGACAGGTAGATCAGCTGATTCTTCGCAAAGTCGGGGTGCAGTTCTACGTCGAGCAGGCCACCCTGTCCTTCGGCCAGTACGGTTGGACCGCCGGTTAGTTTGGTTTTCTGGTTGCCTTTTTCGACCCGGTACAGATCACCCGTGCGGTCGGTCACCAGCATGCTACCATCGGGCAGGAAGGCCAGACCCCAGGGCGACTTGAACCCGCTCGCCACCGTGTCGAGCCGAACCGTCATGCCTTCCGAGGTAAATACGTTGGAGGAGGGCTTGTTGGCAAACTTGTACTGATCCACGTTTTTCAGGCTCGTCAGAATCAGGTCGGCCATCTCGTCGATTTCCTTATCGGTCAGCACGCCTTTCCAGGCCGGCATGCCCAGGTCGGGGTAACCGCCGGTAATACTTTTAACCAGGTCACTTTTTTCTTTCCCGTGTTTCCACTGGCGATCGACAAAGGCTTCTACCTTTTCGCCGTGGCAGGAGGAGCAATAGGTTTCGTAGTTTTCGCGCGCCGTTTTTGCCGCCGGCTTTCGGTCGATCAGAAAACTGCTGAGGCAAAACACGGCCACAAAGGCGCTGCCAATCGTGTAGCGTAGCATAGGGGGGATGGGACTTGTTTTACGAATGAAGCGGGAGAGCTGACTTTTTTACTATTGATGGGCTATGGGTAAACGGCTAGGCGGCTACCAGTTCTTTGCGTTCGCCAATCTGCTGCCGCCACATGGCGTAATACAGACCTTTCAGCGCCAGCAACTCGTCGTGACGGCCCTGCTCAGCCACCCGCCCGTGTTCCAGTACAAAAATACGATCGGCGTGCAGAATCGTGCTCAGCCGGTGAGCAATCAGGATGGTGATGTGCCGGTGCGAACCCGACAGCTCACGAACCGTTCGGCCAATCTCTTCTTCGGTCAGCGAGTCGAGCGCCGATGTGGCTTCGTCAAAGACCAGCAGGGTCGGTTTGCGCAGCAGCGCGCGGGCAATACTCAACCGTTGTTTCTCGCCCCCGGAGACCTTTACGCCCCCTTCACCAATAACCGTATCGAGCCCCTGCGGAGCGCGGGCCAGCAACGAATCGGCCGCGGCCTGCCGGAGTGCCATCAGGCATTCTTCGTCGGTGGCGTTAGGAGCCACGAAGCGCAGGTTTTCGCGGATGGTACCGGCAAAAAGCTGCGTATCCTGGGTAACGAAGCCGATTTGTTCGCGCAACTCGTCGAGGTTGACGGCCGAGCCGGGTATGTTGTTGTACAGAATCTGGCCGCTCATGGGGGTATAGAGCCCCACCAGCAGCTTGACCAGCGTGGTTTTGCCCGAGCCGCTCGGCCCTACGAAGGCAATGGTTTCGCCCAGTTGGGCATCGAACGAGATGTCGTCGAGGGCGGGTTGGCTGGCCGACAGGTGTTTGAACCGAACCGCATCGAAAGCCAGCGTCTGAAGGCCCCTGACGGGCTGCGGCAGGGCGGGCTTGACGTCGCGCGGGGTGTCGAGAATCTGCTGGAAGTTAGCCAGCGACGCTTCTGTTTCGCGGTATATATTGATGATGTTGCCCAGTTCCTGCAGCGGTCCGAAAATGGCAAACGAATAGATGAACAGCGAGAAAAACTCACCCACCGTAATGCGCCCCTGCACCACCAGAAACAACATTAGCAGCATAATGGCATTACGGAGCAGGTTCACGAAGGTGCCCTGAACGAACGACAAGGACCGGATATAGCGAACCTTCTTCAGCTCGAGTTTCAGAATTTTCTCGGTCGTGGCGTTCAGCCGTTCGGTTTCCTGCTGGGCCAGGCCGAGGCTTTTGACCAGTTCAATGTTGCGCAGGCTCTCGGTGGTCGAGCCGGCCAGGGCCGTTGTTTCGGCAACGATCGTTTTCTGAACGTTCTTGATTTTTTTGCTGAGCAGCGAGCTCACGAAACCCAGCAGCGGAATGGTCAGAAAATAAGCCGGCGCAATGGGCCAGTAAACGGTAGTGGCGTACCACATCACGAACACGATACCCACTACGGACGTGAACAGGACGTTGACGAACGACTGGATCAGCTTCTCGACATCGGACCGTACTTTCTGCAGCTTACCGAGCGTCTCGCCCGAGCGCTGGTCTTCAAAGACCTGGTAGGGTAGTTCGAGGGAGTGGCGAAGGCCGTCGGTATAGAGCCTGGCGCCCAGCCGCTGGGTGATTACGTTGACGTAATAGTCCTGAAAATTTTTGGCGATGCGGCTCACCATGGCTACGCCCAGGGCCTGGAGGATCAGAAGCCCCGCCCCGTTCTGCAGAAATTCCCAGAAGTTGATGTCGCGCAGGGTGCCGCCCGGCTTGACAACGTACTGGTCGATGATCTTCCGAAAGATATACGGGTCGAGGAGCGAAAAAATCTGGTTGACAGCGGCCAGTAGCAGCGCCAGGATCAGCAGGCCCCAGTAACGGCGCAAATAACTGTAAAGTAGTTTCATACAGGAGTTGACGGCCCGGCCTGGTGGTGAGCGGACGGGATTTGCCGGTGTAACAACAGACGAGCCTAAAAGGTCTCCTGAACCGGAAACGTCGTTGACAAAAACCTGTCGGGGGCGCTCAGCCTGATGCCGGTACCGCTGAGGCTGGCGCAGCCAGCGGTCCTGTATGGCCCGGTGGGCGGGAGCGGGGCGGGCCATACAGGACATCAAAAAAGCCTAAAAGATCGTTACATAGACCTTTTAGGCTTTAGACGCTAATTGACAAAACTACACGGCGCCGGCTTTGATCTCGTCAACAACAGCCGGATCGAGCAGCGTGGTCGTGTCGCCGAGGTTGCTGGTGTCTCCTTCGGCAATTTTGCGAAGAATCCGGCGCATGATCTTGCCCGACCGGGTTTTGGGCAGACCCGAAACAAACTGAATTTTATCGGGTTTGGCAATGGGGCCAATGACCCGGCTGACGGTAGCGAGGATGTCGCGCTTGGTAAGGTCGGCGTCATGATCGGCGGGCATGGCGTCGGCAATGACGTAGGCATAGATACCCTGCCCTTTGATGTCGTGCGGATACCCGACAACGGCGCTTTCGACCACGCCCGTGTGCATGTTGATGGCGTTTTCCACTTCGGCCGTACCGATGCGGTGGCCCGATACGTTCAGGACGTCATCGACGCGGCCCGTGATCCGATAATAGCCGTCTTCGTCGCGCAGACAGCCATCGCCGGTAAAATACAGGCCGGGGTAGGTGCTGAAGTACGTCTGTCGGCAGCGCTCATGGTCGCCCCAGGTTGTTCGTAGAATACCCGGCCAGGGAAACTTCATGCACAGGTTTCCGGATACGCCGTTGCCTTCGATCTCCTTCCCGTTTTCATCCACCAGCATGGGCTGAACGCCGGGCAGTGGGAGGGTGGCGTAAGTAGGTTTGGTTTTGGTGACGCCCGCAATGGGCGAAATCAGCATACCACCCGTTTCGGTTTGCCACCACGTATCGACAATCGGGCACCGGTTTTTACCGATATGATCGTCGTACCAGTGCCAGGCTTCGGCATTGATGGGTTCGCCCACCGAGCCGAGTACCTTCAGGCTGCTCAGGTCGTGATTCTCTACCTTATCGAGACCAAAGCCCATTAGCGACCGGATGGCCGTTGGGGCGGTATACAGGATGTTGACCTGATGTTTGTCGACAATATCCCAGAACCGGCCAGCGTCGGGGTAGGTCGGTACCCCTTCGAACAGCAGTGAGGTAGCCCCGCAGGCCAGCGGTCCGTATACGATATAGCTATGCCCCGTAATCCAGCCGATGTCGGCCGTGCAAAAATGCACCTGACCCGGCTCGTACTGGAATACGTTCTCGAAGGTATAAGCCGCATAGACCATATACCCACCGCAGGTATGAACCACGCCTTTGGGTTTACCCGTACTGCCCGATGTGTAGAGAATGAACAGCACATCTTCGGCATCCATTTCTTCGGCCGGGCAGTCGGCGGTGACCTGCTTGAGTTCCTGCTCCATCCATACGTCGCGACCTTTCAGCATGGCTACCGGCGTGCGCGTACGGGTCATGACGATTACTTTCTCCACGCTGGGGCAGCCGATCAGGGCATCGTCGACAACGCTTTTGAGTGGAATTTCTTTGTTGCCCCGGTAAGCGCCATCGGCCGTAATCACCAGTCGGCACTGGGCGTCGTTGATCCGGTCGGCAATGCTCTGGGCCGAAAATCCACCGAAAACAACGGAGTGAATAGCACCGATACGGGCGCAGGCCAGCACGGCAATGGCCAGTTCGGGGACCATCGGCATGTAGACGCAGACCCGGTCACCTTTGCCTACGCCGTTGCGCTTGAGCACGTTGGCCATCCGGCAAACCTGATCGTGGAGCATCCGATAGGTGAGGGTAACCCCGGCTTCGTGCGGATCGTTGGGTTCCCAGATGATGGCGGGCTGATCGCCCCGTTCGGCCAGGTGCCGGTCGAGGCAGTTTTCGGTAATGTTCAGTTTACCACCTACAAACCACTTGATATTGGGTTCGGTAAAGTTCCATTGTAGGGTTTTGGTCCAGGGTTTGCGCCACTGGAATTCCTGAGCTACACCGGCCCAGAAGGCCTCGGGGTCTTCGACACTTTGCTGGTAGGCCTGCTGATAGTCGTCAAAGGTTCGGATACGCATAGTTGAAGGGCAAAAGGTAAATGAGAGAGTAAAAGTAAATGACACCGGCGTTTTGGCCGGTAATTTATTTGCTAAGTTGGTATAGATAGCTACCTACTTACCCGACCGGTTTCATTAGCTGATTAATCCGGCTGACGAGGTCGCGGGTCGAAAAAGGCTTGGGTATGTACAGGTTAGCGCCGGCCTCGTAACCGGCCTGCACATCGGCTTCTTTACTTCTGGCACTCAGAAAAATTACTTTCGCATGGTTCAGATCGGGTTGCGCCCGTACGTACCGGCAGAGTTCATGACCATTCATTTTGGGCATCATGACGTCGAGCAGGAGCAGGTCCGGTTTTTCGGCGTCGATCAGTTCCTGGGCTTCGGCCCCGTCGCGGGCAATAAAGACCCGGTGTCCTTCTTTCTTCATCAGGAATTCGAGCGAGAGCAGAATGTTTGGTTCGTCGTCGGCAATTACTACGGTAAGCATAGAGATCAGTGATCGGATGGCTAGTCAACGGGTATACGTACGGTAAAGGTAGCACCTTGTCCCAATTGACTCTCCACCCGAATGCTGCCGCCATGTAATTCGGCAATTTTCCGGGAAATCGCCAGGCCCAGTCCGCTACCCGTCGGTTTGTCGCGGGTTTTGTGGTGGAGCTGGTAAAACTTGTCGAAAATCAGCTCGTGATAGGCCGGGTCGATGCCCACGCCGTTATCGGTTATACTCACGATCAGGTTGGGACCATCGGCTGATGTTAGTACGGCAATTCGGCCCTGGTTAGGTTCACAAAACTTGACCGCGTTCGAGAGCAGGTTGATGAATACCTGCATCAGCCGATCGTGGTCGGCCCGAACGGGGGTGGGCGGAATGTCGTGCTGTACCGTGATGCTGATGTTTTTTTCGCGAATCAGCTGCTGTATGGTATCGATGGCCTGGCGTACGATATCGCGCAACAGGACCGGCTCCAGCTGTAGCTGTAACCGCCCCGATTCGAATCGCTCCAGATCCAGCACCTGGTTGATGAGTCGGGTAAGCCGTTCGGACTCGCGGATAATCGTTCCCAGAAACTGCTGGCGGGAGTGATCGTTCATATCGGGCGTGTCGTACAGAATCTCGGCCAGTGCCCGCACCGACGTGATGGGCGTACGAACCTCATGCGTGATGGTCGACAGAAACTCGGCTTTGTTGAGGTCGGCTGCCTGCAGGCGTTCGTTGGCTTCGCTGAGTTGCTGAGCCATCTGTTCCAGTTCCGTCGACTTTCGTTTGAGCTCCCTGTTGACCGAAAGCAGCTCCTGCGAGGTCTTGAGAATACGAATCACTTCATCGACCGAAATAGTTTCTTCCTTCGCAATGGAGGCTACGAGCGTACGGGCCGAGGCTGTTCCAATAGCGCCCGCCAGCAGTTTCTCGCAGTAGGTAACCAGCCGGGCGTCGGCGTAGGAGGTCGGGGTGGCGGGTGCATGTCGGCTGGTATACCGCTCAATAACGCGATTGGCCCAGTCGGCTCCGAAAAAGGTGGTGAGCAGCCGCTGTAGTTCCGACACGACTACTTTCCCTTTCCAGACTACGGAACTCTCGTCGGAGCGCGAAAGCCGGAAAATATCGACGAAGAGAACCGCCTGGTTGTGCTCCAGCGCGCTTTGCGGCCGGTTGATCGATCCCCACAGATACCCCAGCACATTGACCAGCAGGGACCAGAAAATTCCCTGGGCCAGCGGCTCCAGGTCGGTTTGTCCGAACAGGTTCTGCGGGCGTAAAAAACCAATCCCCCAGGGCCCCTCGGTCAGTAGCGTAGGTGGAAGCAGCCCGGGTACGAGCGTAGGCAGAATCAGCGTGTAAAACCACATAGCGGTACCGGCATACAGACCCAGCCGCGCCCCCGCCCGATTGCCTTCTTTCCAGAAAATACCGCCAATGATGGCCGGCGTAAACTGAGCGACAGCCGCGAACGAAATCAGCCCAACCGATACCAGCGAGAACTGCTGCGACACCGTTCGGTAGTATATATACGCCAGGACCAGAAACAGGACAATCGTGAGCCGCCGGATGTTGATGACAAACGTACTCGACACCGCGCCAAACCGGTTCTGCCAGTTGGAACGGCTCACCAGAAAAGGCATCACGACGTTGTTGCTGACCATGACGCTGAGCGCAATCGTTTCGACAATGATCATGCTCGTGGCCGCCGAAAATCCGCCGATGTAAGCCAGCAGGGCCAGGCCTTCGCGGCCGTACTGCACCGGCAGGGCCAGTACGTAGTTGTCGGCGTCGATGGGGAGGTCGCCCAGCAGAATATGGCCCCCAAAGGCCAGCGGCAACACAAAAATATTGATGACGAACAGGTACAGCGGAAACAGCCAGATGGCTTTGTCGAGGTGCTTCTCGCTGGTATTTTCTACTACGGCAACCTGAAACTGGCGCGGCAGGAACAGAACGGCCACCATCGACAATAAGATATTCCAGAACCAGTCGCCCGACGTATGGCCCGGCCCGAACGTGAACTGCTGGCGCAGCGCGGGTATGGCCCGGGCCTGCTGAAAAATATCCGTCGGGCCATTGAACAGCCCGAAGGTGACAAACAGACCAACCGCTACGAAAGCGACCAGCTTCACGAGCGACTCGAACGCAACGGCCGTGACCAGGCCCTCGTGCCGCTCGGTCGCTTCGAGGGTACGGGCGCCAAACAGGATCGTGAAAATGGTCAGAACCAGTGTGATATAAAAGGCCTGGTCGCCCAGAAACAAGCCTTCCGATGCGTTACCCGCCTGGCCCGATAATACCGAAAAACTGGTCGCTATGGCTTTGATCTGGATAGAGATGTAGGGGATGATACCGGCTACACACAGACCCGTCACGAAAACGCCCAGCCCCCGATTTTTGCCATACCGGGCCGAAATGAAGTCCGCAATGCTGGTAATGCGCTGGGCTTTGCAGATGCGAATGATTTTCCGGAGGATGAGCCACCAGAGCGGAGCCGCGAGCGTTGGGCCAATATAAACCGTCAGAAACTGCATCCCGTGCGATACGGCCCGGCCTACACTGCCGTAGAACGTCCAGGCCGTGCAGTAAACGGCCAGCGATAACGAATAGACATACGGGTTATTCACCAGACTCCGGCGGGTATGCGTGCGGTGTTCGGCCCAGTAGGCAATCAGAAAGAGCAGACTCAGGTAGAGCAGCGAGCAGACGATGAGCGTGAGGCTATTCATCGGGATGGAATGAATCGTCAGCGTTGTGGTTGCCGTGCAGGCAGATCACCAGCGATACAATCAGAGCGGCCCATACCACCAGCACGTAGGCATAGCTGCCAGGCAACCCACCCGTCAGGTCAGGTACGTTAACGATCGACAGGAATGGCTCGTTGAAAAGCAGCATAAACACGATGCTTAGCAACAGTAGTCGCCGGGTTTTCATATGGAAGGTCAGTTACGGGATAGCTACAGATCAACAGCCGGTCTCGGGCAGTACCGCTGGTCTCGGGCCAGCGGTACTGCTCTGCCACTTTATTTACAACGGGTGTGGCCTAGCTGACTTCATCGTCATACTCGCCCTGGAGCGCGTAGAGGCCAAACCGGACCAGTCCACCCACGATAATGGGCAACAGTACGAACAGAATGATGATGCCAAAAACCAGGTCTTCGGTTTTGCCGCTCGTCAGTTTGGGCAGACCGAACTGGGTAAGGCCGTAGTAGCCGACAACAGCCGCCAGCGCCAGCCAGACAATGCCAGCGTATTTTTTGATTGCGTTCATGGAACAAAATGTCTACAGGTTAGAATGAATTAGTCGTGGGTTGTCCGGTTTTTGTTGTCGATGTACAGCAGGCCAATGACGAAACTGACAGCGGCCACCCCGATCGGGTACCAGAGTCCTTCCAGATAGGGAGCTGCGTTGGGCAGGGCGGCTCCGGCGGCTTCCGCGGCCGTGTTGGCATCTTTAGCCTTGGTGGCCAGATAGGTCGCTACGGCCGGCAGCAGTCCGCCAAAAACCCCGTTCCCGATGTGGTAGGGTAACGACATGGACGTGTACCGGATCTTGGTCGGGAACATCTCAACCAGGAAAGCCGCGATGGGGCCGTACACCATTGTTACAAAAATCACCTGAATGAAAACCAGCCAGATCAGCGTCCATTTGTCAGCATCATTGATGGTGACGGTCTTCCTGATTTCCGGCTTGGGAGCCTCGGCCGCGGGCGTAGCTGCAATTTTTGTTTTGATTACCTCCTCGTAGGTGGTGCCGTCGGTATACGCTTTGGCGATGGTTTTGGTCGTAATGAATCCACCGGCTTCTTTAGGGTTCGGGGCGGTTACCGAGTCGATTCGGGCAGCACCGGCCACTTCGGTTTTGTTACTCAGGTTGGTGGTCTGGTACATCTTCTCGTAGATGGTTCGATACGATAGGATGGCGACCAGCATACCGGCCAGCATGATGCTTTTCCGGCCGATTTTATCCGAGAGCCAGCCGAACAGCACGAAGAAAGGCGTACCCATCAGCAGGGCTATGGTCATCAGCCCATCGGCCTGCATTGCTTCTACGTTACAGATTTTCTGAATAAAACTCATGGCGTAAAACTGGCCCGTATACCAGACTACGCCCTGCCCCATGGTGGCCCCGAACAGCGCCAGCAGAACGAATTTGAAGTTGTACCGGTTGCCGAAACTTTCTTTCAGCGGACTGGCCGACGTTTTCCCCTCCGCTTTCACTTTGGCGAACAGGGGCGACTCACTCATGTTTTTCCGGATGACGTACGAAATAAGCACCATCAGGATCGACACCAGAAACGGCACCCGCCAGCCCCAATCGTTGAAGGCTTCTTTAGACATCGATAGCCGCGTGAGCATGATCACCAGCAGCGAAACGAACAGACCAATGGTGGCGGTGGTCTGAATCCAGGAGGTCCAGAAGCCCCGCTCGCTTTTGGGTGAGTGTTCGGCTACGTAGGTAGCGGCCCCTCCGTATTCGCCACCCAGCGCCAGGCCCTGCAACAGGCGCAGGATCAGCACCAGCAGCGGAGCCAGGAAGCCAATGGTTTCGTAGCTCGGAATCAGGCCAATGGCAAACGTAGCTCCGCCCATCAGCAGCAGCGTGACCATGAAGGTATATTTCCGGCCAATCAGATCGCCGAGCCGCCCGAAAAACAGCGCGCCGAACGGACGAACAACGAAACCGGCGGCAAAGGTGGCCAGCGTAGAGAGAAAGGCCGCCGTTGAGTTGCCTTCCGGAAAAAACTTGGTGGCCAGTACCGTCGCCAGCGACCCGAATATGTAGAAATCGTACCATTCGATGAGCGTTCCGACGGAAGAGGCTCCGATGACGCTGATCAGCGAACGGATGTTAGTGGCTGGTTTGGCCTTGGGTTCTGTAATCATGAATGAAACAAGGTTAATGGACTAGGTGAAGAATTAGAGATAAACCTGGGCCTGCAGGATAAACTCACCCCGAGTACCGCTGATGGTATTTTTGTCGGTGTAGACAGGACGTACCGACCACTGTGGGGTAATCTTGGCATGGTGGCCGTCCAGATAAAAATTGCAGCCCAGGTCGTAATAATTACCCGATTTTCCGAGCGCTTCCAGGTTCTTGAGCGTGTAGGCTGCATAAGGCTGTATCCGCATGACGGGTTTCTCGGTGGTTTTGGGTAAAAGCAACCCTGCCTGGGTATACCAGATCGTTCCCGTACCGACCAGCGGGCGCGCATTTCCCGGACCGGCCAGCGCGCGTTTTCCTTCAAAAGAAGCGTCGGCCGCGCCGGGATTCATGATGCCCAGATTTCGCAGGTAGTTAGGACCAAAATCATACCTGTAAAGAACGCTGTAGGTGGTAATGGCCATGTTTTTTTCCTTTTTCCCGATTGGCATATCCGCGAAGACATCCACCGAAAAAAGGTCGATATCGTGGGCGTTTAATTTGCCGTTGTTCATAGAGCGTGTTGCTTCGGGCTGTCGGTAAAAACCCGCGCCAATGTTGAATACGCGCTTGGTTCCTACGTAAGAGCCCACCTTGAAGGGCAGGACGTTGGCTTCCTGATCCAGAAACTGATACTCGAAGTAGCCACCATAGGACATTTTACTGACGCCATTATTATCAACGGCTACATCGGGCGTTACGGTCGTGCCGCTCAGCGGGGGCGTCTGGTTGGTAGCGAAGGGTTTGTTGTAGTTCAGGCGGTACTCCAGCTTACCCAGTTTGCCTTTGGCATAGATACCGAACAGCCGGGCAAACTGATCCGAATTTTCGATCAGCGGCCAGTTGAATATCGGGGCGTCGACCGCCAGGAAGTTCAGCGTGCTGGCCGATGTCATACGGGATATACCGTGCCAGTAGTGCAGCCCGGCGCCCAGGTAGAGCGTATTCTTTCGAACCACTCCGGCTGCATCTTTCCCGCTGGGTACAACGGCGTATTCGTTCCAGACATCGTGGAAAAACAGGCCTGGCTTTTTGCCCTGGCCGTACCCACCCGTACCGCTGCTTCCGGCGGCTCCGCCGTTTATGAACGTCTGGTTGTTGATACCTACATGGGTCAGAATCAGATAACGGGGCGAAATCTGGGCGTAGGCAAGTATCCGAAGCCGCCGGGCGCCTATATCCGTCAGGTTCTCCGTCGGAACCCCGTTTACTGACGTACCTGGATTCATCTGCATGGATCTGAACCACATTTGGTTCCACATAAGAATTCGGGCGTATTTGGTCCCTTCCGGATTCAGGTTAAACTTGAGCCCGGCTCCATAATCGGATGAGCCCTGAGCCATACTTTGTTGTTGACATGGCCCGCTGAGCAGCAGCGCAAGTACAAGTAGGTGTAAGCTATGTTTCATGGGTAAGACAAGTTCGGATCGGCGTTCGTTGCCGGATCAAAACTGTCTCTTTCTGCAAGACCTGCGAAACCTTCGGAATAGATACGGTCAATTGCTAGCGATGGTCAGTCTCGAAACCGTTCCCAGCGGATAATCATAAATTTATCGCCTAATTCGGTAACGATCATACCCGCGCCCTGTACGTTTTCGCGACTGCTGAAAAATTCTGACAACTCTTTGTGGTTCAGTATCTTGTAGGTTGGGTGGTAGAGCCGGTTCTGGGGGGCTTTCACCTGGTATTTCTTGACCCAGTTCATGACCGATACATGACTGACGCCCAGCAGCCGCTCAATCTCCCGGAAGCTGACCCCCTCGATGTATAGCTGCAACGCCTTGATAACGTAGTAACTGTTAATGCCTTTACCCACCTTGTCGACGGTGAAATTATAGGCGCAGTGCTTGCATCGGTACCGTTGCCGATGGTTGAGAATGCCGTTTCTAACTAGCTGAGCGCTATTACATTTGGGGCAACGAGACGCAGTCATGGGTGGTGGGCAGGATTATCGCTATCAAATTACCAAATATATAGTAACTTAGCATAATAGCACAATTTTATCCCCAAATAGCTCAATAAAATAGGCTTTAAACGCCTGCTTTCAGTAGTATATATCGGCAAACCATCCGTTGGCGAAAGGGGGGCTGTGGCCAGGCGATAGGAGCTTCCGACAGCGGGGGGGCTGCCATCAGGCTGGCAGTTGAGGAGGAGAGGGGGCCCGAAAACACAAAAGGTTGCCGGATCAGCATTAGCTCATCCGGCAACCTCAAAAAAATCGGTTTAACAAGTTCTAGGGAGAAAGCCGGTCGATAAGCCAGTCCTGTCCGTCTTTCCGGTATCGGATGCGGTCGTGCAAACGGCTGGGTCGCCCCTGCCAGAACTCAATCTGGTCTGGAATCACCCGAAAGCCACCCCAGTGGGGCGGTCGCGGAATAGGCTGACCGGCAAACTGGGCTTCGAGCTTCTGTTGCCGCTTTTCGAGGGTGTCGCGATCGGTAATGACCGAACTCTGGTTTGATACCCAGGCCCCGATCTGGCTACCTCGCGGCCGGCTGGCAAAGTACGCGTCTGACTCGGCAGCGCTTACTTTCTCCACGTGGCCCTCGATCCGGATCTGGCGTTCCAGCTCGGGGTAGAAGAAGGTCAGAGCGGCCACCGGCCGTTCGGTCAGGTCGCGTCCTTTGCGGCTTTCGTAGTTGGTGTAGAAGACAAATCCGCCCGCTGATATATCTTTGAGCAACACAATACGACCGTCTGGTCGGCCGTCGGCGGTGATGGTGCTGACGTGCATGGCGTTCGGCTCCGGAACCCCCGAACCTAGGGCTGCATCGAACCAAAGTCGGAATTGAGTCAGTGGATCAGATGAAACATCGTCTACATCCAAACCGTTAAGCGTATATTCTTTCCGTAAGTCGCTAATTGTTGACGGCATTCTGTTGGGTTGTTTAACGGCAATTCAACGGCCGAACTGCAAGAAAATCCGCATATTGTCGTAATTTTGCAAAAGTAATCGGTACGTTCCCAACATGGCAAACGAAGAACAGGAAATAAACCAGCAGCCGGACGCTACAGATCAGGCAACCGGTACGCTGGCCGTTAATACCCCCGAAGACACCACGACGCAATCTACGGATTCGGGCGAGGCAGCTGCTGCTACGCCTGACTCGACCGAGACGCCGGCCGCAACTCAGCCACAGGCTAGTGGTGTTGACGAACCTACCTCTCAATCGAACGATACGTTGACAGTCTCAGAATTAACTGAAAATGAGTCGGTAGCGCCGGAGGTCGAAAGCCAGCCGGTCGTTGATCAGTCGGCTGCTGACCCTCAGGAAGCCGATCAGGCTGTTCTGGAAACGGTTGCCGAAACAGCGCCCGAAGCCGATCCTCAACCCGAAGCGCCCGTCGCCGAGACGAGCGTGCCAGAGGAGCCCGTTGCCGAAACGCCTGCGCCTGTCGCCGACGAAGAGGCTCCTGTTGTTGCTGCCGAAACGGAACCTGCGGCTGAGACAGCTACGACCGAAACCGATGAGGTTACGGCGCAGTATGCTACGGTAGCTGAGCCCGAAGAAGCCGACGAAACGGCTTCACAACCGGCGGCTGACTACAGTCAGTTCTCGAAACAGGACTTTGTAGCCCTGCTCGAAAGCCAGCTGGCAACTGTTAGTGCGACAGCGGTAACCCCTACCGATTTCAAGAAAGCCGATCAGGTGCTGAAAGAAGTGAAGCCCCTGTTCGATCAGATGAAGCGGGCCGAACGGGAGGCTGCCCTGCAGGCCTACGTAGCCGACACCGGCGCCGAAGAAGGGTTCGACTATAAATATGATGAGGCTGTTCTGCGATTCGACGACCTTTACAAGCAGATCAAAAGCCTCAAAAATACCTACTTCCAGAATCTGGATAAGGCGAAAGACGGCAACTTCGCGGCTAAAACCGAGCTGTTGACCCGCCTGCGCGAACTGGTCGAAACCGACGAGAACAACGCCGGCGACCCCAAAACCAGCTGGAACGAGTTCAAGAAGATTCAGGACGAGTGGAAAGCGGCCGGAAACATGAATTCCCCGCACAACGCCACGCTCTGGGCTACCTACCACGCCCTGGTCGATCGGTACTACAGCAACCGGAATATCTATTTCGAGCTGAAGGAGCTGGATCGCAAGCGGAATACGACCCTGAAAACAGAGGTGATCGAAAAGGTGGAAGCGATGGCCAGGGCGGCTGAAGAGACGCCCGTAACCCGCCAGACTATCGACGAAGCAAACGCCCTGTTCGAAGAATATAAGCACATTGGTCCCGCACCAAAAGCCGAACAGGAAGTCCTGTGGGGCCGCATGAAAGCTGCGCTCGACGTTCTGTACGACAAACGGCGCGATCAGACCAATGAGCAGCGTAAAGAGTCGGCTCAGCTGTACGAAGAGAAATCGGCTATTTACGAAGAACTGGTACCGCTGACCTCGTTCACCTCGAACAGCATTAACGACTGGAACGATAAGACGAAGGTCGTGATGGCCCTCCAGGATCGCTGGAACGCCATAAAAGGACCAATGCCGCGCGAAGAAGGCAAAGAGCTGAGCAAAAAATTCTGGTCGGCCCTCAAAACGTTCTTCCATAACAAGGGCGAGTTTTTCAAGCAGCTCGAAAGCAAGCGCGAGGAAAACCTGCGTCAGAAAACCGAACTCTGCGAGCAGGTAGAAGCGATCCTGGCCTCGGGCGAAGAGTCGCCGGAGATCACCCAGACCGTAATCGAGCTGCAGCGCCAGTGGAAAAACATCGGTCAGGTTCCAGAGAAACAAAAGAACTCGATCTTCGACCGATTCAAAGCCGCCTGCGATGCGTTCTTTAACAAAAAGCGCTCGAAAAATCAGGAAACGGAGCGGGAGTTTGAAGGGAACCTGGCCAAAAAGATTGCGCTCATCGAGCGGATCGAAGCGGCCGCTACCGAAAACGCCGATCTGTCGCAGCTGAACGAGTTCAAGAAAGAGTGGAACGCGATCGGCTTCGTACCGAAAAAGGATAAAGAGTCGATTCAGAAACGGTACATCAACGCTGTCAATGCGCTGGTGGGGGCCACGGGTAAGATTCCGGCTAAAGACAAAGAGCGGATCATGCTCCAGAGCGAGGCTGAAGCCACCCGGGGTGGCGGTGGTCGCGATCGGGCTGATCGGGATTACAACCGGGGCGACCGCGACGGGGGTGGCAACAAACGCGAAGGCGATATTCGCCGGCGCATCACGGCCATCGAAAACGATATCGCTACGTACCGTAACAACATCGAATTCTTTGCCCGTTCGAAGAATGCCGATAAGCTACGGGCCGACATCGATAAAAAGATTGCCGATGCCGAGAAGCAGCTGGATGACCTGCGTCACCAACTGCGGGTCGCTCAGGCCTAGTACATACTAACTTTCTACGAAAGGCGTCTACCCCCGGGCAGACGCCTTTTTGTTTGTATTGCCTATCCAGCTGCAACAGAAAGGCGTCGGAAAGCGTAGCGATTACAAGGGCTGGTCTGCCCACGAGTCGTTGACGATCAACACCGTCCACTACCTGTTTCATAACGTTCATGTAAAAATAATATCTGTAGTAAACTCTGTTGACTATATTTTGGTTACCCTGCTAATGCCACCATCTTTTACTCAATGATGCATTTTTTACGACGCTTTTTGCTGACCGGTCTGTTGTTTAGTTGCTCGTGGCTGGCCATGGCGCAGACTACTTATGTAATCAGCGGGCGCGTAACGGATGCGGTAACAGGCGAGGGAATACCGTTTGCCAGTATTGCCATCAAAGGAACAACAATCGGTACAACGTCTGATGTCGAGGGACGCTATACCATACGGGCCAAACGCCTGGCCGACTCCCTGCAAGTCCTTAGCCTGGGCTATCAGAGCCGGTTTTACAGGCTCATGCCGGTTGAAACGCAGGTAGTCAATGCGCAGTTGACAGCGGGGGCCACCAAACTTCAGGAAGTAAAGGTATATGCCAAAGGGGGCGACCCAGCCTACCGGGTTATGCGGGAAGCCATCCGCCGACGCGCCCAGTACGACCCCACGCGGTTGTCGGGGTATCAGTACGACAGCTATACCAAGATAGAAGGGTATGTCAACAACTTTAGTCAGAAACGCCGGAAAGGTCGGTCGCCGGGACCTATTGGTCGGCTGCTGGGTAAACTTCCAGCTATAACCGACGGCAACGGAAATCCGGCTGTACCGGTGTTCGTTTCCGAAACGTTCTCCAACTTTTACGCCCGTACCAACCCTGAAAAGCAGAAAGAACGGGTCCTGAAGTCGCACGTGACCGGGGTAGGGGTGAGCGATGGCGGGCTGATTGCCCAGTTGACGGGAGCTTCGTTCCAGCAGTACAATTTCTACCGAAACTCGCTCTATGTACTCCGGAAAGACATCCCCTCGCCGGTAGGGGCGCAGTGGGAAACGGTCTATACCTTCCGGATGAAGGATACGATGACCCTGGGCGATGCGGTTTGTTACGAGATCGAATTCACGCCGAAGCGAGCCGCCGATCTGGCTTTTGCGGGCACGGTCTGGATCGATACGATGCAGGTGGCGCTGGCGCAGATTGATGCGCGGGTTGACAAACGGGCCAACATCAACTTCGTCGACGAACTGCACATCGAGCAGGAGTGGGAACGGACGGCATCGGGGGTGCGGTTTCCGACCCAGACACAGGTAACCATCGATACCGACGAACCCGCACCACGGGCACCGGGCGCGCTGATCCGATTCTTTGCTACGGCCCGTAACATTGTCGAGAACCAGCCGAAAGAGGCCGGGTTCTATGACCCGTCTATCGAGCTGGACGACGACTACCGAATGGCCGATGTGGCGTTCTGGCAGCGCGTTCGCCCCGATTCACTCTCGGCCGATGAGTGGAAAGCGATGCGGGTGGTTGACTCGGTACGGAATGTGCCGTTTATTAAGGTGGCCGGCGAGATTATCAAGCTGGGCGTACTAGGCTATAAACCCATTGAGAACTGGCATATCGACGTTGGGCCGTTGCTCTACTCCTATGCCAACAACAACATTGAAGGAAACCGGTTTCGGCTGGGCATGCGTACCAACACCGGTTTTAGCCGTAAGTGGCTGCTGAGCGGGTATGTGGCCTACGGCACCCGGGACCAGCAGTTTAAATACAACGTAGGCATCGAGCGGATTCTCAGCCGCAAACCCTGGACCGTGGTGGGCTATCGGCAAACCTACGACCTGGAGCGTATTGGCGTATCGGCCGATAACATTGGCGGCAACTCCTTCTTTGCGGCCTACTCGCGCTTCGGCATCATTCGTCGGCCTTATTTTCAGGAAGATAAGCTCCTGTATTTCCGGCGGGAGATGGGCAGTGGCTTCACCCAGACGCTGGCTCTTCGTCGGCGCTCGTTCGAGCCGCTCTTCCCGTTTGCATTTCGGCCGCAACCGCAGGACGATGACCAGACGATCCGGTCTACGTACCAGGTCACGGAGCTTACCTCAGAAACCCGATTTGCCCCCGACGAGGTTATTCTACAGAACGATAACGTACGCGTTAGCGCCGGCGCTACCCGTAAGCCTATCGTCACGTTACGGTATACGCTGGGACTGCGGCAGGTTTTCGGCAGCGACTTTACCTACCATCGGGTGGCGTTTTCGCTGAAACATTCGTTCCGGATGGGGGTGTTGGGCCGTACGTACTATACACTCGACGGCGGGCTGATTCCGTCAACGGTACCGTACCCCCTGCTCTATACGCCCCTGGGTAACGAATCGTCGTTCTATGTCGGCAATGCCTATAACCTGATGAATTTCTTTGAATTCGTGGCTGACCGCTGGGCATCGGCGCAGGTTGAACACAACTTTAACGGCTTGCTGTTTAACCGGCTTCCCGGCCTGCGTCGGCTCAAATGGCGTGAGCTGGTAACTGCCAAAGTGCTGGTTGGCAGCGTCTCATCGGCTAACGTAGCACTCATTCCGCCGGCCGACGAGCAGGGGCGGGCGGTGGAAGGATTTAATTCGCTGAGCCGTACCCCGTACGTAGAAGTTGGGTACGGCATTGACAATATCTTCAAAGTACTTCGGGTCGACGCCATTCATCGGCTTACCTACCGCGATAACCTGAGCCGTACGGGTATTCCCGTAACCCCGTTTGCCATCAAAGTGTCGGGCTGGCTGGCATTCTAAGCGGGGACCAGTACCGACAAATACGGCGTCAATTGTGAGGCTACGGCCCCGAAATCTCCTATTATATAATATCCTATAGAATATAAAGAGTAATTGGAACAGTGTGCTGCCGGGTTAGTTGAAATCTCAGTGATAAACTAATCATACTCAGTAGAACACGTTATGAAAATCAATCGAATTATTCTTGGTCTGGCCGTAGTCCTGGCGGCCTCTGGATTGTCTTTAGCGCAGCAGAACAGCGCCGGCACCATGAACGCAGGAACAGCCGGCATGGTAGGCCGTGAGAGCAAAGCATCGTTTGACCAGGCCAACCAGAAGGGGGCCGCTACAGTAGCCGCTATTCAGCCAACCAGTGCCAAACTGTCGAGCGCCGACCAGGCGTTGATGATGGAAGTAGCCAAAGGGGGGATGATGCAGCTGGAAATGAGCAAAATGGCGGTCCAGAATGCCAGTAACGATGAAGTGCGTCAACTGGCCCAGGCCGAAGTGGAGGAGCAAACGGGTCTGTCGACCAAACTTCAGGAAATTGCGTCGGCCAAAGGCGTAACCCTCCCCAGTGCTCCCGATGCCGAAACAACCGCCAAACTGGACAAGATGAAAGCACAGTCGGGCATGTCGTTCGACCGGATGTACGTGACCGAAAGTGGCGTAAAGGGCCACGAAAAGCTGGACGGCGTAATGAGTAAGGTCAAATCGAGTGCTTCGGATCGTAATCTGAAAGAAGTGGCGCAGGCGGCTCATCCACTGGTCAAAACCCACCTGAAAGTATCCCGTGAGGTGATGAACAAAATGTCCGGTAATACATCGAGCGGCCGATAAAATAGTCCGCACATTGAGTTGTATAATCGGAAAAACCGGAAGGCAGTTGCTTCCCGGTTTTTTTGTAGTGGCCCTGTACCGGGAAGTAGCTGGCCCGCTACCTTTTAATAATTCAATACAATCCGGAAAAAGCTATCTTTGATTGATGAACGTACGACTTCATGGTGCGTTTTTGTAATCCGGTTTATAGCTATGAATTCTCCAGAAAAGCCTGGTCGCCGACAGGTCCTGAAACTGAGTGCACTCACTGCGGCTGCCGCCCTGACGTCCCGCTTCGACGTGTTGGCAGCTCCCGCTAAGAAAGTTGGTCTGCAACTGTATACCTTACGAGACGAGATGGGCAGAGACCCGGTCGGGACTCTGAAAAAGGTAGCCCGGATCGGTTATAAAGAGGTAGAATCATTCGGCTATGCCGGGGGCAAGTTCTTCGGTAAAAAACCGGCCGAATACGCGGCTCTGCTGAAAGACCTGGGCCTGTCGACGCCCAGCGGCCATTACGTTACGGGCAAGGTGATGATGAAAGACGAAGGCTCGCTGATCAACAACTGGAAACGGGCGGTTGACGATGCCGCAGCCATCGGGCAGAAATACATGGTATGCGCCTACCTCTTTCCGGAGGAGCGTACCAAACTCGATGATTACAAAAAATACGTCGACCTCTTCAATAAGTCGGCCGAAGTATGCCGGGCGGCCGGCATACAGTTTGCGTACCATAATCATGACTTCGAGTTCAAAGCGCTGGGTGGTAAAGTGCCGTACAATGTGCTGCTGAGCGGTACTGACCCCAAGCTGGTACAGCTGGAATTAGACCTCTACTGGGCTACGTTTGCCGGGCAGGATCCCGTAGCGCTGTTCAAAAAGCACCCCGGTCGGTTCCCGCTCTGGCACATCAAAGACATGGAAAAAACACCCGAACGGGCTTTTGCCGAAGTAGGAACGGGAAGCATCAATTTTCAGCGCATCTTCGACGCACGCAAAATAGCCGGTATGACCCACTATTTTGTGGAGCAGGACGTCTGTAAACGCCCCCCGCTGGAGGCTATTGCCATCAGTTACAAAAACGTACAGAAACTAAAGGTGTAACGAGCAAACCGGGCAGTTGGCGTACCTGTTGGCCACGACTGCCCGGTTCTGGTTTTACCGGGCAATGACCAGGCTCCCGCGTAATACCGGTTTTTCGGGCACTGTATAGACCGTATAGGCATACAGGCCCGGCGGCAGCACGTTTCCGTTGAGCGTACCATCGAACGGCTCCTTATAGCCCTTGTCGGACCGGAAAATGACCTCGCCCCAGCGGTTGAAGACCGTCACGACCGCATCCGGAAACGCTTCGATACCGGGCAGGTCCCAGGTGTCATTCATCCCGTCGCCGTTGGGGGTGAAGGCCTCGGGTACCCATACTCGGGCATATACGGTGATATGGATCGTATCCCGCGCTTCGCAGCCGGAGCTGTTGGCCACGTAAATCGTGTAGGTAATATCATTCTGAATCGACTGAACCGTTGGGCTGGCCGCGTTTGCGTTATCCAGATACTGCCCCGATGCCCATTGAAACTGATTCGGGCTACCGGTCAGGCCCGGAGTCAGGGCGAACGTATTGCCTTTGTAGGTAATTAGAGAATCGACCAAGTCGATGGTCGGAATAGGCGATACAACGGCCGTTCGGGTGGCCACCACCCCGGCACATTCGGGCGCCGGTTTTACCGTATAGGTGACGGTGTGGTTCCCGATGCCGGCCCGCAGCGGGCTGAACTCATCTTCCGCTACGCCCGTGCCCTCGTAGATTCCGCCCGCCGGCTTGCCCTGCAGGCTGTAGGCCGGCGCATTGGGACCACAAACGGCCGGTAGCGAATCGAGCAGGACCGTAATGGGCGGTACCGGGGTGATGCTGACCGGGGCTGACACGCCCTGACAGCCATAAATGTCTTCGGCCGTTACGACATAGGAACCAACGGCCGAAATGCTGTACTGAGCAGACGTAACCCCTGCTACGGGCTGTCCATTAAACTGCCAGCTGTACGTAAGTCCCCCGCTTCCCCGCAAGCTCAGGGTCGCTTGCGGGCAAAGCCGGTTGAAGCCCGATTCAGATGTAACAACCGCCGAAACCGCTGCCGATCGCGACACATCGGCGGTGTCGGTGCGCGACAGGCAACCCAGTGTCTGATGGGTCATGACAACCCAGTAACGCCCCGGCTGGCTGGTTCGCAGCGAATCGACGGTTTGACCGGCCAGGGGGAGGCCATTGCGGAACCACTGGTAAGTCACCTCCGTTTCGGACGATTCGGCGCTCAGACTAACGCTACCTGTTGTGGCGCATAAATGCCCGGCAGTGGCTAATCGGGCGTCGCTACCGACTACAGATACCGCCAGTACCTCTGAATTACCGACTTTGCTGCATATGTTTTTTGTTGAAGCCACAACCGTGTACAGGCCGGTAGCCCGGGCCGCCAGGGTGGCGCTGGTAGCCCCCGACAGATTGACGCCATCACGACGCCACTGGTAGTTCCAGTTAGGATCGAACGACGCTTCGAGCACGGCTGAATCGCTCCGGCAGATCGTCGTACTTTGCTGGCCGGGGCGGGTAATGATCTGTACCGTTGGTTCAGGGGTTCTGGCCGGCGGACAATCAACGACCAGAAACTGAAAATCACGCCGTACCTCCCCGATTTTCACCCCGTTGCGAAATTCTTCGACCCGTACCGCAAAGACGAATAACCCAAGCTGGGTTGCTGTTACAGATAGCTGCCCCGTCTGGGCGTTGACGCGCAGCGGCTGGCTGGCTTTGATGGCGTTATCGGCGCTATAGCCGGCGGCCCAGGTTACGTCGGGGTAGGGAGCCGGTGCCACAATATTACCCTGCCCCTGTCCATTCCCGTTTTTCTGGTTCAGGGGCGTAATCATTGAGTAGCGCAGCTCGTCGCCATCAGCGTCTGTACCACCGAACGGAAAGGTAAACGGTTCGTTGATGCAGATATACTCGCCGTTGATAGCCGGAAAGCGGGGCGATGAGTTAACGAACAGGCGTCCTCCCTGAACCAGCGCCGGAAACTCCATGTAAAAAGTATAGCCCGTCTGAATCGGATTGACCAGGTTGGTAATGCTGCCGTTGCGGTTACGCGTCTGATAAGAGATGTAATACCCTTCCGGGTCGCTGTAGGTGGCCGGGTCGAGCTGGATAGTGGCTTCAAAGGTGGCCACGATGAAGCTGAGATTCCGCTGATCGGCGCAGACGGAGTTCGCGTAGATAACAGGTTGGCGCTGGCCGGTTTCGCTAACGGTAAACGACATCATGAGCCCATTGTCGCGCTTGCGGAATATGCCCAGTGCTCCTCCGCCCTGCTGATCGGCCCGGCGCCCGGCTTCCATGTAATTGGTGACGATGATTCGATAGGCGCCGGGTACTGTGCCGATGGAACGCATCTCAATCTGCCCACCTACCTGATGGGTTGCCCGTAGTGAACCGGGGAGAAGAATCAGTAAAATCCAGACAAAGACAAATAGAGTTAGCCGCATACAACAACCGTTACCTGAAACGCTACATTCACTCAGCACTCTGATACTGTAAATGCCACGCTACGCGGACGCACTGATGCAGTAGCCGACAAACTCTACGCTTAGCTAATATACAAACTCGGGTATCTAATGACGTGAAAAGTAATTGATTACCAGCCAACGCGCCAATTTTGTTTTCGTACGGTATCTGGTGATGAGGTATTTGCTGGATAGTCCCGATACGCCAGCAGGCTCCGGTTCGTTGCGTCGCTCCCGAAACAGTATGACAGCGGTATAAGCGGGTGTTATTTAGGCTGGTGATAAATGAGAACCGGTACGTCCGATGTCTCGATCAGGGCCGAGGTCCGGTTTGGGTGGAGCAGACCATCCAGGAAACCCGATTGGGGGTAGAGCTGCATCACAATCAGGTCGACGGGCGGATTTTTGAGCTGGTCTTCGGTCAGGATCTGCAGTTGCGCATCGAAGGTATCGACGAGCGAATCGGTCTGGGCCGACACATTGGCCTGGGTCGTTCCCGACTGCATGGCGTAGGCAATGGTGCGGACCTGCGCCTGGGGAGCCAGGGTGCCTTCTTCGACCATAGGTACGATGAGAACCGGGCAGATAGCGGAGTCGGCAACTTCAGAAACGGCACTGCCGGCCAGCCGGTCAAAGAAACTGCTGAGCGAGCTACGACCCATGATGATCAGATCCGCCGAGGTTTCGCGGGCTGCGTCGAGAATTTCATCTTCAACGGAGCCGATCCGCCAGTCTGTCACGACAGAGAGGCCTTCAGCCTGCAGGTCAGCGGCCAGTTGTGACAGGCGTTGCTGGCTTATGTCTTCAATCTCCTGCGACGCGGCCAGGCCCAGGCCCGGATCGCCCAGGGTAGGCAGGGTCGTGTCGGCAATCATGGGCTGGTACACGTGCAACAGGGTAACCGTGGCCCCCGTCTTGCGGGCAAACAGTCGAACCCAGTTTAACGGAGCGGTGGTGCTGGACGAAAAATCAGTAGGGAAAAGTAGGTTTGTCATAACAGTTGATGCTGGCAGGGGGCCTATCAGTTCGCCCGCCTGGTGGTTCACTGTCACTGATAACCAGGAACAGACAACTGTGTTTACAGCGAATACCTACTCCTCCGGTCTAATCCAGCCAGGGGCGCGGGTTACCTTTCTCCCGGCCGGTTCCCTAAACTAACCGAATGGTTGGGTAAATATTTATTGTAAGGTGCTGTTTGTCAGTATTTAGTAGTAAAGTAATATAGTCCTATAGCTTTGCTTGTGATTATATTTGTTGCCGAAATTAGTACAGCCTTTCCTCTCATGACATCAGTAAACAAAACCCTGCTCATCAGTGCTTTCTGCGCCCTCGCGTTCTACAGCTACGGAACCGCCATGATGGACTATTTCGTCGCTTATCCGTCGCGGGCTCTGATGGGAGTGCCTGATTTTGTGACCTATCATGCCCTGCACGAACAACGCATGATACCGGAACATATCATACCGTTCCTGTTCCTGACTATCCTCAACGGGCTTATCATCTGGAAACGGCCCGCCGGTATATCGGGCTGGCTCCTGTGGGTGTCGTTAATATGTCTGCTCACCGACTGGCTCCTGATGCTGTTCGTGCCGACGCCCGCCACCTTCCCGTCCGCGCTACACGAAGAACAGGGGCAGACGTTGATGCGGCTGGTAATCGACACCAATAACGGTCGTATCCTGCTCGAATCGGTGCATACGGTGCTGGCGTTTATTATGCTGTGTCAGCACGCGATTTATGGCATCAACCAGCGCCTGACCGATCAGCCCGTTGGGTCTCACTGATCAACGCCAGGCTGGCCAGATCATGACCCGGCAGGCGGACCATTAGTCCGTGTTGCGGGCTTTTGGGTCGGGCGTAACGATGGAGGCTATTTCGGGAACTTTGTTCAGCTTTTCGATAGCCAGCAGCTGTTTCATGGTCTTTTCCATACCTTCGGTCGACCCATCGAGGAAGATAACGTTGCCCCGGCTGTTTTCGGCAAAATGCTTGACGGCTTCCGTCCAGATCGAGAAGAGGATCAGGGACGCATCGAGATCGGCTTCGTTCATGACCTTGGCCGACTCGGCCATACCTCTGGCTACCTCCTCGCGGAACAGCGCCACCCCCTGCCCCCGCAGCTGAGCGGCCGTTTTTTCGGCTTCGGCGGATATTTTTATGGCATTCCCTTCGGCTTCGGCCGCTTTGGTTTTGGTGATGAGCAATGCCTGCCCTTCGTTTTCGGCGGCTGCCTTAAGGTTGGAGGAGGCTACTACCTGCGCCATCGAGCGCATGATTACCTCGTCGAACGCAATATCATTCAGTTGCAGGTCGGTCAGGTGATAGCCCCAGCTTTCGAGTAGGCTGTCGAGCTGCGCCTTCACGTGTTCGATAATTTCGGAACGCAGGGCCAGAATTTCGGACTGCCGCTTGGTGGCTACAAAACTACGGATGGACCCTTCGATGGTGCGGATGAGCGCCTGCATGAACGAAGCCTCGTCGATAAACTTGAACGCCACGTTTTTTATGGTTTCCTCGGCCTGGTTCAGGACCGAATACACCAGCATAGCCTTGAAATTGACGTTGGCCTGGTCGGCCGTAATGGCCTGGAACGCCAGCTCGACCGACCGGTTCTGGATGGAGATGCGCCGGTAGATGAACTCGATGAAAGGAATCTTGAAGTTCAGCCCCGGGGTCATAACGCGGGCGTATTTCCCAAAAATGGTAATAACCGCTACCGTACCCTGCTGAACGATAACGATAGACAGAAACGCGATAAGTACCGCCAGAAAGAATAGGATGCTTAGAATAATCATACGTGTCAGGTTAAGAGTAAGTAAAGCAATGTACAGCTTTGGGTGATAGTTACAATACGGAGCGAGCCCAAACAAAAACCGGATGCTGCATCAACGTACAGCATCCGGTTTTAGGATCGTTGGGATATTGTATGACCGGGCCGCCGAGCCGATAAATCTACCGCCAGGCGGATGAACTAGTGGGCAACCAGCCAGTTTTCTCCGACGCCGATGCCGGTTTCCATCTGAACCCCCATCGGAATAGCGTTCTTCATGATATGATCGACATGCTCGCGCAGCAGATCGAGCTCATCGCGGTGGGCGTCGAATACCAGTTCGTCATGTACCGTCAGGATCATCTTCGATTTCAGCTTTTCCCGGCGCATGAAGTCATGAATCTGGATCATGGCAATCTTCAGCATATCGGCTGCGCTCCCCTGAATAGGCGCGTTTACGGCGTTTCGTTCGGCAAACATGCGGTCGGTTACATTGCGGGAGTTGATGTCGCGCAGATACCGGCGCCGGCCCAGAATCGTTTCGGCGTATCCGAACCCACGCGCCTTCTCAACGCTCTGGTCCATATAGGCTTTGATGGCCGGAAACTCGGTGAAGTACTCATCAATGATCTGAGCCGCTTCCTTGCGCGGAATCTTCAGCCGCTGGCTCAGGCCAAACGACGATATGCCGTAGATGATGCCGAAGTTGATGGTTTTGGCCTTCCGGCGCATGTCGCTGGTGACATCGCCGAGCCCCACGTGGAAGACCTTGCTGGCCGTCTGCGTATGGATGTCGACGTTGTTGTTGAATGCATCGAGCATGGTCTGGTCTCCGCTGAAGGCGGCCATGATCCGGAGTTCGATCTGCGAGTAATCGGCCGACATAATCAGGAACTCCGGCCCGCGCGGCACAAACGCCTTCCGTATCTCCTGACCGCGGGGGGTACGGATTGGGATGTTCTGCAGGTTGGGGTTGGCCGATGAAAGCCGCCCCGTGCTGGCCACGGCCTGGTTGAAGGAGGTATGAATGCGGCCCGTACGCTTGCTGATCAGTAACGGCAGCGCATCGACGTAGGTGTTCTTCAGCTTGATAAGCTCCCGGTAGTCGAGAATTTTGCGGGCAATTTCGTGCTCTTCTTCCAGCTTCGACAGGATTTCTTCGCCGGTGGCGTACTGGCCGGTACGGGTTTTCTTGGCGTTCTTGTCGAGCTTGAGTTTATCGAACAAAACCTCGCCGAGCTGCTTCGGCGATCCGATGTTGAACGACTCGCCCGCAATCTGAAAAATCTCCTGCTGTACCTGTCGCATGTCTACCTCAAGTATAGCCGACAGTTCGGCCAGGGCGTTGGTATCGAGGGTGATCCCTTCCAGCTCCAGGTCGGCCAGCACCTGCACGAGCGGCATCTCGACCTGATCGAATAGTTTGTGCAGGCTGTCCTTTTCGAGCCGGGGCGCGAAGGCGTTGCGCAGTTGCAGGGTGATGTCGGCATCCTCGCCCGCGTACTCCACTATTTTCTGCACGTCTACATCGCGCATAGTCAGCTGTCCCTTCCCTTTTTTACCAATCAGAGCTTCGATCTCAACGGGCTGGTAGTTAAGGTAGGTCATGGCCATCATGTCCATATTATGGCGCATTTCCGGCTCGATCAGATAGTGCGCAATCATGGTATCGAACAGTTTGCCCTGCACCTCGACGCCGTACTTTTTCAGCATCAGCAGGTCGTACTTGAGGTTCTGTCCGATTTTTTCAATAGCCGCATTCTCGAACACCGGCTTAAACTGATCTACAATGGCCTGGGCTTCGGCCCGGTCGTCGGGAACGGGTACGTAAAAAGCCTCGCCCGGGCGGTAGGCGAACGATAGCCCGACCAGATCGGCCTCAACGGGGTCGATGGCCGTTGTTTCGGAGTCGAAACAGAGGCTGCTCTGAAGACCCAGATAATGGACCAGACTGGCCCGCAGCTCGGCCGTGTCGACCAGTCGGTAGTCGTGAATGACCGATAAGATATTTTTCCGGCGCTCGGGCTGAACCTCGTCAATCTCGTAGTCGGGAAAAACGTCCAGATACGCCGGTTCGCTGGTTTCGGTGACGGTAGCGCCCGGCGCATCGTCGGTTGTTTTGGTATCGGTAACGGCATCTGGTGTGGCAGCGGACGCCGACGCCACCGGGGCTTTCACCTTCGTGCGCTTCGGCTTGTCGGCGGGCTGGGCCGCAGCCGGAGACGCCGAGTCGAAATCGAAGGGCAGGTCGTCGGCGCCAGATGGCTTCACCGCGCTCATGTTGGGGAACGGCAGGAAGGCCGGCGCCTGATCGGCGGGTGAATCGAACAGATTCATCTGGGCCGGCGGGTTATTCTGAAAGGCGGTGGGGAGCGGTTTTTCGTCGTAGGTGCCGCCGAGCAGTCGCGTTTTCATCTGTCGGAACTCCAGCTCATCGAGCAGGGCGGCCAGCCGGGGTTTGTCATATTCGGTATGCCGCAGCCGGTCTTCGTTGAAGTCGACCGGAACATCGAGGTGGATGGTAGCCAGCTGTTTGGAGAGCATACCCTGCTCCGCAAAGTTGACGACATTCTCTTTGAGTTTGCCCTTCAGCTGGTCGGCACTGGCAATCAGGTTTTCGACCGAGCCGAAGTCGGCAATGAGTTTCTGGGCTGTTTTTTCGCCAATGCCCGGAATGCCCGGAATGTTATCGACCGAGTCGCCAACGAGTCCGAGCATATCGGTAACCTGCTCGATGCGTTCGATCTGCCAGCGTTCCAGGACTTCGGGTACCCCCAGCTTTTCGGCGGGCTTGCCCATGAAGGCGGGCTTGTAGATATGAACGTGCTCTTCGACCAGCTGCCCGTAGTCTTTATCGGGCGTCATCATATACACCTCAAAATCGGCGCGGGCCGCTTTCTTGGCGATGGTCCCGATAATGTCGTCGGCTTCGTAGCCGTCCATGATCAGAATCGGGATGTGCATGGCTTCGATAATCTGCTTGATGTAGGGCGTAGCCACGCTGATGTCTTCGGGCTGCGACTGCCGGGTGGCTTTGTACATCGGAAACTGTTCGTGCCGGAAGGTTTTCTTCGATGAATCGAAGGCAACACCGATGTGGGTCGGTTTTTCTTTCGACAACACCTCGATCATGGCGTTCATGAAGCCGAAGATGGCTGAGGTATTGACCCCTCTGGAGGAGATGCGGGGGGCTTTGCTGAACGCAAAATGCGCGCGGTAGATGAGGGCCAGCGCGTCTAACAAAAACAGTTTTTTCTGTGGTTTAGCCATTCGATAAAAGTCGCAGATCAATTCGCCAAAGGTCGAAAGTCGGGCCCAGAAAGCCTACTTGCGCCCTGATAAATTGACGATAAACTGGGGTATTGGGTATACAAATACAACAGCCAAAACCGGGTTTTGATTCAGGATTTAGCTTGGAGAAGCCTGCCTGCAGGCCATAAAAAAACGGACCAGTCTCTGAAGGCTGGCCCGTACTCTCATAGCTAGGAACTCGGATAAAAGACTACGGTAATAACACCCGGTCGATCTTGTGAATCACCCCGTTGGTGGCGTTGATGTCGGCTGTTGTCACGGTCGATACGTTGGTACCGTTACCACGGCTAAGCAGCGTAACCGCGTTGTTGCTACCGACGGCTACTGTCAGCGAGCCACCGCCAAAGGTGGTTACGGGGCCATTGGCTAGCGTAGGCGAATAGGCACGGGCATTGGGTATCACGTGATTGGTCAGTACGGCCGTTAGCGTGGCTACCGAAGCCGCGTTGATGGCGGCTACATCAGCAAAACCGGCTGCATTGAAGGCGGCATTGGTTGGAGCGAGTACAGTAATGGGTGTCGTTCCGCCCAGGGCTCCCGTTACGGCTGCACCACCCCGCTGGGCAGCAGCTACCAGCAGCGACAGCTGCGGATCGGCAGCCGCCAGTTGCAGTACGTTACCGGCCGGTGGCATCAGAACCCGGTCAATTACGTGCACAACTCCGTTGGTTGCCTGTACGTCGGCCTGCTGTACGCGGGCGTTGTTAACCGATACCGAGCCTGAGCTGGCTTTGGTAACGAAAATCGGTGCATTGCCCGAAACCGAAGTCGGATACGAGGTCTGTGCCGTCGGGATAGCCGAAGACGCTACGGCCGTACCGCTCACAACGTGATACAACAGGATGTTGGTCAGGGTAGCTACCGAAGCTGCATTGATGGCAGCCGCATCGGCAAAACCAGCCGCCCGGAAGGCGTCATCCGTGGGAGCAAACACCGTGAAAGGACCGTTGCCCGACAGGGTTGTTACCAGACCAGCCCGCGTAACGGCTGCTTCTAGCAGGGTAAACTGGTTTCCTGAAACGACCAGGTCAACAATATTTTGCGGGGGAGGAATTGTCGGATTTTCTTCGTCTTTACAGGCCGAAAACGTCAGGGCCAGCGCCAGGAACAGGCTAGACAATAAACCAAACGCCCGGAGCGATTGCTTAGAGGTTTTAGCGAACATAATGTTTCGATTTGTTATTGGTTGTTAAGCGCACAGTTTCCCACATGTATGGGTGTACCTTTCCCAAACGACTGTTTGGTAATATTGTTTAGCAAAAGCATAAAAACCCTAAACAAACTGTCAGGATTTGCCAGTCACCCCGCCCTATGGCTTTGATCACTTCCGGTGCGGCCAGCGCTGCGGAAGCCATTTACAGTACCGACGCGGTCTGGCAATAGGCGCAGAATGCTTTGTTATCGGCCCATTCTTCGCGGGCGAGTTGCAGATTGGTTCCGATGTCGGCCAGGACCTTGGCACCCATCGCAATGGGTAACCACGGCTTCTGTTCAGCCCGTTTTTTTACCACCTGCTGCGGCCAGCCAGGCCGTTAGCCCGTAGGTGACAATCATGATGACGGCGTCGGGCGTGTCGAGCCGTGACACCCGCCATCCATCACATCTAACCCATCCCGTTTACGGCGGCTTTGGTTACAGAAACTGAGTTTACGTCCTATTTTCCGAACGTAGCGTACAGCTTCAGCCGCATCCGGTAGGTTCCGTTGCTGTTGTCGCCGAGGGTTAGCCGTTCCTGCGGAAGCCGGGCCGCGCTGGTAACCGCCGTCAGCAAAAGGGGGCGGTTGGTAAGCCGGTTGCTGAGAATTTCATTGAGGTAATACGTCAGGTCGAACACGTACTGGCCCTGCTGTTCGAGGTCGGTCAGGCTGTAGCTGTAGGTGGCGCCTACGGTGCTGCTACCACCCGTTCCGTCGGGAACGATAGCCAGCCGTTCGTTCTGGCTGTTGGTCTGGAACAGTACTAGCTGGGCGGGTGGGGCTGCGTTGCTGCGCGGGTTCTGACCGACGGGTTCAACGATCAGTTCGGCGCGGTTGAGACCCCGAAACGTTTCGAGCAGGGCCAGCTGACCGATTGACGGGAAGCTGAGCCGGGTCTGTAGCATGGCTGCCGGTATAACAAAACTCGTACGCTCGGTCTGGCTGCTGGCTACGGAACGGCTGCGGTCAGTCAGCGCTACCAGCGGAGTGCCGCTCCGGCTGGTTACGATCTGGCTGAAATGCCCTCCTTCCAGCGGAAATCGGAGGGTGCTTCGCGTCTGATTGAGATCGTTTTCGTGGTAATAGAGCACAAGCCCCGCCGATCCGGATGAAATAGCGAGTTTGAGCAACAGATTGGCCGAGGTCGGGTCGGCTACAAAGGCGAACCCTTTCAGCAGGTTATGGAAGGTTTCGTTGTCCGAAATCGTTCGGCTGCGAAGGGCTGCAAAAAGCGACTGCCCGTAAGCGTCCGGTAGTTTCAGCCGCACCTGCCTGCTGCCGGAGCCGGGCCGGGGCTGAACGGTTTTTACCAGAAATGACGAGACTTCGTACCCAACGGCATCGAGGTTGTAGTAAGTCTTGGTATCTACGGTTTCGGTGAGCCGATGTACGCGTAAGGTTGTCGGGGTTGTCGTGTCACCGTAGGCTGTTCCCAGCGGCAGCACCAGCACCAGCGAGTCGAAGCGGGCGCCGGTCCGGTCGGGCAGATCATGGCTGACGTAGCTTACCGCCGAAAACCCAAGTGCCGACGTGCGACCCGTCAGGGCGTCGGTCCACTGACCTACCAGTACGCTGCTATCGGCCGAAGTGGCAAAGGTGTCGGTCAGAACCGTAGCCGCGTCAACCCGAAACGTGTCGATGGGCGTAATGGCCAACTCCAGCGGACTGATTATCTGCTGACCCACGTCGAGGTCGCCCTGCTGGCAACTCGTGCCGATGAGCAGCAGACCCAGGAAGGCCGTAGTCCTGGCTCTAAATGAAGTAATAAACATGTGTATGTGCGGTGAGCCGTCGGCCTGTTATTTAAGGTCGGCGGGGCTGAGGGTGGGGGGGAACTGGCCCTGTCTGATTTTGGCGATGGCCCGTTCGCCAACACGCCGGGCGTGTTCTTCGCTCTCGAACCCCAGCCTGCCCACTACGGCTGGCTGGGTTGGCTGATGGATGAGCGGTACGTTATTACGCAGAATATCATAACCCCAGCCCGCCGATGTGAGGTATGTACGCAGGCTGTAGCGGGGCGATGCCTGATACAGCCAGATCATAAGCCCCATGGCCAGCACCCAAAACAGGCGCATGGCCCAGGTGCGACGGGGTTGCGGTTTAGTTGTCATCGTCGCGTTCCAGGCTTGGGTCGTACTCCCACAAATCGTCCAGCACGCTGGTGCCAACGCTGCCGGTCGTAACATAGGCTTTGTTGTTCAGCGCAAACCCGCAGCTGTACAGGCGGTTGCTTCCCTCGAACGTATTCTTGTCGGCCCATGCGTCGGCAGCCGGGTCATATTCCCAGACCGTGTTGTTGCCGTCGCCGAGGAGCACGTAGGCTTTGTTGTTCAGGGTGAAGGCAACGCCATAGCTCCGGGCTACCGTTTCTTCGTCGGTGAACTTATCTTTTTCGATCCAGGTGTCCTGAGTCGGGTCATAAGCCCATACATCTTTCTGGGCTGTACCGTTGTTATTGCCCGTTACCACATACCCGAGGTTGTTGAGCACGAAAGCAACGGCACCCAGGCGTTTGGAGCCGCTGAAGCTGGCCGTTCGCGTCCAGGTGTTGGTAGCCGGATCGTAGGCGTAAAAATCTTTGAGGTAGTTGCCGTCGAAGCCGGTGCCTACGTAGCCTTTGTTGCCGATCGTGAACGCTACCGCATTTCGGCGGGCTGTACCGGCGTAGTCGGCAATGCGTCGCCACTGGTTGCTGGCGGGGTCGTATTCGTAGAAATCGTTGAGCCGGTCGCTGTTCTCGTTCAGACCAGTGCCGATGTAGCCTTTGGTGCCGACCGAAAATCCGGTGGCGGCCTGGCGGGCTGAACCGGCAAAATCGGCTATCTGGGTCCAGGTGTTGCGGGTCGCATCGTACGACCACATATCGCGCAGACGCTCGTTATCGGCGTTATTGCCGGTGCCCACATAGGCCACGTTGTTGATGACAAAGCCCGCTGCGGCCTGGCGGGCAATACCTTCAAAGTCGGAGCGACGGCGCCAGTCGCCCAGGGGGGTAACGCTATCCGAGTTACTACAGCCAGCGAGGGCCAGCAGAAAGGTGGAAACGGGGACAGCCAGCCAATGGATGGCTACTGAAAAGCGGAAGCATTTCATCATTCGGGAAGTTGATTACACCGACGAATACGCCGGAAATCAACCAACCGTTGTAAGCAGTCTCCTTTAAAAAATGTTAAATCCAGAGAAGTGCTTCCTCAGGGAGTGGTCAGACTGAACGAAGCAGGAACGTGTATTTTAGCCCGCGGAGGTCTGCCCGTCAGCGGGTTGATGGGTCGGCGAAGGCAATGGCTAACGGCTCAAGAGCGAACGTCAGGCCGTTTGTTTTTCTGTCACAACTTCAGGGCCTACCGGTTGCCGATACGCCTGGAACGGAATCTTCAGCAGGCTGCCTACCTGCGAGTGCTCGTGGGGGCTGAGGTGGGTATCGATACCATATCGGAGATCTTTCCCGGCCATTTCGTGGTAGGTGCCGAAGAGCCGGTCCCAGTAGGGGAAAATGTTACCGTAGTTTGTGTTGGTAACCGGCAGCACGTAGTGATGATGAACATGGTGCATATTGGGCGTTACGATGAACAACCCCAGTAGCCGGTCGACCCGGCGCGGTAGTTCAATATTGGCGTGGTTGAACTGCGATAACGCCACCGACAGCGCCTGGTATAAAAAAACCAGCCACATCGGCGCCCCTGTAACGAGTACCGCAGCCGTTGTGAATACGAACCGAATCACGCTCTCGCCCGGATGATGGCGATTGGCAGTGGTAGTATCCACGTAGGTGTCGGTATGATGGATCAGGTGGAAACGCCACAAAAATTTAACCTGGTGTTCGGCCCAGTGGGGGAGCCACGCACCGATCAGGTCAAGCGCGAGCAGACCGACTAGTGCTTCGACCCAGAGCGGCCAATCAATCCATTGCAGCAGACCCAGGTGGTTCTGAACGGCCCAGTCGCTGGTCCGGAGCAGGATGAACGCCAGCACAAAATTGACGACAATGGTAGTCAGCGTAAAAAAGATGTTGATGCCTGCATGGCGCAGTTTGTTGTACTCGAACCGAAAGAGCGGGGCCGCGCTCTCGATCAACCAAAACAGCGTAATACCACCAACCAGAATCAGGCTTCGGTGAGACGATGGGATGTGTTCGAAATACGCAACCAGACGCTCCATAGTAGGTTGGATTAATCTTGGATTAGATTATACAAAAATAGGGATAATTTCTTTGATAACCCCTTATTTGCCTGTTTCACTTTTCGGTCGTTGGTTTGTAGCGCGTTTATAGAAACCGATCATCACAGACTATCTACACTGGGTGTTATCAACCGACTGTAGATCGAAAACAGAATAGAAAACGAATGCCCCAGCCCAAACTAGCCCGCGAGTCCATGACGGTTATGACCGAGATGGTACTGCCCAACGATACCAATACCCTGAATAATCTGATGGGTGGCCGACTCCTTCATTTTATGGACATTGCGGCTGCTATTGCCGCGCAAAAGCACTCGAACCGCATCGTTGTAACGGCCTCGGTAGACAATGTCTCCTTTGCGGAGCCGATTCGGCTGGGAAACATCGTTACCATGAAGGCGCAGGTGACCCGCGCGTTCAGTTCATCGATGGAAGTGTTTATTGAGGTCTGGGCCGAAGACATCCCGGCGGGTGTACGGGTCAGTACCAACAGCGCGTTCTATACGTTTGTCGCCGTCGATCAGAGTGGCCGCCCCATCGAGGTTCCGGCGGTCGTTCCGGAAACGGATGAAGAAAAAGACCGATACGCCAGCGCCCTCCGCCGGCGGCAGCTCCGTCTGGTACTCGCCGGCCGTATGAAAGCCCAGGATGCCACCGAACTCCGGGAGTTTCTGAAAGTAGAGTAACGGGAAGATTGTATTGGAGCATGCCGACCGGAGAGATATACGCCCGGCAATAGCGCCAAAAAAGTAACCCCGGCCTAAAGGCCGGGGCTATTCATTTTCGGTGGGTCCAGATTCTACATGGAGCTGGGTCAATGATTAGCTTCGGCATTCATGCCTGAGAAAAGGAATCAGTTGGGGCAAAAATTAACCCCGGCATGAATGCCGGGGCTATTCATTGTCTGGATGATCCAGATTCTACAGGGAGTTCCGTTAATGATTAGCTCCGGCATTTATGCCGGGGAGAGGAAGATGGGATGGGGTAAAAAGTAACCCCGGCCTAAAGGCCGGGGCTATTCATTTTTCGGTGGGTCCAGATTCTACATGGAGTTCCGTTAATGACTAGCTCCGGCATTCATGCCGGAGAAAGGAATAAGAACGTTTATTGCGTTAGCCGGAGCGACTGCCAGGCTACCATCTGCCATTGGCCACCCTTTTTTACGTACATATCCGTATACCGAAGCTTGAGTTCGGTGGGCGTGTTGTTGTTATTCATCTTGATCAGACAGACACCGTTGATGATGGCCGTATTCCCATACACCCGGACTTTCTGCTCCTGCGGGTCAATGGCTGCGTAGTTGGACTTGCCATCACGGATCGACTGGATATACGACTCCTTGCCATCCGTATTGCCGTTCGAGTGGGTGTAAACAAGGTCGTCGGCCAGTAGTTGGTTGAGGGCTGAGTAATCTTTGCTTACCTGGGCGTCGAACCGGCGTTTTTCGGCATCCAGAACCGCTTTTTCGGTAGCATTCGATTGAGCCTGAACAAGGGGCGCGGTGAGCAGCAGGCAGAAGATGAGTAGGTGTTTCATGGAGAGTTATCGGGTTTATCAACTCGATACTAAAGAAGACAGCGCAGGGCTTCTACCGCTCTGGCTGATTAAGCTCAGTGATAGCCTGATAGACCAGCACCTTGAACTTGTCGGTCAGGTCGCCGTAGCTGTTCGGCACTTTCTGCGTGTACAGCAGGGCAACTACTTTTTCGTTGGGGTCGACCCAGTAGGTAGTACCGAAAAAGCCGCCCCAGTCGAATGCACCGGCTGAAACGGGTAGCCGGGCCGCGCTTCGTTCGGACGTAATCGAAAAGCCCAGCCCGAATTTGTTGAGGCCCTGGTTCAGATCCCCAATCTGGTTCTGGGTAATCAGGCGAACCGTTGTGGGACTCAGGATGCGCTTGCCATTATAGGTTCCGCCGTTGAGCAGCATCTGCAGAAAAATGGCGTAATCGTACAGCGTACCCGACAGGCCTGCTCCACCAGAGTAGTAGGTACCCGCCTGCTTGGGGTAGTCTTCCGAGATGCCCCCTTGCGTGGGCAGGCGCCGTAGGGTTCGGGTCGAGTCTTCGGTGTAGACGCGCGTCAGGCGGGGCTGTCGGGCAGCAGGCAGGTAAAAATAGGTGTCGTTCATGCCCAGCGGCTCAAACAGGCGTGTCCGGAGAAACTGGTCGAGCGACTGTCCCGACAGCACCTCGATCAGGTAGCCCAGTACGTCGGTGCTGAGGCCATAGGTCCACCGGTCGCCAGGATTGTGCATAAGGGGCAGGGCCGCCAGCCGCGGAATCGACTCGGCCAGTGTGCCGGTGGGGGTGCCGATACCGCTCGGGATTTTGTATTTGGCATAAATGGCTACGGCTTCTTTAGTGCCGATAGTCGGATAGCTGATGCCCGACGTATGCGTCAGTAACTGCCGGATGGTAATCTCCCGTTTGGCCGGAACGGTAGTGAACGTAGTATCCTTCTCGTTGAACTTATCGAGTACTTTGGGATTTTTGAATGCCGGAATGTATTTCGATATCGGATCGTCGAGCAGGAGTTTACCTTCTTCGAACAGCATCATCAATCCAATGCTGGTGATGGCTTTGGTTTGCGAGGCCAGCCGGAAAATGGCGTCACGCGTCAGGGGCGATCGGGTCGTTATGTCGTCCTGACCGTACGCTTTGTGATACACGATACGACCATCGCGGGCCACCAGCACCGCGACCCCTGCCTGACGACCTTTGGCGATGTAATCCTCAATGACAGCGTCCATGCGCCGGAGTCGGGCCGTGCTCATCCCAACGCTTTCGGCGGGGGCTTCCTTCAATACAGCGGGCACCGGACTGGGGCGCGTGGCTACTCGGGCAGCGGGTATTTGGGCCGTACCCGACAGAAAAAAACCGGCCATGAGGCCGGTTAGCATGCGTGTTTTCATGAACAGACCGGATGTTAGGAACCGGCGCTAAGGTACTTATTTTCGCGTCGCGATGATGTCGTACTTTTTCGAGTACTGCGTTCCGTTTCGCAGGGCATTGGCCGATGCGTTCAGCAGAAGCTGGTTGCTGGTGAAACTGCCCGTTGCTGCGTAGTCGGAGCTGACCTTGTTGGTAGGCGTCAGGGTAATCTGATCCGTTTTCTTATCGATAATGGTAAAGGTATCGCCGTTCAGCTCCGCCGTGACACGCTCCTTGACGTTTCCGTCGTACGACATGTCGAAATACATTTCTTTCGGATTTGAGGCCTTCGTTACGGCCACGTTGATTTTGCCCACATCGGGGGTCAGGCCGTCAGAACCAATGTAGATGGTGATGCGATAGTCGCCGTCATACGTACCAACGTATTGTTCGCGCGGGTCGATGTCGGGGTCGCTGCCGCCTGATTTTTTACAGGAGGTAGTCAGGGTGCTGACAACGAGTAACGCCATCAGTACGTTTCGATAAGAACGAACGATAGTAAGAAAAGCCATGATGTTTATTGGAAGATGGGTTAAGTCTGTTGTTTGTCTATCAAACGCCGTGCCGGTTTTTTAAGTATAAACGAACCTTGATTCGTTCGGCTGTCCTGTCGGCCCGCGGGCCTAAAACTGGAGCAGCAGGTTCTTTCGCTCCTGTTGCAGGGTAAGGGGTTCATCAATGAAACGGGCTTTAATACCCAGCCGTTTGCACATGGCCAGCCAGTCACGTTCGGGTACGATCAGAATCCCGTTCTGCTGCCGAACCGAGTAATAGTCGGAGAAGCGGAGCCGGAACAACAGCCTGAGCATCGATAGCAGCTGCCCCTGCCGCAGCGAACGCCCCAGTATGCTAAGCACGTCGCCCAGCACGCCTTCGGCCACGATCAGGTCGCAGAGCAGCGCCCGACCGCCGGGTGCCGCTGCGGCTTTTATGTTGGTCAGTAACTGCTCAATTTCGGCCGCGCTCCGGTAGTACTGAACCACGCTCATGACGATGATCAGATCGAACTGACGATCCGCCACCGGGCCGAAGTTCAGGTAATCGTCGGCTGGAATATCGTGAATATGCACGTTGGGATGACCAGCGTGCTTGGCGCGGGTGATCTCATTGTATCGCTTCGAGATATCGAGTCCGTGGATATCGCCAACCCGGCTGTGCCAGGCGTCTTCCAGGTTACCCGGTCCCGACCCGATGTCGAGTACCCGGGTTGATGGCGAAAGGGGGGCGTAGGTTTCGACCCGATCCAGAAAAAAAGCATAATTGGCGGTCATCGAGTCGTCGAACTCGTTTTCGTTTTGCCAGAAGTCGAGCCAGGTAGGCATGTGATGAGTGATGAGTGATGAGTGATGAGTGATGAGTGCCTTAGGCGGGTAGGGCTTCAGGTTGGCGCTGGGTGGTTGGTCGGTGCATCAGGTAGATTACCCGAAACCAGATCAGCACGCAGGGCAGCGCTTTCAAACCATAGGGTAATACCAATTCGTTGCGCAGAAATGCCGGAAACAGATCGCTCGGCGACATGATCGTCAGCACGAAGCAGCTGATCAGCAACCCGCGGTCAAGCCGCGATTGTGGGCAGACAAACCACCAGAGAATAACGCCCGTTACGGCGGTGATGTAAGTCGGTGACTCGGAAACCGGGTTAAAGATCACCTGGAAAATCAGTATCGACGCCAGCAGGAGCTGTTTGAACGTCTGTTCGCTATATCGTTTGATGTGTACGTAAACCGTACAGAACAGCAGCACGCCCGAGCCGATAATAACGGATGTATCCAGATTGGGCGATACGAAAAGGTGGAGCAGCCGATGAATCGATGTGTTGGCCCACTTGTCGTGGTCTGATTTGATAAGCAGCTGCCTGACCCATAAGTCATACTGCCAGGCCAGCTTGTCGGGCGTTGTGAACAACAGCGGCAGTAGCCCCAGCACCACAGCCCAGAACACCATCGAGACCAGAAACCGGCCGCGCTGCGGGTACAGCACAAAGAGGCCGGCCGCTACGAGGCTGTATATTTTTACATTGAACCCGAGCATGATGAAGCAAGCCGCCCAGAACGGTTGGCGCTTTTCGAAGCATAGAAAGGCGAACAGCGGAATGGCCCCAATGAGCGGATTGGTCTGGCTGTTGACGATCGACGTAAAGAGTTCGTGCAGACCGAACCAGTACGCGAACACCTGCTGCCGATGGGTCAGCGGCATGCGGTAGATGGCATAAACCCATACGGCCGCAAACAGCAGCTGCCACAGAAACAGACCAACCGAATAGGGGAGCGCGAAGACCGGCGAAAATAAAGCCGCAAAGGTGGGCGCGTAGTGATAGTGATCGAAATACTCAGCCGGATACTCAGCGTATAGACTCGTGCCGTTGATCAGGTGATAGAGCGAGTGGTAAAAGATGGAGTAGTTATTCGAGTCCTGGTGAACAACGATCCGGGTGCTGGCAAACACCATCAGCAGGGCATAAACGCCGAGAATGAATCGGAAATCGCTGAACAGCGGTTTGCTGAAAAAGGCACGCATGCTTGATCAGATAGCAGGCTTTATCCTGCAGGTACATTGGTTACGGAGGTTGGTAAAGATACGGTACTTTTACCAAGGGATCGATAAGTAATTGCTGCAGCGTACAGAAGCTTATGAATATAGTTACCTATTTTTTTGTTGACTTCGAACCGGAAACAGGTAAGGCTGCGGTCGCGATGGTGGAATCATTTCAGCCTTAGTAGGTTGACAGTAACAAGGTAAAAAATAAGGCTCCATACTACCCGGTCCCCGCGTCTTTCGTTTAAATTTACCCAATCGAACCTGACTGGCTGCGCCGGAAAACCAGCGCCGTTCTGCCTCTGATCGGTACAAACTATGCAATTCTTGCCTCTCCATTGTCATACCCAGTATTCGTTGCTCGACGGGCAGGTCGATAGTGAGAAGTCGGTTAAAAAGGCGAAGCTAATCCTATGCCGCCGTTCGCTGTAGCGAAACTATACTTTCTTCAGCCGCGTATTCAATGAACCGTTGCTTCTCTGGTAGAACTTAAAAAAATACGACAATGACCAGAATTCAGTTAGATACCCAGCCCGACAAATACCTGATTTCTATTGACCGTTCTGCTGTCGACCGGCAGTGGCTGGTGCAGTTGATTGAGCGGCTGCGCCTGGAGGAACTGGCTGGTCAATTTAATTTTGGCGAAGACGTCGAAGCACTCGGTGAGCAAATCAAAGCTGATTGGTGGGCAAAAAACAAAAGCCGGTTTATCAATGAGTAGCAAACCACCGCTGGTCGTTGATACCAACATTGTTTTTAAAGCATTACGAGCCAAACAATCCGCTATACGGGACGCACTGATTGACAATCAATATCAACTTTACGCGCCCAAGTTTTTAATTGTTGAAATTTTCAAACACAAGGAAAAGCTGCTCCGGAATAATGCACAACTTGAAGACGAGCTATACGAGTACCTGAACGGGTTGCTGCAACGAATTACGTTCGTCAGTGAAGAATCAATTTCAATAGGTAGCTACCTCGAAGCGTACCGGCTATGCAAAGGTATCGATGAAAAAGACGTACCCTTCGTTGCCCTGGCAATCGAACTCGGTTGCTCACTCTGGACTCGCGACCAACCCATCCGGGAGGGATTAACCGCCAGAGGATTTACGGCTTTCTACGATATTTTCGATTAAATCATTTCAAGTACGATAACGATTTTCTTTTCCTTTATCCATGCAATTCTCTCACCTCCACTGCCATACCCAGTATTCGCTGCTCGACGGGCAGGCCGATATAAAAAAGCTGGTCAAGAAGGCCAAAGCGGATAATATGCCCGCCGTGGCTATCACCGATCACGGAAACATGTTCGGTGTGTTCGAATTCGTGGCCGAAGCCAGCAAACAGGGTATTAAACCCATTGTAGGTTGCGAATTCTATGTGGTAGACGATCATACCCGAAAACAGTTTACCAAAGAGCAAAAAGACATTCGGTACCACCAACTGCTGCTGGCCAAGAACGCGCAGGGGTACAAAAACCTGGCCAAACTGTGCTCGCTGGGCTACATGGAAGGCCTGTATGGCAAATATCCGAGGGTCACGAAAGCGCTTATCGACCAGTATAAAGAAGGGCTGATTGCAACCACCTGCTGTATTGGGGCCATCGTTCCGAAAACCATTCTGAAAAAAGGCGAAGAAGCCGCCGAAATTGAATTCAAATGGTGGCTCGATCGCTTCGGGGAGGATTATTACGTTGAGCTGCAGCGCCACGAAATACCCGATCAGATCAAGGCCAATGAGGTGCTGGTCAAGTTGGCCCGGAAATATAATGTCAAGATCATTGCGTCGAACGATTCGCACTACGTAGACCGCGACGACTGGGTTGCCCACGACATCCTGCTCTGCGTAAACACCGGCGAGAAGCTGGCTACGCCGTCGGAGAAGGAGTTTAACGAAGACGAAGGGGCCAAGAAAGGAACCCGGTTTGCATTCTTCAGCGATCAGTTCTACTTCAAGAACACGCAGGAGATGAGTACCCTCTTTCACGACCTGCCCGAGGCCATTGACAATACCAACGAAATTGTTGGAAAAGTAGAGACGCTGAAACTCAAGCGCGATATTCTGCTGCCCAACTTCCCCATTCCGCAGGAGTTTCAGCTGCATACCGACGATGTGCTGAACCAGTGGGAATACCTTAAACACCTTACCTACGAGGGCGCCCGGCAGCGGTACGGCGAAATCGAAAGCCACGTGCAGGAACGACTCGATTTTGAGCTGTTTACGATCAAGACAATGGGGTTTGCGGGCTACTTCCTGATTGTGGCCGACTTCATCAAGGCCGGGCGCGACCTCGGCGTTATGGTCGGTCCGGGACGGGGTAGCGCGGCCGGTAGTGCGGTGGCGTACTGCATCGGTATTACCAACATCGACCCCATCAAATACGACCTGCTGTTCGAGCGATTCCTGAATCCCGACCGGAAGTCGATGCCCGACATCGATACCGACTTCGACGACGAAGGTCGCCAGAAGGTGATCGATTACGTGGTCGATAAGTACGGAAAGCAGCAGGTAGCGGCCATTGTGACCTACGGTACCATGGCGGCCAAGTCGGCCATTAAAGACGTGAGCCGGGTCATGGATCTGCCGCTCAACGATGCCAACGCCCTGGCCAAACTCGTGCCCGACAAGCCGACCTACAACATGACCCTCCGGCGGATCTTCGAAGACCCCATCGATGGACCGGGTGGGCTGTCCAGCGTTATTCAGCCAGACGAAGTCGAGAACGTAAAGCGGATGCGGGCGCTCGAAGCGGGTGATCAGAGCGTAGGGCGTGCCATGAAGCTGATCGATACCGAAAAAGTCCAGAACGTGCTGCAGCAGGCGCGTCGGCTCGAAGGTACGGTTCGGAATACGGGCGTTCACGCGGCCGGTATCATCATCGCGCCCGACGATCTGTCCAATATCGTGCCCGTCTCGACCTCTAAGGATACCAACCTCATCATTACCCAGTACGAGGGTAAGGTGATTGAAGACGCGGGCGTAATCAAGATGGACTTCCTGGGGTTACGCAACCTGACCATCATCAAAGAATGTCTGCGCCTGATCAAACAGAATTACGGACTTACCATCGACATCGATGCTATTCCGCTCGATGATCCGAAAGCGTATGAACTGTTTCAGCGGGGCGAAACCAACGCGATCTTCCAGTTCGAATCCGACGGCATGAAGAAGCACATGAAGGACCTCAAGCCCGACCGCTTCGAGGACCTCATTGCTATGAACGCGCTCTACCGCCCCGGCCCGATCCAGTATATTCCGAACTACATCAACCGGAAACACGGGCGCGAGGAGGTTAAGTACGACCTGCCCGAAATGGAAGAGTACCTGGCCGATACCTACGGCATTACGGTCTATCAGGAGCAGCTCATGCTGCTGTCGCAGAAACTCGGCAACTTCACCAAAGGCGACGCTGACGTGCTGCGGAAAGCCATGGGTAAGAAGCAGAAAGACGTGCTCGACAAGATGAAGGGCAAGTTTATGGAAGGCTGCGCGGCTAACGGACTGAACCTCAAAATCTGCGAGAAAGTCTGGACCGACTGGGAAGCCTTCGCCAGTTACGCCTTCAACAAGTCGCACTCGACCTGCTATGCGTTTGTAGCTTACCAGACAGCCTGGCTCAAAGCCCATTACACGTCAGAGTACATGGCGGCCGTTCTCACCAGCTGCCTGGGGTCTATCGATAAAATTACGTTCTTCATGGAAGAATGTAAGAATCTTGGCCTGCCGGTACTGGGCCCCAACGTAAACGAGTCGGAGCGCTTCTTCGGGGTGAACGACAAAGGCGAAATCCGGTTTGGTCTCGGTGGTATCAAGGGCGCGGGCGATGCGGCCGTAGAAGCCATCATCGAAGAGCGGAAAGCCGGTGGACCCTTCAAGGATATCTTCGACTTCGCCATTCGGGTCAACCTCCGCACAGTCAATAAGAAAACCCTCGAATCGCTGGCCTATGCCGGCGCGTTCGACAGCATCGACGAATACCACCGGGCGCAGTATTTCGATCTGGGCGAAGGAGATACCTCGCCGTTCCTGGACAAGGTAATCCGGTATGCCAACAACTACCACGCCGAGAAAGCAGCCGCCCAGCAGTCGCTGTTCGGGGCCATGATGGGGGGAGAACCAATGATTGCCCGGCCCAAACCACCCATTGTGCCGGAGTGGAACCAGATCGAAAAACTCAAATTCGAGAAAGATGTGGTTGGCTTCTACATCACCGGCCATCCGCTCGACGAGTTCAGACTCGAACTGGACGGTTTCTGCAACTGTACGCTCGATAAGATCTACGAAGTTAAATCGCCGGAAATCAAAGTAGCGGGTATTGTTACGGCCATGCAGACCAAGATTGCCCGCAACGGTAACCCGTTCTGTATTTTCAAGATCGAAGATTACAATACGGCGATCGAAATGGCGCTCTTCGGCGATGACTATGTGCGGATGGGGCAGTACGTAGACGTGGGCCGCTTCCTGCACATTACCGGAAAAACGCAGAACCGATGGAATTCCGAGCAACTCGAATTCAAACCGGTCAACATTCGGCTACTGACCGAAATGCGCGACAAGATGTGTAAGGAGATACGGGTCTCGCTGATGCTGGATTCGGTAAACGCGCAGCTGGTCGCCAGGCTCAATGAACTAATCGGCGCCCACCCCGGCACCTGTACCCTGTCGCTGAACGTGGTAGACCCGAACGAACGGATTGAAGTCAGCCTGCAATCGCGTACCCTGAAAGTGTCGCCGGCCAACTCGTTTCTGCGGGCGCTCGAAGCCATGGAGGGCGTCACGTGTAAGGTCGCGTAGATTCGGAACTAAACCGGCCCGCGCGGGTTTATACGTCTGAAACAAGTTCAACCCAATAAACAGATTTCACTCATGGCAGCAGGATCCATGGCTGTTGAAGCAACCGATGCGAACTTCAACGAACTGATAAATTCAGACAAACCCGTACTGGTCGACTTTTGGGCCGAATGGTGCGGACCATGTAAGATGATCGGACCGGTTGTTGAGCAACTGGCCGGCGAATACGAAGGTAAAGCCGTTATCGCGAAGATGGACGTCGATCAGAATGCGCAGGTGCCCGCCAAGTTCGGTATCCGCAGCATCCCGACGCTGATGGTCTTCAAAAACGGTCAGCTGGTCGATAAAGTAATCGGTGCTGTGCCGAAGAATGTGCTGGAGCAAAAACTCCAGGCCGCTCTGGAGCCAGCCGCGCTCTAAGCATACATCAGATACAATAAAGAAAGGGAGCCAATTGGCTCCCTTTCTTTATTGTATCTGATGGTATTTATACCAGCATCCGCATCGGATTTTCGAGCATCTCTTTCAGCGTTTGCAGGAAAGCCGACCCCGTAGCCCCGTCAACCACGCGGTGGTCGCAGGAGAGGGTTACTTTCATGACGTTGGTAGGCTTCGCTACCGGAACGCCGGCCGCATCACTCTCAAACTTGACCGACTGTTTGATGGCACCAACCGCCAGGATGCACGAATCGGGTGGGTTGATGATGGCCGTAAATTCGTCAATGCCGAACATCCCCAGGTTCGAGATCGAGAAGGTGCTGCCTTCCCAGTCTTTGGGCTGGAGCTTTTTGTCCTTGGCTTTGCCCGCCATTTCTTTCACCTCGGCCGCAATGGTCGACAGCGTTTTCTGGTCGGCGTTACGAACCACCGGAACGAGCAGCCCTTCATCGACCGCCACGGCGACGCCGATGTTGACGTACTTGTACTTCCGGATTTTATCGCCGAGCCATGACGAGTTAACGTTCGGGTGTTGCTTGAGCGCAACGGCCGCTGCTTTAAGTACGAAATCGTTGAACGAAATCTTAACCGGGCTCACACTGTTGACCGTACCGCGCAGTTCCATCGCCTTATCCATGTTGATTTCCATGGTCAGGTAGAAGTGCGGAGCCGTAAACATGCTTTCGCCAAGCCGGCGGGCAATGGTTTTCCGCATCTGGCTCACCGGTACGTCTTCGTATTCGCCGGCTGCGGGCGCTGGCTGAGCGGCCGGTGCGGGCTGGGGAGCGGCTGCCGGCTTCTGTTCGGCGGCTGCGGGCTGGGCTGGTGCAGTTGCGGGTTTGGTCGGAGCGGCCGATGGGACAAACGATTCGACATCGCTTTTCACAATGCGGCCTTCGGGACCCGAGCCCTGAACCTGCTTGAGGTCGATTCCTTTTTCTTCGGCAATGCGTTTGGCCAGGGGCGACGCCTTCAGCCGACCGTTCGACTCGGCATTGTCGCCACTTTCGCCCCCGTACGACAGATCCGTTGCGGCATTGGCCGGTGCCGATGCCTGCGGGTTCTGCTCGGCGGTTTGAGCGCCCCCGTCGCCACTGGCGGCAGGCTGGGGAGCCGGTGCTCCGCCACTGTCGATCAGGACTTTGAAGTTGGCGCCTTTTTCGCCGACAACGGCAATGATTTCATCGACACCAACAACGGCGCCTTCTTTCACCCCAACGTAGAGCAGGGTGCCTTCTTCGTAAGCTTCCAGATCCATGGTCGCTTTGTCGGTTTCGACTTCGGCCAGGATATCGCCCGATTTTACCGTATCGCCTTCTTTCTTGTGCCAGGCCACGATCGTTCCTTCGGTCATGGTGTCGCTCATCTTCGGCATCCGGATTACTGACGCGTTGACGTTTTCGGCTGGCGCTGCTGACACCGCTTTCTGGTCGGGCAGGTTGGTCGCTACCTCGGCTTTGTTGGCATCTCCGCTGGGAGCGGGCGCTTCGGTCGGAGCCGGTTTCGGCGTTTCGGCGGCCGGGGCTTCCTGACTGCCACCACTCGAACCGTTCAGCAACGATTTGTAATCTTCACCATCGGCACCGATGACAGCCAGAACGCCATCAACGGGCACCGACGAGCCTTTTTCGACGCCTATGTACAGCAGGGTGCCTTCTTCATAAGCTTCGAGGTCCATAGTGGCTTTGTCCGTTTCGACTTCAGCCAGGACGTCGCCGGATTTAACTTTATCGCCCACTTTCTTATGCCACTCCGCAATGACCCCTTCGGTCATGGTGTCGCTCATCTTGGGCATTCGAATCAATTCAGCCATATATAGTCTGTATAAATCGGGTTGTTCGTAGTCGGGACAGGTTACGTGCCAAAATTAGCGCAAACCGGCCAAGGTTGTATCGTTCGGCAGGCTTTTCTATTACTCGACCCAGAGCACCAGCCCTTTGAGGTAGCCGCCTTCGGGGTGGAAGAGGCTTACCGGATGGTCGGCGGGCTGGCTCAGGTGGTGCAGCACGCGCACCTGCCGCCCGGCTTCGATGGCGGCCGCAACGATGGTATTGTAGAACAATTCGCGATCGACGACCTGTGAACACGAAAATGTAAAGAGGATACCGCCTTTGGCTACCCGCCGAAGTCCTTCGGCATTCAGTCGTTTGTAGCCCTGTACGGCCCGGTGCCGCGCCGAGAGGCTTTTAGCAAAGGCGGGTGGGTCAAGCACGACGATATCGTACTGCTGGCTATCCTGGTGTTTCAGGTAATGCATAACATCGTCGGCAATGGCTTCGTGCTGGCCCGGTGCGTTCCGGTCAGCCTGATCGGGGAAATTGGCCACTACGTTCTGGTTGGTCAGATCGATCGCTTTCTGCGACACATCGACCGAATGCACCTCACTGGCTCCGGCCTGCAGGGCATAAACGGAGAAGCCACCCGAATAACAGAAGGCGTTCAGCACCCGTTTGCCGGGCGCATACCGGGCCAGCAACGCCCGATTGTCGCGCTGGTCGAGAAAAAATCCTGTCTTCTGGCCTGTGATCCAGTCGATCAGGAACATGTTGCCATTTTCCTGCACCGGGTGCGGAACGGGTGTTCGGCCAAAGAGGTAGCCGTTGGTTACGCTGGCGCCGTACTCGTCGGGCAGGGTTTCGGCGCTTTTGTCATAAACCGCCTTGAGCTCATCGCCGAAAACCGCACGCAGAGCTTCGGTAATGAGCTGCCGCTCGCGGTGCATCCCGATGGAGTGGGCCTGCAAAACGGCTACGCCATTGTACACGTCAATGATGAGGCCCGTGCAGCCATCGCCTTCGCCATGCACCAGCCGGTAGCAGTTGGTATCGTCGTTGATAATGGCCTGCCGGATGCTGCGGATGTGTGTCAGCTTATCGGTCCAGTAGGCCAGGTCTGGTGTAACGGGCCCGCCGGCAGTGGCGCCAAAGGAAAAGATACGCACGGCAATGCTGCCATCGTGGTAATGGCCCGTGGCAAGGTACTGTCCCTTGCGGTCGTAGACCTCAACCACGTCGCCATCGGCCAGATTCCCTTCGTAACGGCCAATGGCACGCGAAAAAACCCAGGGGTGAAACCGCCGAACGGCTTCGTCGCGCCCGGCCTGCAGATATAACTTGGAATACGTCATTCAGAATCGGAAAAGAATGCAAAGATACGATAGGCTTTGTATGTCGGCCAGAGCAGTTGACGATCAGGGCGGTGCGGTTCGCCCAAAAGTGCTTTCGTGGAGTTTCCTGAGGGTTATGACAAAAAAATGCGTAGAACAAATCCATTTTTACGTTTTAGTTCTGCAAAACCATCTACAATCATGCAACGACGTTCGTTTCTCCAGCAGGCTGGCCTGCTTTCGGCAGGTGCCCTTACCCTAAGTCATGAACTACTGGCCAGCGCGCCCGGTAAAGCCATTAACCCTTTTGGCGTTCAACTCTACAGCACCCGCGATATTCTGCCCAAAGACCCGAAAGGAGTCATGACGCAGCTGGCCCAGATGGGCTACAAACAGTTTGAGAGCTACAGCGGACCGCAGGGCTTTTTGTGGGGTATGGAGCCGAAAGAGATGAAGTCGTTTCTGGATGGGCTGGGCGTGAAAATGATCAGTACCCACTTCGATATGAACAAAGATCTGGACAAGAGCATCGATATGGCGAACGGCGCTGGCCTGAGCTACCTGCTCTGTCCCTACATCGGAGTCCAGAAGACGTTCGACGACTGGAAACGAATTGCCGACAAGTTCAATACGGTTGGTGAGCAGGTGCGTAAGGGTGGGCTGAAGTTTGGCTACCATAACCACGATTATTCGTTCAAACCCCTCGACGGTAAAATTCCGCAGGAGTACCTGCTGGCCAACACCGATCCCAAAAATGTCATGTTCGAGCTGGATCTGTGCTGGATCGATGTAGCGGGTCAGGACCCCGTTGCTCACCTGAACAAGTATGGCAAGCGCTACGAACTGTGTCATATCAAGGATTACAAGAAAGTAGGCGGCAAACCGGTTCAGGACGACCTTGGCAAGGGTAACGTAGACTTCAAAAAGACGCTTCGTACGGCCATGAACAATGGGATGAAGTACTTCATTGTCGAGCAGGAAGAGTATCCTGTGTCAGTACTGGGCAGCATGAAAAATGATGCTGAGTACATGAAGAAGCTGACTGTATAATTTCTTCTTGACATGACGGCTGGTCGTTTTCTGGAACGCTTGGCTACGAGTGTTATGTCATTCCGGCGCAGGAAAAACCAATGGATCTTCCTGCGCCGGAATAGCAATTCCGGTTGCTAAAGCAGCCGGAATGAGTATTGATCCGTTTCAACGGGTCCTGAGTATCAATCAACCCTCCTCCCGGGCTGAGAACAGTCGTTTCAGCCAGCTTTTTTTCTCTTCGGTGTCATCATTTTTGTCCTGCTCGGTGAGCTGGTAGCCGGCCAGAGACTTCAGATCCGGCTGGCCCGCATCGACCCAGGCTGTATACCAGAAATCGCCGACCATCTTTATCGATGCGCGCATCTGCCGTTCTACCTGCCCGCTCAGACGGGTATGATACTGACGCGAAAAATCGGATGCATACACTTTTGTAGTCATCCCGTTTCGCTCCTCGAAACCGTATTTACGGGTTTCTCCCACTTCCTGCGTAAGCGTCTGCTCCAGCCGCAAGACGGAGTCGAGGGCCGCATGGGCTCTGAATACAGCCCGCCAGGCTGCCTTTTGCGGAGCGTATACATACTCGGCCTGACCGGTGAAGAAATCATAGTCCATACTGAACAGTTCGGGTAGGCGGGATTCCCAGAAGCCATGAATGCCCTGCTGACCGGTGAGCTGACCGTTGTAGTTGCGGGTCGTATGCAACGGCACGTTTGCGTCGGCAATGTAATGGCCCAGATCGGCCGCGAGCCGGAGAATCCGGCGAACGTCGCGCTGCCGGAAGGCTTCGGTCAGCTGGTACTTGCTCAGCTGAATCTGCCAGGGGACCAGGCCGTGCAGCGCCAGCGTGTCTTCGCCATAGCGGTCCGCAGCGTCTTTGTAAAAGCGGGGCAGGGTAGCGGCTGTGGTATCGGAGTACGCGTCGAGGTCGATGAAATGGCGCGGGGCTTCACCCACTACGGCATACCGGCGTTTGTCGGGGTTAACCGCGTTGTCAGTCAGAAAGCCGATGTGTTTTTTGAAGAACGGCATCATCTCAACCGGTAACGTGAACACGGCCAGCCGGTTAATCTGCTGGTGAGCATAAAACCCCCAGTTGGGTCTGGCTGACTGCGGAGCGTCGGTGGCCAGCGTGGATGAACTGCTCAGCAGGCCCGAAAAAAAAATCACAAAAACATACAACCAAACAAAACGTTTGTACATTTGACAAAACATGGCACTTTACGGATATATAATTTAACTATTCTGTAAAACTGCTGGTTGAATCGAAACAAAATTTGGCAAAATAGAAAAAGACCAATAGTCATGAATCCAAAATCACGGGGTTACGCCCTTATCGTTGTGCTGATGTGTGCTTTCGCTTTGACAATCTATGGTGCATACTCACCTGCGCGCAAAGCCCAGAAACAGCAAATTGTGTGTGTGAAATTCAAAAAAGGGGTTGAATCGCAAGCTGTTGAACAGCATATGAACGGTTTTGCCGCCCTAAAGCATGAAATTCCAAACATCGTTGGTTACACCTCTGGCAAGACAATTTTGCCAAACGGAGCCGTTGCCGACTATGACGTGGTGCATTATCTGACGTTTCAGAGCGAGGCCGACATTAAAATTTTTGAAAGCAGCCCGGCTTACAAACAGTTTGTAACGCAGAACCAGGGCGTTTGGGAAAAAACGCTGATCGTCAACGCCGATATTCGGCCGTAAGCGTTGGTTTATCACAGAAAATCAGTCAGTACACTTGGATGTGCTGACTGATTTTCTTATTTTTGCGCCCTCATATCGCGAAACGATCTTTACAGTACATACCGATGGCAAACCATAAGTCAGCAAAAAAAGCAATCCGGTCGAGCGCCAAAAAGCGGCTGTTGAACCGCTACCAGCACGTCACGACCCGGAACCTGGTGAAAAAACTGCGTACCACCACCGACCATGCTATGGCCGTTGAGTTGTTCAAAACCGTATCGTCGGCACTGGACAAACTGGCAAAGCGCAACATCATCCACAAGAACAAAGCGTCTAACAACAAGTCGAAACTGGCTCGGTTGGTAAACGGTCTGAAGCCTGCTGCTGCCTAGTTGCCAGTCATTCAGAGACATATCAGAACCTTACCTTTTTCGGGGTGAGGTTTTTTTATGCCCTAACTGGCCGGAAATGCGGTAGAATAGCGAGGTTTATGGTGTCTATTTTGTTAGTTCGTGTTTAGTTCCTGACCGATTCACTGCTGCCGTGACCTACGAAACCTCCGGAAAAATCCAAAGCTGGGCCGAAGAAGACCGTCCCCGCGAAAAGTTGATGCTCAAGGGAAAAGCCGCCCTGTCCGATGCCGAGCTGATCGCTATCCTGATCAACGCCGGTACGGTAGACCTGACCGCGGTCGATATCGCCAAAATCATCCTGAAGAGCGTAGGTAACAACCTGAACGACCTGGCCCGGCTGAGCATCAAAGACCTGTCTAAATTTCGGGGTATTGGCGAAGCGCGGGCCATCGCTATCGTGGCTGCCCTTGAACTGGGGCGTCGGCGCAAAGAGCAGGACCGTCCGCAACGCGCCCGAATCACCTGTTCGCGCGATGCGTATAATGAGATGATTCCGCACCTGATCGATAAGCCCCACGAAGAATTCTGGATTTTGCTGATGAACCGTGCCAACGAGGTGCTGCGGCCGGTACTGATCAGCGCGGGGGGCGTATCGGGTACGGTGGCCGATCCCAAAATTATCTTCAAGCAGGCAATCGAGTATCTGGCCTCGTCGATGATTCTGTTTCATAACCACCCCTCCGGCAACCTGACCCCGTCGCAGGCCGATAAAGACCTGACCCGTAAACTGAAAGACGCGGGTCGCCTGCTCGATATTCCGGTGCTGGACCATCTGATCTTTACCGATAAGGCGTATTACAGCTTTGCCGACGAGGGTATATTGTGAGTTTCGGCGGATGGCTCGGGTTACAGCTTCAGCCCCTGCAGGATCTCGCCCCGGCTCAGTGGACGAACGTCGCCGGGCATCATACCCTCGGCCGTGAGTGATTCGATGGCCCAGCGCACGAGCCGGAGTGTAGGAAACCCTACGGCAGCCGTCATTCGGCGTACCTGCCGGTTCTTGCCTTCGTGCAGACTGATCGATAGCCATGAGGTTGGTATGGCGGCTCTGTAGCGGATGGGTGGGTCGCGGTCGGGCAGGGGCGGAGCCGCCATCGGTTTTGCCAGCGCGGGCAGGGTCGCATAGGGTTTACCATCGACCGAAATCGTAACCCCCGCCGATAACTGCTGGCAGGCTTCGGCGGTCAGCGCACCATCTACCTGCACGTAGTACGTTCGGTTGTGCCTGAATCTGGGGTTCAGCAGCCGATGGTTGAGTTGCTTGTCGCTCGTCAGGAGGAGCAGCCCTTCGCTATCGGCATCGAGCCGCCCAACGGGGTAAACATCGCCCGGAAAGTCGTACGCCAGATCGGCTAGCGTGGGTTTGTCGCCCTCCCGCGAAAACTGCGAGAGCATCAGGTAGGGCTTGTAGATCAGATAGTACATGAAAAAACAGGGCAATTCAACGGGATGGAAAACGGGTGACGATGCGCGTTGCTCCCCACCCGACTCCTCAATCCTGTAATGACAACCAAACGGGGCAGTGGTCAGCGTGGACGGCGTCGGGAAGCATCCGGCAGTCGACGATGCGGGGGCGCAGCGGGTCGCTGACGGAGGCATAGTCGATACGCCAGCCCTTGTTACTGGTGCGGGCGCCGGCGCGGTAACTCCACCAGCTGTAGGCTACATCGTTGGGGTGGGTATGCCGAAAGGCGTCTATCATGCCGGAGCCAAACCACTGATCCATCCAGGCGCGTTCTTCGGGCAGAAATCCGGTGGTGTTTTTGTTGCGAACGGGGTCATGAATGTCCTGGGCAGTATGGGCAATGTTGTAATCGCCGACTACGATCAGGTTGGGCCGGGTTTGCCGCAGCGTTTGGACGTACTCGAAGAAATCGCGGAGAAACTCCATCTTCACCGCCTGCCGAACCTCGCCCGTCGTGCCCGAGGGGAAGTAGCAGTTCAGCAGGGTCAAGTCGCCAAAATCGGTGCGCAAAATGCGGCCTTCGCAATCATATACGGCCAGGCCGCAACCCATGATCACATTGGTAGGAGCCATGCGGGAGAACGTAGCCACGCCCGAATAACCTTTTTTCTCGGCCGCGTGCCAGTGATACTGGTAGCCCAACTGTTCAAACGGTGCCAGGTCTACCACATCGGTAGTGGCTTTGACTTCCTGAAAACAAAGGATATCGAATTCGTTACGGCTCAGCCAGTCGGTCAGCCCATTGCGCATGGCCGCCCGAATGCCGTTGATATTGTAGGAAATGAGTTGCATGAACGAAAAGAGAAGAGGACAGACAAAGAAAGCCGAACACCGGGAGGCATGACCTTATGCCCGTTGGTGTTCGGCGGCTTTTTTCGGTTCTTCCGTTATAAAGGCCCTGTTACCAGTTCCCCTTCGGTGGGGACCGATTTCTTGTTGTCGGTGAATAGCAGCACGAAAATGATCAGTACGGCAGCGGCAATACCGGCTGGTACGAGCCAGACCGACAGCCAGTCTTTGGTGCCATCGGGGCGGGTATACATGTCGAGTACGATACCCGACAGTTTGGAGCCGATACCCATACCCAGGCCATACGTGGCTAAGGTAATCAGCCCCTGCGCCGAGGACTTGATTTTGTCGCCGGCCTTGTTGTCGGTGTAGATCTGACCTGTTACAAAGAAGAAGTCGTAGCAGACGCCGTGCAGCAGGATGGCAATAAAGAGTAGCCACTCCGACGACACGTCGCCGTAGCCAAAGCAGATGAACCGCACAATCCAGGCGATGAGCCCAACGATCAGCATCTTCTTAACGCCCAGTCGGCTATACGCCACCGGGATCAGCAGCATGAAGATAACCTCCGACGCCTGGCCCAGCGACATTTTGTTCTCAACGTTCTGCATGCCGCCGTCGGTCAGTGAAGGGTTGGCCATGGCGTAGTAGAACGACAGCGGAATACAGATCAGCACCGACGATAAAAAGAAAATAGCGAACGACCGGTCTTTGAACAGTTTGAAGGCATCGAGCCCCAGAATCTGACTAACCGACGTTGAGGCTGTGGCTTTGGGGGGCGTATCGGGCAGGAAGAACGAGAAGATACCCAGGGCTACCGCCGAGTACATCGATAGCTGGAAGATCGTGACCTGATCGCCGAACCCGTAAAAACCAACAATGTTGGTAACCACGATCCAGGCCACCGTACCGAGCACCCGGATACCCGGAAACTCCTTCTCGGGGCTCGTCATCTGCTGCATGGCAATAGACGTGGTCAGGGCGAGCGTCGGCGCGAAGGTGATGCAGTAGGCCAGAATCAGGTAGAAGAAATTGCCCGGGTCGGTATTCTGCGTAATCAGGTAGAGCACGACTGCTCCGAGCAGATTCAGGATGCCCAGCACTTTCTGCGCGGCAAAATAGCGGTCGGCAATCATCCCCACGAAGAAGGGCGCAATGATCATGGCGAGCGAAAAAGCCGCGTAGGCGTTGCCGACCTGATCGCCGGTGGCATTTAGTTGCGTGAGCAGGTATTTGCTCATTTGTCCGTACCAGGCTCCCCAGACAAAGAACTGGAGAAACATCATAGCAGACAGTTTAACGCGTGTTGTGGTAAGCATGAGGGCTTGCAGAAGTTAGGTTTTACCGTATGAAGATAGCCAACCCCCTTTTTCTATCATAACCCCGGCCTTTTATTTCTCAACCCGGCCAACCTGCCAGCACCGCAGACCCAGTCCGATGAGCCAGATCAGCCAGAGCGTACTGCCCAGAAAACCAGCCGGATTCCAGACCGGGAAGGTGGGTAGTACCGTGGCCAGCAGCTCGGCCTGGGCCAGCAGATAGATGGCCGAAGCCACATAACCCAGCCACACCCAGCCCCGGTTCAGAAGCCCGGCCCGGCCGAGTGCCCCCGCGAGTGCTACCGTCCAGACAATGGTAAAGAGCTGGCCCATATGCTCGCCCAGCAGCACGCCACCGTACTGATGGATGGTGATGAAGGCCAGGCGGGCGGCCTCCCGAACCGCTTCCCGATCGGTCGTTACGAAGATGCGGGCCAGCACCGGTACCACAAACACCCAGCGCAGCAGGCCTATCAGCTGGACAACCAGTCCAATGAGCCCGACGGTGGTAGCCCAGCGTACCGTCGGCTCCCGTTTATCGACCCACTGGCCCAGCAGTACATACGCCGGAATGAGCGGCAGACCGACCAGTGCGAACGCCAGCCAGGTCCAGATCAGGCTGGCCCCGCCCGCATGGAACCGGCTCAGCACGGCGCCCGGCTCCGCCCGTAAACTGTCCGGATAGTCGAACGTACTGGTCAATATCGCGTACGGGATCAGGAGCAGCAGACCCCCGGCTATGAGCAGCTGACCGGCCCGGGCCAGCCATGTTTTCTCAGATGTGTTCATGAGGGTAGATCGATTATCGGAGAACGAATGAGTAGCTGATACCCGGCGTTGGGTTAATTTTTACGGTCTGGCCTGCTGACGCCAGCGCAATGGCGCCGATCCGCAGATTCAGGCCGCGCCAGACCATCCATCGGAAACCGAGTTCGGCCGAGGCTGCGTTTCTGGCTTCGTAATCGCGGTTGAGACCACGCAGGTACGATACCGACGCATAGAAGGAGGACGGATTGGGCTGCCGGCCAACCGGCAAAAACCAGCCCGTTACCCCTGCTTTTACGAAGCGGGTCGTAAGGTTTGGGCTCAGGTTGGTCAGGTAATAGCCGCCATGGACCGAGAAAGCCCGGTGGCGGTATTCCAGCCCGATCGATGGAGCCCGGAATCCATTGATACTTAACTCATGCTTGGGAAAGCGATGCTGGGCCAGTAAGCCAGGTGATGTCAACAGGAGGCCGACGAGCCAGGAAAACCAGAATAAACGCGTCATGACAGGACGATGGAAAAGGTTATCGACGTTGATAACGAATGCAAACATCCTGGTCTGGCCGGCCTGTTTCGTGCACCTGAGTTAATTACGTTCGGTTGCCCGGCGAGGCTGGCGAGTGATTGGGTGCCGTCATCAGCCCCGGAGCACATTTCGAAAGCGGATTTTTCCGCTAAAGGTTGTAGCTTACCCCTATGTTTGACCGCCTGAAAATCAGTCTGGACCGGCTGTTGCCTGTTACCCGCGACGAGTTCATGTACTTCGCTACGTTGCTCACTCCGCGCCGACTGGCCAAACATGAATCGTTGCTGCGGGGCGGGGAGGTTTGTTCACATATCGCTTTCATCAACCAGGGCTGTCTGCGCTACTATTACCTGAAAGACGGGGACGAGTACAACGGGCAGTTTTTCTTCGAAGGGGCCTGGGTTGGTGATTACCAGAGTTTCCTGACCGGGCAGCCAGCCGTGCAGTACATCGATGCGCTCGAAGACACGGAACTGCTGGTCATTAAACGAACCGATCTGCAGGCGCTGTATGCCGAACGGCCTGTCTTCGAGCGGTTCGGGCGATTGCTGGCCGAGAATATAGTGATCGGTTCTCAGCGCCGGACAGCCTCGTTACTGTTCGATACGCCCGAAGAGCGCTACCTCAAGCTCATTGCCGAACGGCCCAAGGTGATGGAGCGGATTCCATTGCACCATATTGCGTCGTACCTCGGTATCAAACCCGAAAGTCTGTCGCGCATTCGGAAACGACTGGCCGATAACCGGTAGAATAGGTCTATTTCTTAACCCAGGTCAAGATACGTCGCTGGCGAAGCTAACCGAAGTCAAGGCACAACGCCCCGATCAGGCAGCACCTTTGTATCGTAAGTCAACCGATCACAAAGCCGTTAAAAGCACGTATGAAAACCGTTCAGATTACCTTCCTCGGGTCCGTCTCTTTCCTCCTGGCAACTACTGCCCTCCGGGCGCAGCAGACGGAGCCTGCACCCGCCAAGCTACCCATCTACGCGACTATCAGCATTGGGTACGGCAACACTTTTTTCTCGGGCCAGCTCGCCGAAAAAGAAACGATCAACGACGGGCGTGGCTTTGGCCGAAACCAGGGAAACACGCTCACAAGCTGGTTTTATGTTGCCCCGGCCCAGTGGAAGGGCCTCGGCGTAGGGGCAGGGATCAAAGGTTTTTTTGCTACACCCAACAACGGCGGTAACAGCGAAACATACCTCTTCAACTACTATCATACCGGTATCGGCGCCAAATACTACCTGTTCAGCAAACGCTTCAACCAGGGCCTGGCGCTAAAGAGCAGCTTCGGAATTGGCCAGATGACGGAGAAAACAAAGTATAACGCAACCCAAACCTACGAGCATCAGTTTGCCATCGGTACTACCCTGCTGGTCGGACTGGGCTATTCTGTTCCGATTCTCAAAAAACGGTCGGCCCTTAACATTGACTTCGATTTCGAAACCTCAAACCGACGGGGCGACGTAACGGGGGTCGGGGAGAATCAGTCCTTCAGAAACAGCCACGTCAGCCTGAATGTTGGCATAGGTTTCTGAACCGCCCTTCGGCGTAACCCCGTTGTATCATCGGCCTGTCCGGGCTAGCCGGCGCCGGATGCGGCTGAGCGACTGGGGTTTTACGCCCACGTAGGAGGCCAGGTAATACTGTGGAATCCGCTGCTGAATATCGTGGAAGTGTCGCGTAAAGTTCAGATACCGGTCTTCGGGGGTGTTGGTGTACAGACCGGTGAGCTGATGCACCGTTTGCAGAAAGATCTGCTCGATGATGAGCCGCCCAAACCGTTCGCCTTCGTTTACCTCCCGATAAAACCGCTGAAGGTCTTCATGCGTGATGCAGCGGAGCAGCGTTGGTTCGATGGCCTGAATGGCGCAGTTGGCTGCTGACTGGGTCAGAAAACTCTCGTAGCTACTGGCAAAATCGGTCTCTTTGCCGAACGAGTACGTAAGTTCGTCGCCATCGTGGTTGACCGTATACCGCAGCAGACCCTCTTCGATATAGGCCACATAGCGGCAAACCTGCCCCTCCTGCAGCCAAAAATCGCCCGGATGCAGCGATTGCGGGCGGAAGAGCGTGTCGATCAGCTCCTGTTCAGAAGCCGATAGCGCTATGATCTGGCTGATTTTTGATACCAGAGGACTGCTGCTTGTCATGATGGATCGATTAACCAGGGTTCTGAGTTAGGCCGCCATCAGTTGATCTACTGGCTCCCGGGCAGCACCAGTCATCTAGTTATCAATTTTTCGGGAATTCGCCTAGCTGTAGTTTCAGAATCCTGTTTTCGAGATATCCGTCGTCGATATGTTTGTCGGTGATGTACCACACCCGGGCGGGCATACCATCGGGCAGTGGAATCTGGGTGGGGCCACCGTTCTGAAACCCGGCATGTTCCGCTTCTTTGATGTAATAACCGAACGAAACGCCGTTGACCGTAAAGCCCTCGTAGTGTTTTCGGTCGGGTTTCCCGCTGGCATCCCGCGCCACCCATTTCTTCTCCCAATGCCCCTGAATGATCCCGTCGAGATGCTGACAGTCGTCAGCCAGGAGCCGGTCGCGCAGCCGGTGAAAGTCCCAGTATGACAAGGCCGCTATCCCGGCAATAACCAGGGCAAACCCCACAACCCAGTGCCGCTGTGGGTATAATCCGGGCTTAACCGTGGTCAGAATACCGAAGCTGTACAGCACCAGAATCGCAAAAATACCGGCCAAAATGAACCAGATCCAGCCGTCATAAGGCTCCACCGAGATGTCGTACACAGTTTTGTAGTGCATTCGCTTTGAAGGGCTTAGGGTTGACAGGTGGGGCAGGCAGGCGTTTGAATCCTGACCCGCCCCACCTGTCAAATATAAACCGGCAGCAAGCTCGTGCCCGATAGGATTGAGCGAAAGGCGTGGTCTGTTAATCAGGCGGTTACCGGGGCCGAGAAAAGCGCCTTGCGGGCCGTAACCCACTGGCTGATACTCGTCATCTGAACGGGCAGTTCGGCCAGCACCGGCTGCATATCGGCCCGAAAAGAAGGGCGCTGCTCCGGGAAGTCCCACATCCGCTGATATTCACTGGCAGCCGCAGCGCCAGCCCCCGGCCCAAAGGCCTGATCCAGAATACCGCCAAAATCACGAGGTGGCATGGCGTAATACGTTATTGGGCGACCGAGTCCTTCCGAAAAGGCCCGGGCCAGCGCCGGTCCGTCCGGGTTGGCCAACCCGCTAACGGGCCAGTTCGACCCTGCCAGCTGGGGGCGTTCGAGAGCCGCTGCCACCAGGGCACTGACATCGTCGGACGCAATCCAGCTAACAGGCATATCAGCAGGCACCGGATAGGCAACCTGGTTTTTGTTGGCAACGAACGGTGCCGTCCAGGGGCCGAGCAGGTTTTCGAGGTATACACTCGGCTGAATGATAATATGGGGCAGCCCGCTCTCCTGTAAATACTGCTGCATATCGATCCGGACGTCGATGGATGGGTTCCCCGTCCGAACGGGAAGAATTGCTCCGCTGGTGTTCCAGACGAGAAGCTTGACCCCCGCGGCCTTGGCGGCATCGATAGCCTGACGGCCGTAATTGGCAACTTCGGCCGGGTTGGCGAAGAATGGAATCAGGAGCGATACGGCATCCATACCGTCGCTGATCTCACGCAGCCGGTTGCCGTCGGCCATGTCGCCTTCCAGCACGATAGCGCCCGCTCGGGCGTGGTGAGCCGCTTTGTCGGCAGTGCGGGTAAGAACGTAGGGTTGGTGACCAGCCGCCAGCAGGAAGGTAGGTACCGCACCGGCCTGCGATCCGGTAGCTCCGTAGACGAGTACGTTTAATGGGTTGGTTGTGTTCATGACAGCCTTTTGTTAGATGCTGTCGCAAAGCTCAACCGGTTTGCTATACATTTTATATGGCTATACTTTTGTATAGTACTATACTATAGCATAGTAATTCATACTCAGCATGAAACAGACCTATTGCACGAACCATCTGCGATCCATGGCCGACACGCTCGAATTACTGGGCGGTAAGTGGAAGTTGCTGATCATGAGTTTGCTCCACAGCGAAAGTCCCATGCGCTTCAGCGAGATCGAGCGGGCTATTGGCGGCATTACGCCCCGTATGTTATCGAAAGAACTGAAAGAGCTGGAGCAGAACGAGCTGGTTGAACGGCGGGTTTACCCCACCATGCCTGTCTCGGTCGATTACCGGCTGACGGACTATGGTCGCTCGTTAGATACCGTACTGACGGCGCTGGGCGACTGGGGCAGGAACCACCGCCGACGCATCATGCAACCCGCTGTTGCCCGCTGATCAGTTGCCGCGCACCGTTTCCCGCACCCCTTCAATCGGGGAGGTGGCTTCGATGCCGAATCGCCTGGTGAACTTGCTGCTGTCGAACGCGTAGTGCCGGTCGTACTGGTAAACCATTTCGCGTAGCTCCTTCATGAGCGGTACAAACCAGCCCAGGGGCAGCAGGGCCCAAACGGGTAAGGCACTGGCTTTGGGTGTTACGTGCATCTCCCTGGCAAACAGCTCGATCCATTGCCGGCCTGTCAGCCGTTGCGGGTGGGTGGGCAGGTGCCAGACCTGCCCGTAGGCATCGGGCGTATTGCCCAGCAAAGCTGTAGCCCGGCCCGCGTCGGGGGTGTAGGTGAAGTTATGTACGTAGTCCAGGCCGGCCAGCCAGTTGGCTGCTTTGCCCTGCTTCAGGTTTTTGTAAACCGTTTCGACCAGTACGCTCTTGTCATTACCGGGTCCGTAAAAATCGGCCGATCGGGCAATCAGGGCCGTCAGGGTACCGGCTCGTACGGCCTCCATCAGCATACCGGCAATCTGCGCTCTGACTTCTCCTTTCCGGCTGGTAGGCCGGATCGGGGTTTCTTCGGTCATGGGGTCGAGGTGATCCCGGTCGTACATATAGATGTTGTCGAAGAAGACCAGTTTAGCGCCGTGCTCCTGACAGGCCTCGATGACGTTGCGCATGGTAACAGGCCATCTCTCCTGCCAGATTTTTACGGAATAGTCGTACCCAACCGTCAGATAGACGACTTCCGATCCGGCCACGGCGCGACGTACGGCGCCGGCATCGGTCAGGTCGGCCGAAACCAGTTCATCGGTCGGGTTAACCGCCTTCGGGTTCCGGCTGACCAGCCGAATCTGATCGGTATAGCTTGTCAGAGCGCTGGCCAGGTCTTTGGCAATGGTGCCGCCCGCACCGAGTATCGTTTGCATCGTGTGTTTGTGCGTTAAATTGAGATACTGCAAAGGTGCTCACGGGCAGGCAACTACGCATTGACCCGGGTTAACTTCGGCGCAAAAAAATACCCCCAAAAAGAACGCAGAGAGGTCTCTTTGGGGGTAGCCGTCAATTCACTAAGCGTGTGCGCTCTGGGCGGTTGGCATAAACTGATCGACGTTTACGTTCAGCCCCCGCGCTATGGCCATGCCCAGGCTCATGTCGGCCCGGAAGAAGTGGCACAATTGCCGGAAAACGATCTGCTCTTTTTTCGGGCCCGAAATGCCGCGCATGGCCGTCACAATGTTCTGAACCGTGGCCATCTGCTGCTCGGGCGTCATAACCTCCCGGAACAGGATCCCAGGCTGGGTGTAGTGGTCATTGTCGCCGGGTGCATTCCGGTCGTACCAGTCGGCTACCAGGCTGTCGAGCGTCTGGGCGGGTTCTTTGTACGACGCGTCGGCCACAATGGTATCGAACGAGTTGGGGAAGTAGTTGGGGGTGCGGCCGCCGTTGCCATCTACCCGCATTTGTCCGTCGCGCTGGTAGTTATGAACGGCGTAGGGGCAGCGGTTCACCGGAATCTGCTCGTAATTACCGCCCAGCCGGTAGCGGTGTGCATCCGGATAAGACAGTAATCGACCCTGAAGCATCTTATCGGGCGAATAGCCGATACCGTCTACCACGTGGGCCGGGGCAAAGGCCGACTGTTCGACCTCCGCAAAGTAGTTGTCAGGATTCTGATTCAGCTCCAGCACGCCAACGTCGATGAGCGGGTAATCCTTATGCGGCCAGACTTTCGTGAGATCGAAGGGATTCCACTTGTAAGTTTTGGCGTCGGCTTCGGGCATGATCTGTACCTTCAGCGCCCATTTCGGATAATGCCCGTTGTCAATGGCTTCGAGCAGGTCGCGCTGGGCGAAATCAAGATCCCGGGCCTTCATCGCGTCGGCTTCCGGCCCCGAGAAATTGCGGATGCCCTGCATGGATTTGAAATGAAATTTGACCCAGAAGCGCTCGCCTTTGGCGTTGATGAGCGAGAACGTATGCGAGCCGTAGCCGTTCATGAACCGGTATCCAACCGGCGTACCCCGGTCCGACATCAGAATCAGTACCTGATGCAGGCTTTCGGGGTTCAGGCTCCAGTAATCCCACATCATGGTGGGCGATTTCAGGTTTGTGTACGGATCGCGCTTCTGGGTATGAATGAAGTCGCCGAATTTCTTGGGGTCTTTGACGAAGAAGACGGGCGTGTTGTTACCCACCAGATCCCAGTTGCCCTCCTCGGTGTAGAACTTAACCGCGAAGCCGCGTGGGTCGCGCTCGGTATCGGCCGATCCTTTTTCGCCACCAACGGTCGAAAACCGCATGAATACCCGGGTCTCCTTGCCGACCTGATTGAACAGTCTGGCCCGGGTGTACTGGGTGATGTCGTTCGTTACCGTAAACGTACCGTAAGCGCCCGACCCTTTGGCGTGTACAACCCGCTCCGGAATCCGCTCCCGGTTGAAATGCGCCATTTTTTCGTGCAGGATATAGTCCTGGAGCAGCAAAGGCCCGCGTGCGCCGGCGCTCTGGCTGTTTTCGTTTTCGGCATAGGGCCGTCCTGAAGCGGTAGTTAACTTTTGGGGCTGGTTGTCCATACGAGTACGCCTGATGATGCGGTTGATACGTGAGTGGTGAGAAAAAAGCTAGTTGACGAGTAACAAGGTAGAGCAGGCTCTGTCATAGGTCAAATTGATTTGCTTTATGATCATATAGAGTAGATTGATGCGTAATAAGCCAGAATCTAAAACCATTTTGTCGGCATCCTGTTAGGTAAGTATTACTCAACAAAATAACTGATTCCTATGGATAAGCTACAGAAATTCGAACTGATGAACAAAGTAGTTCGTGAGCTTGAGGATCTTCAAAATAGCCAGACCGCACTGATTACGAAGATCAGTCAGATCGAAGTTGATAACATGAACGGCCTGAACGATAAACGTCTGGAAACCGATCTGGGCGATATGCACGCCAAAATAGCCGAAAACGTAGAAGCCATCACGCAGATCTTCGCTTATTTCGAGGAGCAACGAGATGAGTACGGCGACAAAAACCGCGCTGCCATCGAAGCCGCCGAAGCCGCTGCCGCTATCGACGCCGTGAAGTAAGCTACGATAAGCTGATATAAACGGTCCCTCCTCATGCCATACGATGCATGAGGAGGGACCGTTTTTTTACAAAGCTAGGGTAACTCGCTGCAGCTGAAACCTAGGCCTTTCATCAGCTCGATAACCGTTGCTGCCTCCAGAGCAGATCCAGCAGCCGTCTCAATTCGTAGAACCCGATCACAGTCTTCCAGATCTACCGTCCAGCGAGTGATGACGTTGACAGCATTCAGGGCAGCCCCCACAGTTTGTACGCAGCCCGTACCGACCATGTCTGTTTGGAAGATAAGTACGGGCATACTTATTCTGACGGCTCGCGCAGTTGCCTGAACAGTTTGTAATCGGCCCAGAAGGTTCCGCCGGGCAGGACCGAAGCCAGTAGGGCCAGCCCTGTTTTGCCCAGCGGCCAGCGATACTCGGTCTTCGCCTGTATGACCGTCAGCACGTACAGGACAAACAGGAGCCCGTGAATGGGGCCAACCAGTTCAACGGCTTCCGGATGACCGCCGATGCGCTTGAGCGGCACCGCAATGAACAATAGAATGAGGTAAGAAAGCCCCTCGGCAAAACCGATAACCCGTAGCCGTATTTTGGGGGAGTTGAAAAAAGTAGCTGCCATTGTCGTGGTTGATAAAGACTGGTTAAAGACCCCGTATCCAGGGGCGGCTGGCCAGGGGTGAAAATGGCCAGGGTATCGACAGGCCGATCAGCAACAGGCCGATGGTGAAATAAACGGCTGTGGTTCGAAAGCGCTGCCGGTGATCGGTCTGCCGCTTGGCTTTACTGGCCCCAACGGTCATCACAACGATCGCTATAAACATCAGGCTGCCGTGAATCAGCCCAAAGAACGGAAATTCGGTCGATTCGCCGAAGCCGGGTTTGTAGGTCCAGTAATAGCTGACAATCGGGCTAATGGTGTACAAATATAAGCCAACCAACAGCTGGGTGTGTGCGAGGGAGGTCGTCAGCACGCTCACGGCGCGGTCGAGCGGGCGGTACGGACGGCTGCTGAGCCAGCCCGAGTAGCTACTAAACAAAGCCGCCAGCAGGCTGCCCAGTACCAGCCACCGCAGGGCGTTATGCAGAAACAGAATGATTGGGTAAACCATAGAATAACCGATATAATCTACCGCAAAGGTCCGGGCGTAGGCGGTTGTTGAGTTAGGACGTATTCGTTGGAAATTGGTCCGAATCAATCATTTTGCTGGCTGTGCCTGGCTCGGAAAGCCGTGGGGCTCAGGTGCACGTACTTCCTGAACAGCTTACCAAAGGTAGACTGGTCATCGAAACCCAGCTCGGCCGCAATCTGCCCCACCGTCAGGCCAGACTGGAAAAGCAGCACTTTCGCTTCCAGAACGATATGCTCGTCAATCCAGACCGAGGGCGACCGACCCGTTCGGGCTTTCAGTACTTTGTTAAGGTGATTAGGGGTCACGTTGAGCCAGTCAGCATAGGCCGTTACCGCTCTGGACTGGCGAATGCGCTGGGGCAGTACGTCTATAAACCGCTGAACCAGCTGATCGCCGGCACTGATCCGGGGCGGTACGCTGCCCAGATAAGCCTGGTTGATTTCCGTCATCAGCGTGAGCAGATACGGCCCAATCAGGTCGGTTCGCGTGCTGCCGTGGGTGTAATACTCCGCTGAGAGCCGCCCGAGCAGATTGGCTATGTAATCGGTTTGGGGGCTTGTCAACGACACGACGGGCTGACTGGTCAGCTTCAGAAAATCGAAGCTGGCAGGACCAACGGCGGTGCGTAGCCGTTCCGGGCTGACAAAGCACATGTAACCCGTTGTGTTTTCCTGAATGGTTTCGATCGAGAAGATCTGCATGGCCGGAACGATGGCCAGCTCGGGCGAGGTGAGCGTATACGCCCGATGACCAATCCGGATGGCGACTTCGCCACCCGTAACCAGAAAAAGGGCGTGGTTGCCGGTACGGCCCGTCGGGACCGGTAGTTTGATGACCGGCCGGGCGTACTCGAACGACGAGATAATGAACTGGTCAAAATCGGGCCTGAAACGATTGTCCCACGTCTCGTCGCGCAGCAGAAACCGGTCTCGTGCCATGGCCGGACTGATAGCCGGGAAATGCGTATCTGTGATCATGGCTGATAAAGGAGCTTGCTGGCCCGGAAAGGTCCGTCGGCAGCCTGTAACAGTTTCGCGCGCAAACGGGGATTATAACCCGGCCGGTCGGCCAGAAACTGCCGGACCAGCTGGGCCGTTTCGGGGGTCTGATACGCGCTGAGCGTGGCCCGCAGCCATTGCTCGGGAAAGAAAATGTCGCCGGTTCGCTGAATCTCCTCCAGCAACTCGAGGCTTTTGGGCAGGTACGTAGCCGAGGTTACGGCCCGGAGCGGATGATGCAGGTAACCCAGGGCCGCCGTTACCCAGGCTTCGCGGTCGCGGTTGGCTTCGACGGCCAGTGACGCAAAAAAAGCGTTCCTCTCGGCCTCACTGGCCGAGAGGGCGGGCATCATAAATTCGAGTCGTTTCTGCCGGTCGGGGTTTTTGATGCGGGCGAGCTGCCGGGTCAGGATGCCGTCGGCCGGGTAGTCGCGTACGGCCAGCGCCAGGGCCAGGGAGGTATAGTCATCTTCGGTGAGGGTCACGCCCGCCGGCGCTTTCTGCTGGTCCCAGATTGTGTACAGTCGCTGTTGGGCGCCGGGACTGAGGGCCACGCTCTGGTACAGGCGAAACAGCAGTTTAGTGATACCCGGGTGTTGAGCCTGCTCCATAGCCTGCTCCATAGCCTGCCAGGCCGCCTGTTCGACCTGGGCCGCTACCGCTGGCCGGTCGGCGGGTCGGGTGAATGTCCAGACGAGGTCCGTCAGCTGACTGGTCAGCAGCCGCAGGGTAAGCTCCTCTTTCTCGGTTGCCAGCATGGTCTGGTACGTATCGATGAGCTGTTTCGGCCCGATACCGGCTCCTGCCAGCATGGCTTCGTACAGATTGATGTACAGAGCCGCCCGGGTAACGGGATTGCCGACGCTGGCCAGCTGGGCGGGGGTAGCCGGGTCGACGGGAAAACGGCCGTATCCCTGCCCCATGGCGTTGAAAGCGACGAACAGCGGGGGTGTTTTGCCCCGCGCAGCGGTTAGCTCAACGGTAGGCTGGCTCATCGTAACCGGAATCAGCTCGACCCGGTCGGCATAGACCAGGGCCACGTCGAACACCTGGGGCCACAGGCGTCTGGAGCCATCTTCGCCCGCTTGGGTGATCGTAAATCGGTTGATGCGTCCGTTCTGCTGCTCGATCTGGTGCGTAAAAACCGGTCGGCCGGTCTCGCTGACCCAGATGCGGCTCCAGGCCTGGAGGTCGGTTGGGGTACGGGCGTCGAGAATCCGGATGAGGTCGGTCCAGGTCGCATTACCGAAGGCGTAGGTTTTCAGGTAGTCGCGCAGCCCCTCCCGGAGGGCTTCTTTCCCGATCAGGAGCTCCAGCTGCCGCATCATAATCGGCGCTTTGTGGTAGATGATACCGCCGTACAGCGAGCCGGCTTCCTGGAGGTTGGCCAGCGGCTGACCAATGGGGTTGGCGCCTTCGGTCCGGTCGACGGCGTAGGCAGCCGGGAAATGGTCGATCACGAACTGCAGATCGTAGTTGGCATCGGGAAACGAAGCCTCCGTGATTTTATCGGCCATAAAGTTGGCAAACACTTCTTTGAGCCATACATCGTCGAACCAGCGCATGGTCACCAGATCCCCGAACCACATGTGTGCCGTCTCGTGCGCAATCAGGGTAGCGCGGTTCAGCTTCTGATCGCGGGTGGCGCCGTTGTCGAGAAAGAGGGTAGAGGAGCGGTAGTCGATGGCGCCAACGTGTTCCATGCCGCCGTACTGAAAATCAGGGATGGCCGCAAAGTCGAACTTGCTGAACGGATACGGCATCTGGGTGTAGTCTTCCAGAAACCCCAGCGCTTCGGCGTGCAGATCGAAGAGCGGGGCGAGGCTGAGCCGGATTTTGGTGGTGTCGGTTTCGCGGTGGAGCAACAGCATGGGCCGGTTGCCGGCGGTTCGGCTGACGGGCCTGAACTGCCCCGCTACGAACGAAAACAGATAGGTCGGTATCCGCTCCGAAGCAGCAAACCGGAGCGTTTTCCGGTCGGCAGTTACGGCGGAGTCGATCAGGCTGGCGTTGGTGATGGCCTGCCAGCGTTGCGGAAGGGTAAGCGTAAGCTGAAACGAGGCTTTCAGGTCGGGTTGGTCGAAACACGGAAAGACGGTGCGGGCGCGGTCGGGAACGAGCAGGGTATAGAGGTAATCGTCGTTCCGGTTCAGCGATAGATTCCCGGCCGTAAAGCCAATCGTGATCTGGTTGGTGCCGGGTCGGAGCCGGGCCGCATCGATGAGCAGATGTTCCTGCTCAAAAACAATTGGAATGGCTGTTCCGTTAACCGAAACAGTCTGCAAATGAGCGCGTTCTTCCTTGAAGTCGAGTTGCAAAGGTGCGTTGCCGGGCTGCCACGTAAAGGTTATGGTTTCACTGGCTGGAATGGGCTGGTTTTTTTGCGCAGGAATGTCGAACTTGAGAGCATATGCCAGATCGCCAAGGGTTTGAGCCCGAAACCGGGCCAGGGCCTGCGAAACGCCGGTTTCGACGGGGGGCGGAGATGGGGGCATAGCCTGACGGGTACAAAACATCATAAGTACAGCCAGTGTAGACAGTAGAAGACCGTAACAGGAAAAGGAAAGTAGCTTCACCATTGAACAGAACCAGTTGCGAACGTATGCAAGTTATGAAACGGCATCTGACCATCCTGCTTTTCCTGTCGGCGATTATTGCCGCCCGCGCCAGCTCAATCCTGATCCCGATGGACGATCAGCAGGCCAACCACCTCAAAGCGTATGGCATTGCGTATAAAATGCTGAAAGACGACCAGGACGTCGACTGGCTGCTGAACTACCGGGGTGGGGCGTTTTTGATTAAGCACTCGGCCGCGCTGGAGACCGAATGCCGGGTGCGGGGCGTATCGTTCGAGTCGATTACCGATAGCCGGGCGGCTTCTATCCGCCAGCAGCTGGCTGATCCCGATCTGAATATGAACGTGGTGACGCTGCACAAGGCGGCTAAGATCATTGTTTATTCGCCCATTAAAGTGAGCCCGTCCGAGTTCGAAAATACGGACGCCGTACTGCTGGTGCTGACCTACGCCGAAATTCCGTTCGAGGTCGTGTATGATGAAGAGATTCTGAAGGGCGACCTGCCCAAATATGACTGGCTGCACCTGCACCATGAGGATTTTACGGGTCAGTTTGGGCGGGCCATTCACCGGCAGACGCTGGCCGACATCAAAGCGCAGGAAGACATCGCGAAGAAATATGGGTTCTCGAAGGTATCTACCATGAAACTGGCGGTGGCCAAAGCCATCAAGGAGTTCTGCGCGGGCGGAGGCTATCTGTTTGCCATGTGTTCGGGCGCTGAAACGCTCGATATTGCGCTGGCAGCGGAGGGCGTCGATATTGTAGGAAGTGCGTACGACGGCGATGGTACCGACCCCGACGCGCAGGCTAAGCTGGACTTTACCAAAACGCTGGCGTTCGGAAATTTCACCCTCGAAGGCGACAATGGATACCGGGGCTTTTCTACGTTTTCTGACATAAACTCGGCCGCCGGTCGGGGTTACGACCAAACGGCCGGTTTCTTCGAGCTGTTTAACTTCTCGGCCAAATGGGACGTAATTCCGGCCATGCTTACCCAGAACCACGAACACATTATCAAAGAGTTTTTTGGGCAGACCACCGCGTTCCGGAAGGCCGCCGTCAAACCCAGTTCGCTGGTGATGGGGGAGGGGAAAACCTCCGATCGCTACATCTACGGCGAAGTAGGGCGGGGCCAGTGGACCTTTTACGGCGGTCACGATCCCGAAGGTGTCCGCGGGGGCGGCAGCTGGCGCACCCCTACCGACCTTAATCTACACCCGCATTCGCCTGGCTACCGGCTCATTCTCAACAACGTCCTGTTCCCCTCGGCCCGCAAAAAGAAGCGCAAAACGTAGAGACGCATCCGCCCGGCGGCCCGGCCTATGCGTCTCCTACGCGTCAGCAACACGGCGTTATAGGGGAGGGGTGGTTGTACTTACAAATTGCTGACGCATAGGAGCTGCATGGGGTCTTGTTGCTGACGCGAATGAGACGCATGGGCCGGGCCGCCGGGCGGATGCGTCTCTACGGTTAATCAGGAATGTTGTAGGCTTTTTTTACGGCTTCGTAATCGTTGAGGTCGATGGCCGCCTTTCGCCCGCCAACCGCAGCGCCACCCGGAATAATGACGTAGCGGAACTGCTGGCTCGACAACGCATAGGAAGCAACCAGCTCTATGCGCCCCACGTAAAAGCGCTGGTGTACCGAATAGCTTGTGCCCCCGATTGTCTGCGCATACGGCAGGGCAAGTACTCGGCCGCTCTCGCTCCAGTACACGCGGATATCGGCACGATCCAGAACGGCTTGCGTGATGGCTGCAGCTGTAATGTTGCCCGTATAGGTGCTGCCACTGCCCGAGAATGTGGTCGGAATCCAGGGCGAGTACTGAACGTTGGCGGTGCCTGTCTCGCCTTTGGCACCTTGCGGACCAGCCGGTCCGGTGGGGCCAGCAGGTCCGGCTGGTCCGGTGGGGCCTACTTCGCCGTCTTTAGGCTGACAGTTTTGAAAAACAAACGATCCAAGGAAGAGGGTAGCCACGAGCAGGCCTGTGTGTAAACGTTTCATGTTGAACAGTGATTAATGAGTAAGGTGATACGACTTCTTAGTCGCATCACCCCCACTGTCGGAAACAGCAACGAGTGAACACAGGTAGTACTACCGGGAAATTACGTAGATGTACGCACCAGATCAGACATAGGGTAATGAGTCAGGCTACCCGGATAAACGACAGAGAGGTCAACGCCAGACGCTGTTGCTTACAGCGGGCGTTGACCTCTCCGTTCAGTTATATGGTCTGATTATACTGGCTATCAGTATCAGGCCAGCGTCGACTCGACTTTAGCTTTGCCGTTGTGATAGGTTCCGACAACCGAGTCGATGATCGACGAGATCGTACCCGAGGCCGAGTCCCCCAGCGACTGCGCCTGTTGCCGATAACGAGCTTTATCGATCGGGTTGGCGTTGGTATAAGCACGTACGAGCGCGTAGCCCGCCACAGCCGCCAACGCAATGCCGATCCCAACGGTCCAGGCTGGCGTTTTCTGGTCCTGCCCTGACTCATGCTTGGGCGAGAGCAGCTTGCGCATCAGAGAGGCCAGCGCTTCCTGGGGCGACACATAGGACATGAGTTCCTGCGCTTTGTTACCCAGCCCGCCGGGGATTACTTTGGCCTCGCCTTTCATCAGCGCCTTGTAGCCGTCTTTAGCTACCATAGCCGGATCATCCATCATGTCTTCAACGACCAGTTTGGGCGCACCCGCTTCGCGGAAAAAATTGGTGGCCGTGGCGTTGGGCATCAGCGCCGTCATGGTTACGTTGGTGCCTTTGAGTTCATTATTGAGCGACTGGGTCAGGCTCCAGACATACGCTTTGGTAGCCGCATAAACCGACATCAGCGGGAAAGGCGTTACCGATACCATCGAAGCCAGCTGCAGAATACGGCCTTCGTTGCGGGCTACCATATCGCTCAGAAATAGCTTGGTCAGTAGTGTGGTGGTCAGCACGTTGAGGTGGATGAGCTCTTTCTCGCGCGCCCATTCTGTTTCGGTGGCAAACTTCCCGTAGGTACTCGCCCCCGCGTCGTTGACCAGAATATTAATCGTAATGCCTTTGCTCTGTAACTCGTCGTACAGCTCCTGCGCTACATCTTCCCGCGCCAGGTCTTTGTTGATGACGGTAATCTGCTGGGTTCCGTAGTTATTGCGGAAGACGTCGGCCAGCCGGTCGAGGGTTTCTTCACGTCGGCCAACCAGCACCAGGTCGAATCCATCCTGGGCAAAAAGTTTGGCAAGTTCCTGACCAATGCCACTGGAGGCACCGGTGATAAGGGCTGTTTTTCCTGTTCCTTCTTTCATAACGTTGTGATTAAGTAACGAATAATACTCTCTAGAGAACCGGCGCCGGTCGAAGTTGTTCGAATACGCTGGGTGAGGCAAGGTGCCGGTAAGGTTCGCTTACGCACAAATAGCCACGGAGATTTGTTATACAGGAAACTAACCAACGCCATGAAATTACCCCATCTTTTCCTGTTGCTTATTGGGCTGGTATCGGCTTGCTCCCCGTTTCGGGTTGTTCGTAACGAGTCGGATCGGTCGGCGACCTGGGCGGCTTACCGGACCTATGCCTTTGTCGATACAGCCCGTATCGACCCAACCCCCCGCGATTCATACCAGGCAGCTATGGAACAGGTCAAACAGGCCGTAGCTATCGAGTTGAAGAACCGGGGCTATGAGCCTACGAAAGATAATCCGGACCTGCTGGTCAATCTGGGGGCCGTGGTGAAGGAGCGGACGCAAACCCGGCAGACCACGATTCGGGAAGCTCCGCTGTATATTGGTCAGCGCCGGTACAGCTGGCGGAGTCAGGAAGTGCCGACGGGAACGTATCAGGAGGGGACCGTAAACTTACATATAGTCGACGCGCAGCGTAACGCCCTGCTGTGGGATGTAGCCGTCTCAAGCGTACTCAACCGACGAACGCTGGACCCTGAGCAGATCAGCAACGCCGTCGCCAACGTGTTCGAACGGTTTCCGGGGAAAAAGTGAATGAATGGTAAATGATGAACTGGCGCGGTCACTGTCGCCCCTCGTTCATCATTTACCATTCATCATTCATGCTACACCGCTTCCTGCTCGGCCTCGGCTTTGGTTTTGTAGTAGGACCCGGCCACCGAGTCGACTACGGAAGCCAGTGCGTTTTTAGCCGACCGGCTCGCTTTGCTGGCTTTATACCGATACCGCGCCCGATCGATCGGACCGGCATTTCGGTAGGTGGCATACAGAACGATACCCGTTGCCACGAGGGCTGCTACGCCGATGCCGAGGGCCAGCGCCGACGACTGCTCTTCCTGCTGGGCGTTGCGATCTTCCATCTGCTTCCGCATGTTGGCGGCAACAGCCTGATCGGGCAGAAAGTGAGCGGCCGCTACCTGTACTTTATTCATAGCACCCGACACAATCTTGTCTTTGCCAGCCATCATGGCTGCGTACCCATCTTTGGCCACTACAGCTGGGTCGGTTGAGCGGGCCTGATCCTGCGCTTTTGTGTTCATCGCGCCCGCCTTGTTGAAGAAATCGGTATCCGTCGCGCCCGGCATCAGCACCGTAATCGAGACGTCAGTATCTTTCACTTCGTTACGCAGCGCTTCGGAAAACGAATAGATAAACGACTTGGTGGCTCCGTAAACCGCCATCATCGGGTTAGGCATCACAGACGCTACCGACCCCAGCATGAGAACCTTCCCTTCATTCCGCTTCACCATATCTTTCAGAAACAGCTTGGTCAGGTGGACCAGTGATGTCAGGTTGACCTGAATGACATTCAGTTCTTTCTGGAGATCGGTTTCGGTCGCAAACTTGCCATACTCGCCAAAACCGGCGTTGTTCACCAGGGCGTTTACGGTAATGTTTTGCCGGGTTACCTCATCGTAGATTTCCTGCGGAGCCTGCGGACTCGACAGGTCTTTCTCGATAACCGTAATGGTCGATGTGCCAAACTGGTGTCTGTACTTGTCGGCCAGATCCTGAAGTTTATCTTCGCTTCGGGCTACGAGAACGAGGTTATACCCATCTTTGGCAAATAACGTTGCCAGTTCACGGCCAATACCGCTCGATGCGCCGGTAATAAGAGCTGTCTTGCCTGCTTCGGTTGTCATAGGAGTTGAGTGTGTTAAGTTGATCGCTTACCATTCAACCTGACGGGCGGGAAGTTGTTTGGACAGGACGGGGAGGAGCGGCATCAGCCCCCCCATGGCCATCCTCTGCCTTCGCTTATTTAACGACTACTTTAACGTCGATTTTTTTCAGCGTCGGTTTGGGGATACCGGATGTATCCCGTTTGCTGACGCCGGTGCCGCGTCCGATTGCGTCGATCCGAACAAAATCGATACCCGACGACATCAGCTGCTGCTTGATCTGGTTGACCCGCTTGAACGACAGGCTCTTGTTGGTAAGCGCTCCACTGGCATCATTGGCGTAACCGATCAGCTGAATTTGCAGCGAAGGATAGGTTTTCAGCAGCGTGGCCAGCTCCCCAACGGTTGCCTGCCCCGACGTCATGGATAACGAACCGGGCGAGAACGACACCTCCGTCAGTGGGAAGATCCGGCCTTTGGGTAGGGCTGCGTTGCCCAGATAAGGCGTCATTTGCTGCGTCAGATTACCGGTTGGCGTGGTGGGCGCGCCCCCGACAGCCAGACCGGTTGCGGTAGTTGCCGCGGTTGCTGATGTAGAGCGCGGAGCCGGCTCGGCCGGCACGGCCAGCGACCGGGTTACGGTATCGGCCTGGATGGTATCGCTCGTGACCGGGCCCGCGTCGGTAACGATCTGCTCATCGCCGGCGTAATTCTGGGTATTCTGATAGATGTAGTAGCCTCCGCCCAGTACGGCCAGAACCAGCAGCCCACCTACGGCCAGCTTTGCCAGGGAGCTGTTGTTCCCGGCTTCTTCTTCGGCGGGTTCGTAACTGATAGGTGGGCGCGAAGCCGTAGCGGTCTGGCGGGATGGCGAAGCCACTGGGCGGGTCGGTGCCTCGGTCGCGGAACGGCGGGCCGGCGCTGCCAGGCCCGAAACGATCTGCTGCAGCCCCACCTTCTCGACCAGCCGGGGCATGAATTCGTCCGGTACGGTGTTGATGAGAGCATCGCGTTCGGCAAAGAGCAGCGAGGCCAGCCCATCGGCGTCCAGCTTCCGGTCTTTAACCTGTTTACCCAGGCCGTGCAATACGATCGTGGTGGTGAGACCCAGCAGCGAAATAGCCGATGAGTTGCGGATGCCCGCGTAGCTCGAGATCATGCTGCCGATCGAGCTTTTCATGGCGGGCAGCAAATGACTGATCACATCATTACCCTGCGTAATGAGCGTATTGGTATGCGCCGGATCGCGTAGTGACTGATCGAGGTTTTCGATCAGACTACCGTCATAACGCCCTTTTTGTATATGGCTGAATAACTGATTGACTCCAATTTCAGTAGTTGTCCGCTTCATCAGACCACCAATAATGGTGTATACCAGACCGTCAACGGCTTTATTGATTTTATCCGCCGGTTCGTCTACGTACAGCGCAATACGCGATACGACGTCCGGGTTGAATACAGTATCGAATGTGTTGAACAAATTCATAAGTAGGAAAACTCGATCGGGCAAAACAAGGGTGTCGTTCTCTTCACAGTCAAAATCGGCACATTACCCCTTTTATGACCCCCCTCCGGGATAAAATTAGGCAAGGTTTACTAAAGGACACGCAAGCCCGGTTGATAAATTCCCGATTTATCGCTTCGGCAGGCGTTCGATCGATTCCTGATAGTCAGTTTCAACGATACGCAGGCGATCCTGGCAAAACGTAATCAACTCGCCAGCCTGTCGGATTTTGGCCGGCAGTTCGTCGAGTGCGATCTCTTCGTTCTCGATCTCTTCAACCAGCGCTGTCAGTTTTTCGTAAGCTTCCTGATAGGTCATGTTGTGTTTTGTTGTCTATACGTCAATCCTGGCCACGCACTTCTCCACGTTGCCTCTACATCAGCTCACGACGGTGATGGTGCCATCGTGCAGCTGAACCTGAAGGGTTTCGCTCTGACGGACCTCGGCCGCCTTTGTAACGATCCGGCCCTGACGTAACAGCAGGGCGTACCCCCGCCGGAGCACGTTGGCAGGGTCAAGGTGCCGAATCGTAACTGCCTTCTCGGTTAGTTCGGTATGCCGGTCGCGGAGGTAGTTGTAAGAAACAAACCGCAGCCGGTCGGTTTGCATATCAAGCTCTTCGCGGGCGTTCTGGAGTACATCCCGGGCAACAACGCCCATTCGGTCGAGGAGCCGAAGGCAGCTTTCTTCGAACTGTCGGTTGTGTTCGATGAGGAAGCCCGCGGCCTTGGTCGGTGTTTTCACACTCTGGTGACACATCATGTCGGTAATACTGACGTTGCGCTCGTGCCCGATACCGGCCAGAATCGGAATGTCGAAACCGGCAACGGTCAATCCCATCAGCAGGGTGTCGAACGAGCCGAAGTCGAGCTGCGAGCCCCCGCCACGCACCAGAACAACGGCGTCGTAGGGCGTACTGCTCAGCCGTATCGTTTCCAGCTGCTGGCAAATAGCCTGTTCGGCCCCTTTGCCCTGCACCTGGGTCAGGTACTCATCTACCGAGAACGTATAGCCATAGGGGTTAGCCGCCAGCTCATGGCGAAAGTCACGCCAGCCATCGGAGCCCGGTGCGGCAATCAGGGCCAGGCGCTGCAACACGGCCGGTCGGGGCAGAAGCTGATTAGCCGTGATGTATTGTCCTGCTTCGAGCCAGACCAGGTCGGGGTAATCCCGAACCAGCGTGTCCAGCACCTCCTGCCGCTCGCGTTCCAGATTGCCCAGCGTGTAGGAAGGGTCGATCTTCAGGATTTCGAGTCGCAGGCCATAAACCGGGCTGAATCCGACCGATACCAGGAGCAATAGTTTTACGTTCCGCGCAAAGGCGACGCCGGTTGCGGTTTCGAAGTCGCGGATGGTATGGTAGTTCCGGCGCCAGATGCAGGCATCCAGCTTGGCCAGCGTTTCGTGCCGACCCGAGGGGCCGTCTTCCCGCTCGACCAGCGTCAGGAAGCAGTACCCCCGGTCGGGGTAATTCTTGATATCGCTCGTTTCGGCCACAACCCATATCGGCTTCTGTCCGAAGGCGTTGTCCAGAACAGCTTCAAGGGTGAACGCAAGATCGGATAAGCGAATAGGTGACATAATAGAGTGAGTGAATGAGCGACTGAACGACTGGGTGAAGGCCGACTGGAGCGGCTACTCACTTACTCATTCACCCATTGATCAAAGTCCTTCAAACTGGCGCAGAAACCGTACGTCGTTTTCGGTATAGAGCCGCAGATCGTTGACAACGTACTTGAGCTGGGTGATCCGCTCGATACCCATTCCAAACGCAAATCCGGTATACTCTTCGGGATCGATGCCGCAGTTGGCGATGACCTGCGGGTCAACCATGCCCGATCCTGCAATTTCGACCCAGCCCGAATGTTTGCAGATGTTACAGCCCTTGCCGCCACAGATCTGACAGGAGATGTCGATTTCGGCGCTTGGCTCGGTAAACGGGAAGTAAGACGGTCGAAACCGGATCTGCGTACCCGGCTCAAACATCTCTTTTACAAAGTGATACAGCGTATCTTTCAGATCTTTGAAGCCTACATTCCGGTCAATATAAATACCCTCTACCTGGTGGAACATGCAGTGGGCGCGGGCCGAAATGGTCTCATTCCGATACACCCGGCCTGGCATAATGGAGCGAATTGGGCGGAACGGGGCTGAGCTGCCATTAGCGCGCTGACGCTCCATCAGCCGGATCTGTACGTTCGACGTATGCGTCCGCAACAGCATATCGGATTGCTGACCGTCTTTTTCGACGAAGAACGTATCCTGCATATCGCGGGCCGGATGGTTATCCGGGAAGTTGAGGGCGCCGAAGTTGTACCAGTCCGACTCGATTTCGGGGCCGTCGGCTACGTTAAAACCAATCCGTTCGAAGATCTGGATAATGCGCTGACGAACCAGGCTCAGCGGGTGTTGCGTACCGTTCAGATTGGGTACAGTGGGCAGGGTCAGATCGATAGGCGCCCCGTCGGTACCGGCTGGCTGATCGTCAATCTGCCTGGCAAACTCATCGAAACGCTCCTGCGCCCGGTTCTTAAGCCCGTTGAGGGCCTGGCCGACCGCGCGCCGGTCGTCGGCAGCCACCTGCTTGAGCCCGTCAAACAGTTCCGTAACAACCCCTTTCCGGCTGATAAACCGTAGTCGAAACTGCTCCAGCTGTTCTTTCGATGCTACTTCGTACTGATCTATTTCCCCGTAAATCTCCTTAACTCGGTCCAGCATACTACACTACCTGTCATTGTATAAGGCAAAGGTACGGAAAAACGGAATGAGTGCCGATTTAAGAACCGTATATGCCAGATGGGCGTGGTCTTTATTACCCAAAACTGTAGAAAATGATGACAACATGTGACCATGCGTTGCCTTACGGATGGTCATTGAGTAAGCGGTAAAATACCACTGATTAATAACAGTTTATAAAGAAGATACCAACGTTTAATAAAACGGCGGGAAGGTAGGTCTGATTGTTGCACAGGATGAGGTGTATTACGCACAGTAACTCCCTAGGTAGATCGCGATTACTAGTTCCCTAAGTAACTGAACATCAACCTTAAACTATCAATCATTATTCTTCACTCAAAACGACTATGAAAGCATTCGCTAACGACTCGATTTTCGATCCAATGTCCATTCCTTTCCACAAAAGTGTGGAAAAAATTGCCGATTCTTCGTGCATGCAGAAGCTGTTGATCCCATTCTACGATCGTAAGCGAACAATTTCTGTCGATGAAATTGTGCGGCTCGAAGGGTCAGGAAATTACACAAACTTCTTTCTGAAAGACGGCACCAAAATGCTGGTGTCCCGGACCCTGAAAGAATATGAAACATTGCTCGACGGCCAGGCGTTTGTCCGGGTTCACAAATCGTGTATCGTTAACCTGGGCTTTGTTCGTAAGTTTTTTGTCAAGAAAGAAGGTGAGCTGGAGTTGATTGATGGTCAGCAGGTGAAAATTTCCCGTCGCCGGGCGCAGATGTTTATGGATCGCATCCGTGATTTTCAGCCAGTTGCTGTGAGCTAGACGCGCTCATCCGTAGAAATTACCATATGTGCTCCGTAGGATGCTGCATAAGGCCATACGTATTTCTACGTAATCAGGTGGGTACTACCACTCAAATGTAGACCAAAAAATATTTATAACGGTCTGATAGTTAGTTGATTGGGTGTTAATCTGATCGGCTGGCTGCCAGACCGTTTTTTCGTGAGGTTGCCTCCGGATGGTAATTTTGAGTCATCAGACACGGATTCAAACACGGACTTAATAACCCCTAAGCATGGAAGCGAACCTCTTTTCTACTGTACAGCCCCCATTAACTGCTCCTCAATTTCCAGCTTCGTATCAGCGAGGTACTCACCGGATTGCGTTACCTTATCTGAACCGCACCATATTTATTGCGGTCGATGATATCCTCTGTCTGCAGGGCGAAGGCAACTATACCTTCCTCCATACCCGCGACCGGAAACGGTATCTGGTATCGAAAACCCTGAAAGAATTCGAAAAAACGCTCGACAGCACGCTGTTCCTGCGGATCCACAAATCATACATCGTGAACCTGGCTTACGTACAACACAGTGTGTTTACCAAAGAGCGGCAGGTACGACTGGCCGACGGTCGGGAGGTAGCCATATCGCGCCGTCGGATGAAAGACATTACGCTGCAACTGGCTCAGTACCGCCAGCGGATGCATAATTAATAGAAACGGTAAGCAACAACACCTAAAAGGGGCGGATACATTGCGTATCCGCCCCTTTTAGGTGTTGTTGCTTACCGGCCTTAAAACAGTTTATACGCCAGCGTTACCTGCCACGATTTGAACCGCTGGTTGAACTTGCCGGATGCGTCGTTGATCTCCGCCACGTCAGACAGGTTACCTTCGTACCGGACGTCGATACCGAGCGACCCGATGTCGAGGCCGCCCCCAACCTGGTAGCCGTAATACGCTTTTGACCAGGCATCGTTCAGCGTACCGCTGGTATATTGCTGAATAGCCTCGCCCAGCCGCTGATTATCATCGATACGCAGCGATACAACCGGGCCAGCTACTACCCGGAGCGGACCACCTTTAATACCGATCAGCACCGGAATATCGAAACTCGTTGTTTTGATGGTAACCGTTTCCGACTGCCCGTTGCGGACGACATCGAACTGGCCCGATCGGGTCGAGTAGAGGACTTCGGGCTGTAAAAACAGGTTCTTCCCGAAGCGGGTATAAATACCGAACGACGTACCCGTGCGGCTCTTGTAGCTGTCACTGATGCTGTTACGGAACGTCTGGCCATCAACATTGACCGAGGGAGACCCGTTGGAATTCGTAGTGGTACTTACAAAAGGGCCGAATGAAAGTTTTGAGAGGTTGACCCCGCCTTTAATTCCGATCTGGAAGCCTCCCTGCGCAAACGTGAGCGCCGGCAGGAGTGTCAATGCAGCGATTAGCAGTTTCTTTTTCATGGTTGTCTGATTGTACTAGATGGTTAAACGTTTAGTCGGGACCGGCGGTGTGCCAGATCAACTTATTTCGAGGAAACGGCGTTTATCTAATGAATAAGGGCAATGCGTAAAAACTGATCCGAGCCGGTTTCGGGGCTTGGACTAGCCAGCATCCGTTTGGTTTAAACGACCTGGTAATAACTCTATCACTGAACATCCGCCGTTATTCTAGATTCCTGAAATGGCTAAACTGAAAACCACTTATTTCTGTCAGAATTGCGGCCAGCAGTCGGCCAAATGGATGGGTCGCTGTGCTACCTGTGGTGAATGGAATACGATAGTAGAAGAGGTAGTCGCTAAAGACGAACCCGAGAAAGGAGGCTGGCGCAGTCCGTCGGCCGGTCCCGGCCATGTACGCGTGGCTGCCAAACCCAAAGCCCTTCACGCGATCAATTACGAGGAGCAACCCCGCATTCCAACTATCGACGGGGAGCTGAACCGGGTGCTGGGGGGCGGTATCGTTCCCGGCTCGCTGGTACTGATCGGGGGCGAACCCGGTATCGGTAAATCGACGCTGTTACTCCAGATTGCGCTGAGCCTGTCGGGTATGCGGGTGCTGTACGTGTCGGGCGAAGAAAGCGAGCAGCAGATCAAGATGCGGGCCGAACGCCTGGATGCACCCGTCAGCGACTGCCATGTCATGACCGAAACGTCGACCCAGAATATATTCCGGGTAGTGGAGCATTTCGAGCCGGAAGTGCTGATCATCGATTCGATCCAGACGATGCAGTCGTCGCTGGTCGAGTCGGGGGCGGGGAGTGTCTCGCAGGTTCGGGAGTGTACGACCGAGTTCATGAAATATGCCAAAGAGTCGGGCGTGCCGGTATTTATGATCGGTCATATCACCAAAGAAGGCTCGCTGGCTGGCCCCAAAGTGCTGGAGCATATGGTCGACACGGTGCTGACGTTCGAGGGGGATCGGCATACGACCTACCGGATTCTGCGAACGACCAAAAACCGGTTCGGCAGTACCGATGAGCTGGGTATTTATGAAATGCTCGGTTCGGGGCTGCGGCAGGTAACCAACCCGTCGGAGATTCTGATTTCACAACGCGACGATGCGCTGAGTGGCGTGACCATCGGGTCGATGCTGGAAGGCAACCGCCCGCTGATGATCGAGTCGCAGGCGCTGGTGAGCGTGGCCACCTACGGCACTCCGCAGCGCAGCAGCACCGGCTTCGATGCCAAGCGGTTAAATATGCTCCTGGCGGTACTGGAAAAGCGGGGCGGCTTCCGGCTGGGGCAGCAGGACGTTTTTCTAAACATAGCCGGGGGGCTGCGGGTCGAAGATCCGGCCATCGACCTGGCCGTTTGTGCGGCTGTCGTGTCGAGCTACGAAGATATTGCCATCGCGCCCTCCATTGCGTTTGCGGCCGAGGTTGGGCTGGGGGGCGAGGTGCGGGCCGTGAGCCGGATCGAATCGCGCATTGCCGAAGCCGAAAAGCTGGGGTTCAAAGAGATCTATATTTCCAAGTATAACCTCAAAGGGCTCGATACGAAAAATATGGGGATCCGCATCCGGCCCGTATCGCGGCTCGATGAGGTCTTTCAGGGAGTATTGCTGTAGGTTTGTTTATCTGATCACATCAATGGCAGGGCAGGTTCATCGAATGAGGCTTGTCCTGCCGCCGATAACGCATGTGCGTCGTAACTTATTTGCCCCTGCCGGAAGGTGGTTTTGTGCTGACATCCAACCGCGACGAGCTCAGTAGCCGACCGGTTGCGCTAGCCCCGCAGGCGTATACGCTGGCCGACGAGCTAGTTTGTTTCCCCAAAGATCCGACCGGCGGAGGGACCTGGCTGGCTACCTCCGGCACAACAACCGTTTGCCTGCTCAACGGCGCCTTCGAGCCCCATCTTCATCAGCCACCCTACCGAAAAAGCCGCGGCCTGGTCGTGCTTGATTACTTTAGCTACCCCAGCCCGGCGCTGTTTACCGACCGCTACGACTTCAGCGGTATCGAGCCCTTTACGCTGGTTATCGTCAGCCACGCGTCAGGTACGCCGGCGCTGCATGAGCTGCGCTGGAATGGGACGCAGGTTTACCTCCGCAACATGCCGCCCCAGGTGGCGCATATCTGGTCGTCGGTGACGCTGTACACGCTGCCCATGGCCGAACTTCGAAAAACCTGGCTGGCTCAGTTTCTTTATAAACAACCTCATTATACAGCCGCCGACGTGTTTGCGTTTCACCAAACGGCGGGCGACGGCGACCCGGCCCATGATTTTGTCATGCACCGCCCCGCTTATGGTCTTCAAACCGTGAGCATCACTCAGGTGTACCACAGGGCGGCTGACCAGCAGATGCGGTATCTCGACCTGAGTGCGTAGGCCTCGGTGCAGGTGGCGGTTGGCTAGAACGAATACAGACCCATCGGCTGTCCGGCGGTGCGGAGGGCGCCCCCCAGTTTCAGGATAGTGAAAAAATGGTGGGCTTCGTGGAGCAGAAAAAATTCAGTCCAGCCTTCCAGGGTCATCGGTCCATAGGCCGGGTGAAGACCCGTGCGCGTCAGGTGTTCCTCGTGTAAAATACTGAGAAAGGCATTGAGGGCTGCCCGTTCACCCCGGAATCGTTCAAGAAGCGCGTCGAACGGGAGTTCGGTCCAGGGTAAAAAGCCGGGATCGGCATCGGCAGCATAGCGCTCGAACCGGGGTTCGTCCTGGGTAGTGATCCGCTGCATTCGTTCCAGAAAAACTTCCTGATAACGACCCAGATGCGCCAGGTTTTCGGCAATGGACCAGGTGCTGGGCTGGGGCCGCTGGTGAAGCTGCTCATCGGAAAGACCGGACAGCAAATGATCAAGGGCGTCGGGCTGGGCCGACAGTCGGGACAGGAGGGATGGTTTCATTACCTGAAAATAAAATACGCGCAAAAGAGGGCAAAGAAAGAATCTGCCACAAACCATTATACGTAACTACAGTTAATTCATGGATTATATTACTCAACACGTTAATTGAACCTTAGTTATGAGCTACATTAAAGCGGGTACTGACGCCCAGGGCAATGATGTAAAATTATTCTACACCGATCAGGGTACAGGAAGCCCGGTTGTGCTGATTCATGGCTGGCCCCTGAGCCACGAAATGTGGGATTACCAGCTGGCCGAACTGCCCAAGCATAACCTGCGGGTTATCGCCTACGACCGGCGTGGCTTCGGTAAGTCGAGCCAGACCTGGACCGGCTACGATTACGATACCCTGGCGGCTGACCTGAAAGCCGTACTGGACGAACTGGATCTGCAGAACGTTACGCTGGTTGGCTTCTCGATGGGCGGTGGTGAAGTGGCCCGCTACATGGCCAATTACGGCGGTGCCCGGGTGGCACGGGTCGCTTTCGTCAGCGCAGTAACGCCTTACCTGCTCAAGACCGACGATAATCCCGATGGCGTAGACCAGGACGTATTCGATACGATGGTCGAAAATATCAATAAAGACCGGGCTGACTTCCTGCAAACCTTTGGCAAGCAGTTCTACGGGGTTAACCTGATCAGCCACCCGGTTAGTCAGGCGCACCTCGACGGCGATTTCGCCCGGGCCTATGTGGCGTCGCACAAAGCAACGGTCGATTGTGTACGGTCCTTCTCCGAAACCGATTTCCGGAACGACCTGACCCAGATTACGGTGCCTACGCTGATCATTCACGGCGACTCTGACAAAACGGTACCCATCGAGTCGTCGGGCGAACTGACGTCGAACGCCCTGCCGAACGCTACCTACATCGTATACGACGGAGCGCCCCACGGCCTGTTTGTAACCGAGAAGGATCGGCTCAACCAGGATCTGCTGGCTTTTGTGCAGGAAGGCGTAACCACCCGCGAACCCCTGAGTACAACGACGTATTAATCCGTAGTTGACATACAGTCCGGCTTCGGACCGGCTGCCCACTTCTGAAAAGAGGTGGGCAGTTTTCGTTTAGCCCAGTTGCCGGTACGTTCTGACGTAACCCGAGGGGGTCTGGCCGGTTATCTGCCGGAACTGGCGGTTAAAGTTGGAGAGGGTTCTGAATCCACTTTCAAAACTGATCTGAGCCACACTTAAATCCCCTTTTACCAGTAACTTGCAGGCGTGGCCGATGCGAACTTCGGCCACAAAATCAAGGAAGGTTTTGTTGGCGTGCGACTTGAAATAGCGGCAAAAGGCGGGGGCTGTCATGCCGGCCAGATCGGCAATGGCAGCGAGGTGTATTTCGTCGGAGAAATGGTCCATAACGTAGTCGTGAACGATCTGCATCCGGCGGTAGCCCGACCCATCTATTTCGTATGGTTTCACGGTATTGGTGTAGCCCGTGCTGGTCAGGAGCCGGTAATTCGTGGCGTGGGCCAGCTCGTTCAATAGGGTAAGCAGGCTCAGCACCCGATCAAAGCTGATGGGCTGCTGGGTCAGGTTCCGAAGCGCGGCCTCGGTACGGTCGCGGGTGTCGCCGATCCATTCGAGTCCCCGTCGCGAAAGTTCGAACAGCTGCCGCAGAGCCGCCATTTCGGGCTTGTTGATAAAATCAGCGCCCAGGAAGCCTTCTGAGAAATACACAACGATTCCCTTTGTCAGCAAGCCGCTGGACCGGTCAAAAAAGGCCTGATCACTGCGCCAGAGGTGTGGCAGGTTAGGGCCCAGAAAGACCAGATCGCCCGGCCCAAACGGCCGGATCGAGTCGCCGATGAAGCGCGTGCCCGTACCTTCCTCTACCATGAACAGCTGGTAGTGCGGATGAAAATGCCAGTTAGGATCGAAGTGCGGTTCAACCAGTTCCTTGACCAGGAACGAAGCGGAAACCGGTTCAAGGTCTTTACGTAAGGGCTGTTTCATAAGACTGGCTTGTTATTTACTCGAATATGGGGTAAAAGGTCGAAAATTAGTGAAAAAATAGTCAGTTTTCGGCAATATAAGCCGCGCATCCCACTAGTATACTCAATACATTTGTTAACTTTTTATAGATCGAATATGAATAAGTATGGAATGAATCTATTTGTCTGGACGATGACGATGGAGGAAGATCTGTCCGACACCTTCTCGTTTCTGAAAGCAAGCGGTTTTGATTTCGTTGAGATTCCCATCAATAACGCCGATGACACAGCCCGCTGGAAACGCATCGGGCAGCAGTGTGCCAGTCTGGGGCTGGGCGTTCAGACCTGCACCATCTGCGGTCCCGAATACAGTCTGATCAGTCCGGACGCTGCTGTTCGTCGGGCTGGGATCGATTTTCTGAAGCGGGTTGTCGACTGTTCAGCCGCGGCTGGCTCGAAAATTCTGATGGGCCCCCTGTTTGCCGGGTTCAAAACGTTCGTTGGCCGGGCCGCTACAGCTCAGGAGTGGGACTGGTCGGTGACGGCCATGCGGGAGGTTGCCGAACATGCACAAACGCAGGATGTCACGCTGGCCATCGAATCACTGAACCGGTTCGAAATCTACCTGCTAACCTGCGCCGATGAGGTGTTTCGGTACATCGAAGCGGTTAACCACCCCAACTGCCGGGCTGCTTTCGACACGTTCCATGCCAATATCGAGGAGAAGAGCCTGGGCGCGGCCATCCGTACGTTAGCGCCCTATCTGGTGCACGTGCAGATCTCGGAAAACGACCGCTCAACACCCGGCCAGGGGCATATCAATTTTGACGATGTGTTTGCTGCGCTGGACGAGGTAGGTTACGATGGACCCGTCGCTATCGAAGCGTTTGGCCCGAATCCGCCGGAGCTGGCTGCGGCTACGCACATCTTCCGCCCCATGTTTCCCTCGCCCGAGCAACTGGCCGTAGACGGACTTACTTTCCTAAAAAGCGAACGACATAAAGAACGCAAGAGTATTACTGTATAGCCACTCGTTCGCTGTTACGTCAGCGTGCTGATTCACTCATTTGCCTTTTCACGCATTACTTTATGAAACTGAACATTGCTATTGTTGGCCTCGGTTTTGGGGCTGAATTTATCCCGATCTACCAGCGGCATCCCAACACCACGATGTACGCCATCTGCCAGCGTAATGTTGAGAATCTCAACAAAATCGGCGATGCGTTCGGGATCGAAAAGCGGTACACCAGTTATGATGAACTGCTGGCTGATCCGGCCGTTGACGCTGTTCACATCAACTCGCCCATTCCGAACCATGCCGAGCAGAGCCTGAAAGCGCTGCGGGCGGGCAAACACGTAGCCTGTACCGTACCGATGGCCACCACGGTAGAAGAGTGTGCCGAGATTGTGAAGGCCTGCCAGGAATCGGGTAAGAAATATATGATGATGGAGACCGTAGTGTACAGCCGCGAGTTTCTCTACGTCAAAGAACTGCACGAAAAAGGGGAGCTGGGCAAAGTGCAGTTCCTGAAAGCCAGCCACCAGCAGGATATGGACGGCTGGCCCGACTACTGGCCGGGTCTGCCCCCCATGCATTACGCCACCCATTGCGTTGGGCCGGTAGCCGGTCTGCTGCGGCTCCAGGCCGATTATGTGTCGTGCTTCGGGTCGGGGACTATTCGCGAAGAGCTGGCCTCTATCCATAACTCACCCTTTGCGGTTGAGTCGGCGCATATCAAGTTTAAAGACAGTGATCTGTCGGCTTACGTATACCGGTCGCTTTTTGACGTGGCCCGGCAATACCGGGAAAGTTTTGAGGTCTACGGCGATAAGAAATCGTTTGAGTGGCAACTGATTGAAGATGAGCAGCCGGTGGTACATACGGCCAAGAAACCGGAACCGGAAATTCCTGAAAAGGTAACCGTGCCCGACTACGCGCATCTGCTGCCGGAACCCATTCAGCGGTTTACGACGAAGGGCGTCTATGATGCTGACGAAACCCAGCACCTGTCGTTCACGCAGGGTGGGGGCCACGGTGGTTCCCATCCGCACATGGTCCATGAGTTTGTGTCGGCCATCGTGGAGGATCGCGACCCGTTCCCCAATGCGGCACAGTCGGCAAACTGGACAAGCGTTGGTATCCTGGCGCATGAGTCGGCTCTGCGGGGCGGAGAGATCATAAAGCTGCCGGATTTTTAGCGGTTCCGGACCGGGCGGGTACCAGTAGTGTCGATGCGCCGGCTTCGGAAATGAATAGTATGTCCTCTATCGCCGAAGCCGGAACTTCGGCACTACATGAACATCAATGATGTATCGTACCTACTCTCTTATTGGTCTGCTGCTGACGGCTATTGTCCTAACCCAGTGTACCCGCCAGTCGACCACACAGACTACCGTTCGGTCGGAAGCCGCCAAACCCCGGCGCACCGAGATTCTGTTTCTGGGCGATAACGGCCACCACAAACCCCGCGAGCGCGTGGCGCAACTCATGGCTGCCCTGGGTAATCGCGGCATCAATATTACCTATACCGATCGGCTGGCCGACCTGAATACCGACAACCTCAACCAGTACGACGGGCTGCTGATCTTCGCCAACTGGGACAGCCTGCCCAAACCGCAGGAAAAAGCCCTGCTGGATTACGTGTCGGCGGGCCACGGGGTCATTCCGGTTCACTGCGCGTCGTACTGCTTCCGCAACTCGTCCGAATACGTCGACAAAGTGGTTGGCGGGCAGTTCTGGCGACATCGGATGGATACCATCCAGACGCGGTTCACCCAACCCAACAGCCCCATTACGGCTGGTTTGCCTTCGTTCAAGGCTTACGACGAAACCTACCTGCATACGCACTTGCAGGCCGATAACAACGTGCTGGCCGTTCGCGATATTAAAGCCGACCAGGCTAAAGACAAGCCGGGGGTAGCCGAAGAACCGTATACCTGGACCCGCTCGTACGGCAAGGGACGGGTATTCTACACGGCCTATGGACACGACGAGCGCACCTGGGGGCAGCCGGGTTTTCAGGCGCTGCTGGAACGAGGTATCCTCTGGGCCGTGGGTGATGCGGTTAAGCAGCAGCATGACGCCCTCAACCCGCAGCCCTTTGCCTACGGCGAAGCCAAACTACCGAACTACGAAAAACGGCCTGGCCCTCAACTGCGGCAGGAACCCCTCTCGCCCGAGGAGTCGATGAAACACATTCAGGTACCGGTTGGCTTTTCGCTGGACCTGTTCGCCCACGAGCCGAACGTGATGCACCCCATTGCCCTGGCCTGGGATGAGCGGGGCCGGCTGTTTGCCCTGATCACGAAAGATTATCCCAACGAACGCAAAGCCGAAGGAACCGGCTCCGACTACATCGTCATCTGCGAAGATACCAACGGCGATGGCAAGGCCGACAAGTTCACCAACTTCGCCGAGGGGCTGAACATCCCCACCGGTATGACCTTCGCCAACGGCGGCCTGTACGTGGCGCAGGCTCCGCATATGCTGTTTTTGCAGGATACCAACGGCGACGACAAGGCCGACGTGAAGAAAATCGTTTTTACCGGCTTCGGTACGTTCGATACCCATGCCGGTCCAAGCAACCTCCACTATGGATTCGATAACTGGATCTGGGGCAGTGTTGGTTACTCCGGCTTCAAAGGGGTTGTCGGCAACAGCAAAGATTCGCTTCGCTTCTCGCAGGGCTTTTTCCGGTTCAAACCCGACGGTTCAGCGCTCGAATACGTAACGGCCACCTCCAACAACACCTGGGGTATGGCGTTCAACGAAACGGGCGATGTTTTCGGCAGTACGGCCAATAACGCACACGGCTGGTACGCGCCCATTCCGAATCGCTATTTTTCGGGCGGGCCGCACCTGCGGGAGAACGGGAGCCGCGGTACCGATACCCACAAAGACATGAAGCCGATTACCGAGCGCGTTCGGCAGGTCGACGTGTTTGGCGGGTTTACGGCGGCTGCCGGTCATAACGTCTACACGGCGCGTTCGTTTCCGGCTTCGTACTGGAACAAGGTCGCGTTCGTGTGCGAACCAACGGGGCATATCGTTCACCAGAATGTGCTGAAGAAAACCGGTACCGACTACGAAGATGCCGAAGCGGCCGGCGTAGGGTTCAACCTGATGGCTGGTGCCGACGAGTGGTTCGCGCCTGTATTTGCCGAAGTCGGCCCCGATGGTGCCGTATGGGTAGTAGACTGGTACAGCTTCATTATTCAGCACAACCCCACACCCAAAGGCTTCGAAAATGGAAAGGGAAATGCGTACGAAACCAATCTGCGCGATTTCACCCACGGCCGTATCTACCGCGTAGGCTATAAGGGCGCCAAGCCCTATACCGCCATGTCGCTCAGCAAAGACCGGCCCGCCGAACTGATTGCCGCGCTGAAAAACGATAATATGTTCTGGCGCCAGACCGCCCAGCGCCTGTTGATCGAGCGGAACAACAAAGACGTTGTTCCCCAGCTGATTGCGCTGGTCAACGATTCGTCGGTCGATGAGATCGGCAACAACCCGGCTGCTATTCACGCGCTCTGGACCCTGCATGGCCTGGGCGAAATAAACGCTGCCAATCAGCCCGTCATGGCCGCGCTAACGTCGGCGCTGAAGCATGAGTCATCGGGCGTACGCAAAACCGTAGTACAGGTCATGCCCCGCACGGCTGAGTCGGCCGCTATGCTGGTGCAGGCCGGTGCGCTCAACGACAAAGAACCGCTGGTGGTGCTGAACAGCCTCCTGGCCCTGTCAGAGATGCCGGGTAGCGCGGCTACGCAGCAGGCTATTCTGGCCCGGCTGGGTTCGGCCCGGGAGGTAACGGACCGCTGGTTGCCCGATGCGTTTGCGCTGGCACTGACAACCAACAAAGGACAACTGCTGAAGACGTATCTGAAACAGGTGTCGGCAAACGCACCGACCCAGCCCAGTACGGCGCCAGCCGATCAGCACCACAATCATACCGGCGCCAGACAGGGTGGTGGCCCCAGCGCGCCCGAAGAGATGCCCCGGCGGGCCATTGCGCAGTCGAAAAACAACAAGCCTGACCTAGTCATTGCCGCTGTTCGGTCAACGCCCCAGTCGCCCGAGTTGCGGCAGAGTGCCAAGATCGAAGTTGACGTGATGAACGCAGGCGATGTGGCCATACCGGCCGGAACGCCGATCCCGATGTCGGTTCGGATCGAAGGACCGGTTGGGGCCGACGAGCCCGCCCGGCTTGATTACGTCAGCGTATCGCACACAACCGGCATCAAGCCCGGCGAGACGGTAACCATCAGTAAAGGCAACAACGGCCCCTGGAACACCGAGTTCTGGATGAATTTTGAACGGGCCGGCCAGTACAACGTAACGGTCATGCTCGATCGGGAGAACAAAATCGCGGAGGATAACGAGCAGAATAACAACACCGTATATAAGGTGACCTACCGGGCGCCCCAGGACATGAGTGCTTATGTACTGGAGCGGGCCAGCCGTAGCTATGCATCCGCTCAGCCCATCGATTCGGTTGTGGCGCTGCTCAAAACCGCTCAGAAGATTGGTTCGGCCCACGGGCAGGCCATCATCAAAGGCGTAGCCGAAGGCTGGAACCCGCGGCAGAAAGCGCAGGTTGCCGACGCCGACAAATCGTTTCTGGCCAGCCTGAGCAATACCGTTTCGCCCGACATCAAGGAGCGGCTCGGCCGGTTATACGAAGCCTGGGGCGTGGCCTCGGCCGAACCCGTCGACCCAAACGTGGAGATCGTGCGGCTCAAAACCGTGCGGGAAGAGATGCGGTACGACAAAAAGACGTTTACCGTAACGGCGGGTAAGTCGGTCGAGATCGTACTCGAAAATCCGGATGCCATGCAGCACAACCTGGTCATTGGCAAGCAGAAAACCATGGATGCGATCGGTGCGGCTGCTGACAAGATGATCACGGCCAAAGATGGCGCCGAAAAGAACTACGTGCCCGCCATACCGCAGGTCATTGCCGCTACGCCACTGGTCAACCCGGACCAGACGTACCGGCTCAAGTTTACGGCCCCTGCCCAGCCCGGCGATTATCCGTTTGTCTGCACGTTCCCGGGCCACTGGCGGCTGATGAACGGGGTGATGAAGGTAGTGGCGGGTAAGCCCGCTACGGCTACCCGGTAACCCAGAAACGAAGACACCGTTCGTTTTCAGCGGTCAAAGCTGTACATTGCAAACCGGCAGGTCTGTCCTAAAGCAGGCTTGCCGGTTTTGCATGAAAAACGAGAAACAAAACCACGAAAGCGATACGCTGCTGTCAGAACAGCCCGTTGCTGCCGTCACCTCGCCTGCCCAGACACCGCTTGCCACCATTAACGTTTCGTCAGAAATAGGGACGCTCAAGCGGCTGCTCATTCACAGCCCCGACCGTGGACTGGGTAAAGTAGTACCGTCGAAGGCGCAGGACTGGCTCTTCGAGGATATCGTTCATCTGGACATGATGCGCCGGGATGAGTACGATTACTACGTGAAGATTCTGTTATATTTTCTGGACCCTGATAAAGTAAGCGGCCGCATAGCCAGCCTGGGTCCCGACTCGGATCGTAACTTCTTCAAACCCGACCATCCGGCCTACTTCCGCTCCGATAAGGTCATCGATATACAGTGTCTGCTATCCGATATTCTGGCCGACGAGGCCATCCGAACCCGGCTGATCGCGGCTATATGCGGCATCGAACGAACGGCGTTCCGGACCCAGCAGCTGCTCAACCAGTTCGATGCGGTCGAGCTGGCCAAGATCATGATCTCGGGATCGCTGCCCGACCAGACCATGCTGTTCTCGCCCCTGCCTAACTTCATCTTTACGCGCGATATCGGCATTGTCATCAACGACCATATTCTGCTGAACAAACCCGCCAAGCTGGCCCGGACCCGCGAGGCTTTACTGGCGCAGTATATCTTTTTCAATCACCCCATCTTTGCCAGTTACCAGGATAAAATCATCGAAATTCCGGATAACGAGCACGCCTTCCTGCTGCCCGATGCCGACGTAAACAGCGACGTTACCCGATCAACGCTCGAAGGGGGCGATGTGATGATGATTGCCAAACGACACCTGATGATCGGCGTCAGCGAACGAACCACCCTGTACGCGGCTCAGCAGGTGATGCGGCTGGTGTTCAGCAAGAACCTGGTCGATACCGTAACGATCATCAAGATTCCGAAGAAACGCGACTACATGCACATCGACACCGTATTTACGCAGGTGAAACGCAATGTGTGGGTGCTGCTGGGCTCGCTGGCCCGCACCGGCGATGAGGCCAAGAAACGGGATGTGCTGCACTTTTTCTCGCCCAAAGACCTGTCTGAAGAACTGAAAATACTGCAGTTTATTAAAGGACTGGAACATAAGCCGATCGAGATCGACAACCTCGAAGACCTGCTGGCCGACATCAGTAAGAATGATCTGGGCGCTGCAGAACCGGTACGGTTCATCTATTCGGGCAATAACGAATTTCCGTTCGGAGCTCGGGAGCAGTGGACCGACTCCTGCAACCTGCTGGCGTTGAAGGATGGGGTAGTGGTGGGCTACGACCGCAACCAGAAAACGGCCGAAGCGTTCCGGGAAGCTGGGTTCGACGTTATTGAAGCGGCCCGACTACTCGATCGGTTCGAACGGGGCGAGTCGTCGCCGGCCACCATTCAGAATACCTTCATTATGCTGCCTTCGGCCGAGCTGAGCCGGGCACGCGGGGGTTCCCACTGCATGAGCCTGCCGCTGCTCCGGGAAGAGGTCTAAACCCAATCGGGCCGTCGCCGGGCCTGAACGGGTAAATTACCCTGTTAGCTGGTTGTCAACTAAACAGCCGTCAGCCAGTTAGCCAGCCTGTCGGCCGCTTTCGATCGGTAGAACCCGATTCGGAAGGCGGCCGACAGACTTTATGAATGCACCCGGATCGCCAAAAATCATTGGCAAAATGACATTGAGGTGCTAATTTGCCGGAGGTTTGGCGATGGCTGACCCGCTCCACTCACACGACAAACGACCTTTACTCTACTTCTTTTATGCAATCGCAAGCTACCTCCCGTATTCTCATGATTCGTCCGGTTCGCTTTGGCTTCAACGCCGAAACGGCTGAGTCCAATGCGTTTCAGGATATTAAACTGGCTGCGCAGACAAAAGACGTAGCTCAGGAAGATGCCCGTCGGGAGTTCGACGAAATGGCGCGCCAGCTCCAGGCTGTCGGGGTGGATGTGATGGTGTACGACGACACCACTGAGCCCTATACCCCGGACTCTATTTTTCCGAACAACTGGGTATCACTGCACGCCAGCGGAACGGTGGTCTTGTACCCGATGCAGGCCGAAAACCGGCGGCTCGAACGCCGTCCGGATATTATAAACGATCTGGCCGAGCGCTTTCACGTAGCCAAGGTGGTTGACCTGACGCACTTCGAGCAGGAAGGCAAGTTTCTCGAAGGAACGGGTAGTATGGTGCTGGACCGGATGAACAAGGTGGCCTTTGCATGCCTGTCGCCCCGCACGCATCCCGATGTGCTGGCTGAGTTTTCGCGGCAGACCGGCTACCGTATTGTCTCCTTCCGTGCGGCCGACGCCGGCGGAAAAGCGGTTTACCATACCAATGTGCTGATGTGCATTGCCGATACGTTCGCGGTCGTTTGTTTGTCGGCCATTACCGACCCCGACGAGCGGCTGATGGTACGTCAGGAGCTGGAGTGGCTAAACAAGCGGATCATCGATATTTCGCTGGAGCAGATGGCCAGCTTTGCGGGTAATATGCTGATGGTACTGACGCAAAAAGGACAAAAGTTACTGGTCATGTCGACCCGGGCTCATGCGTCGCTTACGGCCAAGCAGATTGACTTGCTGGACGATTACGCCACACTGGTTCATTTCGATCTACCCATCATCGAAGGCAACGGGGGCGGTTCGGCCCGCTGCATGATGGCCGAAGTTCACCTGCCTCTGCGGTAGAGCCCGCACCGGCGACCCTTCGCATCTCGATTATCTCTACGTAAAAAAACCATTCGTTGCTTGCACATACAAATATAATTACCTACCTTTGTTGTGTCAATATGAGAAGCGAGATGATTAACGAAATAGAGACCCCTGCCGTTGCCGGACAGAAAGACAATCGCTACAGCGCCTGTCTGTTGTTCTCGGCAAACGCCCTGGCCCGGGCCATCACCGCCATCGGTGATGAAGAGTTCGGCCGGATCGGGTTGTCGTATTCGTACGCTTACCTGCTCTGCGAAGTGGTCGACCAGCCTGGTGTCACCCCATCAAAATTGAGCGAAACGCTTTTCCTGACGCCGTCGACCATTACCCGGCTGGTAGAGAAACTGGAGCTGAAGCAACTGGTCCGGCGGGAGTCGGAGGGGAAGAAAACGCTGATCTACCCGACCGAAGCCGGCGAAGCGTTACGCCCCGCGATTGCCGAAGCCTGGGGGCGGGTTGGCGCCCGGTACTCCAGTGCCATTGGTCCTGACGACGTGTGCCAGTTGACCCAGCAGGTTTTTAAAGCTGCCCGGTCACTCGACGATCTGGACTAATATTTTTTTGTTAAATCTATTGTATGTGCAAACAATATAAACTGAACCGCTATGAAAAACGAAGATAACGCCGTCTGCCTGCTGGCTGGCAAAGGTGACGCTACCGCCAAAGACATATGCCGTTCACTGGCCAAAGAAGGAATTTCGGCCGTGGTGAAGCAGAAAGAAAGCGTACCGACCGAAACCGTTGATCCGATCAAACATTGGTCTGGCCAGCCGGGTAAGGACCTGTTCTTTAACGGCTGGAAGCTGATGTTCTGACATACCAGACGGCCAGAATACGCCAGCTGTTTGCTTGCTTAATCCAGTTTTTACCAGATAATTTCTATTAAACCACTATGCACTACGTCATTACCGGCTCGTTAGGTCATACGGGCAAACCAATTACGGAAGGATTGATTAAGGCGGGTCATACCGTTACGGTCGTAACCAGCAAGCCCGAGAATGCAGCCGCTATCGAAGCGCTGGGTGCCCAGGCCGCCGTAGGGAGCGTTACCGACGCTGATTTTCTGAAACAGGCGTTTGCCAGGGCTGACGCGGCCTATCTGCTCATTCCCAGCAACTGGGGCGTTACGGACTGGCGCGCGTTCCAGAACCAGATTGGCGATAACTACATTGAGGCCATCAAAGCCAACGACATCCGGTTTGCGGTATTGCTGAGCAGCATCGGGGCCCACCTGGGTGAGGGAGCCGGCCCGATAGACGGGCTGTATGATATGGAACAAAAACTGGCGGCCGTAACGGGTCTGAACAGTAAGTTCCTGCGTCCGTCCTACTTCATGTACAATCTTTTTGGCATGATCGGTATGGTGAAGGGAGCGGGCATCATGGGCAGCAACTTCGGCGACGAAAAGGTGGTGCTGACCCATACCGACGATATTGCCGCTGTGGCCCTGCAGGAGTTGCTAAACCTGGACTTTACGGGTCAGCAGGTTCGCTACATTGCCGGCGACGAACGGACTGGGCCCGAAATTGCCCGCGTACTGGGCGAAGCCATCGGTAAGCCCGAAACGCCCTGGATTGTGTTCTCCGACGAGCAGAACAAGCAGGGCATGCTGCAGGCAGGTATGAGCGAAGAGGTGGCCAGTCAATACACCTACCTGGGTGAAGCCATGCGAAACGGCAAACTTCAGGAAGATTTCTACGCCAAAAAACCCGCCGAATACGGCGCGGTGAAGCTGGAAGACTTCGCTAAAAATGAGTTTGCTCCCGCTTTCAACGCTTAGGAGCCAACGCCCCTGAAACCCCGAAGCGTCTGGATGATCCGGGCGCTTTTTTCGTTTGCGGGCACTGGCTCCTGTTCTACAGAGACCGGATAAATCCCGAACAGACCGGCAGAATCTGATTCCCGGTCTGAACAAAGACGGCTAACGGAGAGTCAATTAAAGATAGTAGGCACTAGCCCTGCCATCACTTTACCAGAGCATATCGTGAAACAAGCACTTATTACCGGAGCCAACTCCGGACTAGGCCTGGCCACGGCCCGGGCGCTGGCCCAGCGGTCTTTCAACCTTATTTTGCTGTGCCGCAGTGAGCAGAAAGGCCGGGCGGCTCAGGCAGAGGTACAAAAAGCGAATCCAGCCGTGCGGGTCGACCTGGTTACGGCTGATCTGGCTGATCTGAACTCGGTACGACAGGCGGCTGCCCACGTGAAAACGACCTACGATCGTCTCGATGTACTGATCAACAATGCTGGCTATACACCGGCTAAACTGGAGTTTATCGATACCATAGAAAAGTCGTTTTATTCGAGTCACATCGGGCACTTTGTGCTGACGCACCATCTGATGGATCTGCTGAAGACTACCGCTGCCCAGACTGGCGATGTCCGGATACTGAACCTGTCGTCGGCGGCTTACCTCGGTGGTCGAACGGCGCGCTTCTTCCGCCGGATCGATGATCTGTCGCCGACTTTCGCCTACTGTGATGACAAACTGGCCAACCTCCTCCACGCTAAAGAGCTGGCCAAGCGCACGGCTGGTCAGGGCATAACGGCTTACTCGGTTCACCCGGGTGCCGTTCGGACCAATTTTGGGGCCGATACGCCTGGTTTTCTGGGGAAAGTGTTTTCGCTGGCAGGGCCGCTGATGCGCACGGCCGAGAAAGGGGCGCAAACGTCGGTTTTCCTGGCTGCCGCTCCGCTCAAGGCAATTGGAGCGAGCAATAACGGCGGCTATTTTGCCGATAGCCAGCCCAAAAAGGTATATAATCGGGATGCGACCGAGGAGAAAGCCGCCTGGCTTTGGGAGAAGACCATGCCCTTTGTCTGATCACAAAAATGGCGATGACCAGCCAGCCATCGCCATTCCGAAAACCCACTCTATGAGAAACAAAATCGGTTAGCGGCTCCCCAGCGGTACCATGTAGCCGATGGCTGCCTGTGTATATATAGTCTGGGAGTCGGTGTTGAATCCGGCGTCGGTATCGCCCAGCGAGTACAACCCCCGTACCTCTATGGTCAGATGACCAGGCCCGGCTTTCAGCGCTGTGCCGATACCGGCTGCTGCACCGAAACCAAACCGCCCCTCTACGCCATTCAATGACTGGGTTTTGCCGTTGACACTGATGTTGAGTGCGTAGGAAGCATAGGGGCCTACGTTCAGAAAGAACCGGTTGCTGTTCGGAGTGCCGGTCGCAATTTTCAGGAACAGCGGCACCTCAACCTGATCCGCAGCGCCGTTCAGGGTTGTTTCGAGTACTGTACCCTGGCCAATGGTGGCTCTTCCGGCATAGCGGGCGTAATTGATCTCGGGCTGGAACGACAGCGTACCGCGTCCAACGTTGAAAACAATGCCCCCCACAAAACTCACCGTCGGGTCGCCGGCAATGTCCGGATCGAAGTTATACGGGTAGGTAACTCCACCCCGCAGGCCGATCCGTACGCCCGAGTTACTCTCGCTGGATAAGGCCGGACTGGCCGACTCCCGACGCGCAACGGGGCCGGTCGATGCGGAGCCAATAGGTTGGGATGGACGCGTATCGGCTGGTTTGCGTTCGGCCGTCCGGGATGGGTCCGGCCTGGATGGGTCCGGCCTGGATTGGCCCGGTCGGGATAGGCCCGGCTGGGCAATCGGGGCTGAGGTGGTCGAGGGTTTTTTGCTGATGCCGTGGTATTCGTCGTACAGCTCCTGCCGGCGGTTCGGATTGGTGCTGACGGCCGCAGCGGGCGCCGTAGTGGTTGACCGGGTTGCAGTGATGCTGGCCGATGTGGCTTTCGCCGTGGTCGTAACGGTCGTAGCCGATCGGGAAGCCGACGTCGTGGCCGACGTTGACCGGGTCGCCGACGTAGTAGTAGACAGCGGTTTAGTCGTCGATTTCGTAGTTGGACGGGTTTGGGCTATTGACAGACTGACGGTCAGCGCGCTCAGCGTCAAATAGAAGCAAAACGATTTCATTGGCTCGGTAGGAGTGAACTTGCTTGTTGTAAGATTAGTCGCTAAGGTAGTATATTCTGTAACAGCACCGAGGGAACGGTCATCCTTTGAGTCTACGGTCCGCTGCCCGTGAACAATTTGGCGGGTAGCGAAGTACCCATAGTATGAAAACTGAACATCAGCGTACGGCTTTGATTACGGGAGCCAATAAAGGAATTGGTAAAGAAACAGCCCGGCAGCTTGCTCAGCAGGGGTTTGCCGTATTTATCGGGGCTCGTGATATAGCAAAAGGCCGCGAAGCCGCCGAGGAGCTTTGTCAGGAAGGCTACGAAGCAACCTTTATTCAACTCGACGTGACGGATCCGGTCAGTGTCAAAACAGCCTTCGGCACGCTCTCGCAGAAAGCCGATCACCTGGATGTGCTGATCAATAACGCGGGTATCCTGGAAGACCATGGCGAAGATATCGTGAAGCTCAACCCGGAAATGCTCGACCGGACCCTGAAAGCGAACGTGACCGGTCCAATTATGGTCACCCAGGATGCGTTGCCCTATCTGCAGAAGTCACCCAACGGAGGGCGGATCATCAACGTCTCGAGTGGAGCCGGTGCGCTTCAAACAATGAGCACCTATGCCCCGGCGTATAGTATTTCTAAAGCGGCTCTCAATGCGGTTACCCGTCAGTTTGCGGCAGCGCTTCAGGAGCACCGCATCGTTGTCAACTGTGTCGATCCGGGCTGGGTCCAGACAGACATGGGCGGGCCGCACGCCAGTCGTCCCGTCGAGAAAGGTGCCGAAACCATCGTCTGGCTTGCCACCTCAGCGCCTTCTACCGAAACCGGTAAGTTCTGGCACGATAAACACGAAGCCGCTTGGTAAAGATGAGCTGGGTTTCCCGTCACCGTGGTCCGTGAGGACACCGGGACGCGCAGTCGGACCACACTGATAAGCCAATACCATCCGGACGAGTAGTCCGTGGGGACACGGACCACGGTAACGGAGTTAGGTTTCCCGTCAGTGTGGTCTCTGTCCCCACGGTGACGGATACGGTAGCCTATTTCTCCAGGGCCAGCTTTACGGCCTGATACGCGTTGACAATTCCCCCTGACCGGCTTAGGCTGCGGAAAGGAACCAGGGTAGCCGAGCGGCCGGGTTTTCGAACCTGAATGTCGGGGCGGTAGCTGCTCGCCAGCAGAATCTCTTTGACCTGTAGGGCCGTTAATGTCGGGAAATAGGCGCGCAGCAGGGCGGCTACACCGGCCACACAGGGAGCCGACATGCTGGTGCCCGAAAAGCTGGCGTAGCCGCCGTTCGGTACCGTAGACAGTATATCGGTGCCCGGCGCAAACAGGTCGACGGTTTGCGCGCCGTAGTTGGACGACTGGCTGGGGAGATTGGCATCCAGTTGCCAGGTGCTGTTGCCTACCGTGAGTACGTTCTGCGCCAGCTGCCCGTCTGCATACCGGGCCGATGGGTAGGAGGGGAGAGAATCGTAGTTTTCACCGTTGTTTCCGGCCGCGTGTATGATCAGCACATCACGGGCTTCGGCAAAACGAACGGCCGCATCGATCTGCTCCTTGAAGGGCGACAGCCTCTTGCCAAAACTCATGTTGATGACTTTGGCGCCGTTTTCCACGGCGTACCGAATGCCATTCGCAATGTCTTTGTCCCGTTCGTCGCCGTTGGCAGGCACCATCGATACGGGCATAATCCGAACGTTATCCGCGACGCCGTCGATACCCCGTCCGTTGCCGCGCCTGGCGCCGATGATGCCGGCTACGTGGCTGCCGTGCACCGCCAGCTGGTCGGAGCCGGCGAGCCGCATGGTTGGGCTGCCGTAGAAACGCTCGTTCAGGTTTGCCGGATCGTCGCCAACGAGCAGCTGGCGGGCGTTGTAGTCCGGATTGTAGGCAATGAGTGCTTCTCCCCCCACGATCTGCCGGAAGCGTAGCCAGTTCTGACGAACCAGCCGGAGGTAGGTGCCAAACGCGCCGTATTGCGGATTATAGGCGTCGGCCAGTACGTTACGCACCGCAATCGCTACTGAATCGGGAGCCAGATCAACGGCCCGGATGGCCTGCTGGCTTACAGAGGACCCGGGCAGTAGCGGAGCGAGCCGTTCGGCTACCTGCCAGAACCGGGTCGTATCGGTAAACGCCAGCAGTTTGGCCCGGCTGGCCTGATAGCGGGGCAGGTAAAGTCGTTTGGCTGCGCGGTAGGTTTCGTACTGGCGCTGTTGAGCCGGTGGTATCGTGGCTGGGTCGGCGGTGTCGTAGCGACTGCGGAGGAGCAGGTATGTCTGCGTTATTTCGGGTTGGTCGTACTCGTAGGTTTGTCCGTTTGGTCCGCCCATGAAGTTCCAGCCGTTTCGATCGTCCGGGTAGCCGTTCTTGTCGTCGTCGACCTGATTGCCGGCTATTTCGTTGTCGTTGGTCCAGATCACCTCGCGCAGATCTTCGTGCTCGATGTCCACGCCCGAGTCGAGTACGCCCACCACGACCGGTACCGACGGCCTGCCTTTGAGGAGTTCATACGCCCGGTTCAGGCTGATGCCCGCCACAGAGTCGGTCAGCGGGTCGAGGTGCGCCCAGGTACGGGGTGGCTGACCCGGACTGGACAATACATCTTTCCAGCGCGTATTTTTAATAGGCTGCTGGGCGCTGGCCCGGTTGGCTGGCAACAGGCAGAAAAGAGAAACGATAAGCGACAGGGCGCGCAGAATCATGGCAATCGGGACTATCTTTCGACAAAATACGACCTTCCCGGCGGGAGTTGGTGTCTCTTTGGTAGAAACGGTTTGTTGTATGGATTCTTCTCTCGTTTTTCTGGTTTGTCTGTTCATGGTCGGCTTTGTCTATGCGTCCGTTGGGCATGGCGGAGCCAGCGGGTACCTGGCTACCATGGCCTTGTTCGGCGTAGCACCGGCTTTGCTGAAGCCTTCGGCCCTGCTGCTGAACCTGTTCGTATCAACGGTGTCGTTCATTCAGTTTTACCGGGCGGGGCATTTTCGCTGGCGTACGTTCTGGCCATTTGCTGTAGCCAGCGTGCCGCTGGCTTTCATAGGCGCTAAAATTCCGCTGAGTGATACCCTGTATCGGCAGCTGCTGGCAGTCTGTCTGCTCCTGGTGGTGGTCCGGCTCCTCTGGTCGGTTCGGGGCGACGAAGCCGAACCGAGGCCCATTCCGCTGGGAGCCGGCTTATTGACGGGCGGACTTATTGGCCTGTTATCAGGCATGATCGGGATTGGCGGAGGGATCCTACTTAGCCCCCTCATGCTGCTGTTTCGGTGGGCCCGGCTCAAAGAAGTGGCGGCTACGTCGGCCCTGTTCATTTTTGTAAACTCGCTCTCGGGCTTTTTCGGCCTCCTCAGCAAAGGCTACTCGCCCGATCCGGCAGTGTACAGCTGGATCGGTGCTGCTTTCGCCGGCGGGGTGCTGGGCGGCTACCTGGGAAGCCATCGGTTCAACGTACCCACGCTACGGTACCTGCTGGCGCTGAGCGTTGGGGTAGCCTGTATAAAGCTGATCTTTACGTAGGACCTACACGAACATGTCTTTGTGGAACACGACGCCGGTACCGCGCAGGGTAGCCTTGCCGGTGGCCGGGTCTACCACGGTACAGGTGATTTCGGCCGTATGGCGACGGGTATCGATGGATCGGCATTCGAACCGGGCTTCGTAATCGGTATCGGGATACATGGGGCGCACAAATTCCAGCATTTGCGAGAGATGAACGCCCCCCGTGCCGCCAAAATTACGACCAAACACGCGGGCGAAAACGCTCGCGCTCAGCATACCGTGCATGATCGGGCGTTTAAACGGCGTAGTAGCCGCGTAGGCCGGGTCGAGGTGAAGCGGGTTATCGTCGCCGGTAATGTCGGCAAACCGCCGGACGTCATCCTGCGAAAAGTGATAGAGGTAGGTAAAGGTATCGCCAACTTGCATAGGAGTAAACAGCCAGGTGAGAGATCAGATTACCAGCGAATCAGCGCCGACGCCCACGTAAACCCACTGCCGAACGCCGACAGGCAAACCACATGACCATCGCGGATCTTACCGGCTTCCCAGAGTTCGCTGAGGGCAATAGGAACCGAGGCCGAAGTGGTGTTGCCATACCGTTGTATGTTGTTCCAGAGTTTTCCGACGGGCAAATTCATGTTGCGCTGCACGAACTCCAATATACGTCCGTTGGCCTGATGCAGCACAAAAAAATCTACCGCGTCGAGGGTCAGGTTATTGGCCCGGATAGCCTCCCCGATTACGGCCGGAAACTTCTCGAACGCTTTTTTTATGACCTGAAAGCCGTTGAACACCCCCGTAAACAGATAAGGTGGTTCAAACGGCCCATCGTTGGGATGAACAAACTCGTTCTCGGCGTTCAGGTACTGGGGCTTATATCGGTTAAAGTGATAGTTGCCATGGCTACCGGGGTTGATAATGCTCAACTCTTCGGCATAGGTACCATCGGCATGCAGGTGCGTTGATAGTATACCCCGGTCGGGCTGGTCGGAGGGCTGCAGCACAACCGCACCGGCGCCATCGGCAAACAACACCGCCACATCGCGGCCGCGGGGGCTGTAATCCAGGTTGAACGATTGCCGCTCGGCACCCACCACCAGTACGTTCCGATACGTGCCGGTTTTGACGAATTTATCGGCTACCGACAGCGCATATAAAAAACCGGAACACTGATTTCGGATGTCGAGCGCGCCCACCTCGCGATGGGTTATGCCCAGTTCGCGTTGCAGCAGGACTCCGCAGCCCGGCACCAGGTAGTCGGCACTCATGGTCGCGAATACAATAAAGTCGATATCGTCGGGGGTTATACCGGCTCGCTCGATGGCAATGCGGGAAGCCGCAGCGCCCATAGTGGTAGCCGTTTCTTCTCCAGACAGCGCATATCGGCGTTCGCGGATGCCGGTCCGTTCTTCGATCCAGGTATCGGCTACGTCCATTCGGGGCGCCAGTTCATTGTTGGGCACTACCCGTTCGGGCAGGTAATGGCCGATACCGGCAATTCGGGCGTTAATCATTCAGCAGAAGTTCACGGATGTTGTAGTCGGGATGTTGTGCGCCAGCTAACTGGCTTTCGTAGGGAAGTAATAGCCCCGGGCTTTACCGTGGCCGACCAGCTACACCTCAAGCCTGATTGTATACACAACCCAAAAAACGTCTGTTTGTCAGTAAATCGGGCAACAAAAAAGTCTCCCGCAGAGGCAGGAGACTTTTTTGCTGGACAACGATCAGCCAATATGGGTATCGGCTGGTTGCTTATGGGTTCTGAACAGCGGCTTTGTTCACGTTCAGCTCCGTTTGCGGAATTGGCCAGATGTAGACTGAAGCGGTTGCCGGCACAGCCTGGATCGTGCCTTTGGCAGGCAGCGGCTGGTTGGTCCGAAGGAGGTCGTTTGACCGGAACCCTTCGCCGAGCAGTTCGATCCGGCGTTCGAGCAGAATGGCGTTGGCCAGGGCGGTACCCGTGCCCAAACCAGCTGCGGTATACACACCGGCGGGGTTAGACCGGCCGCGAACGGCGTTCAGCAGGGCCAGGCCCTGTTCATCAACCGCGCCTGGGGTCAGCCGGGCTTTGGCTTCGGCCAGGTTGAGCAGCACCTCGGCATACCGGATTACGGGAACCCAGTCGGTATGCTGCGGCCCGGTCGGGAATTTGGTCAGGCGGTTGCGGCTCTGATCGCTTACAAAGTCATTCCGAATAAAACCACGGCGGGCGTCGGTGCTGGCGAAGGCTGCGTTGCCAATGATCCCGGCGGGGTTCAGGCTGAAGTCACCGATACCGATTACGGCCAGGTAGTAGCTGCCGAGGCCATTCTGGGTGCCGGGCAGGTCGTTGCTGCTCATCGGCATCGAGAAGATCGACTCGGTCGTGATGTAGTTCGAGAACGGCGTCAGAACGCTGGCCTGCAGCTGATGCGCTACACCCGATGCCGCCCGGAAGGGAGCGGCTGTCGACACGATCTTGTTGGCTTCGGTCACCACGTCGGCCCAGCGGCCCATGTTCAGATACGCACGGGTCTTGAGCGCAATGGCGGTGTTCTTGTGCGCGCGGGTCGTGTTCAGGGTGGCGTTGGCGTAGGTAGCGGGCAGGTTCTGCTCGGCAAAATTCAGATCCTCCAGCACCTGGGCATACACCTGAGCAACCGTAGAACGGGCCAGGTCGTTGTTGCCCGTTCCTACTTCAGCTTTCAGGCGAAGGGGTAGACCGGGGCTGGCACCGTTGTCTTTCGTGAATGGCTGCGCGTAAAGCTGCACCATTTGCAGATACGTCAGCGCCCGCAGGAACCGGGCTTCGGCGCGGTACTGGTTGGCCAGTGCTGCGTCAATGACGCTTGGGTTCGCATCAAGACCGGCCAGGAAGAGGTTCATCCGGTTGATGGCCAGATAGGCCGCGTTCCAGAGGTTGGTCGGCTCGTTCGAGAGCGAGTTCTGCGTGTGGTTCCAGGCACCGAGGGCAGTAACCCCGTTGTTGGTTACGTTCAGGAACTCCTCACCCCGTACGTCGATGTAAACCAGGTAACGGCCCCCCAGAAACTGGCCCGACTTAACGCTGGCGTACAACCCGTTCACCTGTGCCAGTACCCGGTCGGGGTTCTTGAAGGCTTCAAGATCAGCCAGCGATGTCAGGGGCGTTGGGTTCAGCAATTCGGTTTCGTTACAGGCTGTCAGCGATACGCTGATCAGCGCCGTGGCGAATACGGACTTGAGCAGTCCACGCCGGGTACGAGAAAATGTATGTTGAAATGGATATAATTTCATGGTCGATATGCGTCGTTTATAGACTGCTGCCTGAGTCTGGTCGAACAAAATAGTTCGGCCAGACCCGGTCAGCAAACCGGCTGATTAGAAGTTAAGACCAACGCCAAACGTGTAGGTCCGGGCCTGTGGGGCCGAGTTCCGGTCGATGCCGGGAGCAATGTTGGTATCGCGGTTGGTCGATACCTCGGGGTCAGCACCGGTGTATTTGGTGATCACGAAGGCATTCTGCACCTGAGCGTACAGACGCAGCGACGAAATGTTAGCCTTGCGGAGCAGATCGTTCCGGAGCGTATACGACAGCGACAGGTTACGACCCCGGATGAAATCACCTTTTTCTACGTTTTCGGTGATCGGGTTGGCCGACCCGTTCGAGACGTTATCGTTCAGCACCGGACGTGGAATGTTGGTGATGTCGCCGGCTTGCTGCCAGCGGTTCAGCATGTCGGTATGGTTGTTCCAGGGGCGCTGATCGCGCAGACCGGCTTTGGTACCATTGTAGATTACGTTACCACCCGAATACTGCAGGAAGATACCCAGCTCCAGGTTGCCGTAGCGGAAGGTGTTGTCGAAACCACCGAACCACTTGGGCAGGGCGTTACCCACCACTACGCGGTCGCTACCCGAAATGGCCGGCGCTACCGTCCCGTTGTCAACGTAAGTCCAGCGCTGGGCAGGAGCGGCTGCGTGGTTGTACTGAATCTGGCGGTCCTGGGTCGTACCATCGGCGTTGGTGACGGTGCGAACGAAGATCCGCTGACCGTTAGCCGGGTTAACGCCAGCCGTCCGGATGGCAAAGATGCTACCGATCGACTCACCTACGCGAACAATGTTGGCGCTTTCCAGATCGCCCGTGAAGCCGAAGATATCGGCATTGTTGTTGGCCAGGGCCAGCACTTTATTCTCGAGGGTGGCAATGTTGAAGCTGGTTGTCCAGTTGAACTTACCTTTCGTGATGTTATTCGACGTGATGGCCAGTTCAATACCTTTGTTCTCCATCGAGCCAACGTTGGTCGCAATGCTGTTGCCCGGAATACCACGCGATGGGGCAGTCGGTTCGGGCAGGACCAGATCGTTTACGCGCTTCTGGTAATAAGTGAATTCGCCCGTGATGCGGTCGTTGAACAGACCAAAGGCAATACCTAAATCAAGGCTGTTGCTGACCTCCCAACGCAGATCGGGGTTACCCGCCTGAGCAAACACGAAGGTAGGTACGGTGCCGTACAGGCCGGAGTTGAACAGGCTGAGCGAGGCAAAGCTGCCAATACCGGTGTTACCCACCTGACCATAGCTGGCCCGCAGTTTGAACTCGTTCATAACCGAACCCAGCCGTGAGTTTTTCCAGAAGTCTTCTTCTGAAATACGATAGCCAACCGATCCGCCAGCGAAGTTACCCCACTTGTTACCTACTGCGTAGGCCGAGTAGCCGTCGCGCCGGAAGTTGATGTTGAAAAGGTATTTCTTATCGAAATCGTAGTTGACCCGGGCGTAGTAAGACGACAGACCAGTCTGCGTCTGAAAGTTACCAGCGGGCGGGTTGTTGGTGGTGAAGTTACCCTGGTAGGTCGTGAAGAACGGATCGGAGAGGCCCTGACGCGAACCGCCCCAGCTGTCATACGTGAACTTCTGCTGCTCGGTACCGACTACGGTCTGGAATGAGTGCTTCCCGAAGCCGAAATCGTAGGTCAGGTAATTCTGCAGGTTCCACAGTTTGACGTTCGAATAAATGTTGAACGCCTGGCCACCGTTGGTACCCCCTTCGCCATGGACGCCGTTTCGGAAGTCGATGTCTTCTACCGTTGTCCGGTCGGTACCGTACGAAGTGCGGAAGGTCAACCCTTTGAACAGGTTCACATCGGCAAAAATATTACCAATGATGTGAGTGTTTTCCGAGGTGAATTTGCTCAAATCAAGGTCGGGCAGCGGGTTGTAGTAGCCGCCGGGGCCAACCAGGTTATTACCCAGGCCCAGGTTATTGCTGGAGCGGTTAATGTTGTACGTACCATCGGCGTTATAAGGGGCTACGTTCGGAGCCAGTACCAGCGGCAGACGACCCAGACCACCCGTGCTGAACGCACCGCGGGTACCCGTGTTCGGCGACCGGTTGAAGCTGTTGGCGAGGGTAATGTTCGACCCGATGCGGATGGCTTTGTTCAGCTGATGCGAAATATTCATCCGGCCCGTAACCCGACTGAAATCGTTTTTCTGAATCATACCCTGCTGATTGGTGTAGCCAACCGAGAAGGCATAACGCGTGTCTTTGGTGCCGCCGTTTACGTTGATGTTGTGGTTTTGCTGGAAACCCGTCCGGTATACGTAATCGTACCAGTCGGTGTCAACAATGCTGCCATCGGGGTTCAGGGTCGGGAAGAACTGATCGGGCAGACCGGCGTTGCGGGCGGCTTCGTTCTTGATGGTCATGAACTCCTGCGCGTTGAGCATGTTGAACAGACGGAACGGCTGCGTAGCACCCGCCCAGCCGTCGTAGCTCACCTGAGCGCGGCCTTCTTTTCCTTTCTTGGTGGTGATCAGGATAACCCCGGCCGCAGCGCGCGACCCGTAGATAGCCGTCGCTCCCGCGTCTTTCAGAATTTCGAGCGATTCGATGTCGTTCGGGTTGATGTCGCCCAGGGGGTTGTTGACCGTAAAGCCGCCCGACGATACGTTGCCCGAGTTGATGGGCAAACCGTCAATCACGATCAGCGGAGACGATGAACCACTAATCGACGATACGCCCCGCACGCGAATGACCGGAGCGTTGTTGAGGACGCCGTTCGGGGTGACGATGTTCACGCCAGCCGCCCGGCCCTGCAAGGCCTGATCAAAGCTCTGTACGGGCTTATTGGCAATTACCGACCCTTCTACCGACGATACCGCACCCGTAATGGTTTTTTTGCTTTGCGAACCGTAGCCGACTACAACGACTTCGTTCAGGTTCGAGGCATCGCTGGTGAGTGCAACGTTTACGCTGGCCCGATTGCCAACGGCTACTTCCTGGCTGGAGAAACCAATGAAGCTAAACACAAGCCGGGCGTTGCCCGATACATTGATCCGGTACTTGCCATCCGCGTCGGTTGTTGTACCACGGGTAGTACCTTTTACCTGTACGCTCACGCCGGGAAGGGCGGAGCCGTCGTCTGATGAAGTGACGCGGCCACTCACTGCTGCATCCTGCGCCAAAGCAGGAATGAACAAAAGAAGTGTAAGTAGCCAGCTTCCAAATAAAATTCTGATCATACTTATGATTAGGTTAGAAAAAATGGTAAAACTTGGCTGCAAAAGTACAAACAATTTATTCGGTATAACAAATGGACTATTAAATAAATTATATTCCTATATGAATAGTTGTATTAAAATTACTTTGTCTTTAGATCTAGTAGACTTATTTATAAAAAATAACCTATGTATAAATACTTATACGTATCATATCTACGTCCAACGTTTGTAAGTATATATACTTAGCTATAGGTAAGTAATTGGCGAGTTGTATAACGCCGACTTTTATGATTGACGTCCATTTAGGCTCAGGTAGGCGTATATTGACATTTTCTTAGTTGAAATAGACTTTTTTTAGCAAAAAAGGCCCGATTCATGACGAATCGGGCCTTTTTTGTCGAGTAAGTAGATCAACTATTGACGGAATGAATAACCGAGTCTCTTGTAGTTCTGGCTTGGTTTGAACTCCGTGCTGGTACTATCAATGACCAGTACCAGATTGGCCATGGGCGCGGTAGAACTGGTGGCCCGGCCAACTGTCACCGTGAGTGACCCTGCATTGCGTCCATTGGGTCCTCCCGGAATAGTTACATTTCCGCCGTTAGAGAGTGTGTAGCTGTTCGGAGAGGCTGTAGTAGCTGCCGGATCAACGAAGACCCGCACCGTCAGGTCGCTGGTCCGCTGGCGGCCAACCAGATTGATGGTGGCAACACTGGAGCTGCCGGCCGTTACGCTATTGGGCAGAGCCGTTATCGAATAAGGCCGACCCGTAGCATTGGTCCGCAGAATGGCTTCGTTAAATTCGACCAGGGTCTCTTCGTCGAAGACTTTATCGATACTATTGTCGCAGGCGTGGAGCATCAACAGCGCTAAAGCACCCGCTATAAATCCAGGTATTTTTTTCATTGAAAACGAATGGTTGATGTCTTCAGGCCCTTCGTGCTGAAGAAGGGCCTGAAGAGCAGGTTAGTAACCGAAATTCTGCCGAACGCTTTTGTTGGTCGATAACTCATTGACCGGAATAGGCGCCAGGATGCGGAAATCGTTGTACGGAACGTTATTAGGCGTTGTAGTGAGCGGAATGGTCTTGATGACATCCTGCCCGCGCCGTTTCAGATCGAACCAGCGGTGACCTTCAAACCCAAACTCCAGCCGACGCTGCCGCAGAATCTCGTTCAGCAGGGCATCGCCGGTCAGGCCGGTACGCTCCGGCAGACCCGAGCGGGTGCGGATAACGTTCAGATCGGCCAGTGCATTGGCGGTGTTACCCAGCATGGCGTTGGCTTCGGCCCGGTTGAGGTAGGCTTCCGAGATGCGGATAACCGGAACGTTGTCCAGGTTGATGATGCCGTTTTTGCCCAGGAACTTGGTACACTCGATGAAGGCGTTGCCCCGACCCGTCGTGCCCAGCTCGTACAACTGCCGACGGATGTCGAGGGCTTGGCCGGCTGTGTTCTTCTCGGCTTCGAGTTCGGCGATAAAAGCATTGTTCGGCACCAGATCACCAAAACCACCCGTTGCCGTCCGATCACCAACGCGAACCAGCGTCGTGTAGGTCGTTTGCAGCGCGTTATTCACCCCGATGTTTTCCGGCGTGGTGTACGCCAGTTCGAACACCGACTCCGGATTGCGCGGAGCCCGCCAGCCACCTACGTACGATGCATTCGGCGAGAGTTTAACCGTGCCAGCGATGGCATCCGTCGCGTTTTTGACGGCTGTGGCGTAATCCTTGTTGTACAGGGCTACCCGCGAGAACAGCACCTGAGCGGCCTGTAGGTTCCCGTTGGTTGGCAGTGTGCCATTGCTACCTGCGCTGCGGCCGAACGAATTGATCGAACCCTGCAGGTCAGAATAGATCTGTGTGTAAACGTCGGCAATAGGCGCCCGGGCCGGGAACGTAATCTGTCCCTGGTTCAGCACGCCAGTCGTCAGCAGGGGAACGCCACCCCGACTGTTCTGGGCGATTTCTACCCCTGGATCATACGCGTAAATCCGCATCAGATCATGGTACAGCAGCGCCCGCAGAAACTGAGCCTGTCCCCGGATCGAGTTCCGACGGTTGGTGTCGGTCAGGGCCGTCACGCCGGGCAGGGCGTCCAGAATCAGGTTGGCCTGGTTAATGGCAAAATAGGCAGATTGCCAGGTGCCCGGAGCAAAGGTTGTTCCGAATGATGAACCGGCAATGTTCCGGTTTTCGTTGTTCAGACGACCCGACTTGTTAGTTGCCTGAGCATTGTCGGCCAGCGCTTCGGCTACGGCCAGCATATCGCGACCGTAGAGTGCTGTGTTTTGCAGTCGGTCATAGATACCATTCAGGCCAGCATCGAGGCCTTCGGCAGTGGTCAGCGCCGACTGCGAGTCAACGTTCGATCGTGGATCGACATCGAGCAGGTTTGAGCAGGCCGTTACCGTCAATATACCGGTAGTGAGCAGGCCCAGGGACCATATATGTTTGATTGTACGCATGGAGTCAAAAATCGTTGGCTGAATTAGAACGTTAGGTTGATACCTGCCTGGTAGGTTTTCGAGTTCGGTACAACCCCGGTGTTACCGTTGCCGCCGAAGTTTAGGAACTCAGGATCGTAGCTCGTCCAGTTGGTGAACGTAAGCAGGTTGGCGCTCTGGATGTATACCCGGGCTTTCGACGCACCAATCCGTTTCGAAACGGCAGCTGGTACATCATACGCCAGCGTGATCTGCTTCAGGCGCAGGTACGAAGCGTCTTCGAGGGTACGGGTACCGCCCAGACCACTAACCCCGCGGGTTTCGATGTTACCGTTGATGGGGCGCGGCACATCGGTGATGTCGCCCGGCTGTTGCCAGCGACGGTCGTATACCGAGCGCAGGGCGTTGAAGTCACGACCAGCCAGCTCGGCCAGGAACGACGTCTGCGAATTGAACGACCGCCGGCCGTAATCGTACTGGAACAGCACGTCGAGCGTCAGCCCACCGTAGGTGAAGGTGTTGTTGAAACCGCCGTAGAACTTGGGCAGCTCCGTACCGAAATACTTCTGATCACGGGGCGTAATCGGAGTGTAGGTAATATTGCCGGCAAAATCGCGGAACATCGGCCGACCCGTGGCTGGGTTAACACCAGCATAGTCGGTGGTGTACTGCGCCTGCAGCGGCCGACCCAGGATGGCCGTCCGGCCTACTCCGTAGAAGTCGGTATAGGCGAGGGTAATGGCACTGTCGGGGTTGGCCAGGGGGACGATACCCGGGTACAGCGACGTTACCTTGTTCTCGATGAAGGTGATGTTGAACGTAGAGCGCCACTGGAACGGCCCTGCTTTCAGGTTCACCGAGTTCAGCTCGATTTCAAGCCCTTTGTTCTCTACCGAACCCACGTTGCGCGAGATGGTCGAGTAACCGCTGGTAAACGGCAGGTTGAACGGCAGCAGCAGGTCTCTACTAACCCGTCTGAACACGTCTACCGAACCCGTCAGGCGGTTCTGGAAGAAACCGAAGTCAAGACCGATGTTGGTCGTCTCGTTGGTTTCCCACCGCAGGTCAGGGTTAGCCAGCTGCGTGGGGGCAAAACCGGCCGCACCGTTGTAATCAAAACCCGCGCTGACCAGACCCAGGCCGGGGAAGTTCGACTGGTTGAACAGCGAACCCAGCTGGTCGTTACCCGTTGTACCGAACGAGGCCCGCAGTTTCAGGTCGCTGACCAGGTTGTTGCCTTTCAGGAAATCCTCTTCGGTAACCAGCCATGCTCCCGATATGGACGGGAAGAAACCATACCGATAGTTGGATCCGAACCGGCTCGAACCGTCCAGACGACCAATCAGGCTCAGGTTATACTTCTTGTTGAAGTCGTACTTGATGTTTCCGAAGATAGATGCCTTACGGAAGTTGTTGAACGTGCCGAAGATGTTCTGGGGCAGCGCTGCCGCACTGGCGTACTTGAAGTCAGGCGTCGGTACGTTGGTGATGTTAGTCGCCAGGTTCTCGTTCACATCGGAGCGGTACTCGGCGCCCAGCAACAGACCCACATCATGCTTGCCGGCAAACAGCTTGTTATAGTTGGCCGTGATGTTGGTCAGGAAGTTCTTGTTCTCGTTCAGCTGATCCTGAATCCGGCCGCGTACGTTGAAGCCATCGGCCGTCCGTGGATCCGAGAAGTTCCGGCCCCGGATGATACGATAGTCGAGGCTGACAAACGGACGAATGGTCAGACCGTCGATCACTTTGTAGTTCAGCGCCAGGCTACCGACAAACTGGTTGATGTCGGCCCGGATGGTGTTCAACTCACTAACCTGCAGGATATTCTGGTTCAGGATACCCGGGATACCCCCCTGCGAGGGTGGTCCGAAATACGACCCGTCCGGGTTGTAGATGGGAATACTTGGAATAATCAGGGGCGAAGCAAACGCACCCGCACCCAGGAACGATCCGCCGTTCGGGCCACCGAACTGACCCCGTGCCGAGATGGTACTCATCTTGAGCGTCTGGTCAATAGACAGCTTGGGGTTGATCTGGTGCGTCAGCGTCGTGTTCAGCGTACCGCGCTTGAAATCGACATTGACGATGTTAGCGCTTTGGGTGTAATACGACCCCGATACATAGAAGCGGGTTTTGTCGTTACCACCGTTCAGGCCCAGCTCGTAGTTGTTGGTGATACCCCGCTTGTATACGGCATCCTGCCAGTCGTAGGTAGGCAGCGCGGCAATGTCGGCGTCGCTCAGGGTCGTTGGCTGACGAATGGTGCTCAGCACAGCTGCCCGGGCGGCTTCGCTGGTCTGCCCCCCGTTGATGCGGGCCTGCGTGCGCAGGGCAATCCACTCCTGGGTGTTGAGTACGTCGAGCTTTTTGATCGGATCGGCAACCCCCGTAAAATAGTTGACGGAAATCTGGGTTTTACCGGCTTTACCGCGCTTGGTCGTTACCAGTACAACCCCGTTGGCGGCCTGCGATCCGTAAATAGAAGCGGCCGCTGCGTCTTTCAGAATCTCGATCGATTCGATGTCGCTGGGGTTCAGAAACGCCAGTGGGTTACTGCTGGTAAAGGTTGAGTTGTTGGTGGTGTTCAGCTGAACACCGTCGACAACGTAGAGCGGATCGCTACCGGCCGAGATTGAGCCGACACCCCGAACCCGTATCTGAATCGCGCCACCCGGTACGCCGTTGGCCGACGTTACCTGCACACCGGCTGCCCGGCCTGCCAGGGCCTTATCGAAGCTACCAACCGGCAGGTTCGAGACCGTAGCGCCGGCTACTTTCGAGCTGGCGCCGGTAAACTCGCGCCGGTTCACGGTACCGCCGTAACCCGTCACTACGACTTCGTTCAGCTCCTGGGCGTTATTATCCAGACGAACGTTCACGGTACTGCGGTTGCCAACGGCTACTTCCTGCGATAGAAAACCGATAAAACTGAATACCAACCGGGCGTTGGCAGGAGCACTAATCCGGTAATTACCGTCGGCATCGGTTGTTGTGCCGCGGGTAGTACCTTTTACCTGTACGCTCACACCGGGTAGGGTGGAGCCGTCGTCTGATGAAGTGACGCGGCCACTTACTGCTATTTCCTGCGCCAGAACCGGCAGGCAGAACAATAACGAAAGCAACCAGCTTCCAAATAAAATTTTGCGCATTTGTGAGTAGAGATTAGAATTACATTGAGATGTACCGTTAAATAAGACGCAAAGATAAGAGATGTGAAATCTGTAGCATATATAGATGATACATTTTTATTCTTTTCCGGAGAATAAGTAGTCAGACCGTTACATATTGGCTAACCATCTATAGATGTACGAGTATTAACTGATTATTAGCTCTATTGGTTAGTTTAATTGCTGTTTTTATGGAAAGTATTTACGATTTATTTGGTATTTTTGGCAAAAATCAGATTAATGTACGTACAGATAAACTTGGATATTTTGATGATTTCATACAAACAGCGCTTTCAAATTTTTGCCGGTCTGGCCTTGATTGCTCAAACAGTAAATGCTCAGCAAACGAGTCTTTCAGCCCGAATGGATAAAACAGCCGAAGGTTTGGAGAAAAAAGTGGTTGCCTGGCGTCGTGATTTTCACCAGTACCCTGAGCTCGGCAACCGGGAGTTCCGGACGGCGGGTAAGGTGGCTGCTCATCTGCAGGCACTGGGTATGGAGGTAAAAACCGGCGTCGGTAAAACCGGGGTGGTCGGTATACTCAGGGGTGGTAAACCCGGCCCGGTGGTTGCGCTGCGGGCCGATATGGATGGCCTGCCGGTAACCGAACGCGTCGACCTGCCTTTCAAGTCCGAGGTCCGTACTGAATATAACAACCAGCAGACAGGCATCATGCATGCCTGTGGGCACGACTCCCACGTGGCTATGCTGATGGGGGCGGCCGAAGTGCTGGCCTCGGTAAAAAATGAACTTCACGGAACGGTAAAATTCATTTTCCAGCCCGCCGAAGAAGGAGCACCCCAGGGCGAAGAGGGAGGAGCCTACCTGATGGTTAAAGAAGGGGTACTCGACAATCCGAAAGTCGACGCCATTTTTGGACTGCACATCAACTCGCAAACCGAAGTCGGCACCATCAAATACCGGCCGGGCGCTACCATGGCTGCAGTAGATCAGTTTGCCATCAAACTGAAAGGGAAGCAGACGCACGGTGCTTCGCCCTGGTCCGGCGTCGACCCGATCGTAACGGCCTCGCAGGTGGTGATGGGCCTCCAGACGATCGTTAGCCGGAACCTGCCCCTGACCGAGAATGCCGCGGTGGTTACGGTAGGGGCTATCCACGGTGGCATCCGGCAGAACATCATTCCGGAAGAAGTAAACATGATCGGTACGATCCGGTCGCTGGACAACAGCATGCAGAAAACCATCCACCGCCGGATCAACGAGGTGGCTACGAACATTGCCGAGAGCGCCGGTGCCCAGGCCGATGTGAAAATCGATATCATGTATCCGGTCACTTATAACGATCCGAAACTGACCGATCAGATGGTGCCAACGCTCGAAGCGGTAGCGGGTAAGAACAATGTCAGAATTACACCGGCGCAAACCGGGGCCGAAGACTTCTCCTTCTACCAGCAGAAGATACCCGGCTTCTTCTACTTCCTGGGCGGGATGACTAAAGGGAAGAAGGTAGAGGAAGCGGCCCCGCACCACACCCCCGATTTCCAGATCGATGAGAGCTGCTTCGTACTTGGCATGAAAACGCTCTGCCACCTGACCGTCGACTACATGAGTCAGACTGGCAAAGTAGCTGCGGTAAGCGGCAAGTAACGCCTGAGTTATATCAAACAAAGCGACTACCGGATCGATTCCCTGCTCAAAAAGGATCGATCCGGTAGTCGCTTTTTGTGGGTCGATCAGCTGCCTTCACGATTCCGCAAAATCCGGGACAGAAGGCCAGGGAAGAATCGTTTGATATAAATACCGTACGTTTCCGATCCGCCTATATACACTTCTTCTTTTTGCTGCTTCACGGCCCTGAGCAGCCGCTGGGCAAAAACAGCCGCGGGCATACCCACTTCCTGATGCTTGTCCATTTTGCCGTGTACCTGTCCGTCGGGGCCAAGAGCATGGAGTGAAATAGGCGTTTGAATGTAGCCGGGGCAGACTAGCGTGACCCGCAACCCGGCCGCGTGGGTTTCGGCCCGGAGCGCATCGAAGAAGCCGTGCAGCGCGTGTTTACTGGCGCAGTAGCCCGACCGTTGTTTGGTACCGAGCTTGCCCGCTACGCTGCTCGTCACCACAAAGTGCCCCTTACCCTGTTCCAGCATGGCAGGCAATACGGCTTTGGTGAGGGCCACTACGCCGAAAAAGTTGACATCCATCAGCCGGTGGTAAACGGCCAGGTCGGTATCGGCCACGGTACTGCGCTGGGTAATGCCGGCGTTCTGAAAGACGTAATCGATACGACCGAAGTGTTGGAAAACGGTATCGACATGCGCGGGCAGACTGGCCACATCGGTCATGTCTAGGGGAAGCACCAGCAGGTGCTGACTGGGGAGACCGGTCAGGTCGGCAACCCGCTGCAGCTCCTCCGCACGCCGGGCCGACAAAACCAGCCTGGGATTAGGAAAGGGGGAGTCGGGCTGCGCCAGCGCCAGGCCCAGAGCCTCACCAATACCCGAGGAAGCTCCGGTAATCCAGATTACTTGTCCGGCAGATACGTCCATATGTTTTTATCGGAATGTAAGAGTAGCTCCCGAGGGCTCGGTCGTTACGATAGCCTGTTTCCCGATGGGCAGGGCCAGGTTAACATCGACATGACCCGCCGGAAAGTTGAACAGAACCGGGTACGAGTAGGCGGACACGGCCTCGGCAATCAGCTGGTAAGCGTCTTTTCCGAACGGCAACGACGGATTGGTACGCATGTCGGTGAACTGCCCGACCACGAGCCCCGCCAGCTTCGCCAAACGACCACCCCGGCGCAACTGAGTCATCATGCGGTCGAGCGAGAACAGGGTCTCGTCAATATCTTCAATGAACAGAATCGTGCTGGTCAGATCCACATCCGTTGGGGTGCCGATCGAATTGATCAGCATGGTCAGGTTGCCGCCTACCAGTGGCCCCGACGCCTGACCCGCCCGGTTGAGGGGATGAGCAGCTACGGTATAGGCACCGGGCTGCTCGCCGAACAACCATTGCCGTACCGACTCCAGGGCCTCGGCGCGTTCGGGCTGGCCGTACTGCCGGGGCATCAGGCCGTGCAGGCTGACAATACCCGCCGTATAAAATAAGCTGAGCAGCACCGTCACATCGCTGAATCCAACGAGCCATTTCGGGGAAGTCCGCAAACCGGTGAGGTCAAGTTCGTCGGCCAGCCGGTAGCAACCGTATCCACCCCGCGTAGCGAATACGGCCTTCACCGACGGATCATCGAAGAACCGTTGCAGATCCGCCCGGCGCAACTCGTCAGAGCCCGCAAACGGACCCTCCTGGGCCCGCAGGCTGTTGCCCTCGATAACCGTAAGCTGCCAGTCGTCGCGTAAGATGCGTAACCCTTCGGCCAGCTCTTCATACGGAAACCAGCTGGCGGGCGATACAACCCCCACCGTATCGCCGGGGCGCAGAACGGGAGGAGTTACTAGAACAGATTCGTCAGTAAACATGCTGGCAAAGTAAACGGATTGTTCTGCTTTTGGGTAGTGCCGGGTCGGGAAGTTGAGGGAGAGTCGCCAGGTGAAGCTGGGCTTTCGTTTGCCCTCTTACTCAACAGGAGGCACCGTTCAATCAACCCGTTTTGTGGTTTAGGGGATGTGGTTTAGGTTTGATCGGGTTCGGCTCTGTCTGAATAAACTATTGTTTGTCAGCGGTTTGTTATGCTGCCCTGAATCCTTCCTTCACGACTATGAACCGCGTGTATCAATTTGGTATTACCCTTGGTTTCGTGCTGTTTAGCCGGATCCTTATTGCCCAGTCGCTGCCAGCCGATGAACGGGCAATCTGTGTCGTTATTGAACGGGAGGCACAGGCTTACCTGAACCGCAATGCGACAGAGCAGGCCAGCTGCTGGGCTACTCATACGGAACTATCGCAGCGGGTTAGCCTGGGAGACGGCCGGGTGGTCGTGGCGCAGGGCGAACAGACGGCCCTACGCCGGGGGCTGACCAGCTCGTTTCGTCAGATGGCCGAACCCGACTCATCCGTGTTTGTCAATCAGGACTATCGAATCCGGATTCGGGGCGATGCCGCTTTCGTCACCTTTTGCCAGGTAATGCGCTGCCATGGTCGGCCAACTACCCATAGCCAGCAGGTACGCTACCTTGAGCGGGAGGGAGAGCAGTGGAAAATTGTACATGCCGGTGTCATGTATTTTGAACCGGAGCCGGCCGCTAACCGATAACGCCAATCCTGACTAAAATCAGGGAGCGAAGGTACCCAAGCCGATGGGTTTGTAAACATAAAGTTCGTATTACTCAAAAATTATACTTATACATACGTAGATGGAAGAGTGAATTATGGCTAAGTACGTGCGGTAGGCGGGCGGTGAGCTAAGCAAGCCAACGAGGTCAGTTGAGCGGAGCGTCGACCGTGTCATCCAGCTTGGCGAGATCGAGTAAGGCCCCGCCCGATTGGTTGCCATCCAGCATCGGCAGAAATTTCCGGCCCCATAAAACCTCATCGTACCGATAGGAATAGCGGGTATGCACAACCTGCGAAAAGGTATCGTCAGTAGCTCGCAACAGGATCAGAAATTCGGCATCCGATTCGGCCAGATCGTCGGGCGTACATTGCTGTAACGGGCTGCCCGGCGTGATGGGATGTACCAGCGTCCAGTTGGTGGGAAAGAAGTTTACCCGATTGCGCTCCAGCTCCAGATTGTAGTATCGCCGATAACGCACTCCGTCGGGTCGGGTTTCCAGCCGCGACAATGATACGTCTACCTGCACGTCGATCAGCTGATTAGCGCGCTGGTGAACGATACGAAACATCCAGCCATTCACATCCAGGTAAGGCGCAAACAAGGCGTGGGTCGAAAAGCGTATATGTGCCACAGGACGCGAAAAACGGCCATACAGAAGCCCCGTCACCAGCGCGAAAGCCAGCAGACCGATCATTGACTCAAGCGCGGCAATAGCGCTGACTAAGTAACCTGAGGGGCTGATGTGGCCGTAGCCAACGGTAGTAAGGGTCTGGGCGCTGAAGAAGAAGGCCCCCCAGAATTGTCCCAGAGGACTCCCATCTGTCACCTTATCCAGACCGAGCAGGTATTCAGGACCGACCAGCATATAGATGCAGGCGAATACCACATTCTCCGAGAAATACAGCAGGAGTACCACCCCAAAAAAGGAGGGCCAGTTCATCGTAATCAGCCGGTTGTAGAGGTTTACCCGATCCCAGAACGAGGTGTTGGTTCGGGTAACGTTAATGCTGCCGTCCTTATTAATCAGTCGGGAGTTAGGATCGGTAAAGGTGGAGCCGAAGCCCAGATCGAGCCGTCGTTCTTCCTGATCAACCAGCTGGCTGTCTGCGCCGTATAACCGCTGCTTTCCTGATTTTCTGTTGGATAACATGGGCTTTTTCATGGATAAACAATACAAGTTGTGGCATTATTGCTAAGCCGATCCTGCGTTAAGTTTAAGCTAACTTTAATTTTTTAGTTATTTGGCATTAAGTATATGTACTTAACTTTGACTTCGCGCAGCAGCGTAACCACCGTACCTATCTAATTATTTAGTAAGTAAACCTATGAAGCTGCAACCAGGTATGATTAGCCTAGTCGTGCCAGCCTTTAATGAAGAAGAGAACCTGACCGTGTTGGTACAACGACTAACATCGGTCATGGCTTCTGAGGGTCTTTACGAAATACTGATCGTTGATGATGGCAGCAGCGATCAGACCCGCTATGTGCTCCGGCAGCTGAGCCAGACGTATCCGGCGGTTCGATTTATCTCGTTCTCGCGCAATTTCGGTCACCAGATGGCCTTACGGGCCGGCTACGAAAACGCGCGTGGCGACGCCGTCATCTGCCTCGACGCCGACCTGCAGCACCCCCCTGAACTGATCCCGACGCTGATCGAGAAATGGCGGCAGGGCTATGAGGTCGTTTACACCGTACGTCGTCCCGATCCGAAACTCTCCTGGTTCAAACGAAACTCGTCGAAGTATTTCTACCAGCTGCTGCGCCGGGTTTCGGACCTGGAGCTCGAAGATGGGGCTGCGGATTTCCGGCTGCTCGACCGGAAAGTTATCGACGTAATCCGGCAATTCAAGGAGAATGATCTGTTTTTACGCGGGGCCATTTCCTGGGTTGGCTTCCGGCAATGTCGTATGCTGTACGAGCCCGCTGCCCGGTATGCCGGCCGATCAAAATACTCCATCCGGAAAATGCTGAAACTGGCCGCTATGGGGATTACCTCGTTCTCTACCCGGCCGCTGTATTTGTCCGTTATGCTGGGTTTCGGTATGTCGCTGTTTGCTATTCTGTTCGGCGTGGAGGTGTTGTATGAATATTTCTTCACCGACGCGACCGTGTCGGGCTGGACAACGCTGGTTGTGCTGCTGGCCCTGATTGGTGGCGTGCAGTTCATCATGATCGGTATTATCGGTGTGTATTTAGGAAAAACGTTCGTTGAAGTAAAAGGAAGACCGGCCTACATCATCAGCGACACAAGTGATATTGACGAGACCGTAACTTCATGGCAACCCACTACCCAGAACGATCTATTTTATTCACCGTTGACGTAGAGGAATTTGACACGGCGCTGGAGTTCGGCCATGCCATTCCGCTGAGCGAACAGGTAGCCGTATCGACGCGGGGCCTGATCAGCCTGAACCAGCGGCTCGAATCGAATAATGTACGGGCTACGCTCTTTACTACGGCCAACTACGCACTACACGAACCTGTTCTGATGGGGCAGCTGGCCGCCCGTCATGAGATTGCATCTCATGGCTATTACCATACTACCTTCGAGCCCGCCGATCTGCTGAAGTCCCGACTGGCGCTTGAAGAGTTGCTGGGTCGCCCGGTTACCGGTTTCCGGCGCGCCCGCATGGGCTATGTCAACCCGGTTGATGTACAGCAGGCCGGGTATCAGTACAATTCGTCGCTGCATCCGACCTGGCTGCCGGGCCGGTATAACCACTGGGGCGAGCCCCGGCATCCGTTTCGGGAGTCGGGCGTCTGGCAGATTCCGGCGTCGGTAACGCCTTCGATTCGGCTGCCCCTGTTCTGGCTTAGTCTGAAAAACTTTCCGTTTGCCCTCTATAAACAATTATGCCGCCAGACCTTGCGGGCCGACGGCTTTCTGAATCTGTACGTACATCCGTGGGAGTTTACCGATCTGGCGGCCTATGGTCAGATTCCGGCTTACGTTCGCCGTCATTCGAGCGGGCTGCTGCTCGACCGGGTCGACGCCCTGTTGCAGGACCTCAAAGGCCGGGGCGAGTTTATGACAATGCAGGAGTTTGCCGAAGGATTACCTAGATAAAGACCACATCATCAATCACTTCGGCATTCATATCGCGGTTGATCACCTGAATCAGTTTCTGCTTCGCGTTGACGAGTTCGTTGCGGAGCGGGGCAGAGGTAATCTCAATATAGAGCTTACGTTCGCGGACGTACAGCCGTTTGGTGCGTGAGGCAATGGCCTGGCCCATCATGCGGCTCCAGAACGCTTCGAGGTAAGTTTCGTTGAAGCGCGTCTGTAACTGATACTGTTTCAGCAGCTGCCCGATAGCGTCTTTAAGCGTGGTTGTACCGGCCACCCGGGTGGCGTTTTCACGATTATATCGGTAGGTTTGGCTCATTGATTGGGTGTGTTACCAGACAAAAGTAGCGAACAAACACGATATCCGGCAGGCGGTCTGACCCCGAAAAATAAAAAAAGAGGGAACGGACAGAAAAACCAGATTAGGTTTGGTTAAAGACGTTTTGCCCTGTATACTTGCGTCATCAAGTCAATTGTTACGCGCCTTTTTCTTCAGGGGCGCGGGTTGATTTATACAGAAGCGGGGGAGAGATCAGGCTCTGTGAACCGCTGGCAACCTACCACACGGCAAGGTGCTAACTCCTGCCTAAAGCAGCCGCTCCGGCGGACATTAGGGACTATAAATCGTTTATGCACATGCTCTACAGCCAACAGTGTATGCCCGCTCGGGCCTACTAATTACCACCCACACTCCGCCACGACAACCGGGAGGGTTGATCGCGCGCCTGGCCGCCGGTATCTGTCAAGACCCGACGAGGCCAGCCTGTAACCGGACCGCTCAGCCGTCCGAATCCACTGGAATATTCCAAGCCAAAACCACTAAATACCATGTCTTCTTCACTGCATTTCGATACGCTGCAGTTACACGCGGGTCAGGAAGCCGACCCAACCACCAATTCGCGGGCGGTACCTATCTATCAGACAACCTCGTATGTCTTTAACGATTCGGCCCACGGTGCGGATCTGTTTGCGCTGAAAGCGTTTGGCAACATTTATACCCGCATCATGAACCCGACGTCGGACGTGTTCGAGAAGCGGATTGCTGCCCTCGAAGGCGGGGTAGCTGCTCTGGCAGTGGCGTCGGGACAGGCGGCTCAGTTTATTGCGCTGACCAACATCCTGAGCGCTGGCGATAACTTCGTAACTACCTCGTTTTTGTACGGAGGTACCTACAATCAGTTCAAGGTTTCGTTCAAACGCCTGGGCATCGAAGCCCGCTTTGCCGATGGCGACAAACCCGAATCGTTCGAGCCGCTGATCGACGATAAAACAAAGGCGATTTACCTCGAAACGATCGGTAATCCGGGTTTCAACATTCCCGACTTCGAGGCCATCGCGGCCCTGGCGAAGCGGCACGACCTGCCCATAATTGTCGACAATACGTTTGGCGCCGGGGGCTATCTGTTCCGGCCTATCGAACACGGAGCGGCCGTTGTGGTCGAGTCGGCTACCAAATGGATTGGCGGTCACGGCACGAGCATTGGGGGCGTCATTGTCGACAGTGGCAATTACAACTGGGGGAACGGTAAGTTTCCGCAGTTTTCGGAGCCGTCGGAGGGGTATCACGGAATGGTCTTCAGCGACGTGTTCGGGGTGGGTGGTCCGTTCGGCAATATTCAGTTCATTATCCGGGCCCGGGTAGAGGGGCTGCGTGACTGGGGCCCGGCCATCAGTCCGTTCAACTCCTTCCTGTTGCTGCAGGGGCTGGAAACCCTGTCGCTGCGCGTAGATCGTACCGTACAGAACGCACTGGCGCTGGCGCAGTGGCTCGAACAGCACGAGCAGGTAGAAGTGGTCAACTACCCCGGCCTGACCAGCAGCGCGTATCACGAGCTGGCCAAAAAGTACCTGAAGCGGGGCTTCGGGGGCGTCTTTACGTTCAAGGTGAAAGGCGGTAAGGAAGCGGCCGACCGCTTTGTCAATAGCCTGAAGCTGGTCAGTCACCTGGCCAACGTGGGCGACTCGAAAACGCTGATTATCCATCCGGCTTCGACTACGCACCAGCAGTTAAGCGAGCAGGATCAGGCCAGCGCGGGGGTCGAAGCCGGTCTGTTGCGGATCTCGGCGGGTATTGAACACATCGATGACATAAAATCAGATCTGGAGCAGGCCTTTGCGGCCATTGCTGAGCCAGTAGCGGTTTAGTATGAACAGCGCAGTTCGCTGGTTTGGCCGTCCGGACCGACGATGGATACCGGCCGCGAAACCAGCGAACTGAAAACCTTTATTACGTTTGGACCTTCAGTATTTCGACTACAAGTATTCATTTCCACTCGAATCTGGCGCGAGCCTGCCCGGGTTTCGGCTGGCCTATACCACCCGCGGAACGCTGCAGCGCGACCGCTCGAACGTGGTCTGGATTTGCCATGCCTTAACCGGTAACGCCGATGCCGGAGACTGGTGGGGCGGTATGATCGGTGCCGGTAAATACTTCGATCCCGATCGGGATTTTATTGTTTGTGCCAACGTGCTGGGGTCTTGCTACGGGTCTACTGGCCCGCTGTCGGCGAATCCGGAAACGGGTCAGCCGTACTACCATGACTTCCCGGCCATAACGGTTCGGGACATGGTGGGGGCGCTCGACCTGTTACGACAGGAGCTGGGCATCGATAAAATACATACCTGCGTGGGGGGGTCGCTGGGTGGCGAGCAGGCCCTCGAATGGGCCATTGCGCAGCCCGGCCTGATCGATAACCTGATCGTGGTGGCAACCAGCGCCGTGGCCTCGCCCTGGTGCATTGCATTTAATGAAGCGCAGCGGATGGCCATCGACGCGGACCCGACCTGGCGTGAACGACGCGCCGACGCCGGGGTTGCCGGCATGAAAGCCGCCCGCGCCATGGCCATGATCTCCTACCGCAACTACGATACCTATAGCTTTACCCAGGCGCTGGATAATAACGAGCAGATGGATGGCTACAAAGCCGCCGGGTACCAGCGGTATCAGGGGGACAAACTGGCCGAACGCTTCAACGCGTTCACCTACTGGACGCTCTCCAAGGTGATGGACTCGCACAATGTCGGGCGAAACCGCGGCAGTATCCTGAATGCACTGGGCCAGATTCGGGCCCGGACGCTGGTCGTTGGTATCCGGTCCGATCTGCTCTTTCCGGTATCGGAGCAACAGTTTCTGGCTCGTCATATTCCCGACGCGACTTACGAAGAAATCGACTCGCTATACGGACACGATGGTTTTCTGATCGAATTCAGGCCGCTGGCCGGGATTATCCGAAAATGGATGGCCAGCGTTTCGGCAGCCGATGCGTCGGCTGTCAGCCCCCGTCCTCTCGAAGCGGATAAACCATAAAACCACGATCAACGGGGAGAAATCCGGATTTCGTTCCTTTTCCTGTTATGAACACGCTGACGCCGACCCCTACTTTTCTTTCCGACGACTTTCTGCTGCAAACCGAGACGGCACGACGGCTTTATCACGATTACGCCCGATCAATGCCGATTATCGATTACCATTGCCACCTGCCGCCCGATCAGATTGCGCAGGACCGGCAGTTCGACACCATAACCCAGCTCTGGCTCTACGGAGATCACTACAAGTGGCGGGCCATGCGGACGCACGGTATCGATGAGCGCTACTGCACTGGCGACGCCAGCGACTGGGAAAAGTTTGAGAAATGGGCCGAAACTGTGCCGTATACCCTGCGGAACCCGCTCTACCACTGGACGCATCTGGAACTCCGCAATCCGTTCGGTATGGCCGAGGTGCTCAGCCCCGCTACGGCCCGCGACACCTACGACCGCTGCAACGAGCAGCTACCCCAGCTGTCGACCCGGCAGCTGCTAACTCATTTCGACGTACGGGTGGTCTGCACCACCGACGATCCGCTCGATTCGCTCGAGTACCACCGCGCTATTGCCCAGAGCCGGTTCGATGTTAAAATTCTGCCTACGTTCCGCCCCGACAAGGCGATGGCCGTTGACGACCCAAGGGCGTTTCGGGCCTATGTTCAGAAGCTGAGCGCCCTGAGCAACCGCGACATCCGTACCCTGGCCGATTATCTCGACGCGCTGAAAGCCCGCCACGATTACTTCGCCCACATGGGCTGCCGCCTGTCTGACCACGGGCTCGAGTACATCGATGCTGTGGCTTATACGGAGAACGAGGTACAGACCATTTTCAACACCCTGACCCAGACTGAGCAACCACTCAGCCCCGACGAGATGGCCCGGTTTCGGTCGTTCATGCTGGTGCAGTTTGCCGAGTGGGATCACGAAAAAGGCTGGACGCAGCAGTTTCATCTGGGCGCGTTGCGCAACAACAACCGTCGGCGGCTTCGTGAGCTTGGCCCCGATACGGGCTGGGACTCGATCGGCGATTTTCAGCAGGCGGCTTCGCTGTCGCGTTTCCTGGGTGGCCTCGACGACCGGAATAAGCTGGCTAAAACCATTCTTTACAACCTTAACCCGGCCGATAACGAAGTGATTGCGACCATGATCGGCAACTTCAACGACGGTTCGGTACGGGGGAAAGTGCAGTTCGGGTCGGGCTGGTGGTTCCTCGATCAGAAAGACGGGATGGAGAAGCAGATCAACGCCCTGTCGAATATGGGACTGCTGAGCGCCTTTGTGGGTATGCTAACCGATTCCAGAAGCTTTCTATCTTACAGCCGGCACGAGTACTTCCGCCGGATTCTGTGCAACATCTTCGGAAACGACGTCGAGAACGGCGAGTTGCCGGCCGACATCGACTGGATTGGCCAGATCGTGCAGGACATCTGTTACCGGAATGCCGAGCGGTATTTCGGGTTCTAACAAACCGGGAAGTGCCGCAGAAACTCGTCCTTGTAGTTACGGCCGAGCGGTAAGGAGTGCCCGCCAACCATAACCTCATGGTCGCTGAAGGAGTCGATCCGATCCAGGTTGACAACGAACGACCGGTGGGTGCGGGCCAGCCGGTTGGCCTGTAGCCGTTCGATCATCTGGCTCAGCGAGAGCCGCACTACGTACTTTCGACCCGTGGTGTTGATGGTCGTATAGATGTCGTCAGCTTCGAGGTACAGCACTTCGCTCAGGAGTACTTTTACAAACTGGTAATTCTGTTTCACGAACAGCGCATCGTTGATTCGCAGAATGGGCGCGGTTCGGCTGGGGTCTTTCTCCGGGGTCGGCTTCTCGCCGGTAAGCGGACGTACTTTGGCCTCCGTAACCGGCGTAGCGGGTAGTTGGGGAGCCAAAATCCGCAATGAAAAGCTGTTGAGGGCCATTTCGATGGCCAGACGCAGTTGCGCGCTGTCGAAGGGTTTGGTGATGTAGGCCGCCGGAAACGTTTCTTTGGCCCGGGCAATGGTCGAGCGGTCAGTGAGGGCCGTCAGGTAAATTACCGGTACCTGCCGAACGCTGACCAGCTGCCCAATGGTTTCGATGCCATCCCAGTCGCCCTTGATGGTAATATCGCACAGCACCAGATCGACCGGATTATGCTGAAACAGATCGAGGGCTTTTCGGCCATTATTGGCCGTACCGACAACGTAGTACCCTTCGTCTTCGAGCATATCGCTCAGATCCATGGCCAGGATGGCTTCGTCTTCAACGATCAGTATATTGATGCGATCGGTCATGATGATCAGGCTGCGGCCCGTAGTTTGGTTTGAGGAATGTAGAGCCGGCAGAGGGTGCCGTTCTGCCGAATCAGTTCAAGCTGGCCATCCAGTTGCTCACTCAGGGAATAAATAAGCCGCTTGCCAAACGAGGTCCGGTGGCCGGCCCGCTGCCAGTCGGCGGTATCGAGTCCGGGGCCATTGTCCTGCACTTCCAGCGTCAGGCCGGGCTGCGCCAGCCCATTCTGCCGGTGCAGGCTGATCCGCAGCTTCGGCCGCTGTACATCGGCATAGGCGTACTTGAAGGCATTGGTAACCAGCTCGTTCACAATAAGCCCGAGCGGCATGGCCACGTCGACATCCAGTTCGTTGAGCTCGATGTCGAGTTGCAGGTCGAAATCATCGGGCGCAAACCCGTACGCCCGCATGAGGCTTTCGCTGAGATCGGTCAGGAACTCGCTCATATTGACCGTAGATACCCGGTCGGTCTGGTACAGCCGCTGGTGAATCATCGACATTGCTTCTACGCGCTGCTGGCCAACCCGCACCGCAGCTATGGCTTTCTCGTCGTCGAGCCGGTTCGACTGAAGCCGGAGCAGACTGGAAACAATGGCGAGGTTATTCTTGACCCGGTGATGCAGCTCTTTCATCATCAGCGTCAGCTGTTCCGACTGCTGCTGAATCTGAGCGCGGTTGCGCCGAATCCGGCGGTAGAAGACAAACAGGGTGACCGACAGGATAGAAAGCACTAAGATACCGATGGCGCCGGCCCAGACCTGGCGGGTTTTCGCGGCATTGATGGCGTCCAGTACCTGAATCTGAGCCTCTTTTTCCTGCGTCTGAAAGCGCGCTTCCACCTCGGCCAGCTGGCGGTTCCGAATCTCGTTGAAGACGCTGTCGTGAGCGGCTGTTCGCTGCTCGTAATAGGCGAGAGCCTGCCTGTAATTGCCCCGCTTCTGGTAGGTTTTGCTCAGGTTGCCGTAGATATCCTCCAGGATGCTATACTTACCGGCGCCAGTCTGTTCGGCCCAGATCAATGCCTGTTTACAGTGGGCTTCGGCTTCGTCGAGTTTACCCTGCGGAATCAGGGCGTTTGGTATGTTGGTATGGGCATAGCCTTCCAGAAAAGCGTCGTTGGCCTGTTTACTATAGTCCAGAATAGATCGGAAAATAACTTCTGACTGCGCATACTGCCCCAGGTTCTTGTAGGTAAGAGCCACGTTGATCAACACCCCGTAGTACGTGCTCCAGTCCTTTTTCTGCCGGTAGTAATCCGCAATTTTCTGGTTGAGAACCAGCGCCCGGTCGTGCCGGTTGCTTTTGGCTTCTACAATAGCCAGCTCGCCATCCAGCTCCATCAGCAAATCAATATTTCTGGACTGCTGCGCTACGGTAACTGCCTGGTTCAGGTAGTGCCGGGCCATTTTGAGATCGTTCAGCCGGGTGTAGGCTCCGCTGATGAACTTAAGCGTCCGGGCCACGTGGAAGGTGTTCCCATACTGCCGCAGGTAGCCAAGTGCTTTCTGGTAATACTGAATGGCTTCGCGCAGCTCGTTGGCCTGTTCGTACCAGTAGCCCACTCCCCGGTAGGATAAACCAATGGTACCAGGGTCGGGTTCTTTGGCGGCCAGGGATACATCCAGCGCTTCGAGGTAAGCCTGTTTGGCGGGGGCGAGCTGGCTGACCCGAACGAGGGAGTCGCCGATCTGGCGTAGGGTCCAGGCCTTGGTGCTGTCGGGGGCGTGGGTTAGAGAATCGGGTAAAAAGCGTTTCTGGGCTGAAGCCCTGTAGCTGCCCAGAAGAAAGGTACAGACTAATAGCCAGCAGGTTAAAACATTCATAGAGGAAGGTAGGAAACTACAAGTGAACAGTCATTCATGTGTCAAGTTACTAAAACTGCAACGTTCAGTATACTACTTTCTAGCGAATGGTATCGCTGTGTCTTTGCCGGGATACCGTTCAATGGAAATCGCTTACCCGCACGTTTTACTCGTTCGCCTACGCTGGCGGGCTGTTTACCGACAAGTGCTGCCTGTGCGTAGTAACATGGTGTACCTTTCGTGTGGTATTTACTGTGCTCATTACGCCTAAACCAACGGGCATGTATGAAAAACTCATTTCCTTTTTTAACCACTTCCCTGCCATTACACCTGGCTCAGGAAGAACTTCTTAATCGACAACCGGGCCAGGCCGGCAGCCCTGATCAGGCTGTCGGCGGCTGCCTGGTCATAACGGGTTCACTCCAGTACGCGCTGGTTCGTCGGGTCGTTGATCACCTGCCTGTCATGTTCGACGTATTCCGGTGGCAGTTCGACCCGGCCGAAGCAGTACCACGGGTATCGGTCGCTGACCAGTTTCGCCGACCCATCCTGCCATTACTCGACTGCAGCGAAAACCCCAATCCCCGCCAGGCTGCCGATGCCTGGGCCATAAACTGGTTCGTCAAGCCTTTCGATCTGGCCGACCGCCGATTTTTCGATCTGGCCCTGCTGCGGGTGTCCGATTACGAGCATCGGCTCCTGGTGCGGGGCCACCGCCTGCTACTCGACGACGCCGGCTTCGATCGGCTGGTACGCTACATCACCGAAGCTTATTCCGCCATGCAGGCCGACGAGCCTATGCCGTCGCAGGCGCCATCATATGCTGATGAGGTAGAGTCGGCCCGTGTTTACCTGAACAGCCTGGCTTATTCCGAAGATCATGTCTACTGGCAGAAACAATTCTCCGATCTTCCGTCTCCGTTGTTAAACGAGCAGGCTACGGGGCAATTCCTGACCCGGCAACTGTACCGTATACCGGCTGACGAAAGCCTTGGCCGTACGCTAAATCTGGCCGTGGCCAGCACAGGAGCCGCTCCCACCGATCTGTTACTAGCCGCACTGACTATCTATTTCTCGCGCGCCAGCCAGCAGTCGGTCTGTGTGTTTGGGCGGGTGGTAGCCGGTCGGCAGTCGAAGCGGCAGCGCTCAACGCTGGGGCGTTTCGACTGCCTGTTACCTATCCAGATCAAGTACGACCCGGATCAGACTCTGCCTATGCTGCTGCGCACCATCAAGCGTCAGAGCCGGGCCGACGGCAGCCATCGGTTTTATCCGATGAGCCACTTGATTCAGCGGCTTAGCGATACCGACAGGCCACAGGCCCGGCTCTTCGACGTGCTGGTGAAGCACATACCCCCGGTTCCGGTTTTACCCATCGAGGGTCTTGAATGCCGGGTTGAGCGGTTTGCGAGCGCCGAAGGCGATCTGCCCCTGCAGCTGCTCTGGCGGGATAACGAAGCCCAGCGGTCGGCAAGCCTGCAGCTGATCGGTAATCCGGCCTATCTGAGTATGCGCGACGCCCGGAATCTGAGCTACTGTATTGAGCACCTGCTGCTGGATTTTGCTCATCGGCCCGAGGCCGCCGTCGGCACGTTCGAGAGTACTGCCCCCTCAGCCAGAACCCGGTCGGCTACTGCTTATACACGGTGCCATCCTTCATCACAAATCGGACGGCTTGCAATGTTTTGATTTGCTGCACCGGGTTGTCGTCCACGGCTATGATGTCGGCCAGCTTCCCCACTTCGATCGAGCCGATCTGGGTGTCCATACCCAGTAGCCGGGCGTTATTGAGCAGGGCGGTTCGAATGGCTTCTACCGCTGGCATACCGGCTTCGACCATGTATTCGAACTCTTTGGCGTTATAGCCGTGGATAAACACACCGGCATCGGTACCGAAGGCGATGTTGACGCCTGCTTTATAGGCTTTGGCAAACGTATTCTGAATTTTGGGACCGATGGCCAGCGCCTTTGGCCGAACCAGCGCCGGGTAGTAACCGAACATACGGGCCGAGTCAGCCACGGTCTTGCCGGCAATGATGGTGGGAACGTAGTAGGTGCCGTGTTTTTTGAAAAGCGCAATGGCTTCGTCATCCATGTAGGTGCCGTGCTCGATGGTTTGAACGCCTGCCCGGATGGCTCGTTTCATGCCTTCGGCACCGTGGGCGTGGGCGGCTACCGCAAATCCGTAATCTTTGGCCGCCACAACAATGGCTTTTACCTCTTCGTCGGTGAACTGCGGACCTGACCCATCTTTAGCGTTGCTCAGAACGCCCCCCGTCGCGGTAATTTTGATCAGATCGGACCCTTCCTTGTAGCGTTGCCGGACGGCTTTATGGGCATCGTCGGCACTGTTGATTACGCCTTCGGCCGGACCCGGATCGCCCATCAGATCCCGACGGTAGCCGTTGGTCGGGTCGGCATGGCCGCCGGTCGTTGCAATACTTTTCCCAACGGTCAGCACGCGCGGCCCTTCGATCAGCCCCTGGTTGATGGCATTGCGCAGGGAAATGTTGACCCCCGATCCGCCCAGGTCGCGTACGGTGGTGAAGCCGGCGAGCAGGGTCGTTCTGGCATGTTTAGCGGCTTTGTAAGCAATGTCGGGTACATTCTGCGTAAACGCATCGATCTGCCCTCCGCGCCGGGTTTCGGACTCGAGGTGAACGTGCATGTCGATCAGGCCGGGTAGAACCGTTTTGCTTTTCAGGTCCAGCACCCGGTCGGTACCAGCGGGGGCCAGGTAGCCTTTCTGAACGGCTGTAATCTTGTTGCCTTCAACAACCACCGTCATTTGGGGTTGCAGGTCATTACCGGTTCCGGTGAAGAGGTTGCCGCAATGGAGCAGGGTCCGCTGGGCCAGCAGGGGAGTAGACAGCAGACAGAGGCCTGTCAGCAGGTACAGGGTACGCATGAAGTAGACGGTTAAGTACGAAAAAGGCCGCAACGGGTTGTTGCGGCCTGAAAAATACGAATTTTGCAGCTATGCTTTACTACAGCCGGGCTATCTGAATGATGGCTCGCTGTTCGGGTCGTTCGTTGCCAACCGGGTAGGGGATGACCTCGCGCAGGACGACCTTGTAGGTGACGTTGTCGAACAGCACCGTTGTCGAGTCTCTTCGGTTCGCCTGACCCGGCTCCAGCACCAGTCTGCGCGTTTGGGCGTCCGCTCCTGCGCTGATCGTCACGGCGGCTACGGCCTGACCCGCCCAGATACAGGTAACGCCGGTTGGGCAGCGGCTATCGGTCAGGGAGTCGACGCGCACGGTCAGGCCAGACGCCAGCCGGGCTGATTTTTGAAAACCCAGGGCCACTTTATCGGAGGGGGTGGCGTCTGAGGGTTGCGATTGGCAGGCACAGAGCATACTCAGCCCGAGGAGCGGTGCCGCAAAAAAACGGATGAGCGATTTCATAGGAATGATGCGTGAGTAGTTGTCAGTCAGACCTACGCCGTTCCCGTATGGTTGCAAGCGTCCGTTATTTTTTCACAATGACCCCGTCGGCAACAAACGTCAGGGCCTTTTCGGGCTCCGTAATTTTCTCGATATCTTCTTTCGACTTACCGGCGTCCTGGGCGTAATGACGAAGTTCGTCAACGGGCGTGACGCTGGTTTCGGCAGTTCCCTGAACCACGACTGTCTTACCGACAATGTCTTTCGGGACAAAGAAGCCGTAATCTTTGAAGGTCACCCGCATGGTCTGCCCATCGCCGGTTTTTACCTTCATCCAGCAGCCTTTTACCTTGCAGACCGACTCGACGGTACCCTCTACTTTAGCGGGCATCTTTTCCTTGCTGCCCATCTGGGTGGCCAGCTCAGTAGCCTGAATAGCCCCTTTTTCGTTGATTTTTTTGCCGTGGTAGCTGACCGCCTGCTGGGCAAAAACTCCCGAGGACAGACCCAGCACTAAGCCGATGATGAGTAATTTCTTCATAATCCAGACTGTTATCTTTACCCAAAAGTACAAAGCAAACACCTAATACCGGTATTCATGCGCTATATACAGCAATTTTCCTGCCTAAGCCTGAGTCTGTTAACCCTGGCCGCCTGTCAGCAGCGGAGCGATACCAGCGAACCCGCCCGCCGAACCGTTTTCTTCGACAAGGCAGGTATGGACACAACCATTAGCCCTGGTAACGACTTTTTTTCGTACGCCAATGGCGGGTGGGTCCGCCAAACGAAGATCCCCGGCGATCAGACCGGCTGGGGCTCGTTCTATCAGCTTTATGACGAAAACCAGCTGAAGACGAAGTCTATTCTGGAAGAAGCAGCCAAAGCAGACGCTAAAACGGGCACCGTGGAGCAGCAGGTCGGCGATTTCTACGCCAGCGGCATGGATACGGCTACCATCAACAAGCTTGGCTACGAACCCATAAAGGCCGAGCTGGCCCGGATAGCTGCCCTGACTACCTACAAGGATGTGCTGAACTATATGGCCGCCAGCAAAAGCAACCGGGGTGGGGCCTTTTTCGGCTTTTACATCGGCGCCGACGACCGGCAGAGCAGCATCAACCGGATCAATTTCGGCCAGTCGGGTTTGTCGCTGCCGGAGAAAGAGTATTACACCAAGACCGACGAGCCCACCCGCAAAATCCGGACGGCTTTTGTGGCGTATGTTGCCAGACTCTTTACGCTGACAGGCGTGGATACGGCTTCTGCCCGGACCAAAGCGGAGGCTATTCTGGCGTTCGAAACGGCCCTGGCCCGCTCGCACAAAGCCCCGGCCGACCTGCGCGATCCTGTAGCCAATTACAACAAGCTGGCCGTTGCCGACCTGACCCGGCAGATGCCCAACCTCAACTGGCGCGCGTTTCTGAATACGATGGAGCTAAGCCGGATCGATACGGTGCTGGTTGCCCAGCCGGGCTATTACCAGGCGCTGGACAGTATGTTGCCCAAAACGCCCGTCAGCCTGCTCAAAGACCGGCTGGTGTTCGACCTGCTCGATAACAGCGCCAGTTTGCTGAGCCGCGAGTTCGAGCAGGCCCGGTTCGACTTCAACAACAAGACCCTGTATGGCCAGCCGCAGATGCCCGACCGCTGGAAACGCATCGCCAACCGGGTCGACGACGCACTGGGCGAGGCTCTCGGGCAACTGTGGGTGAAAAAATATTTTACCGCCGAAGCCAAAGAGCGTATGCTGTCGCTGGTCAATAACCTGCAGGTCGTATACCGGGAGCGGATTCAGAAACTCGACTGGATGGCCCCCGAAACAAAAAAGGTAGCGCTGGATAAGCTGGATAAGTTCGTGAAGAAGATCGGCTATCCCGACAAATGGAAAGACTACTCCGACATCACCGTGAAGCGCGACGATTACTTTGGTAACGTACAACGGGCGCGGGAGCACTACTATAAAGAAGAGTTTGCGAAAATCAATCAGCCCGTCGACCGGGCCGAGTGGGGCATGACTCCGCCAACGGTTAACGCCTACGCGAACCCGACCAATAACGAAATTGTGTTTCCGGCCGGCATACTCCAGTTTCCCTTCTTCGACAAAGACGCCGACGACGCCATCAATTACGGCGGTATCGGCATGGTGATCGGGCATGAGATGACGCACCTTTTCGACGATCAGGGTCGCCAGTACGATGCCAGCGGAAACCTCCGCGACTGGTGGACGAAGCAGGATGCCGAGCGCTTCGAAACGAAAACCCAGGCCGTTGTCAATCAGTATAACGCCTATACCGTTCTCGATAACCTGCACCTGAACGGTCGGCTGACGCTGGGCGAAAACCTGGCCGACCTGGGGGGCATTACGCTGGCCTATCAGGCCTTCAAGCTGACCAAACAGGGACAAAGCAACGACAAGATCGATGGATTCACCCCTGATCAGCGTTTCTTCCTGGGGTTTGCCCAGGTCTGGCGGGTCAAAATCCGCGATGAAGCCGAGCGGGTCGGGATTGCTACCGACCCGCACTCGCCCGCTAAATTCCGGGTCAACGGTCCGCTGACCAACTTCGCTCCTTTCTATACGGCCTTTGGGGTTAAACCAGGCCAGAAGCTATACAAACCCGAGGTACAGCAGGCCCGGGTGTGGTAGTTGGCCGGATGTCGGGCGGCTTTGTTCTACGGCCAGAGCCGCCCGACCGTACCGACTACGTCCAGTACAGAATGGGTGCGTTGGGAAAGCGTTTCTGCCATTCGGTGTAAAAAAACGCTTTCATGGCGCGCATGTCGTCTGGCCGGTAAACGTACTTCGTGCCCCCAAACTTGTTTCGTTTCTCGGCACGGGTTGCTTCGTCCATATCGAGTGAGGTGTTGGGATACCATTGGAGCAGCACATCCTTAGAACCGGGGGTGAACCGGTGGCTGATGAACTCCACGTTCATATCGATGGGGCCGTAATGGGCAGGCCAGGTTAGCAACTCCTGCATCCGGTCGAGCAGCGCCGTATAGTGCTGCTGCCAGTCCGGAATGGGCATGATAGGGGCAATAACGAGGCCGATCGGATACCCACCACCGCCCTGTGCGCGTGGTAACGCCAGCTGGCGGATGGCCTGCAGACGAGCCTCGACCGACGCGGTGCCGCCTTCGATCCGGCGGGCAATGCTATCAGCGTTGAGACTCACGCGGGCCCGGGTCTGGCCATGGTGGGGCAGGTCGATCAGGCTGTCGACCTGACCGTATTTCGTAACAAAACGCAGCTGACTTTGCTCGCGGGTGCCGAAGTAACGAATGCACTCGGCCAGGCTACCGGTCAGGTGTTCGATGCCGAGTACATCGGTATAGCAGCTAACTTCAAAGGTCGTTGGGCGGTTACCAGCCGTCCCATCGGCGGAGTTCTGCCAGGTTCGGTTGGGCGGATAAGTGCCTTCGTAGGTGGCGGTATGCGCCAGTAGTTTAGGCAAATTGGCAAAAGCTTTGACCACCGGTGGGCCACTCAGACTACCGGCCAGGTAACAATACTGACAGTGGGCGGGGCAGCCTTCGGCCAGGTTCATCTGCCAGTCGGCCGAGGGCGGAATGGGTTGAAACTTAAACGCGCCAGCCGGGGCGTTTACCACGGCCAGGGTGTTTTTGGCCAGTCTGTATGTTTCCCGTTCGTCGGCTCCGCGCAGACCCGTAATCCGGTTGTTTTGGGCAATGTCGATGGGCAGGCCAAGGGCAGAGATCCGATCGTGCATAGCCTGACCGAATGGCTCTTTGAGCGCGTCGGCGGTAAATACGACCCGCTTAGGCATCCACAGGCGAGGGTGGCGGGGCTGGGTAGAAAACAGATCGGCTGTCGGTTCCGGCTGGGGTAACTGGATCAAATCGGGCTGCATACGTTCGTTGAGTAAAGCGGTCAGATTCGGCCTCAGGAATTGCTTTATCTGCCTATAGTACTAACAAACAGATCGGCAGTATAGATCATTTTTAGTTAGTTATTTTTCAAATTAAGATGTTGATTATCAGTATTTTGAAAATAATTTTAACCATAAGCCTATGCCACGCTGCGCAACGGCACCGATTGGGTTCACCTGTAACATCAACGGATTATGACACCAGACATCCCAGCCGGTGTGGATCGGCTTCTGAGCCGCTACCAGGCATTTGCCGATCAGATTGGGCCTTATTCGGAAGCAACGTTTCGGGAGCAACCGCCCGGGAAATGGTCTGTTGCAGAGGTGGTTCAGCACCTGTATCTGTCGGCCCGGCCCGTAGCGCGGCTGGTGACGGGACCACGCGAGGTTTTGCTGGCGTGGGGGCTTGCCGAGAAGCCATCGCGGTCATACGCGCAACTGGCGGTCGATTATGAAAAGGCGCTTGACTCGGGGGTGAAAGCGCCCGATGGCATGGTACCCCGGTTGACTGATATATCGATAAGCCGGGCTGAGCTGATGGAGCGGTTACTGACTGTATATCAGTCGGTGGCGGCTGGCGTATCCGGCTGGTCGCCGGCCGAGCTGGACCGCTACCAGATGCCCCACCCCGCTCTGGGTAAGCTGACCGTTCGGGAGATGATCGACTTCATCAGTATTCATACGGAACATCACCAGCGGTTATTGCCAGCCGGGTAGCGTTGAAGACGGCTGTAGAAAGCTAGACGACCTGCTTACGGGTCGTGCTGACGGCGTTGGCCGATAGGACAGACGCGGTTGGAATGCGGATAATGAACTCGCTGCCCTGGTTAAGCTCGCTTTTGACGTCGATGTGCCAGTTGTGCGCTTTTACGATCCGCTGTACGTAGCTCAGTCCCAGCCCGAAGCCTTTGATATTGGGCTGCCGACGGTCGTGTACCCGGTAGAAGGGCTGGAATATCTGCTGAATGTGCTGGGACGAAATACCTACCCCCCGGTCGCAGACGGCAATCTGCAGGCTACCCGCGTTCATTTTAGCGTAGAGGGTGATGTCCGGATGACCGTCGCTGTACTTCACCGCGTTATCGAGCAGGTTATGCAACACGTTGGTCAGATGAAGCCGATCGGCCAGCAGGTAAGGGTCTGAACTGGGCAGGGAAAGCTGGAGATAGTCACCGTGGCGTTCGGCAATGGTGCGCAGCAGCTGCTGGATCGGAACTGGCTCCAGGTTCAGCAGGAGCGTATTCCGATCGGCGCGCGCCAGCGTCAGCATGGTCTCCACCTGCTGCTGGAGTCGTTCGGTTTCTTCGCGAATGATGCGGATGTATTTTTCTGACCGTTCGGGCTGGTTGCGGGCAATGGGCGAATCCAGCACATCGGCCGCCATGCGGATTGCGGTAATGGGCGTCTGAAACTCGTGCACCAGTGAATGCAGGACTTCCGTCTGAATAACCGATCGTTGCCGCAGCCGTAACATGCGCCAGAGAACATAGCCCATGAACGCCTGGGAGGTAAGGGCGAGAGCCAGAAAAGCCAGCCAGCGAAAGGAAGGGGATATGTGAGAAACCGCTACCGGCAGTGACAATAAATTGGTGTAAAGCAGCAAGGCTGTAACAGTAGCCAGCAATAACGCAATACCAACAAGAATGATAGTAGAGTAGCGGTTAGGCATGTCGCCGTTCAGTTCAGGTATATAAGAGTCTGGCGCGTGGATATCGCCTTAAGAGAACAATGGACGAACGGATGTTTCAATAGTCACAGTAAAATTACCATTTTTTGTAATTCATAAACAAAAAGCCTGCATTAATGCAGGCTTTTTGTTTATGAATTACAAAAAATGGTGAAATCAAGCCGTCTCGGCGGGCGTCTCCGTAGTAGTATCTGCTTTGGGTGTAGTCGTCTTGGCGGCTGTAGTGCGCGATGTGGCTGCTTTGGCGGGAGACGTCCGGGGGCGGGGGGGCGGGGTGATGGTGGGTGGCGTGCTGATGCTGATCGGCTCTGATCGGGGCGCTTCGCTGGCTTTCTGACTGGCCGTGCGTTTAGCGTTCTTTTCAGCCTTGGCCGCGTTTTTTGTGGCTTTGGCGGCCTCTTTCTTCGCTTTCTTATCAGTGGCTTTGGCTGGCTTTGCCTTCTTCTTTTCAGCCTTGTCCATTAGTCTGGCCAGCTTCTTGGCTAGTTTCTCGGCCGACTTCTCGATGGACTTTTTCATCTTCTTGGTAGCCTCACCAGCCTCGCCCAGTTTGGTCTCAATCGAACTGACGATGTCGGCTGCCAGCGATTTCTGTTTTGTTTTTGTGATTTTGTTTGCCATTGTATGAAAGAAAAAAATCTACAAATAAATACGAATTTCTTCTGACAATCAAAAGTCCAATGTTAAGTTTTTGTTACATTTTGTTGATGAAATCCCAGCAAACCACCCCAGCTGTAACAGCTACATTGAGCGAATGTTTGGTGCCAAACTGGGGTATTTCCAGCGTCAGGTCGGCCTGCTGAATAATCTGATCGTTTACGCCACTGACTTCGTTGCCCAGCACAAAAACGTAGCCCTGCCCCTGAACCGGCTGAAAGTCAGAGAGCATGGTGCTGCCTTCGGCCTGTTCGACAGCGGCCACCAGCCAGCCTGCTGACCGGAGTTGCCTGACCAGCGTTACAGCATCGGCAACGTGCTCCCAGACAACGGACTCCGTGGCGCCGAGGGCCGTTTTCGTGATGTCGCGGTGAGGAGGCTGTCCCGTTATGCCGCACAGATACAGCTTTTCGGCCCGGAATGCATCGGCCGTTCGGAACACGGAGCCTACGTTATTGAGGCTACGCACGTCGTCGAGAAGAAGGCAATAAGGGAATTTAGGCGTTTGACGGAAAGCGTCGACCGACAGGCGGTTGAGTTCCTGGAGAGCAAGTTTGCGGGGGGGCATGTAATCTGCACGATGGTTCAGCGCAAAAGTAAGGGCTGTCATCGGTAAGAAATACATGTCTGGCCGACTCACAAACGGGCCAGGATAGGAGAGGAGATACTATACGTAGACTACCGGATCGAAACCTGCATAAGCTGGCGGCCCAACTCACGAATCGACCGCTCGAGTCGGGTGGCCTGGTCAGGGCAGGGAAACGAAGCACCCGTCATGAAACTGCCAAGCAGGTCTATGTCCAGACCGGTTTCGTCGGCAATATGATTTGCTTTCAATTGTTTGATCAGCTCCCACACAGCGGTGGTATCGTAAACCGGGTTAAAATGCATCGAGTCGATCGCTTTGCGATAACTGCTGTCGTACTGGTCGACCTGTGACAATAACAACGAGCGGAGCGTATCACGAACGCAGTCAACGGAGCAGCCCCGCGTAGCAATCAACAAACCCGGCAGCTCGATCCGACCCCACAGCATATCGTCCTGTTTCTCGAGAACAACGCGGGCTGTATGGGTGGTTAGCAGAAACGACAGCCAGTTTTCATGGCGCTTTTTCTGGCGGGCACTTCGCAGTATGGCGTTGAAGGTGCCGATTGGTACTTGTTCTGAACTCCCGAAGGGAATTAATAAAGAGGGAGAACCTGATTTGTGGCTGTACATAAACAAGGTGTGTGCATGCTGCGAATGGCTTGTTTGCCAGCCCTCTTCAAGTAGCAATTTGGTGAGTATAGTTAACTTCATATGATGTAAGAAGGAGTGATGATGATGGGGTGAAATTAATTAATTCCATGGACTAAAAAACATTAAACTAACATTTAGAAATTTTTTTTCATAAAACTCATTTCTTCATAATAAGTTATAGTTTTTTTGCTATTCGTGTAACTATAAGTTAGTATTGAGGTGAATTGTTTAAAACTGAAAACTAATGAATACAAGCATATTTGTTACTATCGGTAAAAACTTGTATATATTCGGTGTATGTTATTTTAAATAAGTTTCCTACTCTGCTGGTAGCATTACTAGATATTGTAGAGTAGATTTGAGTACCCTTAGCGTGGGTTTTAGCGATTACTGGAGGTAACTTATGAGTCTTTGGCAAACAATTCGCCAGGCAATGACAACCCGGTCTTCTCAGGGAGCATCGACGGAAGAGCCTTGTTTCTGGCGGGTTGATATGCATTCCCACCTGATCCCCGGGATCGACGATGGGGTAAAATCACCGGAAGAAGCCCTTACCTGTCTGAAACAACTGGCCGATTGGGGCATACAAACCGTCATCACAACTCCCCACGTCAGCAGAGACTGGTATCCAAACAGTTCTGCCGATATCAGAGCCGGTCAGGCGGTCTTGCAGGCTCTGGTCGACGAGCATAACCTACCCATACAGGTGGCCGTGGCGGCTGAATACATGCTCGATGAATTCTTCGGGGATATGCTGGAGGTCGACGACCTGCTTACGTTCGGCACTGCCCGCTATCTGCTGGTTGAGCTGGGCTGGGCAGCGCCCCCCCGTCAGTTAGAAGACCTTATTTTTCGGATGCAGACGCGTGGGTATACGCCCGTACTGGCTCACCCTGAACGATATACGTACTACAACGACGATCTGTCCAGCCTGGCCAGACTTCGGCAAATCGGGTGTTTGTTTCAGCTGAACTGGGGTTCTTTCACCGGGCGTTACCGCGAGCGCGCTCAGGCCCAGGCCCGGCTCTTGCTGAAAAATGAATGGGTTGATTTTATCAGCAGCGATTTGCACCGGCCCGCCGATCTGAAAAGTCTTGGCATGTTCTTTTCCATGCATGAATACGAACAACTTCGGAAACAGTCTTTATTGAATCTGTCATTGCTGGATTAAAAATGGTATTGCAAGTTTATATAAATTAAAGATTGTAAATAAATCATCAGATATCTTGCTTTTTTTGTTAACAATACTGCTAAATTTCCAACCCTATACTCATTGATGCGACGGGGTGGCGAGCGCTTACCAATACCGGGTCATCGTTGCCTGGTAGTCGCTGCCACGATCCGATTTCTGCTTCGTGGCCTGGTCTGCGCCACGCGGGCCTATTTTTTAACTGCCATGTAGGGGAAATAAACGGGTTGCAGCATGCATTTTTTGGTGGCCCGGGACAAAGTAGGAAACGTATGTCTGTAGTTGAAAATACATCTGTCGTAGCGGCACCGGTAGCCTCCTGTTTTCGGCCGGGCTGGACCCTGCTGCTCCTGTCAGGTCTGTGTCTTGTCTTGAGCAGCCATCTGGGGTACATGCCACTCGACACGGGCGACGAAGCCCGGCGGGCACTGGTATCGCTCGAGATGATACTATCCGGCGACTACATAACCCCAACCCTGCACGGCGAGCGGTATTTCAACAAACCACCGCTGTACAACTGGATTATCATTGGCTCCTATCAGTTGTTTGGCTCGTACTCGACCTACGCGCTTCGTTTTCCGATGCTGGTGTCGCTGCTGCTGCTGGGGGTGACGTTATTCGCTATCGTCCGCCGGTATACCAGCAACACCATAGCGCTGGCCGCGGCCCTGATGACGCTGACCAACGGCCGGGTACTGCTCTACGACTCCATGCTGGGGCTGATCGAGATTACGTTTGCCTGGGTGACCTACGCAGCCATGATGCTGGTGTACCACTTTGACCGGAAGAAAAACTACTGGTGGCTGTATGCTACCACCTATGCGCTTACGGCCGTTGGATTCCTGCTGAAAGGACTGCCTCCCATTGCGTTCCAGGGGCTCACCCTGGCGGGCTGGTTTCTGTATACCCGGCGCTGGCGCCTGCTGTTCCACCCGGCTCATGCAGTCGGTCTGCTCATCTTTGTGCTGATTACGGGTAGTTATTACCTGGCCTATTTCAGCCGAAATGCCATCCCGTTCAGCGATGTGGCCAGCGTCATCCTAAGCGAAAGTGCCAAACGAACCGGTCTGACGTTTGGCCTGGGCGCTACCCTGCTGCACCTTGTTTCCTTTCCGTTCGAGCTGATTTACCATTTCGTTCCGTATACCTTACTGGTGGTGCTGCTGTTTCGGCGGCATATACTGGCGCTACTGAAAGCCAATTCATTCATCGCCTTTAACGCGCTGACCTTCTCGCTCACTGTACTCATCTACTGGCTGTCTCCGCAGGTATACGGTCGATACCTGATCGGGCTGGTGCCCCTGCTGTTTACGGTGCTGGCCTACCTCTATTACGAACACTCGGTACCGGCTGAGCCCCGGCGGTGGTGGGTGGAGCGGATCTGGCTGGCTACGGCGCTGCTGGTGGCCGTGGGCTGCTGGGTCACCCTGTTCTACCCAACCACGAAAACCATTCCGGGGGTTGTCTGGAAAACCGCCCTTGTTTCGGGCTTACTGCTGGGGCTGGCCTGGCAGCTTTATCAGCCTTCCATGAACCGACTGGGGCTGATGGTGGCGGTAGTGGTGGTGGTTCGGCTGGGCTTCAACTGGCTGGTTTTGCCGGGGCGGGTCGAGAAGCGGCAGTTTTACAGGGACTCCGCTACCCAGGCCGCTCAGCTGACGCTGGGCCGCCCGCTATACGGGTACAAAGCAACGGTCGGTGCCGATAACGCTACAGATGTCAGCACATTTCACCTAACCGCAGCCCGGGGCAGTATCCTGCGCAGAACCGGTAAGAAATACAGCAAGGCACTCTACATCGCCGACTCGGCCAGTCTGGTCAACGAACGCTACCGGACCCTGGGCAAACTAACGCTGTTTGACCGGCATCCGGCCTTCATTGTACAATTCAACTGATGCTGATCACCAGCAAGCCCCGATCCGTATGCTGAGCAGGCCTACTACGTTGTCAAGGCTGCCCAGAATCCGGCAGCTGGTCAGTCTTAAAGGGCTGGTGTCGGTGTGCGCGCTGACCGTTGTGGTATATCAGCTGGCACACAACCGCCGGTTCTACAGTGCGCTCGACGTCGAACTGGTGCGGCTGCTGGCTGCGGGGGGGCTCATGGCGGTATCCAAATGGTTCTCGGCGGAGCGCTACCGGCTGCTGGTCAGGGAAGCCGGGGTTCGTATGGCATCGGCTGATCTGATCCGGCTCTACTGGCAGGGCATGTTCTACAACCAGTTTCTGCCGGGTAGCGTGGGGGGCGACGGCTTCAAGGTCTGGCAACTGCACCGGCATGGTGGCGGCAGCCTCCGAAAGCTGACCACCCTGACGCTGCTCGACCGGGTCATTGGTCTGGTTCCGCTGGTGGCGCTGCTGCTGATCGCTGCCTGGGCCCGGCTCCCTCAGCTCGGTATATCGGGGGGGCTCTGCCTGTTGCTGGTGCTGGCCATGTACGCCGTTTTTGTCGGTGGGCTGCGCTGGTTCATGGGCTGGACAGTCCGTCGGCAGGCGTTGCTACACCTCTATTCGGTCGGGGTCCAGCTGACGCAGTGCCTGATGACGGTCTACATCGTCTGGTCGCTGGGGTACACCGACGAGCTGGGCGCCTACCTGTTTCTGTTCCTGGCTTCGTCACTGGGTACGGCTCTCCCCATAACGGTTGGTGGAATAGGCATTCGGGAAATCGTTTTTTCGGCGGGGGCCAGCTATGTAGGCATACCCGCCGAGCAGGCCATGCTCATCGGCTTTATCGTTTACTGTCTCTCGCTGCTGGTAGCTACACCCGGCGGCTTTTTTAAGAGTTGACAAAACACTACCTATCAGGCTATCAGGGGTAAAATTTGACAAAATTTTAGTTGATACAGATATATATAGTTACTGATAATTATATTTGAGAAACCTTTGTGTAATAGAAACTTATAAAAATCTATTTTCTATTACTATTAGGGGAAATATATACATTCCTCGTATGATAACAGGGCTACGAGTTCTCAAACTGTTAATTAGTGTAGCTGCAGTAAATCAAGTATGGGCGCAAACGACCGACTCGCTGGCGGTAGCATCGAGACACTCGGCTACGTACGGGGTCGAGGTAGCGGGACTGGCCGCATCGGCCACCCGAACACCGTTCTGGCTGCGCGCTAATCAGTTTGGTATTGTTCCCGTCAGCAGCCCGGCCGGCCTGGCCATAGTGCAGACAACCGGCCGTTACGGCCTGAGCGCTGCCCATCCGAATCGGCAGCTTTCGTACGGGGTAGAGGTCGTAGGAAACGCGGCTCCTCAGTCGCGGGTGTTGATTCCGCAGGCGTATGTGTCGCTCGATATGGGCCGTTTCAGTTTGTGGGGCGGTCGTAAAAAAGAAATCATCGGTCTGGGCGACTCAACCCTGACATCTGGTTTTTACGCCTGGTCAGGAAACGCCCTGCCCATCACTAAAGTACAGATTGGCACCCGCGGATTTGCTCCGCTGGGTTTCACCCGGGGACTGGTATCCATCAACGCTTTTTTTGCACATGGGTGGTTTGCCAATACCGACTCCATTCAGGGCTCGTTTCTGCACCAGAAGGCCGTATACGTCCGGATTGGCCGTCCCAACAGCCGACTTCGCTTCACCGGTGGTGTGCTGCATAATGCCCAGTGGGGAGGCCGCTCGGCAACCCTGCCCAAAACACTCGCTATCAACGGACAACTTCCCAGCTCGTTCCAGGATTACCTCTATGTCCTGACCGCCCGGGAAGGAGGGGAGTCCGATTCGCCCAATCTGACCGACTTCGATCGCCTGAACCGGGTGGGCAACCATTTGGGCTCCATCGATTTTGCCCTGGAGACAACCGTAGCGCGCTGGCAGCTCATGGGCTATTATCAGCATCCCTTCGAGGATAAATCGGGGGTGGTGTTCGTCAACATGCCCGACGGTCTGTATGGGCTGCGGCTGAAACGGCAACCGGGCACCGGCTTCGGGGTCGACAACCTGCTGATCGAGTACCTGACCACCCTCAGCCAGAGCGGATCGATCACCGGCACCGTACGCTACGACGGCAAAGACGATTACTTCAACAACTACCAGTACCGCGACGGCTGGGTACAGGATCGGAACGTAATTGGCACCCCGTTTTTCGCGCAGCTCCGTGACGTCCGGACCGATGTGCCTTTTTCTGTCAACTATAACGTGCTGGCTATTGCCAGCAACCGGGTCGAGCTGATCCATCTGGGACTGGCCGGATCGGCCGGCGAACGAACCCGCTGGCAGCTGAAACTATCGGCCAGCCAGCATTACGGCGCCCCCCGGCGGGTATTCAGTCGGGCCGTACCGCAGTTTTCCGGTTTGGCTTCGGTTAGCTGGCCACTCAACTGGCTGGGCGGGTCTGAACTCCGGACAGCCGTTGCCCTCGATCAGGGCGAGCTATACACCAATTCGCTGGGCGGCTGGATCAGCCTCCGAAAGACCTGGACAACCAGCCGACCCTGAGCCACCCCCGTAGTCACCGCTGCCCCTGCCCCGCCTTATTACTACTAATCCGATCGAAGCACTTTACATAAACTACCAATTCCAACTATACAGCTTATGTACGTACAACCTATGCCGTTACAACAATCAGAACTGTCTACGCTATCAACGCCCGTTAGACGAACTCGTGTAATCAGCCTGAATGTCTCACTCGGCAACTACGCTCATTTGCAGGACTGGGTCATAGAGGCAGCCCGTCACCGGGAGTCAAGGTCTGTCTGTTTCGCCAATGTACACATGGTCGTCGAGGCCCGTCGTAATGCTGCTATTGCCCAGGCCGTAAACAGTGCCGACTGGGTAGCGCCCGACGGAGTGCCTTTATTGTGGGCCATGCGTGGTTTGTACGGCCTTCGTCAGGAGCGTATCGCGGGCATGGATGCCATCAGCAGCTTATTGCAGAAAGCAGCCGAGGCTGGTATTTCGGCATTCTTCTACGGCTCTACGCCCGACGTGCTGGACGAAATTCGCCGGATCTGTGCCCGGGAGTTCCCGTCGCTGCAGATAGCCGGTATGGTATCACCGCCGTTTCGGCCCATGACCCCCGCCGAAGAAACCGCCGTTATCGATCAGATCACCGCGTCGGGGGCCGGGCTGGTTTTTGTAGCGCTCGGATGCCCCAAGCAGGAACTCTGGATGGCCCGGATGCGGGGGCGTATCCCGGCTGTATTACTCGGTATTGGCGGAGCGTTGCCGGTGCTGGCCGGCCAGCAGACACGCGCCCCCCGCTGGATGCAGAAGATCGGTACCGAGTGGTTATTCCGCCTGATGCAGGAGCCCCGCCGGTTGTTCAAACGCTATACGGTTACCAACTCCCTGTACATCTACTACTTCGTCCGTCAGTTTCTTAACCAGCAGCTATCGTATGACAAAGTCCGGAACTAACGGAGCCGGACTGGCTCCTATTGCGCTGTTCGCCTACAAGCGCCCCGATGAGGTGCGTCAGGTACTGGAAGCCTTGCAGGCCAACCATCTGGCTGCGGACAGTGAACTGTATATCTTCTCCGATGGGCCCCGTAGCCCGGCCGATGCCGACAAGGTAGAAGCCGTACGGGCTGTGCTGGATACCGCAACGGGCTTTCGGGCCGTACATCGTCAGTATGCCGAGACCAACAACGGATTGGCTAAGTCGATCATCACCAACGTAACGGCTCTGCTGGAAAAGTACCGGAGTGTGATCGTGCTGGAGGACGACCTGCTGACCAGCCCTAATTTTCTCGATTACATGAATCAGTGCCTGCAACGGTACCAGGGTAACCCACGGGTATTTTCAATTACGGGCTACTCATTCCCCATCGACCGGCCAATCAGCTACCTGGCCGACGCCTACGCCTTTCCGCGTACGGGTTCGTGGGGCTGGGCAACCTGGTCGGACCGCTGGCAACAGGCCGACTGGGCGGTGTCTGATTACGCAGCCTTCAGGGCCGATCCGGTTCGTCAGCAACAGTTTAACCAGGGAGGAAGCGACCGGGTGCGCATGCTCCGGCGGCAGCAGGAAGGCGAGATCAACTCCTGGGCAATCCGGTGGTGTTACAGCCAGTTCAAAGCGGGCGGATTTACCATTTACCCGACCGAGTCGAAGATTCAGAACATCGGCTTCTCTACTGAATCGACCAACACCAACGTATTTAACCGCTACCGGACCCGGCTCGATACGGGCGCTCAGCGAACGTTCATGCTGCCGGACAACATCGAGCCCACGGCCTACTATACCCGCCAGATCCAGCATCAGTTCAGTTTACGCGTCCGGTTGTTTAACCGACTGAAAACCTACGCCGGTTTACGGTAGAGGAATCCGCGGGAAAAGGCAAGATCAAGCAGTTCGGCACTGTACAAAGGGGGTGGCCAGCTACTAAATACCATACCAATACGTATACAAATTTTACTGCTGTGAGAGTACTACAGATTCATAACCAGTATAAAGAGTGGGGCGGAGAGGACGCAGTTGTTGCTAATGAACATGAGTTGTTGACCAAAGCTGGACATCAAGTTACCCGGATAGAAGTAAGAAATAGCACCGTAAATAGTCTTTTTTCAGATAGGCATACCTGGTATAGTTCTCTCAAGCATTTCCTCGACAATAACTCGGTGGATGTAGCGCATATACATAATATATATAGCGTTATAGGTAATTCTGTGTATGAGCTACTGGATACATACAAAATTCCGATGGTTCAAACATTGCATAATTACCGGTTTTTGTGCGCAAATGGATGTTTACTCGATACCAATAACAAAGTTTGCCAACGTTGCGCACGAGGTAATATGGCCTACGGAGTTATGAAAAAATGTTACAGAGGAAGCTATGCTCAATCTGCGTTTATGGCCTGGCAAATTCAGGAAGGTCGGAGTGTGGCGCAACGATATGTGAGCAAGTTCATAGCTGTTAGCGAATTTGTTAAACAGAAGTATGAAGAGTTTGGCTTCTCTGGTGCTCAGATTGCGGTAAAACCAAACTTTGCAAGCCGTGCGGCAATTACAAAGCCTGTATGTGATAAAGGTTATGCGTTGTACATGGGTAGGCTGTCGCCTGAGAAGGGAGTTGGAAACTTGGTGAGAGTGTTTTCTGACATAAAATACCCACTTAAGATTGTAGGTGATGGTCCGTTGAGGGAGGAACTACAGCAGCTAGCTTACGGGGCCGATAATATTGAATTTTTAGGTTACGTTCAGGGGGAAGAAAAAGAGCAGGTGTTACGGGAATGTAGCTTTGTAATTGTTCCGTCAGAATGGTTCGAAACCTTTGGTATGGTGGTACAGGAGGCATATCGGTATGGTAAGGTTGTACTGGCGTCAAAAATTGGCGCTCTGCCTCACCATGTTCAGCAGGCCAATCACTTATTTGATCCTGGTAGTTACTCTGGCTTGTACACGGCGGTGACGAGTCAGCTTAATAAGAAAGATGAAGGGTTACCTAGAAACACAACACTTGACTCCGATTGGGCGGTGACAGATGCCGTAAGCCAGCTTCTTAAAATTTACGAAACTGTTCAGAGGTAATGTAATCGGTTTTAGATATACTTATTTTACAGAAATAGGCCCCTGCGTTGCAACGCAGGGGCCTATTTCTGTACATGGATAAGAGTCAAGTAATAAATAAGTACTCGTATAAGCCGATAAATCTGGGCTAGAAGCTGCGGCCACAGTCGTAGGCGTGGCATCGCTAACTTAACAATTCTGGTTGAACATAATAGCGCAGTTACGTAAACAGATCATATGTTGAAAGCTATTAAGCTTAGGAGACGTTCTGAAGGAGAGCCAGAAGACTTGGTAACGACAGAAAATGAATTTATTTATTTAAATGCCTCATTTGGTAACTACAACTTAGTTGAGGGAGGTCACGAGATTATGAGATTTATTTAAAGGCATTTACTTACGTGTTTAATGACCTTTTAACTAGTGCTAGAGCCATTGCACCGATTAATCACTGTGTATTTTAATCCACAATAGTGTAGAAACAAGTCCATATGTATGCATATGGCTTTAGATGATTAACGAAATACTGTTTAGGGTAAACAGAGAGTTATAATATAGAAGTAGGGATACGCCTTGACTGAATGATTTTAATCTCTAAATTTTAAGTTCACTTTAATTCGCCGATATGTCTTAATTCCAGCTTAATCTAGTATTAACAAGTTTATAATTTGGCCTTAAGTGCATGTTAATCAGGCTTTAAGGTTGATTTTATGTCGGTACATCAATTTTGTCTCAACGAAAACGGACAAAAAAGACGTACCAAATGACACAAGTTTCTACCTCCGCCACCAAGTTCTATACGCTTTTGATCTCCCTGATTATCACCGGTTTAATGACAGCATGCAGCCAGCAGGTTGAGACCATTAACCCTGCTTCTCAAGGTATTGAATCGGTAGCATCGGCCCGTTTAGATGACAGTGTTATAGATAGTGCGGCCACCTTAAGATCGACTGCTTCGTTTCCAATAGGCACTATGTTCAGTACGCAGATGCTGAACGGAGATCAGAAAGTTCGCAGCATCATTGGCAAAGAGTTTAATTCCCTGACCGTAGGCCTCTTTATGAACCTCCAGTGGGAAAGAGGTAAGTTTAACTTCGATCTGATGGATCGGCGTATAAAAGGCGCAGAAGCGTATGGTGTGCGCTTACACGGACATAGCTTGGTATACCATATAGCAGCCCCCGATTGGATTACTAAATTTAAAGGAAACACAGCTGATTTTGAGCAAGCTGTTAAAGTACACGTCCAGACGATTGCCGGTCGTTATAAAGGAAGAGTAAAAAGCTGGGACGTAATCAACGAAATTATTGATTGGAAGACGGGCAAAATTTCAGATAATCCATTCCGTAAAATGTACGCTACCGATGAAGAATACTTGGCATTCGTAAAAAAGTGTTTCGTATGGGCTCATGAAGCTGATCCAGATGCACTTCTATTTTTGAACGAAGATGTATACGAACGGTCTGTTGCCAAGCAGAATACTATGATCAAGATAATCAATGATTTCAAGAAGAGTGGTGTACCTATTCATGGTCTTGGAACTCAGATGCATATCAACGTTAACACACCAGATCAGGCTATCCGCACATCCATTCAATCTTTAGTATCGACAGGTTTACTGATTCACCTCTCCGAACTTGATATTGCAATTAATCCAAGTCGTGATAACAATCTTATCATCTCCAATCAATTGACTCAAACGCAGCAGCTTAAGTATCAAGTGGTAGTGTCTGCTTATAAGCAACTTGTTCCAGACAAGCAAAAACATGGCCTCACCTTATGGGGATTTTCGGACGCTGATACTTGGTTAGTAACTGCTGAGAGCAAACGGGAAATGCCATTATTGTTCGATACAAATTATAATAAGAAGCCAGTTTACTACACTTTTCTAAATACGCTGAGACGGTAAGGTTCGTTTGAATGCATAAAAAAAGACCCTGTTGAGCAGGGTCTTTTTTTATGCATTCAAACGAACCTTACGAATAAAATATCCCATAATTATTCGCCCAACATCCAAGGAAAAATATAACCATTTTGTAGAAGAGTGACGCATCGCAAAATTATAGCGAACGGTTAGATTGATTGGTGAACGGGTAGATGACAAACCCTTCCAAAATTTGCGGAAGGATAAATCTGGTTTCATCTGAAGACCTGTTGCTTCAATATGTCCGTACACGGCTCCGGGCAGGGAAACAAGGAGTTTGTAACCAGCTTTACGAGCACGCACTGAAAATTCTATGTCGGCCATATACTGTATGAAATGAACAGAATCAAATAGCCCCACCTTACTAAATACATCCAGAGGGATAAGCACTCCACGCCCTGGAAGACTGTCAGATTCGATTACTGGTCCACTAGCTAATGCCTTTTGATAGTCGTTACCGAATCTGGCCGCGAAATGAGTTTCACCCGACCACAGCAAATTCATGCGTACACCGGCATACTCAAGCCAATTCGGGTTATTGACATCTAGACAAGCCGAGCCCACAAGGCATGGCTTGTGCTGATTATATGTTGACAAAAGGGTATGTACATAATCTGAATTTACCTCCGTATCGTCATTTAATGTTAAAATAAAGTTCTCTTCTGTGCTGTTGCAATGCTCTATAGCATACCGTATTCCTACATTAGTTGCTTCTGTCCACCACAAGTCGCCATTTCCTACCAGGAGTACTGCGTCTGGAAATTCAGTTCTTACCATGTCAGCAGTTCCATCTGTTGACCCATCATCAATAACAATGACAGTGATATCAGATACAGTCTGTTTTTGAAGACACTCCAAACACCGTCGTGTAAGTAGTTTTCTGTTATGTACAGGGATAACGACAAATATCATTTTGGCGTAAGATGCTACAATACAACTCTTTACACATACTTACATGAAGAAGTAAGTAGTTTATAAAACTCACTAAATTAGAGTTGTATGTAAAGTTAGAGTAAAGACTTATACAGAGTTACGGTCTGGTCAACCGTAGTGTTCCAAGAGAATAGTTTTAGCCTCTCGAATCCTAATGTAGTTAGCTCCTCTCTCAAAGCACTGCTGTTAAGGAGTTGTCTGATCGAATATTGCATTGACTCTACAGATGTAGGATCGAAATACAGAGCAGCATTACCGCCAACTTCAGGAAGAGAGCTAGTATTGCTTATCACACACGGACAGCCACAGGAGAAAGCTTCAAGAACTGGAATACCAAATCCTTCGTATAATGAGGGGAAGACAAACCCAATTGCCTGTCTGTAAAGTAATTGGAGATGATCATCATCGATTTTCTTTTGATAAACGTAATGCTCGATACCAAATTTTTTGATAAGTTCTAATTCGTTAGAAGATAGATTGCCTCCTCCTCCACAAATAAGATCGATATCAAATTCTTTCAATATTGGTGCAATAGCTTCAATGAATATGTCGAAATTTTTGTAATGTCGCCTAGTTCCAAGATACAGTATATAAGGCTTGGCATGAACTCTAGTAGAATTATTGTCGATAGTTACTATCGGTATTGAACTACCATGATATATTACTTCAACTCGATCTGATGGTATATCTAAAATTTCAATCAAATCGTTTTTCGTGCTCTGAGATACGGCTATAATCTTATCTGCTCGTTCGACTGATTTTTTCTTAAAATTAATGGTGTTTGTGTCTTTTGATATGGAGTATTTATTGCCAAGTTTTTCATGAATCATATCATGTACAGTAATAACTATAGGCTTTTTGCCAATTTTGTCGAGAAGGTATGTGTCATAATGTGTTGGATGATATAATGAAAATTGAAAGTTCTTAAAAGAAATCTCCGTGTTAGATTTATTTATGAATTTTATAATCGGTACTTTCTTCGGCACATGTATACCTTTAAAAAAAGGCCTTACAGTAGAATGGCTTTCTTTTAAATAAATATTGTTAGAAAATAAAATTGGTAGTTCCACTTGAAAGCCAGGGAGGTTATTTATTCCTCGATATAGTTCGTAGAAATACCTAGATACTCCGCCGTAATCTTGGTTGGAAAAAGCTTGGTGATCGAATAAAATTTTCATTTATATCTGTGGCTTTTCGAAATTATAACACTTACGTGTAAATCAATTGTTCTTTCTTCGGTGTATCTATCTCGTCATGATTCAGACGATTTTTTAGAGACAAAATAATTGATGAATAAATGAAAGCACTTATTAAAACGAAAAGCAGCGTATTTCGCATATGAACACCAACTGAAGGCTCAGAGAGCATGCATAAAAGTAAGCTGAAATAGCTATAGGCGTAAACTTTAGTTATTTGATGATTTGTAGTGTTTTTACTAAACTTGATAAATTTATATTTATTCATCAATCTAATTGGATATCGAACCAGATTAAAAAAGAGAATGATACCAATAAATCCCGTAGAGAATAAAATAGTTAAGTATGTATTCTCGACGTGCCCAGATGCACTTGAAGTTGTTGCAAAGTCCGCTAATATACCGTACTTCTCTAGGACGTAGTTTAGACAACCAATAGATGATCCATATATAGGACTATCAAATACTATCTGAAATCCTTTTGTCCATAATACATATCTAAAATCTCCTTCTCTTAGTTGACTAAAACGAGAAATATTAGCATCAGATTTCAAAAATAGATCATATATATTGTAAATTAATGTTATACATATTGATGTGAAAATTACAAATGAAGTTCGGCTGAATATCTTTTCTCTAATTAAATAAATGAAAAAGACTGCAATGAAGATACTCATCCCTGCGCGTGATCCTGTTAAATATATTCCAAATAAGGTTAGACATAAAGTGGTAGCTGTGATCCATTTGTTTTTATGTATGCTTATTAAATATACCATTACTCCAATACCGACTGTAGTTAAATAGGTGGAGAGATCAAGTGCTTCTCCAAAACTACCCCAGTATCTAACAGTACCGGTGCTTGCTTCCTTCATACCTGTATTTAAGCCCAAATTATCTGTCTCACTTAAATAGAAAGCTTTAAATCCGGCATACTGCATGAATACAATAAATAACTGAATGAAATAAGAACAAGCTAAAATTTTAGAAGCATTGATAAGCCTTTTACTAGAATTTATATAATGCACCGTTAAAAACAAGAATAGTCCTACGAATAAATAGTTGTTCAGATATTGCATTGAATAGTCAAAATTCAACGTAAAAATTGAAGTAAAGGCAACCCATAGGTAAAATAGTAAGTATTTGTTTAGGTTGATATTTTTATTCGTATTTATTAATATACTATTAGTGTAAATCACATGTAGCATATAACATATACCAACATAGAGCCGGAAATCATATTGAAGCTGTACTCTAAAAAATGGAATCAAGAAGATTATTGAGCAGAGTAGAGCAAATATTAAGTTAAATCTAGCCATGTGAAGCGAAAGTAAATGAATGTAAGAATATTACAGAATTAACCTCTCACAAACTGAAAATCATTTATACTAGGAAAGGCAGTACGGTCATTAATGTGATAATATGGTATATTCCCCATAAATGATGCCCACAAAGAAAATGTACTAGGCGGTCCAACAATGTAATCACAATAGGATAAAAGCGTCAGGTCATTCATAAAAGGGTTTCTATGACTTACTATATTGATATCTTTATAATTATTGACTTCTATATCCTCATTTGAACATAATAAAAATGATACTTTTTTATTAGGAAGCATTTTTTCCATATTTTTCATATGTTGATAGTAAACATGATCTTCGTAAAAGTATTTTCCATCATTAAAACTTATGTAATCACCTCTTCGTACATGGATGCCAACTAATATATCACAAGTAAGACGAATCTCCTCTATTTTCTCTCTTGAACGATTAATGACATCTTCTTTTGGAAGAAATAAACTTCTAATTTCATCTGAAAATTTATTGAAATTTTCATAGTCTCTGAAAAGCCAGTTTACGGCCAGAACAGTCCTGTTTCGAGCGTGCTTAAGGAAGTCTTCCTGATTTGCTTCGAGTGTAAATTTATTATCAATAATATATGTTCCTGTTTTTAGTAATGCTGTTTTAGAAATTTTATTGTCAGAGAATTTTGTTATCAGTTTTTGACCAATCTTATTGGCGTTCTTGCTTATCTCGGTCAGTTTTATTTGTTTGTTGTTTTGTAAAGATGGAAATGAACTGCTGTAGCTGAATGCTAAGTTATTCACAGAGTAGTCGTGAGCAAGGGCGTTAGCTGCATGGTGCGCAAATCTGAAAAGTTGGTTGCAAAGCTGCCCTGTATGTCCTATTATATAAACCATGTCGAGGAGGTTCGAATTTTGAATAAGTGGGTTACTTGCTGACTATTTTGTGCAATCTCTTATAAGCCCTGTATATGATTGGCGGTCTCCATCTAAAGAATTTTTTTGTATGATAATCATTGAATCTTATATCTGGTTCTATGATTGTTGGCTTCTTCGAAGGTTTATATTCTTTATCAACATTGCGAAAATAAATCTTTCTGAAATTGATACTATTCGATTCGTGACTTCCTGATGTTCCGATGTTCTGAATTAAGTTGTTTGATGGGTTAATTGAAATGCCATTGTGTAAAAATAGTGTATACTGCCATTGGTAATCCCAAGTGTGTTTATTTGAATCGTTGAAAAACCGATCCAAGGTTTTTACCCAGTAGGTTACGTTATCAGGATTTCTAAAATGTTTTTTTATCTGTTCGCTCTGTACTAACTCGGACCAGCGCTTCATCTCAAAATCATATTTATTCCAAGCCCTGCGCCAGGTAGCCCAGCCCCAGATATGTGAAATAGAGCTAAAGAGATATGATGATTCTGTTACATATTCTTCGTTCCAACGCGTACCTGCTATATGCATGATCTGTTCGTCATCTCGGTATTTTAGAAGCATCTCTTGGCAGTAAGGAAAGAATGATTGGGCTGGTACACAATCATCTTCTAATATTATGCCCATCTCTTCCTGCTCAAAGAACCAGCTAATGGCTGAACTTACACCTAATCCGCATCCCGCGTTTTTCTCTCGAATGAGTGTTTGAAGATTACATGGCCAATCTATCTCTGATAGAAGTCTTTTACAGCCATCTGTGCCTATTTGATCCGTGATATTGCCCTCTCTCGGACCATCAATAGCAACATACAGTTTTGATGGCTTTAATTTTTTTATTTGATCAAAAACCCTGGATGCATTATCCGGGCGGTTGAACCAAACAAGTAATATGGGAGTATCGAATACCATACTATTACGGCTATCTTACTGATGAAAAGTTAAGCAAGAGTACATTTTTGACCGCCTTGTACTGAAGTCGAAAAATTGACCTAGTAAGTGGGGTCATGGCGTTGAATAATACTGATGCGAATAACTGAGAAATAAACGTTGCAAATGATGCACCAATGGCGCCATATATAGGGATTAACCAATAGTTAAGAGCAACGTTTACTAATGCGCCTGTCAGACTTCTGAATACAGTGTATTTTTGTATATTTTTCAAGATATACAAGTTACTACATCCCACTCCTAGGAAAATAGGTACCCCTGTCCACACATGTATAGCCAATATAGGGCCAACACCACTATAACTGCTTCCATAAACAATATACGCTATCGTTGATGCAGACAATGATATTCCTAAAGCAACTACAATTGATATTGCAGCGAGCCTACTAATTAGCTTTTGATACAACTCATAAAATTTCTCTTCATTTATTTTCCAATATGAAGCGATGCTGGGATAGAAAGAGTTAGTTAATGCACCTGCTAAAAAGTACCAGGCCTCTGAAAGGCGCATGGCCGCCGAATACATACCAAGCTCTGTACTGCCTACTAGTTGCTGAATCATAAATTGATCTAACTTCATGTAGGCAAATATTAGTAGATCACTTATGATCAGCGGCCACGAACTTTTCAATAGTTCTCTGGCAAGTGCTGTTGAGAAGCGCCAATGTGTTATTGAAAATCCGGTTTCTAACTTGTAAAACCAACACAAAAACAGTAAACCAAATAACAAATCTAGTACTACTGTTAATGCAAAAGCGACTAGACTGGCTTTGATCGTCAAAAAGTAAAGTTTGAGTGATGCACTTAAAATAAACGCGAGCGTTTTTGCCCAAACTGATTTCTTTGCAAGCACGTTGGCTTGAAAGAACATATCAATTACATCAAAGCTTTGAAAAATAAGAATTGTACTGAGTATATAAATTAGTAGTTGTAGATAGCCGTCATCGCTATGTAAAAAATAAGCAGCTGAAATCGCTAATGTGTAGCATAGGGTTCCCGATATCAATTTTAAAGCAAAACCCGTCCCTAGTAATTCTGCTTGTGAGCTACCTTTAAGTTGTATTAGCTTGGTAATGATAACATTTGTTAATCCCAAGCTGGCAAATGCAACAAATGCGCCTGGGAAAATTTGGGCATAATTTAATCGTCCGAACTGCTCAGGACCTAAGTATCGTGCTACCCAAACGCCAACGAACATGCTAGTCACCATTCGGAATAGCCTGTCAAAGACACTCCAGCCAATATTCAGAAGTATCTTGTTGGGTGAGTTGAGGAGTTTTGTGAGCACGAGAGTTTATTTTAAGCTACTAATTTATACTTATTCAAAAGTTACCAAGCTTTTTTATCCCCTTTGAACATGGCGGTAACTGTCCACCAGCAAATCTTGATATCTAAAAATACGGACTGTTTTTGGATATAAAATTTATCCAGTCGTACCCGGTGCGCCATTTGGGATATGTGCGATGTTTCGCCACGGCATCCTCTAACCTGGGCGAGTCCGGTAATGCCGGGCTTAATCGCATAGCGGTATCCGTAGCCGGGTATGGCGTTCCAGAACTGTGCGTCGTGCTGTATGGCGTGAGGGCGCGGGCCTACCAGGCTCATGTCGCCCCAGAGTACGTTCAGCACCTGCGGAAGCTCGTCGATGTTTGTCTTTCGTAAAAAAGCACCAATGCGCGTAACCCGATGATCGTTTTTGGTAGCCTGCCTGAACTGCGCGTTCGGATCGTAAGTCATGGTTCTGAACTTAAGACACCGGAACAAACGCCCGTTGCGCCCGGTGCGAACCTGTATGAAGAGCATCGGACCGGGCGATGTAATCCGAATAGCCAGTCCAAGTATGGGAATAAGCCACGATAGCACGAGCAACACAACTAGTCCCGATACAACCAGGTCGAGCAGACGCTTGCTCAGAGCAATCCAGATCGGTACGGATACGGTGTCCACTTCCGTCTGGACCGGCTCAACAAAAGAGGTAGAAAGGCTGAGCATGTGGATGGTAGGTTAACGATTCTATTGTTCAGATTGTAGTAGTACGCATAAACAGGGCTTACCAAAGGGCAAAAAGAGCCTTTAGCAAGCCGTAGTCGGGGACCACGGCTTACCCGTATTGACATCATTTACCTCGAATACTGCTTAGGAGAGCGCTTTGCGGGAGTTGCCGGTTTCTTTCTCGTAATAGCCGTAGCTGTAGTAGTACGACTGGCCTTCGCCAACGGCGTTCAGGACGACATTGAGTCGCTGGAAGCGGTGCTCTTTGTAGAGCGTATCGATCATCTTCAGACACGTTTTCGGCGTGTGATCGTTGCGGATCATGAACATGGTCGTGTCGGCAAACGGAGCAATGAGCTGGGCATCCGTAACGAGGCCGATCGGGGGCGAGTCAACAATCACGTAGTCGAAGCGCTGGCGCAGTTCGCGGAAGAGCTGCTCGAGTTGTGGGCTGCTCAGCAGCTCCGACGGGTTCGGGGGCAGCGGTCCGCTCGTGATGATCTGGTAATTGGGGAAACCCGGTACCGGTTGCAGAATATCGTCCAGCGTGGCTTCCTGAATCAGGTAGTTGCTCAGACCCGCCCGGTTCGGAATGTTCAGGACCGAGTGGAGCTTGGGTTTGCGCAGGTCCATTTCCAGAATAACCGTTGGCCGGTCAACCAGGGCCAGGCTGGCGCCCAGGTTCAGCGACAGGAAGGATTTGCCTTCGCCACTGATGCTCGACGTAAACAGGACAACCTGACTGTCGGTGGGGTTGCTGCGCAGGAACTGGAGGTTGGTGCGCAGCGTCCGGATCTGTTCGGCAATGACCGAGCGTTTGCCGGAGAGCATCACCAGCGGATCGTTGTTCCGGCTGGCTACCACTTCGCCCAGGATCGGTACCTGCGAGGCATCTTCTACGTCGGAACGGTGGCTGATCCGGTCGTTCAGCGCATCGCGGCCGGCCAGTACGCCTACCGGCAGTAACAGACCAAGCATGCCGAACAGCAGGAAGATAGTACTCTTCACGGGCTTCACCGGTTTGCTGCCGCTCCGGGGGGCGTCGATAGTACGGCTGTCGGCTACGGTCGATGCGTAGGAGAGGGCCGTTTCTTCGCGTTTCTCGAGCAGGTAAGTGTACAGGTTGTTTTTGATAGCCTGCTGGCGGGTAATGTTGACCAGGGTCCGCTCCTTGCTGGGAATGCTGCGGATCTGGCTTTCCAGCTGGCGGTTGGTGTTCTTAAGGCTCCGCTCCGTGCTCTGCAGTGTCCGTTTCATGTTCTGAACGTTCTCCGAGAGGCTGCTCCGAACGATCTTGATCTGGCTGTCGAGCGACTGCAGCATGGGGTTGTTGGGCGCGGTAGTGCGGCTCAGCTGATCGCGCTGGAGTTCCAGTTCGTTCATTTTACCCACCAGGCTGATCAGCACCGGATCGCCAACGGTCAGGGTAGACGGGGCCACCCCGCGCTCGTTGTTCTGGCTGTTGACATATCGCTCAATATCCTGAATGGCGTTCAGCTGGATGCTGGCCTGGTTCAGCTGGGCATCGTTTTCTTTGACCGTTTCGAGGAACACCTGCGCCTGCGAACTCAGGTCCGTGATGCCCTGCGACGATTTGTACGACTCTACGCCTTTCTCAACGGTGGTCAGCTCGCCCGCAATCAGCCGAAGCCGGTCTTCGATAAAGTTGAGGGTGTTGGAGGCAACGATGTTCTTGTCGGTGATGGCGTCCTGATTGTAGGCTTCGATGAGCTTGGTCAGTACGGCTTCTCCCTTGCGCGGAACGGCGTCTTCGAGCGTCAGCTGCAGTACGGTAGAGGCTTTGCTGCTGGGCTCGGCCGTCAGATTTTTCAGGTAGCGCTCAACGGTAGCCGCCCTGGGGTTCACCTGAACGATCAGGGGTTCGTCGGTAACTTTGAGGGGTTGACGGGCAAACAGCCGCAGCCGACCGTAGGGCGTATGGATACTCTGGTTGATGGGGTACGACAGGTTGTTGATGCGCACCATTTGCGGGCTAACGACCGTCAGCGTCAGCTCTTCATCGTACAGATGCGGCTTGGCCTTCTCAACAATCAGCTTGATCGGCGACTGGTCGTAGATTTCCTGTTTGATGGTAGCGGTCGGGCGGAAATACTGCACTTCCAGCCCCAGTTCACCAACTACTTTGCTCATGAGCGAAAACGATTTGAGGATCTCCATCTCGTTTTCGATCACTTTTTTAGGGGCGAAGATGTCCATCTCTTTCAGGATATTTTCTTCGCTCAGTCCCTTCTTATCGTCTTTGATCAAAAGACTGGTTTTTACCTGGTAAACGGGCACCTGATAGAGGGAGTAGGCATAGGCTGCTCCCAGGGCTACGAGTACCGATAGCAGAAACCAGGGCCAATGCTTTAGGTAGCGCATCAATACGACCCGTAGGTTTGGCTCTTTTTCGCCGTCGTACACCTGGTAAGGCGCGTAAGCGTATGTACTCTGATTTGACATAATCGTGTCGGTTTACAATTGAAAAGTCATTAACAGTTGAATAGCATCGCGTGTGGTGGAGTGACTTAGAAACGGGATACGATAATCGCTACAAACGAGAGCGCGCTGAGAACAATGGGCAAAAGCTGGTTGGTGCGGTCGGCCGTAGCAGCCCGCGCCCGACCCGGCTCTACGTAGACTACATCGTTCGGATGCAGGTAGTAGTAGGGCGAGTTGAAAATATCGCGTTTGGTCAGGTCGATCCGACCAAACGTACGCTGGCCGTTTTCTTCCCGAATGATGAGTATATTATCGCGCCGGCCGTAGATGGTAACATCGCCCGACAGGCTCAGGGCTTCGAGCAGGGTGATTTGCTCGTTTGGAATGGCAAACAGCGAGGGGCGGCTCACTTCACCCATGACCGACACCCGGAATGTCAGGTTACGTACGTTAACGGTGGGTTCCTTCAGGTACTCGGTCAGCATACCGCGTATTTTCTCCTTGATCTGCGCTACCGTCTGGCCCGCCACGTTCACTTTTCCGACCATGGGCAATTCAATGGCGCCGGTTGGATCAACCAGATAGCCGTTGACGGCGGGTAACGGCGTTGAGGTTGTTACCTGAAGGGGCTGACCTGTGCGTTCGCCTATAGCGGTGGCTGTATATGGGTTGAAAAACGATGAAGCCTCGGGGTTGAGGCTGCTTACCTGAACCGATAGTATGTCGCCGACCTGAATTTTTGGAACATACCGTTCAGCGGTAGCCGCCGAAGCATTGGCCTGAGCGGCATCGTCCTGAAAGTAAGCCAGCTCTTTGGTCGAGACACAACCAACCAGATACTGACTGCAAATCAGAAGGCTTAGAATCAGGTAGTGTTGGTACGAATTCAGTTTGCGCGGGAAAGCTATTTTCATAAACTAGTATCTTTTAGTAGAATCGTGCGTATTATTAATTATCAATGTGAACAGGCTTAGCAAAAATAGTAAATAGTATATTTACCAAACAAGATTTCAGTTAATAAATTATACAACTGTATGGAAAAGTAATATCGCTTGTATGTCAGCGATTTACTCCCGATTGTGCTGAGGATCAGTACAATTAGCTGTCAAATAAAGCGCTTTAGTGACAAAAAAGTCAGTTTTGTAAGTATTTGATTTTCAATTAATTAAAATCTGAATATATTGGTTTTGTCCAGTTATTGAATTTTAACGATAAAGTCTATGTCTTAAATATACATATATTCATTTAAGATAGTGATGAGGTTAAAATTGTATTTTAAACAGAATAAACCCGATTAAACGTTATAGTACTTGTTACTGTAATTATGCTTACATAAATTTGATCTAAGCCTATTAGATCTTATGTATACCCTGCACAAGTATCTCCTGAGCATTGGTCTTAGCCTGTCTGTAGGGGCAGGCTACTGTCAGTCGTCTTCAGATTCACTGGCGAAAGGCCTCAACAGCCAGTCGCTGGGTATACAACTCACCACCACCGGCCCCGGCGTTTTTTACGCCCGCACGCTGAGCCAGCCGCATCGCCTGGCGCTGGTGATCCGCGGCCAGTACATTGCCTACCGGAAGCCTATCCAGATCGAAACGGCACCTAACTCGTTCCTGACCGTAGATCCTGATTTCATGATCGGTATTGCCCAGGCCGGGCTCAACTGGCATCCCTTCCGGCGGGGGTCGTTTTTCCTGGCGGGCGGGGTCGGGTACTCCTGGCATCCGCATCTGGGCGTGGTGGCTACGGCCGATACGAAGCTGAACCTGGGCGGGCTGGAGCTGACCCCCGAAGATGTGGGTACGATCGACCTGGCTATCCGCTGGAGTCCGGTGGTAGGCTATGTAGGCTGGGGGTTCGGGCGGGTAATTCCCCGCAAGCGGGTCGGCGTCGGATTCGAAATGGGGCTATTCTACCTGGGTAAGCCCCGCATCGATCTGAAGTACGAAGGATTTCTGGAAACGACCAACCTGTCGGAGCAGATTCCGGTGGTCGAGCGTAACCTGCGCCACTACCGCTACCTGCCCACGCTGAACCTGCGCGTCGGCTACCGGCTGAGCCGTTGATACACTGTTAGCTGCGGACACGACTGCAATCCAACTCAACTCATGACTATACGTCGGCTATCCTCTCTTTTATGTGCTGGTCTGGCTGCTGGCCTGCTTACCTGCCAGAACCCGTTAGACGGGGTTCAGCTGCGGGTCAAAGACCCTATCCAGATCGGGGTCGTCGAGGTACGACTCTACGATCCGGCGGGTAACCCGCGGCCAACCGATAATCGCATTACGCTGGCTGGCCCGAACGCGGCTCAGGTCGTTACCACCCTCAACACAACCCGCTACCGCATCAATCCTGACGGGGTGTTGCTGCTGGCGCCGTCGCCTTTGGTGACCCTGTCGGCGCAGGCGCCGTTCCGGTTTACTACCGTCGTCGAAGCGGAAGGGTATATGACGATCGTGCAGCCCATCGTACAAACCGGGCCGGGGCGGGTAACGCGGGTGATTCGGCAAATCAGCCTCAGTAAGCCACCCCGCACCCTGACGCCCGCCCGCCTGGCCGGACAGGCCGGTACTGACGGTACCCTGACGGCGCCCTTCAGCCTCACCACCACCGGCCTGACCGCCGACGCCGACCGGGCGTCGGTCAGCCTGCCGGCCGGTACCCGCCTGACCGATCGGGATGGGCAGGCCGTGGGGGGGAAGCTGACCATGCAGGTGTTACAGACCCACACCCGCGCCGGTGATGTGACCAGCCAGGTGCCGGGGGGCGGTATACTCTCCAACGTACACGGACAGAACGGCGGACCGGCACCGGGTAGCCTGCGGGTAACCTCGCTGGCGGGCTCGCTAACGCTGGAGATCTATAACGAAGCGTATCTGCTGGCCCACGGCCTGTCGCAACCGGCCCGCCTGACCATGGATATCAACCCGGCCACCATCAACGGCAGCAACGGCCGGCGCGTACAGCCTGGCGACTCGATTCCGCTCTACAGCTACGATGCCTTTACCAACCGCTGGCAGCAGGAAACCCCGGGAGTTATCGTACGAAACAGCCAGAACAGCCGGCTGGAGTACCGCGCCACGGCCAGCCGAACAGCCGCCTACGTGGCCACCTGGACGGAGTCGGTCTGCGACCTGGGGCCCGTTTTTACCATAAACAGCAAGCTGGCCAATGTGGATGTCAACTACCGCTGCGAACTGATTGACGCCACTACCGGTCAGCGCATCAGTAACTTCTACGCGAACGTGAACAACGGGGCCTCTATACGAGTGTCGGGCCAGCCGAGCGGGCGGCAGCTGAAACTGCGGATCTACGACGAAACCGACGCCTGGGGCAAAGGCGCCAAGGGGGGGCTGATGGCCGAGTCGGCGGTAGGCGAAACCTGCGATCCGTCACCCATTGCGGTCAGCCTGGCGTCGCTGCCGGTACCGCCGGTCATGAACCTGTCGTTCGATTTCGAATGCCCCAAAGGAACCACCCTCGACGAGTCGGCCCTGCCGGCCCAGATCCGGACCCAGTACAGCGAAACCGGCAAAGAAAACTGGCGGGAGCTGATTACGGCCACCCGTACGCAACGCAAGGTAGCCTCGTACAAACTGAAGATCGGGCAGCGGTACGATTTTCGGGCCAGCACCGACGGCGGAGCTACCTGGCCCCTGCGGCAGAACAATTACCTGGTCGACAAGCCTGAGTGGAAACTGGATATCAACGCGCCCATGTACTGCAAGTAAACGGCTTATCTGAGTATGGCACGCCCCACAAAAATCCTGATTCTGCGGTTTTCATCCATCGGCGATATCGTGCTGACGAGTCCGGTTGTGCGTTGCCTGAAGCAGCAACTGCCCGGCCTGTCGGTCCACTACGCTACCAAACGGGCCTACTCGGCGCTGATCGGGCCCAATCCCTATATCGACAAAGGCTATTACCTGGACGATAGCCTGGCCGCGTTGATTCGTCAGCTGCGGGCCGAAGACTATGACCTGGTCATCGATCTGCACAACAACCTGCGGACCCGGGCCGTGAAGCTGGCGCTGGGGAAGCCGGCCTATACGGTCGACAAACTCAACTGGCGGAAGTGGCTATACGTCCGCTGGAAAGTCAACTGCCTGCCCGACCGGCATATCGTTGACCGCTACCTGGACACCGTAGCCCCGCTGGGTGTCAGCAATGACGGCGGGGGGCTCGACTATTTCATTCCCGACGCCGACCGGCTAAGCCTGGACCAGCTGCCGGTAAGCCACCACTACGGCTACGCAGCCTACGCCATGGGTGGGCAACACGCCACCAAGCGACTACCGGTGTCGCGTATGATCGAGCTGGTGCAGCGCATCGACTACCCGGTGGTGTTGCTGGGCGGGGCCGAAGACCGGGAGGCCGGAGCCGCTGTTGAGCAGGCGCTCGGTCCCGACCGGGTCTACAACGCCTGCGGCCTGTACCGGTTCAGCCAGTCGGCGTCGCTGGTGCAGCAGGCCCGGGTGGTGTTCAGTCACGACACGGGTCTGATGCACGTGGCGGCAGCGTTCCGGAAGAAGGTCTACGCCCTCTGGGGCAACACTACCCCCGAGCTGGGCATGTATCCCTATCAGACTCCGCACGTATCCCTGCAGGTGCCGAATCTGCCCTGCCGCCCCTGCTCGAAGATCGGTTCGGCGCGTTGTCCACAGGGGCATTTTCGCTGCATGAACGAGCTGAATCTGGCCGTGCCCATGCCCGAACTGAGCCACGAGCGGATCGCGTAAACAATTCGGTTTTCCCCCGAAAAATCACTATTTTTGTTTACGACAACAGCCCGAAACTAGTGAAGACAGCCACTGCAGCAAAGCCACAATCCAGGAAAACAGAAACCCCCCTCAACCGCCAATACAACCAGATTAAGGCCAAATACCCCGGTGCGCTGCTGCTCTTCCGCGTCGGTGATTTTTACGAGACCTTCGGCGAAGATGCCGTGAAAGCCAGTAAGATTCTGGGCATTACCCTGACCAAGCGGAACAACGGCGGAGCGAACGAAGAACTGGCGGGTTTTCCGCACCATTCGCTCGATACCCACCTGCCCAAACTGGTTAGGGCGGGCGAGCGGGTAGCCATCTGCGACCAGCTCGAAGACCCGGCCCTGGCCAAAGGCATTGTCCGGCGGGGCGTTACTGAACTCGTTACGCCCGGCGTTTCCTTCAACGATAACGTACTCGATACCCGCCGGAACAACTACCTGGCGGCCGTTCACTTCGGCAAGGCCGGCAATGGGCAGGCCGACGATGTGTTTGGCGTGGCTTTTCTGGATATTTCGACCGGCGAGTTTCTGGCCTCGCAGGGCAACGGACCTTATATCGATAAACTGCTGCAAAGCTTCAACCCGTCGGAGGTGCTGTACTGCAAGCGCAACCGGCAGGAGTTCGGCGCGCTCTTCGGCGATAAATTTCATACCTATACGCTGGAAGACTGGGCCTTTACCTACGATTTCGGCTACAACTTCCTGAAGCAGCACTTCCAGACCAGCTCGCTGAAAGGGTTCGGTATCGAAGGCATGCCCGACGGGATCATTGCCGCCGGGGTCATTCTGCACTACCTCAACGAGACGGAGCACAAGGACCTGCAGCACATTACCCGCGTTACCCGACTCGAAGAAGACCGTTACGTCTGGCTCGACCGGTTTACCATCCGCAACCTCGAGCTGACAGCCGCGCAGCAGGAGGGGGGCGTTCCGCTGATCCAGATCCTCGACCAGACCGTAACCCCCATGGGCGCGCGGCTGCTCCGGAAGTGGCTAAGCCTGCCTCTCAAGGAAAAAGCACTGATCGACGAGCGGCTCAACATGGTCGAACTGCTGGTCGAGGATATCGAACTGGCCGATACCATGGTCAGCCACCTCCGGCAAATCGGTGATCTGGAGCGGCTCGTCTCGAAAGTAGCCGTTCGACGGATAAACCCGCGCGAGCTGCTGCAGCTGAAACGGTCGCTGCAACACGTGTTGCCGATCAAGGAGATGCTGATCACGGCGCTGAGCCAGTCCGAGTCGCCGGGGCTTCATCCGGCGTCGCTGAAGAAGTACGCCGACCAGCTCAACCCGGTCGCCTTCCTGATCGACCGGATCGAAGCCGAACTGCGCGAAGACCCGCCCACCCTCTCTAACCAGGGCGGCATGATCAAGCCGGGTATCAACGCCGAGCTGGATGAGTTAACCGCCATTGCTTACTCGGGTAAAGATTATCTGCTTCAGCTCCAGGAGCGGGAAGTAGAACGCACCGGCATCAGCTCGCTCAAAGTGGCGTATAACAAGGTGTTCGGCTACTACCTGGAGGTGACCCACGCCCACAAAAACCGGGTGCCCGACGACTGGATCCGGAAACAGACGCTGGTCAACGCCGAACGCTACATCACGCCCGAGCTGAAAGAATACGAAGAAAAGATCCTGAACGCCGAGGAGCAGATTTTTCAGATCGAGTCGCGCATGTTTGCCGATCTGATCATGGCCGCCGGTGAGTACGTAGGGGCCATTCAGCAGAACGCCCGCGTTTTGTCGGTGCTGGATGTGCTCTCCTCGTTTGCGCGGGTAGCTGTTCGGAACAAGTACGTCCGGCCGCAGATGAACGAAAGCAAGGTGCTGAACATCAAAGACGGGCGGCACCCCGTCATCGAGCAGCAGCTGCCTCCCGGCGAGCCCTACATCCCGAACGATATTTACCTCGACGACGAAACCCAGCAGATCATCATCATTACCGGCCCCAACATGGCGGGGAAATCGGCTCTGCTGCGACAAACGGCGCTGATCGTGCTCATGGCTCAGTCGGGCAGTTTTGTGCCGGCTTCCCTGGCCGAGATCGGACTGGTCGACAAGATCTTTACCCGTGTCGGTGCGTCGGATAACCTGTCGAGGGGCGAGAGTACGTTCATGGTCGAGATGACCGAAACGGCCAGTATCCTGAATAACCTCAGCGAGCGGAGTCTTGTCCTGATGGACGAGATCGGGCGCGGCACCAGCACTTACGACGGGGTGTCGATTGCGTGGGCCATTACCGAATACCTCCACAACAAGACCGACTGCCGGCCCAAAACCCTCTTCGCGACCCACTATCACGAACTGAATGATCTGGCTGTCGATAACCCGCGCATCCGCAACTACAACGTGTCGGTGAAGGAGATGGGCAATAAGGTGATCTTTCTGCGCAAGCTCAAAGAAGGCGGGTCTGAGCATAGCTTCGGTATTCACGTGGCGCAGATGGCCGGTATGCCCGCGCAGGTGGTAAACCGGGCGGGCGAGATCCTGAAGCAACTGGAGGCCTCGCACGTTCGGGAAACCAACAAAGAAAAAATCCGCGAGGCTGTACCGCAGGAGCGCGAGCTGGCCCTCCGCATCATCGAAGCCGGCGACCCGCGCTCCGAAGCCATCCGCGAGAAACTCCGGGCCATCGACGTCAACCGCCTGACCCCCATCGAAGCGCTGCTGAAACTCAACGAACTGCTGAAACTGGCCGAGTGATGTAGCAAAGAGATGCGGATGTGTCTTTCTATGGCTGACTGGACAGGGTGCTATTTATTTTCGCACGATGAAATAATGGAGTGGTTACTGGCCAGTACAAAGGTTGGTACGTCACCATCCTGGATTGGTAAGGGAGTATACAATTGGAAGCAACCCAGTGCTTTGGTAAATAATCTTCCTGAAAAGCATAAGCTTACATCAAATCAAACCTAACCAGATGAACAAGACACTGCACCCCCAGTATATTACCGACGAGCAGGGTAAGCGAGTCTCGGTTGTTTTGCCGATTCAGCAATGGCAACAGGTGCTGGATGACCTGGAGGAACTCGATGACATTCGGCTTTATGATGAAGTGAAGGCGCGACAGGAGCCGACTCGTTCGCTGGCCGATTATCGCAAAAAACGACAGCCGTCGAATGACTGAGTATGCAATCGTATTGACCCGGACTGCCCAGAAACAGCTGGATAAGTTGCCCGATTCAGTGGCTGAAACACTGCTTGACGCGATCGAACTGTTAGCCGCTGACCCTCGTCCGGACGGTTGTAAAAAGCTGAAAGGGCGCGCCGGGTATCGACTGCAAAAAGGTGACTATCGCATCATTTACGACATTCACGACGATGTGTTAACGGTTAACGTAATTGGCGTTGGGCATCGGCGGAATATTTATGACTAAGTAAACAACAACCAATGGACTTGAACGTACTCACGGCTCCGCTCACGACGCACGAAATCGAATGGCGGGTGCAGAGCCAGACCAAAGATGGTCAGAAGATTATTGTCGTGCCTTACATTACCAACCGCTGCGTGATGCAACGCTTCGACGATCAGTTCGGCTGGGCGGGCTGGCAGAACGAAATCCGCGAAATAGAAGGGGGGTTTTTATGCACCATCACGGCCGTATTGCCCGGTGGCGAGATTGTTCGCAAGACCGATGGCGCCAGCCGTACCGGGATCGAACCCATCAAGGGCGGTATCAGCGATGCCATGAAGCGGTGCGCCGTACAGTTTGGGCTGGGCCGCGCGCTCTACGACTTCCCGAAGGTATTCATCGAAACAACCGATAAGTACATACCCAACTGGGCTACGCCCCTGCTGGACAAGATGGTCGATAAAATCAACGCGGGTGGAGTCGTTCGCGATGTGGTCGTGCTCAAACCCGAACACGCCAAGCCGGCCAAAGCGTAAACGCTGTTTAAGCCAGTTCTTCGATCCTGAATTGCTTAACCGGCTTTTGGGGTAAACGTGCACCTGCTTACCTGTTGGCGCACGTTTACCCCAAAAGCCGGTTTTTGTCTGGGGGCTAATCAATAGCCTCGGCTAGGAAAATGATCTCATTTTCCTCCGCCTACGCTGGCCGGGCTACCCATACCCTGCGACAGGGCCAGTAATTTCTCACTTAAGGTGTTGATCGCTTTCTTGTAGCGCATTTCCAGCTCGGGCAGGTTGGCCGTCGATTTCAGCGAAGCTTCGTAGAGTAAGCCCGGCAGCATCCAGGACGCGTAGCCGCTGTTGGGGTCCGATGATGCGTAGAGCGACCGGTACCACGATCCGAACGCATTGCCTTTGGGGTCGATGAAGGCCCGCTCCAGCAGCCGAAGTTCGCGGTTCAGGTCGACCAATTTGTCGGTACGGCCGGTTTTTAGGTAGTTCTGGCGGGCTGCTTCGCAGGCATCGGCGCTCTTCTTTAGCTCGGTGACGGCGTCGAGCAGGGGCTGAATGGTATAGGTCGGCGCGTAGGCTTTGATGGCCCGTTCGGCGGCTTTGAGGTGGACGGTCAGGTCGTTCGGGTAGCGGGCCACATCGTAGGGAACAAGATCGGCGTTGGCCAGTCGCAAGGTCATCGTACCCACTACCTGCTCCATCATCGGACCCATTTTGTAGGTCGGGTCGGCAAACTTGTCGTAGAAATACAGATCGTCGTATTGCGAGTGGTACAGCGTCGGGCCTTCCATACCGGCGCTCAGGGCGGGTATGCCCACGTGCATGTACGGACCGATATGGTCAGACCCTCCGCCCAGGTTACCAATGGTTGGCTCGCCATCCTGTACGGCCGGTGCGCTCGATCCCGTAACGCGGGTGGGATTGCCCGCAGCTTTGTGGCCCATCCAGTGCTGGTAAACGGTCTTGTTCGAGTCGGGGTACTGCACCGACTGGGTAGCTTCGATGATCAGCTTTTTCAGGCTGGGCGAGGCCGAGGCTCCGAAGGTGCGGCCCGATACGGCTGCGTCGTAGTTCATGTAGGCTACGGCTTTCTGGGTCAGCTCATCGCGGAACTGCTCGCTCCATTCGGCCGAGCCAATGACGCCCGGCTCTTCGGCATCCCAGTGGCAGACCTTGATCGTGCGCCGGGGCCGCTGGCCTGTTTTGGCCAGTTTTCCGAACGACTCACACATACTCAGCAGCATGGCTGTACCCGAGTTGGGGTCGGTAGCCCCGAAGCTCCAGGCGTCGTAGTGGCAACCCGCAATGATCCATTCGTCGGGAAATTCGCTGCCCGTCAGCGTGCCGACAACCTGGTAGATGCGCTGGATAGACCGTTCCTGCTTCACCATGAGCCGCACCCGCAGGGCGTTGCCGCCTTCCAGCCGGTAGGTAAACGGAAGGCCACCCTGCCAGCCGCCGGGTACGGGGCGGGTGCCGGTCATGCGCTTCAGAATTTCAACGGCTGATCCGTAGGGGAGGGGCGTTACCGGAATTTTATGGAAGGCGACATCTTTCTCGGCCAGCCGTTTGGGCGTGTTTTTGGCATCCATGGGCAGGGCCGCTTCGCCGGGGGTGAGCGGATCGCCGGTATAGGGAACTGTCAGCAGCGAGCCGCGCTGGATCGTGCTCTCCGAGTAGAACGGCCCCTCGGGAAAGGTCAGACCCCGCATGTAGCCGCTATCGGCCGGGTCGGTGAAAATCAGCACGCCCGCAGCCCCGGCGGCCTGCGCAAACTGGGCTTTATACCCGCGGAAGTTGCCGCCGTACCGCGCCAGCACGATCTTGCCGGCCACCGAAACGCCCATGGCTTTGAGCTGCTCGAAATCTTCTTTCCGGCCATAGTTGGCGTAAACGACTTCGGCCGTCACGTCGCCCGAACCCGACCAGGCGTTATAGCCGGGGGTGAGCCGCGGGTCGCTGGCGTACTTGTCTTCCCGATAAATGAACTCGCGGATGTTGAGCGGCTGCCGAACGGGTTCGACCAGCTCGACCGCAATCTCGCCGGGGCCTTTGGGAAGCATCACATCGTGCGGGTAGATGTCGACCTGCCAGCCCGCTTTGCGCATGGTTTCGGCAATGTAGTCGCGGACGCGTTCGTTTTCGGGCGAGCCCGTAATGTGGGGCACGCTGCTTAACTTTTCGAGATGCGCCTTGAAGGCAGCCGGCGACTGTTTGGTCTTGAATTCGGTTTCGAGCTTCTGCTGGGCTTCCTGCCGCGCCGGTACGAACCCACTCAGGGTTTGGGCGCTGGCCGACAGGCCGGTGGCGAGCGTAAGGACAAGTAAAGCGGTTGGTTTCATACAGTCAGGTCGTTTGGTTACGATTCAGGCATAAGATAGGCAGAAAACAAAAGCCGGAAAATACGCAGCCCGTGAAAACGCCGAAGCCACCCCATCGGGAGGTGGCTTCGGTGACTGAAATCTCTAACTGGCTAATCTTATTTGGGTTTGGCAAAGATCGTCGCGTCGACCGGGGCGTTAAAGGTGATCTTGGTGATTTTGCCGGTGATCGGGGCGGGTACCATCGGTGAGGTTATTTCACTACCGTACGGAATGGTGAGCCCGTCGGTCGTTTTGTAGTCGGAGAACGAAGCCGTAATCTCACCCTGGGGCGTTGTGCCTTTCATGCCGACAAGCTGATAATTGGTGGCATCGACAAAATAGTTGAAAACGCCTTCGGGCCGGTTCACCTTCAGGTTGAACACGTCTTTGTCTTTGTATTTTTCTTTGCCGACCAGTTCGTAGGGGTATTTGCCACTCTTGACGTAAGCCAGCGGCATCATCTGCGGTTCGGTACCACTCTTGGCCGCTTTCATGGCCTCGGCGGGCATATCCTGCGGGGTCGTGCCGCCCTGCATCGGGTTGATCATCCAGCCTTTGTCGCCGTCGAATACGGTCGTTATCTGCGAACCCATCACCGATACGTCGCTGCGCATCGACTGACCAACGACGTACGTACTTTTAGCCGTCAGTTCGTTACCCATGACCGACATAGACTGCTCTACGTCGAGGGTTTTGATGGCAGCGACCTTGTCTGCCCCACCCAGCGCAGCCAGGTGTTTATCAATCACTTCGTCGGCCGTTTGTGCCAACGCGAGGGCCGGCACTGCCACGAAGGCAACGAAGGCAATCAGTTGTTTTTTCATGTAGAAATTAGCGTTAACGTATCCAAAGATACTAAATTAAGAACGTAAAAATTGACCGGTTTGTGATAAGTGGATACCAGTTTCGGGGGGCAAGTCCGCAAGAATCGGGTTGGCCTGGGGCGGGCGTATGCCGACCTTTGTAAGTGTCAATTGAACAACAAATTCATGAACACGAACAGCACCTACACCTATCAGCAGATGGCACAGGCAATTGAGCTGCTGGCGACTACCTACCGCGACCGGCCAACGCTGGCCGAACTGGCCAGCCGTGCCAACGTGAGCGAGTTCCACTTTCAGCGACTCTTCACGGAATGGGCCGGGGTGAGCCCCAAAAAGTTCAGCCAGTACCTGACGCTCGAACACGCCAGGCAGCAACTGCGGCAGGGTAGCCCGCTGGCCGACACGGCTTACGATGCGGGCCTGTCGGGTACGGGCCGGCTGCATGACCTGTTTGTTACCCTGGAAGGAGTTACCCCGGGCCAGTTCAGGCAGGCCGGAGCCGGGCTTCGGCTGCAGTACGGCCGGTTTGTAAGTCCGTTCGGTGACTATGTGCTCGGGGCCATCAACGGAAAAATAGCGGTACTGCAATTCCTGGATGAAACGGGACCGTCGGCTGAGTCGCTGCTTAGGGCTGCCTGGCCCGAAGCGAGCCTGTACCACGACCCGACCGCCCTCCAGCCCCTGGCCGATCAGATTTTCAGAGTCACGACGGCAGATGGTCAGTTGCAAAAACCGCTGTCCGTCTTACTGCGCGGGTCGGCCTTTCAGCTAAAAGTATGGGAAGCGCTGCTGCGGATTCCGGAAGGACGCCTGGTCAGCTACGACCAGATTGCCGCATCCATCGGGCAGCCCACGGCCTCGCGGGCGGTCGGCACGGCCATCGGAAACAATCCGGTCGGATATCTGATTCCGTGCCACCGGGTCATCAAAAAAACCGGACTCTTTGGCGGATACCGCTGGGGCGCTGACCGGAAACAGGCCATGGTTGGCTGGGAAGCCGCCCGGACCGCTTCCGGCGCTGACTGAATCCAGGGCCGACCGGATCGCAGCCTGTTGCTGGCTCGGGCTTCCGACCGGTTGCTGACCGGGCCCGGCGGTAGTCCAATCAAACACGGTCCGATCCTTGCTGGTTAGACGGATATGGCTGCTTACGATCTGGAACATCATACGATACAAGTTACGGAGCCGGGGGCGCGCCCGCCGGTTCGGCTTCACGTGGTGCAGGCGGGTCCGGCCGATGGCCCCCTGCTCGTACTGCTACACGGCTTCCCCGAATGCTGGTTTGGCTGGAAACAACAGATCGGGCCGCTGGCGCAGGCCGGCTACCGCGTTTGGGTGCCCGATCAGCGGGGCTATAACCTCAGCGACAAACCGGCCGGTATCGACGCCTACACCATCGATATCCTGGCGGCTGATGTGGTCGCGCTCATCGACGCAGCCGGTCGGCAGAGAGCTATCGTTGTCGGACACGACTGGGGCGCGGCCGTTGCCTGGTGGGTAGCGGCCACCGCGCCGGAGCGGGTCGAGCGGCTGGTCGTGCTGAACGTACCGCATCCGGGGGTGATGAAACAGGTGGCGAGCCGCGACCCGGGGCAGATGCTGCGGAGCTGGTACATCGGTTTTTTCCAGATACCGTGGCTCCCTGAAGCCATTTCCCGGCTGAACAACTGGGCTATGCTGGCCCGGACCATGCGCAGCAGCAGCCGGCCGGGTACGTTCAGCGATGCCGATCTGGATCAGTACCGGGCTGCCTGGAGCCAGGGCGGGGGCGCTCTGCGGACCATGATCAACTGGTACCGGGCCGCGCTGAAACACCCGCCAAAGCGAAACACCCAGCTCCGAATACGGGTACCGACCCTCCTGATCTGGGGCGCCCGGGATCGGTTTCTGAAGCGGGAGATGGCGCAGCCGAGCATTGACCTGTGCGACAGCGGCCAGCTGGTGTTCTTCGAGAACGCTACCCACTGGGTTCAGCACGAAGAAGCCGACGCGGTTACGGCGCTGATTGCCGCCGGCTAGATAAACCAACCGATCGATGATTGGTAGGCTGACAACCGGTTACCGATTGTTCACGGCTTGTTTCAGCAGCGCCACCGCCTGCTCCAGCTCGGCTTCTGTGCTTGAGGCAAACCCCAGCCGGGTGCCGTTGAGCCGTTGCCCCGGCGGATTATGAAACAACCCATTGGCTAAGGACAGCCCCGTTTGTCGGGCCCGTTCGGCGAGACTGGCCATGTCGATGGCCGGGTCGAACGTAGCCCAGACGGCCAGACCGCCATCGGGCCGGGTAAACTGTACGGCCTCGGGCAGGGCGGTGCTGAGCAGCTGGCAGAAATAATCGCGTCGGCTTTCGTACGTACGCAGCGCCTTCCTGAAATGGCGTTTCAGCACCCCCGTTTTGATCAGCTGGCCAATGGCGAACTCCAGCATCTGGTCGCCCTGCCGGTCGATGATGCGCCGGAGCTGAGCCAGCTCGGTAATGACGGCGGTGGGCGCTACGACATACCCAACCCGAAAAGCAGGCGCTACCGACTTGGTGAGCGAACCCACGTATACGACCATGCCGCGCTGATCGGCGCTGGCCAGTGGCAGAATGGGGCGGCTCAGGTAGTGAAAATCATAGTCGTAGTCGTCTTCTAGAATCACGAACCCATACTGCCCGGCCAGTTGCAGCAGCCGCACCCGCCGGTCGGCCCGGAGGGTAACCGTTGTCGGGTAGTGGTGGTGGGGCGTCACGTACACCATCCGGATCGGTCGGCCCAGGCGTTGCTGCCGGTCGCAGAGGTCGGCCAGCTGGTCTGTGTTGAGCCCGTGCTGATCGACCGCAACGGGCAGTACCGTAGCGCCGGTGTTGAGGAAGTTCATGGTGGCACCCGCCCAACTGGTCAGCCCCGTGGCTACCACATCGGCGGGGCGGAGCAGCAGCTGACTCGCCAGGTGCAGGCCCATGATGCTGCCCCGGGTAATGAGCACATTGTCTGGGGTGGTATGCAGGCCCCGGGTTTCGTTGAGGTGCCGGGCCAGCTGTTCGCGCAGGAGCGGGTGGCCTTTGGTGTCGCCGTAGCCGAAGTGCTGTTGCGGATTGCCCCACCGGAAATAAGACCGATAGGCGCGGCTCAGCTCGTCCATAGGGGCCAGCCGGATGTCGGGAAAACCGTCGTCCAGCCGCAGGCCACCCGGGTTGGTGAGTACCGGCCGGGCCAGAAACGAGCGGGGCTCGAACGAATAGCCGGGCTGGTGCCGGACCGACGGCAGGGCGAGACTGTCGGCCAGGGGCTGAGGCCGGCTGTCTAGGGCGTGACTCGTAACAAAGGTGCCGCTGCCCGACCGGCTTTCGAGCCAGCCCTGCGCCAGCAGCTCGTCATAGGCAGCCACCAGGGTTTGCCGGTGCAGACCCAGCAGCTGGGCCAGCTGGCGGGTGCCGGGCAGGCGCTGCCCGGCCGTCAGGGTGCCGGACCGGATCAGTTGCTGAAGCTGGTCGGCCAGCTGGACGAAGACGGGTGTGGCGGCTGTTTTATCGACGGCGAGCAGCGACTTGAAAGGAAGCATAACCGGACTAGCTGTTTTGTATAAACCGGACGATTTGTACGGGCCGGTAAAGTACGACTTTTGCCAGAGAAACGATTGATACCGCCATGACAACATCCCGCCTTATCCCCAGCCGACTGGCCAAACGCGCTCACTACGACGCCGAAACGATCCACCCCATTCTGGACGAAGCCCTGTTCTGTACCGTCAGCTACGCCGTTGACGGGCAGCCCATGGCCATCCCAACGGCCTATGCCCGCCAAGGAGACAAACTCTACATCCACGGATCGGTGGGGAGCCACTTTATCCGGACCATCGAAGCGGGGGCGCCGGTCTGTATTTCGGTGATGCTGACCGATGGGCTGGTGCTGGCCAAGTCGGCTTTTCATCACTCGGTAAACTACCGGTCGGTGGTTATCTTCGCTACGGCCGAGAAAGTAACCGACGAAGCCGAACGGATGGAAGCGCTGGCATTGATAACGGACCACCTGGTGCCGGGGCGCTGGGCTGACCTGCGCCCGACTACCGATAGTGAGATGCGTAAAACCACGGTGCTGGCTTTTTCGCTGCACGAAGCATCGGCCAAAGTGCGCACCGGTGGCCCCTCCGATGATCCGGAAGACATGGACCTGCCCACCTGGTCGGGGGTCGTGCCGATGCAAACCGTTCGGCTGGCGCCAGTGCCCCAGGATTCCGACAGGCCCTTACCTGACTATCTGCAATGATACAGATCAGACCCTGGCAGGTTGCCGATACGGAGCCGTTGCTGGCTGTGTTCCGGAAAAACGTACCGGTCGCTTTCGGCGAGAGCGAAGTAGCCGAGTATGCCGACTTTCTGACTACCTACCAGGAGCCCTATGTCGTGGCCGAACACGAAGGCCGGGTGGTCGGCGCCTGCGGGCACTCGATCCGGCTCCACGAACAGAAAGCGCACATTGTCTGGATTTTTGCCGATCCGGCGCTGAAAGGACTCGGTATAGGTACCGCACTGATGCGGTATAACCTGCTGGCGATCCGGCAGTATCCGGAGGTAACGGAACTAATTTGTCGCACCTCGCAGGTTGCGTATGCCTTTTTCGAACGATTCGGCTTCCAGCTGCAGTACACCCAACCCGACTATTGGGTGCCGGGCCTCGATCTCTATTACATGACCGTGAAGCCGGACGGGCTTCGGGGCCTGTAACGTACCCCATAACCGCCTATGTACATCAATAAACACAACCGGGAGACCGATCCCGAGAGGCTGCTCCAGTTTATGCAGGCGCATAGCTTCGCCTTGTTCATCACAACCGGGGAAAACGGTATGCCCATGGCTACACATCTGCCCATCGAGCTGGTGGTCAGTGCCGACGGGCCGCATAAACTGGTTGGGCATCTGGCCAAAGCGAACCCGCAATGGAAAACGCTGGTGCCGGAAACGCCCGCGCTGGTGGTGTTTTCGGGGCCGCACGCCTATATCTCGTCGTCCTGGTACGATCATCCCAACGTGCCAACCTGGAACTACCTGTCCGTACAAGCCAGCGGCCGGACCCGCATCCTGTCTGACGACGAAACGCTGGCCCTGCTGCGGATACAGCTAGATCGCTACGAGGCCGCTTCCCAGCATCCGGTATCGGTCGATAGCCTGACCGAAGCGTACGTGCGCCGGGAGATGCGCGGTGTGGTGGCGTTCGAGATGACCATCGACACCCTGGAGGGGGCCGCCAAACTGAGCCAGAACCGGGACGATAAGAACCATGCGGCCATCGTAGCCCAGCTCCGGCAGCAGAGCGACCCCAATGCCCGGCGTATTGCCGACGAAATGGCCGCCCGGCGTCAGCCGCCCGACCGGTTATAAGTCGCCTTTGTCCTGATAAATCAGCAGCGGCACGTCCGATAGCTTCACCATCCGGCTGGTCAGGCTGGGGTTGAGCAGGCCCGACAGGAAGTCGCGCTCGCGGGTCGTCATCACCAGCAGATCGACGGTATGGTCGCTCAGGTAGGTTTCCAGGCCACCCGTTACGGTGTTGGCCTCAACGGTATCGACGGGGAGCGGTTCGGTGCCGTAGACCGCCTGGAGCTGGGCCGTCATCTCGGCATCGTCGTTGAGGTTAGGCTGGTTGCTGGCGCGTACGTGCAGCACCCGCAGCGAAGCCCCGAAGCTCCGGGCCAGCGCCACGGCCTGCGCAAACGTATCGTCCTGATCAAACTCGAGGGGTGTCGTAAAGACCAGTTTTTGCAGCGATACGGGCCGGGCTTCGTCTGACTGATCGGCGGGAACGACCAGGACCGGACAGTGGGCATCGCGGGCAATGCCGGTGGCTTCGCTGCCAATGAGCCGGTCGAAGAACGAAGACAGATCACTGCGCCCGGTTACGATCAGGTCGGCCTGGTGTTCGCGGGCGGCTTCCAGAATGGCTTCTTTAACAGCACCCCGGCGCAGGTCGGTCTGGCAGGTGAGCCCTTCGGCTTCCAGCTGGCCGGCCAGCTTCGTGAGCTGGTCCTGATAAACGGGTTCGGTATCCATCAGTACGGTCGTACCCACGCCCAGATCGCCAATGACCGGCATCGATGTGTCGGGCATGGGCATGGGCTGCACGTGAAGGAGTATAAGCCGGGCGTTGTAGTGGCTGGCCAGCAGACGCGCCCAGTTCAGGGCCTGATTGGTGGCTTCGCTCAGGTCGGTAGGCAACAGAATCGTGTTCATGGTGGAAGAGGTTGTTTCCTGCAATAAACACAAAAAGCAGGGCAACCTTCCCGAAACCCGTGTTGTCTGATTGTTAAGCCGTGGGCAAATACGGGCTGGCCTGGTACGAACAAATGCTCAGATTGGGCTGCACCAGAAGCAGGAACGTATCGACCGGCTCAGGGCTGTCGGCTGGATCGATGGCGCTCAGCAGCAGGTGGTTACCCACCGTATCGAGCCAGGTCAGCGAATCGGTCAGGTAGGTGAGCGCGATCCGGTGCTGGCTCCGGTCGGTGATGTGCGAATCGAGCAGGGTAAACCGATGCTCGACGAACGAAACCGGCTGGCCGATCGCGTCGACCAGCCCGGGTATCTGCCCGTTCAGTTCGTTTACGTACAGGCCTATGGCGAAGCTGACCCGAACCGACAGACCGGGGTCAGCCTGCGGAACGGCGGCCCGAACCTGCTGATAGGTGGTGTACTGGTTGTTGGGATTGTAGGCCTGTACCTGCAGGCGAAACTCCTGGTACGAGTCGGCAAAAACAACCTTTTCGAACTCGGAGCGGGCACTCCCGGCGTCGATGAGATGACGGAAGGCCAGCCGGATGCGGGCTTTACTCATGCGTTGACTATGGGCGGATTAGCGACGGACTGGGGCGGAAAATGTCGGGCCCTGGGGTGGGCAAAGAAAAAACCAGAGTCGGCCGAAAGCGGGTTGGCGGGGTCGTTGACGATACCGATGTCTGGCGTCAGGCCCAGCAGGGCCGACAGCCCGAAGCGCTCGACCGGGCCGGGGCAGGCGTAGTCGCCGATCGACACCCGAATGCCCTGGTGTATGCCTTCGATGATGTCGGTATTGCTCAGGTCATCGTCGTCGCAATAGGCCCAGATAAACCGCCTGAGCCGGTAGTGGAGGTAGTCAGCCACCGCCGATCGGTAGAGCGCGCAGAGGTCGGTAGCCAGAAACACCCGGTAGTCGTCTTCGGCAGCAGCCCAGGTTTGAATGGCCGCACCGATACGCTGGTCGAGCCGGACCGCGTACCCGCCGATGTAGTCCGACTCGCCGGTGGTCAGGAGAGCGGCTGGCTTGATCAGGTCGGCCAGGCAGTATGACGAACCATCGGCCACGGGCAGGCGGGGGAATGTCAGCCGAACGGCACCTCCGCCAGGGGGCTGAACCACCACCTGATCCCCTTCCGCCCAAGCCTGCCAGACGCCGAAGGTAACCTCAGGCCGCAGCAGCCCACGGGCAATCCAGTCATCGAGCAGGGCGTTGGCGTCGGCCAGTAAGCTGCGGGCCGTTGTGCACCAGTCCGGACTGTCGAGGGCGTCCGGAAACGGAACCGGGATTTCCCACTGCCGAAACAGCTCACTCCAGTTCAGATAGGTGCGTACCCGGTCGGTGTCGGCGGCATCGAAGGTCGACACGCCAACAAACCGGCTGGGAAACGGGCTGAACGCAGGCCAGTCGATCATCAGGCTTTTACGTAGATGGTATGAGTCAGGTTGTACCCACCGGTGGCGCTGTTAGCGGTAACGGTGGCGAGTTCATTATCCAGGGAGTCGCTGAGGATGTTGTCGCCGGAATTTTTGAGCGAGTTCTGTCCGTGCGCTTTGTAGAGATCGGTAGTATAGACGGCCGTGTTGATATCTTCCGGAAACGCAATCTGTGAGGTCAGCTTCAAGGTATTGTCTACGTAAACCTGCACGTGGATATGCGTAGCGCGACCCTGGTACCAGCCAGGATAGATACCCGTAAACTTTACCTGTCCGCTGGCATCGGTATACTGGAGGCCCCGCAGAAAGGTCTTGCCGGTATTGTTCTGGGTACCCAGGTAGCCCGAGTTGCTGTAGCCCGAATAATACCCGTCTTTATCGCAATACCAGATGTCGACGCGGGCATTGGCCAGCACGGCGCAGCTATTGTTTACGTTTTTAACGGTCATGGTCATGTCGAGCTGAAGGCCGGTTTTACCCTCGCGGATATCGACCCGTTGCAGGGCCGAACCCCGGCTGCTGTAGAGCGGGTAGGGGCCGTCGGTTTCGGTGTCGGTTACTACGCAGCTGCCGGTGGTGGAGCCGCCCGTGGTAGAGCCGTTGGTTGTTGTACCGCCAGGGGTAATTTCCGTCTGGCTGGAGCAGGACTGTAGCAGGGCCGGGGTCAGTACCGTGCTGGCAATGGCTTTGCGGAGAAAACTCAGCCGGGAGATGGGTTCGCTGGGGATCATAGAGCGCTGATGGCAGACGGGTTTGTGTCGTCTTCTGCATCTAGTACGTCTACAGGCCCGGCTTCGTTGCCCGCTTTCCGGCTTGTGTAGAGCAAGGCGGCTAATGTGCCGACCAGCCTGCTCAGGGTGCGACGTAGGGAAACTACTTCCGAAAAAAAAGCCGCGGTCCCGGTAGCCCACAGAAGGCATACGGAGACCGCGGCTACCGGTAAAGCGCTGCGTATTATTTCTTTTCGGCTACCGAGCCATCCTGTTTGGTGAACTCACCGGCCGCTTTCAGCTCCACTTCGTCGCTGACAACGGTTACCGGAATGGTACCGAGGCTGAAGTCTGACCGTTTGATCAGGCCGGTTACTTTGAAGCCTACTTTTTCCTGCTTGCCGCGGGGGCTTTCGTTGGTGACGGGGCCTGTCATCACCACATCGAGGGTAACGGGCTTCGTAATGCCGTGCATGGTGAGGTCGCCAACGGCTTTGTATTTCTTGCCTTCTACCTTGGTAAACGACTTGCTTTTGAAGGTAAGCGTCGGGTATTTGGCGGCATCGAAGAAGTCAGGGCTCTTGAGATGGCCATCGCGCCGGTCGTTGTCGGTGTTGATGCTGTTGACGTCGGCCGTCAGGTCGAATACGGCATCCGAGAGGTCCGGTTTGGCAGCCGTTACTTTGGCGTCGAATGTTTTGAAATTACCGTCCACTTCAGACAGCATCAGGTGAGTAACCGTGAAGCCGACTTTCGAGTGCGACTTGTCGACCGCCCAGGTCTGGGCTTGGGCTGCGAAGGCGAACAGGGCAATAGCTGGGGTAAGGAAAAGACGTTTCATTGGATATACGGTTTTTATTGGGGTAATACTCAGTTACAACGGTAAATATGCCTAGAAATTAGATGCTGCTACACGTATTTTTTCCGAATGCCGAAATTCCATGAGCGAATCCCTGTTTTAGCCTCTTTAATGCCCTGCGAGGCCCTGCAAAAAAAAGACCCGGCCAGATGACCAGGTCCTTTTTAGTTGAACAGACAACGGGTTCGGTTACCGCTTCCGGCGATTTATCTGAACAAATGTACCGTCGGCCGCAAACAGCAACTCGGCGGGGCCATTGCTGGCCGTCTGGATCAGGACTTTAAACTGCCCGGTGCTGCTTTTTCCGGCTACCTTAATCGTTGAGCCTGCGTAGTTGGTGCTGATATAGCTGGTTACCGAAGCGGGTAACTCGCTGGTTTTGATGATGGTATAGTCTTTAAACCCGCGAACGATTTCCTGAACAAAGGCCCCGCTGGTAGTAAACAACAGCGCCTTACGGCCGTCGGCCTGGGTAATCATGACGATATAGCCGCGGTCCGGATCATTGACGGCTGCGTTGATGGTAGCGCTGGCAAAGTTGGTGGTGATGTAGCTGGTAATGGCCGCTGGCAGCGAAGCCACCGCTATTTTGTTCAGGCTGTCGCGGTTTCCTTTGCCACCGTGTCCGCGGCCCGGACCCCCTTTGCCGGGGCCGCCACCCCGCAGGGACAGCTCTTTGTTGAACGTGCCGTCGGCGTTGAACAGCAAGGCTTTACGGCCGTCGGCCTGGGTGATGGCCACCAGGAAGTTCCCCGTATCGTCTTTGGCTGCGTAGTTGATGGTAGCGCTGGTGTACTTCGAGGTGATATACGCCGTTACAGCGGCTGGCAAAGCCGACACATCCACGCGGGTCAGACTGTCGCGGCAGTGGAAACCCGTTGAATCGGACGAAAGCCGGGCAGCCCCCAGCGTCGAATCGGCATCGACCGACAAACCTTCCTGCTGATTGCAACTCCACAGACCAATACCCAACAGGGCAATGAGGCTGGATAAAATTAGTTTTTTCATGGTTGTTGTTTGGTTTACTGTAGACGATTACGTGGACTCTGGCTACTCCGTTGCAGCCTGTCCGAAATTTCTGGTAGCCTACCCGTGGGTGAGTAAAACTACCTGGCTGTGTATGAGCCGATCAGGCCTATAAAAAAACCAGCCGACCCTGCCGGGAGCACCTGTCTCCTCAGCGGGGTCGGCTGGTTCAGAACCAACCGGTAACGGTTGACGTAGCTGACTTAGTTGGCCAGCTCCAGTGTCTTCAGCGGTTTCACCATGCCATAGCGGGCACCGGCTTTGCGCTGGATGGATGAGCCGATCGAGCTGAGCGGATTGGCGTTGGCCGATCCGGCCCGGGCAGAGGGGGCGGTGCCGGTAATCTGCGCCAGGGCCGTGCCGAGCAGCGGTTCGCGCGTATCGCCTAGGGGCAGCAGGTTGAGCGGCTCTTCGACCTCGATCGTGGGTTTAAAACCACTGGCATAGTCAGACTGCCCCAGGCTGTTGAACGACTTGAACACAATCGGCTGCATGCCCCATTTTATTTTGCCACTGTCGTCGGTCAGGGTGATCGAGCCTACATTTTTGCCGGTCGTGGTCGTGCCGATGGTCGTCACGGTCATGTAGGGGCGCAGGCCGTTGATGATCAGCTCGCTGGCCGAGGCCGTATGGTCGGTGGTCAGCACAAATACGCGGCTGAGGTTAGCGCCTATATTCTGGGGCTTGGTAACGAAGTTGTTGACCAGAAAATCGCTGCCGTACTGGCGGGTCCAGGCCGCCGTCAGGGTCGGGTTGCATTCCTCGCGGAAAAACAATTTGCCGGTCGTAACGCCCTTGCCGATCAGGCTGGCCAGGTTCGTCGACGAAGAGGTATAGCCACCCGGGTTATAGCGCAGATCCAGCACCAGCTCGTTAACGCCCTGGGCCTTGAAATCGCTGAAGATGGCATCGATCTGGGCGTCGTATTCATTGGCACGGCTGTTGTTGGCGCCGGGAACGAACTGATTGTAAACCAGATAGCCAATCTTTTTGCTGCCGACCGTGTAGACCGAGTCCAGAAACACCGGATTCTCCTGAAAAACGGTGGCCGTAACGCTCCGGCTCACGTCCGTATCGACGAGGCTGCCATTATTGACGCTGGCCAGACCGAACGTAAAATTGGTGGTGTTACCAAAGAGCAGGCTGAGGTAATTGCTCCGGTTCAGCACCTGTCCGTTCACTTTCGAGATGATGTCGCCCCGTTTCAGCCCTGCCTTCTGGGCGGGGGAGCCGGGTAGTACGTACAACACCTGGGCAATGATATCGTCGGAGCCGGATGCCCGCAGGTACAGCTGGTATTCCATACCGGTGGTAGTGGTTTCGCCACTCAGGCTGGCCTGGAGTTCCTCCGCGCTTTCCTGAATCCAGGAGAAACGGTCGCCATCGGGGTTAGAAGTTGCGTTGTATGTATTCAGCAGCGAGTTGAAAAATGGCTCGGGGGCCAGCGTCAGGTCGGGGTTAGCCGGGATCTTCGTATTCCAGTAGTAGTAATACCGCATGTTGTCGAGAATCCAGTTGTTGACCTCGGCATTGGGGTTAGCGGCTGTGGTTGTCGTGGCGGGGGTCACCAGGTCTGCCTCTTTTTTACAGGCCGATAGCAACACCGCGAAGCTGGCGACAAGTACCCAGGGCGTCCGTCGCCGGGTAGGGTTTGTGCTTACGTTTCTCATAGTTATTTGTTGGATTGCAGGGATTTCCCACACTCGTATAACGATTATTACGCCCGTAGAATGCCCGACGTTGCATTAATAATCTATTAAAGTGGTAAACTTTATGGCCACGACGACGGTGGGCCTCTGTGTGCCGACGACCGGCGCTGAACCTGATTATATCGACACATTCGCAGCCCCTGTCGGCAGATGGAAGGCCAGAGCCGGTAAAGCCGCCCCAGGCTTGTATTTTGCATCCGTATGAAGTTTTTTGAACGCTACCAGACCGGGCTTCATCTGATTGGGTGGCTCGTTTTTATCGGATTGCCGTTTCTGACCCTGCCCACGTTTCTCTGGAACCAGCAGGATCTGATCAGCATCGGTATGGCCCAGTTGCTCACCAGCCTGCTGATCATTGCGTTCTTTTACGTCAACCTGCGCCTGTTGATGCCGAAGCTGCTCGACAGTCGTGATCAGGCTGGCTCGGATGGCCTCTCAACGGGGCAGTATCTGTTGATCGTGCTGGGGATGCTGGCTGGTGTCGTGCTGACCCGTTATGCCAGCTTTTTCCTGGTTCCACCCGCCGACATGATCCAGCGGTCGATGGGTGGCCCGGGGCCGGGTTTCCCGCCACCACCCGATGGCCACCGGGGGCCGGGACCGCATAGCCCCTGGCCGGGGGCACTGAGCAGTGGTATTTCGTTCGGATTTGCCATGATGGTCAGTTCGCTGATGGCGTTGTTCCGGTTTCATACCCGCAGTCGGGAAGCCCGGCAACAGATGGCCCTCGAAAAAGTATCGGCCGAACTGGCCATGCTTAAGCTACAGGTGAGTCCGCACTTTCTGTTCAATACCCTGAACAACATCCGGTGGCTGGCCCGCCGAAAGTCGGATCAGACCGAAACGGCCGTGGTTACCCTGGCCCAGCTGCTCCGGTACATGATTTACCAGGCGCAGCAGGACCGGGTGCCGCTGCGGCAGGAAGTCGACCATCTTCGCCATTATATCGATCTGCAGCAGATGCGGCTGGCCGATAAACATACCGTCAGTTTCAACTGCGAAGGCCCTATCGATGAGCATACCATCGAGCCGCTGCTGTTTATCCCGTTCGTTGAGAATGCGTTCAAGTACGGATTACACGGTCAGCGGGAGAGCCATATCCGCATCGGCCTGACCGTCACGGACGATACGCTGACCTTCCGGACCGATAACCCGGTTGCCGGGCCTCCGCCACTCGAGCCTGGTTCGGAGCCGCCAGAGGCTGGGCTGCCTGAGTCGGGAATCGGCGTCGCCAACGTCCAGAAACGGCTGGCGCTGCATTATCCCGGCCAGCACGCGCTGTCGCTGGTGCAGGAGGATAATCGCTTTCGGGTTGTACTGACCTTACATTTACGCCATGAACAAGCTCCGCTGCATCGCCATTGACGACGAACCGTTTGCCCTCGAGATGCTGGCCGACGATATTGCCAGGGTTCCTTTTCTGGAGCTTGTCGGGCAGTTTGCGAGTCCGCTCGATGCGCTGGATACCCTCCGGCAGCAACCGGTCGATCTGCTCTTTCTGGATATTCAGATGCCAACCCTGACCGGGGTGCAGTTTCTGCGCACCCTGCCGCAGCGGGCCGGCGTATCGGCACCCATGGTTATTTTCACAACCGCCTATGAGCAGTACGCCCTGGAGGGGTACGAACTCGACGTGGTCGATTACCTGCTCAAACCTATTCCGTTCGAGCGGTTTCTGAAAGCGGTCAACAAAGCGTACGATCTCTTCGCCCTCCGGCAGCCACCCCCCGCACCCGCCCCGCCCGATGCGCCGTCGGCGGCCACACCGCCCCCCACCCGGGGCTACTTCTTTATCTTCTCCGAATACCGGGAAATCAAGCTTTATTTCGATCAGGTGCTGTACGTAGAAGGACTGAAAGATTACGTGAAGATTTTCGTGGCCGATCAGGCGCGACCGTTCCTGAGCCGGCTGACGCTGAAAGCCATCGAGACCCGGTTGCCTGCCGAGTCGTTCTGCCGGGTGCATAAATCATTCATCGTATCGCTCGATAAAATCAGCTCGTTTCAGCGAACGAAAATTTTTGTGGGCAAGCAGGAGATACCCGTGGGCAGTAGTTATGTCGACGAGTTCGAGCGGAAATACGGGGCGGGCTAGGGAGCCGGCCGCTTCGGGGGTGGGGTGCGTCGGGCCCGTTTGTCGAGTTCCAGTTGCCGGTATACCTGCCTGAACTCCTGTCCGCTGGCAACGGCGTCGGTCAGAACCCGCACGTTGGCCCGCCCAACCGTAGTGAGCCAGCGCGATACCTCGTCGGCGGCCGTCTGGTAAGCGAGCATAACCCGTTCGTAGCCTCCGCCAAAAAAATCGCGGGTCGATTCGAGTTCCGAAAGCGGCAGCACCGACCGTTGGGTGAACGGAAGCTGGTACTCGTCGACGTCGAACGAGTCGGCCGGAGCGGGCGTATCGGCGGGTTTGTCCCAGAGGTCGGGGGGGCTGAACCGATAATCGACCATGAGCGCCAGCCCTTCGTTGAACCAGACGGGAATCTGCCGTTTCACCCGCCACCAGCCCAGCCGCGCAAACAGCTCGTCGTGACAAAGCTCGTGCGCAATGACGTCGGCGTTGTTGCCTTCTGGCCCAAGTACCAGAAACGAATCGCCCCAGGGCGTTCCCAGACTGCATCCGGCGCCTTCGCCACCCAGGCAATATTGTTCATAATCAGTCTGTTTCGGGCAGTAGATCAGTACGGCCTGGCCGCGTCGGTCGCCCCAGAACCGGCTGATCCGGTTGCGGGCCGTCAGCACGTGGGCTTTGAGCTGGCTGGTTTGCCGGGCTGTGGCTGCCTGATTGACGTATACCCCCGGGCTACCGTTCAGCAGGCGAAAGCCCGGCGTCTGTCCGATCCGCATACACCGCCACAGCTGCGGATACAGCAGCAGAAAACCAATCGGCAGGGCAATCAGTAAAGGCAGGAGATAACGAACAAAAAGGCGCAAGCGGAAGCAGATTTTATTCGACGCGAAGTAAGCGACGAAGTATACTACGAAGTACGGTATAAATTCAAGACGTCGTAAATCGCAGTTTGTTTGGTCAGAGCCGGCTGGCAAAACCAAACGCTTAGACAATACCTTACGATCAAAGCCGGATTACTGGCCTACTTTATTGGTTTCTATGGCAACATCTACACTTATCATTGGCGCGGGTATGGCGGGTCTGTCGGCCGCCCAGGCCCTGACGCAACAGGGCTGGCGCGTTACTTTGCTCGACAAAGGGCGCGGAGTTGGTGGTCGCATGGCTACCCGACGCCTGCTGACGGCCCGTGCCGACCACGGCGCTCAGTATTTCTCCGCCCAAAGCACGGCGTTCAGCTCGTTCACCAACAGGCTGGCCGCGGCCGGGGTGGTGACCCCCTGGCATCTGGAAGAAGCCGGTCGCACGGAGTCGGAGTTCACCCATTCGCGCTTCGTTGGGGTAGGGGGCATGAGCGCTATTCCTAAATACATGGCCGATGCTCTGACGGTGCTGACCGGCCAGAAAGCGATTCGCATTGGTCAGGACGACGCAGGCTGGCAGGTCATTACCGAGACCGGCGATACCCACCGGGCTGACTCGCTGCTCATCACCATACCCGCTCCGCAAGTCCTGGCCCTGCTGCACGATAGCGGTCTGTCTCTTACCGACACTGACCGCCAGGCTCTGTCAGCCATTGTTTACCAGCCCTGTATCGCGGTGCTGGCCGCGCTCAACAAGGCCAGCCACATTCCGGCGCCGGGCGGTATCCGCTACGAAACGGGCGATATTGCCTGGATTGCCGATAATGAGCAGAAAGGCATTTCATCTACGCCTTCCGTTACCCTGCACGCCAGCGCGGCCTTCAGCCAGGCTCATCTCGACGAAGCCGATCTCAACACCCTCGGCCAGCGGCTGCTTGAGCAGGTGGAGGACATGGTGCCGGCCAGCTCGATTGTTGCCATGCAGGTGCATCGGTGGCGGTATAGCCAGGCCGAGGTCCGCCATCCGGATTCGTATCTGGCCGCTACGGCACCGTTTCCGCTGCTGTTCGGGGGCGATGGTTTCGGGAGCGGCAACGTAGAGGGTGCGTTCCTGTCCGGTCTGCACATGGCCCAGGCTCTGACGGGTGTAGCGATGGAAGGTTAATTTTTAGTTGACTATCAATGGTTTGGTCTTCACCATGGTCCGTGTCCTCACCGGGACGCGTAGTCGAACCAAGCCCGCGTCAGCAATAATCAGGTATCAGCTAAACCATCCGGGCGAGTGGTCCGTGAGGACACGGACCACGGTGAAGGGACACGGTGAAGAGCGGGGAGCCGACCGTACGAACCAGGTTGGTCGGCGCTACTGTGGTTGCAGGTTGGGCTGGGCGGTTGCCTGCGGCTGGGCCTGAATCACCTCGTAGTCACTGGCATTGACCCGGCGGGTGGCCTTTCGGTAGGCTGCCGTCAGGTCAGGCCAGATGGTGGTGTTCCGGCCTTGTTTGTTCAGGTACCAGCTCTGGCAGCCCGAGGCCCAAACGGTGGTGCTGAGCTTCTGCTGGATACCCTGGTTGTAAGTCTCCTGCGCATCGGGTTTAACATCGAGGAACGCGCCCTGGCCCGCCCGATCGAGTAGGTCGAGATAACCCATGACGTAGTTCAGCTGCGATTCGATCATGTGAACAATGGAGTTGTGCCCCAGGCCGGTATTGGGTCCGACCAGAAACAGCAGGTTGGGGTAGCCCGATACCGTCAGGCCGTAATGGGCTTCGGCGCCGTTCGTCAGCCACTCGTCGAACAACACCCGGCCCCGTCGGCCCGTCACGTGCAGATCGCAGATGATGTCGGCAGCGACGAAGCCCGTGCTGACTATGATCGCATCGACCGGGTGTTCGGTACCGGTTTTGTCGACAATGGCGGTGGGCGTCAGTTCGGTGATGACGTCGGTAACCAGCTCGACGTTGGGTCGGGCGAGGGCCGGGTAATAGTCATCCGAAACCAGCACCCGTTTACAGCCCAGTTTATAGGCTGGCGTGGCCTTGCGCCGTAAGGCCGGGTCCTGAATGGCACTTTCCAGATGCCTGAGCGCCTGTTTGGTACCGAAAGCGTTGAACGTGTCATTGCCCAGAAACGACAGCCCCCGCAGCTCGTTGGTCCAGTAAATGAACGACCGGTACAGTTGCCGGAGCGCGGGCACGTGCCGGAACAGCCGCTGCGTGAAAGGCGACACGGGTCGGTCCAGGCGCGGGGTGACGTACGGCGCGGTTCGTTGAAAAACGGTGAGATGCCCAACCCGCGGGGCAATGGCCGGTATGATCTGGATCGCGCTGGCACCGGTACCCACTACCGCTACGCGTTTCCCGGTCAAATCATACGAACTGTCCCAGCTGGCCGAGTGAAACAGGCGACCGGCAAAGGTATCCATGCCCGGCCATACGGGCAGGCTGGGGCGGTTGAGCGGACCGATCGCGCCGATCACTACCCGTGCCGTTGTAGTATGCCCCGCCCGGTCGGTCAGGGTCCAATAGCCGTCCTCTTCCGAAAAGGTGGTTCTGACAATCTCGGTATTGTAGCGGATGTACGGGGTCAGGTCGAACTGCCCGACGGTTTTTTTCAGGTAAGCCAGAATCTCGGGCTGGGTCGAATAGACCCGTGACCAGTGCGGATTGGGCGCGAACGAGAAGGAATAGAGGTGAGAGGGCACATCGCAGGCACAGCCCGGATATACGTTGTCGCGCCAGGTGCCGCCCACTTCGCTGGCCCGCTCGAACACGACAAACGAAGTGCCCCGTTGCCTGAGCCGGATGGCTGCGCCCAGACCCGCAAAACCGGCTCCGATAATGGCTACGTCAACAGAAGGCGTCGACATGGTTACGATGGATGAGTTGATGTACACAAATATACCTTAAACCAGACAGGATTGAACGATACGCCGAAAGAAGGGTGTTAGTGGGAAAAAGTGTGGAAAATAATCTACTAAATCCATCTGTAAACCTACGTTTCATCGTATTTTTAGTGTTAATCCCTCTTTCCATTAATCAATATCTGTTTATGCAACGTACTCAGCTGAAAGAGTTTTACGGCTATGGACTGATTCTGGCCGTTCTTATTTCTGTACAGGCGTACTCCATTTATGTAGCCGTAACCACCGACTTATCCCTTAGCTGGCAGCATTATCTGGGTTTTGGCGCTACGGCCGTAGCGGGGGTGTTGTGGGCGTTTCGTAAGCCGCAGTATCTCTTCTACGCGCTCGGACTCACGTTGATACTGGGGTACGAGAACCTGCTGGGGTTTACGCCCTCGCTCGATTTCACGGCGACCCGCTATTACATCAACAACATGGCGCTGCACGTTTCGTATCAGGATTTTTCGATGTACATGCTGCTGATCTGGGCCTACGTTGCCCATGACCGGTTGCGAAATCTGGTAACGGGGCTGCTGGTCAGATAGCCCGTGCGCCGTTTACCCGCGTAACGCATTTCGTAAACACGTCAGGGAGTGGCTGGTTTCTCGTCCGGAAAGCTGCCACTCCCTGACGTGTTTGTGTTGATGGCCGGTCAGGGTCGGCAGCCGCACGATCTTACCCGTTTGCCAGTTGGCGTCGAATCGTCTGTCGTCGGGGAGCAGCCTGCAAAACCGGGCGGGTTGTTCGGCGGGGTTAGGGAAGGGCCCAACAAAAAAACCGCTCGTCTGAGCGGTTTTTTTGATCAACGCATGGCCGATAAAACGAATCCAACGAACCACTTAGGCCGTCAGCGACCAGCCCTCGCGGTACTTGCGCGATACGAACTGGTTGGCTTCGTCGAAGTTGGTGATCTTCATGTTCTTGCCATCCCAGGTTAGCTTCTTGCGTCCTGGGTAGCTGAAGCCACGGCCGTTGGCATTGGCGTTGCGCAGGGTATAGCTCCGGATCGCCACGTTACCCATCAGCACCGACTCGGTCAGCGGACCGGCAAAGTCGAACGACGAGGTCAATCCTTTATGTTCTTTGCTGTTAAAGCCGGCCTTGCAGGCTTCGGTCCACAGCACCTGATGACCATTTTCGGGCAGGGCAGGGCCGTCGGTCTGGATCTTGGCCGCTTCAAATTTCTTGCCGTCTTTGGTGTATACCTTCGGATCGTTACCGTACATGCCGCATACCATCAGGCCTTTATCGCCGATCATGAGCACGCCATTTTCGCCGTTTTCCGGCATTGGCTCGCCCTCGGGCAGGAACTCGGGCCGGAAGGGACGAAGGCCACCGTCGGACCAGGTCATGGTAACGGCCTGCTTGTTTTTAGCCGACTCGGGAAACTTCAGCTCAACCCGCGACGAGGGCGGGCAGCCTTCGGGAATATATTCGGGTGTCCAGTCTTTGAGGAATACCGAACCGATGCTGGTTTCTACCTCGGTGGGGTAGCCCAGACCGAGTACGCGGAACGGCACGTCCATGATGTGGCAGCCGATATCGCCGAGCGCTCCGGCGCCGAAGTTCCACCAGCCGCGCCACTTGAACGGGTGATAGGCGGGGGTATAGCCCACTTTCTGGGCTGGCCCGATCCATACGTCCCAGTCGAGGTCGGCCGGTACGCTGGCATCGGCCTGCGGAACCGGAATACCCTGCGGCCATACGGGGCGGTTGGTCCAGAGATGAACGGTATGCACCTTACCGATCAGTCCTTTGTCGAACCACTCGACCATCTGTTTCTGCTGCGGGTTCGAGGACCCCTGGTTGCCCATCTGGGTAACGACCTTGTATTTGCGGGCCGCTTCGGTGAGCATCCGCGCTTCGTAAATATTGTGGGTTAGTGGTTTCTGCACGTATACGTGTTTGCCCCGCTGCATGGCTGCCATAGCGATAACGGCGTGCGTATGGTCAGCGGTCGAAACCGTTACGGCGTCGATGTTTTTGGCTTCCTTATCGAACATCTCCCGGTAATCCTTATACCGTTTGGCGTTGGGGTGCTGCTCGAAGTTTTTCTTGACCTGATCGCGGCTCCAATCCACATCGCACAGGGCTACAATGTTGTTGGCCCCTTTGTTGAAGGCATTGTTGGTATCTGAGAAGCCTTTGCCGGCAATACCGACACCGGCAATGTTTAGCTTGTCGCTGGGCGCAATAAAGCCTTTGCCACCCAGTACGTGACGGGGTACGATGAAAAAGCTGGTAGCCGCCAGGGCACCAGTCTGGATAAACTGGCGACGGGTTGTGCCGTTACCGGTTGGTTTATCGGGTTGATTCATAAAAAAAGTGCTTGAATCTGGTTCACTTGTCAAAAGAAGCGGTTGCCTGTTTTTTACCCGGCGGTCAGCGGATTTTTCGGGTGGGACGGCTGCTATATTTGGCGCTCGTTGATCATCCGTTCATGAGCAGACTGCTTTTTTTACTTCTCTGGGCCACGAGTGCCCTGGCTCAATCATCCCTGCCTGCCCTGATTCCGGCACCGCAAACCCTCGAAACCCGTTCTGGCACGTTTGTGCTGACGGCCCAGACCCCGATCACGGTGCTGACGCCGGTTGCGTCGGTGCGCCGGATGGTGCAGGACAACTTACCGGGTCTGAAGCTGACCGATCAGCCCCGTCCGGCCAGAGCCATTACGGTTCGGCTGGCCGCGGTAGCGGGCGTGGGCCCGGAAGGGTATGACCTGGTCGTGGGGCCATCGGGTATTACGCTGACAGCCCCGCAACCGGCCGGGTTGTTTTACGGCTTACAAACGCTGCGGCAGCTCCTGCCCGCCGGAGACCCGGTGCCGGCCAGGGGTGTTGCCGGAAACCAACCCCTGACCCGGCGCACCCTGCCGGCGCTGCACATTCGCGATCAGCCGCGGTTTGGCTGGCGGGGGCTGATGCTCGACGTAAGCCGTCATTTCTTTGATAAGGCCTTCGTGAAGCGATTCATCGACCAGATGGCCCAGTACAAGTATAACGTCTTTCACTGGCACCTGACCGACGATCAGGGCTGGCGGATCGAGATCAAGAGCCTGCCGCTGCTGACCCAGATCGGCTCCCGGCGCGTACCCCGTACCGGTCGGTGGTGGGATATCGAGAACCCGCTGCCCGGCGAGAACCCTACCTATGGTGGCTACTATACGCAGGAAGACATCCGGGAGATTGTGCGGTACGCGGCAGACCGGCATATCACCATTGTGCCCGAGATCGACATGCCCGGCCATATCATGTCGGCTATTGCGGCCTATCCGAATCTGACCTGCGGAAACAAACCGGTGGTGGTACCGCCCAACGGCAAATTTTACCGGCTGGAAGATAACAATCTCAACCCCTGCGAAGACAGTACGTACATCTTTGTCGATAAGGTGCTGACCGAGGTGGCGGCCTTGTTTCCCGGTCCCTACATTCACGTGGGGGGCGACGAAGCGTACAAGGGATTCTGGGAGAAATGCGATGCCTGCAAGCCGTTCATGGCCGCCAACAATCTGAAGTCGGTTCTGGAGCTGCAGAGCTACTTCATCAAACGGGTCGAAACGATTGTGCAGGCCAAAGGAAAGAAACTCATCGGCTGGGACGAGATTCTGGAAGGAGGGCTCGCCCCCGATGCAACCGTCATGAGCTGGCGCGGCATGAAAGGAGGGATCGAAGCCGCCAGACAGGGGCACCCGGTCATTATGACGCCGTTTCAGCATTGTTACCTCGATCTGTACCAGGGCGAACCTACGGCCGAACCCAGTACCTATGGGATCTGCCGCCTGAGCGATTCCTACGCGTTTGAACCCGTTCCTGACAGTGTGCGGGCGGAGCTGATTCTGGGTGGGCAGGGGAATCTGTGGACAGAATCGGTGCCGAACGCGCGCCATGCCGAGTACATGATCTGGCCCCGTGCGTTTGCGCTGGCCGAAGTACTCTGGTCGCCCAAAGCCGCCCGCAACTGGCCGGGTTTCATGAATCGCGTCGAAGCCCACTTCCGGCGGTTCGATGTGCTGGGCGTCAACTACGCCCGGAGCGTTTATAACCCGATTATTACCGTAAAGCGGCCGCCCATCGGGTTTGTCGAGGTATTCCTGAGCCACGAACTACCCGACGCGTTTTTGTACTACACCACCGACAATACCCTGCCCGACGACCGCTCTCCACTCTATACCAAACCGATCCTCATGCCCAAAGGCGCCGACCGCCTGAAAGTCGTAGCCTACCGAAACGGCAAACCCATCGGTCGCCTGATCGAAGTCACAACCGACGAGCTAATGAAACGGATAAAATAACCGGACTTGCCGGGTATAAGCTGGGTACGGTGTTGATGAATTATAATGCGCGACCTGGTACTAAGGCATTTGAAAGGTAATGTACGGCATCCTCAGGTCGATTTGGGATCAACGTTGGCCTGAGAATGGGTCTTCTTTCTTACGGAAGTAATTGCCGATTGCGGCTGCTACAAGCACCAGTAAACCAACAAGAGTTGCTTTCATAAAAATGCTAAGGTTGAAGTGCGAGAGGGTAGATTAACGGAGAATACTGGCGCAAAAATAAAATGGATTAGTATGCACTTGAAGCTGTCAGGTATTCTTCTGGTCAGGCGTTTATGATTTGTTTTCGAATGATACGTAGCGACGCTCCTGATAAGTTTGTACAGTAAAGAACCTATACGGAGCTAATAAGGGTACTAGTAAACAATACACGGCTATAATCATCGCGTTTGTCGCCTTGTTGACAAATGGGTATGGAGACTATACGTTGATTTGAGTTTCGTAATCAGCTGCTATTCTGTTCATGAAGCTCCTTCCTTACATATTCGCTCTTGGGGTGTGTTTGTTACCCGCCACGCTCTCCGCCCAAACCACAAACGGATTTACCGACGATGTAGACGCGTTTATGAAGGCCCATGTGGTCGACGGGCGCGTGGATTACGCGCAGCTAAAAAAGTCGGGTGCTGAGTTGGCAGGTTTGTACAGGCAACTCGGCTCGGTTAATCTGACGGGCGCATCCAGCCCGGAAAAGAAGGCATTTTACATCAACGCCTATAACGTAGCGGTTATCTACCAGGTTGTGCAGGCATTCCCGCTTAAATCACCCCTCGACAAAGCAGGCTTCTTCGATAAGCTCAAGCATCGGGTGGCGGGGCAGGAGATGACCCTGAACCAGCTCGAAAAAGAGAAGCTGCTCGCTGCCTACGGCGATGCGCGTGTGCATTTCGTTGTCGTATGCGCGGCCGTGAGCTGCCCGCCGTTGGCTGGTTTCGCCTACACCGCCAGTAAGCTGGACGCCCAGCTGGACGAACGTACCAGGCTGGCGCTCAACAATGCATCGTTTATCCGGGTCAACAAAGGCCAGAAGAAGGTGGAACTATCCAAAATATTCGACTGGTACAAGGGTGATTTCACGAAAGACGGCCAGTCTGCGGTCGCCTTCGTCAACGGGTTTCGGCGCAAGAAAATCCCCGCGGATTATGCCGTGGGCTTTTACGAGTACGACTGGAGCCTCAACGCCCGGTAACCCCAGGGCTGACAAGTGCTCATCAGTTTAGTAAGCGCATTCCCCGTCCGGCCACATTTTTTATTCGCCAGCCTGATAGAAATTTCGTATTCGTGCTTCCTCCACGTAGCCGCATCTCCGGTAAAAGGCTCGCTGGTACTCAAAGTCCGGTAATCCTGAGGTTTCGATCAGCAACAACCGTTCGTGCCGTGTCCGCAATGCCTGTTCAACGTAACGCAGCAAAGCCGCTCCGCGACCCTGTCCCTGCCGGTCAGGATGGATGGCAATCAGGTACAGATTATACGTGCCGTCGGTCAGTCGCTCCGGCGCGTAATAAGCTATACCCACCGGCCCGTTGTCGTCGTCGGTGAGCCAGCTGTCGCTACTGTCGGGATTCGTAACGTAATCAGCCAGCATCTCGTCCAGCATGTCGGCGGGAAACAGACCAACGGCGTCGCTCCCGACCAGATTTGCAGGTGCGATACCCAACCCAGCGGCTCACCGACCACGGGCTGTACGCTGGTTACTTTCCATTGGCCGGACTCTCCGCCAACGAACGTAGAAAGGGTAGTGGCCATGCGACAGAGAAGCAGGGTAGGCGTGGGCTATTTCAACTCGGCATTCCCGAACAGTACCGAAAAGGCTTTGCACCAGATGATGACAAACCGCTGCCGGGCCGGATCGGCGCTGGTCGGGAGCTCGACCGAGAACGTACCGCTCGTGCTGTTCAGTCTCGACACTTCGATAAAATTGCGTAGCCCCGTGTTTTCGGCCAGGTAGATACGCAGGTCGGGGCCGCCATCTGTGCGGAAGTTGGTAAAGACCAGCGTCTGTTTGCCGTTAACGGCCTGCACGCTTACGGTCCCGCTGGTGGGGTGCACATTGCTCACAAACATGCCCTGCAGGCCTCCAGCCTGCCCTGTCGTAGTCGTTGATGATGCGGGTGTTCCGACGGTGGCGGTGCCGGATACCGGGGCCGTACCGGTCGTGGCGCCGGGGTTGATGGTTTCTTCGGTCGTTGAACAGCCGACCAGCAGGCCCAGGGCCAGCAGGGAAACGAATAAAAGCGTTTTCATCGTATCGGTCATTGTGTGTTTACCATTTGATGAATATGCCGGCGTTGTACGACCGCGAGAACGGCACGTTCTCACCGGCCAGCGCGCCAATCACGCTGGCCGTCAGCCCCAGTTTGTCCGGAACGATGTCGTAGGCCGCCTTCAGGCCCGCCCCCAGAAACTGTTGGTCATTCAGGTACGTGCCCGTAAACTGGTAGGCCTCCGTATTGAAAAACGGTCCGTTTTTGGCGGGCAACCGAAAATCGATCGTACCGGCTACCCACAGCCGCGGGTGCAGCCGGTAGCCGAATTCGCCGTTCAGCTTCAGAAAGTTGCTGTAGTTCTGCGTCATAAGTCCATAGCCCGCTTCGGCGTAGTAATAGGTGCGGCTCCCGCCCGATCCTACGGAGAGGTAGGGCAGTACGGTCCAGCCTTCGTAGCCCGTTCGCAGACCCAGCCGGTCATTGTTGGTGAAGGTGTTGGCCAGCGCATCGACGCCTATACTGACTGTAACGGGACCATCGAGCAGCGCTCGTTTTACGCCCAGGCCCATGTTGCCGATACCCGTCAGCGTACCGGCATTGACCGGGTTGGCGCTAAGATTGGTGCTCGGCCCGGTCTTCAGCAGTTTGTAGGGCAACACCCCACGAATTTCCCAGCCTTTGGCGATGCCATACTCGGCATAGAGCTGCAGGGTTACGTCGCTGGTGTTTCTGAACACGGCGGTTTCTGAGCCGGTGGGCCCGTAGACGGCGTTGTAATACAGACCGGAATAGCCAAGCTGCACAAAGCCTTTGCGGTAGCCACGAATCCAGGGGCCACCCGCCATCGACAGTGTAGACAGGGTAAGGAAGAGCGAAACAAGAAAAAGACGGCGCATACGAGTGGTAGATGAGGGTGAGTTACTTGGGCTCTTTATCTTTTATCGATGGCCAGTTGGCGTCGGCCTTTTTGATGTAGCCCGTCTGGTCTTTGTTCCATTCCGTCCGCACGCTCGTGTTGTAGTTCAGGTACAGCTTATCATCAACGATGGTCCAGGCAGCGGCTTCGGTGGGGGCCTTGTAGCCGCGCGATGTGCCAAATGCGCAATAGCCGCCGTACTGCGGAGCGTAAGTCACGGGGTTTGCCTTGAACGCATCCCGATTTTTTTCACTGGCAAAATACCAGTCAGCGCCTTCGTAGCGGTAGGTAATTGCAGGGTCGCCCGGTACCGGTTTGTGCTCGGTGAAGTAAGCGACGGGGTCGTAGCCGTTGATGGCCTTACCGCCGGGGGCGTAGACGGTTGATTTCTGAGCAAGAGCTGTCGTGACGGACAACAGGGCAAGAACGATCAGACGAAGAATGGGCAGTTTCATGGTGGTTATTTAGTTGATACATGGGTTGATTGACCAGACGTCAGTTGGTCCAGAATCGCGTCGTGAATCAAATCCGGGCGACTCCAGGGGATGAAGTGATTCATCTTCGGAATCAGCTGCATCGTAACGGGCGCGTTAACGAGCATTCGTTGGGCAAACGCGGCATTGCCGGCGGGTACCAGGGGGGCATCTTCGCCCTGAATGACCGTAACGGGTACGCGGATCGTGGCCCAGCGCGGACGCATCGTTTCCAGCTCACCCCTGAGTGGCAAAATTTCCTGGTTACTTACGTCGAGTTCGGTGGGCAGCCATTGCCGGAACGGAAACACAGTGCCGATGGGGCGGTACCATTCCTTTTCTTCCAGGTCGGGATCGATCGAGGGAGCAACCAGAATGAGGCCACCCACGTCGTTGGGGTAGTCCATCGCCATCCGGGCGGCTACGGGTCCACCTAGCGAATGCCCGACCAGAATGGGCTTGCGGACAGAACGACTGAGCCGCAACAGAGGAGCCAGACTGGCGGCCTGAACGGCCAGCGAGCGTTCGGGTTTTCCCAGCCCTGACTTGCCAAAACCAGGCCGATCTGCCGAAATTAACTGCGCGCGGGTATAGAGAGACGAATCGGCAAAGAAGCTGATAAAAGCATCCCAAGACCCCGGCGAACCGTGAATAAACAGGACTGTAGGTAAGGTATCCCGTCCAATCCGGGCGTAGTGAACCGGCCGGGTCCCATTACCGGGAACAGCCTGAATCATCGCAAACGTGGGTTTCACCGGTCGACTGGCGAAATGATCAGCCACGTTCGGATCCGACATCCGCACCGACACAAACCGGGGGATCAGCGCTATCAACAGAAACAAAATGAGTAGCAGCATACGCCATCGAAAACGAGAAGAGCCCATGAGTAGAGACGCAACCGCACCGGCGGACCGGCAATTGCGTTTGGTTGGCGTCAGCAATTAGTATCCATAATCATCCGATCGGCAAAAACGCAACTACCTTTGACCGCACTTACATGACGGCCTGAACCAGCTGCCAGATCGCCATGCCGATAAACAGCCCACCCGTTAGCCGGTTGATCCACGGGCCGTTCAGGTACCGCAAAAGGCGGTGCCGCTGCCAGTCGGCCAGCCAGACAAGACCGACCAGCAAACCAAAGGCACCCGCGGCCGTTCCGAGCGCAAATACCCACTGGCTGGTAAACTGCCCGGCCGGCACCAGCATGTGGCTGCCAATGGTGGCCTGACTCAGGTAAAGCCACACCGCCGACCAGAAAGGCAGTAGCTGCGGGTTCGTGGCACCCAGGGCGATCCCTTTCCAGAACGGCAGCGATACCCCATTGGTCGGCGCAACGCTCAGCACAACGGGCTTCTGCCGAAAGGCGGCAAGGCCAGCGCCCAGCAGCACCGGAATCGGCGCATACGCCAGAACGACCGTCCAGGAGGACTGCGCAGGAATGAGCATTAGCCCACCGGCCGCCAGCCCACTATACCCGATCTCGGGCAGACTGCCGCCCAGGGCCAGCCACAGCCCGGCGCGCCGGCTTTGGCTTAGCGTCGTCTGTACCACGGCCAGATTAACCGTGCCGGGATGCATGGACCCGGCGAAACTAATGACGCTGACGATGAAGAAGAGCAGGAGCATGGGGCTTGATTGTCAGTTCTGTACGGTTCCATTGTCAGGCTGGTAATCTGACCGGCCGGGGAGTTGTGGGTGGTCAATGAGACTGGTGCTGTACTGTCGAGTAGGCTACTCCAAAATGCGGGGGTAGGTCAACGTCAGGGAACGCGTTCATAACTGCAACCTGGATCAACGCCATGTGATGAATCGCATGTTCGACATTGTAGAGCAGCTCGCGGGCAAACGACGACGGGATCCGGATGGTCTCGGCGCCCGCCACCGACAGGTCGGCTTCCAGCTGCAGGTACTGGTTGAGATCGAGCCGCTGGATAGACCGGTCGATCGAGCCAATGCGCCGGATGGCTTCGTCGGGGTTTACTTCGAGCCGCAGGTCGCGCTGCCGTTGGTCATAGTTGAGCAGGCCCGTCCGGGCGCTGTTGACCAGCAGTTCGTAGAATTCCAGAATGTGCCGGACGTGCTTGCCGATGGTGTTTCCCGACAGTACGGACAGTGGGCGGGCGTAGTCATGATCGGTTAATTGGCCGATTACGTCGGCGAGTTGCATCATAATGTCGGTACTGGCAGATTTCAGACACATGGTAAGAAAAGCGGATGGGTGAATGAATGAGGTGTTTGTTGATGAGGCACTACGGCTATACCAGGCGGCTGCGTTTACATAAACTGCCTGACGCGGGCTCCCCCGACGGTTTTCTTGCCAGGGGCGTTGCCCAGTAGAGTGAACACGATGGGCACCCACTGCTGACGGGTCAGGAGGAGGATAACGACACAGCTTACGGCCACGACGACCCCCAGAAAGAACAGATACCCGCCGTCGCCCAGAATGTCGATACCCAGCACCGTCAGGTGCGACAGGATAGCGCCCGCCATGACGCCCAGGCCAATACTGGCTCCGATCCAGCTCGTGCGGGGAATCAGGATGAGTAGAGCTGCAACCAGCTCAACAACGCCCGACCCGATGCGGCCCCAGGGCTCGACGCCCAGCTTGGCGAAGATGTACACGGATTCGGCTTGTGCGCCAAACTTGAAATACAGCGTCTGGAGCAGGATGATGGCGGCTAGCAAACGAGCGGCCCAAAGGACATAAAGAGTGATGGTGTTCATGATTGATAAGGGGTTTACGAATTGTGTTAGGACTGGATGAATTTCGACCAGCTGGCGTCGGCTTTCCGGTGCAGCGCTGGCTCGTCTTTGTTCCACTTGGTGAGGGTGTTGTTGATGAAGGTGTGGTAAAACAGGAAAAGCTTACCGTCGGTGATTTTGAAGGTTTCGGGGTCGACCTCAACTTTTTCACCCGCGGCCCCCATGGCGTAGGCGCACCAGCCACCATATTGCGGTTCGTACTGGCCGGGGTTCTCCTGAAACGCCTTCAGGTTGGCGGCTGAAGCGAAGCGGTACGTTACATTTCTGTGCGTGAATGTGTGGGCGGCCGACCCCTTTACGGCCTTGTTCTGGGTGAAGTAAGCCACTGGATCGTAGCCCTGAATGGCGACCCCTTTATCGAGGTTGAAGTGCTTTTTACGAACAGTCGGGTCCGATTGAACCAGGCCCGACCCGGCCTGGCTCGGCTGCATAAAAAAGGCGAAAGCGATGAACAGTATTGAAAGCGTTTTCATGATCTTGTTTTGACGATTGATGGTCGAGTGCTTGGCGCAAACTCCCTGACTCAATTGCCAAATACCGTTCCAGCCGTGCCAGGCCGGCCAAAAACGCGCTCACTGGCCGGAAAACGCCTAAAACGCGCAGAGAGCACGCTTCCTTGCCAGCGGGTAAGTCCCGATATTTCGTAACTTTCACGAAATGACCGGGACTTACCCGCCCGTTATGTGTCAGACCCGTGATGAGTATGGCGCAAAAGGGCCCAATCTGGCTCATATAGCTGTTAATCCCGGCCAGCGGGCCATTCGGACCAGGAATTGCAGGCGTACTTATCGTGTATGAGCCGGTCAACGGCATACCGCAACGACTTTTCACCCGATCATGATGGAAAACGAAACCGCTGTCATCTCCCCCAAGGTGCTTCGACTGTCGCACTTCACCGTCGAAAACGCCCTGGAACCCATTCTTCTTTTCGACCAGCGCGGTCAGGTGAAGCGGGCCAATGCAGCGGTCTGCCGGCAACTGGGCTATGGCCCTGACCAATTCAGCACCCTGCATTTTTGTGCCATTCACCCCGACTACAGCCAGGAGCAATACGCCGACCTATGGCAGCGGCTGAAACAGGCGCAGACACTGACGCTGGAGATGAGCCAGCTCCGGCAGAATGGGACGCTACGACAGGCTGAGATTGGCATGAACTTTATCCAGCTCGACGAACAGGAATACCTGTGCTGTTTCGTGCGCGACGTGACCGAACGCTCGCAGCTGGACGATACGCTCCGCCAAATCTCGGAAGGAACGGCTGCCAACATCGGCATCGACTTTTTTCAGTCGCTGGTGCAGCAACTGACTACCACGCTGAACGTGCAGTTCGCGATGGTGACCGAGTGCACCAACGTCGAAAAGACCCGCGTCCGGACCCTGGCCTTCAGCGTACATAATGCGCTGCACGAAAACGTCGAATACGATCTGGCCGGTACGCCCTGCGACATTGTCATGAAGGGCCGCGATTTGTACTTTCCCACCGATGTAGCCGACAATTTTAGTAAAGGTGTCGGCCTCGAATCGTACCTGGGGGTGCCGATCTACGATAAACTGGGTGAAGTAGTTGGCCACCTGTCGGTGAGTGACACCCGCCCGATGGCCGACCACCACAAGTACATCGGTATTCTGCGGGTACTGGCTGCCCGCTCGGGGGCCGAAATTGCCCGTAAGGTGGCCGAAGAGCGGCTGCTGCGTATTCAGGAGCAGCTCGAAGCCACCGTCATCGAGCGAACCCGCGAACTGGCCGAAGCCAAGGAAGAAGCCGAAGCTGCCAACCGGGCCAAGAGCGATTTCCTGGCAACGATGAGCCACGAACTACGCACCCCCCTCAACGGTATTCTGGGCTATACCCAGCTGTTCAAACGGGATCCGATGATGACCGAAAGCCAGCAGAAAGGCGTAAAAATCATGCACGACTGTGCCGAGAGCCTGCTCTCGCTTATCAACGACGTGTTGGATCTGTCGAAGATCGAAGCCCGCAAGATGGACGTGCTGTCGGAGGTGTTCTACCTGCCCGAGCTGTTGCAGCATATTGCGCAGCAAACGCAGGTTCGGGCCGAACAGAAGGGGCTTCGATTCGAGACGCACCTGTCTGACAACCTGCCGGCATGGGTGGTAGGCGACGAGCGTAAACTCCGGCAGGTGCTGTTGAATCTGCTCGGAAACGCGGTGAAGTTTACGCCAACGGGTACAATTACGTTCCGGGCCGAGTGGAACCCCGACCGGCTGGATCACGCCCGTCCGGAAACACCGTCCCCCACCATCCGCTTCATGATCGAAGACACCGGCGTGGGCATTGCCAACGAACAACTGTCCAGTATTTTTCAGCCGTTTCAGCAAATCCGCGAATCGAACGACTTTGTGGAGGGCACCGGCCTCGGCCTGTCCATCACCGACCAGCTGGTCCGGCTCATGAACGGCGATCTGTACGTATCGAGTCAGGCGGGGCAGGGTACCCAGTTCCGGCTGTCGCTGACCTTGCCCGAGGCCACCGGTGCCCCCGCTTTGGGGCAGAGCACCCAGTCCGATCAGCCGATCATTGGGTACGAAGGGGCGCGCCGAACGATTCTGGTGGCCGACGACGGCTGGGAAAACTGCTCGGTGCTGACCAACCTGCTGTCCCCCTTAGGCTTTACGGTTATCGAAGCCCGCAACGGTCGCGAAGCCGTTGAGCAGGCTATGCTGCACCAACCGGACCTGATGCTGCTGGATCTGGTGATGCCGTATCTGGATGGGTTTGGCGCCCTGAAGCAGATTCGAAGCAATCCGGCTACGAGTCAGGCCACCGTGTTTGCGTTTTCGGCGAAGGTGTTTGAGCAGGATAAGCAACGGAGCCAGCAGGCCGGATTCGATGATTTCGTGCCCAAACCCGTTCAGCTGGATTCGCTGCTGACCAAAATCGGCAGGCATCTCAACCTGACGTGGCAAACCCGGCCCAGCGCGGACCCGGCAGCCGCGCCAAAGGCGGGTGGCGCGCCGACGCAACTGCCCGAACCGACCCAGCTGGAAGCGCTGTATGAACTGGCCCGCCTGGGTGATATTCAGGGGGTATTGACGATGATTGCGGAGGTAGAAAACGCCAACCCGGCCCACCAGCCGTTTGCCGACCAGATCCGACAGGCCGCCAGTGAGTTCGATACGCGCCGGATTAAAAAATACCTTCAAACCTGTTTAGAAACGGTATGAGCGCGCTCATTACGAACCACGCGGCTACGGACGACATGGACAGCATCGGCACCGGCCGCACCATCCTCATCGTAGACGACATGCCTAACAACATCAGCGTGTTGTACGAAACCCTGACCCGGTTCAAGTACAAAGTGCTGGTGGCCCGCGACGGCAAAAGTGCCATCGAGCAGGCGCAGCTGGCCCAGCCCGATCTTATCCTGCTCGACGTGATGATGCCTGGCATGGACGGCTTCGAAACCTGCCGCCGACTCAAACGGGCAGACACCACGCAGGCTATTCCGGTGCTGTTCATGACGGCCCTGGCCGAAACGATCGATAAGGTCAACGGCTTCAACATGGGCGCGGTGGATTATATCACCAAACCCTTTCAGCTGCAGGAGGTACTGGCCCGCATCAACACGCACCTGGCCCTGCGCGGGTTGCAGCGCGAACTGCAGGTTGCCAACGCCCTGCTCGAACAACGCGTTGCCGAACGAACCGAGTCGCTCTCGAAAGCACTGGCCGAAGTCGAGCAGCTGAAGAACAAGCTACAGGCCGAGAATACGTACCTGCGCGAAGAAATCAAGCAGACCAGCAACTTCGAGGAAATCGTTAGTCAGAGCAAAGCCTTCGGGAAGGTGCTCCGGCAGGTCGAGCAGGTTGCCCCCACCACAACGTCGGTCCTGATTCTGGGCGAATCGGGTACGGGCAAGGAGCTACTGGCGCGGGCCGTGCACAACCGGAGCAGCCGCCGGAACAAAACGCTGGTGAAAATCAACTGCGCTGCCCTGCCCGCCACCCTGATCGAGAGTGAACTCTTTGGCCACGAGAAAGGCGCGTTCACCGGGGCCACCGCCCAGAAAATCGGTCGCTTCGAACTGGCCGACGGGGGAACGATTTTCCTGGACGAGATCGGAGAAATGCCGATCGATTTGCAGGCTAAACTGCTGCGGGTGTTGCAGGAAGGTGAACTGGAGCGGGTGGGGGGCACAAAAACCCTCAAAGTCAACGTGCGGGTCATTGCCGCCACCAACCGTGATCTGGACAAAGAAATCAGCGACGGACGCTTTCGGGAAGATTTATACTACCGGCTCAACGTATTCCCTATCCAAAGCCTGCCCCTGCGCGAGCGTAAAGAAGATATTCCGCTGCTGGTCCGCCACTTCTGCACCAAACACGGCCCCGGTATTGGTCGCCAGATCGACGTTATTCCACCAGACGTGATCGATACCCTGATGGAGTACCACTGGCCGGGCAACATCCGCGAGCTGGAAAACGTCGTCGAACGCTCACTGATCATCTCGTCGGGCCGGAAACTGGAACTCGGCGACTGGCTCCGGCGGAAACAGTCGGTTCCCAAACCCACCGGACTCATAACCATGGAAGAAGCCGAGCGCAACCATATCCTGGCCGTGCTGGAGCACACCCGCTGGAAAGTCAGCGGCAAAAACGGAGCCGCCGAAATCCTGGGGATGATACCAACCACGCTGGACTCGCGCATGAAAAAACTGGGTATCCAGCGGCCGTAGACAGTGGCCCCCGGTCGTTTACGCCAGGATTTCGACGTGGCGGCCGACAGGACAAAGTTGCCAACCAAAAGCAACCAGAGGATGGTTGAGGGGCATGCGGTGGTGCTGCGCTCAGGGTTGGTTCAACGCGGCAAGCTGCCGTTTGGTGGGCAGGGTTGTAAAGGGCATTGTCATAAACTTCGTGACGGCCGAGAGCCAGCGGGAGAAACTGCGTTGTCGGTAGGGCGACTGCTCGATGAACCGGCGGGCAATGGTCTCAAAATCTTCGGGTTCGCGGCCGGTCAGTTCCTTAACGACGGTGGTTGGCCCGCCCACATCGAATCGGTTTAGTCGGAACTGCCGGTTGTAACAATTAGCCTGAACAATGCTGAACGCGTCATAGCCGAATTCCTCTCCGGTCATGAAGCCGGCTTTCAGAAACAGCTGGTCGGGCAGGGGCAGGAGTCTGACTTTCCGGCCACGGATTCTGGAAAAAACAGCCGCCATCTGCTCCGCCGAAACCGACTCCGGACCCGTCGGGTGTATTTTCAGGCCGACGTAGGGGGCCGGATTCCTGAGCAAAGCCGCAGCTGCCGCCCCCAGATCCCGACTCGAAACCCAGGGACATTTCCCGGCCCCGTACGGCGAAGGCATAATACCCAGCTGAATAATAAATTCGAGAAACGGGATAACCACCTCCGCAAAGTATCCCGGATTGAAATAGATGACAGGCAGACCGGAGTCTTCGAGCAGCTGGTAAGCCGTTTTAATGTCGTTGGTGAGCCGGCTTTCCTGATCGGCAAATTCGGCCAGCCACTGTCCCATAAAGACAACGGCCTCCAGTTGGGCTTCCCTGGCTGCCCGGATAAACAGGGCTACGTTCTGCGGCATACCAGGCATGATCGGGTAACAGTAGTACACCCGCCTGACGCCTTTTAGCGCCTTCGCCAGCGACTCGTACTGGCTAAACGCACCGATGGCCACCTCGGCCCCGCGTTTTTCCAGTTCCAGCGCCCGTTTGTTGCGGGATCGGACAAAGATCCGGACGGGATATCCGTCGTTCAGCAACTGAAGGGTGGTTTCGTAACCCGTTTTTCCCGTCGCTGACGTTATCAATACTGGCTCATTCCTTTGTATCATAATCGTGTCTGTTTACGATACAAAGGACGCGGGCTAAGGCTGGGCGCAGCTTCGCAAATGAAAAGAACGTACTTGCCAAATGGCAAGAAATGGGTCAGCCCTTTTTGGCGTATTCGCGCCGGATTCGGCTCAGCGATGTGTCGGTAATGCCGAGGTACGAAGCAATGTGCTTCAACTGGGCGTATTGAAAGACCTCCCGGTTGGTGCGGATGAGATCGGCATAGCGTTCCTCGGCGCTTTGGTTAATCAGGGCCAGCGTGCGTTGTTTGAAGGCCGCAAATTCCCGGGCCAGCATCGCCCGCCCAAACTCCCGAAATTCGGGCATGGTATGGAATAGCTGGTTTAACTTGTCGAAGGTCAGCACAAAGCCCCGGCAGTCGGTCAGGGCCTGAATGTTTTCGTCGGAAATCCGACGCATAAAAAACGATGACACCTCGAACACGACCCGGTTTTTAACGTAAAATCCGGTGGTCACTTCCCTGCCGTCGGTATCGAGGGTAAAGGCCCGCATAACGCCATCGGTCAGGAACAGATAGTCATTGCTGACTTTACCCGCCCGGACGAAGTACTCATTTTTGGCAAACACATTATCGTCAAACTGGTTGGCTATGCGTTCGACCGTTGCCCGGGAGATGGGCAGGATTTGCTCAATAAACAGGATTAGTGGTTCTTTATCCATCGGTTGACAACCAGCAGCCTGGGAGCGTTAGCCAACAACAGATCGACTCCCAAACCGGTGAAACGCTAAGTTAACCGACCGAACCGCAGAAAACACAGACCGGCTACACAAGACGCTTCTCAACCGGAGGCAGAGACGGCCTGACCCGCGCGCCAGCCACGCTGAACCCGCGCCTGAAAAAACTAGGCACCCAGCCACCGTACTATGCAAACTACTTTCCCACTCTATTCCATTGGTCACTTTATCAACCAGCCCGAGAACCGGACTGAGTTCGAGATTCTGCGGTTTGAGCAGATGGAGGAGCCCGACGTTGATGATCCGCACAAACACACGTTCTACGAAGTTATCTGGATTGATTCGGGAAAAAGTCGTCAGACCATCGACTACACCGATTATGAATTAAGCCCGCAATCGCTGTTTTTCATCTCACCGGGGCAGCTCCATTTTTTTGAAGAGTGGGAGCCGCTCACGGGCGGAAGTATCCTGTTCACCGAGAGTTTTTTTCTGCTCAATCATCAGGATAAGGATAAGCTGTTCGAGCTGAGTTTTCTGGATAACTTCTATGCCAATCCACTGCTGAAGCCGAGCGCCGGAAACTTTGCCGACATCCGGCATACCATTGACCTGCTTTGCCGGGAACAGAGCCGAAACGACCGGTCAACCGCCATCGGGCAGTCGCTGCTGCACGTGTTGCTCGCCCAGATTCAGCGGTGCGTCGACGGCCAGACAGAACAGGCATCGTCCCGGAAATACGTGATTCTGTACAAGAACCTAAAGAACCTGCTCGATCAGCACTTCGCCCAGAATTGGCCGGTTAGTTTCTACGCCGACCAGCTGAATATTACGCAACACCACCTCAACGTGGTTTGTAAACAGGTAACCGGAAAAACGGCCAGCGACGTTGTCCGGTCGAGAAGTATGCTGGAGGCCCGGCGCCTGCTTACCTTCTCCGACCTGACCATTACGGAAGTAGCCACGCAGCTCAACTTTCTCGACTCGTCTTATTTCGCCCGCGTTTTCAAGAGCGAAACGGGGCTGTCACCTGCTGCCTTCAAACAGACAATGTCCGAAAAGTACCGGGTAAAGTAAGTCCCGTTCTAACCCCGTCGGGTAGGGGCAGGATACCTTTGTGTCCGTCAAATAACTACCATAATGACACAACAGGAACAACGCACAAAATGGGTTTTTGAACCCGCACACTGCAAAATTGGCTTCTCCGTTACCCACTTCGGCATCACCGAAACCGAAGGCCATTTTACCCGGTATGATGGAACCGTTGCGGCCGAATCCGACGACTTTTCGGATGCCACCGTGACGATGCACGTTGATGTAAGCAGCGTTGATACGCTGGACAGGCAGCGGGATGACCACCTGCGCTCGGCCGACTTCTTCCACGCCGAAAAACATCCGCAAATGACCTTCGTCAGCACCGGTATGCGCGTCGTGGAGAAAAATCGGTACAAAATGGCTGGCGACCTAACGCTGCTGGGCATCACACGACCCGTTGAACTGGATGTTCAGTTCATGGGCATCGTACTGAAAGATCCGTTTGGCAACACCAAAGCGGGGCTTAAAGTAACGGGCGCTATCAACCGCAAGGATTGGGGCATGACCTGGAACAATATCATGGATTTTGGCGGTCTGGCTGTTGGAGAGACGGTCAGAATTAGCTGTCAAATCGAGTTGCTGAAGCAGTGAAGACAAGCGATCAACTCAAAATCTGGTTCATCACGGGCGTATCCAGTGGCTTAGGGCAGGCCCTGGCCGAAGCGGTGATGAACAGCGGAGACGTTGTGATCGGTACGTTCCGTCAGCAGGCCCAGGCCGATGCATTCAGCGCAGCAAACGCGGGTAAAGGAATCGGGATGCTGCTGGATGTAACCCAGCCGATGCAGCGGGAAGCGGTTGTACGCATGGTTCTGACGCAATTCGGCCGCGTTGATGTGCTGGTCAATAATGCGGGATTCGGGTTTGCAGGTGCCGTGGAGGAAGCGTCAGACGAGGAAATTCGCGACGTGTTCGAAACCAACTTCTTCGGAACAATCGCCCTGACACAGCTGCTGCTGCCCCAGTTTCGGCAACAACGCAGCGGGCACATCATTCAAATGTCGTCGCACGGGGGTTTTAAAGCGTTTGCGGGCTTTGGTATTTACAACGCCAGTAAGTTTGCGCTGGAGGGACTCAGCGAAGCCCTGGCCGGCGAGCTGGCTCCCCTGGGTATTCGATTGACGATTGTTGAGCCGGGCCCCTTCCGAACCAACTTTGCCGGTACCGCCTTCCGGGAAGCCGTGCGTCAACTTGCCGATTATCAGCCAACGGCGGGCCTCTTTCGTAACCGGATGAAACAGGGGAACGGCCAGCAGGAAGGAGACCCAGAGAAGGCGGCCGAAGCCATTATCCACATCGCCCGGATAGATAACCCACCGCTGCGGTTACCACTGGGCCGCATCGCCATCCAGACCATCAGCACCAAACTGGACAGTGTTCAGGCTGATCTAAACCGCTGGCGCGAGGTTGCCGAGAATGCCATTCTGCCGTAGCCTGTTACGGCCTGCCGGAAATCTCACGAAATATCGTAACCGGCCTGGCTGGTCTATGCAAAATCACGAAGCCCAAACAACTGTAAACCAGTTGTTTGGGCTTCGTGCAAAGGCTGGTACGTTGCTTGACTATAAAACAGGTAATCAAGCAGCCCGATTATGTGTACCGCCACCTATGTACCCCTTACCACCAACGGCTTTATCCTGACTCACAGCCGGGACGAGAAAGCGATTCGGCCGACCGCGCGCCCACCCAAAGCGTTTTCGATTGGCGACCAGGCCGTAATCTTCCCGCAGGACCCGCAGAGCCAGGGTACCTGGATTGCCAGCTCAGCCCGAACCACCGTTTGCCTACTCAACGGTGCCTTCGTGCCGCACCAGGTGCAACCGGCCTATAAACAGAGCCGGGGGCTGGTTATTCCGCACTTCTTCACTTATCCGTCCATCAACGCGTTCTCGGCCGCCTACGACTTCGGCCACATCGAACCGTTTACCCTGCTGGTTGCCGAAGCAGAGCGTCTGACCGAACTCCGCTGGACTGGACAGCGGCTGTTCACGCACGAAAAAGACCCCAACCGCGCCCACATCTGGTCGTCGGTGACCCTCTACACGCCCGACATGATCAAGAAGCGCGAAGGCTGGTTTGGAGACTGGCTACCGCAACACCCCAACCCGACGGTTGATGACATCCGGCATTTTCACCAGTCGGCCGGTGATGGTGATGCCGAAACCAGTATCCGTATGAATCGGCAGCATGCGTTGCTGACCATCAGCCTGACGAGCATCGTGCAGCAGGACGGGGACGCCGAGTTTATCTACGAAGATTTTACGCAGTCTACGTTCAGCCAGCAAACCATCCGACCCGCTTATGCAATCGCTTAGTTCACTCGACCAACGCCCCGGGGTGTCTGCCTCGCTCGGGCAACCGTTGCGGGCCCGGTTAGCCCGGCTGCGGCTTGCTACCCCGTTTTTTATCCGCCTGCGGTCGTGGGAGTACTGGCCGTTTGCGGTGGTGTATTTCCCGGTATTCATCTACCACATCTGGCTGTCGATCAGGGCCCGGTCGCTATTTTTCTTCTCGGCTGCCAACCCATCCATCGAAACGGGTGGGCTGCTGGGTGAGTCGAAGGCCGGTATTCTGGACCGCATCAGCGCCGAATTCAAGCCGAAGACGCTGTTCGTTTCGGCCTCCACCCAGCTCGATACCGTTTTTGCGCAGATGGCCGATCAGGGCCTGACCTACCCCTTAATTGCCAAACCCAACGTGGGCGAACGCGGCTGGCGGGTCGAGACGATCGGGGACTGGGAGAGCCTGGTCAACTACAGCCAGAGCAGCCCCGGCGATTTTCTGATTCAGGAATATGTCGACGAACCACTCGAACTGGGCGTGTTTTACTACCGGTTTCCCGGGCAGCTACAGGGAGTAATTTCGTCGATTGTTCAGAAAGAATTCCTGACCATTCGGGGGAACGGACGCGACTGCATCGAAGCCCTCATCCGACAAAACGAGCGGGCCATTCTGCAGCTACCCGCCCTGACGGCCCGCTACGGTAACCGGTTCCATGAGATACCGGCCCCGGGCGAACTGATGACGCTGGTGTCTATCGGCAACCACAGCAAAGGAACCAAATTTCTGGATGCCAACCACCTCATCACGCCTGAGCTAACCCGCGTATTCGATCGCATCAGCCAGCCCATTGAGGGGTTCTATTATGGCCGATACGATCTGCGCTGCCGGACTGTGGCTGATCTGTACGCCGGTCGGCACATCCGGATTCTCGAGCTGAACGGGGCCGGTGCCGAACCCGCACACATCTACCAGCCCGGCTTCTCGCTGTGGGAGGCCTACCGGGTGCTGTTTCACCACTGGCGTGTGCTGTATGACATCAGCCGCGAAAACCACCAGCGGGGTGTCGCCTATATGACCCTTTGCGAAGCCGTCGGCATCTGGAAACGGACTCAGCACGATAAACAATAAGCGCCTGGTCTCACGGGCCTGGCGCCATCAAACACGCATAACCAACAAACGAATGGACTCTTTATTTGCACCCATCAACACAAGCCTGACCGGCCTGAACGTCCTGCTCACGGCCGGACCCACCCAGGAAGACATCGATCCGGTCCGGTACATCAGCAATCATTCGACGGGCAAAATGGGGTACGCCCTCGCCGACGTGCTGGCCGAACGCGGGGCCAGCGTAACGCTCGTGAGCGGTCCTACCCACCTGACCGTTGCGTATCCAACCATCCAGGTGGTGCACGTTCGCTCGGCGGCCCAGATGTACGCAGCCTGTCTGGACCACTTCCCAACGGCCGCCATCACGGTACTGGCTGCGGCCGTGGCCGACTACACGCCTAAGGTAGTAGCCGACCGAAAAATCAAGAAGAAAGAGCCGGACTTTAGCCTGGAGCTTGTCAGGACCGCCGACATTGCGGCCAGCCTCGGCGCCCGGAAGCGCGACGATCAATGTACGGTTGGTTTTGCGCTGGAAACCGACAACGAACTGGCTAACGCCCGGGCCAAACTGGTTCGTAAAAACCTCGACCTGATTGTCCTCAACTCGCTCAAAGATGCCGGAGCTGCCTTTGGCCACGACACCAATCAGGTAACCCTCATTCATCGCAATGGCGCGATCCACCGCTTCGGGCTGAAGTCCAAGCGAGCCGTGGCGCACGACATTGCCGATCAGGTAAGCGCGCTGCTACCCGTCTCGGTATTGTATTAATTCCATGAACAAACCCATACATCATGCATCGACAACTCATATCGAAACGCTTAGCCGTACTGCTCCTGATCGGTTTTGTCGGGCTGCTGGCATCCGCTTTTGGGCCGGTAGCCTATAGCGTCTACGATGGTAAACCGCCCCGGCGGTACGAAAAGACCGAGGCTGAGTGGCAGAAGGTACTGACGCCCGCTCAGTTCGCCGTCATGCGCAACCGCGGAACCGAACGCGCCTTTACGAGCGCGCTGGCCAGTAACCATGCGCATGGCGTATATCGCTGCGCGGGTTGCCACGAGCCGCTCTTTAGCTCCGACACCAAATTTGAGTCAGGAACCGGCTGGCCCAGTTTCTACAAACCGATCAGTAAATCCATCGTGAAAGACGTAAGTGACACCAGCTACGGCATGGTTCGGACCGAAGTGCAATGCGCCGTGTGCGATGCTCACCTGGGGCATGTTTTTGACGACGGTCCGGCGCCCACCGGTCTGCGGTATTGCATAAACGGGGTGGCGCTGGAATTTGTCAAAAAACCATGAACGGCTTATACCATGCGACTTAGACAATTAATTATACTGGGGTTTTGGCTCGTGAGTCAACCGGGCTGGGCCCAGGAGCCGGACACAGCACCGGCGGGTTTGCCCAGGCTTAAACCCGGCGAAGCCGTCGCCACGTTTGCGGGTGGCTGCTTCTGGGCGCAGGAAGAAGGCTTCGAGCAGCTGCGGGGTGTTCGAGAGGTAGTGTCGGGCTATTCGGGCGGTCACGTAGCCAATCCGACCTATCAGCAGGTGAGTACCGACCAGACGGGTCATGCCGAATCGGTGCAGGTGTACTACAATCCCGACCTCATAAGCTACCACGATTTGCTGGACGCATTTTTTGCGGGCCACGACCGACAACGACGCTTAACCGCCAGGGGCCCGATGTGGGGCGGGATTACCGGTCAGTGGCGTTTTATCGCACTCCCGCCGAGAAGCAGGAGATTCTGGCGGCCATTCAGCGGGTCAATGCGGCTCAGCACTACGCTGGCCCGGTCGTAACGGAGGTTGTCCCCTTCGCCGTGTTTTACCCCGCCGAGCGGTATCATCAGAATTACTGCAAACGGCATCCTGACCAGCCCTATATTCAGCGCGTATCGATGCCCAAAGTCGAGAAGCTCCGCCACGCCATGCACGGCAAACTGAAACGGGAAGGGTAAGCCCTGCCGTTTGAACCGATTACTAAACCAGATGCAGCTGTATGTCTTGCCGGTACGTGTCTGGCAGGCAACCAGCTCAGCTGTTAACCGATCTTCATTATGACTTTTGAAGCAAAATACTGGTACTTACACAATCATCAGCTTTTCGATGAATTGTCACGTAATCACCTGAATGAACTGACCTACCTCAGCCACTTTCGTACCGGTCGTAAAGGCGACGTGATTACCCTTCCGCAGGAAGAAAAACGTATTTTCACCATTAAAGTGGGCATCCTGAAGCTGGTTGAGCTGGACAATGACGGAGACGAACAACTGATTGAGATTCTGCGGCCGGGCGATCTGTTCGGTCAGTTTACCCTGACCCCCCACGCCAGCAATCAGTACGCCGTAGTGCTGTCCGATTATGTTACGTTCTGTAGCTTTCTGGTGTCTGATTTTGAACAGATCATGCGGCAGAACCCGGCGCTCGGCATCCGGTATACCAAACTGATTGGCCTGCGTTTTCGGCAGCTTCAGAATCGGTACGCCAACCTGATGTTCAAGGATGTGCGGACGCGGCTGCGGTTGTTTCTGAAAGAGTGGGCCGACAAAGACGCCAAGCCGGGCCAGCCAAATGTGCTTACCAATTACCTTTCGCACAAGGATATATCCCGGATGATTTGCAGCAACCGGCAAACCGTTACCGAGCTTTTCAACGAGTTTCGGCTGGCGGGCATGCTGGAATACGACCGTAGCCAGATCCGGATTACCGACCCGGCTTTGCTCAATGTGTAACGGCCAGCGCGCCACTGCCCCAATGGTCGTACCAATGAATGCGGTAAACCAGGCGGACCAGACCCTGCACAGCCTCGCCCAGCTCCTGGCGCTGACGGCTATGCAGTGGTTGCCGTCCCGACCCGACGACAGCCAGACGAACCTGTGCTGGAACAGCGACCGGCACCGGCTCGAAGGCCGGCCCTTTACCCACAACGGGCACCAGCTACGGCTGGTCATTGACATGAACACGTTTACGTTGCAGTTCATCGACGAACGGGAACATATCTCGGCAACCTTCTCGCCCGAAAACCGAACCCCGGCCGACGCCCTGATTTGGTGGACGAGTCAGATGCAGGCCTGGGGTATGGCTGGCGGTAACCCGCTCAACTACCAGCTGGATCAGCCGCCCGTTGCCGCACAGGCCGTTTACAAACGCCCCGCTGAGTTGCTGACCTGGGCGCATTGGCGAACAACCGCCAACGCAGCGTTAAAGACCCTGAACGAATGGAGCGGTCGGGAGAGCGACATTCGGATTTGGCCGCACCACTTCGACACGGGTGTGTACTACGCCCAAACCGACCCCGACGGACGCGAAAAAGCAGCCATCTGGGCCGGCTACGCCATCGCCGATTCGGTGTGCAGCGAACCTTATTTTTACCTGTCGGGCTACCAGCGTGGGCAAGCCGTCGGGTTCGGGGCCGCACCGGCGCTTTCGGCAGGCCAGTGGCGCGTCGGGCCGGACTGGCAGGGGGCGCTGTTGCCTATTTCAGAGGCCGCCGATACCGCCCATATCGCGTTGTTTTTTCAGGAGAGCTACAGCTGGCTTGCAGAAACAGGACTGCCAGACTGGATCAACAGCGTCGAGGACAGGAGGTAATTGATTGTTACATGAGTCATCCCGAAGTTTGAGTGATGACTTGGTAGGTAGTGAGCAGAGCAGCCAAGGCGGCTCGTGGCCGATAAAGCGGTGTCAGTGCAGACTGGCACCGCTTTCCGGTTCGATGGCACCAACTTCGCATCAAAACCAGGCGGTAAGAGTGTTGGTTGGTTATCAGCAAGGACAGTAAAAAGGCATACACCAACGCTACCATCATCATCAGCTTGAGCCGGTTAGCCCAGAACCATAGCCGGGGTGACTGAAGAGCCAACTCACTCTTGGAAAAGCGCCAGCAGGCCTTAATCTGCCACCGACGCGCGTAGGCCAGCACAACCGACCACAGCACATCCGCCTGATCACAGGCCTAATTGGTCAGCAGATACCAGGGCTTCCTGCCTTTACCCAGCCGGCAGACAACCAGCCACAGCGCTTCATCAGGATAATCCGGATGATTCACGGCCAGCGCCAGGGCCGCTCCTGTCCGCCACTGCTGGTGATGGGTATCCCACACCCGGCGACGCACTTGGGCGGTCCGGCGCCGGGCGATCTGCCAGGCCGCTCGCCGACCCTTGTCATCGACCAACTGATACCGTGTAGGCCAGCGTAGGACAGAGCCCACCCGTTGGGTGAGTAGCTCCCCCAGCCAGCGTTTACCGGCATAAACCTGGTCGAAGACAGGCCAGAGTTGCCCGCCAAAGGCGCTGACCGCTTGGCTTAACAAGGTCGACCGTACTCTTAAGCGGTCTTGCGCGTACTCAACCCAGGTGGTATACCAGCGAAAGAAGGCAACCATAGGGTGGCTCTTCAAGCCCGCCAGTAATAGCCCCATCCACTCGAAGCCAGGTACATGGATAGGGCCTCCGCCTGGTGGATTAAAAAAGCCCGGTTTGATGCGCTTGAGCTGTTTAGCTTTGCCGTTTTGCTGTCGCCGGAGCGATTACGGCCCATTGAGAGTCGGTCAGTGGCTTCCACCCTTTGGTCATGGCTCTGTAGTTTGTCGACCACAAAATTGACACGATTATCAAACTTTCTCAATTTTTAAACATGCTCTTAGGTTTTTATTTAATATAAAAAGGAAGGCAAAGGAGGTGAGTATGTATGTAATAGGTGCTTGTTTAAGGAATTCAAAATTAGATAAATAATTATCACAGTATATGTATGTTCTAAACAAATAGTCTTTTTTTGGTAAATTACAATCTCCATATACCCAGTGCATGGAGATAAATAAATTCCATATCCAGTGAAAAGCAAAACTATATACGAAACTATTATATTTGATGAATATGGTGCCAACAACTACAGAAAATAGAAAGACGTCGACAAATGTCCAAAGCCCTTCAGTAAAGGATTGTATGCCGATTAGATGACTTGTACTAAATACTAACGAACTTACAATAATAGAATTAAGCCTATAAGAATAACTCATAAGTTTTTTTTGTAGAAAACCCCTGTAAATTATTTCTTCCAGTAAGGAGCCTCTTAAACCTAAAACTATGCTTCGAACCATAAATATGAAAAAATCTATAACATTCATTTCTTGGTTGATTGATATGGATTTTTGGATGCATAAAACCCACATAACAAATATATTAAACAAGAAAAAGCCAGTAGCTATTGCTGATACGTTAATACATTTGTTAATATTTACTATACTTATTTGTTGATATATATTATTAGTATATTTTTTGTTATATAAGAACAAGATAATTACTGCAAAAAATACCTCCACAAATGTTCTAGCTAATAACTCTAAATATACAGACCCTATATTGTCTCTTGTTAGCAAAGAGATAACTATTCCACTAATAGCTGTTGATGAAAAATGCAAAAATAGTGTAATTAGAGCTAACCTACATACACTGAGCAATTGTATTAAGGTATCCATGAACGCAGTATTTTACAAATACCATTGATGTCAATGCTAGCATTAAGCATTGACATCAATGGTATTATAATTTCTACCAGGAAAATTCAGAACTGCAACCGCAGCCGCCAATACAGACGTAGGCGTGGTCACCAAAAATGGAGCCTTTTGAACAAGTTTGACCACAGCATTTCTGTCCGTTAAATACAAGGCAGAAATCGGAACACTTTATGGTCAGTTTTGGCCAACTGTATCTTGCTTTTGATTGAAGCTCCTTACTAGCGTATAGGTACTGAAAGGTTGGCTCCTCGGCACTAACTGCCTTTGTCTCGACTGAAGTGTAGATGCCATCACCAGCTACTTCATCATTGTCAGTTCCATCATCCTTCATGGGTGTGTCAAGAAAAACAATGTAACGACTGGGCTTCAAGTCTTTTTGACCATTTTTTGCTACAAGCTTCAACATTAGTAATTTTTGTAGCTTACTTTCAGAAACCTGACTCCAAAGAGACTCAACTGTCATTTTACAATCTGCTAAAAGTAGTCTGTCAATATAGCCAATTTATGTATACATTATACGGCTTTATAATTATATAATTCATTAATAAGGGGGATAAGCTATTGACACACATGTGTATAAATGAAAAATGACCCGATTTGCTAGGTCATTTTTACGAAAAGAGAATAAGGTGTTGAAAAATATACGTATTACTTCAATATCGGCTCCAGTGCATCCTTGTTACTATCTAACCAGTCGTGGATGTCGGTGACAATCTCGCGGATACCTAATTCGGGCTTCCAGCCGGTCAGGTTCGTTACTTTGGTGTTGTCGGTGATGTAAAGCCGGATGTCGGCGGCCCGGTTTTCGGTTACGGCGTTGATGGGAATGGTTTTGCCCGTTACTTCCTGACAAATCGCTGTCAGCTCCTGCAGGGAAGCCGAGCTTTCGTTGCTGCCGCCGGCGTTCAGTATTTCGCCGTTGACGGCGTCGAGGTTGTGCAGCTCCCAGTCCACCAGTCGGTAGAGATCGGCGATATGGAGCATGTCGCGGGTTTGTTTGCCGGTGCCACCGTACCCTATATACGCCAGCTGCTGTTCGAAGTAATGTTTGGCAATCCAGAGCACCATGACGCCCTGATCGACCTTGCCCATCTGCCACGGACCGGTAATGACGCCACAGCGGTTAATAACGGTTTTCAGCCCGTAAAACTCGTTGTACTCCTGAATGAGCAGTTCCGAAGCTAGCTTGGTTGTTCCGTAGAGCGAGCGCGCCCCGTCGAGCGGGAAATTCTCGGCGATCCCTTTCGACGAAACGCCCGGAACCGGCTGATCGTCGGTCAGCACGAAGCGGGTTTCGGCTTCGGCAAAGTTTAAGGTTTCGATCGTTTTGATCGGGTATACGCGGCTTGTTGACAGAAAAATGAAACTGGCTTTATGCTTGAGCGCGTAGTTGAGGCAATTGACCGTACCGAACAGGTTGGTATTGATGAGGTAATCGGGTGTACCGTCGAGGCCGGCCAGTACACTCGGCTCGGCCGATGCTTCAATGACCGCATCAACAGCAGGCAGGGCGTCGAAGTCCTCTTTGTTGCGAATGTCGCCGTGTAAAAACTCGATACCAGCCGCTTTCAACCGCGCCAGACTCAGCTCGGAGCCGCGTCGTTTGAGGTTGTCGAGGGCAAAAATCTGGTAGTTGGGGTAGTTCTTTTTTAGCGAGATGGCGATCGAGGAGCCAACGAAACCGGCCCCGCCGGTGATGAGAAGTTTCATAAAATTGACTAAAATGACCGGGTGGAAGGGCAAACGAGCGGTTCGTACGGGGCTCGTTTGCCCTTCCACCCGGTCGTTCTGTAGTTAGGATGCAATGCGTTTGAGTTTCACGTTTTCGACCGGGCGAATAACGAGGGGGACTTTTTCGACCTTGACCGAGCTGCTGTCCAGACCAAACCAGCGGTCTTCGGGCGTGGTGAAGCCCTTGATGGTAAAGTAAATGTTCATGATCAGCCGTTCGCGGGCGGGCAGCTCATTTTCGAACGACAGAAATTTCTCGAGAACAACGAACCGGAAATCGCCGATTACGTTCTGCCGGCTGAGCGATTCGTAGCGGCTGGTGATGTCCACTTCCTTATTCTTCACCATGTCTTCGATTACCTTCCTGAAGAACAGATTGATCCGCTGCTCGACCCGGAACCCCAGTTTGAAGGTGATTTTATAGGCGTCGTCGGGAGCGATCGTGTTTACCTTGTACTCCATCGTATATGGATCATCCGTCGTATCAACATGCACAAACCAGTAGATATCGGCCCGTTTTGGTCGCTTCTGAAAGATCGAATAAATGATTTTCGATTCGATCTCCGACTGACGGGCCGCGTTGCTCATGAATACCAGATGGGTCGCATATTTGGGAATGCTGATGTCGCGGCTCAGCTCCTTGATGGCCTGAATGTACTGGTCGATACGAACGTACTCCGTCAGGCGAAGTTTGATCTGGAACGCCTGTAGCCAGATGTACATCACGCTGGCGATCGAAGCGCCGATGAATACCGATACCCAGCCTCCGTGCGGGAATTTGATCAGGTTGGCAATCAGGAACGACCCTTCAATACCCAGATAAACCGTTAAAAAAAGTACTACTCCCCACGCCTGGTATTTGTGCGTATACAGATAGTAGGTCATCAGCAGGGTTGTCATCAGCATGGTCAGCGTGATGGCCAGCCCGTAGGCGGCTTCCATATTGCTCGACTCCCGGAAATACAGAACGACCCCCACGCAACCCGCCCAGAGCAATAAATTGACACTGGGTACGTACAGCTGCCCTTTCTGAACGCTGGGGTAACGCAGCCGTACCTTGGGCCAGAAGTTGAGCCGGATGGCTTCGCTAATCAGCGTAAACGACCCACTAATCAGCGCCTGACTGGCAATAACAGTGGCCATCGTGGCAATGCCAATGCCAATTGTCAGGAACCAGCCGGGCATCACCTGGTAAAAGGGAATGCGTTCGGAGAGCTTCTGCCCTTCGATGCTCAGCAGCCAGGCTCCCTGACCGAAGTAGTTCAGGAGAAGGGCCGTTTTGACGAACACCCAGCTCACCCGGATGTTGGAGCGGCCGCAGTGGCCCATGTCCGAATAGAGCGCTTCGGCACCGGTAGTACAGAGGAACACCGATCCCAGCAGCCAGAATCCGTCCGGGTATTGAGTTAGCAGCCACCAGGCGTAGTAGGGGTTAAGGGCAATCAGAATCCCCGGAGCCTGTACCAGCTGAGCAATACCCAGCACGGCCAGCATCGAAAACCAGATCAGCATGATCGGACCGAAAGTCGTACCGACCACACTGGTGCCGAAGGCCTGAATCAGGAATAGTATTGTCAGAATCGCAATGACGATCGGAATGGTTTCTATGTTGGGGTAGAGCTGCCGCAGGCCTTCGATGGCAGAAGACACGGAGATAGGCGGGGTAATGATCCCATCGGCGAGCAGGGCCGATCCGCCAATGATAGCCGGTAAGGTAAGCCAGCGGGCATGCCGACGAACCAGGGCGTACAGCGCAAAGATGCCACCCTCACCCCGGTTGTCGGCCCTCAGGATCAGGATCACATACTTGACGGTGGTTTGCAGGGTAAGTGTCCAGAAAATACAGGATAAAGCGCCGTATATAACATCAGCCCGGATAACATTATCGGCGCCGATAATAGCCCGAAGCGTATACAGGGGCGAGGTGCCGATGTCGCCGTAAATGATACCCATCGCCACCAGTAGACCGGCGGCCGTTACGGTGTCTGAATGCTTCTTATCTTCCATAAAACAGGCTTACGCCTTTCGTTACAAGAACGGAATAAAACGGGGCAAAGATAGCCGATGTTTAGTTTGATTGACGTCAGGCCGAACTGAAAGTTACCCGCCGAGGAAGGCGAATAAACTACCGTTGCCTAGGTTTGTCGGGCAGATGATATAATTTACAGATTTACATCGTTGATTTGTGGCCTTTATTTGTTCACATGCCTGTTTTTCCGTTGTCAACAGCCGTTTTATTGTTCTCGCGCCCGGCGTGCTGGACGGCTGCTGGCAAGAAGCTGGCCGGAAGCCGTATGGCTCGCAACCAGCGGCTGTGGGAGCGTATGACGGAACTGACCGGGGCCAAGATACAGGCGGCCGGTCTGGTGTGCGTTCGATCGGGTACCCTGCTTACCGCAGCCGACTACACCCGTCCGTTCGGAGAGCAGCTTCAGCTGGCTATGTCAAGAACCCTGGCCAGGGGCTATAACCAGCTTATCATTGTGGGTGACGACTGCCCCGATCTGCGGGTAAGTGATCTGCTGACGGCTGCCACGCGGCTACAGCAGGGGCAATTGCCGATTGGGTACGACCGTCGCGGAGGTATTTACCTGCTGGGTGTTGATCAGCGGTTTCTGAACCCGGACTCATCCGAAGGCTTCAGTGCGCTGCCGTGGCAGAACGAAGGGCTGGCGTCGGCGCTGACCCATTTTCTGACCGACCGCTTCGGCCCCGTAGCCGAATTGGCAGCCGTCTGGCGGGACTGGAATGAACGGACCGATGTTCATGTTGGGCAATGGCTGTCCGGCTCATTCGCCTATTTAGCGGGTCCAATCTGGTCGTTGCTCATATCAATCCGAACCCATTATTTTTTGCCGACCCGGTACGTAATCACAGGCCGTCTTGTACAAGGCGCTCTCCGGGCTCCACCGGGTTTTGGGCGCTGACACCTCATCACGCATCCCGATACTACCTGATAAGAAGCAGGCTGTGCGTCAGCTGCTACCCCTGTCTTTCTTGGGCCATGCCAACTGAAACATTTGGTGCCTCCCTGATATTATATCATTATACACCCTACAGAATGAGATGAATCAAAGATGGGTGGGGTGCGCAAGCCGGGTTTGCGGCATAGGCAGACCGGAACCTCAGCGCCTAAGAAAATTATAAGGTCGTACCGATGACTCTGAACGCACGAACTCGTCTGATAAGACCCGACTGAAACGGTCTTGGTAAATCAGCTGTTAAATCGAGGGAGCAAAGTCGGAATTGCTTTAGTCTACTGAAATCGAAGAGATAGTTTTTAACGTAGGTATAGCTTAGTGCCAATCATGCCTACCAGGATTTGTTTAATTAGGTGTGTTTAGCAGACGGCCCGCTCATTGAGTGGGCCGTCTCTTTTATAAGCGGGTAAATTAGCTTGCTATCCGCCGGTACAGGGCTACATGCTCGGCTACGAATCGGCTCCACGAAAACAGGCGAGCCCGCTGCAGGCCCTGCTGAGCCAGATCGGCGCGGAGGGTATCCGAACTGACCAGCTTCACCATAGCCTGGCATAAATCATCGGTATCGGTGGGGGAGACGTACAGGGCAGCCTCGCCAACTACCTCCCGAATGGCGGGTATGCGGGAGGTGATAACCGGCAAACCGCATTGCATCGCTTCCAGCGGAGGCAGTCCAAACCCTTCATACAGCGACGGGTAAACAAACCCCGTTGCCCCCGAATACAGGGAGGCCAGCTCGGCATCAGGAACGAACCCGGTCACGACGATCCGGGATTGCAGCGCCTGGTGACTGGCCAGTTCGTTCAGAATCTGATCCAGTTTCCAGCCCCTGGCGCCAACGAGTACCAGTTTGACCTCGGCCGGTAGATCACCACTTTGTGCTGTTGTTACAAAAGCCCGAATCAGCCGATCCAGGTTTTTTCGGGGCTCGAACGTGGCCAGGCTAAGCAGGTAAGGGGCATCGCCCAACTGATAGCGCTGGCGAACGCGTTGCCGGGCGTCAGGATCCGTGACGGGGTAAAACAGGGCCGGAGAGGCCGCCAGATGAATGGGAGTTACCCGCGCCGGGTCTGTTCCGGTATGCTGGCAAAAGTCATTACGGGTTGCTTCCGATATAGTGACAATATGGGTTCGGGGGTTCAGCCGGGCCAGCATACTCCGCACACTGTTATCGCCAGCGGGAAACCATTCGGGATGAAAAATCGGAATCAGGTCATGGATCGTCTGGACGCTCTGTACTGCCCGGCTTTGCGCAATGGCTTCCGGAATTTCGTAGAAAGGGCTGTGATAGATGCGGCCCTGCCAGGACCGGGTGTCGAATCGGGCAGTATGGGAGCCGGTACGTTTCCGAAGCTTGTACGCGCCCGCCCGAATAGCTTTGCTGGGTACACTGCCAACAGGAAACGGGCTCAGTACCCCGTTCTCTAGCCTGGCTACCGTTCGTTCGGCCGGGCGATTCACGAAGGCGGGGGCTGATGGGCCAAAATGCGCCCGGGCGTAGCGCATTGCTTCGGGCAGATGGGTAGGAGCCGCCAGGGAAAGCTGGATGTCGTCGGTCTGCCACAGACCATCAAGCAGTTGTTCGGCTACGCGACTTACGCCCGTCTTGGCCTGTCTGTGATAAAAGCCAATGCCCAGCATGCTGACGTCCAGAATAACGTTCAGGTTAGAATTCATGAGGCTGTATAAAAACAAATCGGGTATATGAATCGGCGGCAGGTAGTCCGGAGCGTTGAAACCACGACGACCAACTCCGGTTGGCTGACTGTCGAAAATGACTGGGTGAGACCATCAGATGGCTGGTAGGATTGGTGACCTGTCAATAAGCCTGGTCAGTAGAAAAAAGTTGGCTAGTGGGCAAAAAACTCGTAACCGGTAGGTTGATCTGCTCCGTTTAAGCCGGTAATAAACCAAAATTACGGCAGGTAGGCAACCCAAAACCGGCAATCGGCAACGCCAAAAAGCCTGACCCATGAGGGGGCAGGCTTTTTGGCGGGTGGTAAACGGCTGGCTACCAGCCAAGAGAGGAAGACATCGATGCCCGATTGAACGAACGGGCGTTTAGCTGTTGATTACCCAAGCTGAATGCGCTGGCGTTCGTTTTCCAGGTACCAGCTTAAACTGGCCAGGGTAACCGCAACGAGGCCACCGAGCCAGAGCGCCCCCCAGATGCTGAAATAGGAAAACGAACCCCGACCGATCATGTGCATCAGCCCGATCAGCATCATAAACAGGCCCAGCGTCAGACCAAAGGCATTGCGCAGCGCCGTGGGGTAGGCCTGCCGGAGGTAATAGGCTCCGTAGGCCTTGTTGCGGAACTGGAAGAGGATGTCGTCCTTGCTGGCTGACTCAAGTTGCAGACCGCTCAGGCTTAGTTCCCGCTGGTAGGTCTGGCGCAGGGTCTGAACCGCATTGACGTCGGCTTCCATCAGTGCTTTGTCCATGGCCGACTCGAACGGCAAACCAAGCCAGATGTAGTATTCGACTTCGCAGGCGAGATGGTCGAGTAGTTCAGAGAGCAGGTCGGTATCCGTGCCGGAGCGGACCAGGTGGTCGTAGAGCCGGGCAACCTGTTGTGGGTTTAGCTTTTCCATAACCGAGATTCGTTTATAAGTTGTTAAGGGCCAGTTTAGGCGAAGGAAGGAGTAAGCGCATCAAGGAAACAAATCGTTCGAACTCAGAAACTTTTTGCTGGGCCGCCTGGGTACCGCTGGGCGTGAGCGAATAATACTTGCGCAGCCGGCCTTCTACTTCCACCGATTCGGTGATGAGCAGCCCCTCCTGCTCCAGCTTGTGCAGAACGGGGTAAAGCGCGCCAAAGGTGAGCACGAGCTGCCCCCGCGTACGCTCTTTCACGGCCTGCGTTATTTCATAGCCGTACATGCGTTCCTGGTTCGTTAGCAGCGTCAGCACGATTGTCTTGAGCGTTCCGCGCAGAAATTCACTCTGGGTTGGTTCCATATAAACTCATGAAGCACGGTTAGTAATAAGCGAATGTATATATAAGAAAGCTATATATGCAAGAAGGATACTGTATTTTTTTCATGTGTCATATCCACCGGCTTCGATTCCCTGACTTTGCGCCCAAAAAAAGCCCCGTTCGGCGCAGGAGTGCGTCAGAACGGGGCCTGGGTATGAACAGAGAATGGATTAGCGCGCTGTACGCAGCATGTCGGCGTAGGGGTCAGGCAGGATGCTATCCTCAACGGCGCGGGCTGCTTGTTCAACGTCGTATTCGACCCGTACAAAGTCGACCTGAATGCCTTCTTTAGCGCCCGGCCGGGCCGTTTCGTCGATGGTCAGCAGGACATAGCCGGCGCGGGGGTCGCCATCTTTCGGCTTACCCACCGACCCGATATTGATGGCATGCCGAAAATAGGTTTCCTGGCCTTCGGGTTCGCCACTGACTACTTTATAGAACGGTTTGTGGGTGTGGCCAAAGCAGAGGACGTCGGCTCCGGCCCCTTCCAGTACCCGGCCCAGACTGCGGTCGCCCCGGTCGGCAAACAGGTATTCATTGACGCGCCGGGGGCTGCCATGTACCAGCATCACGACAAAGGGCGTTTGCTGATGCCAGAGCTGATCCGGGTTGAAGCCGAGTTCAAACTCGAGCCGGATGTGGGTGGGCAGGGTGCGCAGGTACTGGCGTTCGCTGGCACCAACGACCTGGTTGGTGTAGCTGATGGACACGTTGCCCATCGCTTTTTCTGCGTCTTCGCGATAGGCGCAGCCGCAATCGTCGCTCTGCCGGCCAATACCGTAGTCGTAGTTGCCGGCAATGGTGGGAATACCCCGCTGGCGGATGGTGTTGATGACCTCGTTGGGCCAGACATTATAGCCTACCAGGTCGCCCAGGCAATAGACGGCATCGACGGCCTGCTGGTCAATATCGGCCAGCACCGCTTCCAGCGCGGGCAGATTGGCATGAATGTCGGAGAAAAGAGCAATTTTCATTGGGATACCGGGTTAAACGAAGCGCGTTGTTTAAGGGCTACATGGACGAGTAAAATCAGGACGGGGACTTCGATGAGGGGACCGATTACGGCCGCGAAGGCAACCCCCGAGTTGATGCCGAAGACGGCAATGGCCACGGCTATGCCCAGCTCAAAGTTGTTACCGGCTGCGGTGAAGGCCAGTGAGGTGCTTTTGGCGTAATCGGCACCGGCCCGCTTGGCCAGGTAAAAGGCCATAAAAAACATCAGCACGAAGTAAATGACCAGGGGCAGCGCAATCCGCAGCACATCGCCCGGAATCTGTACGATCAGCGTTCCCTTCAGGCTGAACATGAGCACAATCGTGAACAGTAGCGCCACCAGCGTAATAGGACTGATGAAGGGCAGGAAACGGGTCTCGTACCACTCGGTACCGAACAGCCGGGTTAGCAGGAGCCGCGAGAGCAGCCCGGCCAGGAACGGAATACCCAGGTAGATGGCCACACTTTCGGCAATCTGCCCGATACTGATGGCTACCGTGGCGCCGGGCAGGCCAAACAAAGGCGGCAGCACCGTTACGAATACATACGCGTAGACCGAATAGAACAGGACCTGAAAGATGCTGTTGAACGCTACCAGCCCCGCTACGTATTCCCGATCGCCGAGGGCCAGGTCGTTCCAGACGATGACCATCGCGATGCAGCGGGCAATGCCGATCATGATCAGGCCCGTCATGTAATCCGGCTTGTCGGGCAGGAGCAGAACGGCCAGGCCAAACATCAGCACCGGGCCAATGAGCCAGTTCTGCACGAGCGACAGCGTCAGGATTTTCGTGTTTCGGAATACCGCTGGCAGTCGATCGTAGCGTACTTTGGCCAGGGGCGGGTACATCATCAGAATCAGTCCGATGGCCAGCGGCACATTGGTAGTTCTGGACTGGTAGGCACTGAGCGACTGTTCGATTTGCGGAAACAGGTTTCCCAGCAGCACGCCCAGCGCCATGGCGCCGAAAATCCACCCGGTTAAAAAGCGGTCGAGAAACGACAGGCGGGGCGGCTGGGTCGTTTCTGTTACAGAAGGGTTGTCCATACGAATGGGTTAAATGGATGGTTGAGGCTGGGGTAGATACGCGTTAATTTCTTCGGCGGTCTGCCGGGCCGACCGGCCAACGCCGATCAGGGTGGCCGAGGCAAAGCCTGTCCAGTTGCCGTACCCCACCAGCCAGAGACCCGGTGCGTCGATAGCCCGGGTTCCGTCAGTAGCCACACGTCCCTCCCTGTCTACGATCCCCAGCGGACCGAGCAGGTCGGTGGCCGGGCGGAAACCCGTGCACCAGATGATGGTATCGAACGACTCTGACTGACCGTCTGGCCAGACAACCCCCTGGGTCGTTATCCGAACAAAGGGCCGACGTGCCTGCAATACGCCCCGACTACGGGCGGCCTGCACCGAAGGAACCATGACAATATCGCCGAGACGACCGGTCGGCGCCGGCGACTGGCCAGCCTGGGTGGCATGATACCGCTCCGTAGCCCGGCTAAACAAAACCCGCCCATCGACGTCGTCGGGCAGGAACGTTGGCTCGGTCAGGGTTACCCAAACGGTATGGGCTACCTCCGATACCTCGGCCAGAATCTGGGCTGCCGAATTACCGCCCCCGACAATCAGCACCCGCTGGCCAGCCAGCGATTCGGGCGAGTGGTAATGGGCCGAATGAAGTTGCAGGCCTCTGAAATCGGCCTGACCCGGATACGCCGGTAGAACGGGATTTGTCCAGGCGCCGGTGCTGCAAACCACGGCCGGTGCCCGCCACGTACCCTTGTCCGTCCGGATTGTGTATCCGTCGGTATGGCGCGTAAGCTGTTCTACCCGGACAGGGCGCCGGAGGGGTAGCTTGTAGCGGGCTTCGTAGGCGTCCAGGTAGTCGATAACCTGCTGCCGGGCCGGGAAACCGGCATCGGGGCCCGCCGGTCGCGGCATAGGCCAGCCGGGTAACGACGAGGCTTCGGCCGGTGAGAACAGCCGGAGCGAGTCCCAGCCGTGCAGCCAGGCACCCCCCGCCCGTGGCTGGTCGTCGAGAATAACGAATGAACGACCGGTCCGGCGCAGGAAATAGGCGACCGACAGGCCGCTTTGTCCGCCACCGATCACCACGATGTCGGTTTCCTGAATAGGTTCTTCAGCCATACGATAAAGAGCGGGTGAGCAGCTGAATCTGTTACCCGTTGCAGCAGGTTGGTCCGCAGCAGGACTCAGCCGATGGGCTGGCCGGTTTCGGGTCGGTGAGTGGTTTGCGGGCAAAGACGGTGATGCTGTAGATACCGCGGCCATCCTGTCGGTACGCAGCCAGCTCGTCGGCGGTGATGTAGGTCCGGAGTAGCTCGGTCGGCAGGTTGATTTCTTTCTTCTTCTGTACCTGCAGGGCCGTAAAACCCGACCGGGTAACGATATCAAGGTAGTCGCGCTCCTGGATGGCTCCCGATACGCAACCTGCATACAGCTCGGCGTCCCGCTGCAGCCCCTCGGGCAGGTCGCCCACGAGGACGATATCGGAGATGCTGAAATGACCACCGGGTTTCAGAATCCGGTACGTTTCCTGAAAGGCGCGTGCTTTGTCGGGCACCAGGTTCATAACGCAGTTGCTTACTACAACGTCGGCCAGGTTATCGGGCAGGGGTATGTCTTCGATGTCGCCATAGACGAATTCGACGTTCGTGTAATTCAGGGCTTTCGCGTTCTTCCGGGCCCGGTCAATCATACCCGGGGTCATATCCAGCCCGATAACCCGGCCGGTTTCTCCGGTTTCGGCGCGGGCTACAAAGCAGTCGTTGCCCGCGCCGGACCCGAGGTCAACGACGGTGTCGCCGGGTTTTATCTGCGCAAACTGGGTCGGCAAGCCGCAGCCCAGCCCCAGATCCGCATCGGCCACGTAGCCGTCGATGGTTTGGTACTCGTCGTTCATCAGAATGCTGTACGAGGCATCTGTAGCGGCCGGACCACAACAGGACGAAGGCCCGCAGCCACCATCGACCGTTACGCCCTGGGTTTCTTCCTGACGCGCGATGTCGCCGTATTTCTGACGGACAATCGCTTTGAGTTCCTCGGCAGTAGTCATGCTCTTATTGGTTTAATGTAATATTGCGATTGGATCGGGTAAAAAAATCAGCAGCAGGTGTTCTGGGTGAATGACGCGAGCAGATCGCCGAAGGTAGCCCGGGCTTCTTCCCAAACGGGTTCGTTGATGCAGTAGCACACGCGCGGGGGCTGTACGTTTCCTTTGATGATCCCGATCCGGCTCAGCTCTTTCAAATGTTGGGAGACGGTAGCCTGAGAAAGGGGCAGTACATCGACCAGATCACCACACACGCAGGCCTTCGTTGCAACCAGGTACTGAAGAATAGCTACCCGGGCCGGATGCGCAAAGGCTTTGGCCAGGTCGGCAATCCGGTTCTGCTCCGTTGTAAATACTTCTGTTTTCGTGACGCCCATATCGCAAAGGTATACATGAATTGGTTAATCGCAATATTGCGATGATTAATTTTTTTCGCGCCTATTGCACGGGAGACGCCAGGGGCCGGACGGTCGCGTTTCTGCACCGTAGTCCGTGTTCTCACAGGCTATTTCTGCCGGTCGTTGTTGCTGTCGCGCGGGAGACGCGAGGGGTCGGGGAGACGCGAGGGGTCGCGTCTCTACATGTCGTGGTCCGTGCGATCGTCACAGCGGTCTGTGCCCTCACCGAGACGCGTAGTCCGGGACGCGTAGTCCGGCCACCCGCGCGGCAGCAAAAGCCATCGGGACAGGAGACGCCAGGGCCGGGCCGCTGTCGCGTCTCTACGCCGTAGGCGGACCATTCGTTAGGGTAGAGGCTTAGAAAACTGTGTCCCAGAGAAGATAGCCGTTCAGGGCGATGATGATGCTGGCTACGGCCCATGACGTGATGCGAACCCAGGCGGGGTTGACAAAACGGCCCATTTTCAGCTTATCGTTCGTGAAGGTGACCAGCGGTACAACCGCGAAACTTAGCTGTAAGGACAGGATAACCTGACTCAGTACCAGCAGTTCGGACGTGCCCCGCTCGCCGTACAGAATGGCTACCGTCAGGGCCGGAACAATAGCTACGAGCCGCGTAATGATTCGGCGGAGCCAGGGTTTTAGCCGCAGGTTCAGGAAGCCTTCCATAACGATCTGCCCCGCCAGGGTACCGGTCACGGTAGAGTTCTGGCCAGACGCCAGCAACGCAACGGCAAACAGAATACCGGCCACTTTGGTACCCAGCAGCGGGTCGAGTAGTTGGTGGGCGTCGGTGATGTCGGCCACGTGCTGATTGCCGGAATAGTGGAACGTAGCCGCCGACAGCATCAGAATGGCTGCGTTGATGAAGAAAGCCAGAAACAGCGATACCGTTGAGTCGATGGTGGCAAACTTGATAGCCGATTGCCGACCTGTATCGTCGCGGCTGAAATCGCGGGTTTGTATGATGCTGGAGTGGAGGTACAGGTTGTGGGGCATAACCGTGGCACCCAGGATACCAATGGCGATATAGAGCATACCCGGATTGGTGACGATTTCGGGGCGGGGTAGTAATCCGCCCATCACCTCGCCCAGGTCGGGCCGGGAGACGAGCAACTCGTAGCCGAAGCAGGCCAGGATCAGAAAAATCAGGCTAGCCACGATTCGTTCCAGTACCCGGAAGCCTTTGTTCTGCAGGTACAGCAACAGCATGACATCAACGGCCGTGATCAGGATACCGATCGTGAGCGGCAGACCGAACAGGAGGTTCAGCGCAATGGCCGAGCCAATGACTTCGGCCAGGTCTGTAGCGGCAATGGCAATTTCGGCCAGTACCCACAGGCCAATACCCACCGGGCGACTGTAATGGTCGCGGCAGGCCTGGGCCAGATCGCGGCCGGTAGCGATACCCAGCTTGAGCGCCAGGTGCTGCAGCAGCATGGCGAAGAGATTCGAGATCAGCACAACGGACAACAGCCGATAACCGAACTGAGCCCCCCCGGCAATATCGGTGGCCCAGTTGCCGGGGTCCATGTAGCCTACTGCTACCATAAGCCCGGGGCCGACATAAGCCGCCAGGGTCTTGAAAAAACCAGCGTTTCGGGGTACATGAACTGACCCATGCACATCGGCCAGCGACTTTGACGATGGGTCCTGACGCCAGCCTTTCATAAATGTATTGGTTACTTCCATTCGTTAGTTGAGCATGCTAACCCCACCGTTAACCGACGGGGGTACCTACCTGCCGCTGTCATTGAGCGGTCTGCTGAAGCAAAGGTAATAATAGTTGAAATAAAAATTTAGACTAGTCTAAATTTTTAGAAAGTTTAACATAAAAACTATCTTTGCCACCAAACTGTTTGCCTGATTTTAGATGTTTTATCGGGTAGCTGTCGCCTATGCAGTCATTCACGGAAGAGAACTATCTGAAGACCATCTATTACCTCGCCACCCGTCAGGAAGGGGAGGTGACAACGAACGCGCTGGCCGAAATGACGGCCACCCGGGCGGCTTCGGTTACGGATATGCTGCGGAAGCTGGCCGATAAACAGTTGATCCATTACAAGAAATATCAGGGCGTTCGGCTCACCGAAGAGGGTGAGCGGCTGGCGTTGCAGATCATTCGCCGGCATCGGCTCTGGGAGGTGTTTCTGGTCGAAAAGCTGGGTTTTGGCTGGGACGAGGTGCACGACATTGCCGAAGAGCTTGAGCATGTGCGGTCTGAGGAGCTGGTAACACGTCTGGATACGTATCTGGGCTACCCGCAATTTGACCCGCATGGCGACCCGATTCCTACGCCGGCCGGTCAGATGCCGGAAACCGGATACCGGAAACTGTCGGAAGCGGGGCCTGGCGATAGCATCCGGCTGATGGGCGTGCTGGAACACTCGACGGAGTTTCTGCAACACCTCGACCGGTGTAACCTTACGTTGGGGTGTCTGGTAACCATAGCCGAGATCAACGCCTTCGATAAGTCGGTGCTGGTACAGATTGAAAGCGGCCGACCGGTATTCGTGAGCCACGAAGTCGCCAAAAACTTGCTGGTAAACTGAGGAACCGGTTTATCCTGCCAATGAGTTTGCAGGCGCAAATGCGTGAGGCTACGGACCATGGGTGTAGAGACGCAACCCTTGCGTCTCCTGTCCGGATGGCTTTTGCCGTCACCGTGGTCCGTGTCCCCATGGACCATGGTGACGACCATACCAACTACAGTAAGCAGGACCACAGAAAACGTAAACAGACTAGGATAAAGACCCATGAAATTACTCGACTGGTACATACTGAAGCGTTTTTTGCAGACCTACATCTTCGTGGTGCTGGTCATTGTGCTGGTCGTGGTGATGATCGACTATACCGAGAAAGTTGACAACTTTCACAAGCACAATGCGCCCGGCAGCAAAATCCTGTTCGACTACTACCTGAACTTCATTCCGTACTGGGCCAACTACATCAGTCCGCTGATGGTCTTCATCGCCACTGTATTCCTGACCTCCCGGCTGGCGGCTCGTACCGAAATTATTGCCATCCTCAGCAGCGGGGTCAGCTTTATCCGGCTGCTGTTCCCCTACGTGCTGGGGGCGTCGGTGCTGGCGGTGCTGACCTATTTCATGGTCAACTACATCATTCCGAAGGCGAACAAAACCCGGATTGCGTTCGAGGTGGCTTACATCAACGAAGCGTATACCTATACCGGTCGGAATGTGCACATCAAAATTGCGCCCGACACCTACGCCTACCTCGAAAGCTATAACAACCTGAGCAACACCGGCTATAAATTCACCCTGGAGCAGGTGCAGGGCAATCAGCTCCGGCAGAAACTCTCCGCCGACCATATCGAGTGGGACGCCAAGAAGAAGAAGTGGACCGTCTACGATTACAAAATCAGAAGCATCGACGGCCTGCGCGAAACCCTGACCCCCGGTACCCGTATCGATACCACGCTGAACCTGAAGCCCGACGACTTCAGTTCTGATTTCAACCTCTACGAAACCCTGACCCTGCCCGAGCTGAACCAGCATATCGACCTGCTCCGCAGCCGGGGGGCCGACGGCGTTGAGGTATACCTGCTCGAGAAGTACAGCCGCGATACCCGCCCGTTCGCCATCCTGATTCTGACCGTTATCGGCGTGATCATGTCGGCCCGCAAAAGCCGGCGGGGCGTGGGCTGGCAGGTAGCGCTGGGCTTCTTCCTGGCCTTTACGTACCTGCTGTTTTTCATGCTGGCCAAAGGCATCGCCGAATCCGGTAACCTGAATCCTATTGTGGCGGTCTGGCTTCCGAACGCTATTTTTGCGGCCATCGGCGTCTTGCTGTACAATACAATACCTCGATGACAGTGATGAGTGAAGAGTTAGGAGCGATGAGCATAGCCGTTTTGGGTAACACATCGATACGACATCATTCATCATTCATCGCTCATCGCTCTCTGCATGAAGCCTTCTCTTACTGATTATTTTCAGCTTCATTTCATTGTCCTGATCTGGGGATTCACGGCCATTCTGGGTAAGCTCCTGGCTCCGCTCGACTCGTCGGCGCTGGTCCTGTACCGGACGGGGCTGGCTGTGCTGGGTATGGGAGCCGTGCTGTGGTTTCGGAACCAGTCGATCGGCGTACCCGCGCGCGACCGCTGGCGGCTGCTGGCAACGGGGGGGATTATTGCGCTCCACTGGGTTTTGTTTTTCTGGGCTGCGCGCGTGGCCAACGTGTCGGTCTGCCTGGCTGGTATGGCTACCAGTTCGCTTTGGGCCAGTGTGCTGGAGCCGATTCTGCTGCGTCGGCGGATGCGGGCGATTGAAGTCATTCTTGGCTTCGTGGTCATGGCCGGGCTGTATCTTATCTTCCGCTTCGAGTTCGATAAAGGCATGGGACTGGCGCTGGCGGTGTCGTCGGCTATGCTGTCGGCGCTGTTTACGATCATCAACAGTCGATTTACCCAACGGTACGACGCCCTGGTTATCTCCCTCTATGAGATGATGGGCGCCTTTGTCGGATCGGCCGTGCTGGTGGGGGTATTTTGGGCTCTGGAGCCTGATTCGGGCCTTTTTTTATACCCGACGCGCCCGGCCCAGTGGCTGTGGTTGCTGGTGCTGTCGCTGGTCTGTACGGTCTACGCGTACTGGGTAGGGGTTCGGCTGTTGCGTAAGTTTTCGCCGTACTTAGCTATCCTGACTGTAAATTTGGAGCCAGTCTATGGAATTGTGCTGGCGGTGCTGATTTTTGGCGACGACGAGCGCATGACCCCGGGCTTTTATATCGGTACGCTCGTCATACTGGCGGCTGTGCTGATATACCCGTTTTTAAACGACCGACTGACCAAAGCGCAGACCCACCTGCCTACATCGACTTAACCGTGTCAACATGATTCGTTCCGCACCGTTGCTGCGTCTTGTTACTCTTGTTTTAGCTTCTCTGTCGCTGGTGCTGACTGTACCACTGGTGGCTCTTTCCTTCTATAACCATCCATCGCCCGCCGACGATTATTGTTTTGCCAACACGGCTATGCAGTACGGCTTCTGGGAGGCCCAGCAGTTTTATTACGACGGCTGGAGCGGTCGTTTCTTCCATAATTTCGTTGTTCACTCCAGTCCGCTGACCATTGGCTGGTATACCGGCTACAAAGTATACCCCATTCTGTTGCTGGCGCTGCTGCTGCTGAGTTTCTACGCCCTGGCGCGGCAGTGGGTGGCCGATAACGCATCGGGCGGCTCGGGTCGGCAAACGGCTTCGCTGGCGCTGGCTGCCGGCCTGTTTGTGGGGTTCATAGCCTCGCTGGCGGGTTTGCCTGAGTTCATGTACTGGTATGCCGGTATGGCCTGCTACAGCATGTCGGCGGTGTTTTTTCTGGCTCTGCTGGCAACGCTGATCGCGCACCAGCGGCAGGGGTTTGGCCTTTTGCCGGGTTATCTGCTGGCCGAGAGCCTGCTCATTGCGGGTATCGTGGGGTCGAGCGAAACGAGTATGGTCATGGTTATGTCCGTGTTGGGGCTGATTGCGCTGGGTGAGCTGATTCAGCGTCGGCGGTTGTCGGCCACGGTCCTGATTCTGCTGGGGGTAGGCGCCGTGAGCTGCTATTACCTGATGGCCGCGCCCGGCAATGCGGTGCGGATGGCGTCGAACCCCAACAGCAGTAATATTCCGCATACGGTGCTGTCGTCACTGCGGTATGCGGTGGGGTATTTGTCGCATCAGCTGCTGAAAACGCCACTGCTGCCGCTGTCGCTGCTGTACCTGCCGCTGGCCTGGCAGCTGACGGCCAAACCGCTTCCGGCCTACCTGAGGCTGCATCCGATCTGGGGGCTGCTGCACGGTGGCGCTACGGTACTGGTGCTGATTTCGCTGCACTTTTACGGCGTTGGCATTCCGCCCGTTACGCGCCTGGTCAACCTGATCAATCTGCTGTTCTGGTTAAGCTGGGGTTACAACCTAACGTTATTGATGGTAGTTTTGCGCCACCGCTTTGCGACCAGCTTCCCGAAATCATATGCGCAGCCGCTGGCTGTGGCCGCGCTGGGCTGGGTACTGATCGCAACGGGTGTATGGTCTGTGATGCCCGTAGCCTATGGCGACTGGCTGAGTGGCCGGGCCGCCCAGTATGACCAGGCCATGCAGCAGCGCTACGCCCAGTTTGCGCAGACCGACGCTACCAACGGTCAGGTGGCTCCGCTGCCCGTTTATCCGGCTTCGTTATTTCTGGAAGACGTTAAAAACGATCCCAAACACCTCTGGAACCGGTGCTGGGCCGATTATTATCACAAAAAAACAGTTGTACTGACCGATCACTCAACCGAAGCGGTACAATAGCTTTATGAAATCAACGCTTACTGCTGAACCCCAGGTCCTGGCCCCCGATCGATATCGAACACTGGCTCGTGTTGGCGTTCTGGTTCCCGTACTTTGCTTTGCCCTGCTGCTGTGGACCTACGCCGTCAACATCCCCTGGATGGACGATTTCGACGCGTTTTTTCGGTTCATGATCAACTACGCCGACGGTAAAACCATCAGCGACAAGATCTACTGGCTGCTGGCACCCAACAACGAGCACCGGATCCTGACAGCCAAGCTGGCCACGCTGGCCCTGTATAACCTGACGGGCGAAGTCAATTTTCGGTGGCTGATCTTTGTGGCCTACGGGTTTCAGTTCGGCATCTTTGCGATAGTCTACCGGGTGTTTCGGTCCATGAAACTACCACTGATTGCCTTCGTGCCCGTTGCGTTTGTTTTCTGGCAACCCCAGTACCACCTGACCAGCGTATGGGCCCTGACGGGTTTACAGCACGAGGTATCGATCTTCGAGATTCTATTGTCGATCTACCTGCTGTCGGCTAACGAGCGCAACCGGTTTGGCGCGGCCGTTGGTGTACAGCTGCTGGCGTCGATGTCGATGGGGAACGGGGTGTTTGGCTGGGTGGCCGGTGCGGTTGTGCTGTTCGTACAGCGGCAGTGGCTGCGGCTGGGTATCTGGCTCGTGATGGCGGCTGCGGCTATCAAGTTTTACTTTCACGATTTCCCCGACCTGCAGGGCAACGAGAGCAGTGTCGATTTTTTTCTAAAATATCCGTACCTGGTTTTCTCGGGCTTCTTTACGTTCTCCGGTGCGCTGATGGACTTCCTGCCCGACGCGCCGATTTTCTGGCGGAGTGTGCTGCCCACCCTGTTTGGGCTGGTCATTATCCCGATTATGGTGTGGCTGCTGTGGCGCATGAACTGGCCACTCTGGCAGAACAGCCGGGCCCCGATGACCCCGGCTCAGCGCCGGCGGTATTTCTTTACGGGCTGTTACGCCTTCTTGATGGTCAACGCCGTCATTATTGCGTTTCTGCGCCCGCGCATGGGCTACTGGGTCATGATGGTGAGCAACTACATGATCTACCCGGCCGTGCTGACGGTGCTGATCTACCTGAATGGACTGAGCGAGCTGAGCGCAACGAAGGTGCCCACCCGCTGGCTGCGCATCGGCCTTGGGCTGGGGCTGGTGGTCTGGACGCTCTCCTACACGGTACACTGGCCCAAAGTCGCTTTCCGGAAGCAGATGTTACTAACATCGGCCTTCAACCACCGGCTGAACGACATTGGCCTGGGCCCCAGCTGGGGGACGCCCTTCGCCGATTTTGCCCGTCAGATCATGCGCGAAACCATGAAACGCGGGCTGTACCACTACCCGGAAGGATACTTCAGTCCTTACGAAACGCAGATACGGCAGGCCGCTGCGGTACCCGCCGAACCGGCCCTGTCGATCCGTCTCAACAAAGGGAGCTACAGCACCCTGGCCGACTTGCCGCCGGGCAGCCTGCCCGAACCGATCGGGCAGGGCGCGGTGCTGGTACAGTCGGATCGGCATGTATTTCTGTTTCCGTCCGAATCGCCGTTTACGTTCGGCGCGTTTTACCTGAATCGTCCCGTACAGGAGATGCAGGGCGAAATCCTGAATGCCACGCTGGCGCCGGGTACCTACCGCGTTGGGGTACTCGCCCCGCCGGGCAACGGTCGCCCGATCCGGATCAGTAACCAGCGCCTGTCGTTCCCCTAAGCAACCGCCTGCGTGCCATTCGCCATTTAGCTGCCATCATTCATGACTACCCAATCCAGTGAGCTTCCCGATCGTATCAATATCGTCATCCCGCTGTTCAACGACTGGCAGGCCCTGAGCCTGTTGCTCGAGCGCATCCGGGCGGTTGTCGATCCGGCGCTGGTGAGCCGACTGGCGTTCCTGATCGTCGACGACTGCTCGGCCACGAACTACGAAACCCTGCCGCAGGGCATCGGTCAGTCGCTGTCGGTGCTGCGGTTGTACCGGAACGTCGGCCACCAGAAAGCCATAGCGCTGGGCCTGTCGCACCTGGCCTCGCTGCCCGATCAGTACCCGGCTATCGTGATGGACTCCGACGGAGAAGACCGGCCCGAAGATATTCCAACGCTGGTGCAGACCGGTGCCGCCCATCCGGGCCGGGTCGTGTTTGCCCACCGCTCCAAACGGCACGAGGGGCTCGTTTTTCGGGTGTTTTATGAAGTGTACAAGACCGTTTTCCGAATCCTGACCGGTAAGGTCATTACCTTCGGCAATTTCAGCCTGATACCGGCCAGACAGCTGCGGAAGCTGGCTCATGTGTCCGAAATCTGGAACAACTACCCCGGTGGGGTAATCCGGTCGCGGCTACCCTATACGGCCGTACCGCTGGAGCGGGGGCGCCGGCTGGCGGGTGAGTCGAAGATGAACTTTGTTTCGCTCGTGCTGCATGGCCTGAGTGCGGTGTCGGTCCTGATGGATACTACGGCCGTCCGGCTGGCGCTGTTCTGCGTCATTATGGCCGGGGCCGCCAGTCTGGGTATCGGGGTGGTATTGGCCCTGAAGTTCTTTACCAACACGTCGGTGCCGGGCTGGACCAGCTATCTGGTGTCGTCGTTCCTGATCGTGATTTTACAGGCTTTTCTGATTTCGCTGTTGCTGGTGTTCATCGTGCTCTCGTACCGAACCCAGCCGCAATTTATCCCGGCCCGGCAATTCGGCGATTTTGTTGAGCGGGTCGAGGAAGTTTATTGAGGTATTCGATTTTTCGTTTTCGACTGTCGGCCCGTTGCTGCAACCGGCGTCGGCTACCCGAAACCGATTACTGAAAACCGACTAAAAAGTACCGGATACCACCAAACCAATGCTATTTAACTCCGTCCAGTTTTTACTGTTCTTTATTGTTGTCACGCTCAGCTACTTTGGCTTGAAATGGCAGGGGCGGTGGATGTTACTGCTGGTAGCCAGCTGCTACTTTTACATGGTGCTGAAGCCGCAGTACATCCTGATTCTGCTGCTGACCATCATTATCGACTACATAGCCGGCATCTGGATCGAGAAGACCACCGGCCCGGCCAAACGCTGGCTGCTGATCATCTCGCTGATTTCGAACCTGGGTATTCTGGCGTTTTTCAAGTACCTCGGCTTTTTCACCGAAAACCTGTCGCTGCTGTTCGATCAGCTCAGCATGCCGGGGGTGGCGCAGAAAGTGATGGCCATTGGGAACCGACTGTTCGTGGGGGTGCTGCACCTGTTCGGCGAGAGCGGTGTCTCGTCGTTCAAAGACAACAAGAGCATTTTGCCGGTTGGGCTGTCGTTCCATACGTTTCAGGCCATGAGCTATACCATCGAGGTATACCGGGGCAACCAGAAAGCCGAGCGGCACTTCGGCATCTACTCGCTCTACGTCATGTTCTACCCGCAGCTGGTAGCTGGCCCGATCGAGCGTCCGCAGAACGTGTTGTGGCAGTTTCATAAAACCTTTCCCTTCGACGCCGAGAACGTAAAAGCGGGCCTGATGCAGATGGCATTCGGCCTGTTCAAGAAAGTGGTCATTGCCGACCGGCTGGTCATGATGACCGACTACGGCTTCAACGACCCGGGGCAGCATAACGGCCTGACGCTGCTGGTGGCCACGTTCTTCTTTACCTTCCAGATATACTGCGATTTCTCGGGTTATTCGGACATGGCCATCGGAGCCGCCCGGGTGATGGGCTTCACGCTTATGGAAAATTTCCGTACGCCCTACATCGCCCAGTCGGTGTCGGAGTTCTGGCGTCGGTGGCACATCTCGCTCTCGACTTGGTTCCGTGATTACCTCTACATTCCGCTCGGCGGTAACCGGAAGGGTAAGGTGCGGCAGTACATCAACATGCTGATCGTGTTTCTGGCCAGCGGCCTCTGGCACGGACCCAACTGGACCTACGTGATCTGGGGCGGTCTCAACGGGTTGTATCAGGTGCTGGCGGTGCTGCGCGACCGGGTGCTGGAAAGGCTGGGTTTCGCGCCGAAAGCATCGACGGTCGAGCGGCTCGAAGCCCCCGTTTCGCCCCTGCGGGTGGTGGGCAACGTGCTGTTTACCTTCGTGCTGATCATGCTCACCTGGGTATTCTTCCGGGCCCGTACCGTTGGCGATGCATTCCTGATTCTGCAGCGCATTGCCACCCTCTCGTTCGATCAGCCGGTGGGTAGCCCGATGAACGCGACCGAAATGGGTTTCAGCGTGTTTCTGATCGCGTTCCTACTGCTGAAGGAATATTTTTACCTGTACATTCCTACCCGCAATACGGCCCGCTTTGCCATTCTGTTTGTGCTGATCACCTTTGCCACGTATCTGTTTGGGGTGTTCTCGTCCAACCAGTTCATTTATTTTCAGTTCTGAGCCGTTATCTTTAACCAGCGATGCGCCGGTATCTGTAGCCCATGAATGTACATTCCATCTCTGTCATTATTCCCTGTTTTAACGAACAGCAGGTCATTCGCGAAACGTACATGCGCCTGACCCGGGTGATGCAGGCCAACTTTTCGGCCTACGAACTGCTGTTCGTCAACGATGGCAGTCGGGACTATACCCTGTCCATCCTGAAAGAGCTTGCCAGCCAGGATGAGCACGTGCATATCATCTCGTTATCGCGCAATTTCGGGCACCAGCCCGCGGTATCGGCCGGTATCGAAAACTGCACCGGCGACCTGGCTATCATCATCGATGCCGATCTCCAGGACCCGCCCGAGCTGATTCCGGATATGGTGCGTATGTACGAAGCCGAGGGGTGTAACGTAGTCTATGCCGTTCGAAAACAGCGGCAGGGCGAAACCGTCTTCAAACGCGTTACGGCCAAATGGTTTTATCGCATCATCAACTACCTCTCCGAAGTGCCGCTGCCGGTCGATACGGGCGACTTCCGGCTCATTGACCGGAAGGTGATCGACGCGTTCAACCGGCTCGAAGAACGCAACAAATACATTCGGGGCCTGATCAGCTGGGTGGGTTTCAAGCAGGTGCCGATTTATTACGAGCGGGCCGAACGCTTTGCCGGCGAAACCAAGTACCCGCTCTCGAAAATGCTGAAGTTTGCCCGGACGAGCCTGCTTTATTTCAGCAATAAACCGCTGCGACTGGCCTCATCGATCGGTATTTTTTCGGTCATCATAGCTCTGTGTCTGACCATGTGGGTGCTCTACACGACTTTCTTCCTGCCCGACCGGCTGGTACAGGGCTGGTCATCGACGCTGATCGTGGTGATGTTCTTCGGGGGCACGCAGATGCTTACCGTCGGAATTCTGGGCGAGTACCTGGGCAGTATATTCAACGAGATCAAGAAACGGCCGGAGTTCATTGTCGATGAGAAAGTGAACACTAAACCGTTAAAATCAAACCCACCGGCCTAGCCGGTGGCGATGAGGGACCCCCTCTTGGCTACAGGCAAACAGCCCCGGCAGGAGCGACATGTATAAGCGAATCAATGCCTGTACATATCGCCCTTACCGGGGCTGCGATTTTCCTGCTAATCAGGTTCCTGCGCGTTTGGTCTGACGCCCTTCGTCAGCAGATACGCGCCAGATCAGTACCCCGGGTTCTGGTACATGCGCTCGGGGTTGAGCTTGACCTCATCGAACGGGATGGGGTAATAGTAGTCCTTGGGGCCGAAATTCGAGACGCGGGCGGCTCCGTAATCGGCCTGTGGCTTCGCCTGGAAGTAGGCTACCAGCTCGGCCGGGCTGAAGAACCGCTGCAGATCGAACCAGCGGTGATTTTCAAACGCCAGCTCCACGCGTCGTTCGTGCAGGATAGCCTGTCGGAGGGTCGGGTATCGGGCGCTGTAGGTCGGGTTGGCTCTGGCTACATTGTACAGCGGTAGTTTGGCCCGCTCGCGTACCTGATCCAGAAACCCGATGGCCGCAGCTTCGTCGCCCAGGTACAGGTTTACCTCCGCCAGCATCAGGATCACGTCGGCATACCGGATCAGCAGCCAGTCGTTTCCGCCCCAGCCGTTGGTACCGGCTGCCGGGCTCGGGTCGCGAAACTTGGTGATAAAATAATCCCGGACGTTGGCCGCATTGGCGTATTTGATCGAGTACTCTTTGCGAAGATCTCCTTCCTCATAGTCTTTCACCAGATCGGGCTTTACGTTGCCGCCAACGCCCGTGGTGGTCCGTAGCGAGTTGATGGTTTCGCCCTGGGCCTGGTTGCTGGCCGCAATGCCGGACGAGAAGTTGACGTCGCCCTGCCGGTACACGATCTGGAAAATGGCTTCGGGATTCGTGGTCTTTTTCGCCACATCGAACACGTCGGCATAGGGAATGTCTTTCAGCGTGCCGAAGGTTCGTTTGGTGTAGGCGTTGGTCAGGTAGGTCTTGGCCTGGTTGAGGTTAGCCGCCCGGTTGGCCTGGTCGAGCGTGGTGGCCATGGTCAGGTAGACCTGCCCCAGCAGCGCATTTCCCGCCACTTTCGAGACCCGACCTTTCTGAGCGGCTGGCTGTATGTCGGGCAGTGGGCTGTTGATAACCTCGGTCAGATCGGCCACAATCTGCTCGTAGACTTTCTCTTTCTTCTCGCGGAAGGTATTGGTCCGAACGGCTTCTGCGGAGTTGAGCGGTTGGGTTACCAGCGGCACATCGCCCCATTTCCGGACGAGGTGAAAATAAGCCAGCGCCCGAATAAAGCGGGCTTCGGCCTGATACTGCGCTTTCGTCTGCGGGTTGCTGAAGGTCAGCGTTTCTGTACCAGCCAGCACCTGGTTGGCCCGGGTTACGATCTGATACAGCGCCAGCCAGTGACTTTTCAGGTAGGTGTTGCTCGGCAGGATTGAGAAGTCGTTGAACTGAAACGGCTCGCCCGCGTTCGACTGGTTATCGTTCGTGCCGGTATTGTCGGAGCGTTGCTCATTGAAGAGACCGCTGCCTTCAGCCAGACCATTGTTGTTGCGCAGGGCCTGATACGCGCCGTTGAGCCCCAGCAGCGCATCGTTTTCGCTCTGGTAAAAGTCGGCAGCGGCAATGGCATTGGGGTCGGTTTTGACCAGAAATTCCTGTCCGCAGGAGGCCATCGACAGCGTAGCGCTCAGGAGTAGGATTCGTACGTATGTTGGGTTCATGATTGACTGATTTTGTAGGCCTGATGAATGCCGGACGGCTTCCCCGCGCGGGGACCGCCTGAGGAGGTCGGTTCAGCATTCATCAGGCCCTGTTCATTAGTTTATGCCTAGAAAGAGATGCGGGCGCCGATGTTGTAGCCCCGGGCCAGCGGGTACATGCCATAGTCGACGCCCGGGGTCAGGTTGACGCCGGCGTTATAATCGACTTCGGGGTTGTAGCCTTTGTATTTGGTGATGGTGAAGGCGTTGTTCACATTGGCGTAGACCCGAAGGCCACCCACTTTCACCCGACTCAGGAGCGACGCGGGCAGGTTATAGCCAATGGTCAGGTTGGTGCAGCGGAAATACGACCCGTTTTGCAGGTAGAAGGTAGACAGGCGGGTGCTGTTGCTCTGCGTACCACCGCGGGCGGCCCGGTATACCTGCCCGTTGCCCGGCTGTGCTTCGGAGCGGTAGCGTTCGTCGACAACGGCATACTGGTTGCCCGATGCTTCCATGTTGAAGACGTAGTAGTCCTGCCCGTCGAGCACCTGGTTGCCTTGCGAGCCGTTGAACGATGCGTTGAAGTCGAGCGCTTTGTAGCTGGCGGTAGCCGACAGACCGTAGGTGAATTTGGGATAAGGACTGCCAATGACCCGTTTGTCGGCATCGTTAACTACGCCGTTGCCGTCAACATCCTCAAAAATCAGGTCGCCGGGCCGCAGCGGGTTGCTCGATGCCGTAGAGCGGGCGGGGCCTTTCCGAACGTAGCCGGGAGCAAAACTCTGGGTAGCGGGGTTGTAGTTGGCGTTATCCTGCGCAATGGCTTCCATGTCGTTTTCCCGTACCATACCGACCACCTTGAAGCCGTAGAACATACCGACCGGCTGACCTTCCTGCGTGGTGTGGGTGATGTACTGCCGTTCGGCACCGACCGAGAAAATGGCGTTCGAGCCGCCCATGTCCAGCACCCGGTTCTGGTTGGTGGCAATATTGCCGCTCAGGTTGACTTTGACATCCTGCGTCGAAACAACCCGGCCATCAATCTGGAGTTCAATTCCCCGGTTGCGGATGCGCGAGTCGCGGAGGTTGGTCAGGATCGACGATGTGCCCGAAACGGCCGAGATCGGCTGGTTGAACAGCAGGTCATACGAGTAGCTGAGGTAGCCGTTGGCAATAATCAGGAGCCGGTTGTTGAGCAGGCCGAGATCCAGCCCCGCATTGAACTGCGACGTAGTTTCCCAGCCCAGCGCCTGATCCCGGATGGCCCCGGCCCAGTAGGCAGTGTTGATGGTGTTGGTGCCGAAGACAACCCCACCCGGGTTGGCCATCGTTTGCAGGAAGCTGTAGTTTCCGATGTTGTAGTTACCGGTCAGGCCCCAGCTGGCCCGCAGTTTCAGGCTGGAAGCCGCCCCCAGCCAGTCGCGGTAAAACGGCTCGTTGGACACGGTCCAGCCCGCCGACAGGGATGGAAAACTACCCCAGCGGTTGAGCGGCCCGAAGCGCGACGAGCCGTCGGTACGGAAAGCCGCCGTCAGGAAGTAGCGCTCATCGAAGCTGTAGGTGGCCCGGGCCAGGTACGACAGCAGCGTTTCTTCAAACTTACCCGTGGCGAGTTCGCTGCCACCGGTATTCAGGAAAAAGTTGGTCGGGTCGGCACCCCGTCCCGTAATTTCCTGAACGCGGTCATTCTGAAACCCCTGCGCCGACACGCTGATGCGGTCGCCGGTAATCCGCTGGGCCGTATAGCCACCCAGCAGGTTCAGGTTGTGCAGTCCGAACTGACGGCTGTAGCTGGCCGTAAACTCGCCCAGCACGTTCTGCGTCGTGGTGGTCTGGGCGGTGGCGCGGGCGGCCGCAATGGCCTGGGGCGAGTAGGGCGGGTTGTTGCCGTTACTGAGGCTGGTGGGCAGGTAGTATTCGTACTTTTCGTTGAAGGTCTGCAGGCCCAGATTTGCCCTGGCGATGAGCCCCGGAATGATCTCGTAGCTGGCGGTTCCATTGTAGGTGCCGCGCAGCCCTTTGCGGGTGATGTTGGTCTCCTGCGCCAGTGCTACCGGGTTTTCGATGGTCTGGAACCCAAAGGTCGGCTGCTGCGACGCGGCTTCGTTCTTGATCAGTCGGCCGTTGTCGTCGTAGGCCCGGAAAATAGGCGGAAAAATCAGCGCGCCCAGGATCGGGCCCTGGTTGAACCGGCCTTCCTGCACTTCGCGGTTGTTGGTTGAGGTAACAAAGAAGCTGGCCCCTACCTTGAGTTTCGCGCTCAGGTCGGCGTCGATGTTGGCGCGCAGGTTTACCCGTTGCTGCTTCGTGGCCACGATGATCCCCTGCTGATCCTGGTAGCCCGCGCTGAGCAGGTAGCGGAGGTTGTTGGCCCCGCCCGAAAACTGAACGTTATGCCGGTTGAGGGGGGCGTTGCGGTAGAGCGCATCCTGCCAGTCGGTGTCGTACTTCGGGGCGATGGCCCGCTGGCTGGCAAAATCGTAAAATTCGGTCGGGATGCTGACCGAGCCGGCGTTCCCTACGTTGGCAATCCGGGTGGCGTTGGGGTCCGAGAAGTTGGCGTTGGTGAAGGGCTTCCCGGCGTTCTGCATCAGGTCGCGGTAGGTATTGTTGCGGGCGTCGATGAGCAGGTCGACAAACTGGGTCGAGTTCAGCAGCTTCACCTTTTTGGCCAGCTGATTGATGCCGAACTGGTATTCGTAGTCGAGCTTTCCCTTGCCGTCTTTGCCGCGTTTGGTCGTGATGAGCACCACGCCCCCCGAGGCCCGCGACCCGTAAATAGCGGCCGAAGCGGCATCCTTCAGGATGTCGATACTCTCGATGTCGTTCGGGTTGATGAACACGTCGTTCCCGGCCGGAAACCCGTCGATGACATAGAGTGGGTCGGAGCTGGCGTTGATCGAGCCGATACCCCGCACCCGGATCTTCGTACCGACGTAAGGCGCTCCGCTCACCTGAGCCACCTGAACGCCAGCTAGTTTGCCAACCAGGGCCTGACCAAGGGTAGGAGCCGCCAGGTTCAGCTCGCGGGCTTTCACGTTGGCAATGGCTCCGGTTACGTCGCTTTTCCGCAGGGTCTGGTAACCCACCGCCACCACTTCGGCCAGCTGGTTGACGTCTTCTTTCAGGCGGATGGTCAGCGTCGGCTGGGTGCCGACCACGATTTCCTGCGCCATAAAGCCAACCGATGATACGACCAGGGTAGCGCCGGGGGCAACATCGATAGAAAACCGCCCGTTGGCGTCGGTGACGGTACCTTTGCGCGACTGTTTATCGACAATGTTGACGCCGGGAATGGGTTGGTTCTGCTCGTCGGTAACGATACCCGTGACGGTAACGAGCCGATTTTCGCTGGTGCTCCAGCCGGTCGGCAGGCCGCTGACCGGCTGGAGCACCGTTGTGCCGAGGGTCAACGCCAAAGCGCCAGCCCAACGCCGAACGCGTGAGGTTGAGTACTGCTTCATATCAATAGGTTGTCTGTTTGGTATTCGTACAGGAAGGCGCAGACCGAAGGGGCTGGGTGCTTTACCAGGGTGGCCGCTTTACCAGCTGAGGTCTACGAAATGCGCATTGTTCGTGCGCGAGGAGGTGACGGCCAGGCCGGTTGTCTGGTCGTTGAGCAGGGCAAATCCCTCCAGCTCGTCAGTTTTATCGAGGTCGATGGTGCGGAGTACGTGCTCGCGGCCCGTTTCGATGGATTTGCTGAGATCGAGAAAGGTAAACCGCCACCGGCGGCCTTCTATCTGGTTCTGAATCAGGACCAGCACCCCTTTGGCGGGTATCCAGTGGAGATTCTGTACCCAGGGTGAGCAGGTGAATTTTTTGACAACGACACCCGGTTCGCTGGTTTTTTTTGCCGTGGCCAGCCGGGCCGGATCGTACAGGCGTACCTCGTTGGTGCGGTTACCGTAGTCGGCGGTAGCCACGTACCAGCGGTTCTGGTACTGCACGTATTCGGGGCGGGTTCCCTGAATGCAGGCGTCGTCTTCGATGGTGTTGAGCAGGTTCCCGTCCAGGGTTCCGGTGTTGAGCAGCCCGGCCCAGTTGACCGAATAAATAACGGCCCGCCACCGGGTGCCTTCCGGATTTTGCGACGCGTCGCCCGGCCGGATGCTGTTGCCGATGAACGTTGGCCCCAAACCATTATACGCAATGCCGGTGGGATGGTTGATCACATCCTGTCCGCCTTTGGTGAGCCGGATTTCCTGACCCGTGTAGGTAAGCGCTTTTGGCCCGACCGTATATGTGCGAATCATGCCCACTTCGCGGTCGCCGTAGAGATAGGCCCTGCCGTTCAGAAAACTCACCCCCTGGCACGCGCCCAGCGAATCGACGGTTGTTGCGTGGGTCAGGGTCAGACCAATATCGGCCCGGTCGAGGAAAAACAGGCTGAGCGAGGAGAGGGAGAGGAGTAACAGTAGCTTCATGCGCATCCGGTTTCGTTGAGAGAACGGTTGGCGGCAAGGCCCGAACGAGGGGCTGCTTTTGCCACCACAAAGGTGGGCTGCGGATGTGATGCGAGTTTTATCCTACTGTTTCCGTAGTGTTATGATTGGCGGTCGTCGGCCAGGCCCGCTTCATACCACGCACGCATTGGGCCGTTGCGGGAGCCGGCAGAACCCGCCTTCCGCTCATCGATCAGCGCGCGGCCGGAATAAACGTCAGCGCTACGCCGTTCATGCAGTACCGCAACCCGGTAGGGTCGGGTCCGTCGGGAAAAACGTGTCCCAGGTGGGCGTCGCAAACGGCACAGCGTACTTCCGAGCGGTTCCCGTCGGGTTCGGTATAGACGGCGTTTGACAGGATAGGGGCGAAGAAGCTGGGCCAGCCCGTGCCCGACTCAAATTTGGCGGTCGACGCGAACAGGGGGTTGCGGCAACCGGCGCAGGCGAAGGTGCCGGGGCGGTGTTCGTGGTTGAGCGGACTGCTGTTTGGCCATTCGGTACCGCGCTCGCGCATGACCCGATACTGGGCAGCCGTCAGGATCTGGCTCCAGTCCGCATCGGATTTTTCGACCCGCCGGTTGCCGGGCGAGGTGGCGCCGGCGGGTCGGCGGTGGGGTGGGCGTGGCGTACCGAAATAGGTGGCGTAGAGCCAGAGCCCCCCGGCAACCAGCACCGCCAGGAGTAAAAAAAGCTGGGTTTGCTTCATACCGGCAGAACACCATCAGGCCCGGCCCGGGTTCATCGGCCAATAGCCACTTTTCGCAGAATGGAGTCGATGACCTGCAGGGGCGTTACGCCATCCGCTTCGGCTTCGTAGTTCAGCATGATACGGTGGTTGAAGACATCGGGCGCTACTTCCTTGATGTCTTCGGGCAGGACGTAATCGCGCCGGTCGAAGTAGGCGAGGGCTTTGGCGGCTACGTTCAGGTGGATACTGGCCCGGGGCGACACGCCGAACTGAATATAGCGGGCTTCGTCGCGGAGGTTGTACTCCATGGGTCGGCGGGTAGCAAAAACGAGTTCGATGATATACCGTTCCAGGGTTTCGGAGATGGTGATGCCGTTGATTTCGTCGCGGATGGCCACCAGATCTTCCTTGCCCAGCACCGGCTGCACCTCATAATCGAAGTTCATATTCGACATCCGGCGCATAACGGCCAGTTCGTCGTCTTTGCTGAGATAATCGACAAAGACCTTCATCATGAACCGATCGACCTGGGCTTCGGGCAGCGGATAGGTACCTTCCTGCTCGACGGGGTTCTGGGTGGCCAGGACCAGAAACGGGCGGTCGAGAACGAAGGTTTCTTCGCCGATGGTTACCTGCTTCTCCTGCATGGCTTCGAGCAGGGCCGCCTGCACTTTGGCGGGCGAGCGGTTCACTTCATCGGCCAGAATCAGATTGGCAAATATAGGTCCCTGCTTCACCTCAAACTCGCTGGTCTTCTGGTTGAAAATCATCGTGCCGATCAGGTCGGCGGGCAGCAGGTCGGGCGTAAACTGAATGCGCTGAAAGTCCAGTTCCAATACTTTGGCCAGGGTGTTGATGGTCAGTGTCTTGGCCAGGCCCGGTACGCCTTCGAGCAGAATATGACCACCTGTGAAGAGGCCGATCAGCAGCCGGTTCAGCAACCGTTCCTGCCCAACCACGACCTGGCTCATCTCGTTGAATACCTCGCGTATTTTAGTGTGGTAGGCAAAAGAAGTGGCGGGCTGCATAGGAAAATAGAGGACTGATTACTGAGTGTTTGGTTCTGTATACGGAGCCGCCAGACCGCCGTGTCGACGGACTGGCCGGGCTAAAACGCAGCCCGAATGCTCCGGTCTTTGCCGTGAATATCTTTATAGACCTGAATGTTCGAGAAGCCCCGTTCGGTGAATACCTGCTGGGTGGCGCTGCCGAATCGTTCGTTAATCTCGACGTAACAAGCGCCGTTTCTGGTCAGGTGGCGGGTGCAGAAATCGGCTACCGCTTTGTAAAATACCAGCGGATCGTTGTCATCGACGAACAGGGCCAGATCGGGCTCGTAGTCCAGCACGTTACGGTCCATGCCGGCCGCTTCGGAGCGGGTTACGTAGGGCGGATTGCTGACCACCACGTCGTACTGCTGCCCAAAATCAGGGGCTACGTTCAGGATATCCTGAATAGCAAACGTAACGTCGGCGTTCAGGTGCCGGGCATTTTGCCGGGCCAGCGCGAGCGCATTTTCAGAAACGTCCCAGCCCGTTACGACCGACTGGGGCAGAAAGCGGGCCAGCGTTACGGCAATACAGCCACTGCCCGTACCGATGTCTACGATGGGTACATCGTCGGTACGGTCGGCAAAATCGTGCATGATCAGGCGCACCAGGTCTTCGGTCTCGGGCCGCGGAATGAGCACGTCGGGCGATACCTCAAACTCCAGTCCGCAGAAGATGGTGGTGCCAATAACGTGCTGGATGGGCTCCTGCCGGTTCAGCCGTTCCAGTATCCGGAACCAGTCCGGTTCGGTGCGATTGGGGGGTAAGGGTTTGTCGGTCAGGACGTCGGTTTTTCGGAGTCCGAAGTAATGATCGAGCAGCATAAAGGCCATTTCGCGCGCTTCCTCAGGCGCGTAGGCGGTAATGTTCTTGCTTAAGCGGTCGTATAGCGGTTTGGCTGTGGCCATTCGGTGTCAAAAGTAATTGAAGTGTAAAACTGGCAAAAAGGCGGGAGAATTCTAACCGTTTTCTAACCCCGAACTAACCCGGCTCTTAGGGGCTTACCCCACCTTTGTACCATCGCAACGGCGATACAGAGTATCAAATTAACAGAACGATGAAAACGACCCTATTGATAGTGACCGGTTTAGTGCTGACTACTGCGGCTGCCACGGCCCAGAGCAGCAGCACCCGTCATGACCACACATATTCGACGCACAATTACAAACATGCCAATAAAAGTGCTGAGGCCCGTCGCTGGGAGCAGAAAGCCGGAACACCGGTGCTGCTACCGGCTGCTCAGGGGGCCGTGGCCAACTATAAACAGCCTGTACCGGGTACGACACCGTCGGGTAGCCTGATGGTAACGGCCAATGAACCGGCTTCGCTGGCCAGCCGCAACTATAAAACCGGCCATGGACCATTCACCACGGCTGATCAGGGCCAGTACGTAAAACGAGCTGGCGATAAGAAAACGGCCGATAAAACGGCCGTCGGGGAATAAGTAAGCACACCTGTTTAACGAGAGACAAATGGCCCGGATCGTTTCCGGGTCATTTGTGTGTTTGGGGAGTTCGATGGTCAGCTCCCGCGCTGGCATTGGCGGATGGAGGTTTCGAACCGCTGCTGAATGGCCTGTATCCGTTTTTCGTCGCGGGTGTTCAGGTCGAATGAGGTGTGTCCGCCGTCGCCTTTTTCGCGCAGCGTTTTCGAGAAAATGCCAACCTTTACTTTTCCTTTTACCTGGTTGGCCGGAACATCCAGGACCAGGGTGTAGTTGCCGTTACTGGCTGCTTTATAACTTACCTTGCGAATTTCTTTCAATGGCCAGTTCATGTCCATTTTTACCCGGATACCTTCTTCTTTTGTGTCTACATTCATGGTCATCAGGCAGTCGTTGAAGTCGAAAACAGGTTTGGCTTCGCTGTTGTCGACGAGCTCGTTCAACTGTTCTTTGAGCCAGGCGGTGTTTTCGGTCAATGTTTGGGCCTGGGTGGTTTTGGCCGTCACCAGGCCAAGACCCAGTAGGAGGGAAGCAATGCATATGCGAAGCATGACGTAATTTGGGTTGGTTGTTAAGAGGTATAGAAAAGCAATATAGTACTATAATTGAATCTGATCGTGTAAGTCAGATGCACTCATTTACAATCTGGTGACAATGAATGAACAATATATGCGTCGTGCGCTCGAACTGGCCGCGCTGGGCCGGGGCCACGTCAGCCCCAACCCGATGGTGGGCTGCGTGATTGTGCACGGCGATCGAATTATCGGCGAAGGCTGGCACGAGCGCTACGGACAGGCCCATGCCGAACGGAATGCCATACGATCGCTGCGTCCCGAAGATGAACCGCTGCTGACCGACAGCACCGCTTACGTAACCCTCGAACCTTGCTCGCATTACGGCAAACAGCCTCCCTGCGCCGACCTGCTCATCGAAAAAAAAATCGGTCGGGTGGTCTGCTGTAACGATGATCCCAATCCGCTGGTTGGCGGGCGGGGATTCGACAAACTGCGGGCGGCTGGCATCCCGGTCGAAACGGGCGTACTGGCCGAAGCGGGTCGACGGCTTAACGCCCGCTTTTTTACATTCATGGAGAAACAGCGGCCGTATGTGATCTTGAAGTGGGCCGAAACGACCGATGGGTATCTGGCGGGTCCGGGTGGTACGCCGGTGCAGATCAGCGGCCCCCTGTCGCAGCGGCTGGTACACCGCTGGCGGACCGAAGAAGACGCGATCATGGTCGGCACCAACACCGCCCACACCGACAATCCCCGGCTTAACGTGCGGCTGGTACCCGGCCGAAACCCGATACGGATCGTTATCGACCGGGCGCTTCGGCTGGATGCGGGACTCCATCTGTTCGACGGGTCGCAGCCGACGTTACGGTACAACCTGATCAAAACGGAAACCGTTGGACAGACGACTCTGGTACAGCTGACGGCCGATGAGCCGGTTCTGCCCCAGCTGCTCGCCGATCTGCGGCAACGGTCTGTTCAGTCGGTCCTAGTAGAAGGGGGAACCACCCTGCTCAACGCCTTTATCGACGCCGGTCTCTGGGACGAAATGCGGGTGTTCCGCAGTCCAATGCTACTGGGCGCAGGTATCGAAGCCCCCACCGTGCGAGGTACCCTCTACGACCGCGAGCGCGTGGGCGACGACGAACTAACCACGTACCGACGGTTGGATTGATAATGTTAGGGTTTTCCTTGGTCCCGTCGGGAATGGGATTGGTCCCGTCGGCATGAATGCCGACGCTATTGATTGGTCTAATGAGTCCGGATCTGGCCCGGGGCAATCCATGAATAGCCCCGACATTTATGCCGGAGGTTGGTAGCGGTTGGGAATTGGTTGCGTCGGCATGAATGCCGACGCTATTGATTGGTCTAATGAGTCCGGATCTGGCCCGGGGCGATCCATGAATAGCTCCGGCATTTATGCCGGGGTTTCCCGAGGGTCTGCAATGGTCCCGTCGGCATGAATGCCGACGCTATTGATTGGTCTAATGAGTCCGGATCTGGCCCTGGGGCGATCCATGAATAGCCCCGGCATTCATGCCGGGGGTTGCCCGATCAAGGCGCCATCAATTCGCCCGAGGCCCATACGCTTTTTGTGGTTAGCGACTGGTCGAGCCGAAGCAGGTTGGCGACGTAGCCGGGCTGAATTTTTCCTAACTCGTTGCCCATCCCGATGATCTCCGCCGGAATCGTGCTGGCCATCCGCAACGCATCGGACAAGGCGATGGCGGCCTGATTGACCGCCACCCGAACGCAGTCGATCAGCGTCAGGGCTGATCCGGCCAGTTTCCCTTCGTTGTTGACGTAGCGGCCGGGTCCGTTGGCATCCGGCTCGTAATGAACCACAAATTCACCCAGCGAGAATGTAGCCCGTGGCCCGGGGCGGCCCGGTGAGCTGGCAAACAGGGCGTCGGAGATCAGAAACAGCCGGTCGCCCAGCAACTTATGGGCAATCCGGATCGTGGCCGGATCGCAGTGGTAGCCGTCGGCAATGATGCTGGCCCGAACCGCCGGGTGGTCAAAAACGGCCCCCACAACGCCCGGCTCGCGGCTCTCGAACCCACGCATGGCATTATACAGGTGCGTAGACAGGGGCGTGAAACCACTGTCGAACGACTGCCGGGCCTGAACATAGGTCGCGTTGGAGTGGCCCAGCGACAGCAGCGTGTTCGTATGTTTCAGCCGCTGGATGGTATCCCGTTGCGAAGGCGTCAGTATCTCGGGGGCCAGCGTCAGGATGCGGATCACGTCGGCGTTGGTACCGAATAGCGTTTCCAGCTCGCCCTCGGCCGGGGTTCTGACGTAGGCGGCACTGTGGGCGCCCCGCTTGATGGGGTTGAAATAAGGCCCTTCTACGTGAATACCCGGCACCCCGAACGGATTCTCGTGCCGAACGGTCTGTACCGCGGCCATTGCCTGCTGCATCAGATCGAGTGAGGTCGAATGAATCGTGGGCAGCAGGGTTGTGGTGCCATTGCGGGCGTGAGTATCGTATATGTGGCGAACCGTGTCGGGCGTAGGCTGATCGTTGAGGAAACGGTGAGAACCCCCGTAGAGCTGCAGATCGATCAGGCCCGGCACCAGGTAATCGCCGTTGATATCCAGCACATCGGCATCGGAGGCCGTTACGGGATCGGTGGTCAGTTCCTGGATACGACCGTTGGCCAGGCGCACCGACGCACCGGGTAGCCACTCGTTGCCGGTGAAGACAGTGGCGTTGGTAATGTAGTTCATCTGCGTCTCGGAAAGGCTGTTTTTCGTGCGACCAACCGACTGTCGGCCGTAAACATGGCCGGAATCTAGCGGTTATTTCGTTTTTTTGCGAACTAATTCGAGCCATTACCCATCCTGTCTTTTGAACGCCGTTCGTTTATCTCCTGCTCCTGGTCCCGTTCGGGCTACTATCCCGCTGGCTTCGTCGAAGAGCGAAAGCAACCGCGCCCTCATTCTCGATGCCCTGACCGGTTTCCGGTGTGACCTCCGGAATTTATCTACGGCCCGCGATACGCAAACCATGATTCGGCTGCTGAAAGCAGGCGCGTCAACGGGGCTGCCCGACACGGCCGATGTGCTCGATGCGGGTACGACCATGCGGTTTCTGACAGCCTACTTCGCCGTAACGGGGCAGCCGAAGATCATGACCGGAACCCCCCGCATGTGCGAACGGCCCATCGGTATCCTGGTCGATGCGCTCCGAACCCTCGGGGCCGATATTACCTACCTTAACAACGAAGGCTACCCACCGCTGCAGCTGAACGGGTTCAGCGCGTCGGGCCAGCATACGCTCAGCATCCGGGGCGACGTGAGCAGCCAGTACATCTCGGCCCTGCTGATGATTGCGCCGGCGCTGCCGCAGGGACTGACCCTGACGCTGACGGGCCCGATCGGTTCGCGGCCGTATATCGAGATGACGATAGCGCAGATGGTCTATTTCGGAGCCGATGTGCAGGCTAACTGGGACGAACGAACCATTACGGTAGCTCCCCAGCCCTATACGCCAAAACCGTATCAGATCGAGTCCGACTGGTCGGGTGCCAGCTACTGGTACAGCGTGGTGGCCTTGTCCGGCGATCCGGATACCACCATCGACCTGCTCGGACTGAAGCCGCAGTCGTTGCAGGGCGACAGCGCTATTGTCGAGATCATGCGGGCACTAGGGGTCGAGAGCACCTTTACCGATCAGGGCGTGAGGCTGACCCGGCGCCCGGCCGAGTCGGCCCTGAGCTGGGATTTTACCGACTGTCCGGATCTGGCGCAGACCGTGGCCGTCTGTGCGGCCGTTAGCGGGGTGGCGCTCACCCTGACCGGCATCGAAAGCCTGAAGATCAAAGAAACCGACCGCGTGCTGGCCCTGCAGACCGAACTTCAAAAACTGGGGGCCGAGCTGGTAGAGGTCGAGTCGAACCACCGCTACGAAGTCCGTTCGCTGACTGGTGCCGTGCCGGAGTCACCGACGCCCGTTATCGATACCTACGACGATCACCGGATGGCCATGGCCTTTGCGCCGGTGGCGATGCAGCGTTCTGTCATGATCGAGGAGCCAGGCGTTGTGGCCAAGTCGTACCCCTCGTTCTGGGAAGATATGGCTAAAGTTGTCACGGTGGAGCCGCTGGCCGAAGGGACTAAAGCCTAGCTGATCATGCCGGGGCTGGTGGGTCGATCGACGACGATGCGATTTTCGTAATTGGTCAGTAAGATTGCTTTTTTCGTCATCGACCGCCCGGTCGGTTCGTCGGACCTTTGTAGGGTACTAAACGTTCGCACGAACACCAATCCAATGAAATACCTGCTCAAAGCCGAAGAATTCGCCCTGTTTCTGGCGTGTGTGTACCTGTTTTCGCAATTGACGTTTGCCTGGTGGTGGTTTCCGGCCCTGCTGCTGCTGCCCGACCTGAGTATGGTGGGGTATCTGATCAACCCGGCCGTGGGTGCCGTAACCTATAATCTGGTTCACCACAAAGCGCTGGGTATCCTGATCGGCATCTGGGGGCTGGCTGTCGGTAATCAATACCTGATGCTGGCGGGGATCATGCTGGTAGCGCATTCGAGCATGGACCGGGTGGCGGGCTACGGCCTGAAGTACGCCGATAGTTTCAAGCACACCAGTTTAGGAGGGCTGTAGAAGCAGCGGGGCTGGCGCAGACAGGCGCCCCCGGTGCGGGCTGACCGGGATGAACTAACTACCCTCCCGACAGGCGATTGGGGTAAGCCGACACCGATGAAACACCGTATGGGGTTAGCGTCTCAGTATCAATTCGGTCTATTCATCATATGAAATAAGTCGACTGCTTTGTTTTGTCAAAAATTCGCCTGTTTTTTGCGTGTCTCTGCATCAGATCCGTTATGAACTACACCGCCCGTTTAACCAGCCTTTTTTTAGGGAGCGCTCTGCTCGCTGCCACCTCCTGCCAGAAACTGGCTCCCATCGACGCTGAGGTTGCCCCGACCCGGCTAACCCTGCCTGCTTCGATCGACTATCATGCCGAGGGTACGCTCGCTCACCTCGTCTACCGGTCTCTATTTACCTACAACGCGGCCAATCAGCTGGTGTCGGTTCGCGACTCGCTGCTGGCTGCTTCGCCCGGTAACCAACCTGTAAACCAGTGGGTGCGGTTTGCGTATGACAATAACCGTTTGTCTGCTATTTCGATAGACGCGCTTTCTGACGATCGTGACTCAGATTCGTATGGTCAAGCCAAACCGGGTCGCTTCGAACTGGCGTATACCGGTCAAACGATCAATGCTCGTTTGGTGATCGGGGGCCAGACCGTTAAAACGGCCTCTTTTGCCGTCGACCAGCAGGGGTATCCGCTAAAGACAAATGTCAGTCTGGGTCAGCTCTTTCTGGATAGCCGGGGGAACCTGGATGCAGCGGCCGAATCGAGCTGGAACAAGGCGCGCAATCCGAATAACTTTTCCGAGGTGGTAAATCAGCAGTACGATCCGCACCAGAACGTGTTTGCGCAGAGCAAAGAGTATCAGATACTGACGGCGCTACTAGCCGTTTTTAACCGGGGGGTGTTCTCCTCCGGCCTGGTTGGACTGGATAATGCGCTGACGACCAATAATCTCCTGTCCCGTACTATAAAACACTGCACCGCCCTGTACGGCTGCAACACCTATACGCTGGTCAGCGAAACGCAGCAGGTCAACGAGCGTGGATTCCCGACGCAGCGCAACGCTCCGCTGGGCGCTATGGGTAATTTTCAGTATACGATCACCTACAAGTGAACCGAAAAATAAGCCTTCGAGCGCCTGTACGAGACCGAGTCTTGTCAGGCTGCCAAAGCTGGCATCTAGCTGGCGTACAACTGCTGACGATAGGCGCCCGGGGTCTGGCCGGTCCATTTTCTGAACGACCGAAAAAAAACGCTCGGCTCCGCAAATCCCAGCAGGTAGGCAATGTCGGTGGTGCTGAAATGCGGTTCGCGCAGGTGCTTTATCGCCATATCCCGGCGCACCCGATCCAGAATCTGCTGGTAGCTGGTCTGTTCGCTTTTCAGATGCAGCTGTAACGTCCGGATGCCCATAGCGAGCCGGTCGGCAACGGCCGCCAGCGTCGGTTCTTCTCCTTTCATCAATACCAGAATCTCGGTCCGGACCCGCTCGGTCAGGGCCGGGGTTTTCAGGCGTTTCATCGATTCGTCGGCCTGTTGGTCAAACAGGGTAAACAGCCCCGGGCTGGCGTTCAGGATGGGCGTGTCGAGCAGGGCGCTGTCGAGTACCAGGGCCGATTCGGGCGTGTCGAACCGGAGCTGGGCCGGACCGAAAACCCGTTCGTGCTGGCTGGTATCGGTGGGGCGCGGGTAAGCAAACCAAACCTCTCTGGCTACGAGCGTTTGCCCCGTCAGCGCCCGCATGGCCGCCAGGTAGACCGACAATTCTGACTCCACCGCATAGGCCGGAAAAACAATGTCGGGGCTGGTCAGCTGCAGCGACAGCACATAGGCCGACCCTTCGTGCCGACCGCTGGTGCGGATGCCTTCGCAAACAATATCCTGATACTGGATGAGCTTCTGAAAAGCCTGGCCCAGGCTGGGGCAGTGCATCATCACATAGGCCAGTACGCCAAACGACAACGGGTTCACCAGCTCACCGATCGAGAGCGCAATAGATGGATCGCCGGAGCGGCTTACGATTTCCTGCCAGAGGTGCTGCATGGTCCGGATCGGCAGTCGCTCGTCGGGGTTGCGGAGCCGGGCCGGATCGATGCCTACCGCCCGGGCCAGCTCCCCCGGGTCGAGTCCGCGTTGCCGAACCGCAAACAGAACCAGATTGACCGACGCCACCGACAGCCTATGATCGGAAGCCGGCGCTGGGCGGATAGCAGACGAGGCATTGGTAGCCATCAGGGATAGTAGTCTAGTTGGTTGCGTAAGTTCTTAAAATAGTCACCCGCCTGCAACAGTCGGCTGCCGTACCAGGAGAAAATCTCGCCATCGACAATCACGACGCGGGCCGCCGGACAGAGGGCCTGGAACTCGCCCCGGTGCTTTTCGCTGAAGGGGTAAGGCTCCGACGACAGGAAAATCAGATCGGGGTGGGCCGCCCGCAGCGCGTCGGGGTCCAGCTCGGGGTAACGGCGCTGATGGGCAAAGGCATTCCGGAAGCCTGCTGCGGTGAGCATGGCATCGATGAAGGTACCGCCTGCCGCTACCATATACGGCTTGCGCCAGATCAGGTAAGCAACCGAAGGCGAAGCCGAATCGGACGGAAAAGCGGGCAGGCTGTTCGTGATCCGGGTAATGATGGATTCGGCCTGCCGGCTTCTGCCGACGAGCGTCCCTACCTCGCGGATCATCGACAACGCTTCAGGAATCGTAGCCATGTCGGTAACGTGAACGCGGTACTGCTGCTGCAAGGCTTCGATCTGAGTACGAGTGTTTTCTTCCTTATTCGCCAGGATCAGGTCAGGCTGAAGGTCGTGAATACGGTTCAGATTCAGCGTCTTGGTACCACCCACTATGGGCTTGTTCCGTACCCGGTCGGCAGGGTGGATGCAGAACCTGGTGACCCCCACGATTGTATCGTCAAGTCCCAGATCGAACAGCAGTTCGGTTTGCGACGGAACAACGGAAATAAGGCGTTGGGGACTCATAGAGTGGTATTCAGCGGCACAATTTGGGCATTCGTCTCCTCTTTAACGTCTTTTAACAAAATACAATCCGCCAAACCGGATATTTATGCAACATTCAACCGACGAATCGCTCTTTAGGCCATGAAACAAAATCTATTCACCGCGCTCTTAACTACGTTACTGGCAACCTCGGTTGCGCTGGCCCAGACGCCACCTACGGCGGGAAAAATCACCTACGAAGGCATGCGCCGGGTCGACCTGTCGCAGGTACGGATGGTGATCAACGGTCAGGAAGTACGGCCCGGAAGTCCCGGCGCGCCCGATGCGCCCGAAGGAATGCCGGAGGTGATCTCGTTTACCCAGAAGCTGATTTTTTCGGGCACCATGGCCAAGGAAGAACGCGACCGGCCGCAGAACATGATGATTAGCCGGACCATAGGCGGTGGACCGGGCGGGGGCGTTCCCCGCGAAACCCGGATGGCTCCCCCGTTTGAGCAGACGACCTTCCTGGATCTGGCCAACCGCCAGCGTATCGACGTCATGACGATCACCAAAGATTCGGTGAAGACCACCTACCGGACGGAACGGCCCATGCCCAAACCCGAAAACTGGCAACCCTCCGACAAAACCCGCAAGATTGCCGGCTACCTCTGCCACAAAGCCACCGCTACGGCCCGTCTGGCCCGCCCCACTATGGGTGGTCGGCCTGGTGATGCGTCGGCTACCGCGCCGGCCCCCGGTGAAGCCGAAACCTATACCGTCTGGTACACGACCGAGCTGCCGTTTACCTACTCGCCCGTAGCCGCGCTGACGCCGGAGCGGGGCGTGGTGCTCCAGATCGAATCGGACAACGAATCCTTCAAAGCCACCAGCGTATCGGCCGAAGCGGTTGCCGATAGCGCCGTACAGCCCCCCGCCGATGCCAAAGCCATTTCGTCGGACGAGATGAACGAGCTACGCCGGAAATCGATGGCTACGTTCCGGCAGCGGATGATGAACGGTATGCCCCCCCGTAACTGAGAAAGCGCTCAAACCCGCTCGGTCAGTGGTGGCAGACCGGCCCGTTCCTCAAACAACTTATGAAACGACTTCTTCTGTTCGTCTTTTTGGTATGTCCCGTCTTCATGCAGGCTGCGCTGGCTCAGTCGGGCAGCATCCGGGGGGCGGTTGTGGACTCGTTAACCCGCAAACCCTTGCTCGAAGCATCGGTATCGCTGCTGTCGGCGCGGGATTCGTCGCTCGTTACGTTCGGGATTACCGATGGCGAGGGGCAGTTCACATTCCCGAAAGTGGCTGCGGGGGCGTATCGGGTGCTGGTAACCTACGTAGGCTACCGGGGTAAGGCCCGCCCCGTAACGGTCTCGTCGGCCACGCCCAATCCGGATGCAGGTACTATCGATCTGGTGGCTACCTCGCAGACCCTCGGCGAAATTCAGGTGCAGGGCGAAAAAGCGCCCATTGCCGTCAAAGGAGACACGCTCGAGTTCAACGCCGATTCGTTCAAGACCCGCCCCAACGCCCAGGTAGAGGACCTGCTCAAGAAGCTGCCGGGGGTTGAGGTCAGTCGCGACGGTACCGTAAAGGCGCAGGGGCAGGAAGTCCGGAAAGTGCTGGTCGATGGGAAGCCCTTCTTCGGTAACGATCCGAAAATGGCCACCCGCAACCTGCCCGCCGACATCATCGACAAAGTACAGCTCTACGATCAGCAGTCGGAGCAGTCGCAGTTTTCGGGGGTCGACGATGGCGACCGGGAAAAGACGATCAACATCACCACCAAAAAAGACAAGCGAAAAGGATCGTTCGGGCAGCAGTCGGTAGCGGCCGGGCCGCAGCCGGGCGAGGACGTTCGGTATTCAGCGCGGGCCAGCCTGAACCGGTTCAACAATGGTCGGCAGATCTCCGTGCTGGGCATGGCCAACAACCTCAACCAGCAGGGGTTTACGGCGCAGGACCTGGGCCTGGGCAGTAATTTTGGCGGGGCCGGTCAGGGTATGGGCGGGGGCGGAGGCAGTAACCTGGTTCGGGTTGGCGGGGGAGGCACCTTCGCCGGCGTGGGGAACGGGGGGCAGGTCGGCAACAATGCCATTACCCAGTCGTGGGCCGGTGGACTGAACTACCGCGACACCTGGGGCAAGAAAGTAGACGTGGCCGGGAGCTATAACGCCAGCCATACCAACACCCTGACCGATCAGCGCAGCCGACGCGAGAACGTACTGCCCAACGGCCTATCGGGTACCGGTCGGGCCGACTCGGCCTTTGTAACCAATCGCGACAACGGCTCCGACAATACCAACACCAACCACCGGTTCAACCTCCGGCTCGACTACCGCCTTGATTCGCTGACAACGATCCGGGTTATTCCGAACCTGTCGTGGCTGAATTCAGGCTTCCAGACCCGGAGCAGCTCGCAGACCCTCGACGGGCAGGGCCGCCCGGTCAACACCAGCAATACCAACTACAGCTCGACCGGAACCGGCTTTACCGCTAACAACTCGGTACTGCTGCTGCGTAAGTTTCGCAAACGCGGGCGAACCATATCCCTGAACTGGAACATGGCGATGAACGACTTCGATAACGAAGGGGTCAACCGCTCGCTCAACACCTTTGCCCGGCCCAACACCCCCATTTCGACAACGGCAAGCGGACCGGTTAGCCAGACGGCCCCCTTCGAACAGGTCATCAACCAGCGTAACGATCAGGAAACCCAGTCGGTAACCAACAGCATCAACCTCAGCTATACCGAGCCGCTGTCGTTGCGGCAAACCATCGAGTTCCACTACGCCCTGTCGAACAACAACAATACCTCGAACCGGTTCGTCAATAATTTCAACGAGGCCACCGGCCAGTACGACCTGCCCAACGCCCAGCTCAGCAACCGATTCCTGAATACGTTCATGACCAACCGGGCCGGTATGACCTGGCAAACCAACCGGCTCAAATACACCTACGCCCTTGGTTTCGACGCCCAGCAGGCCATGCTGAACTCGGACAACCTTACCCGTGACACTACTGACATTACCCCCGGCTCCACCTTCAGCCGGACGTTTACGAATCTGCTGCCCAATGCCCTGTTTACTTATAACTTCGAGAAAAACCGCCGGCTGCGGATCAACTACCGCACCCGCATCAACGCGCCCAGCGTGAGCCAGTTACAGCCCGTACCGGACAATACCAACCCGCTCAATATCCGGCTCGGCAACGCGGCCCTGCAACCCGAATATACCCATACGCTGTCGCTTAATTTCAACCGGTTTCAGCCAACTACCTTTCGCAATCTGTTCGCGTTCGTGAACCTGAGCCGGACCGATAACAAGATCGTAAACGCTACCCGTTTCAACGAAACCGGCGCGCAGGTGACGCAGCCCGTCAATACCGATGGTTACTATACGGCCAACGGGTCGCTGGTGCTGGGGCAGCCCGTTAAGCTGGGTCAGCAAAAGGCCAATCTGAACCTGACCACCAACCTGACCTACAACCGGGGCACCAGTTTCGTAAACGACCGGGCCAATCTGGCCAACAACTGGCTCGTGGGGCAGGGGCTGAACATCAGCTCGAACTTCACCGAAAAGCTGGACCTGAACCTCGGCGGCACCATCAATTTTCAGTCGGCACGGTACTCGCTCCAGCCGCAGCAGAACACGACCTTCCTGAACCAGACCGTCACCTTCGATGCGTTCTACCAGCTGCCGGGCGGCTTCACGGTATCGACCGATGTGTACTACAACCACTACGGCGGCTCGTCGGGTGCTTTCAACCAGTCGTTTACCCTCTGGAACGCCACGCTGGCCAAACAGCTGTTCAAGCAAAAGCAGGGCGAGATTCGTTTTCAGGCGTTCGATCTGCTGAACCAGAACCGCAGCATCGTCCGGAACGTGACCGACACCTATACCGAGGAGGTGCAGAGCCGGGTCCTGAACCGCTATTTTCTGGTCAGCTTTGTCTACAACCTGCGTAATTTTTCGGGCAATGCGCCCGGCATGAGTCCGTTTAACCGGCAGGGCCCCGGAACCGGTCCGCGGAGCTTCCGCCGGAACGGGTGAGTAAGTCAACGGCCCGATCGGCTTGTAGGAGAAACACACGCTACTATGAAAACGACTCTGCTGACAGTAGGGCTGGTATCGGCTGGCTTTGGGGCGCTCGCCCAGTCAACCGACGTGCCACCGGCCGACATCCAGATCAGGACCGCCGTGCTGGCGGCTCCGGCCGATAAGCAGGCCGGCGCTACCGTATACGGCTACTCGGCCAAAAACGAGTTCATGGTATTACGAAAAGGCACCAACGAACTGATCTGCCTGGCCGACGATCCGGCTCAGAAAGGGCTTAGCGTTTCGTGCTACCACCGCGATCTGGAACCGTTCATGAAGCGGGGCCGGGAGCTGAAGGAGCAGGGGAAGAAGCCCAACGAGATACTGGAAATCCGCGAGCAGGAGGTGAAAGCCAACAAATGGGCCATGCCAAAGAATCCCTCCTCGCTGTTTGTCTATACGGCCAAACCCGACAACTACGATCCGGCTACGGGCACCGTAAAAGAAGGCTACCTGCGGTCGGTGGTGTACATTCCCTACGCAACGGTCGAAAGTACGGGCCTGCCGCTCAAACCCGAAGCCCCCGGTATGCCCTGGATCATGGACCCCGGCACCCACCGAGCTCATATCATGATCAACCCGCCCGTATCGACCACCAGCGGCAAATGAACCAGCCTCTACCAACCGCAAGCCCGACCAGATTAGTCTGGTCGGGCTTGCGTGTTTAAACGATAAGATGACATCCGGTGATGAACAGGTCCTCCCTGACAAAGCTTGGCGTCGCGGCACCGGATCGGCTAGTTCTTGCAGGCCTGGGTGTATGACTTCAGCACGTATTCGAGCAGGTGTTCGGAGTCCTGGGTGCCGGAGTTGAAATCGACGCTGTAGCCGCCTTCGTAGTAAACGGTGGCGGTATAGCTCGTATTCGGTTTGAGGCCCGTCAGAATCCCTTTACCATTTTCGAAAGTAGCGACCGCAACGGGGGTTTTGCCGGTTTCGCCGTAGTAAACGCTGACGGTGGGGTATACTTCGAAATTCTTCCCGTTTTCACAGACCGCCCGCACGGTGAAGGCCGCTTTCAGCTGACCGGTCGGAATCGTAACGTCTACGCCAATATCACCGCAGGGATTGGTGCTGCGGGTCGAGCCGAGCAGGGTGTTGTCGAGCGGATCGTACAGCGCCAGTTCGTAATTACCAGCGGGCACGGTAAAGGAAATACGGCCATCGGTGCTGCTCTGCGAAGCGACAACCTGCCGGGTGCCGCCGAAGCCCTGATCGTACCTGAAAAGCGAATACACGTAGGCGGTACCCGTGGGCAGGTTACGAACCGTATAGGTGATCGAGCAGGTTTCGGCTGCGCGCTGGGTGGTTATGCTGTAGTACGACAGGTGAGTGATCGGAACGTCGACCGCCAGTCCGTTGGTTGCCTGCCGGACGGCCACCTCCCGCTCGAACGTCCAGGCGCCGGTTAGTTCATCGTAGCTGTAGATCTCAAGCCGGTCATTGACGGTGATGGGCCGACCCGTTGCCGGATTGAACGTCGTCGTCGGCACGCTCATCTGAATCATAACCGGCTGGCTGAACGTCGATACGATCTGACCGGCCGGATTCTTCATCTCGATCGCCACAAACCCGATTGGGTTGAAAAGGCCTTTGGCGTCGGTTTTACCCTGAGCACTTTTGGCCACCGGCGCCGTCAGACCACCCGGAAAAGCCTGCAGCGCTTCCGGACTTTGTCCGTTGAAGGCCACGACCGAGGTGGTTACGTTGCCCGTAACCGGGGCGCCTTTGCTGTCTTTCAGGGCCGTGCTGGCCGGAATGGACAGGCTCAGCTGGGTAGACGCGATTGAGCCGCTCGCCGGCGTCGTGATCTCAACCACCCGGGGCGACGTCACCACGCCCGATGCCGACGCCGGGGTCGACAGCGCTTTCGAGGCTGCACCCGTCGGGGGCGCGTCGAACTTGACCAGCCGGATCGTAAACGGATCGTTGAGGGCTCTGGTCAGGGTCAGGTTCATGCTGGAAGCGGTATACCCATCGGCGTCCACGACAATGCGCAGTTCGGCCGGGGTCGCGCGGGTTGGCTCGGCCCCGGTCAGGCCGATGAAGATATCGCCTTTGGGGGCTCGGTAGGTGCTGATGGCCTTACCGTCGAAGGTAATGGCCCGGCTGGCGTCTTTTCCTACGATGTACACCTGGATGGGGATCTGCAGCGGTAAGCCGGTTTTGGCGTCAACAACCAGCCCCTGGATTTGGGTTTTGGCCGGTTGGTAGTTCAGTTTGAACACCACATCCTTGAGCGGATCGATATTCTGAATGTCTTTGAGGTTCTGACAACCCACGGCTAGGCCGATGGTGGTAGACAGCGCCACTGCCTTGAGCAGAGAATATGACGATAACAAACGGAGATTCTTCATAAAAGGACTATACAGTTTGAAGGCTGGTATGGATTATAGTTTGTAGGCCAGGCCAATCGTGACAATCGGATAATACTTGAGGGGCTTCAGGTTATTTTCAATGACGGCACCCTGGTCCGACGATGGCTCCAGCAGGCCGGTCGTTTTGAAGGTGATTTGCGGAGACTGCTGGTAGAAAAAACCAACATCAGCCATGAATTTGAGTCGGCTGCGGGTGTATGGATTCCCGAAACCGAGACCGATGTAAGGCGCAATCTTGTTGAAGTCGGCTCTGCCGTCCAGGGTTCCAACTTCGTCGATGGTGAAGGTAATGTCGTTGAACTTCACGTCTTTGACCGGTTTGCCGAAAAAGCTGATCTGGTTAAGGTTGTAAAAAGCCCCACCCGTCAGCCGAAACCCGGACCGTTTGAACGGATAATAGTCGAGCAGCAGATTGGTGTTGAGGAGCTTCAGCTTGTAATCGAACCCGATCTGAATGTCGTCGGTGTCTTTGCCGCTTGTCAGCGTACCTGAGTAGCTGAACAGGTTGAGCCCAAGCCGGGCCGCCAGTTGCCGGTTGATGGAGTACCCAACGGCTACGCCACCGCCCGCCGAACCAGCAGAGAGCATGACGGCGAACCCAGGCCGATAGGGGGGCAGCGGCCGGGTCGGGGTGTTGATCTGCCGCTGATCGGTCGAAAGGTCAGTCTGGCAGTAGGCCGACAGAGAGGTAGCCAGCAGCAGGATGAGGTAGCTATATCGCATAGTGTGTTTGTTTATAATTTACGCTAATTTGGTAACAATATGTTATTATAGAATAGATTACGGGTATCTATATTTACTAAGTGGTGGTGAACCTAGTAAAGGGTATATTTCTTAGATAGGCTGAATTCTGATTTGAGGATCAATAAATTATGTATTCCCTATAGAAATAATAGTTTTAAAGGCATGGCAACCAGATCATTGCTCGCGGGCGGGCTACCGGCTGGCGTGGGTTTATAAACAAACAGGGAGCTGAACGTCGGTCCAGCTCCCTGTTGCAGGTGCCTTTCGGCCTGCGGGCGTTTTTTATTTGATATACCGGAAATCTTCGTTGCCTTTCAGGGCCAGCAGGGTTTCGTACATGAGTTTGATAACGTTCTGCACGTCCTCTTTATGAACGGTTTCGACGGTGGTGTGCATGTACTTCAACGGGAGAGAGATCAGCGCCGAGGCAATACCCTCGGTAGCGTAGGCGAAGGCATCGGTGTCGGTACCGGTTGAGCGGCTTACCGCCTGCCGCTGAAACGCGATGTCCTGAGCCTGCGCCACGTCGATCAGGAAGTCGAGCACGTTGTTCTGCACCGCCGGACCGTAGCAAAGCACCGGGCCCCCTCCGCATTTGAGATCGCCCTGTTCTTTCTTGTCGTACTTCGGCGACTGGGTGTCGTGGGTTACGTCGGTACAGATGGCCAGATCGGGCTTCAGTCGGCGGGCAATCATTTCGGCCCCGCGCAGTCCGATCTCTTCCTGTACGGCATTCACGATGTACAGCGTGTAGGGCAGGGTAATGTTGTTTTCCTTGAGCAGCCGCGCCACTTCGGCAATCATGAATCCACCCATGCGGTTGTCCAGCGCCCGACCTACGTAGAAACGATCGTTCAGTTCCATCAGCCCGTCGGAGAAGGTAGCTACCGTGCCGACATGAATCCCCATTTCTTCCACCTCCTGCTTTGTGGCAGCCCCTACGTCGATGGTAAGGTCGGTTACTTTCGGTGCGGCATCTTTGGCCAGATCGCGGACGTGAATGGCCGGCCAGCCAAAAATACCCGTTACCGGGCCTTTTTTTGTATGGAGCAGCACCCGCATAGACGGCGCAATCAGCGCGTCGGAACCCCCGTTGCGCCGAACATAGATATAGCCGTCGTCGGAGATGTAGTTGACGAACCATGAAATCTCGTCGGAGTGGGCTTCGATAACTACTTTATAGTCTTTGCCCGGCCCGATTACGCCCACCGCCGTACCGTAGGTGTCGACAATGTACTCGTCGGTATAGGGTTTGAGGTAATCCAGCCAGATCTGCTGCCCCGACGATTCGAATCCGGTCGGCGAGGCATTATTGAGGTACTGATACAGAAAATTTTTACTCGATTCGTTCATGGACGTAGAAGGAAAATGGCCTGTGTCTGCGGGCCGTTTCAAAGTAAACGGATCAAATATAAGCGGGCGCCCGACACGGTAAGCAGAATTTTTGCAAACAGCCGAACAAACATGCACGCCATCGTTTACCTTTGCTGTAACTTAGACTTAATACAAATAATACCTGGCCGTGCTGGTCAAATCCCTATCGTATGTGCACCTTTCTTAAGCGAATAACCTTCCTCTTTGTGCTGACTCTCTGTGGGTTGGCGAGCTATGCCCATACGGGCCTCTTCAGCGATACCACCCGCGCCTATGCGGTACCTACGCTATCCCGCACCCCCGCCGGTGAGGTGGCTCTGTCCTGGACCGAAAAAGACAATAATGGTACCATCTATTTCTATTGGGCCAGATCGACGGACAAGGGAAAAACCTTTGGCGACAAGAAGCTGATCTACGCATCGTCGGGCATTGGTAACTCGCGGCTGATGCGACCCAAACTGCTGTTTCGTAAGAATGGATCGCCGGTAGCTGTATTTGCCCTGCGCGGTCCCGAACCCGCCAACGCACAGGCCTCGGCCGCTCCGACCGCTGAGCATAACCACGGCGGACACGAAGGGCAAAACGCCCCGAAGACCGACGCGTCCAAACCGGCCCGTGGTGGTGGTCGGCCACGCGATCTGAGGATTGTTTATGTTACTTCCGCCGATCAGGGTAACACCTGGACCTTGCCCGAGCCGGTTCACGCTGATAAAACACCGAACATTGTACGCGGTTTTTTCGACGCCACCGTGCTGGCCAACGACGAGATAGCCGTAACCTGGCTGAACGATATTCCGGGCAACGAACACGAACAGCGCGATTTGCGGCTGGTAACAACAGCGGGCGGGAAATTTGGCGCCGAGCGCATTCTGGACCCCTACGTTTGTGCGTGCTGCAACATCAGCCTGCTGGTCGACCCCGTCGGCACGCTGCATGTATACTATCGCGAAAATCAGGACAACATCCGCGACATTGCCCGGATGAGCTCGACGGATAACGGAAAAACCTTTACCAAACCCGCCATTCTGTCGAAAGATAACTGGCAGATCAACGGGTGCCCGCACTCGGGCCCAACCTCCAGCGCGGGTGGCGGCAATCCGCTGGTAGCCTGGTTCTCGGGCACGACCGATTCTCCGGGTATCCGGGTGGTGAACGGACAGGGCAAGCGGCTGTTTGTCCTCGACGATCCTACCGCCAAAAATGCGTATCTGGTACCTGCTGCGAAGTCGTCGGTGCTGCTCTGGGAGCAGAGCCAGCCGTCGGAGAGTGGCATGAGCTCGGTAATTGCGTTCCGTACCATCGACGCGGCCGGTGCCGCGGCTACGCAGTACGTCAAAAATGCGCAGAACGGTACCAACGCCAGTGGGGTCGTGGTCGACGGTCAGCTGCTGGTGGCTTACGAAGTGCGGAAGCCCAACAATAAAAACGGTATCGGCTGGGCGTCTGTCAGCCTGTAACTCTAATGGCCTGCGCTTAGCAGCACGCGGAAGTGCCTACCAGAATGGCCACGTCTGACAAGGATCGGACGTGGCCATTCTGTTTTAAAACGCGACGCGGTAGCTCAGCACCGGCAGCAGGCCGTTCTGGTAGCTGGTGCGAATAGTGCCGGTCTGCAAATCGAAGTAGCGCCCGAAGACATTCTGGCGGTTGGTTACGTTCTGCACGTCGAGCGAAAGGGTTCGGGTCGAGCGGGGGCGGTTCTTCTTCCAGCTGAACCGAACATCGGTGCGGAAATAATTGGGCAGCTGAACAGTATAGGCGAGGTCGTCGTAGCGGACCGTTTCGCCCCGTGCCTGCGACGCGGCCAGGTCGACGGGCGTTTCGCGGTAGCCGCCGTAGTAGGTCAGCTTGATATTGAGCCCGATAGTGCCGTTTCGGAACAGGCCCCGGTCGCCGGTTGCTATTTCTTTCCCCGCCAGAAAACTCGTAGCATGACGGCCGTCGAAGCGGCTGTTCCGCCAGACCTGCTCCGATCCCCGATACTCGGACCGGTACAGCGAGGACGATAGCAGGAAGTACACGCCTTTATGCAGAAACTGCTCCAGGGTCAGTTCCAGCCCGTAGTTACGCCCCGTACCGCTGTTGATCAGCCGGTCGGTACTCAGCCCGTCGAGGAAATTGATGATGGAGAACGAGTCGGCCGTGTCGGCGCTGACCGGAATGTTGAACAGCGACTGGTAGTAGGTTTCGGCTTTCAGCCGCAGCTGATCGGTCAGGCGACGGTCGTAGGCCAGTACGAAATGATGCGAGCGGGTGAAGCCAAGCGACCGGTTCGACCGCTGACCAGCCCCCGGCGGGGTAGCAAACAGAACGGCCGGGTTTTGGGTCTGGCTGTGAAGGCCGTAGCCCAGGCTGAGCGACTGCCCCGGCCGGAACGACCAGCGTACCGATCCGCGCGGCTCCAGGGCGTCGGACCTGTTCAGGAAAAGCCGCAGGTAATGCAGGCCGGCGTTGACCGTCAGCTGCTCCGACAGCCGGTAATTCCACTGTCCGAACGCCTGTAGCGTAACCGTAGACTGACCAGGTACCCGTACGGTGGTGACGACCCGTTCCTGATCGGCCGCCCATTCTTCGCGGGCGAGGGTATAGCCGATCTGCGACCCGATCAGACCAGCCCGAATGGTGTGCTGGCTCGTCAGCTTGTAGGTCAAGGTGCTGGAGGCAATGGCTTTGCGGATGGTATACTGTTCCCGGTACCGAAGTTCAGGGCGGTATTGCTCGGTCAGGTAATTGCTCTGATAGCGATTCTGGTAACCCGAACCGGAAAAGACCGTTTTGAGAAACGCCCGCGGGCCGAGGTTGATCGAGTGTGTGAGGCCAACGGCGCCGGTATTGGCCGTAAACCGATCGTCATAGCGTTCGTAGCTGGCCACCCAGGCGGTTGAGTCGCGGACGGCATCGGTGTTCTGGCTGCTGAGGCCGCCAAAGCCGAAGAGGGTAAACGTGCCGGCTTTGGCGGTGGGCAGGTAAACATTGAACGAGAGGTCCTGAAAAGTAGTCACGCCCGTGCCTACGTCCAGTCCCAGCCTGCTCAGCAAGCCCAGTGTCGAGTAGCGGTAGTTGAACAGGTACGACCCTTTGTAGCGCTTGCTGAACGGCCCCTCACTCGATACGTCGATCCCCAGCACCCCCGCCTGAATGGTATGTTCCGGCTTCTGGTTGTTGCCCCGGCGCAGCCGCAGATCGAAAACGCCCGAGAGCGCGTTGCCGTACTCGGCCGGAAACGCACCCGTCATGAAGTCGGAATTGGCCAGCAACTGGGCGCTCAGAATCGAGATGCCCCCCGACGCGGTGCCCACGTTGGCGAAGTGATTGGGGTTCGGAATCTCGACGCCTTCCATCCGCCAGAGCAGCCCGTTGGGGGTGTTGCCCCGGATAACGATGGTGTTGTTGCCATCGCTGGCTCCAACTACCCCGGCGTAGGCCGTGGCCATGCGGGCCGGGTCGTTGACGGCTGCGGCAAACCGCTGCGTCTCTTCGACCGAGAATGTACGGGCCGATACCGTTGCCATTTCGTTCAGCGGCTTATCTTTCTCGACGGTGGGGGTTACCGTTACTTCGGCCAGCTGACCAATGGCTTCTTCAAGAGCCACGGTCAGTACCAGTTCTTTCCCGGCATCGACGACTACGTTGGCCAATAGGGCGTCTTTATAGCCGACAAAGGAAATCCGGAGGGTTTGCCGCCCAACCGGAACGCCCGCCAGCCGGAAGGCCCCGTCGGTGTCGGTGAGGGCGCCCCTGGCTGGTGTAGCCGTCTGGAGAACGACCGTGGCGCCGGGAATGGGGGTTTGCAGGCTCTGGTCGACCACGACCCCGCGCACGGTTTGGGTCAGCGGTTGGGCCATGGTGATGAGGGGTAGAAAGAAGCCGGTCAGTAGCGTCGGCAGGAGCGGGAAGCGCATAGCGTGTGTAACATGTTTGCTGCTATGACCGCTTCCCGCCCGGTAACCCCCACGAGGGGGGGCTTTTTTTAGAGACTGTACCGCAGCCCCACCTGCCAGCCCAGCCAGCCCGACCATTCGTCGCGGGTGTTGTCTGGCGCATCGGGGGTCAGGATAGCCGCCGGGAGCGACTGGTTGCGCAGGGGGTTGAGAAACACGTCGTTCGAGTAGTAGCCGTTGAGCGTTGGCCCTGCCGTAATGCCCAGGCCGGTAGCTATCTGTTTGCTGAGCTGGGGAGAGAGCCGCAGCAGCATGTTCAGGTTCTCGATCCGCTCGTCGGTGCGGTTGAGCTGGTGTACGCTGCCTTCCAGCGCTACGGACCAGCCGCGTCGTTCGGCCGTAGCGGTGCCCAGCCCGTAGCCGTAGCTCCAGAAGCGTCCGCCCGGATTGTACCCGGCCGTGAAGAGGTTATAGAACGAGCGAACCCCCGTCCGGAACGTGGCATTGAGGGGCGTGACCTCGTTGGCCGATGCCTCTATGGCCCGGTACCCATTCGTCTGTACGTAGCTGAAAAAACCGATGGGTGCGCGCTCCGACGAGCGGGCCAGGTTGATGAAACCCACCTGCCGGCCACTGACCACGTCGCGGGCTACGTTCAGAAAACCGCTCACCTGCCAGCCCCGCAGCTGGCCCCGAACCACGTTGGTGAACCCGGCCGCCTGGAAACCACCCGCATCGCCCCCCACCACGTTGGCAAAGCCCGCAGCCTGGAAGCCACTTGTGTTGCCGCCTGCTACATTGGCGAAGCCCGCCAGCTGAGCCCCCTGCACACTGGTCCGGTCGGCGTTGAGGAAGCCAGCCAGCTGAAGGCCCTGCACGTCTTTTCGAACCACATTCAGGAACCCGGCCGCCTGCAGGCCCCGAACTGTGCCACCAACGGTGTTGACAAAACCCGCCAGCTGTACGGGGCCAACCTTGCCCTGGGTTGTATTCATGAATCCCGCGAGCTGAACCCCCTGGGTACTGCCCCCGACGAGGTTCCCGAAACCGGCTGCCTGCACGCCCTGTACGTCTTCGCGGACGAGGTTGAACAAGCCGCCAAACTCGGCCTTCCGTACGCCCAGCGAATACCCGATCAGGATGTTGACCGAATAGTCGTTGATGATACGACCGCCCAGCCCCCGGTTCGTACCGATGCCCGGCAGAAACGCGACCTGCCAGGTGCGGTACAGCGTGTCGCGGTCGAGGTTGATATCGGTCAGGAGTTGTCGGGTCGATAGCGCCCAGCGGCCAATGGTTTGCCGGCTTCGATCCAGAAAGGAAGCGGGCATCGGTACCGCACCCGAATCGGCCGAGGCAAAGACGACGGGCCGCTCCGCCAGGATCGGGCTGGGCCGACTGGCTGAATCGGTCGGTAACGGCCGGGTGTCGAGCGGGCTGACGGCAGCGGGCCGGGGTAGGGGAGTCAGGTAGATATTTTGGGGCTGCGACCGGCGCGACGGAATGGTCAGCGACTGGTTCAGGTAAGCCTGACGTCGTACTTCGAGCCGCACCGCAGGCAGGTCGGCCGGGAGCTTCAGCCGGTAGTAACCGTACTCGTTGGAGAGGGCCGACCGCAGTGAGTTGCGTTCGAAAACGGTTACCGACCCGACCCGTTCGGTGGTTTGCCCGTCAATGACGTAGCCGTCGAGGATAAAGTCTTTGGGCTGTTCGGGTTCGTCGGCGCGGAGCAGAATGACGTGGTTCCCCCGCGACCGGAGCCGAACGGTTCCGCCGAAAAGCTGCCCCAGTACCTCGCGAACGGGCCGGTTAACCACCCGCAGGCTAACGGGGCGGCTCTGGTTCAGGACGACAGGGTTGTATGAAAAGCTGAACTGGCCGGTGCGGCTGATGGTGGTGAGGGCCTGACTGAGTGGTTCGTTGCGCAGGGTAACCGTGATCAGCCGTTCGAGCGGGGGCGTCGGCTGGGCGCGCAGCAGAACCGGGGTGAGAAGCAGAAAAACGAAGATGCGAAGTGAGGTCATAACAAATGCTGGTTTGACCAAAGACCAGTCAGCGGGTTGTTACCCCCATGCCAGGTTACGTTATTGTCCACAGCCAGCGCCGGTAAGCACGCGCGTGTCGCCATCGCGCCGAACGGTTAGCGACAGGGTTTCGGCCACAACCGCCAGTACGGCATCGGCCGATTCACGGTTGAAGTCGGCCGTCAGCCGGCAGTTGCTGAGGGCGGGCGTGTCGAGCCGGATGTCGGTGCCGTAGACATCGTGCAGTAGCCGCACGACCTCGGCCAGCGAGGTGTTGACAAACGACAGTCGCCCGGTCTGGTAGGCCAGCCGGTTGGCGTCGAGTGGTACGGGTCGGCGGATGGTATCGGCAGCCCGCTGGTAGGTAGCCTGCTGATTGGGGGTCAGCACAATGGCCTGCCGAGGAGCCGACAGCTGTACCCGCCCGGTTCGTACCGCCACCTGCACACTATCGCCCAGCGAGCGCACATTGAACGAGGTGCCCAGTACGCGAACCACGGCGTTTCCGGCCCGTACCCGAAACGGATGAGCCGGATCGTGGGTGACATCGAAAAAAGCTTCGCCGGTGAGCGAAATAGTCCGGCTGCTGTCGGCAAACGTGGCCGGGTAGGTCAGCCGGCTGTTGCGGTTGAGCCAGACCGTCGATCCATCGGGCAGGGTAAACTGCCGCGCGGTCGAGGTGGTGGCTACGGAGAGGAGCGCAGCTGGCTGATCGGCGGGGTTGGGGCGGGTATAGCGCCAGACTGATACGCCTGCCAGCACCGCCAGCGCAAGCATGGCTGCTACCCGGCCGTAGCTGCGCCAGGACGTTTGCCGCACAGGCTGGGGCAGCGGGCGACGAGCGGTTTGGGTGACCGGCGAAGCCGGCTGGTGCATGTGGGTACGGACGCGTTGCCAGGCGGCCTCGGTATTGACGGGTTCAGGCTGGGTAAGCTGAGCGGCTGCGGTCCAGATGCGGACAAACCGGTCGTATTCGCGCTGGTTGGCGGGGTTGGTCAACCAGCGACGTACCCGTTCGGCCTCGGTTGCGGAGGCTTCGCCCGCCAGAAACTTACCCAGCAGCGCGTCATCGATCGGTGATTGCGGTTCGGTTGCCATTATGCGCCTGTTCCCCCGGCCAGGAGAAGTAAAAGTGGTAAATAGTCGCTCAATTCAGTACGGAGAATACGCAGTGCTTTGCCAATCTGGTTCTCGACCGTTTTGGTGGCAATGCCCAGCCGGTCGGCAATTTCCCTGTACGACAACTCGTCGAACCGACTCAGTTCAAACGCCCGTCGGCACTGCTCGGGTAGCCGGCCCATGGCCTGCTGGAGCCGGGTACTCAGCTCGTCGGTCAGCAGATGCTGGGTTGGGCTGGGGGGCTGGCTGTACAGTTCGTCGGCGGCCTGCTGGCGGTGACCCGCCTGAACGGACTGCTGGTTGAGCCGGTTGAGGCAGCGGTTATGAACGGCCCGGTACAGATACGCCTTCAGGGAGGTCGTGATCAACAACGTTTCGCGCCGTTCCCAAACGGCCAGAAACACCGCCTGTACCACCTCTTCGGCCTCGTCGATGTCGCCCAGCATGGGGCGGGCGTACCGGCAGAGGGGCGCGTAATACTGACGAAATACGGTCTCGAACACCGCTTCGTTGCCGATGCGGATCTCACCGATTAGGGTTTCGTCCGGGGTTGTCTGCACAAAAGGAGCCGTTGTTGTCAGAAGATGCGGTGTTTTTCGGTGATTTTACGCAATGACCACCGAACGCAGGGATACCCCTACGCACCCATGAAAAAAAATACGGGGGCGTCCCGATCTAAAACCCGATTCGTTCGCGGGGTTGCTGAGCCCCTATGCTTCGAACCAGCTCCAGCGCGATGCGGTCGTCGTATTTGCGTTTCCAGTACTCGGCTTCGAGCCGGAGTTTATCGATTTCGATCTGCTGCTTCTCAACCGTCAGCCGCAGCGTTTCGCGCTCGTGTTCCGCATCCTCGTCGGGCGTGTCGACAACCTGAGCCATCAGCGCATCGTCGGACAGCAGGGCCACGGGCGACAGCTCCAGGACCGACGCGATCTGGGTCAGGCGGGTGAGGGTCAGTTCGGTTTTGCCGCGTTCAATATCGCCATAGGCCGTTGTTGACAGACTGAGGAGGTCGGCCATGTTTTCCTGCGAAAGTCCGCGCTGGAGCCTATGCAGCCGTATTTTTTCTTCGACAGAGGTCTTCATCTCAAGTGATACCGATAAAATCTAAACAGAGACCGACAGGGTATTTCGGTTGCATAACGCAATTTTGCATCGTTCGGTGCAAGTTTATGAAGCACAGCGACACAATGGACACGGACGGGCATTAAGTTTAGTGAAGAACGCTATAATCTTTGTGTAGTCCGTCTATGTGTGGTTAATTAGCCCGAAACTAACACCCGCTTATCATCGTTTTATACTAAAGCGTAAATCCAGGATATGAATTTTCAGAACGAATTCCGCAAGTACGCCGTACACCATATGGGGCTGAATGGCCTGACCGTTGACGGCTACATGAACCACACGATTGAGAACATGACCCGGTCTGTCATCGAAGAGCGTCCGATGAACTTCCGCGAAGTCGACGTGTTTTCGCGCCTGATGGCCGACCGGATCATTTTTATGGGTCTGCCCGTCGATGACAATATTGCCAACATCATTGTGGCCCAGTTGCTTTTCCTGGAGTCGGCCGATCCCAAGAAAGACATTCTGATGTACCTCAACAGCCCCGGCGGCTCGGTCTATGCCGGTCTGGGTATCTATGACACCATGCAGTACGTACGGCCCGACGTGGCTACCGTCTGCACGAGCCTGGCTGCGTCGATGGGCGCGGTACTGCTGGCCGGTGGCGCAGCGGGCAAACGGACCGCGCTGCCCCACGCCCGCATCATGATTCACCAGCCGTCGGGTGGCGCGCAGGGTCAGTCGGTCGATATTGAGATTACGGCCCGCGAGATCGTTAAACTCCGCGAAGAGCTGTACGAGATTCTGGCCCACCACTCGGGTAAGACCGTTGAGCAGATCGAAAAGGATTCGGACCGCGACAAATGGATGCGCGCCGAAGAAGCCAAAGAATACGGCCTGATCGACGAAGTACTGCGTCGGGAGAAGGCATAGTTACACCACTGCGAATCAGATTGGGGCAGCTGAACAGTCAACCTGTTCGGTTGCCCCTGTCTGTTAATACCGGGGCTACGTATTGACCGGTTTGTCCGGTGATTAAATAGGTATTATAGGCCATTTGGTGCGTTTTTCAGGCAATTCGGGCACCGGTCAATAAATTTGCAGACTACTGCCGACCCCGGTGCGTCCGGGTCGTTTTTTTTATCGAACTTGAGGTAACAAAGACACGCTACGAACCGTTACACAAACCCGGACAAGGCCGAACTGAGTCCCGATTGGGCAGCCAGACAGGCTGCTGAACATAGTCGGGTAATGAGCCACAACAGAGCGGCTCGGCCTTCGTTCGTACAAACCAGCTTAATACACTGCAAACGTTCATGCCACAAATCAGTTGCTCGTTCTGCGGACGACGCAAAAACGAGGTGATGTTGCTGCTCTCGGGAATCGACGCGCACATCTGCAATTACTGCATCGAGCAGGGGCACCAGGTGGTGCTGGAAGAAATGCGCCCGCAACGGAGTGAACCGGCCGAAATCAAGATCAACCTGATCAAGCCCGTCGATATGAAGCGTCACCTGGACCAGTATATTATCGGTCAGGACGAAGCCAAGAAATCCATTACCGTAGCGGTCTATAACCACTATAAGCGGTTGATGCAACCCAAAACCAACGACGATGTTACGATCGAGAAGTCGAACATCATCATGGTGGGCGAAACCGGTACGGGCAAGACCTACCTGGCCCGGTCCATTGCCAAAATTCTGGAAGTGCCGTTCTGCATTGCCGATGCAACGGTCATCACCGAAGCCGGTTACGTGGGTGAGGATGTCGAAACCATTCTGACGCGCCTGCTGCAGGCCGCCGATTATAACGTGGAAGCTGCCGAACGAGGCATCGTCTACATCGACGAGATCGACAAAATTGCACGCAAGTCCGACAATCCCAGCATTACCCGCGATGTCAGTGGCGAAGGGGTACAGCAGGCGCTGCTGAAGCTGCTCGAAGGATCAGTCGTCAACGTGCCGCCCCAGGGTGGTCGTAAACATCCGGACCAGCGCCTGATTGCGCTCAACACCGAGAACATTCTGTTTATCTGCGGGGGCGCTTTCGACGGGATCGAGCGCCACATTACAAAGCGGATCAACACCCGACCCATCGGCTTCTCGGGCGATCGGCGGCTGAACGAAACTTTCGAGCGCGGGCATCTGATGCGGTATATCTCGGCCCTCGATCTGAAATCGTTCGGACTGATTCCGGAACTGATCGGCCGGTTGCCGGTGCTGACTCACCTGGAACCCCTCGACCGAACCGCGCTGAAGCAGATTCTGACCGAGCCCAAAAACGCCATCACGAAGCAGTATGACAAGCTGTTCCAGATGGAAGGGGTGACCCTGCACTGGGATCATAGCGCGCTCGACTATATCGTCGACCAGGCGTTGCAGTACGGCCTCGGGGCCCGGGGTCTGCGGTCCATCTGTGAGTCGATCATTACCGACGCCATGTTCGAGATTCCGTCGCAGACAGGCATAAAAGAGCTGACCGTCAGCCTCGAATACGCCCGCGAAAAATTCGGCAAGACCGCCCATCAGGAATTACGCTCCGTAGCCTGATCGACGCGGCTTGCCGCCAACAAAAAAACCCGACATCGGACTGATGTCGGGGTTTTTTGTTGGCCAGTTGATCGAATAGTTTTCCGAACTCTCAACAATTGACGGTAGCGCCGGTTTACCCCCTGATAAACAAATCCGTTTGATCATTAAACCAACGTTACACCATGAACACGCTTACACAACGTCTGCTGGTCGGCCTCATGCTGACCATTTTCTTTGCCTCCTGCAGCCGCCCGGTAGCTTACTTCCAGAAAAGCCCCCGCGAGTCGTTTGCGAAAACACCCGCTGTTCAGGCTCCCGTAGCGGATGCATCGACCCCGGTTAGTGGTGTAAACGAGTCTGTTGTGGTCGCCACACCCGCCCAGCCGATTGCTCAGGCCAATGCCGCACTGGATCAGATGGACGCGATGGTGCGCAACGACGCCAAACTGGCCACCGATAAAACCGTACAGAAACGCCTGAACAAGGTGCGGACCATGCTGACCTCGGCTGCTCAGAAAAGCACGCTGACACCCGCTGCGACTACGGCCCCCCAGAAAAAAGCCGGGCTCGTTGAACGGCTGATGATCAAGAAGCTGAACAAGAAAATTAACCGCCAGCTGGCCCCCAGTAACCCCGAAAAAGCGATGGCCAACACGGGCATCCTGGCGGCTGGTGCCGTAGCGGTGATTATCGGTCTGCTCATTCTGCTGCTGGGCGGTTCGGGTACACTGGGCGTTATTCTGCTCCTGGCCGGTGCTATCGTATTGCTAGTTGGCCTGTTAGCCTAGCGACTAGTTACGGCTGCTTCATATGAAATTTTCGGCAGAAGCTACTGCGCTCATTATCCGGCAATTTCATATGAAGCGCTCCTTCATTCGCTCAGTTTTATGCAAAATTGCCCAGTCGGCAGCAACAAACATTATAGATAAAAGTTGTTTTGTTTGACAAGTCGTTTTATGTATTTTAATCTGTTTTTTCAATGAACACATTTTCCCGGAATCTTTTTGCCGCCCTGATGGGTGCTGCCATTCTCTCCTCCTGCAGCCGTCCGGTTGCTTATTTCCAGCCAAGCCAGCGCGAGCAGTATAAATCGCCCCAGCCCCAGACGGTAGCGGTTGTTACCCCGGCCGAGGTGGCTCAGCCGGCGGTAATTGCTGAAACACCCGCTGCCGAAGTAGCGCCCGTGGCGGCTCCCGCACCGGCCGAGCAAACAGCCCAGGTCCGGCAGGTGATGAGCCAGGTAGAAGCCTATGTTCGCAACGACAGCAAACTGGCTTCGAACAAGAAACTGGCCAAACACATAGAGCGCGCTAACCAGCTGCTGGCGACATCCAACACCAAAACGGCTGTAGCTACTACGGCCGGAGCGACGAAGAAAATGTCGCTGATGGAGCGGACGATGCTGAAGAAAATGGATAAGAAGATCAAAAATCACGTAGCTCCCGACGATTCGAAGGCGCTGAACCGCAACACCCGCAATGGTATCATCATCGGGGCCATCGGTCTGCTGCTGTCGCTGATCTTCGGCGGAGTAATCGGCGTAATTGGTCTGATCCTGCTTATCGTAGGTATCGTACTGATCCTGCTGGGTGTACTTGAATAGTAAGTCATACAAGAACTATTACTGAAACCTAAAAGACCGTATGGATCGGTCTTTTAGGTTTTTTTGCTGCTATGAACCAACAACCGCTTATCTGTCTTATCCACGGCCATGGCGTCGACGCTACCATCTGGCAGCGGGTCGATGCCGATCTGTCGGCCGAGTATCCGGTCGTCGTGCCGGACGTGGCGCACGTGGCCACCCACCGCAGTATCGATGAATACGCCGGGCTGATCAGCAAACATCTGGCGGCCGAAGCCGGTGCTGATGGGCAAGTCGTACTGGTTGGCCACTCGATGGGGGGCTATATCGCGCTGGCGTTTGCCGAGCGATATCCGGACCGGGTCAAGGGTCTGGTACTGTTCCACTCTACCGCCTATGCCGACGATGACGCCAAGAAAGAACAGCGCCAGCAAACCATCGGGAAACTCAATACGGCCGGAGCCGAACCGTTTATCGAGTCGACCCTGCCTAAAATGGTAGCCCCCGGTTACCCCGCCGATCAGCTGAAACCGTATATCGACCGGTATCGCACGCTACCCGCCGATGCGCTGGCGGCCGGCATGGAGGCCATCATGGGGCGCCCTGACCGGACCAGCGTACTGCGAACCGCTTCGTTTCCGGTATTGCTGATACTCGGTAAACAGGACCAGCTGATTGCCTACGACAAAACCGCTACTCTGGCCGGGCTGTCGGATCAGATTAAGCTGGTTACGCTCGACCAGTCCGGTCACCTGGGTATGATCGAAGAACCCGAAGCCGCCGTACAGGCACTCCGGATATTCATTGACGGGCTGCCTGCCTGAAGTCCGGCGTTCCGGAAACACAAAAAGGAGGCTCGACGGCTTCCTTTTTGTGTTTCCGAACCCCATTTCGCCCGATTATCCGTAAACTTGCACCCACGGATTATTGATCGGACCAATGGCTGACTTGTTTAACGTTTACCCCCTCTACGACATCGAACCCGTTCGGGCGGAGGGCAGCTACCTCTGGGATGCCCACGGCACCCGTTATCTGGACCTGTACGGCGGCCACGCCGTTATCTCGGTAGGGCATACGCACCCCCGGTACGTACAGGCGCTGACCGACCAGCTGCACCGGATCTCGTTTTATTCGAACTCGGTAAAGATTCCGCTGCAGCAGGAGCTGGCCGATAAACTGGGCGATTTGTCGGGCCATCCGGATTACGCCCTGTTTCTGTGTAATTCCGGGGCCGAAGCCAACGAGAATGCGCTGAAGCTGGCGTCGTTTCATACGGGCCGCACCCAGGTGGTGGCGTTTACGAAAGCGTTCCATGGTCGTACGGCCGGCGCCGTTGCCGCTACCGACAACCCGGCCATCGTGGCGCCCGTCAACTACAACCAGCACGTTCGGTTCCTGCCCTATAATGACGTAGCGGCTGCGGTTGCCGCCATTACCAGCGAGACCTGTGCGGTTATTATCGAAGGCATTCAGGGCGTTGGCGGTATCCACGTAGCCACTGATGAGTTTCTGCAAACGCTGCGCCGTCGGTGCGACGAAACGGGGGCTATACTTATCCTGGACGGGGTTCAGTGCGGATATGGCCGGTCGGGGCGGTTCTTTTCGCACCAGTTCAGCGGTATCGAGGCCGATATCATCTCGATGGCCAAAGGAATGGGCAATGGGTTCCCGATTGGGGGTATCCTGATCTCGCCAAAGTTCCACGCCAGCTACGGGCTGCTCGGTACGACGTTTGGCGGGAACCACCTGGCTTGTACGGCCGCTATTGCCGTCCTCGACATCATGCGCGACGAAGGACTGATCGACAACGCCGTTCGTATGGGCGATTATCTCATGAACGGTATCCGGCAGATTGGTGGCTATAAAGAACTGCGTGGCCGCGGGCTGATGATCGGCATCGAATACGACTACCCAGTCGATGCCCTTCGGAAAGCGCTGCTCTTTGGACACAAGCAGTTTACGGGCGTAGCCGGTAAGAACACCATCCGGCTGCTGCCCTCGCTGGCCATCGGTACCGACGAAGCCGATCTGTTCCTGGATGCCCTGCAGCAGGAGGTGAAGCAGACTGTTTCCTTATAATCTTGTTTTTAGTCCGGCCGGGCTCGCTGCCAGCCGATGCCGATTTGCGCGCTCCGCGTTTCCCTACACTATGACCAACTTTCTTTCTCTCGCTGACGTAACCGACCTCGACGCGCTCATTCAGTCCGGCCGGGATGCCAAAGCCAACCCGTTTGCCGATCAGCTACTGGGTAAGAACAAAACCATCGGGCTGATCTTTTTCAACTCCAGCCTGCGCACGCGGCTCAGCACCCAGAAAGCCGCCCAGAACCTGGGTCTGAACGTTATGATCATGAACGTCGGGCAGGACTCCTGGGGACTGGAGATGGAAGAAGGGGTGCTGATGAACGGCGATAAAGCAGAGCACGTTCGCGAAGCGGCTGCCGTAATTGGCCGGTATTGCGATATCATCGGCATCAGAGCCTTTGCCGAACTGAAAGACCGCGACAGCGACTACCGCGAGCAGGTTATGCAGCAGTTTGCCCGCTACGCCCGGGTGCCGATCGTGAACCTGGAGTCTGCCACGCGGCATCCGCTGCAGTCGCTGGCCGACTGCATCACGATCGAAGAAGCGAAGACCGTGGCCCGTCCCAAAGTGGTACTGACCTGGCTCCCTCATTTCAAGCCGCTGCCCCAGGCCGTAGCCAACTCGTTCAGTGAGTGGATGAACGCCCGGGCTGCGTCGGGTCATGTCGAGTTCGTTATTACCCATCCCCAAGGGTATGAGCTGGCCCCCGAGTTTGCGGGTAACGCCCGGGTCATTTACGACCGCGACGAAGCCTTTGCCGGAGCCGATTTCATCTACGGAAAAAACTGGTCATCCTATACTAACTACGGGCAGGTGCTGACCCACGATCCGTCCTGGGCCGTTACGATGGACGATATGGTTCGCACCAACGCGGGGAAGTTCATGCACTGCCTGCCCGTTCGGCGTAACCTGAAAGTGGCCGATGCCGTGCTGGATGGGCCGCAGTCGCTGGTGATCGAACAGGCGGCTAACCGGGAGTGGTCGGCCCAGGCGGTACTGAAAGAAATTCTTAAAACCTATTGATCACAGCCGGTAGGGCGGGGGTACTTTACGCAGCTTAGCTGCGTAGAGCCTGCCCGAACCGGCTGTATGCTAGTCTGGCATGAATAACCTGACCGTAGTAAAAATTGGCGGTAACGTCATCGATAATCCCGACGCCCTGCTGCGTTTTCTGACCGCCTTCGCCGGGTTGCCCGGCTCCAGGCTGCTGGTACACGGTGGCGGTAAAATAGCTACCCAGGTTGCCGAGAAGCTGGGCGTTCAGACCACCATGGTAGAAGGCCGGCGCATTACCGACCAGCCTATGCTGGACGTTGTTACGATGGTATACGGTGGTTTGGTCAACAAACAGATCGTGGCAAAGCTTCAGACGCTGGACTGCAACGCCATTGGTCTCACCGGCGCCGATGCCCGAATCGTACTGGCGCACAAGCGGCCGGTCGGGGCCATTGATTACGGCTTTGTAGGCGATCTGGATGAAGTCAATGCCGGGCAGATTCAGTTCTTCCTGCGCCAGAGCCTGACCCCGGTTATTGCGCCCATCAGCTACGACAACCAGGGCGGTCTGCTGAACACTAATGCCGACACCATGGCCTCGGCCATTGCGGTCGATCTGGCCCGGCACGATACCGTAACGCTGGTCTATTGTTTCGAGAAGCGGGGCGTACTGGCCGATCCTGCCAACGACGATAGTGTTATTCCGGCGCTAAACCCGACCTCTTACGCGGATTACAAAGCCGCCGGGGCTATCAATAAAGGCATGATTCCCAAGCTGGACAATGCGTTTCGGGCGCTGGATAACGGCGTAGCCCGGGTGGTGATCTGCCATGCCGACGAGCTGGGGGCTGCCGTAACGGGTGGTGGGGCTGGCACGACCCTAAACAAATAAAGCGGCCCTTGAGCCGCTTTATTTTTATAATCAGATAAAGCAGTTACAGTGCTATTTCTCGGCCAGTAGGGTAACAACCCGCCGAACGCCCATGAACCGACGCTGGTAATAATCGGCGTGCAGGTAGTCATACCGGACGCCCCCGTTCCAGGCCGAGTGGATGAATTTGATACGGTCTCCGATCACTTCCGTAATCAGACCAACGTGACCAATGCGGTTGCCCCCTGAACTGTGTCCTTTAAAGAGAATAAGGTCGCCGGGTTGCGCGTCGGATTTGTCGACGGCATGACCAACGTTACCCTGGGCAGCGCTGGAATGAGGCAGGCTGAGTCCGAAGTGGCTAAAACAAAAGCGGGTAAAACCCGAACAGTCAAACCCGCGTGTGCTGGTGCCGCCAGACCGGTACCGAATGGAAAGATGCTTTTTAGCGAAGCCGATAACCTCGTTGACGAGCGGAATCTGTTCGTAAAACGATGGAGCGGTTAAGTGAACGGTGGGCTTAGTAGAAGTGACGGTGGGTACAGGGTAAGCTACGGTGGAAATGTCAGGTACGGTGGGTGAATGTGGAGTGACGGTGGGTACGTTTTGTGCCTGAACGATGCTAAACGAGACAGAACATGCTACTGCCAGGAGCATTTTTATCATCATGATCAAAGGTTAGGTACAAATTACTTGATATAAAAGTAGGCAGTTGTGGAATAAATGCCAAATAATTGAGGAAAGATTTCCACACAACTTTTGGCACATACGTAATGCCATAATTTGTAACTAACTGATAGTTAGATGATATAGCTGGGTAGTCGTAGTGTGAAAGAAAGTATATTTAATACAATTTTAATAATATATCTATAGAAATAATAGAATAAACCCGTCTCCAGCGATGATTCTAGCCGAAGACGGGTTTGTTTTTTAGAACCAGCCGGCGCCCGGAATACGGAACGGCCAGGGAATAGAAGCCAGAATGAGCAGTAGACCAAGACCGTAGAAGATGCCAACCAGCCGCTGCTTCGTGGTGGGGTCAGTTGCCCGTTTTGAGCGGGAGTAACCGATCGTGATCAGCACAATGGCGATCAGCATACCCGTCGTGTGCTCAACGGTATAGAATCGATACAGTTTGTCACTCAGCATACTAAAGTTTACCAACGGGCTAATGAAGTAAAGCACCAGTCCGATAAGCAGCTGGGTATGAACCGCAATCAGCGTAAATAAATACAGTTTGCGGTTACCATCGGTATAGCCGCTGCGACCCTGCCACTTGCCAATGGCAACAGCCACGGCAGCCAGCAGCAGGATGAGCGCAATCCAGCGGAGGCCTGAGTGGGCGTGTACTAATCCGGGATACATAAAAAGTAGGTTTGATGAATCGATTTGTTTCGGCAAAGAAACAACCAAATGGTCAACTTACACTGACCCGCCTGCGTTGAATGGGTATGATTCTTTATAACACAACCTATAGCGTGGCCCAGGAAGTGGCCACCGACTGGCTGCGCTGGATCAAAGCGTTCTATCTGCCAGCCGTTAAAGCAACGGGGCTTACGGTCGATCATCGCCTGCTTCGCCTGCTGACGGAGCTTGACAACGGGGGCGTTACCTATTCCCTACAGCTTAACTTCAACAGCCGGACCGAGTACGAAGCCTATCTGGCCCAACACGCTGAAACCATGCAGCAACGCATTCAGCATCGGTTCGGAGGGCAGTTTGTATCATTTGATACGTTACTGGAAGACAGTTAAGAGAAATAAATAGTTGATAAATAGACCATATAGTAAATAGTGTCTTATAGAGTTGTCTTCCGTCAGATAGAAGCAAATTTTTGTGTCTATTCTGATGAATTATGCCGCTCTATAAGTCCCATGTGATGCTCGGCAAGCGGGTTGGTCTGTCTGGAGTACTTCTGTTAATTGTGTTTGTCTGTAACGCGCAGCTGACAATTACCTTCCCGACGGCCCGGTTGGTGTTTCAGCGCGGCAACAATAACCAGACAACCCTGTCGATCCTGGGGCTTTGTCCGGCGCTGACGGATCAGGTAGAAGCTCGTCTGACGGAGATGAATCCGGGACAGGGGCAGGCTACCGGTTGGGTTCTGCTCGACGCAGCGCCCGCCCAGGGCCATTTTGGGGGTCGGCTGACGGTTAGCGGGGGCTGGTACCGGGTCGAGGTGCGGGCCTGGCGCAGCGGGTTGGTTACGGACGTGGCGGAGGTAAAGCCGGTGGGCGTGGGCGAGGTGTTTGTCGTTGCGGGCCAGTCGAACGGGCAGGGGATCCGGAACCGGGATGCCGTTAACCCGGCCGATGAGCGGGTGGTTGGCAGTCCGCACTTTAACCTGAACGATACCATCCGGCTGCCGATTCCGTTTACCGGAGCGCCCCTGTCGGCTACGGGTACCGTCGGTCCGCGTGGTCAGACGGCCTGGAACTGGGGTCGGCTGGGCGATCTGCTGGCGGCCCGGCTGAACGTGCCGATCCTGTTCTACAATACGGCCTGGTCCGGTACGGCCGTCCGCAACTGGCGCGAAAGCATTACCGTCGATAGTACCGCTACGTCGGGGGGCGATTATTTTCGGCCGGGCATGCCCTACGGCAATCTGAAGCGCGTCGTACAGGACTATGCGCCCCTGACGGGCTTGCGGGCCGTACTCTGGCACCAGGGCGAATCGGAGTTTTACGATACCGACCCGTCGGCTTCCCGGTATGCGGCTGATCTGCAAACGGTCATCGCGCAGTGTCGGGCCGATGCCGGGTTTACCCTGCCCTGGGTAGTAGCGCGGGCGTCGATGGATAACAATCTGTACCTGAATTACCATCTGACGCAGTACGCGCCGGTTATCAACGCCCAGAATCAGGTTATCCAGCAGGTCAGCGGGGTGTATCCCGGCCCGAATACCGACGGCATTCAGATGCCCCGTACCGATGGAGTTCATTTATCCGGCGATGGGCTGCGGCAGGTGGGCGATGCCTGGAACGGCTCGCTGACCGATGCGTTCTTTCAGAACACCCAGCCCCGTCTGCCTTCGGCCATAACGAGTACGGACCTGAGTCTACGCATGTATACCGACCAAACCAGCCCGGCCCTGAACACACCGGTTCGGGTTAGCCTGATGGTCGATAACACGGGGCCACGTACCGCCACGAGCGTCTGGTTGCGGTGTAATCTGCCCCCGGCGCTAGCCTTTATACAGGGGGGAGAGGTGACCCATAAACGGGGGCTGATTCTGATCAAACTGCCGGAAGTACAGCCGTCGGTGCCGCGTTCGGTAACCTTCCTGGTTCAGCCCACGCAGGAAGGGGTTTACCAGCTGGCGGCCGAAATTGTCAGGGCCGATCAGCTGGACGTCGATTCGCAGCCTAATACGAGCATTGGCGATGGTCAGGATGATCTGGCGCAGGTCACGTTTCGAACCCGGGGATCGGCCGGGCAGGTATACAGCGTTCCCGTTTCGGTCAATGCCGACCCGTTGCCTGCCGTTGCTTCGAACCAGCCCGTCCCGGACCCCAACACGGCCGACCTGAGCCTGCAACTGATAACCAGCCGGCTTTCTGTACGAACCGGGGGACTGCTATCGATTAGTCTGGTCGTCACCAACCGGGGCGGCCGTTCGTCGGGGAGCGTTCGGGTGGGGTGTGCGTTACCGGCCGCCCTGTCGTTTCTGGATGGCCCCGGCATGACGGCGGTGAGCGGACTGGTCAGCGGCACCATCAGCGATCTGGCGGCTGGCCGGTCAGCCACACTCTCATTCAGAGTCACGGTCTCAACCCCGCTGGGCCGGGCCCGACTGAACGCAGAGATACAGACCGCAGCCGTCACCGACCCCGATTCCAGACCGGGAAACGGCTATACCAACGGCGAAGACGATACTGCCCAACTGGATCTGTCAATTCATCCGCCAACGCTTCCCTGACTACGACTGGCTCGGCACAGTGGCTTTCCGGCGCTTGTCGACCGTTAGCAGAAAGGCCGGCAGCAGAATCAGATTGGAAGCCATACCCATCAGCAGGGTGATGGACACCAGAATGCCGAGCGCAATGGTTCCCTGAAAGGTCGATGCCGTAAAGATGGCGAAGCCCGCAAACAGGATAATGGCCGTGTAGAACATGCTCAGGCCGGTATACCGAATGGTTTCCGATACGGCCTGCGTCAGCGAGTGTTTCCCATTCCGAAGCTCGTCGCGGTATTTGGTGATGAAATAGATGGTGCCGTCGGAAGATATGCCGAAGGCAATGCTGAAGATCAGAATGGTCGAGGGTTTGAGGTGGATGTCGAAGAAGCCCATGATCCCGGCCGTAACGATGAGGGGGACCACACTGGGCAGAATGGCGATCAGGCTCAGCCGGATATCGCGCAGGAGAATAATCAGGATGACCGAAACCAGCAGAATGGCTAGCATGGTGCTTTCGGCCAGGTTTTTCAGCAGGTAATCGTTGCCGCGGGTAAAAACCACGCTGTTGCCGGTGATGCTGACGTCATACTGCTCATCGGCAGCTACGCGCTGGCCCGTTTCGCGGTCTATATTAAAAATCGAATCCACTTTCGGCTGGAGCCGGCTCAGTAGCTCGGTGGTACGGACAGTTCCCACATCGGGCATCTGGAAACTAACGCGCGTATACCGGCGGGTGCTGTCCAGGTAGCCTTTGAAGCGACTTTCTGACCCCTTCAGCTGGGGCGCATAACTGGCCAGCTGTCCCAGTTCGAGCGCGCCGGGCAGCGCATAATACTTGGGGTCGCCCCCGCGGTAGGCCTGGTAAAAAAACTTGACCGCTTCGGCCAGCGACAGCGGGCGCGTAAACTCACTGTACTGGCTGAACTCGCGCTCGAGCAGGCGGATTTTGCTCAGCGTCTGGGGGGTCAGTACCCGGCCGGGCCGTTTGGTGTCGATACTCACCTCGAACGGCATAACCCCTTTAAACCGACTCTCGATCCATTTAAGATCCGCGTAGATGGGATCGTTGGCCGGCAGGTCATCAACCACGTACCCAATGGCATTGATCCGCAGGGCAAAAAATATCGATACCGCCGTTACAACCGCAATGAAGCCATAGATAGCCGTACGACGCGTGCGGACCAGCTGATCGACCCAGCCGAGAAAACTCGTGACCCGACGCCGGTCGAGGTGGCCGCGCTGTTTAGGCGAAGGGGCCGGCAGGTAGCTGAAAATAATCGGAATCAGAATCAGTGATACGGCATAGGTCGTCATGATACCAAAGGCCGCTACCAGCCCGAACTGCAGCAGCAGCGGACTGGCCGTGAAGTAGAAAACGAAGAAGCCGATACTCGTGGTTACGTTGGCGAAAAAAGTCGTTTCGCCTACCTTTTCGATGGCAATCCGGAGCGCGTCGTCTTTCTGGTGCCGTCGGTTCAGCTCTTCGTGGTAGCGGTTGAGCAGGAAAATAACGTTCGGAATCCCGATCACGATGATGAGCGGGGGCAGCAGACCCGTTAGGATCGTAATGTCGTAGCCGAAGAGAACAATGTAGCCGGTTACCCAGACCACCCCGATGCCTACCACCAGCGCAGCCGCGATCATGACCGTCAGCGACCGGAAAAAATAAACCAGAATTAGCGCCGTAACCACAAATGCCAGTACCATGAAGAGGGTAAGCTCCTGGCTGACCTTAGCCGAAAACTCGGTCCGGATGTAGGGCATGCCCGACTTGTGAACTGTCAGCCTGTGCTGCGTTCCGAAGGAGTCGGCCATGGCCGCAACCCGCCGAACGGTGGCGATACGGCTTTTGGTGTTGATCAGCTTCTGATCGAAGGTAACGGCCATGAGGTGAGCCCGGCCGCTGCTGTCCTGCACCAGCCCGCGGTAAAACGGCAGCCGGGCAATCCGGTCGCGGAGGCTGTCGACCGACGACTGGGCAGAGAGGGGGCGGGGTACCAGCGGCACAATCCGGAATTTTCGGGCCGTGTCGTCGCGGACAATGTCGTAGAGGTTGGCGTTGGCGACTACGTCCCGAATGCCTTCGATGGCGTTGATGCGCTGGCTAAGGGCGTACCAGTCGTTGAAGAAATCGAGCTGGTACATACTGTCCGACTCGATGCCCAGTACCATGACGCTGCCATCCTGGCCAAAGCGGCTTTTAAACGTTTCGTACCGCTTGTATTCGGTATCGGAAACGGGCAGGATTTTGGCGAGTTCGTAGGATAACTTAACGTGACTGGCCTGGTAGCCCATGAAGGCCGTGCCAATCAGAACAACGGCTACCAGGGCCAGCCGATGGCGAAGAATAAAGGAGGAGATACGGTGCCAGACCATTCAACTGTATGGCGTTTGGGTTGAGGTTTGACGCAGCAGGCACGTCGAACTTCTCACGCCGAACGCCAAACAATGAAGCCGCAAGTTAAGGAAAAAGGGTGGGCTTGCTGATGGGTGCTGCGGGTCGACCGGTCAGAAACCGATCTTTATGCCGCCGGATCAGGATACTGCCGGTAAGGGTCGTGGCCAGGGTTGCCAACATCACCACCGGCCAGAACTGCGCCATCGGAAACAGCCGCACCAGCGTTTCGGCCCAGAACGCGGCATAGAGCCCTACTACCGACCAGTTCATGAAAAAGTAGTGATACGACAGCCAGTCCGTAAACCGGCGCCGGAACAGGATCGGAATCATACCGCCCAGTATCGTAACGAAACTAAAGATAGCGGCCACATGGAAAGGGCCAAACTTGCCGAACAGTCGGTAAATCAGGAAGGCTGTCAGGTTAACGAGCAGCATACTGACTACGTATACGTACCCGATTCGTTTATGGCTTACCGTCGCTTTGGGGGTGAGGATGACAAGAGCACCGGTGATCATGGCCAGTATAGCGGCTGTCAGGTGGAGGAGGCCGATAGGGGAGTGGACGAGGTTGTTCATGGTGGCTACTGGTTTATGATCACAAACCTAGCCGTTCCCGCCGGGCTGAACTACCAATTTCAGACCAACCCGGCCTGATCACGGACGAATGCCGGTCAGCTGCCGATGAAGCAGCTATTGAAAAACGGGTGCAGTTGAAAAGAGAGCATCAAAATTAACAGGTACGTGCTCGCGGATGTTTTTGATCTTGAACATACCCAGATAATCCAGCGGAAAACCACGCAGCCAGTGGTCGAGGCCGTTACGCATTTGGGTAACGGGTGAGTAAGGGATCATGATCATCAGGTCAGACATCCGCAGCGGAATCCGGGTGGTTGACCACCAGTAAATCCCGTTCTGCATCACGTATTTGCTGGCTTCGTATTTGTTCTCGTATTTCTGGTAGGCTTTGATATGCTGCTTGTCGAAGTTGCGCCGAACCTGGCGGGTTTCCCAGAACGTCATGGCCGAAACTGGTACTTCGCCCTGCTGGAGCGTGTCGAGCGTTTTCTGGGCTTTGGCGCGGCCCTGCTTCAGGTCGCGCAGAAACTTTTCCATCACGGGAATACCCTTGTCGAGGGTGGCCCGGCGTTCGGGCGAGGTGCCGAGGGTATTGCGTTCGGTACGGGCTTTTTCAAGTTCGGCGCTCATTGCCACTTCCAAAGCGGGGAGGGTTTCTTCAACTGCCTGCTTCACCACAGGAGTGATGGATTTGGGAAGTTCAGTTACGTTCACCCCGTCGGTATTTTGTACAACGGCGGTCATGGTAGGGCTGCTTCGGCGGGCAAATGATTTCAGGATGCCGTCGGGAGTGCGGGTAACAGCAACGGCGCTATCGCCCCTGAAATAAAACCGGGTAACTTGCTGCTCAGTACCATTACTGGCTACCATGTCGAAGCTCCAGCCTGAGCAGGGAACCGGCGGGTCATCGAGAACGCCTACAGCATACCACGCCTGTTTGATGGTGTGGGTTCGTTTGCTGCATTCACCGTATTGCCCTTCGGCAGTAGCAATGGTTTCCCGGCAGAAATCGTCATATCCCGATGTGGGCCCCAACTTAGGTAATGTAGTCAGTACCAGTTTGGTGAGCTCATGGATGGGGATGGTCGTTTGAATATCGTAGGAATGCTTGAGGTCGTTCTGGCCTTTGCCCCCGTTGACGAGCAGGTAAAACCAGCGGTTGCCAATGCCTGCGTTGATGTGAACACCGCCCTCATCGACTTTCAGATTGCCGGGGTTGGCCCAGAAGGTTTCGCCGTAGGTATCGGGGTGTTTGAGGGTTTTTGGATCAGACATACTGCGCAGACCGTTGGGTACTACTTCATCCAGAATAACCCAGTTACCGCCCATTACCTGCTGCTCAATGGCGCGGCCCAGCATATCGGCAATACTCTCGTGTAACGCCCCCGGTTCGCCCCTCGCTACAAAATCAGTGTAGTGATCCGACACACCATGGGTAAACTCATGACCTGCTACCAGCAGCGTCAGCAGCGGTTTGCCTTCATACATACCGAAATAAAACTGCTTCGTACTGGGTGAATAGGATGCATTGACCCGGTCGAAGGCTGTGGCCCTGATCGTGGTGCCGGCATCGTCGAAGCTGTTGATTCCCATTGTCTTGAAATAGGTGGCCGCCCGCCGAAGCCCGTAGAGGGCATCGAAATCACCCCGTACCCGTAATTTGGCATCGGTCAGGCTCGTATCCGTATGTTGAGCACTGGTTTCGTTTTCCGGCGACAGAACCACCACTGCTGGGGTTTCGGAGCTGTCGGCCAGGTAAAAGCTAGGTTTATTATTGTAATAAACGGGTTCGAGGGTTACCGCTTTCCGACCGCTGTGGAACGTACTGACCATCCGCCGAACTGCCTTTCTGGGTGCCGGGGGCGTGCAGTCGAACAGCCGATTCTCGGAGGCTACCACGCGCCCGGTCTGGGCATCGAGATACCAGCGAACCACCTGGCCGGGCGTCGTTACCGTAAATGGTCGGGTAAGTACCGTTTGTTTGGCGGTTGGTTCCAGATTTGTGGGAACCCACATCGGCGCTTCGGCCTGAGCGTAGGCTGGTGGGCGTTGGCTGGGGAGAGGGTCCGTCAGCAGGGGCAGGGTGGGTTGTTGGGTAGCCCGACGGAGTGCGAGCAGTAAGGTTTGGGTCGTGGCGGGGCCGGGATCCGGCGCAGTAAGCGCAAACAAGGTGCCGCTGGCCCGGTTCACGTAACCCGTGTTGTCGAGGGTGATGCTGTAGCGGGCCAGTCGGACAACGTACGATTTGTGCAGCTGCTCGTACTGAAGTACCGGTGTCTGTTTGGTGCCAAACCTGCCTTTTTCGCGCAGCGTTACCCCGTATTGCTGGTGCATGAAGGCCACCCATTTTTCCGGCGTCAGTTTGGCTTCAGCATACACCCGAAAAGCCCTTGGTATGTGACTGTACCGGCCTTCCTGCTCATCGTAAATGACCGGAACCGGATGAGTCAGTCGATTTTTCAGCGCGCCTACGGAATTGACTCCCGCTTTGTCAGGCGTATCGGTAGGGGCGGGTTCCGAATCGGCTTGGGTGTTCTGCCGGGCCGCTTCCTGTCGGTTAGCCCGTAGTTGACGGAGGGCGTCGGTTTTGGCTGATTCAAGTGCCTTTATCTGGGCAGGTGTGGTCCCACTCTTTCTGGCTTCCTGAATCTGTTCGTCGAACAGGCGGGCCATGTGGCCGGGGGCGAGTGCTTTGGTAAGTTCGGCTTGTGCCTCGCGGCTTAGGTGTTCCAGTTCAGCCTGCTGAGCCGGCGACAGCTGTTGCGACCAGCTGGCGCCCGTCGCCGATAGACAGAAAAATAGTATGAACAACGATTTGATGGTCATAGCTTTAGTTCCTGGCGTGTGGCTTGTCTATCTGATAAGCTGGTTGGCCTGGCTTTTTGTTACAGTTTCAGGAATTCGACGCGCCGGTTGTTGGCTTTGCCTTCGGGCGTGGTGTTAGGGCCAACGGGCTGGCTTTCGCCTTTCCCATCGGTATCCAGGCGATTAACGTCAACGCCAAACTCAGTGGCCAGTGCCGTTTTCACCGAAGTCGCCCGTCGTTTTGATAGGGCGAGATTGCTGGCGTCGTTGCCATCTGAATCTGTATGGCCAACTATTTTGACGCGTATACCGGCATTCTCTTTCAGCACCTGCCCGATTTCTTTCAATACACCATACGACTCCGGGCGGATCTTGTCGGAGTTCACATCGAACAGAATACCCGTTGTGCTGAATTTGCCTTCCGTAATTAGTTTTGAGCGTGTATCGGGAGCACCCACGGCAACGCGCAGATTGCCGATATACCAGGCCTGGTTTTCAGTCGTAAAGAAATTGCGTTCCAGTACGAGCCGGTACGTTACGGTCGGATCGAAGGCGCGTGGAATATCCCAGATTTTAACTTCGTTCAGGTAGACCCGAAGCCGGGTTTTCTGCCGCCAGACCGATAATCGGGCGGCTGGCTTTTCGCCACTGAGCCACTCTTTCTCGTAGTTTTCGTTGGTTACCCGAATCGTTTCGTCAGCATCCCAGGCTGTAACGCTGGTATACCCACCACCCGGGTGAATATTGAGCTGTACGGTATTTTTTCGGTCTGCCGTAAGCAGATTTTTAGCCGCTTTCCCATCAACGAAGTTCAGCGCCGTGCCCAGGAAGTTGTTATCTAACCCGGGGGTGATGACCATGTCCATTTCCAGCGTAAAGTTTTCGGGTAAAGCCGCGAGAAATTCGGGGTAGAGGAGGCCGTTCTGGGTAACCGCCAGCCACTTTTCTGACCGCCCGTCCAGGGTCACTACTTCACCGCTGGCGTTGGTATTCCATTTAGCGGGGTAATCGCCAACCGCATCCTGACCGAAATCCTCCAGGGCCACTACTTTCTCGCCGGGAACAAAGTCGAACCGGCTGTAAGCTTTTAACGAGCGGGGGGTACCCGTATCTGCCGCTTCGCCCATCGGTGTGTCGGCGGGCTGCTGATTGGCGGGTCCACCGGGCGTTTGTTGAGAGGTGTCATCGGCGGGTTGCTGTCCGCTGGCTTTCTTTTCCTTTTTTTTGAAGATGTTGCCAATGCCCTGCTCTACTTTGTCGAGCCCCCGGTTTATGCCCTGATCTACCCTGCTATTGACCCGATATTCTACATTGCGTTCTACCGTTTGTTTCGGATCTGATACGCGCACCTGAGCTTTGGTTACCGCAGTAGCCACCAGTAAACAAGCCAGGGTTGGTAAAGCGATGTAATTCATACACGGAGTGGTTGATTGCTGCTTTGTGAACGTTTGCGAAAGGTCCGCAGGAGTACCCAGAACCGGACCGGGTAATTCACCAGTCTGGACTTTGGGTTTGTCAGCATCTTATATGAGTGAATACACGAACCAGGAGCGCGTATGGGTCGAAACGCTTGGCTGATAAACTGAAACGCACTGTCTGTTAGCCTGGCTTTACGCAGTCGGGTGCTTTTCGTACTATTGTTACACGGGACTTTGTCGTTGAAAACCTATGGTTCGCTGGCTACTGTTTTTAGGTATGATGCTGTCTGGCCGGTTGTGGGCGGCCGGCTACCCTGATACCATCCGGTTAAGCCAGCTGGACCGCGGGCCAGTTTATCTGCGCGACCGGTGTGTACTGAGCCGTACAGACCGGCAGGCAAGCTGGCTTTCGATGTTTCGGCAGACGGGAGGAGAGCGAGTGTCCTCAAACCTGCCCACTAATGGTCAGCAGGTCTACTGGCTTCGGCTGCTGGTACGGAACGATGCCGATACAAGCCGGACGGTTTATACCTACGCAGCTACCAGTCAGACGGTCGTCTGTTATCGGCTTCTGCCCGACTCGGGACGTCTGATCGATTCGCTGCGGTGCGGCACGATGGTTCCGCGCCGGGACTGGGCTACTCCCGACGATGATCAGTACCTACCCCTCCGGTTCGGGCCCCGTCAGACCACGGTTGTCCTGATCCGCGTCGCTAACCGCCCGGGCCTGCTACCGGCGCTGACCCATTCGGAACTGCCCCGCCCCTCGCTGGGATTGCGGTTCGAATCCGAATCACTTCATTTCCGACAGGCCCTGTTTCAGTACAGGCGCAACCTGCCCGAACTGCAGTACCGGTCCTGGGTGCAGGGAGGGCTGTTGTTTTTCCTGTTGTTTGTGGTGCTGATCTACCTCTATTACCGTCGGCCGCTATACGGCTATTACGCGCTGTACGTGCTGGCGGGCTGTTTGTACGCTTTACTGAAGACCCGAACGTATACACCCATTGGTCAGGTTTTTGCTACCATGCCTCTGCTTCGCTACCATGCGATGGAAAGTATCGTCTGGGCTGGCTGGGGCGCGTATATGTATTTTCTGGTCGAGCTGCTTGACCTGACGCGGACGCATCCGGCAGCGGCCCGCCAACTGCGGCAGTGGGGGCGGTTTGCCATTGCCTACAGCCTGCTGGCGGGAGGGTTGCTGCTATTGACCAACGACGGTGGCCTTTATCAGCTGAGCTACTGGTTTTGCCGGTTGGTGTTTGTGCCGGTACATGTGGCGGTGCTGGTCTGGATGCTCTGGCGGGTGCCCTCCGTACTGACGCGCTATGTGGTGGTGGGTAATGTTCTGCTTACGGTCATCGGCGTACTGGCTTCCCTGCGGGCAGGAGAGATCATTCTGGTGGGTGAGTCGTTGCCGGGCTATGTAGATAATCTGTTGATGTTACCCCTGGGAGTGCTGCTCGAAATCATCGTCTTTGCCCTGGCGCTGGCCCATCGGATCCGAATCATCGACCGCGAACGGCAGGCCAGTCAGGCGGCTTACATCGATGAAATTGAGCAGCGAACAGCCTATGAAAAACGACTGGCTGAAGTAGAAATGCTGGCTCTGCGCAGCCAGATGAACCCCCACTTTCTCTTCAACAGCCTGAACACCATCGAGTATTTCGTGCTGAAAGGGGACGAAGCCAATGCCACCCGTTATCTGTCTAACTTCTCGCGGTTGCTGCGCCTGATTCTCAATCATTCCAACGAAGATACCGTCCGGCTGACCGAAGAGGTAAGCGGACTACAGCTGTATCTTGAACTGGAAAGCAGTCGATTCGATGAAAATTTTCAGTATGTAATCGACATTGACCCGGCTATTGATCAGGATGCGGTGGTCATTCCCCCCTTGTTACTGCAGCCTTTTGTTGAAAACGCAATCTGGCATGGCCTGCAGCACAGTCATCGACCCGACAAATGTGTGTGGCTGCGGGTGCTGATGCTCGACGAAGAAACCATTCAGTTCGAGATAGAAGACAACGGAATCGGGCGCGAGCAGGCGGCCCGGCTGAAAAGCCGCTCGGCCACGCGACAGAAATCACTCGGGATGGCTATCACTCAACAGCGGATCGACCTGTTCAACCGGAATTACCCTTCGCAGCTCAACGTACAGCTGATCGACCTGGCCGATGCCGGTCGCTGCGGTACGCTGGTCCGAATTACTTACCAGCTTCGGCTGACCAGCCCATCTCGGCCACAAACCAGTCACAACCAGTTATGAAAGCGATCCTGATCGACGACGAAAAGCACGCTACCGAGTTGCTCGACATGAAGCTACGCAAGCTCGATATGAACGTACAGGTAATGGCTAAGTTCAATCAGCCCGAAGCGGCCCTTGAGTTTATTCGGCATACGGCCTTCGATGTGCTGTTCCTGGATATTGAAATGCCGCGCATGAACGGCTTCAGTCTGCTTGAGGAAGTCGGTGATTTTCATTTCGATGTAATTTTTACGACGGCCTACGACCAGTATGCTATTCGGGCCTTTCGGTTCAGCGCCCTGAATTACCTGCTCAAACCCATCCAGGAAAACGAACTACGCGAAGCCATCGGACTTTGGCAGCAGCGAAAAGTAAGGCAGTTGCAGCAAACGCAGTATCAGCTGTTTCAGGAACACTACCAGACGCCAGCCAGCCCGGGCCGGACCCGGGTGGCGCTGCCAACGCAGGAAGGCCATGAGATCATCGACGTGAGCGATATTGTTCGCTGTACGGCCGATGCCAGCTATACGCATTTCTTTCTGCAGGATAACTCCAGCCTGCTCATTTGCCGAACGCTGAAAGAGGTAGGTCAGGCGCTGGAGCCCTGTGGCTTTGTTCGGGTACATCACTCGCACCTAATCAACCCGGCTTACCTGCGCAAGATTGTTCGGCAGGAGGGAGGGTATCTGCTCATGGCCGACGGAGCCCAGGTGCCGGTCAATAAGCCAAAACGGGATTATCTACTTGAGCTACTCGGCAGCATTGAGCGCCGATGATGAATAATTCATTTGTTACCGTTTTGGGAAATATTGTAAAACCAATAATAAATACGGTAAATTGTATAGTATGTAAAATAATATTTGTTTCTGATGCGCCATGGCCAAGGTATGATGCAAATATGTTTTGTTTTTCAAAACAAAACACTGGCTCAAACGATTATTACTATAGTTATATAGATTCAGTAGTATTATCAGGCATGTCGCGGCTCTTTAGCGCGGCAAAACCTTTCAATAATTATGACGACTCCTACCAATCGCGTTTCGCCTGAGCAGGGCGGAACAGCCACAGCGGCATGGCCACACAATCCGAAAAACGTGGCTTTTGTTGGTGATTACCTGCCCCGTCAGTGTGGCATTGCCACATTCACGTCGGACCTGTATACGTCATATGCCCGATTCATTCCAGATGCCCGCCCTATCGTTGTATCCGTAAACGACACACCCGATGGATATGACTACCCAACGGAGGTTCGTTACGACTTTTACCAGCATGATAAAGAAGCGTATCGGCGGGCGGCCGAGTTTCTTAATGCCAAAGATGTGGATGTAGTCTGTCTGCAGCACGAATACGGCATTTTTGGCGGACCAGCCGGCAGTTACATCCTGACGATGCTCCGGAATCTGTCGATGCCCGTCGTTACGACCTTCCATACCATCCTGAAAAATCCGAACGAAGACCAGCTGCTGGTGCTGAAAAGCATCGCCGATCTGTCGGCCCGGGTGGTCTGTATGTCGGAGAAAGGCCGTGATTTCCTGATCAATATTTACGAAATACCCGAAGAGAAAATCGATCTGATTCCGCACGGTATTCCGGATATGCCGTTTGTCGATCCGCACTTCTATAAAGACAAGTTCGGCATGGAAGGCAAGCAAACCCTGCTTACGTTTGGTCTGCTGTCGCCCAACAAAGGCATCGAAAACGTGATCCGGGCGTTGCCGCGTATAGTGGAGCAGGTTCCGAACGCGGTTTATATGGTGTTGGGGGCTACTCACCCGCACCTGATCAAACACGAAGGCGAAGCATACCGCGACAGCCTGAAAAAACTGGCCGAAGATCTGGGTGTTCGTGACAACGTGCGGTTCTACAACCAGTTTGTTGAACTCGACGATCTGCTTGAGTACATCGGCTCGGCGGATATTTACATTACGCCCTACCTGAACCCGGCTCAGATTACCTCGGGTACGTTATCCTACGCATTTGGCTGCGGCAAAGCGGTGGTGTCGACGCCCTACTGGCATGCTGAAGAACTGCTGGCCGACGGCCGGGGTGTGCTGGTGCCGTTTGGCGATCACGATGCCATTGCCGATCAGATCATCAACCTGCTCACCGACGAGCCCATGCGGCACGCCATGCGGAAGCGGGGCTACCTGATGGGGCGCGAAATGATCTGGGAGCGGTCTATCCAGGCCTATGCCAACTCGTTTGCGCAGGCACGTCAGGAACGCATGAGTACCATTGGCCGACTGGCGCCGTATATGGGGAGCGCCGGTGGGTTCGTACTGCCCGCTATCCGGCTCGACCATCTGTACCGCCTGACCGACTCGACCGGTATCGTGCAGCACGCGCGGTATCACCTGCCGTTCTACGAAGAAGGCTACTGCACCGACGATAACGCCCGGGCGCTGATTCTGGCCATGACCCTGCGCGATGCGGGGCTGAGCGAACAGAAACTCGACAAAGCCGCCGACGACTACTGCGCGTTTCTGAACTATGCCTACACCGACGAACACCGCCGGTTCCGTAATTTCATGAGCTACGACCGGCGCTGGCTCGAAGACGTCGGGTCGGACGACAGCACGGGCCGGGCCGTCTGGGCGCTGGGCACCTGCCTGGGCCGCGACGCCAATAAAAACACGGTAACCTGGGCCATTAACCTGATCGAGAAAGTCCTGCCCAGTATTGTTCATATGCCATCGCCCCGGGCGTGGGCGTTTTCGCTGCTGGGTATTTACGAGTACCAGAAGAAATTCGGCGACGATCGGCTGGCCAAAACCATTCAGCAGCAACTGCTGGGCAAGCTGATGGAGTTATACAACGCTACCGCAACGGAAGACTGGCCCTGGTTCGAAAACGTACTCTCGTACGACAATGCGGTGCTGGCACACGTGCTGCTCCGCTCGGGCGATGAGAAGCTGGTTCAGATCGGGTTGAACTCGCTGCGGTGGCTGATCGAGCTGCAAACGGCCGGACCCCGTACGGCCGACTTCGGCAACCAGGCACCGGGTATATCGACCCGTACCAACCCGGCCTGGGGTAACTTCCAGCCCATCGGATCGAACGGGTTCTACGTGAAAGGACAACCCCGCGCTTACTTCGACCAGCAGCCGCTCGAAGCGCAGAGTACGGTATCGGCCTGCCTGGCGGCTTATGCCGTTACCGGCGACGAAGACTGGCACCGTACCGCCCTCCGGGTGTTCAAGTGGTTTACCGGCCACAACGATCTGGGCCTGCCTTTGTACGACGCGCAGACGGGTGGTTGCCGCGACGGCCTGCATATCGACCGGGTCAACCAGAACCAGGGTGCCGAAAGTACGCTGTCGTATCTGCTGGCGCTGGCCGAGCTGCATAGCGTTCAGAAGCAACGTTCCGAAGCAAAATCGGTGAACCTGGCCGTTTCTGCGCTGGTGAATGGGTAATAACTTTAGTAGTTTTCAGTTTTCTGTATACGGTTTTGGGTGATGACTGGCCAAATCGGACGAAATTTGCCGGAAACCGTATACGGACACTGAAAACTTTTCATAAATGAGCATAAAAGCAACCCGAACGGGTATTGTTCTCCGGCCGGACCCAACGCGTGTTTTGTTTCGTCCCTTTGAGCTGGGAAGCGCTACCCGCACGTTAAAGATCATTGCCCGCGTTGGCTCCATGACCGACGACGAAGTGGATCAGAAGCTCGACGAAGTTATTCGGGAGTTTGGCGGTCGACACTATAAGCTGGAACGGTTTTTACTACAGCGGTTTGAGCAGATCCGGCCCCAGCTCCTGACCGACGAGCCCCTGACGCAGGAGCGCAAACTGCTACTGGGTGCGTATTTCACCATGGAGTATTCGCTGGAGTCGGCTGCGCTGTTCAACCCCTCCATGATCTGGCACCCCGACCAGACCAACGTACCACCCGGCTATAAACGGTTTATCCTGAGCCTGCGGGCTACCGGCGAGGGCCACGTTTCCTCGATCTCGTTCCGGATGGGGTACATCGACGAAGAAAGCAATATTGTGCTGCGGAAACCATCCCGCTACGTAACCGCCCCCGATATCCTGTCTACCCAGCGGTTCAACCGGACGCAGTTTGAGCGTAAACTCTACGAACTGCGGCTCGAAAACAGCATTCAGGAAAAGATGATGATCGGCCTGGGCGAGGAGTTCAGCCTGACCGAACTCGACGCCCAGATCAAGCGCATCCTGGCGCAGTACCGCTACAACGCCGAATACGAGACCATTGCGAGCAGTTTGCTGGCCCTGGCCAAGTCGAACTACGAAATCGATTTCGACGACGACCAGAGCCTCGATGAGCGCTGTATTTTTCCATCGTCGCCCAACGAAACCAACGGTATCGAAGACGCGCGCTTCGTGCAGTTTACCGACGATAACGGGGAGGTGACCTACTATGCTACCTACACGGCTTACAACGGCCGGGTTACGTTTCCGCAGCTGCTGGAAACCAAAGATTTTTCGCACTTCAGCGTCAGTACCCTCAACGGAGCCGAGGTATCAAACAAGGGTATGGCTCTGTTTCCCCGTAAAATTGACGGGCGGTATGTGATGATCTCGCGGCAGGATGGCGAGAACATCTACCTGATGTACTCGGACGACCTGTATTTCTGGCAAACCAAAGAACTCATCCTGAAACCAACCTACCATTGGGAGTACGTGCAGCTGGGTAACTGCGGCTCGCCCATCGAAACCGAAGCGGGCTGGCTGGTACTGAGTCATGGCGTGGGTCCGATGCGTAAATACGCCATAGGCGCTTTTCTGCTCGATCTGAATGATCCCAGCAAAGTAATCGGGCGAACAACCGAGCCCATCCTGAGTCCCGACGAAAACGAACGCGAAGGGTACGTACCCAACGTGGTATACAGTTGCGGGGGCGTTATCAACGGCGATAAGCTGATTATTCCGTATGCGATGGCCGACTACGCCAGCAGTTTTGCCATGGTCAGCGTCAGTGAGCTTCTGGCCGAACTGACCGGCCAGGCCAGCCCCGCCAGAAGCACGACGGCCACCTCGGCCAGTCAGGAAGAAGTAGCCTGAACCCCGGGTCGTCGACTCCGGCCAGTATAACGAACACCAGCCAGTACGCTGGTAAAAACCTGCCTCACGGCAGGTTTTTTTTGTTGGTGCCCCGACAGCAGTCGTAACCGGGGCGGCTGAATATCCGAGAAAAGACGCTGGAGGTAGTGTACTGACTATCTGCATAGTTACTTTCAGTTTACTCAGTGTAGGGCGCCTAAAGTACTTAAGTAAATATGACTAATCTAATATTTTGCCACTTTCCCGTAGGATAGAAAAAGTTGATTTTTCGGTGCGTTTCGTGCGGTAGTACAAACAGTTTATCCGCTAGTGGACCAGGTGTGAGAGCAGAATAGAATTATGATTTCTTAACAAAAAAACGTTGGTTTTGAGGCAGTTATAATTTGATATTATGAATATTCGCCCGGATGGTACTTTAATATTCTAATAATTCTGTAAAAATTATAGACTACGAAATTTTGTTGTGACAACTATTTTGCACAATTTTGATATTAGAAAAAATGCTGATTCAGCGTTAACCTACACTTAAGATCACTTTTATGAGAAAATTTCTAGTGGTACAGTTCCTGCTGTGCTTGTTCTATCTACCGTCGATGGCGCAGGATATTGCCATCAGTGGAAAGGTAACGTCGTCAGAAGATGGGTCTGATCTTCCCGGCGTTAACGTAGCGGTGAAAGGCACATCGCGCGGCACCAGTACCGATGCGAGTGGTACATACCGACTCAACGTTCCAGCGGGTTCGACGCTGGTTTTTAGTTTTATTGGGTTTACGAGTAAAGAAGTAGCGGTAGGTAATCAAACTTCCATCAACGTAACACTAGTTTCAGACGCAGCCCAATTGCAGGAGGTTGTCGTTACAGCCCTGGGTATCAAGCGCGACGCCAAGTCGGTTTCGTTCGCTACCCAGCAAATCACCCAGGATCAGCTTCAGGTGGTTCGGCAGGCTGATGCCGGTAACGCCCTGGCGGGTAAAGTAGCCGGTCTTCAGGTACTGAGCCAGGCCGGTTCCAAGCTGGGTTCGGGTGCCGTGGTTCGTATTCGTGGGGCGGCTTCGCTGGTCGATAAAAACCCCCTGTACGTTGTAGACGGCACGCCCCTGACGGGTGATTCGGATACGCCCCCCACGCTGGACATCAACCCCGACGATATCGAGAACATCTCGGTACTGAAAGGCCCCAACGCTACGGCCCTCTACGGCCAGCGGGGCGATGCCGGTGTGATCGTGATCACGACCAAGAAAGGACTGAACCGCAAAGGCATCGGCATCGATATCAACAGCACTACTACGTTTGACCGCGTGAACGTCATCCCGAAATACCAGAACCAGTACGGTGGCGGTGGATCGGCCGACTGGCGTACGTTTACCTGGGCTCCCGGCAACCCAGTTGAGTGGCAGGCGCTGAACGGCAAGAAGTATCACGATTATTCGGATGACGCTTCGTGGGGTCCGCGCATCGATGGCAGCGAATACATCCCCTGGTACGCCTGGTACCCGGGTCATGCCTATTCGTTCCAGACGGCAGCTTTTACGCCCCAGCCCAACAACGTACGCGATTACTACAACACGGGTCGAACGCTCAACAACGGCGTAAGCCTGCGCACGAGTGGCACGGGCTACAACCTGCGCCTGTCGTACAACAACCTCGACCAGACGGGTGTTCTGCCCAATACGTCGCTGAAGCGGAACTACGTTACCGCGGCTACGACCTTCGATCTGGGAGCCAAACTGACGGCCGGTCTGAACATCAACTACACAACCGAACGGCTGGGTGGCGAGTTTGACGATGCCTACTCAAACCTGTCGGGTTCGGGTTCGTTCAACCAGTGGTTCCATCGCGATCTGGACATGAGCAAACTCCGCGAGCTGCGCGCCCTGCGTACGCCTACCGGTGCGCTGGCCAGCTGGAACCATACCAACCCAACGGCAACGACCAACTTCCAGACGGCGACCTTCAACCGCGGTAACTACTGGTACAACTGGTACTCGTACCTCGACAATATCGACTACCAGACCAACCGCGACCGGATTTTCGGGGATGTGAACCTGACCTATAAAATCAACGACAAGTTCCGGGTACAGGGTTGGTTGCGCCGTAACCAGCGGAACACGAACTACGAGAACAAGATCCCGAATATTCTGGAGACCAGCGCGTCGCAGACGGGTCTGAAAGCCGAATACGCCACCGGTCAGATCACCGATCGCGAAGACAACTACGAATTCCTGGCTACCTACGACGATAGCTTCGGCGAAGACTTTACGCTGAATGCCAACGTAGGGGGTAACATCCGGGATAACCGCTATACGCGCGTTGACCTGGCTACCACGGGTGGTCTGTTCGTACCGGATCTCTATACGATCGGTAACTCGATTGGTTCGTTCAGCCAGACCAACAACCGCTTCAGCAAAACCGTACGCAGCCTGTACGCCCGCGCATCGCTGGGCTGGCGTGACCTGGTGTTCCTGGAGGTAACGGGTCGTAACGACTGGAGTTCGGCCCTGCCTGCCAACAACAACTCGTACTTCTACCCATCGGTAGGTGGTAGCTTTGTATTCTCGGAGCTGACCCGCAACGCGCTGCCGTTCCTGTCGTTCGGTAAACTGCGGGGTAGCTGGGCGCAGGTCGGTTCTGACCTGAACCCGTACCAGCTGGCACTGACCTATCAGGTAAACCAGTTCAAGTACAATAACACGAACAGCCTGATCACGACCCCGAACCTGCTGACCAACGCCAACATCGTTCCGTCGCTGTCGTCGGCGTTCGAAGCCGGGGTCGATCTGCGCTTCCTGAAGAACCGGGCCGGTCTGGCGTTCACGTACTACCGGGAAAACAAGATCAACGAGATCCTGAACGTAGACGTAACGACCGTCAGCGGCTTTACCCAGCAGGTTATCAACGCCGGCCGGATCGAGCGCGACGGGATCGAGATTCAGCTGGATGGTAAGCCCATCGTTGGCAAGGATTTCAACTGGGATATTACCCTGAACTTCGCCCGTAACAACTCGCGGATCATCAGCCTGGCACCGGGTATCAACTCGATTCAGGCTACCTCGTCGACACCCTTCGGCGCTACCTCCGGATCGTTTACGACCAATGACCAGTTCGGTTACGCCTACGTCATTCACTCGACCGGTGTCGACAACGGTGGCAACAACCGCTGGGGTCAGCTGCGCGGTAACGGTATCGTGTACCAGAACGGCCAGCCGGTGCTGAACGAAGACGGTACGTACGTGTTCGCGCCGAACCAGTATTTTGGCTCGGTACTGCCTGATTTCACGGGTGGTCTGGTCAACACGCTGCGGTACCGGGATTTCTCGCTGGGTCTGAGCCTTGACTTCCAGCGCGGGGGCAAATACTTCTCGCTGTCGAACTTCTGGGGTACCTACTCGGGTCTGTACGCCGAAACGGCCGCTACCAACGACAAAGGCATGAACGTTCGGGACGACGTAGCCAACGGCGGTGGCGTTCGGGTACAGGGCGTGAGCGAAACGGGCGAGGCTATCGATACCTACGTACCGGCTTACGATTACTACCACCAGTTTGGTAACAACAGCATCATCGACAACTCGGTATTCGATGCGTCGTACATCAAACTGCGGGAGGTGAGCTTCGGCTACACCCTGCCTATCAAGCCAAACAAATACATCCAGGGCGTAAACCTGAGCGTAGTGGCTCGTAACCCTTGGCTGATCTACGCTTCTAACCCGAACATCGATCCGTCGGAGCTGGCACAGCGCTTCGGCGAAAACGGCCAGCAGCCGGGCACCCGCTCGCTGGGCTTCAACGTTCGTTTAAGTTTCTAAGAGCCATGTACCCACGCGACCCGCACTACGGGGTGGGTCGCGTACTCAATTCAAACACAAATGACTACCGTTAAAAATAGATTCATGACGCTCGGTCTGCTAACCGGACTGGGCCTGATGGCGAGCTGCAGCGACTTTGGTGATCAGAACATAAACCCGAACGCTGCCGTAACGCCGGTAACCTCGGCGCTGCTGACCGAAGCCATGCTGGGCGTACCGCCAACCACGGCAACCGGCGCTTTGCTGGAAGGTATTGCCGGCCGGCTGACCACGCTGGCGCCTGAGCCGCGGCTGTTCGCGCAGTACTGGTCAGAGAGCCAGTATCCCGAGAACTCGCTATACGCAACCACGTTTGCTGACTGGAACCGCTACTATGCCGTAACCCTCCAGGATTTGCAGACCATCATCGATTATAATACCGATGAGTCGACCAGAGCCTACGTAGCGCAGTTTGGTTCGAACAATAACCAGCTGGCTACGGCCCGGATCCTGAAGGCGTATGTGTTTTCGGTGGTGACCGACCGCTGGGGCGATGTGCCTTACTTCAACGCGCTCAAGAAGCAGACGCAGGTAGAATATGATCCACAGCAGGCGATCTACGCCGATCTGTTCAAAGAGCTGAAAGAAGCCAGTGCGCAGTTCGACAACGGCCGGGCGTTCGACGGCGATATCCTGTTTGCGGGTAACGCCACCAAGTGGAAGAAGTTTGCCAACTCGCTGCGGATGATCCTGGCGCTGCGCCTGACTAAAGTAGACCCTGCCACGGGCCGTACGGAGTTCACCGCTGCCTACAACGATGCGGCTGGCTACATCAGCACCAACGCCGACAACGCAACCATTCGGTATACGGATGTGAACCAGTTCCGGAACCCGGACAATGCCCTGTTCGATGGCCGTAGCGATTACGGTGTCAGCGATGTGCTGGTCAACAAGCTGGAAAGCCTGAGCGATCCGCGTCTGCCGGCCTACGCTACCCCAACCAGCACCGGCGACTTCGTGGGCCTTCCTTACGGACTGACCCGCGACCTGCTCATCGACTATACGAACGATAACCCTGAGTATGCCCTGCCCAGCGCGAAAGTGCTGGCCAAGACGCAGCCCAGCTACATCATTACGGCGTCTCAGATGCTGCTGGCCAAAGCGGAGGCATCGGTCCTCGGCTGGATTTCTGCCGATGCGAGAACCGCTTACAATGACGCGATTCGTGCGTCGTGGGAGCAGTGGGGTGTCTATGATGCCGCCAAGTACACGGCCTACATTGCCAGCCCGAACGTAGCGCCTACCGCCGGCGACATCCTGGCTAAAATTGGTGATCAGCGCTGGATCGCGCTGTATCCGAACGGATCGGAAGCCTGGACCGAATGGCGTCGGACGGGGTACCCGAACCTGCAGCCTACGCCGTACGCGGTGAACGAAAGCAAGCAGATTCCGCGCCGGTACGGGTATCCGAACACGGAACCAACGCTGAACACCGCTGCGTACGAAGCTGCCGTAGGCCGTTTGTCGAACGGCGACAAAACCAGCTCGCGCGTGTGGTGGGATAAACCCTGATCCAGACGGACAAATACTGAAAAATCAAAAAAGCGGGTCGACAATGTCGGCCCGCTTTCGGTATTACGCTTTATCCAACTATTAAACTCTTTTATATCGAAGACTGCCCAAAACGTAAGTAAGAGGCAGTCGTATAGTCTGTATAATATAGACCCTGAAAAGGGGCATTTAGTTGCAGCAAAGTAAAGATTTTTGCTGGCTTACATATACAAATGTATACACTCAAATGAACCTTCGGACATAATGTATATTTATCGGTACAAATATTGATTTTTCGGTAGGTTGGGCTGATGAGCGGTTACAGAGGTGGGATAACCTTTTATCAGAAATCCAGTTATTCTATGTATTGAATAAGCCCAACGCTATGAAAGACGAAAAGGATGTAGAGCGCGACGACGCGCAGATAATTGGCCGCACAGAAGGCCCTTTTGGCTCGGATGACGCTGATGCCGACGTCTACAAACAGGATAATAAGCACCGGCCGGAAACCGAAAACTCGCCCAACGGTCTCGACAGTGAACAGGTTCGGGGTGGTCAGGATGGCCGCAACAACCGGGCCATGGGCAGCACCGATATGGATAGCGAAAACGGCGTCCTGCGCCTGGGCGACATGGACAATAGTACCATGGAAGTGACCGAAGAGGGCGCCCAGAACGCAGCCGCCGGTGCCGACAAAACCAACACCGCCATGGTCGACGTAACGACCCACGGTCCCGACGATTACGCATCGGCCGACCGCGTTGGTGTTCCCAACGCCCAGAAAGCCGCCAAAGCCCAGCAGGAGCCTGATGGGGGCGAGGACGACGATACGGAAGCCGATCGTACCGACGCAGACGATACGGACGAAACCGATCAGTCGCGCGAGGAAGAGGTAGCCGAAACAGGCACCGACCTCAGCAACCAGCCTACGTATTAATCGGTCTATGGCCGGTACCGTCTGCCTTTGTCGGAGGGGGTGCCCAACCGATCCTCCAGTGCGTTCGGGCGCACCGGCTATCAACCATTCTATATTCCGTTAACCGATAAACCAACCAACGTTATGAGCGTAAGTAGCAATTCCCGCAAAGAAAGCACCGAGTCCAATGCGGCCAAGCAAATGCGCAGCACCATGGGTATTCACCCCGAACTGGCGCAACTGAACGATAAGAATCTGGACAGTGAACTGCCCTCGCGCGTCGCTGAAATCAGCGATACTGACGTGCCGGGAGATATGACCCAGGCGGCCGCCCTGGCCAGCGACGAGGAGAACGATGACATGTCGGCCGAGCGCATCGACGAGTCGAAGCGAGCTTCGTGGGGACAGGAGCCGCTGCCTATGAACGCCGAAGATGCATCGACGGACGAAGACAACCCCATGACGGCTTACCAGAACCCAGACGCCCTCTCTACCGATGAGAAAGTGGCCGACGCTGACTGGAACCGCAGCACGCAGGAAGGCGCTATCCCGGCCACCCGGGCTAATGAGCCAGACCGTACGCTGGGTAACTCCTAAGCTGTAGACAGGCCCCTGGCCGGTTCAGACGCATGAACGGACCAGGGGCTTTCTTGTAGCCCTTTTCGTGTATATACATTTATCTTTTCCAACAAGAGCGCATGACAAAAGTTGCCATCATCTATTACAGTGCCACGGGTACTACCTACAAAATAGCCCGCGCCATCGAAGAAGGAGCCAGACAGGCCGGCGCCGAGGTGCGGCTGCTGAAAGTGAAAGAACTGGCTCCCGAAGAAGCCATTGCATCGAACGAAGGCTGGTCGACTCACCGGCTCGAAACCCAGGATGTGCCCGAGGCTACGCTGGCCGATCTGGAATGGGCCGATGCCATCATCCTGGGCGCACCAACGCGCTACGGTATGCCGGCTGCGCAGCTCAAGCAGTTTATCGATTCAACCGGTCCGCTCTGGGGGCAGGGCAAGCTCGTGAACAAAATTGGGTCGTCGTTTACCAGCGCGGCTACGGCCCACGGTGGCCATGAGTCGACGCTGCTGAGTCTGAACAACACCTTTTACCACTGGGGCAGTATCATTGTTGGTCCGGGCTACGCTGATCCGATTCAGTTCCAGTCGGGCAACCCCTATGGTACCTCCCATACGAGCCAGAACGGTACGGTGCCACCCGACGAGGTCGCCCTGGATGCGGCCCGGTTTCAGGGTAAGCGCGTAGCCGAAGTGACGGCTACTTTTGTCGGGCAACCGCAGCATGCTTAATTTTTTTTCTTCTATCCCACATCTGGAGCCACTGCGTTGAGCGGTGGCTTTTTTTAGTGCAGAAGCTGGCTGATGGCGGGGCCGGGGAGGAGGGTGCCGGTCCGAACCTGCTCTTCGATATGGGCTAGCCGCTCGCGCATACCGGGCTGCTCGTAAAACATACCCTCGAGTCGCTGCCGCAGCAGGGCCCTGAACCAGGTAAGCTGCTGCTCCTGCCGACGCTGGTTGCGGTAGCCGTTGGCCGTTGTTAGTTGCTGCTGATCCCGGATGGTTTGCCAGACCGTGTCCACGCCTTCGCCGGTGAGGGCTGAGCCGGTCAGGACGGGCGGAAACCAGCCGGTGCCGGTAGGCGGAAACAGGTGCAGCGCGTTCTGGTACTCGACCCGCGCCCGGTCGGCCGCGGCCCGGTTGTCGCCGTCGGCTTTGGTGATACAGAGCGCGTCGGCCAGCTCCATGATGCCGCGTTTCATGCCCTGCAACTCGTCTCCGGCACCCGCCAGCATGAGCAGCAGGAAAAAGTCGACCATGCCGTGCACCACCGTTTCGGATTGACCCACGCCTACCGTTTCGACCAGAACGACGTCGTAGCCAGCGGCTTCGCAGAGCAGGATAGTTTCGCGCGTACGGTGCGCCACACCCCCCAGCGAGTCACCAGCCGGGGAGGGGCGGATGTAGGCGTTCGGGTCCATCGAGAGCGTCTCCATCCGGGTTTTGTCGCCGAGCAGGCTACCGCCCGATCGCTGGCTGGTGGGGTCTACGGCCAGTACGGCCAGTCGATGACCCTGCCCGGTCAGGTAGCGACCGAAGGCTTCGATGAACGTACTTTTTCCGACGCCCGGCACCCCCGTAATGCCGACCCGGATGCTGCGACCGGTGTTGGGCAACACCCCTTCCAGTACCTGTTGCGCCAGGAGCTGATCGTCTGACCGACGGCTCTCGACGAGGGTAATGGCGCGGCTGAGCGTAAGCCGGTCGCCGTTCAGGATACCGTTGATGTAGTAATCGGGCGGAAAGCGGTGACGCATGAAAGCGGGTTAAACGAACGATCGGACCAGCAAGTTACGGAATCTAACGCCACAGGACGCCAGCCCCGGCAGGGGAGGAATAGCAACAAAAGCCGTCGCTTACACCCAGCCCCGGTAAGGGCGATATGGATAAAAGACCTGGCTTACCTGGCTAGCTACCCCCGGTGCCCCAGATCGTCGGGGGTCGTGATCTTGATGTTTTCGTAGGCACCATCGATGAGCGCGATGGGGAAACCGGCATGTTCGAGCACACTGGCGCAGTCGGTGAAGTGAGGCTGTTCATCGGTAGCGAACGCCTGCCGGAACCAGTCGAGCCGAAACGTCTGTGGGGTCTGTACGAGCCGGACACTAGCCCGGTCAATGGCCCGGCTCATGCCGTCGGCCCCGACAATCCGAACGGAATCCTTGGCCGGTACGCAGGTCACCGCCGAACCCAGGCGGGCAGCCGTCTCGAAGCTGGTCCGGATAATATCGGGCGCAATGAACGGCCGAACCCCGTCGTGTACCGCCACAACGCCACCGTCGACCGACAGGGGAAGCGCCTGCAGGCCGTTGCGTACCGACTGAAAGCGCGAGGCTCCGCCGTCGATCACCCGCACCGGTGCCTGAAAGCCGTACTGCCCGCACAGCGACAACCAGGTCTGGCGTTCGCGGGCGGGCAGTACGAGTATGATCTGTTCGGCGGGCAGTACCGCCAGAAACTGGTCCAGTGTATGTTGCAGGATCGGCTTGCCGTTCAGCAGCAGAAACTGCTTGGGAATATCCGATTTCATCCGGCTACCACTGCCACCGGCAACGATAATGGCAAAACAGGCCGGGCTGGCCGGGGAGGACGTCGGTTGGTCGTGGGTTGTCATGCGAAGGATAAACTGACGCAAAACTACAAACGACAACCCACTATCGGGCGCGGGCCTACAGAATCAGCATGGCATCGCCATAGCTGAAGAAGCGATACTTCTCCTTGATGGCTACCTGATACGCTTCCTTGATCAGCTCATGACCGCCAAACGCGCTCGTCATCATGATCAGGATCGACTCGGGCAGGTGCAGGCTGGTCAGCAGCGAATTGGCGATTTTGAAATCGTAGGGGGGGAAGATAAACTTATCCGTCCAGCCCTCTACCGGCTTCAGGCGGCTATTGGCCGACACCGACGATTCGATGGCTTTGAGCGAGGTGGTACCTACCGCACAGACCCGTTTGCCGCCATCGAGCGCGGTATTGACGATCTGGGCCGCATCGGCCGGAATCCGGTAGTTTTCCGAATCGGTTTTGTGCTTGGTGAGGTCTTCTACGTCTACCTGACGAAACGTACCCAGGCCAACGTGCAGCGTAATCGGCGCAAAGTGAATGCCTTTGATCTCCATCCGCTTCATCATGGCGCGGGTAAAGTGCAGACCGGCCGTAGGAGCCGCTACGGCGCCAACGTGCTGGGCAAAAACGGTCTGGTAATGATCCCGGTCGGCCAGTTCGGCTTCGCGCTGCATCTCGCGCGGGATGGGGGTTTCGCCCAGTTCATCCACCGCTTTCATAAACTCCTCGTGGTTGCCGTCGAACAGGAAACGGATCGTACGGCCGCGCGAGGTGGTGTTGTCGATAACTTCCGCTACCAGATCACTGTCGCCGAAATACAGTTTGTTCCCAACGCGGATCTTACGGGCCGGATCGACCAGTACGTCCCACAGTTTCATTTCGCGGTTCAGTTCCCGCAGCAGGAAGACTTCAATTTTAGCGCCGGTTTTTTCTTTGTTGCCATACAAACGCGCCGGAAACACTTTCGTGTTGTTGATGACCATTACATCACCATCGGTAAAATAGCTGAGTATATCCGAAAACTGTTTATGCTCAATGGTTTTGGCTTTACGGTCAACAACCATCAACCGCGATTCACCCCGCTCAACCGGGTATTTAGCAATGAGACTCTCGGGTAAATCAAACTTGAATTCGGATAATTTCATGATCTATCAGCACGAATAACAACAATCTTTTTTCTGTAAAGGGCGCAAATATAGCGAAAAGCCCGGAAAATTGAGTATGTTCCGGGCTTTTTTCTTGCAAATATGACAAAAATCAATTATCGCCGACGGGCAAACCATCCATCGGCTGCACCGCGCCGTCGGTGTTGACGCCTGCGCGGTCCGATACGTTGAACTTGGCCATCAGTTCCGACGAGGCCTCGTTGGAGTAAGTGCCCTGGGCCGATACAAAGACGCCTTTCATGCCGTTGGCAGCCGTAATGGCGTATAACGTCATCTCATCGCCGGGGTCCGACGTGCCCTCGAACCGGTGGAACTCGTCCACGTTGAACTCATCGCTTTTGAGTTTGGTCTCGGTGCTTTTCTCTTCCAGATAATCGCTTTTCGGGCCGAATTCGTGGGTGTAGCCGCGTTCGCGCAGGGCTTCCATGGCTTCGGTTAAGGTGGTGAAATGATTCATGACGTTGGTAGTATTACGTTTTTAGTGTAAACCCAAAACAAAACGGATAGTTTTTCGCTATTTTATGGAATCCGTTGTCTCACCGAGTAAACCGTTCGCCTATGTTCCGGTATCTGCTACGCCTTCCCGTTCTTTTCCTGGCCGGTATGTGGGCCTGCAACACGCCCGACAGCGAGTTCGATGCGGCCGTATTTCCCGAGCGAATTGCGTTCCAGGCTGACCGGCTCTATCCCGAAGGCATTACCTATTCACCCGCTCTCGACCGGTTTCTGGTCAGCTCCATTACGCAGGGAAAAATAGGGACCGTTGACCTCAACGGGCGGTACGCCGACTTCCTCACCGATACTGGACTCATCAGCGGCATCGGGCTGAAAATTCGCGGCAACCTGCTGTACGTCTGCAACGCCGATCAGGGGGTATCGACCAAAAGCACTGTCCAGACCACCCTCAGGACGGCCGGGCTGCTGGTGTTTAACCTCACGACCCGCGCCCGGGTGCAGGCCGTCCGGCTCGACTCGCTGCTGCCAGGGGTCCCCCATTTTGCCAACGACCTGGCCTTCGATCCGCAGGGGAACGCCTACATCACCGACTCGTTTGCGCCGGTGATCTACCGCGTTACGCCCGACTATAAGCCCGCTATTTTTATCAATAGCCCCCTGTTTGCCGGGGCGCAGGGGTTCAACCTGAATGGTATCGTTTACCACCCCGGCGGTTACCTGATCGTGGTGAAATCGAACGAAGGCAAACTGTTTAAGGTCAGCGTGGCCAATCCGAATATCATCACCGAAATTACGGGCGTAACCGTAGCGGGGGGCGATGGCCTGACGCTGCTGGACAATGACCTTTATGTCGTGAACGAACGGCGGAAAGTATCCCGGCTGAGAAGTACCGACGACTGGAAAACGGCCACCCTCGTCAGCGCAGACACCACGGGCTACGAGCAGGCCACCACCAGCGTGGCCGTGGGCAGTCGGATCTATACCCTCAACGCCCGCATCGGTGAGGTGAGCGCAGCGGCCGGTAACCCCGCCCAGCTTCAGGCCCGCGACTACAGCATCCAGCAGTTTCGGCCGGCCGTTCCCACTCCGTAATATAGAGAAACAAAGTGACTTGACACATACTTACTGGAAAGGGCGTGCCAGTTGGTCGTCTTGTTCTATATATTTTATCTATTGTTAAGTCCTTCGTTATGAAAACATCGTGTATCGTCTCCGGCGTTCTGCTGGCCGCTTCTGCCTGCCTGACGGGCTGCGAAGATCACCGCGACAGTCCCAATGCCGTTTTCCCGGATCGGATCGAGTTTACGGCCGCCCGCCAGTACCCCGAAGGAATTGCGTACTCCGCGCAGCTGGATCGGTTCATTATTACGTCGATCACCCAGGGGAAAATCGGCACCGTGTCGACAACGGGCGTGTACGAAGACCTGCTCACCGACCCGGCCCTCATCAGCGGCATCGGGGTTAAGGTAGGGAACGGCCGGATCCTGGTCTGCAACGGCGACCAGGGCGTTTCGGTCAAGAGTAAACCCGAAACCGCTTTTCAGCTGGCCGAACTGCTGGTGTTCGACCTGACTACCCGCCAGCTTACCAACCGCGTCGACCTGGATAATCTGTTGCCGGGCGTTCGTCATTTTGCCAACGATCTGGCGGTCGATCCGCAGAACAACGTCTACGTAACGGATTCGTTTGCCCCGGTGATTTATAAAGTAGCGCCCGACGGAACCCCCTCTATTCTGGTGAACGACACCCGCCTGGGCGCGCCCATGGGCATGTTCGGTATGAACGGCATCATCTATCACCCCGGTGGCTACCTGATTGCCGTAAAAACCAGTGAAGGCAAGCTCTTCAAGATCGATCTCAACAACGGCAACGCCATCACCGAAGTGGGCGGGCTGACCCTGCAGGGGGGCGACGGCATTACCCTCGTGGGGACGACCGATCTATATATCGTGACCAACAGCGGCAGTCAGGTATCCCTGGTTCGCAGCACCGACAATTTTGCCACGGCCAGCCTGGTCCGGAACGACACGAACGGCTATGCGCAGGCTACCACCAACGTGCTGGTCAACAACAGTATCTTCACCCTCAATGCCCGGATCGGTGAGGTAGGCGCAGCGGCCATGGCCATGAACCCCGGCCAGTTGCAAAGTAACCAGTACAGTATCCAGAAATTCCGGTAGGCTACTGTCCGAAGAAACACGAACGGTCGGTTCGGGCGCACAGTTAGGCGCCCAAACCGACCGTTCGTATTGACAGGAAAGTCGATCAATCGGGCAGCACCCGGATCATAATGTCTTTGTAGAGCACTTTGCTTTTGGGGTCATGGCCCTGCAGCGCCACGGTGCCGCTGCTGAGCCGGCGGGTGGCGTTATCGCCGGTGCGTTCGGCAGTATCGGGTTCGGTATATTCGTTGATGACTTTGCCGTTGATGCGGACGGTGACTTTTTTACCCTCGACCGTAATCTGTTCGGTATACCATTCGTCGTCTTTGACGAAGGTTTCTTTCACATCCTGAAACGAGTACACGCTGCCGGTCTTTCGCCAGTCGGTATGGGTCTGGTTCACCTGAATTTCGTAGCCGTTGACGGGCCAGCCAGTATCCTGGTAGGTGGTATGGATGAACATGCCGGAGTTGGCGCCGGGCATTGTTTTCACCTGCGCTTTCCACTCGAAGTTCTTGAACGAATGGTTGTTGACGGGTCCGTCGTAGAACAGGTGGGCTCGTGGGCCGAAGACCACAATGGCCCCATCCTGTACGCTGAAGGTGGCCGGGTTTTCGGCGGCCCGCCAGCCGGTGAGGGTTTTTCCATCGAAGAGGCTGGTCCAGCCATTGGCCTGTTGGGTGGTTTTAGCGCCGGCGCAGCCCGCCAGCACGACCGCTGTAGCCAGCGCAATGAGGTATGATTTCATAGTTAGCATCAGGCATTATGGAGTACCTTCATCAACCAAAGAACCAACCCCCCAAATCCTAACGGACCAACCGAATAACTCAACCAACTCCCCGCTCACTTCAATTCCACTCAGGTACGATTGGGAAGTGTACAGTTCATGCAGGGTCTTCACTGCGGCCGGAATTTCAATTCCACTCAGGTACGATTAGAAGTATTTCCGACAAATTACGACCCAAGGGCGTAAAACAATTTCAATTCCACTCAGGTACGATTAGAAGTGAGCTTCGTCCAGAAACCCCAGCCTGGTATCTTCTATTTCAATTCCACTCAGGTACGATTAGAAGTAGTTTGGCAATCACCAGCGTGGCTCCTTCTTTTTATTTCAATTCCACTCAGGTACGATTAGAAGCTACGAAGGGGCGAAGTACTTCGAATCCGATCTGGCATTTCAATTCCACTCAGGTACGATTAGAAGGTAGACCGACTTACCCGCAAACAACCGCGTACCGTATTTCAATTCCACTCAGGTACGATTAGAAGGTATCCTCAACAGCTTTAAAAACTGGCGGTCATCCAAATTTCAATTCCACTCAGGTACGATTAGAAGAGGTGCTGGTGCCGCCACCGGGCCGGTTCAGGGTAAATTTCAATTCCACTCAGGTACGATTAGAAGCGAACCGGTATTTCATACCATCAGCGACGAAACCACATTTCAATTCCACTCAGGTACGATTAGAAGTAATCGTAGCCCAGCGAAGCGGCCGATGCGATACCCATTTCAATTCCACTCAGGTACGATTAGAAGCATGGAGCACGAGCTGATCGAGAACGGCGGGTTGATCGATTTCAATTCCACTCAGGTACGATTAGAAGACGCGAGGGTCAATTGGGGCAGCTTCTCTTTACCCAATTTCAATTCCACTCAGGTACGATTAGAAGTTCGGCATCGGCGGGCAGCTTGGTGTCAAGCTTGTAGTATTTCAATTCCACTCAGGTACGATTAGAAGTTCATCTTTGCAGGAGTGTAAGGGTTGCGGTCGCGCATTTCAATTCCACTCAGGTACGATTAGAAGAGCAGGTCAGCCACGCGTCTGGCAATGCCGAAGCCGATTTCAATTCCACTCAGGTACGATTAGAAGTGAGTTCTACTACGATCCGCAGGTGGACACGTTGTATTTCAATTCCACTCAGGTACGATTAGAAGCGGTGTAGGTCTGACTGCCCAGCGTAAACACGTTACCATTTCAATTCCACTCAGGTACGATTAGAAGGCCAGTCCGTCCTGACTTGTTTTGCTCAGTCCTTTCATTTCAATTCCACTCAGGTACGATTAGAAGTAGTTGAGCAGCTTGGCCACCAGCGCCAGTTTGGCATTTCAATTCCACTCAGGTACGATTAGAAGGTTATCCGGTTGTCATTCCCAGTACCGTGCTGCGTAAATTTCAATTCCACTCAGGTACGATTAGAAGTGGGGGCGGGTTTTGGTTTTGGTTTTCGTTATTTCAATTCCACTCAGGTACGATTAGAAGCAGGCGGCTTCGGTGAAGAACGCGTTCTTGTATTCGATTTCAATTCCACTCAGGTACGATTAGAAGCTTGTGCCTGTTCAGGGGTGGGTAGCAGTTTGATTTATTTCAATTCCACTCAGGTACGATTAGAAGTTAATGCGTACGGTGTCGCGCTTGTCGTCATACGCATTTCAATTCCACTCAGGTACGATTAGAAGCAGGCGGCTTCGGTGAAGAACGCGTTCTTGTATTCGATTTCAATTCCACTCAGGTACGATTAGAAGCTTTAACGGGCAGTTTGTTTTACGTGTTAAAGGGCATTTCAATTCCACTCAGGTACGATTAGAAGTGCGATTGCTTCAATACCGGCCGGGTTAGAATCATCAATTTCAATTCCACTCAGGTACGATTAGAAGATCGCGCCCGCGCTCGGACTCAGCAAGAAAAAACGCATTTCAATTCCACTCAGGTACGATTAGAAGCCGAGCGGGGTATTGCCGAAAAGTACGCCAGCGAAAAATTTCAATTCCACTCAGGTACGATTAGAAGCCGGGCGGTGTATATCGCGCTGGTCTTTATCGGCATATTTCAATTCCACTCAGGTACGATTAGAAGGTTGGAGACGATCACGCGGGCGTTCGAGTTGAACGAGATTTCAATTCCACTCAGGTACGATTAGAAGTGATTGCGCTGGTATCCAGGCGGTGGCTCCTGATCGAATTTCAATTCCACTCAGGTACGATTAGAAGCGATTTGGTGTGGCCGGTGTCGTCGTCGGTTTCGCCATTTCAATTCCACTCAGGTACGATTAGAAGGCCGAAGCCGCCTGGCACCTGGCGGATACCGCCGAAATTTCAATTCCACTCAGGTACGATTAGAAGGTAGACCATTTATCCCAGCCGCCCGGCAGTTCAGCCATTTCAATTCCACTCAGGTACGATTAGAAGCGTCTGTGTCCTGCGCGGTTCCGGCTGTCGTGGTTATTTCAATTCCACTCAGGTACGATTAGAAGACCTGAGAGGAGTTTCGATAAGGCCGGGGCATTGCCTATTTCAATTCCACTCAGGTACGATTAGAAGGCGAGGTAATGCCGTTACTAAACTTGTCGATGAGCATTTCAATTCCACTCAGGTACGATTAGAAGGCGTTTGAAACGCTACCCTTTTTCGCGTTTCAAACAATTTCAATTCCACTCAGGTACGATTAGAAGTTTCGTCGGCGCTCATCCGGGCGCGTTTTTCCAGGTATTTCAATTCCACTCAGGTACGATTAGAAGGAAAACGTATCCGCGACGTGCTGCGCGGTCAGGGGTATTTCAATTCCACTCAGGTACGATTAGAAGACCTGCTGGCTACCATCTGGCATGTGTAGTACATAGTATTTCAATTCCACTCAGGTACGATTAGAAGCCGGCCGGATGCTGTTAGCCTGGCACGTACTGGCCCCATTTCAATTCCACTCAGGTACGATTAGAAGGTAGAATTTGCGAATCAAAAAGTTATTCTGCCCTAATTTCAATTCCACTCAGGTACGATTAGAAGTTAGCCAGGACCCGCGCCGTAATGTATTCTTCAAAATTTCAATTCCACTCAGGTACGATTAGAAGCCACATGGCGCGTATGGTTGACGCGTCTACCGGCAAATTTCAATTCCACTCAGGTACGATTAGAAGGATGTGCAGTACGTAACCGCCAATGCGCGTTTCGAGATTTCAATTCCACTCAGGTACGATTAGAAGTCTCTTAGGTTGAGTGGGGGTGTTACGGGGTACTCTATTTCAATTCCACTCAGGTACGATTAGAAGTCTACGGGTTAGCGAGTCGGCCAGGCTGTGCGCCATTTCAATTCCACTCAGGTACGATTAGAAGATTATTCGCTCTACCGTATCCGTTGCCCAGGACAGGATTTCAATTCCACTCAGGTACGATTAGAAGTGCTTTTGCTGTACTTCGTTAGCATCCTTGCAGCCTTATTTCAATTCCACTCAGGTACGATTAGAAGTCGAGTTCACCAACGGCTACGGTGCGGATAAGCCCATTTCAATTCCACTCAGGTACGATTAGAAGGCCAGTACCACCGTAATGGTGCCCGTGTTGCCCGCATTTCAATTCCACTCAGGTACGATTAGAAGGCTACGACGTGGTAGAGCCGGTATTTCATACGATTTATTTCAATTCCACTCAGGTACGATTAGAAGCAAAATCGGGGGCGACGGGCAGGTAATCCCGAATTTATTTCAATTCCACTCAGGTACGATTAGAAGCTTTCACCGGGCCATGCCTGCCTATAGTCTCGAAGAATTTCAATTCCACTCAGGTACGATTAGAAGGAGCGGTCAGGCTGGGGCTGTTGTCGTTTTTCTCCATTTCAATTCCACTCAGGTACGATTAGAAGGACGCTACTCGACCGGCTGGAGCAGCGTAGACTACTATTTCAATTCCACTCAGGTACGATTAGAAGCGCGCTGTTTGGCCGCTTCGAGGGCGGCTACTTCGATTTCAATTCCACTCAGGTACGATTAGAAGGCTGACCAATGCGCTCGACCGGCTGATCTATCTCGACATTTCAATTCCACTCAGGTACGATTAGAAGGCGCAGGACTTTCCCAGCCCGGTTAAACTGACCATCTAATTTCAATTCCACTCAGGTACGATTAGAAGCGCTTCTTCGAATCCATTGTCACCCCGGTAGTTCGCATTTCAATTCCACTCAGGTACGATTAGAAGGCGTGAAATTAGTACTAAAAAAGTGCCTTGAGATTGTCCCAAGACACTTTGATACTCTTATTCTGGAATGAAAAATCGTCGATCGCCAATACTACGAAAAGGCCCGGCGATCGACGACGGCTCATTGTCAGTCGCTTACCTGCAAACAAGGCTTTTCTTCCTGATTCTACAACATGTCAATGAACAGGTTCGGCCAGACCGACGACATTTCCCCCTACAAAAAATTATCCGTCGACTGCCGTTCTACACCCACAATCTCCTTATCGAGCCACTTCTGGTCGCGGTTCTTGAACAGAATCAGGCTGTCCTCGTCCTCACGCATAATTCGCCGGGCTTCGTAAAGAAGTTCCTTTAGCTGTACCTCCGTCATCTCACCCTCGAAAACAGAATTCTGTATCCAGTTCAGGTACCGCCGACAGAGCTTCAGCATTTTGCCGACCCGCTTCTGCCCCATGTCATACACCAGGATTACGTACATGTTTTTATTGAGTGATTGAGTGGATAAGCGATTGAGTGAAAAGCTGCTCAATGAGTATGCACTCAATCACGCATTCGCTCATTCAAAATTAATTTACCACCAGGCCTTGAATGGTTTGTACTCCTCGATCCCCAGCAAATGCTTCTGAAGCTTGTAGCACTCCAGCTTGATCAGGTGTCGGTAACTCACGCTCCGACCCAGCGACCGGTGTTTGATCGTTTCCTTCAGCGCAGCGTCGAACTCCTCCAGAAATCGTTTGCGGGCCGCTTCCTTCATCACACAGCCGCCCACCTCGACCCTAAAGTCCGACGCCTGTAGCTGCCGCTTGTTCACCATCCGAAAGATGAGCCGGTCGACCAGGATCGGCTTGAAAATCTCGGCCATGTCCAGCGCCAGCGAATACCGACGCGCCCCTGGCTCGTGCAGAAAGCTGATTGTCGGGTTCAGCTGCGTATGATAGATCATGCTCAGACAGGCCGTATAACAGAGCATATTCCCGAACGAAATCAGCGCGTTCAACTCGTTTTGGGGCGGGCGTTTGCTTCGGCCATCCAGACAGAATGTCTCTCCAACAATGGCATCGAAACAGCTATAATACGTCTGGCGGATGTTGCCTTCGAGGCCCATCAGCGCCGGTACGTCCGGGGCGGTCGGTACGCTCGCCAGCAGTTGCTCTACCGTGGCAACGGCCGTTTCCAGGTCTTTTTGCCGATTGTTGTAATACTTCAGCACCCGCAGGATGTTGCAGGCAGCCCCTTCGACAAACGTTCGGGCAATGGCGATCCGCTTTTTGGGCGACAGATAGTACCGGGTTTGCTCGACCTGCATTTTGCCCGCCAGCAAATACTCACGGGGCATAAATGAACCGGTGTAATGCTCATAATAGTCGAAGAAATGAACGGCGATGCCTTCCTTACCCAGAAAGTTATAAAGGGCCGAGTTGGCGTCCAGACTGCCGAAGACATACAGGTCCGACACCTGCTCAATGGGCAGATAGCGCGGCTGGCCTTCATGACCGGCTTCGTCTACTGGCGTAAACTTCAACGTGTTATCCTTACGACTCATGCGGCCAGCGTTGAAGAGGTATTTGGTTTGTTTCATAAAGTTGATGTGGCGAAGAGGCAGGGACAAATACTGTTATACGCGGCCTTATCTGTTCAAAAAATAATCCCGAAACTGTACCAGTTCGGTTTGTTCAACGTCCAGGTATCTGGCAAAAATCCGCTCGCCCACCTGCCATTTCAAGGCCGATATGCCTACATCGATCAGCCGTAGGCCGTGTTCGGTGAGCAGAATATTATCAAACGCCAGGCCGCCCAGATCAGAAAGCCCGGGCCGACGTCTCGGCTTTAAATCTCGATGAACAAACCCCGCCTGATGTAAGGCCGTCAGCTCATCGACAAACACATCATACCATAATTCCCGACGTTCAATTTCGTAAGCCCGGTAGTCAAACGGACGAATACGCTCCATGACCAGCATTTCGGCCTGAAGTTCTTCACTGTAATCGAGTCGGATAAACCTGACCACCAAATCATTAATTGTGTTGGCGAACTTTATCTTTTCGGCTTCTGAACCAATATCGGAGCGCGTATCACCCGTAAATAGCTTAGCTACTTCGGTTTTCGATACAGCAATGACCGCGTTGTTTGCACCGGCCGACAGTTGACGAGGATATTTCATACTGGGTAGAGAACAGAACGAACAGCTGGGCGGTAGCTATTGCTCCGCTTCGGCTGTTCGATTTTATTCACTGGATTCTTCGACATAGCAGAAATCAAAATAACTGCACGACCGGCATTTCGATTTGCTGATCCGGCCCGGACACTGCTCACTATCCACGATTCGTTCAATATCCCGAATCCACTCTTCCACTACTGGAATATCCTCGACTTCGAGCCGGACGGCCTGCGTCTGCCGAAGCTTGGGGTACTCGATCAATCCGGTAGCGCCCTCGATGCCGTTTTTACGAAGCAGATACAGGTAAAACTGTACCTGAGCCACATGCGAATGCTCCAACTTATCGGACTTCTTTATTTCATGCACCACTTTGTCATTGGGGTCGTAGAAGTCGATTTTAGAGCCGTCGAGTAGAAGTTCCCGATAGCGTTCAGCGCGCTGGGGGTATGATTTCTCTCCAATGAACGAGCCTTCTGCGACCAGCTCCGACGTGTGCTCCATCTCGATCTTATGGTGAAACAACCAGGTTTTCCGGTGGCAAACCATGTAGTATTTGATATACGTGCCGGTGATGGTCATGAATCAAAATCAAAGCCAGATGTATCGGTCCACTCCTCTTGCTGATCGTAAAGAAGCCCAAACTCAGGATCGTATTTCTTGGTCAAAATGAAATACTTTATTTCAAGAAGCGAACCATCTTTCTTTTCGATAGAGTACATCTGCGCCTGAAGATTCTGATCATTCTCTCGCATCAACTGAGCAAACTTATTTTTACGAACTTGCACCTTAAGGCTCTCTGCGCCAATAAAATCAAACTGGCTCAGCCGCTGAATATAAGCTTCTTGTAAAATTACCGGCAGTACCTTTATTCCATCAAATTGTTTGTAGAAGTCCTCCTCTCCCAATTTAGATCGATACATAGGAACAAGTTGCTCTGACGACACAGATAATCGATCGTAAATTAGATCGAACTGCTCTTTCTGCTTAGGTTGCCAGTCTGGATAAACGAAATCAATATACTGCTGTAGCTTTCCTTCCTCTATAACACCAGCTTTTTCGGCGATAATTTTTTCAAAGGCATTAATCGTAAGTGCTACGATCTCGGTAGGATAAATGTATCGATCTGTCGGATTAGATTCCCGAAAAACAATCACTGGGCTTTCCCCTTTTTCTCGCTTTCGATTTACGCGCCCAAATCGTTGAATGAGTGCATCAATGGGAGCTGGTTCGGTGAAAATCAGATCGTAGTCAATATCTAAGCTGACTTCAATAGCTTGTGTTCCAACTAAAAGTTTTATCGATCCGTCCTCTTCACCACGCTTTAACGCCAATTCATGTTGAGTTCGATCTACCCCGTTGAATGCACTGTGTAAAAGAACGGCGTTGTCGCAATCCTCTCTCAGTTCATTGAAAACTAACTGTGCATTTTTAACGGTATTACAAACGACCAGCACTTTTTTTCCGACATTCAACGCTTTCCGAATCAGGCTAAGATTCTCCGTTAATAGCCCTTCCTGCAATTGAAGCCGGTGGCGAACGAATTGACTGTATAGACTATCCGATGCTTTGATCTCCGTAAACTCACCAATGGCTTCTTCCAACTCTTTTTTCAGAAACGTTGGCATGGTCGCCGTCATGACCATTACCTTGACATAGAGATGCTTCACAGCGTATTGAAGCAACACCTTGATCTGGGCAAACACGTCAGGACTATACGCGTGAATTTCGTCGAAGATGAAGTAGCTACCTACCATCTCAAACAGACCTTGCTCAAAGCCTTTTAAGCCAAACAAGTGTTTTAATAGCTGAAACGGTGTTACCACTTTGACGGGCGTAACAAGCGTTTTGAACTTGTCCTTTAGCTCATCAATCTTCTCTTTTTTCTGACTAAGCGAATATTGGAAATCATCAAAGTAGTCATACAGATAATCACTGAGTTTGCCGTGTAGCATTCCGACGTATGGCTGACCCATTTCTCTGCCAAGCCGCTCGTACATCGCGTTGATGGAAGCCGTGAATGGTAGGATGTAGAAAACCCGCCCTTGGCCGAAGTGCTTCATTTGCTGACGTAGCCAGATAATGGCACTTTCTGTTTTGCCCGAACCAGTTGGCGACGTAAGAATCAGGTTACCTATGACGCTCGCACAGGACAATTGATGATCATAAAAGTCAGCCCCTTTCGCTCTAAGATTTATGCGCTTCTGATCCAGAAACTGAAACTGTTCATCAGAAATACATAACAATTCTTTAACTCGGGCAGAGCCCAGATGGTCGCAATGCTTTAGCCCGCCAAACAAAAGCAGCAACTCAATATACGCTGGATTGGACGTATTCATTTTGCTGATCTGTCCCTGATAAGAGAGGACTACCTGCTCGGGATGCCGAACAGAAAATTTACCGAGCTTGACACCGTACTCGTCAGCGGCTAACTGAATCAGTAATTTCTCACGAACGTTTCGACGGAACTCGCCTTCGTAATCAAGACGACCATCTGCCCCCGGCAGTCCAAACGCATCATCGTCAGATTGATAGAAATCACAGATATATTTCAGCCAAAGCTGCTCGTAATCTTTGTGATGTCCTGCTACAACTAATCGAATTAGCTCCCGAATAGGCTTGTCCTCTTCTAACCCATCGATGAACGGTAGTGAAAACAATTCGTGCCGCTGCTTACGCCATTGGTTCGATTCACCACGTAATACCTTCTGAAAATCAATGTGCCCTTTCCCCAGATCATGGCAAACAATAGCAAGATGCAGTACTCGCCAAAAATCATACGAGAGTTGTAGCTTGCTGATCTGAGGAAAAATAGTTTGCAATCTTTCCCAGATCAGCAAGCAATCGTCAACATGTTCCTGTAAGGTGAGCCTTGGTTCTGACTTAGCTAGAATTTCATCATACGGCTTAGTCATATTCAGAGAAATCTAATTGGTGCAGATAAATATCAACTCCTTCTTTGCCTACCTTTTCGTCATGAATAGCCGATAAATTACCCTTGACTGGCGTGAGGTAGCTAATGACGGAATACGGCTCTGTTCCTACGTTCTGACGGGGAAACGTGTCTGTAAAGTATTTAGGTAGTGCCTGAATCTGACCGGCCAGATGGTTCTCTCTGAACGGTATTACCTGGCCGGCTATGCGAGACGAGTACGCCACTTCAGGCAAGTCAACGGTTGTTATTTGGTCGACAGTCGCCAGATCATTCATCCGCCCAAGCACTAAAGGATAGTAAGGCTGCCGGAAAAAATCAGCCAGGATTTTATCGGTCAGGTAGATTTTGAGCTTTGCATTATATAGGAACTCACGCCGGATGATGTTCGACTTAGCGTTGTTCGTGGCTCTACCATTATTACTGTCAATTTGGTAGATGGTTTCCAGGTCAGACGCCTTGGCTTCGAACTGAAAATAGTAGCCCAATTTAAGCTCCTGATGGCTCAAATACTGTCCTGCGGCTGCATTAATCAACCCCAGTACTGTACTGACCGGTGGCACTTCAAGCGTCGGTTGAACACCACTGATCAGATTAGGGTATCGGAAACTGGCCGTCCAACTGCTTATGTCCACAACATGAACTTGCATCAGGATAGCTGGTTTTCGAGTTGATTGCAATACGCATCAATCGTTTCATTGATTGTTCCAATCTGAACGGTTGGGTAGCCTTCGCCAAGCGACAGCAGTTCTTTCAGAGAATCGTTATACTCATTCAAAAAACCACTGCGCTTGCCAATAAAGACTGTACCAATAAACTGCTCGTTGTAATCTCTCAGCACCTCCTTCAGTCCCTCCAAATTCAGCACAACTCGGTCATGATTCATACCTTCGCTCGCAACAATATGCGAGAAAGGATGATTACCGCTGCTCGTTGTTGCCAGCACAATGAACTTTGGTGTTACGTCACCCATGTTGTTCGTTTGCATGGCTCCGCCCGAAATGGTTTTCAGCGCCTGAATCGTCCCCTTCGCCCGCTCCAAACGAACGTCTTTGGCTAGCTGAACCAGCTTTTGCGGATTACCCTTACCGTCTTTGACGTATGGATCGTCAATCTCCACTGCCCCCTGATTAAGTGCTTCGGTCCGCAGCTTTTGCGTAATATTCTTGAAACCTGTTTTATTATAACTGGCAAACGTGCCAAGCTGAGCCAAGTCAAGCGAAAACATACCCTTCATAATAGCGCTGTACTCTTCCTTGCTATAAGGTACAGAATCGCCATCCTGACGGGCCATACTCGACCAGTTTTCGACCGTCCGTGCCGAGCCAACTGAAACAATCGCCGAGTTTTTCAGCGGAGAAACGCGCGTCACTGTAGCATCAACTTTCTTAGCTTTTCCCTTTTCATCAATTACTTCTTCCTTGACGGCTTTCATATACCCAAAAACGTCGTCGTCAGGATACAGAAAAGGATTGGCTTCGGTGAAAGCGATTTTGTTATCACGAGTAATTGGGGACAACGACCAGCCTACGTTACGTTGCAAGGCTTCACGCCACCAATACCGCCAGGCCTGCCCCGATACGTACGTATGCGTACGACCATTCTTCGTTATCTTTTTTGTAGCTACGGCATTTTCAAAATTGCTACTGCTACTTTTTCCAGCGTTGTTCAGCGCGACAACGTCAACGTCCAGTAGGACAAAGCCTTGGGTTTTCAAATTCATGATTAGTCGTTTTCAGAGGTTTCTAATTCTTGTTCTTCTATTTCTGTTGGCACAATCATGTGGTTATCATGAAGTTTCTCGTAAATCGCAATCAGCAGTAAGTCTCTGATTTCTCGCCAGCTAACGGTTTCGGGAAACAAGTATTCCACGTCGTCCAGCCGAATTAAAGGTGTGACAGGATTAGCCTTGTAGTTGTCGTCAATCAGTTTCAGCAGATACTGTCTTACTTCCTGAACGTACTTCGCTCGGTTGAGTCGGAGGATGGCTTTTTTGATACTATCCTCGTCGCGGCTGACGATAAAGCCCGCGACATCTTTAATTTTTTGCAGGGTTCGTTTATCCATATTCATTACATAAAAAAGGTAGTTCTCAACGATCTGAAAGGGAAACTTGTGTTTGCGAATCCACTCTTTGAAATAAGGAATCAAGGTTCCACCGTTTAGCAAGCGCTCTAAAATGACATTGCGCCACGTGCTGAACGAATCGTAAGCCAGCTCTTCTTTGGTAGATACCCACGTGTTTGAGTCTTGATTATACCTTGCATCCTTATATTTCGAATTGCGATAATGAGCGGCTACAAACGGACGCCATTGTTCAGCGTAAACTACCGTTTGACAAAGCGCGTAGAAGCCGAATATTGTAGCTGGGAGCTGATACATGACCACCTCTGGTTTTGCGCCAAAGTTGGTGAAGTGATACAAGCTCAACGTGGTATCGCGAATCTCTACGACATTCTCATCAAGCCGTGTAAACACGGCTGGCCTAATATTTTTAACGCAGGAATCAGCAAAGGAAAAGAGGGCATTAGCTACGATGCCGTACTCAGAACGAGCAACCCCGCTGGCTAGCCCACGTCCGATAGCCGTTAAATGTCCATCGGTACCGTTCAACAACTGCTGTACGTAGTATTTTGCAACAACGCTGTTATTACTGCTGATAAGCCCGATTTTGTCGCCCAACTGCGTGACGCCCAGCGGTACAAAAAAGAACCGAATGATGATCTCTTTAGACAAGTATAGCCCACTCTCAAATCCGTGATGGAAGTTTATAAACGTACTTGAACCCGAAAGGATATGGTTATCCCGCCCAGCGGCAAACAAGTTTGTTTTTCGGCCAGAGATGCGACAGTAACCAACCTGAGACGGAGCCGTTTCGTTGATTATGCTTCTGTAATAAGCCAGCGTTTCGGCCAGTTTGCGCTTACTATCGAAAGCAGGTTGTGTAATTTTTGAGTTAAGAAAGAAGGCATGAAGATTGGCATTCCATTGATTGATGTAGATATTGGCTACATACTCAATCAATCCCAGAATATCCTTGTCTTTCAGCTTAGGATCTTCCCAAAGCGTTTCAATCACATACCCGCCCACGTCAGCGAAGGGGTCGCCAGTAGGAGATATTAAGTAATCTTTTGAGACAATACCTTGATTCATAAACTTTCGTATTTTTTTTAATTAAGCAGGCGTTTTCAAATACTAAAACTCAGATCAAGTTGGGGGTTGCATTAGCACGGTTTTGAAGGGGGCTGCTTATTTATTGTACCCCTACTGCTCCAAACCCTTCCGCGTTATATCGCCCTACACCGCCCAGAACGGCCATTTCAAGCAACTCTTTGGGACCGTTCAACTCGAATGAGAAGCCGTAGTAGCCGCGTACTTTGGTTTCTTCCCGAGCGCCTTCTTTAATCGTTACTAATCTCGATTTGGGCTGGGCCGCTTGCCGCCCCGGATTGGGCAACAGCCGGTAAGTGAGCGAAGCCGGTTCGGGGTCGTAATCCGTCATGTCGCCGGCCAGTAAGGTTGTTTGTACGCTGGCGAACTTTGCCAGCAGGTTCGAGACCAGCAGGGGACCAAACTGCTCGTCGGCCGGGTGCAGATACTGATCCATACCCCGCTCGTCTTTCTCCGCAATTACTACTGGCGAGAGCGTTCGTAACCGAACCGTATCGCTTGTTATCTCCACCGGTACGGCTTCTACCCGTTCAATGATAAACTCCGTTCGGTGCTTCGGCGTGGCAATCACACAGCGCTGGTCCTGAAACAGACCCATGATAAAATCCTGAGCGGCTTTGTCGATGTAAAAACTAACGATCCACTCTATATGGGATGAGTTGACCCACATGCCGCCCGCCCGCGTATCGACCCGAACATTCGGCATGATCAGGTCCGAGAAGGTGAACAGCTTGAAGCGTCGGGTAGTCGAATACACGTACCCCTGCTCGTGCAGAAAATGGGCGTACTGCTGATCGGCTTCGGCCAGCACGGTATAGATGAACGCACTTAGCCGATACGCGTAGTTAAACGGAACCAGCGTCTGGCGCTGGGTGGGGCGAAGGGTAAGTCGAAACTGCATGATGGTGGATAGAAATCGCATCGAGTGAGTAAACGGTTATCCCGAACCAGCATCGATGATTAGATTTACATGTCTGTAATGTTATGCCTTTGCTTTACCAGTTACAAGGTCATGTTAGTAAGCGGTTCAAAGGTCTCGTAGCATCGGGCAATCTATCTGCACGAAACTGTTTTTTTTATGCCTATTGTTAAAAATCGCCTTGACCGACTTCAGAAAATCAATGGTCGGCTCAACCGCTGGGGTGGACGGCCGGTATCCAAGGAGGAGCTGATGCGGCTGTGTGGGGTCTCGGAGCGCACCCTGAAAGAAGACCTGCAATTCATGCGCGACGAGTACGACGCCCCCATCGTTTATCGGCGCAGCGAGGGGGGCTACTGCTACCAGACACCGTTCGATATGGCTATTCAGCTGCCGTTCAGCCATGAGGAACTGGCCGCGCTCGAAACGGCGGTGGCTACGCTGAATCAGTTTAAGGAACTGGCTATGTTTCGCGACCTGGAAGGCCTGGTCGACAAGCTGGAGAAGGCGGTACGGTTCCGGTTTTCGGGATCGGCCGATTACCGGCACTACCTGCATTTCGAGTCGGTGCCGTACAGTCGGGGGAGTGAGTATGTAGCTTTTCTCTTACAGGCAATTCGCGACGAAACGGTCGTGACGTTCAGCCATCAAAAGTTCGACGCGCCCACACCCAGTACCCACCGGGTTTTTCCGTACCTGATCAAAGAACACCGGAACCGCTGGTACCTGATTGGCTACCAGGTCGACTATGGGTTGCTGCGGGTATTCGGCCTGGATCGGATCGTGCCGGGCAGTCTGGCCGTAGATCAAACCGCTCCGCACGTTGTTATCCCCGATTTTGATGCCGACAGTTATTTTCGGCATTCGCTGGGGGTGGCGGTATACGAAGACCAGGAGCCGGAAGCAGTGGTGCTGTCGTTCAGTCCGCAGCAGGGGCGCTACTTCCGGGCGCAGCCCTTTTTCCCGTTTGCAGAAGACGATGTGTTGTGCGATACCGAGCTTGAGTGCCGCATCCGGTTGCGGATGATTATCAACAAAGAACTGGTGTATGAACTGGCGCGGCTGGGCCCGGCGGTGAAGGTTCTTTCGCCCCCTCATCTGGTGGCGCAGCTGAAAACCTACCTCCAGGAATCGTTGCAGCAATACGCCGATTGATCCCCTTCAGAGCTTGTTTGGGGAAGATATCTGCTGACTTTAGTCGGCTCAAAGGGCTGCCTGAACACCCCCCAGCCCCCTAAAGGGGGAGAAAAACGGCGGGGTTAACTCCCCCTTTAGGGGGCTGGGGGGTGAAACGGTAGCGATTCGGGCTAGTGGAATTCACATCAACTCTTCCCCAAACAACCTCGCAGGGGCCGGTGGTACATAACTCTCGGCCGTTGCGGGGGTTTATGGAACATGAAAGAGCGAATCATTACCGAGACCCGGCAGCTGTTCAACCAGTTCGGGGTGAAATCCATCCGGCTGGAGGACATAGCCCAGCAGTTGGGCATCTCGAAAAAAACGGTGTATCAGTATTTCAGCAGCAAGGAAGACCTCGTCCGGCAGATACTGGAAAGCCAGCTGAATGAGAGCCTGCACGAAGCCAGTGCCATTCATACCCAGGCAACCGACCCGATGACGAGTGCGCTGCTGATCTGGGATCGGCTTATTCACTACAAACAGACCGTCAACCCGAACCTGCTGCGCGATATCGAGCGGCATTACCCGACCATCTGGACCTACTTTCAGACATTCCGAACCGAATACATCAACACCATTCTGCTGGCCAACCTGCGGGCGGGGGTCGGGCAGGGGCTGTACCGCACCGACCTCGACGAGACGACCATGGCCTGGCTGTGGCTCGAACAGAGTCAGTGGGACGTACCCCATGCCGGCGCTGAACTGGCCATCAAGCACCACTTCGTGCGGGGGCTGCTGACCCAGGCCGGGTTGGCCCTGTACGAACAGCACCGGCTGTAAATACAGAAGGCCTGCCGCTCGGCAGGCCTTCTGGTCGATTACTCCATGGCTTTGGCGACTTCCAGCTCCTGGGGTTTTTTCGGGATGACTTTCTTCTTCGTGAACCGGGCAAGGATCCGGTCAACGACCAGGTACATCGACGGTACCACGAGCAGCGTCAGGATCAGCGACGAGGTTAGCCCCCCGATGATGACCCAGGCCATACCATTCTTGGTTTCGGCACCGGCACCGCTGGCCAGCGCAATGGGCAGCATACCCAGGATCATGGCCAGGGTTGTCATCAGGATCGGGCGCAGCCGCTCTTTGCCCGCTTCGATCAGGGCGTCGATGACGTCGTGCCCTTCGGCTTTCAGCTGATTGGCAAAGTCAACGATCAGGATGGCGTTCTTGGCCACCAGACCGAGCAGCATGATCATCCCCACAATCGAGAATACCGTCAGGCTTTCCATGGTCAGCGCCAGCGCCAGCAGGGCACCGACCAGTGCCACCGGTATCGAGAAAAGAACCACAAACGGGTACACAACGCTCTCGTACAGGGCTACCATGATGAAGTACACCAGCAGAATGGCGATCATCAGCGCCAGACCCAGGCTGCCGAAGGCGTCGGACTGCTGCTGCAGCTGCCCCAGGTACTGGATACTGACCCCTTCGGGTAGCGTCTGCTGCGCCATTTTGGCCTGAATGTCGGCACCCACCGTACCCACCGGACGGCCCACTACCTGGGCGTTGATGGTGATGGACGAGAGCCGGTCGATGCGCTCCAGCACGCTTTCGCCAACCTGCTCCTGAACGGTGGCAAACTGCGACAGCTCGAAGGTTTTGCCTTGGTTGTTGACAAACGTCAGCCGGCTTACGTCCTGCGCCTGGGTCCGGTCAAACTGATCGAGGCTGACCAGGATGTCGTACTCGTTGCCGTTCTGCTTGAACTTCGACTGATCGTTACCCCGGAAGGCATTCTGCAGGGCGATACCTACGTCCGATGCGTTGATACCCAACTGGGCCATGCGCTCGCGGTTCAGGTTGACCGTCACTTCAGGTTTCGGATCTTTCACCGAATATTTCACGTCCTGCGTACCGGGTACCGAGGTGGTGACCTGTTTAACAATTTCGGCTGCCTTGCGGATGTTGGCCAGGTTGGTGCCTTTGACGGCAATCATGATCGGCGCCTGCGAGGCTCCTACGATACCGACCGGGCTGACCGTCACTTTAACGCCCGGAATCTGCCCGACTTCCTGCTTCAGCATCTGCCCGAAGGCTTCGGTCGAGAGCGTCCGCTGTTTCTTGTCGACCAGCTTCACGTTGATGTCGGCGAGGTTGCTGTTGGAGGCCGTGGCCAGGCCGTTGCTGCTGTAGCCCACGTTGGTGAACACGTTGGTCACTTCGGGATGCTTCATGATGATCTGCTCGGCCCGCTGCGCAACGGCGTTGGTCTGGTAGATCGAGGCCGTTGGCGTCAGTTCGACCTGTACGCTCATTTCGGCCTGGTCGCTCTGGGGCATGAACGCACCGCCAATGAAACCGGCTGGTACCAGCGCAATCGAGCCGACCAGCAGCGCGATGACGCCCAGGAAGACGTACCGTTTATGACCCAGTACCCATACCAGAATACGGCCGTAGGCGTTGGTGAGCCGGTCGAGGAAGCGCTCGAAGCCCAGGTTGAGGCTACCCCACAGGGATTTGGGGTTCAGCACCTCGATTTTACCAAAGCGCGACGCCAGCAGGGGCGTCAGGGTGAACGATACCAGTAAACTCATCAGGGTAGAGAACACGACCACCAGCGCAAACTCACGCAGGATGTTGCCGATCAGGCCACCGGTCATGGCCAGCGGTACAAATACCACCACGTCGACCAGGGTAATGGCCAGTGCCGTGAAGCCGATCTCGCTCCGGCCGTCGAGGGCCGCCTGCCGTTTGTCTTTCCCCATTTCGAGGTGGCGGTTGATATTCTCCAGCACCACGATCGAGTCATCGACCAGGATACCGACAACCAGCGAGAGGGCCATCAGCGTCATGAGGTTCAGCGAGAAACCCATGATATACATCAGCGCAAAGGTCGGGATCATGGACGACGGCAGCGCCACCAGCACGAACAGTGCCGAGCGGAAACTGTGCAGGAACAGCAGCATCACCAGCGATACGATCAGCACCGCCAGGCCCATATCCTCAACAACTGCGTGGGCCGACGCCAGGGTGTAGATCGACTGGTCCGACGCGATATTGAACTTGAGCCCTACTTTGCTGTACTGCTTTTCCAGCTGCGCTATTTTGACCTGCGCCTGCTGGCTCACCGATACGGCGTTGGCGTCTGACTGCTTCTGGATCTGCAAACCAATCGAAGGCCGGGCGTTGATGTGGTTGATGGCCGTCGGTTTGGTCGTGGCGTCAACGACTTCGGCTACGTCTTTCAGCAGCACCTGGCTGCCGTCGTTACGCTGGGCTATGATCAGGTCGCGCAGGCGTTTGACGGTCTGCACCGACGCGTCGAAGCGGATCGAGTACTGCGACTGCCGGGTTTCGAGCTGACCCGCCGGGTAGCTGGCGTTGGCTGCGTTGATGGCCTGGGATACCTGACCGATCGAGAGGCCGTAGCCGCGCAGCTTTTCGGTGTTGACGTTGACCTGGATTTCGCGTTCGTTACCGCCGATGACGTTGACCTGACCCACCCCGGCCACGTTCGAGAGCTGGGGTTTGATGTCGTTGTCGATCAGGTCGTAAAGGGCCGTCGGCGACATGTCGGCCGTAACGCCCATCCGCAGTACGGGAATCTCGTCGGTCGAGAATTTATTCAGGATGGGGCGGTCGGCCTGGTCGGGCAGGAGGTTGATGATCTGCTCGATCTTGCGCTGGGCATCCTGCTGGGCCAGGGTGGTGTTGACCCCGTTCTTGAGCTGGATAACCACGCTCGACGCGCCTTCCTGCGAGGTGGAGGTCATCCGGTCGAGGCCTTCCAGCGCCGACAGGGCTTCTTCAATCCGCTTGGTTACGTTGGTTTCTACTTCGTCGGCCGAGGCTCCCCGGTAGGTCGTTACCACGCTGATGACGTTGGCTTCGAACTTGGGCAGCAGGTTGTAGGAAAGCTGCTGGTAACTGAGGGCGCCGAACAGGATCAGGACCGTAAAGATGGTCGTTACCAGCAGGGGCCGTTTAACCGCTATTTCAGATACAGACATGAGGGCTGTTGGTTATTGGGTGATTTGGACCGGCTTGCCGTCGCTGAGGTTCAGCTGGCCCGTCGTAACTACCTGCTCGCCGGCGTTGAGGCCGCTGAGTACTTCGATCGTGTCGCCAAAGTCGCGACCTACCTGGATGGTGCGCCGAACGGCTTTGTTGCCGGCAATGACGTAGACGTAGGGGTTCTTGATACTTTCGACCAGGGCCGACCGCGGAATCTGCAGGGCTTTCTGGGCCGATTTCTGCGAGAAGTCAACATTAACGAACGTACCGGCTTTCAGGCTGCCGGCCTGGTCGATGGTAATCTCGACCGGGTAGTTATGCTCTTCGGTGCCCTGCGGAGCGATGTACGAAATACGACCGTTGAAGGTCCGGCCCGGAAAAACATCGGCCGAGACTTTCACGGCCTGCCCTTCGCGCAGCTGATACACGTCGCTTTCGTTAACGGGTACCTGCACTTTCAGCCGGGCTACGTCCAGCACGCGTCCCAGCACTTTACCAACCGTGATGTACTCGCCGGGTTCGATGTCTTTCTGGACAATACGACCCCCGATGGGCGATTTTACGTTGGCATCGGCGATCTGTTTTTTGATCTGCTCGGCCTGGTTAACGGCGTTTTCGTAATTGTATTTGGTCTCGTTCACCTGAATTTCGGTGGTGGCGTTACCGGCCAGCAGGGTGTTGTACCGCGTTACGTCTTTCTTCAGCCGGTCAATGGAAAGCTGGGTGGCCTCCAGCGAGAGTTCCTTCAGCCGGTTGTCGAACTGAACCAGCGTAGCCCCTTCGCGCACCGATGAACCCAGATTGAAATTCACTCTGGTGACCTTACCGGCCGTGGTGGCAATGATGTCGGCCTCCTTGTACGGAATCAGGTTGCCCGTTTTAACGAGCTGCTGGCTAACGGTACCTTCGGCAACCGGCGCTACGGTAACCGGAATGGCCACGTTGGTCAGGACCGCGGGCTTTTTCTGCTCGTCGATCTTCTTTTTGTTGGAAGCCAGGCGGAAGCCAATCAGACCGGTTATGGCGAGTATGGCTGCGACGACGATGAGCGTTGTCTTTTTCATGATCTATAAATCGGTTGTATTGCTCAGAGTTGGTTGTAAAAGCTTAGGAGACTGCCCTGCGACTGTTCGAGATCGAGCCGGGCCTGGTACAGATTGATCAGCGAGTTGATGTAGTTGGTACGGGCCTCGCGGTACGAATTGTCGGCGTTGATGAGGTCGGTCAGCAGTTTGGTACCCTGTTTGTATTGCAGGGTGGTAATGTTATAAACCTCCTGCGCCAGCTTTACGTTGCGATCGTCGTTTTGCAGGCTCACCTGGGCCCGCTGAATCTGCGACTGGGCGTTGTTGAACTGAAGCCGGTAGGCCGACACGTTCAGTTTCTGCTGCTCTTCCTGGGTCAGCAGGGTGAGCCGTTGCTGCTTCAGCTGCGCGTCACGCTGGAATCCGTCGAAAATGGGGATGTTCAGCCGCAGCCCGAAGCTGCCGAAGCCGACGAAGTTGCTGAAAATACGATCGAGGGTCTGCGCGCCGAGGTTCACCGTACCGTAGTTGGCCGTCAGGCTCAGCGTGGGCAGGTACCCGGCTTTGATCCGCTGGTATTGCAGGCTCTGGAGGGCCAGGTTGGTTTCGGCCTGCTGAAACGAAACCAGCCGGCTGGCGTCGAACTGCCCCTGATCGATGGTGGGCAACTGCGTCAGCAGGGTCGAGTCCGACAGCACCAGATTCTGCTCCTGCGGCATACCCATCTGGTATTTGAGCCGGTTCAGCGCCAGGTTCAGATCGTTCTCGGCCAGCGTCAGCTGCGACTGGGTGCTGTTGTAGCTAACCTCCGTACGGGTATAATCGACGGGCTGAATCACCCCGTTGTCGCGCTGAAGCTTCAGGATGTTGAGCACCTGCTGGGTCCGTTCGAGGTTGTCGCGAAGCAGCGCGATCTGCTGCTGGGCTACGAATACCTGGTAGTAGTTGCTGGTAATGTTATAAATCACGTCTTCCTGCGTCTGGCGGGTATTCAGGGCGGCCAGCTGCTGGTTCGGCTTGTTGGCTTTGATGCCCAGCAGCAGCGACCTGTCGAACAGGGTCTGGCTGGCCTGAGCCGTCAGGTTGGTCTGGTACTTCTGCCCAATGATGAACACCCGCGGCTCGGGGCCGAACACCCCCGCCGGAACGACGCTCTGCTGCAGTTTGACGTTGTTGATAGATGTTCCTGTAGCGCTGACCTGAGGCAGATACTGACCCAGGGCCTGCCGCGCCTGCTGATCGGCGGTTTCTACCTGATATTGCGCCAGCCGAACGCTGCCAAAATTCTTCAGTCCGTAGTCGATACAGTCTTTCAGCCGAAAACCGCCCGGGGCGGGGGGCTGGGGTTGCGTCTGTGCCCATCCGGTTAGGGAGGTGCCGAGCGCAAAAACTAAGCAAAGTGCAATTAATCGTTTCATAAATCCAGAAGTTGACGTGTCTACTGTAGATATGTCAACTAATTAAGCAAAAAAATTATTTTTCCAGGAGGGTAGCGATCTTCATCACCGTTTTGAGAAACGAATCGCGTTCGTCGGCAGTCAGCTGGCTCATCACTTCGTGGTCGATGGTTTCGGTTGTTTTCAGGGCCTGTTCGATCACCATCTTGCCAGCGGGCGTCAGGCGGATCATGTTCTTGCGCCGGTCGTCGCTATCCGGTACAACCCGGAGGTAACCATCTCGTTCTAAAGTGCGTACCGAGCGTTGTATGCCCGATTTGTCCTTTTGGAGAAAGTTGGCGATCTCCTGCTGCGACAGTAGCTCCTCACCGGCAAAGTAGACAACAAACAGGACCGGAAACTGTTCGATCTGGATCGTAAACCCCAGCCGGGCCAGCTCGCGGTTGGCCCGACGTGCCATCAGGTGACCTACATGACTGATCACAAAAATGGCCTGGGTACCCATGCGCTCTGCAAACCTGGTCTGTAGCTCTCGTTCTTTAATCACTGTCATGCGGCAAAAGTAAAGTAGGTTGTTATATCAACCAAATTTCCGGATAAAAAGTGTCCTGATTTTTAAGATACTATTCTGCGGTCAGACGGCTGACGTTCAACGGTCGGCACCCGCGCAGGAAGTCGGCCAGGTGCCACAGGGTGTAGGGCCGCTCATCGAACGAATAAAAGATGGAAACCGGCCTGTCTTTTCGCTTCGGCTGAGTACTTGTCCTGATTCGGGCGCGGAATATGCATCTAACTACTGCCTGATGTATTCTGAAGTTGTAAAAACGGTATTCTTAAATATATTAAGGATATATTTGATAGTGATTGTATATAAAAAATCACCTGCCTCATGCTACTAAGAAAAAGGTTGCTGGTAATAGGACTACTTAGTGCCGGGCTTAGCGGAAAGGCGCAGGTCCTGATTGGCAATGAGTGGATCAGGGCCGGACAGCCGTACTTGAAGGTAACTGTGAATCAGGCAGGGATTCATCGGATACGTTATTCAGACATAAAAAATGGCGATGCTTCTTTTTTAAAGACGAACCCGGCCGGGTGGCAGTTATTTTTTCGCGGGCAGGAAATAGCCATCCGAATGTCCGGTCAGCAAGGGGGGACATTCACCGAGCAGTCGAGCATCGAGTTTTATGGGGAAGGGAACGACGGCAGTCAGGACTCGCTCCTGTATCGGCCCCAGAGTAGACTGCATCCATACCAGACGCTATTCTCCGACCAGTCAGCTTACTTCCTGACGGCGAGTCCGACATCCGTCGGTAAGCGTATGGCTGTTGTCAGTGGTTCTGGTGAGGGTCTGATACCCGAGACGTTTCATGTGCAGGAATCTGTTCAGGCTTTCACCAGTGACTATACATTTAACAACTTAAAAGGCATTGAACCGTTCCTTCAACAGAGCTATTTCGAGCCCGGCGAAGGGTGGTCGGGTAAACTGATATCGACAGATTCCATTGGAGCGGTTGACTTCAGTCTGCCCGGACGTGTGAATGTTGATTGGCCAATCCGTTTAGAGGGCCTTATCAATGGTCGCGACAACCAGCTCCATCAGATTCAGATTCAGGTCAATGACAGTGTGCCAACATCACTGGCTTCGCTGCGCTTTCTGGGGTTTACCAGCCAGCCTTTTCAGGCAACGCTGCCCCCCGGCCTGTTGCGGGATGAAAAAATAAGGCTTCGCTTCAAACCGGAACGGAACGTCGGCGCCAATCAGTTCTCCATTACCTATGTGAACGTGTCTTATCCTCAGCAGTTCGACATGAACGGGGAGGGCAGCAAGGTATTTCATCTGCCTGCCGGTAAGCGGCAGACCGTGCTTCTGGCGATACAGCATATTCCCTCGTCAACGTTCGCCTATGACGTTACGGATAAGCTCAATTGCCGCTATCTGCCGGTAAACAGTATAGCCAGTAACGCAGAGGTTGTGGTCGACGGCATGGGGCAGAACCGGGATATTCTGGTAACCAACCAGGTGCTGAACCCGCTGAGCGTAAAACCCGTTCAGCTTCGATTCGCCTACCCGGCCTCGACCGATTATCTGATCATTACCCACGGGTCACTCAAAAAATCAGCGATGGCTTATGCCGATTACCGGGCGTCGGTGTCGGGGGGCGGGCACAAACCGCTGGTGGTTGATGTCGACTCCCTGTTCGATGCCTTCAATTACGGCGAACGCAGTCCGTTGGCGATCCGGCGTTTTGCCCGGTTTATGCTACAGACAACAGTAGTGAAGAACATGCTGCTGATCGGGAAAGCCAATAGCTATCCTTATTTTATTAAAACGGCCGCCGACGATCTGGTACCTACCATTGGGTATCCGGGGTCAGACGTGTTGCTGACGGCCGGTCTGGGCGGTACCTCCGCGAACACGCCGGCTATTCCGACGGGTCGCCTTGCGGTAACGACCAACGAGCAGGTACTCGACTACCTAACGAAGGTTAAACATGTCGAAGCGGGTACGCCAAACGGCTTGTGGCGCAAGCAACTTGTTCATATCAGCGGTGGTAAGTCGGAACCTGAAGCGAAGAGCCTGGAACTGGCGATGCGGGATCTGGAGACTGTGTTTGTCAATGGCCAGCTGGGCGGAGAAGTCAAATCGTTCAGCAAAAGCAATCCATACAGTACAGTCGAGCCTGTCAATATAGCGCCGGTGGTCAATGATGGCGTAAGCCTTATTACCTTTTTCGGCCATGCCGGACCCGCCATCACCGACATGAACTTTGGCTTTGCCTCGGCCCCCCAAAACGGATTTCGCAATACGATCTATCCGTTCATGATTTTTAACGGGTGCGGAGTTGGCGAGATCTTCTCCCGGTTCAACACCTTGTCGACCGATTGGGTGCTGGCTCCGGACAAGGGAGCTGCCCTCGTTCTGGCTCATTCCTACTACAGTTACGAAGCACCAACAACCCGGTACCTGAAGAGCTTGTACCGGGCGTTATTTACGAATCCGGCAACTCTCGGCCAATCGTTCGGGAAGGTGCAGCAGCAGGTAAACGCCGAACTCGAAAAAGAAGGTGCTAATCTGTATGATGTGTCGGTTTTGCTGCAGATGATTCTTCAGGGCGACCCGGCTCTGCAGCTTTATCCGCTGGCCCGCCCCGATTTTTCTGTCGCGCAAAAAGGGGTATACATACAGGCATCGGTGGTGGGAAGTACGCTACAAAACAGCGATTCGATTCAGGTAATTGTTCCCCTGGCCAATCTGGGCCGGTTTCAGCCGAACCAGTCCGTTGCTCTTTCGATTCGAACGACCGGCAAAACGGTAGGCAGCCATGTTGTCCGAATGCCCGCATTCAGGTATCTGGATACGCTGGTGTACACCCTGCCGAACGACAGATCACTGCAAAAAATCGATGTGTTGCTTGATCCGGACAGCCAGGTAGACGAACTGAGCCGGGATAATAACGCGGCAAGCCTGGCAATAGACTGGCCGCAAGCCAGCGTCGGGAGTCGCTATCCATCAATAGTTCTGCCAGACGTGGTCAGTCCGGCTCTTACGGTATTGGTCAACGGGAGCGTACGGGAAAACGGTGCTATAGTCGATACGAGGCCTGAACTAACGATTTACCTGACCGATGAGCGTCCCCTTTCCGTCGGCGATACCGATGCCGTTGATGTCTATATTTCGACCTGCGACACCTGTAGCCCGGCGCAAATTCCCCGTCAACGGCTGCTGCTGTCCGAATTGTCGCCGAATCAACTTCAGATCAAAACAACACTGGAGCTGGCAGCAGGCAGTACGTACCAACTTACCGTTTTCGGGAAAGACGCAGCCGGTAACCGGACTCAACCGCCCTATGCGCTGATCATGGGGGTGGTAAGCGCCGATGAGCCCATTACGTTTACCAGCTATCCAAATCCGACGAGTACGTATGTGCGGTTCGAATTAAACCTGCCCCTTCTTGCTCTACCCACCGAAGCCCGGCTGGCCATCTATTCGATTCATGGGATACAGGTTTTCGATGAGCCGTTTCCGGTGCTAACGGGAAAAAATACGCTGTTATGGCAAACGCAGGTGCCGGGTGTGTACTCGTACCGATTGCGGCTGGGCTGGCAGGACGGCCGGTCTGACGTACGAACGGGTAAGGTGGTATGGCTGCATTAAGGGAATCGATCGGAGGCAATCAGTACCCACTTTGCCGTCGTGCCCGACTGGATTGCGCCGGTGCCCAGGCAAGCGGGCGACTCCTGACAAAAGGCCAACGACCGATCTTCCTGGTACACGCAGCCAATCGACCGGGCATAGACCCGAAGGTATTTTTCCTGACTGACCAGGGTTGAATCGTTGGTTCCCAGAACGGTAACGGTGTTATCGAACCGGTTTTTGCCACTAATAAACGGGCGTACTATAGCCTCGTACCGAAGGAGCGAGAGCGGGTTGGTATTGTACAGGTTTTTATTCCAGGAGGTTGACGGCGCGATGGGAAACGCCAGTTTGACAATCGGTGAGTTGTTATCCTGATCAATCACTTCGACCCTGTTTTTATACAGGGAACGGATGCTTTTCAGTGTCCACGGCGACTGATTCGTGGGTCGGGTCAATTCGTCGATTATAAAAACCAGCTGACCGTTCATCTGGTAAGAGCTACTGACTTTTTGCTGGAGCTGGTAGCTTTGTTTGGTAGGTACATTGGCGGTGAGGTACGTTTCGGTCGATACCTGATAGGTCCAGTAATTTCCCACCTCCAGCGGAAAATAAGCGGAGTCGTCAGGCAAAGGACTCGTTGCCCGTTCCTGGCAACTCATGAGTGCGGGTAACAAAGCCAGCCAAAGCGTTACCTGTAAACCGGTTTTTATTCCCACGTTTTTGATGACTTATGGTTGTAGGTCAACCCATTTTCAGGAAAATTTCTCCTTTTTTATGAATCCTAAAGGTAGCACTTTGTCGACCTGTTTACTAGTTCTTCCTGCGTGCCAGTATTTATTAATAAGGAGCATTGAGTCAATAAATAGGTCATGGCAAAGGCTGATTTTACCAGTCAGTTTTCGTTCACTAACCTGGTAAAGTAATATGGGCGGAATCGCTGGAATAATTCGGTTCGATGGGCGGCCTGTCGAGTTGTCCGACATGGCTGCTATTGAAACCCTCTTGGTGCATAGAGGCACGGTAAACCGTTATTCCCACAAACAGGGTACCTTATTTGCCTTTAACAGCACCCTGGATGTTGACATAAATGCGGGTATTTATGCCGTCGCCGATGCCGCTGATGGTTCGCAGCCCGGAGCCAGCAATTCCCTGGTTGACAACTACCTGCAGCGTGGATTCTCGTCATTCAATCAACTGAACGCCGATTTTGCGATAGCCTTATGGGACGATCGTCGGCAGACGCTTGTCTGTGCCAGAGATCTGCTGGGTGTTAAACCGTTGTATTACGTGCATCGACCCGGTTCGTTTTGCGCATTTGCTACGGAGATCAAAGCACTGCTTGCCATTGGGGAGGTAATCGTCAAACCGAATCGCCACAAATACAGAGAGTACCTGACCTGGGCAACGGCCTATGTACCTTATAGCGCAGACACCTTCTACGAAACCATTTACAGCGTTCTGCCCGGCCATTATCTTCAGCTGACCAGTAGCCACAGCCAGGTTGGGGCTTACTGGAAACCAGATCTGAGCCGGGTGAGTGGATTGACAGAGGCCGCTGATTATGCCACCTTGTTCCGCGAAGATTTTACGCAGGCTATCGACATCCGAATGGGAAATAAGAGCCATGTAGGCTCCCATTTAAGTGGCGGTCTGGATTCATCATCGGTTAGCTGCGTGGCCCAGCATCGGCTCCTGGCGCAGGATCGTCCTTCTTTACATACGTTTACCATTGATACGGGGCTGGCCTCAACGGACGAATCGACGTATGTGCAGGCCGTTGTCGAAAAATGGAAACCGGTGCATCATACCGTACAGCCCGTCCCCGATGTGCTTACCTCTATCCTGGAAATCAATCGCCTTTTTGATCGGCCAGAGCAGTTTATTCTGCCATCCAGTTTTCATCTTAGTGTTTCGGTAAAAGCCCGCTCGGTCGGTTGTGACAGCATCCTCACGGGCCACGACGGCGACAGTGTCATCACCACGGGATTTGACTACCTGGATCAGTTGATCGATCAGGAGGACTGGGAGGGGGTGCAACAGGCCTGTCGGCAAAGGATCAGCCAGCCTGGCCAGAATCTGACGCATGTTAGCCCTAAGTGGCTCAGTTTGAGCGAACGGGAAAAGTTTGAAACGTATGTGCTGTACACGGTTGGTGCCGAAGTTGTCAGCCGATTCAAACACAGACCGTTCCTGACGTTTCTACGTACGCTGGTTGCGCAGCAGCAACGATTCGAGCTATCCACGGCTTCGATGATGACCTATTGCATACAGCGTATCCGCGACAAAATAGTGCATAGAGCCTTGATAGACAGTGCGTTTACGCCGGCGTTTCAGCGGTTATCTGCCCCCTTGCCAACGTCTGCGACCGAGGGCCTGAGCGCCTGCCTGTCAGCGGAGAACCCCGTTCCCCTTATTCAGATCATCAATACGACGAATGTGCTATGCAATGAGCAATTAGAGCATATGGGCGCCTATTACGGCCACCAGTATACGTTTCCTTTCTTTGACAAACGGGTTGTTGAAGTGGGGTTGGCAACTCCGGCCTGGGTGAACTTCGATCAGGGGCGTGGCCGTGGACTGATTCGTCAGGGTCTGCAAACCGTACTACCCCTGGCCGTCAGCAACCGGCTTACGAAGGCTAACTTCGTTGAATATGGTAATCTGACTGCGCAGCAACTTTATCAGGCTACTCGGGAGCAAATCGCATCACCCAGTCACGAAATCTGGGACATTATAGACCGATCGGTATTTAATGAGATCCTTACCATCGTATGTAATGGTCGAATACCGATCCAGAAAAAAACGCGTTACAACTGGTTATTGAGTCGAATTATTTACCTCTCTCTCTGGCTGTCTGCACTACCAAAAAGGAGCTGAACCCGTTGGTAGTATCAGTGATTGGCTGTTTGCCTACCGGGAGCGTACCAAAGAAAGAAAGACCCGCACCATAGCCGTAAGAAAGCCCCATCGTTTAGGAATGAAAAACGGACGGCTGTTGATGGTGATGACTGTAGATCGAAACATAAAATTACGGCTGTAGTGCCCATAAACTTTTAATTTATCAATCAACGCCACCTTTGTAGAGGCAAAATCGACGAGCAGTGTTCTGAACAGGGCCGGCCGTTCGTTTTCCCACCTTTTTTCACGGGTTTCGGTCAGCCTGGCCAGGTTGTACACATCCATCTGCTGTTGAACCTCGGCCGTTACCGGAAATTCCCAGATAGTTTGGCACCAGTGCAGGCCCGTGAAAAAAATACGCTCCAGTTGACGTTGCTCTAATGTTTTCAGCAGCCACTCCCAGTTGAGATCCTGTCGATGAAGCAAAAAATACAGGTCATTTATGTAACCAATACGTTCCCAGGAATTATTGACTCCGTGGTGAAGAACTAACAGAATGACCTGATTCTCGATGATGAGGTCAGGAGTCGAGCGGAAATCGCTTACCTCAAACTCGCCGATTTCTCTTAACAGCGAGTTGACCCGCCAGTGTAGATCAATATCGAAGCGGCTGGTGTCGAAGTAAGGTTTGAATAAACTGATCTCGCTCAGCTCGTCCCAGATCACACCGGCCGGATGTTCTAAATAAGGTTTGTGTTTATCGCCGATCCGGTAGCCGTCTGGCGACAGGATGTCGATCACCCGCTGAACGTCTTTTTTGTCGACCAGAATGTCCATATCGCCAATAGGGCGCAGGCCACGTTCGGGATAGCTGTGTTCTGCCAGGTAGATTCCTTTGAATGGGATATGCTCGATTGCCTGTTTGTCGAGCAGGGCCGTTAGTCGATGATACTCCTGAAGTTTTATCAGGTTGTCGGTAGTACGATGCAGACATTCCTGACGTAGGCTTGCCCTAAAAGCATCGGGCACCGATGGAATTTCGTTGAGGGCGTGATACAAAAAAGGGGTGAGCCGGTGGTAGTTAGCCAGGGTAAGAAGCCGGTCCCAGTCTGGCGTGTATTGCTCCAGCAGCAATACTATGGATTCGTTTCGCGTGGCCGATGGCTTCCAGGAGCAAGCCATGAGCAGAAGAGTGATCTCGGTCGAGTGGCGCGATTTCATGTCAAGGTGTAGCGTTCAGGCGATCTACAAATGAATACAAATCGGTAAAGGTGGCAGGACGGCTCATGCGGAAAAGGGGGGTAGTTCGTGCAATAGCCACACTTTGCTCGAAGCATTTTTTTAGTTCAAGGCCATTCAGGAGGGCATCGGGTAACGGAAAATGATGGAGCAATTCGACGGGAACCTGGCTACTGAGTACGGGGGTCGTTATACTGCCTGGTGTGTTGGGAGGCAGCAGCACCACTAGTTGTTTTAACGGTACGGGTTCTTCGTCGAATGGAAACGATTCATGCCACGAGAATTTGTTTATCCCCTCCCGTACGGGTGTCATGGAATCCAGGGGTAAGGCTAATCCGTCTACGCTGTTTTGCCAGATTTTTACCTGCGAAAAAGCAGGAATCAACGTATGATCGCCCGCCGGGCCTGGTCGAATACAAACCATGTCATCACTGATGACGCCAGCCCCTTTGGCGGCAAAAGCAGCAACGGTAGTGGATTTGCCCGCCCCCGGTTCTCCCAGAAAAACAACCCCTCCGTCGCTAAGGCGAACAGCGCTGCCGTGTAGCAGGAAGTAGCCCTTCTGGAACAGGATAAGACCTAGTGCTTCGCTGAGCGTAAACAGAGAGAGAACCTGATCATCGGTCTGAGCCGTATCTACAATCAGCTCGTTGCCGTGGCGGGCTACAAACGTAATGAGTGGAGGCCAGTCCAGCCAAAGGTGATGTTGGTCTGTTTGAGCGAACTGGGCCTGCAGGCCCGCCCGCCAGGCTTTCGAGGGTACCATGGGTGGCTTTGCCGGCAGTTGACCGGACCTGATCGTTAGATCTACTAAAGCCGTGGCTGCTCTTTCCGGAAGGGGGGGGAGCCGGAAGTCGGACGAGATGGATAGCCCATAGGCTCTGTAAAAATAGGGCATCAAGTCCAGGCTAAAATTGGCTCGAACAGCAGGTTGGGTTGCTCACCGAGTATGGTTACCGACTGGTAGGTAACCCAGGCGTGGGCAGAAAAACCGTCGGCGGTATTGCTGCGTACGCCAATGTGAACTCGAACATGCGGTTGATTTTTCAATAGCCATTTCGCAGCAAGCGCCTGAATCAGACAGGTGAACCCAAGCGGAATGTGCGTGCTGAGGACGTTTACCGCCCACACCCGTTTGTTCATAGTGGCCGTTGGTATTCCTCGTTTCGAGGTATGGGAAGCTGGGGCAGATCGGGGCGTGATAAACCAGCTTACTGGAAACAGCAGGATCAGTACCTTAACGAGAATCAGTACAGCAAGTACATAAATCAACAGTATTTTCTCGGTCCAGCGCAGCGAGCTGATTTTTGCGTATCTAAGCCGTAGTTTCGATAAGGTTTTCATCGAATAGATTACCTATGAAAAACAATAGTTCCTGCTGACAGATAAATTCGTCTACGTCAAACTCGTCCAGTACCTGGTCTTTAATTTTTTGAACAGACAGCACTTGTCTAGTTTGTAATAGTGACCAGATAAACCCGCCTACTTCATTCAATTCATAATAATTTCCTTTTTTATAATTCAGCACGATCGTTTCTGTACCCAGAGCGGAAGAGGACTGATCTCGGGTCAGCTGAATGCAGGTGGTCGGTTCAAATACCATATCTGTATGCGAATATAGGTAGGATGCGAAAGAAGCCTGACTCACCATCCGTAATTCTGAGGAGCCAGGCTTCTTTCGTTACATCAATTAACTCGTGAAACTGCCTCCAAATCCGTCTGTGTTGGACCCAATTTTCAGGGTGAGTTTTTTTACGTTGCCCAACACCTTGACTTTGGGTGTCGTGTACGATTTTTTTGATGATGGAGCCGATGTATGATTAGATTTTGTTTTCATAAGCCAGGTACTATTGGATGAAAAAGGTTGATAGAGTTATTGTCGAACTACTCGATAACTAAACGGTGTTGGCGCATTTGCCCCCTTTCCTCAACCGTGAGTACATAGACACCAGCCGATAGTTTGCCTACCGTTTTTAGCACGAGGTTGCCAGACTGAATGCTCGTTTTCTGAATAGGTAACAAGCGCGCATCGGTGCCGTAGAAGCGAACAGTGGCTGTTTCGGGCTCATCCAGACGGAGCGAAAACTGGCCATCGTGCCGAACCGGATTCGGAAAAACCCCGTAGGTGTCATCGCGCAGAACCACCGAAACAGCCGGGAAAATTGTTGTTTTCCCGTTCAGGTCGATTTGCTTTAGACGGTAGTAACTAGTACCCGCGAAGGGAGTCAGATCAACCAGGGTGTAGTTTTTCAGCGCTTTGCTCGTGGCTGCCAGTTCAGCGATCTCACCTACTTTGGTAAACCCTTTCAGGTCTTTGCTTCGCTCCACTACAAACCCTTTATTGTTGGTTTCCAGTGACGTTGTCCAGCGAATGTCAACGGTACGGGTAGCAGGCGCGGCAGTAGCAGCAAAGGATACCAGCGTAACGGGGAGCGGGGCTGCTACATTCGTAACGGTATTGGAATTCAGGACGATAGCCCCTGTTATCGACAAGCCTCTTCCAATCAGGGTAGCACCGGTGTTTAGGGTGATCGCGCCATTGGTCAGAAAAGTGCCTTGCAGACTTGAACTGGTTCCGGCCACTAAAGCCCCATTGATCTGAAAGAACACATTGCTGGCCAGGGCTCCATTCGTTAGTACAATGTTTGACGATGTACCGGTTGTCAGGGCGCTGTTTAACTTAATGATAAATATACCAGATCCGCTTAGCGTTAACGTACCGTTTAACGTAGTGGGCGATGCAGTAGGCTGGCAGGACACCCCTGGGCTAAGCGTTTGCCCGGTTAAGTCTGCGCTGATCGTGGTTCCACACGTAGTAGTACTTAAATAATTGTAAGCAGTAACTACATCAAGGGCTGCCTGCTGGGCTTCAGAAGAACCCGGTAGTCGCGTGTTCCCGGTTACTAGTCCGGGTGGAAAACCGGTTAAAGCACCCACATTGGTTCCAATGTCGCCGTTTATCTGGGATACCCCAGAATTTGTAAACGCTCCATTTGCCGTGAATAAAGCGAAGTTTGTCGTAGTTCCTAAACTAGGAACTAAAGCTTGGCTAAGCCCCCTGTTCGCGGCAAATGACAAGAAAAATAACAGCAGGATGCGTAAATTTTTATTTTCCATAATATTAAGTTTGTATAACTGATAAATAGTTATACAAATCTGTCTGCCTTTTGGACGGTTATTGTTATATAATTATATATATGATTTATACTATTCCCACATCTTCCAAAATAATACGTTTTTTGTGTTTAAGTTTCTTATAATAGGTTGGCGTTAAGCCTGTAACTTTCTTGAACTGGCTTGAAAGGTGTCCTACGCTGGAGTAATTAAGACTTTCGGCAATTTGAGTAAGATTAAGTTCATCATACAACAGAAGTTCCTTAACACGTTCGATTCTGTGAGCAATGATGAAATGTTCTACAGTAACACCAGTAACTTCCGAAAATAGGTTCGCCAGATACGTATAATCATAGTCGAGCTGCTGAACCAGATAGTCCGAATGTTTCATCTTGGGGTGTTGCTCTGCATCCCGAACCAGGAAGATAAGAGCTGTTTTGATTCGCTCTATTAATATGGCTCTCTTGTCTGCCATCAGTTCGTGGCCAGATTTTAGCAAGGCTATTTTTAACTGCTCCCGTTGTTCTGTTGTAATGGGATTTTTAAGATCTACCTCCCCCAGTTCAATCGATTTGTAAGCTATGTTGTGTTCATCAAAAACAGCCTGAACTATTTTTTTGCAACACAGACTAACCATGAATTTGATATGTAGTATCAAGGCATTTTCGGTTTAATGATGATCGTTTCTTTAGAATTAATAGATAGGTATATGAATATGTCTATGTGGCCAGAAGGGGCTTGTTCAAACTCGTTGCGGGACAGATAGCGTCTTCAGGAAATTTTTTTGATACGAAAAGTGGGATAATAAAGTGGGCAACAGCAGCCCGTCAATGCGTATGACCGGCTGGCTATTTGATACGGATGCGACGAGGCCAGTAAAAGGAATAGGAAAAATTCGACGAACGGTGTAGTGAAAAAAACCTGGTACCGTACAATGCAAAGCAATGGTACCTACCGCCCCTCTTTCTCAACGCGTGAAATAAGTAGTCGTAAGTGACCGGTAATCACGCGTTTTTTAGACGTTAATACAAGAGAATATATGATTTTAAATAAATAGTTACTGTTTTTACGTTGACTTTAGCCCGATACTGCCCAGACCAAAGCGGTTTGCTCTCTTCTGGGAAGACTGATCCAGTTTGAAGCAGAGAAGGTTGTCGCTTGAGGTTGAATGCCCGAAGATGGGCATGAGGTCTATATAAAACGCTTTGCCCCGTTCGGACCGCCAGCTAAGTCCTGATTCGAAAGAGTCAGGACTTAGCTGGCGGTCCGAACGGGGCTGCTTAAATCATATTGAGCATGGTTTATTATTGTACAATGTGTATTAAGAATGATTAACTACAACAGATAGAATTTCTATCTGTTGTAGTTAATCATTCTTAATACATAACATATTATTATCATTTGTTATACCATGACAACTAAAGATAGAGGAGGCTCATAGGTAAGCTTTAATGGCTTTAAAGGGAACTTGATCTATCTATACATTTCTTCATCTAAAAGGTCAGCGAGGCAAATATATACAACGGCAAGTGGGAGATATTTCATTACTTTACGTACAGGTAATTCTTAGCGATTACGCTCGATTATGGAAGTTCTTGATAATAAGCAAATAGTGTTTTTTCGTAACAAGAAGCTGAGCTTCTCAGGACACGAATCTTTCCAGTGCCGTAATCTTTGGTTGAAGAAAGGTTATGATTTTGTCAAATCAGGGCGATCTTTCAATAGTGAAGACGCTGTGGTTGATTTGGGAGTTGGTAAAAATATGGTAAGTTCCATCCGGTACTGGATGAAATCGTTTGGTCTTCTAACCCTTACCGAAGAACTTACTCCTCTGGCTGATAGGTTGTTATCGGACGACGGCTGGGACCCATATCTTGAGGATGAAGGCACTCTTTGGCTATTACACTATCATTTAGTCACCGTCGCACGCGCTTCAACTTATGATCTGTTATTTAACGAGTTACGTCGCGATCGGATTGAATTTACCAAGAACAACTTCCTCACATCTGTAAAGCGGAAAGCGGAAATCAGTCGAGTATCCGTAAATGACAGCACTGTTCTTAGCGACTTCGGCGTATTCGTCAAAATGTATATCCGATCTGAATCACAGGCGAAAGACCGGGAAGAAAGCTTTTCGGGGCTTTTGACCGAACTTGACTTAGTTAGGTGGGGGACCCGTAACAAAGAAGAATACTACGTTATTGAGAACACCGATAGGCGTGACTTACCTCACGATATTGTCCTCTACGGTATTCTTTCGAGCGGCCAGTTCGAGTACTCAGTTAACTTTAACACGCTGCTAACGGAGCCTGACCAGGTCGGCAGTGTGTTTGCCCTTAATGCCACCGGACTGTATGCTAAACTTGAAAGTATTATAGCTGATAACGCCGATATTGTCTTTAGTGACCAGGCCGGTATACGTGAACTATCATTCAAGACTAAACCCGACCCATTCACCGTATTAGCGCAGTACTATGGAAGATAATCTTGAATACGGAAGCGAATATGTACCAACCGGTATTGCACAAGCTTCTATTACATACACACCATCAGTAAACATCATCCGTGATGCTGAGCGTGAATTGATCTACCATCCGACCCCAAACGCTCAGCGAGTTGTTCATCAGATTGCTAATGACTATAAGCGAGGGATTCGTTCCTTCAATATAATCGGCTCCTACGGCACAGGAAAATCTTCGTTTCTATGGGCGTTGGAACGTAGCCTTCGTCCTAATGGCAAGCGTTATTTTGATGTTAACCTGGTAAGTGATCCTGCTGTTGGTGTTATAAACTTTATCGGTGAGTACCGCTCTATTACACAAGTATTTGCTGAGAAATTTAATGCTGAGCAAAACCAACCCCAGTATATCTTATCCGAAATCTTCAATCACTATCGTGGTATAAAAGGAGTTAACCCATTGCTGGTGCTGGTTATCGACGAGTTCGGTAAGTTTTTAGAGTTTGCCGCCCAACACGAGCCAGAAAAGGAACTGTATTTTATTCAGCAACTTACGGAGTTCGCTAATAATGCCGATTACAATATCTGCCTAATCACCACAGTCCACCAAAACTTCGACGCTTATTCTTTCTCCTTATCGGATATCCAATTTAAAAAGGCCATTGCCACGTGGTTAAAGCCTGGCAAATTTGTGTCAACTACCGTTACGATTTCGGCTTCATCATTACCACCAGCCCTTGTACCTCGGATTGCCCGACCAACCATTTGGCTGTATAAAACTAATGAGTCAGTGGGTCGCGAAATGACAGCACAGCTTGTTTGTGGCGCATCAAAGCCCGTTGTCAAAATTCCGTAATTGCAAAGTACTAAAGATTCTTCAACATCACTTTTGAAATGTTCAATAAGTCGTTTTCGCTGCAAACTACTCGTCTTACTTGTGATTGTAAATGCGCTGACACCCCTTGCTTGTAAAATTGCAGCAAATGTATGCGCATGCTCTACCGTAAGGGCAAACACTATTATTCGTTGATGCCGAGTAGTTAGCTCTTCAATCTTACTGACAATAAGGGCATTCCTTATCTGATCTTCAGAAAGCCGTTTAAGCGTAGCTGGTGGTAACTGCAAATGTTCTTGAAGGTACTTCTCGTCTTTGTGGGTGAGCTTGAAACCACTTTGGCAGAGCAATGGATTGTTCCTGACTTTGGCTAAATATTTTTCGTCTTCTAAGTACTTAACTGGATTTATATAGCCATCTACCTCCAAGATTACTTTCTTATGATTGAAAAAATCAGCTAGTTTAGCATCTTCTTCAGGATTATTCCACGTCCTACCTGGCGTCGCGGATAGCCCTAACATGGCCACATTAAATGACAAGAAAACCTCAAGGATTCGCTGGTAAGTTGGTGCTATAGCCATATGGGCTTCGTCCATTACTACTAAAGAAGTCTTGGCCGCAATAGCGCTGACGTAGATCACATCACGCTTCACGAGGCTATAAAGCTTATTTAAGCCAGCTACGATGAACGCATCTTGTTGGCCTTTGATATCTTCCTTACTAGTTGACCAGTACCTTATAACTGGTAAGTTTCTATTTCCAATACACTGCCAGGCGTTTTCGAACTCTTGAGCTGCCTGTTCGCAGAGTTCTTCAGTGTGGGCCAACCAGATAACTAATGTAGGCTCATTTGCCCGTAGGTGCTCTGCAATAAAATTCATAGCCGTCCGCGTCTTGCCGGAGCCGGTTGGCATATGAAGCATTACTTTTTTAGGTACGCTACTAAGCAGCGGTTTAAGCTCTCTTACAGCTTTTCGCTGGTGCTTGAATAAAGGATACTGACAACTTGCTTGTGTGTTTGATACGAAAGGTTCTTCGTCTAATTCTTCCTCAGGAATCTCAAAGAATCTAAACAAAACATGTCGCTGAAAATCCGTATTAAATTGTACGCCTTTGAGAGAGTTGAATATATCACTCCCGACAGCTACACCAAGTTTATCAGCCAAATCCGTTGCTTCATAGGGACGAAGTAAATCAAGCAACTCATTGCGTAGCCTTTTATCTAACAAAAGCTCAGCCGGGGAATAAATATTTAGTAGCTTAGTTCTAAGGGTACTTAAACGCGTAAGCTCCGAATCTAAAACAGTAAGCGCTTGAATAACTTGTGGACCAAGGATGACCTGAACGACTTCTTCATTAAGCCTGGTTAAGAAATTTTCAAAATTCATTGTAGATGTGATTGACCAGCTAATAATGTTTTGAATCGTCGTACAACTGTCTCAATTTCGGCTCCAGTAGTGTAATGGCTTAACGAAAAACGGACAGCACTCAACGCTTCTTCATCAGTCAGCCCCATCGCTTTGAGTACATGCGATGGCTCAAATACCGCCGACGAGCAGGCCGAACCGTTCGATACAGCAATGTTCTTTAACTGACCAATTAATACGTTAGCATCAGTACCAGGAAAGCTAATGTTGGTCACGTTAAATAAGCGCTCTGCTCGATTGCCTATCACAAACGCGCCATTTATCTCAAGCAAAGAAGTCTCTAATTGGTCTCGTAATAAACCGATTTGCGTAGCATTGTTGACCATACTTGCTTGCGCCAGTTCACAAGCCTTTCCCATGCCGACAATACCGGGTACGTTAAGTGTACCGCTGCGTAAGCCGCGTTCGTGACCTCCACCGTGCGTCATTGCTTCCAATCTCACGCGCCTGGGCAACCGTTGACGGACAAATAAGCCACCAATGCCTTTAGGGCCATAAAACTTATGGGCTGAAAATGGCATCAAATCAATCGCGTAATCCTCAACTGACAGCGGGAGCTTACCAACAATCTGCGTAGCATCAGAGACAAATATAGCGTCAACTTCGTGCGCTAAGTCAGCTATTTGACGAATTGGTTGCTGTACACCCGTTTCGTTATTCACTGTCATGACAGCCACTAAGATCGTGTCGGAGCGAAGTACAGATCGAAGTTGAGAAAGGTTAATTAATCCATCACGCGAGACAGGCAGATAAGTTACTTCATAACCCCGCGTTTCTAAGTGGCGGCATACATCCAGAACGGCTGAATGTTCGGTCTGGACAGTCACAATGTGACGGCCTTTGCTTTGATAGCTTTCAGCCACGCCTTTTATAGCTAAGTTAATGGCTTCGGTAGCACCAGCTGTAAACACGATCTCATTCGGTTCACAATCAATGAGGCCAGCAACTTGATTCCGAGCCTGTTTAACGGCACTATTTATTTCTTTGCCGAAACCGTGTGCACTGGAGGCATTGGCGTAATAACTTGACAGATAAGGAATCATAGCATCCAGTACCTCTGGAGCTATTCGGGTGGTAGCATTATTATCTAGATAAATATAATCCATCGTAATCGTCTACTCAAGGGTAGAGCGATTGCAATTGGGATGATTGCACTTACCCTACCTACCCTTCATTGTCAAGATCAGTTGTGATTATTATAAGTCTACAAAGAAATGAGATTTATGTCTAAGTATATGAAATGTTTTACCTATATTTTACCTAAGCAGAAAAAAAGCCTCCAACTCGCTGTGAATTAGAGGCTTACTTAAACTTTGAGCGGTCCGGACGGGGCTCGAACCCGCGACCCCCTGCGTGACAGGCAGGTATTCTAACCAACTGAACTACCGAACCATTTTCGATGAAGGGCCGACCGTTGTCGTTTTCCTTTATCGTGGCACAAAAGTAGAGGCTTTTGGTGTTATACACAAGAGGGCTCCCAAAAAAACTTGCCGGAGCTGATCAGAATGCCGATTTATTGGCTGACAATCAGTTTGGTTTCTGTTAAAAAATTTTTTCGACAGCCAGCCCCTCTTCATCATTTGTTAACCGGCGAAGGTTGCAAAGACCAGACGCAGGTAGTACATTTATCCTGATAACCCAAATGGCCATGCTCACGTCAGAATCGTACGTCGAATTAGTGAACCGGGGATACAGCCGGTCTCAACAGGACGGAAGCCGGCCTTATCCCGTTGCCTGTTATGAAGTTTTTCTGCTAAGCCAGGCGCAGCAACGAGCTAAAAACAAAGAAGCGGCTCTGTTCAGGCAACTGGCCGATATCTTCGACTGGGACCTGCCCCGCCGGAAACGCAACGCTTACCTGCGGAAACTACAGAACGGGCATACCCTCGTGCTGACTGATTTGTCCAGAACAATTCTGTGGACAAGCAAAAACTTTCTGACCATGACCGGCTATGCCCATACCGAAGCCCTTGGCCGGACTCCCAAAATGCTTCAGGGGCCAGGTACCGATGCTCATACCCTGCAACAGGTGCGCGATTCGCTCGACCGGGCCGACTCGGTAGAGGCTGATCTGCTCAACTACCGGAAAAACGGAGAACCGTATATCTGCCGGGTGCATATTGACCCTCTCTACAACAATCAGAACGAGCTGACGCACTTTCTGGCGGTAGAGAGCGAAGTGGCGGCCTAGTCCGGCACCGACAGAATGCACCCATATCGCCCGTCAAACAAGCGGTAGGTAAATCGATACATGAAACAGCCCGGTCCTTTTGCTATAGGCAGCGAAGGGCCGGGCTGTTTCGTTTGTCGGTGTACGTCTAATCCGAGTCGTCGAGTTCGTTGGCGTCGTCGGGCGTCATTTTCTCGGCGTCGTTGGCCTGTAGCGCCTGCTGGGTCTCCGGGCGCGTGGCCGATGAACTGATGTCGGTATCGCCGGGATTTTGCGGGTTAGGGCGGTCCAGGTCGGTCTCGCTGACCTGCGCCGGGGCGTCGGCTCGTTCTTTCATAGCGTTTCGTGGTTTTGGTTTACTGGCAGAACGGCCTCCCTGCCGAAATGTTTACCGCTCAGGCAGGTTTCGGTTTTTTCAAAACTATTGGCCGATTATTTGCAGTTATTACTGTACATATTGCTGCTATGAAACGTTTTTTGATTGTCTTTCGCTGGTCTCTGCTTGTCCTTTTGCTGCTGGTAGTTGGCACCTTATCAGTTGCCTGGTTTGTTGATTTCCGGCAGTCTGATGAGGAACTGGCCGTCGAATTTCAGGAACAGCGCATTCGTCCAACGGTACACCGGTACCAGATCGACACCCCCAACGGTATACCCCGAACCATTCGGTTTATGGAAACACCCGCCCGGGCCGACCGGTCAGATACAGTCGCAAAACCGGTGGTTCTGTTTGTACATGGCGCCCCAAGTTCGTTGTCATTTTTCAACGCTTTCTTTAAAGACACCCTGCTGCTGAACCGCGCCCAGCTGGTAGCGGTCGACCGGCCGGGCTATGGCTTTTCCGACTTTGGCCGGGTCGAAACATCGGTGGTGCGGCAGGCTGAATTTCTGCAACCGCTCATCGATCGATACCGCAATGCCCCGTATCTGATGATTGTCGGCTCGTCGTACGGTGGGTCGGTATCGGCGCGGCTGGCGATGAACAACCCCGGCCTGGTCGATCATGTGGTGTTCGTATCATCGGCGCTGGGGCCCGGGCTGGAGCGTACCTATCCGATCAGCTACCTGGCCGATAGTCCGCTCATTCGCTGGTGCGTACCGACGCTGCTGCGGCTGGCCAACGATGAAAAGCTGGCTCACCAGCGCGCACTCGAAGCCATCCTGCCCGACTGGGCCAGAATCCGGGCCAGTATCACGATGCTGCACGGCCAGCGCGACGAACTGGTTTACCCGACCAATGTAGATTTTGCGCAGAAGAAGCTGGTCAACGCCCGGGTCAAGCAGTTTCTGCTGCCCGAAAACCGGCACGATATCGTGTTCAACAAGCGCGAATACATGACTGAAATCCTGCTCGACATCCTGACCCGGCGCGATGTAAAAGAAGCCGTAAAGGCCAAATCGATGGTGGGGAAAGCCGGGGATGTTCCTAAGCCAAAAACCGCGGGTGAAGCCGGGATGCTGACCACCCTGGCTCCGGTAGCCTCACAGAACTAAAGCCGGCATCCAGAATACGCCGTCGCCCAGCCAGCGGTACCGCTCGTTGCGTAGAAAATAAGCCGGATACCGCTGGATGCCGTACAGCACCACGCTCATCAGCGCCAGAATCAGCGCCGACCGCTGGGCAAACCGATCGTCGGTAGAGAAACATACCACAAAACCGGTCACGACAATACCAAAGGTCAGCCAGCGCAGCAGGGTATCGCAGCGGGCCGCGCCCAGCACGGTAACCAGCGATGACTCGGGCCGGGCCGTGCCTTCGCGCTGTTCCATCACATCGAACAGGAGCAGGTTCTGCAGGGCGATACCCAGAAACATACCAAACTCGGCCAGTTCGATACCGCGAACGGTGGGCCGCTGCGCCCAGACGCTGCCCCAGATGCCGACGGAGTACAGCACCGCAATCATTGGCTCTTTCAGGTGGAGGGCCGGGTGGGCCGACGGGAGCCGGTACACCGCCAGCACATAAGCCGCACACACGCCCCCCAGCACGATCCCAAACTTGACCACCGGAGCGGGCAGAAAGAACGTCAGGATCAGGGCCAGCACCGCCGACCCCGCCACCACGCGCCAGAGCAGCGGGGCATATTGCTGATGAAAGCGGTGTCGGGGCGTTATGGGTTGCGCAGGCTTCTGGATATCGAGCAGCCGGTCTGTCGTATAGATGATAAACACCACCAGCGCCAGCACGATCGGCGTGGCCCAGTGAACGGGATCGACATCGGAAAGGCGGGCGGCCATTCGGTTCGACAGAACGGCCCCCATCACGACGGGGAAACTCAGGTAATAGGCGTTGCGGATAGGTGTAATCAAAACAGGCAGTAGTCAGTAGCCAGTAAACAGATTTCAGGCGGTCAGGTTTTCAGATGATGACAGGGGTGCGGGAGCGGCCAGCCAGGGCGTTGTACGGCTTGTTACCTCAACGGCCTGCCCCACGCTTAGTTGCGCTGATGCGGAAAGGTCGTCAGTAGCTGTAAGTACATTCTGGCCGAACAGAATTTTATGTTTCCACTGGCGGAAGGTGCTCAGGGTCCGGAGGGGTTCTTTGCCGGTTTCGCCGGTAGCGGGGTCGATGGTGGTCAGCACGCAGCGGGCGCAGGGCTTGACGCCGTAGAAGTCCAGTTCACCAACCCGGAACTGGCTCCAGCTGTCTTCGTCGTACGGCTCGCTACCGCTTACCACGATATTGGGGCGAAACCGCTGCATGGTCACCGGCTCCGGCAGCCGCCGGTTCAGCTCGTCGAGGGAAGCCTGCCCGATGAGCAGATACGGGTAACCGTCGGCAAAGCTAACGGCGGGCAGCCGACCGGTTTCATCGGGGCGGGCATAGCCGGGTTCTACCGACCGATGGGTGCTGTCGGGCATATAAACCAGCCGACACGGTTTCCCCAGCGCGTTGGTGAACCAGCGGTCGGCTTCGTCACTGACGGCCAGGGCAGGTACATCCTCACTGTCCCAGATCGTTACCGGCAGCGGAATCAGGGTGTCGGCCGGTGGCGTCAGGGGCAGCTCGAGTACCTGGTCGGGCCGGTGGCGGTGCCAGACGAGCAGCTGGTCGTTGCGGATCGCGACGTCGATCAGCGCCATGTGGTGGTTCGACCGCTGGGTGATGAACAGGCCATGGGTATCGACCAGCATGAACCGGCGGTCGTACCGAAAGCCTCTGGGCGTAACGGTTGCTTCCTGAACGGCGATGCCGCCAAGCGATTTGATGGGGTACAGATACAGCGCTGAAATCGTTGGCATAGAGGGCGGTAGTTAATCGATACGTACTCAGAACGTCAGCAGGAACATACCCATGACGGCCGGCTAGACGTGTAGTCTCGGCAGGGGGCTGATGGTCTGGTCGGCAAAAATACCGGCTTCGTACTTGAACTGGGCAGCCATCGCAATCATGGCCGCATTGTCGGTACAGTACTCGAAGCGCGGAATGTAAACCGTCCAGCCCTGCTCATCGCCCAGCTGCGTCAGCGCCGACCGGAGGCCGCTGTTGGCCGATACGCCCCCGGCAATGGCGATGTGCCGAATGCCCGTTTCGCGAACCGCCCGTTTCAGCTTGGTCAGCAGCATCTGGATCAGCGTGTGCTGAATACTGGCGCAAATATCGGGGAGGTTTTGCTGAATAAAATCAGGATTTGTCTTCGTGTTGTCGCGCAGGAAATACAAAATAGCCGTTTTGATGCCGCTGAACGAATAGTCGAGCCCCGGCATTTCGCCGAGCGGAAACCGGAACGCCAGCGGGTTACCAGCTTTGGCATAGCGATCGATAAGCGGCCCGCCAGGATAGGGCAGGCCCAGCAGCTTGGCCGACTTGTCGAAGGCTTCGCCCACCGCATCGTCCTGCGTTTGCCCAATTACGGTCATGCTGAGCGGCCCGTCGATGCGTACGAGCTGGGTATGTCCACCGCTTACGGTCAGGCACAGAAACGGAAACGGCGGCCGGGGGGCTTCGATGAAATGCGCCAGCACGTGCGCCTGCATGTGGTTGACGTCGATCAGCGGAATGTTGAGGCCAAGCGCCAGTGCCTTGGCAAAGGAAGCCCCGACCAGGAGCGACCCCAGCAAACCCGGACCCCGGGTAAACGCTACCGCCGACAGGTCAGTTTTCGCTATATTTGCGTCGAGCAAGGCCCGTTCCACTACTGGCATAATGTGCTGCTGATGCGCCCGCGAGGCCAGTTCAGGTACCACACCCCCATATTGCTCGTGAATTAACTGCGTCGCAATAATGTTTGAGAGAAGATGACCGTTGGATAGGACAGCCGCCGATGTTTCATCGCAGGACGATTCAATTGCCAGTATATTCACCGTAAAAACAAAAGGATAATGTTTTCTGTAGCTTGTATAAGGAAAGTCGCGGCTAAACCGTTCCCTCAAAAAGACGTCTAACGCATAGCTTTTCCCGCATACACTACCCGATCAGGCATTTCCGGACCGAATGCGTCAGTTTCTCGTCATATTTCTCAAGACACTTCTCTATCTGTTCCTCACGGCGATAGGGTTGCTGGCTGGCGTTATACTGGGGCTTCAGATTCCGGCCGTACAAACCCGGCTGGCGCAGGAGGGCGCTACCTACCTGTCCGACAAACTTAAGTTTCCCGTTACCGTCGGGGGCGTATCGGTCAAGTGGTTCGACTCCATCACCCTCGAAGATGTCAGCATCCGCGATTTGCAGAACCGGCCCATGATCCGGGTCGGGCGACTGGATGCCAACTACAACCTCCGCAACCTGATCGACTCGTCGGCGCATAATCTGCATCTGGATGAGGTGGTGCTTTACCGCCCCAATGTGCAGATGATCAAGAACCCGGCCAACGGAGACACCAACCTGGACGATTTCATTGCGCGCATCGAAGAGCTGACCTCCGACCCGACCAAACCCAGCATCCCGAACCAGAACGTGCCGTTCACGGTGGCCCGGGTTACGCTGGCCGACGGGTCCTATACGCTCTACGACCCGCGCGAGCCGCTCCTCAACAATCCGAACCGCTTCGATTACGATCACTTCACGATTCAGCATATCAACGCCGACGTCAGTAACCTGCTCATTCTGGGCGATACCGTGGCGCTCGATATCAAGGGCCTGTCGGGCGTCGATCGTGACTCGCGGCTGAAGATCCGGCAGCTGGATACCAAACTTCTGTACTGCAACACCAAGCTGGAGCTGGCGCAGCTGTACGCACACATTGGCAATTCAATTATCCGCAACGAACTGGTCTTTCAGTACAAAAAACCGTCGGCATTCGGGCATTTCAACAGCCAGGTGACCATGCGTGCCAACTTCCGCAACAGCCAGGTGCGGTCTAAAGACCTGGGCTTTTTCTCCGATTACCTGCGCGGCCTGGAAGAAACCTGGCTGCTTTCGGGCCAGTTTAAAGGGACCGTTGAGGATTTCCGGCTGAGCCGGACCGACCTGCGGTTCGGAGCGGGGGGGCGGAGCCGCCTGGCGGGCGATCTGGCCTGGAAAGGACTGCCCGATATTGACCGCACCACGGTGGCCTTTACCTTCACGCCCTCGGTGGTGAACATGGCCGACATCCGGCAGTATTACCCCGACCCGGCTTTTAACCAGACCGTACAGAAGCTCGGAACCGTAGCCTTCAACGCCACCTTTGCGGGGGCCTTCGATGACTTCAAAACCAAAGGGGATTTCCGCACGGCGCTGGGTCAGGTAACGGGCGATCTGGCCCTGAAGCTCGGCAAACAGGCCGACCCGACTACCTATGTCGCCAATCTGAAAGCGACTGCGCTGAACCTCGGTCAGCTCATCGACCAGCCCGAGCAGTTTGGGCTGCTCGACGGCGAAGGGCGCATCGTAGGGCGTGGTACCGACCTGGCCCGGGCCAGTGTCGATGTCGACGCCCGGCTGGGTCGTTTCGGCTGGCAACGCTACGAGTACCGGAATCTGACCCTGCGCGGCAATCTGCAAAAGGCGTTTTTTCACGGGCAGCTGGGCCTGAATGATCCCAACGCGGTACTGGCCGTTGATGGCGAGTTTGACCTGCAGGGCGCGCGCAATCGGTTCGATCTGCACGGCACTGTGAAAAAGGCCGACCTGCGGGCACTGGGCTATCTGAGCGACTCGCTCGTGGTGCAGGCCGATCTGGATGTGCAGCTGACCGGAAACAAGCTCGATGATCTGGTCGGGAGTATCGCCCTGCAGAATGCCGAACTAAGCCTGAACCGGCGCAACCTGAGCGTAGGCGCGCTGACGCTGCAATCGACGGTTGAGCGGACCAGCGCACCAGCCGCGCTGCCCGGCCGCGATTCGGTCAGCAACCAGCGGTATTTCGATCTGGACTCGGAGTTTCTGACGGCCCGGCTGCAGGGGGCGTTCCAGCTTCAGCACACGTTCGACGATCTGACCCGGCTGGCGCGCGAATACCAGCTTTATTTTGAGGGCGATGCCGCCGGGATGAAAACCTACTACGAGCAGAAGCGGCTGCGCGCCCGCCGGTTGGGCCAGGCTGCCGCGTCGCGCTATGGCGTCGATTTTCAGTTTACGGCCAAAGATACCCGACCGCTGCTGGCGTTTCTGGCGCCGACCTATCACGTGGCACCCGCGTCGCGGCTCGAAGGCCGGTTTACGGTCGATAGCCTGTCGTTTCTGACGGCTACGCTCAAAACGGATTCCATGCGGCTCGGCTCGCTGGCCTTTGGCCGGAGCGAACTCGACCTGACCAGCTCCAAATACACCTACGATCAGGCCGTGCTGGCCTCGGCGGTCCTAAGCTCAGACCGGCAGACGTTTAGCTCGCTGCTGCCCACCCGGCAGCTGCAGGCCGAAGCCTCGTGGGACGTCGATCATATCGAGTTTACGAGCAGTATCGAGCAGGTCGGCAGCACCAACCGGGCCAACCTGAACGGTGAGCTGCGGTTCAAAGGCGATGCCATCGACCTGACCTTCCGCCCGTCGCGGCTGCGCGTACTCAACGGCGACTGGGTACTGAATCCGGCCAGCCTGATCCGGAAGGTGGGCGACGAGTACACCCTGCGCAACGTGTCGGTGCAGAACCAGGATCAGCTCATCCGCGTATCGGGTCAGATTTCGCCCGACACCACGCAGCATCTCGACATGGTGGCGCAGAACTTCCGGCTGGCGTCACTGAATCCGGTGCTGCTCACCAGCCTGGGCGGGATCCTCAACGGTAGCCTGTCGCTGCGTGACATCTACGAAACCCCCATTGTCGAGAGCGAGCTGGCTGTCAACGCCCTCTCGTACGATAACGCCCTGATCGGCGACGTACACGGGCGCCTGGCCTGGGATCAGTCGGCCCAGCGGCTCAACGTCAACGCCGACGTTAACCGCAACGGAGCCAGTGTGCTGACCCTGACGGGTAACTACACGCCCCAGCAGAAGGCCAGTCCGCTGGCCCTCAGCGCTAGTGTGAACGATGCCGATCTGCACGTGCTGGAAGCGTTTACGACCGGCCTCTTCTCCAACCTGGGCGGAACGGCCAGCGGTAAAATTGCCGTTACGGGTCAGCCATCGGCACCCGTTTTCAAGGGAGAGCTGGCCGTAAAAGGGGGCCGGGGCCGCTTCGACTACCTCAAAACCGACTTTACCTTCGACGATATTATCTACTTCGGAGAGAACGAGATCATTACCCGCCGACTGACCCTGCGCGATACCGACGGCAATACCGCTCAGCTGCGGGGTGGGGTGTATCACGACGGATTCCGGTATTTCACCCTGGGATTCGATGCTGATTTCAGGAACTTTAAAATCCTGAACACGACGGCCAAAGACAACGATCTGTTCTACGGTCAGGCTATCGTGACGGGTAAAGCTGAACTCTACGGACCGCTCAACAACCTCACCATCCGGGCCAACGCGACCAGTAATAAAGGTACGCGTATTTTTATTCCGCTCGATGGAGCCACGTCGGTCGCGTCGGACGATCGGATTCGGTTCGTGAACCGGAACGCGCTGACGGCTGGCCAGCCTGCCAGACCCACCGACGCCACACCAGCCTCGGGCGACGTTGACCTGTCGCGGATTCAGATGGATTTCAACTTCGACATTACGCCCGATGCGTATTGCGAAATTCAGCTGGACCGGCAAACGGGCGACATCATCAAAGCCTACGGCCAGGGTCGGCTTGGTATGAAAGTCGATACCAAAGGCGACTTCACCATGACGGGCAGCTACGAGATCCAGAAAGGGGATTATACGTTCACCTTCCAGAACGTGATCAACAAACGATTCCAGATACAGCCCAACAGCCGGATCACCTGGACGGGCGATCCCTACGGTGCCCTGCTCGACGTAACGGCGGCCTACACCCAATACACCTCGCTGGCCCCGCTGCTGGCGGTGAATGGCTCCAGCAGCACCACCAACCGAACCGCTGATCAGTCGCGCCGGTACCCGGTCGATCTGCTCATCAAACTAAACGGCGAGCTGGGTGCGCCCGCCATCAGCTACGACCTCGATGTGAAAGAATACCCGGCTTCGTCGGATTTTCGGCAGGCGGTGACCAGCTTCGAGTCGCGGCTGCAGAGCAACGAGCAGGAACTGACCCGGCAGGTCAGCAGTGTTCTCCTGTTCAACCAGCTGCTGCCCGAAGGCACCAGTCTGTTCGATCAGAACCAGGTCAACTCGGGTGTGGCCAATAGCGTGAGCGAACTGCTCTCCAACCAGATCAGCCGACTGGCCTCCAACCTGGACGAGAACCTGGATGTGGGGGTGTCGTTTGGCGGCTTTACGGGCTTCGGTACGCAGCAGAACGAAAACCTGCTCAACAACCTGCAACTTCGCTTCTCGTACCGGCTCCTGAACGACCGGCTCCGGATCAGCCGCGACGGTGGGTTTACCTACGGCCAGAGCCAGTACAACGCGGCCAGTCTGCTCGGCGAGTGGACCCTCGAGTACTTCATTACGTCTGATGGCCGACTGCGCGCCAAGATGTACAACCGCAATCAGCAAAGTATACTGGGGCAGGGGAGTATCAACAGCACCATTACCACGGGTGGTGGACTGAGCGTGCTCTATACCCGCTCGTTCAACCGGATCTTCAACGTTCGGCGGCCAACGCCCGGCATACAGTCGGCCCCGCCCGCCCCCAGCGAGCCGGCCCCCACGGCGCCCAGCTCCATCACCACCTTCACGAGCCGGGGCGCTTTCTAGCAGGCCGGAGACTTATTCGCCCAGCCAGGCTCTGAACTCACCGGCTTTGTCGCGGCTGATAAAAATCGCTTCATCGACGGGAAGTTTGAGGTCCAGTTTTAGCCGGCCGTTGAAGTGGATATGCACCCGCTGGATAACCTGCGCATGCAGGATAAACTGCCGGTTCGCCCGGAAGAACAGGTTCGGGTTGAGCCGGTTTTCAAGTTCATCGAGGGTGTAATCCATGAGCAGCGCGCGCTGATCCCAGGTATGTACGAACGTGAGCCGCTCGCGGGTCGAAAAATAAGCCATCTCGGCCACATCGACCGGCAGCAGCCGTGATCCCTGTTTGAGCAAAAACCGGTCGCGGTAATCGGGCTGGGCTGTCGGTTCGGGGCGCAGGCTAGCGATCAGTTCGCGCAGGTCGGTGCTGGCGCGGGCCGCCCCGAAGAGCCGCTGCATGTCGCGGAACTTCTCCAGGCTCCGGCGCAGGGCAGTTTCGTCGATGGGTTTCAGCAGGTAATCGACGCTATGCACCTGAAAAGCCCGGAGGGCAAAGGCATCGTAAGCCGTCGTAAAAATGACCGGACATCGTACTTCCACCTGGTCGAAAATCTCGAAGCTTTGCCCGTCAACCAGCTCAATGTCGGCCAGTAACAGATCGGGCTGCGGGTGCGTCTGGAACCACTGGGTCGCGCCGACCACGCTGTCGAGTACGGCAAGCACGCTGATGGCGGCATCGAAGTCCTGAATCATGGTCCGGAGCTGCCGGGCGGCCAGTGGCTCATCTTCAATAATCAGTACGTTCATGGGCTGGGTCAGGGGGTCTGGAGAGGCTTGATCAGCGGCACTTTTACCTCGAAGGTGGTTGCATTTTCGTGAATTTCCACATCGGGCTGGTTGAGCAGCCGGTACTTCTGACTGATGGTCAGCAACCCTTTCTTGTCCGACGCCACATCGGAGCGGGGCCGACGCTGCAGGTTATTTTCGACGACCAGAAACGCTTCGTCGCTATCGTAAATCCGGATCGTGAGGGGCTGGGTTGTGCTGACGACATTGTGCTTTACGGTATTCTCGACCAGAAGCTGCAGGGTGAGCGGAGGCAGTCGGTAGTGGCGATAGGCCGGATTGATGGCAATATCGAGCTGGAGGCCGTCTTCGAAACGGGTCTTGAGCAGGTTGATGTAGGCGTGCGTAAAGGCCAGCTCGCTCTCCAGCGAAATCAGGAGCTGGTCGTTGCTTTGGAGAAGGTAGCGGTACACCTGCGCCAGATCACCGATGAACTGCATCGCTTTCGGATTCTCGTTGGCCTTCACCAGCGCCTGCAGGGTGTTCAGGCTGTTGAACAGAAAATGCGGCTGCACCTGGCTGCGGAGCGAGCTGAGCTGCATTTCGAGCTGCGCCCGCTGTAGCTCTTCGGCCTCCCGCTTGGTACGAAGCCACTGCCTGAAAAAGTAGCGCGATTCATAGATCGATACGATAATGGCCAGATTGAACAGGCCGATGCCGAACATGAACGGAACGTCGCCGGTATCCCAGTCCGGTTGGTTGGCGAAGACCCAGTAGCGCGCCAGCATAATCCGGGCGCCGACCAGCAGGGCTGTTACGGGCAAGCCGGCCAGTACCAGCCAGATCAGCCGTTGCCGGGTGCGCTCCAGGCCCGCGTATCGGCGCTGGGCCTGCATAACCAGCCACCGTACCGTAAACCAGGTCATGTACAGCGTTACGATCCCGTACGGCACAAATCGCCAGGGACTTACGGTAGCGTGTACCAGCGTAGACAGGTTGAAGAATACCGTGGCCACCGCCCACAGAATGAGCGGTCCGGCCAGACGCAGGGTCTTATCGTTTAGTTCGTTCATGGTTCGTTTTATAACCTCAGCTCAACCCACAGCCCAAACCCGACGTGCCAGAGCGCATAATGCCCCAGCCGGATCATGAGCCCGGCCAGAAACCCGTACTTCCTGAAAAAATAGGCCTGCAACAGATTCATCAGATACCCACTGGCAAAACTATACGCGATCAGGGCCGGTGAGTCGGTGATGAGCTGCTCCAGCGGTTCAACCAATGACGAGAGGCCTGCCAGTAGCCAGAACAGGCCCGTATGCCGGGGATTGGTAAGCGCGTACCGGCCAATAAGCCACATCAGAACCGGAATGGGCAGGAGCCGGTACAGCACGTCGACATACAGCGCGCCCGATCCGTACAACAGTATCGAATAGGGAAATGGCTGCATGAAAGGCAGGAGCGCGGTAACCGGTTCGGGATGGATAACCCAGACAAAAACCAGTACATCGGCCAGCGCGAAGAGGAGCCCGACGACCAGGGGGCGACCCAGGCGCTGCCAGTTGGTGACGCGCCGATCGAGCAGGTCGGCGAAGCCCGTGCGGGGTGCCAGCCAGACGCCCACCGTGCCGAGGGCTACCAGCCCGACGCCATCCCAGCCAAACTGCCGGAGATTCGCCACGCCCTGGCTGTCGAGGTAGCGGCCCAGCCCGAGCGTAATCAGGCAGAAGCCAATCAGACCGGCGTAGATCTGAAGCGATGAGCGGGATGCTGTCATTTCATGAGTCGGTCCATGAGCCGTTTGTCGGAGCCGTTGCCGTTGTTTTTGTACAGGACAAATACGCCCCGGTTGTGGGGAAAATAAAGCAGGTTGGCTTCGATACCTACCGAGCCGCCGTTATGGCCGTAGGCCAGTCCCAGCCCGGTTTTCCAGTGTTCTACGCCCAGCCCATACTCGCAGTCGCCGTCGGGGCAGCTGGGGAGCCGGGTGGGCTTGAGCATCTCCGTCAGCCAGGTGTCGCTGAGCAGCTTACCGCCAAAGAGCGCTTCGGCAAACGTAGCCAGGTCGGCCGCTGTCGAGATGATACCGCCGTCGGCTTCGCCATCGCTGTCGGCCCGGTCCCAGTGGCTGACGTCGAACAGGCGTCCATCGCCGTAGAGGTCGGCATAGCCGCGTACCAGCTGGCTATCGTCTCGTACTTCCAGGTAGGTGTTGTTGAGTGCGAGTGGGTTGAAAATCCAGTCGTTCAGTACGCTTTGGAGGGGTTTGCCAGTTTGCTGCTCCAGCAGTTTCCCCAGCAGCCAGTAGTTGGCATTGCTGTAGCTCCAGCCGGTTCCCGGCGTGAAGTGCAGTGGTTTTCCGTATACATAGGTAGCCAACAGCTGATCGGTGGTCAGGCTGAACCGTTCCGGCGCGTTATCGACAATGCGGAGCTGATACCGGATGCTCTCGTTGGGCGGGTCGGTGATACCACTCGTATGCGACAGCAGGTGCCGCAGGGTGATCTGGTCGGCCTGTGGGATATGGCCTGCGGTATGGGGCAGCAGGGTCGCCAGCCGGTCGTCGAGCCGGAGTTTGCCCTGCTCCACCAGTTTCAGGACCGCTACGGCTACAAACATCTTGGTGATACTCCCAACCCGGAACTGGCTACAGGGCAGTATGTCGGTCTGGTATTCCAGATTCGCTTTCCCGACGGCGCCGATCCAGCGCGGTTCGCCCGGTTTTTGAATGAGCAGGATGCTGCCCGGCGCGACCGATTGCTGTCGGTACTGCTGTAGTTCGGTCAGGTACGTCTGGTGGCGCGGGTGTCGGGCGTAGGCCGACAGGTCGCAGGGGAGAGGGGTGGGTTGCGGAACGGCCAGGGGCTCGCAGCCCATGAGCAGGCCCAGCAGAGCGGGCCAGTAAGCAGATAAGTTCATGATTGGGATGAGGAAGGGTTACGGATTGACCGGAAATCGGGTACCTATGTGCAGGGCTGAGTGGGGAAGCACCGGAATACCCCGGTTGCTGAAGGGTGTTTCGCCGAAGGCTTCGTAGCGGGTGAAGAGGGTGACCGGCATCGTTGTCTGCCGCCCGAACTGGTAGCCGACACCCGCGCTGACCGACGGCATGGCGCGCAGCATCCAGCGGGACGCCAGCCTGAAATCGCCGGTTTCGGTTCGTTCGTATCGACGGAGCTGCTGCGACAGTCCCAGCGCGCCCAGGCCAATAAAGCCTTCGGCAAAGAAGCCACCTATGAATTTACGGTACCCCAGCTCGGTATTCAGGTACAGGCCGCTTTGCAGGCCCCGGTGGTGGTAAAAACCGACATTCAGCGTCTGAATCAGCTGCGAACCCGGCCGGTTGCGGTAATAAAACTCCGTGCCGATGCGAACGCCGAGGTTGGGTCGGCGCAAAAACCCTTTGAAGGTGGGCAGGCTAACCGACTCGGAGAAGAGCGAGATCGTTAGTGGGCGGGCTGGTGGACGGATGGGATCGTCCTGGGCGAGGGCGACCTGAGCGGAGAGTACCGCCAGGGCCAGGGTATGTCTGATGGTCATTGTTTTTGTTGGTTACGGAGCAAAACTAAACCCCGGCTTGCCGAAGCAGACCGGGGTAAGTATGAAGGGTTCGTAAAGTGAACTGAGTTGTTTGAAAGAGCGCCCGAGCCGTAGGGGGCTGATAGGTAGTTTATTGGAGACTTACCGACCGAACGGGCTTTTCAGCTTTAGGCGTGCTTAGTTTGAAGTCATACTGGTCGTGCGTGTTTTTGCCTGAGATACGAAGGCTATAGGCGCCGTCTTCCAGATCGGCCACGTTGAAGCGGAGCCGGTACTTTTCCCCTTTCTTCCCGATCGTCTGGTGAGCCAGCACCCGACCGCTCTCGTCGGCGATGAACACGCGGACCAGTTGGCCAGCGGGCTTCTCTACGTTTACGTTAATCACCTCTCCTGAAGGTGACGAATACATACGATGACGAACGGCGGATTTTACGAGGTGGTCGTCGGTCGGGCCGGCCTGGGCGGCACTGGCCGTGAGGGCAATCAGCCCACAGAATGAACCTAGCAGAAGCAGGCCCAGCAGAATTGATTTGGCTACAGTTTTCATGTTGTGTTCAGTAGTTTCTGGTTGTTGTTTAATTTGAACACAACAAAGGTAGGGTGGCCTAAACCGCTGCAGAAGAAGGGGTTATACGAAGTGCGTAAAAGAGGTTCTGAACGGATGAATTGCCCGTATGAAGCGTGCCGATCAGGCAATGACCTGGCCGTGGGTTTGCCGCATAACCGTACGCAGGGCCGGTTTGAACGCGCCAAAAGCCCGGATTCCCGCTTCGGTCAGCCAGGGGCGGCCAAATAGTTTCTGCACGGTTCGGCCGACCCACAAACGCCGGGCAAACTGCGCTGACCAGGCCTGCTGGTATTGATGCTCCAGCGCCGGGCGACTGAGCTGACCGCGCAGATAAGCGTCAGACAATTCACTGACGAGTTTGGCCCCGTGAATGGCCATGGCCATGCCATTACCGCAGAGGGGCGTTATCAGCCCGGCCGAGTCGCCCGCCATCAGCAGATGATGGTCAACCGCCAGTTTGGGCGCGAATGAAATTTCGTTGATCACTTCGGGTTTGGCGTACAGGAACGTAGCCCGGTCGAATACGGCTTTCAGGTGCGGGTTCTGATGAAGCACCGCCCGCTCCATAGCCGGAATGTTCCCGTACCGGCGCAGGTTGGCGCGGGTGGTGAGATAGCAGACGCAGTACGCATCGTTTTCGATAGCCGACATGCCGCAGTAGCCGTCCGAAAAGTTGTGCAGCGCAATGACGTCGGTGGGCAGATCGATCCGAACGTGGTATTTCACCCCAACATACGGCGAAGGCTGGTGCATGAAGGGTCGGTCGAGGGTTTTGTCGAGCCGCGACCGTTTGCCAAAGGCGCCGATCACGAGCCGGCCTGACAGGGTCTGTCCGTGGCTGAGGGTAACGGTGAACACATCGTCCTGAAACGAGACGTCCTCGACTGACTGGCCCAGCAGGAAGGTTACCCCGGCGGCCTGCGCCCGCAGGAAGAGTTCATAGTCGAGCGTGTAGCGGCTGATGCCGAAACCGCCCAGATCGAGCGGACTGCTGAGTAGCCGACCCGAGGGCGACGAAATCTCGAAACGCCGGATGTCGGCCGCGCCCAGCCCCGCCAGATCGATGCCCAGCGATTCGACGTAGGCCCTGACTTCGTTGGAGACGTATTCACCACAAACCCGGTGGAAAGGATATGTTTTTCGTTCGATCAGTGTGACGGTATGGCCAGCCCGCGCCAGCTCCAGTGCGCTGACCAGTCCGGCGAGCCCTCCGCCTATTACGATAACATCCTGCATACTAAGCATGACAAACAAAGCTGACATTTGGTTTTGTGAAAACCGTTTTACATTTGCCCCATGCCTACAACCCTCAGCGAACTGATAGCCGACTGGCAACAACAACATGCCACCCATACGGACGCCTACCTGTCGGGCCGATCGTCATTCATACCCGGTTTATTACCCCAGACCGCCGTTCAGTTTTCGGTCTATCAGACCCTTGACCTGCTGCACAAGCGGCTGGGCACCGACCTGCTGCGTCGGGCGCTCGACCCCGCCGAGACCATACCCAGCCCTGTAGCCCGCGAAGCCGATGGCAGCTGGCTGAAACAGAGCAATATGGTGGGCGTAAACGTCCGGACGATCGGGTCCTTCTGGAAAACGGTGCAGTATACCCTGACCCTGCCCGCCTGCCACGACAGTATCCACCTGCTGCCGATCTGGGAGCCGGGCGTGGTCGGGAGCCTGTACGGCATGGTCAGCTGGCAGATCAATCCGGAGTTTTTCGATACCGACCTGGCCCAGTATGTGCCCGCGCTCAATACGGTAGAGAAGCAGCTGAAGGCTGTCATCAACCTCCTCCATGCTACGGGTCGCACGGTGGGGATGGACGTTATTCCGCATACCGACCGGTTTTCGGAGATGGTGCTGACCCACCCGTCGCTGTTCGAGTGGGTACACCGCGACAAGGCGCGCATCGTTGACCATACCAGTAACGTGTACCGCTACGTGGAAGAAGCCATCTGGCAGTTTCTGCGGTATCAGGGAGCGGCTGATGGTAGCCCGCTGAACTTTGCCAAAGATGCGTTCTTTGCTTCCAACCGGCCCGACGGACCCCATCTGCTGCTGACGGATGAGCAGCGGGTGCGGATGCTGTTTGGTAACCCGGCCGACTATGGCGGGCGCCTGAACCGCCGACTGGCGCTGATCCGGCATCTGGTCGCACAGGGATACGAAACCCTGCCCATGACCATGGGACCGCCGTATCGGGGCCTGCATATCGACCCAATCGATTTCGTAATCGATGACTTCGGACAGCGCTGGTACCAGTACGCGTTCGATCGGCCGCAGCCGATGTCGAGGGTGTTTGGTCCGCTGGCCCGGTACCGCTTCTACGAGTCGAAAGACAATAACGAAAAATGGGAGCTTGACTTCGACCGGCCCAACTATGCCGCCTGGGATTACATCTGCCGGCGCGTACACGACTGCCAGCGAACCTATAACTTCGATTTCATGCGGGGCGACATGGCCCATGTGCAGATGCGGCCGGATGGCGTACCCGACATGATCGGGCATTATTACGACCCGCTCCGGTCCATCAAACGCTACGTTCGGGGCAACGGCGTTCCGTATTTCGCGTTCTTCGCAGAAACGTTCCTGGCCCCGCCCGATGTGATGGGCTACGGTGACGAACTCGACCACCTCGATGCCATCGAAGCCGACTCGACCCTGGGCGATCTTCAGTCGCTGGTCGTTGGTTCCGATGCGTTCGTGGGGCAGTTTGCTTTGTATGATCAGTACCGTCAGGTGCGCCGGTTTGCGCCGAATTTTACTGTAATGACCGCCGATAAGGACGACCCGCGCTTCGATGCATTTTACCGGACGGGCAATCTGTTCCGCTACTTTACGGCGCTGTTCCTGACCGACTGGCCTAGCTATACGGGGCTGGGTTTTGAAGTGCGTAACCAGCACGACGAGCGCGGAGCCAACGAAGAATATACCAAGCTCTACGTGTTCCGGATCGAGGATGACCGCGAACCCGATAAGGTGACACACGGCCCGTTTGTCTGGGGCGAAAATGCCGATCAGTTTGCCGCCATTACCCGTATCCGTCAGTTTGCCGAACAGGTGTGGCCGGCTATTCAGGGCCGGGACACGCGCTGGCTCGTGGGGCCGGCTGACGGTCAGTCTTACATTGCCTGGACGCACGTTGAGGATAGCGACTATGCCTTTGCCGCCAGCATGACCGGCCAGCTAACGGAGACGGATCTGACGGGCCTGCCCCCCGGTGATGTTGTTTTCGACGAGGCCGGCTGCCGGGTCTGGCGGCTTGAAGCGGGCGAATAGCCGGGAGAATGGTGGGTTAAGAACCGTTCAGCACGTACCTTTACCTGATGAATCGCAACGTACTCGACGGCCTTAATTTTGCGTCCAAACTGACGCCCAAACGCGTAGCGAACGCGCTGAAGGTGGTGTCGAGTTATTACCGATCGCGGCAAACGGGGCAGTCTGTACACAGAGGACTGCCTATGTCGGTGTCGTTTGAGCCAACTACCTCCTGCAACCTGCGCTGCCCCGAATGCCCCAGCGGCCTCCGTTCTTTCACGCGGCCTACGGGTATGCTCGGCGAGGACCTCTATAAACGAACGATCGACGAGCTGCATGAAACGCTGTTGTATCTGATCTTCTATTTTCAGGGCGAGCCGTATCTGCATCCGCAGTTTCTGGAGCTGGTCCGGTACGCTACCGACCGTAAAATCTACACGGCTACGAGTACCAATGCTCACTACCTGACCGACGCGAACGCCCGTAAAACGGTGGAGTCGGGCCTGGATCGGCTGATCATCAGCATCGATGGTACAACCCAGGAGGTATACCAGCAGTATCGGGTGGGCGGCCGGCTGGAAAAGGTACTCGAAGGCACGAAGAATATCCTGCGCTGGAAGAAAGAGCTGAAGTCTCGCACGCCCCATGTCGTATTCCAGTTCCTGGTTGTGAAGCCCAACGAGCACCAGATTGCGGAGGTGAAGAAGCTGGCCCGCGAACTGGGCGTCGACGAGGTGGGCCTCAAAACCGCGCAGATCTACGACTACGAACATGGGTCGGACCTGATTCCGACGCTGGACCAGTACAGCCGGTATGCGGCACAGGCCGACGGAACGTACCGCATCAAAAACGGCTTTGGCGACCATTGCTGGAAGATGTGGCATTCGTGCGTCATCACCTGGGATGGGCTGGTGGTACCCTGTTGCTTCGATAAAGATGCGCACCACCGGCTGGGTGATCTCCAAATCGAATCGTTTGCCGATCTCTGGCACGGTCCGGCCTACCACGATTTCCGGCAAACGCTGCTCCGGTCCCGTTCCGACATCGAGATGTGCCGCAATTGCACCGAAGGAACAAAGGTCTGGGCCGATTAGCAGCAGTTACGCAGTCAAGGCATTGTATTAGCCGCGCCCGGCAGCTCCACATGCCAGCCCGGCGCGGTAGGTGCGGCATGTTCATAACCGCGTCGATGCACATCCATACCCATGCCGCACCTACGGCGCTTGACGATGTTACGCATCAATGTTGCTATACATACCACACCTACAGCACCGGATGGGTTATTTCTCGGGATAGGTGAACGTGTACTCACCCGATCCGACTTCCATCGCCAGCGACCCTTTGTCGGGCGTGACGTTTCGGCAGTCGGGAACCTGGGCGAGCGGTTTGCCACTCTCGGTAACGGTGGCGGCTTCGGCGCGGGGTAGCCGGATCAGGGCTGTCGTGTTGGCCGGTACCCTGATCCGAATCACCAGCTGACCGTCTTTCCGCTCCCAGCCCGACTCGATGTCGCCGTAAGAACTCTTCATGGCCGCTTTGGCAAAGGTCAGCCGGTCGGTTGGCTGTGGCTGAATCCGGATTTGCTTATAACCCGGCTGGCCAAGTTCGATCCCCGTCACAACGCGGTACATCCAGTCGCCGATAGCACCGTAGGCGTAGTGGTTGAACGAGTTCATGCCCTCATCCTGAAAGGTGCTGTCGGGTTTGATGCCGTCCCAGCGCTCCCAGATCGTTGTTGCCCCCATCCGAACGGGATACAGCCAGGAAGGATAGGTTTCCTGCAGCAGTAGATCGTAGCCCACATCGGTAAACCCATTGTCCGACAGAACGTGGCAGAGATAGGGCGTACCCAGGAAGCCGGTCGAGAGGTGATTTTTGCGGCTTTTGATGTCGTTGACGAGGTGCTGGGTGGCCAGCGGCCGCAGCTCGTCGGCCAGCAGGTTGAAGTTAAGCGCCAGCACGTAAGCCGTTTGCGAGTCTGACGCGATACGACCCGAGGGCGTGACGTACTCCCGCTGAAAGGTAGCTTTGATCGACTCGAACAGGTCGCCATACTGCCGGGCATCGTCGGTCTTGCCCAGTACCGTAGCCGCCTTGCGGAGCAGATCGGTCGAGTAGGCATAGAACGCGGTGGCAATCATGTCGCCATTGGTATAGCCGTCGGGTTCGGTATGACTGTACATGTGTGGTTTGTAGAACAGCCAGTCGCCGAAGACGCTGCCGCTCTTCCAGATGTTGGCGACCCCGGCTTTCTTCCGGATGTAGTCGACATACGCTTTCATGCTGGGGTACTGGGTTTCGAGCAGCCGCCGGTCGCCGTAGAGGTTGTACATGGTCCAGGGGCCAATGGTGGCGATGTCGCCCCAGCCTGCCGAGGTGGCTACCTCGCGGTTGCCCGTCTTCGGATCGACCCGGCTCAGGATGTCGGGCACCACAAACGGCACGGCGCCTTCGGCACTTTGATCGGCGGCCACGTCGGCCAGCCAGCGGGTAAACAGAGCCGCCACCCCCCGGTTGAATCCCGCCGTGCGGCAGAAAGCCTGCGCATCGCCGGTCCAGCCGAGTCGTTCGTCGCGCTGCGGACAGTCCGTCGGTACGTCGACGAAGTTGCCTTTCTGTCCCCATTCGATATTGCGTTGCAGCTGATTGATCAGCGCACTGGAGCACTCGAACCGGCCCGTGAGTGGCATGTCGGTATGGATCACGACGCCGGTCAGGTGCTCCGGTTTCAGCTCGCCCGGGAATCCGTCGACGGCTACGTACCGGAATCCCATAAAGGTAAAATGAGGCTCGTAGACTTCGTTGCCGCTGCCGCTGAGGGTGTAGGCCAGTTCCTGTTTGGCCTCGCGCAGGTTAGTGGTGTAAAACTCTCCTTTCTTGTCGAGCACTTCGGCATGGCGGATGCGTACCGTTGTGCCCGCCGGGCCGCTCACCCGCAACCGAATCCAGCCGGTCATGTTCTGGCCAAAGTCTGCCACTAGTGTGCCCGATGGTGTCCGGAAAATACGCTGGGGTTTCAGCTCTTCCTGCCGCCGAACGGGCTCGCTGACGGTAGCCCGCAGGTTGGTAAGCGGATAGCTGGCAACGCGCACCGCCGACCAGTCAGCCCCTCCCGAACCTGTTCCCGGTGCATCCCAGCCTGCCCGGCTCAGGCGGGCGTCGTAGGTTTCACCGTCGTACAGTTCCGACTGCCGGATGGGGCCGTTGGTGCTGTACTGCCAGCTGCCATCGGTGCCGATCACGTCGGTGGTGCCATCGGTATACCGGATAACCAGCTGAGCCAGTAAGCCGAGTCTGTTGCCGTAGTACTTCGCGTTATTCGTAAACCCGATCACGCCGGCATACCAGCCTTCGCCAATCTGCGCTCCCACCACATTGGCGCCGGTGCGGAGTTGGCTGGTTATGTCGTATACCTGATACTGAAGCCGTTTGGGATAAACCGTCCAGCCCGGCGCCAGCAGTTCATCGCTGACGCGCTGGCCGTTGAGCCGGAGTTCGTACATGCCATGGGCGGTAGCGTAGGCGCGGGCCGACGCTACTTTTTTTGTGATCGAAAACGGCTTTCGGAGCATAATGGCCGGGGCACCCGTTTTAACGGTATCATTGGGCTCGATCCAGGTAGCCCGCCAGTCGGTAGAGGCTAGCAGCCCCATTTCCCAGTAGGCAGCCGAACTCCACGGACCTGTTTTCCCAGCCTGGTCGTAGGCGCGTACTCGCCAGTAGACCCGCTGGCCCGAGCGCAGGGCCGGACCTTCGTAGGGAAGGAGTACCGAGGCATCGGATGGTATCTTGCCGGAGTCCCAGCCCAGTTTTTTGAAGGTCGGCGTGTCCGAGGTCTGGATTTGATACGCGGTTTGGCGTAGGTTGCGTCCGTTACCGGTCAGCTGCCAGCTCAGGCGGGGCTTTGCCTCGTCGAGGCCCAGCGGATTGGTGCGGTGCTCGCAGGTTAAAGCAACGGGGCTGAGTTGCGCCCGAACGGGCGAATGAAGCCATAAACTAAGCACAATAAGCAATACAGCAGGTCTCATAAGTACGTAAAGTCAATCGTTTACAGATCGGTAGCAGTCGGACCAAATGTGTAGGGCTGCTGCCGGTCAACTTACCTACTCATTCCTATAAAAACCAAACTTTTTGTTGGAATGAGTAAATTTAGCGCCATGAATACCGTATCGCTTATCCGGATCAACGACCAGTCGAGTACCCCCAAATACCAGCAGATCTATGAATCGGTGGTGGAAGGCATCGAGCATGGCGACAGTCGGCCGGGCGATAAGCTGCCGTCGATTCACGAAATCAGCGCCGAGTTCAACGTGGCCAAGCGAACCGTTGAGCGGGCCTACGACCGGCTGAAAGAGCAGGAAATCATTGTGGCCGTAAAGGGGAAAGGTTATTACATCAACCACTCGCCGGTGGGTCGTAATCTGAAAATATTCCTGCTGTTCAATAAGTTAAGCGCTCACAAGAAGATTATCTACGATTCGTTCGTGGAGACCGTCGGGCCCGACGTTACCATCGACTTTTACATTTATAACAACGACTTCCGGCTTTTCAAAGCCCTGCTCGAGAAAGAAGGTGCCCGGCATACGCATTATGTCATCATCGGCCATTTTTTCAACGGCGACGAACAGGCCCGGCTGCTTATCGACCAGTTACCGAAGCATAAACTGCTGGTGCTCGATAAGCATATCGAAGGGATATCGGGTCAGTATGCCGCCGTGGTGCAGAATTTTGAGAAAGACCTCATGCAGGCGCTGACCGAAGCCTTGCCGCTGCTGCGTAAATACACGACGCTGAACCTGCTGTTTCCGGCCCAGAGTTACCACCCGCGCGCCATCCTGAACGGTTTTTACCGGTTCTGTTACGAACATGACTTTACGGCCCACGTCATACACGATATTGATAACGAAGTTATTACGGGTGGAAATGCCTATATCAACATCATGGAAGATGATCTGGTCACGCTGATCAAGAAAATAAAGGCTACCTCGTATTCGGTAGGGCAGGAGGTCGGTATTCTTTCGTATAACGAAACGCCCCTGAAAGAAATCCTGCTGGACGGTATCACCGTAATGTCTACTGATTTTGCGCAGATGGGCCGAACAGCCGCCCAGCTGATTCTGGAGAACAGCTGCCGTCAGGTCGAGAACCCGTTTCAGCTTATTGTTCGTCAGTCGCTATAGGGAAGTAAGCCCTCCGTTGAGGCTGTCTAAAGAACCCGGCCTGCTTTGTCAGGTGGTAGGCATGTATAGGAAAGTGACCCCGCCCGAACCCAGCTACTTTGTCGGGCCAACTTATTGAACTCATGATTGCAACCCCGAATACATTTCGCCACGTCAGTTACCTCTGGGATGAGACCAGGGCCGCTCAGTTCGATGCGTTACCCCAGCCCGACCGGGAAGTGGCGCTGCTCATTTATCGCTCTAACCTGCTGGGGGCCGACCTGCGGCTGACCAACTACGGCGGAGGGAACACATCCTGCAAAGCCATGGCCCCCGATCCGCTGACCGGCCAGTCGACGGAGGTGATGTGGGTGAAAGGGTCGGGGGGCGACATCGGCACGCTGAAGAAAAGCGGGCTGGCGGCTCTGTATATGCATCGGCTCCATGCCCTGAAAACGATATACCGCGGCCTGGCTCATGAAGACGAGATGGTTGAGCTGTTCAACCACTGTATCTACGACCTGGCGTCGAAAGCGCCATCGATCGATACGCCCCTGCACGCTTTTCTGCCTTTCAACCACATCGACCACCTGCACCCCGACGCAGCCATTGCCATTGCGGCCGCGGCCGACGGTCGAGCCATTACTCAGGAACTGTTCAACGGGGAAATCGGCTGGGTCGACTGGCAGCGTCCGGGCTTCGATCTGGGGCTGAAACTGGCGGCCTGCGTAGCCGAAAATCCGAACCTGCGCGGCATCATGCTGGGGTCACATGGCCTGTTTACCTGGGGCGACACGGCTTACGACAGTTATGTCAACACGCTCGAGATCATCGAGCGCTGTGCCAACTACCTGGACGAAAAAAGTACCAGACCCGCTTTTGGCGGGGCCATTCGTGAGTCACTGCCTGCCGATCAGCGTCAGCAGCAGGCGGCTCAGCTGGCTCCGTTGCTGCGGGGGCTGTGCTCGACTGAACGCCCCATGGTGGGGCACTTCACCGACGATGAGCGGGTGCTGACGTTCATCAACTCGACCGATCTGGCCCGGCTGGCGCCGATGGGAACCAGCTGCCCCGACCATTTTCTGCGGACCAAGATCAAGCCGCTGGTGCTGGAAGCGGTCGAATCATTGTCGCAGCGCCCGGCCGATGACCTACGTACCTATCTGACCGGTCAGTTCGAGCAGTACCGCGCCGATTATACTGCCTATTACGAAGCCTGTAAACATCCCGACAGTCCGGCCATTCGTGACCGGAACCCGGTGGTGATTCTGCTACCGGGGGTGGGTATGTTCACCTTCGCCAAAGACAAACAGACGGCTCGGGTGGCGGCTGAATTTTACATCAACGCCATCAACGTAATGCGGGGGGCAGAAGCCATCTCGTCGTACACCTCACTGCCCCGGCAGGAAGCCTTCAACATCGAATACTGGCTGCTGGAAGAAGCCAAGCTGCAGCGGATGCCCAAGCCTAGACCGCTGACGGGCCGGGTGGCGCTGATTACGGGCAGTGCGGGCGGTATCGGGAAGGCGATTGCCAAACGCTTTGCCGACGAGGGAGCCTGCGTGGTGCTGAACGATAACGATGCCGACCGGCTGGCCGGTGCCGACGCCGAGTTCAGCAGCCAGTACGGTCGCGACACCCACGCCCGGGCCCTTCTGGACGTAACGGTGGCGTCTACTATCCGTGATGCCTTCGATACCGCCAGCCTGGCGTTCGGGGGCGTCGATATCGTTGTCAACTGCGCCGGTATCTCCATCTCCAAACCCATCGAAGAACATACGGAGAAAGACTGGGACCTGCTGTACGACATTCTCGTAAAAGGGCAGTTCCTGGTTACCCAGGCCGGGGTCGACATCATGCGCCAGCAGGGCATTGGGGGCGACGTGCTGAACATAGTCTCGAAAAATGCGCTGGTGTCTGGCCCTAACAATGCCGGCTACGGATCGGCTAAAGCGGCCCAGCTGCACCTGAGTCGGCTGAACGCGGCCGAGCTGGGTAAAGACCATATTCGGGTGAACGTGGTCAATCCGGATGCCGTCATTGCCGATAGTAAAATATGGGCCGGTGCCTGGGCCGAGGGACGCGCCAAAGCCTATGGCGTGCCGGTCGAGGAGCTGCCCGCCTATTATGCCAAACGGACGCTGCTCAATGAAATCATCCTGCCCGACGATATTGCCAATGCGTGTTTCGCCTTTGTGGGCGGGCTGCTCAACAAATCGACCGGCAACGTGCTGAATGTAGATGGTGGTGTCGCCATGGCGTTTGTCCGCTAGACCGATCACGGATTAATCTCCTGAACCCTATGAACCTTGAATCGTTTCAACTCGCCGATCACAACCAGCGGCTGCTCGACGCTCATCGCCGAAAACTCGCCTACTGGACCGATGCCGTAGCCGACGCCGAGCGGATTATTCAGAAACTGATCGACTTTCAGATCGCTATTCCGAGCTGGGCGCTGGGTACGGGCGGCACGCGCTTCGGGCGGTTCGGGGGTGGGGGCGAACCCCGTACCCTCGACGAGAAAATGGCCGATGTTGGTTTGCTGCACGCGCTCAACCGGGCCAGCGGGGCTATCTCGCTGCACATACCGTGGGACATTCCGCAGGACGCCGACGCCACCCGCCAAACGGCGGCCCACTACGGGCTGCGCTTCGATGCGGTCAACTCCAATACGTTTCAGGACCAGCCAGATCAGGCGCTGAGCTATAAATTCGGGTCGCTGCAACACGTCGATCCGGCGGTGCGCCGGCAGGCTATCGAGCATAACATTGAGGTGATCCGGCACGGTGTGGCGCTGGGGTCGAAGGCGCTGACGGTCTGGTTGTCGGACGGGTCGTGTTTTCCGGGCCAGCTGAACTTCCGCAAGGCGTTTTCGCGCACGCTGGAGAGCCTTCAGGACATCTACGCAGCCCTGCCTTCGGACTGGAAACTGTTTGTCGAGTACAAAGCCTTCGAGCCCAACTTTTATTCGATGACCGTTGGCGACTGGGGCAGCAGCTTCCTCTACGCCAGCAAACTCGGCCCGCAGGCCTATACCCTGGTCGACCTGGGCCATCACCTGCCCAACGCTAACATCGAACAGATCGTGGCTACGCTGCTCATGGAAGAGAAACTGGGTGGCTTCCACTTCAACGACTCCAAATACGGCGACGACGACCTGACGGCGGGGAGCATCAAACCGTACCAGCTCTTTCTGATCTTCAACGAACTCGTTGATGGGATGGACGCTCGCGGCATGAACCACGCCACCGATCTGGGCTGGATGATCGATGCCAGTCATAACGTGAAAGACCCGCTCGAAGATCTCCTCCAGAGCGTAGAGGCCATCCAGATCGCCTATGCGCAGGCCCTGCTCGTTGATCGGACAGCGCTCGAAGAAGCGCGCGAAGCAAACGACGTGGTCCGGGCGCAGGAGATTCTGCAGGACGCTTTCCGGACCGACGTTCGCCCCATCGTGGCCGAAGCCCGGCTCCGGGCGGGCGGGGCCCTGCAACCGCTCACCCTGTACCGCAGTCTCGACACCCGGACCCAGCTCATCCGCGAACGCGGCCTCAAAACCGTAGCCACGGGACTCTAAGAGAATTGGTGATTGAGTGATTGAGCGGTAAATGCAACGCCTATGAAGAGTCGTCACTCAGCCACAAATCACGCCATCACTAATTCACTCCATGAATAAGACGCCGGTTGTTGCCATTTTCGACGTGGGGAAGACGAACAAGAAGCTGTTCCTGTTCGATCGGCAGTATGCGGTCGTTTGGGAGCGGACGGAGCGGTTCGACGAAGCAACGGACGACGACGGCGACCCCTGCGAAGACCTCGACCACCTGAGTCGCTGGCTGGAAACGGCGCTGGCGGAGGTGCTGGCTTTACCGCAGTTTGAGGTGCAGGCCGTAAACTTCTCGGCTTACGGGGCCAGTTATGTGTATATCGGAGCCGACAGCAAACCGGTGGGTTGTCTTTATAACTACCTTAAATCGCTGCCCGACCCAATAAAAAAGCAATTTTATGAGCGATATGGCCCCCCGGATGAGCTGTCGGTGCAGACGGCCTCGCCAGCCCTCGGCAGCCTGAACGTGGGGCTGATGCTATACCGGGTCAAATACGATAAGCCGACCCTGTATGCCCAGATTCGCTACGCCCTTCACCTGCCCCAGTACCTGAGCTACCTGATTACCGGCCAGCCCCGGGCCGACCTGACCAGCCTTGGCTGTCATACGCTCTTGTGGGATTTCCGGCAGCAGCGTTACCATGGCTGGGTCGTTCAGGAAAAACTGGATGAACTGCAGGCCCCCATTGTAACGGCCGATACGGTGAGTCGGGTAAACCGGGGCGATGCCGCGCTGTACGTCGGCACGGGCCTGCACGACTCGTCGGCGGCTCTGATTCCGTACCTGGCCAGTTTTGACGAACCGTTTGTGTTGATCTCGACCGGCACCTGGTGTATCAGCCTGAACCCGTTCAACACCGATCCGCTCACGGCCGAAGAATTGCAATATGACTGTCTGTGCTACCTGACTTACCAGGGAAAACCCGTAAAAGCGTCGCGCCTGTTTGCCGGCCACGAACACGAGCAGCAGGTACGCCGACTAGCCGCTCACTTCGGCGTAGCGACCGACATCTACAGGCGGGTCGCGTACGATCCGGACCTGATCCGGCAGTTGCAGGCCGACCCGTTGCCCACCCGCCAACCCCGATCCGGCACCCGGCCGCAGGTGTCGATGAATCCCATCACCTTTGCCGACCGGGATCTGACGCTATTCCCCACCTATGAGCTGGCGTATCATCAGCTCATGCTCGACATCGTGGCCCAGCAGCTGATCTCGACCGAACTGGTGCTGCATCAGCGGCCGGGCAATCGACCGCCCGTTCGCCGACTTTTTGTCGATGGCGGGTTCAGCCACAACCCGATCTACATGGGGTTGCTGGCCGAAGCGTTTCCACGGGTTGAAGTATGGGCCGCATCGGTGGCGCAGGCTACCGCGCTGGGGGCTGCCCTGGCTATTCATCCGCACTGGAACCCGCAGCCTATCCCAACAAACCTGATAGCGCTCAAACGCTGCTGGCCGGGCGCGTCCGTGAGCGGAGCGGTGTAGTATCGGCGATGCGCTGCTCGACATAAATCAATTTTTTGGCCGAAAACTGCTATTTGGTAGGAGTGTGTAGGTAAGTTCGGTATGGCCTGCGTCTTTCTTTTGCTGATCATCTATTATCAGTCACTGGCACTATGGCGGTTATTTGGGGAGTTGTTCTGCACGCACTCGGCGGGTTTGCTTCGGGGAGTTTTTATCTACCATACAAGCGCGTACAGGGGTGGGCCTGGGAAAGCTACTGGCTCGTGGGCGGGCTGTTCTCCTGGCTGATTGCGCCCTGGGTGCTGGGGCTGCTCACCGTACCGAACCTGTTGCAGGTATTGCAGGAGACCGATTCTGAAACGCTGTTCTGGACCTATTTCTGGGGCGTACTCTGGGGATTCGGCGGACTAACCTTCGGCCTCGCCATGCGCTACCTGGGGCTCTCGCTCGGTATGGCGGTGGTGCTGGGCCTCTGTGCCGTGTTCGGTACGCTCGTGCCACCGATCTGGGGAGGGCAGTTTGCCGGTCTGATCAACACCACCTCCGGCCAGGTAATCGTGCTGGGGCTGGCGGTATGCGTAGTCGGGATCAGCATTTGTGGTGTAGCGGGGATGATGAAAGAAAAATCGCAGCCCGAAGCCGAGAAGAAAGCGGCCATTGCCGAGTTCGATCTGCGCAAAGGCTTTCTGGTTGCGGTATTTTCCGGCGTGATGAGCGCCTGTTTCTCATTCGGTTTAACGGCCGGGCAGTCCATTGCCGAACGGGCCGTCCGCTACGGAGCCGATCCGCTCTACATGAACAACGCAGCCCTGGTGATTATTCTGCTCGGTGGCCTGACGACCAACGCTGTCTGGACGATCTACCTCAACTGGCGAAACCAAACCTTTTCTGACTACACCAACCTGTCGGCTCCCATTCTGCGGAATATCCTTTTTTGCGCCATGGCCGGGGTTACCTGGTACTTCCAGTTCTTCTTCTACGGCATGGGCGACAGCCAGATGGGCGAGTACCGCTTTTCGGGCTGGACACTCCATATGGCGTTCATCATCGCCTTCAGCAGTTTGTGGGGCTTATACCTGCACGAGTGGCGCGGAGCCAATCAGTCGACCCTGCGAACCATCAAGCTGGGCATACTGACGGTCGTGCTGTCGTCGGTTATTGTGGGCATCGGCAATTACCTAGCCTGATGAAAATCAGGCGTCTACAACGGGTCGGCGCTACGAGGTAGCGAATAGGAAATTTATTACTCCCTAAAACCGATAGACTATTTCATAACAACTTGTCTATCAAATTTTTAGCGTATTGCTTGGATTTTTAAAATTGGTATTTCACCTTTGCCTACCAATCTACAAGATCCTTAGCGGCACGCTCCTGTTATGAAAGCTCCAGTTGCTTTATATACCGGTTTACCTCACGCACAGAACCCGCTCCCGGCTCTGCTGTGTATGCGAATGTGCTGTTGTTGAACAGGTCTTCCTCACGTTACCCTAACTAACCCATTTTCTGCAACCCGTCTCGTCGGATACCCGATTCAGGCCGGTTGCTACCAAGCCAGCTACAACCTGGCATCAACGTAAACTATATTATCCTATAATATCTATAGGATATAAGTACAAAAGGAAAGAGTCAACCAGGCTGATAAAGCCCGAAACGATTGTCAGGTTTTGTTATGGAAATCAATTGGCTAGCATTTGCGGTTCCGTTTTTTCTCCTGCTCATGGGGCTGGAGTACCTCGTGAGCCGCTGGCAGCGTAAAGATTACTTTACGTTCAGCAGCTCGGTGGCCAATCTCAACGTGGGGATCATTGAGCGGCTGCTGGATAGTTTTACCGTTGGGGCCTTTTATTTCGTTTACGATTCGTTGCATCGGCACTACGCCCTGTTCGATGTACAACCAGGCATCTGGACCTGGATTGTTCTTTTTCTGGCTACGGATTTTGTCTGGTACTGGTATCACCGGCTGGCGCACGAGATCAACCTGTTCTGGGCCGCTCATATCGTACATCACCAGAGCGATGAGTTCAACTATACCGTGTCGGCCCGGATCACCATTTTTCAGGCCATCCTGCGAACCGGGTTCTGGTCGGTGCTGCCCATCGTAGGCTTCCCGGCCGAGATGATCACGAGTCTGCTGTTGCTGCATGGGCTGTACCCATTCTTCATTCATACGCGTACTATCGGCAAACTGGGCTGGCTGGAATACGTGCTCGTAACTCCCTCGCACCACCGCGTCCACCACGCCAGCAATCCGGCCTATCTCGACAAAAACTACGGCGATGTGCTCATCATCTGGGATAAGCTCTTTGGTACGTTCGCTGAAGAAGACGAAGAGCCGGTATACGGCCTGACCAAACCGCTCAACAGCCATAGTTTTCTGTGGCAGCATTTTCATTTCCTGCTGGAGCTGTTGGTGTCGGTTCGGCAGACGCCCGGCTTTCGGGCTAAACTGCGGCTGCTGTTCGGCCGGCCCGACGCGGTTGATCCGATTTGGCGCGATCGGCTCGAAGACCGCTTTCTTTGGGCCGATGCCCCAACCCGGTCCCGCACCTCGACGGCCAGTACTTACCGCTTCCGGGGCTACGTGGTCGGGCAGATGGTGCTGACGCTGGCGCTGCTCTTCGGGCTGCTCTTGTATGAACAGCACATCCCGGCCGTATACCAGTGGCTGGCAGCGGGCTTCATCCTCCTGACGGTCGTGAACATGGGGGCGGTCCTGGAACAGCGGCAGTGGGTGCTTTACCTGGAAATAGCCCGGGTGGGGGTGTTATGGATGACGCTGTACGCGCTGTCGGGCTACAAACTGCTTATCGTATTGGCCTACATCGGCTCACTGTCGCTCTGGGCCTATTTCGCCACGGTGAAACGGCATTATTATCAACTTATCTACGGCATCAAATAATCACCTAAACAACCAGTACGATGACACTTGAATTTGTGAATGAACACGGTGAAATCCGTCCGCTAACGGTGAAAGAGCGTTTCTCGCCACGAATCAGTTATGTGCGGCCCTTACAAACCGGCGATACCGTTCCTTTCTTCAGCGTGGGGGGCGCGCTGCAGGGCTGGCAGGCCGTTACGTCAAACCGCTCGGCGGCTGGCCAGACTACCTCGGTGCTCGAACTCGTTGAGCAGCGGCCGCTGGTGATCAGTTTCTACTGCCCCTGCTGGGGAGCCTACGCGCGGCCGTACCTCGATGCGCTGGTGGCGCTGGCCGGTGAGCTGCGGGCCGCTGGTGCCGATCTGGTCGTTTTCTCAAATGAGTCGTCGCCCTCCCTGGCGCGTCAGATCGGACCCATCGACTTTACCGTTGTCTACGACGCCGATTTCTCGGTAGCGCGTACGTTCGGCGTCTATTCGGAAGAGAATCCAATCTGGGATCGGGTGTCGGGCATTTCGGAAGAAGTGTTCACGCCAGCCTTGTACGTGGTGGGCGCTGACCGGCGGGTGTCTTATCACTTCCTGGACGAGGATTTCAACGGACCGTTTAACCGGAAAGCGGTTGTCGACGCGGTAGAGGCACTGCCGTATCCCCGTCAGCAGGTCCAGTTTGCTTAACTGAACGAACCATGGCAGCATCAGCGAAGAACCCAGGATGGCAGGAAATCAACTATCGGATCGTTGGTTTTGACCGGCCGTGTTTTGTGAGCGACGTGCTTCAGGCCGTACCGCAGACGGAGACCTGCCAGCTGGTGAGTGTACACTTCGAAGCCGATGGAATCCGCGCCGTTGGCGAACTGGCCCTGCGATTGCCGATGGCCTGCTCGACCGGGCGCATCGATCAGCAGTTGCAGTCGGTAAAAGGAATCGTACGAATCGACACTGTATTGTAATGAGACAGATCATGACAAGGAATGAATCGATCAATGAACCGCTGAATCCCTATGCCCGCTGGTTCATGCTGCTCTGGCTGCTGGCGGTGGTGATCGCGTCGGGGTTTCGGCTGGCTAAAGAACCCACCTACCGGGAGCAGATCGAAGAGTGGCACCAGCAGCGGCTCGAGTCGCTCCGGAGCGAAAACGGCTGGCTGAACCTGGCGGGTCTGTACTGGTTGAAAGAAGGAGTCAACGCCGTCGGTGCCGATCCGGGCAACGACCTGATGTTTCCGGGTGGTAAAGCGCCCGATCAGCTCGGTACGTTCCGCCTAACCGGGGGCGAGGTTACCTTTGAGGCCGCACCGGGCCAGGTGGTGCAGGTCGACGGGCAGCCCGTACTGGCGACAAAGACAATTTTTGCCGCCAGCCAGACGAAACCGGTTGTGCTGAGCCATGGCTCGCTGCGCTGGTTCGTGATCAAACGGGGAAACCGTTACGCCATTCGGCTTCGCGATCTGGAGAGTCCGTTTCTGAAAGAGTTTACGGGCATCGAGCGCTTTCCGGTCAACGAAGCGTATCGGGTTAAGGCCCGGGTCGAGCGCCCCGACAAACCACGAACCATTCCTATTCTGGATATTACGGGGCAGACCAACCAGCAGCCACTGATCGGTACGCTGGTGTTTGAGCTCGAGGGCAAAACGCATCGGCTCGATGCGGTGGGGGAAGGCGGCAGGCTCTTTCTGCTCTTCGGCGACGAAACCAACAGCCATGACACCTACGGATCGGGCCGTTTTCTGTACGCCGATATGCCCGGTGCCGACGGACTGACAACCCTCGATTTTAATAAAAGTATCAATCCTCCCTGTGCATTCACTCCCTACGCCACCTGTCCGCTGCCACCAAAGCAGAACAAACTGGCAATAGCCATCCCGGCGGGAGAGAAGCGCTACGGCGACCATTAACATACGTAGGCAGCCCAGTGCCCAGGTAGCTTGCCGGGGCTGTGCACTGAAACCATAACGAATATGGCACTCACCAATGACCTGATCTGCCCGACCGATGGCGTGCAAATCAACGAAACGAAAGTCCGGCTGGTAGCGGGCCTTGTCCTGCAGGTAACGGCGCTTTATCTGATTACGGGCTGGCTGGCGCTGCCGTTGCTGCTGGCGGCTGACTTTGGCCTGCGCGGCTTCGACCGGGGCAGATACAGTCCCCTGGGCAACCTGGCCGACCAACTGGTTAAGCTGGGGCGCTTGCCGTATAAAGGAACCGACCAGGCACCCAAGCGGTTTGCCGCCCGGATTGGTCTGGCTTTCGGCCTGCTTATCTCGATTCTCCAGCTGCTGGGGATTCCGACCCTGATTCCGGCTGCTGTGCTGGCCGTTTTCGCAACCCTCGAATCCGTAGCCGGATTCTGCGCGGGTTGCCTGGTTTATACGTATTACGTTCGCCTGTTTCCGAAGGCAGCTTAACCGAGAGTATCCAATGCCAACACCTGCTAACGACATACCTGTTCAAAACGCCCCCGTACTGACGGCTGAACAAACCAATTTCTTTCATCAAAACGGCTTTATCCAGCTGAAGCATTTCGTAGACCGAGCCACTATCCAGACATTTCTGTACGAGATCCAGCGCATCGAATCGCTTTGGTTTGCCGAAAAAGTAGACAAAGTCAATGGAACACCTATCAAGTTCGGACACGATGAAAACGGACGGCGCATTGTGCAGCGCTTTGCGTTTACGTCGGCCTTTAGTCCAGTACTGCAACAGTTTTTGACCGACGCGCGGTTACAGGAGTTAACCCAGCTCCTGGCTCCTTACGAAGGCCGTATCAGCCCCGAAGAAAAAGACGGTCTGGTCGTAAATCACTATGTCAGAACTCCCCAAAGCAATTTTTCGCGCATGGGCTGGCATACCGACAGCCCACGCGATCTGTTTCTGGGCCACCGTATCCGGCCGATGCTGAACGTAGGGTTACACCTGGACGACTGCCCGCAGCAGAACGGGGGCCTGCGCGTGCTGCCCGGTACGCACCGGCAGAATACGTTGTTGACGCTGTTCCGGAAACGACAGTTTGTCGATCACCGGCCCGACCCGCGCGAAGTTGGGTTCGACATTGAAGCCGGTGACCTGACGATTCATAACGGCAGCTTGTGGCACCGGGTCGAGCAGTCGCCCCATATGGGCGCTGCCAGCCGTCGGCGGGTCATGTACATCCCTATCATTACCGGCGATTATCTGCCCAAGCACGCAGCCAGTAAGACGCCCTTCTACCACCGTTTTGCCAAACGGTTTCAGGACTAATAAGGCAACCTCCGCTACTTACGTTCAGTCAGGCTCAGTCTCCCAACTCTCATATACACACACGATGACAAAAACGAATAAACAGCGTCCACCCGCCCGCGCCAGACCGGACCTGGGCGAGTCGATACCAAAAGGGTAGCAAGCGGAGGCCCCGCTGTCGATTGATGGCGAAGGCAGGCACCCAACTGGCGGCAACCAGGGTGGGGGTATAAAAAAACCGGAACGGCGGCAACCGTCCCGGTCGGTACACAACAAGGTCCTGGCAGACCTCATTTTCACGTAACCACTACAATAATGCAAAAATTTATTGGACTGGTAGTAGTCTATCTGCTACTTGGTAGTCGTTTGCTGGCACAAACGGCTACTATCTCCGGAACCGTGCGTTCCGACAACCAGGAACCGCTCCCCGGTGCGAACGTCGTGCTGAAGGGACAGAACAAAGGCGCCAGCACCGATGGGACGGGGCGCTACTCCATCCAGGCGGGAGCCGGCCAGGTGCTGGTCATCTCGGCCATCGGCTACAAAACCACAGAAGTGCGCGTCCCTGACGTGGGCGGCTCCACCCGGCTTGACGTTACGCTACAGGAGGCTCCTGCCCAACTGGGCGAAGTAGTCGTAGTGGGTTACGGCACTCAGGAACGTAAAAACCTGATCGGTGCCGTAACCCAGATCAACGCCGACGAGATAAAAACCCGCCCCGTTGCCAGTTTCGAGCAGCAGCTACAGGGGCGTGTGGCGGGGGTACAGGTGTCGGCCAACACGGGCGTACCGGGCGACGGGCTGTATTTCCGGATTCGGGGCAGCACCTCCATCAACGCCAGCAACGACCCACTCTATGTGGTCGACGGCGTATTCATCAATAACAACAGCCTCCAGAAGATTACGACCCAGGGGCAGGCTAACAACCCGCTGGCTGACATCAACCCCGCCGATATCGAGTCTATTTCGATTTTGAAAGATGCCGAAGCCACGGCTATTTACGGCGCGCGGGCCGCCAACGGGGTGGTGGTGATCACAACCAAGCGGGGTTCATACAACGCGAAAACCAAAGTGTCGCTGAACACCTCGGTGGGGCAGGCCTGGGCGCCCAAACTCTGGGATCTGGTGACCGGACCCGAGCACGCTACCATCATCAACGAAGCCTGGGTAAACGACGGTAAGCCGGTTGCCACCCGCCCTTTCCGGCCCGTTGCCGAAGGCGGGCGGGGCCTGCCCGAAGAACAGCAGACCTACGACCGGCTGGGCGATATTTTCCGGACAGGCGCCCTTCAGAACTACGACCTCAACGTGTCGGGCGGCAATCAGCAAACCCGCTTTTACCTGGGTGGCGGGTATACCAGCCAGCAGGCTACCCTGCGCACCAACGACTTTGCGCGGGCCAGCTTCAAACTCAACCTCGACCATGAGCTGACCGACCGGATCCGGATCGGAACCAGCAACATCTTCTCGCAGTCGAACCGGACCAACGCCCGCGTCGGCGACGGGCCCCAGGGCGGTATCCTGCAGGCGGCTCTGCATACGCCCACCTACCTGCCTAAGTTCAATACCGACGGCACCTACGCCAAATGGGCGGGCTTCGACAACCTCGATGTGCTGATCAACAACACCGATATGCAATCGGTCAGTACGCGCTACATCGGTAACCTCTACGGGGAGTACGACATCCTGCCCGGCCTGAAACTTCGTAGCAGCTGGAGCCTCGATTATAACCTCTATGACGAATACGAATACTGGAACACCCTGACCAACCGGGGCATTGCCAACAAAGGGCTGGCCACATCGAGCATCAGCCAGAACACCGTCTGGATTAACGAACAGACCCTGCAATACCGCAAAACGTTCGGCAGTCAGCACTCGTTTGGCGCCCTGCTCGGAAACAGCGTGCAGGGGAACGTGACCAAGCAGACGCTGGCGCAGGGTACCAACTTCCCCTCCGACGACTTCAAACAGATTGCCTCGGCCTCGGTGACTACCTCGTCGTCGAACCGGAGCCAGAACCGGCTGACGTCGTTCTTCGGGCGGGTCGACTACAACTTTGCGCGCAAGTATTTCATCGAAGCCAGCCTGCGGGCCGACGCATCGAGCCGGTTCGGGGCCAATAATCGCTGGGGGTATTTTCCATCGGCGGGGGTGGCCTGGCAGATCAAGCAGGAGCGTTTCCTGCAGGATGTAGGCGCTATCAGCGACCTCAAACTGCGCGCCAGCATAGGCTGGACCGGTAACCAGAACGGCATCAACGATTTTGCGTCGCGGGGCCTGTGGGGCGGTGGGTTCAACTACCAGGACAACCCCGGCTCGTTCCCGACGCAGCTGGCCAATCCAGATCTGAAATGGGAAACGACTCGCCAGATCAACGCCGGGCTGAACATCGGGCTGTACAACAACCGCATCGGTCTGGAGATCAACGCCTACGAGAAGTACACCTATGATCTGTTGATTCAGGTGCCGCTGGCCCAGAGTACCGGCTTTTCGAGCATCTTCCGTAACGACGGCGAGATCAGCAACCGCGGGCTGGAGTTTGGGCTGAATACCATCAACATACAGACCAAAAATCTGACCTGGAATACGAGCTTCAACATTTCCTCTAACCGCAACCGCATCGAGAAACTATCGATTCCGGTCGACGCCAGCTACAACGTACAGCGGCTGGTGCAGGGCTACCCCTACCATGCCTACTTCGTATACAGGCAGCTGGGTGTGAATCCCGAAACCGGTGATGCGATCTACGACGATTTTAATAAAGACGGGGCTATCACGGCGGCCGACCGGCAGTACGTCGGAACGGCCCTGCCGCGGTTCGTGGGGGGGCTGAACAACACCGTCACCTACCGGGGCTTTGACCTGTCGGTGTTTCTCAACTTCACCTCGGGTAATCTGGTCAACAACAACAACCGGTTCTTCCACGAGTCGGGGGGCACCCGCGACGACCGTCGGGCCATCAACAAAAACCAGCTCAACCGCTGGCAGAAACCCGGCGACATCACTGATGTGCCACGTATCACCACCCTGGGCAATAACTACAACCTGAACCCCAGCAGCCGCTTCCTCGAAGACGGGTCGTTTGTGCGGCTCAGCAGTCTGGTGGTTGGCTATACGCTGCCCAAATCGCTGTTGCGTCGGGTGGGTATCAGCTCGGCGCGGGTGTACTATAACGGATCGAACCTGTGGCTGCTGAGCAACTATCAGGGTCCCGATCCGGAGGTAAACGTAACGGCCAACCAGAGTACCCAGGCGCAGGACCTGGGTACGCCCCCCATCCCGAGAACCGCTCAGTTTGGGCTGAACCTAACCTTATAAGCAACGACATCTGATAGTATGAATAAGCTGAAACTGATACTACCCCTGCTGGTCCTGCTCTCGGGATGCAGCCAATTTCTGGAGGTACAGCCTGAACTCCAGGTCGATGAACAACGCGCCATTACCAATGCAGCCACGGCAGAAGTAGCCCTGAACGGCCTCTACAACCGGCTGGGCAACGATGGCTATTACGGGTCCAACTTTTCGGCTCTGTCTTACCTCTCCGGGGGCGATATCCAGTGGACTGGTTCGCAGGGGGCTCCGCAGGAGATTACGGCCCGCAAACTGACAGCCGACAACGGCTACGTAGGCTCGGCCTGGGGCGCTATCTACCGGACCATCCTGGCGGCCAACTACCTGCTCGAAACGGTACCGGCGCTGACAGATCCGCAACTGACCGAAGCCCGCAAGAATCAGATCCGGGGGGAGGCCCTGGCCATTCGGGCCTTGTCGTACTTCGACCTGGCGCGGGGCTGGGGTGGGGTGCAGCTCATCCTGAAGCCGACCCGTACGCCCAGCGACAATACCGGTATTCAGCGCAGCAGTGCCGCCGATACCTACGCCCAGGTGCTGAAAGACCTGACGGCCGCTGAGCCCCTGCTGGCGGCTACAACCAACCGCAACCGCGTAACCCGCAAAACGGTATGGGCCCTGCGGGCGCGTTACCACCTCTACCGGCAGGAGTGGGCCGAGGCCGAATCCTACGCGACCCGGCTGATCGACGATGCAACCAACTACCGGCTGGTGAAGCCCTACAGTGCGTTCTTCGCCAACAATGCCGTTAATACCACCGAGTCGGTATTTGAACTGGCGTATTCGAACTCGTTCAAAAACGGTCACTTCAACTGGTGGCTGCCACCCGCGCTCAGCGGCCGGCGTGAATGGGCACCTAATGCCCAACTGGTATCGCTGCTGAATAACCCGGCCATCGGCGGTAATCGGTCGGCGGTGATTGCGCAGACGGCCCCGCCGGGCAACCTCTGGTACGGGCGGCTCTATTACCGGACGCCCACCGGCACCGACCCGGCCTACCTGATCCGTATTGCCGAGCTGTACCTGATCCGGGCCGAAGCGCGCGCCCGGCTGAACAAACCCGCTGACGCTCTGGCCGATCTGAACGCTGTGCGGAGCCGCGCCGATCTGGCTGCGCTGACCACAGCCACGACGCCTACCACCGAAGCTATACTGCTGGCTATCGAAAACGAACGCCGACTGGAGTTTGCCTTCGAGACCGACCGCTGGTTCGACCTGATCCGTACGGGTCGGGTGGCGCCGGTGCTGGGTATCACCGATCCCAACAAATACGTACTGCCCATCCCGACCAGCGAAATACTGGCCGATAAGTCGCTGACACAAAACCAGGGCTATTAACCACCCATCACCCAAACGTATCCGTCATGAACACGAAACAAGTACTTACGGCCCTGTTGCTGGCCGTTATGACCAGCTGGAGCCTGACCCAGACGGCGGCTGCCCAAACCACCGGTCCCGACAAAGGGGCGCTGGTTATTGTGGGAGGGGGAGCCATTCCACCCGATATCTGGAGCCGCTTTATCGACCTGGCGGGGGGCGCGGCCAACGCCCGGATCGTGGTGATCCCGACGGCGGGCGACGACTCGACGCTCAACGCCAGCGGGCAGCGCACCCAGAAACGGCTTACCGAGCTGGGCGTTGCCAACGTGACCCTGCTACACACCCGCGATCCGAAACAGGCCAACCAGGCGTCGTTCGTAGCGCCCCTCAAAACGGCAACGGCGGTCTGGTTTGAAGGCGGGCGGCACTGGCGGCTGGCCGATTCGTACCTGAATACACTGGCGCATAACGAGTTTAACGCTCTGCTGAACCGGGGCGGGGTCATCGGCGGAACATCGGCGGGGGCCACGATTCTGGGGTCGTTCATGGTACGGGGCGATACCAAAGGAAACAGCATCATGGTCGGCGATCATACCGAAGGGCTGGCCTTTGCGCGTAACCTGACCATCGATCAGCACGTGCTGCGCCGGAATCGTCAGTTCGACCTGATCGACGTCATCAAAGCCCGGCCTGATCTGCTCGGCATCGGCATCGACGAAAGTACGGCCGTTGTGGTGCGGAAGAACAGCTTCGAGGTTGTGGGAAACTCATTCGTGGGTATCTACGACATCAACCAGATCAACAGCAGCCAGAAATACCCCTCGGGACAGAACAGTACGGGTGGGCCGTTTTACTTTCTCGGTAAGGGGCAGCAGTTCGATCTGCAGGCCCGGAAGGTGATCAACCAGCCCGCGCCCCGACCCAACGAACCCGCTAAATAACCCATGCCTATGACACCCTTTCAGGACGAACCCCATCCGGCCTGGGAAGACCGGCGGTTTGGATTGCCCGCGACAACTGAATGGCGACCCTACGAAAAATGGCTGTTCCGGTTCCTGTCGCTCTATTTTCTGATTCAGATCGTACCGCTAGGCCCGTCTTTCTGGCGCACGCTGGTTACCGCCGACTGGCAGTCCAGTTTGTACCAGCCGCTGTTTCAGCTGGCCAGGTATACACCCCGCTTCGTAGGAGATACCGATTCGCTTCTGAACTGGGGGATCGCAGCCGCACTGGCTGGCCTGGGCGCGGTGGGCTGGTCGATTTGGGAGCGGCAACGGATCGTTTCGGGTCGGGCACTGCCTGATTACGATCGGCTGAACGCCTGGCTGCGGATTCTGATTCGCTACCGGCTGGCGGCTGGTCTGCTGGCATTTGGGCTTATCAAGCTCTTTCCCCTGCAGGCGCCGGAGCCTTCGTTGAGCCATCTGAACACGCCCTACGGCGAACTGACCGAGTGGAAATTATTCGCGCTCACGCTGGGCGTAGTGCCCTCGTATCAGGCCTTTCTGGGTCTGGTCGAGACCGTTGCCGGGCTGCTGCTGCTCACGCGCCGGTCCGCTACCATCGGTGCGTTCATCACGATCTTTTTCACGGGTAACGTCTTCATGTCGAATATCGCTTACGGGGGGGGCGAATACGTGTACAGCCTGTTTCTGATCACACTGGCGCTGTATCTGCTCGCGTACGATGGGTGGCGGTTCTATACCCTGCTGGTGCTGGGCAAACCCACGGCACCCGCCCGGTACCGGCTCCGGTTCGACCCGGGCTGGCAGCAGTCGGTCCGGCTGGCCGGCAAGGCACTGGTCGTGCTGGTGGTTGGCGCGTATGGGCTGTCGGCCTACGGAGCGCTGCGACAGGGTGGGCATCAGTATCCGAGCCTGACCGAAAGGGCCCGTTTGTCCGATGCGGCCGGGCTGTATACGGTGCGCGAGTTTAGCCTGAACGGGCAGCGCCTGCCGCCTTCTCCGACCGATTCGGTACGCTGGCATAACGTCGTGGTCGAGAAATGGAACACCATCAGCATCCGTCGGCCGGGGGCGGCCCCGCTAACCCGCCATAACGCAGAAGACATCGCCGGGCCCGATTCAGCGCGCCATTTCGAGTGGTCGGGGCAGATCGGCCGGCATTATTACCGCTACGAACCCGTAGCCAGCCCACCGGGGCAGACGGTGCCGATCGTACAGCTCCGGAATCCGCAGCGCCCCGACGACACCTTTCAGCTTCGCTACGAACGCCCGGACTCCAGCACGCTGGTGCTGGCGGGTATCAACGCCCGGCGCGACTCGGTCTATGCCGTGCTGGAACGTGTCGACAAGAAATACCTGCTGTACGAAGCCGCCAGAGTGGGTCGGCGGAAAGGATTAACCTTATAAAACCGAGAGTACCCTTCGCCCTGATGACTACTAACAACATTCGCTTATGATTAGCAACCAACCCTCGGGCGGGCTGAACCGGGTAGACTCGTCGCCCCGGACGGAGTCGCTTCGGCCGCAGCGGCCCCATCCAGAGCGGCCCCATCCAAAGTCGTTCCGGTCGAGAAACTGGACACAGACCCAGAAGATCGCGTTTCGGATCGCGTTTATTTTCTTCCTGGCCATGTCGCTGCCCAACAACCTGGGCTGGTACCGCGATGTGCTGGCCCTCGACTGGACAAATCTGCACTACCGGGATGTGTATGACATTGCGCGGTTCGGATCGGGGCTGACATTTTTCGGGAATACGCTGTTTGGCAGTTCGCTGCTCGGTTACGCTCCCTGGATCATCACCCTGCTGGTAGCCTGCGCCGGGGGGCTGGTCTGGACCGCCCTGGTTCGACTCCGGAAAGCCGATCCGGCTGATTACAACTTACTCTATTACTGGCTGCGCGTGGTGGTGCGATACCGGGCGGGGATCGGCATCATCGGATTTGGCTTCACCAAACTGCTGCCGACGCAGTTGCCCTATCCGTCGCTGGGACTGATGAACACCAACTTCGGCGATCTGACCGGGCAGAAGCTCTACTGGTTGTCCATCGGTATCGTTCCCTGGTACGAAGTCTTTACGGGCGTGGTCGAAGTGGTGGCCGGGGCGCTGCTGTTTTTCCGAAAAACAACGTTTCTGGGCGCAGCCCTGCTGTTCGGTGCCCTGGCCGACATCGTCTATGTCAACCTGGCCTACGACGGGGGCGTGCATGTATACAGTTCGTATTTCGTGCTGCTGTCGGCTTTTCTGCTGTGGTACGATGTGCCGTTTGCCTGGAACCTGTTCGTACGCGAACGCTTTACGGTGCCCGTTTACCATTACCCTGATCTCTCCAAAGTCTGGCAGCGCTGGACCCGCTACGGCCTCAAAGCGATTACCCTGTTCCTGTTTATTGGAGTGCTCTTCTATTTACAGGTTGTCAACTTCATCTATGATCCGTATAAGCAACCTGCCCAGCGCGGTATCCGGGCCTTGCGGGGCAACTACGCCGTAACGGATTTCCGGCTGAACGGCCAGCCCATACCCTACAGCCTGACCGACTCCACGCGCTGGCAGGAGGCCACTTTCGAAAACTGGAGCACCCTGACCTTTAAAGTCAACCGACCCGCGCGGCTGGACCTTAGCAATGGGGGAGGAGCCCCCATGCGCGACCTGAACCGAACGTTCGAGGTAACGGGCGTAGCGGGCGGACAGCGCGTGTTCTACTACGATGCCGATACGCTGAACCAGACGCTCTATTTGCAGGATAAAGTGCGCCTGAACGGCCCCCGCGACGATGCACCCGGTGCGGGCAATCCCGGCGAGAGTGGAACGCGACGGAAAGAAAGAGCAAAAAATCCTAACGCGATTTCGGAGAAGCAGTGGATTCCGGCGCCGGCGCGGGCTACCATCGGCGATGAGTTTACGAAGGTGCACCCGCTGGTACAGACTACCCGGCGCCGGCGGGGACTGGTCGAAGAAAGCAAGCCCGCCGAGCGGAAACGGATGATACTTCGCTACCAGACCACCGACGGGCAGCGCGTGGTGCTGACGGGTATCGACGAGCGGAAAGATTCCATCTACGTGGTGCTGGACCGGATTACGCGGCCCTATGCTCTGACCGAAAGCACCCTCAAAGCCGGTCGATATGACTAACCCCTGGTGGCTGATACCCGTGTTTCTGATGCATTGGTATGGCTGGGAAGCCGTATCGATGCATTGGTTTAGAGCCGAAGCGCCCACCGGGGCCAGTGCTGTCAAAACCGATACCCTGCCCGAGCGGTTTGGGCCGGGGGCGTTTGGGTTCGGCAGGCCAGCCGAACCCGCGCAGGTGGCGACCCTTGACATCGACGTCAGACCGGACGGTACGGGGCTGCCTGCCGGTTCGGGAACGGTAGCGACCGGCGCGGTAATTTTCGCGGCTAAATGCTCGGCTTGTCATGGGGCTGGCGGTACGGGTGGCCCCAACGGCGCACTGGTCATCACGGATGCGACCCCCGGAAAGCGGCCTGCCAAAGTCATCGGTAACTACTGGCCTTACGCGACAACTGTATTTGATTACATCCGCAGAGCCATGCCTTTTAACGAGCCAGGTTCGCTGACGAACGACGAGGTGTATGCGCTGACGGCTTTTCTGCTGCACCGCAACAAACTCATCGACGAAAAAACGGTCATGAACGCGAAAACAGTACCCGCTGTCCGTATGCCTGCTCAAGCCAGTTACGTCCCCGACGACCGAACCGGTGGTCCGGAAATCCGCTGAGCTAGCCGGTATACCCCTGTCCTGATCCAAGCCCCATGAATAATAACCCCAATATTACCCGGCGTAGTCTGCTGGGTGGAGCGATGGCCGCGACGGTCATGCAAACTGCGCTGGCCAACGGACTACAGGTCGGTTTGCCCGACGACCCGACCAAACAGATGGGCACTCCACCCGGAAAGCTGGGGTCGCGGTCGCGGTTCGAGACGCTGGCGAAAGCACCCTCGGACATATCGTCGCGGTCGCCGTTGCAGGATTTCAAGGGCATGATCACTCCCTCGGACCTGCATTTCGAGCGGCACCACAACGGCGTGCCGACGATCGATCCGGCTACATACAGCCTCACGATTCATGGGCTGGTTGATCGGCCAACTGTGTTTACGCTGGCCGATCTGAAACGTTTTCCGTCGGTGTCGCGCATCGCGTTTCTGGAGTGTTCGGGTAATTTTCGGACGGGCAAAGAGACCATGACGCCCCAGGATATTTGCGGCCTGACCAGCCAGAGTGAATGGTCCGGTGTTCGGCTGTCGACCTTGTTCCGGGAGGTGGGCGTGCGGGAGAAAGCCAGCTGGTTTTTGGCCGAAGGGGGCGACGCGGCCCTGATGACGCGGAGCATCCCCGTTCGTAAAGGCTGGGACGACGCCATCGTGGCCTATGCGCAGAACGGCGAGGCCATCCGGCCGGAGCAGGGTTATCCGGTTCGGCTGTTTCTGCCGGGCTGGGAAGGTAACACCAGCGTGAAATGGCTTCGTCGGATCGAACTTGGCGACGCGCCCTGGCACACCCGCGAAGAAACATCGAAATACACCGAAACTATTAAGGATGGCCGCATCCGGCAGTTCAGTTTCGACATCGACGCCCGGAGCATCATTACGTTTCCGACGTACCCAGCCCAGATTGAGCGCGGTTGGGTCGAGGTTCGGGGGCTGGCCTGGAGTGGCCGCGGAAAGGTAAGCCGGGTCGAAGTCAGCACCGACGCCGGTAAACACTGGCAGGTGGCCGAGCTGCAGGCGCCGGTCCTCGACAAGGCCCATACCGTTTTTCGCCACCTCTGGCGATGGGAGGGTAGCGAGACGCTAATTACGAGTCGTGTGGTTGACGAGACGGGCTATGTGCAACCTACGTTGAAGCAACTCCTCGACGCGCGCGGCCCCGATACGGGCGGCTACCACATGAACCCGGTTACGGCCTGGCTGATCAAACCCGACGGGCGGGTGCTCTATCAACCCGACTACGGTCGCTGATGGGCAGTTGAGTCAAACAGGTTGTGCATCTGAAAATGAGTATTTGCTATACGAGAACATCGGTGTTTACGGGCGAACGGCTAACTTGCGGGGAGGGCTGGCCTACCGGCTCGTTCAGCATTTTTGGCGCGATTATGAGCGAAATTCATAAAATAGGCTGGCGAACGGCCACCTCACTGGTCATTGCCAACATGGTCGGTACGGGTGTGTTCACGAGTCTGGGCTTTCAGCTGGCCACGGTGCAGAACACCTGGTCGATCGTGCTGCTATGGGTGCTGGGCGGAGGGCTGGCGCTGATCGGCGCCTTTACCATGGCCGAACTCGGTACCCACTACCGCAGCGAGAACGGGGGCGACTACATCTTTATTTCGCGCGGGCTGCATCCGTTTCTGGGTTACCTGTCGGCCTGGGTATCGCTGGTGGGTGGATTCGCGGCTCCGGTAGCCATTGCCGGCAAAGCCATGGAAGCCTACCTGAGCCCGTTCGATCAGACCTGGCTCGGAACGGCCAACAGCCGCTGGCTCACCGTGGCCCTCGTGCTGCTGATCGGGCTGATGCACTCGGTCAGTCTGCGCCATAGCAGCGTATTTCAGAACGCCACGACCTTGCTGAAAATAGCGTTTGTAGCGGTATTGCTGGCCGTTGGGTTTGCCGTAGCGCCGTCGGAGCCCAATGCGCTGCGGTTCGGGGCGGGGGTGTCGGACGAGGTGTTTACGTCGGGCTTTGCCGTATCGCTGCTGTATGTAACCTACGCCTATACCGGCTGGAATGCCGCGGCCTATATCGTCGCCGAAATCCGTAATCCCCGCCATAACCTGCCCCGGGCGCTGTTGCTGGGTACGGGGGTGGTGACGGTGCTATACGTGGCGCTGCAGCTGGTTTTTCTGCGGTTTGCCAGTCTGGATCAGCTCCGGAACCAGGCTGATGTGGCCGTGCTGGCTTTTCAGCATGGTTTCGGGCCGACGGCCGGCAAATGGATCAGCGTTGGTATTGCGGTTCAACTGCTGGCTACCATGAGTTCATACGTCTGGGTAGGGGCGCGGGTAACGAGCCGTATGGCTGCCGACTTCCCGCTCTGGCGGTATTTTGCGGTGGTCTCCCGGCAACAGGTTCCGGTTCGGGCCACCTGGCTACAGGTGGGGGTTACCCTGCTGCTGCTGTTCTCCGGAACCCTCGAGCAGGTACTGCTCTGCACGTCATTCGTATTGCAGCTGATGGGTACGCTGGCGGTGGCGAGTCTGCTCCGCACCCCGCGCCGGACCGACGACTTTCCGAGTCCGTTTCGCCCGTATCTGCAATGGGCCTACATTGGCTTCAGCCTTTTCGTGCTGGCCTTTATCATCAGCGACCGACCCGTCGAAAGCCTGATCGGGCTGGGGATAGTCGTGGTGGGCGGAGCAACGTACTGGATCAAACCACCCAATCAAACCCGGGTTCGCCCGCAAACCCAATCGACGTATGAGTAAGTCTGACTATGATGCGGTGGTTGTTGGGGCCGGCCCCAACGGGCTGAGCGCGGCTATCGTGCTGGCGCAGGCAGGCCTGTCGGTGCTGGTGCTGGAAGCGCGATCAGTCATTGGGGGCGGTACCCGATCGGCCGAGCTAACCCTGCCCGGTTTTATGCATGACATGGGGTCGGCCATTCATCCAATGGCCGCTGGATCGCCCCTGTTTCAGAGTTTGCCCCTGGCCGAGCATGGGCTGGAATTTATTTACCCGCCCGTAGCAGCCGCGCATCCGTTCGACGGAGGGACGGCGGCTATTTTGGCTGGGTCCGTAGCCGATACGGCCCGGACGCTTGGCGCTGATGAAGAAACATACCGGCGGTTGTTTGAACCGCTGGTGCGGCACTGGCCCGGGCTGGCCCCCGATGTGCTGGGACCGCTGCGATTTCCGGATCACCCGATCGATCTGGCGCAATTTGGCCTGAACGCCCTGCTGCCGGCAACCCAGCTGGCCCGGCGTTTTAAAACCACCGAAGCGCGGGGCCTGCTGGCGGGTATGGCCGCCCACGCTATTCAGCCCCTGACCAACCTGACAACGGCGGCTATTGCGCTGGTGCTGATGACGGTGGGCCACCAGCGTGGCTGGCCGATGCCCAAAGGTGGGTCGCAGCAGATCGCCAATGCCCTCGCGTCGTATTTTCGATCGCTGGGTGGCCGGATTGAGGTAGACCGCCCCGTCAGAACGCTGGCCGACCTGCCCAAAACCCGGGCCGTGCTGTTCGATCTTACCCCGAAGCAGCTGCTGTCTATCGCGGGTGATCGGTTTTCAGCGTTCTATCGAAAACAGCTGGAGCGCTACCGCTACGGACCCGGTATTTTTAAAGTCGACTGGGCGCTCGACGGTCCTATTCCGTTTGCCGCTGCCGACTGCGACCGCGCCAGCACGATTCACCTCGGCGGCACCCTGGAAGAGATCGTAATGGCTGAGCAGCAGACCTATGACGGGCAGCATCCCGACCGGCCGTATGTGCTTCTGGCCCAGCAAAGCCGCTTCGACGCCAGCCGCGCTCCGGCCGGAAAGCATACCGCCTGGGCCTACTGCCACGTACCGAACGGCTCGACCGTCGACATGACCGACCGCATAGAACGGCAGGTTGAGCGGTTTGCGCCGGGTTTTCGGGATCGGATTCTGGCCCGCGCTACGATGAACACCGCCCAGGTAGAAGCCTGGAACCCTAATTACGTTGGGGGCGACATCAACGGGGGTATCATCGATATCGGGCAATTGTATACGCGGCCTACCCTGAGCCTGACGCCTTACCGGACCTCGGAACCGGGGCTGTTCATCTGCTCGTCGGCCACGCCACCCGGCGGAGGAGTACACGGAATGTGTGGCTACCAGGCCGCCCGGGTGGTACTGCGCGATAGTTTTGGTCTGGCTACACCGGTAGTTTTGACGAACCGATAGATTTCATACTGTAAGGAAGACAAACAACGCACAAACGAATGGAAAGTACGAGTAAGAAGACAACCGCAGCGACGCAGCCCGCTATCCCGCCCGCTACATCGATCCTGAACGAAGACTGGACCGTTGTGGTGCTGGGGCTGGCTATCATTGGCCTTTCGCTGACCGGACTGGTCATTGCCGCCCCGGCTTTTGGCTGGAAAGACAGCAGCGATCTGGCAGGCACCGTATTCTCGGCGAAAAATCTGGTGGCCATAGCCGCGCAGTTTGCGTTTACCTACGTGGTGGCGCTGGCCGGCGCCTGGCTGACAGGTCGTTCCGTTCGGGCTACCGCGCTGGGCTTTCCGGTTATTTTCGGCCTAACGGTGCTGGCTCTTATTCTGGCGGGGAACAAAACCCTCAAGGACCTCAACCTCGAAGCCGTTATTTTCAGTCTGATGATTGGCCTGGCCATTGGTAATACGATGCGGCTCCCCGACTGGCTGCGGGCTTCTCTGGCTACCGAGCTGTTCGTGAAAATCGGGCTAGTGCTGCTGGGTACGACCGTCATCTTCGGCGATATTCTGAAGGCGGGTTCGCTGGGGCTGATTCAGGCGCTGGTCGTGGTGTTGTCGGTCTGGTACGTGGCGTACTGGATCAGCAAGCGGCTGAAGATTGACGATGAAATGACCATGATGCTGGCGTCGGCGGTGTCTATTTGCGGGGTGTCGGCCGCCATCGCCACGGCGGGCGCTATCCATGGCGACAGCAAGAAACTGTCGTACGTGATCTCGCTGGTGCTGATTACGGCTATTCCGATGATGCTGCTGATGCCCTACGCGGCTCAGGCCATGGGACTTACGCCCGAAGTGACGGGCGCCTGGCTCGGCGGTACGATCGATACCACCGGCGCGGTGGTGGCGTCGGGTTCGCTTGCAGGCGAGGCCGCGCTGAAAATCAGTACCATCGTCAAGTTCTCGCAGAACGTTCTCCTCGGACTGGCGGCTTTTGCCATCAGCGTTTACTGGACCTACTCGGGTAAAGACGGTGTACAGGCCGAAAAACCCACGCTGGGCGTGATCTGGGAGCGTTTTCCGAAGTTCATTCTGGGTTTTCTGGGTGCATCGCTGCTGTTCTCCTTTGCGCTGTCGGCCGAAACGATCGATACGGTAAAGGGAAGCCTGAAAAGCCTGCAGGGCCTCTGGTTCGCGCTGGCCTTTGTAAGCATCGGGCTCGAAACCCGGTTTGCCGATCTGTTCAATGCCGACAACCGCCGACCACTTTACGCGTTTCTGCTGGCACAGGGCTTCAACATTATCATTACGCTGGTGGTGGCTTATTTTCTGTTTCAGTAGTTGACCTCTCTGCATGCAACCTACGCAAACGCTTGCTTCTAAACTGCCCCGCGTCGGCACCACGATCTTTACCGTCATGTCGAAACTGGCGGCTGACCTGGGAGCGCTGAACCTGTCGCAGGGGTTTCCGAGCTTTCCGGCCGACCCGGCCCTGCTGGAGCTGGTCACGAAAGCCATGCGCAACAATCATAACCAGTATGCGCCCATGGCGGGCATGCCGGTGCTGCGCGAAGCCATTGCGCAGAAAACCGCCGAGGTATACGGTACGATCTACGACCCGGACAGCGAGATTACGATTACTTCGGGTGCTACCGAAGCGCTCTATGCCGCCGTTACGGCCGTGGTGCAGGCTGGCGATGAAGTCATTGTATTCGAACCGGCCTATGACAGCTATGTACCCGCCATCGAACTGGCCGGGGGCGTTCCGGTCTTCGTTAGCCTGACTCCACCCGACTACGCCATCGACTGGGCAGAGGTAGCCACGAAAGTAACCGATCGGACCCGGCTGATCATGGTCAACACCCCCCATAACCCGACCGGCCGCGTCTGGACCGCCGATGATCTGAACCAGCTGGCTAATCTGGTGCAGGAGCGCGACCTGTTTCTAATCAGCGATGAGGTTTACGAACATATTACCTTCGACCAGCGGCCACACCGCTCGTTGATGCAGCACCCTGTTTTGCAGGAGCGAACGTTTGTGGTGGGGTCGTTTGGGAAAACGTTTCACGTAACGGGCTGGAAGGTCGGGTACTGCCTGGCCCCGCGCGAGCTGACCGTCGAGTTTCGGAAAGTACACCAGTTCCTGACCTTCAGCGTATCGACCCCGATGCAGGTGGCGCTGGCCGGGTATCTCAGCGAGCCCGACCGCTATCTGTCACTGGCCGGGTTCTACGAGCAAAAGCGCGACCTGTTTCTACAGGCGCTGGCCGGGTCCCGGTTTGCGTTTACGCCCACCGAAGGCACTTTCTTCCAGAACGTGTCCTACGCGGCTATAACCGACGAGCCTGACTACGATCTGGCGGTTCGGCTAACGAAAGAGATCGGTGTAGCCTCCATTCCGGTATCGGTCTTTTACGACCAGCGGAACGACTACCACATACTCCGGTTCTGCTTCGCCAAAGACGACGAAACCCTCCGCCGGGCCGGCGAAAAACTAGCTCAGTGGAGCAGGAGCATGTAACGCGCCCATTATCCAGCGCCCACTCCGTCACGTCAGCGCCCGGTTCGCCAGTCCGACGCCAATCACCAGGCTGGTTTGCCACGAATCAGGTTTATCATGCCGCTATTTTTGTCATTTCGACGAAGGAACGACTAAGCAACTACTACCCCGTTCCCTTACCCGCATCACTCATCGCTCATCATTCATCACTCATCACTCAATCTGTGTCTCGCATCGATCCACTACCGGAGAGTCAGGCGTCAGACGACCTGAAAGCGGCCTGGGCCCGGCACATCGCTGACTACCCCGGTTCGCGCATCACGAACATGAAGGCTACCCTGAGTCATTCGCCCCTGGCGTTCGACGTATATATGCAGTGGTATCCGTTGTATCAGGCGGTCATCGGGCTGGTGGGTAACCGGCTGGCGTACCTGTTTGCGCATGCCATCTCCGACGGATCAGACTGCCCGCTCTGCACCATGTTCTTCCGGAAGATCATAATCGACCATGGCGAGAAGCCCGAAGCGCTTGTCCTGACCGACGACGAGCAGACGCTGCTCCGGTTCGGGAGTGAGATGGCCCGAAACAAGGGTGAAGTGCCTGCTGATCTGTACCAGGCCGTGGCCCGGCGACATACGGCGGCAGAACTCGTTATACTCGTCGCTTTTGCCGGGCAGATGATCGCTACCAACGTGTTCAACAATGCGCTGGAGGTGGAGGTCGATTCGTACCTGGCTCCGTATTATCCTGTAACCAACCCAACCTGACAAGGCTGCATAAGCCGTCAAAATAACCTTCAGTATGGCCAGTCTAACCGGCAAAACGGCTTTTATCACGGGCGCAGCCCACGGGCAGGGGCGGGCCGTCGCGCTGGCACTGGCGCAGGCAGGGGCTGACATCGTTGCGTTCGATGTAGCCCGCAATCTCACCTATCCGGCCTATACGTTCGGGTCTGAGAACGAACTCGACTCGCTGCAGCGCGAAATCAACGCTATCGGTACGCGTTGCCTGATCTGGCGGGGCGACGTCCGGCGCGACGACGACATCGTGGCGGCCGTGGAGCAGACCATGACCCACTTTGGCCAAATCGATATCCTGTTCAACAACGCGGGTATCTGTGCGTATGGGCTGGCCCACGAGCTGACCGAAGCCGCCTGGGACGATATGCTCGATATTAACCTCAAAGGGGCCTGGCTGGTAGCCCGCCGGGTCATACCCGTTATGATGGAGCAGCAGTCGGGCGTTATCATCAACAACTCCAGCATTGCCGGTCTGCGGGGCATGAATCGGCTGAGCCATTATGCCGCGTCCAAATGGGGACTCGTGGGGCTGACCAAATCCTGGGCCATTGAACTGGCGCCTTATAACATCCGGGTCAACTCCATTCACCCCACCGGCGTGAACACCCCCATGAACGATGGTCTGGCCGCGCTGGAGGGAACCACCACGCAGGAAATAGCCGAACGGTCGGCGGGAAATCTGTTACCCGTACCCTGGGTAGAGCCCGAAGACGTGTCGGCTATGGTGCTCTATCTGGTTTCTGACGGAGCCCGTTACATCACTGGTTCGCAGTTCGTGCTGGATGCGGGCCTGTTGACCCGCTGAGGCTGTTTCACGACTTTTTGTGAAACAGTCGTGGAACATAGCTTGGATTCGTGAAAACTATCCGGCATATTTGGGACTGCAACGCACAGACCCATGGGTAAAGTCATTGCTATCGCCAACCAAAAAGGGGGCGTCGGTAAAACTACAACGACAATAAATCTGGCCGCCAGCCTGGCCGCCCTCGAATTCCAGACGCTCATTGTTGACGCAGATCCGCAGGCCAATTCGACCTCGGGACTGGGCTACAATCCGAAAGAAATCGAGAACAGCATCTATGAATGCATGGTGGAGGGCGTACGTCCTCACGATGCGATCATACAAACGGAGTTTCCAAATCTGGATCTGCTGCCGTCACATATTGATCTGGTCGGAGCCGAGATTGAGATGATCAATCTTCAGAACCGCGAAGACAAGATGAAGAACGCGCTCGACAGCATCCGCGATGAGTACGACTTTGTTATTATCGACTGTTCTCCATCGCTCGGTCTGATCACAATCAACAGTCTGACCGCGGCTGACTCGGTGATTATCCCGGTCCAGTGCGAGTACTTCGCGCTCGAAGGACTGGGTAAACTGCTCAATACCATCAAGATTATTCAGTCACGGCTCAACACCCGGCTATCCATTGAAGGTATTCTGCTAACGATGTACGACCTGCGCGTTCGGCTTTCGAACCAGGTAGTAGGGGAAGTGACGACCCATTTCCAGCAAATGGTATTCAGCACCATTATTCCCCGCAACATCCGGTTGAGCGAATCGCCCAGTTTTGGCGTACCCGCCCTGGCTCAGGATGCCGACAGTAAAGGAGCCGTCAGTTACCTGAACCTGGCCCGCGAAATTCTGATCAAGAACGGCATGATGCCGCAGGAAGCCTAGTACTACGGGCCAACCCCCGTGATTTCTACCAACATAACGGGCTTCGGCTCGTATCCAAGGTATGGAGAACGCGAACACCAAAGCACCGAATAAGAAGATGATTGGACTGGGCCGTGGATTAGGTGCGCTGCTGCATGACAGTGACGCGGTAAACCGCCAGACCAAAACCTCGCCGTTTGAGTCGATCAGTACCATGACCGAGATCAGCCTCTCGCTGATCGAGACAAACCCGTTTCAGCCCCGAACCCGGTTCGACGAAGAAGCGCTTCAGGAACTGGCGGAGTCGATCCGGGTACAGGGTATTATCCAGCCCATTACGGTTCGTCAGTTAGGCAAAGACCGCTACCAGCTGATCTCCGGCGAACGGCGCCTTCAGGCCTCCAAGCTGATTGGACTGACAACCATTCCCGCCTATGTCCGGACGGCCAACGACCAGCAAATGCTGGAAATGGCGCTGATCGAGAACATCCAGCGCGAGAACCTCAATTCCATAGAAATTGCCCTGAGCTATCAGCGGCTTATTACGGAATGTAGCCTGAAGCAGGAAGAACTGGGCGAACGGGTGGGTAAGAACCGCACCACGGTCAACAACTACATCCGGCTGCTGAAGCTGCCCCCCGTTATTCAGGCAGCTCTGCGCGACAACAAAATATCGATGGGGCACGCCCGCGCTATCATCAATATCGAAAACCCCGATTCGCAGATCCGGCTCTTCAACCGGGCTGTCGATGAGGAGTGGTCGGTGCGAAAAGTTGAAGAAGCCGTACGGAACCTGTCAGACGATGACGATCTGCTAACCGCCACCCGGCGCGTGACGCTGCCCAAACAGGAAATGCGGAGTCTGCAGTTCAAGCTCTCGTCGCTGTTCGGGACCAAGGTATCGATCAAAGCCGATGAGAAGCATAAGGGTGAGATCAAGATCCCGTTCACGTCGCAGGAAGAGCTGACCAAGATTCTGGAGGTTCTCAATTCCCAAACCTAGTGGTGTTAAATTATCGTAAACGGATACAGCGCCCGGTCAACCAACCGACTTTGAGCGTTGTGTAAGCATGAAACAGCTTATTGTCCTATTTGTAGCCGTTCTGCTGTTCAACGTACCCGTTCAACGCCTGTTTGCACAACAACCCGCTATTGTGCCCGCCAGGACACCGGCAGCCGTTGACTCGACGCGGCAGATCCGGTCGGCCGCCGACACCATTCCGGCTACGTTGCCCAACAACGGAGGTCGCCCGATTCGGGTGGGTTCGTCGGAACTGACCCCGGAGGGCGACTCGCTGGTGCAGTCGCTGGCGGATACCATTCGGGTAGGGGCCCGTCAGCAGGCCGAAATCCGAAAAATTATTCCCCGACAGGCTACCATCCGGTCGCTGATTCTGCCCGGCCTGGGGCAGGCCTATAACCGGCAGTACTACAAAATACCGTTCATCTACGGCGGATATGCCGCTATTGGCTACTACTTCCTGCGCTACCGGCGGCTGGCTAACGAAGCCGAAGATGGCTACCGACTCCTTCTGTACGGGCGCCAGATAGTTGGCCCAACGCAGGTCGAACTCACCAACATACCCCAGCTGATCAGCCAGCCGATTCCCGTACCGGCCGTGATTGAGAAAGTGGAGGAGGTGCAGATTGGCGATAATATTTTCCGGTCGACGGCGGGTGCCAAAAATGCGTACGACTTCTACCGGCGCTACCGGGACCTGAATATACTCTTGTCTATTGTGCTCTACGCCGTAAGCGCCGTAGAGGCCAACGTAGCGGCCCACCTGAAAACCTTCGATCTATCCGACGATATTTCCATGCGTGTTGAGCCAACCGTACTACCTTTGCCGGGCACCGGGCCCGTGCCGGGGATACGCCTGGCCCTTACATTCAAGTAACGGAACCCGTCGCTGACAACACCGAAAAAAACATGAACATTCTTTTGCTTGGCTACGGTAAAATGGGGAAAACCATCGAGCAGCTGGCGCTCGAACGGGGCCACCAGATTGCCGGTCGCATAGACGCCGACAACCGCGCCGATTTCGATACCCTGCCCAACGAGGCTGTTGATGTGGTTATTGAGTTCAGCTCGCCCGAATCGGCTGCCGAAAATATTACCTATTGTCTGGAACGGGGCTGGCCAGTCGTTTGTGGCACAACGGGCTGGCTGAGCCAGCGGCAGACCATCGAGGCCGTTTGCCGCCGGAAAAACGGGGCTTTCTTTTACGCGTCGAACTACAGCATTGGCGTCAACCTGTTTTTTAGGCTAAACAAAACGCTGGCGCAGTTCATGCGTAATTACCCATCGTATCAGGTGTCGATGACCGAAATTCACCATACCGAAAAGAAAGATGCGCCCAGTGGCACGGCAATTACGCTGGCTGAGGGGGTTATGGAACACTTGCCGACCAAACGCCGTTGGGCCAGTAAAGAGACCGATAGTACCAATTCGCAGATCAATTCGACCGAAGCGGTTGAAATTGAGTCGCTTCGTGAAGGATCCGTACCCGGAACGCATACGGTTCGCTACGATTCTGACGTTGACCGGATTGAAATTACCCATATTGCCCACAGCCGACAGGGGTTTGCGCTGGGAGCTGTTGTCGCGGCCGAATGGATCATTGGCCGCGAGGGCATTTTCGGGATGGACGACCTGTTAGGTACGAATGATCAATGATGAGCCCGCGCTGCCTTTCATCGACCATCATTCATCGGTAATCATTCATCATTAATTGTTATAGGACGTGTCTGAAGTTAAAACCCGCGCCGACCGTAAACCGGCTAAAGCCAAAAAATCACCTCTCCGCGAATGGTTCGATTCGATTCTGTTCGCCGTTGTGGCAGCTACCCTCATCCGGTGGCTGTTTATGGAAGCCTTCACCATTCCGACGCCATCGATGGAAAACAGCCTGATGGTGGGTGACTTTTTGTTCGTGAGCAAGCTCCATTACGGTACCCGTACTACCACAACGCCCCTCCAGGTCCCTCTGACCCACCAGAAAATCTGGGGAACCAACATCCCGTCGTACAGCACAGCCATTCAGCTGCCCTCGTACCGGTTGCCCGGCTTCACGAGCGTTAAAAATGGTGATGTCGTCGTGTTCAACGTGCCTCCCAAATACCTGAACGACAACATCGACTACCCGGTCGATCTGAAAACGAATTACATCAAGCGCTGCGTCGGTATTCCGGGCGATGTGCTCGAAGTACGGCAGCGGGAAGTGTATGTCAACGGCACCCTGCTGCCCAAGCCGCCCCGCTCGGAGCAGAAATACTTTCTGAAGACAACCGAGGTGCTGGACGCGGCCTTCTTTCGTAAGTACGACATCGTGAACGACTACCGTGATCCGGGCCAGCCGACCGAAAACTGGAAGCCCCTGGAGCAGTATAACGACTCGACCAAGAGTTCGACCATGGTGGGGTACAGCATCAACACGACCGAAACCGTTATCAATCAGCTGAAGGGGTTCGACTGGGTGAAAGGAATCGAGCCGATGAGCGACAAGCCGGGCGAAATGTCGCCGGGTATCTACGGTACCCCGACGTTCAAGTGGAACCACGACAACTTTGGCCCGATTACCGTACCAAAACAGGGCGTAACGATTCCGATCAATGCGCAGACCATAGCGCTCTACGGCCCGGTCATCGAACTGTACGAAGGCAACGAAAACGTAGTGTCTAGTCCAACCGGTATCAAGATTGGCGGCAAACCAATCACCTCATACACGTTTAAGCAGGACTATTATTTCATGATGGGCGACAACCGCGACAACTCGCTGGATTCGCGCTTCTGGGGCTTCGTGCCGGCCGATCATATTGTCGGCAAAGCCGTGTTCGTCTGGATGTCGCTCGATCCGAACCCGGACAAGTGGTACAACAAAATCCGCTGGAACCGCCTGTTCAGAACGATCGATTAAGCAAACAGCCCAAAAACAGCCGAAGGGGCAGGAATGGAAAAGCTGGATACTAAACCTATCCGCTTCTCCCGTTCCTGCCCCTTCGGCTGTTCGGATTAATGAGACTGGTGGCAGGGCCTGGTCCAGCTCCTGATAAGGGCGTTTTGTTATCCCGACCGGTCCGCCGGTGCGGCAGGAGGAATGACAAAAACGTCTTACCACTCGATGGGAGGCAGGCCTTTGCTCTGGAGGTAGTCGTTGGCCTGGCTAAAGTGTTTGTTACCGAACCAGCCGCCCCACTGGGCTGCCATGGGGGAGGGGTGTTTCGATTTCAGAACCAGGTGCTTCTTACTATCGATCACGGCCCCTTTCTTCTGGGCGTAGGCTCCCCAGAGCATGAAGACCACGTGTTGTTTCTGGTCGGAAATCAGTTTGATTACCGAGTCGGTAAATGTTTCCCAGCCTTTGCCCTGGTGCGACCCCGCCTGGCCGGCGCGTACGGTCAGCGTAGCGTTGAGCAGCATAACTCCCTGACTGGCCCAGCGTTCGAGGTTCCCCGATTTGGGAACAGGCTTGCCCAGGTCATCCTGAATTTCTTTGAAGATATTGACCAGGGAGGGGGGCTTCTGTATACCGTCGGCTACCGAAAACGCCAGTCCGTTGGCCTGCCCTTCGCCGTGGTAAGGGTCCTGCCCCAGAATAACGACCCGGGCGTCGTCGAACGAACATTTGTCGAATGCGTTGAAAATCAGTTTTCCCGGCGGGAAAACGCGCTGGGTGCTGTATTCCTGTCTAAGAAATTCGGCCAGTTGCTGAAAATAGGGCGCGTCGAATTCAGGTTGCAGGTAAGGTTGCCAGGATTCGGCTATGGAAACTTTCATTTGCGGGAACTGATACGGGTGAATGGGAATTATAGGCCAAAACCGCTGGAACCTATACCCCGAAAATTTTTAAGATGGGTTCTTGCGTAAAATAACTTATCAACCGTATTTTCGTTGTAAGGTTGCCAAACGACAGGATAATTATGGTATCGTCAGTCACTGAAGGCGTAAAAGTGAGCGTGAAGACTGAGTATCAATCGGACTACTCCAGCCCGCTTCAGGCACACTACGTATTTACCTACCGAATCACGATCGAAAACGCGAGCGACTACACCATCCAGCTGCTTCGCCGGCACTGGCTCATCTACGATTCGAACGGCACCGTCCGGGAGGTCGAAGGCGAGGGCGTAGTTGGTCTGCAACCCGTTCTGGAGCCGGGTGAGGTACACGAATACGTGTCGGGTTGTAACCTCCGGTCGAGTATGGGCAAGATGGCCGGCACCTATCTGGTCGAGCGCATTATTGACGGAAAACGGCTCCAGGTAAATATTCCCGAGTTTACGATGGTCGTGCCATTCCGCTTAAATTAGTCATTACTTTCTCCGTTGGTTCGTTCTTATTTCCGCTACCTCGGCCGCGCCCGCGACGAGCACTCGCTGCATTCGCCCTTTTTATTTGCCCTGTATACCCAAGTTATCCAGGCCGACAACCGGCGTGAACCGGCTTTTGCGCCAATCCGCTCGCTTCGACACGAAGTACGTCGGAACAAAAACCGGATCGATATTACCGACTTCGGGGCAGGCTCGAAAGTAAATGGCTCGCGGCAGCGCAGCGTGGCCGATATTGCCCGGCATTCGCAGAAGCCCGCCCGCTTTGGTCGGTTGCTTTACCGGCTGATTCGGCGCTTCCAGGCGCGAACGGTGCTCGATCTGGGCACCTCGCTGGGCCTGACAACGGCGTATCTGGCCGAAGCCGCCCGGCTCAACCAGGGGCAGGTGTGGACGTTTGAAGGTTGTCCGCAAACGGCTGCGCTGGCCCGTCAGCACTTCGAGCAGCTCAATATTGACAATACAACCGTTGTGGTGGGCAACCTCGACGAAACCCTGCCGGCCCGGCTTGCCTCCCTCGACGCGCTCGATCTGGTATTTTTCGATGCCAACCATCGCTACGAGCCTACAGTCCGTTATTTCGAAACCTGCCTGCCTCACGCCCATAACGATACGGTGTTTGTATTCGACGACATTCACTGGTCGGAGGAGATGGAGCAGGCCTGGGCGTACATAAAGAACCACCCGGCGGTGCGCGTAACGGTTGATCTGTACTGGGTAGGGCTCGTATTTATGCGTACCGAACAGCCCCGGCAGGACTTTGTTCTCCGTTTCTGAGTCAGGGAATTAACTGCCCATCGCAACGAAAAAACAGGTAACTTGTGCGGTATTACAGCCGCTGTTTTTTCGTTATCAGAACGAACGCATTTCCTCCCAAACCTGTATGAACCGTCTGACGTCTACGCTCTTGCCCTCAGGAATTGGAGTTGCCTGTTTGCTGCTGGCCATGGCTTCGTGCCAGAATGCCGCCACCGACGCGACCGACGACCCCACGGCGGTATCGTCGTTCGACCTGATGCAGCAGAAAATTCTGACCCCCTCCTGTGCTACGGCGGGTTGCCACGCGTCGGAGAAAGACCCTTCGTTTGCGCAGCACGGCCTGGTACTGGCTGCGGGGCTGGCGTATCAGAACCTGGTGGGCGTTGACCCCAAAAACAGTTCAGCCAAAGCCGACGGGCTGAAGCGGGTAAAGGCGTTTGCGTCGCTGGAGAGTCTGCTTTACCATAAACTCAACGCCAGCGCTGGTCACCATAGCGGCCGTCAGTACGGTAACCTGATGCCGCTGGGGAGTGCGCAGCTGCCCGATGGTCAGGTCGAGTTTGTTCGGCGCTGGATCGAAGCGGGCGCTCCAAAAACGGGGAGTGTGGCCGATGCGGCTCTGCTGGATGATAAAACGACTACCGTAGCCACCTACGAACCCCTGGCGGCACCGGCCAGCGGGCGGGGGATACAGATGCGGATTGCGGCTTTCGATATCCAGCCGAAGTTTGAACGCGAGCTGTTTACCCGTCAGCTGGTGGGCAACACGGCCCCCATGTACGTAAACCGCTACGAGATCAAGATGCGCAGCGGCAGCCATCACTTTGTAGCCTACGACTTTCGGAACAAAAGCCTGCTGCCGAACCTGAACGACGTTCGTGACCTGCGTAACCCCGACAACTCGCTGAACTTCGCGACGGCCCTGACCATGTCGAACCATGTGTACCTGGCCGGATCGCAGGCGCAGTATATCGATTACACGTTTCCTGAAGGCATGGCCTTGCTGCTGCCCGCCGGCGCGTCGCTCGATCTGAACTCGCATTACGTCAACAAGACCGATGGCGTTATGAAGGGCGAAGCGCAGTTCAATCTCTACAGCATAGACCCCGCCCAGGTCAAACAGGTCGTGCAGACGCTCGATCTGGGCAACAGCAGCCTGAACCTGCCGCCCAATCAGCGCACCACCGCCACCCGATCGTTCACCTTCAACAAACCGCGTCGTATTCTGACGCTGACGTCGCACATGCACAAGCTGGGCGAAAAGTTCGTGATCCGGATCAAGGGCGGCACCCGCGACGGCGAGATTATCTATACCTCGACCGACTGGGAGCATCCGGACATTATTACCTTCAAAACACCCATCGACCTGAAGGCCGGCGAAGGGCTTACTTCCGAAATTACCTACAACAATACCACCAGCAAGGCCGTTGGTTTCGGCCTGACCAGTGAGGATGAAATGGGAATTATCTTCGGGTATTACTACGAATTGCCGTAGCTCTCACGGCTTTGGTGCGGGGCTTACCACGGGCAGCGTAACCGTTTCCCACCAGTACAGACGCAGCGAGGAAAAATAGGTATGCCAGGTTAACGGGCTTGATAATGTATGAATTGGCGCCCAGTTCGTAGGCCTGAATTACATCGGCGGGCGAACTCTACAGGCTGAGTACCAAAATAGACAATGAGCGCTTCCACGAACGATCGTTCCCCTGGGTCAGAAACCGCCACGCTTGTTCAGCATCGGGCAGGTACAGCTTCAGCAACACCAGCTTAGAAAGGACTCCTGCCTGCCCATCGCACTGGTCGAGATAGCGAAGAGCCTCGTCGGTGGTGCGACGAAGTCGAGCGCTTCAGGCAGAAAACCGACGAAGCCCGCGCCCGTCAGGTCCGGGTCCGGAAGCAGATCTTGGACTATAGCATGACCAGGTAGGGGAACTAACCCGTATAACACAAAACGCCGGACGATCGAAACCGTCCGGCGTTTTGGTGTATAGATGAGTTGCTCGCGCTTAGCGGGCAATCTCGATGTTGACCCGACGGCCTTTGATCGTGTTGCCTTCCATGGCATCAACGACCCGGTTAGCTACGTCTTTAGGCACATCAACGTAGGTGTACTTGTCGAAAATATCGATGCTGCCGATGGTGTTGCCCGGAATGTTGGCTTCACCGGCAATAGCGCCTACGATATCGCCCGGCCGAACGTAATCCTTACGACCGATGGTAACCATCAGGCGGGTCATGTTCGCTTCGCGCTCGCGGGGCGCCCGTTTGTCATCGCGCTCGAAGTATTGCTTCCGGTCGCCACCCCGATCGTCGCGGTTGCCGAAGCGTGAGCCACCGCGGTCGTCGCGGTCGCCAAAGCGCGAACCACCCCGATCGTCGCGGTTACCGAAGCGTGAGCCGCCCCGATCCTCGCGGTCGCCGAAGCGTGAACCGCCACGCCGGTCGTCGAACCGACCCGGGCCGCGCTCGAACCGGTCGCCCCGTCCGCCCCGATCCTCACGACGGCGATCGTCTTCGAGGGCCAGGTTCTGATCGGCAAATTCGTTTTTCTCCAGACCCATGCTGCGTTTTACCAGGGCGGCTACGATCTGCTCGGTCGAGAAGCCCGCGTGGTGAAGCTGGGTCAGCGTATCTTCGTACAGGTTCAGGTCTTTGCTGTCCTGAATGGTCTGCTGAATCTGTTCGATAAAGCGGGCTTTACGAATACCGACAATGTCTTCGAAGGACGGAATAACGCCTTTCTCGACCCGTACTTTCGTGTAGTTCTGGATTTCGCGGAAGCGATATTTCTCATCGCGACCGACCATCGAGAACGCCCGGCCCGACTTACCCGCGCGGCCGGTCCGGCCGATACGGTGTACGTAATACTCTTCGTCGAGGGGAATATCAAAATTGATCACGGCGTCGACATCGTCTACGTCGATACCGCGGGCGGCTACGTCGGTCGCGACCAGAATGCTGGTGGTACCCGAGCGGAACTTGCCCATTACGTTGTTGCGCTGCGCCTGCCGCAGGTCACCGTGCAGCCCTTCGGCCTGGTAGCCCCGGATTTGCAGGTCTTCAACGATCTCGTCGACCTTGCGCTTGGTGTTACAGAAAACCAGCAGCAGTTTCAGGTCATACATATCGATCAGGCGGCACATCACCTCGACTTTCGCCTTGGGTTTCACCTCGAAGTAGACCTGCTCGATGTTGACGTTGGTCAGCTCTTTCTTCACCACCTTCACCAGCACCGGATCTTTCTGGAACTTCTGGGTGATCTGCATGATCGGTTTCGACATCGTAGCCGAGAACAGAATCGTCTGCCGCTCCTGGGGCATATCTTCCAGAATGCTTTCGATATCCTCGCGGAAGCCCATGTCGAGCATCTCATCGGCTTCGTCCAGAATCATCATCTTGACGTTGTCGAGTTTGAGCGTGTTGCGCTCCATGTGGTCCATAACGCGGCCGGGCGTACCGATTACGATATGCACCCCGCTCTTCAGCGACCGGATCTGGCGTTCGATCGAGTCGCCACCATAAATGGCTTCGATGCGCACACCGCGCTTGTATTTGGCCAGCTTACGAATTTCGTCGGCTACCTGAAGGGCCAGTTCGCGGGTAGGGCAGAGAATCAGCGCCTGTACCGAGCGGTCCTGGGTGTCGATCAGATCGAGGGTTGGAATACCAAACGCGGCCGTTTTACCCGTACCTGTCTGGGCCTGACCAATTACGTCACGACCCGCTAGAATGGGCGGAATGGCTTCGGCCTGGATGGGCGACGGGCTGATGAAGCCCATGTCCGTAACGGCCTGTAAAATCTCGTCAGAAATATCCAGCTGCGAGAAAAGCACCTGGTTGGGATCAACAACGGGTTGCGCCGGGGCTGCGGCCGGCGTTGTTTCGTCGACCGTAATAACCTCAGCAACGGCCTGTTCTACCTCGGTGTTGGCAACGGGCGTTTCGGCGTCGTTGTCATCAGTGGCCGGGGCTGCGGCTACGGGAGCCTCTTCCGGTTTAGCTGCTTTTTTGCGGGGAACTTTGGCCTTAGGGACGTCAACGGCGGCAACGTCGGTAGTAGGCTGATCCTGTGTGAGCAGAAGATCCTGCTCATCTGTGTTACTTTTTTTCGTTTTCATTACTCTTAGAAAGTTGTGTTTAAACTTTCCAAGCGAAGACGAGTGTGTGCCAGTGAACGGCGCGATAATGCGAGAATTGCCCAACGAACGATTGCCCAACGACCCAACAAGGACCACCAAACCCCCAGCCTGTCAATAGGGGAGAAGACAATGAAAATTGACCGATTAGCCCACGCGCAAATGTCCCGCTCACGGCGGGACGTCCACCCAGAAAACCCATCTGTACATCCGTACTGTGGTATGTCCATACCGGACTCTGTCAGACCTAACTCAGCGTGTAAATAGTGAGAGAACAGAGACGCGACGGATGCCGCTTGTAAAATCTGGTGCAAAAGTAGAGAATTTATCTGGTAAAGTCAAGCAGTGTTTGTAAATAAATTGTATTTGTCTGGTTGATGACGTACGACATACGTTAATCTAACGGCCGTTAAATAAGCTAGTTAGCCGCTTGTGAACCCAGTCGACCTATACCCCAAAATTGTACATTAACTTTATCACTCACCCAGTTCGCCCTGTCCGATTCGGTCAGCGTCTGCCCCTAAACCGTTCCGTCAGCCATGTCAGACAACAACACATCTTCGTCAGTAGCGGCCGCTATACCCGTATCGACCGATGCAACGGTACGAACTATTCAGTTTACCGTTCCGCTCCGGATCCGTATCGAGCTGGGCGCAGCCGGGGTGGAACAGGCTGTCTCGGTCGGCTTCGGTCCGGTAGCCGTTGGGTTCGAGACGCGCAAGCCAGCACCCCGGACCTACACAGACCGCAACGGCTACGACCCGGCTTTTCTGACCGGAACGTCCATTTCGTTCGAGTCGCTGCTGGCCCCGATCACGGACCGGCTGGCTCTGACAATCGACCAGAAAACCGTGTTGGCCTATCGAAATTTCAGCGTGGCGATGCACCGGATCCGGCGACTGTCTGTAGCCACGGCGGTGAACATCGACGGTCAGCGAACCCAGTCGATGGGCCGCTCCGACGTTTGGATTCTGGACCCGCGCCTGAGCGAAACCTACCAGACCGGGCCGGAGGTATATGCCAACAACGACCTGGACCGGGGTCACATGGTTCGGCGGCTCGATCCGGTCTGGGGCGCGCAGGCCCAGCAGGCCAATGACGACACCTTTCATTACACGAACTCGTGCCCACAACATGCGGGCCTGAACCAGAAAGCCTGGGCCGACCTGGAAGATTATATCCTGAACAATACGAAGCTGGCCCAGCTGAAGGTGTCGGTGTTTACGGGGCCGGTTTTCGGCGAGGCCGATATACCCTACCGGGGGGTGTTGCTGCCGCTCCAGTTCTGGAAAGTAGCCGCCGTGATCAAAAAAGATGGTGAACTCTCCATGACGGGTTATCTCTTGAGTCAGAAAAGCCTGCTGGTCGATCTGCGCGAAGGAATAGCCGAAGACGGATTTGGGGCGTTTCGGACGTACCAGGTGCCGCTGTCGCAGATTCAGGCGCTGACGGAGCTTGACTTCAGCCCTTACTTTAGTCATGATCCGCTGCACCGCGCCGGAGCGGGCCGCTTTGAGGTGACCACCGACCTGCGCGAGATTCAGAATCCGGACGACCTGATTTTATAAGCCTGACTGAACCGCAACCGCGGGGGCTTTCGTTGACGGGAAGGGACGCTTATTTATATGAACGCAACGGTTGGTAAATACATCATGCTGGCGGGGGCAGCCCTGCTGCTGGTCGGGCTCGTTATTTATGTCCTGGGCGATCGGCTCAGCTGGCTGGGCCGCCTTCCCGGCGACATCCGGATTATGGGCAAAAACGGGGGAGGCTTTTACTTTCCTATCGTCACCTGTCTGGTGGTCAGTGTGCTGCTGAACCTGATCATCGCCCTGATCCGGCGGTTTTTTGGCTAGCCGTACTGGCGGGGCGGGCATCGGGATCGTAGGTGAGTTTGTTCAGGTAAAAGACCTCGCGCGGGTTCGGAAATGCTTTAGAAGCTGCAATCTTCTGGAAGCCGCAGGCCAGAAAGTGGCGGTCGTACCAGGCCATTAGGTTTTCCTGCGCCGAGTAGGTGACGCGTTCGTCGGTATCGCTGGTCTGTATTTTTATCTTTTCCGTTTCCTTAAGCACTTTGTTGCCCTGTATCACTTCGGTCGTTATTTCGCCGTCGTTCGGGTAGGCCAGCACCATCCGGTCGCCCTGCTGGGAAACCTGTACCATTTCGGTCAGCTCGGCATTGAGCAGCTCTTTGATGGGCAGGCAGTTGTCCCATAACAGTTTTCCCTGTTTGTCGAAGCCGCAAACAAAGGCGTGGGTATAGCGAAACCCGTCGTACCGGTCGGCTCCGCGGAGGTAGCCGCTGTAGCCCAGGGTGCTGGTCCGGTATTGCGGATAGTAGACCTCCGCAACAAGGGTGAGGCCGGTTGGGGTGGGTTGCAGGTCATGCACCAGCAGCCGGTAGCGGAACTTGTAATCCTTGCCTTCTTCTTTTTTCTTCTGCGCCCGGGCCCTGAGTTTTTGCTGGCGGTGGGGTTTGAGGTAGTTGAAAAAGTTCTGTAGTTCCGAAAACTCGATGTACTGAATCGCCCCTACGGCGTCGGCGGTGACCTCGGCCATGGATTCGCCCGGCTCGGGGTGCCGTACGCGCGTCACGTAGATACCCTGCGAATAAGGCGTACAATCGGCCGAGTAGTTGCCGACCAGCAGGGATTCGTGCTCGTTGACGGGCAGCAGCTTGCCGGAAATCAGGCTGTTTTTAGCCCCGTCGAAATCGACCACGCGAATGAGTTTGCTGTCGTAACTGTAGGTGCGTATCGAGAACCGGCACCGGCGCCGGGTGGAGTGAACCAGCACGTTGACTTCGCGTCGGGTTTCGTCGAGTTCGAGGCTGCTGATGTCCATGTGGTTCACGTACAAACCGGGCAGGACTTTGGCTGAGCCGTCGAAAAAGGAAAATGCCATCACCACCGGACGCTGATGGCGGTAGCCACCCACGTAGGCCTGACTTCCCATCACCTTGAACTGCTGAATGTCGAACTGGTCGAGCAGCACACCGTCAATCGTTTCAACAACGCCATCGTCGAGGTGGAGTCGCAGAAACTGAAACCGGTTCGTATCGTACTCCCGAAAGAGGTGATACATGTACTGCTGATCATTATACGACAGCAGCGGTCTGTACTTGATGTCCTGTTTGAACCGAACGCTCCACAGCGATTTCAGGTTGGTGTCGAACTTCTGAAACGTGAATTCGGCCGGGCTGTTGTCGAAAAAACCGCCCGTTCGTACGGTCATCAGTACCCCCCGGTCGGCCAGCGGAACAACGTCGAAGGCTTCGGGTTCGTTGGGGTCTGAGGGGATCTCAATCCGCAGCGATTGCGCCAGTTGCGCCTGCGCCGGTGGCAGGGAAACGCAGAGAAACACACAAGCGATGAAGAGAGAGCGGAGCATGAAGTAAAGTTACAAATAACGCCGTAGGATTCAGCTCGTTTGCCAACGCATATTGCGCTATTCGGAATGGATGTATCAATTTTCCTGCCAGCGCTTTTTTAGGTAGTCTTTCATGAAGACGTTGATGTCCCACTGGCTCGCTACGGGCTGGTTGGTGTAGGGCAGGGTGGGGAGGTAGCCCGGCGCCGGCCCGAACTCGCAGGTAACGGTCAGGGTAGGGGCGTTGGCTTTCTGGAGCCGGGCCCGGATGGCGTCCCACCATTTGGCGTGGCTTTCCAGCGCGGCCTGCCATTCGGGGGCGCGCGGGTCCGACACCTGCGGGGCTTCGGGTTGGCCAACCCGGCAGTGGATATGGTCGCTGACGGCAATGGCCCGGGTTACGTTCTCGGCCTGGTCGGCCAGGTACGACTCGGCCACGTTGACCCAGTGCGAATAGTCGGCCGTCAGGCGCATATCGGGTAGTTTGAGCAGGTAGTACTGAATGGCCGGGGCGCTGTAGCTGAACCGCCCCCGGTGGGTTTCGTGCAGGATACGGACCCCGGTCTGCTTCTGCACGTCGAGAGCGGTCTGGATCAGTTCGGCGTTCTGCTCGAAGGTGAAGTAGTCATGACCGGTATGCGCGTTGATGAAGAGCGGTTTGTTGGCCGCAATATCGAGCAGGTCATCGCGGTATTTCTGTTTATGCTCGGTAAAGTTGCTGCCTCCGCCAAAGGCCATCAGAATCACCTCCAGGCCCTGGTCGCGCATGACCTGAACGGCTTCTTTACGTTTGCCGGGTCCGGCCGATATTTCCATGCCGTCGTAGCCAGCGGCTTTTACCCGTTTGGCGGCTTCAGGATAGGACAGGCTTTCCATGCCCCACATCGGGCAAAAGAATACGGTTTTCATACGAGTCTGGGTTTAGCGAATGGATGCAAGGTAGAGCGAAAAAGCTATACCAGACAAACCCGTCGGCCCCGATTGCCTACTGATAGCAACAGATAACAAGGGTGCACTACCGGAGCGACTGGCTGTAAATCAGGCGGGTCGTTCCGGAGAAATAAAACCGGATCAGACTCTTTGGTCGACTAATCAGACGGGCCTGGGCGCGGAACCGCAGTAGGGTAAGTAGTATTATTTCCGGATTATCCGCAATTTTACCCCCCGTTGGCCGTGTCAGGCGGAAATCTGCTTTCCGGCAAATTATATCTTGAACGAATCCAAAAATACCCTTCTTATGAGCGATGTAGCCACTCGATTTGCACCCGGCGTCGTGACCGGTGACGCTGTCTCCGAAATTTTTCGGCATGCTAACGAGAATGATTACGCCCTGCCGGCTGTCAATGTTGTTGGCACCGACTCCGTCAACGCCGTACTGGAAACGGCCAAGGTCGTTAACTCGCCCGTGATCATTCAGTTCTCGAACGGGGGCGGCATTTTCTACGCGGGAAAAGCGTTGCCCAACGACAAACAACAGGCCGCTATTGCCGGGTCGATTTCGGGCGCTACCCATGTTCATCAGGTGGCCGAGCTGTACGGCGTTCCGGTCATTCTGCATACCGACCACTGCGCCAAGAAACTGCTGCCCTGGATCGACGGACTGCTGACGGCGGGCGAAAAGCATTTCGACCAGACCGGTAAGCCGCTGTTCTCCTCGCACATGCTCGACCTGTCGGAAGAGCCGATCGAAGAGAACATCGAGATCTGCGCCAAGTACTTCGAGCGGATGGCCAAAATCGGCATGACCCTCGAAATCGAGCTGGGCGTAACGGGTGGCGAAGAAGACGGCGTCGACAACTCGGACGTTGACGACAGCAAGCTGTACACCCAGCCGTCGGAAGTGGCGTATGCGTACGAAGAGCTGAGCAAAATATCGCCGAACTTCACCATTGCCGCGGCTTTCGGTAACGTTCATGGGGTATACAAGCCCGGTAACGTGAAACTGTCGCCGATCATCCTGAACAACTCCCAGAACTACATCCAGGAGAAATTCGGAACGGGTCCGCTGCCGGTAAACTTCGTATTCCATGGTGGATCGGGATCGAGCCGCGACGAAATCCGGGAGGCTATCCGCTACGGCGCCGTGAAAATGAACATCGATACCGACATGCAGTGGGCCATGTGGGAAGGGGTGCTGAACTACTACAAAGCGAAAGAAGGCTATCTGCAAAGCCAGCTCGGTAACCCCGAAGGAGCCGACTCGCCGAACAAGAAATACTACGACCCGCGCGTATGGCTCCGCAAAGGAGAAGAAAGCATGGTGTCGCGCCTGAAAATTGCGTTTGAAGACCTGAACTGCATCAACCGCCTGGCCTAAGCCATACCGGTAAACGAACGGGTGCCTGCCGTAGACCTGCTGCTTCATCGCACAGTCTATGGCAGGCACCCGTTCTGGTTTAGCCCCTACTTCACATACCCCAGCTGGCGGGGAATGGTGTAGATCTCCGTCTGCCGCCCGTCGATGTAGCGGAACGACTGCCCATCGAAGAAACCGTCTTCTTCGAGCATGATCCGGATTGTTTTTTTCCAGGCCGGCAGTTCAACGGCTGCGTTCAGCTCGATGGAGTAGGCCGTGTTGGCCAGCAGCGGATAGTCGCCCGTGCCGGGAACGCCCTTCTGCTGGTCCCAGAGGCCGATGGTCGGGCCGGCCGCGTGTCCGTGTACGCCAATGGGGTGCGAGTAGATGGTGCCTTTGATACCTTCTTTCTGCGCCTGATCCAGGGCGGCCAGCAGCATCTGGTTTCCCGTCTTGCCGGCCTTAAACTGGTCGGTCAGGATATCCTGCAGGCGGTTGCCCTGTTTGAACGCGGCTTTGATGGCATCGGGAACATCCGTTTCGCCGGGGCGCAGTACGTAGGCGTGTTGCTGCTGATCGGTGTTCAGGCGCAGGTAGGTAATCCCGAAATCGACGTGGAGCAGATCGCCGGGCATGATCACCTGCTTGTCGGGCCGCTTCGAGAACGTGCGCAGGTGTTCGAAATCCTGGCTGTCGGCCCGCTGCACATCCACCGTCGGGTGAAACCAGGTGTCGAGCCCCAGCGACGTAATACGCTGCCGGAACCACCAGACCACATCGTCGGTGGTGGTGACGCCCGGTTGGATCACGCTCTCCGAGAACCCTTCCTGAATGATCTGGTGCGACAGCCGGCAGATCATGGGGTAGATCGCCATTTCTTTCTCGGTGCGGGTTTCGAGCCAGCCCACGGCTACCTTCTCGGCCGACACGATGCGTTTGCGATAATCGGCGGGCAGCTTTTCCAGAAACTCCCGTTGTTCGGTCGACGACAGGCCATCGGCATGAGCGTAGTTGGTGGAGGTGTTGAGGCCGATCTTTTTCGGCTTACGGTCCTCGATGATTTTGGCCAGGGCTTCCCACTGGTTGGGCCGCACATCGATATCCCAGGCGCCTTTGAGCAGGTTGCCCACATCGTAGCGGGCAATGGCCAGCTTTTCAATTTCCTTGCCCGTGTCGAAAAAAACCATGATGGTCCGTCGGCGGGCCGAGAGCCAGGTGCTGGGCAACATGGTCCGAAGCACCGGGTCTTCGTTGTACTCGCGGGAGATGATGATCCACATATCCAGCCCTTCGCGACGCATCAGCTGCGGGAGCAAGTTGTTGAACCGGTCTTCGAGAATCTCATCGACAATTCGGGCCCGTTCGCGTTCGGGCAGGATGGTGGTGGGTTGGGCAGCCGCGGCCAGGGGCAGCCAGAAACAGAGTAACAGGTAGATCCGTTGACGCATAGGAATGAATGGGCAGTTTCGGGCAAGATACAAAACCCAGCCAACGTTTTTTTACAAATCTGCCTCGCCCCGTTGCTCAGAGCCAGTCTGGTAGCCCATACCCGTTTTACTACCGGATAATAAATTCGAGCTTAACGAGTCTGGCTTTCCGGCCTGTTATTAGTGATCGGTACACGTGATGTGTCTATTATTATACTAGATTTTTTTCTTGTGATAAAGACAGTCGCAAAGAGGAAGAGGTTTCTGTCCGCCGAATTAACGTCAGTCAACGGTTGATCATCGGTTTATCAATACGTGGAGTTGCGTAGAACTAAATAATAGCAAGGGTGTCGGACGTCCTGATTCTATACTGCCGGCATTAGTACCATACCAGATGAGGCTAAGTACTACTACGGAACTATATCTGCCTGACTGTCAGAAATACATAGTTCCGTGATTTTGCGTACAATACTATGTTGGGTGCGGGTCCATAAAGTGCTTCAAATTCCAGCTTTCGGGCGACAATGGAAACGCCCGGGGTGGGTAAGTTTTGGGCTTCCATTTCCAGCTTCCGGCTGACAGAGTGAACGCCCCGGTGCGGAGGATTATGCTTTCAAGGCAGGTTTCGACTGACAAGCCAAACCTGTACAATTAATCCATATTTTTGTTATAAGACCCACATAAAATCAAATGAAAATAGACGAGGTCAAAACACTTCTTGAATCATTTGTAGACGAGACAATCGTCAATTTTCAGATTGACAAAACAATTTTTGACAGTGAATCCGGTAGAGAGGCATTCAATCGTACAGTTCGGCAGTATGTAGGCAAAAAATTTGGGGTCTATATATGGGTTGACAAAGCCACTGATGAAATAGTTTACATTGGTATGGCTGGAAAAATAAAGACCGATGGAACACTTGGCGACCATTCAATCCAAAGTAGATTACTTGCTTCAAGAGGAAAAGATAAGATAACTAAAAAGGACATTCAAACGAACGACTACATTCGTGAATTGATGACCCAAAATAATATCAATTCTTTTGACTTCTACGTAATGTACTCAAAGGCAGGCGAACCACCAGCGTATATTGAAGCTCTTCTACTCTATAAATATTACAAAAAAAACAATAGATTGCCGAGGTTCAACAACGCCTTTTGATAAGGCAAAGTTTTACAAAGTGATTCGCTCCGCGTGGGCTGGCTTCCCGTCGACAGGAAGCACGTCCCGAAGGAGGGTTTTCAGCCCAACAGATCAAGGATGTAAAGGGTGAGGCTACGTTGGTTTTTTGGAGTAGCTTGCTCATCCATCAGTCCTTGAAGGAGTTGGGTGCGGGTTCAAATTGAAAAAGCTAGTATATCATCACTCCAGCGACAGGATGCAGGGCTCGACAGGTAGTTTTGCGATTCGTTAGTTCGCTTCCGGTTGACACAAGAAGCATTCTTACAAGCTGACTTTTGTGCTCGTTGGGCGGGTTGCGCTCGACAACATAAACGCCGGAGTGGGCAGCTTTTTTTATACGTGTGACACAAGAAGCGCAGTGATAGCCTTTCTGAATAGTACGAGAATCTATTCGGCGGCTCTTTGTAGTACCGGGTAAAAAGGGCGCAACACAACCTTTATTAATGGACAATATTCGCTTCTAATCGCGCTTAAAATTACATGGCTGTACCTAGGACAACAATATGGGACTGTGCCCCACACACTAAAGCAAAGCATTTGATATTAGAAAAGTATTTAAATGCCTGGTTCCCAATACTCGGACGCTATCATCAGCGCATTATATATATGGATGGATTCGCTGGGCCTGGCGAATACACGGGCGGTGAAAAAGGTTCGCCAATTGTTGCTTTAAATTTGGCAAAAAATCACACTGCAAACTTTACAGGAGAACTTAACTTTTACTTTGTTGAAAACGATGCAAAAAGATTCGACCACTTAAAATCAATGGTTGAAGAAGATAAATATCCGGCGAATTTTACTATTGATCTTCAACAAGGAGAATTTGCCAACGTCTTAGCTAATGACCTTGATAACTTCGATCAAAAAGGTCTTCCTAATGCACCCATATTTGCCTTTATTGATCCATTTGGTTTTTCGAGCGTTCCTTATCATTTAATTCATCGTCTGTTAAGAATGGCAAGAACAGAAGTATTTGTTTATTTCGCCAGGAATGCGGTAAATCGTCATCTTGAAAACGATAAAGTTGAGCATCATATAGCAGAGCTTTTTGGTATGGAAACAATAACGATACCCAAAGGCCCTAACAGGATGAACGAGATAAAAAATCTTTACGAGCGTCGATTAAAAGAAGCAGCTCAATTTGTTGGATCCTTCACAATGATTGATGATAGAGGAGTTCCTATTTATGATTTGTTTTTTGCTAGTAATAGTGTCAAGGGATATGTCAAAATGAAGGAAGCTATGTGGTCAGTTGATGAAAATGGAGGATTTAGGTTTTCTGACAAGGACGACCCCAACCAACTGATGCTTTTAAGAAAAGATCCGGCTAACGATGTTGTTGTTTTGATCAAAGACGTTGGCAGCACTTCTAAATTGGTACCTATAGAAAAAATGGAAGCTTGGATTGAGACTAAAACTGTTTACCTAGTTAAACACTTGAGAGCTGCATTAAGGCTTATGGAAGAAGACGGGTCAATCACTGTTGAAGAGCTTAAGAAGGATGGATCCCGACGCCGAGGAAAAACTTTTGCTGAGGGTACACAGATAAACTTTTCATAAAAATGCCGGTGAGTATTTTGATTGTAATATATATTTGCGTATTTTATATGACAAATGAAATATAACGAAAATGGCACAGTCAAGTATTGAATGGACGGAAATGACGTGGAATCCGACCACTGGGTGCGATAAACTGTCGGCCGGTTGTAAATTCTGTTATGCAGAGGTGATGAGCAGACGCCTTCAGGCGATGGGTTCACCAAAGTATCAGGACGGCTTCAAAGTCGTGAAGACTCATGATTCGGAGTTAAGTTTGCCTTATACCTGGAAAAAGCCGCGTACTGTGTTTGTTAACTCAATGAGCGACCTTTTTCATAAAAATGTGCCTCTTGCATTTATTCAAAAAGTATTTAACACAATGAATGAGTGCTTTCAACATACGTTTCAAGTGCTTACAAAACGGGGGGACTTAGTTGAGCAATATTCAGACCAACTAATTTGGACGCCTAATATCTGGATGGGCGTATCTGTCGAAGATGAACGAGTAATTAATCGTATTGACCATCTTCGAAAAAGTGGTGCCCAGACTAAATTTCTTTCAATTGAGCCCCTTTTGGGACCGCTGCCAAGTTTGAATTTGGCTGGTATTGACTGGGTTATAGTTGGTGGAGAGTCAGGGCGCAATCCACGACCAATGAAAGAAGAATGGGTTCAGGATATTCGGATTCAATGTGAAGAACAGGGCGTTGCGTTCTTTTTCAAGCAGTGGGGCGGGAAGAACAAAAAACTGGCTGGTCGAGAGTTGAATGGTACAACTTACGATGCAATGCCTGTTTTATCGTAGTCGATCTGCGTGGGCGGCTCTCCTGCGACAAGTGGCAACCCGGCATTAGTCAAGTCTTTTGGCAACTCAACAAGTCAGGTCACGGGCGACAGGATGCTTGCCGGGTACGCAACGTTTTCATCCCAACCTGCCGTGTGTGCAAATGTCTCCCTACGGTCGTCATCAGCACACGGGGTCGTTGGGTGCAACGGCCAAAAGGGGCTTTCGGGGCGGGCTACCTGCGACAGGTTGAACGGCTCAAAGGGGAGCTTTTAGGCTCGTTAGGCGGCTCCGGTTGACAGGCCAACCGTCCCGTCATTCGGGCGTTGACAGATCAGGCAACTTCCTTGCGACACGAGAAACGCCCCGGTAAGTCGGCTCGACAAAAGCGTATTTGTTACATTATTGAGCTGTCTATTAATTGTAAAATATGAATGCCTTAAAAAATCTAATTTTGACTATAAAGAGTCTAAACCATACAAATTATGAGCTTACCAAGTAGTGGCATAAAATGGAAAGATTATCAAAATTCAACTCCTACCTTTGAATTAACGCCTGTTGAAAAACCTGATTTATCCCCCTTTCTCATACACATGACAGGGAAGAATAGTCTGGTAAGCATTCTAAAAGGTCAAAATGCTCCAAAAGATAGTAATTTGGAAAAAGATCAAGGATATATAAAAGCCGTACAGCCTTCGTTTGAGGGTCAAGAAGCACTATACAATTCAAAAGTTGTTTGTTTTACTGAATCTCCAATATTTGCTCTTGATTTTTTCCGTTACAGGAGTTACCGTAGATGGTCAGATAATCAACAATACGGGATTGGATTCTCAAAATCGGCCCTGATAGAGCATAGAGGGGCACGGCCTGTACTTTATTTTGACACAAAAACTAACAGTACAGTTCTAAACTTATGCAATAAAATTATTGACGGTGAGTACAACATAGTTGATAAGGATGGTCAGTTATTAGATTATAAAGAATTATTTAGTGCAACAAAACCTCTTCTATTTCCTCTCTTAGAGGAGACTCGTTATCAAGGTTTTATGTGGGAAAGAGAGTGGAGATGTCCAAACAGTGAAGGTATTAATTTTCTACATTCTTCTATAAAAGTAATATGCTGTCCAGCGGAAGAACGTCGTGAAATTGAGGACATATTAGGAGATCAATTAAAAAATATTGATATAATAGAAAGCTGGAAGGAATATGATGATGTTACTAACTATTTGAAGAAACGAAAAGCTAATACCGATACTGAGTCGTTAAGCAAAATTAAGGACATTAACAGTTTGGATCGTTTAATTGAATTAAGAACTCAAAATGAACAAACTCTTCATGCTCTTGCAGGATACTACAGTGTTTTCAAGGAAACAGTTAACTCATTAGAAGGTCAGAATATTAATGAAACAATAGATAATTTAAAAAATAAGTCTGCTGAAATAGCAGCACGTATTAAAACTATCGAGGCTGAAATAAAGGCTAAAGAAGAACAAGCTAAGTTAGAAAAAAAGCTTAAAACTACCGAAAATAATGCTCAAAATTAGTTACTCTGACAACGGGTAAATGGGCTTTTGGGCTGGCCAAAATACAGGCAGATCACCAGCAATAGCGGGTAGTTGAGTATCAGGCAGATTGAGCAGTTCGGCTGTGTAAGATTTTGTTTTCGCTCCGCGTGGGGTAGTTACCCGCTGACAGGATGCTCGCCGGGTTTTTAACGTTGACAGCCCAACCGGGCAAGGGTGAAAAGGTGGGGAGACCTCAACACGATTAGCCAGCTTGCTCACCATCAGCCCTTGCGGGCGTTGGGTGATGGTCGAAAAAGTGTCTCGGTATCCGGCTCGGTGTGACAAATTGAACGCCCCGGTTGAGCAGGTTTAGGTTTGTAGGCCAGCGTCCTTGCGACAGGGTAAACGCCCCGTAGGTCAGGCTTAAAATGTAAGGCGGGTTGCGCCCGACAAGGCAAACGTTTTAATTAAAGAAGTTTTCAATTTTTTTTGAAATAACATATCATCACCAATGGGCTTGTTTGACTTTTTAAGAGCGAAAGAACTCAAAGAGATTGCTGAACTTAAATCACAGCTTGAAAAGTACAAGCTCATTTCAGACATTGAAGCAGAAGCCGTCCAACAAAGAAACAATCTGGATGAACTGGTTAAAGCCAAGAAATCAGATATTCTGGCTATTGAAGAGAATCTAAGAACCCTTAAAGAGAATTACAAAACAGCTTTAGACACTTACACTAAACTCCAAAAAGAAGTAGGCGTATTCGAATCTAAGTTAGACTTGATTGAATTTGGGGTTTATGAACCCGTTTACGATTTCGAGAAATCAGACGAATATCGTGCGGAGCAAAACAAAATTGTTGAGAAGCAGAAGACCATGATTAGCGCAGACACTGCCGCTATTTGTAGTACACAATGGACGGTAGAAGGAAGCGAAGCAAAAGGCAAAGCAGTAGTAAGAGTTTATAAAAAGTTGATGCTACGCGCTTTCAATGGAGAATGCGATGTTCTAATTGCTAAAGTGAAATGGAACAACATTAACCAAATGAAAGAACGTATGCAGAAGATTTTTGATGCAATAAACAAGTTAGGAGAAGGTTTTAGAGTTTATCTCAGTACTCAATATCTTGATTTAAAACGTAAAGAGTTGATTCTTGAACACGAGTATCAGACAAAACGCCAACAAGAAAAAGAGGCCATGAGAGCAATTCAAGAAGAATTGCGGGAAGAAGAAAAGGCCAAGAGAGAATTTGAGCAGACACAACGTGAAGCCCAAAAAGAAGAAGCTAACTATCAAAAAGCCTTAGACAAGGCTCGAAAGGAAATGGAATTGGCGACGGGAGAAAAACACGACAGATTACAAGCCCAAATTGCGCGTTTAGAGCAGGAACTTCAAGAAGCCCAAGAGAAGAAAGAAAGAGCCATGTCAATGGCTCAACAAACCAAACGTGGACACGTTTATGTCATTTCAAACATCGGCTCTTTTGGCGAGAACGTTTATAAAATTGGTATGACCCGACGCTTAGAACCCGAAGATCGGGTCAAAGAGTTGGGGGATGCATCGGTTCCATTTCAGTTTGATATTCACGCCATGATTTATTCCGATGAGGCTCCGACGCTGGAATATGAATTACATAAAGCTTTTACCAATAGGAAAGTAAATATGTTGAATTACCGAAAGGAGTTTTTCAACGTAACGCTGGAAGAGATAGAGCAAAAGATTCAAGAGATAGGTATTGAGGCCGAGTTCTCTAAAATTCCCGAAGCTATGGAGTACCGAGAAACGTTATCCATCCTTGAAAAGTTGAAGTCTCAAACTGACCCAAAGACAGTTGAACAAATCATAGCGGAGGAATTTCCGAGTAGTTTGGTTTAGGATCGGCTTGTGTACGCTCCGCGTGGTTGGACTTCCCGTCGACAGGAAGCACGTCACAAAAGAGAGCTTGCAGCCCAACATAATGAGTGTAAAGGTTAAAGTACGTTGGTCCAGTCGAGCAACTCGCTCATCATCAACACTCATGGGCGTTGGGTAAACACACCGAAATGCACTCACATTTTGGCGTTTGGTTTAACAGTCCAGCGTTCGTGCGACAAGGTAAGCGCCCCGCAAGTTTGGCTTTTGTTCGTTAGGTGAGTTGTCTTCGACGAGCCGAAGCGTTCGTTAGGATATTTTTATTTGTTGGAACCATCTTTGACTTGGCACTTCCCCTAACAGATGGGTAATCTGTCATGCTAAAATGAAAACGTTTCTGTTTGTAGCTTTACTACTGGCCGGTTGCCAACCAAAAAATGAGCAACAATCGAAAGTGACCATCAATGGCAAGGAGTACACGGATTCAGTAGCGGTCGATTCAGCCGGGAACCAGGTAAAGGTTAAGTCGGATGAAGGGAAAGCCGATGTTTCGGTGTCGGGTAGTGGTAATAAGGTAGAGATTAAATAAGCCTAACACTCCACGTAGGCGGCTTGTCGGGCGACAGGAAACAGGCTGCAGGTATCAAGCTTTTGCTCGTTCGGCGGGTTCCGGCTGACACAGGGAATGCCCGGTTAAGCAGGTTTTGTTTGTGGGCCAGTGTCTCGGCGACAGTCAGCGCTCCCAGAGGTGAAGCTTTTAGCTTCTATTTCGACAATGTAGGCGCACCAGCTGTGTAGGCTTGGGTATCGCGCCCGGTAGTAAGAAAGTGGATAGTATTGCATTGTCGAGATTCGCCTGTTCGTGTTAAGGCTGGGAACGTACTTTGTATACGCCTGGTGTGGATTGACTATGGGGCGATAGGGGACTCGCCAGCAAAGGAAAGCCGAACGGTGGGTAGTAATGTCGACAGTTCATGCGTTCAGTCAGCAAGTCTCTTGAAAGTAGAGCGGTTCTGTTACCTTTCTTCAGGTTATGGAATATCCAGGCGTATGAACAATTTGCCCTATCTGACCCATTCGCTGGCCAGCGCCGGATAGTACGTATCTTCTCAGACAACACCCTGTTTATTCCTCTATGACCCGCTATCTGATTTGCACGCTGCTTGTCGTAGGTACGATGATGGGCTACGCCCAAAAACCACAGCTGGTCGTACCAATTGGGCACACAAATCATGTCTTCTCGGTGGCCCTCTCGTCTGATGGGCGCTACGCCCTGTCGGGCTCATATGATAAAACTGTCAAGCTCTGGGAAGTAGAAACAGGGCGGGAGGTTCGCACCTTTACGGGGCATGCGGATCAGGTCGTCTCCGTAGCCCTGTCCCCCGATGGTCGCTATGCGTTGTCTGGGTCATGGGACAATACCATCAAGCTCTGGGACATAGCAAGTGGTCAGGAAATCCGCACGTTTCGAGAGCGTTCCAGTATTGTCAGATCAGTGGCCTTCTCGCCCGATGGGCGCTACATTCTGTCGGGGTCGAAGGATAAGACACTTAAGCTTTGGGAGGTGCAATCGGGCCGGAAAGTTCGCACGTTCAAAGGGCACACGGATCAGGTTTACTCAGTGGCCTTCTCGCCCGATGGCAACTATGTGTTATCGGGGTCATTGGACAAGACCCTAAAGTTTTGGAATTTAAAGACAGGCCGGGCAGTTCGCACCTTCACCGGGCATACGGATCATGTTTACTCAGTGGCTTTCTCGCCCGATGGTCGCTACGCGCTGTCAGGGGCATCGGACAACACACTCAAACTTTGGGATATACAGACGGGTCAGGAAATCCGCACGTTTCGAGGGCATTCCAGTATTGTCAGATCAGTGACTTTCTCACCCGATGGTCACTATGCGCTGTCGGGGTCATGGGATAACACGCTGGGGATTTGGGATGTTGAGTCAGGGCAACAACTTCGCGCACTCAGGGGGCATATAGATCATGTTGAATCTGTGGCTTTCTCGCCCGATGGTCGCCATGCGCTGTCGGGATCATCGGATAACACCCTCAGGCTCTGGGATGTGCCAATGCGGAGGCAAGTTCGCATTTTCAGAGGGCATACGAATATGGTCGAATCGGTCGTCTTCTCGCCCGATGGTCAGTTCCTGTTAATGGGTGATGCGAAGGGCGGAGCTTACAGTCGGCAGTCAAATGAGAGAGATAATACGCTCAAACTCTGGGATGTGCAGACGGGTCAGTTCCTGCGCACCTTCACCGGGCATACGAATGCCGTTCATTCCGTAGCCATCTCGTCCGATGGGCGCTACGCCCTGTCGGGTTCATATGATGAAACTGTCAAGCTATGGGAAGTAGAAACAGGGCGGGACGTTCGTACCCTCACCGGGCACACGGCTCAGGTTTACTCAGCAGCCATCTCGCCCGATGGTCGCTACGCGCTGTCAGGGGCATCGGACAACACACTCAAACTTTGGGATATACAGACGGGCCAGCCAGTTCACTCCTTTACCGGGCATACGAATGGCGTCAGAACAGTGACGATCTCGTCCGATGGTCGCTATGCGCTGTCGGGGTCACATGACAAGTCTGTCAAGCTCTGGGATATGCAAACTCGGCAGGAGGTTCGCACCTTCACCGGGCATACAAATATGGTTATATCGGTAGCCTTCTCGCCTGACAGTCGCTATGTACTGTCAGGGTCGGCGGATAACACGCTCAAGCTGTGGGATACGCAGACGGGCCAACCCGTTCGCACTTTCAGGGGTCATACAGGTATGGTCAAATCGGTGGCCTTCTCACCAGATAGCCGTTATCTGTTGTCGGGATCAGCGGATAACACGCTCAAGCTGTGGGATACGCAGACAGGCCAACCCGTTCGCACCTTCAGGGGGCATACGGATCAGGTTGAGACAGTAGCCTTTTCGCCCGACGGTCGCTTTATCGTTTCTGGATCCTGGGATACCACCACCAAACTCTGGAACATCGCTACCGGCGACGAAATAGCTACGCTGATCGCTGTTGACTATACCGATTGGGTCGTGACGACCCCCACCGGCCTGTTCGACGCTTCGCCAGTGGCTATGAAGCTACTGCACTATGTGGTCAACGATTCTACCGACCATCAGGAACCCTGGAAAATAGTTGAACTCGACCAGCTTAAACGACGCTACTATCAGCCCGGTCTACTGCCTATTCTGATGGGCTACAGCAAAAACCCGTTGCGGGAAGTAGACACGCTTATTCAGGTGCCGCTGCCCCCCACTATTCGTCTGGGTCTTCAGGGGAGTCTATTGCATGTGCAGCTACAGAACCGCAATGGCGGCATCGGCAAGGTCTCGGTGTTCATCGAGGGCGTCGAAGCGGTGAACGATCTAAGGACCACATCTTCCCCTAAACCCCATCCCCAAACCCTGTCGCTTACCCTGGATCTGTCGCGCTTTCAGAATCGGTTAGACACGGCCAACGTCATTAGTGTCATCGCCAACAACGGTGAAAACTGGATTCGTAGTCGTCCCGAACGAGTTGTCTATCGTCCGGCAGTTTTGTCTAAAGGTGTGGTGGCATCAGAAACCGCCAATAATACATCCCACCCAATCCCCCGGCTGATGGCCGTGGTTGCCGGCACCTCCAACGTGGGGCTGCGCTATGCCCACAAAGATGCCGAACAGATCGCTAACGGGTTGCGCCTGTCGGCGGGCGAACTGTTGGGAGCGGCCAATGTGTCGATTTCACTGCTGACCAGCTATACCAATGGCCCGCAACAAACGAGTCGACAGCAACTGATCGAAGCCTTGAAAGCAGCGCAAACCCTAAGCCTGGACGATATTTTTGTGCTGTATCTGTCGGGGCATGGTGTGAACTACCGTAATCCTGACCAGACCGAGCCTGATTTATACTACCTGACTGCTGGCGCCACCTCAACGGATAGCGAATATCTGAACGATCGGTTTACTCGGGAGCACTACACCCTGTCGAGCGGGGAAATCGCTGACTACTTAAATCAGATTCCAGCCAAAAAGAAGGTAGTTATTCTGGACGTGTGCGCGGCCGGTCGGGGAGCCGAGAAGATACTGACGATGGCCCGCGACGTCCCAGCGAGTCAAAAACGAGCGTTGGATGATTTGTACGAACGCACCAATATGTATGTGCTGGCGGGGTCTGCGGCCGATGCTGTGAGTTATGAAGCGAGTGTGTATGGGCAGGGCCTGCTGACCTATGCTCTGTTGCAGGGTATGAGGGGAGCTTCACTGCGGCAGGAGGGCGTGGACAAATTTCTGGACGTAGAAGGTTGGCTGGGCCACGCTGTCAAGGTGGTTCCCCAACTGGCTCGGGGCTTGGGTGGTATTCAGAAACCTTTCTTTCGGCCTAAGAATCTTGACAACTCTGTGAACCGGGGCAAGGTCTCGGCAACCTTCGATGTGGGGAAGGTGACCCCCGCCGTTCAGGGGCAGATTCAACTTGCTAATCCCAAGCCCGTGTTGGTGGTCGAGGGGTTTCTTGACAACGCGCGCCTACGCGATGTGCTGGATCTGAGTAATCAGGTGCGAACGGCCCTCATTGATCTCAGTGCCCGTGGAGCCGACGCGCCAGTGGCTTATGTAGAAGCCAAAGACTATCCGGGTGCTTATGTTATTAGTGGCCTCTACACGGTGCAGGGTGATGGTATCACTGTTAAAGGTGTAGTGTCTCAAGGCGAGAAAGAGGTTGTTTTTGCTGCATCGGGCAGTAAAGCCAATCTCCTGGCCCTGGCCGAGCAAATTCTGACCAGGGCGCAGGCAGTGGTCAAGCCTTGAAAAAGTGTAAAGCGTATGTATGTAGGCTTTGTGTGATTGCTCTAACGACAACATTTAGTTTGTAGCTTCGCGCTTCATCCATGCATTTTTCAACCCGACCTAATGGAACAAATTACAATTGGCAGCGTCGTTAAACTTAAATCTGGCAGTCCGCAAATGACAGTCACGGGTTATGGGAAAAAATACGGAGACGGTTCCATCCTAAAAACGCTTGTGGAGGACAAAGAACAGGTGAAATGTCAATGGTTTGATTCGTCAGGCACGTTATTGAGCGATGTTTTCCCGATCGCGGCATTGACAGTCGAGTGACCCATCTGATCCTTCATGAGTGGGCTTCCCGTCAGTCGAAGCCCACTCATGCGGAAAGTGATAGCTAACCAGGCGTACGCGTGTAGCGATGGTATTGATGAGCTGTCAGGCTAGTTAAGTAAAGCCCATCGACCTTCTGGGCCGTTGGGTGGACGGTCCAGAGTATTCCGTTCACTCCCAGGTTGCGGCTGACCGGCGTCTCTACGCCCTTGGGTACAGCGTTCGGTCGTTTGGACGCATCGGGCCAAACGCTCCCGTTTCAGACGCAGCGGGCTTCTACGCCCAGCCCTCCCCATCGGGTTCGCCCGCGAGCCAACCCGGCCGAATTCTTAAATTACCTTAACGGATATCCCGTACTAGTCGGGTCGTTGTAATTTGGCGGCCTGTCCATTCTGGTGCTGCCCGGCTGCGGCTGTCAACGCCGTATACGTTCCGGCGAGAAAAGGATAGAAACAGGCCCATGATCGACTACTGGCTGCCCGTCATGCCGGACGCAGCGGGGTAAAATCGGTCAATCCGGCCAAAAATCAGCTATTTATGGCGCGAAGAATGGCCTTCTTTCGTTCCTTCACTACCTTAGACTACCGATCACACCTACCCACTTCGCCGTTTTGTTCATGAAACCATTCTTGCTGCTTGGCCTCTTTATTCTTACTTCACTAGCTGCCCTGGCCCAGTCAGGGCTGAGGGGTACGGTAAAAAACGCAAAAGGAGATGCCTTACCCTACGCGGCTATTATTGTCAAAGGTAGTGCCGCTACCGATCGTTCGCAGGGGACGATCACCAACGACGAAGGGCGCTATGAACTGGCGCTGACGCCGGGGCAGTACGCCGTTACCTTTCAGTACCTGGGCTTCCAGGCCGTTCAGAAAACGGTAGAGATTACCAACGGCTTCCAGACTATCGATGTGGTACTGGAAGAGCAGGCCTTCCGGCTGGCCGAAGTGCAGGCCAAAGCCGGCAACGAAGACCCGGCCTATACCATCATGCGCCGGGCCATTGCCAAAAGCCGGTTCCACCAGTTGCAGGTGCAGCAGTTTACGGCCCGTAACTACGGAAAAGCGTCGTTTGTGGTGCTGAAGCTGCCGGCCATCGCCAATATGTTCAAGAAACAGCTGGCCGAAGCCGAACGCGAAGCTAACTTTAAAGTAGGTCGCCCGATCCTGTACGAGACCGTGTCGGAGGTGACGTTCCGGCAGCCGGCTTCCTACAACCGGCGGATCATTGCGTCCCGAAATTCGCAGATCGATCAGGTCGTGCCGGCTTCGTTTTACCTGGGCTCTTTCTACGCGCCCAAGATAGCCGGTTGTGTGTCGCCCCTGTCGCCGAGTGCGTTTGCGTATTACAAATTTGAATACGAGGGGACCTTCCGCGAACCGGGTCCGAACGGGCAGGAGATCGAAATCAGTAAGATCCGGGTTATTCCGCGCTCCTGGGGCGAAGGCGTTTTTCGGGGGGTGATCTACATCATCGAGAACACCTGGGCCATGCATAGTTTCCAGCTGGAATACCGCAGCAGTCAGGGCTTCACGACCAATACCCGCGCCACGCTCTCGCCCATCAAGAACGTATGGGTGCCGGTGAACTTCCGGTTCGAGAGCAAAGGCAGCTTCTTTGGGGTTGACTTTACGGCCCAGGGCGCCATCAGCCAGACCTATAATCAGCTGACCGTTAACCCGGCCTTCGTGGACGATGTGCCGGTCATCGACGAGAAAAAAGAGAAGCCGGCTTCGGTGCTGAGCCAGCGCGATATCAAAGGGCAGTCGTTCGAGCAGACCGTGAAGAAACAGAAAGAGCTGACCACGAAGAACTTCAAACAGCTCATCAAGGAATACGAAAAGCAGCAGTTTAAGGAGCGGAAGCGGAAGGGCGACGATGTGCAGGTGGTGCGGAACGACTCGACGGCTATCGATTCGCTGGCGGGTAAGCGCTCCACGGCTTTCTGGGATTCGATCCGGGCGGTGCCGCTGACCACGGCCGAAATAACGAGCTACGCCAAAAACGATAGCCTGCGGATCACCCGCGAGGTGAAAATGAAAGCCGACAGCATCAAAGGCAAAAAGAAGGACAAGTTCTCGCCGGTCGGTTTTGTCCTGTCTGGCTCTACCTTCCGGCTGGGGCCCCGCACGCGGCTAGTCTGGACGAGTCCGGTATCCAACATCGAGTACAATACCGTGGAGGGCTACGCCATCGAGGGTGGCCTGCGGCTGAACCAGCTGGCCAGCAAGGCCGACTCGCTCAAAACGCCGACTGTGTTCCGATCCACACCGCGCTGGTACGTGCGGGCCGTGGGGCGCTATCAGTTTGGACCCCGGGCGCTGGTCGGCTACGGACAAACGGGGGTGCGGTTTGCGAAAGGCAGTCTGGATGCCTCGGGCGGGCGGTATTTTTACCAGTTTAACCCGGCCAACCCGATCAGTCCAGTTCTGAACGGCCTGACGACGCTGGTGTTCGAGCAGAATTTTATGAAGCTGTACGCCAAGGATTTTGTGAAGCTGCGGGGCGACGTGCGGACGCTGAACGACCGGCTCTCGCTGGCGGGAAGTTTCGAATACGCCCAACGCAGCGAGCTGGCCAACTTTAAAGAATCGATCAGACCGTGGATCGACTGGAAGAACCGGACCTTTACCCCCAACCGCCCCGATAACGTCGAGGTGGCTACTACCAGCTTCCCGACCCACAACGCCCTCACGCTCGATCTGTGGGGCCATCTTAACCTGGGAACGATTCGGTACCGGGTGCGCAACGGGGTTCGGTACCGGCTGGTCGATGACGAAGCCCCCGTGCTGAGCCTGAACTACCGGCGTGGCCTGGGCGACGTAGATTATGATTTTCTGCAGGTCTCGGCCCGGCAGTCGCTTGAGACGGGTATCCGCAGCCGACTCAGTTATGCGGTATCGGCCGGGGCATTCGTGCAGGATCGGAAGCTGTTTTTCCCGGACTTCAAACACTTCATGGGCAACGAATTCTGGTTCCAGCAGGGCGACCCGGTAACGGTATTCCGCATGTTGCCGTATTACCGCTACAGCACCGCCAACCGCTTTGCCGAGGCCCACGTGTTCGGCGAGTTCCGGAAGTTCATCCTCACCCAGGTGACCGTACTGCGGCTGCTCGACCTGCGCGAGAATCTGTTCGTCAACTACCTGACCACCCCGTCGCTGAAGAACTATACCGAAGTGGGGTACGGGCTAAACGGGCTTGTTCCTAAAATTCTACCGTTTTTTCGGGTAGAGGTCATCGGGCAGTTTCAGGATGGGGCCTACAAAGGGCTGGGCTACCGGCTGGGTACTACGCTCAACTTCGGGCGCTAGCGCGGGCGCATACTGCCATTGGGCCAACTTTTACCGAAACGGCGGGTTACAGTATTACCCGTCGGCATATCACAGCGTCTTTGGCTGGGCGGGCTGCCGGCAGGGCATCTTATCCACGTTTCCGTTATGCATCGTCGTTCCTTTATCCAAACCTCGCTCTCGGCGGCAGCTGGTCTTAGTCACCTAAGCCTGGCGACACCCATGGCTCTCCCCGAACCAACACCCGATAAACTACCCCGCTGGCGCGGCTTCAACCTGCTCGAAAAGTTCGTAGCTGGCAACACCGGGCCCACGCCAGCCGGGCCATATCAGGAGCGCGACTTCGACATGATCGCCGACTGGGGGTTCAACTTCGTGCGGCTGCCCATGTCGTACCACTGCTGGGCCACCCCCGATCCGGCCCACTGGACCGAGCTCAACGAAAAGGTGCTGAAAGAGATCGACGAAGCTGTGGCGTTTGGGCGGCAGTACAAGATTCATGTTAACCTGAACCTGCACCGGATTCCGGGCTATTGCGTGAACCCACCCGCCGAGCCACTCGATCTGTGGACCGATGAGCGGGCACTCGAAGCCGCCGTTTTCCACTGGAAACACCTGGCCGAACGCTATAAAGGCCTGCCCAACCGGGAGGTTTCCTTCGACCTCATCAACGAGCCCACCACCGACGAAGCCAACTACCTGCGGGTGGTGCGGGCGCTGGTCGAAGGGATTCGATCGGTTGATCCGGACCGGCTGATCATTGCCGATGGGCTGCAATACGGCAACCAGCCTGTTTTCAAGCTGGCCGACCTGAGGGTGGGGCAAAGTACCCGGGGGTATCTGCCCATGAACGTCAGCCATTACAAGGCCGAGTGGGTGCCCATGCTGAAAGATACGCCCCCGCCTACCTGGCCGGCCCAGTGGATGAATACCACCTGGAGTGCCGATTCGCTGCGGAAGATCGCGATCGAGCCCTGGCAGAAACTGCAGAAGCAGGGCGTGGGCGTACACGTGGGCGAGTGGGGCTGCTACAACAAAACCCCCCATGACGTGGCACTGCGCTGGATGGAAGACCAGCTCAAACTCTGGAAACAGGCCGGCTGGGGCTGGTCGCTCTGGAACTTCCGGGGCGCGTTTGGTATCCTCGACAGCGACCGGACCGACATCGAGTACAAGCGCTACAAGGGCATGAAGCTCGACGAGAAAATGCTGGCGCTACTCCGCCGGTATTGACCGGATGTGAACAAGGGCGCTGATGCCTACACGATTCGCTAACAAAAGGGTAAAATCGGCGTAACGGGCAAGCGTCGGCAAGTCTGTACTTTTGGCAAACCATCATGACGCATGAATCGTCGCGACGTTGTCAAACGAGTTAGTACGGGCCTGGCTGCCCTTTCGACCCCTCACCTTGTTTCTGCCCGGCCCGTTGCGGCCCCCAAGCGCCGACTCCTGCGCATTGCTCACCTGACCGATGTTCACATGCAGCCCATCATTGGCGCGGCCAAAGGGTTTGAGCGGTGCCTGCACCACCTCCAGGAGTTGCCCGACCGGCCTGACCTGATCCTGAACGGGGGCGACGCCATCATGGAAGCCCACGGCCGCAGCCAGGAGAGCGTTAAGCGCCAGTGGAGCCTCTACAACAAGGTATTGACGAATGAAAATGCCCTGCCGGTACTCAGCTGCATCGGTAACCATGACATCTGGTGCCATCAGGATCGGAACGGGTCGTTTTTGTCGGGGCGGCAGTGGGCCATGGACGAGCTGCGGCTGACCCGGCGTTATTACAGCCTGAACCGCAACGGCTGGCAGATCATCGTGCTGGACAGCGTACAGCCCAAAGCCGATGGCAGCTGGTATACCGCCCACCTCGACGAGGAACAGTACGCCTGGCTCGAAGCCGAACTGAAAGCCACCCCCGCCAGTACGCCCATCCTGATCGTATCGCACGTGCCCATCCTGGCCGCCTGTGTGTTCTTCGACGGCAAACGATTCGAGGGCGACCATTGGAACGTGCCGTCGCGCTGGATGCACAGCGATACCGTTCGATTAACGGGCCTCTTCAACCAGTATCCGAACGTGAAAGCAGCCCTGAGCGGTCATATTCACCTCACCGACCGGGTCGACTACAACGGCGTTTCGTACTACTGCAACGGCGCCGTGAGCGGAGCCTGGTGGTTTGGCCGGTATCATCATACATCCGCCGGGTACGCGCTGGTTGATTTGTACGACGACGGCTCGGTCGAGAACCGCTACCTCAGCTATTAGGTTATCTCTTTGTCTGGTTCATCCGGGCGCAGAGACACGTATGCAAAATATCAAAGACCTGTTTGAGGTATTTCCGCGCGCCGGTCGGGTGGAGTGGATCGGTATTCGGCCCGAGCGCCGGGGCGAGGTCAGTGTCGTCGAGTCGGTCGAGGTATCCACGAAAGGGGGGCTGGCCGGCGATCACTACAGCGGGCAGAGCGGGAACCGCCATGTTACCCTGATCCAGGCCGAACACCTGCCGGTTGTGGCGGCTCTCACGGGGCGCGATGCTCTCGATCCGGCCCTGCTGCGTCGGAATCTGGTTATATCGGGCATAAACCTGCTGGCCCTGAAAGACCACCGGCTCCAGATTGGTGACCCGGCCAGCGGGGGCGTAGTACTCCAGATCACCGGTCAGTGTCATCCCTGTTCCAAGATGGAGACGGCGCTCGGTCCCGGTGGGTATAACGCCATGCGGGGCCACGGCGGGCTGACGGCTAAAGTCATTCAGGGCGGAACGATCGGAGCCGGCGATCCGGTTGTCGTGCTGCACTGACCGGGTTGGGGCTGGCTACTGGCGGGGCGCGTCGGGGTCGGCCTGCAGGCGGCTGGGGCGGTTAAACCCGTAGCGGAAGCGGTTGCGGAGTTGCTGGAGGGTGTTGATCAGATCGTAGTCCGAGGCCTTGAGCAGAAATTCGTCGTCTAGGTCGCAGAAGTCGTAGAACCGGTCGATATCATCGCCCTTGAGGTCGGTCGCCTGATCGACTAGCAGCCGGAACCGTTCGAGCGCCAGCGCATGCCGACGGTCCTGCTGCATGATATAATACGCCTTGCGGTCTGACTTGGGCCGTTTGCCAAACAGTTCATAAAGCAGGGTGACGCCCGCGCCATCGGCCAGCCGGTCAAATGCCTGTTCGCCCGTTACTTTTCGGGACGCGGTAGGCTCGGCCAGCACCTGCTGAATCTCACGTTTTACCTCTTCATACCGCTTGGCCGTTACGGTCACCTCGGCCAGATCGACCACCCGGTAGGGCATGGGCGGCAACGATTTGGCCACAATGGTCGGGTTGTCCGAGCCGTCGTACCGGATGGCGGTGCGGTTGTAGAGCTGGCTGTTCAGGATGAGCGAATCGCCGGGCTGGATGGTCAGAAAAAAACGACCGGCTGCGTTGGTTCGGGCCCGCTGGCGGGTGCGCTGGTTGATGACCGTTGCCCGGTCAACCCCCTTTTGCGTCGTTTGATCGATGACCGTTCCGATCACGTATTTCCCCTGTGCCCACATGTCAGTCAAACTGCAGAGGGCAACGGCCAGTACCAGGAAAAAACGGCTCGGATGCGACATAGCTAAAACGGGTCAGAACCAGCTGGCTGGTGAGCAGTGGCAAGATAGGAAGTTGCCGCACGATTCACTACCCAACTGGTTCTGAATAACAGTTCCGTAAAACTACAAGTTTCGGAGCAGGGCCCCGACAAACGGACGTTAAAAAAACTTAAGACGCTACCCCGTACAGGCGCTGTAGCCTATCGATGTCCATGTCGGTAAAGTCGTGGATACTATCGTCGACAAAAGACCGCAGATCGTCGAACGAGAGGGTCGTCGCTACGCCCACCACCTGCGCCCCCGCAGCCCGGGCCGCCTGAATGCCGGTCATGGAGTCTTCGAACACCACGCTATCGGCCGGGTCGACGCCGAGTTGCTGCATGGCTTTCTGGTAAATTTCCGGGTCCGGTTTGGGATGGCTGACCATGCTTTCGTTCATAAGGGCATCGAAATAAGGCCGTAGCTCAAGCGCGTCGATGACCAGCTCCAGATTCTCGACCGGGGCAGACGTGGCTACGGCGGTACGGATCCCGGCCGCTTTCAGGGCTTTCAGAAAGTCGACCAGACCGGCAACGGGGGTGATGACCGGGCGGTACAGCTCCCGAAACAGGGCTTCTTTTTCGTTGCCGAGCCGTAGCACTTCGTCAGGCGTCAGGGTTTGATCGGCAAACAGGTGGGCAACGATGTGGGTGTTGTGCTTACCGGACACATGCTCTACGAAGTCGGCGTCGCTTAGGGTTTTCCCGTTGCGCTGGTAGTACTCACGCCAGGCAATGCGGTGGTGCGGATTGGTGTCCACAATCACCCCGTCCATATCAAAAATAACTGCTTTCATGCACTATAACTGAGTAAGAGAAGAAGCGAACGCAGGGACACTAACCGCCCCAGGGCGGGGTTCCGTTGTCTGTTCTTCGGGTTAAAACAGGTTTACGAGTCGGGCCAGTCCCGCCGAAATCAGGAGCATCAGTGCCACAAAGCCCAGCCCGAAATAAAGGCCGAACCCTTCGGCAATGAAGCCAACCAGCGGTGGGCCTGCCAGAAAACCGATGAAGCTGAACGTAGCAAAGGTAGCCAGACCAGCCGCGGGCGGAATACCCGGTACCCGTAGCGCAGCCGCGTACAGAACCGGTGCCCCCAGCGAGCAGCCTGCCCCCAGCAGCCCGAAACCCAGCAGCGCCGTGGTCGGGTAGGGCAGCGCAATGGCCATAACCAGACCCAGCGCGGCCAGAACGCCACCGATCTGCAGCCAGCGTTTGCCGCCAATTTTCGGGATGATGGCATCGCCCAGAAAACGGAATCCGGTCATGGTGAGCGAGAAGCTGGCAAAACCCAGGGCGGCAATCTGACTGCTGGCTCCCAGGGTTTCGCGCAGGTAGACGGCGCTCCAGTCGAAAGCGGCTCCTTCGCCCATGGCCAGGGCCAGCCCGATGAGGATCATCAGCAGCAGGTCGAAGGTCGGCATAACGAAGGAGGAGCCCGCCTTCTCGCCGGTTTCGGTGCGGCTGCTGGACGGAATCCGGGCCAGCATGGGCTGTATCAGAAACGTAGCCAGCAGGATCAGCACCGATACCACCATGATATGAACCGGGGGCGGTACGTGCAGGGCTATTACGGCTCCCGCGATACCCGAACCCAGCAGGCCACCGAGGCTCCACATGCCGTGACAGGACGACATGATCACGCTGCCCTGGTGCCGTTCCAGGTTGGTGGCGCTGGTGTTCATGGCCACGTTGATGAGCGCTGCGGCCAGCCCGACCAGGAACAGGCCAATGGTCAACATGAGCGTATTGGGCGCGTTAATCGGGATGCACATCGAAATAGCCAGCCCGACCGCCGACCAGAAACAGGACCGCGCTTCGCCAAGCCGGGCAATGATCCGGCCTGTCAGCGGGTTCATCACCAGCAAACCGGCGGGCATGGCAAACAGAACCAGGCCCAGTTCGGCTTCCGATAAACTTAGCTTCTGTTTTACGTAGGGAATGTGAGAAACCCAGCTGCCGAACAGCAGGCTGTCTGACGCAAAGACCAACCCAACGGCCAGCGCCTGTCGGTTCGTGAAGAACGACAGTACATTTCGAACGAGTAGGTTTAGGTGTGATTTGTTGAGCGTAACCGGTGTATTCATGCTGCAAAAATAGCCGGTGGTAGCCGGCTATTCTGTGTTTTTATTATCCGCTGCTGATGCTGTATTGTCTTTTTGATGCCGCTAATTAGCGATTCATTGTTAACGACGTATTATTTTTAAGCCGTCCGGCCATTGCTTTGCGGAGCTTTTCGACCTTGGGCAGCGATACCCGCTGGATATATGGCTGATCAGGATGCAGGGCGAAATAGTTCTGGTGATAATTCTCGGCGGGGTAGAAAGCCTGAAACGCCACTACTTCAGTGACTACCTTGCCCGAGTAATGGCCCGAGTCGTTGACCCGTTTGATGGCCGCCAGGATTTCGGCCTTCTCGGCGGGAGTGCGGTAAAACGCGACGGACCGGTAATCGCGGCCAACGTCCGGTCCCTGGCGGTTAAGGGTCGTGGGGTCATGGCCGGCAAAAAAAGCGTCGAGCAGCTGGGCGTAGCTGATGACTTTGGGATCGTAGTAAACCTGTACCGATTCGGCATGGCCGGTCCGGTCGGTGCCTACCTGTTCGTAGGTTGGGTTTTTGACCGAGCCGCCCGAATAACCGGAGACGACCTCGCGCACGCCTTTGAGCTGGTCCATCCCCTCTTCGAGTGCCCAGAAGCAGCCGCCCGCCAAGGTGGCTACCGCTTCGCCCGGTTTGGGAGCGGGTAATTTGGCGAAGGCGTAATCGGTAGACTGACCCTGAGCCAGACCGGCCAGTGTGATCAGACTCAGTAAGCAAAGAAGGATTCGGTTCATGGTGTTTTTTGAATAAGCAAGCTGTTGATTAATAAACGTTATAAAGCGAAAAGCGGTTTCCCTCCAAACGGCCTGTTTCGCTGGTCCTTATGAAACTCCAGTTCGAAAAAATAGAACCCGAAGTCGGGAGTTCGTTTCGGGTTATTCACAGTACCGAAGCCGAGCCGTGCTGGGTGTACTGGCACTACCACCCCGAGTATGAAATTGTCTACATTCCGGTGGGCAGCGGACAGCGACGCATCGGCACAAGCCTCTCACGCTACGAAGCCGGCGAGCTGGTATTTATTGGCCCCAATCTGCCTCACCTGAACTTCAGCTACGGAACCGAGGGGCAGTACGAGGAGATCGTTGTGCAGATGCGCGAGGATTTTATGGGCGAGCACTTTCTGCAAAAACCGGAGCTGGCTCAGGTCCGCCGACTGTTTGAACGGTCGCACTCGGGACTGCTCTTCGGCGATGAAACCCGGCAGCGCGTTGGCCCCTTATTGACCCAGCTGCCCCAGCAGCCCCCTTTCGAACGAATGCTGAGTCTGCTGCGGGTGTTGCACTACCTGGCCGACGCTACTGATGTAGAGCCGCTTCACGCCGACGGGGTTCGCTTCGACCTGAACCCAAAGGAAAAAGAGCGCATCAACCGGGTTTGTCAGTACGTCGAGCAGCATTATGCCGAAGACCTGGACATCCGGGCGGTGGCGGACCTGGCCAGCCTGACCGTACCGGCTTTTTGTCGGTATTTCAAGCGGATGACCCACCAGACGTTTACCGATTTCCTGAACGAATACCGGATCAGCCAGGCCCGGCGACTGCTGCATTCGGCGCGCACGGTGGCCGACATTGGCCTGTCGGTTGGGTTCAACAATCTCTCGCATTTCAACAAGACCTTCCGGAGCGTGACGGGCCAGACGCCGAGCGCGTACCGGCGTGCCCTGGCTGGCTAAACCACCGTTGCCTAAAAACGCCCAACTGCCCACGTATGATCTTTTTGAAATGTGTCAGTAACTCCCTTTCTTTGGCAAGAGTCATTATAAGCGTAGTTGTTACTGCTTACACTTACTATTAATTTGTTAGTAATCAATAGATTAATAGTGAGTGGTGTTGCGTACAATACTATGTTGGGTGATGCACCAAAAAATAATGCTCGTTTGTGGGCTTACGTGCGACCGTCAGCGTGTGCAAAAGGCGGGCAGTTTGGTTCGTTAGGCGATCTTCGGTCGACACGAGAAACACCCCAGTTATGAGAATCAAAAAGTGGGTTTGCTACGTAGCGTGCGACAAGTTAGCCGCCCCGACAAACGTGTTTTGAACTTCGCGCCCTGAGTAAAATTGGTCAGCTAAGCTTCGCAAGTTGGTTTTGAATGAAAGGTACGCTGTTTTTACCCTGCCGAGCGACAAGGAACCTGTCTCTTTGCAAATTGCATAAATGCCTAGTAATCGACTGTTTATATGCCGTTAAATAAAGTGGCGGCTTGTCAGCATTATACTTTTATTAATTGTACTTATGTTGAAAGTAAATTGTACAGAATGCACAAGTAGCATACTCGTCCGAACACACTAAGCTTTGTAAGTATTATTATCTATGGGAAAGGCAATTATTTGGCCCTCTGTTTGGCTTTTGATTACGGCTGTAAGTATATGGTTTGGTCAGGAAGGGGTTAAGAAGGTATTTTATGATAATACTGCAAGGCTGGGTCTAATTACGAATCTAGTATCATCCGCCGTTTTTCTGCCAATGATATTTGTTCTTCTCAAGCCCAAGATACTCATATCCTCCTATATTATGGAGACAGATAAAGATTCAAGATTCCCCAATCAAGCCGTTTTCTCATTTAAAATTATAAATAGTTCTATTTTTTTTAAGGCTTTTGATGTCAACCTAAACCTATGGTCTGTAACTGAGGAAGTCGCTAGCGGCAAAAACGATATAGTTATTCAAGACGTACCACTTGTAAGGAGCGATCTATTTTACATTGAGTCTGTTATCAAGGGGTGTAGCCTAGTAGATAAAAATTCCCCCTGCGCCTGTATTTTCACAACAACGACGGACATTAGACCTTTAGTTGCTCAAAGAAACCAATATTTACAACTACAAGTTATAGTTCGGCATGGTCTTAGTGGTCTTTCTGGTGTGTTTACAAAAAAGTACTATAAACCCTCTAAGTATATAATGAAAGGTGAGTTTAAACATGGATTATCTTTATCACCTGACATTTAATAAATTTTAATAAAATAAATTTTGCCAGTTATAATTAACATTTTACCTTAGTTATAGGTTTTCACTGTAACAACGTTAACCAAAAACAAATGCGAGACATCCGAATCTAATCATGTTCTATCTGTTTTACAGACAGTTATGTACACTAATCGGGGCTCCTATTGAAATGGGAGCCCCTTTTGGCTATTTATATAGCCGACAAACAAAGCCGCTTGATCAACAACAATCCAACAGCTTCGCGCTCGGTCTAAAATCGGATTGGTGCGTTGTTGTCTTCTTCGCGTCTGTCTTTGTTCCGGCGACAGGATGCACGTCCCGAGGTTAGAATGACAGCTCAACCAAACGAGTGTGTAAAGGTTTAGGTACATGTGTTCAGTGAAGTTCTTCGCTCACCTTCAACACCTGTTGGCGTTGGGTGATGCGCCAAAAAATAGTGCTCGTTTGTGAGCTTTCGTGCGACCGTCAGCGCGTTCAAAAGGCGGGCAGTTTGGCTCGTTAGGCGGCTTGGGTTGACAAAGTGACCGCCCCGGTTTGGTAGTTTTGGGTCGCCTGCGACACAAGAATCGCCCTGACAAGCGGAGTCAAAAAGTGGGTTTGCCACATAGCGTCCGACATCAGAAATACCCCTATTAAGGAGTCTGATAGAAATGTACCGAAGGCTCCGCGCTGGTCTGAAAAGCAGCTTGTGCGTTTTGTGCGCTCACCATCAGCCCTTCGTGGCGTTGGGCGGTTCGTCCATTCAAATGGCGTGGGCGCGTCTTAGTCGACAGGTTAATAGTCTGACAGTGAGAATTTTTTCGGATTTGCTACGTGCCTGTCGACAGTTCGGTGTCCGTTCAATAGTTGGTTTTTGGGTGGCGTATATCGCGTGGTCGGACAAATCAATCAGCCGTGGACTGAACGTTGATTTTTTGTACAGACTTTACATTCTGTACAGAACTTACGATCTTCGTTATAAGTTGTCATCTTATAAACTTCTCAAAGATCATGTCACGGTCAGTTAGCAGCACTCAGGATGCGCGCAAGAACTTTTCGGAGATTATTAGTAAAGCCGCCTTTGCTAAGGAGGCTACTATCATTACACGCTCTGGCAAGAACGTAGCTGCCGTCATCTCCTTTGACGATTACGAGTTTTATCAGCAATTGGAAGATAAGCTTGATGGTGAACTAGCCACTGCTCGGTTGGCTAAGGAGGGCAGGCGATACTCCACTGAGGAAGTGAAAGCCCGATTAGGGCTATAAGCAAAGGCTCCCCAATTGATACTTGCATGAGTCTTGTTTACCGCATTGAATATGATGAAGCTGCGCTGGAAGATTTGCTTAAACTGCCCAAAAAGATCCAACAACAGCTTATCAAAGCTATTAGCCGGTTAGGAGAGTCCCCTCGCTCAGGCAACATCAAGCAGCTCAAAGGCTATGACAAATTATTTCGCCTTCGAAGTGGTGATTACCGAATTGTTTACGCGATTGAAGATGATGTAATCGTCGTTACGATTGTTGCTGTAGGCCCACGCAAGGACATATACGACTTGTTAAAGCGACGAGTAGATTAGAGTCGTCGGTCAGCTTGCGGGGGCCACTTACCGTGGATAGGAAACACTCTGGCTAGCCTGAGCGGCACCCAAAAAGTGGCAACGCAGCTGAGTTGGGCTTATCTTGCTTCATCTATTAACTCTCATGGTCGTCGGGCTAATTCCCAGCGTTTAGTTTGCATTGGATAGCCACTGCTTTTTGAGGGTTTGTTCGGCCATGCGTCCCTGCGGGCTGTACTGGTCGCGTTCGCGGTGGCGCGGTTCACTATCCATAAACCATTTCCAGGCGAAACCACCGGCAAACCAGGCCTGCGGGCGGGTGGCACTGAGCAGGGCCGCATAGGCGTTGGCCTGCGCCTGCAGATTGGGTGTACAGTCGGTCTCCGATTCCCACGGACGGCGGGCCGTATGATCGCAGGCACGATAGCCAAATTCGGTGAATAAAATGGGCTTCTGCAGCCGATCGCTTGTTTTCTGCAGGGCGTTCAGATGGGGTTTCCAGCCCCGAACCAGCGCGTTTACCGAGGGGTTGCGGTCGTCGGACAGCGGGAAATAGGCATCGACGCCAACGTAGTCGAGCTGGTTCCAGAACGGAATCGATTCGTACCGGTCCCAGTTGGCGGCATAGGTCAGTTTACCGCCGTACAGCTTCCGTACGTCTGTGATCAGCTGGTTCCAGAAGGCCGGGCGCGCTATGGCAAAGCGGTCCAGCTCGGTGGTGATGCAGTACAGATCAACCTGCAGGGAGTCGGCCATACGCGCAAAAAACAGCACATACTGGCGGTAGTCTTTCTCGAACGACTGCCAGTCGGCTTCGGTCCTGAACTCCAGGTCAAGGTGCGAGCCGCCCTGCATCCAGACGTGCGGCTTGAGCATGGTTTTAAGCCCCTGTTTCTGCGCCATCCGAATCGTTTCCGCTACACCAGCGGGCGTTTCGCCCCACCACTGCCCGTATTTCCGGCTCTCTTTCGGCCGGTTCTCACTGAAAAAGAAATGGGGGTCGTCTTTGCGGCAGAAGCCGTAGGGCACAATGGCCACCCAGTCTGCGTTTACCGCCCGAACGGGTGCCAGGGCGGCTGAGTCGGGCTGACGCGGTGGTGCCACCAGATTGACCCCTTTCAGAATTGGACCCATATACCGAAACGGCGGATCGGTCTGGCAACCCGGCAGGGTGAGCAACAGGAGAAGCAGGCGGCAGAGCATAGGGTCGGGGGAGTTGGGTTAGCGATGGTTCATCACGATTTGCTCGGCTACGTTACGGCCGGTCTGCAGGGCTGCGTTGAGCGATGGGTACGCCGTCTGGTCGCCACACTGGTAGAGCCCTTCGGCCAGTTGCAGCGGCTGGTGAACAACGGTAGGATCGTAGGCCGGTAAGGCCTGCGGCAGATGATACGTACGCAGGTGTTGCCAGCTGGCCACGTCGGCGCCAAACCACTCCGTCAGCTCCTGCCGAATTCGCCGGGTCAGGGCCTCTTCGATGACCGTTTCCAACCCCTGGGTACTGACCGAAATCAGGGCCTGCCCGTCCGGGGCGTAGCCGGGCGCTACGTCGCTCATGACGGCCATGTTATGGATGGCAGCACTGCGGTGCGTGTTCAGCATGAGCAGTTTTTCCCGATTAGGACTGGCGGGTGCCGCAAAGTAGGTACAGGTCGTATGGTTGAACGAGCGACTGATGGGGGGCGCCTGTCCCGTTAGCCGGGCCGCCTGGTCCGCATCCACGGCCATGACCACCGCCCCCGCTACCAGGCTCTCGCCCGAGGCCAGCTCGACCGTTGAGCCACTGATTCGCCGAACCAGCGTCTTCAGCCGGATCTGATCGGGAGCGAGTCGGCCGGCCAGCTGATCAGCGATAGCCCCGATACCCCGGGCCGGTACGGCGGCTTCGCCTTCAAAGAACATCCGGAAGCAGAACTCGAAAAAGTTACTCGACGTAACCAGAGCGTCTTCGAGGAAAACGCCCCCAAAAAACGGCCGGAAGAACCGGGTAATCATCTGATCGGAGAAACCGATGTCGTCCAGCAGGGCCAGCGTCGTGGTGGGCGTTTGCTGAAATAACTCGGCCACGGATAGCGACTGGGTCCGGCGCATCAGCTCGACAATCCGTAGTTTATCGCCCAGGGTGCCTACGGGCGAGGCCAGCGTAGCGAATACCGACAGTGGCTCCTGGAAGGGATTCAGCAGTTTCATCCAGCTGGCAGCCTGATTGGGTTCCTGATGGCGGATCAACGCGCCGGAACGGAACGGCCGCAGGTCGAGCGCGTTGTAGTTCAGCAGCCGCCGGGCCTCTGGATAGGCCGTCAGCAGAATCTGAAAGCCCCGGTCGAGCTGAAAACCGTTCACGATATCGGTACGAACGCGCCCGCCCACACCATCGGCCGCATCGAGCACGAGTGCGTCGATACCCGCCTGTTTGAGATAGACAGCGCAACTCAGGCCGGCAACCCCGGCACCAACAATAACAACAGGTAATTCGGCAGGCATACGATCAGGTAATGGAGTCGATGAATTCTGCACCAAAAATAAACGTTCCGACTCCTAACCAGCGAGTTATCCACTAAATGCGTAGTATTATTTTTGGATAAATTGAATAAAATCAAGTTAATTAAATGTTAAACGTCTGTAAATCAATAATGATTATATATTTGACTTTGCCTTTTTGGGGAAACTATTAATTTTGCGATACCAGATTGCGTTACAGAAACATGAAGTTGCTGCTGCTCGACAATTACGATTCGTTTACCTTCACGCTGGTCGATTATTTACGACAGGCGGGGGCCGACTGTCGGGTGGTGCGCAACGACGAGCCGTTCGAGCGTCTGGTAGCCCAGCCGGTCGATGGCGTTGTTCTGTCGCCGGGGCCGGGTCGTCCCAAACAGGCCGGGCGGCTGCTGGATATTATTGACTACTACCACCGGCGGGTGCCTATGCTGGGGGTTTGTCTGGGCCATCAGGCCATTGGCGAATGGGCTGGGGCTAGCCTGGGTCCGGCCCTTCAGCCGATGCATGGCAAAGTGTCGCGGGTGCGGGTCGGTACACACCCTGATCCGCTGCTGACCGGCCTACCGGATTCGTTTTCGGTTACGCGCTATCACTCGCTGGTGCTGACCCAGCTCCCCGCCAGTCTGGACTGTATCTTGGAAACCGAGTCGGGCGAGGTGATGGGGATCCGGCATCGGACGTTACCGCTCTGGGGGGTTCAGTTTCACCCGGAAGCCGTACTGACCGAGTGGGGGCTTCCGTTACTGACCAACTGGATCAAAATTGTTCAAAAACTAACCCAAAACCAGTATCTACCGCATCGTTAACTGTTTAATGCGCATGAAGTACACAATCAGAGAAGAAGCGGGGTTCCGCTACGTTGACGAAGGAGAGGGCGAAGTGCTGCTGTTATTACACGGTTTATTCGGCGCTCTCAGCAACTGGGACGACGTAATCCAGACCTTCTCGAACCGATACCGGGTTGTTATTCCGATGTTGCCGATCTACGAAATGCCGATCCGGCAGGCCAGCCTGGAAGGGCTCGTAGCGTTCATCGAAAAGTTTGTTGCCCAGAAAGGGTTACAGGACCTGACGTTGCTGGGTAACTCGCTCGGTGGCCATCTGGCGATTCTGTACACCTTCAAAAATCCCGATCAGGTTCGTCGGCTGGTGCTGACGGGCAGCTCGGGGCTGTTCGAGAACGGCATGGGTGGCTCGTTTCCCAAGCGTGGCAGTTACGACTACATTGCTGAGCGAGTAGCCTACACATTCTACGATCCCAATGTGGCCTCGAAAGAGCTAATCGACGAGGTGTTTGAGATCACCAGCAGCATTCCCAAGTGCATGAGCATCGTGTCGATTGCCAAGTCGGCCCAGCGCAACAACGTCGGTAAGGATCTGCACCAGATTCAGGTACCTACGCTGCTGGTCTGGGGGCTCAACGATACCATTACCCCGGCCAACGTGGGTCACGAGTTCAACCGGCTCATTACCCATTCAGAACTCTACTTCATCGACCAGTGCTGCCACGCGCCGATGATGGAGTGCCCGGCCCGGTTCAACGAGCTGCTCGAAAGCTGGCTGGCCCGCCATCCGGTTGGCGAACTGGTAGAATAGGGTACGGGGGCCGGGGCGCAGGTTCGTAGCCCGGCCTATACTCTACGCGCCCGGCCTTTTAAATAAGATTTGGAAACTATGCCGGAAATTCTGTAGTTTTCTGGCATACAGTTTTCTTAGACACCATTCATATGCTGGCTGCCGAACTTATTGACCCCATGCTCCCGGCGCTGAAACCGTCTGACTCTGTCGGACAGGCTTTGGACTGGATGCAGGAGCACCGCATCGGGCAACTCGTGCTGACTGATCAGAGCGAATACCGGGGCGTAGTAACCGAAGAGTTGCTCATAGATGTGGCCGACGAAGAGCAGCCCCTGAGCGATGTAATGCGGCTTTTTGAACAGATTTACGTGTTCGATAATCAGCATTTGTATGAGATTCTGAGTCTCGTGATTCAGAACCGGATGGATGTCGTGGCGGTACTGAACGAGGGGCGTGAATTTATCGGAACGGTCTCGGCCAACGAACTGATCCGGCAGTTTGCGCAGGAGCTGGGCGTTCAGGAAGCCGGCGCCATTCTGATCCTGAGTTTGAACGAACGCGATTATTCAATGGCCGAGATTAGTCGGCTGATCGAATCGAACAACACCAAAATTGTCAGCAGCTATTTTTCCAGCGCGGCCTACGGGCAACCCGACCGTTCGCGACTGACGCTCAAGCTGAACCGGCGCGATATCACCCTCGTGATTTCAACGCTCGAACGGTTCGGGTATCAGATCGAAGCGGCTTTTGCCAACACACCCGTCGAAAGTATCGATCAGGAGCGGCTCGATTCGTTGCTTCGTTATTTAAACACCTAGTTTTGGTAGTTTCGCCCCTGGTTCTGGTCAGCCTTCACCTGGATGAAAACGCGGGTGTCATCCGCTTCCGGAACCCCATGCCGAAAACTATAAACGCTCTTCCATGAAAATCGCCATTCACGGGCGTAACTTTCCCGAACAGGCCCGACCGTATATCCAGTCTATGTTTGAAGAACTGGCAAAACGGCAGGCCGACGTGCTTATCTCGCAGGGGTATCGCGAGTTTCTCGACAACGCTGGCATTACTCATTACAGCACCGCTACCTATACCGTTGACGAAGGCCTTGCCGATGCCGATTTCATCTTTAGTCTGGGGGGCGACGGAACCCTGCTCGATGCCGTAACCCACGTTGGACCCCGGCAGATTCCGATCATCGGTATCAACATTGGGCGGCTCGGCTTTCTGGCAACGGTAGCGCCCTCGTCGATTCGACTGATGATCGACGCGCTCTTCAACGAGCAGTACAGCATTGATGAGCGAACCCTGGTCAGCGTCAGGTCGAGCCAGGAGATATTCGGCCAGCTTCCGTTCGGGCTCAACGACTTCACCATCACCCGCACCCAGACCTCGTCTATGATTACGGTGCATACCTATCTGGATGGCGAATTCCTGAATTCGTACTGGGCCGACGGGCTGATCGTTTCTACGCCCTCGGGTTCTACGGGTTACTCGCTCAGCTGTGGCGGGCCGGTGCTGCTGCCGCAAACCAACAATTTTATCATTACCCCGATCAGCCCGCATAACCTGAACGTGCGGCCCATGATTGTGATGGACAGTTGTCAGCTGGCGTTTGAGGTTGAGAGCCGGAGTGGAAACTTTCTGGCCGCCCTCGACTCCCGGTCGTTTACGGTTGAAACGTCGGTGCGGATCAGCGTACAGAAGGAAGCGTTCAAAGCCCGGCTGGTTAAGCTCGGTGACGATAATTTCCTGAACACCCTCCGGAGCAAACTTAACTGGGGCTGGGATATCCGGAATTGAAACCAGACGGGCGTTTTAGTCAATTAATGGTCCGATTAATGGTTTGACAGGCGCTCTGTCGTACATTTTTTGTCTTTTCGCCAATAATTTTAACAATACCTCCGTTTGGGAATTGGCTGGCTTTTGGGGCCAGTGGGGGTTGATTCACGTATTTTACGCTTTATGAAAACATATCAGTACGTAGTAGCAGGCGTTGCGGTTCTTATTTTACTGGCAACCCGGGCTACGGATAGTGTAGCCCAACGCCGACCAAACACTCGTTTTGCCCCTTACTCTGCCGTCTCCCTGGGCGTCGGTTCCTCGCATTATTACGGTGAGCTGGCCGGTTACCGGCAGCCGCTGCGTGCTACGTTTATCATGCCCCGCTGGAACGTGGCCCTTGGCTATACGCGTCAGTTTACGCCCCATTTTGCAGCCAGAGCATCGTTTACCTGGGCCCGCATTTCGGGCGACGATTACACGTTCAGCAAGGTGAATCCCACGTTATTCGCGGCTCAGTATGCCCGAAACCTCCACTTCCGAAACGACTTGAAAGAGTTTGCCGTAACGGGCATTTATAATTTTATCGAAGACGGACGCAACTCGAACGCACGGGCCAAATTTACGCCTTACCTTTTTGGTGGCCTGGCCCTGCTGGCTCATGCACCGGAAGCCCGCACGCCTACCGAAACCAACAACAACAATGGCGAGTACGAAGCCCGTAAATGGGTAAAGCTACAGCCGCTTCGTACGGAAGGACAGGGTCAGCCCGGCTACGACAAGCCCTATTCGCTGGTAACGCTGGCCGTGCCGGTAGGCTTTGGCGCTCGCTACAGATTGAACGATAACTTCGACCTGGGCGCCGAAATCGGGTTCCGGATTACATTCACCGACTATCTGGACGATGTAGGCGGCAATTATGCCAGCCCGGAAGCCGTGCAGGGGCTTGGCGCTATTATGGCCGACCGGCGCTTCGAACGTGATGCAGCCCGCGTCAATACCGATCGGTACACGGTGGCACAGGAGTTGTTTGCCGCCGATCCCAGTCCTTTCCAGAGCGAGATTCGCGGGGCTAACACCGTCCTGAAAGATGGCTACCTGCTGACTAATTTCTCCGTTCGTTACATTATTCCGGGTCGGATCAAGTGCCCACCCATCAAGTAATACCGGTTGGGTTTCTCCACACGTCTATGAGGCATAGAATCAAATTGGCCTGGCTGCTCATAGCCGGGCTTTTTATCAGTCTGACTACACTGGCGCAAAAAGCCGAGATTGGCGGTGGGCTGGGGGGAATGCTGTACAAGGGAGACGTGTCGCCCAGTCTCAACCCCCGCTTTTACATGCCGGCGGCCAATATGTTCTTCCGGTATAATGCCACCCGATCCGTATCGTTCCGGGGCGGACTGGCCATCGGTGGTATCAAAGGTGAAGATCGGGTGAGCCGCGATCCGCTTCAGCTGGCCCGCGATTACTCGTTCAACAGCCGGGTCAGCGAAGCAACGATCGACATTCAGTACAACTTCTTTTCCTACAAGCCGCAGCCCAAGGTCCGCAACTGGACACCCTACGTCTTCGGCGGAATCGGCCTCTTCAGCGTCCGGAACTCGGTGGTGCGCGCCAGAGGGTACATGACCTTTCCGATTGGGATTGGCGTAAAATACGAGATCAAACGCCCCTGGAGTATCGGGGCTGAGTTTGGAACCCGGTTCACGAACAGCGACTATCTGGACGGCCTCGGCGACGTTACCTACGGCGTCACAACCGCTAAAAACGCCCAGGGAAACCCCGCCCTGCGCGACAGCTACACCTATACCGGCATCATGGTCAGTTATACCTTCTACAAGATTTTCTGCCCGTAGAGACGCGATCGCACCGGTGTCCCGGCCTTCGCGTCTCTGTTCATCACGTTTCTTATGATGCCTGTAGAGACGCGATCGCACCGGCGTCCCGGCCCTCGCGTCTCTGTTCATGGCGTCTCTACAGGTTCTTCTTAGTCAGCTGGTCTACTGCATAATTGGCCGCGCGGGCGGTGAGTGCCATGTACGTCAGCGATGGGTTCACGCAGGATGAAGAGGCCATGGCGGCTCCGTCGGTGACGAACACATTTTTGCAGTCGTGGACCTGGTTGAATTTGTTCAGCACCGACGTTTTCGGGTCTTTACCCATACGGGCCGTCCCCATTTCGTGGATACCCAGGCCCAGGTGAACATCCTGCCGGTTGTTGCCCGTAATATTCTTGAAACCGGCGGCATCGAGCATTTCGGCGGCCGAGTTCATCATGTCTTTACGCATGGCAATCTCGTTCTCGCCAAAGGCGGCATCGAACACGATGAGGGGAACGCCCCATTTATCTTTCTTTACCGGGTCGAGGTACATGCGGTTGTTCGGGTTGGGTAATACCTCGCCGAAGCCGCCGAACCCGATGGTCCAGGCGCCGGGTTGTGTCATTTGCTGTTTGAACGACGCGCCAAAGCCGTCCATGGCTACGCCCCGTTTCCAGTCGCTTCGACTTGCTCCGCCCTGGTACCCAAAGCCCCGCAGGTAGGTAGTCTGCCGGTCGCTGCCCCAGTTTCGGAAGCGGGGAATATACAGGGCGTTGGGTCGCTGGCCATACATCAGGTCTTCGTCGAACCCCTCGATGGTGGCGTTGGCACCGGCTCCCAGATGGTGGTCCATGATGTTGCGGCCGACCTGATCACTGTCGTTGCCGAGGCCATTCGGAAACCGGCTCGACCGGGAGTTGAGCAGCAGCGCGGCCGTATTCATCGAGCCTGCGTTGAGAAAAATAATCCGGGCCGAGTAGTCGGTAACGGCCAGCGTGTGCTGGTTAATAACCCGAACGCCGGTGGCGCGGCCTGTTTTGTCGTCGTAGATCAGCTCAGCCGCAATGCTGTCGTGCAGAATGTCCAGCCGGTTGGTAGCCCGGGCCGCCGGAATCGCTCCGGATAGCGAGCTGTAGTAGGCTCCATACGGACAGCCCCGGCTGCATTTGTTACGGAACTGGCACGACGCCCGGCCCAGTGCCGTATGCCACGACTGCGGTTGGGTCAGGTTGGCCACGCGGCCAATGGTTACCGGACGATTGAGCTTCTGCTTCATGGCCTCCCGAAAAAAGCGCTCGGGGGGCGACATCGGCATGGGCGGTAGAAAATGACTGTCGGGGAGTACCGCCAGCTGCTCGGCCTGCCCACTTACGCCCACAAACTTCTCGATATAGCTGTACCAGGGGACCAGATCAGTATAACGAATGGGCCAGTCGACTCCGATGCCCTCTTTCGCGTTTGCTTCAAAATCGGCCGGGTTCCAGCGGTAGGTTTGCCGACCCCAGTGCATGGACTTGCCGCCCGTATGATAAGCCCGAATCCAGTCGAACGGCCGTTTTTCGACGTACGGGTTCTGCTGGTCGTTGGTCATGAATCCGGCTTTGTCGTCCTGAGCCATGCCCACAAACCGGTTGTTGGCCCATAACTCTTCGGCCGAGCGGACGGGGACTTTATCCCGGTGCTGAATCTCCCAGGGCGCCTTCATCGCCGTATCGTAATCTTCGATATGCTTCACCTCGCGGCCGCGCTCGATCACGAGCACACGCAGGCCTTTCTGGGTTAGTTCTTTGGCCGCGATGCCGCCAGTCATGCCCGACCCCACCACAATAGCGTCGTAGCGATGGGTTTTATCCGTCGTCAGGTTTAGATTCATAAAGGTAGGTAGGGGTTAGTAGGCGTAGACTTTCTGACCGGACTTAATCTTGACGAGTTCGTACTTGCCCGGAATCGGTACATAGTTGAACGACGCCTGCAGGCCTGCTTCGGACGTGAAGTAGCCCAGCAGCGTCAGTTCCTTCATAAGCCGCCAGAAGGGTAGCCCCGTAGCCTGTTTTTTCATCAGTTCTTTGTCTTCATTATCGCCCATTTTCGTCTGCTGCACCTGATAGGCTTTCATCAGCTCTTTGGTCTCCGCTTCGAGCCGCCGAAGCGTTTCGGTTTGATCGGCCGTTGACTGGCTCAGAAAACCAGCCTGCTGGAGCTGCTCAACCCCCGCCACAAAACTCTGATGTTCGGGTTGCAGATAGCAGTCCTGCAGCATCATTTCGATAAAAGCCGGTACGCCGGCTTCTATAGCGCCCGGCGTGTCGGTCTTTGGAATAATTAACTCAGCCACCGTGGCAACAAGACTGCGCTGGTCTGAGGTCAGGGTAAACCCGCCCGGAGCCCGTTCGTGCCGGTCCCGACGGTTCATGGCCAGCAGGGTAGGGGCCGAGAGGGTGCTTCCGAGTAGCAGCGAGATATGAGAAAGCGCGTTTCGTCGATTCATTCTGGAACAGGGCTTATAGTATTTACCAATAAGACAAAATAATAGGATAAACTACAGGTTTGCTTCCTTCAGAAGCCTTGATTTTACATTATTTTTTCAGGCCGACATTTTTGGCTGATGGGAGCCTGGCCGAAAAAAGACGCCTTATGCCTGATGGCACGGGTCTGCTCAGAACTGCCATGGTATCAGGCCAATTACCGCATGACCGATCTCGTACCCGGCGGATGAGAACGTACACCAGCGAACCGTAAGCCGGAACGCCCGGCCCGGTGGAGAGCGGCCTGGAGGTGCCTGATTGGCTAAGGAGCGTATACTGCATCGGCAGCTCTCCGGGGCCGACGGCCTTATTTACCGCTACTTTCCGTATTTTTGGGCACTTGACCTTAATGTAACAGGTAGTGAAAGTTGACGTATTGTCGTTCATGCGGGTAGCAGGCATTCTGGGAGCAATTGTGATCGGGAGTTTAAACGTAGCTTCATCGCAGGTTGTATCGGCCAATTCGGTAGAGCCAACTGTCTATGCCTATTGCCAGCAATTTCAGACCCTGTACACCCTGATTCGTGAACAGCGGGTAGCGCCCGACTCGGCCCGTATGGCTTTTAGTGGCATCATGAAAGGACTGCAGGAGCGTTTCAGGAGTGTTGACAGCTTCCAGCCCGATTCGGCCCAACGCGACAGTCTGCGCCGGACGGGTCGTTATTTTGCGTTTCCGCTGCGTGGTTATGCGCCCAGCGCCATCGGCGGCACTCACGGCGAAGGGTACCGGGGAAACGGATTCGATTTGTTCGACTACAACGTGCGTGGGAGCCATCCGGCCCAGGATATATTTATTTCAGACCGAAATCAGGATTACCTCGACGACCGGACGCGGCAGCCGGTCGATATTCTGTCGATGAGCAACGGCCTGGTGCTGGGAATCGAAACGGGCTGGTTGCCGGGTTCCGAATACCGGGGGGGCAACTGGATCTGGATATATGACCCAACCCTGCATGGCCTCTTTTACTACGCGCATAACAGTCATATCACCGTTGCGCCGGGACAGTGGGTACAGGCCGGGCAGAAAATTGGCGAAATGGGCCGAACGGGGTTCAATGCCTACAAAAGCCGGTCACCGACGCACCTGCACCTGATGTATTTACAGATACAGCCCGACGGTCTTCCTTTGCCGCTCAATACCTACAGCTGGCTGCTTTCGGCCCGGCTGAGCCGGTAAGGTTACCTGGCCGTTTCGGCAATCAGGTAGTCGACAACGTCTTCCAGATTCTCGGTCCGCTCAAAAACGACCCGTTGCCGGCTAGCCCCGTTGCCCTCCCGAAAGACTTTATCGATCAGCTTCGTTATCTCGTTTCGGTCGCCGTAAACGTCCAGCGCCGGGCTTACGTAGGCCAGCAGCTGATCAACCAGTTGCCGGGCCGGAATCGCCTGGGCTGCCTGTACGTCGATGAGTTGATCGGTCAGGCCAAAGCGCGCGGCCTGCCATTTGGCCGCCTGTACCAGTTCGGTTCTGACGTGGCGGAAGGGGGCGTATCGCTCGGCGTCCCAGGCGCAGGTTCGGGCCAGGGCGCGCACCAGTCCGGCAATCAGAACCGCTTCGTCGACGGTTAAACAAACATCCGTTACCCGGAACTCGAGCGTGTCGTAATGCGACGACGGCCGAACATCCCAGTAGATCTTGCTGGCGTCGGCAATGATGCCCGTAGAGGCAAGCTCGTTGACTAGTTGCTCGTAGTCGGCCCAGGCGTCGAAGACCTGCGGGATACCGGCGGTGGGCCAGCGTCCCCATATCTCGGTGCGGAAGCTGGCGTAGCCGGTATCGGTGCCAAGCCAGAAGGGCGAGTTACCCGCCAGCGCCAGCAGGACCGATAACCAGGGGCGCGACCGGTTCATGACCTGTATGGCGATTTCCCGGTCCGGAATACCGACATGCACGTGGCAGCCAAAGATCAGCTGCTCGCGGGTGAGCTGTTGAAAGTCGGTAGCCAGGTCGCGGTAACGGGCTCGCCGGGTCAGCTTCTGGTCTTCCCAGTGCGAAAAAGGATGGGTGCCAGCCGCCACGATGCGATTTCCCGTTTTCTCGGCGGCCGTAATCAGCTCGCTCCGCAGCCGGTTCAGTTCGTCGCGTACCTGGCCGAGGGTCTGGCAGACGGGGGTGCCAATTTCGATCTGCGATCGGTACATCTCGGGCGTTACCTGATCGCCAACGGTAGCCCGCGCTTCCGGGAGAATGAGCTGCGCGTCGGACTGTAGCTGCCGGGTTTCGGGATCAACAATCTGATACTCTTCTTCAACGCCCAGGGTAAAGGCTTCGTCGGGAATGGCCACGGATAGACGGGTTTGGGTGTGTGCTGACTCGGAGAGCCGGTGTTTACAACCCACCAGCCCGAAAGAGTAACCCGCCTGTCTGTAAATTGTTGGCCGTGGTTATTATGACTCCCGCACCAGGTTGACGCCGGTAATCAGAAAAATCATGCCGACGATGAACGGGGCGGCCGACTCGGCCTTGTTGACACTCATTCCCAGAACGGGTTTGCCATCAGACAGAAAGGCCACGAGGGCAAACAGGACGACGACAACCCCCAGGATGGTCAGCGTTGCGCCAAAGAAGCGCCGGAAATTGGTATTATTCTCCACGGTGTTAACTGAATAAACGATGAATGATAAACAGGGAATGAGGACAATGGATGCTCAAAATAAGCGGATTCATTGTTCATTGTTCACGATTGTTTTGGCAACCAGCCCGCGCTTTCGTCCCTCTTCAAGCAAAAACGGCAGCGCCTGATCGAGCGTGTTGGGAACAAGTCCATCTAGTACGGCTTCGCGAACCACGGTTTTCAGCTCGCCCACTTCTTTGGAGGGCGGCAGGCCGAAGGTTTCCATGATGAGTTCGCCCGTTATGACGGGCTGAAAGTTGCGCAGTTTGTCGCGCTCTTCCAGATCGTGCAGCTTCTGTTCGACCTTATCGAAGTTACGCAGGTGTTTCTGGACCTTTTCGTAGTTTTTCGAGGTGATGTCGGCGCGGCAGAGCGCCATCAGTCCGTCGAGGTCGTTGCCCGCGTCGAACAGGAGCCGGCGCAGGGCCGAGTCGGTAATCTGCTCTTTGGTGAGCGCAATGGGCCGCAGATGCAAACGAACCAGCGTCTGTACAAACCGCATGTGCTCGTTGAGCGGCAGCTTCAGGTTCCGGAAAATACGCGGTACCCAGCGGGCCCCCAGGTCTTCGTGGCCGTGAAAGGTCCAGCCTGCTTTCTGGTCGAACCGCTTGGTAGCGGGTTTGGCAATGTCGTGCAACAGAGCGGCCCACCGGAGCCACAGCTCGTTTTCGGGGGCGACGGCGTCTTTTTTCGAGCGGTTGGCAATGTTGTCGAGGACCTGCAGCGTATGGTAAAAGTTGTCTTTGTGGCCTTTCCCTTCTACCGTCTCTACCCCCTTCAGGGCAATCAATTCCGGGAAAATACGCTCCAGCAGCCCCGCGTGGTACAGCAGTTTGAACCCATACGAAGGTGTTGATGACAGAATGATCTTGTTCAGCTCGTCGGTAATGCGCTCCTGCGACACGATGCTGATCCGTTCGTTCATCCTGACGATGGCATCGAAGGTATCGGGCTCGATATCGAAGTTGAGCTGCGACGCGAACCGGATGGCCCGCATCATCCGAAGCGGGTCGTCGGAGAACGTAAGGGCCGGGTCGAGCGGGGTCCGGATGGTTTTCCGTTTCAGGTCTTTCAGCCCGTCAAATGGGTCGAGCAGGGTGCCGAAGTCGGTCTGGCTCAGGCTGATGCCCATAGCGTTGATGGTAAAATCCCGGCGGTTCTGGTCGTCTTCGAGGGTGCCGTCTTCGACAATCGGTTTGCGGGAGTCGCTCCGGTACGATTCCTTCCGGGCGCCGACAAACTCAACCTCCCAGCTGTCGGTGGTGGTCGGGCTGCCGGGCTGGTTTGTTCGCAGCATCGCGGTGCCGAAGTTCGGGAATACGGCAACGGGCGTGCGCAGCGCCTGACCCACGGCTTCGGCCAGCGCAATGCCACTGCCTATGCAGACCACATCGATATCTTTCGACGGGCGACCCAGCACCAGATCGCGTACGAACCCGCCAATTACGTAGGCTTTTACGCCCATCGAATCAGCCTGTTGGGCGATGGTCTCGAAAATCGGGTTTTTATGGAGTATGTCGCTAAAATTCATTTTCGTATAAACTGCACCTCGCCATTTACCCCCAGCCGCATGATGCGGGGCCATCTGGGCATGCCGGGCAGCGTTCCGAACCGCTCAGCGACGAGTGATTCAGCCGCCGGTGGCAGGCTCAGCGACTCGAATGGAATGGTCAGCAAACCGCGGCCAAAACTGCCGATCAGCCGCTGTATGTCGGGATTGAGCGACCGCCGAACGGCCACCGTAGGCGTATCAGCCAGGGCCGATGCAGCCAGGTTTTTGCCCTGATCGTAGACGACAATCAGCGGGTTTTCGGCAAACTCAACCAGATCGAAGGCTACATCGGGCACTTTAGCCACGTAGAGACCCAGCTGATCGGTATGCTGAATGAGCACGGTGGGCTGCAGCTGGGCAGGCAGGCTCGTCCGAAGGCTGAGCAGCGAAAGAACGGCTGCGTCATGAGTCGGATCGGCGGCTACCGACCAGCCGGTTTCGTCGGCGAGGGCAATAAGCTGGCCCTGGCGCAGTTGATAGGCGATGTCGCGGATGCTTGCGGTCATAATGTAATAACCCGCAAAAATACGCCAAGTTTGGCAGAAGTATGCAGTGGTAACCCCCGGTCTGCGGTACCCGACCGGTTGCAGGCCGACAGCCTGGTGGTTGGCGGACGGATCTGATCAGTTACTGGTTTGTCTGGAAAACCGAAAAAGGGCCTGCCAGGCCCTTTTTCGGTTGGGTGAATCAGGAGTAGAGTTTCTTGATCACTTCCTGCTGCGTTCGAACAAAGTGGGGGCGTTCGGCGGGTTGGCTCAGCAGGGTGTCGGGGGGATAGATGCTGGTCTGGGCGTAGCTCTGGGCATACAGTTCATTGCGCTGGCGGGCCAGCAGGTTGCCAGCTGCGGGCCGTTGCCGGAACTCGCGCAGGGCCGCCAGGTCGATATCGGCGGTGGCCGCCAGGCTTTCGCCCTGGGCGGCTTCGGCCAGGATCATACCGCGGGGGTCAATGATTCTGGACCCACCGTTATGGGTCGCGAAGGGAACTGGGCTATCGAGAACCCCGCCCGCGTTAGCCGATACGACATAGGCCATATTCTCGATGGCTCTGGCCTGTTTAGCCACATTTTTCGGACTGACCAGGGGGCTGCTCACTTCGGACGTAGCATGCAGAAGCACTTCGGCTCCGCGCATGGTCAGGCAGCGCGCCACTTCCGGAAACAGAATCTCGTCGGAGGCAATGCAGGCCAGCGTGCCGATGTTTGTTTTGATGACCGGGAAAAGCGAATCGTAGCCGTACGCATCCAGATACAGCTCCCAGACGTCGTGGGGCGTGGGGGTATACATGGCGTTCAGCCGCCGGTAGCGCAGCAGCACATCGCCGTTAGGGCCCATGATGAAGCTGGTCTGAAAGTACAGCTCCGGGAAAAAAGCATCCTGTTCGTAGACGTTGCCCGAAAAATAGATCTGCTGCCGCTGTACCATAGCGCCCAGAGCCTCATACACGCGTCCGTCGATCTCCAGGGCGGCTTTTTCGCGCCACTGTTCCGTGGTTTCGCTAAGCGGTGGACCCGTCAGGAAAGACTCCGGTACTACAACCAGCAGGGTGTCTTTGCCAATGAAGTTGATAGAAGCGGCAATCTGTTGTTCAAGGCGTTCGATGGTTCGAAGCATGGCCGCTTCGGCTTCGTCGCGGGTCTGTAGGGCGTTAACGGTCTGGCAGGTCAGTTGAAGGGCCAGGGCTTTGTATGACATGAGTGAGTGGGATGGGTACCGCCAAAATAACGGCTTTCGCCGATAAAATGACAGGGCATCGGATCGCTCGTGAACAAAAATCAGACAACAATGATTGATAGACTAAGTAAAGACACCCGATCTGAACAACGATTTCCGTTCACACACTGCCCCATGACCGTAGATGTACTGGCTATTGCCGCCCACCCCGATGATATTGAAATGACCTGCGCCGGCACCGTGCTGTCGCTGATCGAAAAAGGCCGAACGGTGGCAGGCGTTGACCTGACCCAGGGCGAACTGGGTACCCGTGGCACGCCACAGATCCGGTTGCAGGAAGCGGCCGAAGGTGCCCGGCTCATGAAACTGTCGGCCCGGGAGAACATGGGGTTCCGCGATGGGTTCTTCCGCAACGACGAAGAACACCAGATGGCGCTGATCCCCATTATTCGGCATTACCGCCCCAAAATCGTGCTCACCAACACGCCCGACGACCGCCATCCCGATCATGGCCGGGCTGCGCAGCTGGTGATTGAAGCTTCGTTTTACGCCGGTCTGCGGCAGATCAAAACAGTAGGCAAAGATGGCCAGCCGCAGGAGGCCCATCGTCCTGATTTTATTTATCATTTTATTCAGGACCGTTCGCTCCGCCCCGATTTTGTGGTCGACATTTCGGCCTACTGGGATCAGAAAATAGCCGCTATCAAAGCCTACAAGAGTCAGTTTTTCAATCCGGACAGCAACGAGCCGCAGAGCTACATTTCGGGTGAGCCGTTTATGAAGTTTCTCGAAGCCCGCACCCGCGAACATGGACACATGATCGGGGCTGAGTTTGGCGAGGGTTTTGTAACGAAGCGTATGCTGGGGGTACAGGACCTGTTCGCGCTGGTCTAGCCCCGCCCCGACGGCGCATTGGTTTGACTGTCAGTGGTTTCGTTGCGGGCTGGTTTTTAACGGTGGGGTTAGGCAAACGTTCATTATAGTTGTACTTTAGCTTCTTCATTACCCGCTTCACTGCCATTGTGTATGAGAAAAAAGCCGTTTAGTATCGACCAGGCTGCCTATGCTAACCTGCTGGCGGGTATTAATAACCTGCATTTTACCGAGCGAAAAGGAAATCTGTCCGATTTTCACCTGTACAGCAACGACCAGTGGCTGGCCGATACGGCCGTTATCGAACAGCTGACCCGGTCGAAAGGGGAGTGGCAGGTCGATTTGCTGTTCGCATCCATTTATAACCCGCTCAAATTTCTGAAGCGGCATATCACTTCCCATGTCTGTCCGAAGCGGGCGGCTCAGCAGGCTCATTTTATGCGTCGACTGGCGGCCAAAGACCAGCGCGGTACCCTGACCGTTTCGGCCGATCAGCTTAACCCCTGTCTCAACTGATCTACCATTCGCTATGCTGTCTACCAAGCAACGTATCCTGAATGCATCCGTCAAACTCTTCAACGAATATGGCGTCGATGCCGTACGGTTACAGCAGATTGCGGAAGAGATCGGGATCAGTGTTGGTAATCTGGCCTACCATTACAAATCGAAAGACGCCATCATCGAATCGGTTTATGAACAGGTCATCGATGAGTTCAGCCATATTTTTCGGCAGTACCTGCAAAGCCCCGATCTGGCCGACTTTGATCAGCAGCTGAGCCTGTACTACCAGTTTTTCCAGGCCAATCAGTTCTACCTGGCCGAATTTTTCAAAGCCAGCACGACCCCGGGCGATCATACGGTGGCCTGGCAGCAGGCAGTCAATAAAATGCTGCTTCAGCTCCGAAGCTGGCTTCTGTTTCATCAGCAACGGGAAGTGCTCAAGCCCGAACCAGCGCCCGGTTTCTATGATCAGCTGGCGCAGTCGCTCTGGATGTCGCTGGTTTTTTCGCCGATCTTCAGCACCATGCGCGGGCTGCCCAGCACCGAAACAAGCTACAAACAGGCCGTCTGGAGTCACATCCGGCCTTATTTCACCGAGCAGGGCCTGGCCGAATACCAGGCCGACGTGGTGCCCCTGCTGAGCTACTAGCCACAAGCCCCCATTTGTCCATCGATTCGTCCTGAAACCTGCTGACAGCGAGGTATGTATCGCCCTGAAAAAGAATTAGAAAAATTTTTCTAATTAAAAATAAAAATTACATTTGTGCTTTATAAAGTTCAATAATTAACTGTACTTAAACCCGTACTTTCATGGCTAATGTACTCTGGCTGCAGGGGGGCGCATGTAGTGGTAATACTATGTCGTTCCTGAACGCCGAAGAACCGACGGTCGTCGATCTGGTGACCGATTTCGGCGTCAATATTCTATGGCATCCGTCCATCGGTTTAGAAATCGGCGATCAGGTCACGCATCTGCTGCAGGACATCCTGGCCGGCCGGGTACAGTGTGACATCCTCGTTTACGAAGGCAGTATCATTCAGGGACCGAAGAATACCGGCACGATGAACTACTTCTGTGAGCGGCCCATGAAAGACTGGGTCATGGAACTCTCTAAAGTGGTAGGGTACGTAGTGGCCATTGGCGACTGCGCCACCTGGGGCGGCATTCCGGCGGTGGCCCCCAACCCGAGCGAATCAACCGGGATGCAGTTTCTGAAAACAGCAAAGGGCGGTTTTCTGGGAGCGAACTACGTATCGAAGGGAGGCCTGCCCGTCATCAACATTCCTGGTTGCCCGGCCCACCCCGACTGGATTACCCAGATACTGGTCGCCATTGCAACGGGGCGGATCGGCGATGTGCTGCTCGACGATTACCACCGGCCCAAGACGTTTTTTACGGATTTTGTACAGACCGGCTGCACCAACGTGATCAGCTTTGCACAGAAAGTTGACGGTGGCTTTGGCAAGCGGGGCGGCTGCCTGTTCTACGAAGTGGGGTGCCGGGGGCCAATGACCCGCGCCAGCTGCAACCGGATTCTCTGGAACCGGCAGTCGAGCAAAACCCGCGCTAACCATCCCTGCCTGGGCTGTACGGAGCCGGGTTTTCCGCACCATGACCTTCAGAAGGGGAGCGTATTCAAAACCATGCATTACCTCGGCTTTCTGCCCAAAGACACCCCCACCGGTACCTCTAAACTAGGCTACTACCTACGGGCAGGTTTCGAAAAAGTGGTCTCCGGTACCGAGCGTACCCTGGGTGTGAAACAACCCCAGTTCGATTCATCCAAATAATGAACCGTTGCGTGATTGACGTAACCCGCCGGTTGCGCTGCTGACGACCTGTCGGCGGTTCATTCATGCATTCACTCCGTAAAGAACAACCAATAATGGCAACCCAGAAAGAACTGAATATTTCGCCCGTAGGGCGGGTTGAGGGCGACCTCGACGTAAAGGTATATATGGAAGATGGCGTGGTAACGCGGGCGCATACGCAGGCGGCCATGTTCCGGGGCTTCGAGAAAATCATGGAAGGCAAGGACCCGCAGTCGGGCCTGATCGTCACCCCCCGCATCTGCGGCATCTGTGGCGGTTCGCACCTGTACTGCGCTTCGTCGGCGCTCGATACGGCCTGGCAAACTACCCTGCCGCCCAACGCGTTGCTGCTGCGGGCCATTGGGCAGGCAACGGAAACCATTCAGAGTATTCCGCGCTGGTTCTACGCCATCTTCGCTACCGACATGGCCAATAAGAAGTTTGCCAACAAGCCGCTCTACGATGAGGTCGTTCGCCGGTTTGCAGCCTACGTGGGAACCTCGTTTCAGAAAGGCGTAACGGCCAGCGGCAGACCCGTAGAGGTGTACGCGCTCTTCGGGGGGCAGTGGCCACACTCCAGCTATATGGTGCCGGGCGGGGTAATGTGCGCGCCCACACTCAAGGACATTACCCGGGCCCATGCCATCATGAACCAGTTCCGGAAAGACTGGCTCGAGAGTATCTGGCTGGGCGCACCCATCGAGCGGTATATGCAGGTGAAAAGCTGGGACGACCTGCTGGCGTATATCGACGAGAACGAATCGCAGCGCAACTCCGACCTGGGCCTGTTCGTAAGGGCCAGTCTGGAGTTCGGCCTGCACAAGTTTGGCCAGGGCGTCGGCAAATTCGTTGCCTACGGTACCTATCTGCATAAAGACCACTATCAGAAACCAACGGTCGATGGACGGAACGCGGCTCTCATCAGTCGGAGCGGCTTCTTCGATGGCACGAACTATAGCGTGTTCGACCACATGAAAATTAAGGAGCACGTGCTGCACACCTGGTTTGAAGACGTGCCACCGGCACACCCCTGGGAAGAGCCATTGCCAACGCCCCTGCCGTCGCAGAACCTGCACAGTACCGATTTCGGCGGGAAATACAGCTGGTCGAAGGCGCCCCGCTACATGGATTACGCGGCTGAAGCCGGGCCCCTGTCGCGGGTGCTCATGAACGCGAACCCCGACAATCTACTGTCGCACCAGATTTATGATCCGCTCTTCGGCGATGTGTACAAACAGCTGGGCGCTAACGTGTTTACCCGTACCCTGGCACGCCTGCACGAGGCCCCGCGGCTGTATACGCTGATTGATGAATGGCTCCGGCAGATCGATCTGAACAGCGAGTTTTATATCAAGCCCGAAGAAAAAGACGGCAAAGGATTTGGCGCCACCGAAGCGGCCCGGGGCGCGCTGGCCCACTGGATCGAGATCGAAAATGGCGTGATCAAGAACTACCAGGTCATGGCACCCACTACCTGGAACGTTGGTCCCAACGACGACCGGGGCAACCCCGGCCCGATCGAAGCCGCGCTGGAAGGTACTGAGATCGAAGACCCACACGACCCCGTCGAGGTCGGTATGGTGGCCCGCTCGTTCGATTCATGCCTGGTTTGTACCGTCCACGCCCACGATGCCCAGTCCGGCAAGGAGCTAGCTAACTTTAAATTGTGAATGAGTGAATGAGTGATTGAGTGGCGCTGGACTATGCTACTCAATCACTCATTCACCCAATCACTCCTCTATGAAAACCGCCATCATGGGTTTTGGAAATCCCGTTCGGAGCGACGACGGGATTGGTTGCTACGTCATCGACCGGCTCCGGGCCACGCTCGGGTCGGTTGATGACGTTAGTTTGTTCGACATGGGTACGTCGGCTTTCGAGGTACTGTTCCTGCTGCAGGGCCACGGGCGCATCCTGATCGTAGATGCCGTCGTAAACACCGGTGAACCACCGGGTACGCTTTACAAAGTGCCGGCCCAGGCAGTGGAAGCGGCCATTCAGGACGATCCGATGGTGTTCTTGCACAGCCTCAAGTGGGACCAAGCGCTGTCGTATGCCCGCAAAATCCTGCGCGATCAATACCCCGACGATGTACAGGTCTACCTGATCGCGGTCGACAATACCCGCCTGGACGTTGACCTCTCCGAATCGGTCCGGGCCGCCGGCGATCGGGTCGTTGACCTGATTCTGGACGATATGGTTCCAGGCTGAATCGCCGATTCGGCAGCAGAGTGAACAGACACGACATGACATCATTGACCAATGGTACGACTGAAAAACAGCCACCTGCATATAGATGCATCGGTAGTCAGGACGGCTTTCGGTAACGATCCGCAGGTGAGTCTGGTGTATTATCCCGACCGGCAGACCTTACTGGTTGCCGGCAAATCGAAAGCGTTTTTCGAGAAGATGCATAAAACTGACTGGGTCGTACTGAAAGACCGGAACCTGCTGGGCGACAAAACAATACTCCTGCGAGAGATCCTGATCGATCACGACCTCGACGATACCGACCGGGAACTCACCTACGACCTGAAGACGACGGGTATTCTATCCGTTCACCTCTAGCGCTTCTGATTCATCATGATTTATCTGACCCTGGCTACCGATAAGCCGACGAGTGTTCAATCCATTATAGATGCCGAATTTCGGCTGAACGAACTGGTAACGGTCTGCTCCTTATCCGAGGCACAGCCCGACAGCCTGGCAATCCGGGAGGGAACCATCGAGCACCCCCTCGACTGGGCGCAGCGGTTACCGCCCGTGCTGTTGCCCAGCCCCCTGCGCTGTACGCCCGATACGCTGCTGGCCGTTGTGTACCTCCACCTCGACAACTGGGAAAACGTATACGAACACGCCCAACACGATCGTCCCCTGGCCGACGCCCTTGACCTGATCAACCGGCTACAGGCGGGCGTTTCGGTTGAATTACCGGCTGCCCCCGTCAATGGGTCCGGGAGTTTTGACACCTATCGGCGGTGGCATAACCGGGCCGTGGCGGCTCACTATGGGCATATCGATACGCCCGAAGAGACCATCCGGCAGGCTTACCAGATGGCTGTCAGCCAGGCGCCCGACGCCGGGCATCGGGCGTTTACAGCCCGCCACTATGCTACCTTTCTGGCCGATCTGGGTCAGCTTGCCGAAGCCGATCAGCTGATAACCGAGGTTACAGAAGCGGATCTGTCTAACGATGCCGCAATCGAGTTGCTGGCTGTGCAGACGAGTATCTGGCTGCAGCAGCTCACCGTTCCGTACGATGAAGCGCTGCTGACCCGAACCAAAGACGGTTTATGGCGGGTGCTGCAACACTACGAAGGGCAGCACCGACTGGCGCAGGTGGGCATGTTGCTCCTCGACGCGGCTCAGGTGGCTAACTTCCAGAACAGCTTTGCCGAAGCGCTGGGCTACCTGAGCCGTGCCATCAACCTGTTTCGGGAAGAAGAGCTGCCCGAACTGGTGGCTAACGCCCAGTACCGGAAAGGGATTTTACTGTACACCTGGGCGCAGAATGGCAATCCGCAGTTTTACCGGCCAGCCATGGAAGCGTATCAGGAAGCGCTCAAGCTGTTTACCCAGCAAAACGCCCCCGCCATCTTTGCCGACATTCAGCATCATCTGGGTGTGATTTACGCCAAGATTCCCGACGAAGCCCGTAAAAAAGGCATCTGGGCCGCTATATCGTCGAGTTCGTTCAAACACGCGCTGGCCTACTATACCAAAGAAGCGTTTCCGTACGAATATGCCACGATCTGCAACCACTTCGCCAATGCCATAACCAACTATCCGCAGGCGGCCCGGTCTGATAATTATGCCAAAGCCATTGGATTATACCGCGATGCGCTGACGATCCGTACGGCAGACCGATACCCGTATGAGCGGGCGCTGACTATTCTGAACTACCTGGAAGCGGGCTGGTACGTCGGCGAAGATGATCCGCAGCACCAACAGGCGCTCTACGCAGATATGGTCCGAAAAGCGCGGGAGGTAAGCAGTCTGGTCGAGGACGAAAACCTGATTCGGGACGCTGACCAGCATCTGCTTAAACTGGCTGATATTCAACGGGATATTTTATCTGTGTAGAGGCAGGCACTGCAGAGCGGTGTATTTGTTGGGCGTGATTAGAAAAATTTTTCTAATCACGCGTCCGTTTTGCGTATATTTCACTAATCAAAGATTAACTTTACCCATTACCAGTTGCTGCCATGCACGAGATATCGCTGGTCCGGACTATTTTCCGGACGCTCGAAGATGAATTTCCGGCTGATATGGACCGGGTTCGGGGTATCTATCTGAAGGCGGGGCTGCTGGCCAACGTACAGCCTATCCTGATGCAGAATGCGTTTCAGGCCGTGGTGGCAGATGAGCCCCGGTACCAGCAGACGAGTCTGCACGTTGAGGTACTGCCGATTCTGATCCGCTGCGACGACTGCGGAGAAACAACCCAGGTAGAACAGTATCGATTCATCTGTACGTGTGGCAAGCCCAGTCGCAACGTCATACAGGGCGAAGAGCTGCTCATCAGTAAAGTAGAATTTGACGATTGAGTACCCGGAACCAGGGATGGGGCAGCCCGTTCAGCCCGCTACCTGGTTTTCAGTCAGCTAATAACGACCAGCCATGACCACCGTAAAACCAAAATCCAATCAGGCCTCTGTCGGGTCTGTACAGTGCGAAAATACAACGCTTAACCTGCTTAAAGTAAACGATTTCGTGGCCCGGGCCATACGCGACCGGCTGCCCGACATACTCGTCATCAATGTCTGTTCATCGCCGGGGAGCGGCAAAACCACCCTCATGCAGGAGACCGGCAAGCGGCTGCGCGACCGACTCAACATGGCCGTTCTGGTCGGTGATCCGGAAACCGAACGCGACGCTATCCGGATGCGGGAGGTAGGCATCAACGCGCTGCAAATCGTTACGGGCGGCATGTGTCACATCGAAGCCCAGATGATCTATCAGGCGCTGGATCATATCGATCTGACGGGAGTCGATCTGCTTTTTATCGAAAACGTCGGCAACCTGGTTTGCCCGGCTGCGTTCGATCTGGGCGAGGACTTGCGCGTTACCCTGCTGGCATCGACCGAAGGCGACGACAAACCCAAAAAGTACCCGCGTATGTTCCTGACCAGCGAGCTGATGGTGGTCTCGAAAGCTGATCTGCTGCCGTACGTACCCTTCAGCGTGGCCAACGTAGTTCAGGACGCCCGCGAGGTGAATCCGGATATTGACGTACTGACTATTTCCAGCCTCACCGGCGAAGGAATCGATGCCTGGTGCGACTGGCTGCTGACGAAAGTAGCCGAGAAAAAAGGGGTATTGACCAGCCCGGTTGCCTGATTGCCCGTACTCGTTCTGTAAACAATAGCCCGGCGTATAGCGGTACATAACTCCATGACGTTTCATCTGCATATCACCGGCCTGGTTCAGGGGGTAGGGTTCAGGCCCTTCGTCTGGCAGCTTGCGCGCGTCATGGAACTTACCGGTACCGTCAGCAACGGGCCCGATGGCGTTCATGTCTACCTGAATGCAGACGCTGATACCGCCCGGCAGTTTAAGCTGCGTATACTGGCCGAAGCGCCTGAACTGGCTCGTATCCAGTCCATAAAAATAAACCCAACCACTCCTCGTCTTTACCCGGACTTCTCGATCATCCACAGCCAGTCGGGGGGGCAGGCGTCTTTACTCCTGACCCCCGACCTGGCCTTGTGTGATACCTGCCGGACGGAGCTGACGGAGTCCGTTAACCGTCGGTTCAACTACGCCTTTACAACCTGTACGCACTGCGGACCGCGGTATTCAATCAGTCATGCGCTGCCGTATGACCGTCCGGCTACAACGATGGCCGACTTTGCCCTGTGTGCTACCTGCAAAGCTGAATATCAGGATCCCGCCAACCGCCGGTACTACGCACAAACCAATTCCTGCCCGGACTGCGCCGTTACGATGAGCCTCTACGACCAGGCGGGGCAATGCGTCTCAGCCGATCAGACGACAATTATTGAGCAGGCTGTGGCGCAGATAAAAACCGGACATACGGTTGCGGTAAAAGGAATAGGCGGGTACCTGCTGCTGTGCGATGCCGCCAACCCCGACGCTATTGCTCAGCTCCGCCGACGGAAGCATCGCCCAACGAAACCTCTGGCGGTGATGTACCCGTCGGCGGAGGCAATTCGGCAGGATTGCTCGTGTCAGAACGACGAGCTGAACTGGTTGCGCGGCCAAGCCTCGCCCATTGTACTTCTCGACAAACTGGCTAAACCGGCCTCGGAACTAGCCTGGGAGGCTCTGGCCCCCGCTCTGGGGCAACTGGGTGTCCTGTTACCCTACGCGCCCCTGTTGGCCCTGCTGGCCCGGCAGTTTGGCAGGCCGCTGGTAGCGACCAGTGGCAATATCAGCGGGTCGCCTATTGCCTACACTGACGAGCAGGCCATTGGTCAGCTACCAGCCGTGGCCGATTATATCCTGACTCATAACCGGGCTATTATGGTGCCGCAGGACGACTCGGTTGTGCGTCTGTCGCGGGTGTACCGGCAACCAATAATGATACGCCGATCGCGGGGTTTCGCGCCGACCTTTCTCCGCGAACCCGGTTCAGGGACGGCCAACGTACTGGCCCTGGGAGCCTCGCTGAAGAGCACGTTTGCCTGGCAGCTGCGGGGAAATACCTACGTCAGCCAGTACCTGGGTGATCTGGAGAGCTACGATACACAAACCAATTTTCGCGCTACCCTGCATCATTTTCTGCGCCTGTTCGACGCCCGGCCCGACTGGCTGGTGGCCGATCAGCACGACGGGTATTTCTCCACGCAGCTGGCTCGCGAACTGGCGACTGGCTGGGGTATTCCGCTCACGCGGGTGCAGCATCACGAAGCGCATCTGGCAGCTGTACTTGCCGAGAATGATGTACTCACCAGTCCCGATCCCGTTCTGGGTATTATCTGGGACGGTACCGGCTATGGCACCGACGGGCAAATATGGGGCGGTGAATTCATGTCGTACCAGGATGGAGTAGTTGATCGGGTTACCCATTTTGATTATTTCCCGGCTCTACTGGGGGATAAAATGCCCCGCGAACCCCGGCTGTCTGCCTTGTCGCTAGCCTACGAAATGCCCGGCGCCGATACCCTGCTTCGTCAAAAATTCACCCATGCCGAGTGGACGTTGTACCACAAGCTACTGACCGCGCATCGGCTCTCGACCAGCAGCGTAGGCCGTTTATTCGATGCCGTGGCGGCTTTGGTGGGGCTGGTTGATCGGGTGAGCTACGAGGGCGAAGCCGCTCTGCTGCTCGAAGAACAGGCTGGCCGTTACGTGCGGCAGTACGGGTTTCAGGCCGCGCGGTCGTATCTGCCGGTGTCATGGACGGGGCCGACTATACCAACCCGGGCTATTATCGGCGGAGTCATGACCGATGTGCTGGCTGGAAAACCCACCGCTGCGATAGCCGCCCGCTTTCATGCCACCCTTGTGGCTACGGTATCGGCGGTAGCCCGGCGTGAGGGCGTTCATCAGCTGGCGTTTAGCGGGGGTGTGTTTCAGAATGCCCTGCTGGTCGACTGGATCCGGCACGACCTGGACGCTGCTTACCAACTTTATTTTCACCGGCAGCTCTCGCCCAACGACGAATGTATTTCGTTCGGGCAGCTGATCCGATCTACCCGGCAATCGGACCAATTCTCACCTGTACAAACCGAAACTGATTATGTGCTTAGCCATTCCCGGTAAAATAAAATCCATTGAATACCAGTACGATGGGCTGGTGCGTATGGCCCAGGTGTCGTTTGGCGGCATCACGAAAGAAGCTAGTCTGGACATGGTTCCTCATGCTGACGTGGGAGACTATGTTCTGGTACATGTGGGCGTAGCCATTAGTGTCGTCGACGAGGAAGAGGCCCAGAAGTCGTTCCAGTACCTGGCCGAAATAGGGGAGCTGGATGAGTTGGTAGAGAGCAGCCAGATTGACCGTAACCACTGATGAAACACCTCAGCGAATACCGCGACCCCGAGCAGGTAGAGCAGTACGTGCAGGAAATTCACCGCACCGTTACCCGCCCCTGGACAATTATGGAAGTGTGTGGTGGGCAAACCCACAGCCTCGTCAAAAACGGCATCCTGAACCTGCTGCCCGAATCGGTTACCATGGTACACGGGCCGGGTTGTCCGGTCTGCGTCACGCCGGTTAACCTGATCGACAAAGCTGTATACCTGGCTGAAGAAAAAGGGGTTATGCTGTGTTCGTTTGGTGACATGATTCGGGTACCCGGCTCCGGCAAGAGCCTGCTCGAAGCCAAAGCCGGTGGGGCCGATGTCCGTATCCTTTACTCGCCCCTGGAAGCCGTCCGGCTGGCCCGCGACAACCCCGATCGGGAGGTAGTATTCTTCGCGGTGGGGTTCGAAACAACGGCCCCGGCCAATGCGCTGTCGGTAGTACAGGCCCACCAGCTGGGGTTGACGAACTATTCGATCCTGGCTTCGCACGTGCTGGTGCCTCCCGCCATGGAAGCCGTGATGAACGACCCTGATACGAACATTCAGGCGTTTCTGGCGGCAGGCCACGTATGTACCATCATGGGCACCGGCGAGTACGCTCCGCTGGCCGAGCGATACCGGCTTCCCATCGTCGTAACGGGCTTCGAACCGGTCGATCTGCTGCACGGTATTCTGATGACCATCCGGCAGCTGGAACGGGGTGAGCACAAGCTCGAAAACCAGTATACCCGCGTGGTTCGGGCCGAAGGCAATCCCGATGCCCGACGGGTTATCGACCAGGTGTTCGAGGTTGTCGACCGGGAGTGGCGCGGTATCGGTACCATTCCCCGGAGTGGCTGGGAGGTACGTCGGGAGCTGGCCAGCTTCGACGCCAATCGTAAGTTTTCGGTGTCTATCGCTAAAGTGCCCGAGTGCCCCGACTGTATTGCCGGGCTGGTGCTGAAAGGAATCCGGAAGCCGAACGAATGTACCCAGTTTGGCACGCGCTGCAACCCCGAACGTCCGCTGGGTGCGCCCATGGTCTCGTCAGAGGGAGCCTGCGCGGCTTATTATCATTTTTCGTCAGCCCTGAGTGACTGTGTCGAATGACGCTCAGTTCGTTGTCATTCGTCCGTTCTTCATACTACCCAACCGATACGCTATGCAACTTGCCTGCCCGATGCCCAAACTGGATTTCGATGTTATCACGCTCGGCCACGGAAGCGGAGGCACCCTGACCCATAAACTGCTCGAAGCGGGCGTGTTCGACCTGCTCAAAAACCCCCTGCTCGACACGCACCACGACGGCGCTATTCTCGACCTGACGGGTAAGACCGCTTTTACGACGGACAGTTACGTGATTTCGCCCCCGTTCTTTCCGGGCGGTACCATTGGCGAGCTGGCGGTCAACGGCACCGTCAATGACCTGGCCATGTGCGGAGCCATACCCCGCTATCTGTCGCTCAGTTTTATTCTGGAAGAGGGGCTGACCATGAGCGAGTTCTGGGCGGTGCTGGTCAGTATAAAAACAGCCGCCGATCAGGCCGGTGTGCAAATCGTAACGGGCGATACCAAAGTGGTGGAGCGCGGTAAAGGCGACCGGATTTTTATCAATACGGCGGGTATTGGAATGCTTCACCCGAAAGCCGATATCAGCGTTGGCCGCGTACAGCCGGGCGATAAACTGATCGTGAGCGGCAACATCGCTACCCACGGCATGGCTATCATGTCGGTGCGCGAAGGACTGGAATTTGAAACCAGCCTGCAAAGCGACACCGCTCCCCTGAACCATACCGTTCGGACCTTACTCGATGAATTTGGTCCGGCAATTCACCTGCTGCGCGATCCGACGCGGGGGGGCGTGGCAACGGTGCTCAACGAGATTGCCCGCGACCGCAACGTTGGCCCGACCCGGATAGGTATCGACATTCAGCAAGCCAGTCTGCCCGTTCTGGAAGAGGTCGCCGGTGCCTGCGAACTGCTGGGGCTCGATCCGCTGTACGTAGCGAACGAAGGCGTTTTTCTGGCTATCGTCGCGGCCGACGTCGCCGAGCGATTCGTAGGCAGGCTGCAAACGTTGCCCTATGGCGAGTCGGCCGCGGTCATTGGCCGTGTTACCACCGAGCATCCCGGTCAGGTTGTTCTCACCAGCCGGATTGGTGGTCGTCGGGTGGTGAGTATGCTGGTGGGCGAACAACTTCCCCGAATCTGCTAATCCATGACCAGCCAGCCGCCCCCTGCCTCGCTACTGAATCTGGCACCCCTGCTTCCCGACAGTCGTGTGTTTCGGGGCGCGTTGGGCAACCCGTTTCTGGCTCCGCGTGGGGTCTGGCTGGCTGGCCGTACGCTCTTCGTAGCCGACACCGGTCAAAATCGGGTCTTCATCTGGCATCGACTGCCCGAAACGGAATTTGCCGAACCTGATCTGGTACTGGGCCAGCCCGATTCGGCCGATACGGGTCGTAATGCCGGTGGCAGCACCGGAGCCAGCACGTTGCAGTATCCGTCGGGGCTCTGGTCGGATGGGGAGCGGCTGGTGGTGGCCGATGCCTGGAACCACCGTGTCCTGATCTGGCTCTCGTTTCCGACCTGTTCGGGCCAGCCGGCCGATGTGGTGCTGGGGCAGCCTGATTTCAACGGTAATCAGCCCAATGTGGGGGGCATCGGAACGGCGCCGAATGCGCAGTCATTAAACTGGCCCTACGGTGTTTTTTCGGATGGCGAGCGGCTCTGGATTGCGGATACCGGTAACCGGCGGGTATTGTTTTACGAGCAGATACCTACCCAATCGTTCGCCCGCGCCGACGGGGTGATTGGCAAGCCGGGCTTTACCGAGCGGGATTATGAAAACCACGAACCCGTCTGGCCCTATTCGGTGCGGGTCGGCCCGGACGGGCAGCTGGCCATTGCCGATACGCAGTATTACCGGACGCTGCTCTGGAACGACTGGCATTCGGCGTTTACGCAGCCCGCCGATGCGCTGGTCGGGCAACCCGACTTCGATGCGAACGGGCAGAACCAGTTTCGGCTTAGCCCCGAGCAGCATACGCTGAACTGGACTTACGATGCTTTTTTCTACAGGAAAGGCCTTCTCGTCGCCGACACCGGCAACAGCCGACTGCTCTGGTTCGAACGGGTACCGCGCGCCAGTAACCCATTGGCCGATGGACTGATCGGGCACGCCAACTTTCAGACCGGCAGCGAAAATGTCAATACCCGCTTCGGTACGGATCGGCAGCTATACTGGCCTTTCTCGATCTGCATCGACGGGGATCGCCTGGCCATTGCCGATACGGGCAACCACCGCGTCGTACTGGGTCGGCTAGTGATAAGCTGAGGCTGGTGCAGATCAGAATAGTCACCGTGGTCCGTGGGGACACGGACCACCTAACCGGACGTTTTTTGCTGACGCACGGGTGGTCCGTGAGGACACGGACCACGGTGGGGGTGATAAGCTGAGCTTGTGCGGGCAACGGTGACGGCGCTGACCGCCGGATAGATGAAACGAAACTTGATAACTAACCAGTAGCATGGACATTCTGCTCCCTTTCGTGTTAGCCCTGGCGGTTGGGTTTACGCATGCGTTCGAAGCTGACCATCTGGTGGCGGTGAGCAGCATCGTCACCCAGCGGAACAATATCTGGCTGTCGCTGAAAGATGGCGCGTTCTGGGGGCTGGGTCATACCTCAACCATTCTGCTGGTGGGTGTCGTATTCATCGCCGGACGCGTTGCCAGCCAGGTAGATACGTTTCGCTACCTGGAAGCCGGGGTGGGCCTGATGCTGGTCGTTCTGGGTATGGTTCGGTTGTATCGGCTGCGGCTGTTGCCCGACGGGTCGGCTACTGGGCATACCCACCTTCACAACGGACAACCCCGGCCGCATACCCACCGGCTGGCGTACGGTGTGGGACTGGTACATGGCCTGGCCGGTAGCGGGGCGTTGATGCTGTCAGTACTCACCCAGATCAGGGAAGCAGGGGCCGGGCTGGTATACCTGCTGCTGTTCGGCCTGGGGTCTATGGCCGGTATGATGGTAGCCGCCAGTGCGTTCAGTATCCCGTTTTCGGTGCGGCTGACGGCCAATCCGGGGGTTCGTACGGGGCTGATCGTTATATCGGCCGGGTTGTGTATCGGGTTGGGTATACAGGTGCTTTACGAAAACCTGGCGGGCTGATGCATACCTATGACGAGACAGACTTTGTGCTGTATGCCTTACAGGAAATGAAACTAGGGGTACGGCAGCAGGTCGGCAGGCACATCTACCTCGAGAACGGCTTCGAGGTCGAAGTAGAAGCGCGCGATCTGTACCGGCTCAGTGCCGAAGGATTCGTAATTTCACCCTTTACCGATATAGGGGAGTTGTGCCAGTTTATTCAACGAAATCAGGAGCATGGAGACGATTGAACTGAGCATCGTGGCGCTGTCGGAAAGCCTGTCGAAGCCGGGTAACTACGCATTGATGCTGGAAGATGCCCACAGCAAACGACGAATCCCGCTTATCATCGGGCCGGCCGAAGCGCAGGCAATCGCCATGGCTATGGAGAAGATGAACCCGGTCAGGCCCATGACCCACGACCTGTTTCACCAGACACTCGAACGGCTCGAAACCCGACTCACCAAAGTACTGATCGATCGGGTCGACAGTGACTACGTATTCTTTGCCCAGTTGTATCTCGACGGACCGCTGGGGCCGCTTCAGATCGATGCCCGACCCTCTGATGCGATCGCGATGGCCGTACGGGCCAGCTGCCCGGTGTTGGTTACCCAGGCCGTTCTGGAACTGACCGGCTACTACCCCGACGATAAAGTCCGGGATAAAAAAGGGTCATACGCGGAGTACACCCTCGCCGAACTGGAGGAGTTACTGGCCAGAATCATTCGAAAAGAAGATTACGAAAGTGCCGCCCGCGTTCGTGACGCCATCGAGCGACGGCGTCAGGGCTAGAGCGACAGCAGCACCTGCTCATCTTCGGGGCGTAACCGGCCGCTGGCCATCGGTCCCACGTTCAGCAGCAGGTTGGCCTGCATCTGGGCGGCTGTACTCAGCCAGCTTTTTATCTGTTCTTTCGAGGCTACGGAATGATCCCATTCGTGCCAGAACCAGTTGCCCGACGGGAACTGCTTGTCGCCTTTTGTCGACATCGTGGTTTCGATCTGCATGGGCAGAAACCGGTCGCGGCCCAGCCAGTTCCATACTTTCTGATCGGTGGTGGGGCGGGTGTATTTCTCGCCACTGCGAATATCGACCGGATGCAGCGGCACCCCCGGGTAGGCCGTAGTGGAGTTGTTCATCACCAGACAATCGGGCTGGAGCGATTTGATGTACTGGTACACGTGATCCATTTGCCAGCGGTAGGCTCCCTCGTTTCGCCAGGCCTCTATGAAGGCCTGATCCCGGTTGGCCCGGGCATCTTTGGGCGCCAGCTCACCCTCAATTTCTCCTTTTTTGGTCCAGCCCGTTTTCTGTTTTTTCCAGAAGCCATCGAACCATAGCTCCACGATGTCGCCGTAGTTAGTAAGCAGTTCATGCAGCTGCTTTTTCATGAAGTCGACATAAGCCCAATCGTCGGTGTCGTGCGTTTTTTCACGACGGTCCCATAGCGAGTAATACAGACCGACTTTCAAGCCATGCTTGCGTGCCGATGCTACGGCCAGCTGCAGCACATCGCGCCCGAACGGGGTCGAGGCCACCGAGTAGCGGGTGTGCTGGCTGGGCCAGAGGCAGAAGCCGTCGTGGTGCTTGGTAATGAAGACGATGTAGTTCATGCCAGCTGCTTTGGCAACCCGACACCACTGGTCCGTATCGAGCCGGGTGGGGTTGAACCGGACCGGATCGAGCGTGCCATCGCTCCATTCGGTATCGTAATAGGTATTGATGCCAAAATGCACGAACATGCCGAATTTGAGGTCCATCCAGCGTTTCTGTACGTCGGTAGGCTGGGGTGTGTCGGTTGGCGGTGTCGCAGCGGCTGGTGCCGGAGCGGCCTGGGCTGAGGTCGATAAACCCGCTGCGGCACCCAGGCTCAGCGTTGCCGCCTGTTGAAGAAATAAACGTCGGTTCTGATAGGGCGTCTGCATGGCCATGGGTTGTATTCGTGCAATGGGTTCGTATCAGCGGATGGCCCGTATCCATCGGCCACTGTTGGCATCGAGCGGAACAGGGCGGTTCAGATCGAGTGGTTCATTCGTCAGGGCGTCTACAACCGCTTTGTACCGGATCGCACCCGTTGTCAGGGAAGCCGTGCGGGCGGGACCATCGTTGATAAAAAAGTAATGGTCGGCTGCGGGTGCCGCCAGCCGGTACACAATGGCATCGGTACAGCGGTAGGGCGGCTGATTGTTGCCCAGAACCTGGCTGATCAACTGGTTCTCTGCCGCTGCCTGTCCCGGCCTGAAGCACATCCGGGCGGCCTCGTAGCCCAGCACCACGGCTGTTCCGCGGCCGGCTGTTTGTTCGGTGATGGCGGGCTGGCCATCGTCAAATCGGCTCACGACGCGGGCCGTTGTCGGTTGCAGCGTAGCAATCATCCCCGAAACAGGCGTGGTGCCAAGCCGGTACGTCCGGTTGACTCCCGACCCCTGATAGTCGCGGATGGTAACCCCGGTCAACTGCTCAAATTCGCTCCCCGCCTTCGTGGACAGCAGCGCGGTAAATTCATCATAATAGCCCGACGGTACATCCATCACCAACCGGCCGCCCTGCCTGACGTATCCACCCAGCTGCCGGACCAAGTCGCGGCTGAGGCTGACCTGGGCCGGTACGTAGAGAACCCGGTAACGGCCACCCAGCCCTTTGGCCAGGTCGGGCGTCGTGACGTATTCGAACGGGATATTGGCGTTGATGAGCGCCCGGCTGATGCCGACTCTGGCCTGCATCGGCCGTAGCCGAAATTCTTCCCGGCCCGACTCGCTCATGGCGGCCCAGGTGGCTTCGTTATGCCAGTCGTAGAGTACGCCCACAATCGGTTCTTTGTGGGCGGCCCACAGCTCATCGCGGTAGCGGTTGGCTGCCTGTCCAATCTGCCCCATCCGGACGGCGCGGGCGGTTACCTGGTTGTGCCGGTCGAGCAGGGCGTACTCGCCGGCTTCCCAGCCAGCTGTGCGGGCGTTCCAGGCCCAGGCACCCCAGCCCCGGAAGCCAGCCGCAATCTGGCTCAGCAGAAACTGGGTAATCGTGCCCTCGTCAACGGTAAAGTCGGCTCCACCCCGGCCACCGCTGAACTGCTGCGGCCCACCGGTCGACTCCCAGGTAGCGGCCCAGCCCCCCTTGAAGAAGTCGTTGGCCAGCGAGGCCTGCATGTAGAACGGCCGAACGAGTTCATAGTTGACTTCGCCGTAATGCCAGGCAAAATGGATGGAGGGGTAAAACGAACCATACCGGGTCATCAGATCCGCCACGCGTTCGAGATCTACGCCATACCACGCCAGCGGATGAAACAGGCCTATCTCGCCCCCGCCCCTGAATACGGCGCTGGAGTCGAAGGCGCGGAAGCGTTCGCAGGTTTGCCGGATGCTTTCGAGGCTGTGTTCTACCTTGAAGTCCAGAATATCATGCAGGTGCCGGTATTCTTTGTTGCCCAGCTGGCCGTAGCGCTTCTCGAAATCATCCCAGGAAGCAAACGGATCGCCTTCGCCGGGTTGTAGCCCCGCATGGTTCTGATTCCAGACCTGGTTCAGCCGCTCAATGGTGCCGTACTGCTGCCGTACCCACTGCCTGAACAGCTGTTTGCCGCGATCGGTCAGGTCGAATCCGCGCCCGCCCAGCTCCGGTTCGTAGGCTACACTACGGTCCTTTAACGGCTTTCCCGTAGCTTTCATCAGCGCATCGCTTTTCAGGATACGCTGGCGTAACAGCTCCTGCTGGTGAGCCAGCATGCGCGGGTGCTGCCGAACCTCGGCCATAGGCGTGTTGACGGGAATGTCGAGGGTTTTGAGCAGCGCAGGGGTGATGGATTGCCAGCCCCCTTCGCCATACCACCAGGGAATGATCCCTTCCTCGAGCGCAATCAGCTGAACCTGCTCGATGGTCCAGCCCGGTACGGTCATGATCTGCTTGAGGGCGTTGAATCCCAGTTGTTTCATGGTGCGGAAATGGGCCCGCATCTCGGTTTCGCCTTCGCCGGGCTGCTGCACATAAACCGCCCCAATGGGCATGGGGGCAATGGTTCGGTATTTGGTTTGTGCCGGCGACGCGTGCAGCCGGTCGTATAGCCGATGCAGGAACGGATCGTCTGCCGGCCGGGGCTGCGCCATGGCGCCGACACTCAGTAAACTACAAAGCCAGAAAAAACGGGTACGCATGCAGAAAACGCCGGGCTATTGTTTGGTGAAGGTTGCGGTAATCAGGCCCACTCGACCCGCCCAGGTTGTATTGAGGTTCTGGCTGGCCGGGGTAATGGCTACCTGCGGCAGATTATTGATGTTTCCCGTTGTCTGGAAGCTAATGACCAGCCGGTTGCCGCTTACTTCACGAATGGTAAGCGGATAGTTGGGATAGCTGGTATAGCTGTAGGCGGGTTGGTTCTGGGCGTTGGGCAGCACCGTTCCGTGGAAAACGAAATCATAATTCCAGCGGGTCAGGGTTCCACGCGTGTACGTTGGTCGGGCCACGCGCAGTACCCCGGCCCCGTTGTCGGCTCCCGTGGTCAGGAAGAAATTACCCTGCTGGCGAAGGCCTCGGTTGCGGGTAAAGAACGTGTCGATGCGGGCCGCTGCTACGGTGCCGATGTACAGGGTGTCGGTAAACGGCATAATCACATTGGGCCGGGTCGCTACCAGCAGCGGAGCCGTAGCGGGGGTTATGGTGATAGTCGTGTCGCGCTGGTTCGGAATGAGTCCAACCTGGTATTTGATCTGGAGCTGATTGGGCAGCCAGACCCCGCGTAGCTGTGTTTTAAGGGCATCGTCGCCCGAACTGAGGGCGGGTAAGGCATCGTCCTGGCAGGCCGCCAGCGTTGCGATCGTCAGCAAGAGAAGCAGTGCTTTCATGAAGAGTACCGGGTTAAGTTCGTTTAGTCATTTTGTACCATCAGCGGGTTCCGGTCCAGCACGGTCTGGGGCACCACGAATACGGTGAAGCGGCTGTTCCACGGAACGGGCTGACAGCCGGCTACGGTACAGTCGACCGAGCCGGGCGAAAGGGTTCGGTCGGCCGGATCGACGGATTCTTTCCGGCGCTTGAGGTCATGAATCCGCTGGCCTTCGGCGAAGAGCTCGCGTACCATCTCCGTCCGGATGTCGGCCAGCAGATCGGTTGGGGCGGTAGCCAGGGCGGGTAGTCCGGCCCGTACCCGGATGGCGTTCAGGTCGGCCAGTGCGGCTGCGGTATTGCCTTTGCGCGCATTCATCTCGGCCCGCATCAGGATAAACTCAGCCGACCGGTAAAGAACTACATTTGTGTTAACCCCCTGAGCCGCACCCAGGTTGGTGGTCCCCTGAACGCCCCACTTTCGCGGAAACCACAGGCGGCTGGGGCTATTCCAGAGGGTAGCCGGAGTGCTGGCCTGACTCGTGTCGATCAGGGTTCGGTAGCGCAGGTCGCGGGTTCGGTCAAAGCTGGCCAGGGTTTTGAATCGCTGACTCAGGCGCAGGTTAGGCCCGCTGGTGAGCGTGTTGACGTTGGCCAGCTGCGCCGTCGTATAGGGCGATTGCAGTACGTAATGGGTTCGGATGGGGGCGCTGTTAGTGGTTTGTACGTTACGACCTGCCACGTTGACCAGCTCAAAAATAACTTCGTCGCGGCTGGCGGCATTGGTCGTTGGGGTGATGCCCGTACGCTGAAAAAGACTGGTCAGCATCTGATTGCCGGCTATGAGCGGAAACCGGTAATTCGTGCCTGAACCCAGGAGCCGGTTGCAAACGGCCAGGCAGCTGTCTACGTTGTCCTGCTGAAAATAGACGCGCGCCAGCAGCGCCTGAGCAGCATGTTTATTGGCGCGGGGCTGGTAGTCGGGCAGGTGGCGGGCCGGGTCGTAGCTATCCGGAAGCAGCCGCTCGGCCAGTCGCAGGTCCGTCAGTACGGAGTCGTAACCCGCCTTCACACTGAGCCGGGGAAACGACAAGTCGCCAAATTCTGACAGCGACCGGTACGACGCAATGGGGCCGGGGTGGCTGTTGTCGGGCGTGTAACCCCAGGGATACGCAATCAGCCGCATCTGCTCGAATACGCACATGGCCCGGATGAAGCGCGCTTCTCCCTCGAGCCGGTTGCGTTGCTGGGTAATATCGAGCCGGGGGTTGATCTCGTTGGGAGTCTGTACCTGACCGCTCCGCAAAATCTCCAGCACGTTGTTGGCGTTGTTGAGCCCAAACGTACTCCACTGTAGAAATTCGGCCTGAAACCCGTAATCTTCTTCGCGGTGGGTCCAGGTATAGACCCGCGACGACCGGCCGGGACTGGTGCGGTAGTTGGTATTATTCACCGTCACCAGATCGGCAAAGGTTTCGCCAATGATCAGCGCGTTTCCGCCAAAAGCGACGTTGCGGGCAATACCGGCATAGGCGCCGGTCATCAGAATATCCAGCTCCTGAACCGTTCTGACATTCTGCGCCTGAATCAGTTGTTTGGAAGAGACCTCATCCAGGTACTTTTCGCAGCCAGCCAGCGCCAACAGGACAAATAGGGAGAGTATATATTTCATAGTGGTAGCGTTCAGTGGGTTAGAAACCGACGTTAAGTCCGATCTGATAGGTTTTTACCTGCGGTAAATCGTTGCTGGTCAGGCCGGGGGAGAGGTTGGCATTGGCCCCGTCGGCCCCACCGTTCCGGAATACTTCGGGGTCCCAGCCCGGGAATTTGGTGACGGTAAACAGGTTCTGGCCCGTCAGCGTAACCCGGAGGCTGCGAAGCTTCAGTTTACGGGCGGTTTCGGGAGAGAGACTATAGCCGATCTGTACGTTCTTGAGTCGCCCGAAGGAGCCGTTGTGCAGGAACCGGGTCGATTCGGCCCCCCGCATGTTCGACGCCCACTGCAGGCGGTCCAGCGCGGTATTGTCGCCCTGACGAATGGCCTGCTGTACATTGCCGATGCCCGGAATCGTCTGGCGCAGCACCTGACCCGTGAACGGGTAGCTCTGGGCGCGTTCGCCCTGATCATAAATCCAGTTGCCAACCTGAAAATAGATCAACGCACTCAGGTCGAACTGCCCGATCTGTACCGTGTTGGTCAGGCCGCCAAAGAACGTCGGGTAGGGCGTACGGTTCTCGAGAATGAACTGGTTGACCCCTGCCTGGTTGTTGATCGTGCCGTCCCAGAGGTTACCCGTCCGAACGGTCTGGCCCGTATTGGCAAAGACCGACCGATCGCGTTCGTAGAATAGCTCGTTGCCCGTTACGGGGTCGAAACCCGCAAACTGGGCCATATAGTAGTTGCCCAGCGGATAACCCGGGGTGGCAATGTTGGGGCCGTTTACCAGCTGCGAGGGGAAGTTCAGGAAAGGCGCGTCGTAGGTGCTCAACACCCGGTTCTCGTTGCGGGCAATGTTGAAGTCGGTCGACCAGCGGAAGTTTTTCCGTTCGATGTTGCGCGAGCTGATGCTGAACTCAACGCCCCGGTTCCGGACCGAGCCGAGGTTGATGGTCATGACGTTGTTGATGGTGCCAGCCAGTGGCCCGAGCGAATAATCGAGGAGCAGCCCATCCGATATTTTGTTGTAATAGTCGATCGTACCGGTCAGGCGATTGCCCAGAATCCGGAAGTCAGCACCGAGGTCCAGCTGACGGGTCGACTCCCAGCCCAGGGAGCGGTTGCCGGGGCTGGTGAACTGCCCACCCTGCACCCCGCCGTAAATAGCCGCGTTGTAGCCGACGTAGGTGAAGACCTTTTGCCACGAGAAATTACCGATTTCGGCATTGCCCGTCAGCCCGTAGCTGGCGCGGAGTTTCAGGAAGTTGATGACCGATGCGTTCCGTAAAAACTCCTCGTCGCTGATGATCCAGCCTACCGAAGCGCCGGGGAAAGTGGCCCATCGATTACCCGGTCCGAAGCGGCTCGACCCATCGGTTCGGGCGCTGACCTCGACCAGATACCGGTCGCGAAAGGCGTAGTTCAGGCGGCCGAAGTAGGAGACGAAGCGGAACGAGATTTCGTTGTCGTATACGACCGAGCGGGCCGTATCCAGCCCCCGTATCGCTCCCTCCGGCACGTTCTCCGTAATGTAGGTGGCATTGTCGGAGCGGGTGCTTTGCAGGTTGTTACCGGCCAGAACCGTGAGCCGGTGCTCTTTGCCCAGTACACGGGTGTAGCTGACAAGGTTATTCAGGTTGAACGTTCGGTTGGCAATGACGCGGTTTTCGGCGCGGCCGTTTCCACCCCGTTCGGCACCCACAATCCCCGTTGGATACAGGGTCTGGTTCTGAAGAACATCGGCACGGGTACGCTGGTAGTCATAGCCGGCTTCGGTCCGGATGCTCAGGCCGGGCAGGGGTTTGATGTCCAGGAAACCGGTGTTGGTACTGCGAAACGTTCTGGCTACATCCGTGTAGTTGTTGCGGAAAAAGACGGGGTTGGTGCCCAGGCTGATGGTGTTGTTGGTACCGTTGGCAATCCCGTTGAAGAACGAGCCGTCGGGCAGTTGCACCGGGTAGGCTGGCAACGCTCCGCCCAGCGCATACCGGAACGAGTTGTTGATGGGGACGTTGTTGGTCTCGATACCATTGGCCGACAGGTTGACGCCCATCGACAGGAACCGGGCGGGTGTGTAGGTGATGTTAGCCCGGCCGCTGACCCGCTGAAACGACTGCCCAACCAGGATGCCGTCTTCACCCCGGTACGAACCGCTCACGTAGGCCGACAGCTTGTTGGTGCCGGCGCTTACCCCCAGCGTAGCCTGCCTGAATCGCCCCTGGCGCAGTACCTGATCCAGCCAGTTGGTTTGCGTGTTGTAAAGCGTAGTCGAGTCGACCAGCCGCGGGTCCAGGGCCGGAGCCAGGGTGCCGCGCAGAATCCCCGTGGGCAGCAGGCTGACCAGGTTGGTCGATTGGGGGTTGAGCCCGGCCCGCACGTTGTTGCGGGCCGACCGTTTCAGAATATTCAGGTGGTCGGCTCCGTTATCGACCAGGTCGATGCGGTTGGTCGCCGTGTTGACGCCTTCCTGATAGCTGATATCGAACCGCGGCTTTCCTTTCTTTCCTTTTTTGGTGGTAATCAGCAGGACACCATTGGCGGCTCTGGACCCGAACAGCACCGACGCCGACGCATCTTTCAGAATTTCCATACTCTCGATGTCGTCCGGGTTGATCTCGGATAAGGGGTTCATGGCTACCCCCCCGGCCCCGAAGGCACCGGTCAGAATGGGTACACCGTCTACCACAATCAGCGGCTGCGAGTTGGAGTTGATCGAGGCTACCCCCCGAACATTGATGCGTACCGCTCCGCCGGGCGTTCCGCCGGCCTGCGTGATCTGTACGCCCGGGGTGCGGCCCTGCAGGGCTACGTCGGGGCTGACGGCGGTACTCAGCCGGATGTCGGCGGCCTTGACCGATGCAAAAGAGCCGGTCAGGTCGCGGGTGCGTTGCTCACCGAAAGCCACCACCTGCACTTCATTCAGCGATCGCTCGTCGGCCACCAACTGCACGGCCAGGTTTGTCTGGCGGCCGGCCGCTACTTCCTGCGGGGCATACCCGACATAGCTGAAGACAAGGGTGACCGACTGCTCGGGCAGGCTGAGTCGATAATTGCCCTGGCTGTCGGTTGTCGTACCCCGGTTTGTGCCTTTGATGGTGACGTTTACGCCGGGTAGCCCTTCGCCGGTTTTGGCATCGGTTACCTGACCGCTAATCACCCGGTCGGCATTGGAAAGAATGATCTGATGGCCAACAATCTGGTAGGCAACGCGCAACGGGCTCAGCAGCGACGTCAGCACGGCATGTAGTGGCTGCCGAACCGCCACAAGGGAGGGCCTGAGCTGCCGGAAGAGTTCATTGCTGTACACAAAGGTGTAGGCGGTCTGCTGCTCGAGATCGCGTAAAATCAGGTCGAGGGTTCGGCCTTCCGAGGCTACCGTTACCGTGGTGGCGTCGGCGGGTCGCTTCTGCGACATGACGGCACTGGTACTGGCTACATCCTGCGCCAATAGGGTCGGCCCAATGCCCAGCGAAACCAGTAAGAGGCAGCGGGTAGAGAGGTTTTTCATTGATTGGATGGTTTTAAGGAACAGGAATGGGGGCGGTGGATTATTCACTATCGCAGCCGGGGCCTTTGATGGTTACCTGCGACGGTGTCAATTCATACTGAAACCGGTTGGTCATCGAAATCAGGGTCATGACTTCCTGAAGGCTCTGGTTCTGGAACGTGCCCGTCAGCGGACACTGTCGCAGCGACTCTCGTTCGAGGGTTACTGGGGTGCCGTACCAGCGTTCGAGCGTTTTGGCTACCTCACCCATTGGCGTGTTTCGGAAGACAAGTTTTGATTCGGTCCAGGCGATCTGGTTCGTGGCTACCGTTGGCTGGGTTGCCACCGACTGCCGCGTTAGGGACTGAATGGCTTTCAGGTTGGGGGTCAGGAAGAGCGTGTCCGGTGTCGGTGGGGCAGCGCCGGGGCTGGTCCGGGGACGACGAACGGGTTTGTTGGGTACAAACGCCACCCGCCCCGTTACTACCGACGTCTCGACCGTACTATCGCCCGGGTAGGCCCGGATGTTGAACGAGGTGCCCAGTACTCGCACCGACCCTGTAGCGAGCCGGACCACGAAAGGCTGGTTTGGATTATGGGCTACCCTGAAAAACGCTTCCCCTTCCAGCGATACCTCGCGCAAGTTGCCGGTAAACGATTTCGGATAGCGCAGGTGGCTGTCGGCGTTGAGCCATACCGTTGTTCCGTCGGCCAGCCGGATCTGCGATCGGGTGCCTTTGGGATTGGCCTGCTCGAGCAGCGCCGTAGTGCTGGCGGGGTTGGTCAGCCGGGTCCAGCCCAGAAAGCCGAGCAGGAGTATGACAGCCGCAGCCGCAGCCCAGCTCAGCCACGATCTCGAGGGCCAGAGCGGCCGAACGCGTTGAGCCGACAGGGCTTCTTCGGCCTCGATCCGTTGCTGTAGCCGCTCATAAGCGGCCGCTACCTCCGTCCGATCGGCGGATGGCGTGGCGCTGGGTGTCTGCCAGAATTGGTACAGCTGATGGATGACAGGCTGCTGCTCGGGATGGGCCGCCAGCCAGCGCGCCAGCTGCTGGCGTTCCTCGTCCGTAGCTTCGTTGGCAAATACTCTGCCTACCAGGGTCCAGTCAATAGAGTCGTGCATTGCTTTCGGGTTTCAAAAGCAATGACAGTGTTTGCTGACCGATCCCGTAAAGGACGCGTGAAAATTTTTAGATTTTTTTTTACGATTCCAATAGCGGACCCAGAGCAGCGGCTATTTTACGGAGGGCGATGCTGATCTGAGTTTCGACGGTTCGGGGCGAAATGGCCAGTAAATCAGCAACTTCCCTGTACGAAAAGCCCTGTTCTTTTACGAGTTGAAAAATCAGATGGCACTGGGGCGGCAGCGCATCTACAGCGGCCTGAATGGTACGCTGCATATCGACCAGCTCGAGCGCCTGTTGCGGATTATCGTCAGTACCAACCGTATCGGCTACCGCTGTGCCGTCGACAGACGTAAATGCCGGATTCCCTTTTCGCTGGAGGTAGTTCAGGCAATGATTGCGCGTTGCCGAAAACAGGTAGGCCCGGAAGTTGAGTATAACCAGGATCGTAGCCCGAATCTGCCATATTTTCAGAAAGACATCCTGCACGATCTCCTCGGCCGTTTCGCGAACCTTGACGTAAAACAGGGCAAACCGGATCAGCTCGGGATAGAATAGCTCAAACAGCAGCCGGAAGGCCCGGTGGTCATCGTGCCGGGCAATCCGAACAAGCCATTCTTTTACGTCGTCAGCTACGTCTTTCACGAATACAGTCTCCGGTTTGGGGTGAGTTCGTAAAATCGGGTATGCCCCGGCTGTTTACTCGCTGCTTCGTTCCCGCTTTACACACCTGGTCAGCTCGTCGGTTTCCGGTGGTCTGGTGAACAGGTAAACACTATGTGTATTTATACTCAGTTCAACAGGGAAACCACGAAAGGGAAGAAAGCGTAAGAAGCTGATTTACTACCCTGATAAAAAAGTAGGGAGATCCTAATAGCCGTACCAGTCGCTCCACCATTTCTGCAAACTTCGCCGTATTTCGGCTTCGCGCGCGTTGTGCCCGGGTTCGTACAGTTTATGCCCCCGGAGGTCGTCGGGCAGGAAATTCTGCTGCACGAAATTTCCCTCGTGGGCGTGGGCGTATTGATAGTCTTTGCCATAGCCAATCTGTTTCATGAGGTTGGTTGGGGCGTTGCGCAGGTGGAGCGGTACGGGCAGGTGGGCCGTCTGCTCGGCCAGGGCAATGGCGGCATCGATGGCTACATAACTGGCGTTGCTTTTGGGCGATGTGGCCAGGTAAACGGCGACCTGGCTGAGCACAATCCGGCCTTCGGGCATACCAATGGCTTTGATGGCCTGTACCGCTTCCGACGCCATGATCAGAGCTGTTGGATTGGCATTGCCAATATCTTCGGCGGCCAGGATGAGCATTCGGCGGGCGATAAAAACCGGATCTTCACCCGCCACGATCATACGGGCCATCCAGTACAGGGCCGCGTTGGGGTCTGACCCGCGCAGCGATTTTATAAACGCCGAAATGATATCGTAATGCTGTTCGCCAGATTTGTCGTAGCGGGCAATATTCTGCTGGGCCACCGCCGTTACCCCCTCATCGGTCAGCACCAGCGGGTCGGCCGATACATGCGCCGAAGCCACCAGTTCGAGCAGGTTCAGCAGCTTCCGGCCGTCGCCCCCCGACAAACGCAGCAGCGCATCGTACGACTCAATGGTAATCTGTCTGGACCGTAGAAACGCGTCCTGGGCGATGGCCCGGTCAACGAGCTGGATCAGTTCGTCGCGGCTGAGCGGCTCCAGGATGTACACCTGCGACCGCGATAGCAGCGCCCCGTTCACTTCGAACGAGGGGTTTTCGGTGGTGGCCCCAATCAGCGTAATCTGGCCTTTTTCGACTGCACCGAGCAGCGCGTCCTGCTGGCCTTTGTTGAAGCGATGAATCTCGTCGATAAACACCACCGGCGGGAACATGCCCGACGGGCGGCTGAGTACGTCACGAATTTCCTTAACCCCCGAGTTGATAGCACTGAGGGCGATGAAGGGTCGTTTTACGGCTTCGGCCAGCAGCAGGGCCAGGGTCGTTTTGCCGACGCCGGGTGGCCCCCAGAGGATCATGGAAGGTAAGCGGCCGGCCTCTACCGCCCGGCGCAGGGCTCCGCCCGGGCCTATCAGTTTTCGCTGCCCGATCACGTCATCGAGGGTACGCGGACGAACCCGTTCGGGGAGGGGCGTTGAGTCAGTATTCATCCGGCAAAATTACGCAAAGTCGGTGGGTGGTACGTTATCCGGGCGGGCAACAAAAAACCGGCGGCTCGAGAGCCGCCGGTCAGGGTCGGGTTAGGAGTAGTCGGGTTTATAAAGACACATTTTCGGGCGTTACATACCGCTTGAGGTTGCTCATAGCGCCGAAAATCAAGTTGTAAACAGATTGGATGTTGATTTGCATGAGGGCCGATATTTCTTCGTTACTCATGTTCTGGAAGTAGCGGAGGTGAACCGCTTCCCGCTGCCGACGGGGGAGTTTATCCAGCGCCTGGTGCAGGCATTCGTTCATGTATGAATCCTCTTCATGGGCAATAAGCAGGTTTTCGTGCGATGGATCAGCACCGGAGAGCATGTCGCCAACGCGCCGGCCGTTTGTCACTTCATCCTGACTAACCAGTTTCTGCTCTGCCGTCAGATGACGGACCAGCTTACGTTTGATGGAAGCCATCAGGTAAAACCGAACTGAGGTTGTTGGGCCAATCGTGGTGCGATGCTTCCAGAGCTCAACAAATAGGTCGTGAATACAATCTTTAATCAGAGCCCGGTCAGTTGCGAAGTGAGCACAATAGTGGTACAACGTCTGCACGTAGTTCTGATACAGGCGGGCGAAGGCGTTTTCATCACCTGCGCGGAACTGATTCCAGAGGGTTTCGTCGTCGGGACCTGTTTTTGTACGGGAACGAGCCATGAGCGGTTAGGCGGGTTGGTAGGAATTGATAAGGGTCTTGAGGTCTGTAAACATATTGATAATTAATTGAATTAAAAAAGGTGTGTTAATAAAATTTTTTTGTGGGACTATTTAACAATTTGTAGGCTGGTCATCTGGAACTGCTCTCCGCTGAAGAGACCCCTGTCGCTGAGTTTCAGGTTAGGAATGACCAGCAGGGCCATAAAGGATAAAGTCATATAGGGTGCAGACAGGGTACTGCCAAGTTCTGTCTTGGCAAACCGGTCAAGATTGCTGTACTGGGTGGCAACCTGGTAGCCATCGGTGTCGGTCATTAACCCCGCTACGGGCAGGGCCAGTACTGATTCCTGCCCCGACGACGACCCGCTGACCGCACTCAGCCCACCCCTGGCTTCGATGACCAGGTTGATAGCCCGGCAGAGACTGGCATCATCGCAGCCGACGGCGGTGATATTGTGGGAGTCGTGCCCGACCGATGAGGCAATGGCGCCGTGCTTCAGCCCGAAATTGCGGATGAAGGCTACCGCCGGGGGTACGTTCTGGTAGCGGTTTACAACCACCAGTTTGAGCAGGTCCCGGCCAGTGTCCGGTACAATCAGCCCGTTTTCCAGCGTTGGTTCGATGTGCAGCTCGTTGGTGATGAGCTGACCGTCCAGGGCTTCGATGACCCGCATCGGAACTCCTGCCTGACCGCTGACCTGAAACTCGTCTGCCTGTTTGGGCGAGCAGTTGAACTGATTGACCCACTCGCTGCGGAGATCCGGTATGAATGACTGCCCGGTTTCGGCAACTACCGTACCGTTGATAACGGTTTGCCGAACGATGAATCGCTCCAGGTCATCGACTACGATATAATCGGCCGGGTCGCCTTCGCGTAACAGGCCCACCGGTAGGCGGTAGTGGAGTACGGGATTAAGGCAGGCTGCCCGCAGCACATGCCAGCGATCATGACCGGCGGCCAGCGCCCGTACCACCAGCTGGTTGATATGCCCTTCGGCGAGGGTGTCGGGGTGCTTGTCGTCTGAGCAGAACATAATCTGCTTCGGGAAATCGGCCAGCAACGGTATCAGGGCATCGAAATTGCGGGCTGCGCTGCCCTCCCGAATCAATATATGAAGACCCCGACGGGCTTTGTCGAGCCCTTCTTCATAGGTAAAACATTCATGGTCGGTGCTGATGCCTGCGTCGATATAGCGCTGGGCGTCAGGCCCCATGAGCCCCGGTGCGTGCCCGTCAATGGGTTTGTTAAAGGCTTTGGCCAGCGCTATCTTGGCCATGACGTCGGTGTCTTCGTGCAACACGCCCGGGTAGTTCATCATCTCGGCCAGGTACCCGATTTCTTTCAGGCCCAGCAGGTAGCGCACATCCCGAACGCCGATGGTAGCACCGGCGGTTTCGAAGGTTGTGGCCGGTACGCAGGAGGGCGCGCCAAACATGAATTTGAACGGAACCCGGCGGGCTTCGGCCAGCATGTATTCAACGCCGGCTACGCCCAGTACGTTGCCAATTTCGTGCGGATCGGATACGGTGGCTACGGTGCCGTGCACAACGGCCAGCCGGGCAAACTGAGGGGGTGTCAGCAGCGAGCTTTCAACGTGGACATGCGCATCGACAAAACCGGGCAGCACATAGGGTTCGCCAGGACGTTCAGGGCCGAGTCGGTCGATGCGGGCAATACGGCCATTTTCGAAGGTGAGGGTTCCGTAATAAATAGTCTGGTCAAAAAGATTCAGCAGGTTGGCCGTGATCATAAATCAGATGCGTATAAACAGATGGCGGGCATACATCCAGCGTAGCATACTATAGAAAATAGCCAGGGTGGTGGCTCCAACCAGCAGTGGCTCATACGCAGCCCCGAATAGCTGAAACGGTTGATGTCCCAGATGAATGTAAAGCGAATTGATGATGAAGCGATCGATCAGATGGACCAGGCAGTAGATAGCAATGGAGTTCATTCCGACAACGACAAACGGAAAGGTCCAGCGCCGGGCCGTTGGCTGCCAGCGCCCCGGCCCATCGACCAGGGCGTAGAAAAAGGCGAGCAGCCAGCAGCACCAGCCTCCGCTGAACAACACCCAGGCGGGTGTCCAGATACGCTTAACGACCGGGCAAATACCGAGCCAGTGCAGGACCAAACCTGCCAGTATACCTGTCAGGCCGGCCGCCAGTAGCCGCGTCAGGAGCTGGCGCCGGGTCACACCCGACCGTATCCATCGACCCGTCTGTAGCCCCAGTATCATGGTAGCGAGGGTAGGTATGAAGCTCAGGGTGGCATAGCCACCGCCGTTGAACACAAAAGGACGCTCGCGGGGGAAGAGGTTTAAGAACCAGGTGTCGAACGCCCAGGCCAGATTACTGTTTTTGTTGAAATGAGCCATAAGCCCGCTGTAGTGCTCGGGCCAGTTGGCCGGAACCCCAACGGCGGCATAGTCAAAAGCCGGACCGGGGAGGGGGTAACGAACAAAAGCAAACCAGTACCCGACCAGCACGGCGCCAAAAGTAATCCAGCCGGTTCGCGAAGAGGCCGCGCCGAGCAGAAACAGAAAGGGGTAGCCCAGCCCAATCTGCGTCAGCGTATCCTCAAAGGTGAAGTTGGTTTGCTCGGCATGAACCGAACGGAGAAAAATACCGAGCAGAATCAGGATCAGCGACCGCCGGAAAGCGTGTCCTGCCTGAGCCGGAAACGACTGCCCCTGCGTAACCCGCGCGGCCATCGAGTACGGTAAGGCTACGCCCACCAGAAACGAAAACGAAGGCTGTATAAGGTCGTGCAGCGAGCAGCCCGCCCACTCCACATGACTCTGGTGGTAAGCCAGAAAAGACCAGAAGCGACTAGCCGAAAAACTCTCCTGCAACCGATGAAACTGCAGGAGTTCGGCCGCCATCAGGGTCATAACGAACCCCCTATACGCATCCATCGACATGAGCCGGCTGGCCCGGGGCTGGTCGGTGCCAAACGAACCTGCGTGCTGACTGCCGGGGGCAGAGGACGAGAGGCCGGGCGACGTAGGGGTGAGCATGGGGAGAGCAGGGTCGGACTGTCAAATGTTGGGATTGGTGCTCATATTCGCAATAAGTATGGCAAAGTTTTTCGGGCCGGACTGGTATATTTTAATCTGATCGTCTCTTTTATTGCAAAAAAAACAAGCACTGATGCCCGCTATAGTCTTAAAAGTTCACCCTGCCGATAATGTGATCGTGGCGCTGCGCAACCTGGCGGCTGGTGAACAGATAGAATTTGATTCGCAAACGTATACACTCCCGTATGCGGTGGGGGCCAAACATAAATTCGTTACCGAAGACCGTCAGCCCGGCGATCCTGTTATTATGTACGGCGTGCTGGTGGGTAAAGCCACTCAGCCCATTCGGCGGGGAGAGCCAATTACAACGTTTAATCTCAAGCATGACGCGGACCCCTATAGCCTGGCCAAAAAGCAGCCCTACCGCTGGCAGCCGCCCGATGTCTCGCGCTGGCAGGACCGTACGTTCATGGGCTACCACCGCGCCGACGGTCGGGTTGGTACCCGCAACTACTGGCTCGTTGTGCCGCTGGTGTTCTGCGAAAACCGGAATGTGCTTATTCTGAAAGATGCGTTTGAGCGCGAACTCGGCTACGCACAACCCGAGATGTACCGGCAGCAGGTTCACGAACTACTCAGCCTGTACCGGGCGGGCGAGATGGATGTGATCCGAAAAATGCAGCCTTTTGTCGATGTTAGTCAGAATCATACCCTGACCCATACCAGCGCTCCGCAGTCAGGCCGGCCATTCCCGAACGTGGATGGCATTAAGTTTCTGACTCATGAGATGGGCTGTGGCGGAACCCGGCAGGACTCGGCCGTACTCTGCTCGTTGCTGGCCGGGATGATCAACAACCCGAACGTGGCGGGGGCAACGGTACTGAGTCTGGGGTGCCAGCACCTGCAGGCCGATATGATCTCGGCCGAAATCCGGCGGCAGAATCCGAAATTCAACAAGCCGTTGCTGCTGTTCGAACAACAGGCCGGTACCGAGTACGCGCTGATGAGTCAGGCAGTTAAAGAAACGTTTCTGGGACTGGCCGAGATCAATAAACTAACCCGCCAACCCGCTCCGCTCAGCGCGCTGACCGTCGGGTTGAAATGTGGCGGTTCTGACGGCTTTTCGGGTATATCGGCCAACCCCGCCATCGGGCACCTGTCCGACGTGATCGTAACGCTGGGCGGGAAAACCGTACTGGCCGAATTTCCGGAGCTGAACGGGGTAGAGCAGGAGCTTATCAACCGCACCGTCAACGATGCCGATGCGCAGAAGTTTATCGACCTGATGGGTGGCTATTCGGCCCAGGCCGAAGCCGTAGGGTCGGGGTTCGACATGAACCCGTCGCCAGGCAATATCAAAGACGGGCTGATTACCGATGCAATCAAGTCGGCCGGAGCGGCCAAGAAAGGCGGAACGGCTCCGGTGGCCCAGGTGCTCGACTATGCCGAACCGGTCAATACGCCCGGCCTGACGCTGCTCTGCACACCCGGCAACGACGTTGAAGCCACAACCGGTATGGCCGGCTCGGGTACCAACGTGATCCTGTTTACAACGGGGCTGGGTACGCCGACCGGCAATCCCGTGTGCCCGGTCGTAAAAATATCGACCAATACTGCTCTCCTGAACCGGATGCCCGATGTCATTGACTTCGACAGCGGCCCGATCATTGAGGGCGAGCAGACGATCGAACAAAATGCCGATGCCCTGCTCGACTACATCGTCCGGCTGGCCTCGGGCGAAACCATAACCGCAGCCGAACGACTCGGTCAGGACGATTTCATCCCCTGGAAACGGGGGGTGTCGCTATAAGAGTGATTGAGCGAATGGATGAATAAATAGCACCCGTTCTACGCAGTCACTTACTCACTGATTCACTCTAGTAACGATTATGTTCTCACTTTCTAACAAAACCGCCATCGTTACCGGTGGGGCCAGCGGTATTGGACTGGCTATCGCGAAGGCGTTTGCACAGGCCGGGGCGCTGGTACGTATTTTTGATCTGAATCCCGAACAGGCCGGCCTGGCTGCCGAAGGTATCCGGCAGGAGGGGGGGCAGGCGACGAGCCATGCCGTTGACGTATCGGATCAGGCCGCCGTACGCGCCCTGGTCGACCAGCTGGCAGCCGAAGGGCCTATTCATATACTGGTCAACAACGCAGGCGTAGCGCACGTTGGCACCGTAGAAACCACCTCCGAAGCGGATTTCGACCGGATCTTCCGGATCAATGTCAAAGGGGTGTACAACTGCCTGCATACCGTCATTCCCCATCTGAAAGCTGCGGGTGGGGGCGTTATCCTGAACATGGCATCGGTAGCCGCAACCCTGGGGTTAAACGACCGGTTTGCGTACTCGATGAGCAAAGGGGCCGTTCTGACCATGACACTGTCGGTGGCTAAGGATTACCTGAAGGATAAGATTCGATGCAACTGTATTTCGCCCGCCCGGGTTCATACGCCTTTCGTAGACGGGTTTCTGGCGAAGAACTACCCCGGTCAGGAAGCCGACATGTTTGAGCGGCTCTCAAAAACGCAGCCCATTGGCCGCATGGCCGAGCCGCAGGAAGTGGGGGCGCTGGCGCTGTTTCTGTGCTCCGATGAGGCCGGATTTATCACCGGCTGCGATTATCCGCTCGATGGTGGGTTTACCCGTCTGAACACCTGACCCACCCCTCGCCACCGGCCGAACCTGGGGGCCTATACGTTTACGAAAGACCACAAACTGACTATGAAACTTTTCCGCTTCGGCCTGCCCGACCACGAACACCCCGGCGTTGAACTACCCAATGGCCAGCGCCTTGACGTTACTCATTTTGGCGAAGATTATGACGAGTCATTTTTTGCCAGCAACGGACCCGACCGGCTGGCGCATTGGCTGTCGGCCCACGCGCCCACGTGTCCGGTCGTCTCGGCCGATGCCCGGTTCGGACCCTGCGTAAAACGACCCTCCAAGATCGTCTGTGTAGGGCTGAACTACGCCAAACACGCGGCCGAAACGAACGCACCTACCCCCGCTGAACCGATCCTGTTCTTCAAGTCGACCACGGCGCTCTGCGGACCCAACGACGATGTGGTCATTCCGAAGCGCTCCGAAAAAACGGACTGGGAGGTCGAGCTGGCCATTGTCATCGGCAAACGGGCCAGTTATGTCGAACTCGACGACGCGCTGGATTACGTAGCAGGCTATGCGCTGCACAACGACTATTCTGAACGGGCTTTCCAGCTTGAACGCGGGGGGCAGTGGGTGAAAGGAAAAAGCGCCGATACGTTTGCGCCCCTGGGGCCGTTTCTGGTTACCAAAGATGACATTGCCGATCCCAATGCGCTGCATCTGTGGCTCAGCGTCAACGGCGAGCGGTTGCAGGATTCCAACACCGACGATATGATTTTCAACGTGCCGACGCTGGTCAGTTACATCAGTCAGTTCATGACCCTGCTCCCCGGCGACGTGATCTCGACCGGCACGCCCGCTGGCGTAGGCCTTGGTCTGAAACCACCCCGCTACCTCAAACCCGGCGACGTCATCGAGCTCGGTATCGAAGGACTGGGCGAGCAACGGCAAACCGCCGTCAGCTATACGTGAGGGGATTGTCAGATCAGGTTCCTGTAAAACAGTTTTTTCTTTGTCATCCCGGCGGCCCGGTCCTGTCGTCGGGATGACGAAGAGGATCTTGAGTAAAGGGTAGACTCCCATTAATAACGCAGGATGACCAGCACCTTTCACGTCATCAGGCTCGTCTGACTCGTATTTCGTTTCTTCCATGATCATCGATTCGCATCAGCATTTCTGGCAGTATGAGCCGGTCCGCGACGCCTGGATTACCGACGATATGTCGGCCATCCGGCGCGATTTCTTACCAGCCGACCTGGAGCCGGTACTGGCCGAAAACGGCGTCGACGGCTGCGTGGCGGTGCAGGCCAGCCAGTCGGAAGCCGAGACCGAATTTCTGGTTCAGCTGGCCCGGGCCTACGATATCGTTAAAGGTGTTGTTGGCTGGGTCGATCTGCAAGCGCCGACTCTGTCTGACCGACTGGCTCACTTTGCACAGCATTCGCTCATCAAAGGCTACCGGCATGTAGCCCAGGCTGAGCCAGACGATTTCCTGACGCGCCCGGGCGTAGTAGAGGGGATCCGTAAACTGGCCGATTTTGGACTGACGTACGACATCCTGATCTATCCCAGCCAGTTGAAAGCCGCCCTACACCTGGTTCGGGCGGTGCCGGAAGTTAATTTTGTCATCGACCATCTGGCCAAGCCATACATCAAAAAGCGGGACATCAACCGCTGGTCTAACTTCATGGCGGAGATGGCCAAACAGCCCAATGTGCACTGCAAACTGTCGGGGATGGTTACCGAAGCTGACTGGCAGGACTGGGGTAAGCGCGACTTTTTTCCATACCTCGACGTTGCCTTCGAGCATTTTGGTCCCGACCGGCTGATGTTCGGCTCCGACTGGCCCGTATGTCTGGTGGCGGCCAATTATACCCAGGTGAAAACGATTATCGAAGACTATGTAGAACCCTGGGGCGACGAGGTCCGCCTAAAGGTCTTTGGCGAGAACGCCACCCGCTTTTATCGGCTAGCGTAGCTTGTTTTCGAGTAGCATGATCCCGCTGCCGGGCCGGCGCCAGTAGTCCATCAAGTCGGTATGGCCGGGACCCGTCGGGCGAAAAAACGAGCCCAGCAGAATGTCGTCGTCGCCATCCTGGTCCACATCGCCCGCGGCCAGTCGTAGCCAGCGCCCCCGGTTAGCCGCCGGAAAAGAGCGCGGCATGAAGGACTGGCTGCCCCGGTTTTCGAAATAGATAAACCCGGCATAGGGCCGCTGCGAAAAATCGGGGAAATGGGCGATGGCTGCCAGATCGGGATCGCCGTCCTGATCGAAATCCCGGACAACGGTCTGGCTGGCTCCGTGCATCGGGTAAAACCAGGTTTGCCGAAACCGGAACCGGCCGTCGTTCTGGAAAATGCGGATGCCGTGGTAAGGCTTCAGCACCAGCGAATAGTCGGCGTTGTCGCCGTTGGTGTAGATCAGGTCGTCGTCGCCATCCCGGTCCAGATCGATCAGCTCGAGGTAGCTGGAGCCATAAACCGGCGGAAAGCGAAGCACGGTTTCTTTGCGGAACGAGCCGTTTCGCTGGTTGTAGTACACCGCCACCTGCTCGTCGCCCTGCGTCAGTAACGCCACCACATCGGGCCACTGGTCGTGGTTCACATCCCGCACGTAGGCTACGCGGGCGCCAGGAACCGCGTCCAGTACATGTTCCCGGTACCCGGTTTTCAACTGTTCGTGCCAGCTGAGTTTACCCAGGTGATGACCAAATTCGCAAATCAGCGCATCTTCCCGACCGTCGCGGTTGAGGTCGGCTATGGTTGTTTGAACGGGCCGTTGCAGGTTGGTAACCCGCATGGCCTGTGCGCGACTACGATCAGCCGACCGGGTTTCCCAGCTGCCTGCGGGCTGATCGTTCGGGTTCAAAATACCCACGGTCAGCAGGTCGAGACGCCCGTCCGGATGGCTGCGGAGGTCGACCACCGGGCTGCTGGTTCGTAGCGAATCAGTCCGTTGCAGGCGCTTGTTGAGGGCAAATAGATTACCGCGGGCGTCGGCTGCCCAGATCCGATGCGACAGCGAGTCGTAGGTGAGCAGCGTGATCAGACCATCGACGCTACGGTCGGAAGCATGAGCCGTAAACAGGGGCAAGGCTGACTGAATAGTGGTATGGGGGGCCTGCGCCGGGAGCGAGTCAGGGGCCTGCGCCACATAGTAGGCGACAATCTTCTGCCAGTCGGACGGATGAAGCGTTGGGTGTTCGGGGAATATGTTGGCTTCGATCAGGCGTTTCAGCTCGTCGGTGTTGCTGTAGCGCATGATTTCTTCCATTTGCCGATCCGACTGACCCAGGCGCAGGGCCATCTGAGGAAGCACCCCATTTTGCCAGGTGGCCTTGTCAAGTAAGGCCGGTGCCGGCTGGAGGTGGCAGCTGCCGCAGTAGGTCTGAGCCAGCTGTTGACCACTGAGTTGGGTAGGAGCGGGTGGCGTAGGGGCGGTGTCGGTTTTATTCGAAGACTGGCAGGCCACAAACAGCATGACACTTCCACAGACAACACCTACCAACCGGACCCACGACATACAAATGGCTTTTTACAAAGATAAGCCCGAAACGGGTAGCTCACCGACAGCAGCCCGGCTTTGACAACCAGACAAACATCAAATCGAAAAAATGCGTTGCTTTAGCATACCATAACCCCCTTTCGACACTCCATGAATTGCTTTGTTGGCGTAGACGTCGGTACAACCAACGTGAAAGCCCTGGCCCTGTCGGCCGACCTGAGTCAGGTGCTGGCGCATGCGTCGGCCCCCGTTGAAACGCTTCATCCTAAACCGGTTTTTGCCGAACAGGACCCCGCCCAGATCTGGTCGGCGTTCGTGCAGGTGATGGCTGAAGTGAACCGGGAGCTGGCCGGGGCCGGGCATACCATGACCCACCTGGCCTTCAGTACAGCGATGCATAGCCTCCTGGCCATGGATGCACAGGGAGAACCGCTCAGCCACGCGATCATCTGGTCTGACAACCGCGCTGAACAACAGGCGTCCGACCTCCGTACTACCCAGGCCGAACTGGGGCGGCAGCTCTATCAGCAGACCGGTATTCCGATGCATCCTATGGTGCCGCTCTGTAAGCTGGCCTGGCTGCGTGAACACGAGCCGCGCCTGTTGCGCCGGACGGCCTGTTTCGGGTCGATCAAGGAGTTCCTGTGGCATAAGCTGACGGGCGAGTTCGCGATCGACTACTCCATTGCTACCGCTACCGGCCTGTTCGACGCGGCCAACCGACAGTGGAGCGAGCTGGCCCTGGCCCATGCCGGTATTCGGGCCGACCAGCTCTCTACCCCGGTTCCTACTACCCACCAGCACCCGGTTCGGGAGAGTGGGCAAACGGCCGGTACGGGTCTGACCAGCGCGGTATCACTAGTGATCGGGGCTTCGGACGGGTGCCTGGCCAACCTCGGGGCGGGGGCTATCAAGCGCGGAACCACTACGCTCACGATCGGTACCAGCGGGGCCATCCGGCAAACCGTTCGGAAACCTCTCCGCGATGAGCAGGGACGGCTGTTCTGCTACATTCTGGACGATGACTACTACGTGGTTGGCGGGCCGACCAATAACGGGGGGAACGTGCTGGAGTGGGTCACCGAAAAGCTGGCGCAGGCCGAAACCGACGTGCTGCTGGCCGAGGCCGAAGCCATTGCGCCTGGTTCGGATGGCCTGCTGTTTTTGCCCTACCTGCAGGGCGAACGGGCTCCGCTCTGGGATGCCCACGCGCGCGGTGCCTACCTGCACGTAGAATGGCAGCATACGCGGGCGCATTTTGTGCGGGCTGCGCTGGAGGGGGTACTGTTCAACCTGATGCTCATCAACGAACTGCTGATGAAGCATACCGGACCGACCCGCGTTATCCACGCCAATGGTGGCTTCGCGCAGTCGCGGTTCTGGGTGCAGATGCTGGCCGATATGTCGGGCGTTCCGGTGCGGCTCAACGCCAGCAACGAAAGCGGTTCGATGGGCGGCATCCTGCTGACTATGAAAGCCCTGGGGCTGGTAGCTACCCTCGACGAAGCGGCTAAGCTGGTTGAGTTTGGGGATACCTACGAGCCCGATCCAAAGCGCCACCGGCTCTATCAGCAGGTGTTTAAGCGCTGGCAGCTGGGTCTGTCGCAGAATACCTGACCGAAAGTGTAGTCGTCTTCGTATCTTACCCACCCATCTAAATCCTTAGTCATACATGGCACAGAAAAAGTTTATCTTAGCCGAATCCGACATTCCGGAGCAGTGGTACAACATCGTGGCCGACATGCCCAACAAGCCGCTGCCTCCGCTGCACCCCGGTACCAAAGAACCCATCGGGCCGGACATGCTGGCCCCGTTGTTTCCGATGGAGCTGATCAAACAGGAGGTCACTAGCGAGAAATGGGTACCTATTCCGGAAGAGGTACGGGAGATTTATAAAATCTGGCGACCTACCCCGCTGTACCGCGCCACGGGGCTGGAAAAACTGCTCGACACGCCCGCCAAAATCTATTACAAATACGAGGGAGTTAGCCCGGCCGGGTCGCACAAGCCGAATACCGCCGTACCGCAGGCTTATTACAACAAGCAGGAAGGGGTCACGAAAATTACCACCGAGACGGGTGCCGGCCAGTGGGGAAGTGCCCTCAGTTTCGCCTGTCAGCATTTCGGCATCGAGTGTGAAGTGTACATGGTGCGGGCCAGCTACAACGGAAAGCCGTACCGGAAAATGATGATGAATACCTGGGGAGCCTCAGTATATCCGTCGCCCTCTGACCGGACCAACGCCGGGCGTAGTATTCTGGCACAGGACGCCAACTCGCCAGGAAGCCTCGGTATTGCCATTTCAGAAGCCGTAGAGATGGCGATGCATGACGAACACACTAAGTATGCGCTGGGGAGTGTGCTGAATCACGTACTCATGCACCAGACCGTTATTGGCCTGGAGTGCATCCGGCAGCTGGAGCAGGCCGGTGATTTTCCGGATATTGTGGTGGCGCCGTTTGGGGGTGGCTCCAACTTTGCCGGTATTGGGTTCCCGTTTCTGCGTTATAATCTGGAAGAGGGTAAGAGCATCCGCTGTATCGCGGCCGAACCGGCTTCGTGCCCCAAACTAACCCGGGGCGTATTCCGGTACGACCTCGGCGACACGGTCGGTATGACTCCGCTCTTGCCGATGTATACACTGGGCCATAACTTCATTCCGGCACCTATCCACGCGGGTGGTCTGCGTTACCACGGAGCGGGAGCTATCGTCAGCCAGCTTCTGCGCGACGGACTGATCGAAGCGCAATCGTTCAACCAGCTCGAGTGTTTCGACGCCGGTATCAAGTTTGCCCGCACGGAAGGCATCATTCCGGCGCCCGAGGCCAACCACGCCATCGCGACGGTTATCCGCGAAGCGCTCATCGCCAAAGAAGAAGGAACGTCCAAAACGATTCTGTTCAACCTCTGCGGCCACGGTCACTTCGACATGTCGGCCTATGAGCAGTATTTGTCCGGCAAACTGGTGGAGCACGAAGTCACGCAGGAGGAAATCCTGGCGTCACTCGCCGAGCTGGATACGCCTTTAATTGCTTAAGGATCAATAGTCAGGTCTATTTTTGTCACCCCTGCCGAGCTGGTATGCCGGCCGGTATGACAAAAATAGACCTGTTGCTCATCAGTGATTCGGGAGCAGCGTCACTCAGTAGGCTTCGTACTGGAATGTGTAGTGGGTTCGGCCTTGCTGTAGGTCCAGTTTATAGTAATCTACCCGTTCGATGAGCAAACCATTGTTGTCATACGTAAGCTGATCATCCGGACGAATTACATTATTGGGGCTGATCAGCTGTGGCGACACACCTATCCTATCTAATGTATAGCCCAGCTTGTAGTAAGGATTGGGTTTGTTGTCATATTGATAGCTAGTGATCGGGTTGCCAACAGGGCCTGCCGAGTAGCTACGTTCAGTCTTTATCAGATGATTGCCGTTGTACGAGTACATTACGGTGTAAACGGCATCACCAACCGGATAAAAATTAGTTTCAACCGTTTTGACAGGCAGGTTCTGGCTGCTGTACTCCACCGCTACCAGACTGTTGATCGTAAAGCTACCTCCTTCCTGTGCCGAGTATTTTTTTGCCGCAATCATATTTCCCTTCGTATCATAGTCGTAGGTAGTTCGCCCTGCAGTTGTGGTGTTGCCCGGAACGATTGGCGTTTCCGAGGTGATCAGGCGGCCCTGAGCGTCGTACTGTAGGAAGGTAGTAACGCCCGGGTAACTCTCGGCGCTGCTAGCCGATGTACCTCCCCGAGCCACGTATTGGCTAACGTTACCGTCCGTGTTGTAACTAAGTGTGTGCGACTGGTAGTACCGAAGTCCGGTTTGGATAATTTTTGTTAGGCGAAATCGCGGACTGGCTGGCGGAGCGACCAGGTGATCCTCGCAGGACCACAATGAAGAGACCAGCAGCAGGCCACAGAGGCCGACCAGGGAAACGTTGACTTTCATGGATGAATAGATTGAAATGTGTTGAACGCTGCAATCTATTATTATTCCATTTTTCAGTCAAAACCACTCGATTAACTGGATTTTAAATTTAGCAGACGGTAGGTAGTTTCGCCTACCACCGTACCTGACCGTCGCCGGTGACGATCCATTTTTCGGTGACCAGCTTCTCCAGCGCGAACGGACCCCGGGCGTGGAGTTTCTGGGTGGAAATACCGATCTCGGCCCCCAGTCCGAAGCAGCCGCCATCGGTGAAACGGGTCGATGCGTTGGCGTATACCGCAGCCGCATCCACCTCGCGCAGGAATTGATCGATAACTGGCTGATTCTGCGACAGAATGGCTTCCGAGTGGCGCGACGAATAGGCCTGTATGTGCGACAGCGCTTCGTCGGGGCCGGAAACGACTTTGACGGCGCACTTATAATCCAGAAACTCGCGGCCAAAATCGTCGGGCTGGGCGGGCTGCAGGTTCGTATAACCGGCTTTCTGAAAAATCGTATAAGCCGGTTCGTCGGCAAAAACCTCTACATTCCATTGGGCAAAATCGGCCGTAAGCATTGGCAGAAACCGGTCGGCCACGGCTGCGTCGACGAGTACACAATCGAGCGAGTTGCAGACCGATGGCCGCGACACTTTAGCGTTGACAACGATAGGCGCTGCCTTGTCCAGGTCGGCGGTGGCTTCTACGTAGGTATGGCAAACGCCCGCGCCGGTTTCGATCGTGGGCACGAGTGAGTGTTTCCGGACAAACTGAATCAGCGATTCGGAGCCGCGCGGAATGATGATGTCTACGTAGCGTACTGCCGTCAGCAGTTCGTTCACCACGGCCCGGTCGGGGGGGAGCAGGGTAACCGCTGCTTTGGGGACGCCAAACTCGACCAGTACGTTCTGAATCAGTCCAACCAGGTAGCGATTCGAGAAGTCGGCTTCCTTGCCGCCTTTCAAGACGCAGGCATTGCCCGAACGCAGGCAAAGCGACGCCACATCGACCGTTACGTTGGGCCGGGCTTCGTAAATGACGCCTACTACCCCCAGCGGTACCGCAATTTTCCGGAGGCTAAGACCCTGTTCGATGGTTCGATCGATCAATACCTCGCCCGTTGGATCGGGCAGGGTAGCTACCACCCGCAGGCTATCGACCAGCCCCTGTATCCGGCTTTCGGTAAGCTTGAGCCGGTCAAATTTGGGGTCGGTGGGGTCCATCCGGTCCAGATCACGGCTGTTTTCGGCAACGATCGGTTCCACCTGGGCCGCCAGCACATCGGCGAGCCGGTTGATAAGGGCGGTTTTCTGATCGGAGCTGAGCCGACGAACGGCGGCAGCGGCCTGTTGGGTAGCCTGCAGGAGCGGAGTAATAGGTGTCATACTCACAAAAGTACGATATCGTTGGCATTCGCCACATCAACGTTTTGTTGGTGAAGCTGTTGAACCAGCACGTCGGACGAAATCCGGGCCCGGGCTACCGCAACGGGCGTATCGTGTTCGTCGATGATCTCGACCATTTCGCCCGTGCTGAATTCGCCCAAAATGGCCCGAACACCCACGGCCAGCAGGCTCCGCCGTTGTTGCAGGGCGCGTACGGCACCCGCATCGACCCGAATGCGTCCCACCACGAGCGAGCCGCTGACGAGCCACCGGTTGCGGGCCGAGAGCGATGTTTCTGCCGGAATGAATTCGGTACCCAGGTCGCTCCTGAGCGCCCGGTCGAGGCTGTCGGGTTCGTTCAGGCCGAAGATGATGACCCGGATGCCCATGCGCGTGGCCAGTTTGGCAAAGGTGAGTTTAGAGGCCATGCCGCCCAGCCCCAATGATGATTTGTCGGTGCGGACGACCCCGAAAATTCGCTCGTCGAAGGTATCGACCCGGCGGATAACCTGGCCGTTGGCGTCCAGTAAACCACCTACCGAGGTGCAGAGCATGAGGGCTTCGGCCCCGAAACCGACGGCAATGAGCGTAGCCAGTTCATCATTGTCAGAAAACTTCAGCTCGCGGTTGCTCACTACGTCGTTCTCGTTGGCGATCGGAATAATGCCGTTGGCCCAAAGCTCTTCGTAGGTTTGCTTGAGCTGCAGAAACTGATCGCGGTTGGCAAAATGGTGGCGCTCACACAGGCTTTGGGCAATGGCGATGCCGTATATGGAAAAGAAACGGGAATACTGGTTGAGCAGCAACAGATTCCCTACGGCCGCGGCCGCTTTACGCTGGGTAATATCGCCCCGGTAGTCGTTAATGAGACCTTTGCCGGCACCGACTGCGCCCGACGAAACCAGCACGATCCGGTAGCGCGCGTGCAGCGCAGCCACCTGCCGGGCAATGTCGACCATGATGGGCTCATTGGGTTCGCCGGTGGGTTTGGTAATGGAAGCCGTACCAAATTTGAGGACAAGTACAGGTTTTGTCATGCGCGCAAAGATAGCGCAAGTATGGCATTAGCCCAGATTCAGGGGCGTATCGGCTTAATCGCCGGCGTGGTTTCTGAAGAGATGTTCAAACGCGTTTTCGGTGAAGCGGGCTTTTTTACGGATAGCCGACTTGAGCTGCTTCATGTAATCCGCTTTGGGAATTTCGACGGCCCCGAACCGCCGTACGTTATCATTGATGAACTGGGTGTCGAGGAGTTCGTACTGTTGCTCCCGGAGGGTCATGATAAGGTAATGAAAGGCAACTTTCGACGCATCGTTGACGTGATGAAACATCGACTCGCCAAAAAAAGCAGCGCCCAGCGATACACCGTATAAGCCGCCAACCAAACGGTTGTCCATATACGTTTCAACGCTATGGGCCAGCCCCATCCGGTGTAGCTCGGTATAGGCTTCTATAATTTCCTCCGAAATCCAGGTACTGTCGTCGGCCGACCGGGGTAGGGAGCAGTAGCGCATAACCTGTTCAAAATCACAGTTGACACGAATGTCGAAGCGTTGTTGATTGAGGATGGGGCGCAGCGATCGGGCGGGTTTGTAGCTATGGATAGGGATGACCGCGCGCGGGTCAGGTGCGTACCAGTACAGCGTACCGTCGGCATCGGCCATCGGGAAGATACCGTTGATGTACCCGTAAATCAGGTCGTCGGCGGTTAGCTTGTTCATGAAAGTCTTGGGCATGTCCTGATACAAAGATAAAAAAATACTTGACAATCAAGCAGTTTTCTGTTGGTGGTGCACAGCTTTATGCAGTGAATTACCTGTATGGTAGGGTGTTGCCGGAGAAGGGGTTTAGACAGACATGTGTCGATGCATAGCGGCCGTTTCCCGGCATCGGCCTATAAAGAATGGGTCGACTTCCGGCGGAAAAATGCCAAAGCTGATCGGGTGCAGATGGTCTTTGTCAGGAAGAATTAAACTAAACCCTTTCTGGTGTGTCTGATGTTTATCAAAAAACGATTCACAACCAGACATGAAAAAAGGATTTGCTTTGCTCCTGATTGCTACCCTGCCCGTATTCTTTAGCCAGTGTGGCGTAAACAAACAGATTTCACAGGCCAAAACCCTCGGCGACTGCCGCTATACCATTGCGTCGGCCGATAGCATTTACCTGGCCGGTACCGACGTCCGACAGTTTCGCAACCTCGAAGACCTGAATCCCGCGCGGTTTCCGCGGCTGGCGGCTGGTCTGCTGACCCGGAACGTACCGCTGGATGCGCGCATCAATCTGGAAATCACGAACCCTACAAACCGGCTGGCCGGTATCAATCAGCTGGAATACAGGGTGCTGCTGGCTGGCCAGGAGGTGTTCAACGGATTTCTGAATCAGCGCATCGAGGTGCAGCCCGGCGGAGGAAAAACGCGTGTGCCGGTTCGCCTTAACACCAATGCCTACCAACTGTTGACCGATCCCAAAACCCGCGACGCATTCGGCGATCTGGTACAGAACCTCTCGGGCTCGCCGAGCAGCAAACCTTCCAAACTGACCATTCGGATCAAACCGACACTCGATCTGCTGGGTGGACAGATCAACTATCCGGGCTACATCACGATAGATCAGGATGTGACGAACAAAATACTGATGGGCAATTAGGTCATGCGTATGATTGGTTTTTGGCCAGTCTGTCAGTCGCTTTCAGTAGCATTCCAGGTGCCCCGACTTTCTTAGGTCGGGGCATTTTTCTTGTCTGCTCTTTCTAAACCGATCATTAGCTTAGTTTCTCCTACTTATGTTCCGACTTGCATGCCTGCTTCTGCTGACAGCCTCTGCGGTTATAGCCCAACCCCATCAAATTCAGATTAAACATGACCCGGCCGCCAAACGGGTCGCGGTGACGGTCGATGGTAAACCGTTTACGGCTTATATCTACCCCGGACCAACCGTGTTGAAGAAGCCGGTGCTGTACCCGATCGTGTCGGCGGGCGGAAACGCAATCACCCGTGGCTGGCCGCTCGATCCGCGTCCGGGTGAGCGAGTCGACCATCCGCACCATGTAGGGATGTGGTTCAATTACGGCGACGTAAACGGACATGACTTCTGGAATAACTCGATAGACGTAGGCCCGGAGCATAAAGGCCCGTTCGGCACGATCCTGCATACGGGAATTACGTCGATGAAGGGCGGAAAGGGGCAGGGCGAACTGGTCGTCACCGCCGACTGGCTCGACAAGGATAATCAGCTGATGCTGCGCGAAACGACTACTTTCCGGTTTGGGGCCAGCGCCGACAGTCGTACCATTGACCGTATAACCACGCTTACGGCGGCCGGGAAAGAGGTGGTCTTCAAAGACAACAAAGAAGGGATGATTGCCCTCCGGGTAGCGCGCCAGCTGGAACAGCCTTCTACCAAGCCAGAGGTGTTTACCGATGCGCAGGGCGTAGCTACTAAAGTGCCCCTGCTGGACAATACCGGCGTAACGGGTCTTTACCGGAGCAGTGAGAACAAAGAAGGGGATGCTGTATGGGGTACGCGGGCTAACTCGGTTGCGCTGTCGGGGGTTATTGGTTCTGAGAATCTGGTAGTTACCCTGCTCGATCATCCCAAAAATGTAGGTTATCCGACCTACTGGCACGCCAGGGGTTACGGCCTTTTTGCGGCTAATCCGCTGGGCCCTAGCGTGTTTACAAATGGGAAAGCACCGGCTATGAATTATACACTGGACCCGGGCAAATCCGTCACGTTCCGGTATCGATTGCTTGTTGAGTCGGGTAAGGGAAAAACGTCGGCCAGGGTTCAGCCAACCGACTGGTAAATAATTACAAACCGCTCTGAAACAAAGGCGTACTTTGGCATATAATTTGACCAGGGGGTTTTCGTACCCCGTAAATGTGTTAAGTTCCGCATGTCTTGTACGCTCTCTCTCAATCTGTACTCACGCGTTTGTAGTAGTCTCTTTGCCTGCCTGATTGCCTGGGGGTCACTATCGGCGCAGCCGCGTGCCACGACAACGAAATATGCACCCCCCAGAACCCGGGTTGGTACTTCGCTGGACGGGTTGCACACCATAAAAAATGATAAGGTCGAAGTCGGTATCGATTTAAATTACGGCGGGGCTATGACCTACCTGGCGTTTCGGAACGACCAGGGCGGAAAAGTCAGTACCCGCAACATGATCAACAATGCCGATCTGGGTCGACAGGTACAGATTGCGTTGTACGGCGGTCCGCTCGACTACTCGAAGAACGGGGCGCCGGCCTGGACCGGTCTGGGCTGGGATCCCATTCAGGCCGGTGATACCTACAATAATCCATCCCGGGTTACGGCGTTCGAGAAGCAGGATAACCTGCTCTATGTAAAGTGCGTACCCAAGCAGTTTGCCCTTAACAACGAAGACGGAGAAGCCACCATTGAACACTGGATCAGGCTGGAGGGAAACGTGGTTAAAGTACATGCCCGTGTGGTGCTTTCCCGAAATGACAAGACACAGTACGAGGCCCGTCAGCAGGAGATGCCCTGTGTTTACCTGAACGGCGAATACCATAACATGTGGTACTACAAAGGCAACGACCCGTTTACAAACGCTTCTGCTGATGTTATTCGTCCCGTGCCGCCCAAAGAGCGGGTTCCCTTTGGCGACGTGTATCCAACCGAACCCTGGATGGCCTCAACCAACGTGAACCAGTATGGAGTCGGCTTGTATGTACCCAACAATTACGACTGGAAGAAAGGCTACTTCGGTTCCGATCTGGACGGCGATGAATATAGCCAGGTTGCGTCATACATTGCTGCCACCAACTTCGTTTTACTCGATCATAATATTGTCCATGAGTGGGATTACGCGTTGATCGTGGGGCATCTGAACGAAATTCGATCGTACGTGTACGCGCAGCCGCGCCCCGTTGCCGGTCCAAACTATCGGTTCGATACGTCGCGTAAAGGCTGGTATTACTACAATACGCAGGATACGGGCTGGCCAATTAATGGTAAGCTACGGGTGTTGCTGAACAACACGCCCAATAACCATATCAAATCGCCATTCGTATTCTGGAAGGGTAGGGAGGTGCCCAAGATATACATTCGGGCGGCATTCAGAAACAACGAGAGTCAGGATACTAAGTCTCCTTTTCGCCTGAGCTGGCGCCGGCCAGATGACGTTGCTCTCCTGCGGACGGATGATCGGCGAATGAATTTCGCGCTCGACAACGACGGGCAGTACCATACCTATGAGATCGATCTGAGTAAGAATGAGAACTGGATGAGCCAGAATATTGGGCAGATCGAGCTGCAGCCCGCCCCTGATGGGCCTCGTGTAAACGGGTGGCTCGAAATCGAGTGGATATCCACGTCTCCCAATGGTCCGGTAACGGAAACCATAAATTCGCCCGTTACGGAGGTTATAGTCCCACCTGTTACCCCGACCCCGGTCCCGGTCAAACAGCCCGATAACCAGGCTCCCGTGGTTCCGGTAGCTCCCGTGGTTCCGGTAACCCCGGTGGCGGAGGCCCCCAAAACCAACGAATGCCAGCCTAAGTGTGTAACTATTGTGGTTACGAGAATTCGATAAGGTATGTACCAGCCACAAAAAAGCGATACATCCATACATGGTGTATCGCTTTTTTGTGGCTGGTTCGTATTAATTCAGATGGACAAGGGCTGATCGATACACGCGGCCTTCAAGCTGATGCATCCAGTTGCGTAAGGTATCGTTCTCGCCGGTAGCCCGGTTTAGCTCACGATCGATCTGTCGGAGCAGAAAGAATAACTGGTGAACATGCAGCCATTGCTGATGCAGCTGAGCTACTTCCTGGGTCGACCGGCTAGTCTGACGGGCCTCGTGAGTCAGTTGCCGCAAACTCATTTTGAGGTGATAGCGCAGAATCATGAGCCGGCTGGCCATTGGCAGCTCGGCCGGGTCGCGCTCCATGTAAGAAATGCTTTTGGCCAGCATGTTATTACGCTGCTGAAGCTGATCTGAAACGATCATCCAGGCATGCTCGGCCCGGAGCGACTCATAGGTGATGGTTTTCATGGAATATGTACATTACGGTTTGGACAAATATACTGATCCTATTGAGTTAATAGTTGGTTAAGTCCTGCTGTTGTAAAATTTTAATCTGTCAAATGGTCGTTTGGCCGATGATTAGAGTGGTATAGTACAAAAAAGGTTTAATTCGTCTGGATAAAAACTCAATTGGCCGGATACAAAAAGCATTGCACAATTACAGTAACTTTCAGGTCTGAAATCTGCTCAACCATGACACGCATCAAATGGCTGGGGTTATCCCTTTTCCTGACCGGATTTGCCCTCTGGATTTTTACATTGACCCTGAGCCAGTTCCAGCTCACGGATTCTATACTCGATGCGTCAGTAAAACCTGAGCACCGCGACATCCTGCGCCAGCGGACCGCGTTCATGGCCAACAAAGTATATACCAACAACTGGTCCTTTATCAGCGACTTTCGGGGAGCTGTCAACGCGTACAATGAGGAGGTAAGGGCGCAGAAGGCGTGGGATAAAGTCATTTACGACGACTACGTTTTCGACATAACAAAAAATGCCTCGCTGGGGGTATTACACGACGGTAAGGTCTGGCTTTGGTTCTGGCTGAGTCTGGGGCTGGCTACCCTCGGCGGGCTGGTTTATGCGCTGACGGGGCTGAAACGGCTCCCCGGCATCGACAACAACCGACAATACCGGCACCCGGCTACTGACCGGGGCTGGATCGGGATCAGCGTGGGCGTTTTTCTGATTGGTTTCTACATAGCGCTTTACTTTTACCCCGAATACCTGACCAACTGGGTGCTACTGGTCGATCCTATTAGTCGCGCCCTGAACGCTGGTGCGGCCAGTCGGTGGTTTCTGTACGGGTTTCTGTACACCCTCGTTATTCTGGTCATGGGAGTGCGCATGCTGGTCAACTACCGGCACAGCCGCTATCAGCAGTTACGCACGGTATCGGTCATGTTTTTTCAGGTAAGCTTTGCCTTCCTGATTCCGGAAATCATGCAGCGGCTCAACCAGCCTTATCAGGATCTGAAGAATATATGGCCTTTAGACTATACCTTTTTCTTCGATTACCGCATCAATGAAAAGCTACAGGCCGGCTCACTTGGCATCTTTATGCTGGTCTGGGGTATTGTGCTGGCCCTGGTGGCGGTGCCTGTACTGACGTATTTCCTGGGTAAGCGCTGGTACTGCTCGTGGGTGTGTGGTTGTGGCGGCCTGGCCGAAACACTGGGAGATCCTTACCGCCATCTGTCAGACAAGAGCCTGAAAGCCTGGAAGGCAGAGCGGGTAATTGTGCATAGTGTGCTGGTATTTGCAGTTGGCATGACCCTGCTGGTGCTGTATACCTATTTTACCGGACAGCCTGCCATACTGGGCTTTCTGGATAGTTATTCCGTGCGCTCGGCCTATGGTTTTTACATTGGCTCCCTGTTTGCCGGGGTTGTTGGGACCGGTTTCTACCCGCTGATGGGCAACCGGGTATGGTGCCGGTTTGGTTGTCCGCTGGCGGCTTATCTGGGTCTGGTACAGCGGTTTAAGTCCCGGTTTCGTATTACGACCAACGGTGGTCAGTGTATATCCTGCGGCAATTGCTCGGCTTATTGTGAAATGGGAATCGACGTGCGGGCCTATGCCCAGCGCGGTCAGGATATAGTGCGCTCGTCCTGCGTAGGGTGCGGCATCTGCTCCGCCGTTTGTCCGCGGGGCGTGTTAAATCTGGAACTGGGTCCTGTATCGACGCGGAAGATATAAGCAGACCTGCCAGTTTTTTGACAGCCTGTGCTGGATTCGTGTAACACGCTTAACTTTACCGCCTACCGATAACCGAGACCCGCCCCTCTATGGACCCTATCTATCGCGCGCTGATCGTGTGTACCAATCACACCGATTATCCGACCAAACCGCACAAAACAGGATTATGGCTTAGCGAGGCCACTCATTTTTATGATGAGCTGGCTGACCGTAACCTGCCCTACGACATAGCCAGTCCCCTGGGCGGTCCCGTCCCGATCGATGAGAAAAGTATGGACCGGCGCGATACCGTCAACGAAAAATGGTACAGTAACCCTGTATTCAGGGATAAACTCGACAATTCGATCCGGCTCGACGACGTAGAACCGGCCAACTATCAGATTCTGTACTTGACGGGTGGGCACGGGACCATGTGGGATTTTCCGAACAACCCGCGGTTGCTGGAAATTACCCGGGATATCTACGAAAACGGGGGGATGGTAGCCGCCGTTTGCCACGGCGTATGCGGCCTCCTGAACGTGCAGTTATCCGATGGGTCTTTGCTGGTGAATAACCGGCAGATAACCGGCTTCTCCAACATGGAAGAAAAACTCGTTCGGCTCGATGAAGAGGTGCCGTTTCTACTTGAAGATGCGCTGCGCCAGAAAAACGCGCTTTATAGCAAAAGCATCATTCCATTTCTGCCCTACATTGAGGTAGACGAACGACTGGTAACGGGCCAGAACCCGCTGTCGGCGCGTAAAGTAGGGCGGAAAGTGATGGAAGAAATGTATGAAAAATAAAAAGGCACGGTATGTACCGTGCCTCCTGTTCTAGACCACTACGTTCGGGAAAACCTCCCGCAGCAACTTTAATTCCTGATCTTTTTCGGAAACGATAGGATTGCTGACACCCCAGTCGATATTCAAGTCGGGGTCGTCCCACCGAATTCCCGATTCGGCCCCTTTGTTGTAGACATTCGTGCATTTATAGCTGAAAATACTGTCTTCGAGGGCCACAAATCCGTGGGCAAATCCTTCCGGAATGTAAGCCATGTTCGCCAGACGCGCATCCAGCAGAAACGTTTCGTACTGGCCAAACGTAGGCGAATCGGGGCGGAGGTCAACGGCTACGTCAAGCACCTGACCGGTAATGACACGAACCAGTTTTCCCTGAGCAAATGGCTCGTTCTGCATGTGCAGACCACGCAGTACCCCCTTCACAGAAAACGACTGGTTGTCCTGAACGAAGTCCATGGGTAAGCCCAGCGATGCAAACATGGGCTTGTTGTATGATTCGAAGAAATAACCACGCTCATCGTCAAAAACGCGTGGAATCAGTTCTATCAGGCCCTCAATGGCCGTTTGCCGAACTTGCATAGGAGATTTGGTAGATACGAATACAGGAGACTTCTACAAATGTATGAAACCGGACTGGTAGTTCGTACTTTTGGGCGGAAGCTATTTAGTCTATGGCTTTTTTATCAGAATGACCTACCAGGAGTTAAGCGAACAGATTGCACAGAAGCAATCTTACCTATGCGTCGGCCTCGATACTGACCTCAAGAAGCTGCCCCATCACCTGCTGACAGAACCCGATCCGGTTTTTGCGTTTAATCGGGCCATCATAGATGCCACGGCCGACCTCGCGGTGGCCTATAAACCCAACATTGCTTTTTACGAAGCACAGGGCCCCCGGGGCTGGGAAAGTCTGCAGAAAACGCTCGATTATATCCCGGCCAACTGCTTCACCATTGCCGATGCCAAACGGGGCGATATTGGCAATACGTCGGGCCTGTATGCGCGGGCGTTTTTTGACCCTGCAGCCGCCGGGCTCCATTTCGACTCCATTACCGTAGCGCCCTATATGGGCCACGATTCCGTAACGCCTTTTCTCGACTACGAAGGAAAATGGGTCATTTTGCTGGCTCTGACGTCTAATCCGGGGAGTGCTGATTTTCAGCGGCAAAGCCTGGGCGAGCAGGAACTGTTCGAAGCCGTTATAGAAACCGCCAACAGCTGGGCAGGCCCTGACCGGATCATGTTTGTCGTGGGCGCCACCCAGGCCGCTGAGTTAGGACGTATCCGGCAGCTGGCTCCCAAAAATTTTCTGCTCGTGCCGGGGGTAGGGGCGCAGGGAGGGTCGCTGGAAGATGTATCGCGCTATGGGCTGACAACCGACGGCGGACTGCTTGTCAATGCATCGCGCAGTATCCTGTACGCATCCGGCGGTACCGACTTTGCCAGGCGGGCGCGGGCCGAGGCTGTGAGTCTGCAACAGGAAATGGCCCGTCATTTACAGGCAATACGTTAAGGGTAGTGAGCTAATTTCAGGTTTGTGTATATTTGCAGTAACTGACTTTTTTGTCAGTAGCCAGCTATCGTGCCCGAATCGTTTCTGTATTTCCTTTGGCAATATCAGTACATAAACCCCAGCCTGCTCGTCACGACCGATGGTGAGCAGGTTGAGGTGCTGCATCCGGGTTTCAGAAACCACGGGGCTGGTCCCGATTTCATTAATGCGCGGCTGCTCATAGGTGGACAGGAATGGGGAGGCACCGTTGAGATGCACACCCGAACCACCGACTGGCTGGCCCATCGGCATCAGCACGACCGCGCTTACGACAATGTCATACTGCATGTTGTCTGGCAGGATGATCAGCCGGCCAGCAGTCGCCGGGTCGAGCGCACCGATGGCACACCCCTTCCGACACTGGTTCTTGAACCCCTCACCGACCGGGCGCTGATCGATCGGTTCGGGCAGCTTCACGATTCCGCTGCGCCAATTCCCTGTGCTGCTCAGTTTCGGTCGGTGCAGCCGCTGCGGATAACGTCGATGCTGGATAAAGCCATGCTGCAACGGCTTGAGCGCAAAGCCGCCACCGTTCAGGCCATATTTGACCAGACAGGATCGGACTGGGAAGAAACGGCGTATCAGATGCTGGCCGTAAACATGGGGTTTAAGCTGAATGCGGAACCGATGGAGCAGCTCAGCCGGGCTGTCCCCCTGAAAGCTATTCTTAAGCATCGGGATAAGGTTATTCAGGCCGAAGCCATGTTGTTTGGAGCCGCCGGCCTGCTCGATGAATTAACCGATCCTGATGAGTACGGCGGCATGTTGCAGCGGGAATACCGGTTTCTGGCCGCCAAATACCAACTGACCGGGCTACAGGTGATGGCTCACGCCTGGAAGTGGGGCCGCCTGCGACCGGCCAGTTTTCCTACGCTTCGGCTGGCTCAGCTGGCCCGGCTGCTTACCCGGCACGCGAGTCTGTTTTCGCTGTTTGTGGCAACTACCGATGTTGAACTAATCCTTCAAGCACTACAGGTTACGCCCTCCGACTACTGGCAGACACATTACCGGTTCGGGAAAGCTACCGACAGGGGATCCCCGGCGCTGGGTCGTATGTCGGCCGAGAATATTGTTATTAATACGGTTGTGCCACTATTGGCTGCCTATGCTCATCACCGGGGCCAACCCGCCTATCTCGATCGGGCCATCGCTTTGCTGGAGCAGCTCCCCGCTGAACACAACCGACTGACCGAAGGCTGGAACAAACTGGGTATGGGCATTCAGACAGCTTTCGACTCGCAGGCGGGTATAGAATTGTACAATGAGTTCTGCACCCAGAAGAAATGCCTCAGCTGCCAGATTGGGGCCGGACTATTGAAAGGATAAATTACACCAGCGTTCCACCTGCTAAGAATCTATACATAAACTATAAACGTAAAGATTTATTAACGGATAGGTCCTGACCTCCGGCATACCTTTGTAACTGACCAGCGTACCCTGGTTGTTTATTCTACCCAAAACAATATGTATAAAATCTACAAACTACTCTCATCAACGATGGTGGGCGGGTTGTTTGTGCTGGCGCTGCTCAGGCCAGCCGACTCCCGGGCTCAGGTGTCTTTGTCGGCGGGCAATCTGACCTACACCCAGAACTTTAACGGGCTGGCCACCAGTGGCACTACCAATGCGGATTTGCCTGCCGGGTTTTTGTTGCAGGAGAGCGGAGGAGGAGGCCGTGATAACGAACAGTATGCTGCCGATGCGGGCACTGGAAACACGGGCGATACGTATAGCTACGGTTCAACCGGCAATGTTGATCGTGCGTTGGGGGCGCTGGCTTCGGGAACGCTGCAATCGGTTTTCGGCGTCGTTTTTTCCAATAACACCGGTACCGCTATTACCTCGTTAAACATCACCTACACGGGCGAGCAGTGGCGCGTTGGGGGAGGCAATCCACCCGCAGGTCCTCAGCGGTTAACATTTGCCTACATTGTCGGGCCTTCGCCCACGCTTAGTTCAACGGGTACTCCTGTAGACGCACTTGATTTTATAAGTCCCATATCAGGCGTTGCGGCTAGTGCTTTGGATGGTAATTTGGCCGCCAATCGGACAACGCTGACCCAAACCATCACCTTCGCAACGCCCGTTGAGGCTGGTCAGCAAATTTTACTTCGCTGGACAGATGCGAACGATACAGGCAATGATCACGGTCTGGCCATTGATGATCTGACGGTAACGGCGTCGACCGGCGGTGGGGTAGCCCTGCCAACGGTAACCCTGGCTGCCATTGACGCCAGCGCTGCGGAAGCCGGTTCTGATCCCGGCACGTTTCGTTTCTCCCGTACGGGTGCTACAACGGATCCGCTGACGGTAACTTATACGGTGGGAGGCACTGCTATCAATGGCACCGACTACACCCCGACTCTGAGTGGCACCATTACCATTGCCGCTGGGGCAGCTTCTGCCGATATCACCATAACGCCCGTTGACGACTCCGATTCGGAAGGCGCCGAGACGGCTGCCCTGACGCTGGCCAGTTCGACCAGCTATGCCGTTGGGGCCAGTCCTGACAACCTGGCAACGGTTGTTATTACTGATAATGAAAGTGCGCCCGTAACCCGAATCCGGACCATACAGGGTACCTCACATCGATCCCCCCTGTTCGGACAAACGGTTACCAATGTAACCGGCATCGTAACGGCGCGTGCGTCGAACGGGTTTTACATGCAGGATCCCGAGCCGGACGCTGATGACCGGACGTCAGAAGGGATATTCGTTTTTACGGGCAGTGGTACGGCGCCGGCTTCTACCATTTTGGTTGGTGACGGCGTGCAGGTAAGCGGGGTCGTTGGCGAGTTTGGCACGGGTACTAACCTAACCATTACGCAGATTACCAGCCCTACGGTAACTGAGCTGTCGGAAGGTCAAACGCTGCCAGCCGCAACGATAGTGGGTGCCGGCGGTCGGGCTATTCCGACTACCATCATCGAAGACGACAATTTCAGCAGTTTCGACCCCGCCACCGACGGTATTGATTTCTACGAGAGTCTGGAAGGGATGCGGGTACAGATCAACAACCCGGTTGCAGCCAGTCCTACAGTCACCAGTGGGGCAGCCCAGGGTGAAGTATGGGTGCTGGCCGATAATGGCGCTAACGTAACCGGCCGATCAGCACGGGGAGGTATCGTCATCAGCGCTGCTGACTTCAACCCGGAGCGCATCCAGATTGACGACAACCTGCTGAACCCGCCCAACAATAGTTTTGTCACGCCTGTGGTCAACACCGGCGCCTTGTTCAACACGATTACCGGGATTGTCAACTATGCGGCTGGTAATTACGAGGTGCTGGCTACATCCCTGCCGGTGGTGGTCTCTAACCCGCTGACCAAAGAGGTGACTGATCTGACCGGTACGACCGGTCAACTGACGTTTGGCACCTTCAACGTAGAGAACCTGGACCCGGGCGATGCTACGTTCTCGGCCATTGCGGGTCGAATCGTTACCAATCTGCGCTCACCGGACATTCTGCTGCTGGAAGAGATTCAGGATAACAGCGGCCCAACGAATAACGGGGTTGTAGATGCGTCAACGACGTTTGGCCTGCTGATCAATGCCATCACTACGGCTGGTGGGCCCACCTACGAATACCGACAGATTAACCCCGTGAACAACCAGGATGGCGGAGAGCCGGGAGGCAATATTCGGGTAGGTTTTCTGTTCAATCCGGCCCGGGTTACGTTCGTCGATCGTCCGGGAGGCACATCGACCAGCGCCACGACCGTGAACAACGTTGGCGGAAAGCCACAACTGTCGTTCAGCCCGGGGCGGGTTGAGCCCACGAACCCAGCCTTCGATGGGGGGGGCGCCAACAGCGCAAGCCGGAAGCCGCTGGCTGGTGAGTTCCTCTTCAACGGACAGACCGTGTTCGTGATTGGTAACCACCTGGTATCGAAAGGGGGCGACAATCCGCTGTTCGGAAATGTGCAGCCTCCCGTATTGAGTAGTGAGACCCAGCGCAATCAACAGGCCACGGTGATACGCGATTTCGTGCAGGCTATTCTGGCCGTCGATGCCAGTGCCAACGTCATTGTAGCTGGTGACCTGAACGATTTTGAATTTGCCAGTCCGCTCAATATCCTGAAGGCCGCTCCGCTAACTGCGCTGATCGAGACCTTGCCAGCCAACGAACGCTATACCTATAATTTTGAAGGCAACGCGCAGGCCATTGACCACATTCTGGTTAGTAACAACCTGACCGGCAATCGGCTCGACCGCATGGATGTGGTGCATATCAACTCGGAGTTCAACGATCAGGACAGCGATCACGACCCTAGCGTTGCCCGTTTCAACCTGGCTCCGGTTGCTACGCCACTGACTCTTACGATGCCGCTCTACAACTGTCAGACGGGGGGCATTACCTTCCGAACCAGCGGGGGCGATGGTACGCCCATCGAGTTTTTCGGACTGGGCATTACCCCGACCTGGACAACGAACCCGAACGGCACGATCGATGCCGAGAAACGCTCGGATCCCAACAGCGGCACCACCATTCTGCTCCGGGCTCGTCAGAGTGGCGCCGAGGTTACGTACGAATTCGATTTCGGGGCTTATTGCCGTACGCAGGGAGCGAATCTGCCGCCTGCCGTAAACCTGACATTACCTGCCCAGACGGGTACAGTAGGCCAGTTTTTCAGCTATAAGCTGCCCGATGGCACCTTCTCCGATCCGGAAAGTCAGCCGTTGACCCTGAGCGCGGCTGGTTTGCCCGCCGGTCTGAGCCAGACCCCGCCTGACCTGCGGCTGATCAGCGGCATTCCAACCCAGGCGGGTAGCTTCACCGCAACCATTACGGCCACAGACCCGCAAAACGGGGCCAACAGCCTGACGCTCGTGTTTACGATTCAGTCGGCGGCCGGGCCTACCCCGGGAAATGGGGCACTGGCGGTGAATAAACCGATTCCTAATCAGGCCGCTCTGGTAGGGCAGTCGTTCAGCTTCACGATTCCCGCCGACGCCTTCTCCGGTTCCGTTGCTTCGGTAGATGTAAGCGATCTGCCCCGTGGGCTGATGTATACAAGCAGCACCCGGACAATCAGTGGGGTGGTTAGCCAGCCCGACCAGCGGTACATAAACGTAACGGCGTCGGATGGCCAGGGCAACACCGTAAGAAGCGGTTTCCTGCTTACGTTCTCGACGGGCGCTCAGGGAAGTCTGGCCGTAGCGCAGACCATACCTGATCAGACCGGTACCGTTGGTCAGTTCTTCCGTTTCGCTATTCCGGCGGGTACCTTCTCCGGGCCGGTTACTGCTATTGATGTAAGCGATCTGCCCCGCGGGCTGTTTTACTACAGCGATACCCGCTTGTTCGATGGTACCGTTAGTCAGCCCGACCAGCGGTATATTACCGTAACGGCTGTTGATGGACAGGGGAATCAGGTGCAGACAACGTTCCTGCTTACGTTTACCAGCCCGAATCAGGGTAGCAACAGCGGAAGCCTGGCGGTAGCGCAGTCGATCCCCAATCAGACCGGTACGGTTGGCCAGCCCTTCAGTTTTGCGATCCCGGCCGGTACGTTCTCCGGCCCCGTGGCGGGCATCGATGTAAGTGACCTGCCCCGTGGACTGATGTACCTCAACCAGACCATCATGGGAACCGTCAGCCAGCCCGATCAGCGCGTGATTACGGTAACGGCCATCGATGGCGCTGGGCAGTCAGTACGCACCTCGTTTACGCTAACGTTTACCAACCCAAATGGTCGGTTAGCGGCCGCGGCTGAACCCGGTACCACCCTGACGGCTACGCTGCTGCCGAATCCGGTAGGCGAGGAGTTTACAGTTCGTATCAGCGGGGCGATGGGTAAAACCGTCGGAATCGTGCTGACCGATCTGGCTGGTAATGCCCTTGTCGACTCCTCGGTACCTGTTACCACTGCTGATCAGCTGGAACGGGTGCGGCTGGGTAGTCGGCCCGCGGGTCTGTACCTGCTGCGGTTGTCCGCCGGTCAGCAGACCGTCGTGCTTAAGGTAGTTAAGCAATAGGATTTTCCTGAGCAGACATAAAAAAGCCGGGCCGTTAATGCTATTACGCATCAACGGCCCGGCTTTTTATAGAATAAGCCGTCGGTTAGCTGACTACAACATCCTGTTTGGTAGCATCCCAGGTAACACGCTTACCGGTATGCAGCGCCATGGTTGCCATGATATTGGCAATGGAGTGGTTAAAGCCTGCTTTAGCGGGTGCGTTCGGCTCTTTACGGCTCCGTACGCATTCCATCCAGTTGCGCATGTGCAGCGACGTCATGGGGTCGGCTCCGGTATTGGCACCGGTTGCCATCTGGCCCATCGATTTGAGCTCCGTAGCAGCCAGAAGGTTTGGCTCCATTCCCATCTCTTTGGCCGGACCTGCCTGCAAACCACCCTCCGAGGTAATCTTGTTGGTATCGAGGTTGATCATGCCGCCGTTCGAGTAGTAATACTCTTTCGTGCCGCCTGCTTCGTTGTGCATCCGCGATGAATACAGCACCTGAAACCCTTTGGCTTTGTCGTTGTCCGGACCGTAATCGAACACGGCCGTAAACGTATCGGGGTTTACCCGACCGTCTTTCCAGACATACACACCCCCGTTGGCGACTACCGAGCGCGGATGTTCGAGACCGCTGAACCAGTGAACGGTATCGATCTGGTGCGACATCCACTGACCCGGAATGCCGGACGAGTATGGGTAGAACAGGCGGTACTCGAGGTATTTGCGCGAATCCCAGTCTACTTTGGGGCGGTTGAGCAGGAAGCGGGTCCAGTCGGTATCTTCTTTCCGGATTTCGGAAACCAGTTTGGCCCGGCGCCAGCGGCCGGGCTGGTTCACGTTCCAGGTCATCTCTACCATGCTGATGTCGCCAAATTTACCGGATCGGATAAAATCATTGGCGGCATGATAGTTGGGAGCCGACCGGCGCTGCGAACCGACCTGTACGATTTTCTTCGACTTTTCAACCGCTTTCAAAGCCTTGCGGGCATCTTCCAGCGATTCGGCAAACGGCTTTTCGACGTACACATCCCGGCCAGATTCTACGGCATCGACGCAGTGGAGCGCGTGCTGGAAGTCGGCAGTGCTGATGATGACCGCATCCACGTCTTTCCGATCCAGGAGTTCGTCGTTGTTGCGGGCTTTGAAGAAGGCGCTGTCGTTCCAGCCCTTGCCTTTCAGAAATGATTCGGCTTCATCGCGACGGCGGCTCCAGATGTCCGAAACGCCCACAAATGCAAAATTCATGTCTTTGGCGTGGTTCATGAACGACGGCGCCAGCGATTGCCGGAACCGGTCCGAGAAACCGATGATCCCTACCCGAACCCGGTCGTTTGCGCCCAGAATACGAGCGTAACTGCTGGCCGAGAAGCTGGCCGTCGGCAGCGCAAGGCCCAGGCCGGCCACGGCCGTTTTTTTAATAAAATCGCGACGATTTTCCATAGTGACGTAGTATCTCTGGTTTATAAAATAAGCTGTATGCCGTTACTTCATCATCAGCCTGTTACTCGCCTGACGTTATCCTGGTAAAGTCATGACTGGCAGGTACTTTACTTGGCGGATGCTCAGAATTTGGGCGACAGGCTGGTTACCTGTTCGGGTCTGTGGTCCGGGTTTACAGGGTCTTTATCTTGATGTTGCGGTACGATACCTGGTCGCCGTGGTCCTGAAGCAGGATGTGACCTTTGCTGGCCTCACCAAACCGGCCGTTGGCGTTATACTCGGGGGCTTTGTATTTGCTCATGGCAACCAGCTCCCGGAATTTTTCGCTGCCCCGCTCGTATTCGACCACTTTTTTGCCGTTCAGCCAGTGTTCAACGTGCTGCCCTTTTGACACCACCCGGCCCGTGTTCCATTCGCCGATGGGGTTGGCTTTTTTTCCGGTGGCTGTGATCAGGTCGTAGAGCGAACCGATTGTTCGGTTACCATCGCGACCCATCTTGGCGTCGGGGTGTTTGTCGTCATCAAGAACCTGGAACTCCAGACCGAAAGCCGATCCTTTGGGTTTCGGCTGCTGCTCAACCACGAAGTATTTGAGGCCACTGTTAGCTCCGTCGGTGAGTTTAAAATCGAAAGTCAGATCGAAATCGCCGTACTCGCCGGTCGTAACAATGTCGCCAAAGCTTTGCGACTCTGATCCGTCTGATTTCTGAATACTCAGCATACCATCCTGTACGGACCAGCCTTTATCCGGAAACTTGTCTTTGTAGGCTCCGCGCCAGCCGTTTGTCGTTTTACCGTCGAAGAGCAGCTTCCAGCCTTCTTTCCGTTCTTTATCGGTTAGGGTATTGGGGCTTTGGGGTTTTTCGGCAGCTATCAGACTCAGCGACAGGATGCCGGCTACAAAAAGGTGTTTCATACGTGTTCAGATTAACGCCCGGGCGCCAGAGGTAAACCCCGGTGCACTGGCTTACAGGTTGTGTTTAAGCGTTTTGGTAATGTAGTCTTTATTGATCTGGGCACACTGGGCCGCTGATTTGTCTTTTTCAGGAACGCCATCCAGTTCAATGATGCCCCAGCCTTTGAAGTTAATCTCGTCGAGAGCACTGAATACGGCGGGAACGTTGACATTACCCCGGCCCAGCTCAACGAACTTGTAGGCTTTAGGATTGTCGGGTTTATCGGGCAGGGGCGACATGGTATCTTTCAGGTGCAGTGCATACAGCAGGTCCTTATACTGCTTCACGGCCTGTTCGGGCTGTCCACCGCCCTGTTTGTAGTGGGCAATGTCGAGCAGCAGCTTGCAGTATTTGGGATTCATGGCCTGCACAATGACATCAACTTCTTCCGGCGTTTCGCCGAGCTGGTTCATGTGGTTATGGTAAGCCGCCTGAACACCCATATCGGCAGTCTGTTTGCCGATTTCGTTCATGACGGCCGCCAGCCGTTTCAGTTCGTCGGTGGTTGGAAGCCGATCTTTGGGCCGAACACTGTTGGTGAGCTGAATGGCCGATCCGCCCAGGGCTTTCACGAAGCTGGCGTGAGCCACGTGCATATCGATCGTACTCTGTTCTTTGGCGGGATCGATCTCTACGTTACCGCTCGAGAACATGGCCAGCTTCAGTTTATGCTGATCCAGTAACGCTTTCAGTTCTGACGGTTTGGCTTTGTAGGGACCAAAGGTATTGGCTCGCAACTGAACACCCCGGTAGCCAAGAGCGGCCAGGTCGGCAATGGCCTGGGCGTCGTTGCCGCCCCAGGTGATGGCTGAATAAGCGATCTGCAAACCAGACTTTTTTGCTGACTGAGCCAGCAAAAAATCGGCTCCGGCTGTGAGAGCCAGAGCCGAAATACCAGTGGTTTTCAGAAACTGTCGTCTATTTACAGTTTCATTCATAGTGATAAGAGTTAGGAATAATCAGTATAGGCTGAACCGAATACTGATGGTTAAACAGAGCATGCTGTACGCCCATGCATCTGTGTAAGACGCCAATGCCGTTTTTCTACTTATCCTGCCAGGAACAGAAACAAAAAGCACCGAAACGAACGGGTTCCGGTGCTTTTGCTGAGTATGGTTCAACGTGATTAGTAGCCGGGGTTTTGCGGGAAGGCAGTAGCCCCGTTGGTGGTACGGTCGATCTGATCCTGCGGAATAGGCCGCAGTACGTGGAAATCCTTAATGTTCGGACCGCCATCGGGGTTGTGGGCTTTGACGCGTTCAATCAGTTTACCCGTCCGTTTCAGATCGAACCAGCGGAACATTTCGCCGGCCAGCTCGCGGTCGCGCTCATCGAGGATGAAATCGATACTCAGCTGAGCGGGGGTAATTTCCATCTGAGTTTGCCGACCCGGCCAGGCTGCCCGCCGACGGACTACGTTGATGGCTTCGGCTGCTTCGGTGAGCTTACCCAGTCTGAACTGTGCCTCGCCCAGAATCAGGTAGGTTTCAGCCAGTCGGAACATCAGGAAGTCGCGGCTACCGGCCTCGTACGTCCGGTCGGGGCGGAGGGGGTCCAGGAACTTCTGAAGGGTTGGGAACAGGTTGGGGCGGTAGTTGCTCGGCACCAGCACCTGGTATTTGCGCTTGGCCCGCTCAGCCTTCGACATCTCGAAACCCGGAATAAAAATCGTGGTATCGCCAGCGGCAAAGGTGGCCGACGTTTTTGAATCGTCGAACATGTTGGTGTAGGTGCCAGGGCGGTTGCTGAGCCAGGTATCCTTAAACGTCTTTTTGTAGCGCGAATCATTGACCCGGTTTGCCTGGGCAAAAACCGTTTCGAGCATGTACGTAGTTGGGCGGTAGCGTTTGAAAGGACGGCCACCCAGCACGTCGCGTTGCATACCTGCCTGCGTATCGTATTCCATACCGAAATACAGGTGAGTCTGGTTACCGTTTACGACAGCCCCACCGGCTACGCCAATATTGGTCAAGGCGTCGGACGTATACTGCGTAGCGAAAATAACCTCGCTGTTGATCTCACCACCCCCCTGGGCAAATACGCTCGCGAAATCAGGCAGCAGCGCATAGCTGTAATTCTTGATGACGTTCGTGGCGTAGGTAGCTGCTTTGGCGTAGTCGTCGGCGGCAGCGGCTTCCGAGGTCGCTTTGGTCAGATAAACACGAGCCAGCAGATGTTCTGCCGCGCCTTTGGTAGCCCGGCCGTAGTCTGAAGTCGGCGTACCCAAATCCGGTATAGCCGATTCCAGATCGCTGGTGATTAAAGCATACGCATCTTTGACCGAAGCCCGGTTGAACGCTTTAGTTGGTTCCAGATTACCTTTTGTGATCAGCGCAACACCGCCGAAAGTCTGTACCAGCACGAAATAATGGTGAGCCCGCAGAAATTTCATCTCGGCGACCCGGCGCTTGACCAGGTTGGCATCCAGACCGGTGACCGTAGCGGCATTATCGATGACAATGTTCATCGTGTTGATGCCCACGTAGAAGTTGTTCCAGAGGTCACGCAGGATGTCGACCCGCCCGTCAAACTGCGACAGGTACTGGTTCATGAACTTGTAACTCCCATCGGCCCCCATCGTATAGGTGTCGGTGCCGAATACGGTCAGGTTCATCCCGATCTCGCGACCGTAGAAATCGCGCAGGGTCGAATAGGCTGCGCGGCCCGCGGCTTCGAACCCGGCTGCGCTGTTGATGTACTGAGCGCCTACCTGCGAAACAGGTACCTCTTCCAATACGTCTTTGCAGGAGGTTGTGCTGAAGAGTAAGCCCACTGTCAAGGCACTCACCAATAGATATGACTTTTTCATGGATAGGTTGCAGTTAGAATTTGGCGTTGATTCCGAACGTGAATTGCTTGACGGCTGGCGTTTGGCTTTCGTTGACCGAATCGAATGACTCGTTATCAATGCCTTTGTATTTAGACCGGTATTCCGAGAAGATGAACGGCTGCTGAGCCGACGCAAATACCCGCAGGCTACTCATCCGCAGCCGTTTGGTAACCGACTCGGGAATGTTGTAGCCGATGTTGATATTCCGGACTTTCAGGAAGCTGCCGCTGAAGTACTGCAGCGTTGACTGGAATACGGGTGCTTCCTGCGACTGGTTGGGCCGTGGAAACTCGTTGGTTGGGTTGTTGGGCGTCCAGTAGTCGACATCGAGGTTGTTGTACCGACCGGCCAGCGAGTTGAACGACGTATGGAAGCCGCTGCGGATGGTGCTGCCGACCCTCGCAAACAGGAAGAACGACAGGTCGAAGCCTTTAAAGCTGAACCGGTTGGTCATACCCGCGGTAAACTCAGGTACCTGCGACCCGATAATGACCCGGTCGTCGGCGTTGATTTTGCCATCGGGTTTGCCCGTCAGCGTACCATCGGCGGCCCGGCCGTTGTTATCTTCTACTTTGATTTCACCCACCTTACGACCGAAGCTGGCTGCGGCCGATTCTTCGCCGAGCTGCCAGATACCGATCTTCTTGTAATCGAAGTAGGCCGTCAGGGGCTGACCAATGAAACGGGCGTTACCAATGTCGTCGACCTTTCCATTGAAGAGTTCGACAATGGATTCCCGGTTGCGGGCCCACTGGATGTCGGTTGTCCAGCGGAAACCGCCGGCTGTGCTGACGTTGACCGTCGAGAGGGTTACTTCTACCCCTTCGGTACGGGTTTTACCCACGTTGCGGAGTACGCTGCCGTAGCCGCTGGTAAACGGAAGCTGGTCAGACAGCAGCAGATCGCGGGTGTTGGCCCGGTATACTTCAATCGTACCCGACACGCGACCCCGGTATAAGCTGAAGTCGAGACCGATGTTACCGGTGGTGGTCGTTTCCCATTTCAGATCCGGGTTGCCAATGCTGTTGGGACGGTAGCCATAGGCCGGTGTACTGCCAAACGCATAGGTAGTACGGGTAAGCAGCGTCTGGGTCTGGTATGGGTTAATGGCCGTGTTGCCGGTTGAGCCGTAGCTAACCCGCAGTTTCAGCAGATCGACCCAGGTACTGCTTTTCAGGAACGATTCGTTGCTGAGGTTCCAGCCAACCGCTGCCGAGGGGAAAAAGCCGTATTTGTTGTTGACACCGAAACGGCTCGATCCGTCGGCCCGGGCGGTAAGCGTGAGCAGGTACTTGTCGTTGTAGTCGTAGTTGATACGACCCATGTACGAGTTCAGCGTCCACTGGGTCAGGTTGGTCCCGATCCCGTTAATGATGGTGGCCTGACCGAGGTTAAAGTACTGCTGGGTCTCGGCCGGAATACCCGTTACGCTCATCGTCCCTTCTTCCACGTCGTCGCGCTGCAGCGAGTGAAGCGCCGTGATGTTCAGGTTGTGTACGTCGGCCAGCGTTTTCTGGTACGACAGGATGTTTTCGAGCGTGTAGTTGAACTGGTAATTATAGCCCGTAAAGCCGGTTGGATCGCCACCACGCCGGGCGTTTGTCTGGCTACCGACAAAGCGGCCAACCCGCCGGTTGGTGAAGTCAGGGCCGAAGTTGACCCGGTATTTCAGGCCATCGATGATGTTCCACTCGCCATATAGGCTGTTGAACATCCGGATTCGTTTAACCAGATCGATCTGGGCGCCCGGAATAATCTCGGCAATCGGGTTCGTCCGAAGTCCGTCTGAGGTGGGCAGGAAAATCAGGTTGCCGTTGTCATCATACGGTTTGCCGAGCGGGTTTTCCTGGAGGGCTCCGCCGTAGGGGTTGAAGTTTTCGCCATTCTGCAGGCCATAAGCGCCCAGCGACGTAAGTCCCACCCTGATTTTCTTACTGATCTGGTGGTCAATGGCCAGCCGGAAGTTATACCGGGTAAAGTCCTGATTGTAGATAATCCCTTTTTCGTTGAAATACCCGACCGACAGGCCAAACTGGGTTTTTTCGGAGCCACCCAGCACCGAAACGTTGTGGCTTTGGATGCTGCCCTGACGCAGTAAATAGGATTGATAATCGGTTGTCCGGTTTTTAGCGATGCCGTCCAGCTCGATGGGCTCAAACAGGGCTGCATCGGTCGTATAGGCATTGACCGCCCGGCGTGACTCCCGCTTATACTCAGCAAACTGGGGGCCATCCATTACGTCGATGGTGCCGAGCGAAGTGGATGTGCCATAGTAGCCGTCATAAGCCACGACGGTACCGCCTGGTTTGCCGCGTTTGGTCGTTACGATAACTACGCCGTTGGCGCCCCGCGATCCGTAGATAGCCGTAGCCGACGCATCTTTAAGGACCTCCATACCCGCAATGTCGTTCGGGTTAACGTCGTCAATGTTCCCGGCCAGCGGAATCCCGTCCAGTACATACAGGGGGTCGTTACTGGCGTTGATGGAACGACGGGCCCGAATCCGGACGGTTACGCCGGCTCCCGGCTTGCTCCCGTTCTGAATAACGTCAACCCCCGCTGCCCGGCCCTGTAAGGCCTGCCGCGCGTTGGTGATGGGTAATTCAGCGATTTCTTTTGCCGATACCGACGAGATAGCACCCGTCAACTGGCTCTTTTTCTGCGTACCATACCCCACAACGACGACCTCGTTCAGGGAGCGGTCGTCGGTTTTCAAGCTTAGATTGATAGTTGCCTGATTGCCAATCGTAACTTCCTGACTGATAAAGCCCACTGATGAAAAGACCAGTACGGTTCCGCCTGCGGGAACCCCAATGCGGTAGTTGCCTTCGGCATCGGTAGTGGTACCGCGGTTGGTTCCCTTCACGGCAACGTTGACACCGGGTAAGGGGTTGTTGTCATCGGTCGAGAGTACGCGACCGGTAATGACGCGTTCCTGAGCCGGATCGACAAGAACAGAGCGATGAGTAGGGGGGGCGCTGAAAGCAGGCTGACCCAACAACGTAAGTGCCGTTAGCATCGCAACAGGACGCCACGACAACCCAATAAATTGGGTAGTTGTTAACTTCATAAACGAACAGGTTTAGACAGGTTTAGGACAACAAATTATATAACTCAGGGTAAGGGTTGAATCGACCCTCCGGCAACCTCAACAGAATCGCCGGGTTGCAGGCGAATAGATTGTTGTTGACTGATCAGCAGATTAACCTGGCCGGACTGGAGCGCCACACGGGTGCCTTTGGGCCGTTGCCGTACACGAAACGTGGTACCAACAGCCTCGATGGTCAGGTCGGCTGTATGTACCCGAAACAGTCTCGACGAACTGGTATCAGGTCTGTGAACAACCGCGAAGTCAGCTTCCCCCTGCAGCCAGACCGCCCTCGGCGATTCGTCGTGCCAGCAGCGGGCAAACCGAACTACGCTGTTCGGATGTAATGTAACCGTTGAGTTGTCGGGTAGCCGGACACTGCGTGTCTGGCCACCATTTGTTCGTACTACCTGTACTGATTGCTCGGGGCCGTACTGCATCCAGAGCGCCCAGCCTACGAGCAGGATTAGACCCAGCGTGGCGGCTACGGTCCGGAAAAAGTACCACCAGCCAACCACGGCCCGTACATCGGGTTGCAGCGGACGAACGTCTTCCATCGTTTCGAGCGATTCGCGGATGCGCCCCCAAACCGTCGAAATCTCATCGGACGTGAGTGAGGGAAGCATCGGACGACTACCGGTCTCGACCAGGATGCGCGCCGTATCAACTGTTTCTGAACAGGCGGGGTTGTTACGCAACCACTGCTCCCAGTACGCCACTACCTCTTCGTCGTCGGGGTGTTGTACCCACCGGACAAACAGGTCGTCGAGGGCAAACTCCTCGGCGCTGTAGGCAGCGTATGGTTTCTGATGCACGTTTTAGATGTTGACTTTTGTCTTAAAGGGTGAGCTTTGAGGAGTTCTACTTATGTCACCTGTCGTTGATCCATGGGGTTAGACAGGTGCCTTCGAATTAAAACCACAAAATCAGCCCCGTATCTGCCTGGGATGGGGAAACTGCATGCTGAAATTTTCTACCGACAGCGCAATAATCGGTTTTATTGCACTTAAATCTGGAAAAAAGGTACTATCAATAGTCACATTGGTCAGCGAGGCTAGTCTGGCTGAACCCGATGCCGTTGGTTTCGTCAAGAGCAGACCACTGACCGCAGGCTCAGATGCCTCGAAAAATGACGCCTGCACGACCCGAAAGCCAGGCACGAAGGCGGTAGAAATCGGAAAACGGGGCCCCCACGTTTTCGCCTGTACCGACAGAAACGGCTGCCCCCTGCGACTGACCGAGATCTGCTGATAGCCACGGGCCGGTTCTGAAAAAGCAAAGTCGGCCCGCTCTTTCGGAATGCCCCAGTTAAGCCGGCCATTCACAACGCTCTCCTCGGTTGAAACATAAATTTTGGCGATGGAAAAGCTGGTTGTATTTCCAAAGCGAAACAGACCCGGTATGAAGAGCAGCTCGGCATAAGGGCCAACGTTAGAGGTTTGATAGTTCACCAGCATGACCGTACCTAACCAGCCCCGGTAGGCTACTTGCTGGTAGGGTTGAAGAAACCCATGCCGGCGAACAAAGGCCTCCGGAAAATGGGCAACCAGAATCAGACCATAGCCAGTAAGGGTCCAGGGGGGAGGAGCGTTCATCTGATGTCGGGGCGTTGGCAACATGAATAGACAGGTATTTGTGAGCTAGCAACATCCAGGCCAGCGGGCTTGTTTCTGCCTATTGGCTTGTAACCATTGCTCGTCGGCTGAGTTATGTCCACACTGAACGTTATGAAAGATAAAGTAAACCTATACCCGCTTGGTTGGCTGGTCTGTCTCTGGCTTATTACCAGCCTGACCGGTTTGGCCCAGACCAACGTCACCGTCCGAAAACCAACCGATCTGAAACGGACCAACCAGCCCGATACGGTGTCTGTGCAGTCAGTAAAGCCGATGTCACTTACCTTCACGGCCTCTACCGACCAGCGGTTTTTCTTCTTCAGCGACACGCGAAACGAAAATGGCCGACGCACACCGGTGAGCGTATACGGGATTCGGGCTGGCTTCCTGTTTCCGCCCCACGACGCCCGCCCTGAGCTGTCGGGAGGGCGTTCGGCCAGCTTCAAAGCCGGACTTGGGTTCTATTTCGTGAACCAGGATATTAACCGGCCCGGACTGCTACCCAATACATCTGAGTCGGTTACCCGGCATCTGCGCATCGCTACGGCCTACTACGAACGATATCTCTACCGCAAAAAAGCGCTGGAGGTAAGTTTGCCGCTCGAGTTAGGCTATGGCCATTCCCGTTACGAACGCCACGGGGGCACCGAGGAAGAAGTAGCGCGTGGTGTCTTTATTCCACTGGGCGTGGGGGTTCTGACGGCCTACCAGTTTCCACGAATCAGATGGTTTCGCCCGCTGCATTGGTTCGGCTTCAACGTGTTGGGTGGGTATCGATTTATTCTGAAGAAAGACGTGCCGGCGAGTCAGATCAACTATACCGGCTTCTACATTTCAGTGGGTCCTTCGTTCTTTCTGGAAAACCTGACCGCCGATCTAAAATACTGGCGGAAGAAAAGAAAACAGAAAAAGTAATTGTGGCTGTTCTGGGCTCCTGCTCCGAAATTCCCATACCAACCGCCTAATCGGTCACGACCGGGTGAGGTAGCTTTATCAGCAAGTTGAAAACCGGTACGACGAGGCTACGTAGTCAGGAGATACTAATATAAAGGTTTGCTGCTGATAACCAGTCTTGTGTACCTGAAATGGGGCCGTGCTGCCGTCAATGATTGCTGTGTAAAGCATGGTGATAACATATCGCTCTGACTTTTTTTTGTTAAATTATTTTCGTGTAAAATTACATTTCACCAGATGTAAGCACGAAGATGAACACAGGTAGCACGGAAAGGCAGGGAGCCGAAACATTGATCGAGTCGTTCTATCGCTGGGAACAACAGCAACCCGGGAAAGTGTACCTGCGCCAGCCCGTGGGTGATGCCTATATCGATTTTACCTGGGCTGAGGTTGGTCAGCAGGCTCGTCGGCTGGTAACTTATATCCACTCGCTGGGGCTACCACCCCGGAGTAATATCGGCCTGATTTCGAAAAACTGCGCACACTGGCTCATTGCCGATATTGCCATCCTGCTGAGTGGCCATGTGTCAGTACCTTTTTACCCAACGCTTACCGCTGAGCAGCTCAAACAGGTGCTCGAGCATAGTGGGTGCCGGGTGCTTTTTGTGGGTAAGATTGACAATTGGGAGGCTATCAAACCAGGTGTTCCGCCGACTGTTCACGGCATTGCTTTTCCGGATTACCGCCCCAACAGCTCCGCGCCGGACCCCGACTATGCACAATGGAACCAGATACTGGCAACGAACCAACCGTACCCCGGCCATCCCGTACCTGCCGACAGCGATTTGTTCACGATCATTTATACATCCGGCACGACGGGCAATCCGAAAGGGGTTATGGTTGATTATGGGGCGGTACGTCAGGCTATTGGGCATACGCGCTACCGCATGGGTCACGACCTGCCTGAGACCCGCTTCTTTTCGTATCTGCCCCTGTGCCACGTGGCCGAACGGAACATTGTGGAAGCAACCAGTCTGGCAACGGGAGGTACTGTTTACTTTACCGAATCGCTCGATTCGTTTGCCCGTAATCTGGCGGCCGCGCGCCCTACCCATTTCCTGGCCGTGCCGCGTATCTGGACGAAACTACAGCAGGGCGTACTGGCTAAACTACCGCAGCACAAACTCGATACCTTGCTCAAAATTCCTTTCTTATCGGGCATCGTTAAGCGAAAGATACGCCAAGGACTGGGCCTTAACGAGGCCAAACTAATCATCACGGGCGCGGCCCCCATGCCGATTTCGCTGATCCGCTGGTTCCGGAAGCTGGATATTCACATCCAGGAAGCCTACGGCATGACTGAGAATCTGGGCGCTGTGTCGATCATGCCTGTCAGCCGCGTCAAAGACGGTACCGTTGGCCAACTGTACGAGGGTGTCGATGTCCGGATCGATTCCAGAACGGGCGAGGTATTGACCCGCTGTGGCTGGCTGATGCGGGGCTACTACCGCGAACCGGCCCTGACCGAAGCGGTTCTGAAGAACGGGTGGCTGGCTACCGGCGATGTGGGCGAGGTCGACGATGATGGCTATCTGCGCATTACGGGTCGGGTTAAGGAAATGTATAAAAGTCCGAAGGGTGAATACATTGCTCCGGCCCAGATCGAGTTTGGTTTTGCCGATAACACCTACATCGAGCAGATCTGTGTGGGCGGTCAGCATCTGCCCCAACCCATTGCGCTGGTGGTACTATCAGAGACCGGGCGTCAGGCGGGTCGTCAGGTGGTCGAACCCAGTCTTCAGCAAACCCTGTCGCAGCTCAACCCGCGCCTGCACGCGTACGAACACGTTCGAAAAGTGGTGGTGGTAAAAGACCCGTGGACTATCGAAAACAACCGCATGACGCCCACCATGAAAATTAAACGAAACGTGATCGAGTCTTACTACGAACCCCATATGGAGCCCTGGTTCAGCCGAACCGAAACCGTGATCTGGGAAGACTAGTATTTTGAGAAATAATTTTCAAAATGCTGTAAATCAGTGGCTTGGCGCTGTAGGTTCAGCCTGAATTTTGCACGATTCGGGCATCTGATTGGTTATCTATATAACCAACCAGATCGCCTTATGTATTGTGTGAAATGTGGTAATACGATCCCGGACGCCCGTCTGAAAGCGCTGCCTACCGCCCGTACCTGCGTGCCCTGTTCGTCGGTGCAGCGGGTAGCCGGTTTTCCGCTGATTACCGGTAAGACCGAATACGCTGCTCTTCAGCTTGTTTCGCAACAGGAAGCAGCCCATCTGCATAAAATGCAGGCCCGGCGCGGTATGGGTGCGTCACTTACCATGACCCGCGAGAAGCGGAACTAGCTGCCTTTTTGCCGATTACTATAAGTAAGCAAGCCACTTTCTACGGATTGTGGCTTTTTTTGTGCAATTACGGTATGTTTGCCAATCAACGTTTTCGCAACCGAAACTCTGCAGCCTGTCTTCTCTTTACTTTATGCGCCACATCGTTATTCTTGGTAACGGTATATCAGGCATTACGGCCGCCCGTGAATTGCGAAAACATACTGATGACCAGATTACAGTAGTATCAGACGAAACGCCCCATTTCTTTTCCCGTACGGCACTGATGTATGTGTACATGGGGCATCTGGAGTTTCAGCATACCAAACCCTACGAAGACTGGTTCTGGACCAAAAATCGCATCGATCTCCTTCAGGTCAGGGTAGATACCATCGATTTCAGCAACAAACTGATTCAGTACGCCGGCGGTCAGACGCTCACCTATGATGTCCTGATTCTGGCCGTGGGGTCGCAACCCAATTTTTTCGACTGGCCCGGCCAGCAGTTGCAGGGCGTACAGGGGTTGTATGGAAAACCTGATCTGGATCGGATGGAAGCGTCTACTGCGGGCATTCGGCAGGCGGTGGTGGTAGGCGGTGGACTGATTGGCATCGAACTGTGCGAAATGCTGCTGTCGCGTGGGATTCGGGTTACGTTCCTGGTTCGGGAAAAGACGTTCTGGAGCAGCGTTCTTCCCCCCGAAGAGTCGGCGATGGTAACCCGCCACATCCGCGACCATCATGTCGACCTGCGGATCGATACCGAAATGGCTGAACTGCGCGACAATGGAGCGGGCCGGGTCGACGCCGTCATCACGAAAACGGGCGAAACAATACCCGCCGAGTTTGTCGGCGTTGCCGTGGGGGTCAGCCCGAACATTGGCTTTCTGAAAGAGACACCCCTTGACACCGACCGAGGTATCCTGGTAAACGAATACCTGGAAACGAACCTGCCCGATGTGTATGCTATCGGCGACTGTGTGCAGCACCGGCATCCACCAGCGGGCCGGAAGCCGCTGGAGCAAATCTGGTATACAGGCCGAATTATGGGCGAAACGGTGGCCAAAACCCTGCTGGGTACGCGCACCCGCTACCAGCCAGGGGTCTTCTTCAACTCGGCCAAATTCTTTGATATCGAGTACCAGACCTACGGGAATGTGGCTAATTTCCTGCCTGACGACGGCCCCGAAGAGTCGTTCTACTGGCAGCATGCTACAGAGAATGTAGCCATCCGGATTAACTACCGGGTCAGCGATCAGGCCGTAACGGGCATGAACGTGTTAGGCCTGCGGCAGCGGCAGGACGTCTGGCAACAATGGATTCGAGAGGGGAAGTCGATCAAGCACGTCATTGAGCACCTGCCCCAGGCAAACTTCGATCCTGAATTTTTCCGGCAGTTTGAAGTCGACATCATTACCCGTTACAACTCCGAAAATCGCGATAAACCGGTTGCTTTGCTGAAAGGCCGTAAAGGCTTGTTCAACCTATTCGGGAATCGACGATAATATTTCCCTTCCTCAATCAAGTAATGCATTCAGACTATGAAAACTGTTTTTCTCATCGGCTGGCTCACCAGCCTCAGTTACTGGGCTACGGCCCAGGTCTTTGTCGACGGGGTAGATATTAGTAAAGAAGAGATTACCTACTGCCAGCTGCTTACAGGCTCTGCCCGGGCAACGGCTTCAACTTATGCTTACATCGACTACGGGCAACCGTCTCCTTACGCCCGAAGACAGGTAATCAGCGGTACCGACAGGCAGCAGATTCGTTTCGGCTCGTCGATGGATGCGCTCAATTTTATGGTCCGTAATGGCTGGGAACTGGTATCGTCGCATATAAATTCGGATAAGGATGGGGCTGCTGAACGATACTATTATCTCCTGCGAAAGCGCACTGCCGGGTCAGTAAAATAAAACCGGGCGGGTCTTTATCAGCGCACACGATCTTCGCTACCATGACCACCCGCCGAGACTTTCTCCGAACGAGCTTAAGTGCTTCCGCAGCAGCGCCCGCGCTGTCATTGCCAGCCCTCGCGTCAACAGCTGCCACTCCTGTTGTTGCTCCCTCTGACCGGCTCCGCATCGGGGCGATCGGCATAAACGGCATGGGCTGGTCCGATGTGCAGGCGCATCTGAAAGTGCCGGGCGTTGAGGTCGTAGCCCTCTGTGATGTAGACCAGAACGTACTGACAAAACGGGCTGCTGAGCTGGAGAAACAGACCGGTAAAAAAGCGCAGACGTACGGCGATTACCGGAAACTGCTCGAAAACAAAGACATCGATGCCGTAATTATCGGCACGCCCGACCACTGGCATTGTCTGATGATGACCGACGCCTGTGAAGCCGGTAAAGATGTGTACGTCGAAAAGCCGCTGGCCAATACCATCGAGGAGTGTAACCGAATGATGGCTGCTGCCAAACGGACCAACAAAATTGTGCAGGTTGGCCAGTGGCAGCGGAGCAGTCCTCATTTTTACAACGCCATCGATTACGTGCATTCCGGGAAGCTGGGCAAGCTACGGATCGTAAAAGTGTGGTCATACATCGGCTGGAAAAGTGAAGTGCCCAGGCAGCCCGATGGTCCGGTACCGCCCGGCGTTGACTACGCCATGTGGCTGGGTCCGGCACCCAGGCGTCCTTTTAATATAAACCGGTTTCATTTCAACTTCCGCTGGTACTGGGATTATGCGGGTGGGCTGATGACCGACTGGGGTGTTCACCTGATTGATATTGCTTTATGGGGAATGAAGCAAACCGCCCCCAAATCAATTATGTCGCTGGGAGGTAAGTACGGGTACCCTACCGATGCGCGCGAAACACCGGATACTCAGCAGGCGATCTACGACTTTGGGGATGTGACAATGAGTTGGGAGCATACCATCGGTATCAACGGAGCCAACTATAACCGGCCACACGGCATAGCGTTCATCGGGGAGAACGGTACGCTGGTTGTTGACCGGAGCGGCTGGGAACTCTACCCCGAAACTGTAACTGAAAAAGGGATTGTCAGGTATAAACTGGAACAGCTTCCCCGGCAAAGTCCACAGGGGAACGGTCTCGACAATCACGCGGTCAATTTTGTCGAGTGCATCAAATCCCGGAAACAGCCGACCTGCAATACCGACGTGGCGCAGGGAGCCGCGTTGAACTCGCATCTGGGCAATATTGCTTTCCGGACGGGTCGGCGTCTGTTCTGGGATATGGAAAAAGGAGAATTCAGTAACGACCCGCAGGCCAATGCACTGCTGAAAGCCAACTACCAGAACGGCTGGAAACTGCCAGCCTGATACCAGGCTGGCAGTTTCCCGGTTTTTAGTCCGCGGCCGCGTTAGCTACGGCTTCCCAGCGGATCGAGACGGCCTGCTCTATATCCGGATGCAGACTGATGGCCACGGGGCAGGTATGCGCTATCTTTTCCAGACGGGCGCATGTGTCGGCGTCGGGCATCGGGTCAGCGCGGAGAACCAGATCAACGTCGATCCGGGCAATGCGCCGGGGTGGCTGGCTGCTCATAATCTTGGTCACATCGAGTGAGCTGCCGGCCAGCTCTATGCCATCGCGCCGGGCAAAGATGGCCATGGTTGTAATAATACAGGTGCCGAGCGCGTTGGCTACGAGGTCGGTGGGGGAGAAGGCTTCGCCCCGGCCCTGGTTATCGGTGGGGGCGTCGGTGTTGATATGCGTGCCTGACTGAATATGGGTGCAATCCGTGCGCAGGTCGCCTACGTAAGCTATGTGAATGGTTGCCATAGAAAAAGGGAGAATGTACAAAGACTGAGGAGGTTACCGCCGGGAGGTCTTTTCCTTGCTGTGGGTGTTTTCCTCAAACATATAAATTATGAATTGGTTACGCTAATAGCGTACCCGATTTTGTGGAGACGGGCAAATTGATTAGCTTTAATTCAGGAATTTACGACAATGCGAACGATATACGTTTTATTTAGCCTCGTACTAAGCAGCCTGTCTGTGCTGGGACAAAACGTCCGGCCATCAGCCGCCGAAACGGAAGAGGAAAACTACAATACCATTACCACGTTTGGCATCACGACCAATACCAATTCCGGTATTGTGGGTGGCTTCTCGTTTCGCCAGTCGAGACTCGCTTCGGGTGAGCTGCTGGGTATGCGTCAGTACCATTACTTCAGCCTGGAAGTGGTCAATGTAAAGCATCCCAAGGAGATACAGTCGTCGATTAATTCGGTTGGGTCGCGTTATATAAGCGGCAAAGAGAATTACCTGTTTGTTGTGAGGCCACAGTATGGTCGGGAGGTGAAGTTATTTCAGCGGGACGATGATGAAGGCATCGCGGTAAGCGGTATCCTGGCAGCAGGTCCTTCGCTGGGGATTATAAAGCCTTACTATCTCGAAGTTTCGTTCGGCAACACGACCCGGTCGGTGCCCGCTTCTGAAGTAAACGGTTTCGCGACCGCAACCGGCGAAACAGTGACCGGAGCCGGTAGTTTCTTTCAGGGATTTGGTCAGTCCAAATTAACCGTGGGTGTGAACGTCAAAGCCGCCCTCAGTTTTGAATTGAGTGCCTTCCGCAGCAACACAACCGGCGTCGAGATCGGTTTTCTGGCCGAAGCATTCCCCCAGCGGATCGTGATCATCCCCAATCAGACACAGGGCGGAGATCGAAGCATAGGCAACCGTAGCTTCTTTACCTCGGGCTACCTAACCTTGTTTTTTGGCAGTAAGAAGTAAGCCAGGTGCGCCGGAAGGCGCCGGCGGAAGAGACGGTTCGGGAGTTGGCTATCGCTTTCCCGGCCCTTCTCTTCCGCCGGCGCCTTTCTGGCTTTTTTATGAACTTTACGCCGGAAAAACGAATTTTGTTGGAAAGGATTGAGGTGCCATGATCGAACTACCCGTAATACCCTCCGAACAGCAACGGAAGAAACGTCCAGACTGGTTGCGCGTTAAGCTGCCGATCGGTCCGGAATATGCCAAAGTCCGTAAGCTCGTCGATGAACATAAGCTACACACGATTTGCGAAAGTGGTAACTGCCCTAATATGGGTGAGTGCTGGGGTGCCGGCACGGCCACATTCATGATATTGGGTAACGTCTGCACCCGCAGCTGTACGTTCTGTGCCGTGGCTACCGGACGCCCTAACGAGTACGATACGGACGAGCCCCGTCGCGTGGCCGAAGCCATCGTGCTGATGAAGGTGAAGCACGCGGTGATTACGTCCGTTAACCGGGACGAATTGAAAGACCGGGGTGCTGAAATCTGGTATCAGACCGTTCGTCTGATCAAGGAAGCGTCGCCGGCAACAACGATCGAAACGCTGATTCCGGATACCAAAGGCAACTGGGAAGCGTTGACCCGCATGATTTCTGCCGGCCAGGAAGTCGTCTCGCACAACATGGAAACGGTTGAGCGGCTGTATCGGCGTGTACGACCCCAGGCCCGCTACGAGCGCAGCCTGGAACAGATCCGACGCACGAAAGAGTATGGGCAGCGTACCAAATCCGGGATTATGCTGGGCCTGGGCGAAACCCACGACGAAGTATTTAAAGCCATGGACGATCTGGCTGCAAACGGACTGGATGTGCTGACCCTTGGCCAGTACCTGCAACCGACTAAAATGCACCACGAAGTCATCGAGTGGATTCACCCCGAAACCTTTGCCATGTACAAGGAAGAAGGGTTAAGCCGGGGGCTGAAATACGTTGAATCGGGGCCACTGGTCCGGTCGAGTTACCATGCCGAAAAACATGTGAATGTATAATCGAGTAGTAGTGATGGCAAGCTGTCGGGCGGTAGCCTCTGGAGGCCCGTATTGTTAGCAGCAGCCCACTTCCTGCTTTGTTCTACTAACTGCCTACTAACGAAAGTCCGGGCTATGCGTCCGGGCTTTTTATTTGCTGCATGAAAAAATACGACTTCATCATCGCCGGAGGAGGTATGGCAGGATTAAGCCTGGCCTACTACCTGACACAATCTCCGCTGGGAAACCATTCTATTCTGATTCTTGATCGCGAACAGAAAGATCGTAATGATCGAACGTGGTGCTTCTGGGAGCGGGGAACCGGCCCGTTTGAGTCGATTCTGTTTAAGACGTGGCAAACCGTACATTTTCATGGCACAACCTATACCGGCCCTTTAGAACTGGGCGAGTACCGGTACAAGATGCTGCGGGGCATCGATTTCTACAGCTTTGTACTGGCCGAACTGGCTAAATACCCTAATGTAGAGCGGCAGCAGGCAACCATTAACCGGATCAAGGACACTCCCCAGGGTGGGTTTGTCATTGCCAATGATGAGCCATACATCGCCGATTATGTTTTCGACAGTACCTACTCCCTGAATCTGGATCAGCCCGACAATCATAACCTGCTCCAACATTTTAAAGGATGGGTAATCCAGACTGAAAAACCCTGTTTCAACCCGTCGCTTCCCGAAATAATGGACTTCCGGGTCGAACAGCATGGCGATTGCCGGTTTATGTATGTACTCCCCTTCGACGAAAAAACGGCGCTGGTCGAGTTTACCCTCTTCAATGATAAGCTGCTGACAATGGAGGAGTACGAAACCGATCTGCGTCAGTACATAGACCGGTTCGTCGATACCGGCACTTACGAAATTCGGGAAACGGAATACGGCGTAATCCCGATGTCGGACGTAGCGACTCAGGAAAATCCTTCGGAGCATATTGTTCGGATCGGCACCTCGGGCGGGTATACCAAAGCGTCGACCGGCTATACATTTCAGCGTACCCAGCGTTACCTGCACGACATTGTCCACAACCTGGTTGAGACCGGTAAGCCCACCCGCCGAACCCCCTGGTTTCAGAAACGCTTCAAACTGTACGACAGCGTTTTTCTGAATGTACTGGAAAAACACCGGCACCCCGCCGACGATGTGTTTACCCGCGTCTATGTCGAAAACCCCCGTCGGGTTTTTACGTTTCTGGATGAAGATACCCGACTGACTGATGAACTGCGGCTATTTACCACCATGCCGTGGTGGCCGTTTACAGCTGCTTTCTTCGACGTTATTCGCCGAAAAATGTTTGGTTAATCCACAGGTGATCAACGTATCTGTCATTACGAGGCCTGTCTACGTGTTCTTTTACAAGCCAGGGCTTGTAGTCTAAACGCTTCGGGAAAAGCAAGTAGCCACCCGATCCGGACGGGTGGCTACTTGCTGATAGCAAGTCGCGTAAGAGCCCGGTAGATAAACTGTAACTAAGAATACTGATTTGCCTGGCAGGGTTATCGTTTGTCACCTGTCTATAAAGGTGTAGCTTTGTGGTTTCAAACCAAGTTTCTCAGAGCTGCAATGCCTTATCTTTTTACGTCCGAATCTGTTTCTGAAGGACACCCCGACAAGGTCGCTGACCAAATCTCCGATGCACTGATTGATAACTTTCTGGCGTTCGATCCCTCCAGTAAGGTAGCCTGCGAAACGCTCGTTACAACAGGACAGGTTGTTCTGGCTGGTGAAATCAAAACAGAAACCTATCTGGATGTCCAGAAAATTACGCGCGAGGTGATCCGTAAAATCGGCTACACCAAGAGCGAATACATGTTCGAAGCCAACTCGTGTGGCATCTTTTCGGCGCTTCATGATCAGTCGGCCGACATCAACCAGGGGGTTGACCGGGAAGTAGCCAACGACGATTTCGAAACGAAAGCGAATGCACAGGGCGCCGGTGACCAGGGCATGATGTTCGGATACGCCACCAACGAAACCGACAATTTCATGCCGCTTCCGCTCGATCTGGCCCACGCCATTTTGCGGGAGATGTCGCACATTCGTAACAACGAAAATCACCTGATGCCGTATCTGCGGCCCGATGCCAAGTCGCAGGTGACCATTGAGTACAGCGATGATCATCAGCCGATCCGCATCGATACCATCGTGGTATCGACTCAACATGATGATTTTGCCGATGATGCAACCATGCTGGCCAAGATTCGGGAAGATATTATCAACATCGTCATTCCCCGCGTTAAAGCCGCCCAGAAAGCCGAACTACACAGCCTGTTTACCGACGACATTACCTATTACATCAACCCCACGGGTAAGTTTGTGATTGGTGGTCCCCATGGCGATACCGGATTGACGGGTCGCAAGATCATTGTCGATACCTACGGCGGCAAAGGTGCCCACGGTGGTGGCGCTTTTTCGGGCAAAGATCCGTCGAAAGTAGACCGTTCGGCGGCCTATGCAACGCGCCACATTGCCAAGAACATGGTAGCGGCTGGCCTTTGCGATCAGGTGCTGGTGCAGGTTTCGTACGCCATCGGCGTTGCTAAACCATGTGGCCTGTATGTGAATACCTATGGCACGTCGAAAGTAGACTTGCACGATGGCGCCATTGCCGAAAAAATCGGACAGATCTTCGATATGCGTCCCTACGCTATCGAGCAGCGGCTCAAGCTCCGTAACCCGATCTATTCGGAAACGGCTGCTTACGGACACATGGGCCGGAAGAACGAAGTCGTGAAAAAGACCTTTGGTTCAAACGGTCAGACCATAGAACTGGAAGTAGAGCTTTTCACCTGGGAAAAACTCGATTTTGTCAATCAGATCAAACAGGCGTTTAGCCTCTGAGCAACTAAAGATAAGTAAAACAGTGAAAGCCACCTTATTCGGGTGGCTTTCACTGTTTTACTGACTTGGGTTTTATAACTCATCGGGCTCGAAAACCTCGTCTTCTTCCATCCGGGATTTGGCTTCGACAATGACGGGACTCGAAAAGTCGCTACGTTTTTCTTTGCAGCGAACAAGTTTATCTTTCAGCACATCCAACACGCGGTCGGTAGCGCTCTCGAAACTCTTGTCGTGTTCTTTAACGAACAGCTCTTTTCCTGGAATCGTCAGCCTGACTTCAACAATTTTCTCTTTTACCTTGTTGGAGTCGGCTCCGTCTAGTCGGAGAAACACTTCACCGCCGATGATCCGGTCATGGAAAGTGTCTAATTTGTTCAGCTTAGCCTGGATGAAATCTAACAGGCTCTGATCGGCCGTAAACTTAACGGCGTGCATTTGTAGTCTCATTGTGTCGCGTTTAAAGGTGAATAAATCAGAACAGCAATGGACTATCTAAGTTTGGGTATACTGACTACAAAGTCAATACCTACTACAAAAGATGCAATCCTGTTTCACGACTCCACAGCCTATGTTGTCAACAGATCGCTGTCTATCAACATTTAGTATCTATCGTGGAACGCCCACCTACAAAAGTTCTTCGTAAAGTATAATTTGCCTGTCAGGACAACCTGACATAAATAGGTCTTTTGGGGCGCAGGGTAATAAGCGGTTGGGTGATAACGGGTCGATCAGAGGCTGCCTGAACGGTAAAATCGCGCATGAGCATCCCCAGTAGTATCTGCATCTCCAGTAAAGCAAACTGGTTACCGATGCATAGCCTGGGGCCCCCGCCAAAGGGCAGGTAAGCATACGAATGGCGTTCTTTATCCCAGCCGGGCGCAAACCGATCGGGATCAAACCGGTCGGGATCGGGCCAGCTGACCGGGTCGCGATGCAACAGGTAAGGGCTAACCAGAGCCGTATCTCCCGCCGGAATGGTATAGGGCCCGATAGGGTCATCGGCCAGCGCCAGCCGACTCATAATCCAGGCCGGTGGGTAGAGCCGCATCGATTCCTGAATGACCTGCATGGTATAGGTCATGCTTCTGAATGCCTCGGGCGGGGGGAGGGGGGCGCTTCCCAGATGCAGTATAGCCTCATCCCGCAGTCGGGCGGTCACGTCGGGGTGCTGCGTGAGCAGATGCATGGTCCAGGCCATAGAGACAGCCGTCGTCTCGTGCCCGGCGGCAAACAGCGTAACGCACTCATCGCGCAGTTGCTGGCTGGACATCCGTTCGCCGGTATCTTCATCTTCGGCCAGTCGCAGCATATCCAGCAGGTCGTCGCGGTCGCTGGAAGCGAGCTGGGTACGCTGGTTGATGACCCCGTATATAAACGAGTCGACGACAATGCCAGCCCGTTTGAAGCGCAGGTTCGTGGGGGTTGGCCAGTGCATCGGAAATCGAACGGGTGAGAGCATCCGGTCATTGGCCAGGTAATTGAGCGTATCGAGCGCTGTTGAGAGGCCATCCAGCCGGCCAACTACATCCGAGCCAAACAGGGTTTTACAGACGATACGCATGGTAACATCCATAAAGGCCTGCGATATATTAATGGGCTGATGACGATTAGATTGGTTGAGCTCAGTTAGCCAACTGGCTGTTTCCGATACCATCGTCTGGGCCAGGGCCGCCAGTTTTTGCCGGTGAAAGGCTGGTTGGGCCAGCCGACGCTGCCGACGCCAGAAATCGCCTTCGCTGGTCAGCAGGCCGTTTCCCAGAAAGATTTTCAACACCTGAAACGCGGGCGAGCGGCCGTAGTTCCGGTGGTTCTCCTGTAAAACGTGCTTGGCATCTTCGGGCCGCAGCACCAGATACTGATGGCGACCCCCAATGCGGAGGTGAACGATTCGGTCGTAGCGCTGCTGCAGCGTCCGCAGAATAGCCAGCGGATCCCGAAGAAAGGCCAATGTGTTGCCCAAACCCGGTACGCCCGGATGCAGCGGTACGGGACGGGTCGTTAATGGAGGTGCTTCCATACAGATACCAGACAGCCTCGAGCTGTCCTTGACTAGTAAAAATAGTAGTTACCAGGCAAAGAACCCGAGGCTGTCAGGTACAATTTTTTCTTACGAGTTGATCACTTCGCCCCCGTTTACATGAATGACCTGTCCTGTAAAATACGACGCATCTTCCGAAGCCAGAAACACATAGGCCGGGGCCAGCTCGGCGGGTTGGCCAGGCCGCTCCATGGGGGTGTCTTTACCGAATTCAGCAACCGTTTCCGGCGATTTGGTCGCTACGATCAGTGGGGTCCAGATCGGGCCGGGGGCTACGGCGTTGACCCGGATGCCACGGTCTACCAGGTTCTGTGACAAAGACCGCGTAAAGGCCGTTACTGCCCCCTTGGTGGCGGCATAATCGATCAGAGCTTTGCTGCCCCGGTAGGATACCACCGAGGTGGTGTTGATGATGCAGTCGTAACTGCCCATGTAGGGGAGTACGTTTTTAGTGAGCCGGAACATAGCCAGTATATTCAGCTCGAAGGTCTGCCGCATCTGTTCGTCCGAAATGTCCGTGAACTCGTGCTGTTCTACGTGATTGGCTGCATTGTTCACCAGTATATTGATGTGATGATAGGTGCTGATGATTTTGCCAACCGATTCCCGAATGAAAGAAAGACTTTTCAGGTCGCCCGCCAGCAGCAGGCATCGACGCCCTTCGGCCTCAACCAGCGATTTTGTCTTCTGAGCGTCCTGCTCTTCGCGGGGGTGGTAGATGAGAGCCAGGTCGGCGCCTTCGCGGGCATAGTGAACGGCTATGGCCCGCCCGATGCCAGAGTCGCCCCCGGTGATGACTGCAATCTTATCCCTGAGTTTGTCGGCACCTTCGTAGTTGTCCCGAATATATATCGGCTGCGGGTCCATTTCGTATTCCAGGCCAGGCTGCGCATCCTGGTGCTGCGGCTTGGCGTCAATTTCCATTTGTTCCATAACGGAGCGTATTTTCTGTCTACAGTGTTGGGCTTATACTTACGGCATGCGCCTGAAAGGCGTGTCGGTCTATGCGTTTATGATGGTGCCACCGTTGGGATGAAGTACCTGGCCGGTGATGTACGATGCGTCTTCTGAAGCCAGAAAAACGTAAGCAGGGGCCACCTCGCTGGGTTGGCCAGGGCGCTTCATGGGCACGTCTTTCCCGAACATAGGAATCTGTTTGGCTTCTACCGACGAAGGGTTGAGTGGGGTCCAGATCGGACCCGGTGCTACGCCATTGACCCGGATACCTTTGCTGATCAGGTTGCTCGACAGCGCCCGCGTAAACGTCATGATCGCCCCTTTGGTCGACGAGTATTCCAGCAGATCGGCGCGCCCCTGGTAGGCCGTTACCGAGGTGGTGTTGATGATGCTGTCGCCTTTGTGCAGGTGCGGTACGGCGGCTTTCGTGACCCGGAAAAACGAGTAGATGTTGGTTTCGTAGGTGTCCAGCAGGTCTTCGTCGCGGGCTTCTTCCAGCGTTTTGTGGGCCAGCTGAAGCCCGGCATTGTTGACCAGAATGTTCAGCTTGCCCAGCTGCGCAACGGTTTCTTCAACGATGTGCGTGCAGTAGTCCTCATGCCGGATATCCCCCGGCAGCAGCACGCAACGCCGTCCTTCGGCCTCAACCAGTTCTTTGGTTTTCTGAGCGTCTTCTTCCTCACGGGTCATATACGAGATGGCAACATCGGCGCCTTCGCGGGCAAAATGGACGGCTACGGCTCGCCCAATGCCAGAGTCGCCCCCGGTGATGAGTGCTACTTTATCCTTAAGTTTGTTCGCGCCTTTGTAGAGGTGCCGGATTATTTTCGGCTGCGGGTCCAGCTCGGCCTCAATGCCGGGTTGGGTGTTCTGATGCTGCGGGGGAATTTTAGCTTCCATAACGTTGCTGTTGGTTGTACCTGCCTAAATAAGCCAAAAGCAACGGCGGTTGTTTGTAGAAATCTATTGAAATGGTAGACAGATTTAGTTTGCCTGAATTAATATGTATTATCGTTGCTCAAATCAGATTGGACTATGATGACTTACGGCGATACCAGGGCCACCCGTACCTACGATGCTATCGTCATCGGTTCCGGAATCAGTGGGGGCTGGGCGGCTAAAGAGCTGTGTGAGAAGGGGCTGCGGACGCTGGTGCTGGAGCGAGGCCGCGATGTGCGGCACATTACGGATTACCCGACGGCTACGCTCAACCCCTGGGATTTCCCGCACCGCAACCGAATGCCGGTGGCGTTTGACGAGGCTAACCCCATCGCTACCAAATGTTATGCGCTGGACGAAGCCACCCAGCAGTTTTTCGTCAAGGATGCCGAGCACCCGTATCAGCAGGAGAAGCCTTTCGACTGGATACGAGGGTATCAGGTAGGTGGAAAATCGCTGATCTGGGCCCGGCAAACGCAACGCTGGAGCCGGTTCGATTTTGAAGCCAACGCCCGCGACGGGGCAGCTGCCGACTGGCCCATTCGGTACGCCGACATAGCGCCCTGGTATAGTCACGTAGAGCGATTCGTGGGGATCAGCGGCAACAAAGACGGACTCGAAACCCTGCCCGATGGGGAGTTTCTGAAGCCGTGGGAGCTGAACTGTGTGGAAAAACACATTCAGCAGCGTGTGGCGGCTAGCTATAAAGACCGGCATGTTATCATTGGCCGGTGCGCCCACCTGACAGAGCCCCAACAGATCCACTATGACCAGGGGCGGGCGCCGTGTCAGGCCCGGCATCTCTGTTATCGGGGCTGTCCTTATGGCGGGTATTTTTCGTCAAACTCGTCGACTCTGCCATGGGCTGCCAAAACCGGAAAGCTGACCCTCCGCCCCGATTCGGTTGTGCACTCGATTATTTACGATGAGGTGAAGCAGAAAGCAACGGGCGTACGGGTAGTCGATGCACAGACCAAACAACTGACGGAGTATTACGCCCAGATCATATTTGTGAATGCAGCCTGTCTGAATACCAACCTGATTCTGCTCAATTCAACCTCTCGCCGTTTTCCCAATGGCTTGGGTAACGACAGTGGCGTGCTGGGCCGGTACGTGGCTTTTCATAATTACCGGGGCAATATTCTGGCCGACTACGAAGGCTTTGAGGATGGCTATTATTACGGTCGACGCCCTACCACGGCGTTCATGCCCAACTTCCGGAATGTAAACCGACAGGAAACCGACTTCCAGCGTGGGTACATGGTTGCTTTCAACGCCAGCCGGGGGCAGGGACAGCCAACTGCTGAGACGTTTGGCGCAGAATTCAAGGAGAGAATAACTCAACCCGGGCCGTGGCACGTGTTTATGATGATGCAGGGTGAAACTGTACCGCGCTTCGAAAACCACGTTCGGCTAAGTCCCGATCAGACCGATGCCTGGGGCGTTCCGCAGCTCGTTACCTCGATTGGCTATACCGATAACGATACGAAAATGATGGACGATTTTCTGGTACAGGGGGCCGAGATGCTCGACAAGGCCGGCTGCAAAAACATTCGACCCTACGACGATCATCGTAACCCTGGTCTCGATATTCACGAGATGGGCGGGGCTCGCATGGGCCGTGATCCGAAAACATCCATACTCAATGCCCACAACCAGATACACAGCTGTCGGAATGTGTTTGTAACCGACGGGGCCGCCATGGCCTCTACGGGCTCGCAGAATCCATCTATTACGTTTATGGCCCTGACCGCCCGCGCCGTTAACTATGCTGTGGGGGAGATGAAACGTAAGAATCTATAAATTACTCAGATGCCGATAGCCCCATCGCCGATGGATGATCCACTCACGATCAAGAAAGAATTATTTAGCCGCTGTCAGCAGTACGTGCAACAACGCATCGATACCGCTCGCCTGGCGATGGAAGCGGCTCAGGAGTCGGCTAACAGTGAATCCAAAAGTAGTGCGGGCGACAAGTACGAAACCGGCCGGGCTATGGCCCAGCTCGAACGCGACCGGCATGCCCAGCTACTGGCCGAAGCCCTCAAGCTGGAAGGCGAGCTGACCCGGCTGAACATCGACAAAAAGTACGATACAGTTCAGCCGGGTAGTCTGGTTGAGACAAACCGGGGGCGCTTTTTTATCAGTGTCAGCGCCGGTAAGCTTACGCTTGAGCATGTTGACTACTTCGCCGTTTCTCCGGCCTCACCTGTGGCAGCGCTATTGGCCGGGCATCAGGTCAGCGAAACGGTGGTGTTTAACAAGATGGCTTACCAGATTTTGTCAGTCGCCTGAGTCAATAAACCCGCTCTCCGCCAATCCAGGTTTGCCGTACTTTGGTGTCGCGTAGCTGGGTATTTGGTGCCGTCATGATATCGCGGTCAAGCACAACAAAATCGGCTTGTTTGCCAGGAGCGATGCTGCCGCGCAGCTGGTCTTCAAAATTAGCGTAGGCTGCCCAGCGCGTCATAGCCAGTAAAGCCGACCGGCGATCAACGGCATTTTCCATCTGGTAACCGGCTTTTGGGAAGTTTTTGGCGTCCTGCCGCGCTACGGCCGAATGGAAGCCAAAGAGGGGGTTGACAGCCTCGACCGGAAAATCACTACCGAAGGTGATCATCTGGTTCTGCTTCATCAGATCCTTGAACGCATAGGCGCCTTTTACCCGGACCGGGCCGAGCCGATCCTGAGCCCAGTACATATCGGAGGTCGCATGGGTAGGCTGTACCGACGGAATGATGGAGTACCGACCAAATTTCCAGAAATCGTCTGGTGAAACGACCTGCGCATGCTCGATACGCCACCGCCGGTTGTTGGTTGTTTTCAGGAGTTTGCCATACAGGTCGAGCATGAGGTGATTGGCCGAGTCGCCAATGCAGTGGGTATTCGCCTGAAAGTTCGATGCATACAGCAGTCTGGTAACGCGCTCCAGCTCGGCGGGGCTGAGCAACAGAAAACCGCCCGTTTCGGGTCGATCGGCATACGGCTTGCGGAGACAGGCCCCCCGCGACCCCAGAGCGCCGTCGGCATACAGTTTAAACGAACGGACGGTGAGCCGGTCGGTCTGGAAAGGCCCGCGTTTCAGGAAATAGTTCAGGTTAGGCTCGCCCAGGCTGACCATGGCGTAGTCGCGTATTTTCAATTTGCCAGCTTTGTGAAGGCTGTCGATCAGGTTAATCTCGTCGGGGCTGATACCCGCGTCCGAAACGGTAGTCAGTCCCAACGACACACACACCTTTTCGGCGGCCTGTAACATCCGGGCTTTGTCGGCTACGTCGGGGCGGGGCACCAGTCGGCGGATGATCTGCATGGCGTTATCGACCAGAACGCCGATGGGTTCTCCGTTTTTCAGTACCACTTCTCCGCCCGCCATCCGCGTACCGGCCGTGATCTGGCCTAACCGCAGCGCCTTCGAGTTGACCAGCAGCGCGTGCCCATCAACCCGGGTCAGGGCAACGGGTATATTGGGGAAAGCCGCATCCAGCTTTTCTTTGGTTGGAAACGCTTTGTCAGCCCAGTCGTTCTGGTCCCAGCCCCGGCCAATGATCCAGGTAGCGTCGGGGTGTTTTTGCTGAAACGTCTTCAGCCGGTCAATAACTTCATCATAGGATTCGGCGCCAACCAGATCAGCCTGGTCGAGCATCTGGCCCAGTCCCAGAAAGTGGGCGTGTGGATCATAAAAACCCGGATATACAGGCGCCCCGCCCAGATCGGCTGTGCTGTCGGCATCATACTGATCGGTCAGGCTGCTGGCCGGCCCCACCGCCAGAAATTTGCCGTCTTTGACCACGAAGGCATCGGCGGTCGAAAAAGCGGAATCAGCGGTGTATATTCGGGCATTAGTAACGAGTAAGTCGGCTTTTTTTCGGGTAGAACAGGCCGAAAGAGTGGCCGTAAAAGCCAATAGAAGTAGAAGTATACGAATCATACCTTGATGGTTGGGAAAGTTTGCAATTTATAGAAAGTTAATGAGTGCGACGGCTAATCGCATATTCTCGTAATTTTGACCGTTCGTGTCGTTGTTAAAACCAAGTCGATGAAGCTCAGCAGTTGGATATTTTTTGTTTGCGTACCTATTCTGGCCAATGCTCAACAAGCCCCTAATGCCATTAAACGCGCTCAGCTACGAACGCCAACCGTGGCAACCATCCCGCAACCTGGTGACCTTCTGACGCTTCCGCAAGCCGTCGAGCAGGCTGTCAGACAGAATTATCAACTACAGATCAATCGGTCGCAGGAAGAAATTGCCCGCAACAATTATACGAAAGGGAACGCTGGTTATCTGCCCACGCTGACCGGCAACGCCACCTCGAACGGTGGATTGCAGAGCCTCCGCCAAACATTTCTGGATGGTATCAGACCTCCCCTCAGAGCTACCGGTATTTTTAACCGAACCTCAAACCTGGGCGTGAACCTGAACTACGTGGTCTTTAATGGCTACGCCCGCTCAGCAACCTACACCCAGCTCCAGCAGCTGGTCCAGATCAGTACGGTAAATACACGGGCCAACGTGGAAGCGACTATTGCCAGCATTGCCACCGGTTATTACGATGTGGTCAGGCAGTTACAGCGGCTGATCGCGTTTGCCCAGGCGCTGGATATCTCGCGCGAACGACTGGAGCTGGCACGGGCCAACTACGAAGTCGGTACTCGCTCCAAAGTCGACTTTCTGAGTGCGCAGGTCGATTACAACACGGATAGTGCCGCGCTCATATCGCAGGAGCAGGCCTTGCGGAATGCTAAAATTGTACTGAACACCCTGCTGGTGCGCGATCCGCTGACCGAGTTTTCGGTTCGGGATACAATCGTGGCCCGTAGTGACCTGCAGCTGGCGCCATTGCAACAATCGCTGACTACCAACAACCCGCTCCTGGCTGCGGCTGTACTGAACCGTACGCTGGCCGACGTAAACGTTCGACTGGCCAACGCCCAGCAGCTGCCGTTGATCACCGCTCAAACCGGTTATAACTATCAGTTTATCGACAACCAGGGGGGCTTCGGTGTGCGAACCGGCCGAACCAGCGCTATTACCTACAACGTGCAGGCTACCATTCCCATTTTCAACGGATATAACCTGAAGCGGCAGATTCAGAATGCACGGGTGAACACCATTATTGCCCAGACTCAGGAAGCTGACCAGCGGCTGCAGCTGCAGTCAGCCCTGGCCCAAACGTACCAGACCTATCAGAATAGCATCCGGCTGCTGAATCTGGAAGTGCAGAATAACCAGCTCGCTAATCAGAACGTCGATATCGCGTACGATCGGTACCGGATCGGTAATTCTACTTTTGTGGAGTTCCGCGATGTGCAGCGCAACGCCATCAATGCCCAGACCCGTCTGATAGAGGCAGAATTCAACGCGAAAGCAGCGGAGATTGAGCTCCTCCGGCTCAGTAGCACCATCACGCAGGAACTGGCTATGTAGCGGCCGCCAAACAGTTATCATCAGATGAGGTTATTGCTCATAGCTGATTGCTAACTGCTGAACGTTATGCCGTATACGAAAAAAGAGTACCCGGACTCGCTGAAGTTTTTCATGGCGCCGGTCCGGAACAAAGCCATTGATATTGCCAACGCGCTGCTGGCCGATGGTAATGATGAATCGAAAGCGATTGCCATTGCCACGGCCAAAGCGGAAGAATGGGCCCTGAAACGTGGCGTGAAAGTCAGAAAAGACAACGCTCCTGAAAACAGAGACTAAAAGCCGATTTTCATTTATCCAGGCATACATCTGTCGGGCAGGTTTCATCTGATTTCACTTCACTACACTATCATGCAGGAGCCCGTTGAGCCATTCGATTGGGAGCGTATCGTACTGGATCAGTTTCCGGGAACGTATCTGGGAGAGGTTGCCTTTCGGACAGTATTCATGTTCGTCGTTATCCTAACAGCACTGGCTGTTTCGGGGAAGCGCGAAGTCCGTCAGTTATCAATCTATGAGCTGGTTTTACTGATTGGGCTTGGCTCGGCAGCCGGCGACCCCATGTTCTACCATGATGTACCGTTAGCGTCGGCTGTGGTGGTATTTGTGGTAGTGATGAGCTGCTACAAACTGGCAACCTACATCAGCGACCGTAACAGGCGGGTACGCGAAACCCTGGAAGGAAAGGCCGTTTATGTCATTGAAGATGGCTGCATTCTTACCCAGAACTTCGACCAGGAGGATCTGAGCCTCGATGAGCTTTTTTCAGAGCTGCGGGTAGAAGGCATTGAACAACTGGGGCAGGTTCGGGTGGCCATCCGGGAGCACAGCGGTCAGCTAAGCCTGTTCCAATTTGAACCCGGCGACGTGCGGAAAGGACTGCCCATACTCCCCAAAATCTTTGATCAGCAATCGAAAGACATCGGCCAGCCGGGCGAGTATGCCTGTTGTAACTGTGGGCACGTACAACAGTTCAATGCACCAGCCCTGGAGCCATTATGTCCAACCTGCGGGCAGAAAATATGGGTCGAAGCAGTCCTCTAACTCCGAATAACATGTATCCGGAGTTGGAGGGTGAAGAATGAGTCAGGCCAGATTCTTTTTGATGGTCGAATTTTTTACTACGTCTTTCACCTGGTCTTTCAGGAATCGCAGCAACAGTTTTTCGACCCCATCGAGACCATGCGGGCTCGTTTGCCGGAACCGGGCTTTCTGTTTGATGTATGGATTCAGATCCTGACATTCGTACGCTTCCAGAATCTGCGGATGTACGTAGTGCTTGCGGCATACGGTACGGGTGTTTCCCAGTTGCTGCGAAACCTCATCCAGTACTGTGTTTACATTCTTTTTCAGCTCTTTCTCCGTTTCGCACGGCTCCAGTTCGACCAGTAAACGGAGGGCGTTGACGGTGCCAGCCCAGGTTCTGAAATCTTTGGCCGAAAAGTCATCGCCCATGGTTTCTTTCAGGTAATCGTTTACCATACCGGAGTCGATGGAATGGCGCTGCCCATCCGGGTCGAAGTACTGAAACAGCTCCTTGCCCGGTATGTCCCGGCAAGCCTTCACCAGCCGCGACAGTCGGCGGTCGTGTAGGGTGATGTCGTGATAAATCCCCTTTTTGCCTTTGAAGCTGAATCGAACATCGCTACCAGTGGTTTTTACATGCCGGTCTTTAAGCGTGGTCAGCCCGTATGAGCCGTACTCTTTTTCGTAGGCAGCATTGCCTACCCGAATGAGGGTTTGCTCCATCACGCTGAGCGCAATGGCTATCACTTTGTCGCGGTTGAGGTCTCTTTGCTTCAAATCTTTGTCAAGACGGGCCCGCAGCAGCGGCAGCGCTTCGCCGAATGCAACCATCCGAAAAAATTTCGTCTCGCTCCGGATGGCGTTCCAGTTGGCATGATACCGATACTGCTTTCGGTTCTTGGTATCGATGCCCGTAGCCTGTAAGTGTCCATTGGGCTTCGCACTGATCCAGACGCGTTCCCAGGCGGGCGGAAGCGCCATCTGCCGGATGCGGGCCAGGGTAGACTCGTCCGAAACATCATGACCAGCCGCGTCGCGGTAAGTGAAGTGGTCGCCGGTACGGTGGCGGGTGATACCGGGTGCCGTATCGTCTATATAAATTAGTCGGGCCGCACGGGCGGTCTGAGCCGGGTCGTGGGCTAATTGCAATAAATCCACAGTCGTTGAGTTTTGTGGATTGGTAACTCGCGGATGAAGGAATTGGTTAAAAACCGCGAGGCTGTGCGGCTTTCCCGAAGAACCAGAGGGAAACGGCGTTGGCGTAGTGATAGAAATCGGTAGGATGAATAAATGCGTTGAAGGCATCGGCTTTGGTAGCCAGTCCCATCAGCATGGCAGCCAGCACGACCCAAAGGCCGCGTTTGTTGCGCTGCAGTAAAGAAAAAACGGCCAGCAACATGAGCACCAGGATGCCCAGCGACGGAACAACGGGCGTAAACACCCGCACATCGGGCAGCAGCAGACTGATGAAGAGAAACAGACCGAACAGCACAGTGGCCACAAACGTGAGCAGCGATAACGTCCGCTGATTAAGCAACGCGTATACGGCCGTAACGACACAAACCACGCCCAGACTATCTGACAGAACGATCATTGACCGGTGAAGCGGTTCGAGCGACTGGTTGCCGGCGTAGTGAATAACCCCGATCAGCGCAGCCAGCGAGGTGGTCAGTAAGAAAAAGCCCCACAACAGCCGATTGAATAGCGAGATACGGCCGAAGAAATGCCAAAAGACGCCTACGCCTGCCCCAGCCAGTATAGAGCCGGAAAGAATGTGCGAAAAAATCATCACGTAATTTACGAAGTTTCGGCTACTTTTGCCCAACTTTTTTGGGGCGGAAAACCAGCCGAGTGAGTGAAATGAGCAGCAGTCTTTGCCCGCTCTTTTGTTCTTTTTCAGTTTTTTCGCCCGTTCAACCGCATCGCCAACGATTAACCAACCGTCATGAGTGTTTTAGTAAACAAAGACTCCAAAGTTATCGTCCAGGGTTTTACCGGCTCCGAGGGCAGTTTCCATGCCCAGCAGATGATTGAATACGGCACCAACGTTGTTGGGGGCGTAACCCCCGGCAAAGGTGGCAAAACCCACCTCGACCGCCCGGTGTTCAATACCGTTCAACAAGCTGTAGATGAAGCAGGTGCCGATGTTTCCATAATCTTTGTGCCACCGGCCTTTGCGGCCGATGCCATCATGGAAGCCGCCGACGCGGGTATCAAGGTCATTATCTGCATCACCGAAGGTATACCTACGGAAGATATGGTAGCTGTAAAAAATTACCTGTCTGACAAAGAAGTTCGCCTGATCGGTCCCAACTGCCCCGGCGTTATGACCGCCGAGGAGTGTAAAGTAGGAATCATGCCCGGCTTTATATTCAAAAAAGGCACGATCGGCATCGTTTCCAAATCCGGTACGCTGACCTACGAAGCTGTTGATCAGCTCACAAAAGCCGGTCTTGGCCAGAGCACCGCCATCGGTATTGGCGGAGACCCAATTATTGGCACAACGACCAAGCAGGCCGTCGAATTACTGATGAACGATCCGGAAACGGAAGCTATCGTGATGATCGGTGAAATTGGGGGTGGTATGGAAGCTGAAGCCGCCCGCTGGATCAAGGCTGACGGTAACCGCAAACCTGTTGTCGGATTTATTGCCGGTCAAACCGCCCCGAAAGGTCGCCGGATGGGTCATGCGGGGGCTATCGTAGGCGGAGCTGATGATACGGCCGCGGCTAAGATGGCCATTATGCGTGAGTGCGGCATCCACGTAGTTGAATCGCCCGCCCTCATTGGGGATACCATGCTGAAAGCGCTTGGCAAATAATAAGTGAACGAGTGAAGGAACGAAAGAATGCCGTAGCGGATACTGAACGGACGAACCAGTACAGCCTGATGGCGATGAGCCTGAGCAAGCTGTTATCTCTTCGCCTGTTTTGCTTCCGGTACGGCATTTTTATGCTTTTTAGTCTGGCGGCTACCGCTCAGCCGCGCACCAGCGGCATAGGGCCCCAGAACCGATATTATCCGGTACGGGATTTACGGAACGACTTCCTGGTGTACGACGAAGGCACGAAAGCGTATGTGCCTTACATCCTTGAGCAACATGCCGACCAAACGGCGCTGAGCGTATACGTCGATCTGGAGAGTAACCGACATTATTCGCTGCTCATCGCTACGAAACAGGATGGTTATCTATTCGTGAACGCAGCACTGAAGCGTAAGCTGAGAGCTGGCCAGTGGCAGGTGCTCAGCATCGACAGTCTGTATCGCGTATACCGGCAACCCGAAATTTTTCTGACCCTATACGGAGCGCCCGGCCTCGACGATCGGCAGCTTTATATTGGTCAGCCTATCTCAACAACGCAGAAGGCAGTTGTTCTTCGAGACGATAACCTAAGCGTACGGCCCAGGCCGCAGCCCGTCTACAGTGATTTTCTGGCCCTCGGCTTACTCTTTCTGCTGGCTACTCACGCCCTGTTGTTCACGCTGCATCAACGGGCCTTTCTCCGCTTTTTTAGCCTAAGGGATCTGGTCTCGCTCCGTTCTCAGGAAGATTCTTTCCTGATCAATCGGCCCCTGAGTGGTACGAACCTCTTGTTTACGCTCAACCTGAGTTTCGTAGTGGCCTACCTGATCATGTTCGTTCAAAGCCGGAATGTAGATGTCTTTGCGTCCAGGACGTTTCTGGCCGTAGGGCAGCACTTCGGCTGGCTGATCGGCGAATTTCTGGCGTTGAGCGCGATTGCTTTCGTGGCCCTGTTAGGAAAATACCTGCTGCTTGAGGTATTGGGGAATCTCTATAAACTGCACGACGCCATCAACGTACATTTTTTCAAGACGATGCAGTCGTCGGTCCTGTTTTTCACCGGAATGACGCTTATCCTGGCTGTTGTGGCCTACAACACATCGGCAACAACCTGGTCGTCTAACGCCTTTCTGATACCGCTGCTGGGTTTCTATCTGGCGCGAATGGGGTGGCTTTACATTGTGATCCGAACGGTAGAGCCTATCAAGAATCTTTATTTATTTTCGTACCTTTGCATCGTTGAATTGATTCCACTCATCATAGGACTGCGTTTTGCCCTTTGATGAGACGTTCTCAGGTAGTAGTGATTCAATGAACGATACCAGCATGCAATCCACCGGAGACCGGACCACGCCAGATCAGGTTATGTTGGACCGGCTAACGAAAGTAACCCGGCTTCTAGTAACCCAGTCCCGGCCAGCCGACGAAAAATCCCCATACTTCGACCTGGCCAGCAAGTACAACCTTCAGATCGATTTTCGACCTTTCATCGAGATTCAGGGTGTATCGGCTAAGGATTTTCGCCGTCAGAAGATCAATATTCTGGCTCATACGGCTATCATCTTTACTAGTCGTAACGCTATCGACCACTTCTTTCGTATCTGTCAGGAAAGCCGGATCGAGATTCCGGCCGATATGAAGTACTTCTGTATATCGGAGCAAACGGCCAACTATCTTCAAAAGTATATAGTTATCCGGAAGCGGAAGATCTTCAACGGGACCAAGACGGCTACGGAGTTATTTGACCTGATCAAAAAACACAAGACCGAAAAATTCCTGTTTCCGTGTTCCAACATACGCCGGAATGATATTCCGGAGTTTATGGATACCAGCAGCCTGCATTTTACGGAAGCCGTAATGTATGAGACGGTGCCGACGGACTTATCAGATCTGGACATCCAGTCGTACGATATTATCGCCTTTTTCAGTCCTTCCGGCGTTAGCTCTTTGTTTAGCAACTTCCCTGATTATAAGCAGAATGGTACACGGATGGCCGCCTTTGGACCAACAACGGCCCGCGCCATTACAGAAGCCGGGCTGGTGCTGGACATAGAGGCTCCGCTACCTAACGCGCCATCCATGACCGGCGCGCTGGAATTGTACATCAAAAAAGCTAACAATCAATAGGAACCTGGGGTTACAAAAAGGTTGGTTGGCAGAAACAAAGGATCTTACCTGTTTCTGCTATCCAACCTTTGTTTTTGTGCCAATAATTTGATTGCACAGGCGTTTAGTTGTAAACTGCAACCGCTTGTTTTCTGGCGGGGAATCCTAAGCCCCCCATTCAGATACTCTTGCTTTTATCGTATGACGCGCACCCTCTACGTTCTGGTTTGTCTTCTGTTGCTGTTAAGCCTTCGCCCTACGTTTGCGCAGCAGGATCCTCAGTTCAGTATGTATATGTATAACCCGCTGTATTACAACCCGGCGGCTGCAGGTTCTGAAGGCGTTTCGCGCTTACAATTAAGCCACCGGACGCAGTATCTGGGCTATCAGCCAACCGTAACCGGCGACGGGGGTGCGCAGAGTACACAACTGATATCGTTTAACGTGCCGCTGGCCCGGTACAGAAGCGGACTGGGCATTTATGCCTTCAACGACCGGCTTGGACAGATTACCAACCAGACCGTACAGCTTTCTTACGCGTATCGGATTCCGCTGAAAGATGGTACCCTGGCCCTGGGCGTTCAGGCTGGCCTGTTTAACAAAGGGTATGATTACGGGCAGTTGCGTCCCGGAGAGCCCAACGATCCGCTGATTCCTACGGGGCGCATCAACCAGGCCCGCCCGGATTTTGGCGCCGGCGCATACTACAATACCACAGACTACTGGATTGGTGTCAACCTGTCGCACATCAACCAGGCAACCTACACCCTCGGAACCGACCGGTCTACCAACCCGCTCAGTCGAGTGGCTTATTTAACGGCAGGTTATCGGCTTGGCATAGGCTATGATCTGGAAGTTCAGCCGTCGATACTCGTACAGTATGATACGCAGCCGGGTGTTGAAGCGGCAACGGTAACCGCCAACCTGGTTGGAACCTATGATAACCGGTTATGGGCTGGAGTAGGGTACCGACTTGGTGATGCCATAATGGCTACAGTCGGAATCAATCTAATGAGAAATAACGCACTGCGGGTAGGGTATGCACTGGACCTGATAGCAGGAGGGACGCAGGCCAAAAGCCTGACTTCGCATGAGGTAATGGTGGGGTATGCACTGCCAGCTCCTGATGCCCGCAAAAAACCAATTATTCGTACTCCGCGCTTCCGGTATTAAACGGATATAAAGTTGTACGGATTCCAGATAGGGGTTGAGGTGACCAACATTTTGGCAACATTGTTGTTAGGCTGTTTGCAAATGGCACTGTATTTTTGAGAAACGCGTAGTTTAACCTAGTCAGTTTTGCGGGTTCATTTGCTCAAATTCACGATTTTGAGCGCTGGATACATAAATTGAGTTGAAAGCTATAAGCACATACAATATCCAAACAGATTTTCGTTTTTAGTTCGGTCTTGCACAAGAAGAAGGTCAAAAGTTTTACAATGATGAAGTCTAACTGGTTTACAATCAATGCAACCCGTGGAGTGATGGTCGCGGCAGTAGTAGTACTGATGCAGGGGTGCGGGTTTGTGAAGTCGAAATTTGGCGGTAAAGGCGGTAAGGGTAACGGTGAAGTTGGCGTTACGAACGGTGAAATTACAGCCACCGGACGTAAAGGCTGGAAACAACCGACTCCTTATGGTATGGTGCTGGTCCCGTCAGGTTCGTTCATCATGGGCCAGGCCGACGAAGACGTTGCCGCTACCCAGATCAACATGAACCGTCAGGTAACGATCAGCTCGTTCTATATGGATGATGCTGAAATCTCGAACCACGAATATCGGCAGTACGTAAACGCCCTGTTGGCTGACTCGGTATCGGTATTGGGTGAGGAAGAGATCATGTCTAAGTTCTACCCGGATACGACCGTCTGGAAAAATGACTTTACCTATCATAACGGGGATCCTATGCTGGAGCACTATTATGCGCACCCGGCCTTTGATACCTACCCAGTAGTGGGCGTTAGCTGGCTGGCGGCCAAGCATTTCTGCAAATGGCGCACCAACACCCTCGACGATTTTCGGAGTAAAGATGGTGGGTACCGCTCGTTCGGATTCCGTCTGCCGTCTGAAGCCGAATGGGAGTGGGCCGCTCGTGGTGGTAAAAATGGCGCTAAATACCCTTGGGGTAACCCATATGTAGCAAATGGAAAAGGCTGCTATCTGGCTAACTTCAAACCGCAGCGGGGTAATTTCGATGCGGATGGTTACCCGTACACCGCCCCTGCAACGGCCTACAGCCCGAATGATTACGGTCTCTACAATATGTCAGGAAACGTAGCGGAATGGTGCCGGGATGCCTATGCCGAGAACTCGAACGCTATTGTCTGGGACATGAACCCGGATAACCAGAATGCCGATGAGCCACGGAAAGTCGTTCGGGGTGGTTCCTGGAAAGATATCGCGTACTATCTTGAAACCGGTACCCGTTATTATGAATATGAAGATCAGAAACGGTCGTATATCGGTTTCCGTTGCGTAATGGATAATCTGGAAGGTCGCACGGCCTCGTCGCGCAGTGGTCGTCTGGGTGGCGGTGGCAAAGCCAAGAGCAGCAAGAAATCGTCGGCTAAGACAAAAGCGTAATAGAATCATTCCTGAACATCAATCGTCTAAAAGAGCCCCTGGGGTTCGGTGATTGATGTTCAGTTCTTTTTACCCACACAAATAAGTACCTATTCCAACCAATCGCTTATCATGGCAGCAGCAAAAACAAATTTCTTTTGGGATCGTTTAGTACCAACTATTTACAGTGCAGGGGCCGCCGTCGTAATTTTTGGCGCGTGGGCCAAGATTACTCATAATGAGCAGTTCGGCTGGATGCTGACGCTTGGTTTGTTAACAGAGGTTGTCATCTTTGCCCTATATGCTGTCCAAAGCTTTACGCAACCCGCGGCTGCTGGTGGTGCAGATTACGCCTGGGAGCGTGTATATCCGGAACTGGCCGATGATTACAAGGGTGAAGCTCGCAAACCAGTAGCTCAGCCGAATGGTCTGACGGCCAATATGGATCAGATGCTGGCGCAGGCAAAAGTTACCCCCGATGTGTTTGAAAAACTGGGTACGGGCTTCCGCAGCTTGAACGATACGGTTTCTAAATTGTCGGATCTGACCGAAGCAACGGTAGCTACGAACGATTACGCCCGTAACGTAAAATCAGCTTCAAGCTCGATCAGCGAGATGAACAAGTCCTATGGTACGGCCATTTCGGCTATGAACTCGATGGTCGACGCCACAACGGACGCCAAAGACTACCGGGATCAGTTCCAGAAGGTAACCAAAAATATGGGCGCCCTGAACGCAGTCTATGAACTCGAACTGCAGGACACCAACAAGCACCTGAAAGCCATGAACGCTTTCTACGGCAGCCTGACGTCAGCTATGGAAAATATGGCCGACGCCAGCCGCGATACCCAGCAGTTTAAGAATGAGCTGGCTAAGCTGACCGGCAATCTGGCATCGCTCAATAACGTGTATGGTAGCATGCTGACCGCCATGCGTGGTAACTAAGATCAGTGTAACGGTTTTCAGTTTACGGCGTTCGCTGTGGATTGCACGCCGTAGGCTGAGCACCGTAAACCGCTAAGGCGGACTGTTAAAAACTTCACCCCCATAGTATTCCACCATAGTATATGGCAGGCGTAAAAGAAACACCCCGTCAGAAAATGATCGGGATGATGTATCTGGTTTTGACCGCGTTGCTGGCTTTACAAGTCACCTCGGCCATTCTGGAGAAATTTGTATTACTAAATAATAGCTTAGAGGCCTCCACTGTATCGGCCAACCGGGTCAACCAGGCTACGGTCGACAACATTCGTGCTACCGTCGAGAAATCAGGTAACCGGGCCACTGACCTTGTCATTGTTAAGCAGGCCGATGAGGTTCGTAAGACGACGTCAGACGTGATTGCCGAAATCGATGCTCTCAAACAGCGGATCATTACCGAAGCCGGAGGAGGAGTCGACGAAACGGGCAACATCAAGAATCTGAGTGAAGAAGAAAAAGTGGCGCAAATCATGGTAGGCGGCAACCACAATGGGGAAGCTTACAAACTGAAGAAGCAACTTGACGACTACCTGCAGAACTTAACTAAGTATAGCCCGGCCAAGTATACGTCGCTGGCCCTGGATGGCAAAGACGACCCGATCACAAAACGGTCGCCCGATCAGCGGTCTAAAGATTTTGGTGAACTGAACTTTGCCCAGACGCCTGTTCCGGCTGCTCTGGCAGTACTTACCCAGCGGCAGACAGATGTTCGCCGTATCGAAGGTGAAGTTCTGAATGTGCTGGCTAGCAAAGTAGGCGCCCAGGACGTTAAGTTTGACAAGATTCTTGCCATGCTTAGCATGGAATCGAAAGTTGTTGTAGCTGGTACGAAGTTCAAAGGTCAGATGTTTCTGGCAGCCTCTTCGTCAGGTATCCAGCCGCGCATGAGCCTCAACGGCGCGCCGGTTCGGATGCAGGACGGTCAGGGCTTGGTCGAATTTACGGCCCAAGGGGGGGCTTATGATAAAAATGGTCTGGCCCGCCGGGTGCTGACCGGCTCTATTGCTTACCAGACACCAGCCGGTTTAAAAACGGTACCTCTGCAGGCTGAATACTTTGTAGCCAAGCCTTCGTACCAGATTGAGACCGGTACGCTGCCTCCGCTGTATCTGGGTTGCGCTAACAAGCTAAGCATTCAGAGTCCGCAGTTGGGTGCTCTCTGGAGTCCGACGATTACCGGTAACGGAGCTGCCGTTATCCCATCGGGCGAAAAAGGCAAAGTGACCGTTGTGCCGAGTGCTGCTCAGGTGTCGCTCAACATCAGCAATGGTGGTAGCTTGTTGGGTACGGAGACATTCCGGGTAAACCGGGTTCCCCGCCCTACGCTGGAGTATCGCGTTGGTGGACAGGCGACGAATGATCCCCGCGGTGTGCCGGTTACGTCGGCTCGTAGCGTACAGGTGCGGGCGGTATCTGATCCAAGCTTTGCTACATTCTCGCCCGATGATGCTAAATTCCGGGTTACCGGCATGACGGTTAGCCTTGTACGGGGTGCGCGTCGTGTGCAGTCTGTCAATCTGGGACCTGGCGGTGGCTCGGTTAGCTCACTGGCGGCTGAGGCCCAGTCTGGCGACCGGCTGGTTATTCAGGTTGAAGGGGTACAGCGGCAGAATTTCCGGGGTGAAATCAGCGATGTACCGATGGGGAATCCAATCTATCAGGTTTCGCTTTATTAACGTAATAATGCGGTTTATTGACCGTTAACATACTGAACTGACAACAGACAGTGAGCATGATACAGACAAAAATGATTCGGTACGCCGGTGTGTTAGCAACGACCGCACTGGCCTTGGTGGGAGCGGAAGCATTGGCGCAGGAGAAGGCAAGTACCGGGATCAACCCGAACTCAGTTCGAGGCATCAACGATAATGACATCATGATGAAGAAGACCCTTTGGCGTCGGATCGACCTGAAGGAGAAACAGAATCAGTCGATGTTTTCGAAGAATAACGAGATTTCGAAATACCTGATCGATGCTGTAAAAGCTGGTCTGTTGGATGCGTACACCAGCGACTCGCTGACTACGAAGCTGACCGCCGAAAAAATGCACGAGAAACTGCTGATTCCGAACACAGGCGGTGGCCTGTCGCAGGAAGAAATTGCGGCTGGTTTCACCGAGGACGGTAAAGGCAAAGCGGATGACGGTTGGGGCGGTCCTGCCAAAGACCCTAAAAAACCAGCTGCCAAACAGCCGGCCGACGATGGGTGGGGGGCTCCTAAAAAGGCAGCTCAGCCCGTCGACGATGGCTGGGGAGCACCCGTAAAGAAGAAATCGACGGCGAAAAACACCAAAGGCAAAAAGAAAACGCCGGTGGTCGCTCCCGTTGTAGAACCTAAAAAAGATACGGTAGCTGTGGCGCAGGGGCCAACCTTCTCGGGCGATGAGTACTTCGCAAAAGAGCTTAACCTGCTGGAGGTAAAGGAAGACTGGATCTTCGATCGCAAACGGTCTCGCTTGTATTACGATATCCAGTCTGTCGGTATTGTTCTACCCGCCGACAAGAATCCGGCTGGTTACGAAGTACCGGTAGCCTACTTCAAGTGGAAAGATCTTGACAAGTTGTTCCGGAGCGACCCGAAAAAGTTTATCTGGTATAATCCACAAAACCAGGCTCAACATAAAAACCTGGCCGATGCATTCGATCTGCGTCTGTTCTACGGTCGTATCTGGAAGGTAGCCAATCCGGAAGATAAAGACCTGGTTTCGCAGTTTGGCGACAAAGAAGGTCTTCTGAAATCGTACCAGGCTGAGTACGAACTGATGGAAAAAGAGCATGGCCTCTGGGAATATTAAATAAAAAAGGGTGGCTCAACAGCCACCCTTTTTTATGATTGAGCAATAAAAACAGCCGCTAGTATGCGGCTGTTTTTATTGCTCAATGGTTTCGAAATACTGTTTTAACTTCACGGCTCTGTCTTTGCCGACTACTTCGGCCACTTCGTCGATGCTGGCTTCCTTTATCTTCTTGACGCCTTTAAAATGCTTAAGGAGTTTAGCCGCCGTTTTCTTTCCAATGCCTTCTACGTTCTCCAGTTCACTAATCAGACTGTTCCGGCTCCGTTTATCGCGGTGGTAGGTGATGGCAAAACGGTGCGCTTCGTCGCGGATACGCTGGATGAGCTTGAGAGACTCTGATTTTTTATCGATGTAAAGGGGCAGATTGTCCTCAGGGAAATAGATTTCTTCCAGGCGCTTGGCAATGCCGATGATGGGCACTTTGCCGTATAGCCCCAACGCCTTAAGGGCATCGCAGGCTGCACTGAGCTGGCCTTTACCGCCATCGATAACAATGAGGTCAGGCATGTCGGTTTGTTCTTCCAGAACGCGCGTGTAGCGACGCGTAACCACTTCGTGCATGCTGGCAAAGTCGTTGGGGCCGATAACGGTTTTGATCGAGAAATGACGATACTCTTTGTTGGCCGGCTTACCTCCAATAAAACACACCATAGCCGAAACGGGGTTGGTGCCCTGAATATTCGAGTTATCGAAGCATTCGATCCGATTGGGTAAGGTTTTAAGCTGTAAATCCTGCTTCAGTTTAATCAGAACCCGATCTTTCTTGCTGGCATTGGCTGTCGCTTCGGCAGCGGCCCGATCCTGCCGTTCCCGTCGGAAGTACAGCACGTTTTTTAGCGACATGTCGAGCAGTTTTTTCTTATCACCGATCTGCGGGATAGTAACTTCTGCTTTGAGGTCGACATCGAGCGGGATGTTCGAGATAATCTCCTTGGATTGGCTGCCATACTGTTCCCGGAATTCGATGATGAGCATCGCCAGCAGATCGGCATCGGCCTCGTCCAGTTTTTTCTTTACTTCAACCGTATGGGCCTGAACGATGGTGCCGTTGATCACCTTCATGAAGTTGATGTAAGCGGCCGTTTCATCAGATGCGATGGAAAACACGTCTGCGTCGGCAATCTTCGGGTTTACTACTGTCGACTTACTCTGGAACCGCTGCAGCACGTCCATTTTGTCTTTGTACTGCTGCGCCTGTTCAAAAGCCAGGTCGTTGGCCGCTTCGACCATTCGGTTACGGAAATGATCCTGAGCTGGCTTCAGATTCCCTTTCAGGATATGATGGACCTGCTCAATGTCTTTGTTGTAGTCGGCTTCAGCCTGTCGTCCCTCACAGGGGCCTTTACAGTTTCCGATATGGTACTCCAGACAAACCTTGTACTTGCCGGCTTCGATGTTCTCCGGAGCCAGATTGTAATTACAGGTCCGGATGGTAAACAGCTGGCTAAACATATCCAGCACCGTATACATGGGCTTCAGGTTCGCAAAGGGACCATAAAAGGTACCCAGTTTGCGATCAATACGCCGGGTCGTGATGACGCGCGGAAAATGCTCATTGGTAACGCAGACGAACGGATACGTTTTGTCGTCGCGCAGGAGGATATTGAACTTGGGCTGGTACCGCTTGATGAGTTGGTTCTCCAGCAGTAAGGCGTCAAACTCGGTATGAACGATCGTAAATTCGATCTTTCGGATTTGACTGACCAGACGGAGCGTCTTTCGGTCGTGACCTTTGGAGTTGGTAAAATAACTGCTGACGCGATTCCTGAGGTCTTTGGCTTTACCAACATAAATCACCTCACCAGTCGCATCGAAATAGCGGTACACCCCGGGTTCATGAGGTACCTTGGCCAACTCTTTTTTATAATCGAATTCGGGCATATAGCCAGCAGTATTTGGTCTACTCCGAACCTAAAAGGGAGTGTTAACAGAACAACTGACAGGCCGCAAAGGTTGCCTGAGCCGGACCCAGAACGCTGAATAAACCGTTCCGAATCCGACTCAGTAGGAAAGGCGCTTATTGAAGGATATCCTCTTCGTCTTCCGGAACAACTTTGGGCGGAATGTACCGTTGTGAAGAGTCGATGTGAAAGCCTCCACAGTCGATCCGGAAATTGTTCGGCTTGCGGAACGGTTCAGGACGATACTGAGTCAGCGTAGGATCAGCGTAGACTTTCTGCATGTACATGGCCCAGGCCGGCATAGCCAGACGCCCACCCTGACCGAGTTCAATAGTTCGGAAGTGAATAGAGCGGTCATCACCACCTACCCACAGCCCCGAAACCAGATGCTGGGTCATGCCCATGAACCAGGCATCCGAATAGTTGGAGGTGGTTCCCGTTTTGGCCGCAATTTCGTTTCCGCCTTCCAGTAGTTTGTACTGCGTCCGTAAGCGCTGGGCTGTGCCATTGGGGTCTTCAACGGCTCCGCGCATCAGGTGAAGCATTTCATAGGCCCGATTGGCGCTGATCACCTGATTGGCATCGGGAGTGAAAACTTTCAGGACATTACCGTTCTTGTCGGTAATACGCAGAATCATCATAGGACGAACCCGAATGCCGCCGTTGGCAAACGCGCAGTAGGCAGCTACCATTTCATACACCGATACGTCGCCCGTACCCAGGCAAAGGGTAGGGTTGTTGGGCAGGTCTTTACTCTGAATGCCCATGTCATTGGCATACTTGATGACCGCAGCCGCCCGGGTTTTCTTGATCAGCTGGGCACTGACCGTATTGATCGATTGGCCCAAAGCCTCCCGCAACGACAGGCTACGCCCACTATATCGACCGGTCGAGTTTTTGGGCATCCAGGGCGGTCCGCCGTTGTTATCTTCACCATGGGCAAAAACGGTGGGTCTGTCGGCAATATGGCTACAGGGCGTCACAAAACCCTGGTCTAGCGCCGTCAGATACACGAACGGTTTAAAGGTAGAGCCCGGCTGGCGTCGGCTCTGGCGAACGTGATCGAACTTTATATGCTTAAAATTAATGCCACCTACCCAGGCCTTGACATGGCCATAGCGTGGATCCATTGACATAAAGCCCGTGTTGAGCAAGCGCTTATAGTAACGAATCGAGTCCAGCGGGCTCATCGTCGTATCTTTCTCGTTCCGTTTGCCGCCGTAGACGAACACTTTCATCTTGGTCGGTTTACGCATCTCCTGCCAAATGGTCTTCTCATCATCGCCATAAACGGCTTTCAGCTGCTTGTACCGGACCGTCTGTTTGGCGCGTGCTTCGATGAAACCAGGACTTTCTACGTATTTCTTGGTCCGGGGGTCTTTCTGTACCCAGGGGTTGCGTCCCCGCCAGTGCTCGTAAAACTTCTTCTGCTGGTCGCGCATGTTCGTCATTACGGCTTCTTCGGCATAAGCCTGCATGCGGGAGTCGATGGTGGTGTAGATCTTTAGACCGCTGGTGTATAGGTCAAGATCGGCTCCGGGGTTCTCTTCGTTGTACTGCCTGATCCACCGTTTGATGTCATCACGAATAACCGAGCGGAAATAAGCCGCCATACCGGTATTCTGATTCTCTACGCTAAAGTCCAGCTTGAGCGGCTTGCTTTTGTAGGCCTGAAACTGCTCATCGGTCAGGAATTTATATTTGCGCATCTGCGACAGCACTACATTCCGGCGCTCGCGGGTTCGGTCTTCGAACAGCCGCGGGTTGTAGAGCGTCGGGTTTTTGAGCATGCCGACCAGCGTAGCCGCTTCCTCTACATTCAGGTTCCAGGGCTCTTTGCCAAAATAGGTTTTAGCCGCCGTTTTTATGCCGTAGGTGTTGTTGCCGAACGATACCGTGTTGAGGTACATCATCATGACCTCCTGCTTGGTATAATTGCGTTCGAGCCGTACGGCCAGAATCCATTCTTTGGTCTTGGCAATGACCAGCCCGACTATCGGAACCTGCCCCAGAATGCCCCGTAGTTCTTCCCGGCGGGTGTCGAACAGGTTTTTGGCCGTCTGCTGGGTTAGCGTACTACCCCCGCCCGAACTGGACGCGCTCCGGAACGTCAGGAAACCACCCACCGCCCGAAACAGCGATCGGGGGTCGATGCCAGAGTGTTTCACAAAACGGGCGTCTTCAGTAGCCAGCAGAGCCGACGTTACATTCGGCGACACCTGCGATATTTCGATAGGTGTCCGGTTTTCTACGTAATACTTACCCAGCAGCTGATTATCGGCGGTGTATACCTCTGAGGCTTCTTCGCTTTTGGGGTTCTCCAGTGCCTTCAGACTGGGCATACCACCAAACAACCAGAAGAAATTATAGCTGACCGCTACTACATATACGATCAGCAGAACGATGCCGATCAGCGAAAAGCGCCAGATAGTTCGAATCAATTTTCGGTAAGGACCGGGAGCGAACTCGATCATTTTTTACTGTTTACAATTAGTGGGTATATTGGTCTGAGCCACCAGGTTTTTTCGGAACGTAGCCAGCTCAGAACAACACACATAAACTTATTTCCGCTTTGCCGTTGCCTGATTCGCGGCCGACTGCATTTCTTTGGCTCTGGGCAGCAGTGTGCTGGTTGGATAATCGCGTATAAACTCGCTCAACGCCTGCCGATAGGCATCCGTTGTCTGTACCCGCCCAATGAGCATGACCCGCAGCATAGCCAGCTTATCCTCCATTTTGGTGCCTGCCATCCCGCCCAATGCCGTCTCTGCCCGGGCCAGCGCTTCGGTTATGTTGTTGGCTTTGTACAGCTCATAAATCTGCGTATACGTAGCAACGGCCTGCGCTTCTGAATCCGTGGTCTGGGTAGTGGCCCGACCCGTCAGGCGAGCATACGATGTATTCGGATACTCGGCCAACAATTTGTCTTTCCAGACCGACGTGCGTCCCAACTGCTCGTTCGACAAATGAAGCAGGTAGTAAACCTCCGGTTTTTGCAGGGTTGCCGGATAGCGCGTCAACAGCTGCTCAAACGTCGGAATCGCATCGGCGGGCTGATTCAGGTCAAATTTATAGAGCTTGCCTAGTTTATACAACGCATTTTCGATGCGCTGGTTCGCCTGCGCCTGTGCTTCTTTAGAAAAGGGCAGTTTAGCCAGTAAAGCATCCCGGCGGGCGTTCTGGCTGGGCGGGTTCCCGTTGGTAGCCCCGCCCGTAACGGTAGCCGGTTGCAGGGTAGCATTCGGGTTTATGGCATCGGCAGGGGAGTTTCCGTTTAGCGGACTCGACAGATTAGCGATAGCGCCGGAGGCTTCTTTGGTGCTGCGACGCCAGTTGTCTTCAAGCGGGCGGTTACCCCAGCGAGCCGAAAACTCCTGTCGGCCCTGGTTCAGGGCAATAGGGTTATAAAGTACCCATCGTTCGCTGGGCGTCAGATTGGAGTTGGTCGCGCCGGGCATTGAAGTACCAGCGCCTGAACTGGCCCGGTCAATGATTTGCTGAGCCAGGGCGGCCTGCGCCCGATCTTCTTTATCCTGCTGCGCCAGTATTTTGTCAAGCTGTTGATTGAGCGAAGTCCGGTCCAGCTGAGCCAGGGTTAACAGACTGTCGTCCGTCCGGATCGTTGTGGTATACTGAACAAAATCGTCGAGCGTCTTTTTTCGGGTTAGCAGGGCTGCGTATTCCGGCGCCTGGCGGGGTAGTAGGGCCAGGGCACTGTCGTAATACACTTTCGCTTTGGCGTAGTTGGCTTTTTTCTCAAAATAAAGCCGACCCATTTCCAGATAGGTGTAGGGAACCTGGGAGGTATTGGCGCCCGCTTCCCGAACTGACCGACTGTAATAACCGATGGCTTTATCGATCCGGCCGGAGCGGGCTTCCAGCAACCCCATGGTAAAGTAAATCTTATCCTTCAGGTCGACGTTTTTCCGGTCGTTCAGCATCGACTCAAACGTTTCGGTCGACTGCGCCAGCCGTTTTTGATCACCCGTCAGGCCGTTGCTTTGAATAGCGTACAGGTTGGCATAGAACGACTGGTCATAGTTAGGGCGGGCGCGCAGCACGGTTCTGTACTGCTCAACGGCTTTGGCTGGCTGACCGATCAAATCGTACAGCTGACCGGCAATCAAATGCAGCCGGGCGGTTTGTTCTCCCCTTTTCAGCGCTGGGAAAGTAGCCTCCAGAATACCGACAGCCAGGCCGTATTCGCCCCGGCGCTGGTGGAGATACGCTTTGGTCAGGTAAAAATCGCGGGTGTTGGTTTTGTTGAGGGGTTGGGTGCGCAGGTATTCGGAAACGTTCAGGGCATTCGTGTAGTCGTCGGCTTCTACATACGCCCGCATCAGGCCAACCAGCGCCGTGTGCTTGTCAGTTTCACTTGTTCCCTTGGTGTTGACGTATTTGAAAACCTCAATAGCATTCGGCAGATCCTGTTTCAGCAGGCGGGCCCGCCCAATCAGAATATAGGCATTATCGAGCCATTTACTGTTCTGATGACGTTCTGGAATCAGCGATGCTTTCTTGATGGCATCGTCGAGCTGAGGCCGAACCGAAGCAATAGCGTTTGAATCGACCGGAAGCAGAATGGGTAAAAGCTGGTTGTAATTTTCCTGACGGGTTTTGAAGAAGACCTGCTCCGCTACATTGATCTGATCACGGGCAATTACGTAGGCGTTATAGTGGGCCGTGAGATTATGGTATCCTTTGCTGATCGGTTTGGTGCTGTATTGTGAACAGGAGGTCAGACTAGCCGTCGTTAATCCGAAAACGACCGTTAGCAGCAAGAAAGAACGATTACAGAGATAGCGGAACATTCAGGGGGTGGCACGTCATACTCAACGATAAAAACGCTCAGAGCCGGACCAGCGGTATGTAACGTTAGGCCAAATTAACGAATTTTGGTGTTTATATTGTACCAATTCCTGCAAAACAATGGACAGTCAAGCGGATTCACCGGCCCCAAACGAGGACAAAAAGCCCGACAGAAACGATCTGGTCTCGAAAGCCACCGAGAAAACGACGTCGTTTGCGCAGTACAGCGGCATTGCGTTTCAGATGCTGGGCACTATTGGTCTCGGCGTGTATGCTGGGCTGAAGATCGACGAGTGGCAGGGTAATGCGCGCCCAATCTGGACCATTGTTCTATCACTCACCGCCATCGGTGCCTCGCTTTATTTGTTCATCAAACAGTTGACCCGGTAAACCAGCAGGGCAGACCAGTACAGTATGCCATCTGGCCCACTACGTTGCCGTGGCTGGCGTGGACGTACGAGTCCCGGTAACTAACCTGTTACTTTTTTTATTTCATGTTTCGCACCCTACTCTTCACTGGATTCCTTGCGATTGTATTTTTCATAGCCGAACGATATTACGCTGTACCCTGGTTGCATCCCTTCTGGAAAACTATACTTGTCTTCTTCGTCAGCGTCTCTGTACTGACTCACCGGCTGGTAGAAACGGGTTTGCAGGGTAATCAGGAGCGATTTGTGCCCTTATACCTGGCGGCTACTGTAGCCCGGTTTATCGTGGGACTGATTTTTGTCGGTTTCTTTTTGTTTCAATCCGTCGCTGATCGCCGAACCTTCGTTTTGGATTTTCTTGTCCTGTATATAATCTACACGGGCTTTGAGGTTTGGGGCATTAATCGTAAATTGCGCCAAAATTCGTAAAACCGATCAGTACCATCAGATGATGCGTTCGATTCTAAATAGATTGCTGCTCGCTATCGCACTCGTAATGAGTCCGATAGCCTTTACTCAAGCCCAGGAACACGGTCATGAAGGCGAAACCGCTGAACACGGCGAAACCCGTAAAGAGGGATTCGACGTAGGCGGAATGATCATGCACCACATTAAGGATGAGCATGGTTGGGAACTGGCGCATGGCGTTACCATCCCGCTTCCCGTTATTTTGTACTCACCCGACCGGGGGCTCGAAGTCTTCTCGTCATCACGCCTGGCACACGATCAGGTGTATAACGGATACAAGCAGATACACGGCAAAATTCACCGGGTCGACGCAGCGGGCAATGACGACCACGAAGCCAAGTTTTATAACTTTTCTATCACGAAGAACGTCGCATCGCTGCTGCTGAGTGCTATCATTCTGTTGAGCATCTTCCCGGCCGTTAGCCGGTCTTACGCCAAAAACCGGGGCAAGGCGCCGAAAGGGCTACAGTCGTTCCTGGAGCCGATCATCCTGTTTGTTCGCGACGAAATTGCCAAGCCCAGCATTGGCCCCAAATACGTCAAGTATCTGCCATACCTGCTGACGCTGTTCTTCTTCATTCTGGTTAACAACCTGCTGGGGTTGCTGCCGGGTGCTGCTAACCTGACGGGTAATATTGCCGTTACCCTGGTTCTGGCCGTGATTACGTTCCTGATCGTGTCGTTCAGTGGGAACAAGCATTACTGGATGCACATCGTCAAACCAACGGGAGTGCCCTGGTTCGTTCTGCCAATCATGATTCCGGTCGAAATTGTCGGTGTATTCATGAAGCCGATCTCGCTGATGGTCCGGTTGTTTGCCAATATCACGGCTGGTCACATCATCATCCTGAGCTTACTCGGCCTGATCTTCATGGCTAACAGCCTGGGTGGTATGACAACCAGTATTGCTATCAGCCCGGTTGTGCTGTTCTTCACGCTCTTCCTGAATTTGATCGAGTTGCTGGTTGCGTTCCTGCAGGCGTTCATCTTCACGCTGCTGACCGCCATGTACATCGGCAGCGCGGTAGAGGAGCATCACGAAGCTGATCACGGTATCGGTTTCGAAGGCGCAGAAGCCCATTAATTTGCAATCTTTTGTTTCGTTTCACTTATAAATAGTTCTGTTCATGTTCGCAATGTTGTTTGCTTTGCTGTTGGAGGCCACGGGTAGCGTAGCCATTATGGGTGCTGCTATCGGTGCTGGTCTGGCTGCTATCGGCGCTGGTCTGGGTATTGGTCGTATCGGTGGTTCGGCTATGGAGGGTATCGCCCGCCAGCCAGAAGCTGCTGGTCGTATCCAAACCGCCATGCTGATCATCGCGGCTCTGATCGAGGCCGTGGCTCTGTTCGCAGCTGTTATCTGTCTGCTGGTGGCTACCGCCTAATCCCGGCAGAAAATGTATCCGGGTAAGCTGGTTGCATTAGGCACTGGCGTCATTACCCACCGCGTATCCGAGAAACGTCCGTCTGGTTTGGGCTTGCCAGCCAGCGGACGTCTTTCAACAAAAGATTGACCCCGATTTGTAAACGCCCCGTTTGGGCGTTGATCACAAGTCGTAGACAAGAACATTCGAAGTCAACACTTATAAATCGAACTCCATAAAATGGATCTGCTTACTCCCGATCTTGGTCTGCTGTTCTGGCAGGTGGTCGTTTTCCTCGGCCTGTTTCTGATTCTTCGCGCCTTTGCCTGGAAACCCATCACGGAAAGTCTGAACGAGCGCGAAAACAACATTCAAAGTGCCCTTGACCTGGCCGAAAAAACCCGTCAGGAAATGACGGCGCTGAAAGCCGATAACGATAAGTTACTGGCCCAGGCCCGTACGGAGCGGGAAGCTATCCTGCGGGGAGCCAAAGAAACGGCCGATAAGATGGTCGCTGACTCGCGCGTGAAAGCCGAGGCAGAAGGCAAACGGATTCTGGAACAGGCGCGCGAAGCTATGCAGAACGAGCGGCAGGCTCTGGTAGCTCAGATGAAAAAAGAGGTAGTTACGCTCTCGCTGGATATCGCCGAGAAAGTACTCCGCAAGGAACTGAGCGATAAATCATCGCAGGAGAAGCTGGTAAACGATCTGGTGTCTAACTCTCGCTTAAACTAACCGATTATGGCCGTTGCTAGTGTAGCCGCGCGTTATGCCAAGTCGTTGTTAGATTTGGCCAAGGAACAGGGAATTACCGACGTGCTTTATGAAGACATGAAGCTTTTCCGGGATACGCTGATCAAAAATCGTCAGCTCAACCTGATTCTGAAAAACCCGATTGTTCGGGCTGAGAAGAAAAATTCGATCGTTAAGCAGGTGTTTGGTCCCCGGCTCAACCCGGTAACCATGTCGTTTCTGGCCATCATTGCCCGTAAGAATCGCGAAGCCATCGTTGATGCTATTGCTGATGAGTATATCAGTCAGCACGACCGTATGAAAGGAATCGAGCACGCTACTGTCATCACGACGGTACCGCTGACCGATGAACTTCGTGCTAAATTCAAGGCAATCGTTACGAAGACAACCGGCAGTAAGATCATTGAACTCGACGAGCGAGTAGACTCTAAACTGATTGGGGGCTATATTCTTCGGGTGGGTGATCAGCAGATCGATGGCTCGATTCGCAATCAACTAAACGAGATGCGCCTGAAGTTTATGAACTAAGAAATACACAATACAATAAAAAAAGCCGCCCGCAGAGTCTGTGGGCGGCTTTTGTGTTAGTGGCTCACCACCATTTTTCGTAATTCTTAGCAGGCTTCCAGGTCGATTTTGGTTCGAAATGCTGCCAGAGAATAGCCGACACGTTGCGCAATAGCGTGAACCCCTCGTTGGACCGCTCCCAGCTTTCGTCTTTCTGATTTTTGGTCATGACGCAGTATACATAGTTGCCGTGGGGAGCATGTACCAGTACTACCTCCGAACGGGACCGGTCTACAGCCCCATTTTTGGCAGCCGTTTTTATCTCGGGTGGCAGTTGCGACAGGCCATCATTGTCCCAGTACTGACGACCCAGATTCCGATACATCTCGTCGCTGGCATCGGGGCTAACGGCTTTTCCCTCCCGAATGTATACCAGTAGATTAGCCAGCTCGCGGGGCGTGGTTTGTCCCCAGCCATACTGGCTCCAATACCCTTTTCGACCGGGTGTGCGTGAGTTGACCCGGGTTTGGGGAAATCCATTTTTGTCCAGCCAGGCATTGATGGCGGCTCCACCACCGGCCAATGCCTGACACCATAAGCTGGCGGTATTATCGCTGACGGTTTCCATGAGCATAACGACTTCGCTCAGCGGAATTTTAGCGCCGTCTTTAAGCGACCCTACAATGTCATCCCCGTAACGCAGCGAATCTTTATAGGTCAACACCTGCCCGTAGGTAAGTTCACCCTGATGAATCTTGTCGAATAACCCGCACTGGATCGGAATTTTAATGGTGCTGGCGGTTGGGAAAAGCGTGTCAGCATTGATGGCTACGGTCTGACCCGTTCGGAGGTTACGAACGTAAACTCCCACATCGCCCCGAAAACCGGTTAACGCTGTCTGTAATCGTTTTTCAAGGGTTGATTGGCGCGCGGGCTGGGCATATGTGATCAGACCCAGCAGGCAGCAGTAAAGCGTTGAGACAAGAAAACGCATCAGAAAGAAACAGATTTAACCAGTTTATAGTGGGTGCAAAGAAACGACTCCCGCTCGTAGAACCGAAGCGTGTCGACCCGTTTTTGATTGGTAGTCACCTCCAGATTGACGAGTCCTTCTTCGGTCCCGATCTGGGCAACGGCGTCGAGCAGTTGCTGACCTATGCGTTGCTTTCGCCAGTTGGGATGAACGTAGAGTTCCTGAATTTCGCCCACCTTGCCCGTATGATGCAGAAGATACTGTATGTGGCAGCTGACGAAGCCAACGGGCTCATCTGCCTGTACTGCAATCAGGTAATGGATCTGCGGATTAGCCAGGTTACGCTCGAATACCGCCAGGAAAAGTGCGCTGTCCAGTGTCTGGTTTTCGAGATCGCAGATAAACTGAAAAATGATAGAAGCGTCGGCCAGCGTGGCCCGACGAATAGAACCGTCAGCTGGCGGGGTAAAATGAACAGGATTATCCTTTTGCATAGAAACCAAGCGCTTGATAGGGCCAAGTTCGCTGTTTCAGCGCTTCGTTTGACAAGTATCGGCCACAACAGGAAGATTCGTCATATTCTGGAGCCTTTTTCGTTTTCGTATTAAAATAGTTTAAATATATGATCTATAGATGCAATTGGTATAATCCTTGTTCTACTTTTGCCTACACGTACATAACCGTAATCTTTGCTCTTATCATGAATGCATCTGCAGCAGTTGCGCAGCCAGACGTGGTCAGTGAGACCCGTTTGAACCCGCCCGCTATCCCCTTATTGACCATTGATCCCTACACCAGTGTCTGGTCATTTGGGCCTCAGCTACATCAGGACGCTACCCGGCACTGGACGGGCCAGCCAAACCAGCTGAACGGACTGATTCGGGTAGATGGGCAAACGTTTCGATTTATGGGTAACCCCTCGTTTGCAGGCGAAACCATTGTCCCCACCGCCCGGCAGGGTGCCTATGCGGCCCGCTATCTGACCGAGAAACCAGCTTCTGACGACTGGATGAGCCCGGCGTTCGACGATAGCCAGTGGACAAAAGGAACGGGACATTTCGGAAGTCGCGCCGGTGACGAGACTAGTTGGACAACGCCGAACCTGTACGTTCGGCGCGAAGTTGTGCTCGATCAGGTACCGGATGGTCCGTTGCTGGTCAACGCTATTCAGAACGATAACTATGAGCTGTTCATCAATGGCGAGCGCGTCGCAAAAGTAGGTGGCGTATCGCCGGATTACCGACTAACCCCCACCCATCGAAACGCATCAGAGGTCCTGCGCAAGGGACGAAATATCATCGCGTTTCATAGTGAGAATTTTTCGGGCCCCGGTTTTGTCGATCTGGGTCTGGTAGAACAGCGGCTGCTTCACTACAAACCCGCCGAACAAACGGCCCGGCGTATGACGGCGACCCGGTCCGAATTTGTCTTTAACGCGGCTGGCGTTGAGCTGACGGTAACGTTTCTGTCGCCGTTGCTGATGACCAATCTGGATGTTTTGTCACGGCCCGTCCAGTACCTGACCTTTACCGTGCGGGCAACGGATGGCAAAAAACATGACGTACAACTCTACACGGATGCGTCAGCCGAGTTAGCTGTAAACACGCCCGATCAGCTGGTAACGTGGCAGCGCGGCCGGGTTAACCGCCCGGGCAGTGCCGCGCTCGATTACATGCGGGTCGGTACGGTGGAGCAGAAGGTGCTCGGCCGGAAAGGGGACGATGTTCGAATCGACTGGGGCCATTTCTACGTCGCGTCGGTAGTGGGGCCAAACACGAGCCGGCGGATTGGTTCACTGGCCAGCGCCCTGAATCAGTTTGAGCGAGAGGGGCGCGTAACCGACCTGCACGAACGAATGCCGCGTCTGGTCAGCGATAGTCTGCCCGTGCTGGCTACCAGTATGGCCCTGGGGCAGGTCGGCGAAAAGCCCGTTGAACAGCACCTCTTGCTGGGGTACGACGACGTGAAGTCCGTTGAGTATTTCGGGCAGCCGCTCAACGCCTGGTGGCGTCGCTATCACCAGTCGACGGACGGACTCACCAGTATGGAGCAGGCGTTACAGGACGCCGAAACCGACTATACAACGCTGCAAAAGCAATGCGATGCGTTCGACAGACAACTCTACGCCGATGCGCTGAAAGCGGGTGGGGCTACCTACGCCGACCTGTGTGTGCTGGCTTACCGGCAGGCTATTGCGGCCCATAAACTGGTAGCCGGACCCAAAGGAGAGCTGTTTTTCTTCTCGAAAGAAAACTTCTCGAACGGCTCTATCGGCACCGTTGATGTGACGTATCCATCGGCGCCCTTGTTTCTGCTCTACAATCCCAATTTGCTCAAGGGTATGATGGAGCCCATTTTCCAGTATTCGGAAAGTGGGCGGTGGAACAAACCCTTCGCGGCCCACGACGTCGGCACCTATCCGCTGGCTAACGGGCAGACCTACGGCGAAGACATGCCCGTTGAGGAGTGTGGCAACATGCTTATTCTGACGGCCGCCATTGCCGCCGTAGAGGGAAATGCCAATTATGCCCGTCAGCACTGGGCCTCGCTAACCCTCTGGACCGACTACCTGATTCAGCATGGGTTCGATCCGGCCAATCAGCTCTGTACCGACGACTTTGCCGGGCATATTGCCCGCAACGCCAATCTGTCGGTTAAGGCCATCATGGGCATTGCCTGCTACGGCTACCTGGCCGGACGGCTGGGCGATAAAGCGCGGGAGCAGGAGTATATAGATATGGCGCGTGACCTGGCCCGCAAATGGATGAAACTGGCCGATGATGGGGATCACTACAGCCTCACCTTCGAAAACCCCGGCACCTGGAGCCAGAAGTACAACCTGGTCTGGGATAAGCTGCTTAAGCTAAACGTCTTTCCGGACGAAGTGGCCCGTCGGGAACTGGCTTATTACCTGACCAAACAGCAACCATTCGGCCTGCCGCTGGATAGCCGAAAAACCTATACGAAATCAGACTGGATCATCTGGACCGCAACGCTGGCCGACCGCCCCGCTGATTTTGAGGCACTCATAGCGCCGGTACTCAGGTTTGCCAACGAGACGCCCGACCGGGTGCCACTGAACGACTGGCACGAAACGACGACCGGTACCAAAGTAGGCTTTCAGGCCCGATCAGTAGTGGGTGGCTATTTTATCAAGCTGCTGCAGGTGAAGAAACTACACTAAATGAAAGGCCCCTGGCAACTTACGGGCAACCAGTTGCCAGGGGCTTTTTGCCCGAAAAAGCAGGAACCGGGGTTGTGTCGTATTTTTTAAATGCACTACCTTTAATGGGGCGGACAACACGTGTATACATCATCACAGCTGTATAACCATCTCCAGACGACCTCATGCAAACAGATCTCTCGGCAGTGGCAATGGCGCAACGTATCCTGGATACCTCGCGCAACGGCATGTTGTTGTATCAGCCCGTTTACGACAACCAAACCAGCGCCCCTGTTGACCTGCAACTGTCGATGGCCAACCGGCTGGCCGAGATCATGCTGGGCTGTTCGAGATCGGTAGCTATTGGGCAGCTCATGAGTCAGCAGATGCCTAAAGGGATTGATACCGACCGATTTCGTGAGCTTTTACGGGTTGCCGAATCAGGGGCTTCTCTGTCCTATGACGTTTGCATCAGACACACCGACTGTTACCCGAATATGGGTTGGTATACCATTACGGCCGACGAATTCAACGGAGGTGTACTGATCGCATATACCGATATTTCGGTCACTGTACAGGCCCGACAGGAGCAGACTGAACTGAACGACTTTATCGACGTGGTTTTCAGTACGTCGCTACTGGGCATTTCGGTGTTCGAAGCCATCAGAGATCAGGACGGCGGGATCAGCGATTTCCGGCTGGTGCGTATAAACGAGACCGGCGCCCACATGAACGGGATGCAGGTCAATGAGCTTGTGGGGAAAACGCTGCGTACCTTATATCCCCAAACTGAACAGGTAGGCTCCTTTCAGCAGTACGTTGCCGTCATCGAACAAAACGAACCATTTATCAAGGAGCAGTACTACCCCAATCAAAACCGATGGTATACCATCTCGGGTCGAAAGTTTAAAGATGGAGTCATACTCACCTTCCAGAACAGTACCGATCTGAAACGCATCGGGCTGCGTAGCGACCAACAGTTCGATCTGTTGCAAAGCGTTGTTGACAATGCGCCGGTCGGTATTATTCTGGCCGAAGCCATTTACGGATTAGGGGAGCAGTCGGGCCAGGTCGTCGATTTTCGGTACCGGCTTACCAACCGCTTCAACGCCGAACTGGCCGGGCATACGGTAGAGGGTATGACCAATCAGCTGATTTCGGCTTTGTTTCCGGGTTGGCAGCAGATTCCGCTTTTCCAGGTCATGGAGAGCGTAAACCGCACGGGTGAGGCCCGGCAGTTTAGCGAAGAGTACAACCGATACGGCATACGGGGCTGGTTTGAATATTACCTGGTCAAGCTGGGGGATGCCGTTTTGCTCACATTCCTCGACGTAACCAGGCTCAGGGAAGCCGATGAGGAAAAAAAGCGGCAGGCCGATTTGCTCCAGGCCGTAGTCAATAATTCACCGACCGGTATTGTGCTGTACCAGGCTATACGCGATGAAGCCGGGCAGATTGTCGATTTCGTACATGCCCTGACCAATCCAACCAACGCGCGTGTTACGGGCCGTTCGGTAGAGGAGATGGCTGGGTTGTTGATGTTGCAGAATTACCCGAGCAACCGAACGAATGGTCACTTCGACGATTTGGTTCAGGTAGTCGAAACCGGAGAGCCACTCCGGCGGCTGCTTGATTATCGGGCTCATGGTATCAACGGCTGGTATGATGCCCAGTATGTCAAACAAGGTGATGGCGTGTTGTTTACCTACCTCGATGTGTCCGAAAGCCAGCAGAACCGCGCTCAGCTCGAAGCCGCCAACCGCGACCTGCTCCGCTCCAACGACAATCTGCAGCAATTTGCCTACGTGGCCAGTCACGACCTGCAGGAGCCACTGCGCAAGATTCAGGCCTTCGGAAATCTGCTGCAAATGCATGCCGTAAACCAGCTGGATGGAACGGCAATGGGCTATATCGACCGAATGCAGTCGTCGGCCGAACGTATGTCGATGCTGATTCGGGACCTATTGACCTTTTCCCGATTATCTACCCAGCAGGAATCGTTTTTGCCCGTCTCGCTGAACGAACTCCTGGCCGAGTTAACCGAAGACCTCAGCACAGCCATCCATGAAGCACAGGCTACTATCAGGATCGATAGCCTGCCGGTTATTTCGGGGCATCGGTTACAGCTTTATCAGCTGTTTCAGAACCTGATCACCAACGCCATTAAATTTCGCCGGCAGCACATTTCGCCAGCCGTAGAGATTCGCTGCCGCCGGGTCAACACGGCCGAACTGCCCGACAATCTGAAAAACAGCGCGGAAGGTCGACCGTTCATCGAACTCTGCGTAGTCGACAATGGGATTGGGTTCGAAGAGAAATACCTGGATCGTATTTTTCAGGTATTTCAGCGGTTAAACAGCAAAAGTCAGTTTGCCGGATCAGGTGTGGGGCTGGCTATCTGCAAGAAGGTCGCCGAAAATCATGGTGGTATGATTACCGCAACCAGCCAGTTGAATCAGGGATCAACGTTTCTGGTTTACCTCCCCGTTGATAAATAAGCGGGTTCACTGCCCGCGGTTAATAGCCTTGCAGCGCATCGGACTCAAAAATATGTTTCCCTGTTAGACCCTGCTGGGCGGTTTGCCGCATGGCATTGGCCACTTTGGCCGCGTCGACACCCCGGTATCTGGCCGGAATCAGGGGAGCAAACAGGCGCATGGCCCCCTCGGCCAACCGTTCGCCGAACCGGTTTTCAGTCCGGTTGCCGAGCAGGAGCGACGGGCGGAAAATCAGCAGGGTAGGGTATCCCAGCGCGGTCAGATCGCGTTCTACTTCGCCCTTCACCCGATTGTAGAAAAAAGATGAGTTGGTATCAGCCCCCATGGCCGTCACAATCGAGAACTGTTTGGCCCCGTTTGCCAGGCCGAGCCGGGCAATGTCCAGGGGGTATTGGTAATCGACTTTCCGGAAGGCATCCCGCGAGCCGGCTTTTTTCATTGTAGTGCCTAAACAGCAGAAGATATCGTCGGCCTGGGTGAGAAGCCCATTGGGGTGGTCAAAATCAAATTGTACTTCCTGCAAACGGGGGTGCTGCCAGGTTAACGACTTGCGAATCAGTACTTTTACGCTGGAATAGTCTGGGGAGTTAACCAGCTGATGAGTGAGCAGGTCGCCAATCAGGCCCGTTGCTCCAATCAGTAAAGCCGTTTTTGAGGAAGATGTCATCATATAGAGAGGGGTATTTTCGCTAATTTAGTCGCGATATCAACAAACAAAGGTCCACCCATCTTAAATCTATTTTATGCGTTTACTAAACCACCGTTCTTTTTTTGCATTTATCCTGCTTTCGATAACAGGCCTGACCGCATTTCGGTACATCGACGATGACTTCGTCAAGCGTTTGATTGACCAGTTTGAACGGTACAGCATTGAAAGACCCGTAGAAAAAGTGTATCTGCACACCGACCGGGAGGCCTATCTGGCTGGTGAAACAATCTGGATCAAAGGGTATTTGTTTGGCGGGAACACCCATACAGCCGATACGATAAGCAAGGTCCTGTATGTTGACCTGGTCGATGTGGCCGCGAAACAGGTACGCCTGCGGGCTCAGTTTCGGGCGGTAGCCAGTTACGCCCCCGGGCAGCTGGCCTTGCCCGACTCGTTACCAGCCGGTAGTTACCAGCTTCGGGCCTATACCAATTTCATGCGCAACTACCCCGATGCGTACTTTTTTACTAAAACGCTGGCTGTCCTGCGCACCGGCGGGACAACGGGAACGCCCACGGCAGCGAACGCAGCCACCCCCCGGCTCGATGTACAGTTTATGCCCGAAGGCGGGCAACTCATTGAAGGGCTGGATAGCCGGGTAGCTTTCCGGGCTACCAGTGTATCGGGCCGTAGTCAGGCTATCCAGGGATTCGTACTCGACAGCCGGAAAGATACCGTAGTTGGTTTCGCCAGTACCCACCTGGGGATGGGCTATCTGTCCATCAAACCCGAGGCCGGACAGCAGTATACAGCCTTTGTGCGGCAGCCGGAAGGAACATTTGCCAGCTACCCTTTACCAGCCGTACAGCCGCAGGGGGCATTGATGCAGGTCGATAATTTATCCAGCAAAGACAATGTCCGGGTCTACTTCCGGCATAACAAGACCAGTACAGATCCGGCAGCGGCCATGACGCTGGTGGCTCAGACTCGTGGTCAGATTATTCACGTGGCTAAAGTGTCGCTGGCCAAGAAATCGTCGGTGGCTCAGTTGACCAAAGCGCAGTTCCCCGAAGGTATCGCCCAGCTGACGCTCTTCGATGAGACCAACAAACCCGTCTGCGAGCGGCTGATCTTCATCGATAAAAATGAACGAATAAACGTTCAGGTGAAGGCTGGGAAGTCGGCTTACCGTACCCGCGACCAGATCAACCTGACCCTGACCACCACCGATGCCGACGGCAGTCCGGCTCCCGCCAACCTGTCGCTGGCGGTTGTAGACGATCGGCTTTCGCCGGAAACTGACTCCAACCGCGCGTCTATTACGTCCCATTTACTGCTCGAGTCAGATCTGACAGGAACTATAGAGCAGCCAGATTACTACTTCAATCCTGCGCATGCCGACCGGGCTCTCAAACTCGATCTGCTCATGATGACGCAGGGGTGGCGACGCTTTGTGTGGGCTGATGTGCTGTCGGGTACCATTCCACCCGTTACGTTTCCGGTAGAGCGCGGACTGGCCCTGACGGGGCGCGTTGTTCGACCGAACCAAAAAGATATAGGTGGTAAAGTACGCCTGACCTTCATCGTTGCCAAACGCGACAGTTCTAGAGAGATGATGACGGGCGAAACCGACGAGCGGGGCAACTATGCAGCCTATGATCTGGACTTCACGGATACGACAACCGTGCTCATTCAGGGAACGAAAGGAAAAACGAACCGGGATCTGGTTATTACGCTCGACCAGCTGCTGACACCCCCCGTTACGATCGTGCGTCCTCCGCTCAACCCGGTTGAGTTCGATCGCGACGCGTATGATGAATTTATCCGACGCACCAATGAGTACATGGAGATTGAGCGCCAGATTCGTAATAACCGGGAGGTGCTGCTCCAGGCGGTAACCGTAAAAGCCAAAAAGAATCAGCCACCCGATAGCCGGAAAATATACGGTGCGGCCGATGCGACGGTAAAGTTCGACCAGAACAATACCGCGGGCCGGATAACGATTCTGGACGTGATTCAGGGGCGGGTAGCGGGCGTTCAGGTGACCGGTTCGGGTTTCAGCGCCAAGGTTCAGATTCGGGGGGCTGCCAATTTTGGCGGGGCCATAGAACCTCTGTTCGTAGTAGATGGTACGCCCATGGACCTGCAGGGGGTTATGAGCATATCGGTAAACGACGTCGATCAGGTCGATATTCTGAAAGGAGGATCGGCGGCTATTTACGGCTCGCGGGCTGCGGGTGGGGTTATATCGGTGCTGACCAAACGCGGTTCGCCTGACTATGACTTGGCCAAGGAAGCGGCTCCCGGCACGCTGGTTGCCAAACTTCCGGGCTACGCACCGGTACGGGAGTTTTACGCCCCCCGGTACGACGTCAAAAAGCCAGAGCACATCCGCCCTGATTACCGCACTACGCTGTACTGGAATCCTCAGATTCAGACAGGGGCTGACGGAAAAGCCGTTGTTTCTTTCTTTGCATCAGATGCAAAAACAAAACTGCGCCTACGGGTCGAGGGAGCTACGGCTACAGGCATGCCCGGCCTGGGTCGGCAAACCATTCGAATCGAGTAAGGCAGACCAAACCCTTTTATCTGATGAACACAAACCGATTACTGATGGCGTTGCTGGTGCTGACAGCCCCTGCGCCGGTACTGGCTCAGCCCGCCTACCCAACCATTGGGCAGATAATCAGACTGGATACGCGGCTGGACAAACTCCTGCCCAAAGACGCGAAAATAGACGTCATAGCCAGTGGGTTTGTTTGGTCTGAGGGGCCGGTATGGGTAAAACGAACAGCTCCGGCAGAGTCGTTTCTTCTCTTTTCAGATGTGCCGCAGAACACCGTATTCCGCTGGACCGAAAAAGATGGGCTGAGTACGTTTCTGAAGCCTTCGGGCTATACGGGGCTGGGAAACTACAGCGAGGAACCCGGCTCTAACGGATTGACCATTGACCCGAAAGGCCGACTCATCTTCTGTGAACACGGCGACCGGCGCGTATCGGCCATGCCGCTGGATGGCAGCGGAGGTAAAGTAACACTCGCCGACCGGTATCAGGGTAAACGACTGAACAGTCCGAACGATGTGGTCGCTCACTCGAACGGGAGCTACTATTTCACCGATCCGCCATACGGTATGCCCAAACGCGAAAACGATACCAGCCGGGAAACCGATGGGTTCGGCGTATATCGTATCGGACCCGACGGGGCGGTAAGTCTCGTAGTAGGCGATCTGACCCGGCCCAATGGGGTTGCGTTATCGCCCGACGAAAAAACGTTGTATGTAGCCCAGTCGGATCCCAATAATCCGGTAATAATGGCTTATCCGCTCCAGACAGACGGATCGGTCGGAAAAGGAAAGGCAATTTTCGGCGCCGATGGGCTGAAGAAGCAGGACCTGCGCGGTGGATTCGACGGGCTGAAGCTCGACCGGGATGGTAACATTTGGACCAGTGGTCCGGGTGGGGTGCTGGTGCTGTCGGCGTCGGGCGAGTTGCTGGGATATATTAAAACCGGCGTTGCTACTGCCAACTGTGCCTGGGGCGATGATGGACGTACGCTTTATATAACGGCTGACATGTACCTCTGCCGGGTAAAAACATCGGCGCGTGGATGGTAAAAAAGCAGGATGAAGTAGGAAAGATAAATGGGGCATACAAGTCTGCCCAACTACCTGACGTTTATCATTCATAATACCTCATAAGCTTTGCTTATCTTTGGTTTGCGTTATAGAATCGTAACTTGGTTTAGGTAGTAATTGTCATGTTGGAGAACCGGAAGTGGGTCATTATCGGGGTGTTCTGTCTGGTTGGGCTAACGTATCTGGCCCGCCTTTTTTACCTACAGGTACTGGATGATACATACTCGCTGGGCGCATCGAAAAACTCGATCAAGCGGGTGGTCGAGATTCCGTATCGGGGGCAGATTTATGATCGCAATAATCAGCTCATTGTTTACAACACCCCCGTCTATGACCTGTACGTAACGCCCAAACAGGTCAGGATTCCCGATACGGTTGCTTTCTGCCGGATGATGAACATCACTACATCCGAGTTCGACAGCATTATGGGGCTGGCTAAAAATTACTCGCCCGTGAAGCCATCGCTGTTCATGCGGCAGCTGTCCAAAGAAGATTTTGCCCGCATACAGGATGCACTCGTCGACTACCGGGGCTTTGAGCCGGTGATAAGTTCCATGCGTACGTACCCGGCCCACACGATGGCCAATGCGCTGGGCTACGTGAGTGAAATCAGCAAAAAACAGCTTGAAGAACAGGATATCCTTTATTACCGACAGGGCGATTATGTGGGGCATAACGGCCTGGAAGAGCAGTATGAAGAACAACTGCGCGGTAAACGGGGGGTTAAGTTTATGATGCAGAACGTGCGGGGTGTAAATAAAGGCTCCTGGAAGAACGGGGCCTTCGATACGCTGGCTATTGCGGGCCAAAACCTGATTACCGGGATCGACGTTGAGGTGCAGAAATACGCCGACAGCCTGATGCAGAACAAAGTGGGGGCCGTGCTGGCGGTTGAACCCGCTACCGGCGAAATTCTGGTGTCAGTATCGGCGCCGACCTACGACCCGAACCTGCTGTCGAGCCGTTTCTTTTCCAAGAATTACCGGGCGCTGATTAAAAACCCCTACAAACCGCTCATTAACCGGCCCGTTATGGCCAGCTACCGGCCCGGCTCCACGTTTAAGCTGATCCAGGCGCTGATTGCTCAGCAGCAGGGGTCGCTCTACCCCAATACCGTATACGGCCACAGCGGTTCGCCAATGCGTTGTCACTGCCGCGGAGGCAATAACCTGCGGGGGGCGGTGCAGAACTCCTGTAATCCGTATTTCTACCACGTTTTTCGCAAGTTCCTGTATTTCAACGGCGAGCATAATACCTTTAAGGCCTCGGCAATTGGTCTGAAGGAATGGCACAGCATGGCCGAAAAGTTCGGTATCGGTGCGCGGCTCGGCATCGACCTGCCCAGCGAGCTGAAGGGTAACTTGCCCACGCCCGAATACTATGATAAAGCCTACCGGGGGGCGCTGCGCTGGAAATTCTCCAACGTGTACTCGCTCAGTATCGGCGAGGGTGAGTTGCTGATCAGCCCGTTGAAGCTGGTCAATCTGGCGGCCACAATCGCCAATCGCGGCTGGTACATCACCCCGCATTACATCAAAGGATTAAACAAGCCCGGCGTTGGCGTGCCGGCCGAATATTTCGAGCGCCACGAGACCGGCATCGACTACAAGCATTTTCTGCCCGTTATCGACGGCATGCGTGCTGCCGTATCCCACGGTACCGTAACCCCACTCGCTAATATCGAGGGTATTGATTTGTGCGGTAAAACCGGTACGTCGCAGAATAACAAGTACGGGCATAAGTTTGACCACTCCATCTTTATCGGGTTCGCGCCGATGAACAACCCCAAAATAGCCGTAGCCGTTTTCGTCGAAAACGCAGGCTGGGGAGGCAAGGCGGCCGCTTCTGTAGCGGCTCTGGTAGCCGAGCGCTATCTGAAACGGAAAACGGAAGCCAAAAAGCTGGATGAGCAGGTGAAAGCCGCCAACTACCTGCCCCCGGTGAGCCGGATGCCCGTTCCGAAAAAACCAGCCGCTCCCAGGAAGGATACGGTCCGGAAAACCCCCGAAGCCAAGCCGCTCATGACGGCTACCAGTCCCAAACCGGTTGCCGTAGCTGCCGCCAGTGGACATTAATCCCGTAAACTCAATATACTAGTGTCTTTGTCTCGTACGAACGATCCTTTTGCGCAACACATCGACTGGCTGACGCTGGTGCTGTACCTGGGCTGTGTAACCATGGGCTGGCTCAATGTGTATGCCGCCGTATACAGTCCCGAAGACCATACGAGCCTGTTCGATATGACCACCAATGCGGGTAAGCAAATGATGTGGATTGGTACTACCGTGCTGCTCATCATTTGTATTCTGGTCATCAACCATAAATTCTTCGACTCGTTTGCGTACGTGTTTTACGCGTTTATGATTCTGATGCTGCTGCTGGTACTGGTTGCCGGGTCGAACATAAACGGGTCGCGGTCGTGGTTTAAGTTTGGCGCGTTTTCTATACAACCCGCCGAGTTTGCCAAAGTGGCTACGGCGCTGGCGCTGGCCAAGTATCTCGATGTGCCGGGCATGAACCTTGGCCGAACCAAAGAGCTGCTTCGCATCGGCGGCATTATCGTGCTGCCCTGTATTCTGATTCTGGCCTCCAACGAAACCGGCTCAACGCTGGTTTTTGCTTCGTTCGTTATCATGCTCTACCGCGAGGGGCTCCCGGGCTGGATACCGGCCCTGGGTATTAGCGTAGCGGCTCTATTCGTGCTGGCGCTGGTTTTTCCGAAGCTGTACATTTTTGCCGGCATTGTGGTGCTGTACGGGATCATTGTACTCCTGATGCCCCGCTACAACCGCACGACCCGGAACCTATTGTCCATGGCCATGATCGGCGCAGCCATGATGGCGCTCGTTACCGGTGTCGATTTCTTTGTCAACAATGTGCTGCAGAAGCACCAGCGAAACCGCATCAAGGTACTTGTCGACCCAACAATCGACCCGCTGGGGGTAGGCTGGAACGTGACCCAGGCAAAAATAGCGATCGGATCCGGGCGGCTTCAGGGGAAAGGCTTTCTGGAAGGAACCCAGACAAAATTCGATTTCGTACCGGAACAGAGCACCGACTTTATCTTCTGCACCATAGGGGAGGAGCACGGTTTTATCGGCAGCATGATTGTCATTGCGCTCTTCATCGGACTACTGTCCCGAATCGTTATCCTGGCCGAGAAGCAACGCAGTAAATTTGCCCGGGTCTACGGCTACTGCGTGGCAGGTATAATCTTCTTCCACGTCATGGTCAATATCGGTATGACCATCGGACTCATGCCCGTTATCGGAATTCCGCTGCCGTTCTTCAGCTATGGTGGATCGTCGCTCTGGTCGTTCTCGATCCTGCTGTTCATTTTTCTGAGACTAGATTCCCGCCGTACCGCCCTCATGCGGAGGTGAACTGAACTTGTCCGAAAGGATGGCCCTTCATCGCCCTGGCTACTGCCCGGCGCCGATGAAGGGCTTTTTTGTATAGTGAGGTTGGGAGAGTGTCTATATAAATCATTGATTTTTAGAGATGTATGGTACCAGAAAAAGGGTGTTTGAAAAAAAACAGAAAAAAACGCAAAGCCCATGCAACCTGTCAGCGGGCTTTATACATCTTCTGATCAAACAACACCGGGAAACGATTAGCGCTGATCGACACACCGTCAACTTTTCAACCACGATCAATCTGACAACTGTCATGAAAGCTATATATCACCTCCTCACCACGGCCCTGACTCTGACTTCGGCCGCATCGTTTGCCCAAACGACAATCACTATTGAGAAAGACTCGGCAACGCATACCACGCGGTCGTATTCAACCAGACGGGCCGAGCGGATTGCCAGTGATTTCAGCATCTACATTGGCCTGAACAACTTCAGCGGCACACTGCCCCGTGGGTACGAATTCCGGCCAATCGGTTCGCGTTTTGTAGCGCTGGGCTGGCAGAAGCGGATTCCGCTCATAGCAAAGGGGGCTACCAAGCTGCGGCTCGTAACCGGACCCGAAATAGCCTGGAACAATTTTATGTTCGAAGGCAACAACACCCTCGTAGAGCAGAACAACCAGCTTATCGTAGAATCAGCCAACGTAGACCTGCGCCGGTCTAAGCTGGTCACCACCCAGCTGAACCTGCCCGTGATCCTGAACCTGTCGTTCCGGTCGGGGCTGACCCTGGGCCTGGGAGCTTACGCCGGTCTGCGAGTCGACAGTTACACCAAAGTTAAGGCAGAGGGTGCCCGGGCCGTCAGGACGCACGGTTCTTACAACCTCAACCAGGTGCGCTGGGGATTGACTACCGAGCTGGGTTTCCGCCACGAGGCTAAACTCTTCTTCCGCTACGAGCCCAAAAGCCCCTTTGAGCCAGGACTTGGACCCGATGCCAGTGTATGGGCGGTTGGTTTCAAGCTATAATCAGCTGGTATATTCTGGTCCGGTTTAGGGCGTACCGGCCGGGCCAGAATTTTTTTCAGGGCAGATGCAACATAGTTAGTCTGAAGCCCATCTTTTAGAAAATCCTCTCCAGTACGCTTATCTCCCCGTCAAATCCGCTTATCCATCCGATCAGACCGCTTGTGTAAGAACAGGTACTTTGTGATGCCCACTACCTACCTTTACATTGTACTACGGCGGCACTAACACACCCGACCTTCGAAAAAAGCAATACATTATGAAACGGACCTTTCTCTTCTTAACACTGCTCATGACCTCCCTGACGGCTACATTTGGTCAGGTACTCACCCGAGGTACGGTTAGCGGATTAGTGGCCACTTCAGCCGGCAAACCACTGGAGTTCACAACGATGATGTTACTGAAAGCCACTGATTCGACTATGGCTAAAGGGTCGATCAGCGATGCTGCGGGCAAATTTGCTTTCGAGAACGTAGGGGCCGGGCGCTATATGGTGGTGGCTCAGCAGATCGGTTACCGCAAAACGTATAGTGCTCCGTTCGTAGTCGATGAGGCTCATCCGGCCATCGAGTTACCAGCACTGGCCATGCCCGATGAGTCGAAGAACCTGTCGGAAGTAAACGTGGTAGCCAAAAAACCCTTTATCGAGCAGCAGGTTGACCGCACCGTGGTCAACGTCGAAAACAGCATTGTTGCCAGCGGGAATACTGCCCTGGAAGTGCTGGAAAAAGCCCCCGGCGTAACCATTGACCGCCAGAATGACCAGATTCAGCTGAAGGGTAAGTCCGGAGTTATCGTGTACATAGACGGTAAGCAGACGTACCTCTCCCAGCAGGAAGTATCTAACCTGCTCAAGAACACGACTTCCGACAATATTGCCACCATCGAGATCATCACCAATCCTGGTTCCAAGTACGACGCGGCCGGTAACTCGGGGATCATCAATATCAAGATGAAAAAGAACAAGAACTTCGGCACCAACGGTACGTTTACGCTCGGTACCGGCTACGGCTGGTTCAACAATCTGAGTGGCGGCCGCGACGATCTGCCCAAGTTCAACACCTCGCTGAACCTGAACCACCGCGACAGTAAGGTAAACCTCTTCGGTAACTACAGCTACGTGAACCGGGAGAGTGCCCAGAGCAACGAAATTAACCGGGTCATTCCGTTTAACGGCACCAAGACCTATTTCGAACAGAAGTCGTACCGCCCTAACCACTTTGTGGGGCACTCTTACAAGGCAGGACTCGATTATTTCATCAGTCAGAAAAGTACGGTGGGCGTGCTGGTCAACGGCTTCTCGAACAACTGGGAGTCTGATGGGTTGAATAACACCCTGATCCTGGATGAAAATCGCCAGGTCGTAAGTCGGCCCACTACGCAGACGTACTTCAAAAACCCGCTCACAAACTGGACCGGTAACCTGAATTACAAATACGATTTCGACGGAAAAGGCCGCGAATGGACAGCTGATGCCGACTACGTTCGGTATACGGGCACCAACCTGTCTAACCTGAGCACTACCTATCTGAATAACGAGAACGTAGTGACCCAGCCGCGGCAGGATGTACGAAATACGATGCCTTCAACGATCAACATCATGGCGTTCAAGACCGATTATGTACACCCGCTCAAAAACGGGGCAAAACTGGAAGCCGGTCTGAAAAGCAGTTTTGTCAACGCCGACAACAACACCATCTTCGATACGCTGCAACAGGAGTCGCGGCAGTGGCTCTTCGACGCCAGCCGGTCGAACCACTTCAAGTATGACGAGAACATCAATGCTGCCTACGTGAACTTTGCCGGTAAACTGGGTAAGAAGCTGAAAGTACAGGCGGGCCTGCGGGCCGAACACACCCGCTCGGTAGGTAACTCCATTACGTTGAGCCAACGAGTAGAGCGCAGTTACCTGAATGTGTTTCCTACCTTGTTTCTATCGCAGCCCCTGGATTCGACTAATGTCCTGAACCTGTCGTTTAGCCGCCGGATCGATCGGCCCGACTACCAGAATCTGAACCCCTTCGTGTATTACCTCGACCCATACACCTACCAGCAGGGAAATCCGTTCCTGCGGCCGCAATACACCAACTCCATTGAGCTGACTCACGTATACAAGGATGCCTTCACCACGACACTGGGCTTTAGCCGGACCACCGATTTTATCAACCGCGAAACCCCGCGTCAGATTCCGGAGCGGAATATCACCTACGTAACGCCCGAAAACCTGGGCTACATGGACAACATCAACCTGAACGTGAGCTTTCCGGTCATGGTAGCCAAATGGTGGCGGATGCAGAATAATGTGAGCGGTTATTACCAGCATTACCAGACGTTCTATTCGGGAGTACCCTACGAAGTAAAGCTGCTGGCCTACAACCTCTACACCTCCAACAACTTCACGCTGAGCAAAACCCTGTCTGCTGAGCTTTCGGGCTGGTACAATTCGGCTTCTCAGTACGGTTTCTACCAGGCCCAGCCGATGGGCGGCTTTACGGTGGGCGTTCAGAAGAAGGTACTGGACGGTAAAGGCAGTCTGAAACTAAACATCAACGATCCGTTCTGGCTGAACCAGTTCCGGGGCCGGGCGGTCGTACAGGATATCAATTTCTACGTCGGATCGCGCTGGGAGAGCCGCCGGATCATGCTCAACTTCACATACCGGTTCGGTAACCAGAACGTAAAGGCCGCCCGTCAGCGCTCCTCGGCTACCTCAGCTGAACAGGGACGGGTTGGCGGTAACAACTAACCGGCAACAACGCATTCAAATGGACTTAGTTTAGGTTAAGAAAACGCGAAAGCCATTCCCGTCTTGAGGAATGGCTTTTTTGTTGACTGCAATAATCGAATAAAGAGCCGCCAGGACCCGGCTGGTAAGATACAGCCAACGGGCAAAACCGACTTAGAGACGGCTTTATTAGTAGCCCTGGTGGGGTCATAAACGGTGTACAAATGCTTATAAAAAAGATAAGGTTCCCCGATCTGAGCGGAGAACCTTATACTGACTATTCCTAAACCCTTAACCTTTTCTACATGAAAAACTAACTTTTACCCTTTTCTGTTCCAAGAACTCGACTATTTCAGTATTTATTTAAAATTACTGAATGTCAGAGCCTTCGCTGTTTGAACGTTCAACATCCCAGAGGTAGTTGATCATCCGGGCCGTATGATTGGCCTGAGTAATCCAGCGGCTGGCTTCGGTATTTTTACCTTTCGCCAGTTGATTATTTAACTGAGCAACGGCCTGGTTGAATTCAAGACGCCTGGCGGGGCTGAGCTTAAGCACAGCGGCTGGGTTTTGATTATACAACGAGATGGTACTCATAAAGTTTACCCAGTTGGTAGTCTGCGCAAACTTGGCAAAGTTTTGTCCGACATAGGCAGCGAACTGCGTTTGCGAACCATTGACAAGCATGGCACTTGCCGGCTTGTTGGCTGCCGGGCTATCATCAGTGTTGGTGGTGGTAGCCGCGTCTGCCTGAGAAATCGTCAACCCTAATCCAAGAATCAACGATGCAAAGATAACACGCGATTTCATAGTATTGTTCTATTTTTGTTTCAGTTAAAGAACACACAAATGTCTATAGAAGTTTTTAAAATACAAACCGAATATTGGGTCTTTTCGGAATAATATTTGGTTTTTAATGTTGTGTTCTAGGTTAAATCTGAAATTATTCGGCTTAATTTTCGATTTACCAGAATAATATTTTTGTCAAATAGGTAGTTACATGCTGAACATATTGTTTGTGATTATTTTAAAATACTTTAAAAAGTTATATTACTGATTGTAATTGTTCATCGCGTACTGTATCCCCATAGTACAAAAACTAAGTACGGCATCACCCGCGCGGTCCAGATAGTCGGGTAATTGGACCAATTCGTCTTCCGGAAACTGCCCCAAAACGAAGTCGACCTGACGGCCTTTCGAGAAATTATTTCCGATCCCTACCCGTAATCTGGCGTATTCCTGGGTGTTAAGTACCTCATCGATATTGCGTAATCCATTATGACCACCCGGCGATCCCTTCGGTTTGAGCCGGAGCTTGCCAAAGGGCAAATCCTTGTCGTCGGTGATCACGAGCATATTTTCGACAGGGATATTCTCCTGCTTGAGATAATACAGTACCGCCCGCCCACTCAGGTTCATGTATGTCGTTGGTTTGATAAAGAAGAGCTGCTTGCCTTTGTGCTGCCATTTAGCCGTGTAGGCCAGGCGAGTCATGCTGAAATCAAACCCATACTGGGCCGCCAGCCGGTCAAGAACCATAAAGCCCGCATTATGGCGGGTTAGTGCGTATTCAGGTCCGATGTTGCCCAGACCTACCAGAAGAAACTTAGCCATTTGTAAAACAGGTAACGAATGCCACGCATACAGCGGACGCAAAATTACCAATGGAAAAACTAACGACTTCCAACTATTTTTACCCCATGAACCAACAACGCCTGATTCTGTCCAGCCCGCTACTCGAAATTGTGATTAGTCGCCTGGCGCAGCAATTGATTGAAAACCACCAGGATTTTGCCAATACTGTTATACTGGGTATGCAGCCGCGCGGCATTTATTTCGCCGATCGGGTGGGTCGTGAGCTGAACCGGACGTTGGGTTATTCAGTGCCGCTTGGTTATCTGGACGCTACGTTCTACCGCGATGACTTCCGTCGGCGCGACACGCCCCTGCGGCCCAATACCACGAATGTTCCCTTTATTATCGAAGATAAGCGTGTTGTGCTGATTGACGATGTGCTGGCTACCGGGCGTATGGTCCGGGCCGCTATGGACGCCATGACCGCGTTTGGCCGCCCCCGCCAGGTCGAACTGCTGGTGCTCATTGACCGGCGTTACAACCGTGACCTGCCGATCCGGCCAGATTATACCGGCAAACGCGTCAATACCCTTGAATCACAGCGGGTACTGGTCGAATGGACCGAGCAGGGCGCCGACGCCGACCGAATCTGGCTGGTCGGTTAATGCGTACAGGACGGTAAGCAATTCATGCTTGCATAAATACACTTGAACGCATATTAATGCTCCTTTAACTCAAAGTGTTGTGGGAGCAGGGTACGGACTTGTAACTTAGCAGACCGTTAACTACGACTTGTACCCCTGGTGAAACCTGTACTCATTGCATTCCTACTATTCACATCACTTTTACCTGTTCATGCCCAGACAACCTTTACGGTAACGGGTATGGTTACCGATGCACGAACCGGCGAGCCCGTTCCCTTTGCCAGTGTTGTACTGGTAGGCAGTCGGGCTGGCACCCTGACCGACGATAACGGGCGTTTTACACTCACGGTCAAGGTATTGACCGATTCGATAGCTGTCAGCTCGCTGGGCTATGCCATGCTTCGGCAATTTGTCGATAAAGAGCGACCAACCCAGGCCCTTGATTTCAAATTGACCCCCGCCGGGAATGCCCTGCAGGAGGTGGTTGTACGGGCGGGCGAAAATCCGGCTTTTCGTGTACTCCGTCAACTGCGTAAGAACCGAACCGTCAATGACCGCAATCGACTGGCCGCTTATGAAGGTGATACCTATACGAAAACCAGCGTTGCGCTGAGTCATGTATCGGCCCGTATGAGCCAGAATCCGCTGATGAAGCGGGTCAAAGAAGGAATGAGCCAGGCCGACTCCATGTTTGACGATGAAGGAAATCGGTTGCTGCCGTTGTTGCTGTCTGAGTCGGTTTCTCGCTACTATGTGCGTTCTAATCCAAAAGTTCGTCGGGAAGATATTCGTAAAACCCGTATTCGGGGCGTGGCTGTCGATGATGCTGGTCTGAGTTCGCAGCTACTGGGCGGTACAAACCTGGTTAGTCAGAATTTCTACGACAACTACATTCCCATACTGGGTAAGGACTTTGCCTCGCCAACGGGCGACAACTGGAAAAACTGGTACCATTTTTTTCTGGCCGATACTACTCAGTTAGGTGATCGGATCTGTTACGAGATCCAGTTCGATCCGAAGCGCCCTGAAGACCTGGCCTTTATCGGCAAAGTCTGGATTGATACTAGTACGTTTGCTCTCTGCCAGATTGAAGCCCGTATTGGCGACCGGGCCAACCTGAACTATGTTCGCAAACTGACTATCGAGCAGGAACTCGAGCCCGTTACCGATTCGCTGGCTGGTTCCGGCCAACCCAGCGGCTGGCTCCCGGTCAGTCTGAAACTAACCGCCGACCTAACCGGTATCGGTAAAAACTCGCTGGGTATGCGCGCCGAGCTAACGATGCGCAGCAGCCATCTGATTATTAATAAGATTCGACCGGTTTCTTTCTATGAGCAGCCTGTAGAGCCAGTGGATACGGTAACTACGCCCAATGATGCGTTCTGGGCATCGGCCCAGCGTGATCTGGCTGGCCCCGACTCGCTGGGCCGTTCAGACCGGAAAGCCGAGCGCATGATCGAACAGCTGCGTGCTATTCCAGCCGTCAAAAAAGCCGAAGCCGTTGGCCAGATTGCCATAACGGGTTTCTACAAACTGGGTGGTTTTGATCTGGGTCCGTACCCATACATGCTGGCTGCCAACAGTCTGGAGGGTCTCCGGATACGGCTGGGTTTTCGGACTAACGATGACTTTAGCCGGCATGTCATACTGCGTGGTTACTTGGCTTATGGTACATATGACAACCAGTTTAAATACGGTGCTGAAGCGGATTACCTCTTCTCCCGCCAGCGATGGACGCTGGTTGGCGTTCGGATGTCATACGATCTGGAACGGCTGGGGATTACCCCGGAGCTGGTCGGGGGCAATCGTATGTTTTATGCGCTGAGTCGCTTTGGCAAATACAGAGGAGCGTATCGAACACGCGTTCAGGAAGCCTTTTTCAGAACCGAACCCGTTCGGGGTATCCTGCTGACGGCTACACTTGGAAGCCGTACGTTCGACCCGACTTTTCCATTTCAGTATAGACTACAGCCTGAGCTGGGAGACCTGTCGCCCCTGCGGTCCGATATTATCGATACATACTGGTCGGTAGAGGCCCGGCTGGCGCGCAAGGAGAAGTATATCATGGATGGCAACGAGCGCATTACGCTCGGCACGAAACGAGCTCCGGTCCTAACCATTCGGTATACCCACGGGGCCCGCTCAATGGGGGGCGGTTACAGCTACGACCGGCTGACGCTGCGGGCGCAGCAGTCGCTACGGCTGGGGCCGCTGGGCCGTTTATCTTATCTGCTTACCGCTGGTTATACACCATCAACCATACCGGTACCGTTATTATTTCCGCACATCGGCAATCCGACTCCGCTGCTTACCACCAACACCTTCAACCGAATGCAGTTCTATGAATTTGTGAGCGATCGGTTTGTGGCCATTCATATGCAGCACCGGTTCGAAGGCCTGCTGTTCAACCGGATTCCGGCCATCCGGAAACTCAACTGGCGGCTCGTAGCCAATGTCGATGCGCTCTGGGGAAGTATGAGTAAAGCCAATCAGGCCATCGAAACCAGCAAACCTCTTCCCAATGGGCAAAAGCCCATTCGGTTTGGTACGCTGGATAGCAGTACACCTTATCTGGAAGTTGGGTATGGCATCGAAAACATCTTTAAGATACTCCGGCTGCAGGCTATCCATCGGTTAACTTACCTGGACCCCGGTCCCAATGGCTTGCCAGTGAATCGGTTCGCTATTAAAGCAGCCGCGTCTCTCGGCTTCTAATCAGTATAATCGCAGCGATGCCAGTCATCAACTATTTTGGAGAATTGGCGTTATTGGTGTATCAATCCAGATACAGCGATGCCCTTAGTTGCCCCCACTACCGTTCATAAAGTTACTGACGACAGCTGGTCCGAAGTCCCGGATCTGCTGGCGGTTGAAGAGCCGCTCGAAATCCGGCTGGGCTTCGGACCCGCCAACGACCGTCAGCAGCGGTCGGTGTCGGTTACGATGCGAACGCCGGGTCATGACGAAGAACTGGCAGCCGGTTTTCTGTTTTCTGAAGGAATAATTCAAAGCCCGGGCGATGTGCTATCGTGCCGTCATTGTGTTCAGGATGCCGACAAGGAAGGTAATGTAATACGGATCGAACTCCGACCAGGGGTAGCTGTAGACTGGTCCCGGCTCGAACGGAATACATTTACCTCGTCGAGCTGCGGTCTGTGTGGTAAAACGACCATCGAAGCGGTGATGGCGCAGACCAGTGGGCCACTCCACTCATCGTTGATCATTAATCCGCTGGTAGTAAACGCGCTACCCGATACGGTTCGGCACAGGCAAACGGCTTTTGCGCACACGGGTGGTATTCACGCGGCTGCTTTATTCGACGCCCAGGGAATGGTACGGCTGGTTCGGGAGGATATCGGGCGGCATAATGCCCTCGACAAACTCATCGGAGCCGCGTTCTGGCAGGGCTGGCTGCCGCTTAGCCAGTACGGTGTTTTTCTGAGTGGTCGGATCGGAGTCGAGCTGGTCCAGAAAAGCTGGCGCGCCGGAGTGCCGTTACTGACAGCCGTAGGAGCACCCTCAAGTCTGGCCGTTCACATGGCGCAGGAGGCTTGTATGACTTTAGTCGGGTTTGTCCGAAACGGCCGCTTCAACATCTACAGCGAACCGGACCGGATCAGCCAGGCTTCGGTCTCCGCCAGTTAAGGAGCTATTTCGGGCGGTACCAGGATCGTCAGCGCCCCCGGCCTGATGGCGGCTTTGAGTTGGTTGATGCGCCCCCTGTACTCGCCATCGATCTGGAAATACGCTTTTCGGCGCGTTTCGACGCTGATAGAGGTAGCGGGATAAATTTCAATACTGCGTGGGTCGAAGGGCCGGTAGCGCCAGAATAGTTTCAGAATTTCCCAGATGGCCAGCCGCCGGAAAATGACAACCTCAAATTGCCCGTCAGACATGTCGCCATCAGGGTTGATTACGGCGCCCGTGCCGTACATCCGGGCGTTGGCCAGCACGACCATGAGCGCTGCTCTCGACACGCAGGTTTCGCCCAGGTTGATCTCGACCCGCAGCAGCTGCCGGGTCTGAAGGGCTTTGATAACCGCCCGCAGGTAGCCGAACATGCCCCGCCAGTTGTTGTCCTGATAGTGTTTGACTACCCGCGCGTTCAGGCCAATATCGCCCAGGTGAAGACAAATGTCGCCCTCGTTGATCGAGATAACATCGACCGGTTTTGGCGTTCCGTTTACCAGTACGCTGAGGCTGGCCTCGATATCGGGTGGAATGCCCAGCTCCCGCGCCAGTCCGTTGGCCGAGCCTGCCGGCAAAATACCCAGTACGGTATCCGTTCCGAGCAGCTGTGTGCCTACGCATTTAATGGTTCCGTCGCCCCCAACGGCCACAACCCGGTCGGGCTGGTGAAGGGCAATCTGTTGTCTGACTAACTCGTCGTCGGTTTTTCCGTTGAGCTCCAGTACATGGACTGTGTGGGGCAAGTCGGCAAAAAACTGGCGGATTCCTTCTTCCCAGTCCGATTTGTCGCGTCCGCCCGACACCGGATTTATGGCGAATAAAAATGTCAACTTATCAGTGATTTGGCGGTTATAAATAGGTGTACCGATCCAGGCGTTATGGAAGCTGCTCGACCCGCATTATCTGTTAAACAAAATATAAGCTCAAAAGGCACGCTGAAACGATATTTCTTAACGTGGCTGCGGCTCACCGACCAGCCCACCGTTAAGGTGTACCGTGGTTTTGGTAACGCCCAACGGCTAACCATTCATGGGACGGTATTTAAACAGTCGGCTCATCCCCGCCGGAAGTACCGCCACAGTGTGCTGGTCAATATGTTCAGCCTAGTGCGGTTATTTTTGGCCAGGCCTTACCCACATGCTACGGTTCGGGTGCAGTGTAACGGGCAGACGACCGAGACCCGCGCCGATGTAGATGGCTATTTTCGAGTCGACCTGCCGATGCCCGAACCCGTGCTGCCCGGCTGGCATCCGGTCAAAGCCGAGCTGGTTTCGCAGACAATCAACCCCGAAACGATCCTGGCGGAGGGCGAGGGTCAGGTGCTGGTGCCGCATCCAACCCGATTTGCGTTTATTTCCGATATCGACGACACCTTTCTGATTTCGCATTCGGCTACGATTGCGAAACGACTGCTGGTGTTGCTGACCCAGAACGCCCATAGTCGCCAGCCTTTCGACGGCGTTGTGGCCCATTACCAGCTGCTGGCCGAAGCCGACAGCGGGCCTGACGCGACCAACGCTTTCTTTTACGTGTCGAGCAGCGAATGGAACCTCTATGATCCCATTCTTGAGTTTTCGCAGAATAACGGATTACCGATGGGCGTTTACCTGTTGAGTCAGCTCAAACAAATTCATCAGCTGCTCAAGACCGGTCAGAATAAGCACCGTACCAAGTTCGACCGGATTGTCAGGATCATAGAGACCTATCCTGATCAGCAGTTCGTATTGCTCGGCGACGATACCCAGGAAGACCCCACTATCTATGCATCGGTGGCCGAGCATTTTACCCGTCAGATCCGATGCGTGTATATTCGGCAGGTAAACGACAGAAATCAGGACAAAACCCGCGAAACGCTGAGTCGGATTGAGGCTCTACACATACCTTGCTGTTATTTTTCCCATAGCGCTGAAGCCCGGCAACATTCGGTTGGCTTAGGCCTGGCCGCTACATAGCCCATACCCATCATGACCAATACACCCCCCGAAGAACTTACCGGCGACCTGACCGTTGGCCAGCCTAAAACCGAAGCTGCCGGTGTTACGGCCGTTGTGAAGTCGTTTCAGCATATTTTGTCGGCTACCGGACCCGGCCGTGGCTGGAAAGCCCTCGTTAACCTCAATCAGAAAGACGGATTCGACTGCCCGTCCTGTGCCTGGCCCGATCCCGACGGCGACCGGTCGAGCATAGCCGAATACTGCGAGAGTGGAGCCAAGGCCGTGGCCGATGAGGTGATGACCAAGCATACGGCTTCGCCGGTATTGTTTCAGCGCTATTCGGTGGCTGAATTGCTCCAGAAAAACGACTTGTGGTTGGGGCAACAGGGACGGCTTACGCAGCCTATGGTGCTGAAACCGGGCGCAACCCATTACGAACCCATTACCTGGGACGCTGCGTTTCAACTCATCGCCGATCAGCTGAACGCTCTCGACTCGCCCGATGAGGCTGTGTTTTACACCTCGGGCCGTACCAGTAACGAGGCTGCTTTCGTCTATCAGCTGTTTGTGCGTCAGTTTGGCACCAACAACATGCCTGACTGTTCGAACATGTGCCACGAGTCGACGAGTACATCCCTGGGCGAGACGATCGGGCTAGGGAAGGCGTCGGTTAAGTACGACGACTACGAAAAGGCCGATGTGATTATGATTATGGGCCAGAATCCGGGGACCAACGCGCCCCGCATGCTGACCCCGCTGGAAGAAGCCAAGCGAAACGGAGCCAAAATCATTTCGGTAAACCCCTTGAAAGAGGCAGGCCTGCTGGCATTCAAGTACCCGCAAAGTCCGCGCGATCTGTTGCTGGGGGGCGAGAAGCTGACCGACCTGTTCCTGCAGATTCCGATCAATACCGACCTGGCTTTGCTGAAAGCTATGTGCAAAATTCTGCTCGAAGAAGAAGCAAAAGCACCGGGTAAGGTACTCGATCAGGATTTTATCCGGACCTACACGGCGGGCTACGACGCGTTCGTGGCTGATCTGGATACCTATGATCTCAACGAGCTGGCTGGGCAGTGCGGTCTGCCCCTCAATCAAATTCGGGAGGCTGTTGATCTGTTCAAGTATACGCCTAAGCTGATTATTTGCTGGGCAATGGGGCTGACCCAGCATCGCAACGCCGTCGATACGATCAATGAAGTGATCAACCTGTTGTTGCTGAAAGGGAGCATCGGGATCGAGGGGGGAGGAGCCTCGCCCATACGGGGGCATAGTAACGTACAGGGTGACCGGACGATGGGGATCTATGAAAAGCCTAAACCCGAGTTTCTGGATTCGCTGCAACGGGTATTCGGGTTCGAACCTCCGCGTAAACCAGGTTACGACACGGTGGCCGCCGTACGGGCCATGCACGAAGGCCGGGCCAGGGTGTTTATCGGCCTGGGCGGAAACTTTGCCATGGCGGTATCGGATACCGACTACACGGCCGACGCCTTGCGGGCCTGCCGCCTGACGGTCCATGTGTCGACCAAGCTGAACCGGAGCCACCTGATTCATGGCGAAACGGCCCTTATTCTGCCCTGTCTCGGCCGTACCGATCGCGACCGGCAACCCTCGGGGGAGCAGTTTGTGAGCTGTGAGAGCACCACCGGGGTGGTGGCCCAGTCGCACGGGGTACTCGCCCCCATTTCAAACCATCTGAAAAGCGAGGTAGCTATCGTGGCGGAACTGGCCCGGGCCACGCTGGCCGAAAAATCGACCGTAGACTGGAGTGGCCTGGCGGCCAATTATGACGGCATCCGGGATTTGATCGAGCAGGTCGTTCCGGGTTTTGAACGGTATAACGAGCGAATCCGTAAGCCGGGTGGCTTCTACCTGCCCAACGGCCCGCGCGAACGGCGGTTCACTACCAAAGACGGGAAGGCTCATTTCACGGTAAACACGCCCACGTCCCATACGCTGAAGCCCGGCGAGTTACTCCTGATGACGGTTCGGAGTCATGACCAGTTCAATACCACCGTATACGGCAATGATGATCGGTATCGGGGCATCTATAACGAACGGCGCGTCATTTTCATGAATCAGGAGGATATATCGATGCTGGGCCTGCGCGACCGGCAGCTCGTGAACCTCCATAGCCACTATGGCGAGACAACCCGCACCGCCCACCGATTCGTGGTTGTGCCGTATGCCATACCGCGTGGTTGTTGTGCGGCCTATTTCCCCGAAACCAACGTGCTGATTCCGATCGACTCGGTTGCCGACAAAAGCCATACGCCAACCTCCAAATCCATCGTCGTCACCATAACGCCGGACGGGGAGTAGATGAGATAGCCAGGACTAATGGGCCCCGGTTAATACGCCTGCCGGGGCCTCGCGCCAGGACCCGCCACGGATTGGGCTAAAGGCTGCGTCGTTGACCAGATCGTAACGACAAAGTACAGCAGGCAACCGATTATCCCCAGCTGCATGGTGTACTCCAGCAGAAAGAGCGGAGAGGTGAGGTCCGAGAAAAAGTAGGACCGCTGCCCCAGGCGCCACCAGGCCGTGGGCTGTACGGTGGTTAACAGGTTGAACAGCAACAACACGGTCAGGGGGCGGCCACGCTGCCAGATGGGCAGGCCGCCCGCTACGATGGGCAGCATGAAACCAAAGGCGTAGACTGCATAAGCGCTGGGCACCAGAAACATGATCAGGGTATAAACAAGTACCCAGGCGCGGGCCAGCATAGCCGGGTAGGGGAGCCCGGCTTTTTTCCAGCGCAATACGGTACTGACCGAGATGATAACCACGCTGATCAGCGCCATGTAGTTGAACAGACGCAGTGGAAACCGGTCGAGCAAAACGCCCAGAATCGGGTGGAGTACCGACCGCAGGTTAGGAGCCAGCGGATCCTGGGTAAGCTGAATCGGCATCAGAAACGTCCAGTCGCCCACGGTATAGAGCCAAGCCAGTACCGGGCCGCCAACCAGCAGCATGCCCACCAGCAGCTTTACTTTGTTATCAACCCAGAAGAAAATGATGGGCACAAACAGCACAAACAGCGCCTTGGTGGCAACCATAGCCAGGCCCAGCACAATACCCGCACTTAGGATCCGGTTCCGCTGGATAAGTGGAATCGTGAGCAGACCGAAAGCCCACATCCAGACGTCTTCCTGCCCGCCAATAACGCAGAGCAGCAGAGTGGCTGGCAATAACAGATACAGCAGAACGGTGGTCAGCGTCAGTCGGTAAAGACGGTAGGTAAGCCAGACCGCCAGGCCCTCTACCACCATCATCAGAATAATAATGGCCCGCGGATCATTCCAGAACTGGATGGGTATGGCGGTCAGGTACGAATAGAAGGGTGCGTATACGGTAACAAAATCGCGGTAAGGTATCAGCCCCTGCTCGGCCGCAACAGCGCCATTGTAAAACCCGATCAGGTCCGAAGTGGCCTTGAAGTTAAGGATGGTGTACAGGCCCAGAAAAGGAACGAGCCGCAACGAAACCCACATGAAAGCCAGCCAGACATCGCTTCTGCCCTTGAAAAAAGCATCGAAGCGGGGCTTGAAGCGTAACACAAACCGGAAGGCAGCTATCAGGCTTAGCGCCAGAATAACTTTAACGAGAGCAACGAGCATACGCAGTAAGAGAGGAAGTGAGTACGAATAAGACCGCTTTTCGAAGGCGGGGCTGACCCTAATTCGCCAGCCCTGTTCACGTTGAGCTAATCAGGCCAATACCTGTGGGCCATTGCCTGCCTCTGCTACAGAAGCTACGGGCTGTTGGCCTGTCACAGTGATTGTCTGTCTGTTATTCGTAATTCGATAGGCGAACCTCGCACTATCGTACTGCCATCAAGTAAAGAAAAGGCCACTCGGTTGTTGGACACCCGACGGGTAAAACGAACCGGCAGGACTAGGAGATAATTCGTAAAGCTGCCTGCCATCGACGCCGGTCAGGCTGTCTAAAAAGACAGAATCGGCAGTCGGCTGACCAGGCCAGCTTACAAATCGACTAGTAAGTTAAGTGGCTAACTTGATTAATGCCAGCCCTGGCCCAATAAATGAGCGCCTGCATGGGTTTTACGGAGCAAAGGGCCGATAACGTAGCCTCTTTGTAACCATAGTTGGATGAGCGGTCCAGTAGGCCTGCTGGCTTACTTCGTCGCAATATAGAAAAAATCCAGGCTACCGGCCGGATCGGAACTGGTCAGGTAGTCGGTGTAATCGATCTCGGCAGCCAGCCCATCGGCCTGTAACAGTCGGTTTCGGTTCAGCCGGTTCATGATGTCATAAGGAACCTGAAGAAGCCGCCGGGGCAGCCGATACTGCAGGTTGAAAATATCGAATCGGGTCAGCTTCTGCACCGAGGCTTTGTTCTGCTCGTAATAGGTCATGACTTTTTCGTTGCCATGAATGCCCTGCGTATCGACCGTCTTGAAGTAGCGGTTGATGAGCGCTTTTAGCTCACCGGCCGTGTACTCCCGAACGTGCCAGGGATTGCGGGTGAGCGAAAACGTTTTGTTGACGGTGGTCAGCAGCAGTTTCCCGCCGGGCTTCAGTACCCGATGGGCTTCCCTGATGAACAGATCGTCATTTTCAATATGCTCGATAACCTGAAACGTTACAATGAAATCGAAGGTATTGTCGGGCAGTGGCTTCCCGTCGGCACCACTCAGCGGAGGAATATTGGCGGCAATGAAGGTAGAGGCCGGATACGCAGCGCTCAGTGCCGTAATGAGTTCGGTGTTTTTGTCGATGCCTGTATACTGGGAGGCTGCTTTGGTGAGCAGCTCCAGCCCCCGACCCCAGCCGCAGCCGATTTCGAGTACATGGCCCGTAACCATCGTGGCGGCTTTAGTATATGGATACAGTAACCGCTGGTGAACAGGGTTATCGGACGCAATCTCGGCGGAGGTAATCTCAGTGGTCTTATACATGCGTTTGCAATTCGGACAGTAAAATTACTCTTTTGTAGAAGTAAAGAAAAATGAACCGGCTTCATAACCCGAACGCCCCCCATTTTTCGTTATAGGCAGACAAGTGATCTGATCGATACTAATCGCCTGCGAATCTCTGATTATGCGAACGCTGTTTATACTATTCTTTATTGCCCTGGTATCGGCCTGCTCGAGCAGCAAGCCGTCGCAGAAAGACCGGGCTACGGCCGAGTACGAAGCCCGAACGGCCGCGTCCCGAAATGCGCCCGCAACGGGTAATCGACCCGCCAGCCCTCCCTTATCCGCCAACCCCGGCAGTAACGAGCGTCGTCCCGACAACCGACCGTCGGCGGCAGCGCCTGTCCGGATTGCCGATGGACCGGTTAATGCCACCGATGCCATGGCTACCAACAAACCCACTACGGAGTGGGCTGTGACATCAATCAAAGGAAAGTTTCTGGCGATCGACTCCTCTACCGTCCGGGTTTTCATGGACATCACGGCCCGGACCCCACAGGGCGAAGTCGTTACCAATCCCGCTGATTTTGCCAGTCATTTCATCATTGCGTATGTGCTCTACCCGGATTACAACAACCGCGAACGGCTGGGGTACGGCAATGTACCCCTAACGGCACAAAACGTCAGCTACGATGGTCATTACCTGACGATCAGTTTTGATGTTAATCGGCCCAAAGAAGCGGCCAGTGCCATTCTGCTGACCGAGTTTACCGAAATCAACTCAGGCACCAAGGCGCGCAACGACCTGGCTGTGCGTTTCAGAGGCCTTCGGCTGAGTGATCGGTTCACCCTGTACGGGAAAAATGGCCGGAAGCCGGAGCTTCGTAACTATGTCAACGCGGGCGATACCGTGGTTATCCGCGATGTGAACGGTACGAGCAAACCGCTGTTTGGCTTCCGCTATCGGCACGAGTTCGACGCGGCTTCGTCGCCCATGAATACCTCGCCCCGGCCGGCGCCCAAATCACTCAATGTCGACTCAACACTGACCATTACGACAAATCAGCCGTTTGTTCTGCCCAAAGAAGGCCTGTATTATTTTATGGAAGATACCACCGATGCCAGCGGCATTGGCCTGGTTGTGGCAGACAAACGATTTCCGAAGATGACGCGCCCCGAGAAGCTCATCAGGCCGGTACTGTACATGAGTACCAGTACCGAAATTGGTGAGTTGAACCAGGCCCAGGATACCAAAAAAGCCTTTGACCGGTACTGGCTCAGCCTCATGTCGGGTAATGAGGAAGTAGCCCGCCGAACGCTGAAAGCCTATTTTGATCGGGTTGAAGAAGCCAACCGTCTCTTTACCAGTTATAAAGAAGGCTGGAAAACCGACAAAGGCATGATTTATATCGTGCTGGGAGCGCCTGATCGCGTACAGCGGAACCGCGAGCGCGAAGTGTGGGTTTATAACCGTCGGGCCAACGTTCCGGAAACCAACTTTACGTTCACCAAAAAACCGAACCAATTCGTAGAAGACCATTACGAGCTGGTTCGCTACATCGAGTATCAGCCAATCTGGTACCCTATCGTAGAAGCCTGGCGAACAGGAACGATTCGGGAGTAAGCGCCCGGTCCGGTTTTATATTTACTATCAATGCCCCAGCAGTCTAATCGTAATTTTCGCTCCCGTCCACAGTTTCGTCCCCAGCCGGACGAGATGGTATTTGGTATCCAGTCCGTTCTCGAAACGCTTCGGTCCGATCAGCAGATCGACAAGCTGTACATGGAAAAGGGGCTCAGTCATCCCGACATCCAGAATCTGGCCTTCCAGAACCGGGTCACCATCCAGCGCGTACCCGTCGAAAAACTCGACCGCCTAACGCGCAAAAACCACCAGGGGGTTGTTTGCCTGGTGGCGCAGGTGCAGTACGTCAAACTCTCCAACGTCATTGCCGATGTGTTCGAACGGGGCGAAACGCCGTTTTTTCTGCTGCTCGACCGCATCACCGACGTCCGTAATTTCGGAGCTATTGCCCGTACGGCCGAGTGTACCGGAGTGCAGTGCATCGTTATTCCGGGGCGGGGGGCTGCGGCTATCAACTCCGACGCGATGAAAACGTCGTCGGGGGCGCTCAACCATATATCGGTTTGCCGGGAGCCTGACCTGACCGAAACGGTCAAGTACCTGCAGGAGTCAGGGATTACGGTAGTGGCCTGTACCGAAAAATCGAACCGGGATCTGTACGAACGCAGCACCGATCTGACTGGCCCGATTGCTGTCATCATGGGGTCTGAAGAAGACGGTATTTCTCCCGAACTGCTACGAATGACCGATACGCACGTGAAAATTCCGCTGCTGGGTTCAGTAGGGTCGCTCAACGTATCTGTAGCTACCGGCGTCGTTCTGTATGAAGCGGTACGGCAGCGAACCATGCAGCAACAGGCTGAGTAGTAAGCCCCTGTTACGTTTGTAAAAACGCACGCAGCGTCTGGATGGCGGTTGTGATCGGAACGGGTTGCCAGTGAGCCGCCCACCGGCCTGCCGCCATTTTTTCGTCTACTTTTTCCCACAGCTGCCCGAAGTAAGGCGCGATCGCAAACTCCGTCGCCAGCCAGGTGGGGTCGATCAGCAACCCCTGGGCAATACTGACCAGACAATCGGGCTGGCTGTTCTGCGCCCGGCGGAGCCAGCAACGACGAAGCCGGTGCCGGTGTCGGATGCGGGTAATGACGGCTTCAGCTGGTTCGGCCAGTTGCCGCTGCCCCGAGAGCCCCATGGTTGCCCAGTAGCGCAACTGCTCGGAAAAGCCGATCTCTACCTGGCCCTGGGTGCGGGTCGACGTAAATACCCGCACGTTGGGGCTTTTCCGGACTTTGGCATCGGTCCGGAGCATAGCCCGATAAAAGGCTTCATCTTCCAGAAACGGCTTTTCCGGCAACCCACCCGCCTGGCGATACATGCGGCAGGTAACGGCAATACTGGCGCCAAAATGTTGAAAATGCCGGGGCCAGGGATCGTGGGGGTGAGGGTCGAGCCGGGCTTCGACCTGCGCCACGAGGGTCCTGTACATAACGTCGCGGAGGTGAAAAAGTCGTACGGCACTCCCGTCGGGTCGGGTTAGTATCCGTCCTCCCACGGCGTCGCTCCCGTTTTCAATCTCACACAGCGTATAATAGATCCATTGACTATCAACGACCGTATCGCCATCGGTAGAGGCAATGATGCCGTTGGAATTCCCGACCGTGGTCAACCGCCGGCAGGCCGCATCCATCAGTAACCGCCGTACAGTGCCGATATTAGCCCGGGCGGGAGGCAGGGTAATCTGTTCAATCAACAGGGGAAAGTCGGGATGCTGCTGCTGATACCGCCGGGCCACGTCGTACGAACAGTCGGTACAGTTGTTGGCCAGCAACAGAACTTCAAAAATAATGGGGTTGATAGCCTGCCCGCTCGCGTTCTGCTGGTTCCGCAGCGCATCGAGGGTATCGGTCAGGTGATGGGCTTCGTTCCGGACAGGGACAACCACGCTGATTTTCAGGGACGAAGAAGGTGGCGAGTCAAAAAGAGGTCGGTCGGTCGGGGTATCGGGCAGAACACCGGTACTAGCTGGCTTCATCATAAGCTACCCTAAACGTTGAGTCGTCTTGAACTGTAGGGTAGGTTGACAACGGCTTGTAAAACCGGATTGTTAGGCTATACGTCGAACCCCGCCGGAATTCGTGCAAACGGGACAAATTCAGGCAGTCCGCTGCTGGCTGGACCGTCGTTGAAGCGCCCGGTAGATCCGGGTACAGAGTACCGCAGCCAGCACGCCGATGCCCGCGCCGGCCAGTATATCGAGCGGATAGTGAGCGCCTACGTAAATACGGCTGTACGCCACAAAGGCTGCCCACAAATACACCCATTTGACCTGCGGATATTCCCGACCTACCAGCAACCAGAGTCCTGTTGCCAGGGTAAAAGTGTTAGCTGCATGCGATGAGGCAAACCCATACAGCCCACCGCATTCCAGCACCGGGTGGATCAGGGGCTGGAGCGCCGGCTCGTGGCAGGGGCGTAGGCGCAGGGTAAGGGGTTTGAGCAGGGCCGATGCGGTCTGATCACTCAAAACCACCGCGGCAACGAGCGTCAGAATATAATACAGCGCCTGTTTCCGGTAGCGAACCGCCAGCCAGCCAATCAGCAAGGCATAGAAAGGGAACCAGCTGTTACGCTCCGTGGCGAAAACCATAATGGGGTCGAGCCAGGGAGCGTGCTGGCCGTTGAGCCAGAGAAAAAGGTCGGTATCGAGTCGGTTCAGAGCGTCGCGCATGGGGCGCAAAGGTAAAGGCGGTACGTAAATCCCTCCCGGAAATAGATTATAACACCAGAAACTGGCTCAGGTAATTACGGGCGGTGAGTATGGCATTCTGTACGTCTTCCGGGCTGCCTTCGTAAGCTTTGTCCTCTACTTCGATGCAGACGGGCCCCCGGTAGCGAACATCGGTAAGGGCCGCGAAGAAATCGCGCCAGCGAACGTCGCCGAGGCCGGGCAGCTTGGGCGAGTGGTATTCCAGCGGGTTGGCCATGATCCCGACGCGGTTCAGTTTGTCGCGGTAGACCTTCACGTCTTTGAGGTGAATATGGTGCAGCCGGTCGCGGTAGTCGTAGATGGGCCGTACCTCGTCCATCATTTGCCAGACCAGATGGCTCGGGTCATAGTTGAGCCCCAGTACCCGTGATGGAATAATCTCGAATAGCCGGTCCCAGATGGCGGGAGTCGTGGCCAGGTTTTTACCGCCCGGCCATTCGTCGTCGGTAAACCACATAGGGCAGTTTTCGATACCGATCCGGACGTTATTTTCTTCGGCTTCCTTCACGATGGCGGGCCAGTGCTGGGCAACCAGTTTGAGATTCTCCGCTACGCTCAACGATGGGTTTCGACCAATAAAGGTGTTTACCACCGGGATACCCAGCCGCGCTGCCGCCCGAATAATTTTCCGGATGTGTTCGCGGTAAAATTCAGCCTTTTCCGGGTCCGGGTCGAGGGGGTTGGGGTAATAGCCAAGGCCCGAGATCGAGATACCGTACTGACGGGTCAGTGCGTGCACCTGCTCAACGTTCAGCTTGTCGACGTTCAGGTGCGTGACGCCTGCGTACCGGCGGGCGTCGGCGTTGTCGGCGGGCCAGCACATCAGTTCAACGCATCGGAATGAGTGCTCCGAAGCAAATTTCAGCACGCCGTTGAGGTCATAATCGGCCAGGATTGCCGATACAAAGCCGAGGTGTAACATAAGGGGGGAGTAGGAAATAGATACCGTTCAAAACTATCAATAGCCATTGAGTTCAGCAACCCTGGCCGGTGCCGTTGGTTTCCCGAGACGAAAGCATTTCGGGAAACCAACGGCTGGGCTGGTCAGTTGAAGCCGAGCTTCTCGCGCACGCGGGCAATGGTCTGACTGGCTACGGCGCGGGCTTTTTCTTCGCCGGTGCGCAGTTCCCGCTCCAGCTCATCGTTGTTGGTCATGTAGAACGTAAACCGCTCGCGCTCGGTGGCGTATTTCTGAACGATCAGCTCGTAAAACGCTTTCTTGGCCGACCCGTAGCCGAATCCGCCGGCTTCGTAGAGCCCGCGCATCTCCCGAATCTGTTCGTCAGAAGCCAGCAGGCTGTAGAGCTGAAACGTAATGTCGGTATCCGGGTTCTTGGGGTCTTCGAGGGCCGTTGAGTCTGATTTGATTTTCTTGATCACCTTATACAGCTCGTTTTCGGGCAGGAAGATGTCGATGTAGTTGTTATACGACTTACTCATCTTCTTGCCGTCGATGCCGGGAATGACCATGAGCCGTTCGTCGATCCGGGCTTCGGGCAGAACCAGAATGTCAGCGCCTACCGACCGGTTTAGGGCGCCGGCTATATCGCGGGTCATTTCAATGTGTTGCCGCTGATCTTTACCCACCGGAATCACTTCGGCATCGTACAGCAGAATATCAGCCGCCTGCAGAACCGGGTAGGTGAACAAACCGGCGTTGATGGCGCTGGCGGCATTGCTACCGGCTTCGGCGGTCAGCTTCTCCGATTTATCCTTGAACGAAGTCGCGTTCTCCAGCATCGGCACCGGGGTAAAGCAGTTCAGGTACCAGGCCAGCTCGGTATGCTCCGGCACCCGCGACTGCCGCCAGAAGGTAGTGCGGCTGGTGTCGAGGCCAAAGGCCAGCCAGGTAGAGGCTATCGCGCGGACGTAGTCGCGCCGGGTGTTGCCATCGCGCAGGCTGGTGAGCGAATGCAGATCGGCAATGAACAGAAACGAATCGTTGCCGGGGAGCAGCGACAGATCAATAGCGGGTTTGATAGCCCCCAGAATGTTGCCCAGATGCGGTCGACCGCTCGACTGGATACCGGTTAAAATACGTGCCATTTTTATTCCTTCCCTTGTGCTTCTACGACCGCAATAGCGACCATGTTAACAATTTCACGTTCTGAAGAGCCCAGCTGAAGTACGTAAACGGGTTTACGTATACCCAGCAGAATGGGGCCGATGGTGTCGAAACCGGCCGTTTCGCTCATCAGGTTATAGGCAATGTTGGCTGCCGACAGATTCGGGAAAATCAGCGTATTGGCGCCTTCACCAACCAGCTTGCTAAACGGGTGGTTCTGTTCCAGCAGTTCGGTGTTGAAAGCCAGGTGGGCCTGTATTTCGCCGTCTACGATCATATCGGGATGCCGCTGTTGCAGAATCTCAACCGCCCGGTTCATCTTCTCGGCATCTTCGCCTTTGGCGCTGCCGAAGTTCGAGTACGTAACCAGGCCTATGCGCGGTTTGATGTTGAACCGCTCGACGGTGCGGGCGGTCAGTTCGGTAATTTCAACGATTTCGTCGGCCGTCGGGTTGAAGTTTACGGTCGTGTCGGAGAAGAACAGCGGGCCGCGTTTGGTGAGCAGGATGTACATACCCGCTACTTTTTTGACGCCCGGTTCTTTGCCAATGACCTGTAGCGCCGGCCGGATCGTGTCGGGATACGAACGCGTCAGCCCCGAAATCAGCGCATCGGCCTCGCCTGTCTCTACCATCATCGCTCCGAAGTAATTGCGATAATACATCAGCTTGCGGGCCTCGGTTGCGTTGACGCCCTTGCGTTTGCGCTTGTCGAAGTAGATGTCGGCAAACCGCTGAATCAGCCCGGCCTGTTCGGGCGAACGCGGATCGATGATCGGTATCTGCCCCAGGTCGAGGTTATTATCGAAGATGATTTTCTGAATTTTGGCTGCTTCACCCAGCAGAATCGGGTAGGCAATCCCATCATCGCGTACCTGCTGCGCGGCTTTCAGCACTTTCAGGTTTTCGGCATCGGCAAACACAACCCGTTTGGGGTTGGTCTTGGCCGTGGTCAGGATAACCCGCGAAATCTGGTTGTCATGCCCCAGTCGCCGGGCCAGCTGGGCTTCGTAGGCGTCCCAGTCGGTAATGGGAGAGCGGGCCATCCCTGACTCGATGGCGGCCCGGGCAACGGCCGGTGCGACAGTAGCCAGCAGCCGTGGGTCAACGGGTTTGGGTAAAATATAGGTACGGCCAAAGACCATGTTATCCTGCCCGTAGGCCAGGTTAACAATGTCCGGAACGGGTTTTTTGGCCAGGTCGGCCAGGGCATAGGTTGCCGCCAGCTTCATGGCTTCGTTGATTTCCGTGGCCCGTACGTCGAGAGCACCCCGGAAGATATACGGGAAGCCCAGCACGTTGTTGACCTGGTTGGGGTAATCGGACCGGCCGGTTGCCATGATGATGTCGGGCCGGGCGGCCATGGCATCGTCGTAGCTGATCTCGGGCGTCGGGTTAGCCATGGCAAACACAATCGCGTCGGCCGCCATGGTGCGGATCATGTCCTGGCTGACGATGTTGCCTTTCGAGAGACCAACAAACACATCGGCTCCGACAAAGGCTTCGGCCACCGATTTTATGTCACGGCTGGTCGCGAAAGGCCGGGTAATGTCGTTGAGGTCCGTACGATCCGTGCGCAGCGGGCCGTTCACATCGAACATCACGATGTGCTCGGTTTTGGCACCAAGGGCCACATACTGCCGGGCGCAGGAAATAGCCGCAGCACCGGCGCCGAGTATGACAAACTGCGCCGTTTCGATTTTTTTATTGACCAGCTCGAGGGCATTGAGCAGGGCTGCTCCACTCACGATGGCTGTACCGTGCTGGTCATCGTGCATGACCGGAATATTCAGCTGCTGCCGCAGCCGTTCTTCGATTTCGAAACACTCGGGGGCCTTGATGTCTTCGAGGTTTACACCGCCAAAGGTGGGCTCCAGAATCTTGACGGTCCGGATAAACTCCTCGGGGTCGCGGGTGTCGAGCTCGATATCGAATACGTCGATGTCAGCGTAGATCTTGAACAGGAGGCCTTTGCCTTCCATAACCGGCTTACTGGCTACGGCTCCGATATCGCCCAGGCCCAGAACGGCCGTACCATTGCTGATAACGGCAACCAGGTTGCCCTTGGCCGTGTATTTATAGGCATCGTCGGCATTGGCTTCGATGGCCAGACAGGGCTCCGCTACGCCGGGCGAGTAGGCCAGGGAGAGGTCACGCTGGGTATTATATTCTTTGGTAGGAATGACTTCAAGCTTACCCGGACGCCCTTTGGCGTGGTAATCGAGGGCATCTTCACGCCGGATTTTCTGCTGCATAACGGTTTGTTGCTGATGGATGCTGTTCTACGGTTCGGGAGCGCGAAGGTACGGAAAGGGGGCGAAATTCAGCGGTTGTTTTGGTGGTAGCGCGCAATCTGCGAACTTCGCGGCCGAACGCTTATCTGCTCAACCATTGCATGATCCGAATCTTCCAGCAGGACGAAACAGCCGTCCGTAAAATCCGCGATATCGATTCATTCTCTGATACAGAGCGAACACTCTGGGTCGATCTTCAGAACCCGACAGCGGCCGAAATCAAAAGCGTGGAAGAAAAATTCGACGTCGATTTTCTGAGCCAGCAGGAGCAGCTGGAGATCGAAAGCTCATCGCGCTACATCGAGGAAGACGATTACCTGATTGCCAATTCCAACTTTCTGGTGCCTGACCCCGAACATCGCTACATAACGGTACCGGTTAGTTTTATTCTTAAAGACGATACGCTGTTCACTTACCGGAACGCTGACCTGAAATCATTTGCCGATACCGTAAAACGGATCAAGTCGCGCCGGGCCCTGTTTAGCGACGGGGCTCAGATTCTGATTTCGATCTTCGAGTCACGGATCGATTACGATGCGGACCTGATCGAAATGGTGTCGGGCGAGATCAAAGCCATCAACCGGATGCTCGACCTGGATGCGAACCTGGACCGGGAAATGCTGCTCAATATCAACGACTACCAGGAGCTGACCATGAATATCCGCGAAAATGTGGTCGACAAACAGCGGGTTATTTCGTCCATGATCCGGTCAGACGGCTGGTTCAGCGACGCCGAGCAGCAGCGGCTCCGTACCCTGATCAAAGATATTGGTTCGCTGATCGATCATACGAATTTCATTTTTGAACGGCTCGAATTTCTTCAGAATACATACCTCGGTCTGATTGATCTGGAACAGAACCGGATCGTTAAAATCTTCACCGTTGTGTCGCTGGTGTTTCTGCCGCCTACGCTGCTGGCCAGCATCTGGGGGATGAACTTTGACGAGATGCCCGAAATTCACTGGAAGTACGGCTATGCGTTTGCGCTGGCGATGATGGTGCTGTCGTCGGCCCTGACGGTATGGGTTTTCCGGCGTAAGAACTGGCTGTAAGCTAAACCCGACCTGGTTTATTCGGCGGCCTGCTGTCTGTTTTTCCGAAGGCCTTCCGGCAGAGTTACCTTTCTGAATGTGCGCGTCTGAGGGGTGAACTAAACCGGACGTACCCATGGAGAATGCTCAGGAAAGCGCACAGCGCATCTACGAACAGGTAATCACTTTCGCTACGCTGTATGGCGGCCGTATTGTGCTGGCCATACTCACTCTCACTGTCGGCCTTTGGCTTATTGGCTGGATAACCCGGCTGCTGTCAACGATCATGACCAGGCGGCATGTAGACCGCGACGTTCAGCCCTTTTTGCTTTCATTAGTCAATGGAACATTGCGGGTGCTGCTCCTGCTCAGCATAGCCAGTACCCTCGGCGTGGCCACCACATCGTTTGTAGCCATTATCGGAGCGGCTGGCCTGGCAGTGGGGTTAGCGTTACAGGGCAGTCTGGCCAACTTTGCGGGTGGGGTGCTTATTCTGATATTCAAACCATTTCGGGTGGGCGACCTCATTAGTGCACAAGGCTTTACGGGACATGTTGAAGCTATTCGTATTTTCGATACGACCCTCGTTACGCTCGATAATAAAACCACTATTCTGCCGAACGGCCCCCTGTCGACTTCGGCCATCACCAACATCAGTACCAAAGGAGTTATTCGCGTTGATCAGGTCTATACCGTTGGTAGTCAGAACGATATCGACATCACCGCAGCTTCTATACGGGCGGTCGTCGATGCGTGTCCGTATGCGCTCAAAGATCGGGACCATGACGTGCTGATTGCCAGGCTCAATGCCAACTCCCGCGAGTATGACGTTCGGGTCTGGACAAAGAGCGACACCTACTGGGAAACCCATTACTACCTGCTCGAAAACATGGCGAGGCAGTTTGGGAAAGACGGTATTCAGGCTCCCAAGCCCCAACTGTATGTGACGAATGAGTAGCCAGCCGGGTCGAACTGGCTAACTTTTCTACCCTCCGGTAGCTCGGTTCGCCCGAACAACTTGCTGCCGGGCGGGTTGGATACATAGAACGTACTCAGCGAATCATGTCTACAACGATAAATCCTGCCCTTACCCAGGCCCTCGGCAGCGGGCTGGCCGGTGCCCTGGCGCTGAATGTGCTGCACGAAACGGTTCGGCAGTTTGTGCCCAACGCGCCCCGGGCCGATGTGCTGGGTATGCGCAGTATTCAGAAAGGGTATCGGAAAGCGGGGGAGCAGCCACCTACCGGCAATGCCCTCTATGGTCAGGCCATGCTGGGTGATATCATTTCGAATGGCCTGTATTACAGTCTGGCCGGTCTGAGCGACAGGCAGCCGGTAGTAGCCGGGGGTGTGCTGGGGCTCCTGGCGGGAGTGGGAGCGGTGACGCTTCCCGGGCCTATGGGGCTGGGCGAAGCGCCCACCAACCGCACGTCAGCCACGGTAGCCATGACTGTGGGTTGGTACCTGTTTGGCGGCCTGGTTACGGGTGTGGTCCTGGACCGCTGGAAAAAAAGCTGATAAACGGACCAGGCTGGTTATACAATTTCGTCGGGCCGACGATACCCGACAACTGCAAACAAGGGGTCGCCCCAGCCACGCGGGCTACGGTCCAGCAGGGTAATTGCCTCAAAAGCGCCGGCCTGCTCGTAGTAGCTGCGAACCAGTTGCTGATGGCCCACGTCGTCGAGTGCCTGCCAGATCGCCACCGCCTTTGTGGGGAACATACGGTTGGAGAAAACGGTTAGAAAGGGCGCCCCAGGTTTCAGCACCCGGCCCAGGTCGCGGTAAACGGCAACGGGATTGGTGAGGTACTGAACCGATACGGTTACCATGCCGCCATCGAAGGAAGCTGTCTCGTAGGGGAGTAGTGGCTGCTGGTTGAGGTTCTGCACAACGTAATCGGTCAGCCGGGGATTGGCGCGTAGTTCGGTTTCGTTCATGCCCAGACCCGTTACCTGTCGATACGCTACGTCGTCGGGGAGATGGCTGACCCAGCTGCTCATCAGATCCAGAATGGCTCCGTTGGCCGGCAGGTATTCGCGAAACAGCGCTGTCGTAGCCTCGATGGCCCGGTCATCGATGTGGTTGACCAGCCGGGGCTGGATGTAAAACCGGGCGTCATCGGTTTCGTCGTATCGCTGAAATGCTTGGGCTGGTATCATAAAGCAGGCGGTTAAGGCTGGTCTGTTTAACGAAGTGATTTACGTGGATGTTTTGTTGGCCCCGTGCCAGAATGTGCGCTGGAATAGCGTACTTGTGCGCAGTAATGTGTTTTACTCCTTATTATGATCCGTGCTTTATGGGCCCTGTGGCTCGGTAGTTTGCTGTCATCAGCGGGGCTGGCGCAGCGAACCGGTACGGATACGACGTACCGACAGGCCTTCCGGCCTCAGTATCATTTTTCGCCCCGCGCCAACTGGATCAACGACCCCAACGGCCTGGTCTATTTCGACGGGGAGTATCACCTGTTTTATCAGTACAATCCATACGGCAGTCGCTGGGGACATATGACCTGGGGACATGCCATCAGCCGCGACCTCGTACACTGGAAGGAGCTGCCTCCCGCTATTCCGGAGGAGGGGTCAACCATGATTTTCTCGGGCAGCTGCGTCGTCGATAAAAATAACACCAGTGGATTCGGCCAGAATGGGGTCATACCGATGGTCGCTGTGTATACGGCTCACCAGACCAACCGCCAGAGCCAGCATATTGCCTACAGCCTGGATCGGGGCCGCACCTGGACCAAGTACATCGCCAACCCCGTCATCGACCTGAACAAGAAAGATTTTCGTGATCCGAAGGTCTTCTGGCACGAGCCTACGCAGCGCTGGGTCATGGTGGTGCTGTTGCCTGCCGAGAAAAAGGCGCTGTTCTATCAGTCGCCTAACCTGAAGCAATGGACCAAATCAGGCGAATTTACCGCTGCCGACAGCCCGGCCACAATCTGGGAATGTCCTGACCTGGTAGAGGTGCCGGTAGACGGTACACTGGAGCGCAAGTGGCTATTGATGCTGTCGATGGGCGGGGGGGCGCCAGCCGGTGGGTCCGGTATGCAGTACTATCTGGGTCGGTTTGACGGAAAGTCGTTCGTCAGCGAGCTGAAACCCGGCGACGTGCGGTACGTAGACTGGGGGAAAGACTATTACGCAGCCATCACGTTTAACAATTTGCCCGTACGAGGCAACCGGGGCGCTATCAGCATTGGCTGGATGAACAACTGGCAGTACGCCAACGACCTGCCCACGGCCCCGTTTCGGGGGGCCATGACGCTGCCCCGCGAGTTGCGGCTCGTTAAACTCCAGAACAGTGGCACACCGGCACGTTACGAACTCCGGCAGCGGCCCATTCAGGAGCTCAAACCGTTACTGGGAGCCCCCTTCCGCTGGACCGGTACCGATGTGGCCCAGCTAAACGAACAGCTCCATACAGCCGGTTCGAGCCTGCCGACAGATACGTACCTGTTAACGCTCGAGCTGGAACCCAAACAGATAAGTCCGGGCGTACGGGTGCAGCTTCGAAAAAACAGCCAGGATGAAACCGAGGCAACGGCCATTGGGTACGATCCGGTCCGGCAGCAGCTGTTCCTGGATCGGAGCCGGTCTGGCCAAACTGGGTTCAGCAAAGATTTTCCGGGTCGCTTCACGGCTCCGCTCAAACCGCAGAACGGTCGGGTGACCCTGCAGGTCTGGGTTGACCGATCATCGGTCGAGATTTTCGCCAACGATGGGCAGGTTACCATGACGAATCAGATATTTCCGGGGCCGTCTGCTACAGGCATAACATTTTTTGGCGACGGTTTACGTTCAGTAATCATACAGCCTATAGAGGGAATATGGCGATGAAAAGCAGGGGTATGCGGCTTCCAGCAGGTCGCCAGACGCTGACCTTACCGCCGAAAGCGGGGACGGAACGCGATAGAAACCCTAAATTTTCTTAAATTAGCCCATTCGCCGGTTGATTCACGTAATTTTGTTTTACCAACACGAACCCCTGAATGGCTCGTAAAAAGAAGAAAGTAGGTACGTACCCCAGTGGCATGATTTTATTTAGTCTGACACTGGCTTTGTTTTTAATTGGTTTTTGCGGGCTGCTGGCCATCCAATCCAAACGATTGGTGACGTACATCCGCGAGAACTACGAGATGCGGGCGTTCTTAGACAAAGATCTCGACTCAACCAAAGTTGCTGCGCTGTTTCGGACATTGTCAGAACGGCCTTATGTGTTGAAAAACAACGGGTCGGCGCAGGTAACGCTGGTTACCAAAGAAGTAGCGGCTAAAGAGTTTATTGCGGAGACGAAAGAAGATTTTTCGAAGTTTCTGGGTGAAAATCCACTGCGCGACAGCTACCGGATAAAGCTCAACGAAGAGTACTTTGATGAGGCTAAACTACAGGGGGTAAAAACTGATCTGGAGCAGATCGACGGCGTATTCGAGGTTGTTTACCAGGAAAACCTGGTCGACAGTATCAACCGCAACATTACCCGGATTTACCTGATCATGTCGGCCTTTGCGCTGGTGCTGCTCGTGATTATCGTGGTGCTGATGAACAATACGATTCGGCTGGCGTTGCATTCTCAGCGGATGCTGATCCGGAGTATGCAGCTGGTCGGAGCAACCAACGGGTTCATTACCCGCCCGTTTTTAGGCCGCGGTATCTGGCAGGGTTTTCTGGCAGGGGTCATTGCGGTGGTCCTGCTGCTGATTACGTTGCAGCTCGCCATCCGCAACCTACCCGAGCTGGGTGCTTTTCAGGATTATGAAAAGATGGCCATGCTGCTGGCGGGGCTGGTTGGCCTGGGTGTAGTGATTGGCTTTTTGAGTACGTTTCAGGCGGTACATCGGTACCTTGGCCTGACCCTGGATGAGTTGTATTGAGAAGAAAACACGATTATGGCAAAAGATAAGCAACTGGGTTCAACCACGCTGGTGCGTGAAGAGCCCGCCAAAAAAGCACCGGTTGTGGCAACGGCCGCTCCCAAGCCTTTAACCAGCCGGTTTGGCTCGTCAGAACCGGCGCCAACGGCTGCGTTGCCGTTTGGCCGGCGTAACTACATGATCATGCTGGCCGGTATTGGCGTTATTCTGCTGGGATTCTTCATCATGAGCCTCGACAAGGAAGAGTTTGGCTTCGGATTTCTGGGCCTGACCCTGGGCCCCCTGGTCGTCTTCAGTGGCTTTGTGCTCGAGTTCTTTGCTATTCTGGCCCGGCCCCGGAGTTAACCGGAATAGATCGGTATAAATTAGTCCGCCGTAGCGGTTATGCGTGGGTAAAGTTGTAAAGTTGGGTTCACCTCACCCATCTTTGCAGTGTTACAACCGTATCACTGGTACGGCGGACCGTTTTATACCCTCTTTTGATGGATCTGATTCACGCCATTGTCCTGGCCATTATCGAAGGACTTACCGAGTTCCTGCCGGTTTCTTCGACCGGCCACATGATTATCTATTCCTCGCTGGCGGGTATTGCCGGGAATGAATTCACCAAACTCTATACCGTTGATATACAGTTTGGCTGTATCCTGTCGGTGCTGGTGCTGTACCACCGTCGGTTCCTAACCGACACCCGGACGGGCGATATTCCGCTGCCCAACTGGGTGCTGCGGTTTCCTCAAAAGACCCAGCGGCTGGTCGATTTCTACGCGAAAATTCTGATTGCTTTCCTCCCCGCGGCCGTTATTGGCTTTCTGCTCAATGACTTTATCGACTCCCTGCTCGAGAACGTAGTGGTTGTGGCGATTTCGTTACTGGTAGGGGGGATCATCCTGGTCTTCATCGATGATATCATCAAGCGGCAGCCCAAAGACCGTGACGTCACGGCACCTGATGCGCTCCGAATCGGCTTTTTCCAGTGCATAGCCATGGTTCCGGGCGTATCGAGATCGGCGGCAACGATCATTGGCGGCATGTATCAGGGGCTAACCCGGACGCAGGCGGCTGAGTTTTCGTTTTTCCTGGCGGTACCTACCATGGCGGCTGCGTCGGGGTACAAACTCCTGAAAAGTTACAAGCTGCTGCAGCCCGACGATTACCAGATTCTGCTGATCGGCAACGGCATCGCGTTCGTGGTTGGATTGATTGCCATTCGCGGGTTTGTCGGGTTCCTGACGCGCTATGGCTTTAAAGTGTTTGGCTATTACCGGATTGCGCTCGGCCTGCTGCTGCTGGGCCTCTTAGCTTCCGGCGTAAAGCTCGACGTATTGTAAAATCGACTATGGTTTGTGCGGGGGCAAGCCCCTCTACAAACTCCTTTTTTCTGTCTATTTCTGTGTCACAACCAACGGGGCAATCGCCCGACCCAGGCCAACTGATTCTGATCGACAAACCACTGACGTGGACCTCGTTCGATGTGGCTAATAAACTGAAGTATGCCTGTAAGTTCAGGAAAATTGGGCATGCCGGTACGCTCGATCCGCTGGCTACCGGACTGCTGATTCTCTGCACCGGCAAAATGACCAAGCAAATCGATCAGTATCAGGCGCAGGAGAAAGAATATACCGGTACGCTGGTACTGGGAAAAACCACCCCCTCTGTCGATCTGGAAACTGAGTTCGACGCCGAATTCGATACGACGGGCATCACGCCCGACCAGATTCAGGACGCAGCCCGTCAGCTGACCGGCGATATTTTACAGGTGCCCCCCATCTACTCGGCGGTGCGGGTAGGGGGCGAGCGACTGTACGAAAAAGCCCGGCGGGGCGAAACGACGGAGATCAAGAGCCGCCAGGTTACGGTGCGGCTGTTCGAGACCAACGCCGAGCGTTTTCCGGCCGTCGACTTCCGGATTGTGTGTTCAAAAGGCACGTATATTCGTAGTCTGGTTCGTGATCTGGGGTTGCTGCTCAACAACGGTGCCTACATGAGTGCGCTGCGCCGGACCCGTATCGGTGAGTTCCGCATCGAAGAGGCCGAAACGCTCGAAGCCTTTATCGATCGGTATAAATCGTCAGCGGCCGCTAAAGCCGCTGAGCCGCAGCCCGGATCAGATACGGCTACTGACTAACAAGACGGTAAAGCGGACACCGATGGTAGGCTAGCGGTCTTCCGGACAGGGCTTTGCCAATGACAATCAATTTCGAAACGAATGCGTGTTTATCGTGGTCTTGACGACCTTCAGCCGTTGCCCAATGCCGTAGTGACGAGCGGTACGTTCGATGGCGTTCATCGCGGTCACCAGACAATTCTGCAACGGCTTACCGAAGTAGCCCGGACTAGCGATGGTCAATCGGTGCTGATTACTTACTGGCCGCATCCCCGTACGGTAGTGGCCAACGACAGTCAGGATCTTAAGTTGCTGACCACGCTGGATGAGAAAATTGCGCTGCTCGAGCAGGCTGGCGTTGATCACCTGGTGGTGATTCCGTTTACGCGATCATTTTCCCAACTAACGTCGGAAGAATATATCCGTCAGATTCTGATCGATAAAATCGGTACCAAAAAGCTGGTTATCGGGTATGATCACCGATTCGGGCGTGATCGGGAGGGGGGCTTCGACTACATACGGGCGCACCAGAGCGAATACGGGTTCGAGGTGGAAGAGATACCCCGGCAGGACGTAGAAGCGGTAGGCGTTAGCTCGTCCAAAATCCGGGCGGCTCTCAGCGAAGGAAACGTGCACACGGCGAACCTGTTCCTGGGGCGGCCCTACAGCCTGACCGGCACCATTGTAAAGGGACGTCAGCTGGGCCGGACTATCGGTTTCCCGACGGCTAACATGCAGGTCGATGATCCGGTTAAACTCATTCCGGCCAACGGCGTATACGCGGTCGATGTGCTATACGCCGGGCAGTCGGCCAATGATCAGCTGCTGGGTGGTATGCTCAACATCGGCTTTCGCCCAACCGTAGCCGGAACGAACCAGACGATCGAGACCTACATCTTCGATTTTGAAAAAGATATTTATGGCGAACACCTGACCCTGCGGTTTCGGGAGTTCCTGCGGCCCGAGCAGAAGTTCGATGGGCTGCCGGCGCTGGTCGAGCAGTTGAAGCGCGACGAAGAATCGGCGCGTACCGTACTGGCCGGTCACTAAAAAACCGCTGGTTTTGCATCATCCGGGCAGGAGCGAAACCAGCGGTTTTGTATTATCACATACTTACAGGGCTGTTACTTTGATTTTACTGTAATACAGCGCCTGATCACCCTCGAAGCCTGAGTCGCTGCCCACAAAAACCCATAACTCGCCTTTGTCATTCGTGCGGGCTGTCAGGGGCTGTTCTTTGTTTGTCCGCTGAATGAGCGTGTATTCTTCCACGTCTTTGCCATTGGCCACGTTACCGATCAGTACGGCTGCCGGGCCGGCATCGGACTGCGACCCCTTGTCAACACTGAGTTTATAGAATGTCCCGTCGAGAACTTTCTCCGGTTTTGTGGCCGAAGCGCCGGCTTTCAAAAAGACGCTGCTGCCCGGCGAGCCACCAATGCCGATGCTATTGGCCGGATACCTGGAAGCCAGTTCCACATCGAACTGTAATTTGTAGTCGGTATTGGGACGCAGGCCCGTCAGCTGCTTCCGTACAAACATGAAAATGTCGTCGCTGCGGTTGCGACCGAAGACCCGCAGGGCTTTCTGCGACTGGTCGAGTGGGGCGGGGAGCCCGGCATGCGAGAACGAAAACTCGATCAGCGACTGCTGTTCGACAGCGTAGTCGGATACGTCGCCATCCCAGCCGTTCTGGCTGGTAGCAAACGCATCGTTGATGAGAACGCCGGTTGTCGGCGCGGGATTTATGGTTGAGTTGTTATCCTGGCAGCTCATGGTCAAGCATGATACCAACGCCAGAACAGACATAGCAAATCGTTTCATGTACTAGTCGATAATGGTAAAAAATCAGGCAACACGTTCCGGAAACGTATAGGTATGACTCGATCGGGATGAACACCGTTGGAACGCCCGTTGTAATTTTTAGACCGTACCGATGTGCCGACCCGCTATGTAGCCTGTTGTCCAGGCGTTTTGGAAATTAAATCCCCCGGTAATTCCGTCGACATTCAGGACTTCGCCCGCAAAAAACAAGCCCGGCTGTGCCCTGCTTTCGAGCGTCTGAAGCGTCAGCGCGTCGAGAGAGATACCTCCGCAGGTGACAAACTCTTCCTTGAATGTGCTCTTGCCCTCTACCCCAAACTGGCTGTTGGTCATCCGCTCGGCCAGGCGGTTGAGTGGCTTGGCGGGTAGGTCGGCCCAGCGCTGTTCGGCAGCAATGTCTGACTGGCTGGCCAGCGCCTGCCAGAGCCGACCCGGTAAGCCGAACGGATTCTGAGAAATAACCTGCTTGCGGCCGTTCTGCTGCCGGAAATTTTGCAGGGCTACCCGAACTGAGTTGTCGTTCAGGTCGGGCGTCCAGTTGATCCGCAGCGTGAACCGGTAGTCCCGCTCGGCCAGCTCGCGGGCCGCCCAGGCCGACAGCCGCAGCACGGCTGGACCGCTGAAGCCCCAGTGGGTCAGCAAAACCGGCCCGCGTTGTTCCTGTCGGGTCTCTACCACATACACTTTGGCATCCGACACCGAAACACCCGCCAGCGGCAGCAGGAAACTGCCGGGCGCGTTGAACGTAAAGAGGGAAGGGACCGGCGAAATCAGGGGTTCGTCCTGCTCCGGCAGCCAGTCGTAGGAGGGGCGTTGTGGATACCCGCCCGTAGCCACCAGAACCCGATCGGCCTCCAGGCGTTCGCCGTTCAGAAGGTGTAGTGTCCAACTGCCGCCCGTCGGGTCAAGCGATTCGACACCGCAGCTTGTCCGGACCGAAATGCCCAGTTTTCGGGCCGTGTCGAGCAGGCAGTCAACGATGGTTTCGGACGTATTGGTGGTTGGAAACATCCGCCCGTCTGCTTCGGTTTTCAGGCTGACGCCCCGATTCTCGAACCAGCGCACGGTAGCGGCAGCATCGAAAATAGGCAACAGGGTACGCAGGGGTTTTTCGCCCCGTGGATAGTACCTGACCAGTTGCCGATTGTCGAAGCAGGCGTGGGTTACGTTGCAGCGGCCACCGCCCGAGATGCGTACTTTATTGAGAACGGTACGATTCTTTTCCAGAATAGTGACGGAGGCATCGGGGAAGGTTTCGGCAGCGGTGATGGCTCCGAAAAAACCGGCGGCTCCGCCACCGATAACAACAATACGCAAAGACATACTGGCAAAACAGGGGTTTATCGGTTACGGTTCACAAACGCGTGACAGTCGGTTAACTTGCGCCCGATCTGCCGTAAACCACAAACCGTTCGTAGTTTTACACCTATGCGCTCACCACAAAAATACATGCGTCGGGGCTTCCGGCTACGCGGCAACACCCTCGTGTTGCTGTTCGTCTTTTTTCTGATTGGCTTGTTTCTGCACTACGGCGGTCGTACTCAGCCCGTTGTTGCTTTCTGGAACGATATTCGGCGGATTGTTGGACTCGGCCCGTCAACGACCAGGCAGGAGCGTAACCCCTACAAAGCCCCTGAACCCACCGAAGACGTAGCCAGCGATCGGCCCGAACCCGAAAGTGAAGCCTCTGATGACCGTCGCGACGCGCCTGAACCGGCCGAAAAAGGGACGGCAACCGGTAACGTTCGTTTCGATTTTGAGAAGCAGGTTGATTTTCTGCTGCCAGCGTTCCGCCCCGACGATGCTATTATCCGGCATGACGGGTATGTGCTGCGCTACCGCGAGGCTTACGAGCAGGCCGACTGGGTAGCTTACCCTTTACTGGCGTACGAGATCACCGGCGATGCCGACCGCGACCGGGAGCAGTTTCAGCCCGATCCGCTGGTCGAAACGGGTTCGGCCCTGCCTTCCGACTACACCCGATCCGGCTACGACCGTGGGCACCTGGCTCCGGCGGGTGATTTTAAGTTCTCCCAGCGCATGACCCGCGAATCGTTTTACATGAGTAACATCAGCCCGCAGGCTCCGCAGTTCAACCGGGGCATCTGGCGTGAACTGGAGGAACTGGTCCGCAAGTGGGCCGTCCGCGATAACGGGTTGTACGTCATCACCGGCCCCGTACTCAAATCCGGATTGCCCACCATTGGCCGGCAAAACGAAGTCAGCGTACCGGAGCAGTATTATAAGGTGCTTCTGTACTGCAACAAGCCCGATATTCGGATGATTGGCTTTTTGTTACGCAACGAGCCATCCGACCAGTCGCTACGGTCGTTTGTTGTACCCGTCGATCAGATCGAGCGCATTACCGGCATCGATTTTTTCCCGAAACTACCCGATGACCTGGAGCGTCGGCTGGAGAGCCAGGGGCGCGACGAGACAACGGCGGCCTGGTTCAGCTATTAGCCGATCTAGGTCTTTTGCTTCTTTTTCTTGGCCGCCGGGAAAAGAATATTGTTCAGGATGAGCCGGTAGCCGGCCGAGTTGGGGTGCAGGTTCAGGTCGGTGGGCTCTTCGCCGATCTCGTGGCGGTAATCTTCGGGGTCGTGGCCACCATAGAAGGTAAAGAACCCTCGGCCGTAGGGGCTGTGAATGTAGCGGGCTTCACCGGCCGAGCGGTTCTCGGCCATGATGATGACCTCGGGCTTGATCAGGTTTTTCTTGAAGGCCGTCGTCTGTCCCATAAATCCTTTGATGACGTTCAGGTGATTCTGCGTCAACATAGTTGGGATTGGGTCGTACTTGGCCGAAAACTGGAACAAGGTGAAGTAGTCGTTGTGCTCGCTCAGGCCGCGCTCTTCGGGCTGGTTGTCGATATTCGAGAACTCGATCAGGTACGGGTTGGTGTAAACCTGAAAGTTGCGGAAGGCAAACGTCTGCGAAAAGTCAAGCTTGTTGTTGGCGTTCGGGTCGGCGGGGTCACCGTCGTAGAAACTCTCAACGATATCTGTATTCTGCGACGCCAGCGCGATATCGTAGGTGTCGGTAGCGTTACACATGGCGAACACATAGCCGCCACCCAGCACGAAATCACGGATTTTCTGCGTAACGGCCCGTTTCAGCTGAGGTACTTTAGTAAAGCCGTATTTGCGGGTAATGGCTTCCGCTTCCTGTTTCTGGGCAATGTACCACGGCTGGTCTTTGAAGTGGAAAAATTTGCCGAACTGGCCCGTAAAGTCTTCGTGGTGCAGGTGAAGCCAGTCGTACTCGGGTAGTTTCTCGTTCATGACCTCTTCGTCGAACACCACGTCGTACGGAATTTCGGCATAGGTCATCACCATCGTTACGGCATCGTCCCAGGGTTGTTTCGTTTTGGGAGAATACACCGCCACTTTGGGTGGTTTCTGGAGCTTGACCGCGTCCATATTCGCATCCGGAGCGGCTACCTCGGCCAGGATCTGACCCGCCTGGGCTTCGGAAATAATATCATAGCTAACCCCCCGGATAACCATTTCATTGATGAACGCCTGGCTTTGGGGCATCATGAACGAGCCACCCCGATAATTCAGCAGCCAGTCGATCTCGGTATCGTGCGTTTTCAGTACCCAGTATGCAATCCCATAGGCTTTCAAGTGATTCTTCTGGCCCTCATCCATGGGAATCAGAATGCGGGAAGCCCAGGCCCGACCCGTTAGTGACAGAATTAGGATAAGCGGTAACAGCAGCCGTTTCATTGGTTTCCCCGTTCAGATTGTACGACGTAGTTTTGTAATAACGAAAGATAAGCAATTATTGTGCGAAAAAAGCGCCGTGCGCCGGGCATAGATAGTCTGGTACTACGTTTGCCCGTCAGGCTTGTCACCCCTTGTTTCTGGCTATGAACTTAATCGAAAACATTCGTGAAGGACTGCGGTCGATTGCGGGAAACCGCCTTCGCACCATCCTGACGTCGCTCATCATTGCCATCGGTATTACATCGCTGGTAGGTATCCTGACCGCTATTGACGGTATTCAGAATTCGGTCAACAGTAGTTTCGAGGGGCTGGGTGCCAATACGTTCAGCATCGTGGCCCGGCAGGACGCCTTCCGGCGGGGTGGCCGGGTGCAGAAACAGGACGAACCTATCGATTATTTCGATGCCATCCAGTTCAAACGCCGGTTTTCGCTGGGAACAACCATTGCTGTGTCGACAGTCGTGAACGGAGCGGCTCAGGCTAAGTTCGGCTCACGAAAAACGAACCCTAACGTTCAGTTGACGGGGGGCGATGAGGCCTATCTGGCCGTTAAAGGCTTCTCCCTGCTGAGCGGCCGTAACCTCACGCAGAACGACCTCGAATACGGACTCAACGTAGCCGTAATCGGCAGCGAGGTAGCCGCCACGCTGTTCGAGAAAAAAATAAACCCGCTCAATCAGGCCATTCGGGTATCGGGTAGCCAGTATAAGGTGGTTGGCGTACTGGCCAAGAAAGGCGGTTTTACGGGCGGGGGCGACGATCGGATCATTCTGATTCCGCTCGACAACGCCCGAGCTTTGGCCGGTAGCCAGAAGCTATCGTTCGATATTACCGCTTCGGCGCCGAGCGTGGCCGACCAGGATGAGGCCATCGGCGAAGCGCAGGGGGTTATGCGGCTCGTGCGGCATGACCAGCTCGGAAAACCGGATTCCTTCGAAATTCAGCGGGCCGACGACCTGGCTAAAGAAACCGAGAACATCACCGGGTATCTGCGTATTGGCGGCTTCGGCATTGGCTTCATCACCCTGCTGGGCGCGTCGATAGCGCTGCTGAACATCATGCTCGTCTCCGTAACCGAACGCACCCGCGAAATCGGGATTCGCAAGTCGCTGGGAGCCACCCCCAAACGAATTCGCGAGCAGTTCCTGATCGAAGCCATTGTTATCTGTATTCTGGGCGGACTGGGTGGCGTTGTGCTAGGCCTCGGCATTGGCAACCTTATTGCCCTGGTCATCAGCCAGGGTGAAGGTGGCGAAGGTGGCTTCGTTGTGCCCTGGGCCTGGATGGTGCTGGGCCTGGTCGTTTGCATAGGCGTTGGGCTTTTTGCCGGTATTTACCCGGCCGTGCGGGCCTCGAAGCTGGACCCGATCGAAGCGTTGCGCTACGAATAATCACGTCGTTACAGAAACGGGAATTCCCTACAGATCAACCGGCAGGTAAACGGTAAACGTGGCTCCCTGTCCGGGCTGACTGTGCGCAGCGATTGTACCCTGATGATTTTCGGCTACCTTCCGGCAAACGGCCAGGCCAATACCCGTACCGGCGTATTCGCTCCGGCCGTGCAGGCGCTCGAACAACTGAAAAATACGTTCCTGATACTGCTCGTCGAAGCCGATGCCGTTATCGCTGACCACTATGGCTATCCAGCTGTGCTGCGTACGGTTCTGAACCGCAACCGGAACGTCGTCGGGCCCGACCGGCTGGGCGGTGATCGAAATAACGGGGCCAAGGCCGGGCCGGGCAAATTTCAGCGCATTGCCGATCAGATTCTGAAAGAGCTGGCGAAGCTGAATGGCGTTGCCGTTGAGGACCGGGAGGGGTTGTCCGCTGCCGTTGTTACTAATGACCTGGGCATTCTTTTCGGCAATCGTTAGCTCGAAATCACTGATCACCTCGGCAATCAGCGCAGTCAGATCAACCCGTTTGAACGGCTCCTGCTGGGTCGCTAGCCGCGAGTAGGTAAGCAGGTCACGAATCAGCAGACTCATACGGCTGGCTGCCGACTGCATCCGAAGCAGTAAATCCTGGGCTTCGTCAGAAAGCGACCGGCTGAACTGGTTCATCAGCACATCGCCAAACGACTGAATTTTGCGAAGGGGCTCCTGCAGGTCATGGCTGGCCACGTAGGCAAACTGTTCCAGGTTGCTGTTGGACCGGCGCAGATCGATAACCAGCTGTTCGGCGCGTTGCAAGGTTTGCCGGAGCAGGGTTTGATCATTGATAGCGACCACAATACCATCGTCCTGCCTGACGACCGAAAAATCGAACCAGCCCACCATAGGCGCTTCGGACAGATGCTGCTCGAACTGCTGGGGTAAGCCCGTCTCATAAACCGCTACATACCGGTCGAAAATACCCGCCGACTGGAGGCCGGGAATGACTTCGAGCACCGTTCGGGACGTGGTTTCGGCAACGGGGTGGCCCAGAATGCGGGCGCTGGCTTCGTTCTGGATGACGTACCGGAAATCAATAATAGCGCCCTGATCGCTTCGGATGGGTTCCAGCAGGACAATGGGCAACTGGCAGCTGTCCAACACACTCTGAAGCGTGGCCGCATGCTGTTTGGCCTGAATCTCGACGCGCTTCTGATCGTTGGTAATCGCGTAGATCGAAATGATCCGATTTTCATCGAGCCGCGTTACCCAGTTATCCATGTAGTTATCGAACCCTTCGGCGGTGTAGTGTACCTCAAATCGCTGGGGCTTTCCGGTGCGGGCTACCTCCTGATAAGCGGTCCAGTATTTGGTTTCCCGAACGCCCGGAAACAGCGAAAGAATAGTGTTGCCGATCATTTCCTGCTTCGTACGGCCCGTGTCGTGCAGAATGGTCTGGCTGACGTGTACATAGCGCAGGTCAACCATAGCACCCGTCTCATCACGAACCAGGTCGAGGATAGACAGTCCGTTGGTGATGCTACAGAGTACCCCGTTGAAAAGCCGGGCCTGCTCATCGATTTGCTGCCGGGCGAGCTGCGCCTGGGTGATGTCGTTGAAGGTAGCTACCAGCCCATCGCCAAGCTTATTGATCGTTACATCGAACCACTGCTGGGTGGGTATATCAAAATACTGTCCCTGGTAGGTCTGGCCCGTCTGGTAAACCCGGTTGTAGCGTTTCCAGAGGCCGGTCTCGCGGGTGGCGGGCCTGATCTCGGTCAGTAATTGGCCAACGGCGCCGGCCACCTCCAGACCAAACATCCGCCTGGCACTCTGGTTGGTAAGCAACAGTCGGAAATCGGCAGGCTGATGGGGCTGATCATGAACGGCCTCAAATACGATAATGCCGCTTTCGGAGGTGCGCAGTACACCATTCAGCAGCTCGTTTTTCTGTTGCAGCGCCAGGGCATCCTGCCGGGCCTGGGTTACGTCGTTGAACAGGACGATCAGATGCTCCTGGTCCATCCGGGTAGCCGTAATCTCAAGGGTTCGGGCCAGAGGAGGGTGGTAAAACTCCACATGGAATGGCTCGCCAGTGCTTATAACAGCCTGATAGGCAGCCATGAGCCCTGAGGTCCTGAAGGTGGGGTTCAGTTCGCTGATGCGTCGGCTCAGCGCCAGCTCTTCGGTATGGCCGCCCATAGCCAGGGCGGTGGGGTTGATCAAAATAGCCTGAAAATCGATGATATCGCCGGTTTCGTCTCGGATGGCCTGTTCAACGGTAATCCCAATTGGGGATGTATCCAGTACCGACCGGATCAGCCGCTGTTGCTGAAGCGCCTGGTCGGCCCCGCGCCGGAGTGACTCGTTCTGTTCGGCCAGTTGCTGCTCGGCCTGCTTGAGGGCGTCGATATCGCGGATGATGGTAAAAAAGCCGTTTCCCAGCGGCCTGTTCTCGAAGGCAAACCAGCGATTGCTGATCGGAATCAGTTCTTCGTAATCATAGGCCGTTTGGTTCTCGACCACCTGCCTCAATGAATCGGCCTGGATGCGGAGATAAGGAGACCGCTGAAAGAGCAGCTGCTGGGTCATCTGCTCGGGCGTATGCCCTTTGATGGCCAGTGCCTGCGGATTATAAAAGAGGGTTTGGTAATCCAGAATCAGTCCGTCGGCATCCCGAACGGCTTCGTAAGCTATGACACCATGAGGCAATCCGGCGAATAGTTCGGCCAGCAGCGGGGGGGAAGGGAAGCTGATAGACGTTGAGGAGGAGGTATACATGGTAACGTACTGACTAAGGGCTGTAAAGCTAATCAAATCAGCATCATATAATCTATAGGTACGCAGCCATTTCTGGAGTCTCCCGGGCAGAATCAGGGATTTATTTGCAAAGATGAACGTAGCCCCCTACTTTTGTGCCCACGTTTGACAAACGCATCCTGCCCCGGCAGGAACGATTCCAGACGCCGGGATGGCGGAATCGGTAGACGCGATGGTCTCAAACACCATTGTCTGCAAGGACATGCCGGTTCGAGTCCGGCTCCCGGTACATGTAAAAGGTCATAATTTGCTCACTTCAGCAGGTTATGACCTTATTTTTTGCTCTCCGGGGTATAGCCGGTCTCTGCTTTTCCCCTGCCCTCTGCGAATGGATGGCTGATTCCAGTCGGTACGGTAACTGGACCCGCAATGGACAGCCCACGCCGACAAATTCCGGTTGCCCATGTTCGTGGCTCCGTTGATGGATGATCATCGTGGCCGGGCTGAGGGTGGGCTCGTCCGGCGGTAAGCTAAGTCGGTCCACCAGCCTTCAACGCACAGGTTCAGTACGTGTTCGTTTCCTTTGTCGTCAACCGTGTATTGACGGGTGGCTCCCTTAACGATAAAGGCGATGTATTGGCAGACTTCACCCTCCTGAAGCAGAAATTGCCTTTTTCGCAACTTTTTAGGAATGAACGCTTCGTCGATCAGGCAAATATCCTGTTCGGAGAGCGTACTGGACGATCGCTCCTGAATATAGTGAATGAGCGAGGATAACATAGAGGTGGCTCAGTAATCGGTTTGCGTGGCGTCAACAGGTTGATGCATGAAATTAGGCCAGGTCGCTATTCGCTGCGGTTGTCAGGCTGACTAGCTGGTAAGCGCACAACTCGTATCTTTAGTTCGCCACCTTCATACCTGCCACCCAGCCATGGTCGACCCGCTCGAAGCCTACATCCGCGCCCGCATCAGCCCCAACGACACGCAGCTGACCGATGTGCTGTCGGCTTTCGTAACCCGAAAAGTACGGCGGGGGGAGATGTTATTACAGGCCGGTGAGGTGTGTCAGTACTGCTATTTTGTAGCCAAAGGCTGTATCCAGGTGTTTGTCAGCACCAACGGCGGCACCGAAACAAGCCGTGACTTTGTCTTCGAGAACAACTGGCTGACCGATATCTACGGTTTTGCCAATCAGCAAGCCTCCCAGGAATTTTTCCGGGCCGTTGAGCCAACGGTGGTCAGGGCTATTCACCGCGATCAATTCGGGCGAATGCAGCAGCAGGTGCCCCAGTTCGAGCAGATCTACCGGCAAATTCTGGAGCAGTCCTACGCCACTACCGTCTATCGGGTCAATACATTCATGGCACTCGATGCGCTGGATCGCGTTCGGTGGCTGATGCAGCACCAGCCCCGCATCCTATCCCGGCTTTCCAATAAACTGGTGGCGTCGTACCTCGGCATCTCGCCCGAAACCCTCAGCCGACTTAAAGCCAGGCTCTGAAACGTTGACAAAAGTCAAGAGTGGGGCGGTGGCTGGCCAGCACCTTTGCAGGGGCAACAGGACCAGAAACCGCCACTGCCATGAACCAGGATCTACGTTTATACCACCACAATAGGGGCCAGGGCCTGTACCACAGTGCGTGCTCACCGATCGGCAGCACGCCACACCCGGTCGACAGCCGTGAACTCCACGATCTTGTACGATTGAACCGGAGTTACCCCAGGCCCACGTACCTAGCGGGCCGGACGGTTGGCTCCGACTATCCAGCCCGGTATGCTCTGTTCGCTTTACTCTCCAAACAACCATAATTATGAACAAACTAATTGGCCTTGGGCGGTGGCTATTTGTGCTGCCGTTTAGTATGTACGTTCTGCTTCATTTTGGGAAAGCGGATGTTGGTGCGTCTTTCGTTCCGGTCTGGCTGCCGTTTCCTGTTTTCTGGAACTACGCCACCGGAGTTTGTGTACTGCTGTTCATCATCAGTTGCGTATGGGGTCGGTATGATAAACTTGCCTCGTTACTGATGGCGCTGTACGTGTTTCTGATGATTATTCTGGTCCATGTTCCGCGAGCCGCCACCAGCGAAAACGACCTGCTCAACGTGTTTCGTAACACCATCGTTGTGGGTGGATTACTGATGTACGCGGGGGCCTATGCCAAAGACAGGCGACTCGCATTCAGCAGGCCGAAAGCGGCTGCCATTCAGTAACGGTCAGGCCCGTCAGGAGACAGTCTCCTGACGGGCCTGACCCATGTATTGGTTTAATTACACTAAATCTGCAGGGGCGGCACCAGCCATCAACGTAAATAACGCACATAAGGTATTGATGTAAACAAGCCAGGGTTAACGGAAATAGAGTCAACAAATAGGTTTAGCGGATAAGGGTTGTAATTCGATGGTCGAATGGTGAAGTTTGCGCCCGTTCTTCCTTTTGTAGTTCTGTGCAACCTGTTTAACCGTAAAACGTAACATGGCATCCTCTTCCTTGCGTACCCTGTTTCCCGCTGATTCTTCACAGATTCCGGCCGACTTCCACATCGAACCCATCCACCAGCGTGAGTACCTGCTGAACGGAGAAATGCGCCCCTGGACGGGCAACGTGTCAGAGGTGTATTCGCCGGTTTGTATTCCCGACGAAAACGGCACGCTGCAACGTCAGCTTCTAGGCAGCTTTCCCGTGGCTGGCCCCAAAGAAGCTCTGGAAGCGCTGGAGGCCGCTGTAGCTGCCTACGATAACGGCCGGGGCGAGTGGCCGCAGATGGCAGTAGCCCAGCGCATTGCCTGTATGGAAACCTTTATCGGGAAAATGCTGGAGCAGCGCAGCCTGGTGATCAACCTGATTATGTGGGAGATCGGTAAAAACCTAGCCGACGCCACCAAAGAATTCGACCGGACGGTGAAGTACATCTACGACACCATCGACACGCTGAAAAATATGGACCGCAACTCATCGCGATTCCGTATCGAAGAAGGAATAATCGGGCAGATCCGGCGGTCGCCCCTCGGGGTTGTGCTGGCTATGGGCCCGTTCAATTACCCCCTGAACGAGACCTATACCACGCTCATTCCGGCTATTCTGATGGGCAATACGATCCTGTTCAAAACGCCGAAACATGGCTCGTTGCTGCACTACCCGCTGCTGGAAGCCTTCCGGACCAGTTTCCCCAAAGGAGTCGTTAACTCGCTCTACGGCCGCGGAGCCGATGTGGTGCCGCCCGTTATGCAGTCGGGGAAGGTGAACGTACTCACGTTGATCGGTTCCAGCCGCGTTGCCGACGAATTGCAGCGGCAGCACCCCAAGCTGAACCGCCTTCGGTCAATCATGAGTCTGGACGCCAAAAATGCCGCTATTATTCTGCCCGATGCCGATCTCGATGTGGCCGTGAAAGAATGTCTGCTTGGCACCCTGTCTTTTAACGGGCAGCGCTGTACAGCCATCAAGATCATCTGGGCGCATCGGTCGGTTGCCGACGAATTCCTGAAACGCTTCAACCCGGAAGTGAGTAATCTACAGCCCGGTATGCCCTGGGCCAGCGGGGTGCAGATTACGCCCCTGCCCGAGCCCAACAAAACCCGCTATCTGGCCGATATCATAGCCGATGCCGAAGCGGGTGGAGCTTCGATTGTAAACGAAGGAGGAGGAGAAACGGAAGCATCGCTGTTTCGGCCGGCGGTAGTCTATCCCGTTCGTGAGGGTATGCGCCTGTACCGCGAGGAGCAGTTCGGCCCCGTTATTCCGGTCGTTGTCTACGACGATGAGGAAGAGTTTATCCAGTACCTGATCACGGACGATCACGGTATGCAGGCCAGCATTTTCGGGACCGACCCCGAAGCTATTGCCCGCCTGATCGACCCGCTGGTCAACCTCGTAAGCCGTGTCAACATAAACGCCCAGTGCCAGCGCGGCCCCGACACCTTCCCGTTCACCGGGCGGAAAGATTCGGCCGAGGGAACCCTGTCCGTTGAGGATGCCCTGCGCTCGTTCTCGATCCGGTCGGCCGTGGCAACCAAAGATACCGGCTCCAACAAGCATATCCTGAATGAAATAGTAGGTGGACACAAGTCCGAGTTTCTCAGTACCAACTTTATATTCTGATCCGAACGGATTGGTTTTCTGAACCGGAAAGACCGTATGTCAGGTCTTTCCGGTCACTACAAATGCTCACAGCTACCCATCTTACCAAAGTATTTGCCGGCGATGTCAGGGCCGTTCGGGACGTGTCGTTCACCCTCGATCCGGGTCGGATTATGGCGCTGGTGGGCGAGAGCGGGTCGGGGAAAAGCACGCTACTGGCGCTGCTGGCGGGGCAAGCCGATGCCGACACCGGCAACATCAGACTTGATGGCGTGCGGGTGCCGGGTCCGTCGGAGGTGCTGGTGGCGGGGCATCCGCAGATTCGGCTGGTGCCGCAGGAGTACCAGCTCATGCCGAACATATCGGTACGCGAGAATATCGCCTATGCGCTGCGCTACTTCGAAAAAGGATACCGCGATTTCCGGGTCAATGAGCTGTTACGACTCTGCCGGCTGACCGACGTGCAGGGCCGACTGCCCCGTCAGGTGTCGGGGGGCGAAAAGCAGCGAACGGCTATCGCAAGGGCCGTGGCCAACAAACCTGACGATGGCCAGTCGACGGTACTCCTGCTCGATGAGCCGTTCAGTCACCTCGATTTACCGAACCGGCTCATTGTCCGCGACCTGTTGTTCGATCTGGTTCAGCACGACAAAATGGCCTGCCTGCTGGTGACCCACGATGCTACGGACGCCCTGTCGATAGCCGACAGCCTGGGGGTGCTACGGCAGGGGAAGCTCATCCAGCTGGATACGCCTGCCAATGTATACCGGTACCCCACTACGGCCTATGCGGCCCGAATGACGGGGGCGGCTACTATTCTGAAGGCTAAACACCTGCCCGTTCTCAACCTGCCCGGGGGCGATAATCCGGAAGCGCTGGTCTGCCTGCGGCCCGAGCAGATCAAACTCAGCGAGGCTGGCGTAGGCGGTACCGTTCGGGCGGTATTTTTTCGGGGGAGCTACTCGGAAGTGGATGTTGAGGTGTCGCGATACGTCTGTTTGCGGCTCCTCACTACCCGTACGGATCTGCGGGCTGGGCAGTCGGTGAGTGTCGACGTGGCCGCTGAATCGCTTTGGTGGCTGAAAGGCGGATAGGTTAGTTAGTATAGAACGCCCCCGTTTTAGGAAGGCCGAAATCTAAACTACAAACCGCTCAACGATATGGAGTCGCCAACCGAAGAAAAGTACCACCAGAATCGTGAACAGGAGGGAGAGCCCCGTCTGGTCAGTGTAGAAACGGAAGATGTCGATGCGTCGGGCGTCGATGATGATTCGACAGGTATGCATAACGACGACTACCTGGGCAAGTCGAACAAAGAAGACAACTAGCGTAGGCTGGTAAACAGCGAAGGGGTAGCAGGGGATCGATAATCCTCCTGCTACCCCTTCGCTGTTTATTGGGTTCCTCGTTAGAGCATTCGCTTGATCAGCTGCTCGACGGAGATATTTTCGGCTTCGGCTTTGAAGTTACGAACCACGCGATGGCGCAGAATGGGCAGCGCTACGGCCCGTACGTCTTCAATATCGGGCGAGTATTTGCCGGTTAACAGGGCATTGCATTTGGCGGCCAGAATCAGCGCCTGCGACGCGCGTGGGCCTGCTCCCCATTCGAGGTACTGGTTGGCATCCTGAGCGGCCAGATCGGTATTGGGCCGCGTTTTGTGTACCAGTTTTACAGCGTATTCTATGACATTGTCGACCACAGGAACGCGACGAACCAGGTGTTGAAACTCGCGAATTTCCTCGCCGGTGATGACCCGGTTTACCTCCTGCCGTTTGTCAGACGTGGTATTCTTCACGATATCCAGTTCTGACTGGTACGACGGGTAATCCAGATAGATATTGAACATGAAGCGGTCTAACTGGGCTTCGGGCAGCGGATAGGTGCCTTCCTGTTCGATGGGGTTCTGCGTAGCCAGTACGAAGAAAGGCCGACCCAGGTTGTATTTCTGACCGGCAATGGTAACGGCATATTCCTGCATGGCCTCCAGCAGGGCCGACTGGGTCTTGGGGGGCGTTCGGTTGATTTCGTCAGCCAGGATGATGTTGGCAAAAACGGGACCTTTGATGAATTTGAAGTTGCGGTCCTGATCCAGGGTTTCGGAGCCCAGAATGTCGGACGGCATCAGGTCAGGCGTGAACTGGATGCGGTTAAAATCCAGATCGAGTGCGCTGGCGATGGTCTGAATAAGCAGTGTCTTGGCCAGACCCGGCACACCCACCAGCAGGCAGTGGCCCTGACAGAAAATAGCCGTTAATAACAACCGGACGGTGTCGTCCTGGCCGATCACTACCTTCGAAATTTCGGTTTTTAACTTCTGATACGATTGAGTCAGAGCTTCGGCAGCCGCCACGTCAGATGAGTAAGGCACAATGAAAAAGTTATGAGTGATGAGTTAAGAAGGGTTACTGATAAACGAAAGCCGCGCATCGTTCAACCAACCCCTCGTCGCTAATTTCCGCCACCGCCTAGCTGAGCTGCGCTGTTTTGGGTCGTTCCAAAAATACGACAGCCCTGAAATTCGGGATCGACCGTAATATACACATCACTGACCGACTTACGGAACCAATCATCGATGGCCCGGTTCTTTTTGTTGGTCAGCACAATGTTTTGCAGCTTCTCAAAGTCGATCTTGAAATCGGCCGTATGAGGGGCTACTTTACTTTTGAAATACAACAATCGTACCGCGCTCTTTCCATCTTCGGTCCGGTACGGCAACGGTTTCGATACACTGCCTACCTGCATGGTGTCGAGCATCTGGAACAGGGCGTATTCCATAGACCCATCCATGGCCAGACGGCTGCTGCCCGACTGCGGATCGCGAAGTAGGCCACCGGCGTCGGCCGTAGTTTTGTCTTCTGAATAATCGTGAGCGGCCTTATCGAACTTCAGCGAGTCGGCTGCGATCAGCGTACGCAGACTGTCGAGGTATTGGGTCGGGCCCGTCAGGTCCAGGCGGTTATAATCGGGGCGGAGCAGGATGTGGCGGGCGTGGTATTCGGCCCCGCGGGTTTCCAGCAGCTGAATCAGGTGAAGACCAAAATCCGACTCCACTACGTCTGACATCTCGTTCGGCTTTAGCTTCAGCGCGGCTCCTTCAAAAGGTGCCACCATCGCGCCCCGTTTAGCAAACCCAAGGTCGCCCCCGTTCTGGGCCGATCCTACGTCTTCGGAGTTCTCTTTGGCCAGCTTGGCGAAGTCTTCGCCGTCCTGAACCCGCTTTTTAAAGTCGAGCAGCCGCTGCCGGAGGGCTTCCTTCTGCTCTTTGGTTGGCTTGGCAAACCGAACAATCTGGCCTACTTCAACGTCGGCAGGCATGTAGGGTAAACTATCTTTCGGGATCGACTCGTAGAACCGGCGTACATCGCGTGGGGTAACCTTCACGTCGGTCGTGATCTTCTGCTGCATTTTCTGCACGATCTTCTGATCTTTCACCTGCTGACGCAATTCACTCTTCAGCATCTCTAGGCTCTTGCCGTAGGCTTCTACAATATTCTTCTCGGAGCCGAACTGCCCAACCATGTACTGCATACGGGTATCAAGTTCACTGTCGACCAGTTTTTCTTCAACCACGACGGAGTCGATTTCGGCTTTGGCCAGCATCATTTTGTTGATGACCAGGCTTTCGAGCAGCTGGCATTTCTGCGGAGGGGTCTGGTTCTGACCTACGTACGATTGGTAGGCCTCTTCCAGATCAGAACGGAGGACGTAGTAGTTGTCGACCTTGGCAATGATTTTATTGAGGCTTACGCCCTGGCCCTGGCCGAAGACCGGTGCGGTCAGCAACCAGCCCATCAGGATAAACAGAGCACTACAGCTTACTTTTTTCATGTTTTAAAGATACAGACAGAACCGGTGAGGTTCTGCGTTTTAAGAAAATTTAAGGCCTCTGAACGAGGCATAATCCGAACAACTGGTTACCGGCAGTCACAACCGGCCTTTCCCGGCGCTTATTTAACCAGTTTTCGCACTTCTTCTTCGTTCACATTGACCGGATACTGCTGGCGCAACTGAGCAAGCCACTGCTTTTCCAGCTGAGCCTGATAATCGTTGATTACGGCTCCCCGTGCTTCGGCAAACGTTTTGGGGCGGGGTGGTTCAACCCGACTGATCGTAACGGCTACTGCTTTTCCGGAGGGGCGTAAAACGGTGGTGCCGGCTTTCCATGGGTTGACGCTGTCTACATACGCGTTCGCGCCTTTGGCAAAGACGCCTTCTACAATCTCTACCGGGGCGCCGGCGCTGCTGAGCACGTTAGCAACATCGGCTTTCGCGTTTGAGAAGTACTGAAATGATACCTTACGCTGAGCCGCCGGATCTGCCAGGCCGGGGCGTTGTTCACCCTGGTAGTCTTTCTCCATGATCCGGTTTAGCGGTACGCCGTTCTGCTGCAGGTAACTGACAACCGCCCGAACCCGCCCGGCCGATACCGAGTCCCGCTCGGTGGGATCGTGCGATCCGGCAACTTCGACCAGGTAGTCCGGATTGCGGGTCATTACGACCAGCACGTCGAAGAGCCGCTCGCGCAGGTCGGCATTCAGCGCTGTCTGGTTGCGGCTGTAGGCAAGGTCGGGGGTCGCGCGCTTCAGCTGGTAGGGCGCGTTACGGGCCAGCAGGGTCTGGGCCTGTTTCAACAGCTCGTCGTTGGGCGCGATGATAACCGTAGCGGCAGCGCGTTCGGGAAACTGGTAGCGGGCTTTGTTCTGCTCGTAATAGCGCTGCTGGCCGGTTGAGTCGGTCATGGACCGCTCCCAGACGTGCTGCTCCATGACCTGCGAGAGCAGGACCCCGTCGCGTATTTCGCTCATCAGCGACCGGAACTCCGGCGACTTTTTATCCAGGTTCCCCTCTTCGGTAGCGATGAGCTGATCGCCGATGAATCGGTCGAGCAACCGGCGCATCACCACCTGGGGCGATCCGGCAACGGGCGTACTGACCGGGGTCACGGCGGCCATGGCTGGGTTGCGGGCCGGTTGCTGCCGCTGCCGGACATACTCGAAGAAGGTATCGACCGTGTAGGGCATGTCGGCAATATTGACAATTGGCTTGTTCCGCAGGGCTTCGTCGAGCGGAGTTGTGTACCGCCATTGACCGCGCAGCAGACTGCTGTCGGCTTTGGCGAATGCCAGATTCAGGACGTCTTTATTTTCATTGACCGAATACTGTTTGCGAAGCTGTTGGATCGTAGCCTGCCGTAGCACTTCGGCCCGGGTGTCGGTCATGACGCGCTGCCGGAGCGTAGGGGCCAGGGTTTCGTAGGGTTCCAGACCTTTGCGTTCGATCAGTTTGATAATATGCCAGCCGTAATTGGTCCGTACTGGCTGCGAAAGCTGCCCGGGCTGCGAGAGCCCGAAGGCGGCATCCTCAAACGACAACACCTGCCGACCCGTCTCGAACAACGGCAGTATACCCCCGTTGCCTTTCGACGTCAGGTCGTCCGACACCTCGCGGCATACGGTTTCGAACGGTTCGCCCTGCTGGAGCCGGGCATAGGCTGCATCGATCCGGTCTTTGGCCGCTTTCTGGCCCGACTCGTCGGCACCGGGGCTTAACCGAACCAGGATGTGCGCCACCCGGATTTTACCCCGGCTGGGCCGACGGTCGTTAACCCGAACCAGGTGGTAGCCCGAGCGGGTCCGGACCGGGCCTGACACCTGTCCGGCGGCCGTATTGTAAATGACCGTTTCGAGGGGGTAGACGACCGAGAAGGTTGTAAAATAGCCCAGCGAGCCGCCATTGTCGGCGGTAGTGGCATCCTGCGAGTTTTCCCGCGCCAGCGCAGCGAAATCTTCACCCGCCTGCACCCGCTTTTGCAGGGCTACGGCTTTCTGGTAGGCGGCCAGGGTATCGGCGGGCGCTGCGTCTTCGGGGGCGGCAATCAGGATGTGCGACGCGTTAACTTCTTCCCGCATCCGTTGGTATGCTTCGGCCGCCAGCGACTCTACCAGCACTTTATCAATCAGGTACGATTGCGCCAGTTGCTTGCGGTAGGTAGCCATTTCTTCCCGAAAGGCTTCGGTTGTGTCGCGACCTTCGGCTTCGGCGGCTACTACTTTCAGTTTTAGATTCGTGTACAGATCAAAATAGTCTTTCACGTCAGTCCGCTGGGCCGAGTCGGCCGATAACTGATTCTTGGTGAATGACTGAAAAAAATCATCGGTCGTAAAGGCTTTCGTTCCCAGGGTCAGAATAACCGGTTTGGGAGGAGCCGCCTGCTGAACAACCGGGGTTGTCGTTTTGCAGGCTGCCACGAAAAGGGCCAGTACAAGACCGCCGGTAAGGTGGCGCATAGCGTCGGGATAATTGATTCGGGGGTACTTAGTAAACAAGCGCGTGTTGGAAAACATTCGTCTGATAGAACGATTTGAGCGGTGGGCTTATTGGCGGGCCGGTCTGATTTGTGCGGTCCGGAGCAGGATGTCGTACTCCAGCTGGTAGTCGAATACGTCGCGGAGGTTTTGCCCTTTGAAGGTGGCCGGAATCCGGACAAACCGCTGTTTTTTGGCTCGTAGATCAGCTTCGCGCAGGTCGGCACTGCTCTGGCCCAGCAGATCATCGTCGTCGAACTGATCGACCAGTTTCAGGCCTATGCCGGAAGCAGCCAGCCCGGCGGCCACGTATTTCAGCGGTGTTAGCACTTCCGTAGCCGTCAACAGAAAAGCGGCCGGACCCGCGACTACATTGTGGACCCGCCGAATCTGATCGAGAAACTGGTTCGCCCGGTTGTAGTCGTCCACTTCGATCAGCACCAGCGACGCTACCAGCCGGCCGTTGCGGGGTAAGGCCAGCCGGATGGGCTGGGCGGGTCCTTTTCCAGGTGCCCCGCTGCCCGCGCTGCCCGTTGCGGCCAGATCGAGCCGCTGCCCGCGCCGGACCGTTTCTACGCCCCAGCCCCCGTTGACAACACCCACGGGTTTGCCCTGCGCATCGTAACTGGCGAGCGAGTAGGCCAGCATCAGTTCATCGCGCTGGCTCACGGTCTCTTCGAGGTTGAGGGCGTGTAACGAATGCGGCTGCAACTCAGCCGTCAGCGGCTTTTGCGGAGCGCATGACAGCAGCACAACGGATAGCGCAAGCGGGCCGGAAAGCCGGGCAACGAACGAACGGGGGATAGATAGCATAACCTGTAAACCAAAAGGGTAAATCGACACTAAAGAGCAGGCTCCTGCTGGCTCAGGCAATGAAAACTCCCCAGTCCCCAGACAATGTCGGTCGAGTCGATGCCGATAACCTGCCGATCCGGAAAACACTGGCCAAGGATGTCCAGCGCAGGCTGGTCGTTGTTGCACCGGAAGGTAGGTACGATGACCGAGCCGTTGGTGATGAGGAAATTGGCATAGGAGGCCGGCAGGCGAAGTCCATCGCTGACCACCGGATCGGGCATGGGTAGCTCAACAATGTTCAGCTGCTTGCCGTTCAGGAGCCGCATGCTGCGCAACTCGTGATGAATGTCCTGAAGAAACGGGTAGTTATCGTCGCTGGGGTTGGCCTCGTAGGCGGCAACGACCGTGTCTTCGTTGACGAATCGGACCGTATCGTCGATATGCCCGTCGGTATCGTCGCCCACGATTCCTTCTTCGACCCACAATACCTGCCGAACGCCGTAGTAGTCGTACAGGTATTGCTCGATGTCGGCCTGGGTGAGGTGGCTGTTGCGGTTTTGGTTAAGCAGGCAGGCCCGGCTGGTCAGCACCGTGCCCGCTCCGTTGAACTCAACCGATCCGCCTTCCATGATAATACTCCCGGTAGGTGCTGTGGGGGTAACGTAGTCCAGACCACGGTACTGAGCAATCCGGATCGGAATCATATTGTCGAGGTCGAACGGCGGGTATTTGTTGCCCCAGGCGTTGTAACCCCAGTTTACGATCAGTCGCTGCTGCTTGGCTGGGTTGATCAGAAAGGCCGGCCCGTGATCGCGGCACCAGGAATCGTTGGTGGGATGGGGCAGGAGGGTAACCCGGCTCATATCGACGCCAGCGGCCCGCAGCCGGTCTTCGGCAGCCTGCATGACCTGTTCGTTATGCGCGTTGATACAGACCTGTTCGCTCCGGGCAATGGCTTTGATGAAGTCGATATAAGCCGGAAACATCAGCTCCTGCCGGTCGCGGGTCCAGGAGGCTTCGGTATGGGGCCAGCTGAGCCAGGTAGCCACGTGCGGATGCCATTCGGCCGGAAAGAAAAAGCCCTCGCGGGCGGGTGTACTGGTCATGTCGGATGTAGTGTTCACAGACAGGAACGTTGTGCGGGTTCGATAAACGCCCACAAATTTACGAAATTGATACAGGTCTGTCGTTACTTTCTGCCATTCGGCCCGGCCATGACCAGCCCGGCCCCGGTTTGGAAAGCCGGGCATAGGGTCGACCGGAAGGGTTCGGTAACCGACTCAGGCTGGCAGAACCAGCGTGCGGACGGTCTCGACGGAGAGGTCGGTGAAGTCCGGGATAATGAGCGAAGCGCCCGTTGTTTCCAGCTCGGCCCGGGTGTGGGTGGTGGCAACGGCAACGACCGCCATGCCTGCCCGCAGGCCAGCCTCGATGCCGGCAAAGGCATCCTCGAACACCACGCACCGGGCGGGCGGAACACCCACCCGTTCGGCGGCTTTGAGATAAATTTCCGGATCGGGCTTGCCGCGCTGAACCATACTGGCATCGACCACCGCGTTAAAATAGGGTCGGAGTGGCAACCCATCGAGGGTAAATGTAACGTTACTCATTGGCGCCGAAGTGCCCACGGCCAGCCCGACATGAGCCGCCTTCAGGGCGTTCAGAAACGACAGCAGGCCGGCCGCCGGTTGCAGGTGCGGCCGGTACAGATTCCGGTAGATGGCCTCCTTTTCTTCGGTCAGCACAATCAGCTCGCCCGGCGATACGGGTCGTTGAAACACGTAGGCCATGGCATCGGCCGAAACCCGACCGTTGATGTGTTCCAGGTACTGGTCTCTGGTAATCGGGCGATGGTGTTGCTGCGAAAAGTGCAGCCACGCATTGATATGAAAGTCGGTGTTGTCGATCAGGACGCCGTCCATGTCGAAGAGGGCTGCCCAGGAATGGGTAGCGTCAGAAGCGTGGGTCATACGCGGGTTGGTTGTATTCTAGGGCAAAGAAACGAGTTTGTTCGGTAAGCAGCCAGCTGCCTAAATAAACCATGCCTGATCTGGCGGGTTTAGTGGCTATGCAAACAATAAGTACACTGCCCGCAGCCATTGATGCGCTGCTGTCGAAAGGACATTCGCCCGAGGAAACCCTGAACCGGGTTGTCGAAACGGTTGGGCTGGCCCTGGAGGCCGACCGCTGTTTTCTGTACGTTCGTCAACCCGATCAGCAGCGGGGGCGGATTGCGTTCTGCTGGCGGAAGGAGGCTGGCATCCCGGATGTGATCCAGCCCGACTGGCAACCCGACACGACCGACTTACCCGACGAAGATCCACTGTTTCGGGCGGCTCTCAGCCTGCAGCCGTCGGTATACGTAGACGATGTAGAAACGGCAGGGCCTGAGATACTGAACCGCTCGTTCGAGCACGAAACGTTTGGTCACCGGGCGCTGGTGCATGCTCATATTCAGCAGGATGGCGAGTTGTGGGGTATTCTGCAGCCCTGTCAGTTTGGCCAGCCCCGGCACTGGACCGAAACCGAAAAAACGGAGATCGAAGCTGTACTGCCGCGTATCTACCCCGTCATACGGGCGTTTGTGGGTCAGTAAGCAAGACGTCGCCTGCCAGTACGGCTGCTTCGTGAAGTAATTCAGTGGCGACCAGCTCATCCGTGACATCTTCAATTTTTTCGTCGAACTCATCGAGCCGGTCCGATGCACCAGCCGATTGCATACCCAGCAGAAACCGGCCTATGTACAACAGGTTGAGCGAGAAGCGGAGTTCGGGTAACGAGTGGCTGTGGCGGGTGTGCGGTTCGGTCTGCATATGCGTATAACACCGCCTGGGCCTATGTAGTGCCGAAGCCCGGCCTGGGAGAAACAATATACTGTCTCTCCCAGGCCGGGCTTCCGTATAAAGGGGGATGTCCTACAGCTCTTTGATCTTCATATTTCGAAAGTAGATGGGCGCCCCGGCATGTTTGCCCTGCAACCCAATGTAGCCCCTCAGCGGCAGGTCGGCGGCCGGTTTGTTGAGCCAGGCCGGTACTTCAGAGCCGTCGGGGTTGGTCTTGGCGGAGGTGAACTTGGTAAGATCGATGGTATTGACCAGCTCGTTGTTCAGCACGATATAAATCATTTTGCCCTGGCAGGTAACGGTATACCGGTTCCATTCGCCGGGACGTTTTACGTTGCTTTTGGTGGGCGCCTGATGGCCAAAAAAAGCGCCACACTGCCAGTTTTTGGGGGCTTCGGACCACTGCTTGGCGTAGTCGTCGGCAATCTGAATCTCAACCGAATTCGGAATCCAGTTGGTCGTATCGCTACAATGAACAACAACCCCGCTGTTGGTGCCATCGGCTGTTTTGAAGAACAGGTCGAGGACAAAGTCGCCGTAGGGCTGGGCCGTCCAGATGGCTTTGTCGGCGCTGGCGGTCAAAACACCCTCTTCGTAGGTCCATATTCCCTTTGGGTAGCTGGCATCAGAAAGGTCGGTGGCAAAGAGGGGTTTCCAGCCAGCTCCGCTTGGGTTTGGATGGCCTTTGGGGGGCGTTTGGGCCAGGAGCCGGGTAGCAACACCGAGTAGGATGACCGTTAGAACAAGCAGTTTTTTCATTCAACAGATGGATTTACAAAAGAAAGTAAAGAAAGCAGGGTATTTCCTCATTCGCAAGACCAGCCTGAAGCCAGCCGCCAGCCCGCCCGGCTTCAGGCTGGTCCCTGGCAAACACAAACGCCCCCGCCAGGAGCCGGGCGGGGGCGTTTGATGATACCTGGCAGCAGGACTGTCAGGCGAAAGCGGAGGCTATTTCTGAGGGAGTGGCATCAGCCTCCTGCCGAAAGCTCTTCATGATCCAGCCCCCGCCAATGACGTCGTTACCCTCGTAGAAAACAGCCGCCTGCCCCGGCGCAATGGCCGATACACCTTCGTGGAACCGAACCTCGATGCGGTCGTCGGCGGTCTGGCTGATGGTGGCGGGAGTACCGTCGTGTTTGTAGCGCACTTTGGTAACCGTTTCGAGAGGGCCGTTGATGCGATCGTATTTTTGCAGATTCAGTTTACTCACGATCATGCCGTCGCGGTACAGGTCGGTATCGACGCCGAGAACGACCTCGTTGGTGTCCTTACGGATTTCGGTTACGAACATGGGTTGGCCAAACGCCATACCCAGCCCTTTGCGCTGGCCAATGGTGTAGAACGGGTACCCGTCGTGTTTGCCAAGAACCTTGCCGGTTCCTTCCTGAATAAAATTACCACCAGCTACTTCGGTTTCCAGCCCCGGAACCCGCCGTTTCAGGAATCCGCGGTAATCGTTGTCGGGCACGAAGCAGATTTCGTACGATTCTGACTTGGTGACGAGTTCCATAAAGCCGCGGTCGGTAGCCATGTCGCGGATCTCCGACTTGCGCAGGTGGCCCAGGGGTAATTTTGTCCGGCTCAGGCTTTCCTGCGACACGCCCCAAAGCACATACGACTGGTCTTTCAGCGTATCGACCCCTTTCGAGATGATATGCCGCCCGTTTTCGGTGCGTATGTGGGCATAGTGACCCGTAGCGATCGACTCGCAGTCGAGCCGGTCGGCCCGGCGGAGCAGCGCATCCCATTTGATGTGGGTGTTGCACATGACGCAGGGGTTGGGGGTGCGCCCTTCCAGGTATTCGCCCGTGAAGTGATTGATGACCGCATCACCGAATTCTTCGCGGATGTCGAGGATGTAGTGCGGAAAGCCCAGGTTGACCGCAATGTTGCGGGCGTCGTTGATGCTGTCCAGGCTGCAGCAGCCCGTTTCTTTTTTGGTGCCTCCTGATGAGGCATAATCCCAGGTTTTCATGGTCATACCGATGACCTCGTACCCTTGTTCGTGCAGCATGACGGCTGCCAGCGAAGAATCGATGCCGCCACTCATGGCGACCAGAATTCGTCCGTGTTTGCTCATATCTGCCGGGGTTCAAAGCCCCGCGATTATTGTGTTTCTGAATAGGCCGTCCCGGTTTGGGAACAGCACACAAAGGTACGAACGCAAACAGAAGGGGTCTTAGTTTCGGCTTGCCACTTCTTTCATCATGTCGACCAGCGGAATGACCGTCACATCGTTGGCGATGGGATAACGCTCGCTACCGGGGTAGACAAGAAAGCGTTTGGTAGCACCGATGTCTTCGCAACCCAGGTAAAACCCCTTTGACAGTGACGGAGCTAACGAACGTTTGATCTCCACAGCGTATCGTTGCGCCGGGCCTTGTTCCAGTACTAAATCAATCTCGGCTCCGGCCGAGGTGCGATAAAACCAGGGTGTTGTACCGATGGGCAGGCAGGATAATAGATTTTCGATGACGAACCCTTCCCAACTGGCTCCAACAACCGGATGTCCCAACAAATCATCCAGCGAAGTTAGGTTCAGTAAGGCGTGGGTGAGGCCGCTGTCCCGAATGTACACTTTGGGCGATTTAACCAGTCGTTTACCCACATTGCCCGACCATGGTCGCAGGGTACGGATAAGCAATAGATCTTCCAGTAACTCAATATACCGCTTCGCGGTTGGTCCGCTTATGTCAAGGTTGGCACCTAGCTGAGTGCTGTTCAGTTGTCCGCCCTGGCTGTGGGCCAGCATTGTCCAGAGTCGGCGCAGGGTTACGGCGGGTATACGAGGACCCAGTTGCGGAATATCCCGCTCCAGATAGGTACTGATGAAATTTAATCGCCAACGAAGGCTGGAAGCATCCTGCTGAGCCAGAAAACTATCCGGAAATCCACCTCTGAGCCAGAGCTTGTCTTGTTCTGCTGGCGTAGGGATTGGCAACTCCGGAACGGTGAGGCCTGGTAACTCTTTATAAGCAATACGGCCAGCCAGCGTTTCGGAAGACTGCTTTAATAAATCGAGCGAAGCAGACCCCAAGATCAGAAACTGACCTGTTCGTAAGCCCTGTCGGCGCCGGCGATCGATTACTCCTCTCAGGATTGGAAACAGTTCAGGAACGCGCTGTATTTCATCCAGGATGATCAATCGACCTTTATTAAGGTCAAAATAGCTCTCCGCTTCCCTCAGTTTAGACAGATCGGCTGAACTTTCTAAATCCAGATAAACAGGTTCCGGATCGAAGGTGGCTGCAATGGCTTCAGCCAGTGTTGTTTTGCCAACCTGCCGGGGACCTAATACACCTACTGCCGGAAATTCGTCCAGAAGCTGCGCTAGTTCCGTTTGGGCTATTCTAGGTATCATCCTTGCAAATCTAACACGACGTGTTCGATTTGCAAGGATGATACCCTTCCTAGTATACTAGTGATGGTTTACGATTTATTAATTTGTCTGTGTCACCGATCTTTCGGTCGGCATTACTTACGGATAAATCAGATATTTCTTCCGCGTTTGCTTGTAAGCCGACAGGCCGGGTTCCCAGCTCTGGCGAATCTCTTTCTCGCTCTTGCCGGCAATGATTTGCTGCTTCAGCTTCTCGGTGCCGGCCAGTTTGTCGAAGTTGCCGATCTCTTTGCTCTGGCTCATGTCGAAGAAGCGGGCCTTATCTGGATAGGCCTTGTAGAGTTCCATTAACCACTGCAGGTTCAGCTGCCTGGTTTTTCGGAGCAGGTTCGTATCGTAGGTGCGCAGATCGATGCCGTAGCAGTCGGTGTCCTGATGCAGCGGAGCTTCTTTCATGCCTTTGATGCTGATGGGCCGGAACGAGAAGTCGTAGGTTCCTTTCAGCGCCGGTGCGCCCAGCACGGTAAACGGAATATAGGTGCCCCGGCCCTGGCTGATGATCGTTCCTTCGAACAGACAGATACTCGGATAGAGCAGGATGGATTGCGGGGTGTTGAGGTTAGGCGACGGGGCTACCGGCAGTACGTAGGGCGTGTCGTGGGTATAGTTGGCTACCTTGATGATACGCAGCGGGCAGCGCTGCCTGTTCGGGAGCCAGCCTTCGCCGTTGATCAGCTGGGCAAACTCGCCCATGGTCATGCCGTGCGTAATCGGAATGCGGTGCATGCCGATCCCCGAGTGCAGGTGGTCTTCCAGAATCGGGCCATCGACAATAAAGCCGTTCGGGTTGGGACGGTCCAGGATCAGCAGCTCTTTGTTATGTTCAGCGCAGGCCTCCATCACGTGGTCAAGCGTATTGATGTAGGTGTAAAACCGGCACCCAACGTCCTGAATGTCGTAGATCAGCAGGTCGATATTGGCCAGCTGTTCTTTCGAGGGTTTCTTGTTCTTGCCGTACAGCGAAATAATGGGGATGCCGGTTTTGGGATCGACACTGTCGTCGACCTTAGCCCCGTTGCTGGCATTGCCCCGAAAGCCGTGTTCGGGACCGAATATGCTTACTACGTTCACGCCAAGGCTCACCAGGCTATCGACGCTGGGTTTGCGGCCGATAATCGAGGTTTGGTTCACGACCATTCCAATCCGTTTTCCTTTCAGGTACGGCAGGTAGGCCGACACCTGATCGGCCCCGGTCATCAGGGGCTGACGGGCTCTTGCTGTGTTCGTTGTAGACGTTACCGGTGGGAGAACAGCCGCCGGATGTAGGGCGGGTAAACTACCGAGCACCAGGGGCAGGAGGGCAAAGAAACCAAGTTTCATACTGAGTCAGCGTAGGAAGTAAGGCCGCAAGTTGTTCATAAACGGAGTTTCATCCAAAACAGACCCGCTGAACGGCCACATGAGCCGTCAATCTGTTCGTTAGTAACTTTTCGCCAGGAATCGGGTGAACGTCAGGCAAAAAGCTGCGGATTATCCTATATTACCACGTGTATGCTGATCTGATATGCCTTAACTGAACCGAAATATGCGAGCCGATAAAGCTGATTTTCAGGAAAATATTCCTGTGTCTGAAAGGCCGGTACATCCACTTTTGCTTTCGGCGGGATGGGTACTGGCGGTGATCGTTGCGGTGGCGATACCGTTTGGAGAGGCCCTGTTTGCCGGCCTCCACAGCGCCGGTTCGATCAACGAGCTGGCCCGTAAACAATAAAAAAGGAGACCCGCCCGGATCTCCTTTTCCTGGATGTTCGCCAGTTAAATGGCTATACATCCTTCATCAACCCGCGCCGGCGAAGCAGGGGTTTGATGTCGGGTTCGGCTCCCCGGAAGTTGCGGTACAGCGTCATCGGATCTTCGGTGCCGCCTTTCTCGAGAACGTTTTTACGGAACGACTGCGCCGACTTGGGGTCGAACAGCCCTTTTTGCTTAAATACCTCAAAGGCATCGGCATCGAGTACCGCCGACCAGATATAGCTGTAATACCCGGCCGAGTAGCCACCGGCGAAGATGTGCTGGAAGTAGGTACTCCGGTAACGCGGGGGAATCTGATCGATCAGCCCGATTTTGTCCATGGCCTGTTTCTCGAAGGCGAGCACATCGGTAGGCGTCTGGCCCGGCTTCAGGGTATGGTAAGCCATGTCGAGCAGCGACGCGGCCAGGTATTCACTAGTTTCGAACCCCTGGTTGAACAGACTGCTCTTTTTGATCTTGTCGATCAGCGCATCGGGAATTACCGCGCCGGTCTGGTAATGTTTGGCAAACAACCTGAGCATATCGGGTTCAACGGCCCAATTCTCCATAATCTGCGACGGCAGCTCCACAAAATCGCGGGGTACCGACGTACCGGACTGACTCCCGTAATGAACGTTGGATAACAGTCCGTGCAGGGCATGACCGAACTCATGGAAAAACGTGGTGGTCTCGTCCAGCGTCAGCAGGGCCGGTGCGTTGCCGGTGGGTTTGGAGAAGTTACAGACGATGGAAACGACCGGCGTAATTTTCCTGCCGTTTTCCACTTCCTGCCGCCGGTAGCTGGTCATCCAGGCGCCACCGCGTTTGCTGGCCCGTGGGTGAAAATCCATATACATCAACCCGAGGTGCCGCCCGTCGGCTTCTTTTACTTCGTAGGCAACTGCTTCTTTGTGATAGGTCGGCACATCGGTACGGCGCTCGAACCGAAGGCCGTAGAGCCGGTTGGTCAGGGTGAAAATTCCCTCGCGCACATTCTCCAGCGAGAAGTAAGGCCGTAGCTCCTGTTCATCGAGCGCGTATTTTTCCTTGCGCAGTTTCTCGGCGTAGTAGCGCCAGTCCCAACTGGCCAGTTTCTCGCCTTTACCCGTTCGGTCCATCATGGCCTGCAGATCGGCGGCCTCCTGTTTCGCAACGGGCACCGTGGCCGACCAGAGCTGGTTCAGCAACTGAGCTACTTTCTCGGGCGTCTGGGCCATGCTTTCTTCGAGTCCGTAGGCTGCGTGGCTGTCGTAGCCCAGCAACTGCGCTTTTTCGGCCCGGAGCGCTACCATCTTGGCCATGATGGCCTTGTTATCGTGTTCGTCGTTGTGGTTGCCCCGTTCCAGGTAGGCCCGGAACAGTTTTTCGCGGAGAGCCCGGTTGTCGGCGTATTGCAGAAACGGCATGATACTCGGATTCTGCAGCGTGAAGACCCATTTGCCATCGCCCAGTTTTCGCTTCTTCGCTTCGTCGGCCGCACCGGCTACAACCGAGGCCGGTAACCCGCTGAGGTCGTCGGTTTTGTCGATGACCAGCGCGTAGGCGTTGTTTTCGGCGAGCAGGTTCTGGCCGAACTTCAGCGTCAGCACCGATAGCTCGCCGTTGATCTGCCGCAGCCGGTCCTGTTTGTCGGTAGTCAGAGCCGCCCCGTTGCGCACGAAATTTTTATACATCTTCTCGAGCAGCCGCTGCTGATCGCCCGACAGTTTAAGTTTGGTACGGCTTTCGTAAACAGCCTTCACCCGGCTGAACAATACCGGGTTGAGCATGATGTCGTCGCTGTGCTTAGCCAGTTTCGGGGCCACCGTCTGGGCAATTTTCTGCAGCTGATCGTTGGTGTTGGCCCCGTTCAGGTTTCCCAGTACCGTATTGACCCGGCGCAGCAGGTCGCCACTGGTTTCGACAGCCTCAATGGTGTTGGCAAAGGTGGGCGCTGCGGTCTGTTGCGTAATGGCCGTGATCTCGGTCGTTTGTTGCCGGATGCCTTCTTCGATCGCCGGCTCAAAGTGCTCGGGCTTGATCTGGTCAAAGGGTGGCACACCAAAGGGTGTATTGTACGTGCTGAAAAACGGGTTCGACGTCGGCGGATCGACTACGACGCCAGACGTGAAGGCGGTCATAAGGGTCGTCAGGGCTAAAAGTGTTAATCCAAATTTCATCAGACTGAGTGGAGAGGGGTACACGGGTTTGTTAATGAACCGTTAAAAATAGGCAATTAATGACGTCGTAACGCAGTGCTGAGAAAAACCGGCCGGGCGTCACTCTCCATTCATTCGCTCCGTAAACTCTTTACCGGGTCCATCAGGGCTGCCTTGATACTTTGGAAACTGACCGTCAGCAAGGCAACGCCCAGAGCCAGTAGACCGGCCAGCCCGAACATCCACCAGGCCAGGTCAATCCGGTACGCAAAGGCCTGTAACCACTGATTCATGGTCCACCAGGCTACAGGGATAGCGATGACTATGGCAATAAGGACCAGCTTGATAAAGTCTTTGGCCAGCAGTTGAATAACGCTGCTTATACTAGCTCCCAACACCTTCCGAACCCCAATTTCGCGGGTGCGTACCTGGGCTGTGTAGGCGGCCAGCCCAAACAGGCCCAGGCAACTGATTAGAATGGCGATGGATGAGAAAAGCGTAAACAGAAGGCCGGTTTGCTGCTCAGACTTGTAGAGATTGTCGAATACATCGTCCAGAAACGAAAACTCGAACGGGTACCCGGAATTATATTGTTTCCAGGAACGCTGGGCTGAAGCAATGACCTGATCGGCGTTTTTGCCAGTTGTTTTGACGTAAATCGTACCCATCTGGTCGGGCGCATAATAAAATACGGCGGGCTCGATCTTCTGCTTCATCGATGCAAAGTGGAAGTCTTTGACAACGCCGATAATGGTACCGGTATGCGTCCAGAGCCGGAACCGTTTGCCGATCGGATTCTGGAGCCGGGCGGCTTTGACTGCGGTTTCGTTCAGGATAAAATGCAACGAATCGGCAACGGCCCCCGTGAAGTTTGACCCTGCCTGCAACTTCATGTTAAAAAAAGGAATGAAGTCTTTATCAATGGCTACCGGCCGCATCATCATGGTTTCGCCGGTCTGTTTCCCATCCCAGGCATTGTCGCCGGTCTGATAGTTTATCTGAACGATATTGTCGCTGGCTCTGGTAACGCCTGAAACGCCGGGCTGCCCTAGCAGTTCAGCCTTTACAGCCTCGTAATGAGTCCGCATATCGCGCATGAAAAAGCCAAATACATGCGATTTATCGTAGCCCAGTTCTTTGGAGCGGATGTACTTCAACTGATGGCCGATAATAAACGTACCGGCAATCAGCATGACGGAAACCGCGAACTGCACCACGACCAGCACTTTGCGGAACGAGGCTTCGCTGAGTCGAGACGATACCTTTCCTTTCAGGGCTTTTAGCGGCTCAAACGAGGACAGCAATATAGCGGGGTAAAGGCTCGAGAGAGCCAGCGTACCCGCAATAGTAAGCCCAATGACCAGCCAGATTGAGACGTTGCCAAGGCTCAATCTCAGGTCTTTGCCCGAAAGCTGGTTGTAGGCGGGAGTCAGAGCCAGCACCAGCCCAACGGCCAGTCCGGCGGCAATCACGAACAGCAACGCCGTTTCAATCAGGAACTGAAGGAAGAGTTGGGTTCGGGCCGCGCCAACGATTTTCCGCATGCTCACCTCCTTCGATCGAAGCATGGAGCGAGCCGTGGAGAGGTTCACATAGTTGATGCAGGCAATGACCAGAATCAACAAGGCAACGATCCCGAACATCCGAACCGTTTCTATACTGCCGCTACCGCCGTCGGCTCTGTACAGGTGCATGTCGGGAAGGGGCAGCAGCAGATAGGTGAGGTCCGTATCATCGGGTTTGTTGCGGAGGTGGATGGTACGCAGTTTATCGGTCAGGCCCGCCACCGCAGCGCCGGGTTGTAGCAACAGATAGGTGTCATACATGAACTGTGAGAAATCATTGTCCTTGGTTTTACCATCTTTACGGGTGGTATACATGTCGTTGAACAAGCGGGAAACGGGCAGGAACAGATCCCCGGTTATGGATGAGTTTTTGGGTATATCACGAATAACCCCCGTAACGGTAAAATACGTTTTGTTGGTCGACCTCAATACTTTACCAATGGGGTTTTCGGCGCCAAAATAGCGTTTAGCCGTAGTCTGGGTCATCACGACAGACTGGTCGTCGGGAAATGGATTAGCCGGATCGCCCTGAATGAGCGGAAAGTCGAATACTGAGAAAAAAGCCGGGTCCGTAAAGTGCGACCGCTGCTCCTGAATGCTCTTGTTCCGGTAGGTGAACAGCGTATAGCTGTTGTTATAGACCAGCCGAACAGCATCTTTTACGTCGGGAACCTCGCGTTTGGCAAAGCTGGCTATGGGGGCTACAGTCGTTGTCCAGATTTGCTGGCTGGTGCCGGTACCGACCCGATTCTCGAGCCGGTAAATTGACGTGGCCTGCCGATGGAAGCGGTCAAAACTTAATTCGTCCTGAACCCACAGCAGAATCAAGATACCCACCGCCAGTCCGACGGTCAGTCCCGTTATATTGATCAGGGAATAGAATTTGTTGTTGAGCAGACTGCGCCAGGCGGTTTTGAAATAGTTGCGTAACATATCAGGATTGAGTAAATGAGGTGATGAAAAGAGCCCGGCCTGTTGGCCAGTTGTTTGACGTCGAATAAAGGAGGGGCGCATATAGGCCAGCACCTCCCGCCAGTACGTTTGGCGGGCCCTGGCTTCACCCTGCCGCAGCAAACGCCGGTGGTACCGCTCATGGAGGTCGCCCAGCACTTCTTCGCGCAGGTGCGGTGCTACCAGCCAGCTGAGCAGTTTGTCGGGCCAGCGGGGCGGGGTTTTGCCTGGGTTAGGTTCCATACGGCTCTGGGATTAACTCCATGTCAGGATCGTTTGAGGTACGATTCGTTCCCAGAGCCGGCTGCGGACCGACTGTACCTCACTCAGGATGCGTCCGCCCAGGGGAGTAACGGTGAAGAGCCGCTTCCGGCGCCCACCGCGTTCGGGGGTTGCTTCGCCCAAATGAGAGGAGAGATATCCTTTCTGTTCCAGCCGCTGCAGGGCCGCATGAACCGCTCCGGTACTTACCAGCTGGCCCGTTTCCTGCTCGAGCACCTCGGCAATAACGACCGAATAGGCTTTTGGAGACAGTACAGCTACGGCTAATAAAACCACCTCTTCAAACTCGCCCAAATCGCTCCGTCTCATGCGATAAAAAGTAGAAATATGGGATTCAACTTATTTCATCTATTTCTGTATGTCAAATGTCTTGCCAAAGAGTGAAAACCGGCATTCCAGGCTAAACAGACTGTTTTTGTAGTATACAACTGGGTTAGGCTGTCCGTTTCTGGACAGAGAGCGGACACTGTCGGACAGTAAAAAAAAGAGCCATTCCGGGGCGGAATGGCTCCTGATCTGTTTTACACTGCTGGCATCAGCCCTGTAGTTAGTTCAATGGGGCTTCGCTTCCTGACTAGTTTACTCATTCGCTCCGTAAGCTCTTTACCGGGTCCATCAGGGCTGCTTTGACGCTTTGGAAACTGACCGTAAGTAGCGTAACCACCAGGGCGCCCGTTCCTGACAGGGCGAAAACCCACCAACTTAGCTCCGTGCGGTACTCGTACGTCTGGAGCCAGTTGCTGAGCACGTAATACGCAATGGGGGTAGCCACGCCAAACGCGATAAGCACCAGCCATACAAAGTCCTTTGACAACAACCGCCACACAGTGAACACCGACGCCCCCAGTACTTTCCGAACGCCAATCTCTTTGGTTCGCTGCTCGGCCATGAACGACGCCAGACCGAACAGGCCGAGGCAGGAAATAAAAATGGCAAGGCCGGCAAAGAGGCTGGCCAGCTGACCGATGCGCTCCTCCCGTCGAAATTTCTGGTCATATTCGTCGTTGACAAACGTGTAGTTGAACGGGGCCTCGGGCAGATGCTCTTTCAACACAGCACCGATGGCACTCAGCGACGCCTGAGCCGGCCGTTCCGGGTTCAACCGCATGGTCAGGAACTTACCGGGCTGCCGGGCGATGAAAAAAACCGACGGCTTTACGGGGTCATAGGGCGAGTCCATGACCATGTCTTTGATGACCCCAATGACGTGAAACCGAACGTCAAAACCCTCGCCCTCCCAGCTTATGGGCTGGCCGATCACATCGCGGAGACCCATAAACGCTACTGCCGATTCGTTGAGGACCAGTCCCAGCGAATCGGAAGCCAGCTGCCGGGAAAAATCATGCCCCTGCAGAAATTGCCACCCTACCGTTTTGCCAAACTCAGCCGATATGCCTACGGTCGCGAAATTGACCTGAAGCGACGGGTCCTTTCCCGGCCAGTCAAAACCGCCATTTGTCGATCGTACTTCAGTAAGTGGACTGGCCGATTCGGCAACGTCGAGTACCGCCCCCGATTTGATCAATTCGTTTCGAACGGTTTCGCGGTGGTCCTCATAATCAGGCACGTTCAGCAGGAGCGAAATCAGCCCGTTGCGGCTGTAGCCAATGGGGCGGTTTTTGGCGTGTTGAATCTGGTGATGAACGACCAGTGTACCCATAATCAGGGTAATTGACACCGTAAACTGGAGCACGACCAGTACCCGCCGGGGCGTAGCTACGCCAGTTCCTGCCCGAAACGTACCCTTCAGCACGGCCACGGGCCGGAACGAAGACAGGTAAAGCGCCGGGTAACTGCCCGCCAGTAACCCGGTTACCAACGTGAATCCCAAACCCAGCAGCCAGAACACGGGCGACTGCCAGGGTATCTGAATGGATTTGTCGGCAATCTGGTTGAAGAACGGAATGGTGAGCGAAACAGCTCCCAAAGCCGCTATGTAGGCCAGCGTGACAACCAGCAGCGACTCGCCAAAAAACTGGGCTATCAACTCATGCCGACCTGACCCGATGGTTTTTCGAATGCCTACTTCTTTGGCGCGGTTCATGGAGCGGGCCGTACTCAGGTTCATGAAGTTGATGCAGGCCAGTACCAGCACAAACAGCCCGATAATGCCAAACAGCCAGACAAACTGAATACGCCCGCCTTCATTGATCCCATTTTTCCATTCTGAATGCAAATGCCAGCGGGACATGGGGAAGAGGGTAACCTCGGGCTTCAGCGCCTGGCCGCTCTCGCTTTTGCCGACGAGCAATGGTTTGATCCTGGCCGAAACAGCCTCGGCGGTAACCTGCGGATTGAGCTGAACAAAAATTTCGAACGAGGTATTAGTCCAGTCATCTTTGGCCTCGTTTACCCAATCCGTCGATGCGGAGTAGAGGTCCCAGGGGGCAATAAATTGTACGTCAGACAGGCTATTGCCGGCGGGTATGTCCTCGTAAACCCCCGTAACTTTCACCGTCATGGTGTTGTCGATGGTCAGCGTCCTGTGCAGCGGATTGCCGTTTCCGAATACAGCCTTCGCTGCCGACTCCGACAGCAATATGGAACCGGGTTCTTTTAACCCATCCCGACTGCCTTGCCGCATCACCAGAGAGAACATGTCGGGGGCTTCGGGGGTCATGAATTTGCCGCTCCTGGAGAAAACCTGATTGCCAGCTTTCAGGGTATGCCAGCTCGTCCACCACGCCAGAACGACGTGCCTGAAATTATCGCCGTAGGTTGTCCGCAGGGTGTTTACGGCCGGTATCGGCAGGCCCGATTTGGTTTCGGTCTGCCCGTTAATGGTCCGGGTTCGCATTACCTGGGCAATGCGCTCATAGTTCTGATGGTACGTATTGACCGATAGTTCATCGAATATCCAGAGTCCGATCAGTAAGGCCACGGCCATCCCGACGGTCAGTCCGGCAATGTTGATGAAGGCATATCCTTTGTTCCTGACCAGGTTTCTGAGGGCTATTTTTAGATAATTACGAAGCATAAGAGGACGTGGGTAAAACGGGTCCGGCAGCCTGGCGAACGAGAGGGGGACTTTGGTTACGACAGGCAAACCCGCGTTGTCGAACCCCTCCGGAACAGCCTGTTCAAGTAGTTAGTGTTGCTATAGGCTTTGTTGATCAAATGTGATGCCAGGCAAGGCGAAGGGGACTGAGCGCGCTGAAACGACGAAAAGCTTTTGGATTACTGTCCGGAATCGTACAGATAACGTCCGCCAGCGAACATTTCCAGCGGTCAGAAACGCAGGATCAAGACCGACTCGCCCTAACTTAGCGCCCCAACTGTCAACGTGTAAACCGAAAACCGGTCATATGGCTCTGCAAACACTCGTAAAGATTTCTAACGTTACCAACCTGAGCGATGCCCGCTACTGCGCCGGCATGGGTGTCGATTTCCTGGGCTTCTCCATGGATGCCGACTCTCCCGACTATATCGACCCCAAAAAATTTGCGGAAATACGGTCGTGGGTGGCCGGTGTACAGATCGTTGGTGAGACCCGCTCCAGCGATCCCGACATAATTGAACAGCTGCTGGAGGCCTACCAGCCCGATCTGCTTCAGATCGACGAAGCCGCCATACTGCCTTACCTGAGCACGTTCGACAAACCGCTGATCCTGCGGGCCGACCTGTCGCAGTTAACCCTCGATCAGCTCGATGCGCTGGTTCAATCGGGCGCGGCCGGTGCCGAATATGTCCTGCTCGAAAGTCCCGACCATGTTCATTTCGATGAGGATCTGAAAAAAGCCATTCAACAACTGGCCGTTCGGTATCCGCTACTGCTGGGCACCGGCATTTCGGCGGATAATGTTCATCAGCTGCTGGCGGAGCTGCCGGTGAAAGGTATAGCCCTGCGTGGTGGTGATGAAGAGCGGCCGGGCAACCGGGAGTTTGGGGAGCTGATGGATATTCTGGAAACGATTGAGGTCGATTAGCTACTATGCATAACCTACTATCATTGAAAACATACTTCCATCAATAGCCGCGTCCATCTGTCCAGTTCCGTTTCCACACATCCTGCCAACCTGCTACGTTTACAGTGGTTTTAGACACTAGAAGCCATGAACAAACGATTCGAACGCATCGCCGACGAAGCCATAGTAGGGGGCGTATGTGCGGGCATAGCCCATTATTTCGGCATTAACCGAACCGTAGTGCGGCTGATTTTCCTGATCGGTATTCCCTGGCCGGCCTTTCCGGCATTCCTGATTTACATTATCCTGTGGATTGCGATGCCAAAGCAGCCACTGGGTGCGTCAGTCAATCAATTAACCGTGTATTCAAATCCTGTTTTCTCCATGAACCCTTACAACCCGAACCAGCCTGCATCGCCCGACCGGAGTCTTATTGGCGGGGCCGTCCTGATTATTCTGGGCGTCTTGTTTCTGCTTGACCGCTATTTCAACATCGACTTTGGCGATCTGTGGCCGTTTATCCTGATCGCAATCGGTTTGTGGCTGATTTTCAAGGATCGGATCAAAACACCGTTCGATTCTAACAATACCAATAATCCGAACCACCCGAATACCGATTTATAACCATGCGACGCCATAATGGATTGTTCTGGGGCATTTTTCTGCTCACGCTGGGGGTGCTGTTCCTGGCCCGAAACGCAGGATGGCTCGATGTAGACTGGCATTCGCTGGTCGACCTATGGCCAGTGCTGCTTATTCTGGCCGGTGTCAACCTGATTCTCGAACGGCGTGGCAGTTCGGCTGCGTTTGTAACGACCGTCATGCTGGGCGTCGCCGTGCCCACAACGCTCTTCGGATTCTTTGCCCACGATCGCGATCGGGATGAGTATAACTTCCGCTGGCACCGCGATAACGACGACGATGACGACGACAACCGCTCGGCCGATGACGATAACGAAGACGATTACCGCTCGGAGCGGGATCGCCGGCAGTCGGACGGGAACTCGGTTCAGTCGAATACATTTACGGAGTCGATGGATGCCGACACGCGGGAGGCCGTACTGAAACTAGCGGGTGGGGCGGGTCGGTTCACCATCGGTGACCCGACCGCCGAACTGATCAAAGCCGATACGAAGCAACACCAGGGTACCTACTCGATGACGGTTGACCGGGACGCCACGACCCGGATTCCAACCATTGAACTGAAGCCCACAGACGAGGATCAGCACATAAACCTGAAAGATGGCGAATTCGACAATCGCGTCGATATTCACCTCAACGCGAAACCCGTCTGGTCGATGGACGTAGCGCTGGGCGCCGGGCAGGGAGATCTTGATCTGAGTGCGTATGCCGTCAAGAGCCTGAAAGTAGGCGTTGGAGCTGCCGACCTTGACCTGAAACTGGGCGACAAAGCCGATCAGGCCGATGTGAAACTCGATGTAGGCGCTGCTTCGGTAACCGTTCACGTACCGAAAGGGGTGGGCTGCCGGATCAAAAAGGATGGTGCCTTAAACATCGAACGGCTGGACGATTTTACCAGCGTGGGCGATGGCGAATACGTCAGCCCTGGCTATGATGCCGCCAAGAAGAAAATGCTCATCCGTTTCGACGGCGGGGTGTCAAGCTTCAAGGTGGTGCGCTACTAAACGGGAGCTTCTTCATAAACAAGGCCCGGTCTGCTCACTGGCAAACCGGGCCTTGCTGTATGTATACACCTGAAGAGGCCGATGCGCGTCTAGTTATTCTGATTGTTCAACTGGTTGAGCAGCATCTTGTTAAATGCCTGCTCGGTCCGGTACAGTTCGTTCAGCTGGGCCGCGCTGATCACCTTCAGAAACCGGTCCATATACTCCTGATCAAGATCGGCCAGTTTCTGGCGGGTTGCGTTTACCTCCCGCAGGCCATTTTTCAGCTGGTCATCGCTCAGGTTGTTACGGGCCGGTTCGTTGCGGAGCTGCCTGATCCGGCGGTTCAGCTCCTGCTTTTTGGCGTTGTACTCGTTATATACGGCCCAGAACTGTGGCGCCTGATCGGTAGTCAGGTTCAGCCGATTCGTGATCATACCAATTTTGGCTGCTTCGATCTTCTGGCGCCCGTTGGGGTCATTTTGTGCTGAAGCAACCTGGGCCGTAAGCATCAGGCCGATGATCCAGCTTATCCATTTCAATTTCATAGTCGTAGAAATAGCCATAGTCATCAGGAGCCAAGTTTGGTCGACTCCCGAACATTCTGTTCATCAATAAGTTGCTGAATGTCATCCGGCCGAACATTCAGGTACTGGATGGCGGTGGTATCGTTACCCATCGACGAATGAATCTGGTCGCTGTCGGCCAGTTCATACGGATCGATCCCCTGTTCGTCGAGGTAAGCCGCAATGGTTTCTTTGCCTACACCCGCCAGGGCTTCACTGCCCAGCGATTCCTGCCGTTCGGGTAGCGTTTGCCATACCAGCACAGCAATCAGGCTGGCGCCTGCCAGCGTAGCGGCTGTCCGTTGCCACGACCAGCTGATGGTAAAAGCTGGCTTTGAGCGCTGGGCCAGGCGGGCCTGTACCCGCGAGGGCAACGCGTCAAAATAGCCGTCGGGAGCCGTAAAAGGCGGTTGCCGGAGCGGATGCTCCGGTGGAAGTTCGTCGAGCCGGTATAAATTCTTGTCGTTCATGGCCTTTGTGTAGGTTGCACACAATTTAGGTTGTATCGGGTGTTGGACAGCTGGTTTGCGTTCAGGTTTAATCAGTTGTATCGGTTTTCGTCAGATAATCCTCGATTTTTTTGACGGCGAGGTGATACGACGCTTTCAGTGCGCCAACCGATGTTCCGGTAATTTCTGAAATTTCTTCGTACTTCATGTCGTCGAAGTACTTCATATTAAATACCAACCGTTGCTTGTCAGGGAGTTTGAGCAGGGCTTTCTGTAGTTTGAGCTGTACTTCTTCGCCACTCAGCTCGTTGCCCGACGTCACGTAATCGGCATTACTCTCCAGCTTCTCCATCAACTCACCCTCTACATCACCGATGGGCAGAAAAAAACGCCGGCGTTTCTTGTTGAGGAAGTTCAGGCACTCGTTGGTGGCAATCCGATATATCCATGTATATAACTGACTGTCACCCCGAAACTGTTCCAGGCTATTCCAGACTTTAATAAATGTCTCCTGTACCAGATCGTCGGCATCGTCATGGTCAATAACCATCTTCCGGACGTGCCAATAAATTTTCTGCTGGTACTTACGTATCAGCAGATTAAAGGCGTAGTTCCGGCTCGACGGGTCCTTAAACTTGGCTAGGAGTTCTTCGTCTGTCATTGTGCTGACTTTTCGGTGTCTGGTGTTCGGTCTGGGCGGGTACTACCGCAAACTGGCGTCTGAAGGCCTGTCCGTGAACCGAACACCAACCACCGAAAATCTTATTTTCTTGCCATTACTTTCTTCACCTGCTCAACAATTTTGTCGGCAGTAAGACCGTATTTCTGCATCAGCTGGTCGGGCGTGCCGCTTTCGCCGAAGGTATCGTGTACACCCACGTATTCGAGCGGGGCCGGGAAGTGGCGGGCCAGTACCTGCGCCACGCTATCGCCCAGACCGCCGTTGAGCATATGCTCTTCGGCCGATACCGCACAGCCCGTTTTCCGTACCGATGCCAGGATAGCCTCTTCGTCTAACGGTTTGATGGTGTGAATATTGACAATATCGGCTTCAATTCCCTGCTCGCTCAGGATTTCGCCCGCTTTAATGGCTTCCCAGACCAGATGGCCTGTGCAGAAAATCGACACCGCGTCGCCTTCATTCACATGCCAGGCTTTACCAATTTCGAACTTCTGGTCAGCGGGGGTGAACACCGGAATGACCGGCCGGCCGAAGCGCAGATAGACCGGACCCTCATACTCGGCAATAGCGATCGTAGCGGCCTTGGTCTGGTTGTAGTCGCAGGGGTTGATAACGGTCATGTTGGGCAGCATTTTCATCATGCCCAGGTCTTCCAGAATCTGGTGGGTAGCGCCGTCTTCGCCCAGGGTCAGGCCCGCGTGGGAAGCGCAGATCTTTACGTTCTTGTTCGAGTAAGCTACCGACTGCCGGATCTGGTCGTATACGCGGCCCGTGGCGAAGTTAGCGAAGGTGGTGGCGAAGGGAATTTTGCCGCCTATGGTCAGACCAGCCGATACACCGATCATGTTAGCCTCGGCGATGCCACACTGTACGAAGCGCTCGGGATATTCTTTGATGAACGTTTCGAGTTTGAGCGATCCGGCCAGGTCGGCGGTCAGGGCAATGACGTTCGGGTTTGAGCGGCCCAGCTCAGCAATACCCGCACCGAAGCCCGAGCGGGTGTCTTTTTTGTCGGTATAGTCGTATTTTTTCATTGTTTTTGTAGAGACACAATGCGTTGCGTCTGTGTTAGTTCGCCGAAGCGAGGGTTGGCAGGGTGATGAGCGGGATAGAATCGCATCGATAGTCGAACAGAACGCCTTCCCGGCAAGCTGTTCGGCTATGTCAAGACTCAATAATCGGTAACGCCAATGGACAGCGGCAGGCCGTTGAGGGCTTGCTGCAGCTGGTCGGCGTTGGGAGCCGTACCGTGCCATTTGTAATTACCAACCATGTACTCGACGCCGAAGCCCATCTCGGTGTGCATCAGAATCATGGTGGGCACATCCGGGTTCTCCTGCGATTTACGAAGCGTCCGGATCACGTCACTGATGTCGTTACCTTCCATCTCGTCTACAAACCAGCCGAACGCGCGGTACTTGGCCGCCAGATCCCGGTTGTCGTTCACGTTCTGGGTGGTGCCGTCAATCTGCGCGTGGTTGAGGTCGATGATCGCCGTCAGGTTACCCAGTTTTTTGTTTGGGGCAAACTGAGCTGCTTCCCAGATCTGACCTTCCTGCTGTTCGCCATCGCCCATGAGAACATAAACATGTTTGTCGTCGCCGTTCAGTTTTTTGGCATAGGCGGCCCCGCAGGCAACCGACAGGCCCTGACCCAGTGAGCCCGAAGCAATCCGAACGCCCGGAATGTGTTCGGCCGTAGCTGGGTGACCCTGCAGGCGGCTATCCAGTTTGCGGAATGTAGCCAGTTCCGAAATGGGGAAGTAGCCCGCCCGGGCCAGTACCGAGTAAAACACGGGCGAAATGTGACCGTTCGACAGGAAGAACAAGTCTTCGTCGTGACCGTTCATGTCGAAAACCGGTTTGCCATCTCCGTCCTGCTTCCGACGCATGATGTCGAAATAGAGGGCAACCATGAAGTCGGTGCAGCCCAGAGAGCCGCCCGGGTGGCCTGAGTTAACTGCGGCTACCATGCGGAGAATGTCGCGCCGTACGGCGGTAGCAATACCTTCAAGTTGTTGTAGTTCCATATACGTAGCGCGGATGTCCACGTCCGCATCTGTCTTTAAACGTGTGTTAAAACCGGACGTGGACATCCGGATTAAGATAAAATTTGTTCGGCGTGCTTTCGGGTATCGACTTTGCCGATAATGTCGGTAATAACACCGGCTTCGTCGATCAGGAAGGTGGTGCGTACGGTACCCATGTATTTTCGGCCGTACATCGATTTCTCCTGCCAAACCCCATAGGCATCAACAACCTGCCTGTCCGTATCCGAGACGAGCGAAAACGGCAGGTCGTATTTGCTGATGAATTTCTGATGTGAGGTCTGGTTATCGATACTGACTCCCAGTACTTCGTAGCCGGCTGCCCGCAGGTCTGCATAATTGTCGCGCAGGCTACAGGCCTGAGCCGTACAGCCCGACGTATCATCTTTAGGATAAAAATACAGCACTACTTTTTTACCCCGGTAGTCGGAGAGCCGGATCGGATTGCCGGCCTGATCGGTACTGGAAAAATCGGGGGCGGGGTCGCCGACGGATAGAGGCATAATCAGGTCAGTTTTCGGGTTACCGTATTCAGTGGGCTGGGAAAACCCCACGCTAGCGTTTTTTTCTCTTTTTTGCCGGTGCCTTCCGAACAGGGCGCGGCTCGTTGATGGTGGTGCTGTCAGAACCTATATTGCCACATCGGTCTTTTACCTGTACCAGCACTTCGGCCCCCACCTCAAACAGTTCGTCGGGGTCCAGTTTGTCGGACCATAACAAAGCCCGTTTGTAATCATACTGCATCAGCACCCACTCGCCATCGACCAGCGCCCGGAATTCGGCAATGCCGGACAGATCATCGCGAATACGGGCCGAAATACCTTTGGGCGTTGCGCCCAGTATCTCGACGGTTGGCGGCAACGCGTCGGTCATCAGCCGAAACTGGCCCAGTGACCGGGTTTTGAACTCAATCCGGCCGTTGCGCCAGACACCGCCCAGAAAACTGGCCCGCCCCCCGCTGGTCCAGTAGGCTCGGGTGCGCGCCGTATCGATGGCTATCGGATACGTAGGCGTGTGCTGTACCAGCAGGAAGTCGTTTAATGGAATGGTCGGCTGGTTAATTTCGATACCCCCACCCGGTAGCGTGCGCATGGCCAGATGCAGGGTGTCGAACAGAGTTTTGGGACTGAACTCAAGCCGGGTTGTTCCATCAACTAACACTTCTGAACGACCGGGGAAAATGCGTTTTTTTAGATTGGTTCGCACAACCCCCCGACCAAACTGAACGGAGTCTGGCATGTGCTGTCGCAAATCTAGGAGATAAACGGCTTGATTGCTACGGACGTAGCTGGCGGGTTGTTCCGTAAATGAGCGTCCGGTGAAGAGTTTAGCGACAGGCGGGGCCGTGGCTGATACATTTCGGACGGTTAGCTTGAGCACATTTTCGTCGGTCGTAATCGTGGCCGTTGGCTGACCCAGCGGGGCGTCTTCGCTGATGTTGGCGCCTGCGGCCGGTATCTCCGTCGAGTCGTTGCCTGCGCCGGCCGCGGGGGTCTCTGGCAGGAGGGTAAACGTCAGTCGGGTGGCGTGGTCGTAAGCGTCGTAGAGGGTTAGCATGACCTCGTGGGGCTTACCGTCGAGGAGGGGGAGCCGGCCCCGGTAGCTGGCGTTGCTCTGGAGCTTGTACAGGTTTAGTATATTACCATCGGCAATGTAGCCCCGGTGATACCGCTGCCCGGTCATCTGCTCTACTTCGTAGTTTTCGTGAACGTTCATGAACCGCGTCTGTTCGTTCGGGAAGCTATTCATGTTGTAGGCAAAAACCTCCCGGCCGTCGAGCCGGATTTCCAGACAGCTGATCCCATTCCGGTAGGGCGAACCGCTGGTTTTGTCATAGGCCAGTACCTCGAGGCCCACCAGACCCGAAGCTGTAATGGGCTGGGTAATGGTGTAGGAGCCGTCGGGCCGTCGGGTAGGGGCGTAGCTGACGCGCTGGTATTCGCCGTTGATGCGCGAAGTCGGCGTCATGGTCTTGAGTGCAACGCGCTCGAAATAGGGCGGCACTTCATCGCGAAGCTCCTGAAAGCCGTAAAGTAGTGGATTGATCAGGTTGTCGTTGGCGTCGCGCACTTCAAAATGCAGATGCGGCCCGCCCGAGCCGCCGGTATTGCCCGATGCGGCAATGACATCGCCTTTGCGCACCGGAAACTGGTTCGGGGCCGGGCGCAGGTCTATTTCAAATGTACGACGGGCATACTGCTGCTGGCGCAGGTACGTGCCTAGGGTGTCGTTCAGGTTGCGCAGGTGGCCGTATACGGTAGTAAGACCGTTCGGATGCCGGATGAAGATAACGTTGCCATACCCGCCCGTAAATACCGCTATGCGCGAGATGTAGCCATCGGCCGCTGCGTGAACGTCCAGCCCTTCGCGACCACCGGTGCGGATGTCCAGCCCCGCATGGAAATGATTGGCTCGTAAATCGCCCAAACCGCCCGACAGCGAGTTCTGCATGCCTGGCTGTATCGGGAAAAGAAAATAATTGGGTTCAATGGCCAGGTTGGGAGCTGGCGGTGGTGTTTGGGCCAGCGCCAGACTGCCAATGGCCCAAAGCCCTGCAATCAATAGATGTTGAATCTTCACTATACGCTTGTATTCCGTGAGGGTACGTTCCTGATCAGCAAAGGCCAGCCGGCTTGCTGCTCCCTGTAAACAGCCTGCTTATTTTACGTCGATCTCCAGCATTTTCCGGTCTTCGAGGTAGGCCGTAAGCCGATCGCCCACCTGTACCGGGCTAACCCCTTTCGGGGTGCCGGTGAAAATTACGTCACCCTGCTGCAGCATGAAATACCGCGATACGAAGGCAATCAGGTAATCTATTTTGAAGAGCATCAGGCTGGTATTACCCTGCTGCCGGGTCTCGCCGTTTACGTCCAGTCTGAAGTTCAGCTGCTGCAGGTCGGCAAACTCCGTTTTCGGTACAAAGCCTGACATGGGGGCTGAACCGTTAAAGCCTTTAGCCAGCTCCCACGGCAACCCTTTTGCTTTCAGCTTGCTCTGTACGTCGCGCGCAGTGAAGTCAATGCCTACTCCGATTTCGTCGTAATATTTATGGGCGAACTTCTCGTCGATATTTTTGCCGACCCGGTTGATTTTGACCAGAATCTCGACCTCATGGTGGACATCGGACGAGAAGTCAGGGTAAAAAAAAGGTTCGTTTTTGAGCGGAATGGCCGTTTCGGGCTTCAGGAAAATGACGGGGTCATCGGGTTGTTCGTTGTTGAGCTCCTGAATATGTTCGGCGTAATTACGGCCAACGCAGATAATTTTCATAGTAGTCAGGTAAGGCGCATAAACAGCTGCTGTGGCAAAGCTCCGGTCGAGCGTTTTCCGGTCAGCTGGCACTCAGCAGCCGCTGTAATGACAGTAAACGAATCTGAATGGCACAAATCTAAGGAGTAAAGAGGGGCTGACCGAACTCACCCTGAAAAATTTGAACAAATCCAGTACGTTGTCGGTCATAGTACGTTAGAGTTGTCACTCAATACCCCATTATTCTATGAAAAACGCAATAATTGTTATGCTGGCCGTGGGTCTCGCCATTGGCTGCCAGAAGGTTCCCATTACCGGACGAAACCAGCTGAAGATAATTTCGAATGATCAGCTGCTGCCTCTGAGTGCCCAGAACTACCGGGAGGTACTGGATACAAGCCGGGTGGTTCGGAGCGGTTCGCAGGCCGATATGATCAGACGGGTGGGTAGCCGACTCCGGACGGCTATGGAAAGCTACATGAACGCGAATAACTACGGCGATCGGATCAAGGGTTTCCAGTGGGAGTTCAACCTGATCGAAAGCCCGCAGGTCAACGCCTGGTGTATGCCGGGGGGGAAAGTCGCGTTCTACACCGGTATTTTGCCGTATACGCAGAATGAGGCCGGTGTTGCCGTTGTCATGGGCCACGAAATCTCGCACGCGCTGGCCGATCATAGTGCCGAGCGCATGAGCGAAGGACTGCTGGCGAACGGGCTGATTCAGGGCGGGCAGATTGTAGCGGGTACCGCTGCCCGGAACAGCAACGGCCAGGTGAACGCAATTCTGCTGCAGTCGGTGGGTGCTGCTTTGCCAGCTGGGTATCAAGTCCTCCGGGCGTTGCCCCATAGCCGTAAGCAGGAGTCGGAAGCCGATCGGCTGGGGCTCATTTTTATGGCTATGGCCGGTTATAATCCGCAGGAGGCTGTTGATTTCTGGGGTCGCATGGCAAAGGCCGGTGGTGGCAACAAACCCCCGGAGTTCCTGTCGACCCACCCGTCCGATCAGCGTCGTATCCGGGATCTGCAGTCACTGATGCCCGAGGCCATGAAATTCTACCGCCGGGGCTAATACGCTCGTGTTTACAGACAAAAAAAGCCGAAGCGCAAGCTCCGGCTTTTTTTGTCTGTAGCAGGCCACCTTACGGGGCCATGTCCTGTTATAACGCTTCCACTACTGCTTTCACTTTGGCCGCAGCCTCTTTGAGCAGCACCGCCGACTGCACTTTCAGCCCCGACTCGTCGATGATCCGGGCGCCTTCTTCGGCGTTCGTACCCTGTAGACGAACGATAATAGGAACCGGAATGTCGCCAATGGCTTTGTATGCTTCTACTACCCCCGTGGCTACCCGGTCGCAGCGAACAATACCGCCGAAGATATTGATCAGAATGGCTTTTACGTTCGGGTCTTTCAGGATGATGCGGAAACCGGCTTCTACCGTCTTGGCATTGGCTCCACCGCCCACGTCGAGGAAGTTGGCCGGTTCGCCACCCGATAGTTTGATGATATCCATAGTTGCCATAGCCAGTCCTGCCCCGTTCACCATACAGCCAACGTTGCCGTCGAGTTTGACGTAGTTGAGGTCATTGGCCGATGCTTCTACTTCGAGTGGATCTTCTTCGGTGATATCGCGCAGATTGGCCAGGTCGGGGTGGCGATACAGCGCGTTGTCATCGAGGTTTACCTTGGCGTCGACGGCCAGAATTTTATTGTCTGACGTTTTCAGCACCGGGTTGATCTCAAACATCGAAGCGTCCGTATCCACGTACGCCTTATAGAGCGAGGTGACAAACTTAACCATGTCTTTGAACGCGTCGCCTTCCAGACCCAGTCCGAAAGCGATTTTGCGCGCCTGGAAAGGCTGTAACCCAACCGACGGATCGATCCATTCTTTCACGATCTTCTCGGGGGTTTTTTCGGCTACCTCTTCAATGTCCATACCGCCTTCGGTGCTGGCCATGATGACGTTACAGGCTTTGGTACGATCGAGCAGGATACTCAGATACATTTCTTTCGGTTCCGATACGCCCGGGTAGAAAACGTCCTGCGCAACCAGCACCTTGTTTACCTTTTTACCTTCGGGGCCCGTCTGGTGCGTCACGAGTACGTTGCCAATCAGGTTTTTGGTAATGTCACGCACGTCGTCGACCGATTTGGCCAGGGCCACGCCCCGCTGTTCGCTGCCAACAACTTTGCCTTTGCCCCGTCCGCCTGCGTGAATCTGAGATTTCACGACAACGAACTTTGAACCATACTGCGCCATGATAAGCTTGGCGGCCTCAACGGCTTTTTCGGGCGATTCGGCTACGATGCCTTCCTGAATGCGGACGCCGTATTTTTTGAGAATTTCTTTCCCCTGATACTCGTGGATGTTCATAGCAACTGCAACAAGAGCGTTGAAAATCGTAATTTTGGCGGCAAATTAAGACTAAATGCCGAATGATGAACGCAGAATGATGAATGATGTCAATTGACGCATCGCTATTGTCGTTTATGGTTCGGTATTCATCTGTCATCCTTCTCGCTAATGCCCCTGCTTCAAGCTTCTGATCTGCGCCGGAATTATGGCGAACTGCCCGTACTGAAAGGAATCAACCTGAGTATCGAATCTGGCGAAGTTGTTTCTATCGTAGGAGCGTCGGGCGCTGGTAAAACCACCCTGCTGCAAATTCTGGGCACCCTCGACCGGCCCGACACCGGTGAGCTGCATCTGGCAGACCAGAACGTCTTTTCGCTAAACGACCGGCAGCTGGCGCGTTTTCGGAACGAGAAAATCGGTTTCGTTTTTCAGTTTAACAATCTGCTGCCTGAGTTTAGCGCCCTCGAAAACGTTTGTCTGCCTGGTTTCATTGCCGGCAAAGACGAGCGCAGCGTTCGTGAACGAGCTTCGTCATTACTGGCTACCCTGGGGCTTAAGGATCGACAGCATCATTTTCCGTCGCAGTTGTCAGGGGGCGAGCAGCAGCGGGTGGCGGTGGCGCGGGCGCTCATTAATGAGCCAGCTATAGTTTTTGCTGATGAACCCAGCGGTAACCTGGATTCCCGAAATGCCGAAGATCTGCATCAGCTTTTCTTCCGCCTGCGCAATGAATTTGGCCAGACCTTTATTATCGTCACCCACAACGAGGCCCTTGCTGCTCTGGCTGACCGAACCATTACGATCCGGGACGGCGTGGTTGAATAAGTAAATATACTTACGAATTTATTAGCTATTTTCTGCACCAAAACGGACTTAATGATTGATTATTAGATGTTTATAAAAAAGTCAAAAAATTATTTTGGGAAAAAGAATCAATCTTGTTTATTTTTGTTCTATAATTGTGTCGAAAAGAAAAGTTTTTCATAACGTTGAGTAAATCAGAAAGCCAAGAGAGTGTCTCGCTTGGCTTTTTTGTTTTTACTACCCCACTACCAGACCGTCACTGATTTCACTAGTGACCCGCCGGCAGTCTTTGTTGCTGCTCGTATTCTTCCCTTAATAATCCGTACAGTTTTAGGTCATAATAGGCCTCATCTACGTGTGTACCCTGGCGCAGGGTTCCTTCGTGACAAAAACCCATCGACTGATACAGGGCCTCAGCGCGGATATTGAACGCCCGTACGTCTAGCCACAGGCGGTTGGCCTTATATCCATCAAATACCAGCTCCATAAGCCGGGCAAGTGTAGCCCGTCCATATCCCTGCCCTTTAGCCTGTATAACAAGCCGTTTTAGAAGTATGGCTTTATCTGGACTCTTTAAACCCGATAGAATGCAGTGACCTATCGGGGTTCCTTCGGTCAAGACTATAAAACACCCATAGTCTGGATCAGCTACTGCGTTATCGTATTGAGCATGTGCCCATTGACCCACGAATCGCCGGTTTTCAGGATGGTTTTCCAGGGCAATAGCGAACGGGATGGAGTCCCTGGAGAATGGTTGTAGAGAGATCATGGCTGTAAACCTTGTTGTCGGACCTGTTTGTATGGTTGTTTTCCGGGCTTTACTGTCTTTCTGGCTCGGTACATTTTGCCGCTGATAAGCTGCATAAAAGCACATCAGTTGAATAGATTACGAATATCTGTTTGGCGGTGTTGCTGGCTGTGTATAAACTACTTATAAAAAATGTTAATCACTAAAAGTCACCTTTCGGAACTACCGAATAATCAATTTGACTATTTGCGTACTATTAGGCAAGGTTTTTGTTTAATATTTGGCGACGATACACCTAAAAAAGTTAAACAAGAAATTTTATGAGAGGTCAGTCTGCCAAAAGACCATTGCCTATACCAGATATTGCTGAAATGGACTCCGTATTAGTGAGTTGGCTTGAAGAAGTTACTCTGTTCTATGTCCATTACAACATGATTTCAACTCTTCTTGCATCAAAAAGTGTGAAACAAGACTTAAACAAAGAAGAGGAGAAGCAAACCAGCCAGCATATCAGTCAACTGACCTCACTAGCCATTACTATGCAGAGCGAATTGGAGAAACTAGTACAGGAAATGGATCAGGCTGACGCGCTCCAGCAATCAAATGCCGCTATGAACCCCGGCAAACTGGTGCTGCATACAGAACACCTTCGGCAGATGAACCAACAGGCTAAAATGCGGATCGGGCATGTCAGTGTATAGGTACGACAGCGACTGATAGCTCATAAAAAAACCTCCCGTCTAAAGACAGGAGGTTTTTTTACGAATGGGACTGATGATTACATCATGCCGCCCATGCCGCCACCGTGCATACCGGCTCCACCGCCAGCAGCTGGTGCTTCATCAGGCTCATCGGCAATAACGCATTCGGTCGTCAGCAGCAGACCTGCAATCGAGGCCGCGTTCTCCAGTGCCAGACGGGTCACTTTCTTCGGGTCGATGATGCCGGCAGCAAACAGATCTTCGAAGGTGTCGTTTTTAGCGTTGTAGCCGAAACCGCCATCCCCTTCTTTCACCTTGTTCACTACCACCGAACCTTCACCACCAGCGTTGGCAACGATGGTACGCAGCGGAGATTCGAGGGCTACACGGATGATGTTCACCCCGGTTTTCTCGTCTTCGTTGATGGTGTTTACACCGTCCAGAGCCGAAATAGCGCGGATCAAGGCAATACCACCACCGGTTACGATACCTTCTTCTACTGCAGCGCGGGTGGCATGCAGCGCATCGTCAACGCGGTCTTTCTTTTCTTTCATCTCTACTTCGGTAGCCGCACCGATGTAAAGGATAGCTACGCCACCCGACAGCTTGGCCAGACGCTCCTGAAGCTTTTCACGATCGTAATCCGAAGTCGTGTTTTCAATCTGCGCTTTGATCTGGTTGACGCGGCCAGTGATATCTTCTTTCTGACCAACACCGTTTACGATGGTGGTGTTGTCTTTGTCGATCAGGACTTTTTCGCACTGACCCAGGTAGTCGATCGAAGCGTTCTCCAGTTTGAAACCGCGCTCTTCCGAAATAACCTGGCCACCGGTCAGGATAGCGATGTCTTCGAGCATAGCTTTCCGACGGTCGCCGAAGCCCGGCGCTTTAACGGCAGCCACTTTCAGGGCACCGCGGATTTTATTGACAACGAGGGTAGCCAGTGCTTCACCATCTACATCTTCGGCGATGATCAGCAGCGGACGACCTGTCTGAGCCACCTGCTCCAGAACGGGCAGCAGCTCTTTCATCGACGATACTTTTTTCTCCGAGATCAGGATGAACGGACGATCCAGTTCTGCTTCCATTTTCTCGGTGTTGGTAACGAAGTAGGGCGACAGGTAACCGCGGTCGAACTGCATACCTTCTACGGTTTTTACTTCCGTTTCGGTACCGCGCGCTTCTTCAACCGTGATAACGCCTTCTTTACCTACTTTCTTCATCGCTTCAGCGATCATCGTACCGATCTCTTCGTCGTGGTTGGCCGAGATGGTAGCCACCTGCTGAATTTTGCCGAAATCGTCGCCGACGGTCTGGGCCTGCTGAGCCAGGTTAGCCGTTACGGCCATAACCGCCTTGTCGATACCGCGCTTAAGGTCCATTGGGTTCGCACCAGCCGCTACGTTCTTGGCACCGATCGAGTAGATCGCCTGCGCCAGTACCGTGGCCGTGGTAGTCCCGTCACCAGCCGAATCGGCCGTTTTCGATGCTACTTCTTTAACCAGCTGAGCGCCCATGTTTTCCATGGCGTCTTTCAGCTCAATTTCTTTGGCTACCGTCACACCATCTTTGGTGATGGCAGGAGAGCCGAATTTCTTGTCAAGGATTACGTTCCGGCCTTTAGGTCCGAGGGTAACTTTTACGGCATCTGCCAACGTATCGACGCCTTTTTTGATACGCTCGCGGGCTTCGGTATCGAAGAAAATTTTCTTAGCCATTGTTGTAAAATGATAAATTATGAATGATCAATGATGAACAACGGTATGAACAGCAAAGGGTGCCCAGGGCAAGCCACTCCGCGCTCATGCCTTATCACGCATCATTCTGTTTTTAAAGGATTGCGAAAATGTCCGATTCGCGCATGATGAGGTATTCTTTACCGTCAACGGTGATTTCCGTACCGGCATATTTGCCGTACAGAACCGTATCGCCAACTTGTACCGTCAGCGGCTCATCTTTTTTGCCTGCGCCAACGGCAACGACCGTACCACGCTGGGGTTTTTCCTTGGCCGTGTCAGGGATGATGATCCCGAACGAGGTTTTTTCTTCAGCCGGTGCGGCTTCTACCAGCACCCGGTCAGCCAGCGGTTTCACGTTCACTTTAACGCTTTCCTGTTCAGCTACCATAGTAATGAGTTGATTAAGGTTATTAACTGTTTGTGTAATGCATCACACAACCGCTCAGGCGGCTCTGCTTCCGGCCCGCCAATTACTGTGCCAAGACGCTAGTCTGTCAAAATTTCAGGGTTTTGTCTGACAGTCTGCCATTCGCCGATCTACCTCTATTCTCTTTGGCAGGAGAATCTCATTGGGCAAACAGAATTTGGCAGTTTGTGTCCAACTCATTATCTTAACTTTCTCATGCGCTGACAAAGCGATTTGTTTACGTCTATGAAAAAATTACAACCGGATTGGTTCACGCACAATTGGCTTGACGCAGAGTATCAGAAGTATGTCTTGTTGGCATATCTGCAGGCGGTCCAGCAGAATTTTATGGCCGATAAGCTCTGTCCTGACTTACCCGACTTACGTAACCATTACGAAGCCGGTGTTCGGTTTTCGAGGGGCAAAGGTACGCTTAATGCCGCCTTTCCCAAACGAGCAACGGGTATTACCGGCCCGCCCCCCCGAATTGAATACAAATCTGAGGTAACGGACGACGAATTCATGGCCGAGATCGATGCCACCCTGAATTTCGCCCTGCCGCGCCTACAATCTACCCTCACCGAGGGGCAACAACGATGGGCCGACATCGTGGCTACGCTAACCCTGGCGCCTATAGGACTGATGCCGCTACGGCCCGAAGAAGGATACCTGCTGCTCCACGCCACTAACCAGCCCGAAACGCATGTTTACTACTTTTCGGTGACGCTGTATTCGCAGCAGGAGCCGGGGGGGCGACTGGTGCAGTTCCGGTTCGTTGAAGCGATTCGGAAGAGCCTGGCTACCACCTTCGAAAGCATCAAGCTAGACCTGATCCGGCGGCATCGGCACCTGCCGAACCCGGCCACTTTCATGCTGGAAAGTAAGCGGACTTACCCCATTCAGGAAACGCTGTTGCCCATTGCGCGTCAGCTACTGGCTTCCCAGGTGGGACGGGCCTGAGCCGTCATACACACTTGCAATCAATTTGCTCAATCAAAAAAAGCCCTGACACGACGTCAGGGCTTTTTTTGGGGCCGATACCGGCTCTGTTATTTCTGGGGCGTCAGGGCCGAGGTCGACGCGCCGGGCGTTGCAGCGCCCGGAACTGCCTGGCTGGGGGCCGCGCCCTGGGTAGCGGGCGCTGGAGCCGCGGCTCCCGGCAGCGTTTGGGTTTGCGCCCGGTCAACGTTAACGCTGTTGACACCAGCTACTGCGTTGCGGTCAACAACAATGTAGGAAGCCAGCGAGAGAACCATGACGCCAATACCAAGGCCCCAGGTAATCTGTTCGAGGAGGTCCGTCGTTTTCTTGACGCCCATCAACTGGTTAGACCCTAAGCCACCGATTTCGCTGGTCAGTCCGCCCCCTTTCGAGTTCTGGATCAGTACCACCAGGATCAGCAGTACGGTGAGAATGCAAATGAAGACAATAAGTGCCGTTATCATGTAAAGAGTTTCTTAATTGGTTTAATGCGGTTTTCGGTGAACGACGACCCACTTAGTTGCCTGTTGCGTTCTGCGCGCTCTCTAATTCACCGATTTTTGCCGCAAAGTACGCTTTTTTCTCCGGATTTTTTGCCATCAGCTTCTCGTAGATTTCGCGGGCCTTGGCATATTTCCCCTGTTTCTCCAGAATTTTCGCAAAACTTTCTGTCACCAGGCCGCCTGCGCCACCAACCGGTTTGTTGCGTTTGGTCAAATCTTCCTGCTCCATCTGCTCACCGGGCCGGGTGCGGATCGGCGAGATACGCGGCTCGTTGCGGATGAAACTCTCGATCAGGTCGAGTTGACGCTGGCGCTCGATGTCTGCGGCCGACAGGGTCGGCTCGGCCGGTGCGGCTTCTGCAATCTGGGCCAGCTCGTTCTGCAGGTTGGTTTCGGCCAGCGTAGGGTCTTCGGGCGTCGGTACAGTGGCGGCTGGTTCCTCAACCGGTTGACCCGGCAAACGCAGCAGAGGCAGTTTAAGAAAGCTGTCGCTCAGGCCCGCCTTGGATTTAAACAGGGCGTAGCTTTCCTGCTGGTAATCGTCGGGGATGGGAACGTGTCTGGCCGAGAGCTCATTGAGCTTGGTCAGCAGATTTTCGGACCACTGAAATTCGTTGTCGATCAGTTTGCGCAGGGCATTCCGGCTGAGCGCATGGGCAGCTGCCTGCCGGATGAGCGGTACGGTCTGAGGCTTCAGGTGTACCGAAGCTGCCTTGGCGGTCAGGGTATGAAGCGACTGGCAGTAGGGATACTGTTGCAGGGTTTCCTGTAATTGTACGTAGTCGGTGGGGCTCAGGTCGTCGGGATGGGTGACCCAGTAGGAGAATGTTTCTTTGTCAAGAGGCTGCATACGGATGGGGGGCGTCGGGCTAGGCGAAAGTAAGGATGAATGATGAATAACGAATGATTTTATTGGTCAATTCATCATTCATCCTTACCAGTCGGCTGCCGTTTTATTGAATATATCGAGTACAATCTGGTCGAGGATTTTGGGTACCAGCCGGCTTTCGTTCTGACTAAGCGTCTGGTTCTGCGGAAAATCCTGGTAAAACGAGAACGACTGCTCAAAGTTTTTACTCTCGTCTTTGTTGTTGTAGAATCGGGCCAGCACCGTAATCTGCAGTCGGTTAACGCCGGCCTGGTCAGAAGCCGTCGGTGCTACGGCCAGCAGGTCGTATCCGGTAATGTTGCCTTCCAGCACCAGGTCACCGTTGCTGGGCAGCACTTTCAGGTTCGTGTAGCGCTGATAATACTCTTTGAGCTTTTCGTTGAACGTCAGGGGCAGGTTGGCCGGTCCGCCCGCCGTAGCCAGGGTGAAATTGTTGACCGTGACGGTCTTGATATCCGGCGATAGGGTTGTTCCCGTAAAAGAATAGATACTGCAGGATTGCATGACGACCGACGAAAGAAGCAGGCTGAACGACAACAGGACCCGCTTGAGCCACCTGGCCAGATCGATCGACGAATCGATTGTCGATTCGCTGGCACTGGCGGACTCCGTCATCATGGACTTACTCTTCATCAATTTCATACTGTTTGATTTTACGGTATAGGGTCCGCTCGGAGATACCCAGGGCCTGGGCCGCGTATTTGCGTTTGTTGTTATTTCGCCGGAGCGCTTTCAGGATCATTTCTTTCTCCTGCCGTTCGAGAGAAAGCGACTCGTCGTCTTCGGTTTCGTGGGTGACGTCTTCTATGGTTATATCGTTGACGTCGCCGTCTACATTGTCGAAAATCTGAACGGGCGGATGGCTGCCATAGGTTTCGGCGGGCGGGGGCGTTGGCCGGAATGACGAATCGACGGCCGGTCGGTTGCGGGGCGCGTCTGGCAGACCCAGGCCCGACTGAGCGGCTCCATTCAGGGCCGGCAGGTAGCGCGGGGCGTTACCATCGGCAGTTGGGTCGGCATCGGACGGAATGGAGTCGAACAGGTCGCGGTGGTTATGCAGAATCTGACGGCCGTCCTGTTCGTTACCCAGTACGTCGCGCACGAGCCGTTTCAGGTCGTTCATATCCCGACGCATATCGAACAATACTTTGTACAGCAGTTCGCGTTCCGAGAAGTTATCGCCCGCGGGGCCGCCGTTGCTCTGCGGAAACAGGGCCAGCGTGCGGCTGGGTTGCTGCGACTGGGGCAGGTATTTGCCCAGGACATCGGCCTCGATGGGCTTGTTCTGCTCCGACTCCAGAATCGATACCTGCTCGGCAATATTTTTCAGCTGGCGGATATTACCCGGAAACGGAAAGCTCATCAGCAACTGCTTGGCGCCTTCGGTCAGCTGCAGGGGCTTGATGCGGTAGCGTTCGGCAAAGTCGGTCGTGAACTTCCGGAACAGCAGTTCTATATCGCTGCCCCGTTCGCGCAGGGGGGGGACGTAGATCGGAACCGTGTTGAGCCGGTAATAGAGGTCTTCGCGAAACTTACCTTTGTCGACGGCGTCCATCAGGTTGACGTTGGTAGCCGCCACAACCCGTACGTCGGTCTTCTGCGTCTTTGACGAACCAACGCGGATAAACTCGCCATTTTCCAGCACACGCAGCAGGCGAGCCTGGGTGCCCAGCGGCATCTCACCGATTTCGTCGAGGAAGATGGTACCGCCGTTCGTTGTTTCGAAGTAGCCTTTGCGCGAATCGACGGCGCCGGTGAACGATCCTTTTTCGTGACCAAACAGCTCGGAGTCGATCGTTCCTTCGGGTATGGCTCCGCAGTTGATCGCTATGAACTGGCCGTGTTTCCGGGCGCTCAGGCTATGAATGATCTTGGAGAACGATTCTTTACCGCTACCGCTTTCGCCCGTTATCAATACGGTCAGGTCAGTGGCCGCTACCTGCATCGCCACGTTGATGGCGTAGTTGAGCGCCGGTGCATTGCCAATGATGCCGAAGCGTTGCTTGACCGACTGGATTTCCTGTTGATTCATAACTGTATCGAAAAATGACTACTGTAGCATGAAGACTGGATGCTGAAATGGATACCGCGCTCACTGTCCAGTCTTCATCATCCATTAGTCACTACTTACTTCGCCCCGCAGCGTAGCCGATGTACATTCGGTAATCAGCACGTTGATATACTGCCCTTTCTGGTACTGACCGCGCGGAAAAACGACCATTTTGTTCTGATCATTTCGACCGCAGAGCTCGGCGTCTGACCGTTTCGAGGGGCCTTCGATCAGCACCCGCTGTACCTGGCCGATGTGGCGCTGGTTCCGTTGGGCCGAGTGTTCCAGCTGCCGGGCAATGATTTCGTTCAGCCGCCGTTTTTTCACGTCTTCGGCAATGTCGTCGGCGTATTTTTTGGCGGCCAGCGTGCCGGGGCGCTCGGAGTAGGCAAACATGTAGGCGTAATCGTACCGGACATAGTCCATCAGCGACAGCGACTCCTGATGTTCTTCTTCGGTTTCGGTGCAGAAGCCCGAGATCATGTCGGTAGAGATGCCGCAGTCCGGCCCCAGAATTTCGCGGATCCGGTCAATCTTGCCGATGTACCAGGGGCGGTCGTACGTCCGGTTCATCAGCTTCAGCACCCGGCTGTTGCCGCTCTGGGCGGGCAGGTGAATGTACTTGCAGATGTTATCGTACCGGGCCATGGTGTACAGAACCTCATCGGTAATGTCTTTGGGGTGCGAGGTGCTGAACCGAATCCGGAGGTCGGGGTGGATCTGCGCTACCCGTTCGAGCAGGTTCGCAAACGTTACGGCCGACGCGGGCTGGGGAGCCGACTCCTCCGCTGGTTCGGTCCACTTGTAGCTATCGACGTTCTGGCCCAGGAGGGTAACTTCGCGGTAGCCCTGATCGAACAGATCCTGGCATTCGCGGACGATGCTATGCGGATCGCGACTCCGCTCACGACCACGGGTAAAGGGAACCACGCAGAAGCTGCACATATTGTCGCAGCCGCGCATGATGGATACGAAAGCTGTAACCCCGTTGGAGTTGAGCCGGATCGGAGCAATGTCGGCGTAGGTTTCTTCGCGCGACAGGAAAACGTTTACGGCTTTCTGACCCGACTCGGCTTCTTCGACCAGCTTCGGAATATCGCGATAGGCATCGGGACCGGCCACGATGTCAACGACTTTTTCTTCTTCGAGCAGTTTGGTTTTCAGCCGCTCGGCCATGCAGCCCAGCATACCGACCAGCAGTTCGGGTTTCTGGCGTTTCAGCCCGGTCAGGTGCTTGAGCCGGTTGCGTACCTTCTGCTCGGCATTGTCGCGAATGGCGCAGGTGTTAAGAAAGATGAGGTCGGCATCTTCGGCGGTTGAGGTCGTGGCAAAACCGGCGTTTCGCATGACGGCCGCTACAATCTCGCTATCGGCGAAATTCATCTGGCACCCGTAGCTTTCGATATACAGCCGTTTTTTACCAACGGCGAGTTCGTCTTCTGAGGTGCGCGGCTGGTCAATGCCTTCCTTATCAGCCGGTTGTAATATGGTCAGTTCGGGGATGAGCGTCATGTGAAGTCAATCGGTTAATTAACTGGCAGCCTGCGTGCTGCACCCGGTCTTTAGGCGGGGCCTGCTGTGTTTTTGGCCAGCTGAAGCCGCGAATTTACGAAGAAAACACCCGGCTTGCTGTCATTTTGGCAGAAAAAGCTGTTAAAAACTCCTAATAACCAAGACAGCCTGCTGGTTAAAAGGGGTACCCAATGCCGAAGTTGATGACCAGCGGGTTGGGCCCTTTGGAGAGTTTGCGGAGTGAGAATCTGGGCAGGATAAATCGATCGTCAACCGGCTGACCGTCGGTGTCGATATACTGTCGGGCCGGGTCCCACACTTTGATACCGCCATCGAGCCGGATGATGAAGAACGAAAAATCCAGCCGTAGCCCAACGCCCGTACCGACGGCAATTTGCGGAATGAACGAGTTGAGCCGAAACTCACCCCGTTCGGTGCCGCTGGTTATGCCCGGCAGTCGCCAGACGTTACCGGCGTCTATGAAGATGGCTCCGTCAATATCGGCCAACAGTTTGAACAACCGACCACGGAGCTCAGCGGATCCTTCGAGCAGAAAATCGCCGGGTTTTTCGAATGTGTATAAAAACTGGCCTTCCCGGCTGGGGTCAGGGTTTAGGGAGTTAGCCGCCGAGAAAAGTGGATACTCGCTGCCCGGCCCTAACCGGCGGGGTAACCAGGCTCTCACGCTGTTGCTACCTCCTGCAAAAAATAGCTTCTCATAGGGAGCCGTACGGCCCGGTCCGTAGCCTAATACAAGCCCGGTATTGATTCGGAACGCCAGGGTGGTTCGGGGGCGAAGTGGTATATAATACCGGTAATCGACGTTGAAACGCAGGTATTTGTAGTACTGCAAACCAGTGGAATCGGTTGGGCTAAAAAATCGTTCCAGCTGCTCGGGCTTAAACAGGTTCAGGGTTGTGCCCCCTGACTCGACAACCGTACGCAGGAAGTTTGCCCGTCGGTTCTGGCCGACAACGTTCGTATTGTAGGTGTAGGCAAAGCTGATTCCTGAGGCAAACGAGCGCCGGAAGCTCAGATAGAGCGTGCCCCCCTGAAAGGCGTTTGTATCAAGTTGTGCCTGAAACTGGCGGCTTATGTCGGCTTCGGTGCCGATGCCGGCGTTGATCAGGTTCACATCAGCGATCAGGAAGCTAAACTGTTTGGCAGGGCTGGTTTGCCAGTTGTAGGCCATGGTAGCCCGCAGCAGTGATCGCCTGAAATCGGGCCGTATGGTGTTGGTAAAGCCCAGACTAACCTGCGTTCGCGGATTATAGGCGCTGAATCCAAACCGAAGGCGACCCGGAAACAGGATTTGCGGAAAGGTGAGCGAGGTAGTTACGCCCAGCTCCTGTGCCCGGTAAACATCGCGCGTTGAACCGGTGGCTGCATTGGAGAAACCGGTTTGTGCCTCGAGGCCGTAGCGGAAGCTGGTTTCGAAGGTTTCGAGACCGCCGAAGAGGTTGCGCACCCGAAAGGTCAGGTTGGCAAACGGGCCCGGGGTGGTGGTCTGGGTCTGGTACAGCACAAACAAACCGCCCTCGAAGGTGTATTCGTACTTATCGAGGGGGGAGGCCGTAATCAGGGTTCGCAGCCGTCGGTTAGTGGTATCGGTGAAGTTGAGATTGACGAATTTGAACTGGTTCAGCAGGAAGAGCTGCCGCTGGGTTTCGCGGTAGTTAGTCTGGCTGTAGAGCGCCCCGGGCCGCATCCTGATTTTACTGTCGAGCAGGCGGGTCGAGATGCCCCGGCCGTTGAGCAGATACAGAACGCCATTGCGCCGAACCGTGTCGAGCGCCACACTACCCGGGGTCGATGCGCCGGGTGAGTCGGCGTTCGGGCTGATCTGAACGTCAACGTCGCCGATGCGGTAGACCGGATGGGCCGACTGCCCCGGCGGGTTCAGCACCTGAATATAGAGGTCGATGGCCCGTTGTACTGAATCTTCCTGCGGCACCCGAACAAACCGGCGGGTGGTATCGACATCGGTCGCGCGCACAAACTGCCGCGAAAAGGCATAGTAGCCCTGATCGCGCAGCTGCGACTCGATCCGGACCCGCTCGGCAGAGAGATTATCGAAGTCGAAGCGGGTGCCGGTTTGCAGGGGAGAGGCCGACAGGGATTGCCGCACCAGCGAGTCGACGCGCGGGTCGGCAATTTCGTAGGTGATGGTACGCAGGTAAAACGGTTCGTTCTCCGTAACGCTATAGCGAACCCGGATCTGTCGCCGGCGCAGGGTGTCGAGCCGATAAGCCGCCGTTGCGTTGAAAAACCCTTTGTTTTTCAGGTATTCCTGCATCTTCGCGGTGTTGGTCTGGGCGTCGGCTTCGGCAAAATAGCTGGGTGGCTCGCCCAGGTTGCGCATCAGCCAGTTGCCTTCTTCGGCTCGTACGCGAAGGCGCTTGAGCTGCCGGTCATACCGGCGGTTGAGTCGGCGTAGTTCGGCCGACGATTCGGTTCCGGCGCTGTTGATCTGCTGGCTTTGCTGCTCAAATTCGTTAGTTTTGGCCTGAAACGCCTGTACGGCGGCTTCGCGGTTGTACCGGCGCTGGCCAAGCTGATAAAACCAGAGGGGCGGGGTAACCGGAAGTCCCAGTATGCGCCGGTTGGGTTTTTGCGGAATCAGACTTTCCAGCTCATCGGCCGGAATGGTGCGGCTGCCGCGAACCGTCTGAGCCGTCAGCAGGTACTCGCCGGTTCGCAGCTGTTTGGAACTCAGGCAACCGGATAAACCAATGCTTATCGAATAGTAGAGGAGGTAGACCGAATAACGACGCCAGAGCGCAGTACCCTGTGCCAACTTTTGTCGATCGATATGATGAATACGCTGCTCACTATCCACTCGCTGCTTCATGCTGTCAAAAAGTCAATCGTCATTCATTCGGTCGCTGCACCAGAAAAAATACCGGCAGCAACATAGCGCATTCCTGGTCGAAGGGGCCAAGAGCGTGCAGGAAGTGCTGCTGTCCGATTTCCATACGGAACTGGTGGTGGCTACCGAAGGCTTCTACAAAGAAAACGTCCAGCTGACAGACCGCCAACGAACACCCGTCGAAATCGCGTCGGTGGCCGAACTCGAGCGGGTCGGTACGCTCGAAAGCAACAACGCGGCCCTGGCTGTGGTCAGAACGAAAGAAAACCGCCCCTTAGTAGCCCAGGCCGGCGAAATAGCGTTAATTCTCGATGATATTCGGGATCCTGGTAACCTGGGCACGATTCTGCGCATTGCCGACTGGTACGGCGTTCGTAAAATTCTTTGCTCCGACACGACGGCCGACGTCTATAACCCGAAGGTTATCTCGGCCAGCAAGGGATCGTTTACGCGGGTATCGTGGTGGTACGGCGATCTGACATCGTTTCTGGAAACAACCGTCCTGCCGGCACAGGTATCCGTCTACGGCGCTTTTCTGGACGGCGCCGATGTGCATACGCTGCCGTTCGGGTCGGGAGGCTACCTGGTCATGGGCAATGAATCGAACGGCATACGGGCGGAGGTAGGGCGGTTTGTGACGAACCGGGTTACGATTCCGCGCTATGGCGATGCCGAATCGCTGAACGTCGGCATCGCTACGGCGGTGTTGCTCGATAACTGGCGACGAAGCCAGCCCCTACATAAATGAACTCATGGCCGACTCGTTGGCCAGCTCTTCGGCATGTTCTTTACCGAGGTACCGATCGATGACGTAGTGGGCGATGTACAGAACCGGGGTCAGCAGGACGGCGGTGGTCGCTTTGTAGAGGTAGTTGATGATGCCTACCGCAATGACCTGCGCCAGTGACCAGTTGCCGAACACATAAAACGCGATTCCCAGTACTACGAACGAGTCGACGAGCTGCGACACCAGTGTAGAGCCGGTAGCCCGCAGCCAGATTTTGCGGCTCCCGGTGATCTTCCGCAGATACTGAAACACCGATGCATCGAGAATCTGCCCGATCAGAAAAGCCGTCAGCGACCCGATGATGATGCCCAGGCCCTGCCGGAAAATCATCTGAAAGGCGTTGTTGATGTTGATGGGGTTTCCGGCCCCGTCTTTGGCGTTGACATCGAGCCAGAACTGAGCCGGGGGCAGCGTTGTCACGGCATAGATAATCAGGAAGCTATACGCCACAAAGCCTGCCGTCAGGAACGAAATCCGCCGAACGCCCGCCTTGCCGAAGTATTCGTTGATGATGTCGGAGGTGACGAAAACGAACGGCCAGATCACGGCGCCCGCGGTGAGGTTGAAATCCAGAATGAAGTCGCCGAAGAGGTGAATCTGAGCGGGTTGGGTGCCCAGGAGGGTTTCGCCCGAGAATATTTTGACGCCGATGATCTCGGCAATGAGCGCGTTTGTCAGGAAAACGGCACTCAGAAAAATATACAGATTGGTGCGCTTGTTGGTAAACGAGTAGGAAGGCATGGGTAGCTGGGGTTGCGGTTGGGGCCGGTTGTCAGCTAACGGCTATAGTCAGCCAGCAACCGAATACTACAAACCTATTTTATTTTCGCTTATATACGCCAGCCGTTGCCGTTTTTTCGTACCGTTCGGCCAGGGCGGGGGCGCGCTGGAACAGCTTCTCTACCACGTTTTCGCGGTCAATGATGTAATCGGGCGGGTCTTTCCGAAAATGGTCGAAGACGTTGATCACGGCTTCGTAATTGTCCAGGTTACGCAGATCATACTTGGCCAGGTCCCAGTTGAGGTAGGGGGTGGCGGGTCGGTTATACTGATAGGCGCTCAGGTCTTCGCCGATGATCAGCAGCCGCTGGTTACGGATCGTAGCCGTCAGGGGCGACGCCCGGACCTGCAGCTTACTGAGCCGACCAAAATCGGACCCCGGCACAAGGCCCAGCGCGCCCTGGTAAAACAACAGCAGGATAAGCCCGAAAGCGGAGATGAACCCCACTTCGGCCAGCCATTGTTTTCGGACGTTTTCGAAGTAGAAAACGGCGAAATAAGCCATCGGAGGCACAAAGCTCAGAAAGGCCATCGGCGCCAGAAAAGGCATCAGCGCAATGGTCAGTACGGCTACGCCAAACCAGAGCACCATGATCTGCTGAATCCGCTGCTGTACGTTGACATACCGACTGCTGGTGTTGAACAGGCTCAGAAACCCCAGCACACCCAGCCCCAGCGGAATCAGCAGCGACGCCACCAGCGACTGGTAGTCAGACAGCGAATACTGGCGCACCCGAAAGACTGACGACAGCAGGTTGCGGTTGAAATCGTCGAAACTATCGCTCAGGTAATAAAACAGAATCGTAACCGCCAGCGGAAACAGAAACCCGAACAGCGACAGCGAGTGTTGCCGGAAGGTAGCCCCTGTATACAGCAGCATCGACATGGCCGCCCAGATGATGAATAGGGCCGACGGCAGGTAAAAGAGCGCGGCTATGCCGATGTAAAACCCAACCTCGAACACTTCATCGGTAGCCCCGCGCCGATCCATCTGCTTGACGAGCGTACCCAGTGCCAGCAGCAGAAAACTGGTCGACATCAGCACCGGCGACAGGGTCAGGCAGTCGAACGACAGATGCAGAAACAGCATGTATACCAGACCAGGCCAGAACGAGCGGTCGGAGTAGAAGTCGCGCACGTTGGTCAGGTAATTGACGTATACAATCTGAAATACCGACACGAGCGTGGCCGCTACGTGCAAAGAGGTAGCCGATCGGCCAAAGAGGGCGTTCAGCCCCCAGTAGACAGCTGCCGATAAGGGGCTCACACTGTCCCAGATGTCGCGGTAGAGCAGGTGCCCCTGGTTCATCTGCTCACCAACGAGCAGCCAGTTTAACTCCGGAATGAGCAGCGGAAAGGGATGAAGCAGAAGCGGCAGCCGGATCAGCACCAATAGGCCCAGCAGACTGACGTATTGATAGGGGTAATATGAACGAAAAAAACGAAGCAAAGCTAGTATTGGGTAACGGTGGTCAGGGCGAAATTACGGTCAATTTCGGCAGAACGGAAAAAGCGTCGGATATTTGCGCGAATGGCCACCCCAATGCCGATCTTACGGTCCAGGCGACCGGTAACCGGAACGGGGCGAGGCCTGCATTAACAAAGTCAGTCCGCCGGGGTTAAACCGACTGGATAGTGACTCAACCACAGATGATATGGAATCGAAACGACAGCAGAAAGTTGCCCGCCAGTTGCAGAAAGATTTGAGCGAAATTTTCCAGCGCGAGGTACCGCACCTGTTCAACGGACCATCCAGTCCAGGGGGCTTTATAACCGTGACCAACGTGCGGGTGTCGCCCGATCTGAGCGTAGCCCGTATCTACCTGAGCTTTCTGGCCACCAAAAACAGGAATGAATTGCTGGACCTGATCCAGGAAAAAGGCAAGGTGATTCGGCAACACCTCGGCGACCGGGTGCGGCACCAGCTCCGCATTGTGCCCGAACTACATTTCTTTCTGGACGACACCGCCGAATACGCCGACAAAATGGATAAACTCTTCGCCGGCCTGGAGATACCCCCCGCCCCGGCCGAGGATGACGACGATACTAATTGAGTAAATGAGTAGATGGTGATTGAGCGATTCAACCGATCGTCATGCAATCTCACCGCGCACTTGTTTACTCATTCACTCCGTAAGCATGAACCTCCCTGCCTGGATCGCCCGCCGGTACTTTTTTTCGCGTAAGAAACGCAGCTTCATCAGCTGGCTGTCGATATTGTCGATGCTGGGGGTGGGCGTGGGTACCATGGCGCTCATCATCGTTTTGTCGGTGTTTAACGGGATGGAAGAACTGAACCGGCAGCTCTTCCGCAACTTCGAAGCCGACATGACCATACTGCCCGCCGAAGGAAAGCGGTTCGTTGCCTCGTCGGCGCTCCTGTCGCAGCTCCGCCAAACGCCCGGTGTCAGCTTCATCAGCGCGGTGGCGCAGGATAATGCGCTGGCCCGCTACCGCGCCAGTGGGTTAACAGACGGGCAGGCGGTGGTACAGCTGAAGGGGGTAGACGATAATTATACCCAGCGCAGCCAGCTCGACTCAACCCTGATTCAGGGGCAGCTGGTGCTGCGTCGGGACGATGTCAACTATGCCGTTGTGGCCGAAGGAATACGCAACGACCTGAGCATTTCGCCGGTCGATATTCTTACCCCGCTCGAGATCCTGTATCCGCAGAGTGGCCAGACGCTGAGCGCCATCAACCCGAACGCGTTTAACCGGGAAGCGCTGACGGTAGGGGGGGTGTTCTATATCGAAGTACCCAATTACAATAATGTGGTGCTGGCGCCAATCAGCGTGGCGCGGGCCCTGTTCGGCTACGAGCCCAATGAGGTAACGAGTCTGGAAATTCAGCTGCGGCCGGGCACCGATGAGGAGGCTGCCAAACAGGCCCTGGAAGCCGTTGTCAGCAAAGCCGCTCCAGCCGTTCAACTGACCGTTCAGAGCCGCGACGACCTCAATCGGGATCTGTACCGGGCCATCCGGGTCGAGAAGCTCTTTGTGGCGCTGACCTTATCGTTCATTATTCTGGTGGCGTCGATCAACATCTTTTTCTCCCTGTCGATGCTGGTCATCGAAAAAAAGCAGGACATTGGAATTATGTTCGCCATGGGAGCTACGTCGGGTATGATACGGCGGATCTTCCTGACCGAAGGCGCCATCATTGCGCTGACCGGAGCCATTACGGGGCTGGTGCTGGGCATCGTAATCTGTCTGCTCCAGCAGCAATACGGGTTTGTCAGTATGGGAACGCCCAGTTCTATCGTGGATGCGTACCCGGTCCGGCTCGATCTGATCGATGTTGTCCTGACGGGGGGGCTGGTTGTTCTGATGACTATTCTGACCTCCTGGTTCCCAGCGCAGCGCGCAGCCCGGTATATGGCCTAAGAATTTCTTTATTTGTTAATGGACTCACCAACAGCATGTATCGATTCTTTGCGTTGCTTTACCGCTCTTTCCCTAACTGACGTAACCGATTTGACCGATGCAACCAATTGAATTAGTGGTTTTTGACATGGCCGGCACAACCGTTACCGACCACCACGAAGTAGAGCGGTGCTTTGCGCTGGCAGCCGCTGAAACGGGTTTGTTCGTTACCGACGAACGGATTCTGGCCATGCAGGGGCTGGCCAAACGGTACGTCTTCGAAACGCTCTGGAAAGAACAGCTGGGCGATGTGCACCCCGACGTGAACCACCAGGTCGATGTGTCGTACGCGGCTTTCCGGGGTATTCTGGAGAACCACTACGCCACCAACGGCGCCACGCCTACCGAAGGCTGTCTCGATACCTTCGCCTATCTGCACGAGCGCGGCATCGCCATAGCGCTGACAACAGGCTTTTATCGCACCGTAACCGACATCATCCTGGACAAGCTGGGCTGGCTCGACGGCCTCGATCAGGATCGCGTCGGTAGCCGGGATAGCCTGATCCAGCTGTCCATCGCCAGCGACGAGGTAGAGCGGGGGCGTCCCTACCCGTACATGATCGAGCGGGCTATGGCCACGCTGGGCGTAACGAACCCGAAGGCCGTCATCAACATTGGCGATACCCCGTCCGATCTGCTGTCTGGCCGGGCCGCCGGGGTAGGCCTCAACCTCGGTATCACCAACGGAACCCACACGCAGGAGCAGCTGGAGACCTATCCGCACGACCTTCTGCTGGCTTCGCTGGTCGATCTGCCCCAGCTGGTAGACAGCCGCTACTTTGTTGTCAGCTAACCCGTCGGTCCGAACCTTATCGGCCGGGCCGCTTCTCTGAACCGTTTATCCATGTACGATCTTATCATTGTCGGTGCCGGTGCACTGGGGACGTTTCATGCCTATCATGCCGCCAAAGCCGGGCTGCGGGTGCTGTTACTCGAGAAAGACCGCTACCCGATGGGCGCCACCGTTCGGAACTTCGGCCAGGCGGTACCGTCGGGACTGGCGGGTCGCTGGTTCGATTATGGCCGTCGGAGCCTGGAGATCTACCGCGACATTCAGGCGCAAACCGAGCTGACGGTGCGGGCCAATGGCTCCGTCTACCTGGCTTCGGACGCCGATGAATGGACGCTGGTCAACGAGCTGCACGACCGGTATCAGCAACTTGGCTATACCAGCGAGCTGCTCAGTCAGGCGCAGTGTCTGGATAGGTACCCGGCCCTGCAGGCAGACTACGTACGGGGTGGGCTCTACTTCCCGCAGGAGCTGAGTCTCGAACCGGAACAGATGATTCACCGGCTCATCGCCTTTATCCAGCAGAAGTACGGGGTAACGTACCAGTCGGGGGCGGCTGTGATCGACTGCCAGTCCAACTACAACGGAGCTATCATTACCCTCAGCAACCGGGAGCGGTACCAGGCCAGCCGGGTGCTGATCTGCTCCGGACACGAGGTGCGGCTGCTGTTTCCGGAGGTGCTGGCCGAGGCTGGTCTGGTGGTCAGCAAGCTGCAGATGCTGCTGGCCGAGCCGGTGGCGGGTCTGTTGCTGCCGGGTAATATCCTGACGGGGCTGACCATTCGGCGGTACGAGTCGTTCCAGCAGTGTCCGTCCTACGCGTCGATCGCTACGCCCCCCCAGCTGGCCGCGCTGAAAGAATGGGGTATCCATATCCTGTTCAAGCAGGCCGTCGACGGGTCGATCATCATCGGCGACTCGCACGAATACGCCGACGCGACCCGGGCCGAAGACCTGGGCTATCATACGCAGGACTTCATCAACGAACTCATGCTGGCCGAAGCCCGGCGAATTGTCCGCTTTCCGATAACGGTTCGAAAAACCTGGGCCGGTTTCTACAGCCAGACCCCCGACGAGATCTTCGACTACCCGGTCGACGAGAATATCCGGATCATTACGGGCATTGGCGGCAAAGGAATGAGCTCGGGCGCTGGCTTCGCCGAAGAAACCGTTCGGCAGTGGCTGAACGTCAGCGTGTAGCCGGGCTCTGGGGCAAGCAGGTTAAGCCTATGGAGCTGTTATTTTATTGTGATCATCCGGCTTTTCTGTTCATAAAGGATTGATAATCAGGAAATATTAGCGTAACAGTGCTGACATACATTTGCGGCTGGTACTTACTCGAGACTAACCTGCACATGTATGAAATCAACCTGTTTACCTTCTTTAACGCCCCCGTTGCCCGGTTTGCGCCCACTCTGGGTGGCGTTCTTTTTTTGTCTGCTGTCGGGGCTGGCGGCTACCGCACAATCCATTACCGGGCGGGTCAGCTCGGCCGATGACAACCAGCCACTGCCGGGGGTATCGATTGTCATAAAAGGCACCACGACGGGCACCACCACCGGAGCCGACGGGCGGTACACCCTCACGGTGCCGGGTCCTAACCGTACGCTGACGTTTTCGTTCATCGGCTACGAATCGCAGGAGGTGGCGGTCGGTAACCGGTCAACGGTCGATGTATCGCTGAAGGGCGATGCCCAGACGCTTGGCGAAGTGGTAGTAACGGCCCTCGGTATCCAGCGTGAAAAGAAAGCCCTGGGTTATGCCACTCAGGAGATTCAGGGCAGTGCGCTGACTATAGCCCGCGAAACCAACGTGACCAACCAGCTGGCCGGTAAAGTGGCGGGGGTTACGGTAGTGGGTAGCCCATCGGGCATTGGCGGCTCGGCGCGGGTCACGATCCGGGGCGAGCGCTCGGTCGATCTCAACAAAAACCAGCCGCTGTACGTCATTGATGGGGTGCCGATCTCGAACGGGCTCACCAGCGGGTCGGGCCGTAACAACCTCGAAGTAGACTTCGGCAACGGCGCCAGCTTCGTCAATCCCGACGACATCGAGTCGATCAACGTGCTGAAGGGAGCGGCTGCGTCGGCGCTCTACGGCGCGCGGGCGGCCAACGGGGTAATTGTGATCAAGACCAAATCAGGCCGCGGCAGTAAAGGCATCGGGGTCGAGATTAACACGAACCAGACCTTCGAAACACCCCTCGTGCTGCCCGAATACCAGAACGTATACGGACAGGGGAACGCCAACGGGGGCGACTTCGCCTTTGTCAACGGGGGCGGAGCCGGCCTGACCGACGGAACCGACGAAGCCTGGGGGCCTGCCTTCTCGCTCAACAAAAGCTATCCTCAGTACAACTCACCCCGCACGCTCAACGGCCAGCCCATTCCGTTCCGGGGGGGCGACCTGAACGCACCGGCGGGCAGCGTCATCACGCCCACGGCCTGGGTACCCGAAACCGATAACCTAAAGAAGTTTCTGCAGACGGGCCATACCAACACGACCAACGTAGCCGTGACGGGTAGTAATGAATCCGGCAATTTCCGGCTGGCGCACACGCTCCTGAACCAGACCGGTATCGTGCCAAACACCGATCTGAAACGCTACACGACCTCGCTGAGCGGGGGCTACAACTTCACCCCCAAATTTTCGGCCAATGCGTTCGTCAGCTACATCAAGGGCGAAAGCGGCAACCGCCCATCGATCAGCTACGGTACCGAAAGTATCATGTATCTCTTCAACTGCTGGCTGCCGCCCTCGGTGCAGCTCGAGCCGATGAAGGACCTCTGGATGCGCGGTCTCGAAGGAACCCGGCAGTTCAGCTGGAACTACAACTACCATGACAACCCCTACCTAACGGTTTACGAAAATACGAATGGACAACTGTATGACCGCGTGATCGGCAATGCCTCGCTGAAGTACGATCTGACCCCCTGGCTGAGCGTTCAGGGCCGTACGGCCATCGACTACAGCAGCGAAAAACGCGAATACCGGCGGGCGTTCAGCACCCAGCGGTTCCCGTTTGGACAGTACCGCGATTCGCGCATCATTACCGAAGAACGCAACACCGACTTTCTGTTTACGGCCAACAAAGAGTTCAATGCCGACTGGACCCTGTCGGGTACGTTTGGCGGCAACCAGCTGCGGCAGAAATCGGATTTCCTGGAGAGCAATGCCGGTCAGCTGAATATTCCCGGTATCTACAACCTGACCAACTCGCGGGTGCCACTGCAGGTGGCGCAGAGCCTGGTTGGCAAGCGGGTAAACTCGCTCTACGGGTCGGCCCAGCTGGCGTTCCGGAATTACCTGTTCCTCGAGCTGACGGCCCGCAACGACTGGTCGAGCGCGCTGACGCTGCCCGAGTATGCCCGGGCGCTGGGTACTCAGGACAACTCTTACTTTTACCCCTCCGCTGCGCTCAGCGCCGTGTTGAGCGAGATGATTGCCCTGCCGCAGTCGATCTCCTTCCTGAAGGCCCGCGTCAACTACGCATCGGTAGGTAATGACACGGACCCATTCACCTTTACCCAGGCGTACAACCCCAGCGACCCGTTCGGCAACAGCCAGGTATACGGCGAAACCGACCGCCTGGCCAACTTCAACCTCAAACCCGAAATCAGCAACTCGTTCGAAGGTGGTGTGGAACTGAAACTATTCAAACGCCGGGTGGGGCTGGATGTGTCGTATTACCTGACCAACACCCGCAACCAGATTCTGAACATTCCGCTATCGATCACCAGTGGCTACAACAGCCGGGCTATCAACGCCGGTCTGATCCGCAACAGTGGGGTAGAGGTGGCGCTGAACCTGGTGCCGGTCGAGCTGCCTAACAGCCTGCGCTGGGGTGTCGATTTCAACTTCTCGGCCAACCGCAGCAAGGTTATCTCGCTCTCTGACAATATTCAGAACTTCGTGATGGCCAGCCGCCGGGTCAGCATCGAAGCCCGCGTGGGTGAGCGCATGGGCGATATGTACGGAATCGGGTTTGCCCGGGTGCAGAACAGCGACCCAACGAAGCCGTACTACGACGCATCGGGCCAGTACGTGGGGCAGATGGTCTACCGCGACGGGCGGCCGGTGGCTACCACCGAACGCATCAAGCTGGGTAACTACAACCCTGATTTTCTGCTGGGCATCAACAATAGCCTGAGCTACCGGAACCTGCGGCTGAGCTTCCTGTTCGACATCCGCCAGGGTGGTAAACTGTATTCCGAGACCCAGACCGTGGGTCGTGAGGGCGGTATCATCATCGAGACCCTGGAAGGCCGCGCCAATGGCTATGACCTGAGCCTGCCCGGCAACGGCGTCATTGGGCAGGGCGCCAAAATCGTTACCAATGCCGATGGGTCAACCACCTTTGCTCCGAACGACGTGAAGCTGAACTCGCGGCAGTGGCACACGGCCTGGACCGGCGGGCGCAACATTGCCGAAGGGGTCATGTACGACGCTTCGTTCGCCAAGCTCCGCGAAGTACAGCTGGGCTTCAGCATTCCTGATCGAATCTGGGGTCGGGTGCCGCTGCGGGGGGTAACGTTTACGCTGGTTGGTCGTAACCTGGCCGTGTGGTCCAAAGTGCCGCATGTCGATCCCGAAACCCTGTCGTATTCGGGCGGCACGGCCCTGCCCGGTATCGAATACATGGCCATTCCGTCGAGCCGCAGTTTCGGGTTCAACCTGGGGCTGAAACTCTAACCGTCTCTGTCCATTCTATCATCATAGTCGTTGGCGGTTTGCTGATCGTCAATCACTACCATCGATATTCAAAAGCTATGAAAGTGCTTAAATCAATCGTTTTTGGCCTGGCTCTGTTGATCGCTACTGCCTGCGACAACGAGTTTGAGGAGGTCAATACCAACCCGAACGTCCCGACGCAGGTATCGCCGGATCTGCTGCTGGCGGGTGTGCTGCGAAATACGATCAACGACCAGGTCGGTGAGGCCTGGGGCATTGGCAACATCGTTGTGCAGCATACGGCCAAGATTCAGTTCGTAAACGAAGATCGCTACCTCTGGGGTGAGCGCAACGGCGTCTGGAACAGTGTCTACGGTAATATGCGCAACGTTCAGAACATCATCGATCTGGCTACCGCGGCTGGTCAGAACAACTACCTCGGGGTGGCGCTGATCTGGAAGTCGTGGCTGTTCACGCTGGCAACCGATGCCTATGGTGATATTCCGTATACGGAAGCGACCCAGGCCAAGTCGGGCGGTGTTTACGCGCCGAAGTACGATACGCAGGAAGCCGTATACACCGGTATTCTGGCCGATCTGGCCAAAGCGAACGACCTGCTCGGTACTAGTAACGAAGTGCTGGCCGGCGACATACTGTTTGGCGGTGGGGCCGGGTCTATTGCCCGCTGGAAAAAACTGGCCAACTCGCTCCGGCTACGGGCGTTGATGCGGATTTCCGGTAAGCGGAACGTCGCGGCCGACCTGCAGGCCATCGTTGCCGACCGGGCCAAATTCCCGATTATGGAATCGAACGCCGACAACGCAGCCCTGACCTATCAGGCTACGGCTCCGAACCAGTGGCCGCTCTACGGCTCGCGGGTAGGCTCGTTCGATGAGTTCCGGGCCAGCAAGTCGCTGGTCGACCGACTCCTGGCTATCAACGATCCGCGGCTGCCGGTCTTTGCCCGGCCGGTCGAGCGGCCCTCGTCGGCGGGTAAGGTCGAATACGTAGGCGTACCCAACGGACTGGGCGATACGCCGGCGCTGAACTACAACGGTGGCCCGCAGGGTGTTTCGCGGGTGGGGCTGCCGTTTGCCTGCCTCGTCTGCAGCTCGCCCGCGCCGGTACCTAACGTGGCGCGTGGACTGGTGATGACGTATGCCGAGGTGCAGTTCCTGCTGGCCGAAGCCCGGGAGAAAAATCTGATCTCGACGGGTAGTGCCGAAACGTACTACCTGAATGGTATCCGCGCCAATATGGACTACTACAAGGCGATCGTACCGGCCGAGTACGGCATCAACGTAACCCCCGCGGCCGACTATTTCACCCAGGCGGGGGTGGCCTATACGGGGACTACCCAGCAGAAGCTGGAAAAAATCGGGACCCAGAAGTGGGTGGCGCTGCTGTTCAACGGACTTGAGGGCTGGTTCGACTGGCGCCGGACGGGCATTCCTACCGTTACGCCGGGGCCCGATAACCTCAACGGCAACCGGGTACCGGTGCGCTACCCGTACCCGCAGTCGGAGCAGGCGCTGAACGGTAAGAATCGGGCCGAAGCGGTAACCCGTCAGGGAACCGACGATCTGAACACGGCCGTCTGGTGGGACAAGTAGGCCGACGCCCCTTACTTTACGGGAAGTACAGCTTCGGACTGTTGCAATCGCCCGCGAAACTGGCTAAACTGCATCGGTATTGGGTTCATACTCAGTGCCGATGCAGTCATTTGTTCGATCCCCTTTTTTTATGAATCGTCGTTCACTCCTCAAAACCGCCGGCCTGCTGCCACTCGTTGCGCCGGATTTGCCCCTTGTTGCCAGCGCTGTCCGTAAACGATCCGTTCGGTTCGCGTACCTGGGCGATACGCACATCACCGCCGACAGTAAACCGATGGCGTCCGTTGCCCGCTGTCTGCACCACGCGCAGGACCAGGCCGATAAACCCGCTTTTATTCTCCACGGGGGCGATACGATCATGGATGCACTGGGGCAGGACCGCAGCCAGGTGCAAAAGCAGTGGGACGCCTGGCATACCGTCGTCAAGGGCAACAGCTCGCTGCCGATCGAATACTGCATCGGCAATCACGACGTCTGGGGGTACGAAGGAGCCAAAGCGGACCCGCTCTACGGGAAAAAATGGGCCGTTGAGCAGATGGGCATCAGCAACCGCTACCGCTCGTTCGACAAAAACGGCTGGCACTTTATCATCCTCGACAGCGTACAGACCACCCCCGAGGGCAAGTGGTATACGGCCCATATCGACGCCGAACAGATGGACTGGCTCAAAAACGATCTGGCCCGCACCGATCCGAAAACCCCGGTGCTGCTGTTGTCGCACATCCCGATTGTGTCGGCAACGGTCTTTTACGACAAAGCCAACGTCAAAAATGGCAACTGGCAGATACCCGGTAGCTGGGATCATACCGACGCCGTTGATCTGATTGCGCTGTTCTACCAGCACCCTAACGTAAAGGCTTGCCTGAGCGGACACATGCACCTGCTCGACCGGGTCGAGTACAACAACGTAACCTACTTCTGCAACGGGGCCGTCAGCGGCAACTGGTGGACCAGCGACACCTACCACCAGACTAAAGCCGGCTACGCCTTATTTGACCTCTACGACGACGGCACCATAGAACGAACGTATCTGACGTACAACAATAAATAGTGATGAGTGATGAATGATGAGCGATGAATGATAAACGATGCGCCAGCGCCCGTCCCCGTGGTCTGTGCAGTCGTCGCTCCGATCCTCACTGACTACTCCGTCCCCGTGGTCCGTGTCCTCACGGACCACGGGGAATGATGAATGATGCAATACGGGAACGGAAATACACTCATCGCTCATCACTCATCGTTCATCACTCATCATTCACCACTCACTTATGACTACAATACTCGATTTGTTTGCCCAGGGGGGGCAGGATGCGTATTACGGGGAGCCGGTTACGCAGCTGGAACATGCGTTGCAGACGGCGCTACTGGCCGAACAGGCCGGGGCCGATCGGGAAACGGTGCAGGCGGCTTTTCTACACGATATTGGCCATTTGCTGCCTGCCGACGCGGCCGAAGGCTACATGGATGGCTACGGCACGGTTGACCACGAGCGGCTGGGGGCCGATTTCCTGCGGCAGCGCGGCTACTCGGAGAAAGTAGCCGCGCTGATCGAGCATCACGTCAACGCCAAGCGGTATCTGGTTGCAAAGAACCCTGAGTACTTCGCTCAGCTGTCGGACGCGAGTTTGCGGACGCTTGAGTTTCAGGGTGGACCGATGACCGCCGACGAAGCCGCCCACTTTGAACAGCATCCCTATTTTGCCGAGATCCTGCAACTGCGCCGGTGGGACGAGCAGGCGAAAATTCCGGGCTTACCCACACCCGATGTTGCCTATTACCTGGCTTTGTCTGCCTGATAGCCGGTCTGTAATCCGTTTTTCGTCCGTCTAACCGCCTTACTTTATGAAGTTATATCTACTGACTGGCCTGGCGCTGCTCGCCGGGTCGGCCTTTGGCCAGAAAACCTATAGGACTTTACAGGTACCAGGCCGGGCCGACTACTGCCGGATCGATACCGGCCGCAACCGGCTGGCGGGCCGGGCCGTGTTGCCGAGTGGCCGGTACGTAACCCCGGCGGGACAGACGATCCGGATAACGAATGACCCATTCGGGCTGACGCTCTCGCCCGATGGGACCAAAGCCCTGACGCTGCACGACGGCGTGCTGACGGTCATCAACACGGCAACCCTGGCCACCGTCCGGGTGCCCGACTATGCCGGCACGATTCCGTCGCCGGTACAGGGAGCTACCTTCCTCGGCGTAGCGTTGGCACCGGATCATAAAACGGCTTACCTGAGTAACGGAGACAAAGGCCGCGTCATCATCTTCGACACCGAAACCCTTCGGACAACCGATAGCATCGACCTCAACGGCAATGGCTATACCGATAGTTTTACGTCGGACCTGCTGCTCAACGGTCGTGAGCTGCTGGCACTAGACCGGGCCAACTTCCGGCTGGTGCGCATCGACCTGGCCACGAAACGAATTACAGCCTCGATCCCAACGGGGCGGCAACCGTTCGGGCTGGCGCTGACCCCCGACCGGAAGCAGGCATTTGTGGCCAACGTGGGGCTGTATGCGTACCCGCTGGTGCCGGGCGTAACCCCCACTAATAAAGACACCATGATGCTCCAGTTTCCGGCCTATGGGGCGCATACCAAAGAATCAAGGGAAGGGGTTGAGCGGGATGGCCGGCGTATACCGGGCCTGGGTAGTCCGCTGGCCGACGAGGCCATGAGCGTCTGGCTGATCGATCTGGCCACCAACCGCGTAACGGCCAAACTCAAAACCGGTCTGCAGATTGGGGAGCGAACCGGCGCCCGGATGATCGAAGAAGCGGAGGTAGTTGGTGGGTCGTCGCCCAACTCGGTGGTGGTGGGCAGCCGCTACGCCTATGTCTCCAACGCTACCAACGACAATATCTCGATCATCGACCACCGATCGCGTAAGCTGGCTGGTACGATTTCGCTCCGGGTCGACCCGAAACTGGATCGGTATCGGGGCCTGATGCCCTTTGGCCTGACGCTGACCAACGATGAAAAAACACTGTACGTAGCCCTGTTGGCGTTCAATGCCGTGGCCGTTGTCGATCTGCCGACCCGCACGGTCCGGGGGCTGATTCCGACCGGCTGGGGACCCACCCGAGTGGCGCTGTCGCCCGACGAAAAAACGCTGTATGTTACGTCGGCGCGCGGCTACGGAGCCGGGCCCAATGGGGGCGCAGGCTTCGTGAAACCACCGCAGGGTACGTATATCGGCGATATCCAGCTGGGCACGTTCCAGGCTATAGACCTGCGGGCCGACCTGCCCGCCCTGACCCGGCAGGTACTGGCCAACACCTACCAGACCGTGGCCGTAGCTGATCCGGGGCGTAATCCGCTGCCCGTGCTGCCCAGAACGCGGCCCTCACCGATCAAACACATCGTCTACATCACCAAAGAAAACCGAACGTACGATGAGGTGCTGGGCCAGCTCCGGGCCGGGAAAGGCGACTCGACCCTGGCTCGTTTCGGTACGGGCGTAACCGTACGGTCACGTATAACCACCACGCGGGGTAACAGCGGTCGTACCACCGATCAGCCGGGTGATTCGGTACGGATCACGAGTGCCGACATTATGCCGAACCACGCCCGGCTGGCCAGCCAGTTCGGGTTCTCCGACAACTTCTACTGCGATTCTGACGCCAGCATTCACGGCCACCACTGGATGATGGGCACCATTCCGAACGAGTGGGTAGAGGCCAATGCAGCCTCGGCCGGCCGGTTCGACCCGTTCTCGAAAGCGCCCGGTCGGCGGTTCCCGAAGTCGTCGGGGGCCATCGATCCTGAAGATTACAACGAGATTGGCGGGCTGTGGGAAGCGCTGGAACGCAGTAAGGTCTCGTTTTATAACTTTGGTCAGGTCAACGAATACGCCGGCAACTACGAAGAGCAGTTCGATACCCTCTTCGGCGCGGCTCATCCGGTCGTGTTTCCGATGCCAGCGGCCGCTTTTCGACATACCTCCCGAAATTTTGCGGGCTATAACACCAACATCCCCGATCAGTTTCGGATGGATCAGTTCGAACGGGAGTTCACGGCGAAGTGGCTCGGTAAAAAACGGGCGCCCCTGCCGCAACTGCTCACGGTCATGCTGCCCAATGACCACGGGTCCGGTCCCCGTCCGGACGAAGGCTATCCGTATCTGCACTCGTACATGGCCGATAACGACCTGGCGCTGGGGCGTATGCTGCACTTCCTCTCGCGGACGCCCTATTGGAAAAATATGCTGGTGATCGTGACCGAAGATGATCCGCAGGGAGGTGTTGATCATATCGATGCCCACCGCTCGCTGCTGATGCTGGCCGGTCCGTACGTGAAACGGGGTTATGTATCGCACACGCACGCCAACTTCGGGTCGATCCTCAAGATGATCTACAACCTGCTCAGCGTGCCCTACGTCAATCAGTACGACGCTACGGCCTCGCTGCTCCAGGACTTCTTTACCGACAAACCCGACCTGCGCCCCTATACGGCCGTCCTGCCCGACGCCCGCATCTTCGACCCGCAGGAGGCCATGAAGCCCTACAAAAAAAACTTCGACTGGCGTAAAATCCAGCGCGGCCCCGAGATGGACGACCGCGCCGACCAACGCGCCGATCATTACCGGCAGCAAACGGAAGGCCGTTAACCAGAGTGACTATTGGTAACAACCGCGTCATTGACGAACGAGAACAGTCTAAAAATCAACGTTAACTAAGAAGTAGGCACATTTTTCGTTGGCTGGCTCCTGTAGTCAGTATCTTATGTGCTGATCAACCTGAAACATCATGCACAAACTGTACACCCTGCTTGGCAGTCTCCTGCTGCTTCAGCAAACCTTTGGCCAGACCCTGAGCGGGATGGTACGTGATGCCCGAACCAGTTTGCCGCTTCAGGGAATGACCGTGCAACTCATCCCGACTACCCGGGGCACAACTACTGATAGCCGGGGATACTTCAATTTCTACAACCTGTCCAAAGGCCAGTATACCATACGGGTAAGCTCGGTTGGCTACCGGCTAACCGACTCGACGGTGACGATAGACAGCCGGGCCGACTGGAAGATACTGGTCTACGCAACCCCGAGCGTAATTCAGCTGAATCAGCAGCTGGTTTCTACTCCGCAACGCAGCGAATCCGTTGATTTTGAGCGCCCTGAAGTAACCACGCTGATTACCCCCCGCGACCTGCGGCAGCGCTCGCCCCGGACCGTACCCGAAGCCCTGGTTGGCGCAACCGGCGTATTCCTGCAGAAGACCAACCACGGGGGCGGCTCGCCCTTTGTTCGTGGGCTGACTGGCCAGCAGACGCTGCTGCTGATTGACGGCATCCGACTCAACAACGCTACCTTCCGCTCCGGGCCTAACCAGTACCTGAATACCATCGACCCTCAGAGCGTGGGGCAGATCGAAATTCTGAGGAGCAGCGGGTCGGTTGCCTATGGCTCCGATGCCATCGGCGGGGTCGTAAACGTGCTGACCAAAACCCCGCAGTTTGCCGACCGCCCGGCCGTAACGGGCAGTTTCTTCGGAAAGGCCATGACGCAGGATATGGAATACAGCGGCCGGGCCGAACTGGGGGTTTCGACCCCGTCGGTAGCCATCAGGGGCGGGTTGGCGTACCGGAAGTTTGGCGATCTGGTAGCGGGCCGTGGCCTCGGGCGGGAGTCACCCACGGGCTATAACCAGCTGTCGGGCGATATAAAAGGGCGGTTCAAGCTGTCGAACCGGCTCATTGCCACGGCGGCCTACCAGAACCTGCAACAGGATAGCGTACCGGTCTACCATCGGGTCCGGCTCGAAAATTACCGGTATTACCAGTTCAACCCCCAGCGCCGACAGCTGGCCTACGCCCGGCTCGAAGGCTATTACGACTATCGGTTTCTGCAATCGGTGCAGCTGACAGGATCGTGGCAACGGCAGATCGAAGGGCGGCAGAGTCAGCGCAACAACAACCCCACGGCGGTCTACGAACGGGACCAGACCACCACCACCGGATTGAGCCTGCTGGCCAACGCCCAGCCGATGCGCTACTGGCGGATGCAGAACGGCATCGAGTGGTATTACGACCGGGTTGGCAGCACCCGGCAGGATGTGAATACCCAAACCGGCGCGGCCACGCTGAAACGGGGCCTGTATCCGGATCGGGCAACGATGAGCAGCCTGGCCATCTTTTCGAACCACACGATAACCGTCGACCGGCTGACCCTGACGGCGGGCGCCCGGTATAACGCCTTCCAGATCACTACCCCGGAGGCTACCCTGGGCGAAGCGACCATCCGACCGTCGGCGCTGGTTGGTTCGGCCGGAGCCTCCTATGCTATCGTGCCAGCGGTTCGGCTGGTGGCTTCGGTGGGGTCGGCTTTCCGGGCGCCCAACGTCGATGATCTGGGTACGCTCGGCATCGTCGATTTCCGGTACGAAGTGCCCAATGCCAGCCTTCGCCCCGAGCGGTCACTGACAACCGAGGCCGGCGTAAAAGTACGGACCGGCCGGCTGGCGGCTACCCTGCTGGTGTATAACAACCGGCTGACCGACTTCATCAGCCGCGTCCGGTCGGGGCGGGATTCCATCCAGGGCTATCCGGTATACCTGAAACAGAACAGCTCGGAGTCAGTCATCCGCGGGCTCGAAGCGGAGGTTGAATACGAGTTCGGGGCGGGCCTGCTGGCGTACGGCGGACTCACCTACACCTACGGCGAAAACAGGACGGCCAACGAGCCGTTTCGTCGGATTCCGCCCCTCAACGGCCGCGCCGGACTGACGTACCAGCGGGCTGGCTGGTGGGCGCGGGCCGAGTACCTGTATGCGCAGGCACAAACCCGGCTGGCCCAGGGCGACAAAGATGATAACCGCATCGGTAAGAACGGCACTCCCGGCTGGCAGGTACTGAACCTCAACGGCGGCTATCGCTGGAAATTCCTGACCGTCAGCGCCGAACTGCAGAACCTGACCAACGAAGCCTACCGGACCCACGGGTCAGGGGTCGACGGTGTTGGCCGCAGCGCGTGGCTGTCGGTGTTGGTTAGTTGGTAGAAATGTCATTTATTGTCAGTCAACAGACGATTCATGACTCCCAGATTCCTTCGCCACCCGACCGCGTTCATGCTCTTCGGAGCCACGGCTGCTTTCTGCACCTACGCCTGCATGTATGCCTTTCGCAAAGGTATCACGGCGGTAACCTTCGAAGGAATGGCCTTTGCGGGGATCAACTATAAGATCTGGCTCGTTACGGCGCAGGTACTGGGCTATGCCGCTTCCAAAGGGCTGGGTATCAAGTTTGTATCGGAGATGTCGCCAGGGCGCCGGGCTGGCAATATGCTGCTGCTGGTTGGCATGGCCCTGCTGGCGCTGCTGGGCTTTGCCCTCGTTCCGGCCCCCTGGAATATCGTATTTCTGTTCCTGAACGGCCTGCCGCTGGGTATGGTCTACGGAATCACCCTCGGCTTTCTGGAAGGCCGCCGACAAACCGATGCGCTGGTTGCCGGACTCACTGCTTCGTTCATCTTCGCGTCGGGCTTCGTAAAAACCGTGGCGCTGTCGATCCGGGCCAGCTGGGGCGTAACGGAGTTCTGGCTGCCTTTCGTAACGGGGAGTCTGTTCGTACTGCCGATGCTCGTATCGGTCTACGCGCTAACACTGCTGCCTCCGCCTACGCCCGAAGATCGGGCGCTGCGTACCGAGCGAAAGCCGATGAACCAGCCCGAACGGCAGGCTTTCGTGCGCGAGTTCGGGCCCGGGCTGGCCCTGCTCATCGCCAGTTATGTCCTGCTGACCGCCTTCCGCGACTTTCGCGACAACTTCGGGCCCGAAATTATGAAAGATGCGGGTGTGGAGAACCCGGCGGTTTTTGCCCGTACGGAAACGCTGGTTGCGTTGGGAATTCTGGTTGTCATGGCCCTGCTGCAGCGCGTGACGGACAATTTTCGGGCGTTTGCCCTGCTGAACGGCATCATGCTGACGGGCGGGGTGCTGGTGGGCGTCAGCACCTGGCTCTACACCGTGGGTACCCTCGACCCCGGCACCTGGTTTCTGCTGACGGGGCTGGGTTTATACATGGGCTACGTACCCTGCAACGGCCTGTATTTCGAGCGGCTGGTAGCGGCTTTTCGCTACGTCAGCACGGTTGGTTTCATCGTCACCCTGGCCGACTGGTACGGGTATCTGGGTAGCGTTGGGGTGCTGCTGTATAAAAATTTCGGGCAGGGCGGCATTAGCTACCGGGAGTTCTTCGTGTCGGGCGCTTACATTCTGGCAGTCGTTTACGGTATACTGGTCATCGCGTCGTTTGCGTACTTTAGCCGCAAGTTTCGGGACCGTCCCGAGCCGATGGTTGCCTGACCGACCGCTGCGCCGGGAGAGCTGCCACTGATAAACCGATACCTATGAATCCCTGGAGCGACGTTCCTGCCGATGATTATGAACGCCATATGAGCCACGACACCGTTGGTCAGCTGGCCTGTCTGAGTGAGATTACCCAGGAGAAAATAGAGCAGCGTTATCCGCAGACGATAGCTGTTTATGGCGCCTGCACCGGAAACGGCTTCGTTCACTTCACCGACGCCCGGCGGGTCTATGCCGTTGACCTGAACCCGACTTACCTGGCCATCTGCCACGAGCGCTACGACCCCATCCTGAACGAGCTGGTGCTGATACAGGCCGACATCAACCAGGACCCCGTTCCGATTCCACCCGATTCGGCCGAGCTGATTATCTGCCACCTGTTTCTCGAATACGTCGATCTGGAGCGGGCCTTTGCCAGTATCCGGCAAACCCTCCGGCGGGGTGGGTTGTTGAATGTGGTACTCCAGCGCAGCAACAACAGCGGCTGGGTCAGCAACACGGGGGTAACAACGCTGCAGCCGGTAGCCGCTATCGCTACCGAGGTGGCCGAGGAAAGCCTGCTGGCTCATACCGCTCCGACCCTGCGTTTCGAGGGACGCCAGACCTACCGGATGCCCAACGGCAAAAGCCTGATTTCCTACGATTTTATAAAACAGTAAGAACGAAACGATGCCTGGCTTGACCGATGCGCCCGCAGCATTGGGCAGGCAGGCGAAGTCGTCGAAACGTCAATCATGAAACAGGTGCTGATCCTGACCGGCCTGAGCGGCAGCGGCAAGTCTACCTACGCCCGCCAGTTCTGCGCCGACCACCCCAACTGGCTGCGGGTCAACCGCGACGATCTCCGGCGTAGTCTGCTGCCGGTTTCGTTGCCCGACTACTGGCAAAACTACCCCGATTCGGAGAAAAATCGGATCGAAACCGTTGTCAGCGCCATGCAGGAGACGGCTATTCTGGAGGGGCTGGGCCGGGGCTGGCATGTGCTGGTCGATAATACCAACCTAAAGGTTAGTTATTTCAATGAGTTCAGGAAGCTGCTGGCTGAGCATCTAGACGAAGTCACGATCCAGTACCGGCTCATCGATACGCCCCTCGACGAGTGTATCCGGCGCGACCGCAACCGGGACGATTCGGTAGGGGAGGCCGTGATCCGGAAGCAGGCCGAGCAGCTGGCAACCCTGAAAAAGACATTCCGATTTGCGTCCGAAACCCTGACCCGCCGGCCCGCCTTTCAACGCGAGCAGGAGAGTCATCTGCCCGGCTGCATACTGGTCGACATCGACGGCACCGTAGCCGACAAAGGCGATCGCTCACCGTACGACTGGCAGCGGGTGGGCCTCGATACGCCCAAATGGCCCATCATCAGTCTGGTCAGGGCCATGCAGGCTTCGGGCTATGCCATCGTGTTTTTCTCCGGTCGCGACGCCGTTTGCCGGGCCGAAACCGTGGACTGGCTCAACCGGCATTTCGGCTGGACCACGGCCGACTATCAGCTGTTCATGCGTCCCCAGCGCGACAACCGGAAAGATGCCGTCGTCAAGCAGGAGCTGTTCGATCGGCATATCCGGGGGCGGTACCGGGTAGAGTTTGTGGTCGATGACCGCCAGCAGGTTGTCGACATGTGGCGCCGAACGGTGGGGCTTACCTGCCTGCAGGTCGATTATGGCGATTTCTGACCTAAACCCATTTGCCGTCCTTTTTTGTTATTCTTACAGCATCTTTGTCGTGAGAGCGCCCCGCTGCGTTGGGCCAGCCGGATCGATAAGCACTCCCTGTATCCATGAAACTTCTGAAAGTAGCCGCCGGTGTACTGAACCAGACCCCCTTAGCGTGGGAACACAACAAGCAAAACATCATCAACGCCATTGAGGAAGCGCAGCGGCAGCACGTCAGCCTGCTGTGCCTGCCCGAGCTGGCCATTACCGGCTACGGCTGCGAGGATGCCTTTTTTGCGCAGAATACCATCGACCAGGCCATTGCCTCATTGCTGGATATCGTTGAACATACCAACGACATTGCTGTAGCGCTCGGTATGCCGCTGCGGCATAACAACCGGATTTACGACGTCGTATGTCTGGTGGCCAACAAGCGGATTCTGGGGTTTGCGGCCAAGCAGTACATGGCCAACAATGGTCTCCATTATGAAGCCCGCTGGTTCCAGCCCTGGCAGATGGGCCTGCGCGACGAAACCCGGATCGGCGATTTTACCTATCCGTTCGGGGATCTGGTCTTCGACCTGTCAGGCGTCCGTATCGCGTTCGAGATCTGCGAAGATGCCTGGATTGCCAACCGGCCCGGCCGTACGCTGTACGAACGGGGTGTCGATATTCTGATGAACCCGTCGGCCAGCCACTTTGGCTTCTTCAAATCGCAGACCCGCGAGCGCTTCGTGATCGATGCCAGCCGGGCGTTTGGGGTCAGCTACATATATACCAACATGCTCGGGAACGAAGCCGGGCGGGTCATTTACGACGGCGACGCTATGGTAGCCTCCAACGGCGAACTGCTGGTGTCGGGCGCGCGGCTGAGCTACCACGACTTCGTCATCGTACCGGCCGTGATCGATATTGATGCGACCCGGCTCAACCAGGTGCAGAGCCGCGGTAACCTGGCCCTGGCCATGACGAACCTGCGCGTCGCTGACCGGTTCGACTGGCCCGAGGTGGCGCCCGTCAGGCAGAAAGCAGAGCTGGAAGCCTGGGAGCGGGGTGGATACCTCAAAGAAGAAGAGTTCGCGCGGGCCGTGGCGCTGGGCCTGTTCGACTACCTGCGCAAGAGCCGGTCGCAGGGATACGTGCTTTCGCTGAGTGGCGGAGCCGACTCGTCGGCCATTGCGGCTACCGTTTTCCTGATGATTCGGATGGCCGTGCAGAACATCGGCATCGAGGGCGTTAAGAAAAAACTCGACTACATCCGCGCGCTGCAGGACTGTGAAACGCCCGAGGCCATGGTCGGGAAGCTGCTGACGGTCATGTATCAGGGCACCGAAAACTCATCCGACGATACGTTCAACTCGGCCAAAGAACTGGCCGACGACATTGGGGCTACCTTCCTCTCGATCAACATCAACGGGCTGGTAGAAACCTACCGGGGGCTGATCGAAGCGCAACTGGGCCGCACGCTGTCGTGGGATACCGACGATCTGGCGCTGCAGAATATTCAGGCCCGGGTGCGGGCGCCGGGTATCTGGATGATTGCCAACATCAACAATGCGCTGCTGCTCAGTACGTCGAACCGCTCCGAAGCGGCTGTCGGCTACGCTACTATGGATGGCGATACGGCGGGCAGTATTTCGCCCATTACCGGCATCGACAAGCATTTTCTGCGGAGCTGGCTGGTATGGCTCGAAACCGTTGGGCTGAATATCAAAAATGCGACGGAACCCACCGACCGAACCAGCCTGGCTATTGGCCCCGTTGCGGCCGATGAGCTGATCAAGGTAAAAGGACTGCGCGCTGTCAACAACCTGCAGCCCACCGCCGAGCTGCGACCACTCGACAAGAAACAGACCGACGAGGATGACCTGATGCCGTATGATGTGCTGAACGCCATCGAGCAGGCCGCCATCCGCGACAAGCAGCCCCCCGTCGATGTGCTGAAGCTCGTTGAAGTACAGTTTGCCGGTACCCACGAGCGCGAAAAACTGCTGATCTGGGTAGAGCGGTTCTTCAAACTCTGGAGCCGCAACCAGTGGAAACGCGAACGCTACGCCCCCAGCTTCCACCTCGACGACCACAACCTTGACCCGCGCTCGTGGATGCGTTTCCCGATTCTGTCGGGCGGATACGAAAAAGAACTCGCCGAGATGCGCGACTGGGCGGCCGAGCAAAAGCCTAACGGCCGTCGGGGTAAGATTGGATTTTAACCCGCCGATGCTGCCGTGACAGACAGACATACGAACTACGCAGCCCTGCGACGAGTGGCTAAACCCGGGGGGAGCCGATGAAACAGCTGCTCCCCGGTGTTCTTTTCGCGGCTCTCTGGGCGTCGGCATCGGCGGCAACCAAATTTGGGGTGCTGTCGGTGCATCCGCTCATTCTGGCCAATGTGCGCTTTTTTATTGCCGGTACCGGCATGTTGTTATTCGCGTATGGCATACAGCGTACCGACGCCTGGCCCAACCGGGCTGAGTTTGGCCGGCTGACGATTTTTGCGCTGCTGAACACGACGATCTATCTGGGGGCGTTTGTGCTGGCACTGAAGCAGGTATCGGCCGGGATCGGTAGTCTTTCTACGGCTACCAATCCGCTGTTCATTGCGCTGCTGTCGGCGCTGTGGCTGCGCCGTATGCCGCGTCCGAACGAGCTGGCCGGCCTTATGCTGGGGCTGGTTGGGGTTGGGGTGGCAACGTATCCGCTCCTGCAGGATGCTCACGCTACCGTAGAGGGCCTGGTGATCCTGCTGGTCGGTATGGTCTCGGTATCGGCCGCAACGGTCTATTACGCGCGTTTTGAATGGCGTCTGCCCAACCTGGTCATCAACGGCTGGCAGGTGTTGCTGGGGGGCTTTCTGCTGATACCCTTCACGCTCCTGAGCGCGGCTTTCGACCCGTCGGTGTTCGGCGCTTCAAACTACGATGCCCGGTTCTGGGCGTCGGTCTTCTGGCTGATCATACCGGTGTCGGTGGCGGCTCTGCAACTGTGGTTCTACCTCGTTCGGCAAGACCCCGTCCGGGCGTCGCTCTGGCTCTTTCTCTGCCCGATCTTCGGCTTTCTCTATTCGTACGTGCTGCTGGGCGAACCCATCACCCTGTACACCGTAGCTGGCACCGCCCTGGTCGTATCCGGCCTGTGGCTGGGCCGCCGGTAAAGGGTAGGTGGTCCGTTTCTACGTTCTTACATATGGTCCGTGCGGTCGGCGCTCCGGTCCTCACGGACCACCCAGCCATATGGTTTGTTGCTGACGCGGGTGAGACGCGAGGGCCGGTGCGATCGCGTCTCTACTGTTTGACTACGATCATCTCGACGCGCCGGTTCTGCTGGCGGGAGAACTCGTGGTTGTTGCTGGCAATGGGGCGGGTTGGGCCGTAGCCGCGGGTGCTGATTCGATTGGCGGCTATGCCATTCTTTACCAAAAACTCTTTGACCACATCGACCCGCTGCTTCGAGAGCTTCAGGTTCTCATCAAAATCGCCCTGGTTGTCGGTATGACCGGCCAGCTCAATTTCGGCGGTGGCATTGGCCTGCATGAAGGTCAGCAGCTGGTCGAGTGCGGGCTGGGCGTCGGGCAACAGCTCGGCTTTGCTTTGTACAAACTGAATAGCTCGCAGCTGCGTAGTTTTTCCGACCGGAGCCACAACGAGCGGAGGAGTGTAAACCACTTTAGCGTCGAGGGTTTTGGGCGGGGTGACGCGGGGGCTGCTGGCGGGAGGAGGAGTCGGTCGGGCCGGAGGGGCCGTAGCCACGGGAGCCGCTGCCGCTGGTACCGTCGCTGCATTAGCCGTGTTTGTACCTGAGGCTAGTATGTCTGTGGATTGGGTGGTTGAAGAGGGCATAGTCTGGCGCGTATCGGCCAGCGTCACATTTTTTTCCTGAACAGGGGGTTGTGTCCCGGTACGATACAGCCGGATCACTTTGGTGAGCTTGTTCACGTAGATAGACGTATACGTGAGTTGTTCGTTGAGGGGATGATAGCCATCAGCGCTAATGGTTACTACATAAGACTGACGGGGGCCAAGGGTGATTTTGAACGAACCGTCGGCTCCGGTTCGTTGCGAACTCCCTTTCACGCCGGCCTGATTCGTGGCTGAAATAAGAGCTCCGCTGAGCGGCTTCCGGTTGGAAGCATCGACAACGGAACCCTCGAAGGTGACGGCCTGAAGCGTTGAGGGCGACATGGGCGGGGTTTGTCCCCAGCCAGTCTGTGGAAACAACGGACTAGCTAGTAAGCAACAGTAAATAACGAGAGGCTGTATTCGTTTCATGTTTTCTTTCAACGTAAAAACGCAAAGCAAAAGTGCCTTCGCTCGCGCAAAAATACAATATGGTCTATCCGCTCTATATGCCGTTGAGGGTGGGTTTTTTGAAGTCAAAAAATAGTATATAACTTGCTGATTTTCATAGGATTTATATACATAAAATTAGGGCAGGGAAAGGAACGCCGGGAATGCCTTTTTTGTTGATAAAGTATGACACAGATAACCAACGTGACGATGCATTCCCAGAACGCTCAGGCACCGCTTGCACCAGCTCCGGCGAGCCATTTGCCGCTCGACGAGAACTGGCGGAAGTCTATTCCGGCACAGGTGTTTCTGAACCATTTTTTCGCCATGGATTATCATATCCAGCACCAGAACGACCTGTTCGATGTGGCTAAGTTTCCCATCTTCGGGCAGTTCCATGGGCGGGTGAACGACGCTGCCTATAAGGCACTGGAAAAGCTGCTGCTCAACAGCTGGAGTGCCGAATATGCGCTGCGGATTACACCCGTTGTGAATGACGAACAGTATCTGCAAAGCTCGTTGCACTGGACGTTTCCGCAGGCCTACTACAGTGCGCTGTTCAGCGCCCGGGCTTTTCTGGCGGTGCAGGGCATTCAGGTGAGTAACGAAGAGCTGATCCGGAAGCGGATCGGAAACATGGTCGTGCGTGGCTATTACCCGTCGTCCATCGGCTACTACGCGCTTGGCCCGATCAATAATTACCGCATTCAGCGGTTGCCGATGGCCCGGCGATTCAGCGTTACGGCGAAAACAGACCTGCTGCTGCCGTCGCGGGCGGGGTCGGCCCAGGCCGAACTGGCGCAGTTTCTCAAAACCACCCGCGACCAGCGGGTGAAGTCGCTGCGCAATGCCATCCAGAACAATCCCAAAACGGCGCTGCGAAGCCCGAAGACGGGTGAGATTCTGCAGAAGTTCAGCGTTGAGCAATACAAGCAGCTGGCCAGGCAGATCGGGTATACCACCTATTTCGACATGCTGAGCCGCCTGCGTATCTCGTCGACCAACCGGGAAATCGAGCGGTTTGTCGACTCCGAGATCGATGTGAAGCTGTTTCACCAGAGCCTGGTCAATATCGTTGCCCATGTCAACGCTGTTCATGAAGCGTACATTGCCAAAGCGCTGGGCGTGGACGCGTACCGGCAACTGGTCAGTAAGCTGCCCGCTTATCTGCAGGAGAGCTTCGTGCGGGAGCGGATGAACACGACCATAGCACCCATGCTGGAGTCAGGTCAGGCAACGGACGGCCTCATGGCAGCCTGATGTATACAACTTGCTGGTGATACTACGAAAAAGCCGTTTCAGATGACCTGAAACGGCTTTAAAGTAATCAGCTTTTATCCGAACTCATTTTAAGAGTGTCTTACTGGTTTTCGAGGTTTTCGGCCGAAATCCACTTGATGCCGATCTGCTGGTTGTTGGCAGGTTCTTCATTGGGGTTGGCGTAGTTGATCGAAAACTCATTGATAATACCGTTCCACTGCGGGTGGTTACCGACCGGAATTGCAATGGTCCGGTACTGGTTGTCGCCCGTAATGGGGAAGGAGATCGACTGACCAGCCCATTCGGATTCGATGGGCGACTGACCAATTTTTCGCCACTTCAGCACAAACTGGGTTTCGTTGGTGCGCGCCCGTATTCTGATGTAGATGCGGTTGATGTCAGATGCTTTGTAGCCTTTGCGGGGTGAGGTGAAGCTGAACCGCCGGTTTTTCGGGGTAATGCTCAGTTCGTCGCCCACAGGATAGCCCTGATCATAGCCTTTCTGGTACGAGAATCCATGCCGTTTGCTCTGCCCTGCAAACACGTAGTGTGGCTTGGTTTCGCTTTGCGGCAGCGAGTTGATCGTGTTCCGGATTTCGTTCAGGCTACCCACAACCATGTTGAAGTCGAATTCGTAAACGCCGTTCCGGTCCAGGGTCAGTTTCAGGCCATTGGCGATATAGCCGGCGTTGAGCGCTTCTGGCGGACCCCAGCCTACGCTGTTGAACAGACCGACCTTGAACTCGTTCGAGAACGGCGTATGCAGCGCAATACCCCGGTTATCCTGCGGACGTACGGCGGCAATCCAGGGCTCAGAGGCATCGACGTTGAGCGGGGCAATCTGGCCCATCGAATCGTCGTACTGGTTCAGGGTTTTGCCACTACCATCGAGGTTGGGAATGTCATTTACCTTAACCAGCGGAGCGTTGGTGTAAGGCGTTCCCTGAACCACGTAGTACTGGTAGAACGAGCCGCTGGTATAGGTACAGGGCAATTCCTGCTGGCGGGCATGGTCATAGAACTGGCTGCCGGTTTCGGGCCGGTTGCCCGTAATCCGAACGTGCCGGCGAACGATGTTACCCTGAAGCTGAATCCACTGCTCAATGATATAATCGCCCGGGATGTTGTTCAGGCCCCACTGCAGCGGCCGGGTTTTGCAGTACAGCATGTTGTTGGTCTTACCAAAGGCCAGGATAGGCGAGCGGTTCAGCAGCACGTCGCCACCCTGTACCGGGTTGTAGCCAATGTTGTCATGGAGCTGACTGCCGCCCGTTGTCCAGCCCTGATTAGCATCGGGAAGTCCGTAGATCGCAATCTGGTCGTCACGTCCTGTATCCCGCTTCCCGTCCTTCACGAGGCAGTTGATCATGTTCTCGCCAACCTGAAGATCCGTTACTTCCCGAACTACGCCCCCTACGGCCAGATCGATGGCTACCCGTACCCGCTCGTTCTGGATGAACGGCCGTAAGTCGCTCGGCTGCGGACTGTCCAGGATCGGATAATCAGTGGACGGCGGTGGGGTCACGATCGGTGGTGTGGTAACCGGCGGGGTCGTGGTGGTCGTGCTCGGTGGGGGTGACGTTACCGGCGGAGTGCCCGATCCTGAACATACATCCGTCGTGAGCGGGCTGTTCGTGATGTTGCGGTCCGTGCCGGTGGGTCGAACCGATACGATCAGCTGCGCGCCCGACTTGTAACTGGCCGGAATGGTCCACAGGAAGCCAAACTTGTTGTAGCTGTAGCCGAAGGCGCTGGCCACATCGCTGCGGGGCTGATCGGCGGTAATGGTGGCCGCTTTGGTACCGTTGATGTAAATGTCGAGGCTCACCGACTGGTTGGGGTTGTTGGCATCCAGAATCCAGCCGCCAACGGTTTCGCAGCGGGCGTGGTCCAGCGACGAGCGGTAGCTGGCGTTGGGGGCGGGCGGGGTGGTTACCGTGGTGGTTGGTGGCGTCGTTACCGTGGTCGTTGGCGGGGTGGTTACCGTCGTGGTGGGCGGCTCGGTGGTGACGGGAGGTGTACCGCTCCCGGCGCAGACGTCGGTGGTGCGTGGGCTGCTGTTGAGCTCGATGCTGGTGCCGGCGGGCCGTACCGAGATGGTCATACGGGCACCCGACTTGTAGCTGTCGGGAATACTCCACAGGAAGCCAAACTTGTTGTAGCCGTAACCGAAGGCGCTGGCCACATCACTACGTACCCGGTCAGCCGCGATGGTGGCGACTTTGGTGCCGTTGATGTAGACGTCGAGGCTGATCGACCGGTTGGGGTTGTTGGCGTCGAGAACCCAGCCGCCGATGGTTTCGCAACGGGCATGCTCGAAGGAGGAGCGGTAGCTGGCGTTGGGGGCGGGCGGGGTCACCACCGTGGTGGTTGGTGGCGTCGTTACGGTCGTCGTTGGCGGGGTGGTTACCGTCGTGCTGGGGGGCTCGGTGGTGACGGGGGGTGTACCGCTCCCGGCGCAGACGTCGGTAGTGCGTGGGCTGCTGTTGAGCTCGATGCTGGTGCCGGTGGGCCGTACCGAAATGGTCATGCGAGCGCCCGACTTGTAGCTGTCGGGAATACTCCACAGGAAGCCAAACTTGTTGTAGCCGTAGCCGAAGGCGCTGGCCACATCACTACGCACCCGGTCAGCCGCGATGGTGGCGACTTTGGTGCCGTTGATGTAGACGTCGAGGCTCACCGACTGGTTGGGGTTGTTGGCATCGAAGACCCAGCCGCCGATGGTTTCGCAACGGGCATGCTCGAAGGAGGAGCGGTAGCTGGCGTTGGGCGAGGGCGGGGTCGTCACCGTGGTGGTCGGTGGCGTCGTTACGGTCGTGCTGGGCGGGGTGGTTACCGTCGTGGTGGGCGGCTCGGTGGTGACGGGGGGTGTACCGCTCCCGGCGCAGACGTCGGTGGTGCGCGGGCTGCTGTTGAGCTCGATGCTGGTGCCGGCGGGCCGTACCGAAATGGTCATGCGAGCGCCCGACTTGTAGCTGTCGGGAATACTCCACAGGAAGCCAAACTTGTTGTAGCCGTAGCCGAAGGCGCTGGCCACATCACTACGTACCCGGTCAGCCGCGATGGTGGCGACTTTGGTGCCGTTGATGTAGACGTCGAGGCTGATCGACCGGTTGGGGTTGTTGGCGTCGAGAACCCAGCCGCCGATGGTTTCGCAACGGGCGTGCTCGAAGGAGGAGCGGTAGCTGGCGTTGGGGGCGGGCGGGGTCACCACCGTGGTGGTTGGTGGCGTCGTTACCGTGGTCGTTGGCGGGGTGGTTACCGTCGTGCTGGGGGGCGTGGCGGTCGTGCTACTGGGCGGGGTGGTTACCGTCGTGGTTGGTGGCGTCGTTACCGTCGTGCTGGGCGGAGTGGTGGCCGTTGTAGTGCTCGGTGGCGTGGTTACGGTCGTGCTGGGGGGCGTCGTTATCGGCGACTGGCCCGAACCAACGCAAATCTCGGTAACGCGGGGACTGTCGGTCAGTTCGGTCGTGCTGCCGGTAGGGCGTACCGACACGATCAGCTTATCGTTCGACTTGTAGCTGGCCGGCAGGGTCCAGGTAAATCCGTATTTGTTATAGCTGCTGCCGAAGGCGCTGGCGACGTCGTTGCGGGGCTGGTCGGCGGAGATGGTGGCTACCTTCAGCCCGTTCAGATGAATATCGAGGCTGACCGACTGGCTGGGATTGTTGGCGTCAATGACCCAGCCGCCAATGGTTTCGCAGCGGGCGTGTTCGAGCGATGACCGATACGACGGAGCAGCCGCCCGAGCGCCGGCGGTTGTGGCTGCGGGCTCCGGCTCACCAATCACCATCAGCGTCTGGTCGTCGATGGTATTGGATGATGAAGAGGCTCTGGGCTCTCCGGGAACCGCTTTCAGGTGAAGCTGGGCTTTTTCGATGAAGAGGCTCTGGTCCGTAGCCTGGCTATGCCCGCGTAGGAGCCGGAATGAGGTGCCTTCGGTGATACTGCGGAAGCGACCCTGAATGCGATAGGTGGCTACAGGGTGAGCCGGGTACGATAGTTCGTCGCCAATAAAGTCGACATAGTCTCCACCTGTCTGTTCGAAACCCGGTGGCAGCAGCAGCTTCAGCCGGTAGGCATTGGCTCCGGGCAGGAAGAACATGGAATTGGGCGACAGGTTAAGCAGCTGCGCTGTAATGACCAGTTCGACCGATTCTCCCAGCCGTACAGACCGACGGCTTACCTGCAGGTTAAACCGAATGGGATCGCTGTAAATGAGATGAGGTAGAGGTTTGTATGCAACAGGAGATGCTTTTGTTTTAGTGATCGGAGAGACAGGTAACGCGACTTTGGGTGGGGCCGTTGATGATCGATTGGGTGGAGCGTCCTTACCGAAAAGGAGCGGGGCTGAAGAGCCGATGGCGGAGTGTCTGACACACGTCAGCAGGCATAGCAGTAGCAGGGTGCACGTACGTACACAAGCGCTCTGCATGAGCGAAAAAGGATACATGAAATTTACGGATAAAGCGGTTTGGTTGCAAAGAAAGCAAGGAAAAACTAATATGCAATAGGTATGATAGAATAAGTGTGCTAAATAAATATCCTGTCATACGTTATGTTATAATGTAAATTATTAGTAATGAGGTTACTATATGTATTCTTGAAGTTACTTGTTTATCATAATGGAAACAACCGTTTGAAAAATATATCTGTACTCTGGAGGTAGTTGGTCTATTTTTGTTTATTCCCTATTTTTCCTTATCCTCATGAGAAAAAGAATACGTAAAGCCCTGACGTTCCTGATCGTCGGGCTCCTGGTTATTGTTGGTGCTGGTCTGGCGTTTATCCGGCTGGGACTGCCCGACGTAGGGCCTGCGCCCCTGCTGGAGATTGATTCCGATGCGGCTCAGATCGAGCGGGGGCGGTACCTCGCCAACCACGTAGCCGCCTGTATGGATTGTCACTCTACCCGCGACTTCACGAAACTAACCGGGCCCATGGTAGCCGGTACCGAAGGAAAAGGGGGCGAAGGATTTTTACGGGAGCAGGGTTTTCCGGGTAATTACTACGCCCCGAACCTGACCCCCGCGCATCTGGGTACCTGGACCGACGGGGAAATTTACCGGGCCATTACAACCGGCGTCAGTCGGGATGGCCGCGCTCTGTTCCCGGTGATGCCGTACCAGAATTTCGGGCAGATGGCCCCGGATGATATTCACGCGATCATTGCTTACCTGCGTAGTCTGAAACCCATACAGCACGTGGTACCCGCGTCGGAGTCGGATTTTCCAATGAATTTTATCATCAACACCATACCCGCCAAACGGGAAGGTGGCAAACGGCCGGCCCCAACGGACCAGATTGCGTATGGGAAATACATAACCATGTTTGCGGGCTGTGGCGATTGCCACACACCGGTCGATGCGCAGGGGCAGGGGCTGCCCGGTATGTCGTTTGCCGGTGGGCGTGAGTTTCCGATGCCTACCGGTACGGCCCGCGCAGCTAACATCACTCCGGCTCAGTCGGGTATCGGCAAATGGACCCGCGAGGCATTTATTGCCCGCTTCAGGGCCTATACCAACGCGTCGGCACAACCCACTGTCGGGGAGGAGGGTACCAACTCAATCATGCCCTGGACCATGTATGCCCACATGACCGATCAGGATCTGGGCGCTATCTACGACTACCTCCGAACGGTAAAACCCGTTGAGCACACGGTACCGCCCTTTACGCCCAAACCCCGGATGGTAGCCACCCGCTAACAGCAAAAACGCCCCGCATCGATCGATACGGGGCGTTTTTTACGGGTGGTAACGCTAAGCCGTTCTGACCAGGTCGACCAGGGTTTCTACCCAGATCGGGCTGTCGTTCAGGCTCTCTACGAGCTGCCAGTGTTCTCCGCCCAGCTCTTCGAATAGTTCTTTGTACTCTTCGCCCACTTCGATAGTGGTTTCCAGACAGTCGGCCACGAAAGCCGGTGAAAAAGCCAGCACCCGTTTTATGCCTTTCCCGGCCAGCTCCCGGATGGTATCTTCCGTATACGGCTTGATCCAGGGGTCGCGGCCCAGTCGGGACTGAAAACAGGTGGTGTATTTACCCTCCGGAATGCCGAGCTCCCGCACGAGCCGGCGGGTGGTTTCGAAACACTGTGCCCGGTAGCAATGCTGATTATCGGCACGGAGCGATGCGCAGCACTCCCCCAGCTGACAAACCGTTTTGGTTATATCGCCTTTGCGAATCTGGCGCTCGGGCAGGCCGTGGTAGCTGAAAAGAAAATGATCGAAGTCGTGCTCAGCCATGTACTTGCGGCCCAGCTGCACAAACCCGTCGATGAATTTCGGATGTTCGAGAAACCGGTTGATGAAGCGAATCTCCGGAATGACCTGCCAGGTTTTTATAATGTCCATCACCTTTTCGTAGACCGATCCTGTGGTAGCCGAGGCATACTGCGGAAAGAGCGGAATCACGATGATGTCGGTCAGGCCCAGCCGCTGAAACTCGCTCAGACCGGCGTCGATACTGGGGCTCTGGTAGCGCATGGCCAGCCGAACTACGTACTCGTCGCCCAGCGCCTGCTGCAGCTGCCGTTCGTTGACCTGCCCGTAATATTTAAGAGGAGAGCCGTTTTCGGTCCAGACTTCCTTGTAGGTCTTGGCCGACTTCGGAGCCCGAAATGGCGCGATGATGCCGTTGACGAGCAGAAAACGGGGAATAAACGGAATATCGATGACGCGCCCGTCCATCAGAAACTCCCGCAGGTATTTGCGTACGTCGGGAACAGAAGGGCTATCGGGGGTGCCGAGGTTGACGAGTAGAACCCCCGTTTTGCCGAGCGGCTTCGGGGTGGTGGTAGTACGATTCAGAACAGGTGCTTCCATGCTGGCAGAACAGCAATTTTAACGAGTTAGTTTACCGAAAACGAGCCGGGGGCGGGGGGCCTCCCAACGCGGTGGCCGTACCCCCGGCCTGTTTACTTCGCCTGCGGATAGCGATTCAGGTCCGGGCGGGCAAAATCGCTGAACACCTCGCCGGGCAGGCCGGTGAAGACCATGATATCGGTCAGGTCACGATCACCGCGTTCGCCCGACAGCAGAATGCCGCCGTGCTTCTGGTAGTCGATCCAGGGCAGCGTGAAGCGGGGCTGCTCATCGGTGAACTTGGGAAAGTAGGCCCACTGCCAGACCAGATGCGTTTTTTTATCGACCCAGATCTTGTACTTGTTATCGGGCGTATTGCCGACGCTCTTGAACGTAAGCTGAAGCACATCGGCAGGCTTGCCGTCCTGGGTCGTCTCTTCACCCAGGTACTTGAGCGTTACGCCCGAGTCTTTCAGTTTGAAGGGCATAACCAGCCAGTACGAATCGTTGATCCAGGCGGCTTTGCCCTGTTTTACGTACTTCGCTACGGAGTCGGCGTCGGTTACTTCGGCACCCTGCCGAAAAACGCGCCCTTTGTCGTTGTTGACGTTCAGAATAACGGTCTGGTCGTCTTTGAGGTTGTCGACCCGGACGGTGCCGCTCCATTTGTCCCAGATCAGTCGGCGCGACCCGAAGAAGTTCCAGGCAATCAGGTGTGTGTTGTCCCAGGCTTTCCGGCCGCCCATGGCCGCCATCACCTGGTCGGCAATCTGTACGGCGCGGGCATCGGACCCGGCTACATCAAAGCCCGCTGCGGCCGGATTAACCGACTTGGCCGACTGGGCAAATCCAACGGTCTGGGTCAGGACGAATAAAAAAATGAAAAGTTGACGTGTTTTCATGCAGAGTGGTTGTTTCATCAGTAAAAGTATTGGAATTTCGATTTATTACCGCCAAAATCGGAATTAGTCCCGCCCGGCGGCTGTGCTTAAAATTGTAATCACCTACCGGATTGACGCTCACTCAACTCGATTATATAGTAGCCGTTGACACCTTTCGGCATTTTGCTACGGCTGCCGATGCCTGCCATGTTACCCAGCCTACGCTCAGTATGCAGATCCAGAAACTGGAAGATGAACTGGGGGTGCTGATTTTTGATCGGTCCAAGCAGCCGGTTGTGCCTACCGAGCTGGGGCTGGCCATTCTGGCCCAGTCGCGCGAAGTGCTTCGGACAGCCCGGCGTATCCCGGAGCTGGTCAGCGAGTCGAAAAACGATTTTCGGGGCGATCTCCGCATCGGCATTATACCTACTCTGGCCCCGTATCTGCTGCCGTATTTCATCGGCGAGTTTATCCGGAAATACCCGGCCGTATCGGTTCGCATCCAGGAGCTGGTGACCGAGCAGGTCGTTGAACGGCTGCGGAACGGACTCATCGACGTTGGGCTGGTGGTGACGCCACTGACCGAGAACGGCATTACCGAGGTGCCGCTTTTTGAAGAGCCCTTTGTCCTCTACGCATCGGAAGGCCATTCGTTATCGGCCAAAAAAACCATCGCACCGGCCGACCTGCATACCGATGGGTTGTGGCTCCTGACCGAGGGCCATTGTTTCCGCAACCAGGTGATCAACATCTGCGGGGCCGACCGCCAAACGCCCGACGGCTCGCTGCTGGAACCCGCCCGCCTTCAGTACGAGACGGGCTCGCTGGAAACCCTCATCAAACTGATTGACCGCCAGAGTGGCTTCACGCTGCTGCCTTACCTGGCCACCGTCGATATGGACCCGGTTCGGAGGGCGCGGCTTCGGTCGTTCGAGTCGCCCCAGCCCGTTCGGGAGGTGAGTCTGGTCATGCACCGCAGCTTTCTGAAGCGGCAGCTCATCAACGCGCTGAAAGGCGAGATCCTGTCGCACCTGCCCGGCGAGCTGGTGCATCAGAAAACAGACCGCGGCCTGGTCGTGCAGCTCTAGGCGATGCGGTAAGCCCGGGCCGACACGGGATCGCCATCGGCCCGGGCAACACACTACCGGCCAGCCGCCAGCCGGTCGGCCAGCAGTTTTATATAGTAGCCACCCACCACCGACCGGGCCTGAAAACCAACCTGTTTGGCGTTGGTCGTTTCGTGCCAGTCGGAGAGTGGTACGCGCGTCGGCGTTTCATTCGCAAACTTCCAGATGGGATCGATGAAGGCCTGAAAATCGGTGTTCGAGTCGGCCATCGTGGCGGTCCACATGATCCAGTCGGACTTGGTATAGGTCCGGCGGCTGTCGAGCGGGAGTCCGTATGGCTGCTGATTTTTGAGGTAGAACGCCACTTCTTTCCGGGCTACCTCGGTCGGGAACACGTCGAGGCCCAGCAGCTTATCCCAGACGATATTGTATTTCTGGCTCCAGCTACCCGGTGTTTTGTCGAACGTCAGCGCGTAATGATCGCCGTCGGCATCCATCTGCATCCACCGCCGGGCCAGCTCACGCGCCAGGGTCAGGTGTTCGTCGGCCGTTTTCTCATCGCCCAGCATCCGGGCCATCTTGCCGTAGCACGCAATGCCTACAATCGCTTTGGCGGAGAGGTTGGCGTTGCGGGCCAAATGACCGGCAAAATCGTCGGTGCAGAGCTGGTTGGCCGGGTCGAAGCCGTCGCGTTTCAGAAAGCCTACCCACTTGGTCAGCGTGGGCCAGTGCTCGCGCGCGAAGTCGGGTTTCCCGTCTATCTGTACCGAAGCCGCCGTCAGAATCATCATGTTGCCGGCTTCTTCAACCGGCATATCCTCCCCGTAGGTCTGCCCGTTTGCCAGCGGATAGGTGCCTACGTCGTGGGCCGGAAAATCCTTTTTCCAGTTGCCCGATTCGCTGTAGTCGAAGATGAACCGCAGCAGCCCCTTGGCCAGTTCGTTGTTGTACAGCAGGAAGAGCGGAGCCGACGGATACGTCACGTCGACGGTACCGATGGAGCCGTTGGAGAAGTTCTCCTTCGAGAAAAAGAGGACATCGCCTTTGGGGCCAGCCACGATCTTGTGGGCCGCAATGGCCTGCCGATAGGCCAGCACGCACAGGTCGGCGTAGGGTTTTCCGCCCGACTTCTGCGCGTCGGCCAGCAGCTGCGCATCGAAGGCGCTGCTTTTCTGCCGCAGGCGGGCGTAGTCTTTTTCGGCGGTTTCCAGCAGTCGGGGCATCGTCATCGTCTCATCCCGACGCCACCAGGCCCGCAGGTTTTTGCCGAAATACTGCACGGAATACAGGTCGTCATAGGCCAGCAGCAGGTGTTTCTGCACCGGCGTTGTGCCAACCGACCCCATCGACAGGCTGAGCGCCAGCCCCTGCTCCTGGGCGGGGCCGCTCGTTTTCTGGCCGGCGGGCAGGGTGCCCTGTTTCAGAAAAGCCGCTTTGAGGGTGGCCAGCGATCCCGGCGTCAACTGGGTGCCGGCCTGTTCGGGTACGGCCAGGTACGCGTAGCCCCAGTCGATGCGGATATTATCGCCTTTTTTCTGAAGAACGGGCTGCTGCTGCGTACCCACGTTCAGCCACCGCAGACCCGCCGTACGGCCTGCGTCGGTAATGACGTCCTGCCCGGGCGTGTTGGTAGCCACCGTGGCTGACGCCCCGAAAAAGACCTGTACGGTATGTGGTTTGCCGTCGCGGGCGCTGGTTTCGAACGTCACATACGTAACCGGGCGGGCAGCCACCTCCAGCTCGTCGAGCAGCAGGGGCGACAGGAAGTTCAGCCGCAGGTTTACCGGGCCAGCCTCAAACGTATACGCTGTCTGCGTGGCCGAAACCGTTACGCCGGTCTGGTTGGCGGTTGCCATGGCCGTTGAGATGACGGGGTTAACGATCCCGACATCGACGAACGAGCCGCCCCCGGGGCTGACGCCGTGGAGCGCCAATACGTTTTTGCCGGGGCGCAGTGCCTGCCGGGCTTCGGCCGGGAGGGGCATATAGATGTATTCGCTGATATAACCCGGCTTGTTCAGGATTCGGGTCCCGTTGAGGTAGATGGTGACCTCGTCGTCGTGGTTGAGGGCCAGCAGTAGTTTGGCCGGGTCGGTTTTGCCGTCGTAGGTGAACTCGCGCCGGACGTAGATGCCTGCCTTATGCGTCTGGCTGTTGCGCCAGGTCGTGCGGGCGTCGGGCGTGTCGCCGAAGGGGCCGAGTGCCGACTGCCAGCTGCGGGCGTCGAAGTCGGGTTTCTCCCAGCCGTCGGCGGGTTTGGTCAGGGTATAGAGCGCCGTATACGGTTTCGACTCACCGGTGGGCAGAATGGGCTGGTAGGTGGTAGGGACAGCGCCCAGAAACTGATACGCCTTGCCATCGACCCGGATCAACCCCTCGAGCGACTGCGGGCGACCGGTCCAGTGGCGGGTGGGGGAGTCGGTCAGTTTATCGGTGGTACTCCACAGGCTGAAGTACGGGTCGTGGGTAACCAGCGGGTAGGCGGGTGGGCGGAGCGTCTGGGCCTGAGCCGAAACCAGCGCCAGGGCCGTCAGGAACAGCGACAGGCGGGAAGCGAAGGAACTACACATGGACACGTTCATTAAGGGGCGGCAAAATAGCGTTTAGCGCATAAAGGTAACTTACCGGGGCTGGTCTACTGATTCGTGGGCGGTAAGGGAGTAGATAGGGGAGCTGGGTTTCGGTACGTCGATGGCAATCAAAGCCTGGGCCGGGTGCCCACCCGAGGGGGCGGTGTCTGCCCGGCTACCGGTAGATAAATAGACAAATGATGGAGCGTTTGAGGGATAAGTAGACTGGTAGTTGCAGTCTATATTTGTAGTAGTCTATCCACACTTTTCTGTTCATTCATGACTCAACGTCTACGTCTAGCCGTGAGCTTACTGCTTGTTTGCAGTACCATGCTCCGGGCGCAGGACCCTCTACGCTCATCGGCCCCCTCGCCAGCCGCTATCTGTCCGGGTACGTTCCCCAATGGTTTTTTCGATATTGCCGGTACGCAGGAACAGGCGTATGCCGCCTTTGTTGTCCAGCTATCCAGCGGGAATGGGTTTCGTACTATACCCTCCGTAATCCTGAGCAATCTGGGCCGATACGGTGCACAGGTACGGGCCACCGTTCCCGCCGATATACCAGCCGGCACCTACAAGGTGAGACTGGTTGGAACCCGTGATACAACCCTGGTCAGTAATATCACTGAACTTACCGTTAAGGCAAAGCCTGCCCCGCCTAGTGTTACTGCCGAGAGTGAAGTGTGTCAACGGCCGATGGGGTCTAATATTACTTCTTTTACAGTACCTGTTAAACTAAGTTCACCAGAAGCAATCCCCCGGCTATATGATTCAAATGGTAATACCGTCGGCTCTTTGACACCCTACGGAACTGCTACCGATAAATCATTCGAAATTTATTCTGGTAATGAAATTCCTGGCCAGAGGACGTTCTTTGCTACTCAGCAGATAAACGGTTGTGAGAGCGATCGGGCACAAGCCCGAATTACTGTAAAGCCCAGGCCTTCGTCATCTATCAACGTTGATAACATTGTTGGCGTAGGCAACGGAGCTGTTTACGGAATAATAGATTACTGTCAGGGCGACAAAGCTCTACCCTTGAACGAAAAAGGACATAAACCGCTGACGGATGGATCTATAGTGCTATACTCAAAGGATGTTTTTGGTTTAGGAGGAGAATCTAAACCACCTACGCCCTCTACAGATCAGGTCGGCAGTATTCAATTTGCTTTGTCTCATTATTTGAACGGTTGTCGAGCTTCACTGCAGCCTACAGCCTACATTACCGTAAAAATCAATGCACGACCTGAAAAGCCGACCGTATCGACCAACACGGTTACAGTCTGCCAGTTTCAGACGGCCGGCGGGCTGAGTGCTCAGACCAATGCGGATGGTGCCTCGCTGGTGTGGTACGGCACAAACGCAACGGGGGGGACGGGGTCCGCACAGGCGCCGGTACCATCGACTGGCAGTGCCGGCACGTTCACCTATTACGTAGCACAGAAAGTCAACGACTGCGAAGGTGAGCGGGCGGCAATTACCGTAGAGGTGAAAGCTGCCTCACCCGCGCCTACGGTATCGGCCGTGAGCTATTGCCTGGGTGCATCGGCCAGTCCCTTGTCGGCCATAGCGGCCAGTGGCGGTACGCTCAACTGGTACGCGGCTGCTACCGGGGGCACAGGCTCTCCGGCGGCACCATCGCCGGTTACCACCAGTACCGGGCAGCAGACGTACTACGTGTCGCAGACGGTGAGCGGGAGTTGCGAAAGTCCACGGGTGGCGTTGCCCGTAACGGTCTATGGTATTCCGCCTGCCCCGCGGGTCAGTACCGCCGAGGTATCGCTTTGCCAGTTTTCGGCCAGCCAAACGCTGACCGCAACGGGCGAGAACCTGAAATGGTATGAGCAGTCATCGGGGGGAGAAGCCCGCGGCTCGATTACCCTTACTACCGATGCGCCCGGTACCCGAAGCTATTACGTCAGCCAGACTGTCAATACCTGTGAAAGCGCCCGTACCGGCGTCAGCGTGACGATCAAAGAGGCACCGACGGCCCCGGCCGTTCAGAAGACAGCCTATTCGTTCTGCTTCGGCGACCCCGGCGCCGTTATTCGGACGGAAGTAGCGGTTCAGTCCGGCACCTACACCTGGTATGGCGTGGGGAACGGCCAGCCAACCCTCACCGATGTTAACAATGGAGAGCGGTTGCTCAGCGCGCGGGTGCCTGCTACCCAGACCGGCACGTTTACTTACTGGCTAACCCGCACCGTCAACGGCTGCGAAAGCGTAGCCAGCGAAAAAATGTCGGTTACCATCCACGCTATTCCGGCGGCTCCCGGGGTTGGCCCGGTGGCGATCTGTCAGAACACGGCCGCCCCCACGTTGCAGGCCACGGGCGAGAACCTGCGCTGGTACACCCGCGATAGCTCGGCTACCGGCTCGGCAACGCCCCCCGTAATCAGCACCGGGCAGGCGAGCCAGATGACCTTCTATGTAACCCAGACGATTAACAACTGCGAAAGCGCCCGGGCCACCCTGTCCGTGACGGTTTACCCCATACCCGCTGCACCGGGCGTAGCCAGCAACGGCTCCGCCTACTGCCAGAACGCGCAAGCTCAGCCGCTGCAGGCTACTGGACAGGGCTTAACCTGGTACCGCGAGTCAGGCACGCGGATCGGTGAAACGGCCATTCCGGAAACCAATAGCCCCGGCCGGTTTACGTACCGGGTCAGCCAGACCATCAACGGCTGTGAAAGCCCCCGCAGCGACCTGACCGTAACCGTAACTGCCCTGCCCGAGGCACCGGCGGTTACCAGTCTGGTGAGCTACTGTCAGCAAGCGGCTGCTTCGGCGCTGACTGCGTCGGGTAATGAACTGCGGTGGTACGATATGAACGGAAACGGCAGCAGCCAGGCCCCTACACCCTCGACCGAAAATCCGGGTACGACGACCTATTCGGTTAGCCGAACGGCGGGCGGTTGCGAGAGTCCGCGGGCCGAAATCAGGGTTGTCGTCAAACCCACGCCCAGCAGCCCGGCTACGGCGCCCTTGGCCGTCTGCCTGAACGAACCGGCCCGAACCGTATCGGCTGGCGGGCAAAACCTGCTCTGGTACACGACCGAGGCTGGGGGCTCCGGCTCGACAGCCGCCCCCACCGTGACTACCGGGCAGGCGAACCAGACAACCTTTTTTGTCACTCAGACGATCGATGGTTGCGAAGGCCCCCGGGCTGCGCTGGTCGTTACGGTTAAGCCGCTGCCGGCTCCGCCCGAGGTAAGCCCCCGAACGATCTGTCAGTTTGCGCCCGGCGAAACGGTTACGGCCAAAGGCGAGAACCTCGCCTGGTACAACCCCGATGGGAACCGGTTCACGATGCCGCCCACGATCAGTACCAGCCAGGGAGCCACCTTTACCTACCAGGTTACGCAGACGGTTAACGGCTGCGAAGGGCCCAAAGCAACCCTGACCGTCAGAATATTGACCACCCCGGCGCCGACCGTAGCAGCCACTACGGTCGAGTTATGCCAGGGCGCGACCGCACAACCGCTGGAAGCCAGTGGCAGGAACCTGAAATGGATTGACCCGAAAGGTGTGGTCAGCACGAGCGCGCCGGTGCCGCCAACGACGTCGCCTACAGCCAGTGCCGAGGGGGATATCTATTACGTGACCCAGACAGACACCAACACCTGCGAAAGTCCACGGACGGCTATTCGGGTCTTTGTGCAGACGACGCCCACCCTGTCGATCGGCGGAACGACTGCCGTTAACCTGGGCATAGAGGTGCCGCTGAAGCTGGCGTTTACCGGGGTGGGCCCCTACCGCTATCGGCTCTCGAACGGGCTGGCCGGAACGGCAACCAAAGACACCACCCTGCTGGTTCTGCCCGAGCGCACGACGACCTATCGGGTGGCCGAAGTAAGTAATAAATGCGGGCTGGGCCAGCCGGGGGGCGCGTCGGCGACCATCACCGTAGCGATCCCGGAGATACAGACCCTGGACCTTGCGGCCTCTTCGGTCTGCGCAGGCACGAGCGTTTCGACGGGCTTTACCACAACGGGGGTTTTCAATCCGGGGAGTGTGTTTAGGTTACAGATTGCCCGGGTCGAAGCGGATAGCACGAAAAACGACTTTATCACCATAGGCAACCAGACCATAAACGGGCAGATTTCAGGCGTTATTCCGACCAGTATTGCCGCCGGTACGTACCGGGTGCGCGTGATGGCTACCAACCCTAAAATTCCGATCAACGGGACCTATAGCCCTTCGTTGCTGACGGTACGAGCCCGGGCAACGGCTACGATGACGGGCAACCGAACCATTTTTGAGGGCGAGTCGGCCAATTTGTCGGTGGCGTTCACAGGCGATGCACCCTGGGTGTTTACCTATCAGGACACTACCGGGGGGGTACTGGGCAGTCCGAAAACGGTGCAGACGGCCTCCAATCCGCATACGCTTACGGTGATGCCCGCCCGAACAGCCACCTATTTCCTGACCGCCGTCAGTAACGTTTGCGGGAACGTAACCCCACCCCACAAAACCGTGCTGATTACAGTGGCTCCGCTGCTTTCGATCGATGATCAATCGCTGGCTAGTGTGGTCGAGGTGTATCCCATACCGGCTACAACCACGCTGACGGTACGTATTCACGGCTTGCCATCCAGCCAGACGGCCCGGCTGGAACTGGTCGATCTAACCGGCCGATCGACCTGGCAGCACGAAACCCGTCGCGATGCGGCTCTGGTGCCGCTAGACCAGCAGCCGGCCGGGACCTACATACTGCGGATTCGGGTTGGCGACCGGATGGCATCGAAGCGCATTACGAAGTTGTAGCGAACTGATGCAGACGATAAGCGCCTGAGCCGCGACCGGGCTGGTCGCGGCTCAATTTTGTACACACAGTCAGGTAAGTATCTGGTCCGGTACGCGTCATTGTATATCAGCGGATGATGTGATAATATTACCCGCTGATTGCTTCCTCTTGTTCATGAAAATCTTTGCTCGTTTCGGCGCAACGGTCTGCCTGTTGTCGCTGCTGGTCTGCCTGGCGGTTACGCCCCTGCTGGGACAGGGACAGTTAACCCAAACCCTGCGGGGCCATGTGGTCGATAAAGAATCCAAATTTCCGCTCGTGGGCGCTACGGTACAGCTGGCCGATAAGGGCGTACTGACCGATACGGCTGGCCTGTTTCGGCTAACCGGGATACCCGTTGGGCGGCATACCGTAAAGGTGACGCTGGTGGGCTACAAGGAGATGGTGCTCGCTGATGTGAGCCTGGATGCCGGGCGGGAAAAAATCCTGGACATTGAGCTGGAAGAGGAAATCCGGCAGCTGGTGGCGGTAACGGTGCAGGCGCAGCGAACCGGCGAGGCCCGTAACGAAATGGCAGTGGTGTCGGCCCGGCAGTTTTCGGTGGAGGAAACGAACCGGTACGCGGGCAGCCGGGGCGAACCGGCCCGGATGGCTTCCAATTTTGCCGGGGTGCAGGGCGCCGACGATTCCCGAAACGACATCGTTATTCGGGGCAACTCGCCCCAGGGAGTGCTCTGGCGCGTCGATGGCGTAAGTATTCCCAGTCCCAACCATTTCGCTATTGCAGGTACATCGGGCGGGCCGGTCAGTATCATCAATAACCGGTATCTGGCCAACTCCGATTTTTTTACGGGGGCTTTTCCGGCCGAATTTGGCAATACCGTGGCGGGCGCGTTCGACCTGAAGCTACGCAACGGAAATAATGAGCGCCACGAAAAAATGGTGCAGTTCGGCTTTCTGGGTACTGAAGCCATGGTCGAGGGGCCGCTGTCGAAGAGCTCGAAGGCGTCGTATCTGGCTACCTACCGCTACGCCAACCTGTGGCTGTTCAACAAAATCGGTATCGACATCGGAACCCAGGCGGTACCGACCTATCAGGACGGTTTTTTTCGGTTCAACTTCCCGCTCAGAAACCGGCGGGGCGAGTCGGTCGGGGCGCTGGCGCTCTGGGCCCTCGGCGGAACCAGCACCGTCGATATCCTCATCAGCGAACAGGAGGTGAAAGACCGTAACATCTTCGGCAATAACGACCGCGATCAGTATTACACCGCGCGTATGGGGGCCGCCGGACTGACCTATACCCGCCCGCTGAGTCCCCAGACGTTCTGGAAAGCGACGCTGGCCGTATCGGGCAATTCGCAGGATGCCAACCACAACTACCTGTTCCTGCGCAGGGACGGCGACCGCAACCCGCTGGTGGTGAACAATCGCTACGTAATCGACTCGCTCCGGCCGATCCTGGACTACCGGTTTTCGGAGATGAAGTACTCGCTGGCTACCTTCGTCAACCATAAGATCAGTGCCCGCGCTACCCTGAAAGTTGGTCTGAACACCGATCTGTACCGCTTTCGGGCGTTCGACAGCGTTCGGTCGTTTACCGATCTGAGCTACACCCGCTTCACCCCCTGGCGCACGCGCTGGAACACGAACGAAACCTTTGCGCTGGTACAGCCCTATGTCAGCTTCCGCCACCGCCTGACCGAAAATCTGACCCTGACGGCTGGCCTGAATGCGCTCTGGTTTACGCTCAACACCCGCAGTGTAGCGCCGGTAGAGCCTCGGGTCGGGCTGAGCTGGGAGCTGCCCGCCCGGCAGAAACTGAGTCTGGCCGCAGGACTACACAGCCAAATACAGCCGCTCTATACCTACTTCTACGCCGAAAACCCGGGCAGTGGCTCGGCCGCGGGGCCGCTGGCCAACCGGACAATGGGCCTGACCAAAAGCTGGCATTATGTAGCCAGTTACCAGCGGCTGCTGGGGCGTAGCATTCGGCTGCTGCTGGAGACGTATTACCAGCGCCTGTTCAACATACCCGTCGAACAGGCGCAGTCGTCGTTTTCGATGGTCAACACGGGGGCGGCCTTCTCCCGAATCTTTCCGGGTCCGCTGGTCAACACCGGAACCGGCCGTAATTACGGGCTGGAGCTAACGGTCGAGAAGTTTTTCAGCAACCACTATTATTTCCTGCTCACGGGCTCGGTCTTCGATGCAAAATACACCGGGTCTGACGGGGTGCTGCGAAATACGGATTTCAACGGGCGCTACGCCTTCAATGCCCTGTTCTCGAAAGAATTTGTATTCCGGCGATCGTCGCTCAACCTTGGGTTCAAATACACCACCACCGGCGGGCGCTGGTACGGCCCGGTCGATGAAGCAGCGTCGCGGCTGAACCAGGAGATTATTTACCAGAGCGCAAGCCGCAACACCCTTCAGTTTGCGCCTTACAAACGCTTCGATCTGAAGGTCGATTACAAGATGAACCGCGGGGCAGCCGACCGCCGGGGCCTGACCCATACGATCTCGGTCGATCTGGTGAATATCCTCGGTATACAGAACCTGCTGTCGCTCAGCTACGCGCCCCAGCCCGACGGCAGCTTCATCAAACAGGAATACCAGCTCGGGTTTCTGCCGATTTTCCTGTACCGCGTCGATTTTTAATGGCTGTTTAGAGGTGGCCGAAGCGCGCGAACGCCTGCCGTTCCAGCTCTTCGCGGTGGTCGGGATGGGCAATGTTGATCAGGGCCCGGGCGCGCTGGCGCAGGTTCTGCCCATACAGGTCGGCGATGCCGTATTCGGTAACGATGTAATGCACGTGGGCGCGGGTCGTGGTGACGCCGGCGCCTTCTTTTAGAAACGGAACGATCTTGCTCAGGCCCTTGCTCGTTACGGAGGGGAGGGCAATTATCGGTTTGCCGCCTTCCGACAGCGACGCGCCCCGTACGAAGTCCATCTGCCCGCCAACCCCCGAGTACTGCATGGTACCGATGGTGTCGGCGCAGACCTGGCCGGTGATGTCGATCTCGATGGCCGAGTTGATGGCCGTTACTTTCGGGTTGCGCCGGATGATAGAGGTGTCGTTGGTGTAGCTGGCCTGCTTCATAGCCACCCCGGGGTTGTCGTCGATGAAGTCGTATACCCGCTGACTGCCCATGACGAAGGCCGATACAATCCGGTAAGGTAGCACGGTTTTGTGCTCGCCGGTGATGACGCCCCGCTCAACGAGGTCGATGACGCCGTCGGAGAACATTTCGGTATGAATACCCAGGCCTTTGTGATGAATCAGTTCGGCCAGGGTGGCGTTGGGAATACCGCCGATGCCCAGCTGTAGCGTAGCCCCATCCTCAACCAGGCTGGCTACGTACTGCCCGATTTTACGGTCGTCGGCGCTGATCTCGCCCGTGTGTACTTCGTAGATCGGCTCGTCGACCTCCACGGCCGCGTGCAGCATACTGGCCGGAATCAGTCCATCGCCGTGGGTGCGGGGTACGCGGGGGTTCACCTGCGCAATGACGTACTTGGCCGACCGGATGGCCGCCAGCGACACATCGACCGAGGGGCCAAGCGAGCAATAGCCGTGCTGATCCGGGGGCGACACCTGAATCAGGGCCACATCAACGGGTAGAATCCGACGGCTGAACAGCAGCGGCACCTCACTCAGAAACACCGGCACGTAATCGCCGATACCCTGCGCGAGCTGCTTCCGCATGTTGGCGCCGATAAAGAACGAATTGGGCCGGAACGACTCGCGGTACTGCGGCTCCAGATAGGGCAGGGGGCCTTCGGTATGGATGTGGCAGACTTCTACGTCGCGCAGCTCGGGCGCCCGGTCGACCATAGCCCGGATCAGGACATGCGGAGTCTGGGCTACGCTGTGGATAAAAACACGATTGCCCGACTGGATGGCCGATACGGCCTGCTCGGGCGTGGTAAGAGGAAGGATAGTGGACATAAACTGGGGAACAGAACGGGTGATGATGAGTGGGGAGCGATGCGGCTGGCCGTTGTTCGGTTCGTATCCCTCCCCGCTCGTCACAACGCGTTAATTAGGGGCGTTACTGGCGGTTTTAACGTTGTCGAAAAGGGGCGCATAGTCGTCGGACAGGGTAATCCTGAGCTTGTGGAGCTCACCCTCCGTGACCATCGGGCCGAATACCTGCATGAACTGGTGCGTATAGCGTTGGCCGGTATCGGTGTCGACATTCAGTTTGTCCGCTACGCGCTCGTAAAATTCGGTTAGTTTAAAGCGTTCGCCCTGGTCGCGCTCTTCGGGGCTGATTTCGCGGATGATGTCGAGTAGCGGAGCCGGGAGCTGGGCGCCGAGGTTATCGGCTGCGTTGCCGGCCAGGTGCTGGGTCAGGGTGTGCAGAAAAGCGCGGGTAATGTCGAGGACTTCCTGTTCGGTGTCGACGCCGAGTTTTTCTTTGCCTTCGTGGATGAATTCAGGGTATTGCATAACGTTGGTTTTGGTTTAGAAATACAACTGCTATGAACGGCGAAGTGTTGGTAATTAGCGGCAACGGGGACCGCCGGGGTCTACGGGTTTATAGTCGTTTCGACGTTTCGTTTTCGGCGGTCAGAAACTGCTGAAACCACCGCCCCGACGCCTTGACGATGCGCTGCTGGGTGCGGAAGTCGACGTAGACGAGTCCAAACCGGGGTCGGTACCCTTCGGCCCATTCGAAGTTGTCGAGGAACGTCCAGGCAAAATACCCATCGACCGGAAGCCCCTCCTGCCGGGCCCGGAGCACCTGAGTGAGGTACTGCTGATGATACTCGGTGCGGGCCGTATCGTTAACCATTCCGTGCTGGACGGTGTCGTAAAAAGCCGCCCCACTCTCGGTAATAATCAGCTTCTTTATACCGGCATACTGGCTGAACTGACGGATGATCCGGTACATGCTGTCGGGATACACTTCCCAGCCCATCTCGGTAATAACGGGTACCCCCCGCCGAAGCGCCGTGACTTCCTTGGCCCAAAGGTAGGGCATGAATAACGACTGCTCAACCACCGCCCGGAAGTAATGCTGAAGACCAATGAAGTCGAAATCGAACGCCAGCCGCTCCATGTCGCCGGGTTTGGCAACCTTCCGGGCAATGTCGCTCAGGAAAGGCAGGGTGTCGCTGGGATAGCCGAGGCCGAGGGCGGGTTCGATAAAAAGCCGGTTCATCAGCGCGTCGACCCGGGCCGCTGCGTTCTGGTCGCGGGGGGTAAACGGATCGACCGGCGAGCAGGAGAAAGCCGTGCCGATCTGAGCGTCGGGCACATTTTGCCGTACCATGCGGCCTCCTTCGGCCTGCGCCAGGGCGGTGTTATGAATAACGGGCAGCAGATTCCAGAACCCCCGACGCCCCGGCGCGTGCTGACCGGTAAAATAGCCCAAAACCGAAAACGCCAGCGGCTCGTTCAGCACGATCCAGTGCTTGACCTTGTGCCCGTAGGCTTTGGTACAGACATCGACGAAATCGGTGAACCAGTCGACGATCTGGCGGTTGGGCCAGCCGCCCTGGTTTTCCAGCGCCAGCGGCAGATCCCAGTGGTAGAGGGTAATCCAGGGGGTAAGGCCCAGCCGGAGGCAGTGGTCGATCAGCCGGTCGTAAAAAGCCAGGCCCGCTTCGTTGATGCGTCCACCCCGTGGTGGGGCCGTACCGTCGGGCAGAATCCGTGACCACGACAGTGAGAACCGGAAATGGTCGAGACCCAGCTCTTTATGGAGTCGTAAATCGGATTCATAGCGGTCGTAAAACTCGCAGGCTATATCGGCATGCTCGCCGGTTTTGATCTTGCCTTTCTGTTTGCTGAACGTATCCCAGATGGAGGGGCCGCGCCCGTCGCGGTCGACAGCGCCTTCAATCTGGTAGGCGGCTGTGGCTGTGCCCCAGATAAAATCGGTACCAAATGCCGGGCGGTTCAGCAGGGGCGGGGTGTCGGTTCGGGGCGGTTGGTGGGTCGACAAAATAGACGGACTAGCGATGAAGACATAACGATCGAACAAACGCAAAGGGTTTGGTCGTAACAAAAGCTTAATATGACACCGTCGGGGCGCCGGGGGCCAGCCCGCGAAACAACCCATCGTGTCGGCCCGTATCTTTACCCCGCCACCCAGCTACCGGTTGTCTATGCCTATCATCTCAAAGAAGAAACGTGCTTATCCCATCAGTGGCCCCCTGCGGGTATATCTGGAGCAGTACAATCGCGAGCATCGGCTGCCGATACAGTATACCGACCTGCTTCGGTACGATAATTCGGCTTCGCTGTTCGACAAGCGCGACCGCGATACGCTCTGGGAAACCGTTTATTACCCGGCGCTGGAAACCGACGATATCCTGCTGGCGCTCAAAACGATCTACGCCATCCTGAAAGCCGACGGCGATATGTCGATCACGGCCCACCTCACCATCGATCGGGTCGATCTGTGCCTGTACGGCAACACCCGGCCCTTTCGGGTGCGGGTGCGGAACTTGGTCAACGATAACTTCGACTATTTCTACATCAAGAATGCCGATGCCTCCCGCATTTACGGTCTGGAGCTGGAGCATATCCTGTCGCCCAATCGCATCAGTTACCTGACCAGCGGACAGACCCTCATCGAAGAGCACATTGCCGGGATTCCGGGCGATATGTTTTTCGAGCAGCAGATGCACGACGAGGACATGAACCCGATCCGGCTCTGCAAGGAGTTCGTGAAGTTCAACGAACGGTGTTTCGTGCGGCTCCTGGGGGATATGCACTCGAGTAATTTCGTGGTCGACATCACGCCCGACTTCGACGAGGTCTACTACCGCATTCGCGCCATCGACTTCGATCAGCAGTCGTACGAAGGCCGTAAATCGGTCTATATGCCGCAGTACTACCGGCAGAATCAGCCCATTATCGACCTCGGTACGAGCTGCCTGACCCCCGAGAGTGTGCGCCAGTACCAAATTGAGGAGCGCTCGCTGGTAGCGGGGCGGCTGCGGGTAGAACAAGCCCGGATCGGCGATCTGATGGCGGCCATGCGGGTCGACGAAATTGCCCCCGGGGCCAACGTGGAGCAGTTGCGGGGCGCCCTGAACCGGCATTACCGAACCAGCCACTTCGATGCCTGCCGAACCATGGGCGACCTGGTCTGGCACAGTCTGGACATGCTGGCGGTTCACTGACTGGCGGCCGGTTTTTCCCAAAAAAACAAAAGGAACCGGCATCACGCCGGTTCCTCGTTTCGTTACGGTGGGGTATAGCTTAGCCTCTGCGACCGAAGGGGGCGTTAGGCCGACGGTATTGCTGCTGCGCAAACAGGCGCTCGCGCTGGGCGGAGGTCAGCACAGCCAGCATATCCTGGCGTTTCCGGAGTTGCAGCTGGCGGTAGGCGCTGGGCGTCAGGCGGGCCGTAGCTACGGTATGGTCGTAATTGTCTTCGATCTTGTGGAGTTGCTTTTCCTGACGGCGCGACAGACCAACGATGGCGTCGATACGGTCGATCTTCAGCTCCTCCTGCAATTCATCCCGGTTGCTGTTGTATTGGGTTCCGCCATACTGGGGACCACGGTTCGGCTGCGGGTAGCCACGTTGAGCAAAGGTTACGCCAGTGGTCAGTGCGAATAAGGTAAGGGCGGCTGCAATTGTCTTTTTCATGATTCAGTTGTTTTGCGTTTGTGGTTTACTGATCGTTAGAGACAATCCACGGCCGGGCGTTTAACCAGGGTATGGGCCTATCTGGCCGAATGCCGCTTTCGGGTGGCTGAGTCGCCCCGAATCACTTCTGAATGACAGGAGCGGGCGTGTCCCGCTGGCGGGCCATTGCCTGCGCCAGGATGCTGGCCACGATAAGCTGCAGCGCATGGTACATCATAATTGGCAACAGGGCAATACCGGCCACGCTGGCTGGAAACAGTACATTGGCCATCACGCTGCCCTGCACCAGCGACTTCTTGGAACCACAAAACAGCGCCGTAATCCGGTCTTCACGGCTGAAGTGGAGCAGTCGGCTGACCAGGGTAATAAACCCGTAGATGAGGAAAAACAGACCCAGCATCAGCGCGGCCAGCGAAAGCAGATCGGCGGCCGAATAGTCGGCAAACAGCCGGCGCTCGAACGATTCGCAGAAGGCCGTATAAACAATGAGCAGGATGGTGAACTGATCGAAGTAGCGCAGATACGCCTTGTGCCGTTCGGCAAACCAGCCCAGCCGCCGGTTCAGCAGCAGCCCCAGCACCACCGGCACCAGCACCTGCAGGGTCAGCTTACCGATAACCCCGCCCAGATCATAGTCGCCACCCGTACTCGACAGCAGATAACTCATCCAGAGGGGGGTGAAGAAGACGCCGATCAGGCTGGAGATGCTGGCGTTGAAGATTGCCGCCGGCAGATTACCGCCCGCAATAGAAACCATTACGACCGACGACGAAACCGTAGAGGGCAGGGCCGCGACGTAAAAGATACCGAGCCATAGCAGTTCGGTGTCGGGAGTGAGCCAGACCGCCCGGGCCGCGAGCACCACCGCCGGAAAGACGAGAAACGTGGTCAGGTGAATAACCGAATGAAGGCGGTAGTTACGAAGCCCGGCCCGTAACTGTTCGAAGTTGAGCCGCAGCCCGTAGAAGAAAAAGATCAGCGAGACGCCATAACCCGCCAGCGACGACAGGGAAAAAGGTCCCTGCTGAACACCCGGTTCGGGAAAAAGCCGCGCCAGACCAATCATGGCCAGTAGGGCGAGAATAAACCAGTCGAGCCCGACGCGGGCCAGTAAAGAGCCGAATGATGAGTTTGCCATACCAACGGGTAACCGACCCCGGGTGATTTTCGTTTGAAACCACCCGGGGTTTTGGAGGTGGGCTCGAAGGGTTGCCTTTTTTGCCCCCAGCCCCCTGAAGGGGGAGATAACCCCGTCGAGTGGGCTCCCCCTTTAGGGGGCTGGGGGCAAAAAAGGCAGCCCCTCGAGCCGACTAAAGTCAGCAGATATCTTCCCCAGACAACCTCTTGGCTGAGCAGACTGGGTACTGGCCAGACCACGTTTTTTGATAATGAAAAATGAACTTATAAGATGATCATCAGATCATTAATTGTACGGCGGAACGACCGCTTACGAAAAGGAAGGCTACAGGTCGGTCATTAATTTGTTTCTAAGCCTGTATAATTTATATATTAGTGTCGGAATTCGATTCCCCTATCCATGCCTTCTTTAGCTAGAAATGACAGCCAGTTGGAGCAACTGATTGACGATCTGAGTCAATTGCCTGCCTATACCATCGGGCGTCGTTTCGACAATCAGATTGTGATTGCCAACGCCAGAGTAAGCGGCTACCACGCCCGGTTGATCCGCTGTACACCCACCACCTTCGTTCTCGAAGACCTCGCCAGCAAAAACGGTTCGTTCGTCAATGGCACCCGCATCGTCCGCAAAATTGTGGATAGCCACGATACAATCCGTTTCGCCGATGCTGAGCTAACCATCCCGGAGCTACTGGCTCTGCGGAAGTCCGACCCGGTAACGGTCGAGCCGACGCCACCCCCTGCCAACCCGGAGCCCACCGCTAATCCGCTGGATTTTACACGCGCTTTTGCCGACTTACGACAGGTGTTTGACCAGTATCCTAACCTGCGCCGGGACTGTCGAAACCGCGAAAAAATGATCCGGACGGGAAGTGTACTGCTATCGTCGGTGGTCGGTATCGGTGCCGTACTGTCAACCGGTGGGCTGGCGTTTACGCTCCTCTCCAGTGCGGGATTGGGCATGCTGGTGCCTACGCTATGCTCTACGCTCCTGTCGACCGACGAAAAACTCGAACTCATCGACAAGGAATACCGGGAACGTTACCGCTGCCCTAACCCCACTTGCCGCGATCCGTTTGGGAGCCGGGAGTGGGAGCTGCTGGCCCATCAGAAAGTGTGTCGACGCTGCCAGGCGATTTGGGTCCGGTAAAATTATCGTCAATAGCCACTTACCTTTTTCGGTCGACACCTATACAGAGTTATACAGACGCTTTTCATCTATAATCAACGTATTATCATGTCACAACTATCCACACCCATCGATCTGCAGACTGACGTTTATCCGTCGACGCCAGCCCCGGCTACCCCAACGCCAGCCGTTGTTACTACCCCGACCAGCCGCCCGGACCGGAAGAAGCTGGCGGGCATCTCGGCCGCAGCCCTCTTGCTCGGCGGAGCCAGCTGGGTGGTCAGCCGGGCCATCCTCGCCAAACAGAACAGTCAGGAACCCTCTGTCGGTGGTAACCCACCAGGTACTGATGTGCCATCGTCGATCGAGTTGCCGGCCGAGCTGGACGTAGCCGGGACGGTTACCGATGCCATGCCGTTTGAGCAGGCCTTCGAGGTTGCGCGGCAGGAAGTCGGTTTTGGCGGGGTGTTCAGCTGGCACGGCCACTGGTACAGCACCTTCGAACAGGCGGAATGGAGCAGCCTCTCGCTGGCCCAGCGCCACCAGTTTGCGGAAATGATTACCCAGGAGCAGCTGCCCGTCAAGCCTTATGCCGATTCGGAAGCACCGGTTGCCGCGACTCCATCGGAGGCCGGGCAGGACGCAAAAGCCGGGGCCGAGCCTACCGTCATTGAAGGGCATATGAATGGTCAGCGGGTTATGGGCATCGACTACGATCAGGACGGCGTCATCGATACGCTGGTGATGGAAGGAGCCGACGGCCATGCCTACCGGGTGGTCGATGCCAGCGGTGACGAAGGGCTGGACACCCTCCTGCGCTACGACTCCCTCGACGGAGAACTGGTGGAGATCAAAAAGATCGACGATCCGTTCGTGCTGAGCAACGACCAGTTCAGCCAGGGGCTGGAAGCCAGTATGTCGAAAGAAATTGTGGACTCCATTCTGGAGCCGACCATGGCGCCGGTAACCCCCGCAGCACCGACCGATCAGCTGAACGACGCCAGCACCGAACCCGATGAGGTTGATTACGTAGCCGATGCTCACGAGCCGGACGATACCTACGTCAACAACGGCGATGTCAGCGAGATGGACGAGTAGGGCGTATGACAGGCTTCAAAACTACGCTTATCACCTGCCATCAGTGCGCCCGGCGCATTATGGTTCGGGCGGCCGATGCCGAGCGCGGCAGCATCGTATGCTCTCACCTGGGCTGCGGGGCCATCAACACCCTGCAAACGACGTTTCAGTATGACGAACGGCTGGTACAGGGGCTTCCCGGCTTTGGAAAGCTGGTTTGTCAGCGCGACCCGACGCAGGTATACCCACTTCAGTTCGGCGATAACGTGATCGGCACAGCCAATACCTGTACGGTTCAGGTGGAGCGGTTCATGCATGGCGGACAGTGCTTCGTCAGCCGGCGGCATTGCACCCTGACGGTTACGTTCGATCCCTGGGCGGGCCAGCTGCGGTACCTGCTCCAGGACGGCGTTGCTGATCCGCAGCAGCCCGATACCCGACAGTATAGCCTGAACGGTACCCAGCTGAACCAGGTGTCGATTCGCAAAACCGAACTGATCGACGTCGCTGACCAGGCGCTGATTACCCTGGGCGGAGCCGATCAGTTTCGGCTGATCCATTTTTCTATTCCACAGCCCATGCTCGACTCGTATAGGATCGAGCTGGCCTTCAACCCCGATCGCACTCAGTAAGTTATGATTATTCAGCCTGCTTTGCCGCTTGCGTTTTCGCAGGTCGGTCAGCGGCCTGTCAACCAGGATGCCCTGTATCCGCCGGTCGACATGGCCACGCCAGCGTCGCAGCTCTTTATCGTTTGTGATGGAATGGGGGGCGCCGACAAGGGCGAAGTGGCGAGTCAGCTGCTGTGCCAGGCCCTCGCCCGGTACGCCAGCGCCCGACCTGAACTGGTCTTTGACAGCCACCACCTGAGCCGCGCCCTCGATGAAGCGTACGAGGCCTATAACGCCTATCTGCAGGCGCACCCGCTCGTTAGCCGCATGGGTTCAACGCTGGCCCTGGTACAACTCCACGAGCAAGGCGTTACGGTAGCGCACCTGGGCGACAGCCGGGTTTATCAGTTTCGGGACGGGAAAATCATCTTCTGCACCCAGGATCACCGGCAGGTGACCGACATGGTGGAGGCCGGTATTATCACTGCTGCCCAGGCCCGAACCCATCCCTGGCGAAACCGGCTCAGCCGGGCGGTACTGGCCGTTGCCAGCGCGTCGGCCGTTGACAAACCCGCAGCCCGGCCAGCGGCCGATGTGGTTGTGCTGACCGATGTTCAGCCCGGCGACTACTTTTTCATGTGTACAGACGGGGTGCTGGAAACGCTCGACGATCAGATGCTGGAAACGATACTGGCCATCGACCGGTCGGAGCGGGAGCATATCCAGTCTATGCAGATCATGTGTGCGGGCCAGACCAAAGACAACTACTCGGCTTATCTGATCGGTATCCGTCAGGTAGCCCAGCCCGAACCCGCTAGCTCTATTTTGTCATGATCGTACACGCCTTGCTGAGTCTGCTGTCTTTACTGTGGCTACCGGATCCGGTAGCTACCGGGCAGACCTATGCCGTGGTAATCGGCATTTCAGACTACAAAGCCCTGACGTATTCGACGGGTGATCTGCGGTTTGCGGATCGGGATGCCTGGCATGTGGTTTCATTTCTGAAAAGCCGCGCCGGGGGCAACGTACCAGCCGCCAACATCCGGCTCCTGACCAACCAGCAGGCTACGCAGGCCAATATTGCGCAGGCGCTCCTGCTGTTTCGGCAGGCGCGTCGCACCGATCGGGTGATTCTCTACTTTTCGGGACATGGACTGCCCGACAGTTTTGTGCCTTACGATGCCCGCCCCGACAGCCCCGCGCGACTGTTGAGCTACCCAATGATCAAGGCTGCCTTCCACGACTCGGAAGCCCAAACCAAACTCTGCATCGCTGACGCCTGCATGTCGGGGGGCATGACCCAGCCCAGGACCAGCCGCCCGACCTTCGTACAGCCGGTTCATGACGGGAGCAACGTGGCCATGCTGCTGGCCAGCCGGTCTACCCAGTACGCGCTCGAAGATGGCCGGCTGGCCGGGGGCGCCTTCACGTATTTCATACTGCGGGGACTGACGGGCCAGGGCGACCTGGATGGTAACCGGATCGTGACCATCCGCGAGCTGCACCGATACATTGCTCCGCGCGTCCGGAAGATGACACGCGGTCAGCAAACGCCCCTGTTTTACGGCCGCTTTTCCGACGATCTGCCCCTGGCCTATCTGTAAGCGTTCACCTGACTGATTAATTACGTTGCTTGCTATGAATCAAACGTTTACTACTTTTCAGGACTTCAGACAACGCTACCCCATCCGCCCTAACGATGAGGGTATGCTGTTGGGCAGCGGCTCGTACGGGCGGGTTATCAAGGTCGAAGATCAGCTGGAAACGGAATGGGTTGCCATCAAGATCAGCGAGTTCAAAGGCAACGATACCAAATCGCTGAAGGCCGAAGTGGAGCTGGCCCAGCGGGTGCCGCGCCAGGCCAACATTGCCCGGTACGACGCCTGCTACCGGCTCGAAACCGACACGAGCGTCAGCGATTTTGCCATCATGAAGTACTACCCGGATGGTAACCTGGCCGATCTGCTCCGGCGGGTCACGCTGACGCCGGCCCAGATCTACGACATTTCGCGGGGTATCCTGCTCGGCCTTCAGCATCTGCACCGTAGCCGAATCGTACACCGCGATTTCAAACCGGCCAACATCCTGATCTCCCGCGACAACGCCGGCCGGTTCATCCCCAAGATTGCTGATTTCGGACTGAGCAAACTGGTGCGCGACGATGAAATCGAAAGTTCTGACTTCGACCTGAGCGATGGGCGCGGCACTCCCTCCTATAAAGCTCCCGAACAGATTGAAGGGAGCCGGGTGAGCTTCAACCTCGACTTATGGGCGTTTGGGGTGATTCTCTACGAGATCATGACGGGCGAGAAACCGTTCCGGGCCGACCTGCGAGTCACCAGCGAACAATCGGCCCGGCGTGAGATCGAGAAAAAAATCATTACCGTTGAGCTGCCTGCCCGGCTCGATCAGGTGCCCCAGCCGTATAATGCCATGATTCGCCGGTGTCTGGTGCGGGACATCCACGAGCGCGTTCGCAAAGAAGATGAGCTGCTCGACCTGCTCGACCGGATTCCGCAGCTGCTGGCCGACGCCAAAGCGCTGGCCGATGCCCGTCAGTATAAGCAGGCCATTGCCGTTTACGAGCAGGTACTGACCAAGCGCGAAAACCAGGCCGAAGCGCAGGCGGGTATCCGGCAGGCCAGGGCCGCGCTGGAGCGGCAGCTGCTCAACGACCTGATCGCCGAAGCCGAAACGCTGGTTCGGCAAAACCGGTTCGATCAGGCCAAATCGGTCTACGAGCAGGTGTTGCTGCGAGATGCATCACATACGGTAGCCACGCTGGGTCTGGCCCTGTGCGAAGAGCAGCTGCGTCCCAAACCTCAGCCGATCGAGCCGGAAACCGATGCATTTGTCGGCGAGCGGACCGACGTGTACGTAGCCCCACCGGCGCCTAAACCCGCTGTTGTCCGGCGTCCACCCGTCGTTAACCCCCCCGCGACGGAGCGCGCCAAACCCGTTTCGGGGCCGGTCGTGGCCGCACCGCCGGTACCCATCGGTTTACCCATCAGGCCGGTATCGACTCCTGTGGCTGAGGGTGTCGGTACGCGGCTGGCTACCCGAACGTTTCCGTGGCGGGTGGTTGCTCCGCTGGTGGGGCTGAGCGGTCTGGCCCTGTTTTTCGTGTTACAGCAACCCGGTTTGTTCGGTGGCAGCCAGCGTGTGGAAAACCCGGGAACAAAGAGCGAGAAGGCAACGGTCGTCCCGGCAGTACCGCCCGCTGGTGAGGATAAAAAAACGCCCAGGGAAACCACACCCGAAACAGTTTTGCCGGCTCCCGCAGGCCGGGAGGCCATCAACCAGCGCGTTACGGTTGCTCTTCAGAAGGCCAGATCGGCTTTTCGGCTGAAAGACTACGAAAAGGCGTACGTGCTGACTACCAGTGCCCTGCAGCTCGATCCGTCCCGGCGCGATGTGGCGAATTTGCGTACGGCATCCCTGAACGAATTGCGTAAGGTAAAAGCCCCCATCCCGGAAACACGCCCCCTGGCGGAGACGCCCAAACCCGGCGAGTCGCCCGCCCCGACGGACGATGCCAAAACCAAACCGGCCGATCCGACCCCAACCCCCAAAGAAACCGGAACCAGTGCAAAGCAGCTGGCGCAGGAAGAATTTGACCAGCTCATCGACGAGGGGATGAAGGCCATCACCAACGGCAACAACAAGGCCAAAGCCATGGCTGCCTTCACGAAGGCGCAGGGCCTCACCAAAGAATACGAACTCAACACCGCCCGGGCCGAAGCGGCTTACGCCTACAACATGAACAAGGCCGGGAAACTATTTGACAGAGACGAGCTGGAAGGCGCCAAAGACTGGTACCTGGTGGCCAAAGCTGTAAAAGACACCGAAGAAGTCCGACGGAAAATCAAACAATGCACAAACTAGTACCTCCATTTTATGCGTAAACTATTACATCTATCCATCCTGCTTTCGTTACTGACAGCCCCCTTTGTGACCACCGCCCACGGGCGCACCGCCTTCAGCCTGGCTGCGGTCGATGACGAATATGACCGGTACAAGAAACGGGGCGACGATTACTTCAAGGAAGGCAAGTACTTCGAAGCCCGCCGACAGTATCAGAACTGCCTGGAGGTGCCCGGCTTTGAGAACGACGCCTACGCCAGGGGCCAGATCGAGGAATGTACTACGGGACTGAACCTGCGCAAACAGGCCGAAGATGCCCTGCGGCAGGGCAAAGGACCCGAAGCCGTGGCGCTGCTGAACCAGCTGCTTAACCTAAACCCCGACGACGTAATTACCCGCGCCCAGTATGCCGACTATTACGAACGGGAAGGGAACGTACTCTTCAACCAGAAGCGGTATCTGCTGGCCCGGGAGAGTTATTCGAAAGCCCTTACCTATACCACCACCCGGCAGGAGACGCTGCGGCTTCAGATCAGAACCATCGACAACCTGACCCGGCCCTCCCGGCGCGTGGGGCTGAAACTGGCTACGGGTGTCGTAGCCATCGGGGCGGGTGCCTATGCTCTGCTGCTGCGGAGCGACTACCAGTCGAAACTAGATGCCCTGAACCAGATCAGCCAAACCACCGACCCAACCAATAGTGGCGAGATTGCCGACCCGGCCGCGTATCAGCAGTACAGCGACGCCTATGACGCAGCCGCAGCGGCCCAGAAGAAAAGCGGCCTGTTCAAGGCCTGCATCGGGGTAGCGGCCGTAGCGACGGTGGCCGAGATCTACCTGCTGCTGCGTAAACCCAAACCCCGCACAACGGCGCTGGAACTGAAACCGGCCTCGCAGTCGTGGGGACTGGCTGTATCCTACAAGTTTTAACTGTTTCTGTTCACACCCATTTTCGTGATAACACCCATGAATCGTTTCTCAACCTATATTATTTTCCTGCTTATGCTGGCCGCGGGCGGCACCCTGCTCGTAAGCTGCGACAACTGGGATCTACTGCCCAACAAAAAAACAAAGCGCAGCTGTGGTGAACCGAAAGGAACGTTGCGTGCGGACATACAACAGCTGAAAGTGAACTTCAGCATCGGGGAGGCTAGCGGCACCATCGATCAGGTCAAATGGAGTTTTGGCAACGGCAGTACGACCGTTACGACCGGTACGACAGCCACGCATACCTACGCCCAACCGGGTACGTACAATGTACAGGCAACGCTTACCAACGCCTGTAAGACGGAAATAACCCTGATCACGTCGGTTACGGTGAGCAATGCCGTTCTGCCAACGGTCACCCTCCAGCCGATAGCCGATATCTCGAAGACGACAGCAAAAGCTACGATGGCGATAACCTCCAACGGAAATGCCACGATTACGGCGTATGGAATCTGCTACTCGTCAAGCAATAAAGTGCCTGCATTAAATCAGTCAGACTGTAAAACGGCCCCAATTACAGGCACCGGCGATATCAATAAAGATTTTCCAACGTCAGTAACGGGTTTGTCTCCGAATACGACTTATTATATACGCAGTTATGCCGTCAATCAGGCAGGACCTGGTTATAGCTCCCCTGTGCTAACATTTACGACGGGCCAGGACCCGTCGGTAACGACACTGGGGTCTTCCAATGTCGCGTCAACCACCGCTACCGTCGGCCTGGTCGTCAACACACCTGGTACTCCGTCGGCTGTAGAATACGGTATATGCTACTCATTAAATAGTACGCCCGATCTAAATAATGGCAGTAAACATATAGTTACAAGTCCGCCAGTAGGTACCAACGTGTCTGTTCCGCTTACAGATCTTACACCCAATAAGACATATTATTACCGGGCGTATGCCAAACTGCCGTCTGGTGAAATTATCTACAGCACTACGATTCTGTCGTTTACGACGCCACTGGACACCGTAACGAATGATCTTATCGCGTCGGTGTCGTTTACGGATGGTTCCATGAAGGATATAACTGTTTACAAAAACGATGCGAATCCAGCGGGTACTCCAACCTTCACTACTGACCGTAGAGATAGACCAAACTCGGCTATTCTGCTCGATGGAGTCGAGGATTATTTCTTCATGAATGACAACGCCAGCCTGAATAATTTAGATGAATTTAGTATCAGCCTATGGATCAAGGCGAATCCGATCAACAACGTAAATGATCGGATACAGATATTTAACAAGTCGAAATGGGCCACCAGTGAGAATGAGATGTACAGCGCACTGATCAAGAAAAGTGAGAGCGGGTCGAACAACTACATATTTATGGCTGACATAAAACAAAATAGTAACTGTCAACCTGGTAAAGGCTGGCAGCCATCGACGTTTAGTGGAAAACTTACGCCCGGTGCCTGGACTCATCTGGTATATGTGTACTCGAAAAATACACTCAGTATCTATTACAACAACTCACCCCTCGCGCAGAGTGACCCTCTGCCAGCTTCCAGTATGGACAAATGCCCCGGCGGGGAGCTGAAGTTTGGGGCTCAACTTCGTGAGTATCCTAACTATTTCAGCGGTGCCATGGACGATATCCGGATCTACAAGCGGGCGCTTAGACCTGACGAAGTAAAATCGCTTTTCGAGCAGTAGAGCTAGTTGCTGATTTTTTGCAGGACTCGCTGCGCCTGCGTGTGAAAAGGGTTGGCCCTGTCGCTGCTGATTTGCTTCAGTGTCGGCAGGGCTTTCTCTTTCTGTCCGTTTTTTACGTAGGCCAGCGCCAGAAACCAGTCAGCTTTTTGCCGCAGCGACCGGGTAGGGGAGGCCTGGGCTTTGGTCAGCAGCGGAATGGCTTCGGCGGGCTGATTGTTGGCCAGATGACTTAACCCCAGCAGGTAGTTTTTGTAATGGATGGTCTGCTTGTCGGCCGGGAGCGTGGCGAGCTGGTCGATGACCTGGTCGTACTTGCCAGACTGGTAGCTACGCAGGGCGTCCAGAAACTGGTTGCGGACGGAGGACGGTAACTCCCCCGTCGGAAACGCTTTGCGGAGTTCGCTGGTCGGGTCGGCGGGGAGGGCGTTGTTGTACGCCAGGTCAGTTGCCGGGCGGGCGGTCTGCTGGTAGGCGTAGTAGCCGGCCCCCAGCACCACCACGACCGACGCGGCTGCGGCCCAGTACCGCCAGCTTCCCAACGGACGGACCACGGCCCGTTCGGGCGCTACGGCCCGGGCTGCGGATTCGGTTTGCTGATACTGAAGCCGGGCCCGGTCGAGCGCCCGTTCGATCCCGATGGCCCGCAGGCCAAGCCGCAACTCACGCTGCCGGTCAACCTCGGCCCGTAGGTCGGCATCGGCCCGGATCTCGTCGTCAAAAGCCGCCCGGTCGGCGGCCGATAATTCGTTGGCCAGGTAGGCATCAATGATTTCGTATTGCTCCTCCGACAACTTCATAGTCCCTGATTGATGGCGGTCTGCCGATAATAGGTTTTCAACTTTTCGGCGCAGTCGTATCGTTTCGATTTGACCGACGATTCTTTCATACCCAGCCGCCCGGCAATTTCGCGCAGGGACAGTTCATCTACGTAAAACCATTCCATCAGGTTTCGGCACTCGCCTTTCAGCTGATGGAGTGACGCCCGTACGGCCCGGATCACATCGGCCCGCTCCAGATCTCTCTGCACATCGTCGGTGTCGGCCGCTTCGTAGCCCTCGGGCAGGGTACCGCGCCGACGTACCCGGGCCGATTTCAGTTCGGTAAACCAGACCCGTTTGCAGTACTCGAAAAGAACGGTCGTGACCCGCGTTTCGGGCTGATACTGGTATTGGCCGGTTTCGAGGTTGAGTAGAAAATTGAGCAGCCCTTTTTGAAAAGCATCTTCGGCGTCCATGGCTGTACCGCTATTGGTGATGACCCAATACCGAAACGGAGGCAACGATTCACTGTACAAAAGTTGATAAGCTCGCTCATCGCGACGGCGCAGGGCGTCGTACAAATCCTGATCTCTGGAAAAGATCGGTAGCGGTTGAGTGGACATAGTCGTGTGGAATAGACGAATATATGATCCAATCCAATACGGACCCGTCTGGTCGCTACTTATTGCTTAATCGGTCATGCGGCCAAAAGGTAAGTCGTCGCCCGGGAAAAAAACGGATAAAAAAAACTGAAAAAAAATCAGGGCGAAACGACTCACCTTTTGCCGGCGTCGCCGATACAGAGCTGTAACCAGATGCTGACACTGATGAAAAACGCGACCGCTGTCTATCGAGGCCCCTGACGTTCGTACTGATGCCCGTCATTTCCTCAAAAAATTATATCCACACCCCTTTATTCGTCCATGTTCGGACAACACAATGATGAACTCAACACTAACTGTCGAAAAACCAGCCGCTGTCAATGCTGACGATTATTACTTCTACCACACCATCGATCTGCCCGGCCTGGGCGAGATGAAAGGCGAATGGGACCTCCGCCAGTCGCCCGAGAAATACCTGGGCAACGTAAGGCTTACCAACAAACGGGTTCTGGAAATGGGCGCGGCCAACGGCTTTCTGTCGTTCCATATGGAGCAGAAAGGGGCGTCGGTGGTGAGCTACGACCTGTCGCCCGAGCAGGACTGGGATATTGTGCCGTTTGCCGATAAGAACGCAGCTGCGCTGGCCCCCGACCGGAAAAACCACATCCGGAAAATCAACAACGCCTACCGACTGGCCCATTCGCTGCTCAACTCCTCCTGCGAATATGTCCATGGCTCGGTATACCACATTCCGGACTCGGTCGGGCAAGTCGATATAACTACGTTTGGCAGTATCCTGCTCCACATCCGCGACCCGTTCCTGGCCCTGCAGCAGGCCGCCCGGATCACCCGCGAAACCATTATCATTACCGACATCCTCGACAATAACCGCCAGCGGCTTATCAACACGCTGTTTGGCTGGCTCGGCAAAGGAGCCGTACGAGCGATCCGTCAGAAGCTTTTCGGCCCGTCGATGATTTTCCGGCCCGACCCGGCCATCGGGCACCCGGAAGAAACCTGGTGGCACCTGTCGCCCGAACTGCTCGAGCAGGCGCTGGGGGTGCTGGGTTTCGGTGATATTCAGATCAGCTACCATACCCAGTATTTTGCCCAGCACCACAAGAGCCAGCTCATGTATACGCTGGTGGCGCAGCGCACCGTACCCATGCGGGCGCAGTAGCCACCAGGTTCTTTTTCTATCCACCCTTTCAGATCACTGTAATGGATATTTCGTCAAAATACTTTGCGTTGCTCCGGCAGCCCGATCCGCTGATTATAAAGCGCTTGTGGGATCTTGCCGTCGATCTCTACCGGGTCGGTAAACTGCGCGAGTGCGTTTCGTTCCTGCGCTGGGAGATTGTTCACCGGCTCCGCCTGTTCCGGCTTGGAAACCGATACGTTTCTTTCACGGATCAGTCGTTTTTTTCGATCACCAACGATCGGGTCTGGCTCCGGAAAAATACGGCCGCCGGTTCAGTATCCATCAACGCGGGGCTGTCGTTCAGGGCGGTGCCGGTCGATTGGAAGTACAGTTTTCAGGCGACCGATGGCCGATTATACGGCTGCTTGTTTTCCAGGCCCAATGCGCTGGTTGTCAGCGTTGACCGGAGCCAGTCGGTTGAGGTGCTTCACGAATTTCAGCACCCCATCGCGTCACTGTTTGTGAGCCAGCACTCGACGCTGTTTGTGTGTGTAAAAGGGGTTGTTTACCAAAGCCGGGATGGCGGACTGTCGTTCAGGCCGGTATTGAACCTGTCGACGCCGATCAGCTATTTCCTGTTCAACAACGGCATGACCGAACTGCCCGATCATACGCTGCTGCTGGGCGAATACGGGTCCATCTGGCACGGACGATCCTGGCAGAACCTGGCCTATGTCTATTCGTCCATCGACGGGGGCGAAACCTGGACTTCGTCTGATTTTCTGCAGCGACAGGGGGTCAACAAACACGTGCACCTGGTGCGGTATTCGGCTACGGCAAAGGCTGTTTTCCTGACCGATGGGGATAACAAAAAACAAATCTGGTCGAACCGGGCGCTGGTGAACGAATCGACTGGGTTTACGACGGGCTGGCAGCTGATTAACCGCTACCACCATCAGACGGGCGGCTACCTGTCGATGGCCGAAACGCAGGACGCGGTGGTCTTTGGCAGCGACTACCTGGGCGGCACCAACTTCATCGTCAGAACCGTTGACGGAGTTCGTTTCGAGAAGCTAACGTTACCCGATCCGTACCGCCGGAGTCCGGTGATGAACCTGGTAACGCGGCAGGGCGCATCGGGTAGCGAATTATGGGCTACGACCTACAGCTGTCTGTCGAGCCAGGCCAAAAGTCTGCTCATGTGCAGCTACGATTCGGGCAAAACCTGGACCCGGGTCATCGAGTTCGACGGAGCCAGTCACGAAATTCGGCTGGTGAGCTCGTCGCAAACGCCATCCGATGACCTGTACATATCCATTACAGAGTTCGACAGCCTGCATCGTCAGCAAAGCCATCGCGTGTACCGGCTCGAATGCGACCCGACTCCCATGATGATGCCCAACTGAATCGCTACAATCACCGATACGACAACCCCCGCCAAACCCCACCCTCACCCGTTGGCGTGTCCTCACGGCAACGGGTGAGGGTGGGGTTTTCCCATCCGGTCGGGTTGCTGTGGGAACACCGCAACGGGTGAACACCAAAAAGGGGCACCGAACCATATTCGGTGCCCCTTTTTGGTGTGGTAGTTATCCTGGTTAAAACAGGTACCGCACGCCAAACTGGAACTGGCGTGGGGGCGCAGCATTCTTCTGGAGGATACCCGCCGATGGGGGGCCAACCTGAATCTGATTGCTCTGGGTGGCATTATTGGAATACCCACTCAGGTTCACCGTGTTGAGCACGTTAAAGGCATCGGCGCGGATCTCGAGTCGGCCGCGGTCGCCAACCGGCAGTTGATACTGAACACTGGCGTCGATTGTTTCGGACCAGGGCAGGCGGTCGCTGTTGCGCGATTGGCCGGGCTGCCGGTCGCTGTTACCCTGGTAGGCATCCCCAAACGAGCCACCGTCGCCGTTGAGGTCGTTGGTGAACCGGCGCGTACCACCTATAAGAACGGGTGACAAGCGGCTGTTGACCAGGTAATACTGCGACGCGTCGGGAATCCGGTTGATGGGCTGGCCACTCTGGATCAGGGCGGCCACCGTCAGGGTCAGGTTTTTGAGGGGGTAAACGTTGACAATACCGTTGATGATATGCCGGCGATCGTTGACCGACGGACCCCACTCGGCCGCGAAATTGTTGGCATCCTGCGCCCGGAAGTTAATATCTTCCGTATTGTTTCGCAGCGACGACAGGGTATAAATCAGGCGGTAGGCCAGCGGACCCGTGCCCCGGTCTTTCTGAAAGTTGAAGCTCAGCGCGTAGTATTCTGACTCGCCGGCGGTTTCGGTCACCACGATGCTTTTGGCCCCGCCCGCCAGTCGCTGGCCATTGATCGACACGAACTGTGCTCCACCGGCGCCGGTATATACGGGGATGGGCCGTGTCGAGTCGGCGGTGGCCGTAGACCGGGCAATACCAAGCTGTCCGCTCAGACTATAGTCCCAGGGGGCGGGAGCGTTCAGGTTGCGGGTCCGGAAGAGGTTATAGCCGTGGTTATACACTGCATCGACGTAGAACAGGGTGTTGCTGTTGATCTGGTACTGATAACCGATCGACGTCTGAACGGTATACGGGTTCTGGTAACCGTTGGGGTTCAGGATCCGGTTTTCGCCCCCGTTGAAGGTGTTACGCTGCCCCGCAAACGACTCGGCCGAAGGGCCCTGCAGGTAACGAACCGGAGCGCCCCCGCTGCTGGTGCCGCCCACCGACAGGTTGCCGTCGTAGGTGATGCGGTCCAGGCTGGTCGATGTGGGCAGAATACCGGTATCGATCAGGGCCTGTAGCTGGCGCCGGTAGTCGGCCGAGGTGTTGTTCTGGGCCAGCGCATCGCTGTAAATCGTGTACAGAATCTTGTCGTAGAAAAGCCCGACGCCACCGCGCAGGCTGCTGCGGGGGCTGAGTTTGTAGTTGGCACTGAAGCGCGGAGCCAGGTTGTTGAAATCGCCGGAAGCCGCCCCGCCTTTCGACAGGTTGTCGTAATCGTAGCGCAGGCCCAGCGTCAGATTCAGCTTGTCGCTGACCGACCACTGGTCTTCGAGGTACCCACTCAGAATATTCTGGGTTTTGCCGAACGAGTTGGGACGCAGTTCAACCGAATAACCCAGCACCGTCACATCGGCCGGAATGTCAGACGGGCTAAGCGCGGCTCCGAGGTTGCGGCTCCGCAGCGCGTCGAGCTGGGGCTGGGTTAGCTGAACGGTATAACTGCCGTTGGGGTTACCTCCGCCAAACAGCGAATGGGTGCCGCTGATCAGCTCCACGCCGGCCCGGATGGTGTGGTTGCCCCGGTAAAGCGTGAGCTTCTGCTGCACCTGAACGGTGTTTTCGAGCTCGTCGAACAGGTAGCCCGGATGCCCCAGGAAAGCAATGCCGACGCCCTGCGGATCGAGTACTGTAACGCTCGGGCTATTGGGGTTGAGCGCCCGGGCGTAGTTCCAGCGAAAACGGGCGTACTGCAGATTGGTCTCGGACGTGAACCGGTCGGTCGTGTAAATGTTTTTGTTGGCAATGGTGATCGAGTTGCGGTCCTGCGCGTTGGCTGCCGACGGAAAGGCATTACCGCCGGTTAGCCCGCCTGCCTGCCGGCCAATGGCCACAATACCGACGTTGGCCCGCAGCGACGAATGAAACTTGCTGCTCCAGAACTGGTCGAGTTTACCCGAGATCAGATCGAACTGGTTGGTACCGCGAATGGTCTGGTTAACGCCCAGCGCCGGTGCCGTCAGCAGGTTGTCTTTCACGTCGGTGGTGTGTTCGTAGTTGAGGTAGTAGAAGGTTTTGTTCTTCACCAGCGCCCCGCCGATGCCGAAACCGCCCTGGAACCGCTGAAACCCATCTTTAACCTGATTGCCCGACAGATCGCGCTGCGCGTAGGCCGAGGGCGAATCGGTGAGTCGGCCGGGCCGCGACAGCAGAAATACCTCGCCCGTGGTTTCGTTGCTGCCCGATCGGGTTGTCAGGTTGATAATGCCGTTGCCGGTGTTGCCGAACTCGACGGTGTAGTTGTTGGTCAGCACCGAGATGTTACGCACGAAGCCAACGGGCATGGCAAACCGCTGCCCCCCCAGAAACCGCTCGTTGTTATCCTGCCCGTCGATGAGGTAGTTGTTGAACAGGCCGTTGGCGCCGTTGATGCTGACGTTGGGAGCCTCGGGAAAGAAACCCGTTGCCTGGCTGACGTTCGGCAAGCGGTACAGCACCCGGGTGATATCGCGCCCTTCGACCGGCAGCTCCTGCACCTTCTGAATGACCATCTCCGACGATACTTCGGCATTGACGGTGTTGATCCGCGAGGTGCTCGTGCTGCGAACCACCACCTCGTTCAGCGTTTGTTCGGTCCGGGTGGGGAGCAGCAGCGTTACCGATCGGCGGCCGTTGGTGCGGAGTTCGATATTGTCGGACGAGGTTTCGAGGTAGTTCGCATCGTCGCGGGTGAAAACGCGGTAGCTGCCGTTGAGAGGCAGGGCTCTGAACTGAATTTTACCCTGCGCATTGGTAATGCCGGACGTTGAGAGGCCAATGGCGTTGTTTTCGAGGTAAACCGTAGCGCCTTCGACCGGCGTTTGTCGGGTCAGCTGAAGAACCGTAATGTCCAGATCCGTTTGGGCCAGTAACGTTGAGCAGGTGCCCAGCAGGAGCACGAGTGTGTAGAGTACTTGTTTCATGAATGAATTGGTAGACAATAAACGAAAAACAGCCTGCCTTACTAAGCAGGGGCATCAGCGCACGCAGCCGGGTTAGCCAGACACGTGCCGGTTTGAACAGACCGATTATGAAACGATCCGGAGAATGAACAGGAAGAGGACGCAGCGCGTCAGGCAAAGAGGGGCGGAGCGCGGCCCGACGAGGGGTCGATAGCCAGTGCCAGACCGGAGCCGCAGTGCCCGCAACAGGCGGCCGTTCGGGTGGGCGACAGAGCTTGTCGGATGGTGTTGAGCAGACGACTGGCAACCTGCCCCGTCCATCGAATCCGGATAATGTCGGCGGAGTTGTTCAGGTCGGTCCGGACGGGGAGTTCGAGCAGTGCGGCATCCTGCGATGAGACGAACTGCCGCATCGCATCGGCCAGCTGACCGGTTTGCCAGGGTAGTTGAGCTACCACATCGGCCTTAAACCGGGCCTGATCGAAACCAACCAGGTAGAGCCCGCCCCGGCGGTCGGGGCCGACCGGCAGCTGGCCCGCAGCCAGCGCGCTGGCCGCCCGGCGCAGATCAACGGGCGATAGGTCGGGGCAGTCGTTCCCCACGCAGATGACCCGTTCGTAACCGCGCGCAAAAGCTGCCGAAACGGCCGAACTGAGCTGGTTGCCAAACGAGCCCCGGTGGTCGATGAGCTGATCGGAAGAGAGCAGCGGCAGCCCCGCAGCCTGCGCCTTTTGCTCGACTAACCGACGCATGGCGCGCCAGGTCGACAGGCTGGCTACTGACTTGCGGCTGGCCTCGTGGGTATCGGGGAGCGCAATCAGTAAAACGACCGTCGACGGATGGAGCAACTGCATAGGTTGTTGAAAAAACAGCCAACGGCTGGGCTATCCGGCCGTTTCTGCTTATAGACTAAACGTACGAAAAGGCCCGACGGTTGGTTTTATCAGCAGCCGTCGGGCGGTGATTCTTTACATATTTCGGCGATACTTGCCCCCTACGGCGTACAGGGCATTGCTGAGCTGACCCAGCGAACAAACTTTGGCGGCCTCCATCAGGCTCTCGAATAGGTTTCCATTGGCCAGGGCGGTAGCCTGGAGGTTGGCCAGTGCTACCTCGGCTTCGGCGCGATGACGCTCCTGAAAGGTCCGGCAGTTGTCGACCTGGCTGCGTTTTTCGTCGTCGGTGCTACGGATCACTTCGGCCGGCACGATGGTAGGTGAGCCGTTGGGGTCGAGGAAGGTGTTGACCCCCACGATGGGCAGGTCGCCGTTGTGTTTCAGGGTTTCGTAGTACATCGATTCTTCCTGAATCTTGCTGCGCTGGTACATCCGTTCCATGGCGCCCAGCACCCCTCCGCGTTCGTTAATGGCCAGAAATTCCTGATAGACGGCTTCTTCGACCAGGTCCGTAAGCTCTTCAACAACGAACGAACCCTGCAGCGGATTTTCGTTTTTTGTCAGGCCGAATTCGCGGTTAATGACGAGCTGAATGGCCATGGCCCGCCGAACCGATTCTTCGGTAGGGGTCGTGATGGCTTCGTCGTAGGCGTTCGTGTGCAGCGAGTTGGTGTTGTCGTAGATGGCGAGCAGGGCCTGCAGGGTGGTGCGGATATCGTTGAACGCAATCTCCTGCGCGTGCAGACTCCGGCCCGAGGTCTGGATGTGGTACTTCAGCTTCTGGCTTCGGTCGTTGCCCCGGTACTTGTGCTTCATCGCCTTCGCCCAGATGCGCCGGGCTACCCGACCCAGAACGGTATATTCGGGGTCCATGCCGTTGGAGAAAAAGAACGACAGGTTGGGCGCAAAATCGTCGACCCGCATACCCCGGCTGAGGTAGTATTCGACAAACGTAAAGCCGTTGGAGAGGGTGAAGGCCAGCTGCGAGATGGGGTTGGCGCCCGCTTCGGCAATGTGGTAGCCCGAAATCGACACCGAATAAAAATTCTGGACGCGGTTGTCGGTGAAGTACTGCTGGATGTCGCCCATCATTTTGAGCGCAAATTCGGTCGAGAAGATGCAGGTGTTCTGGGCCTGGTCTTCTTTCAGAATGTCGGCCTGTACGGTACCACGAACTTTGCGCAGGGTGTCGGCTTTGATCTGCTCATAGACCTCGCGCGGCAGTACCCGGTCGCCGGTGGTGCCCAGCAGGCCCAGTCCCAGCCCGCTATTGCCTTCGGGGAGCGGTCCGTTGTAGGCCGGAGCGTGGGGGGCTGAAGCGAGTTTGAGGCTGTCTGCGTTGTCGGCCAGCCATTTTTCGCACTGCTGGTCGATGGCTGCGTTGAGGAAGAAGGCCAGCAGCATGGGCGCGGGACCGTTGATGGTCATCGAGACGCTGGTGGCCGGGTCGCAGAGGTCGAAGCCCGAGTAGAGCTTTTTGGCATCGTCGAGGGTACAGACGCTCACGCCCGAGTTGCCTACCTTGCCAAAAATGTCGGGACGCAGCGCCGGGTCTTCGCCATAGAGCGTTACGGAGTCAAAAGCGGTGGAGAGCCGTTTGGCGGGTTGCCCTTTGGAGACGTAGTGGAACCGGCGGTTGGTTCGTTCGGGGCCACCCTCGCCCGCAAACATACGGGTTGGGTCTTCGCCCTCGCGCTTGAGCGGGAATACCCCGGCTGCGTAAGGGAACTCGCCCGGTACATTTTCGGTCAGCAGCCAGCGCAGCACATCCCCCCAGTCGTGGTATTTGGGCAGGCTGACCTTCGGTATTTTCAGGTGCGACAGGGTTTCGGTATACAGCGGCTGCCGGATCACTTTGTCGCGGACTTTAAATTCGTAAACGTCGGCCGTATACCGCTGCTGCATGGCGGGCCACTGCTGTAGCCAGTAGCGACAGTCGGGATGAAGCCGTGCTTCGAGTTCGGTATACAGTTTCTGGAGTTCGGTGTGTACCGACACCCTGTCCGTGGTCGCAGACCCGGGGCGTGGTGTCGGTAGTGTTTCCCCTCTGCTCGCCACTCCACCACTGTCCGGGTCTACGACCACGGACAGGGTTTGGAGGACGCCGTCAATCTGGTAGAGCTGGCGGGCGAGGGCTGTCTGTTCGTTCACGAAGGCGTCGTAACGGCGGCTCTCTTCCACAATTTCGGCCAGGTACCGCACCCGGTCGGGGGGAATAATGGCCTGGGGGGGAGCAGGGGTTGTACCTTGAATTTCTGCGTTGCTCGCGACTGGTCCCGGCGAAAGTCCCAGCGTTTCCATCAGCCGATCGAACAGGGCGTTCATGCCCGGGTCGTTGAACTGCGAGGCTATCGTGCCCAGAATAGGCAGCGCATCGTCGGCCGTGTCCCAGAGGTTATGATTCCGGCGGTACTGCTTGCGCACGTCGCGCAGGGCGTCGAGCGAGCCGCGTTTGTCGAATTTGTTGATGGCGATGACGTCGGCGAAGTCGAGCATGTCGATTTTCTCCAGCTGCGTCGCTGCGCCGTACTCCGCCGTCATCACGTACAGCGTCTTGTCGGCATGTTCGGTGATTTCGGTGTCGGACTGCCCAATGCCGGAGGTTTCGACGATGATCAGGTCAAAGTGGGCGGCTTTGCAGACGTCAATGGCATCCTGCACGTGGCGGCTCAGCGCCAGATTCGACTGCCGCGTGGCCAGCGACCGCATGTAAACGCGAGGGTTATGGATGGTATTCATCCGAATTCGGTCGCCGAGCAGGGCCCCGCCGGTTTTTCGCTTCGAGGGGTCGACCGAAATAATGGCCAGTGTTTTGTCGGGGTAGGTACGCAGGTAGCGCAGCACCAGCTCATCGACCAGCGACGACTTGCCGGCTCCGCCCGTACCCGTAATACCCAGCACCGGCGGGTTCGACAGGGCGCCATCTGGTCGCTGAGCCGCAAAGGCCGGTTCGCCGGGCCGTTGCTTCTCCGTGGCGCGTTCGTTCTCGGCCGTGGTGATCAGCCGGGGAATGGCGTGGACGTCAATGGGGTCGGTGGTGGGCAGGGGGGGGAGTTCAAAATCGCACTGCTGCAGCAGGTCGTTGATCATGCCCTGCAATCCCATGGCGCGGCCATCGTCGGGGCTGTAAATGCGGGTGATCCCATAGGCGTGCAGCTCGTCGATCTCCGAGGGCAGAATGGTGCCGCCCCCTCCGCCAAAAATTCGGATATGACCTGCCCCGCGTTCATTCAGCAGGTCGTACATATACTTGAAAAACTCAAGGTGGCCGCCCTGATAGCTGGTAATGGCAATGCCCTGTACGTCTTCCTGAATGGCGCAGTCGACGATTTCGGCAACGGATCGGTTATGGCCAAGGTGAATGACTTCAGCGCCCGACGCCTGCATCAGCCGGCGCATAAGGTTGATAGCCGCATCGTGGCCGTCGAAGAGCGACGCGGCCGTGACGATACGGATTTTATGGGTCCAGCCGGTTTCGGGCTGGGACTGGGGTTTAGCGGGAGTAGCGATCATATTGATGAAGGGAATAAGGCGGAGACGAGCAGGCTGATCGTGGTGAAACAGACCGGATCCCGTTGTCGAAATCGCCTGCCTGCCGTCTGCTGGTCTGCCGTTCTTCTCCTTTTTTGCCAAAGTTACTAAAGCAATCGGGAATGGGTTTCATCCCATCGTTGCTGCTGTTTGTCCCATCTTCGCCCGACTTGCCCCCATTTTGTTGGCAGAGCCTGTCCGTCTGTCGTAGCTTTGGTTCAACCAAACAGACAAACGCCTGCCAATCTCATGAAAAAACAACTAATCGCCGGTCTGCTGCTGGCCGGAACACTCATCGGCACAACGAATGCACAGGATAACGCTTTACTCTATGAAGTGACGGGCAACGGCCTCAGCCAGCCATCCTATCTCTACGGCACCTTCCATCTGGTCTGCCCCACGGACCTGAACATCACCGAGGCTACGAAAAAAGCCATTGGCGACGCCCAGCAGGTTTATCTCGAACTGGACATGGATGATCCGGCCATGATGGGGCAGATGCAGAAGGCTATGATGATGCCCAATGGGAAAAACATCAAAGACATGCTCAAGCCCGATGATTACACGGTGCTGGATACCTACCTCAAGCAGAAGATGAACGTGAGTCTGACGCAGGTGGGGGGCTTTAAACCCATCGGCCTGATGTCGCTCATGTACATGACCGTATTGCCCTGCCAGCCAGCTTCCTACGACCTGACGTTTGCGCAGATGGCGGGGAAAGACAAGAAAGAGGTGCTGGGGCTCGAGTCGCTGGAGGCTCAGCTGGCGGCACTGGACAAAATTCCGGAGCAGGAACAGCTGAAAGGCCTGGTCGATATGGCCAGAAAGCCCGATGAAGCCAAAAAAGAATTTATGAACCTGCTCGACGCGTACAAAGCCCGCGATATTGCCAAACTGATGAATATGGTTAAAACCAGCCAGTTCAGCAGCAACTCCGTTGAGTTTGAAGACAAGCTGCTCAACGAACGGAACGCCAACTGGATACCGGTCATCGAGAAGGCCGCCAAAGACAAACCGACCTTTTTCGCGTTTGGGGCGGGCCACCTCGGTAACGATAAAGGCGTCGTGAACCTGCTCCGCCAGAAAGGCTATACCGTTCGGGCGGTCGAATAAGCCAGAAAGACATTCGGCTCTCATCCGCGATAGACCTGAAAACGCAGCTATCGCGGATGAGAGCCGATAAACGTTTCGGCGGGGATACCGTTTCGGGTGAAACCCCGTTTTTCTACTTTTTGAACGCCAGCGCTTTTACGGGCTGAATGCGGTTGATGACGAACGTCGGTAGCCAGAGTACAAGGGCAATCAGCAGGACGGTAGCGCCGTTCAGCGCCAGAATCGTAGGCCAGTCCCAGGCAATGGGGACGTGGTTGACGAAGTAATTTTTAGGGTCGAGGGGGATGAGCTGGTACCGATACTGGAGAAAACAGAAAGCCAGCCCGACAGCGTTACCGATCAGCAGTCCCCAGCCCACCATATTGAGGCCGACGTAGAGAAACACCTTCCGGATCAGGGGATCGTCGCCCCCCAGCGCCTTCAGCAGACCAATCATTGGCGTGCGCTCCATCATCAGCACCAGCAACACCGAAATCATATTGAACGAGGCCACAAACGTGACCAGCGCCAGCAGAATGACCATGTTGCGGTCGAGCAGAACCATCCAGTCGAACAAGGGGCGGTACTGATCGGTAACGCGGGTTACGCGCATATCGGGCGTTGTCTGGTCGAAGACGGCGTTGCGGGTCGCTTCGAGCTGATCGAAGTCGTTCACGAAAATTTCGTAGCTGCCTACCGAGTCGGGCCCCCAGCCGTTGAGCCGCTGCACCAGCCGGATATCGCCGATGGCAATGGTCTTGTCGACCTCTTCGAGTCCTGTATCGTAGATGCCGACGACGGTCATGCTGCGGGCACGGGGCGGGTTACCCAGAAAATACATCGGTACTTTTTGACCGACCGAAAGACGCAGCTGCCGCGCCATGTACTGGCTGATAAGAAGCTGGGTGCTGCCGTTGCCTGTATCGGCCCCTACAACCGGTACGGTGCCGGCTACGAGCGATTCGCGCACCAGGTCCCAGCGATAATCACGGCCGACGCCTTTCAGGATAACCCCCGCCAGGTCTTCTTTGGTCTTCAGAATGCCGGCTTTCAGCGCCACGGCCTGCATATACTGAACGCCCGGAATGGGCTCGCGCTGCTGATACAGCGCCGTATTGACCGGCAGGGGCGACTCCTCGTACGAGAAGTTGTTGGTGAATTTAGACACCTGCAGATGAGCCCCGAACAGGAATATCTTCTGCTGAATGGTGCGTTTGTAGCCAAACAGGATCGCGAAGGCAATGATCAGAATGGCCAGCCCCAGCGCAATGCTGGCTACGCCTACCCGCGTTACCGTTGCCGAAAAAGAGCCGATCGGGGCGTGGCGTACCTTGCGGGCCAGAAAAACAGGAACGTTCAAAGCGATGGTTACTCGTTCATAAATTACCCTCCGATGGGTAACTTGGCAGATAACGACAAAACTACGCTTTTTGCCTGTTCCGGCCGACATAGCCCGGCTCCGGTTATGAACTAACCCGGTCGGTGCGTATTTTTAGCGACTAAATCACGAGATGTAATGGGGTTGTATACCCGATTTTTTTGGCTGATCGTGCTGGTCGGCGGTTTCGGGTTCGCCCATGCCCAATCCCCAATCCAGGTCGACAGTCTGCCCGACAACGGGCTGCTCCTCAGATCGGGCTGGCGGTGGCATCCAGGCGATCAGGCCATATGGGCCAGTCCTGACTTCGACGACCGCCGATGGAGTCCCATTCAGCCCATCCAGTCCATTGATGAACTGCCTGACTTCCAGCGCTCACCCCTGGGCTGGCTGCGGATTACGGTCAACCTGGGTTCTGCCGTTGCCCGTCAGTCGATGTCGATGGAGCTGAATCAGTACGGCGCGTCTGAACTGTATCTGGATGGCAAATTGCTGGTAAAGCTGGGAACCGTCGGGAAAAACTACGCGCAGCAGCAGTCCTACACGCCCGCCACCTGGGAGCGCTACCTGCTGCCGCCGTTGACGGCTGGTCGGCATGTCATAGCCGTACGCCTATCCCAGCACAGACCACCCGGCTACGTGCCTCATCTGTATTACCAGAGTTTGCCGATTTTTTTTGTGAAGCTGGTGCGGACCGAGAAGACTACCAGCGAGGTGGCCGAGCAACTGTTTGCCTCTACCCTGACGAACTACATGCTGGTCGGGATATTTTTCATGCTGGGTGCCATCCATTTTCTGTACTTCTATTACCGGCGTCAGCGCATCAACCTGATCTTCGGACTGACGGCCGCATCCTGTTCGCTGTTTATAGCCCTGCTTACCTCGCTGGGGGTGATTACCAGTCCGGAAGCCGCGGAGTGGATGTCGCTGGTGGGAAATCTGATGGTCACCTTGTTCATGACCCTGCTGCTGGCGATCTACTACGTGTATCTGGGGTACCGGTTGTCGTGGCTGTTCTGGCTGATAGCGGTTGTTCTTTTCGTATCGCGCCTGCTGCTGCATTATTCAGATTACTCAAAGGCGGGAAGTTTACTATATACTGTAACGGTTGTAGTCTTGTTCATTGATGGGTTGCGGGTCAGTATCCTGGCCAACCGGGCTGGTCGACCCAATGCGCGGCTGGTGCTGGGTAGCTCGCTGGCGCTGCTGCTGATTCTGGTTGTGGGCGGGTTTGCCAGCGCCTGGCTCAGTGATGCGTATCCGACCTATGCCGCCTACTGGGGAAACGCCACCAATCTGCTGTTTTTTGTGGTACTTCCGATCAGCTTTGCCATCATCCTGGCGCGCGAATACGCGCAGACCAACCGCAGCCTTGAGGCCCGGCTGGATGAAGTTGAACAGCTGTCGGCCGAGAAAGAGAGCCTACTCAAAAGCCAGAACGAGACGCTGGAACGGCAGGTGGCCGACCGTACCGCCGAACTGCGGCAGTCGCTGGCCGAACTGCGAAGTACCCAGCAGCAGCTGGTGCAGCGCGAGAAAATGGCCAGCCTCGGCGAGCTGACAGCCGGCATTGCCCACGAAATCCAGAACCCGCTCAACTTCGTCAACAACTTCGCCGAGGTATCGGGCGAACTGGTTACCGAACTGGAAGAAGAACGAGCCAAAGAGCCGGATAAACGGGATGACGACCTGGAAGCCGAACTGCTGGCCGACCTCCGGCAAAATCTGGACAAAATCAACCAGCACGGCAGTCGGGCGTCGGGCATCGTGCGCAGTATGCTCGATCATGCCCGTAATAATACCGGCCAGCCCGCCCTAACCAATCTGAACGCGCTGGCCGATGAATACCTGAAGCTGTCGTACCATGGCTTGCGGGCGGCCCATAAAGACTTCAACGCTCAGCTCATCGTCGATCTGCAACCGGATCTGCCTTCGGTAGCGGTGGTGCCGCAGGAGGTGGGGCGGGTGCTGCTTAACCTGTTCAATAACGCTTTTCATGCGGTGCGGGAACGACAGCTGCTGAGCCCGGCCGGCTACCAGCCCGCCGTTACCGTTCAGACCCGGCAGGTAGCCGACCAGGTCGAGATCCGGGTGAGCGACAACGGAACGGGGGTGCCCAGCGAGGCCGCACAGAAAATTTTTCAGCCTTTTTTTACCACCAAACCAACCGGCCAGGGCACCGGACTTGGGCTGTCAATCAGCTATGATATCATCACCAAAGGCTACGGGGGCGTTCTGTCGCTAGATTCTACTTCGGCCAGCGGTACTACCTTTGTTATTCAGCTACCCATCCGGCAGCGGCCGGGTGCTGATCAGCATACCGATTAATTACTGATTTGTTATGAATCCAATTTCCATTCGTTCGCGCATCGTCACCGCAGTTTGTATACTCTTAGTCATTGTCAGTCAGGGAGCGCAGGCCCAACCCGTTACCGGAGCCTCACAACTGCCGCTGTACCTGCCCGCCCTGCAGGGAAAACGGGTGGGGCTGGTCGTTAACCATACCTCAACGATTGGGCGTACCCATCTGGTCGATACGCTCCTGGCGCGGGGCATCAGCATAAAAACCATTTTTGCGCCGGAACATGGCTTTCGCGGGCAGGCTACCGATGGTGAAGAAATCAGCAGTGGGCGCGATTCGCGTACGGGGATTTACATCACCTCGCTCTACGGCAAGAACCGCAAGCCAACGCCCGAGCAAATGGATTCGCTGGACGTAATCCTGTTCGATATCCAGGATGTCGGTACCCGTTTCTATACGTACATCAGCACCATGCATTACGTGATGGAAGCCTGCGCCGAAACCCGTAAGCCCATGATCGTGCTGGACCGTCCCAATCCGAACGGGCATTACATCGATGGCCCTGTACTTGACCCCAAGTTTAAGTCGTTTGTCGGTATGCACCCTATTCCGGTCGTTCATGGACTGACCATCGGCGAACTGGCGCGTATGATCAACGGCGAAGGCTGGCTCGGGCCCGGCCGGATCGCTCCGCTGACGGTTATTCCCGTAAAAAACTACACCCACAAAACGCCCTACGTGCTGCCCATACCGCCGTCGCCCAACCTGCCTAACCAGCAGTCGGTGCTGCTCTATCCGTCGCTTTGTTTCTTCGAAGGAACGGTGGTGAGCATTGGCCGGGGCACCGATAAGCAGTTTCAGGTGATTGGCTCGCCCCTTACCAAATACGGCCCGTATACGTTTACCCCCGTCGATAAGCCCGGTGCCATGAACCCACCCCAGGAAGGTAAACTCTGCTACGGCCTCGATCTGTCGACCGTACCGGTGTCGCGCCAGAGCCTGGTGCTAACGTACCTCATCGACTTCTACAAACGCGCTACGGACAAAACCAGCTTCTTTCTGGCCACGAACTACATCGATAAGCTGGCGGGTACGGATCAGCTGCGGCTGCAACTGCAAACGAGTGTCCCGGAAAGCCAGATTCGGAAGAGCTGGCAGCCATCTCTTAACGCTTATAAGTTGACCAGGAAAAAATATCTGCTTTACCCTTAAATACAGCTGAGCCGTCAATCGAATCAACAGACTCTCACGTATATACGTCATGTAACTTGCTGAATCGGTTAGGTTAAAATAGTTGGCAGCAGTCTATTATGTGTACAGACATCTAAGTAGATTTGCGTTTTACTTACCGTCGTCTTGTGAAGTCCTTACGTATTGTCGCTTTCTTTCTGGGATTCTTCCCTGTCATGGTTCAGGCACAGTCTGTTGTCCTGGACCAATGGCCCACACCACTTCAACTCTACCCCCGCGATCAGTCCAGCCAGTGTGCCGTAACCATCAGTGGCCGTATCCCGATCGGGAGCGCCAGAGCCGTTTCTCTGGTTGTTCATCGAAACCAGACCCTGTATCAGCATAACCGGGTTGCTGTCGACTCGCTAACGGGGCGGTTTGCCTTCAGGCCCATCATCAAAGCGGAGCTGAGCGAGTACCGGTTTTCGCTGTTCGTGCATCCGTCGGCCGGTGATTCGGTGCGGGTTGCTGTTCGTGACAGCATCGTCTGTGGCGATGTGTATCTGGTCATGGGCCAGTCGAATGCGGTGGGCCGGTTCGATAACAACGCCTACCGGAGTGAGTTCTGCCGGACGTTTGGCGTCAATCGGGGCGATGTGCCCTACAACCCGGCCGATACAGCCTGGAGCCTGTCGAATACGACGGAAGGCAATAACGCGCTGTGGGGTATTGAACTTCAGCGCCTGATCGCGCAGCAGCAGGGTATCCCAACCGCTGTCATCAACGGCGCTGCGGGCTCTACCTCCATCAACAGCCACGTGATTCGGGATGCGACCCAGCCCACCAATCTGAATACGCTCTACGGCCGGTTGCTGTACCGGGCTACCAAAGCGGGCGTGGCCGGTCAGGTTCGGGCCATGATCTGGCGGCAGGGCGAAGCCGAAGCCGTTGGCGATCCGGACACCTACAGCCGGTTGTTTCCGCAACTGTATGCCAACTGGAAGCGCGACTACCCCGGCCTGACCAAAGTGTACCACGGGCAGCTGAACCTGCTGACCGAAAACAAGATACAGGCCGGTGCCCTGCGCGATTACCAGCGCCGGTCGAAAGCCATATTTGGCGATAACGAACCCATCGCAACCGTCGGCCTGCCCGGGTACGATGGCATTCACTATGGCGAGGCCGGTTACCGGCAGTTCGGTACGGAACTGTACCGGCTGGTGGCCCGCGACCTGTACGGCGCAACCGACACCAGCAACATAGCCTCGCCCAATGTGCGCAAGGTGTTTTACAGCACCCCCGAGCAGAATGAGATCACCCTGGAGTTTGAACCGGGGCAGGTGATGCGCTGGCCCGCCGACACCATCATTGTCAATACGATAAACGGCGCGCGCTACACCCAGAGCCTGCGTAATTTCGTGTATACCGATTACCCATCCGGTGAGTCGAACGTTGTACAGTCCGTGTCGGAACAGGGCAACCGGCTCGTGCTGAAACTGACCAAGTCCGTCAACGCCAAAAATCTGACGTATCTGCCGTCGTCATACCGGGATCTGGAAGTCGGGTATTACGTTGGCCCTACCATCCGAAACCAGCGGGGTATGCGGGCGCTGACCTTTTTCCAGGTGCCCATTGCGGCTCAGCTGCCCGGTGCTCAGGCGCTGCAGGCCGTTCCGATCGATACGATGGCGATCCGGCTGGCCTGGAAATCGCCCTCGGCCGCTATTACCCAATGGGTGCTGGAGCGGGCCGATACCAGCGGGCGGTTTCAGCTGCTGGCTACGCTGCCCGGTTCGGCTACCAGTTACCTCGATCTGCGGCAGACCTCACCACTCAGGCCTATGCGCATCGGCGCCATCTACCAGTATCGGATACGGGCCGTGAATCAGGAGGCCGAGTCGGCCTCCTCGCCCGTAGTTACGGCGTCGCTCCAGCTTATTCTGTCCATAAAGCAGGAGTTGCCGGTAAGCCGGACCGCGGTTGATACCACCTTCGTTCAGACTGCCGTGCTGATTCCGAACCCCGCCAGCGACCAGGTTCGGCTCAAGCTGCCGCCCGACTGGTCGGGCGATACGGTTTCGCTGCTGGTCACGAATGAGTCGGGCCGGGTCGTGCTGTCGCGCTCAGAACGGGTGCCGGCCGGCGCGTCGTCGATGCCGTTTTCGGTGGCGGCCTTACCGGTAGGGCCTTACCTGATTACCGCTCAATATAGGGGTGGCGGGCTGCGCTCCCGACTGATTGTGGTTCGCTAGTGACCCGTTCAGACAGGTGGTACAGGGGGGATTCCTGGTTTTTAGGTCAGCGTATTGAAAAATGCCCTACCTTTGTGCTTTAGAGACCAATCCATGGCCACCGAACAGATTCTGATTCTGGATTTCGGTTCGCAATACACCCAACTCATCGCCCGCCGGGTCCGCGAACTGAACGTTTACTGCGAAATCCATCCTTACAACAACATTCCAACCATCAGCCCGGATGTAAAAGGCGTCATCCTGTCGGGTAGTCCGTCGTCTGTGCGCGATGCCGACTCGCCTGATGTGCATCTGGCTGCTTTTCGCCATAAGCTGCCCGTTCTGGGCGTTTGTTATGGCGCACAGCTGCTGGCACACACCAGCGGGGGCGAAGTACAGGCGTCGGCCATCCGCGAATACGGGCGGGCCAAACTGGGCACCGTCAATACCGACAGTCCGCTGATGCGCGGCATCGACCAGCACTCGCAGGTCTGGATGTCGCATGCCGATACGATCACCAATGTGCCCGATTCGTTCCGGGTCATTGCCTCAACGGATACGGTGCGGGTGGCGGCTTTCGAGGTCGAAGGCGAACCGACGTACGGCATTCAGTTTCACCCTGAAGTGACCCACTCGCTGCAGGGTAAAACGCTGCTCCACAATTTCGTTGTCGACATCTGCGGCTGTTCGCAGAACTGGACCGCCGAGTCGTTTGCCGAAACGACCATTGCTCAGCTGACCGAGAAACTGGGCGACGACAAAGTCGTACTGGGTTTGTCGGGCGGAGTCGATTCGTCGGTGGCGGCAGTGCTCATTCACCGGGCTATCGGCAAAAACCTGTACTGTATCTTCGTCGACAACGGCGTGTTGCGCAAAGACGAGTTTGCCGGGGTATTGGAGTCGTACAAAACGCTTGGCCTGAACGTGAAAGGCGTCGATGCCAAAGACCGCTTTTATACAGCCCTGGCCGGCCTGACCGATCCCGAGGCCAAGCGTAAAGCCATCGGAAAAACCTTTATCGATGTGTTTGACCACGAAGCCCATCTGATCGAAGGCGTTTCGTGGCTGGGACAGGGAACCATCTATCCCGATGTGATCGAGTCGGTTTCGGTCAAAGGACCATCGGCTACCATCAAGTCGCACCATAACGTTGGTGGTCTGCCCGACTTCATGAAACTGAAAGTGGTTGAGCCGCTCAACACCCTTTTTAAAGACGAAGTAAGAGCCGTAGGCCGCACCCTGGGTTTGCCCGATGCCATCCTGGGCCGCCACCCGTTCCCGGGGCCGGGACTGGCGATCCGTATTCTGGGAGATATTACGCCCGAAAAAGTGCAGATTCTGCAGGAGGTCGACGCTCTGTTCATCAACGGACTCAAGCGGGAGGGCCTGTATGACAAAGTCTGGCAGGCAGGCGCTATGCTGCTACCAGTACAGTCGGTGGGCGTTATGGGTGATGAGCGTACCTACGAACGAGTCGTGGCGCTGCGTGCCGTAACGAGCGTCGATGGCATGACCGCCGACTGGGCCCACCTGCCGTACGAGTTCCTGGCCGATATTTCGAACGAGATCATCAATCGGGTCAAAGGCGTAAACCGGGTCGTGTATGACATCTCGTCCAAACCCCCGGCCACCATTGAGTGGGAATAAGCAAACTGGTTGACAATGAGAACATGAGTCATTCCGGAGTTTGGAGGGCAATTGGGTGAGTAGCCACTAAAATGGCCAAAGCGGCTCGTAGTCAATAGAGCGGTGTCAGTACAGACTGGCACCGCTTTTCTGTTCTATGGCGCCAGCTTCGCCATACAAACAGGAGGTGAAAACTATTGCTGTCTCCATCAATATGACCGCGTTATTAAGCCCTTACGAGCGTTCTATGTCTAAGCGAGTTAGCTTCGTCTGTCTGCCTGTATTCATGATCAATACCGCGTTTTGTATTGCATAAACCGCGTTTCGTTTAGCTGACGGGGCGGGCACTGGGCTGACCTTTGTATCGTAATTAATGGTTCAAACCACAAGACGATATGAGCATATTGAAAACAATACCGCTAGGCAGTCAGGGTTTACAGGTCTCCGTACAAGGATTGGGCTGTATGGGCATGAGCGATTTTCCCGGCGGCACGATATACGGTACGCCCGACGAACGCGAAAGTATTGCCACGATTCACCGGGCGCTTGAACTCGGAGTAACCATGCTCGATACGGCAGACGTATACGGCCCCTTCACCAACGAACAGCTAGTGGGTAAAGCCCTGGCGGGAAAACGCGACCAGGTTACGATCGCGACCAAATTCGGTTTCGAGGTCGACGATGCCGGCACCATTACCTACGCCTTTAATGGCCAGCCGGCGTATGCCCGGAAGTCAATTGAGCGATCATTGAAGAACCTCAAAACGGATTACATTGATCTATATTACCTGCACCGGCTGGACCCCAACACGCCCATTGAAGAGACCGTAGGGGCCATGGCTGACCTGGTTCAGGAAGGAAAAATCCGGTATCTGGGTCTGTCGGAAGTGCCTTCGGACATCATCAGACGGGCGCATGCCGTGCATCCCATCACGGCCATTGAGAGTGAGTATTCGCTGTTTGATCGGGGCGTAGAAATAACGGGGGTGCTGGAAACAACGCGGGAACTGGGTATCGGCTTTGTGGGCTACTCGCCCCTGGGACGAGGGTTTCTGTCGGGTGCGATCAAATCGCCGGCCGATTTTGAGCCAACTGATTCACGCCGGATGTTTCCCCGCTACCAGGGCGACAACTTTTATAAGAACCTGGAGTTAGTTAAGAAGCTGGAATCAATGGCTGTAACGAAAGGCGTTTCCGCTTCGCAACTGGCCCTGGCCTGGGTACTCGCTCAACACGTAGTGGCTATACCTGGAACGAAGCGACGAACGTACCTGGAAGCCAATGTGGCCGCTGCTGCTATCACGTTGAGCCCTTCGGAACTCGCCGAACTCGATGCAATTCTGCCAGTGGGCAGCGTAGCGGGCTCCGCTTATCCGGTTTTTAGCTAACCAAACTCCGTTTCGGGTTGTTGGATTGCCCATCCAGGCGAATCAACAACCTGAAACGGATTACAGCCAATGGTTTATCGTATCGATGAAACACACGACCACCGACATCCAGACGCTACAGACCGTTACCGAGTATACCCGGTTCTACGACCTGCCCGCCCCCGCGCATCCCTTGCTCACCCTGATTGATCTGGGAGCGGCTAATCAACAGGCGGTGGCCCGTGGCGGCAAGGGTATACACAAACCAGTCGCCCTCCAACTCTACACGGTATTTTTAAAACGAAACCTGAATGGATTGCTGTACTACGGCCATCGCCCCTACGATTTCAGCGAGGGAGTCATGGGTTTTTCAGCGCCCGGCCAGGTATTCGCTGTCGATCCGTCACTAGATACCACCCAGGTGACGGGCTGGATGCTGGTCTTTCACCCGGACCTGCTGCGGAAATACCCGGTAGGCAAACGAATCGGCAGCTATGGCTTTTTCGCCTACGCCGTGCATGAAGCGCTCCACCTGTCGGAACAGGAAGAAGTTCAGCTTGGCCGATTGCTCGATAACCTGCGGGCGGAGTGCGACCGGCCGATCGACGCGTTCAGTCAGGACGTATTGGTAGGCCAGGTCGAGTTGCTGTTAACCTACGCCGACCGTTTTTACACCCGTCAGTTTGTTACCCGGCGTTCGGTCGAACACGACCGTGACGAAGGATCGGTATTGAGCCGGTTCGAGACGGCGCTGAAGGACTATTTCGCGCAGGAAACTGACCAGCCTTTGCCAACGGTTCAGTTTTTCGCCGATCAGCTGAACGTGTCCCCCGCCTACCTGAGTGATCTGCTGCGCGTACTGACTGGTCAGAACACCCAGCAGCACATTCACCAGGCCCTGATCGAAAAAGCCAAACGGCTCCTGCTGACAACGTCTCTGTCGGTCAACGAGACGGCTTTTCAGCTTGGCTTCGAATACCCACAGTATTTCAGCCGCCTGTTCAAAAGCAAGACGGGCCTCAGCCCGGTGGCCTTCCGTTTCTCGGCGCAATAGCGACTTCGCTCCAGCAACAGCTATTAATGACACTGGCTGATAATCGTATACTGGGTCGCTCCGGCCTGGTGGAGACTGGACATCATGGCCTTTGGCAACACGGCCTGGAACTCGCCTGACGACACCCGCCAACTGATCTTTAATGAGTACGTCGATGCCGGGGGTAACTTGATCGACACCGCCAACGCCGATTCTGGTGGGCGCAGAGAAGAACTCGTCGGCCAGTGCATAGCTGATGGCGGGTTGCGCGACCAAATTTGGCTTCAACACGCCCCCGCGCATCCCGCGCGCGGGGAGCAACGGCCGCAAGCATATTCACCACGCCCTCGAAAACTTCCTGCGTCGGCTGAAGACCGACTACGTGGACCTTTACTGGCTGCACGTCTGGGATATGGTGATACCCGTGGAGGAGGTGTTGCACACGCTGGGCGCTCTGGTGCAGGCGGGTAAGATTCGGTATATCAGTTTTTCAGACATGCCCGCCTGCTACACGGCCCAAGCTGCAATCTTAGCCGCCGTTCATCAGATACCCGGCCCCATTGCAGATGGAGTACTCGCTGGTGGAGCAGGGGCACACTCCTGCCGGTCGCAAATGCGGACTGAGTCTGTTGCCCTGGAGTCCGCTGGCTTTCTGGCGGGCAGGTACCAGCAGAGCAACGAAGGTGCCGACCGGCAGGGACGACTGGGCGGCTCACCGCTTAGTTGGTAGAAGGATAGATGTCAACGTACCCAGTATCAGGCTTGTGTGCGTCACGGTCCCGTCATCTTGTATCATAACTCCTGGTAAACGGTGCCAAACCGCGTTCGTAAGCATTTGACAGTTTCCCTCCGATGACTGGTAGCTTGCCTGGTGGCGATTTATAGTATAGCTGGTTATAACGTCGTCAAATGACCATTGCTTGGTTGTATTGTGTAAGTTTGTTCCATGGGGCCAACAGAAACAATAGCCGATTTTTACCGACTGAAATTTAACCAGCAACCGGCTGGTCTGCACCATGACGCCACGCATATCAATGTGTTCCGCTTAGAGGACTGCATCGGTCAGGGGACCGTTCCTGTTCAGTACAGCCGCCGTGATTACTACAAAGTTTCCCTGATCCGGGGAGACAACCTCTATCATTACGCCGACAAAAGTATCCGGGTTAATGGGTCGACCCTGCTGTTTTTTAATCCGCAGGTGCCCTATAACTGGGAGCCTCTTTCCGACAGGCAAACCGGGTTCTTCTGCATCTTTCGGGAGGCCTTCATGGCTGAGCGCATGCGCAGTAACCTGCAGGAGTTACCCATGTTCCGGATTGGGGGTAAACCGGCTTACCCGCTCGAAGCCGCCCAGGATGACCTGATAAGCGGGCTTTTTGAGAAAATGCTAGCTGAAGTCAACTCAGACTATATCTACAAATATGATCTGATTCACAGCTACCTCTCCGAATTGATTCATACAGCCCTGAAATTCCAGCCCTCCGACAGCCTTTATCAGCACCCGGATGCTAAGTCCCGCACCACGGCTGCCTTTATCGAGTTGCTCGAACGTCAGTTTCCCATCGAGTTGCCGGGGCAGCGGTTCCGGCTACGGTCGGCCAGTGATTTTGCCCGGCAGTTGTCGGTGCATGTCAACCACCTGAACCGATCCATCCGTGATACCACCGGCCGGACAACGACGGCTCACATCGCCGATCGGCTTATCAGCGAAGCCACCGCCTTGCTGAAACATACCGACTGGAACATTGCTGAAATCAGCTACTGCCTGGGCTTCGACGAACCAGCTCATTTTACCTACTTCTTTAAAAAGCATACCCGACTGACCCCATCTGCCTTTCGAACTGTTTGAATTTGGTAAGCATTGGTTTGATTGGCGAAAGCCGGGATAGACCCTGCTCCCCGACCTTTGCTGCCAATAAACACGCAAGCAACATGGAGAACAAAAAGTATGGTTTATCACGGGGGCCTCTAAAGGATTCGGTCTGGGTTTGGTCAATCAATTGCTGGAGGCCGGCCATGCGGTGGCAGCAACCTCCCGCACTATCGATGGACTGCGCCAGGCCGTTGGTCGCCAGTCGGCTGATTTTCTGCCACTGGCTGTGGATCTGGAAAACGAGGCCAGTGTTAGAGAGGCCCTCAACGCCACCGTCAGCCAGTTTGGCCGTGTTGATGTAGTCGTCAACAATGCGGGTTATGGCCAGCTGGGTAGTCTGGAAGAATTGACGAATGAAGAAGCCCGGGCCAATTTCGAGGTCAATGTATTCGGGATGTTGAATGTCATCCGGCAGGTTATGCCTTACTTACGGAAACAGCAGTCCGGTCATGTCATTAATATTTCTTCGATTGCCGGCATTACGGGTAGCTTTCCTGGCTGGGGTATTTATTGCGCCACCAAATTTGCCGTCGAGGGCTTATCGGAATCGCTGGCTGCCGAGGTAGCCCCCTTTGGGGTGAAGGTAACAATCGTTGAGCCCGGTTATTTTCGGACCGAGTTCCTGTCGTCAGGCTCGATGCGGGTCGCGCAGGGGCAGTTGTCCGATTACGCCCTGGTGCGGGAGTCAGAAGCTATGCATCGGGAACAAATCAGAGGCAATCAGCCCGGTGATCCGGTAAAAGCGGTAGCCGCGATAATCCAGGTGGCTAACGCGCCCAACCCGCCCCTGCATTTGCTGCTCGGTCAGGACGCTTACGATATGGCGTATGGGAAAATACAGGCCTTGCAGCATGATCTGGAAAACTGGAAAGCCGTTACCGTAGCCACCGGTTTTACGACGGTTGGCGATTCTGCCACGTCCTAAGCACGAACGATTAGGCAGATCCGTATGGTGTGGTTGACTGAGCACACCATACGGATTACTCGTCAGACGGCCGGTCAACGATAGCGGTGGGTCAATCCAGCAGGGCCAATTGTCCCGGACCCCTATCCAGGCACATGCATCTGGGTAAATAAGCCGTTGCGGCCACTCATTCTAAAGACCATTACCCGTACCCACGAGGATAGCTCTTATGCCTCCCCTGGCTGCGGGCGTCTACCCGTAACGGTATTTGACTGGGTTCGTTCAGATCCGAAGCCCAGCGAGAGCTTCCTGGCTGTCTATCAGTAAAACTCCCAAATGGATACTATGGAAGGCTAGGGTGTCTTATCCCCTGTAAATTGACCAGCTGATCCGGAAATAGCAGGTAAAACCCCAGGCCTGTTACCGTACACAAAAACAGGTACTTATACTCTTTCAGATGCCCTGTATGCCTTGAAACTTTAGGTGTCAATATTGACGCACCTAAAACCAACTTATCATGGCAAACACCTTTTCAATCTTTAAAGAAGGTACTTCACCTATCAAGGTGGAGGGCGCTTACCGGTCGTTTGATCACTACAAAGATTTAGTGAAATGGACACGCCGTCGAATTAGCGTACTGATCGTCGTTGACACCTCGGTTCGCATTGGTGAAAATGATGGTTTTGGCGTTGGTCGTTTTATCAAGCTGTTGCGGGAAACGACGGTGGGTTGTACCGTTTTTAAGGTAGACATTGCCCAACGGCCAACGGTCATAAACCCGGCCGATATTGTGTTCACGGAAGTAGCCTCACCCGGCCCGTTTGAGCCCAGATACATCGACTTTCGTTTCGACTCCACCTCCGGTGGCAATCCGGTGCTGAACCGCTACCACGAAGTATTCCTGTTTGGCTTCGCGCCAGACAATGCTGCCGGGCCAGACACAAACATCACCAGTCACCCCTGGCATAGTACCGACGCCGAGTTACGGGTATTGACCGACTGGATGAACCAGGGAGGGGGCGTATTTGCTACCGGCGATCACGACTACCTTGGTGCCAGCATGTGCCATCGGATACCCCGGGTGGGCAGCATGCGCAAATGGACCAACGCCGATGGTGTACCGCCAATTAACGGGCCATCCAGACTGGATACCAACCGGCCCGCCACCCCCGATGAAGATACCGGCGTTGATGTGATTGCCAACGCCAATGAAAGCGATAACCTGCCCCAGACCATTCAATGGGTGCCCCAACGCATTATTCGGCAGGGATTTTTCCGGTACAAATACCCCCATCGGATACTTTGCCACCCCACCCATGGCCCCATCAATGTAATGCCTGATCACCCGCACGAGGGTCGTTGCGAGGACCCCGCCACCATTGACTATGCGGCTACGGTGGGGTTTGGGCCGGAGAAGGAATACCCGGATGCAGGTGGCGTACAACCCAGGCCGCAGATTATCGCCTACGGAACTATTGAAGCCAAGTTGAACCACCAGAAAGGGCCAGTGAACGCTGCTCACTTCCCCATGATCAGTGTGTATGACGGCCGTAGCAATGGCAGCACCGTGGGCCGTGTTGTCGTCGATTCCACCTGGCACCACTGGTTCAATATGAATCTGATTGGGTTGGAGAATGCGGTCAATAAAACAAACTGGGAAAAAATAAGCCGCTATTTTATCAACGTAGCCCTCTGGATAGCCCCTCCTAACGTAGGTCGTTATTGCTATTGGGAGTTGTTACTCCTGCATTTTGAATACACCGGATTGCGGGAAATTAACCGCAATACGCCCCTGCTTGAGGTGGGCATCGTGGTGCGGCAAGCCCTTTGGGCACGCTTTGGACGCTGCTGGACCATTGACTTTATCCTCTCCCAAATCCCTATATTCCGGCCCCGGCTGTATACCTATTTTGACAAGTTTAACCCAGCCGAAAAGTTACAATCGCCATTTGACCTAAGCGATATTATACAACCACAGTTCGATTTGATCGAGCTGACTCTTTGGGGCCATATTTACCGCAACATGGAGCCCCTGGCCGATAAACTTCGCTATTCATTAAGTACTACTGACAGAAACTCATCGCTGGAGTTACAGGCCGAAGACATAGAAAAAGCAACGGTAACGGGCGTAGGCACTGCTTTTGAACAGATCGACAAATTGATGGACGTAGATTTACGAGAGATAACCCAGGCCTTCAAAAAGTAATAAAAGCCCGGCTGCACTCTTCAGAGGTTGTTTGGGGAAGGTATCTGCTGACTTTAGTCGGCTCGATGGGCTACCTTTTTACCCCCCAGCCCCCTAAAGGGGGAGCTCATTCGGCGGAGCTAACTCCCCCTTTAGGGGGCTGGGGGTAAAAAGGTAGCGATTCGGGCTAGTAGGATTCACATCAATTCCTTCCCCAAACAACCTCTTAGGCCGGGCCGCCGTCGCGGACCTGGGGGGTAGAAAAGTCAGCCCATTCGAGCCGATTAACGTCAGCAGATACCTTCCCCAAACTCCCCCTGCAGGGGCTATTCAGATTGCTAACAAGTATTATTCAGCCAGTCCCTGTAAGGGTTAATTCAGCTGCTGGCTGATTGCCCGACCCGCCCGGTGCAGGGCCTGTTCTATCTCTTTCCGACGGCGGGCGTTGCAGCGCACTTGAGGCAGAAAAACACTTAGACTGGCGATGACCAGGTCGCCCCGACGAATGGGGACAGCCAGCCCGATGATATGCGTTTTGGAAATGGTAACAGCCAGCTCATCACGCCGGATACTGGCCAGGCTGGAAGCCAGGCCCTCGGCCGTAGTGGCCTCTTCCCAGACATCCGATGCCGGTAAACCAATTTGATTAACCAGACTTTCCAGTTCACGGGGGGGCATGAAGGCGACCAAAAGCCGACCACTGGCCGTTTCATACACGTTTCGTTCGGTTCGGCTGCGAACCTGCAAATCCTGATCACTATTGACCAGGTGCAGAATGAACCGCTTGTTGTTGCGAATGACGCCCAGAATAGAGGTTTCGTTCAACTCGAGCGTCAGCGCTTCCATAACCTCTTTCGACGCCGACACCAACTGCTGCTCGTAGTTGGCGTTGTTGGTCAGGCTGAAAGCCATCGGACCCAGTCGGTAGCCTTTTTTACGCCCTACATGTTCGAGGTAATTTTTGGAGACCAGCGTCTGCAGGATGTTGGCACAGGTGGCCGGGTTGAGCTGCAACCCTTCGGCTATCTCGGTAAGCGTAGACGGCCGGGTTTGGTCACGGGCTACGTACTCCAGCACATCCAGCGCTTTAATAATGACTAGTACCATAACGGAATGTAAGCAAAATCGGATAAGTAACGGCTGACAGATTCGCTTCGTTTTCGGATGGAAAGGAGTTAACGCCCCATCCAGCCACCATCTACTGTCAAAATGGTGCCATGAACGTAATCAGCGGCCGCGGATGCCAGAAAGACAGCCGGCCCTTTAAAGTCGTCCGACTCACCCCAGCGCCCAGCCGGAATCCGGGATAAAATACTTTGGCTGCGGTCGGGGTCGGCCCGCAGGGCTTCGGTATTGTCAGTAGCAATGTAACCCGGTGCAATGGCGTTGACGTTTACCCCTTTGCCTGCCCATTCATTAGCCAGCGCCTTCACCAGACTCCCCACGGCACCTTTGCTGGCTGCATAGCCCGGCACGTTGATGCCGCCCTGAAACGTCAGTAGCGAAGCCGTGAATATTATTTTACCCTGGCCACGTTCGAGCATGCCTTTTCCCAGTTCGCGGCTCAGCACAAACTGCGCATTCAGGTTCGTTTCAATGACCGTATCCCAATACTCGTCGGGGTGCTCGGCGGCCGGCTTGCGCAGAATGGTACCGGCATTGTTAACCAGAATATCGATGACGGGAAACGCACGCTGGATCTGGTCAATGAACGCATATAGCGATGTCCGCTGACTAAAATCACATTGGTACCCGGTGAACTCCCGGCCCAGCGCTTTGATAGCCTGCTCTACCTCACTCCCGCTTGTCTCGAGTGACGCAGAGACGCCAATAATATCGGCCCCAGCCTCCGCCAGCCCTATGGCAATTGCTCGGCCAATACCCCGTTTGCAGCCCGTTACCAGGGCCACCTTACCCGTTAGGTCAAAAAGAGAAGCGACACTCATAGTGTATCATTGTTGTAGTAAGACGCAAGTATAACAGATAAATACGAAATAACACGACTGGTAAGCTGGACGCCCAGCCTAGCGTGAGCATTTCGTTGAAATTGGATTATTTGTAGCAAATGAGCTAATGTAATTAAGAAAAATGAGATAAAATTATAATAATACTTATACCTGAAAACATGGAATAATTATGATTTATAAAAAATAAGTGAAAATAATTGCTCGATATTGATAAAAGATATAGTATTGCATTATAGAATTGTTATTTACTATTGTCAAATAATAATCATTATGAACTCTGACTTTACTTCCCGCATTCGAAAGAGAACCTGGCTGCTGCTGATGCTGGGGCTGGCTGTTTTTCTGACAGCTCATGCCCAAACTACCCTGACCGTCACCGGCCGTGTTACCGATGAAACCGGCCAGTCATTACCCGGCGTGACGCTATTGCTCAAAGGCTCCTCCAACGGTACAACAACCAACGCGGAGGGGATCTACCGGCTATCGGTGCCTGCCGGTAATGCCGTACTGGTTGTATCCTACGTGGGGTACCTTAGCCAGGAAGTAGTCGTTGCCAACCGGTCGACGATTGATGTCCAGTTGACACCCGGCGATAAAACGCTGGGCGAGGTTGTGGTGGTTGGCTACGGTACCCAGGAAAAGAAAGATCTGACGGGCGCCATTGCTTCGGTGAGTTCAAAAGATATTCAGAAGTTACCCGTCTCGGGCGTCGATCAGGCATTGCAGGGGCAGGTAGCGGGCTTGCAGATTTCGCAGAGCAACGGTGCGCCCGGCGGCAACACCAACATTCTGATTCGGGGTATCGGCTCAATTTCAGGCGGAAACGAACCGCTCTTTGTGATTGACGGATACCCGGTGACCAACTCAGGCATTGGCAACCCGCTTAACACCATCAACCCCAACGATATCGAGAGTATCGACGTGCTGAAAGATGCCTCATCAACGGCTATCTATGGATCGCGCGGCTCTAACGGGGTTATCATGATCACAACCAAGCGCGGAAAGGCGGGTAAAGCACGCATCGAAGTGGACGCGTACACGGGTTTTCAGCAGGTAGCCAAAAAACTGGATTTATTGAATACCCGCGATTTTGCCCAGTTCGTCACCGAAGGGCGTAACAACGGCTATCTGGATAACGTGGCTACGGGAAAGGTAACGGACCCGAATTCTGTTCGCCCCAATTCGTACCAGATTCCGAGTATCCTCCAGGGCGACCTGTCTAAGCTTCCCGATACGGACTGGCAGGACGTTATTTTCCGCACGGCCCCGATTCAAAACTACCAGGTGTCGGCATCGGGCGGTACCGACAAGCTGCGGTATGCCTTGTCGGGCGGTTATTTCAGCCAGAAAGGCATCATCATCAGTTCCGGTCTGGAGCGCTACAGTTTTCGGCTTAATCTGGATGGCAAACTGTCGGATAAACTCACGGTGGGTGTAACGATGCTGCCAAGTTTCACTAAAATCGACGATGTCAGTGCCATTGGCCACTCGGGCGGGGCGGTGGTGCAGGCGGCTTTGTCATTGCCTCCGTATGTGCCTGTTTATGACGCCAACGGCAATTACACCATCACCTACCAACCCACCGAAGGCGACATTGCGTATCCGCATCCGGTGCAGTTGGCGAATGAATTACAGATCAACGGCACCCAGTTCCGCCTGTTTGGGAATGCCTACGCCGAATACGAAATCCTGAACGGCTTGAAGTTCAGGTCGACGGTAGGGGCCGACCTGAACTACTCGAAAAACCGCCGGTTCGATCCCAACACGTACAACCCGGTATCGGTGCTGACCAACGCCACCGCCACCAACAGCGAAGCCACCAACTGGCTCACAGAGAACACCTTTAGCTACAAAAAGCAGGTGGGTCGCCACGCCGTTGATGCCGTGGTTGGTTTCACCGCCCAGAATGCCTACGCCAATAGCATTCAGGCGCAGGCCACCCGCTTTCCCGACAACCTGATCGACAATATCAACGGGGGTACGGTCAATGCGGGTAGCGAGGGCACAACGGTTCATACGATGCTGTCGTATCTGGCCAGGGTCAACTACTCGCTGAACGACAAATACCTGTTTACAGCTACTGTTCGGCGCGATGGGTCATCCCGGTTTGGAGCCGACAACCGCTGGGGCACGTTCCCCTCGGCATCCGTGGGCTGGCGGGTATCGGAAGAAAACTTTATGAAGGGGCTGACCTTCGTATCGGACCTGAAGCTACGCGCCAGCTACGGCCTGACCGGTAACAATGCTATTGGCGATTATCGGGCCATTGGCCAACTGCGCGATGCCAACTATGTGCTGGGCAATGCGCTGGCCCCCGGTCTCGGCCGGTCGTCGTTCACCAACAGTTTGCTGGGTTGGGAATCGATGAAGCAGCTTGACCTGGGCATTGACTTTAGTCTGCTCAACAGCCGGGTTGCCGTCACGGCCGACTATTACGACAAGCGCAATACCGACATGCTCTTTAGCATTCAGACCCCATCGGCAACCGGACTGACGAGTGCGCTCGTCAACCTGGGCGAAGTGCAGAACCGGGGTATCGAACTGGCGCTCACCACCCGAAATACAGTGAAGGCGTTTAAGTGGACCACCAATTTCAACATTACTTTCAACCGGAACAAGGTGCTGGCGATGAGCGCCGAAACCGAAAAAATATTCTCGTCGGCACTGGGCCGGCAGGTATACGCCGTGACGCAGGTGGGTGACCCAATCGGAAGCTTCTTTGGTCGGCGGATGATTGGCGTGTTCCAGACCAACGAAGAAGCGACGACCTACGGTAAACAACCCTTCGCCAAAGCGGGCGATTTCAAGTGGGAAGACATCAATAACGATGGCCGGATCGACGATAACGACCGGACGGTGATCGGCAGTCCCCATCCCGACTTCTTTTTCGGCTTTAACAACAATTTCTCGTACAAAGGCTTCACGCTCGACGTGCTGACTAACGGTATGGTGGGGCAAAAGATTTTCAACTCTACTTTCTCGATCAACACCTCCGGCGTTCAGAACCAGATTCAGGAGGCTTTTGACAACCGCTACGTATCGCCTACACAACCGGGCAACGGCGTGTATGGCCGCGCTATCCGCGGAAGCCGGAACAACAACACGGTGTTTAGCAGTGCCTACTTGTTCGATGGGTCGTTCCTGCGGATTCGCAATGTCTCGCTCGGCTATAACATACCCACGTCTGTCGTGAATCGGCTGCGTCTGGGCTCTGCGCGGGTGTATGCCACGGCGACGAACCTGTTCACCTTCACCAACTATAACGGCTTCGATCCGGAGGTGAGCGGATCGGGCGACGATGTTCGGGCGGCTGGCCTCGACTTTGGCACGTACCCACAGGCCCGTACCATCACGTTTGGTATCAATCTCGGTTTTTAACCCACCACTTTATCTTCACAAGACGATGAAAATCAAGTATATATCTTTGGTTCTGCTGGCGCTGTTATCGACGGCCTGTGAGGAGTCATTCCTGGAGCAGGTGCCGGTTACTGAACGAAGCGAAGTTAATTTCTACAAAACAACGGCTGATTTCAACAACGCCGTGGTGGGGGTGTATGCGACCCTGAAAAACCCCGGCTTATACGGCGGGGGAAGCGGTGCCCTGTTTTCGATGTCCGAAATCATCACCGACAACACCGATCTGGGCGTTACGCGTCAGCCGGTAAACCTCCCGATCTTCGAGATCGACGACTACCTGATTACGATCTCCAACGCTACCGTCGGGGCTGCCTGGACGGGGCATTACCTGGGCATTGCCCGGACCAATGCCATTCTGGACCGCCTGCCTGCCACCACGATTCCGCAGGCGAGTAAAGACCGGTTTGAGGGCGAGGCCAAGTTTATGCGGGCCATGTTCTACTTCAACCTGGTTCGGTTCTTTGGTGATGTTCAATTGCTTACGTCGGAGGTTAGCTCGCCCTACGGGGCCAACGACCTGCCCCGCAGCCCGGCGGCTCAGGTGTACGAACTCATTGTGAACGACCTGAAAGCAGCCGAAGAGAAATTACCCGCTACGATTGCCAACGCCGAAGCTGGCCGGGCGTCCCGCTGGGCGGCAAAATCATTGTTGGGTAAGGTGTACCTGACCCTGAAACAGTACGATAATGCAGCTGCCAAACTAAAAGAGGTTGTCGATTCGAAGGCGCACGACCTGATGCCGTCGTATGCCAGTGTGTTTGCCAACACAACCTCGTTTGCGGCCAACCGCGAAGTGATTTTTGCGGTGCAGTACCTGTCGGGACAAATCGGGCAGGGCTCCGATATGTGGTCGAACTGGGCACCGTTCAACGCCGGGACTGTTTTGCTTGGTACGGGCGGTGGCGGTGGTGGCGGATTCAATCGCCCCACGGCCGATCTGGTTAAAGCCTACGAAGCGGGTGACGTGCGCAAGGATGCGTCGTTGCTAACGACCTACAAAAACGCGCAGGGTCGTGATGTGGCCGATGCGTACGTGGTGAAGTTCCGGCAACAGGGGGCACTTAACGCTGACTCCGACGTCGATTTCCCGATACTACGCTACGCCGATGTATTGCTGATGTATGCCGAAGCACTCAACGAACAGGGCAAAACAGCCGACGCACTGCCGTTCCTGAATCAGGTTCGGAAACGGGCGGGCCTTGCCGACAAAACGGGCCTCACCCAGGCGACAATGCGGCTGGCGCTCGAAGACGAACGCCGGGTTGAACTGGCCTTCGAAAATCACCGCTGGTTCGATCTGCTGCGTACCGATCGGTATATGACGGTTCTGACTGCCAAAGGGCTGAAGGTGTTGAGCCATCAGAAACTGTACCCGATTCCACTGCGCGAAATCGATCTGAACAAAAAGCTGACACAAAATACAGGCTATTAAGCCATTAGCCATGTCACGACTGAGCGTCATCTTACTGGGAGTTGTCTTGTTGTTGCTGCTGGCGGTTACGCTGAACGCGCAGCCGGTAAAACGACTGTATCTGGCCAACGACGACCATACCGACTATATGTGGACGGGTAACGAAGCGCAGTACGACACGGTGTTTGTCCGTATGCTCGACTATTACCTCCGGCAGATTGATTCGACCCAACAGTTACCCGATGATTTTCAGGCCCGTTTCAATTGCGATGGCAGTTACTGGCTCAAAACGTACCAGAAGTTTCGTAGTCCGGCCCAGTTCGAACGGCTCATTGGTCGCATTCGGTCGGGGCACATCAGCAGTCCGCTCAATGGGTTGGTCAGTACGTATGGGGGCCAACCCACCGAAGCAGTACTGCGGGGCATGTATTACGCCGGGCAATTGGAACGGCAGTGGAATTTACGGTTCAGAATGGCGGTGTGCATGGAAAACCAGACGCTGCCACTCGGCCTGAGTTCGCTCTGGGCGGGGTCGGGGGCCAAATACAGTTGGCGGGGCGTTTGTGGCTGCGCGAGCAAAATATCCCACGAAAGTCTGGCCCACCGCCGAAACCAACTTTACCGCTACATGGGTCAGGATGGCCGGTCCGTCATCATGAAATGGTACAATCGACCCATCTATAACGGTCGGACACTGGGCGGCTACGCCGAAGCCCGGCGCGAGAAAGTGCCAACGGATATTGTGGGCGATATGGGTAAGGTGATAGCCGACCTGACCACGATGTGCGATACCGTTTCGACCCGTTCGGTTTATCCGTTCAATGTAGCGGGTGCGTTTGGCTACGGCTGGGATGATCTAGATACCTATGTGTCGCCCGCCTTTACCACCGCAGCCCAACGGTACTCGACGGCTACTCGCCGGGTACGTGTCTCGAACGAAGAAGACTTCTTTGCCGACGTTGAACGTACCTACCCGAAGCTCCCGACTGAGTCGGTGAGTTATGGCAACGAGTGGGATTTGTACCCCGTCTCGATGAACGAAACCACCGCCCATATTCGCCGGGCCACCGAAAAACTACGGTCGGCGGAGGGGTTGGCGGCTCTGGTATCGCTCAAAGACAGCACTTTTGCCCGCGACCTGAAAACGGCCCGCGATCTGGCCTGGGAAGCCTATGGCCTGTATTGGGAGCATGACTGGACGGCTGATGGCCCCGTATCGAAACGCGAGCGGGCCGATTGGCAAACCAAACTGCACCACCGGATTGTCGGGTACGTAGATTCGCTCTATACCCGGGCGGTGCTGGCGATGGGGCAGCAGATCAAAGGTAGCCAGACAGGTACGTTGGCGTCCCGTTTTTACGTGTTCAATCCCCTGAACTGGTCGCGAAACGACGTAGCCGATTTTGCCTATGCTGGTCAGCAACCCGTTCGGGTTATTGATGTACAAACAAAGCGCGAGGTTGTCAGCCAGCCGATTCAGAAGGGGGGTAAACCGTTCGTGCGAATCTGGGCCGAAAACGTACCATCCGTCGGCTACAAGGTCTATGAAATTCAGCAGGGAGCGCCAACTCGTCGGCCCGATGCGGCCGAGGTAGCGGGTGAGTTTATTCAGAACGACTACTACCGGATTCGGCTGAAAAAGTCGGGTGTCATCAGCGAACTCTATGACCGGAAAGCGAACCGTCAGTTGGTGAAGCAAACCAATGGGCGATTGCTGAACGACATTGGTACCAAGAATCCCAACGCGGGTAATGAGCTAATGGTGGAGAATAAAGGACCCGTATCGGTCACGTTCAAAGCGGTTTCAAACGACCCCATTGCTCATACGGTACGGGTAACGCTGTTTCGGAACAACCGGATCGATATTGAAGACAGCCTGCAAGCCAATTTTGGGGATGTGAAAGCCTGGTCGTTTTCGCTGAACCTCGATAAGCCAACGACTAACCACGAAGAGTTGGGGGCGATTCTAACCGCGAAAAAGGAGACTCGTGGCGGCCACTATGCCAGCCAGAATGCCCGACTTGATTACCAGACCTTCAACCACTTTGCCGACGTCGCCGAACCAACTTACGGGGTCACGATCTCGAATCAGGATTGCAGTTTCTTCAAGCTGGGTCAAAGCACTGCAACGGCGGCCCGGCCCGATTCGCTTTGGGAAACGTCGGCCCAGTTGAACGCACTGGCTGGCGGGCAGGTAGATACCTACGGGTCCGGCAAAAAAGACACGCTCCGGCTGGGTATCTACAATCAGAATGGGGTAAAAGACCTCCGCTACCACTTTGCCCTGACGACTCACTCGGGTGCATTCGACGCACTTGCCGCCATGAAATTCTCGCTCGAACACCAGAATCCGCTCGTAGCCGGAGCCGTAACGGGTAATGCTGGTACTTATCCTGAAACGACATTCTCGCTGCTGAAAACTGATGCTCCGGGCTTGCTGATCTGGGGATTAAAACCGAGCGAAGAAGGTATCAACAACGGTCTGATTGCCCGGTTCTGGAATCTGAACAAAACGGCCGCCACACCCACGCTGAATTGGGCATTGCCAATCCGCCGGGCCTGGCAAACCACGCATATTGAAACCAATGAGCAGGTGCTGAAGCCTATTAGTACCAGTCTGAAAACGAGTTTTAGCCCTCGTCAACTGAACACGTATCGGATTCAATTCTAAACGAGAGCTTGATTGTCCATAAATACCAATACGTATTTGAGTAAACTGATTAATCATAGGTTGGAATGGAAAGGCCGTCGGGCCGCCGACGCGGGGAATCCTGGCGGCCTTTTTTGTCAAACAACTAATGAATGAGTACTGATAACCTACCTTAAAACACCATTATGCTTCGTCGTCTGTTTCTTGCCGTCAGCCTTCTGTTACCTCAACTCATTCTGGCACAACCTGATTGGAAGGTTGTAGGGCAACTTAAAACGCGTGATGCCAAATCCATCAAATCGAGCACCTGGAGCATCGGGGGCGAAACACTCGACCGCGATTACACCGATTACCAATCATACAAGTCGTATTTGGGACCACTGGGAGCCAAACGGATTCGGTTGCAGGGTGGCTGGAGCAAGTGTGAAAAAACGAAAGGGGTATACGATTGGAAATGGCTCGACGTGGTTATTCCCGATGCGGCTTCACGAAGGGTGGCGCCGTGGGTCGAACTGTCGTATGGCAACCCGATTTACGAGGGTGGGGGCGAAGCCAAGCTGGCGGGCCACATCCCAACCTCACCCGAAGCCCTGGCGGCCTGGGACAACTGGGTGCGTGCCATCGTAACGCGCTACAAAAATCAGGTGCCGGAATGGGAAATCTGGAACGAGCCTGACCTCAACCCATCGCACACGGGTAAAGAAATCGGCGAGTTTTATATCCGCACAGCCCGATTGGTTAAAGCTATCCAACCCAACGCTCGACTGATTGCGCTCGGTATGGCCAGCGTGACCCGGCTTGACTTTGTAAAGGACTTTTACGAGACACTCAAAAAGGAAAATGCGCTCGATTTGGTCGATGTAATGACCTACCACGGCTACGCGCATAACCCCGATACCTCGTATCCAAGGATTGAAGAGATGCGTAAACTCGTCTGGAGTTATAAACCGGGCGTTGTGTTTATGCAGGGTGAAAATGGGGCACCGTCGACCCCCAAAGAAATTACCATCGGTGCTATGCGCGATCAGGACTGGAGCGAGCTAACGCAAGCTAAATGGGACCTGCGACGGATGCTGGGCGACCACGGACGGGGCATCGCCACTAACCTGTTTACCATCTCCGACATTCACTACGCGGCCGGCGACCACATGGTTGGCGTAAACACCAAAGGCCTGTTGCAAACCAATCCCGACAAGACCATCAAACGACCCAAGCTCTCCTACAAAGCCGCCCAGCACGTATTCTCACTGTTCGACGACCAAATTGAATTGCTGTCGGACGTTAAGCCAGCTATCAGTCAGGAAACGGTGAACGGGTTTGCATACCGCAACAAGCGAAACAGAGGCACTCTCGTTACGCTCTGGAGCAAAGAAGCCCGTCCCGCTGAAGCCTACGTACCCAAGCCGACCACTGTGACGGTGAAAGGCCAGTTCAGGAGTCCGGTTTTTGTGGATTTGATCACCGGGAAAATCTACGAAATCCCGGCGAATCAACGCAGGCAATCCGGTAAAGAGTGGACATTCTCTGAAATGCCCATACCCGATTACCCGGTATTGATTGCCGAGAAATCGGCCGTACATCTGTAGAGACGCATCCTTGCCGCACCGGCGGACCGGTCTCACCGCCGGATGGTACGCCGAAAAACAAATTGCTGACGCACGGGAGACGCAAGGATGCGTCTCTACAAACACATGAAAAATCTCCTGTTCGCCTACTTACTGCTCCTTTCAGGCACCGCATCTGCCCAGTTTATCGATACCTCAACCGAGCGGGTTAAAACGCCGTTGTCGGTCGAATTTAAACGCATCGGTACGCTGAAGCCGCGCTCGACATCGGCCATCGAATCGTCGCGCATTACGGTGGGCTGCGAAACGCTCGACCGCGATTTTACCGATTTCAACGGGTATAAAGCGTACCTGCCTCCGCTGGGCGTCAAGAAAATCCGGTTGCAGGCGGGATGGGCCAAGTGTGAGAAAGTGAAAGGGGTATACGACTGGACGTGGCTCGACGAGATCATCGACTTTGCCGTTGCCAACAAGATTGACCCCTGGCTCGAAACCTCGTACGGCAATCCGATTTATGAAGGCGGTGGCGGGCGGGGTCTGCTCAACAGTATGCCGACTTCACCCGAAGGCTTCGCGGCTTACGGCCGCTGGGTCACGGCGCTGGTCACCCGCTACAAAGACCGGGTGAAGGAGTGGGAAATCTGGAATGAGCCCGACCATCCGATGCAGAAAAATTCGCCCGAAACAACCGCCGAGCTAAACATCCGGACGGGCGAGATCATCAAACGCATTCAGCCGGAGGCCAAAATTGCAGCCCTGGCCCTCGCTACCCATACCGACACAACGTACCTGAACCGGGCCTTGACCGTATTTGCCGACCGGAAAAAACTGGATTTGTTCACCTGGGTATCGTACCACAGTTACGCCTTCCGGCCCGAACAATCGTACATAGGCGTGGCCTCATTCAAACGGCAACTGGCCAAATACGCGCCCAACCTCCTGCTCCGGCAGGGCGAAAACGGAGCGCCTTCCGGCTACATCCCCAGCTACGCCCTCGACAAGTACTACTGGACCGAATATTCGCAGGCCAAGTACGATATGCGCCGGTTGCTCGGCGATCTGGGGCGCGACATTGAAACGTCGGTGTTCACCATCATCGACATCCGGTATGCGGGCGACACGCCGGTGCTGAACATGAAAGGCCTGATTCAGTCGGACCTTGACAAGACCGTCATTCGCCCGAAAGTCGCTTACTACGCGGTGCAGAATCTGGCCAGTGTGTTCGACAACCGGCTCGAACTAATTCCCGGTTTCAACGCGACAACAACCGCTAGAGAGTCGACTTCTTTATTCGGATACAAGCAAAAAGCGGGAAAAAAGCAGTTGGTCGCCGTTTGGTTAGACAGCAAAACGCCCACGAACCTGTTCACGACCACACCCATCGACATCACCATCAGCGACGGAAATTTCGATACCCCCGTCTGGGTCGATCTGCTGACGGGGCACATCTACGAAATCCCGAAAGGAAGCTGGCAGAAAACGGGTACAACCTACACCTTCAGCAACGTACCCGTTTACGATTCGCCCGTATTGATCGCTGATAAATCAATTTTTAGACTCTAAACATCCATGAACAGCAAGCTTCTCTTTCTATTCGTTCTGATGAGTAATCTGCTGTTTGCTCAACCGGAAGCGGACAAGCGGGTCGCTACGCTGACCGTGGCCGAGCGGGTGCTGAACAAGGGGCTGGCTACCATCGATATGGGGTTGTACCCTGGCAGTTTGCTGATGCACGGCATGGCGGAGTTGAGCATCGTTCAAAAAGACCCCAAAACCCTGAGCCGGGCGCTTGAGCTATTCGCGCAGTTCAACAGTGGCAAGATCGACGGGCGGGGGAGTTTTATCAGCTACAAGGCCGGAGGCAGCGGGGCCGCTTACCTAACGTACCTGAAAAAGTCGCCCGCGCTGACTGATCAGGTAGCCCGCTTTGCGGAGAAGATGGTCAGTGAACAGAAGCGTTCTGCCGAGGGAATCCTGACCGCCAACTGGGCCAAAGACAGTCTCGATCAGGTGTTTATCGACATGGCTTTTGCCGTAACGCCTTACTTGCTTTACAGCGGGTTGGCGCTCAATAAACCCGAATACGTGGACAAAGCGGTGTTTGAAACGCTGGAGCTATTCAGGGTTCTTCAGGATGCCAACGGCCTGCTCCATCAGGGTAGGGGTTTTCAGGGGAAGGGCGTGATTTCGCAGGACAACTGGAGCCGGGGCAACGGCTGGGGCGCGTTCGGGCTGGCTTCGTTGGTCCGCGACTTGCCCGATTCGCACCCGCAGAAAAAAGCCGTCAACGCACTGGCGAAGTCATTCTTTACGGCGGTACTCAGCCATCAGAACAAAAACGGGTTGTGGCACCAGGAAATGACCGATACGTCGTCGTATGTGGAAACGTCGGGCAGTGGACTGATGCTGTATGCCATCGGTATTGCCATCGAGAAAAAAGTGCTCGATCAATCGTATCTGCCCGCCTTCAAAAAGGGCCTGAGCGGCTACATGGCCTATATCGGCGACGACGGATCGGTAAGCCATACCTGCGGCAGTTGCCTGTGTCCGGGAAAAGGAACCAAAGCCGATTACAAAAAGCAGGGCTGGAAATTCAACGATCAGCACGCATTTGGCCCGGCTGTTCTGGCTTTTACGCAAGCCGCCAAACTGGGTATCATCACCGTTGACGCGCCAACGGCGGGCTATTTCGTGACCAACGAAGCCTCGCTTCGCAAACCGCAGACGTATGTTCGCTACAGGCCCGAAGCCAACGGCAATATCCTCTGGGAAAACGACCGCGTAGCCTTCCGCGTGTATGGTCCACCCGTGAAAGACCGGGTTAGTAGCGGTATCGATGTCTGGACAAAATCCGTTGACTATCCCATTGCCGACAAGTGGTACAGCCTGAACGCCGAGGGGCTGGAATACCACATCGACCGGGGCGAGGGCTGCGACTTTTTTCACGTCGGTTTCGGGCGGGGCAACGGCGGAACGGCCATCTGGTCGAACGATAAGCCCTACATTTCACAGCCCTACGCGACGCATAAAATCCTGAAAAACACCCCCGACGAAATCGCGTTCGAGCTGGTTTTCGACCCCTGGAAAGTGGACGGCGGCCCGGCGGGGCAATTTATGGTGTCGGAACGCAAGGTGATCAGCATGAAAATGGGCACGAACTTTTTCAAAGTCGTCAGCACATTCGAGACAGATCATAAAGGGCCAATCACGGTCGGCATCGGCATTTCCTATGCCAACAAACCCGAAATCTTGACCGATCCCAAAACCGGCTTGCTTACGGTCTGGGAATCATACCTGCCTGCCAATGGAGAGTTGGGCACCAGCATCATCGCCAACCCCGCCCTTATCAGCCGGTTTGCAACGCACAAAAACGAACAGTTCGTGCTGGTCAACGTCAAAGCCGGTCAGCCCATTACGTACTACGTGGGCGCAGGCTGGACCAAAAACCCGCACGTAAAGACAAAGCAGCAGTGGCTAACGTACCTGGAAAATGAATTACCCAAACTGACCTTTTAGCAAATGAATAGCCTGATAAGGTGCCTTGTTATGAAGCGTTTGCTGCTGATACCGCTGATGCTATGGTGTACGTTGCCCGCTTTTGGGCAGCAGAAAGCACCGTTTGTATTAGTCAGTCAATCGCAGCGGGCCGTAATCGTACTGACCGGGGATGAGACAGAACCCGTACGGTTGGCCATTCAGGATTTGATTCGTGATGTAGAAAAAATTACGGGCAAAACGCTGGGAACAGCAAACAAGAAAATGCCCGGTCAGGCAGCTGTATTCATTCAGACCAAAGCGGGGTCAGCCCCGGAGCAATTTGAGCTAAACGTCCGAAACGGCGATCTGTACATCACCGGTACGAGTCCACTCGGTACCGTCTTTGGCATTTATTATTTCATTGAGCACTATCTGGGTGTCGATCCCATGTATTTCTGGAATGATCGCGCCCCGCAAAAGCGAGCAGTTCTGCGTTGGGAAACCATTCAATATCAATCCCAAAAGCCGACTTTTCGGTACCGGGGCTGGTTCATCAACGACGAAGATCTACTGACCGAGTGGTACGAAAGCAGCGGCCGTCGAAACATCGACTACCCGTTTTACCAGCAGGTAGCCTCGCCCAACCTTATCGCGAAAGTCTGCGAAACGGCCCTTCGATTGCAGTTCAACCTAATCATCCCAGCCAGCTTTATCGACATCCGAAACCCGGCCGAAGCGGTTCTGATTCAGGAAGCTTCCAAACGGGGTCTGTTCGTTTCCATGCACCATGTGGAGCCAATGGGGGTGAGCGCGTTTTCGTATTTCAACTACTGGAAAGCCAAAGACGGCAGTAGTCCGCTGTTTTCTTACTTCAGTAATCGCGAGAAGGTAGAAGAAGTATGGCGGGTGTATGCTCGTGAGTGGGCGAAATACCCGAACGTAATCTGGCAAATTGGCCTGCGCGGCATTGCCGACCGCCCCATGTGGCTGGCGGACCCCAACACCCCGCAAACCGACGCCGACCGGGGCAAACTCATCTCCGACGCGATGGCGTTTCAGATGCGGCTGATTCAGGAAGTAGACCCTCGCCCGAACCCACCTGTGACTACCACGCTCTGGGCCGAAGGCTCGGTGTTGAACCAGGCCGGACACCTTCGTATACCAGAAAAAGTAACCGTCGTTTTTGCCGACAATTCGCCGGGGTGGCGCTGGCAGGCCGATTTCATGCAAACGCCCCGTTCGCAAAAAAATACCTACGGCGTGTATTACCACCACCAGCTATGGGGTTCAGGGCCTCATCTGGTGCAGATCGTGCCACCTGCGCAAACCTATAAAGTACTGAGTCAGGCGGTGCAAAAAGGCGATACGACCTACTGCATCCTGAACGTGTCGAACGTGCGGGAGTTTCAACTAGGCATTGCGGCTTCGGCGGAGATGCTGCGTGACTTCGCCGGATTTGATACCCGGCAGTTCAACGACCAGTGGTTTGCCGAGCGATTTGGTTCGTCCGCAAAGGCGGTGGCCCAGGCTTACCAGACCTATTTCGACAGTTTTGTCCTCAACGACAACACGGGCACACCAATTCTGATGGACGGCCAAACGGCCAGCCTTGGGGCAGGTATGCTAACCGAGTTGAAAGCTCAACTGACCGACTCGGTTCAGTACCAGGCTATCCTGAAAAACAAGCAGACCGAAACGGAGGAGAGCAAATGGATAAAGTCGGCGATTGGCGATATGCGGTCGGGCGATTTGTCCCTTAGTGAACAGCTGGTTCGGGTTGTCCGGCAGCGAGAGGGACTGATGCGAGCCGACGCACTGGCGATAAAAATAGCCCCTCAGCTAACGCCCGAGCAGCGGTTATTTTTCGAAGTCAACTTTGTTGCCCAAATCAAAATAATGCTTGGACTGGAAGACTGGCTCATGCACCTTATTCAGGCGAAACTGGCCGCTGATGCCGCCGATAAGAGCAGCGTAATACAGCATTTACAGGAGGCTACGCGGGCTATTTCGCTCGCTCAGCAGGGCAAAGCGTTGAGTGCTAAACCCGAGAAATGGAAAGACTGGTACCGGGGCGACAAGAAGCTGAACCTCGCCCGAAAAGAGGCCCTGACCAACGAAGTGATAACGCTCCTGAACTAGTAGGCGCCTGACGAATGAACTGCCTCAGCCAAAAGACCATAAAGACCCGGACCCCTTTTACTCATTAACCGTATGAACCAACTTAAAGCGCTCGATTACACGGCCATTGTCCTGTACATGATTATGATGTCGGGCATCGGGATTTTCCTGGGCCGATTTGTCAAGAACATCAACGACTACTTCAAGGGTGGGAGTGGCGTGTCGTGGGTGGCTGGTGGGATCAGCAACTTCATGACCAAGTTCAGCACCTTCATCTTTGTGGCCTACGCGGGCATCGCCTACTCCGATGGACTGGTGGCCATTACGGTGATCTGGAGTACCGTGTTTCCTTCTCTGATTGCTATTGGCTTTTTTGCCAAACGCTGGAAACGGGCGGGCATCATGAGCCCCGTCGAGTTCCTCGAAACGCGCTATAACGCCCCCATTCGGCAATTGTTTTCGTGGAGTGGTGTGGCCTTCAAACTGCTCGACGACATGATCAAACTGTATTCCATCGGGCTCTTTATCACGGCGGCTTCGGGAATGCCGTTCGAAACGGCCGTCATCGGTTGTGGTATTGTTGTGACATTGTACACGGTCGTTGGGGGTTTCTGGGCCGTGATCGTCACCGACGTGGTGCAGTTTGTGATCCTGTTTTTCGCCACGCTGATTCTGGTGCCGCTGGCCTACAACGCAGCTGGCGGCCTGGAAAATATGCAGGCCGTTATTCCCCAGAACATGACCTGGTTCAACGGCAAAAAGGGCATTCCGATCTGGCTCGTTACCTACTACATTCTCCTCATCATTCGGTACCTCGGCAACTGGACGTTCATTCAGCGTTTCTACAGTGCCAAAACCGAAACCGACGGGCAGAAACTGGCGGGGTTGTCGGCGGTCTTCTTCTTTATTTTTCCCATCATTTTCCTGTTTCCGCCCCTGGCTGCTCGGGTTATTCTGCCCAACCTGGCCAACCCCGAAATGGCGTATGTAAGCCTCTGCGTGAAGCTGTTGCCGTCGGGTATTATGGGCTTGATGATGGCCGCCATGTTTGCCGCCACCATGTCGGTGCTCAGTGCCGAATACAACGTCACAGCCAGTGTACTCACCCGCGACATTTACCAGCGTGTGTTCCGCCCTAATGCCAGTGGGAAAGAAAGCCTGCTCGTGGGTCGGCTGATGACCTTACTGGTGGGCGGCATCGTTACGGTCGGGGCTCTGTTTGTGGCCGGATTTGGCGGGGCGTTTGAAGCCAACAAACTGCTGGCGGGCATTTTCGCTGTGCCCATGATCGTGCCCGTTATCGTGGGTGTGCTCATGGCCAAACCGCAACCCTGGGGGGCGTTGGTGACTTTGTTTGGCGGAGTTGCATTAGGTTTTGTCCTGCACGTGTTTTTCGTGAAAACCGATGCGTTCAACCTCGCCGGTCCGGGCGTCATTGATGAGGTGCGCTGGGCCATTGCCACGCTGGTCGAAATCGGGTTCTGCTTCTCGGTATTCATCCTGTCGGGCTATTTTAAATCAGCAGATAGCGCCTACAACAAGCGCGTGGCGGCTTTCTTCCACAAACTGACCGTGCCGTTTGTGCCGGTCCAGGAAAGTAAAAACGACGATGCCTTTGCCGATGCTATCAAGTTGATGTATGGCATCGCTTTCGGGCTCACCGGCCTCATGTTCGTCATCATGGGCTTCCCCTCGCGGGCTATGCTGAGCGGGCAACTGGCGCTGGGAGCCGGGAGCGTGTGTCTTGCTCTCTCTGCTTTCTTATGGTACAAGGCACGAAAAGCAGCCGCTCTGCTTAAAGAAGAAGTTCCCACAGCAACAACCGTACACTAATCGAATCACAACCTTACACATATGAATAACCTCAACAATAACCGGGACGCCGACCGCCGGATCGCAGACCGAGTAATCTTCATCACCGGCGCATCGGGTGGCATTGGCAAGGCTACGGCCCTGCAACTGCTCGATCAGGGTGCAAAAGTCTTCGACTTCAGTCGAACCCGTCAGCTTTCCGATGAAGTACAGCACGAAAACCTACGCTCGTTCAAAGGTGATGTCAGCAAAGAAGCCGACGTGCAGGCCGGGTTTGCCGCCTGTCTTGAGGCTTTTGGCACCGTCGACGTGCTGCTCAATAATGCGGGTATGGGCGTGCTGACAACCGATCTTTCCATGACAGAACTGGATGCGTATGAGCAGATGGTCAACGTGAACATGCGGGGCGTTTTTCTCTGCAACCGCGAAGCGCTGAAGGTGATGAAGCCGAAGAAATCGGGGCATATCCTGACCGTAATTTCAATGGCTGGACAGCGTACGAACCCCAATGCTCCGGTCTATGCAGCCTCAAAGTTTGGCGCCCGTGGCCTCAGCAGTGGACTGGCCGATCAGGTCATCAAAGAAGGGATCAGGGTGACTGATATAAACCCCGGCCCCACCGATAGCGACTATTGGGGCGATCGCAAGGTGCCCCGGGAGAAGTTTCTAAAAGTGGAAGACGTGGCCAACGTGATCACGTTCGTGCTCAACCAACCGGATTACGTGGTGATCCGTGAAATTAATTTCGACAACATGAATTTTCTGGCAGGATGATAACGAACACACTCCATACCCACACGAACGGCAACGGCCAGGCTGTTGCGGCATCGCCTTTTCCCATCCCGGTTGCCGAGATGCGCGAGCGGTATTTGCGGCTCTACACGGGGGCGGTCAACGATGTGCTGCGGTTCAACTACAACATGCACGCCACCAGTTTGCCGCCCGAGTTTGCGCCCCTGCGCGAGGCCATGAAAATGGCCGGACTGGCCTTTACTGTGAAAGGTGGCCCCGACATTACGACCGACGGAGAGTTTGAAATGCGCGCCCAGATGCTCGAAGACCTGCACGCCGATTCGGTGGTTGTGTGGGATTGTACGGGCGACACCGTCACCTCACAATGGGGCGAAGTGATGACCATGGCCGCAAAAAAAGCCGGTTGCCGGGGCGCAGTTGTCAACGGTATCCGTGACACACAGGCGATTCTGGAACTGGGTTTTCCGGTGTTTCACAAGTACAAAGCCAACACGGGCATGCTCGGTCGGTTTCGGATGCACCACTACCAGAAGCCCGTTCTCATGGGCGAGGTAACCGTAAAGCCCGGCGACTGGGTCTTTGGCGACATCGACGGGGTAATCTCGATTCCGCAGAACATCGCCTATGATGTGTTGCTGGCAGCCGAGAAAATCTTGCACAAAGAAGACGAAATCCGCGAGATGGTCGAAAGCGGCATGAAACCAACCGACGTAGTGAAAAACGGGGGGTACTTCTGATTTTTGTCATGCTGAGGAACGAAGCATCTTGCTTTTTAACCGATACCGAACGTACCCGGATTCTGACGGGTCTCCAAAACGGCGAGCCATTGGTAAGTCGTTTCTACGCGGCTTTGCACAAGCGCGTCTACGAACGGGTTGTCACGAAGGGACTGCTAGGACCTGGTGCCACCGTAGCTTGGTATTATCCGGCAGCCGAATACCTGTCGGACGCGGCCATGCTGTATGCGCTGGAACCCGACGAAGGACTGGCCAACTGGCTACGCACCGTTACGCTCGATATTGCCCGAACATCTGCTTACGACTGGGCTGGACCAGCGTTTCGTGACCATTTGGAGCCGCTGACGGGACACCTGGAAACGGCGCATTTGTGCTGGGCGCTGAGTGCCGTTTATGATCTGGCTCGTGACGTCTTTTCTGAGTCGGAACAGGCCGAAGTACGGCAAGCACTGACCGAAAAAGGCATTGTTCTCTGTCGGCGGTGGATCGATAAAAACACGCACCTGGCCAACTGGCGGGGCATTCTGATGTCGGGCGTACTGGTAGCGGCAGCGGTTCTTAACGAGCAGGAGTTGATCGATCAATACGTATCGGAATGGCAACGCTGTGCACTGGCATTCCAGCCCGATGGTTCCTACGGCGAGTCGTTGCAATACGGCAATTACCTGGCGTTTGCGCTCATGCTGGCCTATGAATCGCTGAGCCGAACGTACCCGGAAAAAGCCGCCCTGCTCGATGTGGGTACGTATGGAAAGGGCATTCGGTGGGTGGCCAGTAGCATGTTCTACGCCAAACCTCTTGCTGAGAATGGAAGCGGTTCCTGGGGCACCGAACCCCGCGCCCGGGCCGCCAATTTCAATGACAGCGCGGCCCTGTTCCGGCCTTCCGGCGACCTATTGCTACACCTGGCCGTTCATGCCGGAACAGACGACGAAAAGCAACTGGCGCGTGGCCTGTTTGCTAGCTACTACGAGACCGTTCCTACGCAGGGGCCGCACGAATTGGCGACCTTCGGGATGCATAACGATTGGGGTTTTCTGACCCTGCCGCTGCTGACCCACGAAACGAAAGGCATTAGTCCGCAGGAAGCAGGGTTGCCGCTGACGACGGCATTCAGTAACGGCCACACCTTCATGCGTGACGCCTGGAATGGAAAGACCATCGTAGCCATCAACGGTGGGGGAGAGGGGCTGCACGGTCCCGGCCATTTGCACGGCGACCTGAACAGTTTTATCCTTGTGCATAACCGCGAACGACTGCTGGTCGACCCCGGCCACAGTTGCTACCGGAACCTGATTCACGGGCTGGAGAGCAGCACGCAAACGCATAACACCTGCACCTTCCTTGTCGAGGCAGAAACGCTGGGTTTGCAGGAGGATAAGGCCAAAGCCACCATGCTGGAGCAGAAAAGCGTGCTGCCTCGTCGGTTGCTGATCAACGGCGTCCCCGGTCCGGCTGTCGACCGAGGAAATCGGCGGCTGATTGTTGCGCACGATGAACCCGTTTCGGTCGTTGGCTCGGAGATTGGTAACGCTTGCGGTGCGCCTATCGACACGTTTTCAAGATTCTGGCTCATGGCGGGGAGTAATGTTTTGTTCGTCATTGACCGGATTGAGGCAAGCCAACCCGTGACAACGGTCTGGAACTGGCTGGTCAATAACCGCGACGGACAGGCGCAGGTCGACACGCAACCTACGTGCCTGACTGTTCGACGAAATGAGGCCGGTATGAAGCTGTTTCACTGTGGCAACGGTAAAATCGGGTACCCCGTTTATGGGTACGTCCACGACGCCTACCACGTAGAGCCAAACCAGTACGGCGAAGGAAAACCCGGCAGCGGCCTGCTCTACCGCTGGACAGAAAAGGCAGCGGCAACCGCCCGGACGGTTGTTCACGCTATTGCTCTCGACGAGGCTATTGTGTTGGATCGATGGGCGTTAACCGTAGATGGGAACGCGTTTACGCTATCGAACGGGCAGAAAAAATGGACGCTAATCGTACAGGATGACGAAGCCCATCAGCTTTCGTTAGTTTCGGGGCATGGCCGACGTTGGGATGTGCTTAACGAATCGGGCCACTATTCTTTAAAACGAATGCCCGATCATGGCTAAATACCTGCTTCTGACTGCTTTTTTTCTCCTCTTAAGCCAACTCAGCACGGTGGCTCAACCCTCCCTGCCAACTGGTTTGGACCGTGCCAATTTCCATTTGTATGTGTTGGCAGGCCAGTCGAATATGGCGGGCCGTGGCAAGGTCGATACCCTTGATAAAACCCCACATCCGCGTGTGTGGATGCTGAACAAAGCCAATCAATGGGTGCCTGCTACCGAGCCGATGCACTTCGACAAGCCAGCGGTCGTGGGTGTTGGTCCGGGTTTGGCGTTTGGTAAACTAATGGCCGAACAGAACCCCAACGCGTTCATTGGCCTGATTCCAACCGCCGTAGGAGGGTCGGCCATCGACGCCTGGACACCGGGAGGGTACCATGAGCAAACAAAGAATTATCCCTACGATGAAGCCGTTCAACGGGTTCAACTGGCGCAACAGGCAGGTACGGTGCACGGCATTCTGTGGCATCAGGGTGAAAGTGATAGCAAACCCGACCTGGCGGCTGGGTATGAAGCCAAGCTCACGGAGCTAATCGGGCGCTTTCGGCAGGCGTTCGGCAGTCCCGATGTGCCGGTTGTGGTGGGTACGTTGGGGGATTTTTACTTATCGAAGAATCCGGCGGCTACCCAAATCAATGCCACGTTGTCCAATCTACCCAACCGGCTGTCGCGGGTAGCCTTCGCCGATGCATCGGGCCTGACCGATGGGGGCGATGCTACTCATTTCAACGCCGAATCGGCCCGCGAGCTGGGACGCAGGTATGCAAAGGCCATGCAGGCACTGGAAACGAAAAAACCATGAATCCTCTAAAACTAAAAGGAATCGATCACCCCGGCGTCGCGGCCAATGACGTCGAGCAGCTTGCCGACTGGTACTGCGAGGTATTCGGCTACGAAAAGTGGTTCAGACACCCGAAGCCGGTCTGGATGCTCAAAGCCCCCGACGGCACCCTGCTCGAAGTGATGCCGAAAGACGACACCGCCCGTCCTGAACGCACCACCTGGACACCCGGCTGGTCGCACCTCGCCCTGCGCGTCGAAAACATCGACGAAGCCATCGCTTTCCTCGACACCAAAGGGGTTCGTTGGGGTGGCTCCGTCATCAACGCCATCGGTGGCGGCAAAGTCCGTAACCTCTTTGACCCTGACGGGAATATGCTGCAGATCTTAGAAAGACAGGTGTTACTGTAGAGACGCGATACCTCGCGTCTCATCATGCGCCAGCACACACGCGTCAGCAATTTCATTCGCAAACAGGGGTCTCATATACCGGATGGTGGGCAGATGAAATTGCTGACGCATGCTGAGACGCGAAGGGTCGCGTCTCTACGTAAAAAATCCAAACCAATGAAAGCACTCCAGTTTACAGGAAACAAAACCTTTGATTTACAGGATGTTGATATCCAAAGGCCTGCGCAGGGCGAGGTTCGTTTGAAAGTAGCGTACTGTGGCGTGTGTGGTACCGACGTGCACATCTACCACGGTGCTATGGCGCAGCGACTCTCACTGCCACAGGTGATTGGCCACGAAGTGTCGGCCGAAATCGACACGGTGGGCGAAGGCGTATCGGGCTGGCAACCCGGCGATCGGGTAACGGTTCGGCCGCTGAAGCCTGGTCAGGAAATGCCGGTAGACAACGGCGTTCAGCACATTGGGCAAAACCTGAAATTTATCGGCATCGATACCCCCGGTGGTATGCAGCAGTACTGGAACGTACCCGCTAGAACTCTCCACCGCTTACCCGACAACTTACCGCTTACGATTGGGGCGATGATCGAACCGCTGGCCGTTGCCTGTCACGATGTGCGGCTGGGTGAGGTGAAAGCGGGCGAGAACGTCGTGATCATCGGTGGTGGGCCCATCGGGATGTTGATTGCGCTGGTGGCCCGACAGAAAGGAGCGAATGTGCTGATTTCGGAGGTAAATGAAACCCGTTTGCAACTGGCTGATTCGATGGGGCTGGCGACGGTCAACCCGAAAGGAACGGATTTGCTCGCTCATGTGGAAGACTTCACCGATGGAGCCATGGCCGATGTTGTTTTCGAAGTATCAGGTGTGCAGGCGGGCGTCACGACCATGACCCAACTGCCCCGGGTCCGGGGTCGGATCGTGATGGTGGCTATTCATGCCGAACCCAAAGCCGTTGATCTGTTCCGCTTCTTCTGGCGGGAGCTGAAGCTGATCGGGGCACGGGTCTACGAACCCGAGGATTTCGACGAAGCCATCGCCCTGGCCGCGTCGGGTACCTTACAACTCGACGCGCTGATCACCCAGATTTCACCCCTGGCCGATGCCAAATCGGTCTTCGAGACCATCGACAACAACCCGGCAGGCATGAAATATTTATTACAATGCGACGTATAATTCCGATCGTCCGTGTGGTCTGGGTGTTCTGGCTGGGCGCGTATGTCAGCGCTCAGGCCCAGGTAGACGTGCGAACGTTGCCGGCACATCCGCGTTTACTGGCGAATGCGGCTCGCTTTGCTGAATTAAAGACCCAGAACGATACGGTCTCTCAACGGCTGAAAATCTATATACAACACGAAGCTGAACGGCTCCTGACCGCTCCCGAAATCGTGTATCCGACAACGGGTTTTAAGTTTAGCCAGATGAGAACCGTGCAGGGGCGTATTATTACCCTGGCGATGAATTATAGGCTTACCGGCGACAAGCGCTATCTGAACCGCGCCCGTCAGGAATTGGTACAACTGGCCACCCTGCCCGACTGGGCTCCCAACCACTTTCTGGATGTGGGCGAAGGCGCGCTGGCCGCGGGTATCGGACTCGACTGGCTGTATGATGACCTAACTCCTGACGAACGCAACCAGCTTACCCAGGCCATCGTCAAAAATGCCTTATTGCCATCGCTGAACGTTGCGGAGGGAAACGGAAGCTGGGTAGATGGCGATTTCAACTGGACGCAGGTGTGCCATGGCGGCTTGACCGTGGGGGCGTTGGCCATTGCCGAACGGGAGCCCGAACTGGCTACGAAAATCATCAACCGGGCCATTAAGAACGTGCCCCATGCCGGAGCCGTTTATGCGCCCGACGGAGCGTATCCCGAAGGCCCCAGCTACTGGTCGTACGGAACCACGTTTCATGTGCTGCTGATCGAAGCATTGCGCTCGGCTTTGGGTAAGAGTTTCGGGTTGGAACAGTTTCCCGGCTTTCTGAAAACGGCCGATTACAACCTGCAAATGGTGGGGCCGAGTGGTTTGGATGTCAACTATTCCGACTACCACCTCGAAACCCAGAATGAACCCATTATGCTGTGGTTCGCCCGGGAAACCCAACGGCCAGATCTGGCCGGGCAGGAACTGGCCGATGTAAACACCTTGTATCGGGCGGCTGTCTCGAACACCAAAAGCAGCGTGACGGCGAACCGGCATACACCCCTCGAACTGTTGTGGTGGAAGCCGGAACTGGCTGGGAAATCGACCATTACACGGCCCCGCCACTGGACCTCGCAGGGTGTTTTGCCGATGGCGGTGATGCGGTCGGCCTGGCAGGACCCAGCGGCCACGTTCGTGGCCATCAAGGGCGGAACGCCCAATCATTCGCACGCGCACATGGACGTGGGCAGTTTTGTGCTCGAAGCCGATGGCGTTCGCTGGGCTATTGACCTGGGTACCGAAAGCTACGACAGGATGCGGGCCGCCAAACTCGACCTCTGGAACTACAGCCAGAACAGTACCCGATGGACTACGTTCCGGGTTGGGCCGGAGGGGCACAATATCCTGCGCTTCGACCAGCAGCCACAGCAGGTCGATGGGAACGCCGGCATCAGCGTGCTGCCCGGCACCGATGGCAGCCTGGGTAACCGTATCGACCTGACGTCACTCTACCGGCAGCAGGTAGCCAGCGTGACGCGTAGTATCCGGCTGTTGCCCGACCGTTCGGTGCGGCTGGATGATGTCTGGACCACCGCCGACCGCCCCGTGGCCGCTTCCTGGCAATGGCTGACCAGGGCCACCGTGAGCAAAACGCCCCGGGGTCTGCTGCTGCGGCAGGATAACCAGTCGCTGGAGCTCCTGCTATCGGCATCGGAACCCTACACGGTGGTCATTGACGATGTGTCACAGCCCCGGAACAGGCAGGATTCGGCGAATCCGGGCGTCAGCCGCATCGTAGTTCAACTTCAAACACCTGCTCAAACAACGACAACCTTACAGGTGCGCATGATTCCAGGCCGCGCTACCGTCGGCCAGAAGTAGCCCTAACTCGCTAGTTGTACCACCATGAGAACCACCTTCTTTACATCCACCATTGCCCTGGCGACCAGCCTGCTGACCCTGATGGGTGAACCTGCGACTGCCCAGCCCATCGACACCCGTCCCGACCGGGTGAAAACCGATTTTGCCGTTACCATGCCCCGCATCGGTACCGTAAAACCCCGCTCCACCAGTGAGATTACGGGGTCTAACTGGCTGATCGGCTGCGAGACGATGGACCGCGACTTCACCGACTACGACCAGTACAAAGCGTACATCGCCCCCCTCGGTATCAAACGGCTGCGGATGCAGGCGGGCTGGGACAAGACCGAAAACGTAAAGGGGCAGTACGACTGGGCCTGGCTCGACCACATCATTGACGATGCCCACCGGCGCGGCTTCCAGCCCTGGCTGCAGACCTCCTACGGCAACCATAACTATCCCAACGGGGGCGGGGCCAACCTCGGCGCGGGCGTACCAACCTCGCCGGAGGCTCTGGCGGCCTGGGACCGCTGGGTGGAGGCCATGGTGAAGCGGTACAAAAACAAAGTCGTCGACTGGGAGATCTGGAACGAACCCAACTTTGGCGACAACCAGGAAAACACGCCCGACAAATTTGCGGCCCTGACCATCCGTACTGTCGATATCATCAAGCGTATTCAGCCCGAAGCGCGGGTGTCGGGCCTGGCCATGGGCCACATCGATCTCGACTATGCCGACCGGTTTTTTAAGATCCTGGCCGACCGTAAAAAGATTCTTCTGTTCGATAACTTCACCTATCACGACTACGTCTACAACCCCGATTCACACTACGGCAAGGTGATGAAGCTGCGGGCGGTGCTCGACAAGTACGCGCCCGGCATTCCGTTGCGGCAGGGCGAAAACGGCTGTCCCTCGGGGGGCGGAAGCGGCCGGGGCGCCCTCTGGGACTACGACTGGAGCGAGCTGACCCAGGCTAAATGGGACCTGCGCCGGATGCTCGGCGACCTGGGTCACGACATTGAAACGAGTATTTTCGGGCTCATCGAAATGGCCTATACCAGCGGCCCTATCAACCGGCTTAACTACAAGGGCATTATCAAATCCGACTCGACCAAGCGGGCCATCCGGCCAAAAATGGCCTATTACGCCATTCAGCACGTAACGTCGATTTTCGATAACTCGCTGGAGCGGCTGAAGAAACTGAAGCCGTCGTACAACAACGCCTACCTGCCCGCCGATCAATCGGAGGTGGTCTACAGCCGCAGCACCGACCGCAGCCTGGCGGTGTACGGCTACCGACACAAAAACACCGGGAAACAGGTCTACACCATCTGGTCCGACGAGTATATCCCCACGGACTCCAACAAGACCCGCAACCTGACTTTTACCTTTATCAACGGCCACTTCGACCAGCCGGTCTACGTCGACCTCATCAGCGGGGGCGTGTACGAGATTCCGGCGGGTCAGTGGAAAAAGACGGGCTCGACCTATACCTTTACCAACATGCCGGTCTACGACGCGCCTATCCTGATTGCCGATAAAAGTCTGGTTAAGCTCCAGTAAATCGGTACGTGGCAAAGCAACGGTACAGTCCGTTGGCCGACTGAAATGACACGGCCAAAACCGGGAAAAAACCGACAGCGCGCTGTTTTGCAGAATGACGGATTCGCGGGCACCGGATCCCTTCGTTTAACTTTACCATTGACCTTCTGTGAAAACCCACGCAATTGGTATTGACATTGGCGGAACCCGCACCAAAATTGGCCTGGTCAACCTCGCCAGCGGGCGGGTTGAAGCCATGCATATCACCCCGACCGAAACCAGAGACGGCGGGCGTTTTCTGGCCCTGATCGGGGAAGCCATCCGTCTGTTTACCGACCGGGCCGCAGCCGAGGAGACTGAGGTGGCGGGGGTGGGCATCGGCGTGCCCGGCTTCGTTTTTGCCGGTGGTGTGGTCGATTCGACTTACGGCTTTCTCGACTTCATGGAAGACTATCCTCTCGCCGATCTCATCACGCGGCAGCATGGCCTGCCCTGCCGGCTCGACAACGACGCGCGGGTGGTAGCCCTGGGCGAAGCGCTCTACGGGCAGGGGCGGGGAGTTAGTCGGGTGCTGGTGCTGACGCTGGGCACCGGCTTAGGGCTGGGCTTCACCATCGACGGGCGGCTGGATGGCTCGCTTCCGTTTGCCCACATGGGGGGGCACCTGACCGTTGTAAGCAGTGATGCCGTATGCTACTGCGGTAAAACGGGTTGCCTGGAGTCGCTGGTTTCCTCGGCGGGTATCCAGCGAATTGCCAGCCGCCGGGCCTGGGCAGCGACCTATCCGACAGTACCACCGACTGCCGAAACCATTTTCAGTCAGCAGCTGGCAGGCAATGACGACGCCAGGGCGATCATTGACGAGTACGTAGGCTATTTGAAAACTGGCATCGACAACTACATCAATCTCTACGCACCCGACCTTATTGTGCTGGGCGGAGGTATTGCGAAAGGACTCCAGCACTTGACCGACCAGCTGCATACACCCAGTCTGCTCAATCCATACAAGGCGTACAAAACCCGGGTCGCTGTTTCTGAACTGGGCGAGCAGGCTGGTATTCTGGGCGGTGCCGCCCTCTTCACTGAGCAAACATAAGTAAGAACGTAAACACGAATTGGTTGGTTGGTTTTCCGTGTCACCCGTTTCTAGTACCATTCATTATGATGAAATCCTGGATTTTGTACTCGATAGCCGCGGCCTTTTTCTGGGGCACCTGGGGCGTGGTGGCCAAGCTGATTTCCGACCAGGTGTCGCCGTTTGCCAACCATGTGCTGTTCAGCGCCGGGATGCTGCTGACGCTGCCCCTCATCCTCCGCAAACTCAGGACGCAGCGCCCGAACCGCCGGGGCATTGGCTGGGGGCTGGTGGCCGGCGCCCTGGCCGTAGCGGGCAATGTAGCCGTCTATCAGGCGTTCACGGCCGGTGGGCTGGCGGCTATTGTTATTCCCGTAACCAACCTCTACCCACTCGTTACCATTGCGATTGCGCTGCTGGTGTTTAAGGAAAAACTTAACTGGCTCAACGCGCTTGGCATTCTGCTGGCCATTCCGGCGGTAGTCATGCTCTCGGGCGAATCGCTGCTGTTCGACAATCCAACCGCTTTTTTTACCAGTCTGGGCCTTAGTCCGTGGCTTGTATACTCGCTGATCGCCTTGTTTTTCTGGGGTGTGTTCAGTGCGGCTCAGAAAGAAACGACCAACCATATATCGGCCGAGTGGTCGTACGTGAGCTTTATCCTGTCGTCGGTGATGATTGCGCTCGTGTTCGCAGGCCTGGGCCTGGCCGACCTCAACCTCTCAACCCAAACCCTGGGCCTCGGTTCGCTGGCCGGTATGCTGAACGGACTGGGTGTACTGGCTAGTTTTGTGGCCTACGGGGCCGAAGGGAAAGCGTCTAAAGTAACGACCATTGCCGGGGCGCTGCAACCCGTTTTCACCATCGGGCTGGCCATTGTCTTTCTGAACGAAAGTGTATCCGTAACGGAGTCGCTGGGTATCGCGCTCGCCGTCGCGGGGGCGCTGACCCTTTCCTACGAAAAAGAAAACGTACCGGCTGACGGTGTGCCCGTCGCCAATCCCTGAACGTATGAATCCTGTACTTGCCGAAATTCTGGAAATTCCCGACCGGGCCCGCGAAGGACTCCGCAGCCCGGTCGACCCGCTGCCGCTACACGTGCCGTATCTCGGTATGGGCTCGTCGTATTTTGCGCCCCTGGCCTTCAGCTACCTGGGTCTGCCCATTTTCCCCCAACTGGCTTCGGAGTACGTGTATTACCTGGCCAGGGACGAGCGGGCGCCCATGGCCGTGCTGCTGTCGCAGTCGGGCCAGAGCAGCGAAGTGCTGTGGTGCCGCGACCTGTTTGATCAGTACGTGGCCGTGTCCAACAATCCCGCCAGCGACTTGTGTACTGCCCCCAACGTGGCTCGTGTGGTAGCCATCGGGGCGGGGCTGGAGCAGTATTCATCGTCCAAAACCTACGTCAACACCCTCGTTGCCCTCTTCCGGGGGTTTGGGTTGTTGCCCGATGCGGCCGTGCGGCAACTGACCGAACGCTTCGGGCAGTACCACGAGCAGGGGCAGCAGCTGGCCGAGCGGGTACTGGCCCTGCGGCAGCAGCATCCGATGCACGGTATGTACGTAACAGGCAGCGGTCCCAATATCGGCACGGCCCACGAAGCCGCTCTGATCCTGAGCGAAAGCACCAAACTCTCGTTTCAGGGGCTGGCCATGGCGCAGTACGACCACGGCCCCAAAGAAACGGCGACGAATAGCCTTCTGATTCAGATCCTGGCGAAGGGAGCCACCTACGACCGCACCCGTCGGCTGTCGGAGCGGGTTGAGCGGGCCGGGGCGCAGGTGCTGACGGTAGAAGCTCCCGACGATGTGGCCGAACCGTTTTCTATCCTGCACACCATCGTGCCGTTCAATTTCATGGCGTATTACATGGCGCAGGGAATGAACATCGGCGAAACGTTCGTGGTGGGCGGTAAAGTAACAGAAGCCATCTAACAGGTTCCGGGCCGAGTTCATGAAAACACTTCTTCTGATCGTTTCGTTAGCGGCTTCGGTTTCGACCGTTCGGGCGCAGGCTGTTAAACGACTTTACCTGGCCAACGACGACCACACGGATTATATGTGGACGGCCAGCGAAGCCCGGTACGACTCGGCCTTCGTGCAAATGCTCGATTACTACCTGCGCCAGATCGATTCGACAAGACATAACCCCGACGACTTTCAGGCGCGGTGGAACTGCGACGGTAGCTACTGGCTTAGAACGTACCAGACCTACCGTAGTCCGGCTCAGTTTGACCGGCTGATGAACGCGATCCGGTCGGGGCACATCAGCAGCCCGCTGAATTCGGTGGTGAGTACCTACGGCGGGCAGCCCACCGAAGCTATGCTGCGGGGTATGTACTATGCCGGGAAGCTGGAGCGCCAGTACACGCTGCGGTTCCCGATGGCCATCGCCATGGAAAATCAAACCCTGCCCATGGGCCTGAGTTCGCTCTGGGCCGGGTCGGGCGCGAAATACAGCTGGCGGGGCGTTTGCGGCTGTGCCAGCCGGCTTTCCAGGACCAGTCTGGCCCACCGGCCGCACCAGCTGTACCGCTATATGGGCCCCGACGGGCGGAGTGTGATCATGAAATGGTACAGCCTCATTGGCGAAAACACGGGGCTGGGCGGCTACAGCGAGACCCGACCCCTGCGCAAAACCGCCGGCATTGCCGCCAATTTTGCTCACACCATCGATGGCCTGACGGCGCTTTGCGATACGGTATCGGCGCAGTCAGCGTATCCGTACAACGTGGCGGGGGCCTTCGGCTACGGCTGGGACGACCTGAGTACATTTCAGGCCCCCGCCTTTATTGCCGCTGCCCAAACCGGTACGACGCCCACGCGCCGGGTTCGGGTGTCTAACGAAGAAGATTTCTTTCGGGATGTGGAGCGAAGCTACCCCAGCCTGCCCAGCGAGTCGGTGAGTTACGGCAACGAATGGGATCTGTACCCCGTATCCATGAACGAGACTACGGCCCAGGTGCGCCGGGCTACCGAAAAGCTCCGCTCGGCCGAAGCCCTGGCGGCATTGGTGTCACTCAACGACACTGCCTTCGCGGCCGACCTGACTCCCGCTCGCCAGCAGGCCTGGGATGCCTATGGGCTCTACTGGGAACACAACTGGACGGCCGACGGACCCGTGACGCGCCAGGAGCGGGCTAACTGGCAGCTTCGGCAGCAGGGCACCATCAGCCGCTACGTCGATACGCTCTACAGCCGGTCGGTCAGGGCGCTGGGCCGTCAGATCAGGGCGGCCGACGCGACCGCCCGGCGGTTTTACGTTTTTAATTCCTTAAGCTGGTCCCGGAGTGACGCAGCTGACTTGCCGTTACCGTCGACCCGGCCAGTGCGGGTTATTGACCTGGCAGAAAACAACGAAGTAGCCAGTCAGGTCATTCAAAAAGGGGGGCGAGCCTATCTGCGGATCTGGGCCGAAAACGTGCCTTCGGTGGGGTATAAAGTCTTCGAGATTCAAAACGCTACACCCCGTCCTCAGCCCATGGCGGCTAAGGTGACCAGCGATGTCATCGAAAATGCGTACTATCGGCTTCGGCTGCGTCCATCCGGGGTTATCAGCGATCTGGTTGATCGTCGGGCCGGCAACCGGCCGGTTGTTCAACCCGTTGGCGGGCGGTTTCTCAACGACCTGGGAACGGTCAATCCGGATGCCGGCCAAAAGGTTGAGGTCGAAAATGCCGGGGCGGTATCGGTCACGCTCAAAGCCGTTTCCAGCGACCCCGTTCCGCATACGGTTCGGGTAACCCTGTACAAGAGCAGCCACCAGGGCAAGCCGACCGGCCCGGCCCGTATTGATATTGAAGACAGTATCCAGGCGAATTTCGGTGATATAAAAACCTGGGCGTTTTCGTTCAATCTGACCAGGCCAACAACCCGCCACGAAGAGCTGGGAGCCGTTCTTACCGCCCGGGAAGAACGCCGGGGTGGACACTATGCCAACCGGAGCCGCACCGGCGGAGCAGCCGGAACGGGACCCGCCCGCTACGACTGGCTCACGTTTAATCATTTTGCCGACCTAAGCGAAGCTGCGTATGGGGTAACCCTCTCCAACCTGGATTGCAGCTTCTTCAGGCTCGGCGGCAGCACCGTTGATTCACTCTGGGAGCAGTCGCCCCAGCTGAACGCGCTGGCGGGGGGGCAGGTCGACGGGCCGGAGCTGGGGATCCGGCAGCAGAACGGAGCCACCGCGTTTCGGTACCAGTTTGCGCTCACCACCCACCCGGCGGCTTTCGATGCGCAGGCAGCCATGCGATTTGCACTCGAGCACCAGAACCCGCTGGTAACCGGTGCGGTAACCGGCCTCGTCGGCAACTATCCTCCGATGACGTATTCGCTGCTGACGGTTTCGGACAGGAACGTGCTGCTGTGGGGGCTGAAAACCAGCGAGGAGGGGATCAGCAACGGCCTGATTGCCCGGTTCTGGAACATAACCCACACCGCCATGGCACCAACGCTTCGACTGGCCATGCCCATCAGCCGCGCCTGGCAGACCACGCACATCGAAACGAACGAGCGCCCCTTATCCCCGAGGAAAGGCAGGCTCACCCTACCGTTTGCGCCTAGTCAGCTGAATACCTATCGCCTGCAGGTGCAGCGGTAAGCAAGTTGACTGACAGGCGGGTAAAGCCGCTTACCCGACAGAACGACCGCGGAGCGTACACCAGCCTGGCACCAAAGCCGGGAAAAACGGACAGTCGCTCCGTTTATCAGCTAAAAGGGTAAAGCAGGAAGGGCAGACAATCCCGGAGAGCCACACATCCCGGACCAACCAACTAGTTGTGAAACAGACCTATTCGCCATGAATCAATTGCTTTTACTCGTTCTGCTCTTAACTACCCCATTCGTCTCGGCCCAGACCTGGTACGTATCCGGCACCGGCAACGATGCCAACGACGGCAAATCGGAGAAAACAGCCTTTCGTAGTTTACAGAAAGCCGCCGGTCTGGTAGAACCCGGCGATGTGGTGCTGATCGGCAATGGGATCTATACCAACACCGACACCGGTAACGGCAGCGCGGTGCTGAATATCACTCGTTCGGGCAAACCCGGTGCCTGGATAACCTGGAAAGCACGGCCCGGCCACCAACCCGACATCCGGCCCGTGGGCTGGTGCGGTATTCAGGTGTCTGGCTCGTACCACATCCTCGATGGCCTGTCGGTAACGGGCCGGAACGATTCGATTGTGTTGCTGAAGGCGCAGGAAGACGCCAAAAAGCCAAAGCCCGACCCCGGTTTTAACACCAACGGTATCTTTTTCAACGGCCGCAACAACCCGCCTGGCAGCAAGCCACACCACCTCATAATCCGCAACTGCACGGTGGGTAAATGCCCCGGCGGAGGCATTGTCGGGATCGAAATGGATTACCTGACCGTCGAAGACTGTACCGTGTTCGACAATGCCTGGTTTATGCGCTACGGCGGATCGGGTATTACCACCCTCAACAACTGGGCCTTCGATGATGCGCCCGGCTACCACATCGTTATCCAGCGCAACCGGGTCTGGAACAACAAGACCCTCGTGCCGTGGGAGCGCATCAACAAACTAAGCGACGGAAACGGTATCCTGCTCGACGTGACCGACCAGAACACGGCCAACGGTGCCACTAACCCCAATGCCGACGCCGTGGTGAAGCCTGCCAGCCAGACGGTGACCCAGCCCGCCCCCGATCCCAAACCCGCCCGGCCCGAGTGGAAAGGCCGTGCCCTGATTGCCAACAACCTGAGTGCCTACAACGGTGGGTCGGGCATCCACACCTTCCGGACGCGGCATGTCGACATCATCAACAATACCACCTACCATAACGGCGGCATCGTGGGCTACCAGGAACTGTTTCCCAACCGCTCCGACGACGTGGTGATTCTGAACAACATTATCGTGCCGCGCCCCGGTGGTCAGGTCACCTCCAACAACCGCAATACCAACATCCGCTGGGATTATAACCTGTACCCAACGGCCCAGACAATCTTTACGGGGCCTAACGACCGGGTGGGAGACCCCCGCTTTATTGACCCGCGCCCCGACCTGCTGACGGGTAATTTCCGGCTGGCTAAGGGCAGTCCTGCCCTGCATTCAGGCTCCGCCGACGTGCCGCTGCCTACCGATCTGCTTAAAAAAGCCCGGCCGGCCGGTAGCGGTCGCGACCGGGGCGCCTTTGAACAGTAAATTCCTTGCACCTATGCCTGAGTCAGTTCCTGGGATACCGATCCGCTTTTACGCCCCCGAGTGGGGCAATACCCTTCCGTTCGGGGAGTTTTGCCAGCGCGTGAAAGCGGCCGGTTATGACGGGGTCGAGCTGGCCCTGCCCCTGGATAAGGTCGCCAGCCAGACGCTCGTGGACACGCTGCGGGCGCATGGCCTGACGTGGATTGGGCAGTACTACCAGTCGGTTGAGCGCGACCTGGCCGAGCACAGTCGCAATTACGAAACCTACCTGCGCCACCTGGCAGCTTTCGGGCCGGTGTTCATCAACTGCCAGACGGGAAAAGATTACTTCAGCGTTGCGCAGAACAGCCGGTTGTTTGAGCTGGCCGCCCGAATTTCGGCGGAAACGGGCGTGCGTATTATCCACGAAACCCACCGGGGCAAGGCGCTGTTTGCGGCTCACGTAACGCAGGAATACCTCACCCGCCTGCCTAACCTTCGCATCTGCCTGGACATTTCGCACTGGTGTGCTGTTCATGAATCCATGCTCGACGATCAGCCCGAAGCGGTACAACTGGCCTTGTCCCGCGCCGACCACCTCCACAGCCGGGTGGGGTTTCCGGAAGGGCCGCAGGTGGCCGACCCCCGCGCCCCGGCCTGGACCGAAACGCTCAACGCCCACCTGGCCTGGTGGGACCGGTTGGTAGCCATCCACCGCGCCCATGGTACGCAGCTGACGGTCAACACCGAGTTTGGCCCGGCCCCGTACATGCCGCTGCACCCTTACACCCAGGAGCCGCTGGCCAGCCAGTGGGACGTGAACGTATTTATGCTGAACCTGCTGAAGCAGCGCTACGCTTAAGGTTGGGGGGTAACCTGTATCCCCTCCCGTTTGCGATACCCGGCGGGGGAGAGGCCCATCTGCTTTTTGAACAGGCGCGAAAAATAGAACGGATCGTCCATGCCCAGCTGCGCGGCTACCTCGTTGACGCGCAGGTTGCTGAAGTGAAGTAACTGACAGGCCCGTTGAATGCGGAGGTGGTTGAAATACTCGATGGGCGCGTAGCCGGTATCCTGCCTGAACTTGCGCGAGAAAAACGACACCGACAAATGGGCCGACTGGGCAATATTATCCAGTGTGACCGGTCGGGACAGATTGTCCTGCATGAACTGAATGGCCCGGTCGGTGGCACTGACGGGTGCCGCTACCCGCGTTTTGGGCCGGAAGTTATCGGGCAGTACAAACGACGCCAGAAAATACGGAAGGGTCAGGTTCGCAAAGAGCAGGTTCGACTGGCTGTAGCCGTTCAGAAAGGTGTCGTAGATACGGTCGAAGAGCGCAATGCGTTCGGGGGAGAATACAACCCGAACCGTCTGGGGCAGCTGGTCTGCGTTACCCAGGGTGGCCCAGACCGACTCCGCGCAGGCGCTGCCGTTGATGTGAAACCAGTAAATCGTCCATGGATTGTGGGGATCGGCCGCGTAGGAATGCGGCACGCCCGGCGCAATGGCGTACAGGTCCCCCGCCTGCAGCTGTACCCGACCTTTCGGTACCTGAACCCAGCCCAGTCCGTCGGTGCAGTAGATCAGAATTACCTGCGACATGCCCGTTGGCCGCTGGTAGTAGTGGTGCAGCGCTTTGGGAAAGAAGCCCATCTGGGTAATAAATAACTGGTTGATGAGCGGCATGGCCCGGCATTTATCGATGACCTCTTTCGGCATTTCAATCATCCGCTCGCCGGTAAAGCCCCGGCCTTTCCGGTTTTGTCGATTCGTTGCCATTGTGTAGCTGTATGTGACCGCCGAAGGTAAGATAATCCAGGTTTAGGCCAAAATCATTCATCTGACCGATCCTCGAATAACTGAATTTTGTGATTATAAAATACAATATCCATAGGCAGCTCACAGATCGACTGACCGGGTATAAAGCCATTCAGCATGAAGCAGTCCTTCCTGTTTTTTCTCACCGTTTGTATTACCCTTGGGGGCATCAGGTCTGTACCGGAGGGCTTCGCCCAGTCGGCGGCCTCGGGTGTGGCCCGTCCTTTCGCCAGCTGGACAGCTACCGAACTGGTGCTGAACAATGGGGTCGTGCAGCGAACGATATCCCTGCCGACGGCCGTTTCCGGTTCGTTTCTGACCACCACCTACAAGCCGGTTAACGGAGCGTTTAAGTACTTCACCCAAACGAGCGCCGATTTCCAGTTCGAGCTAAACGATACCGTATATACCGGTTCCGGCGACTGGACACTGAAAACCATAGAGAAACTTACCGATGCCCGGCAGGGCGATGGCGCTGCCGTTACGCTGCAAAGTAAGGATGGCCGGATCGAGCTGATCGTCAATTTTTTATTGTATCCCGGCCAGCCCGTTATTCGGAAAAGCCTGACGATCAGAAACCTGACGGCCGAATCGATGCGGCTCGAATCGGTTGATGTCGAGAAGTTCACGGTAACCCCCTACTACGCCACAACGTTTAGCTGGATTTGCCACGATTATGGTCGGCGCCGTTCCATTGGTCCTTACGATGGTAACTTTCAGGATGCGCTGCTGACGGTGCATAACAGCGATTGGCAGCAGGGCATTGTTATCGGCAATGAGGCCTCCGGCGTGGTGAAACATACGTCTGTTTTCTGGAACGAACCCACTATACTCAGCGGCCTGACGCACAAGGACGCCCGCTTCCCGTTTCGGAAATACATTCATAAAGGCGAGTCGTTTACCACCCCGCAGGTCTTCACCATCGTTTACAATGCGCACAAAGACCCGGATGAGGTACTGAATACCGCCGTGCCTGATTTTGTCCGTAAACACCTGGGCATACGCCTGTCTGAGCTGGCCCAGAAACCCACTTTCGTCTACAATACGTGGGTGCCTTTCCGTAAAAACCTCAACGAAAAGCTGGTGATGGAGCTGGCAAAGGCCGCTGCCGATGCGGGCATGAAGGAATTCATTATCGACGATGGCTGGGCCGACAATTATGGCGACTGGAACATCGACAAAAAGAAATTCCCCAACGGCCTGAAACCCGTTTTCGACTACATCAAATCGCTGGGCATGAAGCCGGGGCTGTGGGTCAGCGTGGGCAGTGCGTCGCCCGACAGCAAAGTGTATCAGGCCCATCCCGACTGGTTTGTGCTCGACGAAAAGCAGCAACCGGCCAACCTGCATGAAGATGACCTGTCGATGCGTACCGCCTGCTTTGGCACCGGATGGCGAGGCTATATCAAAGATGTGCTGCTCAAACTGGCGCTGGAATACGGCTTGGAATACCTGAAGCTCGACTTCACGGTGGTGACCAGTACCTATCGTTTTGGGAACAAGGTAACTGGCTGCTATGCCAACAATCACAAAGGCCATAAAGACCATCACGAGTCGCTCTATACCAATTATGAAGAGGTCTGGCAGTTGTTCGATGAGCTGCACGCGGCCAAACCCAACCTGTTTATCGACTGCACCTTCGAGACAATGGGTGGCCTGCAACTGATCGATTACGCTATGCTTAAACATGCCGAGGGCGACTGGTTGTCTAATTTCTACGGCCCACCCGATGCCAACGTCGACCTGCGCGTTCGGAATATGGCCTGGTGGCGTTCGCCCGCCATACCCGCCACGGCCCTGGTCATTGGGAACCCCGAAATGCAGGACGCCGGCTGGGAAATGCACATCAAGTCACTGGCCGGTGCGCTGCCCATCATGCTGGGTGACCCCCGTAAACTGCTGCCTGCGGATCTGAAAAAATACCGGGCCTACGCCGACTGGCTGCAGGCGATGGAAAACAGGCATCAGATCATGACCTACCGGCAGGATTTGCCTGGTTTTGGCGAACCGAAAGAGGGCCTGTGGGATGGCTTCCAGCGCATCAATACCGAGACCAGACAGGGAGGCATTATTGGCGTATTCCGGCATGGGGCCACCGAAACGAAACGCCAGGTCACCGTGGCGCACCTGGACCCGTTAAGGCGCTATCAGGTGCTAACCATGAACAACCAGCTGGTGACCAGCCTCACCGGCCAAGCCCTGCAAACGACCGGCTTCCCCGTAACCATCAATGAACGGTACGGCGGGACGCTTTTTCAGATCAGTAGTCAGTAACGCCATCGAAACACACAGATTTATCAATAATCGCCATGACAAATCAGCCATTAACTTCCGAACAGGTCCGTCAGTATCAGCAGGACGGCTATCTCATTGTCCGTAACTTTCTCAGTCAGGAAGAGGTCGACAAGCTGTACCGGGTAGCCATCGACGACAGCGCGGTGAGTAAAAACGCCATCAACGTGAACGACAGCACCGGCAAACGCAGCAAGCTCTCGCTCTGGTACAAACCCGGCAACGACACCTACGGGCTGCTCACCCGCAGCGAACAGCTGGTCAACGCGGCTGATGCGCTGCTCGACGGCGATACGGCGGTCTGCCATTTCCACTCCAAACTCATGCAGAAAGAACCCCGGGTAGGGGGGGCCTGGGAGTGGCATCAGGATTACGGCTACTGGTACAAAAACGAGTTTCTGCTACCCGACCAGATGATGTCGGTGATGGTTGCCATTACCGATGCCAACGAAGAAAACGGCTGTTTGCAGGTCATCAGGGGTTCGCACAAAATGGGCCGGGTCGAGCACGGGTTTGCGGGCGAGCAGGTAGGAGCCTCGCAGCGGTACGTCGATCTGGCCCTGCAAACCATGGAGCGGGTATTTGTGGAGTTGAAAGCGGGCGACGTGCTGTTCTTCCACAGCAACATTCTCCACCGGTCCGAGGCCAACCTGTCGGACAAGCCGCGCTGGTCGATGATTTCGTGCTACAACCGCCAGGCCAACATCGGCTACAACGACTCTGCGTCGTCGATGTCGAGTATTACCCCCATTGAAGTTGTTCCCAACGAGGCTCTGCTGACCTGGGAAGCCGCCGGACTGGCCGAAGAAGGCGCTGATTTTCTGGCTAAAGAAGCCGACGTCGCGCTGAAGTAAAAAGCAGGCTACGAAGAGATGCCCCAGCGTATCTCTTCGTAGCCTGCTTTGTTTATCTCTGTATTTGCTTTTCCCTAAACTCCCATGGCCGTACTTATTCAATCCCAGTCCCAGGCTGTCAGCAGTCTGGCTACTATCAACCGGCAGTATGTGTACCTCATCAGCGCCATTGCGGCCCTGGGCGGGGTATTGTTCGGCTTTGATTTGGTCATCATATCGGGTACGGTGCCGTTTTTCACCCAATTTTTTCGGCTCGATGCGTTCCAGACGGGCTGGGCGGTGGGCTGTATCAACCTCGGAGCGGCCCTGGGTGCCCTGCTGGCGGGCAAACTGAGCGATTCGCTCGGTCGGCGCCGGCTGCTGATGCTCTGCGCGGGGCTGTTTGCCCTCACGGGCGCGGGCACGGGCTGGGCAATGAGCTTCCCGCTGTTTGTCGGGTTTCGGATGCTGAGCGGGGTAGCCGTGGGGGCCGCGGCCCTGGTGTGCCCCATGTACGTAGCCGAAATTTCGCCTGCTACCATGCGGGGGCGGATGGTGTCGTTCTACCAGCTGTCTATCGTGATCGGCATTCTGCTGGCCTACCTGTCTAACTACCTGCTGCTCAACACCGGTGCCGATAACTGGCGGTGGATGTTCTCGGCCCAGTCGGCCCCGTCGCTGCTGTTCTTTGTGGGCCTATTCTTAGTGGCCGAGAGCCCGCGCTGGCTGATCCGCAAAGGCCGGCACGAGGAGGCCGGCGGGGTACTGACCCGCATTGGCGGACCGGACTACGCCCAGGCCGAAGCCGCTCAGATTCAGGCCAGCTTCGCCCAGGAATCACGCGAAGCCGTGGGCGACCTGTTCCGCAAAGAGCTGTGGCCCATCGTGTTTATCGGCATCGTAGTGGCCGTATTTTCGCAGGCCGTGGGGCAGAACTCCCTGTTTTCTTACGCGCCGGAGTTGTTTCGGCAGGCGGGCATGGGGCAGGATTCGGCCTTTTTGCAGTCGATCATCATTGGCGTCATCAACTTTCTGTTCACCTTCGTAGCCATCGGCACCATCGACAAGCTGGGCCGCAAAAAACTACTGCAGTACGGTTCGGTTCTGCTGGGTCTCGACGCCCTGGCGCTGTCGGCCGCGTTTTACTGGCAGTTGCCCGGCGCGTGGGTGCTGGTATTTGTGCTAACGTTCATCGCCATTTATGCCGCCACGCTGGGGCCGGTAACGTGGGTGGCGCTGTCGGAGCTGTTTCCCAACCGGATTCGGGGCAATGCCCTCGCCCTGGCTACCCTGGCGCTATGGATTACCAATTTCTTTACGACGGCCTCGTTTCCGATTATGAAGCAGCACTGGGGTCTGCCACTCACATTCGGCCTGCATGCCCTGCTGTGCTTTGTCTACTTCCTGTTCGTGCGCCTGCGGATGCCCGAAACAAAGGGTAAATCGCTGGAAGAAATCGAAAGAGAGTTAACCCGTATGCCTGACTAAACTATACCGGAACATGGAGTCAGACGGTCTTCTCAAATCGGCGCGCTGACCCATATTTCAGCAATGTTCCACCCTGTATTCCTAAAACCGGGCTAAAATTCACGTTGGGCGTTTAGCAGGTATACCCCTTTTGTATGATGAAACGAATCGCGTTGCTGGCCGCTGTCGGCTGGTTTCTGGAACAGCCGGTTTGTGCGCAGCCGATTGGTAACTGGGGCATGTCGGCGAAGGCGCTTCCCGTTTACCACTATACCGGGCCGCTGCCCTTTACGGCGATCGACAAAAACGGCCAGGACGCCAACCTGCCCGAAGATCCGTATTTTCTGCTGGGCAACTACCGCATGGCCCTCATCACCCACGCCAGTGGGCGCTACCAGCTCCTGACGGCCGAACGGGCCTGGGCACGCGTCAATGCGGCTAGCCAGACCAACTACGGCTGGAACGATGCCCGCGTTGTGGTTTCAGCCGGCCGGGGCAGCCACACCACCGACCTGGTGGGCGTAGGCACGATAGCGGCCGATCCGAACCGGGTTCAGAAAACGTTCGGCGTGGGGTTTGCCCGCTACGACTATCAGCTTCCCGACCAGGTACGCTGCACGCGCGTCCTGTCGGTGAAGCCCTCGCCCGTCATCCACGCGGGCAGTCCGGCCTTTATCGTAACGGTAGCGCTGACCAACCAGAGCAACCAGCCGCAAAATCTGACCTATACCGAGCGGGTAGGAGTCAATTTCGTACTCAACAGCACGCAGTATACCGACCCGGCCAAACGCCCGCTTCGGTACCGCGCCCGCACCAGTGCGGCAGACGATCGGCAAACCGTGCTGGCCACGATCACCCACCAGCCCAACGAATTTCTGGTCCTCCCCGGCGCCAGCGAACGCTACCCCTACGACCTGGCTCCGCCCGCCCTGTTCATGAAGGCACTGCCCGACGGCAGCGGGCAAACGGCCACCGTCGGGGCCACTGGCGATACGCTGGCGGCCCGCGTCAGCACCCGCCTGAAACCGGGACAGACGGTCCGCTTCAACCTGGTTATCGGCCTGACCAAAGGTGCCGATCTGAAGGCGGTCGACAGCGAGGTAGCTGCGCTGCTGGCGGGCGCCAATACCAACGGTCTGGCAGACGGCCTGTTTGCTGAGCAGTGGAAAAAGAAGTTACCTGATCTGTCGGCCGAGACCAGCGAGGTGCTGAAGCGCGAGATGCTCTGGAACGCTCATATGCTCGAAGCTTCGGCCAAATACAGCGACTATTTTGGGGAGACCTTCATTCCGCAGGGCACCGTGTACAGCTATTACTTTGGCGACAACATCTCCAACCGCGATCACCTGCAGGCGGCCCTGGCTGCCTGTTATACCAACCCCGCCCTGGCCAAATCGACGATGCGGTATGTGATGAAGCATACGGAAGCGGACGGCGAAATCAAGCGGGGCAACAACGGCTACGGCTACACGGCCCCATCTATCTACAAGGAAAGCGACGAACAGCTGTTTTTCTTTCTGACGCTGGCCGAATACCTGCTGATTACGAACGATTACGGCTTTCTGAACGAGCCGGTGGCCTATTACCCCGCCGAAGCCGGGCGGACCGATTCGGTGCTGACGTTCGTGAAAAAGTATTTCGTCTACCTGCGCGACGAAATCGGGCTTGGTCCCAACGGCCTGGTGCGGATGCTGAACTCCGACTGGAGCGACAGCTTTTTCCACGACCATTCGCCGAACATCTTTGCCGGATCGGCGGAGTCGCACCTGAACTCGGCCCTGGTGCTGGCCACCTTTCCTAAGCTGATTACAGCCCTGGAAAAAGCGGACAACCCGCAGGCCGCATCGCTCCTGACCGCCCTGCGCCAGTACCGGACAACCGTTGCCGAAAACTACCTGCGCGATCTGGGCAGCCGTACCTTCTCGGCCCGGGCCTACCTGAACAGCAAGCTCAAATTTGGGCTGGACAACGTATGTCTGGAGCCGCAGGGCTATCTCTTGCAGGCACCCGACCTGACCAGCGAACGCAAACGGGAGATTTACGCCTACGTCAAAAGCCGGCTCCTGACGCCCGAGAAAATTGGCGCCCGCTCCCGCGAACGGTCGCTCTGGGGTCGTAATCCCGACGGCGAGGACGGGGGTATCTGGTTCTCGCTCGAATACCCGCTGCTGCTGGGCGTAGCCACCTTCGACAAAGCCGAAGCGTGGTCGCTGCTGTCGACGTTTTCGTTTGCCAATTTTGCCCGGCAGTACCCAAACTACTGGGTGGGCCACTGGACAGCCGCCGACGAGGTAAACTCGACGCTCCACCGCGAGGGACTGTATGCGTTCTGGGTGCCGTCGCCCGACCGGAAACGGGCTTTTCAGGGCTATTGCTCGCACCCCCATTCCTGGCCCCTGTTCTGCTACTTCAAGCTCAAGGCGTTATGAAAAGCAGTCAGGTTGGCTGTCATCCAATGATTAGGAACTATATAGCCGCGAACCCGTCTGGAAAAACCTGAAGGAGCTGTACGGGGAGTAGGTAATGTGAATAGAAGCAGACAGCGTTTCACCGGCGGATTATCCAGTCCCGTACGTCCAGATTGCGCAGCAGCTGCCGGTCGGCGGGGCTACCACTAAAGGTGTCGATCCGGTCCAGACTGCCCTTCGTCAGCCGACCGCTGAGCCACTGCCGAAGCAGGTCAGTCACCAGCTGCTCCCCCGCCGAAGCCTTGTTTTTCCGCTTCCGTTCTACCGACCTCAGGGCGTGGGTCAGGTAATCGGCGTTGCCGAGCCGGGCGTGCAGCAGCAGGTTCAGCAGCCGACTCTGGGTATAGAGTGTACCCGGCAACGAGCGAGCGGGCAGGGCCAGCACCCGGTTGAGCCGGTGCAGACCGGCCGACAGCTGACCCAGACCCAGGTTCAGCCGCACCAGCAACAGATCAAATTCGGTGCGGGTAGTCATGGGCAGCTGGCTTAGTTCGCGCTCGAAGCCGGCCGGGTCGGCCTGGTACGGCGCCAACAGGGCAACAGCATCGGTATAGTGCTGGGCATCGACCAGGCGTAGTAGCGAAAAATACAGCGCCAGGTACGGCACCAGGCGGTTAAGCCCCTGAACGGGGGTGTCGATCCGCCGAAGCCGGTCAATGAAATACGGCATGGCCTCGTACTGCTCCAGCAGGCGCAGGTCGGCCAGAATACCTTCCAGCAGCTGGACATAGTACAACGGCTGGTGGGTCCAGAGGGTGGGGTTTCGCGCAAACAGAGTCTCTAATTCCCGATACACCCGCAGGCTGCCCGCCCCGTCGCCAATCATCCGGAAGTAGGCCGACTGGAAATGCAGATGCTGCTGCAGCAGGGCGAACGATCGGCGGGAGGGCCCAGTGCGGGTCTGGCGATTCAATAGCTGGTATTCTTCCAGCAGCAAATCGTTAAGTCGGAGCGTATCGGCCGGGCTGCCCACAACCCCCCGGGCCTGGTAGCGAAACAGGAGCGTTTCGTACAGGGCCGCGTGCTGCAGGGCCGCCTGCGACTGGTCGAGCTGTTGCCGGATCTGGTCGTGCAGGCTGGCCAGAGCGGGCTCGTCGACCCCATCGAACTGCAGCCGCACCCACTGTTCGGCCTGCTGCCGGGCAGCCAGCACGGCATACAGGCCCCGCTCGTGCTGCTGGGCCAGTAGCCGGGCTTTTTCGAGCTGGTCTTGACTGGCCTGCACAAGCCCCCGCTCGTAGAGAATCTGGCTGTCGTGCAGCAGCTGGCCAATCCGCACCTCAACCCGCTGGTTCTGCTCAAACTGGCGGAGCCGCTGCATCACTACCCGGTACAGGTGCTTGCGGGCCGGCTCGAGGGTAGAGCCGGGAAACTGACGGTCCAGCTCAGCGGTCAACTCCTCGTTTAGCGTATCGTGCGCCAGCAGGCAGTCGAACAGGCGCAGAAAGCCTTTGTCGACCCCTGAACCGCCCGTTGTTAGCCGACAGTAGCGCTTCTCCGATTTTGTGAGCGAATGAATCAGCGGGTGTAAAACGTCGATAGTCATGTAGGATTAGCTGACAGATTCTGTAAACATACGTCTAAACGGCTCGTGTCGGTCATATTTTGCCGATGAAGTTGTAAGTAGGAATAGCTAAACGTAAAAAATCTGTTCTGATCAGGATGCTATTTTTTGGTAGGTTTGTTCAATAACATTCGCCACTATGTCTGCAACAGTTTTTGTCATTGGTAGCTCGAATACGGACATGGTCATCAAGGCCAGCAAATTACCGGCTCCCGGCGAAACGGTCATTGGCGGCACGTTCCTGATGAACCCCGGGGGGAAAGGAGCCAACCAGGCCGTAGCAGCCGCCCGTTTGGCGCTGATCTCGTCCGATACGGGTGCTTCACCTACCGTTACTTTCGTCGCCAACGTGGGCAACGACGTGTTTGGGAGGCAGGCACTCCAGCAATTCGAGCGGGAAGGCATCCGGAGTGAATTTATCTCGACCGACGCTGACGAGCCTTCCGGGGTGGCCCTGATTGGGGTCGACAGTCGGGGTGAAAACAGCATCATGGTGGCGTCAGGCGCCAACGCCCGGCTAGACCAGCATCAGGTGGCCAATGCCCTGGCGTCCATCAGCGAGCCGGCCAGTACGGTTATTCTGCTGCAGCTGGAAACGCCCCTGCCCACGGTGGAGTATGCCATCCGGCAGGGGTACGAGCGGGGCATGCGGGTGGTGCTGAATCCGGCCCCGGCTCAGGTGCTCGACCCGGCGGTGCTGGCCTGCCTCTATGCCATTACGCCCAATGAGACCGAAGCTGAACTGCTCACCAGCATCCGGGTTACCGACGAAACCACCGCCCGGCAGGCCGCGCAGCACCTCCACACGATGGGCGTGCCTAACGTTGTCATCACCCTCGGCGCGCGGGGTGCCTACGTATCGTCGGCGGGGAGCGATACCCCACCCGCTCTCCTGCCAGCTCCGCCCGTTACGGCCGTCGATACCACGGCTGCCGGCGACTGTTTCAACGGCGCGCTGGCCGTAGCCCTGGCCGAAGGAAAGGCATTGGCCGATGCCGTGGCCTTTGCCTGCAAAGCTGCCTCCATTTCCGTAACCCGGCTGGGGGCTCAGGCGTCGCTGCCCCACCGCCCCGAAGTAGATGCCATCCCCCTTGTACTTGCTTAACCTGTTATAAAGCGCCCTTACTCCATGAAAAAAATCTGTTTCCTGCTGCCCTTACTGACCCTGCTGGCACTGAGCCCCGGTCCCCAGCCGAAACGTACTGCGCCCGGCACGATAACCCTCTCTAAAGCCACCTTACAGGACAAAATCAAAGGCGGCTGGGCGGGTCAGGTCATTGGCTGCACCTTTGGCGGCCCGACCGAATTCAAGTTCAACGGCACCATGATCAACGACTACCAGCCCATTCCCTGGTACGATGGCTACATCAAAAAAACAATGATCGAGAACGTGGGCCTGTACGACGACCTTTACATGGATCTCACGTTTGTGGATGTATTCGAGAAGAAAGGTCTCGATGCTCCCGTCGCTGAACACGCCAACGCGTTTGCCCGGGCCGGTTATATGCTCTGGCACGCCAACCAGGTCGGTCGAAACAACATCCTGAGCGGCCTGAAAGCCCCCGACTCGGGCCACTGGCTCAACAATCCGCACGCCGACGATATTGACTTTCAGATTGAAGCCGATTTTTCGGGACTGATGGCCCCCGGTATGCCCAACACGGCTATTCAGATCGGCGATCCCATCGGCCACATCATGAACTACGGCGACGGCTGGTACGGTGGCGTGTTTGTGGGAGCCATGTACTCCCTGGCGTTTGTCAGCAATGACGTCAACTACATTGTCCGCGAAAGCCTGAAGACGATTCCACCGCAGAGCACCTTTTATCAGTGCATCAGCGACGTGATCAGCTGGCACCAGCAGTACCCCAACGACTGGAAACGGACCTGGTTCGAGATTCAGCGGAAATGGTCCGATGACGTGGGCTGCTCCGATGGCGTATTTGCAACGTTCAACATCGACGCCAAGGTGAACGCGGCTTACATTGCGCTGGGGCTACTCTACGGCCAGGGCGACTACACCAGGACCATGCAGATCAGCACCCGCGCCGGGCAGGATTCGGACTGCAACCCCTCGTCGGCGGGCGGTATTCTGGGCACCATGCTGGGCTACGACAACATACCCGCCTACTGGAAGCAGGGCCTGAAAGAAGCCGAAGACATCGATTTTAAATATACCACCCTGTCGCTCAACGATGTCTACAGCATTGGTATGAAACACGCCCTGCAGGTCATCGGGCGCAACGGCGGCAAGGTAGACGGCGAAACGGTTTCCATTACCCTGCAGACGCCCAAAACCGTGCGGCTCGAACAGGGCTTTACGGGCCATTTTCCCCTCGAAAAGCGGCCCATCAACAAACCCCTGGCCGACGAGTACACCACCACCTTCAACGGTATCGGCTATATTCTCAGCGGAGAGGTCCGGCCCAAGGGACAAACGGCTTCCTACCAGTACGAGAGCGATTTTGTAGCGCAGATGGAGGTGTATATCGACGGGAAAAAGCAGGAAACGGCCAGCCTGCCCGCCAGTTTCACCCGCCGTCGGTACGACCTGGCCTGGAAATACCAGCTGCCCGCCGGCAAGCACACCCTTCGGCTGAAGTGGCTCAACCCCACGCCAGACGTAAACCTGAGGCTGAATAACCTGCTCGTTTTCGGCGATAAACCCGTACTGGCCCGTTACTAATCCTGCCCTATGTTCATCATCGATACCTACGGCACGGCCGTACTCTTCTGCCTCATCACCATGCTGTGCTGGGGCTCCTGGGCCAATACCCAGAAACTGGCCGCCGGCACCTGGCGCTTTGAGTTGTTTTACTGGGATTACGTGCTGGGCATTGTTGCCCTGGCGCTGCTGTCGGCCCTGACGCTGGGCAGTATGGGCGAGGGAGGCCGCCCGTTTCTGGCCGATATCCGGCAGGCCGATCCCGCCAATATGGGGTCGGCGCTCTGGGGCGGGGTGCTATTCAACGCGGCCAATATTCTGCTGGGGGCAGCTATTGCCATTGCGGGCATGTCGGTCGCGTTTCCGGTGGGTATCGGGCTGGCGCTGGTTATCGGGGTGGTGGTCAACTACCTCAACGCACCGGTGGGCAATGCGGCTCTGTTGTTTGGCGGTATGGCCCTGATTGTGATCGCCATTCTGCTCAACGCCTTTGCCTACCGCCGGACAGCCACCCAAACCACCGGCCGCTCAACGAAAGGTCTGGCCCTGTCGGTGGTGGCGGGTTGTTTGATGGGCCTGTTCTACGGCAATGTGGCCCAGGCCATGTTTCCCGATTTTGCGGTGCCCCAGCCCGGTAAGCTTAGCCCGTATACGGCCGTCTTCTTTTTTGCCCTTGGTATTCTGCTCAGCAACCTGCTGTTCAACACCCTGCTGATGCGTCGCCCGTTCGTGGGTACGCCGGTCAGCTACGGCGATTATGTTCGAGGCACGGGCCGCGACCACCTGACCGGCGTGCTGGGCGGTATGATCTGGTGCCTGGGTATGCTGTTCAGCATCCTGGCGTCCGACAAAGCCGGGCCAGCCATCAGCTACGGGCTGGGGCAGGGGGCTACGGTGGTAGCGGCTCTTTGGGGCATCTACGTCTGGCGCGAGTTCCGGGCGGCTCCCAAAGGCGTGGGCGCCCTGCTCAACGCCATGCTCGTCTGCTACATCATCGGCCTTGGCCTGCTGATTGTGGCCCGCTAACGGAGGCTGGAGAAACAAAACCGGTTTAGCCAATCCATCAAACGTTTGGCGTAGCCAGCCCATCGCACAGTCAATGGGCGTAGATCACCTGCACCGTTAGGCCACTGCTTTCTCTGCCGGTTTCATCAACCGCCGTAACCCTCAGGGTGCCGTGTTTGGCGGCTTTCACGTCTGCCGCTACAAGCTCGGTGGTTGTTGCTCTGCAATTGGCTTGAATCAGGGTATAATCTGGTGAGTTGCCAACATGGCTGTAGATGTTGTAAGCAACAGCGTCGGGGCTTTTATCCCACCGGATAACGATTTTTTCACCCTGCTGCTCGTTGATATGCAGGTTCGACGGGTTGGCCACTTTGCTGGCAGCGGGTAGGCCCGTGATGGTAAAGACATCCCCCGCCTGGGTAGCAAACGCAATAAAATCCCGTTTTAGCGAGGTTATCGGCACCCTGTTTCCGGTAGCAGACTGTACAGTAGCCTGGTGGATGTTGGGATAGCGCAGTTGGCAGAGGCCACCTGCGTTGGATTTGATTGTGAATCTACGGGCCTGTCCATCCGTCCATTGAGCCGATACCTCAAAATTTCCCCGTGCCAGCAGACCCGAATAAGCACCGGTTTTCCACGCCTGCGGCAGGGCGGGTAGCAGATCGATAAACCCTTCATGACTTTGCAGGAGCATTTCGGCTACCCCTGCCGTTCCGCCAAAATTGCCGTCGATTTGAAAAGGGGGGTGGGTGTCCCATAAATTATTCAGCGTTCCTTTTTGCAGCAATGACCGGTACAAGGCGTAGGCTCTGTCGCCGTCTTTTGTTCGTGCCCACAGATTGAGTCTGAAGGCCATGCCCCAACCCGTTGCTTTATCGCCCCGTCCGTTTAAACTTGTTTTGGCCGCATCCAGCCAGGCGGGGGTCGTCGAGTTAATGAGCGTACCCGGATACAGACCAACCAACTGCGATGTATGGCGGTGCCTGGGGTCGCCGATTTCACCGTAGTAATTTTCTTCCCGGTATTCTTTAATCTGCCCCGACATGCCTATCAGAACCGGGTCAAGCCTGGGTAACTGAGCCTGAATGACAGCCAAAAAAGGCGTGGTATCGCCCAGTTCCTGAGCGGCTTTCAGCACGTCCCGATGGTTTTCGTAGATCATCTGCTGATCGAACGCAGTGCCCATTGTCTTATAATGCTCCTTCACTTTCTGCCATCGTTGCTCCGGAGAATAGGATGGATAGGTGAGGAGTACGCCCGCCGTATCGACCACTACCTTGGCCAGGAATTTAGACATGCCGAGCAGGGCCGGATAGGTGATGTTTTTCAGGATTTGTTTGTCGCCCGTAAACGCATAATAGTCCCAGAACAGTTTCGTCGTCATCGTGCCGGTGCCTGGCCCGGAATGAATACCCGGCTTTGAGATGGAATACGCACTTGCTCCGGTTCCGATGGTCCAGCCATTTTCGCCATCGCCCGCCACCAGCCTGTGGGGGTTGTTCCGTTTGAGGTAGTCCGTTGCTCCTTGCGTGGCGGCCCGGCGATAAGCCAGGTTGTAATCGGCAAACGACTGAAACAGCTCGGTCAGGTTAGTTGTAAAGACGGGCCAGTAATTCATCTGTATGTTGATATTGTGCCAGTAGCCCCCCGTCCAGGGCGTGATGTCGTACTGGCTCCAGATGCCCTGAAGATTAGGTGGTAACGTGCCGGGGCGGGACGAACAGATGAGCAGATATCGCCCATACTGAAAGTACAATTCTTCGAGGTACGGGTCAATGACGCCTGCTTTGTAGTTGTTCAACAGCGCGTCTGTTGTCAATGCCGACTCGTTTGCGCCCAAATTGACCGTGGCTCTATCGAACAACGCGCTGTACTCGTTTCGGTGAGACGCCAGTAACTGAGCGTACGTTTTGGCCGATGCTTTTTCCAGAATAGCCGTTACCCTGCGGTGGGGCGAGGTGGTGTCGGCTAACTTTTTGCTACTCGTATGTTCCTCAAAAATGGAACTGTCCAGTTTATAATTTGTGCCGACCGCCACCAGAATAAGGGCCGCATCGGCGCCGGTGACCACAATCTTCCCGTTATCACCGTCCGCATCCGTGATGGCTTTCAGCGTGCCGCCCGTTGGAATGACCCTGAATTGGCCTTCGAACCGAATATTGAGGTGTTCCAGCTTGCCCGATAAGGTGATGAGGTCGTTTTGGGCCGACACGCGGCCCACGCGTCCGTTGTTTTTGGAGGCCGGGCCAATTGGTTTTTTGTACGGAATTTCAGGCCGAACGGTAAACGACAGTTTATTTTTCTGGCTGGCCGTTAGCCGGATGGCGAGTACTTTATCCGGATAACTGGCTATGTATTCCCGCTCATACCTGACCCCGTCCTGTTCGTATTTTACCGTCGACACCGCATCGTTGAGCCGTAAGCTACGGCTGTACTTTTGGGGCGTTTTGTGGTTGAAGTCCAGGTACAGCTCGGCAAAATTAGTTAAGCCTACGCCACCGTAGAGACTTTTGGCGGCCATGCTGTTTTCGGTCAGTTGTATTCGTTCCGTTACCGTCCGGCCAAACAGCGAGGCTCCCATATAGCCGTTCCCAATCGGCAGCGACCAGTTTTCCCAGGCGGGGTCCAGCGGGGTGGCTTCTACCAGTGTCTGGGCATTGAGCGAATCCAAGTTCGTAATGGGCAGATTCGGCACGGGTTTGTCGTACCATAGCCGATAGTTTCTAAAGCGAGGTTTTTGGGCAATGCTAATCCCTGTCCACAAGCTGGCAACAACGAAAAAGAAGAGACGCACTTTTTTCATTCCAGATCGACTTTTGTTCGGTTTAGTAGCTGAAAAGCAGCAGGTGCTTCAGTCATCGACTTTGCTGCGTAATGGGCAGTCGGCAAGGCTCCCCGCTGGGTTAAGAGGTTGTTGGGGGAAGAGATTTGTCGACGTTAGTTGGCTCGATGGGCTGCCTTTGTACCCCCCAGCCCCCTAAAGGGGGAGCCCATTCGGCGCGGACGGCTCCCCCTTTAGGGGGCTGGGGGGCAAAAAGGTAGCGATTCGGGCTAGTGGAATTCACATCAACTCTTCCCCAAACAAGCTCTTAGGCCGGGCCGCCGTCGCGGGGCTGGGAGACGATGGCCGACTTACCCAGCCGGGTAGCGCCGGTGCTGAAAGGGTATAGGGCAGGCCTGAACCCGCCGAACCTTAGCAAACTGCCTGAGCCGCCTGAAGATCAGTGAACTACTGAACTTCATAGGCGCCACAATCGATGGCTCCCCCTTTGGGCCGCGCCACCCCTTTAATGTCTTTCGGGGAGAACAGCGTTTGGGTGCCGGCGTTGATGGCTGGGCTTCCACCCGCTAATGAAAAGTTAGCCACGGCTGCATTGGTCGACAGGTTGATAAACTGAGGGTCCATCACTTTATCATTGGACCCTTTTACCGCCGTGGTACCGCCAAAGTAGATATTGTAATCGTAGATAACGTTGGTGTTTTTGTTGTTTGAATTGCACTTTCCGCCGGGCTTCGCATAAACAACGTTGTTCATAATTCGTACATCGTTGCAGGTATTTGCATAGAGGTCGGCGTAGTCGACCATAATTTGGGCGTTGTTATAGGTCGTGTTGTTGATGATGTCGATGTGCGCTGCGTCGAACGCATGGATACCCGACCCCCCATTATTGAAACTGACATTGTTTTCAACCAACGTCCGACCCTTATACGGTTTATCCGTTGCGGTCGAATTGTATGGACGCAGGTTGACATCGATGATGATGCCGTTGCCATCCGAAAGCCGCGCGGGGGTGAGGCCAATCCAGGGTATGGTCGTTTTGTTGTTATAGCAGATGTTGTTTCGGACAATGTTTTTGTACCCGGTGTTGGCGTCGCTGTCAAACGGGGTCAGAATACTAATGCCGCTGCCGCCATACATCATATACCAGGCGTTGTTGTAAACCGTGTTTCCGTCAAATGTTATGTAATCAGTCTGAATGGCACTGAGACCGCCCCCCGGGAAATCGTGTATCTTACAGTTGCGGATGACTACGTGATGCGGAAACTTAGAATCCGTTCTTGGGCCTCCGATCGAAATGCCATTCATGTTATAGGTCGCATATCGGTCATTATTCGTTCCGCCCGCCTGTTTGTCATTATACGAAGCCAGGGCGTCGGCATAGGTCAGATTCTGGTTATTGCCCTGAAATTCGATGCCTTCCAGAACGAGGTAAGAGCCATTGATGCTTACCGCATTCCAGATGCTTCCGGAAAAGATGAATTTGGGGGCGTGCCCCGGATAGGCCTTGTAGGTAATGTACTTTCCTTCCGTTCCTGATTTTAGCAGTTGAATGGTGGTGGCGGGTATGTATGACCCGTTCATGATAAATACCGTGTCGCCGGGGGTGGCCAGTGCCTGCCCAGCCGTGATTGTTTTCAAGGGGGCATTGATGGAGGTACCCAGGTTGGCGTCGGAGCCGGTTGCCTCGGAGACATAATAACTCCGGGCGACTGCGGTTGCTGGGGGGCGCGCCGGAGCCACAATATCCTCTACGGCCTTCTGATCGCAGCCCAGTAGCGTTGTACTCAGCAGCAACAAGCCCAGCTGAATCAATCCAGTGTAGTAGTTCATAGACAGTTCGGTTCTAATAAGCGGTTGACGTTAGGCAAGAATAGGTTTCACGACTTTACCGGCCACATCGGTCAGGCGGTACCGGCGACCCTGGAATTTGAACGTCAGTTTCTCGTGGTCAAGACCCAGGAGGTGCAGCACCGTCGCCTGCAAATCGTGGACGTGAACGGGATCTTTGGTGATGTTGTAGCTAAACTCGTCGGTCTGGCCCAGCGTGAATCCTTTTTTGATACCGCCCCCGGCCAGCCAGACCGTGAAGCAGCGCGGGTGGTGATCACGACCGTAATTGTCTTTCGTCAGCTTGCCCTGCGAGTAGTTGGTCCGCCCGAATTCGCCCCCCCAGATGACCAGCGTATCGTCCAGCAAGCCGCGCTGTCTGAGGTCCTGGATCAGTGCTGCCGAGGCCTGATCTACCGACGAGGCCATGGTTTTGATGTCTTTGGGCAGGTTGAAATGCTGGTCCCAGCCCTGGTGGTAGAGCTGAATAAACCGCACGTCTTTCTCGGCCAGTTTTCGGGCCAGCAGGCAGTTGGCGGCAAACGTACCGGGGATGCGGCTTTCGGGGCCGTACATATCGAAAATATAACCGGGTTCGCTGGCGATGTCGAGGGTTTCGGGTACCGACGCCTGCATCCGGTAGGCCATTTCGTACTGCTGCACCCGGTTGTTGATTTCGGGATCGAGCACGTGTCTGTACTGATCCTGACTTAGCCTGGCCAGCGTATTCAGCATGTTCCGGCGCGAGGTTTTGTCGATACCCGCCGGATTGTTAAGGTAAAAAATCGGGTCTGGCCCCGACCGGAAAATGACACCCTGATGCGTGGAGGGCAGAAATCCATTGCTCCACAGCTTGGCGTACAGGGGTTGATCGCCGGCGCGACCTTTGGACAGCAGTACCACGAAGGCGGGCATGTTTTTGTTCTCGGAACCCAGGCCGTAACTCATCCAGGAACCCATAGACGGGCGTCCGCCAATCTGGTTGCCGGTCTGGATAAACGTCACCGCCGGATCGTGGTTGATGTGCTCGGTGTACATCGACTTGATGAACGTGACGTCGTCCACGATTTTGGTATGGTGCGGCAGCAGTTCGCTGACCCACGCCCGGCTCCGGCCATACTGCGCAAATTTAAAGAGTGAGGCCGCCAGCGGAAACGAGCTTTGCCCCGCCGACATACCCGTGAGCCGTTGCCCGTTCCGCACCGATTCGGGCAGGTTCTGACCCCACATGGTTTCGAGTTTGGGCTTGTAATCGAAGGTTTCGAGTTGCGAGGGCGCCCCGCTCTGGAACAGGTAGATGACCCGCTTTATTTTTGGCGCAAAGTGAGGCCCGCCCGTACCGCTGGGCTGATCGGCCGATGCCAGCGTCTGCCGGGGTAGTAACGACGCCAGCGCAGCGGCCCCAACGCCCAGACCCGCCTGACCCAGAAAATTCCGGCGGCTGAACTGGTCATGAATCTGATGTTCTAGATCTGTTTGCATGGTGGGTCAGCGTTTTACCAGGGCTTCGTCGTAATTCAGGATAGTCGTTGCGACCACCGTATAGGCAGCTACTTCAGCGGGGGCAAGCGAGGCATCGCGGGAAAACTCCCCAGCCTTGAGCAGCGACTCGGCCCGGCTTTTTTCGGTCAGAAAACCGGCGTACTCCGTGTTGTACAGTTGCCGGAGCAGGGCCAGTTCGGTTGGTCGAGGTCGTCGGGATAGGGCAGCCTGAAAAAAGTAATTGATCCGTTGGTCGAGCGTTCGGGTACGTTTTATGGTTCGCTCGGCCAGCACGCGGGCGGCTTCCACAAACTGCGGGTCGTTTAGCGTTACCAAAGCCTGCAAGGGGGTAGCGGTTTTCTGCCGCCGGACCGTACACAAGGCCCGGTCGGGCGCGTCGAAGTTGAGCATCATGGGTGGCGGTGAGGTTCGTTTCCAGATCGTATACATGCTCCGCCGGTACAAACTATCGCCCTGGCTCTGGCGGTAGCTGACGGTGTTCCGGGTAGCCAGGGCCTCCCAGATGCCTGCGGGTTGATAGGGATACACGCTCGGCCCGCCAATGTCACGCACCAGCAAGCCGCTGGCAGCCAGTGCATTGTCGCGCACCTGCTCGGCGGCATAGCGATAACTCGATCCTCGGGCCAGCCACTTGTTGTCCGGGTCAGCTTCGATCTGCTCTTTGGTGGCCACGGACGATTGCCGGTAGGTGGCCGACGTGACCATCCGCCGGATGAATGTTTTGACATCCCAGCCGTTTACTCCATCGTGCCTGAACTGCACCGCCAGCCAGTCCAGTAGTTCAGGGTGGGAGGGGAGCTCGCCCTGATTGCCAAAGTCCTCCTGTGTTTTTACCAGCCCGTTGCCAAAATACTGCTGCCAGAACCGATTCACCATCACCCGCGCAAACAACGGATTCGATTCATCGAGCAGCCATTTCGCCAGTCCGAGCCGGTTGCGCGGGTAATTGGCCGGTAGCTTGCCCAGTTTACCGGGGGTTTCGGCCATGACGGGCTCGCCGGGCGCATCGAATACCCCGCGTTTCAGAATAAACGTTTGGCGGCTCTGGCTGACGGGCAGTTCCTGCATGGTCATCACCTCCGGCACGTCGGTCAGCAACGCAACCTCTTTGCCGCGCCAGTCGGCCAGTTGCCGGCGGTACTCCGCAGCGGTCGAGTCGCTGGTCAGCAGGTAGTGCTCCAGGAGTTGCTGATGCTGGACAGGCGACCGTGTTGAACGGGCCAGCAGGCCCGGAACCAGATTGGCCGGTTGGCCTCCGGTGGTGACCGCCAGCGACTGCACCTCCAGGGCCGATAGCTGGCGGTTGTAAATCCGCAACTCATCTACAGCCACGTTCCGCAGCGTTTTTTCCCGCTGCTCATTGCCAATCTCGAAAATGGGGAGTTTGTCCGATTTGTTGGTGCCAAAGGGGCCATGCAACAGGCCTTTGGTCAGGTTGTCGGTGATGAGCTCGCAGGGGGCCGGGCGGCCGTTGATGAACAGCCGAACGCCACTGGCTTTGCCGTTGCCGGTGTAGGTCAGGGTGAGGTGTTGCCAGGACCGCAGCGGTAGTTTCTGACGGGTTCGCAGCTCAATACAATTGGCGGGCCAGACGTAGCTGAGCAGCACCCGCAGCGTTCCGTCGGCATTCAGCCGGACGCCATAGCCCCGGTAGCCTTCGTTTTCGTAGTTAGACCGGCGGAACAGGGCGCCCTCCGCACCGGCCTGCTTCACGTTGGCCCAGATACTCACCGAAAACGGCTGGTTTCGCTCAAAGTTCAGCCCCTTCCCGAATCGTTTGGCTGGTTCCAGCAAGCGGCCATCGACCTGGTCTACGCCCGCGAGGGTAATGCCAACGCCACAATCGCCCTGGAGCAACAGGCCTTTCCCCACTTTTCCGGGCGTGGGCAGGGGCTTGCGTTCCTTGTCGCCACTGACGTAAGCCTCAACGGCAAAGCCCGTTGCATTGGCGTAGCTGTCGTTACCTGATTCCTCAAACGGCAGATGCACCAGCAGCCCCTGTGTCAGCGTTGAGGCTGGTTTGGGGTTACGGGCCCAGCGGGCAAAAGCGGGTTGGTAGATGGCAGGATTGAGTTTTGGTTCAAGGATTTTCAGATGGGTGTGGATATAGCGGACGGTTTTTTCTACTTCGGCAGTAGGCAGCATGACGGTCGGGCAGGCTTCGCCGTTGTGGGTGATCTGGCCGGTCTCTTTGTTCTGGTTAAAAAACGCAAACAGCGAATAATAATCCTTTGCCAGAATGGGGTCGTATTTGTGATCGTGGCAGCGGGCGCATTCAAACGTCAGCCCCAGCATGGCTTTGCCAAATGTATTGGTGCGGTCGGCCACGTATTCGATGCGGTATTCTTCGGGCACAATGCCGTTTTCGCCACTCTGCGCGTGCTGCCGGTTGAACGACGTAGCCACCAGCCGGTCGCGCCGAACGGCGGGTGTTGCCGGGCCGGGAATCAGATCGCCCGCCAGTTGCTCGGTAATAAACTCGTTGAAGGGTTTGTTCTGGTTAAACGCCCGGATCACCCAGTCGCGGTAGGGGTAAGCATTGCGCATGGGGTCGTCCTGATAGCCCTGCGAGTCGGCAAAGCGGGCCAGATCGAGCCAGCTAACGGCCTGTTGCTCGCCGAAATGAGGAGAAGCCAGCAGTTTATCCACCACGCGTTCGTAGGCATCGGGCCGGGTATCGTTTCGGAAAGCGTCAACTTCGGCGGGCGTTGGCGGCAGGCCGGTCAGGTCCATGTATACCCGCCGGAGCAGCGTCGTTTTGTCGGCTTCGGGCGAGGGCTTCAGGCCGCGCCGGACCGCCGGACCGTCGTTCATTTTATCGAGGACAAAGCGGTCAATATCGTTACGGACCCAGCGCGTTTGTTCATCATCGGTCAGGCCCCAGCGCGCCCAGAAACTATTACCGACGCGGGGCACGCCGGGCGTTTCGATGGGCACCAGCGACCAGTGTTCTTTGTACCTGGCGCCCTGCTGCACCCACTTCACCAGAATGGCCTTTTCTTCGTCGGTCAGGGTCAGGTTAGATTGGGGCGTGGGCATCACGTCATCGGGGTCGTGGCTCAGGATGCGTTTGACGAGTTCGCTCTTACCAATATTGCCCGGCACAATGGCCGCCACTCCGCTTTCCAGCGTTTTGGTAGCGCCTTCGTAGGTAGCCAGCTGCAGCCCTGCTTCGAGCTTGTTTTTGTCGGGGCCGTGGCATTTGAAACAGCGATCCGAGATAATGGGCTTGACGTGCAGATTATAATCGACCGATTCGGGCAGTTTATCGGCCAGTGACTGAATTTCCTGGGGCACCTCCGCCGAGTCGGAGCACGACATCAGCAGGCAGCCGGTCAGAAGTGTACACCAGGATAGCAGACGGATAGGTTTCATGGCCGTTTATCGATTTTTACTGCAACACCTTGTAGCGAAAGAGAGCAAAACTGTTCGGCGCGGGTAAGGACAGCGACAGGCTTCCATGCTCTCCCACAGCCGTTTCGGTTGCTTTTCCGGCACCGGCCACGGGTTGTAGCCTGACCCGTTTGCCAGCGGGTAACCAGGTCCGGATCGCTTGCTGACCCGCGGGCGAGTTTTCCCGGAATACCAGGAGAAAACCTTCGCTCGCCGAAACCACCGACTGAAAACCCGTCCAGCTTTTCCCGCTGGGTTCACTCCCAATCGGAAAAATCTGCCCGCCATGAAGCTGCGGCTGAATAGCCCGGTAGGTCTGGATCAGCTTGCCCGTTTGGAAAGCCTCGGCGGGCAGGCCCGTAGCCTCGAACCACGCCAGCGGCTGAGCCATCATGGTGATGGCAAACAGGTAATCGAAGGTGTAGTTGGCGGGTGCGAATCGGTCGTTTGCCGGGTATTTGTCGGTATTACGCCATTTGTTCAGAAACTCGATCTGCAAACTCTGGGCTGGCACATATTTCGACAGATTCCACAGGTTGCGGAGTGTCCAGTAGGGGTAATAATTGGTCCAGTCGGTGTACCGGTTTTCCAGAAACAGGTTGCCGTATTCATTCATGAAGTGATACCCGTTGCGCCGACCGGCGGTAACGTCCATGTTGAACACCACCTGGTAATTGGTGCCAGCCATCACCGTATCGAGAAACCGGCGAAAATTGACCTCGGCCGTTTTGTCGGGTATCTGAACCAGATCAATTTTAAACGTCCGAATGCCGTACTGCTTATACAGCCCAATCAGCGTCTGTGCGTCTTTATCCCAATGATGAAAACTGCTGTCGGGGCTGGGGCTGAACCACAGGCCCAGTTCGATGTTCAGCTTTCTGGCCGCGTCGATCACGGGTTTTAGGCCGTTGGGAAAGCGGTCGGGATCGGGTTTCCAGTAATTGGGGTTTTTCCAGATGTTCTCGCTGCTGCCTCCCGGGGTAGCCGAATTCATCGACTTACCCAGCTCCCAGCCGTCGTCGATCTGAAACCGGGTTATACCCAGTTCAGCGGCCCTGTTCAATTCGGTGATGATGAATTGTTCCCTGATCCTGGTGTCTTTGTTGCGGTCGCCCCAGGTATTCATCATGATCATCTCGTCGCGGTCGGGCCGGCGCGGGTGTCTGGCATCCTGATAGCTACGTAGTGTTTGCAATCCCTCAAGCTCTGTCGGACCGCCCAACCCAAGCGTATAGCCGTAGCCCCGTACCCATTCCGATACCGAAAGGTCGGTTGGCAACATACCGGCGCCTACCGTTTGAACACTCCCGGTTTTTACCAGAAAATCGAAGCCCGGATTGGCCAGCTGCACCGCCGATACGGGGGCTTCTTTCAGCACAAAAAACGACGCATCGGTGAGGTTATCCGTCAGCCAGAGCAGATTGCCTTTCAGGTATCCCGGCTGTCGGTACAGGTTGTAGCTGACCTCCGTAACCAGCGTGTTGTTGCGGTCGGTCATGTCGGTGAATTCAACCGCCCGCCCCCGCCAGTGGTTGCCTGCCAGCGCCAGTCTGTCCATTGCCGGCACCGTCGCATTGAATTTATTCAGGTCGTTTTGCGACTCAATATTTTTGAAATCCATCCCCGACCCAGCCTCTCTGGCGGTCTGAAGCCACTCGGCCGAGGCTTTTCCGCGCAGGTAAAACGTACAATTGATCGCAGCGATGCCCGGATAAATCCGAAAAACCCGTCGCACGGCCAGCGTGCCCAGCTGGGTAGTTACGTTCACCTCCAGATGGTCGGCCTGGTTGGGCTGGCCCAAAATCTGTTTTGTCTCGAAGATCCCCTGGCCTTCGGTCGAAGTGTGGCCGGGAAACGCACAGTCGGGCTCGCGGCTAAGCCAGGTCCAAGTTTTCTTTTGCTTTTTGTCGGTCAGGCTTAGGGTAATCAGATGGCCGTTATTCCAGCGATAGTGCCGGGCAATCCTGTCGTTTTCGATCACCAATGTATCCTGGCGGAGGCTGGCCCTGCAGGGTTGTAATTGGTTTGGCAGCGCACCGGTAGAGGGGGCCGACTGGCCACGGATAGTGCCCGAAAAAAGTACAAGCAACGGCAGTGAGATGAACAGCAATACAGGATTGATCCGGCCAACCGAATGGGCAGATGACTTGGGCGGTAACAGGGCTATGGGTATACGGCTGAGCCTCATTGAGCATCGCTGATTAACAGATAGTAGCATGTGGGCAGGTTTGTTATTCGCGTCAAAAGCCGAAAAAAGCCTGGTGCTTACTGTACGGCTTAACCTGTCCCCGCAGTGTTTTCAACGCCACATGAACGGTGTTATAAACGCTCTTTATGGATAGATTCATGACTTCGGCCGCCTGCGGATAGGTCAGCCCCTGCAGGTAAACCAAATGCAGAATTTCTTTCTGACGCTTTGGCAACCGGTTCATCGCTGTTTCCAAAACCCGCTGCTGGTGCGCTACCACCTGCTCGTCAATCAGCAAACTTTCATACGAATGGGTCAGAAATGCTGGCCTGTCCAGCAGACACGGGCTCGATTCCAGCCGGTTCAGGCGTTCAACCGATTCGGCCAGCCGACGGCGTAATGCGCGGCAGAGATAATAGCGGATATTATCGGTGTAGCCAAGTCTGGATCTGTTTTCGTGAATGTGTAAAAACAGCTCGTGGAGACAGTCTTCTACCAGTTCTTTGTGGCGAACCAGCCTGTACCCATAGCTGTACAGATCGGCGGCAAACGATCGGTACAGCTGCGAAAAAGCGCCCGGGCTTCCCGTCCGAAACCGGTCCCACAGCTGACTATGCTCCGTGGGGGTAAATTGATCTGCCATAGGGTTGCGTGGGTCGATCCTTACCAGAGTGGATTCTGGATCATGCCGGTAACGATGTTCAGTTCGCTCTGGGGAATCGGATACAGGTACATTTTAGGCGTGAACACCCGATCTTCTACCTTTACCACCGCGTAGGTAAACGTGTTGTCGGCATTGCGGGTGATGTTCACGCCCGTTAGTGGCTTGTTAAAATAAGCGGGCCCCTGCATCCATCGGCGCACATCCCAGAACCGGTGATCTTCGAAGGCAAACTCAACCCGTTTTTCATTACGAATCCGCTCCCGCATGTCGGCCTGCGAAAGTCCGGTCGGCAGGGGAGGCATGGCCACGCCCGTGCGCGTTCTCACCAGGTCTACGTATTTCTTGATATCGGCGTTGCCGGGGTTCCATTCGTTCAGGGCTTCGGCATAATTGAGATACATCTCCGGAAAACGGAAGATGATCCAGCTGTGAACGCCCGTGTTCCCGTTGATCAGGTTCAGGCTTTCAATCTGGTATTTCCGCAAATAATAACCGGTCTTAGACGCATTGATGATCGGCCTGGCATCGAGGCCACCGGTCCAAAGCTGCACGTTACGGCTGGGCGTACCGAAGGCCGAGTTGTTGGTAACGATGGAAAAGCCCAGCCGCGGGTCCCGGTTAGCGTACGGATTGGCCCGCATAGCCGGGTCGTTCCAGTCGAACTTGACGGCCGTAGTGGCGTTTACTTTTACCTCATACGCATCCACCAGATCCTGCGACGGCGTGTTCCCGCTAAGGCCCAGGTTGAAGCCGATGGGGGAGTTGTTTCGCTCGAACTGATTACTGGCCGCGTTGCTTCGGGTAAAAATAATCTCGGGGTTATTGAACGTGTTGAAGAGCGACTTGTAGTTCCCCAACGTCACAGCACCACCCGCATCGATCACGACTTTTGCGGCATCGGAAGCCGCTTTCCAGCGGGCCGCCCGGTCGCCGGTGGGGAGTGCGATGAATTCTGGCTTTGCATAGCCGCCCGCCCAGCCCGGGTTATTGAACAAATCGCTGGCGGCATAGAGCAACACGCGGCTTTTCAGCGCGAGCGCCGTGAGCCTGGTAACCCGGCCCAGATCGGTAGCCGCTACGTAGGGGAAGGTGGAGGTGTTGAGGGGCAGCTGGGCCGCTGCCGAATCGCACTCGGCGGTTATAAACTGGAGACAATCGTTGAGCGACGCCCGGGGAATGTTCCTGACATCATCTTCCAGCGAGAGCGCTTTGGTGAGCAGGGGTACGCCACCGTACCGCTTTACCAGTTCAAAATAATAATAAGCGCGCAGAAACCGGGCTTCGTATGTCCACCGTTTAATAGCCGCCAGGTTGGTTTGATACACTTGCTGGGCCGAAGGCGACGGGTCCAGTTTCCAGGGGTCAAGGTTGACTTTTCCGGTAGACAGCAGAAACTGGTTCACCTTGCGAATACTCCGGTAGTAGTTGCCCCACACGAAGTCCGGGTTGTTGATCGCGTTCCAGCTGCCGGTGTTGAAGCTTTGAACGGTGTTTGTTTCGGCGGTGAACTCGGCTTCGTCCGTGGCCGATGCCATCATAGCCGCTCCCCCAATGTACAGCATGCCATCGGGAATGTCGGAATAAATGGCGTTCAGTAAAGCCTGGACGTTGCCAAATGACTGTTCAATCTCGTTTCGGCCAATGGTGGTCACAAACTCACGGTCAAGATCCTGGCAGGCCGCGAGCCCTGTCCCGATCAGGCAAATGATGCTATAGATATATTTCTTCATTCGTTAGCTCCGATTAAAATGAGTTACAACTGAACGCTTAGGCCCACTGTCACCGTCCGGGTTACAGGGTATCCGGTCAGGGATTCAGGGTCGCCGTATGGAATTCGGTCGATCGAGAAAAGATTGGTACCGTTCAGGAAGAACCGGGCTGTTCGAATTCGGATCTGGTTCGACAAACTGGCCGGTATCGTGTAGCCAACTTCGGCGCTACGCAACTTGACAAAGCTGCCATCGCGTTGCCAGAAGGTTGAAAACTGGTAGTTATTGAGATTGTCTTTCGAGGACAACCGTGGGTAGTCGGCGGTTTCGGCCGTTTGGGGTGTCCAGCGGTTGAGCGCAATCGGAGCAACCTGGCCGTTGCTCTGGAAGGCCTGGAAGTAATTGCCGCCCAAATAAACCGTATTCCCAGTAGCACCCTGAAACACCAGATCGGCATCGAAGCCTTTGTAGCGAAGGCCCGTGTGCAGACCCGCCGAGAAGTTCGGCAAACCGGGTTTACCAATGGGCAAGCGGTCATTACCGTCGATGACACCATCGGGTTTGCCGTCGGGTCCGCCGATGTCCTGGTACTTTATATCACCCGCCCTGATCACTTCGGTCAGCACGCCGGGTACGGTTTTGGGATCGATCAGGCGCTGGGCAATATCGGCCTCGCTATAAAAGCCAATGGCTTTCAGACCCAGCGGCTGACCAATGGCCCGCCCCGTTCCGTACAGTTGCGTGTTGGCCTGAAGAGCCTCTGCGTTGAACACAATCTTGTTTTTAAAGTACGAAAGGTTGGTCTCGACAAAAAACTGAAAAGCGTTTTTGCTACCACTGGTGTATCGGATGGAGCCATCGAAACCCCGGTTATTGGCTTTGCCCTGATTCAGGTTAGGCGTCACTATACCCAGAATCAATGGCGTTGTGCTGTTCGATGGTACCACAATGTCGTACCGGTCCCGGTTGAAATAATCGAAGGTGATGTCGATGTTTTTAAAGAGGGTGGCATCCAGCCCAATATTGACCGACTTCTCTTTCTCCCAGGTCACGTTGGGGTTGGCAATGGCGTTTTCGGCAAAGCCACCGACGGCCGTGTTTCCCGTGCCGAAGAAGTAACCCCCTCCGCCGAAGGTGGGCGTATAGGCATACCGGGTCGACAAGCCCAGCGGTACAATTATATCGTTGCCAACCAGACCGTACGAGCCCCTGAATTTTAGATAATCAATGGCTGTACTGTTCGTCAGGAATTTTTCATTGGAGGCAACCCACCCGATGGAACCCGCCGGGAAATAGCCATACCGGTTGCCGGGCGCAAAAATATCACTGCCCATGTACCCTACCGACGCTTCGGCAATGTACTTGTTATTGTAGGCATACGTCAGTCGGCCGGCGGCACTGTTGTGTTTGTAGGGGTCCGTTGAATTGGCTGTCGGTGTTGACGGGTCTGAGGCTGGCCCGAACACGGTTACATTGTCGGTATTCACCATCAACATCGCCGACACATTACTTTTGCCAACGGTCCGGTTGTAATTCAGAAAGCCCTGGATAATCAGGTTGCGGTACTGATCGAGCGTTTCTTCGGCGCCGGCCAGGGATGTTAACTGACCAATAGCCGGGCTGTATACCGTATCGCCTGCTGCGCCTTTTGTAAGGCTAAACCGGGGATACTGCTTTGTTTTTCGCGAGCCCGATTCGAAGTAGTTATTGATCGAGAGCGCCACCGACGCACTCAACCCTTTGGCCAGCATATCTAATTGCTCCGTAAATTTCAGCGAGGTCAGAATGGTGCGGGAATTGTTTTTGTAAAATCCGGTCGATAGCAAGTTGGCTACGGGATTGGCGTACAAGGCATTACCGCCAAAACTCCCATTTGGGTTGTAGACCGGAAAGGCATTGGGCGGCAGCTGGGCCAGCAGGTTGAACGTTCCTCCGGTGGTGTAGTTGTTGGGGTTATTGGTTTGCTCGATGGAGCCGGCAATCTTGAATTCTGCGGTAAATCGTTTGGTCAGGCTTATATCCAGATTCGTGCGGAAGTTGTACTTCGAGTAGTTCGAGTTCGAACTTTCCTCCGCTCCGGCGTACCGGTTCATATCCCCGAATTTTTTGAACAGGCCGTTGCTTCTCAGGGCGTTCAGCATTACGAAGTAGCGCACGAATTTGTCGCCCCCGCCAAACGTCAGGTTGTAGCTGGAAACGGGTGCTGTTTTCCGCAGGGTTTCTTTGTACCAGTCGACGTTGGGGTGAAATACGGGATCGGTGCCGTTCCGGTAAGCCTCCAGGTCGGCATCGGTATAGCGAGGCTGCAGGCCGTCGTTTACCAGGGCTTCATTGTAGAGAACGCTGTAGTTGTAGGCATTCAAAAACTTGGGTAGGTACTGAGCCTGATTAAAGCCCTGTTTGGTGGTAAACGAAATGCGCAGGGGGCCTTCTCTACCTGCTTTCGTGGTCACCAGCACAACGCCATTGGCCCCGCGAGCCCCGTAAATGGCCGTTGCTGAGGCATCCTTGAGCACCGTAATGGTTTCAATTTCTTCGGGCATCAGCTGCATGAAGGCATTGGACGTACCCGACCCGTTGCTGATATACCCGTCGATCACGTACAGGGGAGCATTACCTGCCCCGCCAAAAGTGTTTACCCCGCGCACAAACAGGCCCGGCGTAGCCGCCCCCGGCTCCGACCCGCCCTGCGTAACCGACAAACCAGGTAAGCGGCCATACAGCGTATTGCCCAGGTTGAGGGTAAAGTTTTTTTCTAAATCAACCCCGTACACGGTCGAAATGGCACTGGTTACGTGGCTAACCGGCTGGGTGCCGTAGCCAATGGCCCGGCTGGCCGGCTTCGTGTACGGAGCAATGGTATCCAATGTGGGTACGGGCATATCCACGCCCTGTTGCGCCTGCAGAGCCGGAGCGGTGAGCGCAAACAGGAGAAAGAGTGAAGCCCCTTTGTTGGTATAGGATCGTTTCATGGTGTGAGGAGCTTACCAGCCGGGATTCTGAATGAGGTTTCCCTTGAGCACTTCGTTTTGCGGAAACGGGTGCAGGTACATGTTTTTATTGAATGTCCTGGTCTCGAAAGTGTAGGGTTTCCAGGTGTATTTGTAATTGGGAGCCGTACCCGTCCGCGTAATTTGTAAGCCCTCGAAGTTGCCTTTCATTACCCCTTCTTCTTCGGCAATGAGCCAGCGTTTGATGTCCCAGAACCGATGATCGTCGTTGACCAGCTCGATGGCAATTTCATTACGGACCCGCTGGCGGAACTGCTCTTTGGTTAATCCTGCTGGCAGGTTCGGCATCCCCGACCGGGTTCGGATGGCGTTTACGGCGGCATAGGCCTCCGCTACCGGGCCCGAAAATTCGTTCAGCGCTTCGGCGTAGTTGAGATACAGTTCGTTGACCCGGAAGATCACGTCGTTCATGACGAAATTGGCGCTGGTGGCATTGCGGGGGATGTACTTACGGAGCCAGACACCGCCTTTACAGTTCGCGTAATCTTTACCGCCATTATAAATCTGAGCAATGGGGTCGCGGGCGGTATAGTAGCCGTTCGTGTACGACATGGTTTGCTTGAAGCGGGGGTCCAGTTCGTTGTATTTGGCGATCAGATCGGTTCCGCCGGCGGCATCCCAGGTTTGGGGTGTTCCGTCGAGTTTCTCATATTTCCTTATGAAATTCAGAGGTACACTGATGCCGCTCCAGAACGAGCCGTAGCAGGTTGGGTTCCAGAACGTCAGGGGCGCATTGCCGACATTGGTAATGCCGTTGGCGCTGTTGGCCCCGCCCTGGTACATCATGATCAGCTCTTTGTTATTATTCGTTTCCCACGACACCCGGTAGTTTCCGAGGGGGCCAACCGTACCATTATCCAACTCTTTCGGAATCCGGTTAGCCGGCTCGTCGATAAGGCCGTAGCCATTGGCCAGGGCATAGTCGATAGCGGCTTTGGCGGCATCGGCAGCCAGTTTCCAGCGGTTGGGGTCGGCATTGCCGTAGCAGATCAGTTGATTATCGGCCGCATTGCCCATGCTGATCACGGGGGTAGCCGTGTTGAACTGGGGGCTGGCTGCGTAAAGCAGTACTTCTGATTTGATGGCCAGAGCCGCCAGCGCGGTTATACGACCCGTTTGAGAGGCAGAATAGACAGCCGGCAGATTGGGAATGGCCTCATCAACGTCTTTCACGATAAACTTGACGCAATCGTCGAACGAACTTCTGGGCACGTCTACCTGCTCACCTGGCTGAAATACCTTTTCTACGATAGGCACCCCGCCATAGCGTTTCAGCATTTCCATGTAATTCATGGCCCGCAGGGCCTTCACTTCCGCAACGACCTGCTTTTTGTACGCATCGTCGGCATCGGGAACTTCATTGATCCGCTTCAGTACCAGGTTAATCTGTCGCATGGCGATCCAGCGGATGTAGTACCGGAAGTCCTCTACGTTTACGATGTTGGCCGGCAGGATGACCCCTTCGTTCCACCGGTTGTTGTTTATAAAGGCAGCTTCCGATGCATCGCCTTCATCGCTGATACTGGAACTGGGGTGAATGCAGTCGGTGGTGTTTACGCCCGAGAACGGGGTGTAATAATTGGCTGGGCTGGCAACGGCTTCACTCTGAATTCTGTACCGGAAGTTTGAATGAACAGCGTAGCGGTAAATGGTGGTCACAAACGTCTCCAGGTTGGCTTTGTTCAGAAAAGCGTTGTCTTCTGTGAGGTCAACCCCAGGGGCCTTGTCCAAAAATTTCTTTTCGCAGGCAGTCGTTATGAAGCAGCAGATAACGACCGTAGCGATGAAGTACAGCTTTTTCATAGGGGTGGTTTATTAAAAATTCAGGTTCAATCCTGCGTTGATGGTTCGTACGAGCGGGTAGGGTTCCGTGTTAGTATCGCCGGTCGAGGTGTTCTCGGGATCGATACCCGGTAGCATTCTGTCCCAGGTAATCAGGTTGTTGGCATTTACATAGATACGACACGAGTTTAGCCCGACGCGCTTGAGAATGCCCGGCTGAAATTTGTAGCCTACTTCGGCATTCTTTAGCCGCAGGTAACTGGCGTCGGCCAGCCAGAACGAAGACCCTTCATTGTTCGGATTGCTGTTGACCGAAAACCGGGGAAATCGGATGGGTAAGCCAGCTTCGTAGCGTTCGACACTCCAGCTTTCGTTAAAATAACTCGGCGATCCTTCCGGGGGAGCCTGCCCGTAACCGGTCCCTTTCTGAAACCGGGTGTAATAGTGCGACACGTTGGTAACGCCCTGAAAAAGCACCGAGAAATCGAACCCTTTGTAATTGAGGCTAATGGTAGATCCAAACGTTTTTTCGGGGATGTTGGAGAAGCCAATCGGGGCGGCATCGAAATTGTCGATGATCCCGTCACCGTTGTAGTCTCGGTACCTGATGTCTCCCGGCTGAATTTTATTATTTGAATACGAGTAAACAGGCCGGGCCGGGTCGTTGACTTCTTCCAGCGTATTATACAGTCCTTCGGCAATAAGCCCGAAGTTTTGTCCGAGCCGCTGCCCAGTCCGATTTTGGTAGGCGTACCTGTTGGGTATTTCATCGCGGTACAGAACCTTGTTGCGGGCAAAGCTTAAATTAGCCGAAACGCGATACCCCAGGTTGCCTATTTTATCGGTGTAGGCAATATCGACTTCATACCCTTTGTTCTCCATTTTGCCGAGGTTGCTGGCGGGTTGCGCCAGACCGGCAATCGATGAAATGGTTTGGGGCGTGGCCAGGATATCACTACGCTTCTCGTTGAAGACATCGGCCGTAAACCTGATTTTGTCTTTCCAGAACCACATCTCCAGGCCTATATTCTGTTTGACGGCTCGTTCCCAGGTCACGTCGGGGTTTCCGGTGGCTCCTTCCCGTATGCCGGGAAAGCCACTATAGGTACTGCCTACATTGCCAAAATAGTAGATGTTAGGCACCGACGAATAGCTGGTCGAGCGGTAGAGAAAGCGCGTACCGCCAATGTTATCATTCCCCACAACGCCATACGAGCCTCTGATTTTGAGGAAGTTGATAAAGCCGGCTTTCTGAAAAAATGGCTCCTGCGATACCACCCAGCCCAACGAGTAGGCCGGGAACAAGCCAAACCGCTTGCCGGGTGCAAAGTTCTCCGTGCCATTGTACCCAACGTTGACTTCGGCCAGATACCGACCGTTATAATCATACGTAGCCCGGCCAACAAAGCTCTGATAGCCTTTGGGAATCAAAAAGGCCAGGGCGGGGTCGAACGTTTTTTGCTGGTTATAGAGCAGCAGCCCCGTGACGTTGTGCAGGGCGAAGCTTCGTTTGTAGTCAATACCAAATTCGGCGGTTACGCGTCTGGTGAACGTGCCCACCTGGGCAAAATTGAACTGCGCTTCGGTAGTTGAGGGGACCAGGTTGACCGTGCCATCGGGCAGTTTGGTAGCCAGGTAGGTAATCAGCGTTTTGGTGTTGGTAATCTGCTGGTCGTTGTAGGTCTGCATGGCTACGTTGGCGTGGACCGACAGGCCGGCCGTCAGTGCATCGAGGTCATAATCAGCCCGCACGTTTCCATTGAGGTAGTTTCGGTAGGAGCGCTTGAGCCCCCCCGCCTGGCCCGGGTAAAGCAGGCTGACGTAGGGGTTGTTCTGGGAACCCGTAGTAATATTGACCACTTTGCCGTCTACCACACCGGGCGTACTCAGGGGGCTGGCCCGGCCAATATCACCCACCACACGCTCGGTACTCGGTCCATTGTTACCGCTCCGAGTTTCGGTTTGTGACGACAGGTCGAGGGTAAGTTTCAACCGGCGGGTTACGTCGAAATTGAAGTTTGACCGGACATTGTAGCGCTTGTAGATCGACTGGGGCGAAAAGGCGTCCACCACATCCCGGGTATCTTTGAACAAGCCTTCCTGATTGAAGAACCCCGCCGAAATGAAATATTTTACTTTGGTCTGCCCTCCGCTGATGTTGATATTGTGCTGCGACTGAGTCGAGACTTTTTTAAACATCACATCAAACCAGTCCACATTGGGGTGAAAAATTGGGTCCTGCCCGTTTTTATACAGTTCTATATCCTGATCCGTGTAGCGGGGAACGTAAACCGCCCCCGTTACGAACGTATCATTCTTCAGGGCTTCGTTGAAGTGCGTGGCATAATCGGCACTGTTCATCATTTCCCGCATGTCGGTGAACGAATTGAAGCCCTGGTTAAAGGTGTAGCTCACTTTGGGTGGGCCTACTTTTCCCCGCTTCGTGGTGATGATCAGTACACCGTTGGCCCCCCTGATCCCGTATACCGCCGTTGAAGAAGCATCTTTCAGAATCGTTACCGACTCAATTTCGTTGGGATCGATGTTGTTGTAGTTGTCAACCTGAATACCGTCTACGAGCGTCAACGGATCGGTATTTCCCGAAAACGTACCTACCCCGCGGATTCTGATTTTGGAGCCGTCGTTCCCCGGCTCACCACCCGACTGGGTCGCAAACAAGCCGGGCAAACGGCCTACGAGCGAGTTGCTGATGTTGGCCACCGGCGACTGAATCAGTTCTCTGGTGCCAATGGTCGAAATGGCTCCCGTCGCGTTTATTTTTTTTTGGGTACCAAACCCCACTACCAGTACTTCATTCAGTTCTTTGAGGTCGTTATTCAGGGCTATGTTGAGCTGGGTGCGGTTCCCTACAGTCACTTCCTGCTTTTCGAACCCCACAAAGCTGAATATCAGCACCGCGTTTCCATTGGGGACGGAGATACTGAATTTACCGTTGGCATCCGTGTTGGTTCCTCGGGTAGCTCCTTTGATCACGATACTAACGCCCGGAATAGGCTCTCCTTTTTCGCTGTCAGTCACTACGCCGGTTACCGTCTGATCCAGGGGTTGTTTCATCTGCAGCGGAACCAGACCGGGGTTCATCGGTTGCGCCAGCGGACTGTCGCTTCCCTTGCTGGCCGTGGCAACGGCTTTGATATCCGCAGGCAAGGGGTTTACCTGAACCGATTTCGTGTCGTTTTTTTCCAGAATCAGGTAGGTATCCTTTCGAATGCGACGGTAGCGCAGACCGGTCCGTTCCAACAACGTCGATAACGTTTTCTCGACGGACCAGCTGGTCTTGACTTGCCCGGTAAAAATGAGTTTGTCAACCAGCAGGCGCTCATCGAAGAGAATATTGACCTGCTTTTGGTTCATCAGATCCAGTAAGACAGTGCGTAGCTGAACCTGTTGCTGTTGCGTTGCTTTAAAAGCGGGTTGGTGAGACTTTCGGCCAAGGGCAGCCAAAACCTGTGGATACCCGGTTTGCAGTGTCAGGCAAAGCAAACCGAATATGCTCCAGCCCAGAGTCCGCTGTAATGGTCTGGTAGAAAGCAGCATAGTAGAGTTAGGAATACAGATTGATTGTCTAGATTTAGTTGACCAGGTATTTCTGATTATTGCGCGTCACAATCCGGTAACCCGTAATTTCGGTGATTACCGCCAGCAGATCCTCGGCCCGTTCGGCCCGAAAACGACCGGTAATCTGATAGTTGGCCAGGGAGTCGTTTTCCAGCTTGATAGTCTCGCCAAACTGGTCGTTCAGCATTGTCAGCACGTCGCCCAGCGAATGATGATCAAACACAAACAGGCGATTTCGCCAGGTCGTCAACTGGCGGGTTGGCTGGCGAGTGGCCAGCTGAAGGGCTCCTCCTGTATCGATGGAAGCCACATCACCTGGTTTGAGCGTCATCAGCGGCATATCGGTACGGCTTGTATCCTGCTTGAGGGCAATTTTTCCCGTATGTAAGGCCACCCGAAACTGCTTTCCTGTCGACCGGATCACAAACTCAGTACCCAGCACAACGACATCTACGTTACTGGGCGTCTTTACAATGAAACGTTGGTGATTTTTCTGGTGGGTGACGGAGAAATCGGCTTCTCCTGTCAGCTGGATGGAGCGGTCTCCGAACGGGAGGAAATAAATTGGCGCGCGCAGTTCAGAATTCGCGTTGAGGGTGGCCTGGCTACCATCCGCCAGCTGGATGGTAGCGATCTGCCCGCTGCCGGTCCGGTAGGTGTTCCAGAATAGCGTATCGCGCAGCAGAAAGCTTACCCCCATGATCAGAACAAAACTAGCCGCCATCATCCACCAGCCAGCCAGCGGCCGCCATACCGGCAGGGGACGACTCGACTGGGTTTCTGCCGGTGCTGATTGGGCTGCTTCTCCATCGACACGGCTGCTCAGGGCCACCCAGGCTTTATCGGTATCGCCCAGCGATTGGGGATAAAGGTCTTCCCATTCTGTGAGCCACTGATAAAACGTTTCCTGATGCGCTGATTCCTGAAGCCATTCCACGATTAGCTTACGCTGCATGGGTGTGGCCAGGCCCGACCAGTATAGAAACAACAGCTCCCGATTTATGTCCTGATTCATTAGGTTGTATGTATAATGCTTACACTAGAGAGTCGCCAAACCGGGCTATCCCTTATAGTTCAGCAATAATTGTTCGGAGTAAGCGCAGGGCTTTGTGAATATGCACCTCCACCGTTTTAGGGGAGATCGACAATAACCGGGCGATTTCAGCGTGCGATTTACCGTCGAACCGGCTCAGCATGAACACCCGCTGATTCTGGGGCGGCAGCGATTTTATGGCCTGATCAATGGATAGATAGAGTTCATCGTACAGGATGATCTTTTCGGCAGAAGGGGTATCCAGTGCCGCCTGTTGCGCTTCCAGTATATCCAGCGATTCGTGTTTGAACTCCCGACGCAGGTGAGCAAAGGCGGCATACCGCACCGACATAAACAAATAGAGCCGGTACGATGTGGTAACGTTTGTGTACGATTCCTTTTGCCAGAAGTTCAGGAACACCTCACTCACAATATCATCCGCCACATCGGGCGAATAAACCAGGCGGGTAGCGTGGCTATAAAGCGGTTGGTAGTACCGTCTGAACAACAGCTCGTAACCAACCCGTGGGTTTTGCGCGAACGCCTGCCGGATAAAAGTTTCCCGATCATCGAAGTGACGCGTTTTGGGCTCCTCCGATGAGCGAAATGGCGCCGGTTCAGGATTGCTATCGGAAGTAGGTAGAGCCATAAAAAGATATGCAGTAAATGCTTACCCATACAAGAGTGATCAAGATGGGATATCCCTTACTCGATTTTGTGATTTTAGACCATTTTTTATGAGATTTCTTAAAAAAATGGCCATGATGTCCTGTTTGGCGGACTTTCCGGGCTAAAAAAATAGTGAACCCGTCGGATGGAGTTATTCCTGATGATTATCTAGTAGCCTTACGTAAAGCCAATGGGTGCGGTTACGGGTGAGATAAATTTCTGCAACGTTTCGGCATGACCTGAACCGGGAATAACGCGTACTACGCCCAGCAGAAGGATTAGGCTGATTGCCCCTGGTTGGCAGCCAGATGGCTTATCTGCGGAGGCCTGCCCCTTTTATCTGGCGCTCGACCGGACTGATCCGCAATCGGGCGACTGCTGTTTCGCCTGGATGACTTTGCTGGCTGCTGTAAGGGATGCCAATCCGAAATGACTCATGTACCTATCCGCAAAAAGGAGCAGATCAACTACCGAAAACTGAAATCAGACATGGCCCCTATGACCGTTCGTTTCGTCAGCCTCCTGTTGGGCTATATTCTGGCTTCTTTGTATTGTCATGCTCAGCAGGGGCCATCTACCGGCAAACGGCTCTTCCAGACTGGTTTTGAGGGGAGTAGCCGTGTGCTGAAACTCAACGGCACGAATGACCACGGTGCCCCAATGGAATACATCGACGGCGTAGATACGAGTTTTTCGGCCAACAGTAACTGGCGCACCGATTGGCAACGGCTGGTGAAGAGTGGCCGGATGCAGGTACAGTACACGGGGGGCGACTCGACCAAACGATTGGCCCGCGTCATGGCCGAACCGGGTAACCCCAAAAACCACGTACTCCACTACTGGCTCAATGACTCGTGGGCGGCTTCCGAAAACCAGCAAAAGGCCCGTATCCAAACCAATCTGTACGGCATCAACGGAGGGCTTACCGAGTTGTATCAGTCCGTTCGGGTGTTCCTGACCGACGATTTCAACGCGCTGAAGACGTACCCAAGGGCCATTAGCTGGTGCACGATCTCCGAGTTCTGGAACAACGAGTGGTGGGTGAAAGGCGAGCCCTACGGCTTTCGCATCACGCTCGGTATCGGCAAGGCAAGTGGCCCCCAAAACGAACTGAAATTTATTCTGAATGCTGAAAACGCGGGTCAGAAGGAAGTATGGCACGCCAATTCGGCTTCGTCAACCGTGGCGGTACCCATCGGGAGGTGGTTTACGATGGAGTATTACCTCAAAGAAGGGAACCGCGACACGGGGCGGTTTTTTCTGGCCATCACCCCCGACGGGCAGCCCCGGCAGGTCGTGTATGACATTACCAACTTCACCCACAACACCACCGATCCGTCACCCAACGGCATCACGGGCTATAATCCCATGAAATTGTACACCTCCAAAGAGTTGGTCAACCACGTACGGGCGCAGGGCAAAACGCTTCAGGTCTATTGGGATGATTTTACCCTCTGGACGGACAAGCAACCTGATTAGTACCTGGAATACAACAACGAAAGCCATTTTGCTCTGTCGGCAGTAAACCCACCCTGAACCCTGGAACAATGAACTTAGCTACCCCTTTTCGTACAGCCAGTGTCCTGAAAATAAGCTTCCTTTTGGTGTTTATCACGTTGACAACGTACCTGCATGCCCAACCCAAAAAGATTTACCTTGCCAACGACGACCATACCGACTATATGTGGACGGGCGACGAAGAGACCTATAAAAAGGCGTTCTCGGAAATGCTGGATTACTACATAAAGCTCAACGACTCGACCGCTCATCTGCCCTACAACCTGCAGAACAAGTGGAACTGCGATGGGTCATATTGGGTCTACAACTACCGGGAAACGCGCAGCCCCGAGCAGTTCAGCAAGCTCATCAAGCAGATCAGAGATGGTAAGATTACGGTGCCGCTGAATTCCATGATTGTGCTGATGGGCGCTGCTCCCGCCGAAGCCACCCTGCGCGACATGTACTATGCCGGCTCGCTGAAGCGGAAGTACGGACTGGATTTACCGCTGGTACTGAACATGGAAGATCAGGTATTGCCTCTGGGCTTATCGTCATTATGGGCCGGGTCGGGGGCCAGGTATTCCTGGAAAGGCGTTTGTACCTGCGCCACCAAAGTGACGGGGCTCGACCGGCATAAGCACCAGATGTACTGGTACAAAGGCCTTGACGATCAGCGTGTTTTGATGAAATGGTATTCCGTGAATCCGTCGATGATTACCAACCGGAAAGAGTACCGATATAACCTGGGAACGTACCTGGAAGCCGCGCATCAAAACAATGCGGTCACCGATTGTAAAGCCCTGATGAACGACCCTGTTTATCCGTACTCGATAGCGGGTGCATTTGGTAAAGGGGGCGACGATCTGAAAACCCTGACCAGTAATTTTCCAAAGGTTGCTAAAGACAAATCCGGAGCCGACTACGAGGTGATTGTGTCGAACGAAATCGATTTCTTTACAGACTTTGAGAAACAATATGGCGCTTCATTACCGACAGAAACGACCTCGTATGGCAGTACCGAATGGGGCAATAGTTTTGCCTCACTAGCTGAGGTGTCGGCTTCGGTAAAACGGGCTATTGAAAAGTTGAGAACGGCCGAAGCCGTTTACACATTCGTTGCGCTGAAAGACAAAAAGTTTGCTCAGGATTTAGCCACCCAAAAGGAAAAAGCGTGGCTGGCGTGTGGCATGTATTTCGAGCACGACTGGACCGCCGACGGGCCGCACATCACGCGCAAACAACGCGCCGACTGGCAGAAGAAAACGGCGGGTATTTTTATCAGTTACGTAGACACGCTGTACAACCGGTCGCTCAAACGGCTGGGGCAGTTGATTGCAAAACCTAACAACACGACGGAGTCATTTTATGTGTTTAACCCGCTGAACTGGGTACGTTCCGATTATAGCGATTACCCCTACGCTGGCCCGGCTACGATTCGGGTGGTCGACAAAACCGATGGGAAGGAAGTGCCTTTTCAACTGATCCGAAAAAAGGATAAACCCTACCTGCGGATTCTGGCGTCCAATGTTCCGTCGGTTGGCTACAAGGTATTTGAGATACAAAAGGTGGCTAAACCGGCTACGTTCCAAAGCAGCCTGGCCGTCACTGACAGTACCATTGAGAACCGGTTCTATAAACTAAAATTTACCGCTCAGGGCGTTATCACGAGTCTGATCGAAAAAGCAACGAATCGGGAATGGGTAAAGGCAAAGGATAAGCTGTACCTCAATGATTTAGGGTCTGGGTTGGGCAATCAGGGAGATAAGGTCAGGGTAGAAAATAAAGGCGCGGTATCGGTCACGCTGATGGCTTCTTCGTACAAACCCATCAAGCACACCTCAAAAGTGACTCTCTTTGAAAACAGCGACCGCATTGAACTGGAGAACTACATCACCCAGAATCTGGATGCCAAAGCGGTCACCTATGCCTTTTCGCTCAACCTCGACAAGCCCGATACGTGGCATGAAGAAGCGGGAGCCATTTTGCGGGTGAAGCCAACCATAAAAGGCGGACACTATGCCGACACCGCCAGCCGGTTCGACTGGCTGGCCATGAATCATTTCGCCGATATGTCAGACGCCAGCCGGGGTATGATCCTGTCGAATCGGGATGCGTATTTCATGAAAGTCGGTAAAAGCACCAATACGAAGCTGGATGAGGATACGCCCCAACTCAAAGTGCTGGCGGCTGGGCAGATCGACAATGCGCTGGGCATGATCAATCAGGATGGCGATTCGTATTTCGAGCATTTTCTAGCCCTGAAACCGCATATTGGGGGCTTCAACGCCAATGACGCCATGCGGTTCTCCCTGGCGCATCAGAACCCGTTGGTAGCGCACCCCATACAGGGTGGGTCAGGCTACGACCCCAGCCAGTTTTCGCTCGTTAGCCTGTCTGACCCCGACGCAATGCTCTGGGCCTTGAAACCGGCCGAAGAAGGCATTGAGAAAGGTATCATCATGCGCGTCTGGAACGTGGCCGACACCAACAAAGCGGTAACGGTGTCTGCCAATGTACCCATCGCAAAAGGGTTTAACACCACCCACATCGAAACCGATGATCAGGCCATTTCGCTCGACAAAGGCAAACTAACGACTGAATTAGGTCATAATCGGCTGCACACGTTCAGACTGTTTCTCGCCAGATAATTCAAAAAACGTAGACGACGACTTGTCGGAACATGCTTCTTGTGGCTGTTGGCCATAATCCTACAATGCCTTATCCAACCTGTTTTGCTCATCCGGCTAAAAGGATACCGGAGGGCTAGGCCGTGGTGCGGCCCTCGCATACACAGACCAATTTAGTGCAGAATGGCGCTGAGGTAGATTTCGCTCAGACCGAAGCCGGGTACTATCGGGTTGAGCAGGCCAAGACATTCCTGCTACAGACAAAACACCATGAAGACGGCGACCGGCTGCTGTTTACTAGCCGATCGTATACCAACGAACCCCGGACTGACGGCAAGAGCGCTATTCACTGTAAACCCAGCCTGAAACATTGACCAGACAGGCAACCAGGCGCCGTATCTGACTATGGGGCACAGACACGGAGTTAGCAATATAACTAGTCAGTCCCGTCAAACGCAGGGAGAACTCACGCTTTTCAGTCAGGCAACGATGCCCGCCGGAACTGGCGGTTTGTCCAGGCCGCAACGCTCCATAAACTCGTTGGTAAACACCGCCCGCGTGGGCTCGTCCAGTAGCTGCTGACGGGCGCTTAGCCAGGCATCGATACGGGCATCGCCGTACATCCGCCGAACCAGCGGTTCGCTGAGACCGTAATTGATCTTGCCCCAGTGCAGCGTGTACGGAATCCCGAGCTGATCGAGCCGGGCCCAGCTGCGCTGCAGAAACTGATTGGTCAGGTTGGAGTCGATCCCGTCCAGTTCGAGAACACAGGTGATCGGAAACCGGGTAAAGCCCAGCGTAGCGGGCGTCTGCTTCACCCAGCGAAGTCCCATCACACCCGGAAACGCCGTCTGCCGGTTCAACTCGATAATGGCCTCAAGAACCTGGGGGCTATGCCGGGCGTCGATGCCGATGGCCGAACTGCAGGCCCGGCCCCGAATGTCGGTCGGGGCAAAAAACTCCCGCATCGTGCCAACATACCCGTCGGTCTGCTCCAGGGCCATCGGGTACAGGGCGTTGACGAGGGTAGGGATAAGCATCCGGGGGCGAAGTTTATCCAGTACTGTCTGGATGAGGCCCAGGGTGTCGTCGCCGTACGTAAAGTCCGGTTTGTTGATAGTCGAAAAATCCAGGCCCGCCGGTTTGGTGGTGTGTTTGTAGAGGATTCGGACAAACGGCCCCCGGTCCGGGTTGGTACCGGTGGTGTCGAACTGGTGCGGGTTTACGATGAGCTGAAAATGATACGGTTCTCCCGAAGCACCGGTGGGGTCGGCGGGTGGGAGCCTTAGGGCGTCGGCAATGCCCGAAAAATCGCAGCTGGTCATGGCTTTTCTCAGGTCGGGGGTGTAGGCCACGCTTTTCTGACTGTATGACTTGAGCCAGAAGAGGTTGTCCACATCGAGCAGTAAGCCGTGAATGATACCGAAGGAGCCGAAACTGACCAGCGCGGCATTGAACAGCTCATCACTGCGTCGGACGTCGGTAATGCCCAGCCCCTCGGTAAAGGCCCGGGTCGTTACCGGATTTGAAGCCCGTTCGAGCCAGACGTGCCGGTCGGGGCCGCAAACCAGATGCATGCCAACCACCATATCCTGCGTTGCCCCCAGATCGAAGGCCGCCCCGTGTGTACCGGTCGAAATGGCGCCGGCTATGGTTTGCCCGTTGCTGGCGCCCGATACCCGAATCGACTTGCCCATCGATTCCAGCAGTTGCTCAAGGGTATGTACAGTATTGCCGCACTGGGTGAAGAAGAGCGAATCGGCCGGTTTCCCATACGCCGGATCGACGGAGCTCGGGCGTAGCCTGAACGTCTGGGTCAGCGCGTTGGTATCGATCATGCCGCCGTTGGTGACGCCTACTTGGGTGAACGACCAGTTTTTGCCGATGGCCCGCAGGCGTAAACCCTGGTCGATTGCGTGCTGAATCAGCCACTGGCAATTGGCCGTAGACTGCCGGTAAGCCGCCCGGCCATCGGGCATACCGGTCGGAATGTTGAGTTTGAACGAAGCTCCGCTCGTCAGCGGTTGGGTAAAGTTCTCGTGCCGATTGGTCAGCGATGTGATGGTGAGGGGTTCGAGTCCGTTTGGTAAGCTCATGAGGCAACGGGAGAAGGGTGGGTGATTAGAGCGAATCGGTAGGCGGAACGTAGGGCGCACAACACCACTGTACGCGCCGTTTGGTGACGATACCAAGCGTTACGGTCGACAGCAGGTAATGGCCAAACGTCGACTTGACGGTTACGCCATTCAGGTGATTGAAGGCATGGCCCGGATTGCAGTTAGGCTGAATGTCGGCGGGCTGCTTCAGGCCCCAGAAATAAGCCGTTACGGTTTGCTGGGTGTAGCTGACATTGGCGGGGGTGTTGCAGTCGGGGGCGGTGCTGATGCGGGTCGTCATGCAACTCATCAGCAGCAGGACTAAACCCGGCAAACCAAGTGCAGATACCAGACGGGGTAAGAAGGAGGCAGGCGTCAGTGTGGCTGATTGGATCATGGGTGAGTAGCGTTTATCAGACTTAGTCGAAAAGACGCCAACGCCGGAAATACAATCGCTAGGGTATTGATCGAACGGTAGATAGGACTTTTTTCTGGCCCAATCGTTGGGATGATAAGCCAGCCCGGCAGCCGGGTGGCTACGGGGTCGTAGATAAATTATAGTAAATTAATAGAACAAATAGACATATAATCTCTTCCTATCATACAAGGGGCTGCAAAAGCCTGACCCGTTGGCGAGCGATTATGAATGAGGAACGAGAGCCGGGTGGCAACACCAACGAACAGCAGCAGCCGTCTTCCGGCACCTGGGTTACCACCGATTCGGTGGTGATTCCGGTCATTGAGGAGCAGCTGCGGGTTGAGACGCGTCAGGTTGAAACAGGGCGGGTCCGGCTCATAAAAACCGTTCAGGAAGTGGAAGAAACGGTGGCGGTTTCGCTCACCAATGAAACCGTGGAGATCGAGCGGGTGCCGGTTAATCAGACCGTGGGGGCACCTCCGCCTGTCCGGTACGAAGGAGAGACGACCGTTTATCCGGTTTTGAAAGAAGTGCTGGTCATCGAGAAGCGGCTTATGCTGGTCGAAGAAGTGCGGGTTACCCGACGCCGGACCGTCAGCAACAGCACCGAACGGGCCAGTGTGCGGCAGGAAACCGTTGTAATAGAACGGTCTGGCCAAAACAGCGAACGTCCGGCTCCGGATAGGGGGCCTTCGTTATAATCAAACTAACCTTTTATCAACGTTAATCAGGAGAAATCATGGCACTAACAGTGATCGGCGTATTCGACGACGCCACCGAAGCACAGCAGGCAGTAGATGCCTTGGTAAGCGATGGATTTTCGCGCAGTAACATCGATCTGTCGGCCCAGAAGACCGCGTATTCAGACAGCGAATACATTGCCGACAACAACCGGGTTGAAGAAGACCGGCGTGATTCAGGGGGCATAGGAGGCTTCTTCAGTTCGCTGTTTGGCAGTGACGATGACGACGATGCCCGGCGCCTGAGAACGGTGGCCGAACGGGGTACACTCGTAACGGTACACGTACAGACGGCCGACGAGGCCGAACGCTCTGCCGATATCCTCGACGATAACGGAGCCGTTGATGTTGACGAACGGGCCGCTCAGTACAACACCACCGCCGACTACGACAGCTCCCTGTCGGGAAGCAGCGCTACGATGGGGGCGGGTGTTGTTGGCAATACCGTCAATGACCTGACCGATAGTACGGATCTGGATCGGACGGTTGCCGAACGGGATGTGGCCTATACGGACCAGGATCGGGTAGTCGATGCGGACCAGACCATTAAAGTGATTCAGGAAGACCTGCAGGTAGGCAAACGCGACGTAGAACGCGGTGGCGTACGGGTTCGGAGCCGCATTGTAGAGCGTCCTGTTGAGGAAAGCCTCCGTTTGCGCGAGGAGCGGGTACACGTTCAGCGTACGCCCGTCAACCGCCCGGCCAATGCCGACGATCTGAACGCATTCCAGGAAGGTCAGATCGAACTGCGCGAACATGCCGAAATACCGGTCGTGTCGAAAACAGCGAACGTGGTCGAAGAGATATCGATCGGAAAAGAAGTGTCCGAGCGGGAAGAAACCATTCGGGATACGGTTCGCAGCACCGACGTAGACATAGAAAACCTGGATTCGTCGGTCGATCCGTCGCTTCGCAGCGCCGACCGTCGAACCGATCTGGACGACGATACGACATACGGCAGCCGTTAAGGTCCGGTCGTAACGGACATACGCAGACGTGCCCCCGGAAACTGATCATCGACCAGCTTCCGGGGGCACGTCTGCGTATGTAGTCAGCACTTAGCGTTTTTCCGAAATCACTTCGCGGATGTCGCTGATAATTTTACTGGCCAGGTGATCGGCCGTAGCCTGGGTATCTGACTCGGAGTAGATGCGGATAATGGGTTCCGTGTTGGACTTGCGCAGATGCACCCACTCTTTGTCGAACTCGATTTTAACCCCATCGATGGTATTGATCGGATTGCGCGCGTACCGGGCCTGAATCCGGTCCAGCACTTCGTCGACGTTGATGTTGGCCGTTAGTTCGATTTTATTCTTCGAGATGTAATAGTTGGGGTAGGTCCGGCGAAGCATCGAAGCCGATTTGCCGGTCTGCGCCAGGTAGCTCAGGAACAGCGCAATACCGACGAGCGCGTCGCGGCCGAAGTGCAGGTCGGGGTAGATGATGCCCCCGTTTCCTTCGCCCCCGATAACGGCCTGTTGCGCCTTCATCATCTCTACCACATTGACTTCACCCACTGCCGACGCAAAATGCTGCCCGCCGTACCGCTGGGTCACCTCCCGGAGGGCTATGGTGCTTGACAGGTTAGAAACGGTATTACCAACAGTACCGCTGCGAAGTACATAATCGGCAACGGCTACCAGCGTATATTCTTCACCGAAGGGGGTGCCATCTTCCGATATCAACGCCAGCCGGTCAACATCGGGGTCGACCACAATGCCCAGATCCGCACTGCCTTTCTCCATCTCCTTGATGATATCCCGAAGGTTTTCGGGCAAGGGTTCGGGGTTATGGGCAAACTGACCGGTCGGTTCGCAATGAAGCCGGGTAATCTGCTCGACCCCCAGCGCTTCGAGAAGCATCGGCACCGCCAGGCCACCCGTCGAGTTAACGGCGTCGACAATAATCCGGAAGTTTCGTTTGGCGATCGCGTCGCGGTCGACCAGCGGCAACGCCAGGATCAGTTCGATGTGTTTGGCCAGCCAGGTTGTATCGGTTCGGTACTGACCCAGTTTACGAACATCGGCAAAATCGACCGATTCGGCTTCGGCAATGGCCAGCACTTCGGCACCGTCGGCTGCTGAAATAAACTCGCCGGCTTCGTTGAGCAGTTTGAGCGCGTTCCACTGGATGGGGTTATGGCTGGCGGTCAGGATGATACCGCCCGCTGCGTTCTCGCCCGTTACGGCCAGTTCGACGGTAGGCGTGGTAGACAGGCCCAGATCGATAACATTCAGGCCCAGGCCCTGGAGGGTACCGACCACCAGTCGGGACACCATCTCGCCCGACAGGCGGGCATCGCGCCCAATGACGACGGTAGGACGGTCAGGATTGCGCTGCCGGAGCCAGTACCCGAAGGCGGCTGAGAACTTCACTACATCCAACGGCGTCAGCCCATCTCCACTGCGCCCCCCAATTGTCCCTCGAATCCCGGAAATAGACTTAATTAATGCCACGTGATCGGTTTAAAAGTAATAGGTTGTTAGCCCACAAAGATAGTCAGTAGGGGTTCAGTTTGTGTCGTTTTAAAGCGGGTGCAGATACAGTTTCGTCGTTCCCTTATTCAGCGGGGAGCGCGTTCGGCCGAAGAACGGTTTTTAGGAAATTTTCCGATGGTGTCAGACGAACAGCAGGTCGGAGCGCAGGGTTGAGTTGGCCTCTCCGCTGAACGTACCGCTGATGGGAGCCGCCAGTTCAGGTTTGGCCGTTGAGGTCAGAAAGACATGCCGGTTTACTACAATAGAGCCTTCGGTTGGGTCGAAGCCGCGCCAGCCCGCGCCGGGCAGATACACCTCGGCCCAGGCGTGAAGCTGGTGTTCCTGCTGGGGATTGCCGAACAGGTAGCCACTCACGAAACGGGAGGCAATACCCAGGCTCCGGCAGGCAGCCATGAACAGGGTCGTATAATCCCGGCAGGAGCCTTTGCGCTGGATGAGCGTCTGTTCGGGTTCAAACGGCGCTCCTTCTTCCCGCACCTCGTAGACAAACTGACGGATGGCCTGGGTCAGCGCCATCAGAAAGGACGTGGTTTGCCAGCCCGCACTGGCTGCCAGCTGCCGCGCCCACGATTCGACCCGTTCGGTTACACCCGTCCGGTCCAGATAGGGCTGGAGCAGGTCCAGCACTTCTCTGGGGTATCGAAACGGCACCCGCTGGGTTTCGAAGGGAAACAGCACAAAATCGAAGGAGTTGAACTCGTCAGATTGCAGTTCGATCTCGGCTGTTACCCGCAGGTGGGAGGTAGGGTGGTTGAAATAGACCAGCTGCTGCACATTGCCTTCTACATCTACATTGCGCACCACGCGCGACGGCAACGGGTCTATGATCAGTTCATACCGCAACAGCCGCTGATAGGGGTACATCCGGGGATAGAGGTACAGCGTTTGCGGTCCCAGCGCTACGGGGGCGTCATAAGTGTACTCGGATTCGTGCCGAACGTGGAGGTGCATGGATGGGAGAAGCTAAGTACAGGAGAGTATCGGGGCGTAGACTGACTAAGATACCGACAGAATCGACACGTATCCAGCCTACCGTATTTATTTCGCCGGCCTGAGGTTGGCAGCCCGCACTTTGTCGAAGATCGGATCCATCCAGTAGGAGGGGAGCTTACGCACCGAATTGTTGAGCAGGGCGCTCCACTGGTGCGAAACCTCGTCCATATCTTCTTTTTCGAGCCGGTACTCGGTCATGTGAAAACTGTCTTTGGGGTAGATGACGACGTCGAGCGGATAATCGACATCATTGGCGCTGACGCGGGTGGCGTCGAAGCCCAGAAACCCGATTTTGAGGGCGTCGGGCAGGCTGGTCTCGTACGACAGGTTCCGGAACAGAAGCGGCTTGCCATACCCGGAGTTGCCAATAATCTTGAACGGAGCCCCCTGGTCGACCTCTACCCAGTTGCCTTCTGGATAAAGCACAAACAGCTTGTGTTCGTCGTCATCTTCGAGTTGCCCCCCCACAATGGCGTTGAGGTTAAAATGAAGTCCGCTGGCCACAATGGAGGCCTTATCTTCCTGCGCTACCCGTTTAACCTGTTCACCAAAGGCATTGACTGCTTTGTAAAGCTTGTTGAACGATCGGTCCTGCTCGGCCAGCACCTCGCGGAAATAAGTAATGGCCTTATCCCGTACGGAGCGCAGGCCGGAAGTCATGATAAACAACGAATGATTCTCAACTTCATGAACCGAAATTTTACGGTTCGACGACACTTCGGTGCCGGAAGTCAGCCGCGTATCAGCGATGGCAACTAACCCTGATGCGACTTTGATTCCTAAACAATACGTCATTCGGGACAGTGGGGAAGCAGATTGTATGACCAACAAATATACAGGTTGCCCCCGTTTTTGTTGGGTATGTCGGCTCTTTTCTTCAAAAATGCATTGGTTAAAGACCCACTCGCAGATCGGCGATGGCCTCGTCATCTTCTCCTTTTCCGGTGCCGTTGTTGGGTGTCGAATCCGGATCGGCCGGAGACGCTGCGTTGATCTGGGCCCTGAGGGTGAACAGGCCTGAGCCCGTGGGCGTGGCCTCAAAAACCAGGCTTTTACTCTGGCCGGGGGCAATCTGGGTAAGCACACCCGAAACAGCTTGGCCGCTGGCTGTCATACCCGACGAGGTGCTGCTGAACTGAAGGCCGGCGGGCAGGTCGCAGCGCACCCCTGCACTACTGGCGGTCAGGCCCCCTGCGTTCCGTACGGTCAGCGTGACCGATACCGGACTGGATGCGGTCAGTACCCGGGTGCTGGTCTGTAGGGCCAGGCTGAGGTCTGCCTTGCTGTTATCCGGCGCGGGCTGACTGGGCTGAACTACGGGCAGCGGAATCTGAGACGGATTGGGGGATATATACAGCGAGGTTGTAGCCGCAGATAAGGTCCGTAAGTCAACCGCCGATTCGTCATCCTGACCGTCGCCCGTTCCGGAGTTGGGCTGGCTATCGGGGTCGGGGTTCAGGCTGGCTGTAAGCTCGGCAGCGTTCTGGTACATACCGGCCGAGTTTAACCGGACAACAAACCGGCGGGTAATGGTAGCCCGGGCCGGTACGGTACTCAGGCTGCCCTGTACTATACCGTTTGTGACAGACAGACCATCGGCCGATGAGACGAAACTGACGTTGGCAGGCAGCCGGTTCTGCATGGTAACCGCCCGCGCATCGCAGTTGCTTTCGTTTCGTACGGTCAGGGTAAAGGTCACCGTATCCCCAACGGCGGGCGTCCGCCGACTGACGTGCAGCGAGAGGCTGAGGTCAGCACCGGCCAGGTTTATGGTTCGGGTAACGGCGTCTGACAAACAGCCGTATACGGCATTTTTGGCTTGCAGCGTGTAGGTGCCGGGCGTGGTTATGACGACCGAGGAGGAGGTGGCGCCGGTGCTCCACTGGTTGAGGGCCGTATAGCTGGACGTTAGGGTCAAACCCGCAATCTGGCAAATATCGGAGGTATTCCCCGCCGAATTGATGGTGGGCCGGGCGGGGCGAACTTCGGCCGGAACCGTAACGGCCGGCGGGAAGACATGCCGGTTCTGGGCGTTACGCAGGCGGGCCGAATAGGTACCGTTGCCGGTTGTCAGACTGCGGGAGGTGCTGCCATTGTTCCAGGTGTAGCTGTAGCCGTCGGGCTGGGTGAGCTGCAGGGTATTGCCGCTGGCACAGGCAACCGTAGCAAGCGGCTGAAGTTGGGCCGGGTAGGGCTGGGCTGCCTGTAAGGTGTCGTTGTTCAGAGCCGCGGCCCACAGTGCGCCCACCTTACGCTGGCCCGCCGGCGAGTAGTGAATGCCATCGGGCCGGTCTTCCAGCGAACTGATTACGTCGAGGTCAGGCCCGAGGTAGGTTTTATACCCCGGCCGGCTGTAGACGGTTCGCTGGGCCAGTCGAACGTTTTCGAACCGGCCGCTGACGAAGGAAGACAGGGCAACGATCCAGGCCAGATTCTGCTTGTCGGGGTATTCCTGGCGCAGTTTGTCGATGGTGCCGTAATGATGCATGATGATATCGGCCGTTGAGTTACCCCGGTCGTTCTCGCCATGCTGAAGCAGAATGGCCCGGATCCCCGTCGACGGCACATAGAGATTCATCAGGTTCCGGAGATTGACAAACGGCATCCGGAGCGAGTACTTACAGAAGCCATGCTCGAACGGAATGTCGTTGGCGGCTTTGTAATTGTGTTCCATATTGGTACCGCCGAAGCCCGCATTGTACAGCAACACCGGCACGTTGATCCGTTGCACGAGCTGATCGCCCATATAGCCCCAGAACCACGACACTTTGGCGAACGGCGACATGCCACTGTAGGTAAGCAGCTTGCTGAAACCCAGTCCCGGCAAGTAGCGGGTATCGGCGGTGTTTTCGTATTCCAGAAATTCGGGCGTACTCTGATCCACGGCTACTACCGTGACCCGGTCGTCAACGGCGCCCTCCATGGTGGGGCAGTAATCGATGCCATTGATGAAACAGCCCGATCCCTGGGCGTTGGAGTGGCCGACAATGGCGAATACTTCGCCTACGCCGAACCGCTGTACATTGTCGGTAGCTACGACCTGACCGTTGCGCAGGCCCCGCACCTCTACCGTGTACCAGCCCCCCCGAACGCGCAGGGTTCCGTTGAATTGACCATTGATGGGGTTGGCCTGAAGAACGGCCCAGTCGGTGGAGGTCCCCTGTCCCGTCTGGCGGGCAACGACCCGGCTTTCTACCGCATCCAGCGGCTGGGCAAAGCTGCCGGCAATCTGAACCGTTGCCCAGTTGTCGTTATCGCGCTGGATAACCATCCGCTCAACCGGAAACGTAACGTCCAGCTGGGCAAAGGCTTCCGACAGATTCAGGAGGCACATAGCCACCATAACAGCCTGCCGGGCTGCTTTTAGTACAAATACAGTCATGTTGGATAAAGAGTAGTCGTTGCGTTGGTAATCGCCTGGCGAATTTAGTGTACATCGGTCGACTAATTGGTTGGGTTTAGTAATTTTTATTTGAAAAAATAGTAATCAGATAGTTATAAATACACAAAATAGATAACATCTACGGGGGTAGTATATCAATGTCTCGACAGCCCATGTGACTATTCACTGCGATCCGTGCCGGTGGGCGGTGGGCGTTCGGGAGAGTGGTTGCCGCCTGGGTAACCTGGGGGTAACAGGGACGATTTTTCTCGCTGGCAGACAGGTTGTTTTGGATGTATCGATTTGTTTTTGGCAAACCTTTGTGTTACTTTGGTCTTAAAGAAGGTGATGAACCCCTTCAACCATGCGCAATGAACTTTGACGACGAAGACGACGACGATAGCTTTATGGACTGGGACGGCTTCGACGAGGATTATGATCCTGAAGAGGCCCGCGCAGAGATGGAGGCCGAAAACCGCCGGATTAAGAATCTGCCCATTCTGCGCAAAGCCAACGAGCTGATGGAACTTACGCAGGCCATTGTCGAGACGATCAACAAGGAAGATGATGTGCTGATGATGCATGAGCAAATGCTGGCCAATGCCATGATGCTTGCTCCCAAGATTGTAGGCGCAGAAGGAGGAGATCTGTACACACTGCGTATGGAAAATGCCGTCATCATCAAGATGCACGCCCGCGAACTACTGGCGCAAACCTCCTACTGTAAAGCCGAAAAGCTGGCAACTCCGGCTTACCTGAACGTACTCCGCGACGAGATCGAACAGTTTCGGCTGCTGTTTGTGGAGTGGGTAAACGGATTTGACAAAGACAATGACGCTCCCGATGACTGGGGCTTATTTTATTGACATACTTGGTTTCAGCATATAAAACCCGGCCCTAAACCGGGTTTTATGCTGTAACGGCAACGGGCTTTCTCCGTGTGGGTAAACTCGCTAAGTTTGTCTCCGAAAAGTAAATAAAGGACTACGGGCAACACCCGGGTTGATTACCTTAACAGCTCGAATTTGAGTTGAGCTTTCCACTCTGCTTATGGGAAATCGTATACAATACGTTATATCTGCACATTTATACCATTTTCAGCTCTCGGGCCTGCTGCTGATCATCGGCCTCCTGCTGACAACGCATTCGGTACGGGCCGGTCTGAATCAGACGCCGGCCGCGCTGACCATCGGAACAAGTTCGGCCTCCGTCTGTGCCGGTACGTCCGTAACCCTGACGGCCAGCGGGTGTCCGGCAAATGGTACCTTACGCTGGTCAACCAGTCAGACAGGAGCGGTGGTGGTGGTGGCACCTGCCCAGACCACGACGTATAGCGCACTCTGTAGCGTAACGAGCACGTCGGTTGTTACAACGACCGCCGTCAGCAGCACCGCCACCAGTACCACGTCGCTGGTTACCAATACCGTCAGTACATCGGCTTCGGCAACGGTCCGGGTCAGTGCGGCTATCTCGGTTTCGGCCACCGTGACGCCTGTTTCCTGCAACCTGGGCGACAACGGCCGGGTGGTCGTCGTGGCGGGGGGCGGTACGGGAGCGCTCCAGTATCAGTTCAACAACCGGCCGTTCCAGACGGGCGCTACCTTCGACCGGCTCGTGGCCGGTACCTATCCCATCGTTGTCCGCGATGCCGCAGGCTGCACCGTTCAGACCAGTGCGCAGGTACGACAACCTGACGCGTTGTCGCTGACGATTACCGCCGTGGGGGCGAAGTGTACGGGTGGAGCCGATGGCGGTATTGTGGCGGTGGCATCGGGTGGTAATGGTGGCTACCGCTATTTCCTGGATGGAGTCGGCCCGCGCGAGAGCGGCACCTTTCTGGACCTGAAAGGCGGCACAACCTACACCATTGGCCTGGCCGACCGGAACGATTGTGTACTGTTTCAGTCGGTTACCGTTACCGCTCCGGCAGCTTTTAGTGTTCAGCTGACGGCCCAGCCTACCAAATGTGTCGGCTCCGTTGACGGGAGCATCAGTGTGGTAGCTACCGGGGGTACGGGGGCCTATCAGTATCAGATCGGTACCAATGCGTTTCAGACGGGTTCGCAGTTCACCGGGCTGTCGGCCAATACGTACGATATCACCGTGCGGGACGGCAACGGCTGCGAAACCCGGCGGTCAGTAGCGGTAGGGCAACCGGCTCCGCTTCGGTTGAGTGCCGTTTCCCGACCCGTCAACTGCTTCGGGCCGACCAGTGGTACCATCACCGTCAGCAATACCGGCGGTACCGGAGCCGTAACCTATCGACTGGCCACGAGTCAGGCATCCCAAGCCAGCAGTACGTTCGCCGGGGTGGGCGTTGGTACCTATACCATTATTGGTACGGACGCCAATGGCTGCTCGGAACTGGTCTCGGCCACCGTTACGCAGGCGGCTCCGATCAAAGTGCAGGCTACCCCTACACCGGCCAGCTGTTGCGTGTGCCCGACGGGAGCTGTGCAGCTGACCAGCACGGGAGGCAGCGGTACCGTACGGCAGTACCAACTGATCGGGCAACCCTACCAGCCAGGCAGCCTGATTGGGGGATTGCGCCCCAACACCTACCGGCTCCGGGTGGCTGATGAAGTCGGCTGTACCGATTCGGTAGTGGCCGTCATTACCGATGCCAACGCCCTAACGCTGGCTACCGGCACCGTTAAAAATACGCCCTGTGCAGGGGGCAGTGAAGGAGAAGCCACCGTGCAGGTGTCGGGCGGAACCCGGCCGTTTACCTACTACTGGCTAACGGAACGACGGGATACGCTACGCAACCGCACCGCTACCCAAACGGCCCTGGCCGAAGGGACGTATACCGTGAGTGTACTCGACAGCAACCGCTGTACAGCCAGTACGGTATTCGTTACCATCCGGGCTACGAATCCGCTGCCTTTTAAACCGGTTATTCAGCTTTCGGGCGGCACACTGCTGGTCGATCAGACGGCCGGTATTCAGTGGTACGTTCGGCAGGGGACCAATCCGGCCCGGCCCGTTCCCAACGCGACCCGCCCGATTCTGGTGCCGTTCGAGAGCGGCCAGTATTTTGCGGTCATCACCGTCAACGGCTGCTCGTCGCCCCCTTCAGACGCGATCGATTTTGTGCTGACCGCTACTGCCGAGCCCGTTAGCGACTTCCGGGTGCAGATCAGCCCCAACCCGGTCCGGGATCAGCTGCGGGTTGAGATCGAGCAGATAGGTCGGTCGGCGGTACGTCTGCAACTGGTCGACGTCTCGGGACGGTCGGTCTGGCAGCAGCAGCTAACGGCCTTTACCGGCAAGAAACAGGCCGACTGGTTGCTGTCGGGCATACCGGCGGGCCAATACGTACTGCAGGCCGACGCCGATAATCGCCGGGCTGTTGTCCGGGTTATTGTAGAATAATGGCAACGGAGATTCTTCAGGGCATGAAAAAGGAGCAGCGAGTCTGCTCCTTTTTCATGCCCTGAAACCTCGTACTCATACCTGTAAAGCAGGCATACCCTGCCTGCGTCCAACGGATTGGTCTAAAGCCGTTCGTTGAAGAGCTTCAAGATGCGTTTGTATTCATCCATCCAGCTGGTGGGTTCTACGAAGCCGTGATCCTCAACCGGGTACAGAGCCAGCTCCCAGTTTTCCTTTTTCAGTTCGATGAGCCGCTGGGCCAGCCGGATGGCATCCTGGGCGTGCACGTTTACGTCGACAACTCCGTGGCAGATGAGCAGATGCCCGCGCAGCCCTTCGGCAAAATTGATGGGCGACGATTGCCGGTATGCCAGTGAGTCGGCCTGGGGTTCGTTCAGAATGTTAGCCGTGTAGGGGTGGTTATAAGCCGCCCAGTCGGTTACCGGACGTAGCGCTGCCCCCGCTTTGAACGTTTCAGGCGCGGTAAACAGGGCCATGAGGGTAATGAATCCGCCGTACGAGCCGCCATAAATGCCAATACGATTGGCGTCGACTCCCTGCGTTTTTACCAGCCACTGAGCCGCGTCGACATGATCGGTCAGGTCTTTACCGCCCATATGCCGGTAGATACCCGTGCGCCAGTCGCGCCCATAACCTGACGAGGCCCGGTAGTCGATGTCGAGAACGGTATAGCCCTGATCGGTCAGCAGGTTATGAAACATGTACTCGCGGAAGTACTGGCTCCACCATTTGTGGGCATTTTGCAGATACCCGGCCCCGTGTACAAACACCACACTCTTGCCATTGGCTTTCTCGGGTTTGTAGAGCCGGGCGTAGATCGACTGCCCGTCGCGGGCGGGAATGGTAACCAGATTGGGTTCCCGCCAGGGGTAAGCTTTAAACGCGTCGGTAGGGGAGTCGGTCAACCGGATCGGGGTTGGAGTGGCGCCGGTCTTCTTCGACGCCGTCGCCGACTGAAGTTCGGCCGGCGCCGACACGTATAGCTCCCAGGGTTGGGTGCTGCCCGAGTAGCGGATAGCCAGTCGGGTTTCGTCGGGCGACAGCGTCACATCATTGGCTCCGGTCATGGTAGTGAGCCGGGTACGGGCGCCACCCGTAGCGGGCATCCGGTAAAAGTGCTGCTCGCCGGGATGCACTTCGTTGGTTTGCAGAAAAAAGTGCGTTTTGTCTCTGGATAGAAACGCCTGCTGCACCTCAAATTTGCCCGATGTCAGTTGCTTACGGGCTTGGGTCAGTACGTTTACTGTATAGATGTGCGAATAGCCATCGGCCTCAGACTGGAACCAGATGGTCTGGTTATCGGCCAGGAAGCCGAGATTACCCGTACCGCCGTTTGGGCCGACCCCCGGACCGCCAATCCAGGCATCGTCGTGCTGGCGGTCGAGCAGGGTTAACTGGGGGCTGTCGGCCAGGTCGAGCCGCATGATCCAGCGGTCTTTGTTGTCCTGCGACCGAACGACCACAACGGCCAGTTTCCCATCCTCTGACCAGACGGGGCCGCTAATGACAACGGGCCGGGCTTTCCGGCTGGTATCGGCTTTGCTGCCGGCTTTCAGAAAGGCCGGCCGATCGGTAATACCCGGAATCTCCTTTGTCGGTACGCTGCGAACGGTATCTTTCTGGATGTCATAAACGAAAAACTCCTGGGCTGCCAGCGGAGCGCCTACTTTCGTGCGGCCCGGAATGTCTTCGGTATAGCCCGATTCTGTAACATAATTGGGCACAAAGGTCGTTTTGGCGCTGGCCGACCGGGATAGCCGGTAGGTGATAAACCGACCGTCGGGGCTGAGCAGCGGGTTCACGAGCTGCTTATCGTCGAGGTAGATCTCTTTCGGCCGGCGGGGGCGGTCGGCCTTCGTGATGCGGTCGGCAGCGTCTTTCTTCGCTTTTCGTTCGGCAAGTACGGCCGACAGGCGCAGCTGATCGGCCTTCAGGAATTTCTCTTCGTCGGTCAGTTTGGGGTCGCCCTTCTTCGATCCGGTTTTGAAATCGGTTAGCTGGGTGAGGAGACCGGTGGAGAGGTCGAGGCTGAACAGGTTCGGGCTACGCCGAAAAACGATCCGCTGCCCGGCACCCGCCGACCCCGACTGAATCCAGGCCGGGTCGCTCTCGGTCTCGACGGTATTGGTCAGCTGTCGTTGCGCATTGGTCTTTACATCCACCAGAAACAGATCGCCCTGGCGTTCAAAGAGTCGCTGGGTGCGGGCCTGGTTAAAGACGGCGTTGGGCGGAGTGGCCAGGGTTCGTCTTTCGGTCGGGCTGACTTTAAGCGGTTTTGTCGGGGCCAGGGTTTTACCCGCGCTAAAGGTTACCTTGTAAAGCGAGTCGCCCGGTTCGCGGGTCGGGTTCCAGCTGAAGTACAGCGTTTTGGAGTCGTCGGACCAGAAGGGGCTGGAGGGGGAGGTGCCTACCCATCCCCTGGGGTCCTGCATGATGGTTTCGACGGTGAGGGTAGGTCGTGATGGGGGAGTCGGCTGCGCCGATGCTGCGGCCGTCAACAGCAGAAGCGGCCAGCCAGAGAAGCGGGTCATAGACAGAAGGACATGGGGAAAACAGGCTTGAAAGCCGGAAATTAGCAAGAAATGCCGAAGGCGTTAGCTGTTTTGGAGCACAATCGTCAGGGTAACGTCAAACACGTCGTTTTCTTCCTGAATCGTAAGGGTATGCCGCTTGGGGTACAGCAGGGCCAGGCGCTGCTGTACATTGTCTATGCCGGTGCCGGTACTGGCGCCGAGCCGGTTGGTTGGGATAATGCTGTTGCGGCATCGGAACGACAGCTGGCCCTGCTCTACAGTGAGTCGGATGTCGACAAAGCAGGGCTGGCTCATGCTGATGCCGTACTTGAAGGCATTTTCGATGAACGATACCAGCAGCAGCGGGGCAATCTCGGCCTGCAGGCCGTCCCAGCGCATGATGGACTGAATCCGGATGGTGTCGAGCCGCGGTATGCGCATCTGGTGCAGCTCGATGGTGTCTTCCAGAAACTTGATCTCTTTGCCGATGGGTGTCCGGTCGCGTTTGGACTCTTCGACCATGTGCCGCATTACCCCCGACAGGTGTTCGATACCGACCGCCGTTCGGTCCGAGTCGCCGGTGAGGGCGGTGCCGTAGAGATTATTCAGCGTGTTGAACAGAAAATGGGGGTTCACCTGGGCTTTCAGGGCTGCCAGTTCGGCCTGCGTCTTTTGCTGGATCAAGCGCTGCTGATCGCGTTTTTGTTGCCGGTAGGCCCGAACGAACGTGAATACGAGGGCGTATACCCACGAAAAACTAACGCTGCTGACGACCATGGCCTGGTCGATATGCCGCTCGAAGATACCGGCGTAAATACCCATCAGAAAGGCAAACCCGATGAAGAGGGCTACCGCAAACCCGAAAAATACGGGGGCGCTCCAACGGCGGTCCCGGTCGAATACCCACCGGTAGAACCAGTAGCAGCCGTGTACGCAAATCACGAAGATCAGATTCATCAGCAGCGTGATCTGGAGGTACACAAATGGCTGACTGGCGTACTGATAGATGACGGCTGTACCGGCGGGGGCTTTACCGGCGGGTACAAACCGAATCATCAGGTAGTACTGAACCAGGCTAACGGTTACCCAGATGAGCAGGTGAATCAGGAGTAAACGAACCTCCCGGTTCACGACGAATCGTTTGACAACTGACGGAAGGGGGAGCCTCAGCGATAAGGAAAGGGGCTTCATCGGGTATAAAAACAGAATCGATACTGAATGGAGGAAGGGAATCAGGCCGGTTGCTGAGGGAGTATCCGGTCGAGTGCCCGATAGACCCCGTAGCAACTAACGGCCGCAACGACCAGCAAAGCCACGTACAGATTGTTGTCGCCGATCCACTGTTGTGTGTAATTAACGCTCATATCGGGCGACTCGTCGAAGTACAAACCCAGCGATCCGATACTATTATTGACGAAATGTAAAAAGATACAGGGCCACAACGATCGGGTGCGGTAATACAACCAGCCCAGCGCCAGCCCCAGCAGCGTAGCACCCACTGTCTGTACCGGATTGAGGTGCATCACCCCGAAGATAACGGCCGACCAGACAATGGCTTGGGTGGGCGAATAGCGTTTCAGAAACCCGTCGGTGATAATGCCCCGTAGCAGAATCTCCTCCAGGATGGGCGCGCAGACGACCGCCGAAAAAATGGCGTCTTTGGTAAACGCATCCCGCATAAGCTGCTCGAGCCAGTCGGGCGTGGGCAGTACCGAGGTCAGGGGTTCGATCAGCAGACCCAGCGCCACCGTACCCAGCGCCACGAGCGGAAATACCGCCGGCGCTACCGGAGCAAACGAAAGAGCCGACGACCGGCGCTGCCGGAACGCAAACCAGATGGTCAGGCTAAAGGCCAGTATGTAGGCCAGGGTGTCGCCAACGGCTTTCAGGTCGGGGGCCAGCTGGCTGATGAGTAACGACGGCAGAGCGGCCGGAATGCCGGCCAGCAGCAGCAGACCAATCAGGCCCCAGGCCTGCAGCAGCGACGGATAGGGCGTTGGCGTAGCACTCGGCGGGGCGTTTGTCGGAAAATCGGTTGATCTGAAATTCGTTTCCATGAAAAGGCGATCTATATAGGTGTTTTGGTAAGAATGACGCAAAACTAAAGTACCCGGCCGGGCACGACAAAAATGTGGGACGAACCCGCTGGACTATGGGATGAAAACGGCGAAAGATGGTATCTTGCCACACAACCCGCGAATTTGAAGCTCATGAAATACGTCATCCACGCGTATGATCACCCTGCCAGTCTGGACCGGCGTATGGCTGTTCGGCCCGCCCACCTCGATTATGTTCGTCAACTCAAGGCCAACGGGCAGTTCATTCTGGGCGGGGCACTGCTCGACCCCGATGGGCAAATGATCGGTTCTATGCTTATGCTGGAACTGGAGTCTGACGAGCAGCTCCGGCAGTATCTGCTCACCGATCCCTATATCGTTGAACGCGTCTGGGACCGCATCGATGTAAAACCGTTTCGCCAGGCTGACGTCTAGTGATTATGTTTCGTACTACGCTTTTCCTACTGACAACGGTGGCCTGGCTGGCAGAATCGTGCCGGCAACGGGCCGATACAACAAACACAGAACCAGTTGCGGCTGCCACCGCAACCAGCCGCCAGCCAATCGACGCCAGGGCTTTTCTGATCGTTCCCGGCAAACGGGTCGGTACCATCACGGCTACCTCTACCGAAGCCTCGCTGATGGCCCGCCTAGGCCCGGCTGTTGTGACGCATGATACCATCTACGTGGCCGAGGGCGAGACGACCGTTGGCACCACCCTGTTTCGCGGCACACCTGATCAGGCAGAAATTATCTGGAAAGATACCAGGACATTCAGTAAACCCGACGCTATTCTGTTACGACCGTCGCACCAAAAGAGTGGTCGCTCGGGCAAACCCTCGCGCTGGGCGCTGGAAAATGGACTGAAAATTGGTAGTACCCTGCGCGAAGTCGAGACAATTAACGGTCGGCCCTTCCAGCTCTACGGCTTCGGCTGGGACATGGGTGGCCTGGTGGGCGACTGGCAGGGGGGAGTATTACAACCAAAAGGACAGCTTTCGCTCCTCAGTGTTCGGTTTTCGATCGATTCGGCCCCGGTGAACGACCAGAAGCTGGCCGAACAGGTCATGGGCGACCGGCCCTTTGCAAGCAGCAATCCGGTCATGCAAACGCTTAACCCAACTGTCTCCCAGGTTATGGTGAGACTCTAGTACGTTGATACACGCAGCTATTTTTGATATGGATGGGCTGCTGGTGGACTCAGAACCCCACTGGCGGTCAGTAGAGCAGGAGGTTTTTCGGACCGTAGGGCTGAACCTCACCGACGAAGAGTGTATGCAAACGACAGGCATGCCCATACCAGCCGTTGTCGACTACTGGTACGGACGCAGCCCCTGGGTCGAAACGCCCGGCCACAGCCGATCCGAAATCGGGGCTACCATTACCGAGGGCGCTCACGAACGGATTGGCCAGCTAGCCGAACCGATGCCGGGCGCTCTGGCCATACTCGACTTCTTCGCCGAACGGGGTGTGGCTACGGCTATAGCCTCGGCCTCGCCGATGAGTCTTATCGAAGTAGTCGTTAACCGGATGGGTATTCGCGACAGGCTGGTGCTCTGGCATTCGGCTACGCTGGAAAAACGGAACAAGCCTGCGCCCGATGTGTATCTTGGGGCGGCCCGTAAACTGGGTATCGATCCGGCCCGGTGTCTGGCGTTCGAAGACTCGGGTACGGGGCTGGCCTCGGCCCATGCGGCTGGTATGCGAACGGTAGCGGTACCGGCCGAATTTGAAATCCGCGACCCGAAGTTTGCCCTGGCCGATCTGATACTACCATCGCTTACCCAGTTTACCCCGCAGCTGTTCGAACAGTTGCAGTCTATAAAGCACTATTCCTGAATAGAACCATAGAACCCGGTCACCCCTTATGAAAATTTATCAGCTTGACGCTTTCTCCGACCAGCTGTTTGCTGGCAATCCGGCCGCTGTGGTGGCGCTTCCAGCCTGGCTCCCTGACGACCAGATGCAGCGAATTGCGGCTGAAAACAACCTGGCCGAAACGGCCTTTTACGTACAAACCGATCAGGACGCTACCTTCCATATCCGGTGGTTTACGCCAACGGTAGAGGTCGACCTGTGTGGTCATGCGACCCTGGCAACCGGGCATGTTGTCTTTTATCTGGAAGAGAAACCGGATACCGACCAGATTTTCTTTGAGTCGCGCAGCGGCCTGCTCAAGGTATGCCGCGGTGATGATGGCTGGCTCACGCTCGACTTCCCGGCCGATATTGTTCACAAAGCGAATGTGCAGCCGCCCGCGCTGGTAGCCAGCCTGGGCGAAAAACCCCGGGCGGTGTACAGAGGGAAAACGGACTACCTGTTGATTTACGAAAGTCAGGAACAGATTGAAGCGCTGACCCCCGATTTCCGGGAGATGGCCACCGTACCGGCCCGGGGCGTGATCGTAACGGCGCCGGGCGATGCCGATAGTGGCGTCGATTTCGTGTCCCGCTTCTTCGGCCCTCAGTCCGGCATCGATGAAGACCCCGTAACGGGTTCGGCCCATACTACCCTGACACCCTACTGGGCCGAACAGCTGGGAAAAAACGAACTAACGGCCCGCCAACTTTCGCAGCGGGGCGGTTACCTGCGCTGCAAACTCAACGGCGAACGGGTCGATATTGCCGGGCAGGTGCAACTCTATCTGGTGGGCGACATCCTGATTTAACGATATACTAGCGTACGCTGTCGGCTAGAAACTGTCGGATGCCTCGTCGGATGGCTTTGGCCATACGATGGCGAAACCGCCTGTCGGTAATCAGGGCTTCGTCGGCGGGGTTGCTCAGGAACGGTCCCTCAACCAGCACGTTGGGGTAATCGGTTGGGGCATTGAAGAAAAAGTTGAAGTGCCCAACGTTTCCAAACTCGTTGGGGTGGCCGTCGTTCGTTCTGATTTGCAGCAGCTCGTGCAAAATGTGCTGGCTCAACGGTCGGAAACCCGGGTGTTTGTAGTACGTGCTGACTCCGCGCACGCCTGCATTACCGGCCGAGTTGAAATGAATGCTGACGAGCAGGTTGGGTTGCGCCCGGCGCATGGCCAGAATCCGGGCGGTGGGGCCCAGCAGGGTATCGGTAGCGCGGGTCATGAGCACCCGGCTACCGGCCCGTTCGAGGAGCCGTTGTAGCCGCAGGGCTACATCGAGCGTCATCTCTTTCTCCAGTTTTCCGGTCTGCTGGCCGCGCGCACCCGTGTTGGAGCCGCCATGCCCTGCGTCTACGGCGATTACCAGGTCCCGTAAGCGGGCTCGGCCGGGCGGTCGACGCACGCGGATCAGTAGCGTGTTGCGTTGATAATAGATCGCGTAACCCCAGGGCTGCCGGTGCTTCAGATCAATATAAATCCGGACGGTTTCGTCGGCGAGCTGCTCAAACCAGACCCGCTTCACTTCAGTAGCCGAAGACAGCTGGGTAATCCAGTTCGTATTGGCGGTGGCGCCGAAAACATCGACAATAAGCCGGCCGGGGTCGTTGTGCACCTGACTCCGGTAGGGCAGTCGGGTGGGCAACCGAACCGCCACGTAGTCGAAGGGCCGGGTCGAGTCGCCCGATACGGTCCAGTTGTTGATGAACCTCGCCGAACCGGGTTGACTGGCCGTCAGGGTGTCGGCAATGATCTGATCCGTAGGTACAAAGGCCGACAGGGTAGGAGAAAGCCGCACCCGCCATAATCTGGATACTGTATCGAGCCCGGTTAGCCGGAGTACGACCCCGGAGTCGAGGGTTTCCATGCGGGCTCCGCCGAGTCGGTCGGTACCCTGGCCGTAATAGAGTGGGGTCAGAGCGGTGCGTGTATAGCCCGTCAGCAGGGTGTCGCGCAGGACTGGAGTCTGAGCTACCAGTCCCGTATGGGTCAGGACGAAAACGCTAAGGGATAGCCAGTTAAATGCCTTCATCAATGGATGGTTTGCCAGGACCGTTGAGTAGTAAGAATACGCTTACAGCCCAGATAGTAAGGGCCGGAAGGGTGTTTTTAAAGGTGTCGCCGATGGCTACGTGTGCAACCAGCAGGGCCAGCGAAAAGTTGATGATCAGGAACAGGGCGGCCCAGCGGGTTTTCCAGCCCAGCACCAGCAGGATACAGCCAATAAATTCGGTATAAGCCGACAGCGCTGCACTCACCATCGGCAGCGGAAATCCCAGGCTGGTAAGCCAGTCGGCATAACCCGGTAAGCCCTCTGCCGGGTTGAGTGCCGTATGACCCGCAGCGTCGAAAAGCTGGTAGGCAACCACCAGCCGAATCAGGAATGGTGCATAAGCCCGGTAGCGGTCCAGGCTGTTCAGCAGGGTGTTCATACAAATTTGGGGTTATCGACAGCCAAACGTCAAGCTGCCCCAGTAACTATGCCAATCGGCCCGACCATACCGGGCCTGGGCTGTATCGCTGGCCGGAACCATATGTACGACACTGATCATATTCTGACCCGATCGGAGCCGGAACCGAACGCGTCCCTGCCGATCGGATCGTTGCCGTTCTTCAGAAAGTCGGTTGGCTGCGTTGCGGTTCCAGTATCGGACCAGCGCATTGGCAACGGGTTTCTGGCCAAATAAAACCTGGAATTCGCCCTGCTGCCCGGCCCGCTGGTCGTAGGGGTTTCGGCTGGCCCGTATGTCGAGCGGTAAGTTGGTATTGGTCGCAAAAGTCCGATCTGTTTTCTGGCCTACCTGCACGAGAGTTTTCACGCAGCGCTGGTACAATTCCCGACTGGGCTTACGGCTGTCGCCCCGTTGCTGCCGGGCCGCGATAACTCCGTCAAGCCCATCTTCTTTCAGATACAGCAGAAAGCTATCGGCCTTCATCGTCAGAAATTTGGGCGTGTTGCTGAAACTGAACAGGTGAGTGCCGGGTGAAGTAAGCACCACGGATACATCACTGTAGGTATCACCGGATAGGGTTGGGCTGAGGTCGGTAATACGGTTAGCTGTGTAGTGCCTGTACTGAATAATTCGGTTTTTCTTACCCTCCGAAGGTTCGCCCAGAAACCCTTCGCCAACCAGAATCTTCAGGCTGATCCGGTTGCCAGCCTGGGCAAAATACTGACTAGGTTGCAACCAGAACTCGTGAGCCAGTACTATACCGGCTCCCAGGCACAGGCCCAAAGTGACCCAGAATTTTTTCATAAATCTTATTTGTATTAAATCTAAATAGATATACCTTTGCAGTGTACCAGCAGCCAGTAAACAGTCATGACTGACGATTCTTTCTCTTCTGTAACAACCCTTCCTGCCTCTGATGCGAAGCCGCTTCTGTCGTTCAACGCTTTCGTTGGGCAGGAGTGCGTGCTGAAGAAATGCTGCAAGAAGTACAAAAAGGGCAAACGCTGCAAGAAATGCCCCGACTGATCGGCCGGAAGTTGCCGAACGTTTGACGTCTGTACACCATCTTTGCCAGATGAATATTCAGTACGAACGGGTGGCTGGCTTGCCTGCCGAACCCCTGGCTGCGTCTTTTCTTCACCTCCTCAGTTCCGTTTTTTCTCGTCCCGAGGCCGACCTGCTGGCCGAGTTACACTATCAGCACGCCCGAACGCCACTACTGGCCGAGCTGGCTATCGATCCGCTTCACGAACAGGTGGTTGGCTGTAAGCTGGGGTATGAACGCAAACCCGGTCATTTCTACAGCTGGCTGGGCTGCGTCGATCCGACCCGTCGGGGGCAGGGTATTGCGTCAGAGCTGATGCGTCGTCAGCACGACTGGTGTCGTGACCAGGGCTATCATACCATCCGTACCCAAACCTATAACCAGTGGCGCGAGATGCTGATTCTCAATCTGCGTTTCGGCTTTGCCATTACCGGGACCCTGCAGGGCCCGCATGGGCTAACTATTGTGCTGGAAAAATCGCTGCGCTGACCGGTTGCGGGCCGGTTAGATAGGGCTGAGGCAACGGAACCTGCGGTTCTGGTTTGGTGTCATATACCTACATGCATCTGTACGTTCACATACCCTTCTGCAAGCAGGCCTGCCATTACTGCGACTTTCACTTTAGTACAAGCCTGGGGCAGAAATCGGCGCTGGTCGATGCGTTATGCGCTGAGCTGGCCATGCAGGCCGACTATCTGCCCGACAAAACGCTGGAGACAATCTACCTGGGCGGGGGAACGCCTTCCCTGCTGACCGAGGCCGAGCTGGATCAGCTTTTCAATACCATTTACCGACAGTTTACCCTGGTAGCCGGTGCCAGCGGTACGTTGCCCGAAATAACCCTCGAAGCCAATCCGGATGATTTGAGTCCTGACAAGCTTCACATCCTGAACCGCTACGTGAACCGGCTCAGCATCGGAATCCAGACCTTCGACGAGCCGACCCTCCGGTGGATGAATCGCGCCCATACGGCCGTCGAAGCGCGCGCCTGCGTCAGCCAGGCGCGCGACGCCGGGTTTGAGAACCTGAGCGTAGACCTGATCTACGGCATTCCTGATCGGGCCACGTCAGGCCGGGCCACGTCATCAGGCCGGGCCACGTCGGCATGGCAAACGGATGTGGAGACCATGCTGGCCTTGCCCGTTACCCACCTGTCGGCCTATGCCCTGACCATCGAGCCGGATACCGCGTTTGGCCGGTGGACAAAAACCGGGAAACTGCCCCCCGCCGATGAGGGCCTCGCAGCTACACAATTTGAAGAGCTGACCCAGGCCCTGACCGGTGCCGGATACCGCCATTATGAAATCTCCAACTTTGCCCGGCCAAACGACAGGGGGCAGATCCAGTATGCCCGGCATAATACGGCCTACTGGCAGCGCCGGCCCTACCTCGGCATCGGCCCCAGTGCCCATTCATACAATGGTTTCTCGCGCCAATACAACATAGCCAACAATGGACGTTATATCGCTGCGATCAGCGCCGGTACGTTGCCCGCCACCGTGGAGGAGCTGTCGGTAGCCGATCAGGTGAACGAGTACCTCCTGACGGGATTGCGTACCCAGTGGGGCTGTTCAGTGGCTGAGCTGAGCCAACTGCTGGGCGCCGACTTTACGCAGGTGCAGGCCCGCGAACTGATCGGCCTGTATGCGTCGGGCTGGTTGACGAACGAGAGCGGGCAGTTGCTTCTGACCCAGGCCGGTAAGCTCTTTGCCGACCGGGTAGCCGCCACGCTCTTTGTGGAGTAACGCTCTGGTTGGGTGTTGCCCCAGAATAGAAATTGTTTATCCTGTCGATTCGGTGTTCGGATTTCCGGTATCAATACTGCTATTTTCGCGCAACAGACCCGCTTCTATGAATCCGCAACGTCGTGCCAACACCTTTCGCGATATGCCGCAGCAACCCCGCCCCAAAGCGACTCATGCGTCAACGAGCCGCCTGCAGAAGACGGGTCGCTGGCAGCAGGCGCGTGGGTTCATCCGGCAGCGACCCCTGTTGGAACGGGCCTACTGGTTCTGCATCAAGGCGTTTCTGTGGCTCTTCTTCGGGTCGATCGGCTACGTGATCGTGCTTAAGTACGTGCCGGTCTGGGTAACGCCCCTGGTTGTGTCGCGCTGGTTCGATACGGTCGGTACCGACGAGCCGGGGCGGGTCTACAAGAAATGGCGACCCTACGACGAGATCAGCAAAGAAGCCGCCCTGGCCGTGGTCTCGTCCGAAGATCAGGCCTTCCCGACGCACTGGGGGTTTGATTTTGACGAAATCCAGGATGCGATCAAGGAGAACCAGCATCGGAAACGGCCGCGTGGTGCCAGCACCATTTCGCAGCAGGTCGCCAAGAACGTGTTTCTCTGGAACGGGCGGAGCTACATCCGTAAAGGCCTGGAAGTATACTTCACGGTACTGATCGAGCTGATCTGGGGCAAGAAACGGATTCTGGAAGTGTATCTGAACGTGGCCGAAACGGGGCCGATGACGTTTGGGGTAGAAGCCGCCAGCCAGCGGTTCTACGGCCATTCAGCCGCCACGCTCAGCCGCAACGAAGCGGCCCGTATTGCCGCTGTTCTGCCCAATCCCCGCCAGTTGTCGATCCAGAAGCCGTCGAATTACGTACAGCGACGAACCCGCCAGATTGCCCGGCAGATGCGTTACCTCGGTGGGCAGAAATACATCCGGAACTTATAGAGTGGTGAGAAAGGAGCGGCCTGGCCCGGCAGCTCGCTGCAGCAGAGCGTCTGCTAGAACAAACCCCGGCCCAGCAGGTGCTCGATCGAGACCGGCTCGTGGTGCAGGATAAAGAAGTAAATCAGGCCTGCCAGTACCACATAGCTGATAGCCAGCCACTTTCTTTTCTGGGCAAATTCGGCCGGATGGTGGTAGTAATCGTAGATCATGGACGCCGACAGGCCCATGACCATCAAAAAGAACGCGAACACCCCAAAATCTGTTCGGTACATACTCACTGACTGCATGAAACGGGCACCTGACAGGATGTACAACAGCCAGCAGCCAAAACCGGCCCGGTAGAGGTATACGCTCAGCCGCCGGTCGTTTTTCAGGTTAAAGAGGTCGTCAGTGAATTTTTCGGACATGACTCCGTTTGTTTAAGTCTGTGAAAGTACAAACGATACCCTATAAACGCAAGAAATACAATGCTTGATTCACAACCGGTTGCCACTGTTCCTGAATTTAATACGATGCAGGTAGAACTCGTTCGGGTCGACGATGCCTTTCATTTTGAGGCCGTTGGTACGTCGGGTGTTGTGCAGCATATTGACGCAGCGACCGACATTGGCGGACATAATGCCGGGGCCCGTCCCATGGAGATGCTGCTGATGGGACTGGCTGGCTGTTCGGCCATCGATGTCATCCTGATTCTGCAGAAACAGAAGCAGGTTATCGACGGATTCCGGCTGTCGGTCGACGGGCTTCGTCAGAAGGGAGCTACGCCCGCCCCCTTCCAGAAAATTCACCTGACCTATACGTTAAAGGGTGCTCTCGATTCCGATCGCGTGAAGCGGGCTATCGACCTGTCGATGGATAAGTATTGCTCCGCAACTGCCCAGTTCCGGCCTACTGCGGACATTACCTACTCGTTCGAGATTGAATCCTAGGACCTTACCGGCGCGCATCCGGCTTGGACACTGACACCGGCCGGATCGCGCGGCTGAAAAAAGCGATTTGCCTGTTGACTTCCGGCCGGTAACTACCGACTTTTGGGTTCATTTCAACATCACCCATGCGCCAGTATCACGATCTGCTTCGACATATTCTTGCCACCGGAACCCGCAAAACAGACCGTACCGGCACCGGTACCATCAGCGTTTTCGGCTACCAGATGCGCTTCAACCTGCAGGAGGGCTTTCCGCTGGTGACCACCAAGAAAGTACATACGAAGTCGATCATCCACGAATTGCTGTGGTTCATCAAAGGCGATACCAACATCAAATACCTGAAAGACAACGGCGTTAGTATCTGGGACGAATGGGCCGACGAACAGGGCGACCTGGGCCCCGTTTACGGAAAACAGTGGCGTAGCTGGAGCGCGCCCGACGGCCGCGTGATCGACCAGCTCAGCGAGGTGCTGCGGCAGCTGAAAAACTCGCCCGACTCGCGCCGGATCATTGTCTCTGCTTGGAATCCGGCCGATATTCCGAACATGGCTCTGCAGCCCTGCCACGCCCTGTTTCAGTTTTATGTGGCCGATAACAAGCTGTCCTGCCAGCTCTACCAGCGCAGTGCCGACGTCTTTCTGGGTGTGCCCTTCAATATTGCCTCCTATGCGTTGCTGACCATGATGGTAGCTCAGGAGTGTGGACTGGAAGCCCATGAATTTATCTGGACGGGGGGCGACACGCACCTGTATCTGAATCACCTCGAGCAGGTAGAGACCCAGCTAGCGCGCGAGCCGCGTCCGCTGCCGGTCATGCGGCTGAACCCCGACGTACGGTCGGTATTTGACTTCACCTTTGCCGATTTTACGCTCGAGAACTACGACCCCTGGCCGGCTATCAAAGCGCCGGTAGCGGTATAGCAGCACCGCCCCGATCAGAAAAACGGCGTTGGCCGATCCCATCGTAACGTACCAGAACCAGGTGGGTGGAAAAAACCGGTAGCTGCTCTCAACCAGGAAAGCGGCATACAGACTCGTTACGGATGCGCCCATGCCGCCATAATGCCAGCCTAGCCAGGACGGCATACCGGATCGGATTGCGAGCGGGACCAGCCCGATCAACAGGGTAATCAGACTACCGACGGCACCCCAGTGGATGACTCCGAACCGGCCGAACAGAAAATAAATCTGGAACGCGGTCAGCAGGAGCACGGCCATACTCACTACGTAAACCCGGCCCAGCCGCCGGTGCTGGCGGGTACCTTTCGGCAGAAAAAGAACCCCCGTTCCTGTCGCCATCGCCACGAGCGCAGCTGTCAGATGCAGCACGCTCGTTGGCGAGTGGAGTATTGTTTGCATACGTGGCGTAGAGCCGGGCGTTTCGCTCCCTCGTTCGCCTGTCCTCATCCCGGCTCATAAACATGTACTCGCGGGGCGGCAAAGTGTTTGGTTAACTTAGTGTCTATCCCGTTTTCGACTGGAATTAGCCCAGACGGCTGCGGTCAGCGCGACTGATTGCGGAGCTTCTCGTACTCCCGTTCAACCATGCCCCGCTCGTCGGGCCGGGCATAGACGCTGAAGTAGTGAGAAGCGAGCCCAATGCCCCAGCCGATCATGGCAAACAGCGGCCAGGGCAGTCCATACCCCCGAAAGACCGGCTGACTGAACGAGCCCATGTGGGTGACCAGATAGATCAGCCAGAGACCGGCATTGACGATCAGGTAAGAGCGCAGGTGCATGATGAAGCCAACGCGTTTTTTGGCTTGCTTCCATAAAAGATCGTCGCGCTGGGGAGAAACGGATTGGGTGGTCATGACAGAGATTGGTTTTCAGGGTTGCTGAGGCTGGCGTCTGCTGGCCTTCTGATGATGTAAAGATGGGCGACGCCATTGGCCCACACCCGTGAAATCCGACCAATTGCCTATTTTGCAGCATAAATGCGGCTTATACAATGACCAATTCCGAAATCGTTGACCTGCTCGAACTAACGGGCCGGCTGATGGAACTCCACGAACAGGACGCTTTCCGGACGCGGGCGTTTAGCTCGGCGGCTTTCAACCTTGACAAATCAACCGCCGATCTGGCCAACCTGCCCGTCGACGAACTTATTAAACTGCCCGGTGTCGGAAAATCAGTAGCGTATAAAATCCGCGAGATTGCTGATACCGGCCGCCTGACCGAACTGGACGAACTGCTGGCCCAAACGCCCGCCGGGGTGCTGGATATGTTCCGCATCAAAGGACTGGGGGTGAAAAAAATAGGTACGCTCTGGCGCGAACTGGGCATCGTGAGCCTGGGCGAACTTCAGCAGGCCTGCGAAGAAGGGCGCGTGGCTACCATCAAAGGCTTTGGTAAGGCTACCCAGGACAAGATTCTGGCTGCGCTGGAGTTTCTGCAGGAGCAGAAAGGCAAAGTACGGATGGACAAGGCGGCCCAGATGGCCGGTCTCCTGCTCGATGAACTGACCCCGCATTTTGACCGGGTCGAGGTGAGCGGGCAGGTTCGGCGGAAAGCCCAGGAAATCGATACGGTACAGCTGCTGATCCAGACCAGCGACCCGATATCGGCAATGCTGACCCTGAACGGGATACCCAGCCTCCAGCCGAACGAGGTCGAATCATCGCCCTTTGCCTGGCGGGGCCAGCTCGATGGGTTCGACGTACGGGTTGAACTGCTGCTGGTAGCACCCGATCAGATGGACCGGCAGCTGTTTATCCTGTCAGCGGCCGAGCCGCACCTCCAGCAGGTGGGCAGTGGGGGCGCTTCGCTGCTTCAGGTGGCCTATACCAGCCCCGATACTTCGGAAGCGGCTATCTACGAACGGGCCGGCCTGCCGTATATCGTGCCCGAAATGCGCGAAGATGATTTCGCCTTCCGCTGGGCCACCCGACACCGTGCCGACGAACTCGTGACCTGGGACGATCTGCGGGGGACACTGCACAACCACAGCACCTGGTCAGACGGCAAGCAGTCGGTGGCCGAGATGGCGGCCTACTGCCGCGAGCTGGGTCTGACGTATTTCGGCATTGCCGACCATTCCGTAACGGCCAGCTACGCCAACGGACTTGATGCCGAACGCGTTCGGGCGCAGCAGGCGGAGATCGACGCGCTCAATGCCGGCTTCGGCACCGGGTTTCGCATTTTTAAAGGCATCGAGTCCGACATCCTGGGCGACGGATCGCTGGATTATGACGACGAAATCCTGGCCAGTTTCGACTATGTAGTAGCAAGCGTTCACCAGACGCTGACCATGTCCATCGAAAAAGCCACCACGCGGCTGCTGCGCGCCATCGAAAATCCCTACACTACCATTCTGGGCCACCCGACCGGCCGACTGCTCCTGGCGCGGGAGGGGTATCCCATCGATCATCGCGCCATTATCGATGCCTGCGCGGCCCATCAGGTTGTGATCGAAATCAACGCCAGCCCGTACCGGCTCGACATAGACTGGCGCTGGATCGACTATGCCATGGAGCAGGGCGTCATGCTGAGTATAAATCCGGATGCGCATACGCTGAGCGGTTTGCTCGATATGCATTATGGCGTTGCCGTCGGGCGGAAAGGCGGTTTAACCAAGCAAATGACCTTCAATGCGTTGTCATTGGACGATATGCAGACTTATTTGCAGAATCGAAAGTTGGGAATAGGGAAGAAATAGGTAAGTTTAGCTTTACTATTCATGCTAAACGGTCAGCCGTCCGCTTTGGGCGGCTACCTGTTTCCTCTATTCCTCTATGCGCCTTCTTTACGTTCTGTCGGTTCTTGCCTGTTTGTTGACCGAAGCCGTTGCCCAGCAAAAAAACGCCATCGCCTATTCAGCCACCGGCTACGTTCGCGACGCCAAAACAGGCAAGCCAATTCAGGGTGTCAATATCGTTGTTATCAATGTATCTAAAGGCTACGTAACGGCCAAAGACGGCTTTTACGTGGTAACGATGCCCGCCGGCAACTACGTACTCAAGTTTACCCACGTAGGGTACCGGCCGCGCTACGATACAATCTCGCTCCAGAAACTGCTTTTCCGCGAGGTCTTCATGGAAGACGATGCCAAAGATCTGGAGGAGGTGGTAGTCACGAGCGAAACCCCCGACCGCAACGTCAGGAAGGTGGAGATCGGCGTATCGCAGCTGAGTATCCGCAGCATCCGTCGAATTCCGCCCCTGATGGGTGAAGTCGATGTGGTGCGGAGCCTGCTGCTGCTGCCGGGCGTTACCACCGTGGGCGAGGGGGCTCCCGGCTTCAACGTACGGGGTGGCAGCGCCGATCAGAACCTGGTGCTGTTCGATGATGCCCCGGTGTTCAACTCCAGCCACCTGATGGGCTTTTTCTCGGTGTTCAACCCGGATGTGGTGCGGGATGTAACGCTGAACCGGGGGGGCGTTGCGGCTGGCTACGGCGGCCGGGCGTCGTCGGTCCTGGACGTGAAGATCAAGGAGCCCGACGCCGAAAAATGGAGCCTGAACGGTGGGATAGGGCTGATTTCGAACCGGCTCGGCGTTGAGGGGCCCATCATCAAAAAAAAGCTGTCGTTTCTGGCTGCCGCCCGGGCGTCGTTCAACGATTTTCTGTTCAAGCTGGCGCCGGCCAACCTGCGCGGCACCAAAGCCAACTTTTACGACCTCACCACCAAAATCAAATTCCAGCCATCCGAGCAGCATACCATCACCCTGACCGGCTACGTGAGCACCGACGTGTTCAAGCTGGCGTCGGATTCGCTCTCGGGACAGGAAATCAATGCATCCTCGACCCAGTTCGATTACCAGACCACCAACGGGGTGCTACGCTGGAATTACTTTATCGGCCGTCAGCTGAACCTGGCTACCTCGGTTATTCTGAGCCGCTACCGGGCCAACCTCTCTTCGCCCGACTCGGCCAACGCGTTCGATCTGCGGTCGGGCATCTGGCACCGGCAAATCAAAACCGACCTGACCTATACGCCCGGCGACAATCACCAGTGGCAGGCAGGACTGAGCGCTATCGATTATCTGGTGCAGCCCAACACCCGAACCCCCGGCCCTTTTTCCAACGTGCTGCCGGTTGATCTGGCCCGCGAACAGGCCTATGAGCTGGCCGCTTATGTACAGGACGAGTGGAAAGTAAACACGGCGGTGTCGGTACTGGTGGGTCTGCGCTATTCAGCCCTGCTGAACCGCGGCCCGGCAACGGTGCGTACGTACCTGGAAAACGGCCCGCGCGAAGATGAAACGGTATCGTCGACCCAGACCTACGAGGCTGGCACGGTTTACCACCGGTCTGGGGGGCTGGAGCCGCGGTTGTCATTACGCTGGTCGGTGGGAGAAGGCCGATCCATCAAGGCGGGCTACAGCCGGCTTCGGCAGTACATCCAGCAGGTGACCAATACGACAGCCGCCCTGCCCACCTCGCGCTGGCACCTGAGCGACGTCTATACCAAGCCTCAGATTGCGGATCAGTGGTCGCTGGGGTATTTCCGAAATACGGCCGACAACGCCATCGAAGCGTCGGGGGAGATATATTACAAGCGCATCGCCAACGCCATCGACTACCGCGACGGGGCCGAGCTGCAACTGGCCGAAGCCGTTGAAACCCAGATTGTACAGGGGCGGGGTGAAGCCTACGGGTTCGAAGCCCTGCTGCGGAAGAATAAAGGCCGGTGGACGGGCTTTACGGCCTATACCTTCGCCCGTACGTTCCTGACCATGGACAGCCCGTTTCCCGTTGAACGGGTCAATAGTGGCCGGGCTTATCCGGCCAACTACGACAAGCCACACACGCTGAACGCCCTGGCCACGTACCGCCCCACGGCCTGGTTCAGCCTGTCGCTGAACTTTACCTACAGCACCGGACGGCCGATCACCCAGCCCTATGCTCGCGCCCGGATCAATGGGGTGTATGTGCCGATTTATGTCGACCGCAATCAGCAGCGCATTCCCGATTATCACCGGCTCGACTTCTCGATGACGTTCGAGCAGAATCCGCTCAAGAAAAAGCGGAATCAGAGCAGCTGGGTCTTTTCAATCTACAATGTGTACGCCCGTAAAAACGCGTATTCGATCTTTTACCGGCTCAATCCCCGCTCGTTCTCCGACGCCTACAAGCTATCCATTTTCGCTACGGCTTTCCCGTCGCTGACCTATAACTTCAGGTTCTGATGAAAGCACCTATCCGCTTATGGGTTGTGGCGTGGGCAGTACTGGCGCTGGTATTCTCCTGCATCAGGGAGTACCAGCCAGCCTCGGTAAGTACCAGCCCGAAACTGATCGTTGAAGGACAAGTCACCGACCAGCCCGGGCCATACACCGTTCGCCTGACCCGCACTGCCGACTACAGCATCCGCAGTATCAACTTGCTCGAAGAGGGCGCTACCGTTATCCTGGCCGATGATGCCGGCAACCGCGAAACGCTGCTCGAACAGGCTCCGGGTGGTACCTACCGAACCCGACCCGGCGGGTTACAGGGCGTGGCCGGCCGGCGGTATACGCTGACCATCACCACCCGGGCCGGAAAACAATATCAGTCCAGTGCCGAACTGCTGACAGCGGCTCCCCCCATAACCCGGGCGTATGCCGAATACCGGGCCGAGCCACTGGCGCTGACCCGCAGCGAGGTGAGTGGGTGGGATGTTTACATCGATACCAAAGACCCCGAAACGCCCGGTAACTTTTATCGCTACGAGTGGACCAACTACCAGGATACCGCATCCTGCGCGACGATTATCGACGACGTCCGGACGGGCGCCTACCATGACCTGCGCTGCTGTACGCCCTGCTGGGAAATTAACCGGTGTTACAACTGCCTCAACGTCAACTCAGATGTCAACATCAACGGCAAGACCCTGAGTCGACAGTTTATCATGCGGGTACCCTACACGTCTCGGAAAACCTATTACCTCGAGATTGAGCAGCAGGCCATCAGCAAAGGCGCCTACGACTTCTGGAAACGTGTGCGGCAACTGACCCAAAACGTAGGTGGCCTCTTCGACGCGGCACCGGCGGTATCGGATGGAAATCTGCGCTGCATCAGCGACCCGGCCGAACCGGTTTTCGGCTACTTCAGCGCGACGGGGGTGACGGTGGTGCCGCTCCTGGTTAATCGACGGAATGCGCCGGGGCCGCCCGATGTGTCGCGCCCGGCTATTTTCCGCGTGCCGCCCGACCCCTGTGCCGTCTGCGAGAATACGATCTATCGAACCCCAAACAGGCCCCGCTGGTGGGTTGACTGAACCCAATGAGAACACGATTCACCCGACCAAAACGGAGCGGTCAGCTGGTTAGTATCTGGCTGTTTCTGCTGGCTGGCTGCGTAACCGAATACCAACCCGAAACGCTCTCGCTGCCCCCTGGCCTCGTCGTAGAAGGACAGGTTACCGACCAGCCTGGGCCGTATACCGTTCGCCTGACCCGCACCGGTGACTACAGCAACCAGGGGTTCAACTTGCTCGAACAGGGTGCCACGCTGACTATCGAAGACAATGCGGGCAACCGGGAAACCCTGACCGAAGTGGCAGGCGGCACCTACCAGACCAAAGCAAATGGCCTGCGTGGCCTGGCCGGTCGACGTTATAAGCTGACCATTCTTACCAAAGCCGGCAAGCGCTATGAGTCCGACGCGGAGCTGCTCACGTCCGCTCCGCCCATACTAAAAGCCTACGCCGAATACCGGAACGAAGCCATTGCCGGAACGGCCAACCGCCGGCAGGGGTGGGATGTCTATATCGATACCCAGGACCCCGAAACCTCCGGTAACTTCTACCGCTGGGACTGGGTCCATTACGAGCCTGTCAGTGCCTGCGCGCGGGTCGTTGAAAACCCCAGAACCAACGCTTACCATGATTTGTACTGCTGTACGTTCTGCTGGGATATTGAACGCTGCTACAACTGTCTGAACGTGAACTCCGATGCGAGTATCAACGGGAAGGTGCTGAGCCGGCAGTTGATCACCCGGGTGCCGTTTACATCGACTCAGCCCTACTACCTCGAAATTGAGCAGCAGGCCATCAGTCAGGGGGCCTATACCTTCTGGAAGAGTGTTCGGGGCTTGGTGAATAATACGGGCGGCCTGTTCGACCCGGCTCCGGCCATGGTACAGGGCAACATCCGAAACACCGCCGACGCGGCCGAACCCGTGTTTGGCTACTTTGGCGCTACCGGCATTTCGGTGGTGCCGCTCCGGGTCAACCGCTCCGACGTGCAGGGGGCTCCGCCAGCTCAGCCACAGCTTCTATTCCGTAGTCCGCCCGATCCCTGTTTTCCCTGTGAGAACAGCCCTTACCGAACTTCCGTTACCCCCCGCTGGTGGGTTTTCTAGGTCTGATATGAATCAACTAATCGCGTTTGTGCGGCAAGTATGGCTGGCCTGCCTGTCAGGTGTGTTGCTGGCTGGCTGCGTAACTGAATACCAGCCTGACAGCATCAGCCTGCCCCCTGCGCTCATTGTAGAAGGGCAGATCACCGACCAGCCCGGCCCCTATACCGTTCGGTTGAGTCGCACCGCCGATTACAGCATCCGAAGTGTAAACCTGCTCGTAGAAAAAGCCACGGTTACCCTGGCCGATAACGCCGGCAATCGGGAAACCCTTACCGAAACGTCGGCCGGCGTTTACCAGACCCGGGCAAACGGGGTGAGAGGGGTGGCTGGTCGACAGTATAAGCTGACCATTCAGACCCGGGCTGGTTTGCAGTTTGAGTCGCAGCCGGAACTGCTGACGGCCGCGCCACCCATCCTGAACGTGTATACCGAATACCGGAACGAAGCCATTGCCGGAACCACCAACCGCCGGCAGGGGTGGGATGTCTACATCGATACCAAAGACCCTGCCACACCCGGTAATTTCTACCGCTGGGAGTGGACCCACTACGAGCCGATCAGTGTTTGCCAGCGCACCGTCCGAACCGACGGGTCGTATACCGGACTAGGCTGCTGCAGCCAGTGCTGGGATATAGAGCGATGTTATAACTGCGTCAATACCAGCTCGGATGCGAACATCAACGGACAGGCTATCAGCAAACAGCTGATCATGCGGGCGCCCTACACCTCGTCGGCGCCTTATTATTTGGAGGTGCAGCAGCAGGCCATCAGTCAGGGGGCCTATGCGTTCTGGAAGAGCGTCCGGCAGCTGGTAGGCAATACGGGCGGTCTGTTCGATCCGGCACCGGCGCTGGTACAGGGTAACATCCGCTGCGTCAGTGACCCATCTGTCCTGGCGTTCGGGTATTTTGGCGCAACGGGTGTATCCGAGCGGGGGTTCTACGTGGACCGGAGTGCCGGCCAGGGTACGCCCGACCTGGCTCCTCCCGTATTCGTGCCGCCCTTATCGCCCTGTGTTGTCTGCGAAAACAGCATCTACCGAACACCCAACAAACCGCGCTGGTGGGTCTATTGAACGGTTTGGACTGGCATAATAAATGCGATAGTTTTGTGGAAATGTATCAGCATGGCTTCCCCGGTAAAAATTCTGGTTCTGCAGTTCGCATCCATTGGCGATATGGTACTGGCTTCGCCGGTTGTGCGTTGTCTGAAACAGCAGATTCACCATGCTGAAGTACATATCTGCACCAAACGGGCTTACCTGCCCATCGTTGAGCACAATCCATACATCGATAAGCGGCACTACGCTGGCGAGAGCCCAACCGAGCTGATTCAGCAACTTCGGGCCGAGCGGTTCGATCTGGTGGTCGACCTTCAGAACAATGTGCTGACGGCTTTCCTCAAAGCCGCGCTCATGGTTCGTTCCTACAGCGTCAGGACGTTTCGGCTGAGGCAGTGGCTGTACCAGCGCTGGAAGGTCAACGTCATCCCGCCCCAGCACGTGGTAGACCGGTATTTTGAGGCACTGGCTCCGTTGGGTATTGAGGACGACGAAATGGGCCTCGACTACTTTATCCCGTATAAAGATCAGGTCGAGCCCGACTGGTTACCGGCTTCCCACCAGCACAACTACGTCGCCTACGCCATTGGCGGGCGGCATCAGACGGCGCGTATGCCCGTTGCCAAAATGGTGGAGCTATGCCGAAAGATAAACTTTCCCATCGTGCTGCTGGGCGACAAAGCCGACCGCGTGTTTGGTGACGAAGTGGCGCGGGCGCTGGGAAATCAGCTGATCTACAATGCCTGTGGGCAATTCAATCTGAACCAGTCGGCTTCCATTATTCAGGGCGCGCGGGTTGTTTTTAGCCACGACACGGGCCTGATGCAGATTGCGGCTGCGTTTGGCAAACGGGTCTACTCGATCTGGGGCAGTACCATGCCCGGTTTTGGGCGGTTTCCATACCGTACGCCCTACGTCCGGCTCGAGAAGCTGGGCCTTAGCTGCCGTCCCTGTACCGTAGGCACCAACGGCACCTGCCCGCTCAAACACTTCCGGTGCATGAACGATATCTCGTTCGACTTTGTGGTGAAAGAACTGCAGAAGAAGAAAAAAAACTTCGAATAGCCCGGCCGGTTAGTGGGGCCGACTGAGCAGCCCGAGCACCCGCTCCGCTACGGCACTGGCAGGAATATCGTTCAGGCAGGCCAGATCACCCCGCCAGCAGGGTTTGTTGCCGAAGACCGAACAGGGACGGCAGCTAAGCTGATCGGTAGAAACCTCAAGTACGGCTTCCGGCCCCTGACCCCAGGGGCCAAAACCGGCGTCGGTATGGGTAGCCCCCCAGATCGACAGCACCGGCACCCCACTCAGCGCAGCCAGGTGCATATTTCCCGAGTCCATGCAGACCATACCGTTCAGCTGCTGAATCAGCGCCAGTTCGGCCGCCATCGACAGCTGGCCCGCCACCCGTATAGTTTGCGGAAAACGCCGTTGCAGGGCGTCCAGCTGCGCGATCTCGGCAAGCCCACCGCCGAACAGAAAGATCTGGATCGGACGGGTGGTGAGTAGTTTGTCCAGCAGCGGATCGAACCGATCAAAGGGCCACATCTTCTGCGGGTGCTGGGCAAAAGGAGCAATACCCAGCCAGGGGGCTTCAGGGATCAGCGTCTGCTTAGCCAGAAACGCTGTCAACTCCGACTCGGCCGGTGCGAATGACCCAAACCGAAACCGGGCATCCGGCCTGACGGTCAGGCCGGCTTTTTGGAACGTGTATGCGTACCGCGCTACCGAATGGGGCAGCGCGCGCCGGATTTTAGTGTGCTTACGGGTCAGCGCTTTCTTGTCGGCGCGGCCTTTGTCAAGCGTTACGGCGGATACCCCCGTCAGGCGAAACAGGCTTTTGAGCACCATCGAACGCAGGTTCTGATGCAGATCAACGACCAGATCGACCGGCTGCTGCCGGAGTTCGGTAAACAGCCGCAGCAGGCCGGCAAAGCCCTGGTAGGCACCGTCAAAGTCAACACCTACTACCTCCAGGTTGGGAAACTGCTGGAAAAATACGGCAAACCTGGGCCGGGTAACCAGCGTCAGCCGGGCGTCGGGATACTGCCGGGTAAACGCCTGCACGACCGGAGCCAGTAAGGCCACGTCGCCCATTGCCGAAAAACGAAGCAAAAGCAGGTGTTGTCTCAAGCGTAATGGAGTTCAACCGCGCAGGCGGCTCGGTTAGGAGTGGGGTGAAACCAGCAACAGACCAGCCGTTCAGGCTTGCCCGTACAGGACCGGGTTGAGCGTTGGGTCATTGTACATTTTCATCTGCCGGTACACTTTTATGAAGCGGTTACCGGCCTGAATATCGTCCAGCAGTTCGTCGAAACAGCGGGCCAGGTCGGCTTCCTGTTCGATCAGCACCGCCAGCTTGGCCAGGGCTTTCTGCTGGTGCTCGGCCGATACGTCGGGACGTTCGGTCTGCTCGCGGAAGTGATACAGTTTAAGCTGAAGGATCGACATCCGATCGAGCAGCCAGGCGGGTGTTTCGGAGTTCATACGCGCCGTTGGCTGGGGGGTAATGGCCCGAAACTGCTCGTATAGATACGAGTCGATGAGTTCGACAGTATCAGTCCGGTCCTGGTTCGACTGGTCGATCCGGCGCTTGATGGCAACCAGTTCGTCGGGGCTGATTGCTGGGCTGCGGATGATATCTTCCAGATGCCACTGTACGGTGTCTATCCAGTTTTTCCGATAAAGCAGTCCGGTCAGTTCGCTGGCCGGATAGGGGTTCAGCAGGGGCGCGTCAACATGGTCGGTCTGGTGATAATCGCGGATACTCTGCCGGAAAATATCGTTGGCAATGGTGGCGTTCATAGGCGTAATTCAACCACAAAGATACAGGTTTCTACAGCGTTGACCATATCCGAAAGGCTTCGCCTGCGCTGAACTCGCTTCGGTCGGCCGGAAGTTCCATGAAGGCGCGGGCCTCCATCAGGTTGGCAAAGTCGGCCGAGCCGGAGCCGGGGAGAGGGTGAGCCAGCAGTCGACCGTCGGGTTCGCTCGCCAGCCGTACGGGCAGGAAATACGTAATGGCCGGCGCGAATGTAAACGGTCGGGCGAGCTGCGCGTAGCGGGCTGGCTCGGGCGGTAAGCCGAGCGATGTACGCAGGTAGGGGAGCACGTAGCGGTAAGCACAGAGAATGGTTGATACGGGGTTGCCGGGCAGGGCGAAAACGGTGCGGGCCAGACCCGGCTGACCGGCGTTCATCGTGCCGAACCAGAGCGGCTTACCCGGGCGTTGCTCGATCTTGTGAAACTGTTTCTGTACGCCCAGCCGGGTCAGTACGGCAGGCACGAAGTCCGCTTTCCCGGCCGAAACGCCCCCGCTCAGGATCAGCACCTCGTTCTGATCCAGGAGCCGGGCCAGCTGATCCTGCAACACCTGCTCATCATCGATGATGTGATGCAGGGTGGCCGTAATCCCAAAAGAGGCCAGCGCAGCCCGGAGCATATACGTGTTTGATCGGCGAATCTGGTAAGGCAGTGGCGCATCGGCAACGTCGACCAGTTCGTCGCCGGTCGAGACCAGCGCTATGCGGGGCAGGGCCGTCACTTGTAAGGTAGCTGCTCCTACCGAGGCTGCTACGGCCAGTTCGGTCGGGCCGAGCCTGGTGCCGGCCGGAAGCAGCTCGTCGTTGGCGCGCCGGTCGGTAGCCCGGGCGTGCACGTGCTGCCCCCGTTGCACATCGTCGATGGTAATGGTGGCCAGGCCATCGGCCAGGCTGAGGTCTTCGTACCGAATGACGGTATCGGTCCCGATGGGGAGCATGGCGCCGGTCATCGCTTCCAGGCACAAACCCGTTTCTGCCGACTGAGCCGAGGGCTCCAGCGTAAGCGGGGGCTGTCCGGCGCGCTGCTGACCGGCTATCCGGAAGGTTCGCTGCCCGGACTGATAGTCGGCAAACCGGATCGCAATGCCGTCCATAGCCACCCGGTCGAAGGGTGGGAAATCGCGATCGGCCCGGATGGCTTCGCGCAGTACGCGCCCCCCCGCTTCGGTCAACGAAACGGTTTCAGCGGCCAGTGGTAAAGGATATTGTTGAGTAAGCGCAAACGCGTCGTTGACAGAAAGCATACGTTTTTTTAATGATAAATGATGAACGAGAAATGATGTTTTTAATGGTAAATGATAAACGAGAAATGATGAATGAGGGGGTATAGGAGAACCAGAACTGTGGGGGACAATGTATGCCGAAAAGCGTAGAGTGAAAAATGAAGATTGGAAAATGAGCAAAAGCTTTTTACATTCATCATTCATCATTCATCATTCATCAATGTCTCTTTCGCATATTAACGCTGACGGTAATCCGGCGATGGTCGATGTGGGGGCCAAGGCCGTGACGCGCCGGACGGCCCGCGCCCGCAGCGTGGTTGAGCTGGGCGATGCCATCATGCAACACCTGGTTGGCTCCGACATACAGACCAAAAAAGGACCGGTTTTTCAGACGGCCATTATTGCCGGAACGATGGCCGCCAAACGGACCGACGAGCTGATTCCGCTCTGCCATTCGCTGGGGCTCGACAATTGCCAGCTTACCATCACGACCGAGGGGTCAGCGGCCATTGTCGAGTGTCTGGTGTCGACCGAAGGAAAGACCGGGGTCGAGATGGAAGCGCTGGTTGGAGCGTCGGTGGCTGCGCTGACGATCTACGACATGTGCAAGGCGATGTCGCACCATATTACCATCCGCGAAACCCTTTTAGTCGAGAAAACCGGTGGCAAGCGCGACTTTAAACGGGACTAATCCGACGACGGGATTGAACGGGCTGATCCTGACCGGGGGACAAAGCCGTCGTATGGGGCAGGATAAGTCCCAGCTTGTTTACTACCAGAAGCCACAGCGCGAACACCTGGTCGATCTGCTTCGTCCCTACTGTCAGGCCGTATTCTGGTCGGTCAACCCCGACCAGGCGGCTGCGCTTACCGATGATGGACAGCCGTTCATCGTCGATGCCTTGGCTATCCGCAGTCCGCTCAACGGGATACTGTCGGCGTTTCGGCACGATCCATTGGCGGCCTGGCTGGTGGTGGCCTGCGACATGCCCCTGCTGACGAGTCGCTCGGTTGAGGCCCTGCTGACCAACCGCGACCCGACCCGGCTGGCCACGGTTTTTTACGACTCAACGGGGCAGGAACCCGAGCCGCTGCTGGGTATATACGAGCCGGCCTTTGCTGCGGTGGCCGATCGGGCCGTAGCCGACGGACAGCTGTCACCCCGGCAGATTCTCCAGTCGCAGCCCGTTCAGCTGCTGACTGTTCCCGACGTTCGGGAGCTGACCAACGTAAACGATCTGGTAGCCCGCCACGCGCTGATTCGCTAAACCATCCGGTCTGCGAAGCGGTTTATTGAGTTCCGTTTGGGTCGCTTCTGTTGGCGTAAACCAAACGGTATACACCACTATGCACACACTTCATCGGGTACTTCTTACCGTCGGGTCGGTCCTGCTGGGCAACACCGTGTCGGCCCAGCGCGCCGAAGCCACAACCGACCTGCGTCAGTTCAGCGAACAGCGTCTGCGCCATCAGAAAACGCTTGGCCTGGCGCTGGGGAGTTATGCCCTGGCCAACATCGCCGTGGGCAGTATAGCGGCCGGGCAAACCTCGGGGCAGACCAGATATTTTCACCAGATGAATGTGTACTGGAATCTGTTCAACCTGGGTATTGCGGGCGCGGGCTTGCTGGGCGGGCGCAAACGCAGCGCCGGGGGCGAAACGCTGGCCGATGCGGTGCGGCAGCACGAAAACCTAAAACAGCTGCTGCTGGTCAACGCGGGGCTGGATGTGGCCTACGTGGTGGGCGGGGCTTACCTGCGTCAGCGGGGTGACCTAAAGCCGGACAAAGCCGACCAGCTGCGGGGCTATGGCGCATCGGTCATGGTGCAGGGGGGCTTCCTGCTGGCTTTTGATCTGGTCAATTATTTTATCGCCAAAAACCGGGGCGACCGGCAGGAGCGGCTCCTGCTGTCGGCCGGGCCATCGGGCGTCGGGGTAGTCGTGCCCATCCGATAAAGTTAGTCCGAACCGATTGTTGTCCGGCGCCGGTCAATTACCGGAGGCCGGGCGTTTACTGCTAGTTTATGACGACAAGAACCTTAAAAACCGACGAAGATTTTCTGCGCGAGGCTATTCAGATGGCCCGTGAGGGGATGAAAACCGGGCAGGGTGGCCCCTTTGGCTGCGTCATTGTCCGCAACGGCGAAATTGTTGGCCGGGGCTGTAACCGGGTTACCTCGACCAACGACCCGACCGCCCATGCCGAAGTCGAAGCCATCCGGGATGCCTGCCGGAATCTAGGCTCGTTTCAGCTCAGCGACTGTACGTTATACACCTCCTGCGAGCCCTGTCCGATGTGTCTGGGGGCCATTTACTGGGCCAGACCCAGCCGGATCGTATACGGTGCCTTTCACTCCGACGCGGCCGGTGCCGGTTTCGATGATCAGTTCATCTATGAGGAGATCGACAAGCCCCGCGAGCAACGGTCAATTCCCATGCAGCAGTGTCTGCGGCAGGAGGCCGATGCCGTCTTTCAGGAGTGGATCGGGTGGGAGGGGCGTATACGGTACTAGCGAAAAGCACGTACCGGTAACGGTTGAAAAAACGTACTTTTGCTGAAAATTAACCGGCTCCGGCCCCTGGCCCCAAGCCGATAACGTATTGTCTGTCTCATGCCTGGAATGGAATTCTTCGGCGCCCTGGAGCGCACCGAAATCAACGACGTCCTCGAAACGGGTATCCTGTTTCGTTACAATCACGAAGCCCAGCGAAACAACATCTACAAGGCCCGCGAGTTTGAAGCCGAAGTGGCCAAACTGGTGGGGGCCAACTACGCCCATGCCGTATCGAGCGGATCGACAGCCGCGCTCTGTGCCATGGTAGCGGCCGGAATCGGGGCTGGCGACGAGGTGATTGTGCCCCCGTTTACGTACATCGCTACCATAGAGGCCGTGCTGATGGTGGGCGCTCTGCCCGTTTTCGCCGATATCGATGATACGCTTTGCCTGAGTGCCGATAGTATCCGCCGGGCCATTACGCCCCGTACCAAAGGCGTTTGCCTGGTGCATATGTGCGGGCAGATGGCCGACATGGGGGCTATCATGGCGGTTATCAACGAACATAAGCTGGTGCTGGTCGAAGATGCCGGTCAGGCCATGGGAGCCAGCTACAAAGGGGTGTCGACGGGCCTCTGGGGCAAAACCGGCGCCTATTCGTTCGACTTCTTCAAGATTGCCACGGCAGGTGAGGGGGGCGTCATGGTGACTAACGACGAGCAGGCCTATAAACATGCCGATTCGTTCTCGGACCATGGCCACGATCATATCGGTACCAACCGGGGTATGGAACAGCACCCGATTCTGGGCTTCAACTACCGGATTAGCGAGCTACATGCCGCCGTTGGACTAGTGCAGACGCGTCGGGTGCCGGACATCATCCAGAAGAACAATGCCCACAAGAAGCAGCTGATGGCTACGCTGGGCGCGATTCCGGGCGTGTCGTTTGCGCGCATTCCCGATCCCGATGGCGACTCGGCTACCTTCCTCAATCTGCTGCTGCCCGATACCGAATCGGCCGGGCGGGTACTGGCAGAACTGAACGCAGCCGGGGTCGGTGGATTCAACTACTGGTTCACCAACATGTACCATTTCATCAATCAGTGGGATCATATCAAACAGATGCGGACGGCGTCGGCGCTGCCTATCGAAAAGTTTGGCGCTCCCCAGGATTATAACAGCCTCGATCTGCCCGGCGCTCAGTCGGTAATCGGGCGGCTTATTTCGTTTGGTATCCGGGCGAGCTGGACAACCGACGAGGTAGCCGCCCTGGCCGAAAACGTGGGTACAGCCATCCGTAAAGCCATCCTTATCGAAGCCTAAGCCACATGACCACCACCGTACCAACCGCCACCCGACCCACGCACAAGAATTTCAAAGGCATCGAAAAAACCGTTTTCGGACGGGGTAGCTTCGATCAGCTCGATGAGATTCTGGCTCCCCACCGGGCCGAGAATGAAGGCTATTTCGTTTTCCTGGTCGATAACTATTTCAAAGGGAAATCGCTCGAGAGCCGGGTGCCGGTACATAGCGAGGACCTGACCTACTACATCAGTGTAGAAGAACACGAGCCCACCACCCAGCAGATCGACGAACTCCGCGACAAAATTCTGGCCACGCGCGGCTTGCCGTCCGGGGTTGTCGGGATCGGGGGCGGCAGTATCATGGATATTGCCAAGGCGCTGTCGCTGATGCTCACCAATGATGGGTCTTCAACGCTGTATCAGGGACTTAACCTCATCAAAAAACCAGGTGTCTATCATGTGGGGGTGCCTACGATTTCGGGTACCGGCGCCGAGGTGTCCATGACCGCCGTACTGACCGGGCCGGTTAAGAAGCTGGGCCTTAAGTGCGAATGGACCGTTTTCAACCAGATTATTCTCGATCCGGACCTGATTGCCAGCGTACCCCGCAACTGGTGGTTCTATACCGGTATGGATACCTATATCCACTGCATCGAGTCGGAAAATGGTCGTATGAACAACGCTTACTCCCACGCCTTTGCCGAGCAGTCGCTTAAGCTTTGCCGGGAGGTATTTCTGGGTAATCAGTCCGGACAGACGCCCGAAAACGACGAGAAGCTGATGGTCGCTTCGCTTATGGGCGGGCTTAGCCTGACCTATTCAGAAGTGGGGGTGTGCCACGCGCTCAGTTACGGCCTGTCCAAAATTCTGGGTACCCGTCACTGTTACGCCAACTGTCTGATCATGAATCATCTGGCCGACTATTACCCCGAAGGCGTAGCGGAGTTCAGGCAGATGGTGGCTTACCACCAGATCGATTTGCCGCAGGGGCTGTCGGCCGAGTGGAGCGACGAGACGCTGACCCGGATGGCTGAGGTGTCGTATAACCTGCCGCATATGTGGCTGCACGCCATCGGCCCCCACTGGCAGGACGTAATAACCATTGATTTGCTTAAGGACCTGTTCCGGCGGCTGTAGCTGGTTTTGCCGGAGCGGGCATATCCCGCTTCGGCAAAACCAATTTCTTTGTTTCTATGATAATTGGCATTATTCCGGCCCGGTACGGCTCAACGCGTTTTCCGGGCAAACCGCTGGCCGATATTGGCGGCAAACCAATGATTGTTCGTGTGCTCGAGCAGGCCTGGCAGGCCCAGTTGCTGGACCGGGTTGTCGTCGCTACCGACGATGAACGCATTGCCGAAGTCGTTCGGCAGGCAGGTGGCGAGGTGGCGATGACCCACTCCGACCACGTAAACGGTACCCAGCGTTGCCAGGAAGCCTATGCGCAACTGGCCGGGACGGGTAGCCTGTCTGCTCCCGGGCCTCATTACGTCGTTAATATACAGGGCGATGAGCCGTTTATCAACCCCGCTCAGATCGATGAGCTGGCGGCTGTCCTCGACGGATCGGTAGAGCTGGCCACCCAGATGTCGCCCGTCGAGTCGGCGGAGATACTGCACAGTACGGGCGAGGTTAAAATTGTCCTGAACGCGAAACAGGAAGCGCTCTATTTCAGTCGTCAGCCGATTCCGTTCTTCCGTGATGTTGATCCGGCGCGCTGGCACGAGCACCACCCGTATCAGCGGCATGTGGGCCTGTATGGCTACCGGGCCGATATACTCGAAAAAATTGCCGCTCTGCCCATCATGCCCCTTCAGCAGGCTGAATCGCTGGAGCAGCTGGCCTGGCTGGAAGCGGGGTACTGTATCAAACTGGTAACAACCGTGCACCAGAGCCAGGCCGTAGATGACCCCTCCGACATTGACCGGGCTTTGCAGAGTAGCCGACAGGGCTAAAATCGTCGTCGTTCTCACGCTGTTCATTCTCGTATGTCGTCTCATCATATCGTTCGTGACAAGCAGGAGCCGGCTTTGCTGATCGCCAACGGCGAAGCCTGCCAGCCCGAACTGCTTGGCCAGCTGCTCGAGTGGAGTCCAACGGTGGTGGTGCTCGACAGTGCTATCTGGCGGGTGCTCGATCTGGGTATTAAAGTAGACGTGCTGCTGGGCGACTTCGACCGGGATCTCGACCTGGCAACCATCCGGGCGCAGCAGTACCCGCTCGACGTGGTTCACACGCCTGATCAGGATAAAACCGATCTGGAAAAAGGAATAGAGTACCTGATCGGCCGGGGTTATCCGGCTGTCAATATCATCTGGGCAACGGGTCGGCGGGCCGACCATAGTCTGACCAACATGACCAATATTGTCCGGTACAAAGACCAGATCCGGATTGTCATGCTCGACGACCACTCCCGCATTTTTCCGCTGGTGGGTCGATTCGAGAAATGGTACGAAGCGGGCACGCCACTCTCCCTGGTTCCGGTCGGGACGGTAACCGGCATTACTACCGAAGGACTGAAATACAACGTACAGAACGATACCATGACCCTCGGCTATCGGACGGGAAGCAGCAACGAAGCAGCCGCCGACGGCTTTGTTCGTGTCGAAGCCCGGACCGGCGATCTGCTGCTCATGGAGTGCTGGGACTAACCACTGCCGGGGCGCTGGAGCCGGGCTAGGGCACCCGTACCAGTCGGCCGTGGGGGAGCGGGGGCGCGGGCACTACCCAGCCATCGTTGATCATCAATCGGTACAGATACACACCCGCCGGCATGTCCTCGCCGGTGTCGGCGCGCCCGTCCCATACCCATTCATTCAGTCCAACCCGGACCGGGCGGCCGGTCGTACTACTGCGCAGATGCCGGACCGGTCGACCCATCAGATCCGTAATGACAAGCTGCACCTCGTTTGGAGCGCTTTCGCCTGTGAGCGAAAACGAGAAAACAAGCTGATCGCGGAACGGATTGGGGTAAGCGGTAAAATCGGTAAGCGCCGGGGTTCGTACCACCCGAAACCGCGTTCGATAGGGTACAGCCGCGTTCCCGACAGCATCCTGCGCCGTAGCGATCAGGCCATAGTCGCCTTCAGCCAGAGACGCCAACTGGTACCGCACCCGGAATACGTTATCGGCACCGGCTGGCTGAATCCGGGCGTTTGTCCAGCCAAGCCGCTCCCAGCTCAGCTGCCCGGGGCGTTGCAGCAAGAGCGCCATGCCGGTGGTGTCGCGCCGGCGTAGCGACCGGTTATCATCAGCCACCAGGATATCCAGCACGGGATTGGCCGACACGACGGCACCCTCATTGATCCGGGTCCCGTCGAACGCCACTTCCAGCAGCGGAGCCAGTTGATCGGCCTGAACCGGCAGGGGCAGATCGAGCGTATTATTCAGCAGCGAATACTCGGCTTGCAGGCTGGGGTTGACCGTCATCATGAGCCGGTTCAGACCGGGTATCGACACGGTCGGTACGCGCACCGTAAACCGGGTCGTATCGCCGGGAGCGGGGGCTTTAATCCGGAACCGACTGAGTTGGGGCTGGGGGAGACGGGCCCCGTAAAGAACCTGCTGCACGACTAGGGAGTCCAGGAAAGGGTGCGGACTGAGGTTGGCGAAGGACACCGGAATCGCTACACTGTCGCCCTGGCGCAGGTCATTCGTCGCTATGGCTGTCGATAGCCAGACCTGTCCTTCAGGCAGGCCTTTGTCGGCCGCGGCCGGATGGTAGGTAAACTGTGCCGACTGCCAGGAAGCCTCCGCTGGCAGGACGGGCCGTACGCGCCAGAAATAGCGGGTCGGTGCCGGGCCGGTGAGCGTAGCCGGTAACGACAGGCCGTTTTCAGCTGTGAGCTGCCAGGATAGCCGGCCGGGACTGGTAAAGCGGGCACTCGTGTCGAGTTCAACCGTATACAACTGCTGAGGCTGACCGAACGGCTGGGCAATGAGCCGAATTTGCCGCTCGGCCACAACCGCCGACATCGGCGGGTAGATAAGCCGGGGTAGCTGGCCGGGTACGGGTAGCTCGGCCTGTAGCTGATTGTTGGTCCGATTCACTTCCGGAATCGCATCAGCGCGGTCGGCCGGGTTCACCGACAGGTCGAATCGGTTGGCGCCTTCGGTAGTACGCTCATTCGGAATGGTCAGGCTTATGGTGTCGCGGTAGGCAACGGTGCCTGGCCAGCTCAGGTTGTACACGCCCGATTCGCGGCCCTGGATAAACCGGCGTATCCGTATCGGCAACCGGCCGGCCTGATAGCGACCAGTGTTCTGGATGACTACCCGAATCGTGACCGAATCGCTGGCGCTGGTCAAAGCCGCGCCGTTCGGTCCTTCAACCCGTAGTCCACCTGGCACGAACCCATAGTCGGGGGTGGGAAACGGGAATGGGCGGATAGCAGGGTCGCCCTGTAAAACCATTTGCTGGGCATTGGCCAGGGCCAGACCGGTCGGGGTTTGGGTCAGAATGCGCCGGATGGTTTCCTGCTGAAGCTGCCCGATGGACCGGTCGAGCCAGGTGCTATCGGTCAGCAGGCCGTAAAACACGGTGCTGTACTGATCGAGGGTGTTCACGTAACCGAGGTGACTTTGGGCAATGGCCGCGATGGCTCCCCGTTCGGGCGTCAGTATCCAGTCGGTGGTGAGGGTGGGGCGGCCGAAGAAGAAATTGCCGATAGCGCAGCCATTGATCAGCAGAACCGGGTAACGGCCCCGATTTCGGTAACCCAGCGCATCATCTGAGCAGAAACCAATATTCAAATCGGTCACCGACAGGCCCGCGTGACCGAAAAACGTAATCAGACCAAGGCCTTCGTTCACCTGCGGGGCGATATTGAGGTCTTCGGTGGGGGCCGTGGTTTGTTTGTTTAGGGTTGCTACCCGAGCGCCCAGCGCGGCTCTCGTGGCCTGGCGCCCGTAGGCATCGACCAGCGACCTGAATAACCTGGATTCGTCGGGTGAAGTGCCTCCGCTGAGGTGGAGCAGCTGTTTGCGCCAGGGCGTATCGGAGGGGAGCTGTTCGTATTCGATTACCTTGTTCAGGTAAGCCAGTACATCGTCCGGGGTGGCGGCATTGATACGGCCCGTTGGCAGGCGGGGGACGTCGCGGAGGGCACCGTCCAGACCCGCCGTCAGCGCTGCGTCCGAGCTGGGGAACCCCATCGTCATGACCAGGTCCAGCCCGGCCTGGTCGGGGTTGTGCCGCACCCCCGCTGCACTGCGGCTCCGGCCCAGCAGCAACAGAAATTCGGGCGGTGCCGCGCCGGATGCCCGACTCTGCCGCAGGAGCTGGTCAACAAAACGCCGGATGGCCAGGGGGTGCCGTTCGCCGTAGCTGTACTGATCGATCAGCTGCGCCATGGTCACGGTCAGCGTATCGAACCCGCCCCCCTCGACCGACGCCCGGTAAGCGGCATAGGCCCGTACGGCGTTGGCACTACGGACCGTTGGCTGCATCAGATTTTCGTGGGTGACGATCAGATAGGTAGGCCGCCGGTTGCGCCAGTCGACGAACGTGACGGGCCGAATGGTCGGGATCGGGTCGACCTGGCTACTGCAAAGAATGATCCGCTCCTGATCGGAGCCGGGTACGATGAGCCGGGCCGTGGTGCCGGACTGCCGGTGCTGGATCAGCGTGGGCACGTTGGGGTCTGTGATGTCGAAAAAGCGGGCCGTGGCCGGAACGTCCAGGACAACGAGCCGCGACCGACCGGCCGAATGGGGCGGCAGCCGAAACAAACAAACCGGCTGGTTATTGGCCGTGAGCCGCTGCGGATAGCGAAGCCGCAGGTACGACAGGGAGTAGCGGTTTCCATCGGCGGCTGCGGTCGATACCAGCAACTGATTGTCGGAACCGACGTCCTGCCAGCTGAGGGTGTCGCGGAGGTGGGCGTTGCCGTAGAGAGAAAAAGTGGCCGACCCGAACAGCCGCTGGGCGCCAGCCGCTGGCCCCACCCGCCCCTCCACCCGGTGGGCTGTGTAGTCGCGGCCGGTCAGCAGGATGTCGATCTGGGGGGGCGGACCCGATCGATAGGCGTTGGACAGCAGCAGACTGGTGACGTAAGGGAGGGTCTGCAGAATGACGCCCGTATGCCCTTCGCCCGGCTCGTAGTGGCTGTATTCTATCTTAGGGGGTATCCCGGCCGCATAACCCGGGTAGGTATCGGTAAACAGGCGTAGCTCCTCCGCCCAGTGGTACTCGACCGGGTTCAGGTCTGAAGCCACCGTGTCGGTAGCGGTAACCATCCGCCGACCCGCGGGGCCGCCCGGTCGCCAGGTCAGAAAATAAGCGGTCGTGTCGCTAAACAGGCTGTAGTACGAATGGGGCTGCGCCGGTCCGGGCTGGTCAGCGTCGCTCCGGTAAAGCGCCGAATCGGCCAGACCATCGTTGCCGCGGCCATAAAACTCGATGTAGTCGTCCGGATCGAAGCGACCGTCGGTTTCGTCTACTACCCGAATGGCCTGCTCTTTTCCCCGATGAAACAGCTGTATGGTCTTTGGATCGATGGCCTGTACAACCACCCCCCGTTTTTGCAGGTCCAGGCTCGTGATGCGGTACAGACCCGATTGAACTATGGGAATTTTGTAGTAAGATTGACTGTAGGTAATCCACTCATTACCAGCTGGTGAGGACTGAGCTGAGATAGCTGAGCCAACTAGCCAGCAAAGCATCGTAAGGGCATATGGTCGAAGCATAGCGGTGGGTAATGAATCGAAATATACATACCATTTTAACTTGTGTACAAAAAGCGTCTGCCGTTCAGCCCGTTCTAGCACCATTAATCATGGAAAACGAAGATATTTAATAAAGTACCTTGTATCGCATAGTACCTTATGCTACCTTTGATGCATCAAGTTTAACGCAATCCCGTACACCGATGAATATAGAAAATGCTCAGGTGCAGATGCGCAAGGGAATATTGGAGTTCTGCATTCTGCACATCATATCGCGGGGCGAGGTATATGCCTCCGATATGCTCGACGAGCTAACCTCCGCCCGAATCATGGTGGTGGAAGGTACGCTCTACCCGCTGCTGACCCGTCTGAAAAATGCCGGCCTGCTCGACTATAAATGGGTAGAATCGACCTCCGGACCGCCCCGTAAGTATTATATCCTGACCGACCTGGGTCGTAACTCGCTCGACGCGCTGAACGACACCTGGCAGGAGTTATCCGAGTCGGTACATTCTATCGTAAGCAAGACCGACCAGCACCGCAAGCCCGCTAATGGAAACACCCCCGTTGCGGCATCCGTCGATCCCGTCAATCCTTCCTCTGCAACCAACTAACCCGACCTAAACCAGTAAAAGGACCGGACTGAAGTCCGGGTTACGACCATGAAAAAGACAATCAGCATCAACATCAGTGGTGTCATCTTCCACATCGAAGAGGATGGCTATGATAAACTGAGAAATTACCTGACGTCGGTTCAGCAGTATTTCTCAACCTACGAAGACAGCCAGGAGATTGTAACTGACATCGAAAATCGTATCGCGGAAAAGCTGCTGGCCAAGCTGAAAGCAACCGGCAATCAGGTGGTTTCGCTCGACGACGTCAACGAACTGGTGGCGGCCATGGGTACGGTTTCTGACTTCGAAGCGGTAGAAGAAGAAGAGGTACTGGTTACCAACGGCGGGCGCAATTCGGCGTTCAGCAGTGGTACCAAAGCGCCCGGAGCCGCGGCCACGATGGCTGGGGGAAGCTCATCGTCTGCCTACGGCGGCTCATCGGCCGAGGCTTATGGTGAACCCCGCCGACTGGTGCGCGACCTGCGCCGGAAGACCCTGGGCGGGGTAGCCGCCGGTCTGGCCCACTACTTCAACATCGACGTAGTCTGGATACGGCTCATCTTTCTGACCCTGTTTCTGGCGCTGCCGCCGGTTGGCGATGGGGCCGGAGCCAGCGTATCGGGCTTCGCCCTGTTCATCTACATTGCGATGTGGATTGCACTGCCGGGCGTGATGACCATTGAAGAAGACAAGACGGTGAAGAAGTTTTACCGGAACCCCGAAGATAAAGTACTGGGCGGGGTAGCGTCGGGTATCGCAGCTTACTTCGGCATCGACACGGGGGTAGTACGGCTGCTGTTCGTCCTGGGTATCGTATTCTTCGGGGTAGGCTTTCTGCTGTACGTCGTTCTGTGGATGGTAGCGCCAACGGCCAAAACGCTGACCGAGAAGATGGAAATGCAGGGGCAGCCCATTACACTCTCGAACATCGAGTCGAGCATCAAGCAGAACCTGAATATCAACGAGTCGCCGAATAACGAAAGTACCCTGACCCGTATTCTGCTGTTCCCTTTCCGGGCCATCGCCACGATCATTGGGGGCCTTGGCAGTGCACTCGGTCCCTTGCTGAACGGCGTCGTGGCGGTAATCCGGGTCTTCGCCGGGATTATCTGTCTGGTGGTAGCGTTCGCGCTGATGATTGCCTGTCTGGCCGTAACGGGAGCCGCCTTCGGTATTGAGTCGGGCGCGGAGTTCGGTGATATTCCGATCGGATTTGTGCGGGGCGACATTACGATGCCCATGATTGTAGCGGCCTTCGCCGTTGGTATGATTCAGGCCTTCGCCGTGGCAGTACTCGGTATCATGCTCATCACTACGCGGCCGATTATCAGCAGCCGTACCGCGCTGACGCTGGGCGGGGTTTATCTGGTGAGCCTGGTCATTCTGCTGGGTACCGTTAGTCCGCTGATCAACAGTTTCCAGCGGAGTGGTACCGTCGAAGAAACCAGGACGCTGACCGTAGCGGCTGCCATCCCGACCTTCGACCTGACCGAAATGGATGAGGACAACTGGCGTCCCTCTATCGAGCTGAAAGGCTACGAAGGCACCGCGATCAGCCTCGTACAGCGTTTTCGGGCACAGGGCAGCAGCCGCGCCAATGCGCAGGAAAATGCCCGCCAGATCGACTACCGCTATACGGTGCGCGATTCAGTCATTGCGTTTGAAAATGCCATCACCCTGAAACCCAAATCACGCTTCCGGGCCCAGGATCTGGATATGGAAGTGATGCTGCCTTATGAGAAACCGTTCCGTATGTCCAAAGACTTTGCCCTGTTTATCCGGAATGAATTTGGGGGGAAAGAACTTGACCGGATGGAAGCCAGCGTCTGGAAGTTTACCAAGAACGACGGACTGGTTTGTCTCAACTTCCCCCGCGAAAAAGACCGCAGCTACGACGGTAACGATGAGGACAACGACGTAACCGACCTGACCGACGACGTACAGAATGCCGTAGCCAACGAGCTGGGCGACGATTTCGACGACATCGGTAGCAACACCCGCCAGTTCAACGTGAGCAATTTCTCGAAAGTAGACGTGGGCGGGGCTTTCGTGGTGCGGTTCCGCAAAGGCGATACGTATAAAGTAGTGGCCGACGGCCGCGAAGAGGATCTCGAAGATGTCAGCGTGAAGGTCAGTGGCAATACCCTCGACGTGTCGGTCGATCGGCGGGGTATCTTCGACTGGAACAACCGGAAGCGCATAGGGCTGACAATTACCGTGCCCTCGATTGACGAGCTGAAACTATCGGGCGCATCGAAGGCGAACCTGACCGGCTTCGGCGCCTACAATAAGCTGAACATTGGTATGAGCGGAGCCTGCCGTACGGTTTTTGACGGAGATGTCACTAACCTGACCATCGATCTGTCGGGGGCGTCGAACATTGTGCTACGGGGCCGGGCCACCCAGGTAGAAGCTGATCTGAGCGGAGCCAGTAAAATCGAAGCCACCAGCATGCAGATCGACAAGGCTACTATCGATGCCAGCGGAGCCAGCCATGCAACCCTGGGTCAGGTCGGTTCGCTGGACTCCGAAACGTCGGGAGCCAGTAAGGTGACCAGATACAACGAGTAATCGGTTCAAACATAAAAGTAGCCGCGGTTCTGATCTGTAGTCAGGGCCGCGGCTTTTTTAGGGATCGTATGATCAGCCGAATTGGTAAACCGTGGCCGGTCCATAAGGGCCCGGGCCGGTACGCTGGTAATGTCGCAAAAACACCGCTCCAAAGGCGCATACACAACCCGTCCGTAGTGGCTGTCGACACTATTTTTGTAGAAAAAACAGCGACATGAGAAAACTAAAGCTTCAGGTTCAAATGACCGTCGACGGCTACATAGGCGGTCCTAACGGCGAAATGGACTGGATGACTTTCGACTGGGACGATGCCCTGAAGGAGTATGTAAAAGAACTGACTGACCCCGTAGACTGTATTGTGCTGGGCCGAAAACTGGCCGAAGGGTTCATCCCCTACTGGGCCTCTGTGGCGGCTAATCCCGACAATCCGGATTATGAAGCCGGGCAGAAATTCACCCAGACCCGCAAGGTCGTTTTCTCCAGAACCCTCAGCCAGTCGATCTGGGAGAATACAACGGTAGCCACTGGTTCGCTTGTCGACGAGATCGGGCGCCTGAAAGCACAGGCCGGTCAGGATATCATTGTATACGGAGGAGCCAGCTTCGTTTCGTCACTGATCCGGGAGGGATTGATCGATGAGCTGCACTTGCTGATCAACCCGGCGGCCATTGGACGCGGACTCCCCATCTTTGGCGAGGCCGATGGAAAACGGAATCTACAACTGGTAAAAACCGTTCCATTCGATTGCGGCATCGTGCTCCTGCAGTACGTACCCGAGCGCACTCAATAACAAAAACCGCTCCCTTTCTGTGGTCATCAACAGATGCCATAGAAAGGGAGCGGTTTTTAGGAATAACGTACTAACGACTAGCCTTATACGCGTCGTTCGACAACCTTCTCCACCTTGGCTTCGTCTTCGGCCACTTCTTCGCGCTGATCACGGTTCTGGCGTTCAAATACCTGCATCAGCACGATGAAGTACGAGAGCAGGAGGGGACCAATGACCAGACCAAGGATCCCGAAAATAGGAACGCCCAATACGATACCAGCCAGAGTGACAAGCGGGTGAATGTCGCCCATTTGTTTGGCCAGTGCGATCCGGAGCAGGTTGTCGATGTTGATGATGACCACGATGCCCACCACCAGAATGCCAACACCCTGACCGGTATTACCCTGCGAGAGCTGGATAAGGCCGGCCGGTCCCCAGACCAGGGGTGTGCCCAGCACCGGAATGAAGGCCATAAAAAAGGCTACGGTTCCCCAGAAGGGTGCGTCGGGTACGCCAAAGATCCAGAGCGTCAGTCCGGTCAGTACCCCCTGCACCAAACTAACCAGTGCCTGTCCCAATACGTTGGCATTCACGTTGTTCTTGAGCGATTCGCCCAGTTCGCGCTGGGTGTCGCGCTTGAAAGGCAGGTACTTCTGCAGGCCTGTCTGAAAGGCTTCCTGCTGTACGAACATGAAGTAGAACGTGAAGAACATCAGACCGATGATGACGATGAAATCAAGCGCCCCGCCCGCCAGCGATGGGAGCAGCCGACTAACATAACCCGCGCCCTGCTGAACGATCTGCCGGATGTTCTGCGGACTCGTAATGCGGAATCCGGTCAGTTCTTCGCCTTTGTGGATCAGGTTCAGGATGTCGTCGGCGTTCTGACTGTAGTACTGAATCCGGCCGACCAGCATCAGGCTCAGGGTCAGAAACGGCATGATGATGACCACAAATGAAAACAGGATCAGCATGGCCGTAACGAGCTGCCGGTTCCATTTTCGTTTGTGGACCAGCGCCGTAAACCAGGGTCGAAAAACTACGTATAGGATGCCGGCGCCCAGAAAGGCCGATGCGTAGCCACGCAGCCCGGCAATGATGAAGCCCGCAATAATGATCAGACTCGTAATGAGCAGGATCCGCTGTTGTTTGGGAGTGTAAATTGTTGCCATTCGTTGGGCGGGTAGTAACCCGCTTTCATTGAGTATTTACCACGAATTGTGATTCGCAATACATAAACAGCTGAACAGCCCTGTATTGTTTGAATCATCATGGGTTGATCAGCATTCCGTAGCACTCAGCGCCAGCCCAGCTTCGGAGGTTTCCTTGTACTTCGTCGACATATCGCGGCCCGTCGCTTTCATCACCTTGATCACGGCGTCGAGCGAAATCTTCTGCGACGAAGGGGCTCCCGAGGTGGCCAGCAGGTACGCATTGTAGGCTTTTACGGCCCCCATGGCGTTCCGTTCGATACACGGGATCTGAACATAGCCGCCAATGGGGTCGCAGGTCATGCCGAGGTGGTGTTCAATGGCAATTTCGGCGGCTGCTTCAATAGCGCTGATGCTGCCGCTGGGCTGGGCGCATCGGGTCAGGAAGGCCGCCCCCATTGCCGAAGCCGTGCCGATCTCGCCCATACAGCCCATCTCGGCACCGGAAATGCTGGCATTATGTTTCACCAGAAAACCAACGGCCGCAGCCGCCAGCATACCGGCCCGGAGGGTAGCCCGGTCGTAATGAAAATGGTGTTTGGCCAGAAAGGTCAGGCCCGGAATAACGCCCGACGCCCCCGAGGTAGGGGCGGTGACGACAATGCCGCCGGCTGCGTTTTCTTCAGAAGCGGCCAGGCAGTACGCGTTCAGAAAAATCAGAAAACTGTCTGAAGCATTGGCCATCGTTTTGGCCTGCTGGTATAACACCGGTGCTTTTCGGCTTAGCCGGATCGATCCGGGCAGTACGCCTTTGTGACGGAGCCCCCGCCGAACGGCTTTGTGCATGAATTCCAGCAACTGGTCGAGCCGCTGGTTCACCTCGGTCCGGCTCCGGCTGGTCAAGGCCATTTCGTTAGCCAGCAGGAGCGCATCGAGCGATAGGGAATGCTGGGTGAGCTGCTGCTTCAGCTCGGTCATGGTACTGTACGGATAGGGGACTGAAACCGTCGATGGGCTGATTTCCGGTTCACCCTTGCGGCTGATGAAGCCGCCCCCCACCGAATAATATTCTTCCTCGGCCAGCGTCTCGCTGCCAGCCGTCAGTCGGAGCACCATCGTATTGGCAAAGGGAGAGTCGTACCGCTTTCGCTCAAAATGAATATGCTGCGGCCCCACCAGAATCAGCTGGTCGCCAACGGGTACCGGATACAGCGTAGTCGGGTCTTTCAGTAAAGCCAGGAGCGCGTCAGGATCGGTGGTTTCCGGTTGCCAGCCGAGCAGGCCAGCCACGACGGCCCGGTCGGTACCATGACCTTTACCGGTGGCACTGAGCGATCCGTAGAGGTGAACATGAATAGCATCGGGCACTGGCCGACCGGCTAGTGCGCTGATCCGCTGCCGAAAATCGAAGGCCGCTTTCATCGGCCCAATGGTATGCGAACTGGATGGTCCCGGACCGACCTTGAACAGATCGAACACCGAGGTAGTAATCGGATTAGTCATGTTGATGGGTGTTGGCAAAATGACCGCTTATCGGTCTAAACCTCGAATCTGGCCAAGATACTCGGTTGGCAGCAAAATTCGTTGTACGGCCGATCGCAACCCTAGTGTATTGAGGACTTTATACAGGCCGATGGAATGAATCAGGGCAGGCTTTTTGGGAAGACCAAGCGGCTGCCGCACCTGTTCGGGCACCAGCATGCCCTGTACCTGTCGCAGCAGATCGTAACGCCAGTTTCCCAGCTGCTCGCGGTAGCGCTGAAACAGCCGGTCGGTATAGTCGCTGCGGGTCAGGTCGCGGTTGAGGTGAACCAGCCGGTCGGTTTTCCAGTCGCCATACGAAGCGGGTAAGTCCGGAACGTTCATGCCCGCGCCTACTGCCCGGAAGGTCGAGTAGAGTTCATCCCGTTCGGCATCGGTCAGCGGACGGTGCAGCGTCTGGTAGGCCCGCTCCGAATAATCGATCAGCATATACAGTACGTTGCGGTAGGCCCAGTCGGGAATTTCATAGCCGCGTTTCTTCTCCACGCCCCCATGAATCGCGCCCATGCGGGCAATGGCCTGCCGGGCCTGTGCCTCGGGCGCAAACACGATTTCCTGCGCGTAGCGAACGGTCGAGAACAACCGGGCAATCGGGTCGGCTGGGAGTTTGCCGGTAAAAAACAGCCAGTCTACGGCCCGGTTCAGGGCAAACTCAGCGGCCGAGCCGGCAAAGACCAGCAGAATTACATCGGCATCGCCCCAGATCTGCCGGACAATGGAGCCGGGTTGAACAAAGTATCTCATCAGACGTCATCAGTGCGCTTATAACGCTAAGACAACGAATTCGACCCGTCGGTTCTTTCGTTTATTTTCTTCCGAGTCGTTGGGGGCTGCCGGGCGGGCATCGCCGTAGCCATTGATCCGAAGTCTGTCTTCGGCAATACCACTGCGAATGAGATAGCTGCGGATAACTTTTACCCGGTTTTCCGACAGGGCCTGGTTGAGTCGGCGGTCGCCAACGTTGTCGGTATGGCCCACAATTTCGATAACCAGTTTTGGCGTAGTGACCAGGGTTTTAACCAATTTATCGAGCTGCGGATACGACTCAGGGCGCAGGATATAACTACCCTGGTCAAAGTAAATATTGTCGAGCCGGAACGCCTGGTTCACGCGCAGGTTGCTGAAAACGCTGTCAGGTCTGGTATATTTCTCCAGCAGGATGGTATACGCATAATCCGGGCAGGTATCGCAGGTGACCACCATCACCTCTTCGGCCTCCAGGTAACCCGGCGATTTGGCAATTACCGTCAGCGTGTCCGTACGGGTCAGGATAAACATGAACCCGCTGGGGGGCTTCGATGTGCCCTCCCATTTCTTTTTGGCCCGCCGGGCCTCAATCCTGAACTGGGTGGGCAGTTCGGCGGAGGTCTTGTCATCAACGGCCCTGATGACAAACTCCGTCCGTTGGGTCTTTACGAGGGCCGGAGCCTGGCCTGCCGCCAGCCCGGCATACAGCCAGCCGATAACAACTAAAAATAGGAAGCGCATGACGTATGGGTAGCAATCAACGCTAACGCCCGCAAATAAAGTGCCGTTATTGCTTCGGCTCGACCCATAAAATGCCCAGTACCAGAATAAAAGCCGCCAGCCATACCCAACTCGGAATGGTTTCGCTGGTGGTCGGGGAATTTGCACCCGCACCCGCCGACGAATCTGCATGAGCCAGCATGAGCTGACGAACCCGCGCCCGGCTGCCGACCGGATCGCCGGGAACCGGCTCGCGCACAAATAGGGCCAGTGAGTCGGAAACGGGCTGCCAGCCCGCCACGGTGGGCCTGTAGTCGCCCTGTACCGAGCGGTTGTTGAGCGGAGCCGTCGCGAGCCGGACCGTATCGGGACCTGCCAGCAGGGCGCTGAGCAGTCGGCTCGTATTGTTGAGCTGAACCGGTTCGGCAATACCCCGAATCAGGGGCGCATCGGCCTGGAGCTGGGTTTCGTTGGTGGGGTAGGTCAGCGCCAGAATTGCCGTCCAGATGCGGGTGTAGGTCAGGCTGTCGCCACTGAGAGCCAGGGGAAATGTGTCGCTGAGCAGGCTTGCAGCCACGCGGGCGGGCGGACTCTGAGCCGATGCGCCCCGGGCTGTGATGCGTTGTGCCGCCACGGGATACACCGCTGCCGATGATTGATTCACGGCCTCGGCAAAGCGGTAGGGCAGGGCGGTCAGTCCATCGCTTACCGGTACGGTTGGCTCCGTCGCGATCCGGCGAACCTGCCAGCGGCTGCCCAGCGCCTGATTGATGGTTCGGCAATCGGCTTCGGGGTTAGTCAGGTTAATGAACAGCACCGCCCGCCCGTCGGCCGCAGCTTTTCGAACCGCTGCGCTACCTGCGTTAGACGGGTCGGTAACGATCAGGTCGGCCGGAGCCGTTGATGAGGTGGCGTTGATCCGTACGTCGCTGCTGATATTTTTGGAAAGGGTAGCGGTTAGCTGCACCGAGTGGCCGTGCCGTCCCAGCCAGTCGGCCAGGGTCTTACTTTCGAAATCGGGACTATCCTGCAAAAACTGCACCCGCAATGGCTTAAGCGGGCGGCTGAAAAAATGAACACTGTCGATGGAATTACCCTTCAGCACCAGTTCGACCCGCGACCGACCGCGGGCGAAGGCTGGAAACCGGAGCGAAAAAGGAGTTTCGCCTGCCGGGAGCATCAGGCTGTCCAGCGTTTGATTCCCGTACCGGACCGTCAGCCTCTGTTTGCCCGATGAGTTGATCCGCCCTGTAATGCGCTGCAGTTCGCCCTGACCAACAACGGCCTTCCAGTGGAGGTCCCGCGCCTGATCAGGGGCGTTGTAGGGCACCCATCGCAGGGCCGCCTGGCTCAGGCTGGTCAGCGTTTCGGTCGGAAAATCCTGGCCTACCAGCGTCACCGAGTCGTAGCGGGGTTTGAAGCGGGCGCTCGTAAAGCTGGCTTTCAGGTGCAGGCTATCCCTGACGTGTTGGGCAAAGGCGCCGGGGACGTCGTCACCAACCAGCAAAGCGTGGGAAGTCGGTTGGGCAGACGGCCAGGTCGGTTGCAGCACGAACGCCACGGCCAGCAGCCAGAGCAGCCCATTCAGCCCCGCCCGGAGCCACTTACGGCCCGGAGGCAGCGATTTATTACGGAAAAGCAGCCCCATCTGCACCACCAGCATGACAAGCAGAGCCAGCAGCGTAGCGATGACAAATGGATTGGTTACGGGAAGGGTTGTATGCATCGAAAATAGCCAGGTTGTATGACCAGTTAATTCGGTGGGCTGGTTTACAGATGCCGCCAGAACGCCCGTTCCAGGGCCGGACTGCTTCTATAGGCCGCTTCGGTCTGTTTGGTCGGATTGCTCAGCGCGTACAGTCTGGTTTTCAGGCTCGTTTTCTCCGCGGCTGATAAGGGCTTTCCGTTGGTTAACTTCTGCAGACTGGCCAGCACCGACCAGTTGGTCAGACCGCTGTTGAGGGTTCGGTCTGCGAGCGCATTACCGAGCTGCTGAACCGTGAACCGTTGTTGGGCGGTTAGCTGCGGCTGGTCCAGATACCCCAGTACGTCGGCGACCATCGGTGCTATCTGTACCTGGCTGATGGTGCGGCTCTGCCGGTTGGTGGGGTCAACGTTCGTTAGCTCGCCCGTCAGGCGGGTTTCCTTTTCCTTGATGGGGGGCGGGTCGAACCCGGTTTTTTTGACGTATGAGCGGGCTTTCTGCTGCGAGAGCTTCAGAAACTCCAGTGCCTTGCGCTCAAAGGGCAACGCTTTCTCGGGTTCATACAGGCGCAGGTGCAGTTCCGACTGCCACATGTTCTCCAGCGCCATCTTCAGCAGCGACCGGGTCGATTGTTCATGAAAGGTGTTGGTCTCGGCATCGTCGTGCGAGTGGATGTACTGCTCCATCAGGGCCGCTACCGGGTCTTTATCGGTAACGGCCGGTCCGCCCCCGTGGTTATGCCCGTCATGGTCATGCCCTTCATGTCCGCCCGATGGTGGCCCGCCATGCTCACCTTCGCCCTCATCGTGCTTGTGCATGTACTGCTGAATAGCGGCAAACCCGGCTACCGGATCCCCATCGCGGTCGGTCGGCAGCGCATCGCCCCCGCCAATCGATTTCTCGAACTCTTCGCCCAGAAACTGGCCGTACCGCAGCCGGAGGGCTTTCTGGTCGAAACCAATTTCGTTCGAACTGCTCTTAAAGACGTGCGTCGGGTTAGCGGGGTCAGGCATCCGTTTGCGCGTGGCGATGAGCTTCTCCGTATCAATGATGATCTGCCGCTGGCTCCTGAAATACTCGGGCATGATATTAACGGCCATGGTGGCCAGCTCGCTTTCTTCCAGCTTCGTGGTGTCTTTGTAGACTACAAAGTAGGTATCTGACTTGGTAAAGTTCGGCTCTGGCTGGCGGTTGTCGAAGGCGGCCCAGTAGTAATACAGCTCATCGCCGGGGGCAAACTGCAGGGCGTTCAGATTCAGGGTTTTGGTGAGTTTCGCTTCGCGGAAATTCCTGGGCTCCAGCGGCATTCGCATCTCCCGGAACTTGACGTTCTCGCCCGATCCCCGCGCCACCGTCGCTACGATAAAGGCCTGCGATACGCTGAAGTCGTCAGAGATCGTGGCGGTAACGGTCAGCGTTTTAGGGTCTTTGAGGAGATGGAACGTGTACAGTTCTTTCGACCCGGGCTCAATTTTCGGGGCCAGGTCGGGCTGGGCTTCGAGCCGGAAAAAGTCGGACTGGTACACCAGCGAATCGGTTGTTTTGCCCCGATGGCTGGTTCGCCAGTAGGCTTTAAGGGCGTAAAGTCCCGAATTAACCAGCCGATCCTGGTGCACGAAACCAGTGGCCGACGCCTGAAACGGAATCTCCTGCCCCCGGCTGTTTACCAGCCGAACCGATACGTGTTCTGAGGTGCTGAACTGAACCCGCCAGGTCAGTTCGGAGCCGACAATAGCCGACGCGTTGAGATTGGCCGACCGCCGAAGGGGCAGACGGGTGTAGGCCGGAGGCTGCACCTGAAGCTCGGCCGATCGGAAGACGGGCGGCTCGGGTGAGCGATCGGCGGGTTGTTGCCGGGCCAGGGTAAATCCTTTCGGCCCCGGTCCCGGCGATCCCTGCTGCCGCAGCAGCGGATAGCCCGCGTATACGGCCAGCGCAGCCAGCAGAACGCCGGCATACAAGCCACTATTTCTAAGGATTACGCCCGGTACCTGAACATCCCGAACGCGTTCGGCCAGGCGTTCGAGCTGAAGCTGTTCGGCCAGGTTGAGCTGGGATTTTTCCAGCAGGGGCAGGCTGTATTCAACGTCGCCAACGGTCTGGTGAATCAGCTGGACGGCCTGGGGTTTTTTATCCTGATACAAGCGGGTGAGCCAGGCACCCAGCCCCAGCCCCACCAAACCAGCCAGAAAAGACCAGAGCGAGGGGCCTGTCAGGGTCGCTACCAGCAGCCAGGCGGCTACGCCCAGCAACAGACTTCTGAGCAGCGCATTGGCGTAGAGCCGGTACGTAACCGACGATAAAGCGCGTTGGAGTTCGTTCATGCGTTTTTGGTCAGCGCGATCCAGCGTTCGAGTATCAATAAAACGATCAGGAGCAGGGTCAGCGCGTGTTGCAGACCAGCCTGTTGTACGGGGTCGGGTTTGGCCGTGGGGACGAAGAGCGCCCGTAATGCCGACTGGCTGAGCGGAGCCCGGTTGTCGAGCAGGCCGAGATGCCGGACCAACTTGTCGCCCAACCATTCGGGTAGCTGGCCGCTGGCTACTAGCTCCGAGGCTGGGGGTGTCAGACTCTCGTTAGTGAATACCACATTGTCGGCGGGGACCGTCTGGGCTACTCCCGACACGACATACAGCGTTTGCGGGTTCGGCCGGAGAGGAGATCGGTTGGTCAGCACCCAGTCATAAACCGTTCCTGGTGCGGCTTTTTCATCGATCGTGAAGCCGAGTGAGTATACATCCGTCAGCGCCTGCAACGCAGCCCGAACCGTTTGCCGCTGTGGCTTGTCGGGGTAGTAGAGCAGCACCCGCAGCGGGCCGGAGTGAGCCGGTGCCGACTGAAGAGAAAGTGACGGGTCGGGCGCGGCTGTCGTGGTCAGTACGCCCGCCCGGTTAACCAGTAGTTTTTTCGAGTTGCCGAGATTCAGAAACGGGCGTGGTCGCACCGACGAATCGACCATCGTATGGAGCCGATATCGGGCCGGAACCGAAATGGCGGGTACATCAGCCAGCCTGGGGTCATTGACCAGATACAGATGCAGCTCGGTGTTCGTATGGGGTAGCTGGTCGATGGCGGTCTGAAGGGTCAGGCCGCTCCATGAACCAGATGAACGGGTCGACCCGTCGGTGGTCGGCTGGTCAGACAGTGTGCCATCTTCGTTCATCAATTCCGGCCGGCGGGTGGCCCAGTAGACTTTCTCGCCTTTTCGACGGGCTTCGGCCAGCTCGAACCGAAAATTGGTAGTTACTCGGTCCGTGGGCTGAACGAGGTGAATGCGCTGAACGGTCTTATCGGTGGTCAGTCCCCGGAGCAGGGGTTGGGCCAGCAGAGCCGCCAGCAGCAGGAGCAGCAGACAGCGTACGAGCAGCAGCCATCGGTTGTCGAGCCGCAACCCCCGGCTTTGTTGCTGGTCGCGTTCGGTGAGCCAGCGGGTGGCAGCCCACGGCAGGGGCGTTCCGCGCTTCTGGTGCCAGAAGTGGATCGCGATGGGAATGGCAATGGCCAGCGCCCCCCACAGCAAAGCCGGTTCTATAAACGACATAACTAACGCAGCAAAAAGGTTTTTAATACCAGCGCAATCGGCTCGCTCAGCCGCACCCGGATGAGCCGGACGTGCGGAATCCGCAGGGCTTCATCCAGCCTGGCCAGATAGTCCGATGCCCGTTGCCGGACTTCGTCGCGTACCGCTTCGGCCTGGAGTTCAAGCTCCTGGCCGGTTTCCATATCCTGGAACCGATAAAACCCGCTCAGGTCGAAGGTCAGTTCCGTATCGCCCAGCAGCTGAAAGATAACGATCTCCCGACGTGGCCCGGCTATGTTTCGGATGAGATTCAGCCACTCGTCGCCCACCTGCAAAAAGTCCGATGCCATAATGAGCAGTTCGCTTTGTTTCCGGCTGAATTCCGGGAAGCTAGTGCTGTCACTTTGCCAGGCCCCCGCGGCCCGAGCCGACTCCAGCGTCGCTACCACCTTCTGAAACGACGACTTACCGGCGGCTACCATCAGCTGAACAGCGCCGTTCTGCAACCCGTACAGGCTCAGCTGATCGCCCTGCCGGTTGCCGATGTAAGCCAGCGAAGCCAGCAGAATCTTGGCATAGGCCAGCCGGTTTACGCCCGCTTCGGTATAATTCATCGAGCCCGACAGATCGAGCAGCAATCGGATATGCTGGTTACTCTCGGTAGACGACTCCCGAATGAGATGATGGCCGGTCTGGGCAAACCGTTTCCAGTCGATCCGTTTCGGATCATCGCCGGGTACGTAGTGCCGAAACTGCTCAAACTCGGTTCCCACCCCCGACCGGCGGCTGGCCTGGATCCCAAGCAGCAGCTCATCGCTGACCAGCTTGCCGGCCAGCTGAAGGTTGTTGAGTTTGATGAGATCGGTACTGAGCATGTTGATTCGTTTTCAGAGTTGAGGTCATGATCACTAAACACCGTGGTCCGTGTCCCCACGGACCACTTGTTCGGATGGTATTGCTGACGCGCGAGTGGTCCGTGGGGATCGGAGCGCCGACCGCACGGACCACGGTCACGGGAGGTCATAAACACCGTGGTCCATGGGGTCGGCGCTGTAGCTCGTCCGGACACATTTACTTCACCGCTTTCAGCAGTTCATCGATGACCCGATCGGTGGTGATACCTTCGGCATCGGCGCGGAAGTTGAGGGCGATTCGATGTCGCAGGATCGGGAAGGCCAGCGCCCGGATATCGTCGGGGGTTACCGAGAATCGTTCGTTCAGCACGGCCCGGGCTTTGGCACAGAGCACCAGCGCCTGCCCCGCCCGCGGCCCCGCGCCCCACTCGACCCACTGTTTGACGAATGCTACCGATGAGTCGGCTGGCCTCGACGCCCGCACCATCCGGTTAATCAGGCTGATCAGTTCGTCGCTGATGTGAACCTGACGGGTCAGTTTCTGGAGGTCGAGGATGTCCTGATCGGTTAGGATCGTTTGCAGGTCGGCGCGACTGGTTCCGGTCGTGCTGCGGAGAACCTCCAGTTCTTCGCGCTCGGAAGGGTAGCTGAGCTTGATATAGAGCAAAAACCTGTCGAGCTGGGCTTCGGGCAGGGGATAGGTGCCGGCCTGTTCGATGGGGTTTTGCGTAGCAATGATCAGGAACGGCTTCGGCAGGGGATAGTCGGTACCGCCGTAGGTAACCTTGTACTCCTGCATGGCTTCGAGCATGGCCGCCTGGGTCTTGGGCGGAGTCCGGTTGATCTCGTCGGCCAGCACCACATTGGCGAAAATGGGCCCCTGGTTGAACTGGAAGAACTTTTTGCCCGTGTTGTGGTCTTCTTCCAGCACTTCGGTACCTACGATATCGCCCGGCATCAGGTCGGGGGTGAACTGGATGCGTTTGAAGCGCATAGCCAGCGCATCGGCCATGGTGCGGACCATAAGCGTTTTGGCCAGGCCTGGCACCCCTTCGAGCAGACAGTGGCCACCCGCCAGTAAGGCCGTCAGAACTTCGTTGACGGCGTCCTGCTGTCCGATGATGACCTTGCCGATTTCAGCCTTCAGCAGCGGAAGCTTGGCCACCAGGGCTTTGTAGTGTTGTGTTTCCAAAATAGTCAGGTTGTATAGAAGGGTACACGGAGAGCAATCAGGTGCCTGAAATTCGCCGGGGCTCCGTGCCTTTCCTCCGCGAATTCTGATGTAGTTTGGGGTCAGGCCGTCAACGCATACGTCACGATATTGACACCGAACTTGGTATTGTCTTCGGCCAGAAACCGTTTGTTTCTAAAATCATAGTCCCATTCGCAGCCGTAATCTTTGTTGCTATACAGCACCCCGATCCGGCCGTTGACGATAATTGCTTTCAGGTAATCATGGACGAGGTCATCGCCCCAGCCATTCAGCTCGAACGAGGTCGTTGGCGGCCCCTCCGGAAATTTAAAAAAACAGCTGTAGATCGGGTGGGTGTTGGGAATCTTCTGCAACGCTTTCGGCCCGAACGTCCGTTCCATCTCCTGCTCGAATGACTTGGCAAACAACCCATCAATGTCATGGTTACAGTCATCGACAAAGACGAAGCCACCATTCTGTACATACCGCTTGAAATAGTCCCGCTCGGTACCCGAAAACTCGACCAGCTTATGCCCGCTGAGGTAGCAAAACGGGCTTTTGAACAGGTCGGGACTGTTGAGCCGCACTACACGCTCTTTCTGGTCGACGGGCAGGGTAGTATACTCCACCAGGGAATGCAGCAGATTCGTAGGCATTCGCTGATCGGTATCCCAGTCGCCGGAGGTGTATTGGATGCGGGTGAAAACGAATGGTTTCAAAATAAGCAGTTGAGTAAGCCGGCAATACCGGCGCGGGTCATATTATACTAACGCGGGTTTGGTGGATATACCATCAGCCGAGTGGTTTTTTCATGATCAGATCGTCCATGATGAAGCCATTGCCAATGTCGATGGTCTCCGACCCTGCCACTGCGAATCCCAGCCGTTCATAAAAGCCAACGGCTTTATTGAACCGGTTTACGTTCAGAGAAAGGGCCTCGTCACCGGCCTGCCGGGCCGCATCGGCTACCGCACCGACCAGTGCGTTTCCTACGCCTTTACCCTGGCTCTCGGGCACGATATACAGCTTGTGAATCTTCGTGACGGGCTGATGCCGATAGGTCAGCTCGTACGAAACATACCCCAGAAAGGTATCCTGGTCGGCTTCCTGCGCCAGTAAAAACACATGCTTCTGCTCATGCACCTGCGCCCGGAGGGCCATCGGGCTGTACATCATCTCCAGCATGTACTGAATCTGCCCGTCGGTCAGAATCTGCCCGAACGTTCCGGGCCAGGTTCGGTAAGCCATGTCGCGGATTACGGGTAAATGCTCGTCGGTAGCTGGTATAATCGTAATCATCTCCTGCGCAGAAACAGCGGACTACTGATCAAGTAGCCGTCTGTGGTAATTGATTTGCCCCAGGTGGTAACCCAGGTGGGTGGCCAGATGAATCAGCAAAAAACCGGTGGTGGTTGGCTCGTTCAGCACCACGATCGGATAGGCCTGCTCCAGCTGCTGATCATCGAGCTGGCGAAGGGTCTGCTCAACAACGGCTATCGTCTGCTCAACCTGATTGATCAGCACTGCTTTGGTAATCCCCTTGAGCGCGAACTCCGCCGGGCGGTCGCGTACGTATCCGGTTTTGCCGAGTTCGGCACCGATATAGGTATTCAGATTGCCCACCAGATGCAGACAGAGGTTCCCTGCCGAGTTGGGAATCTGGCCATCGACTGCCCAGATTTGCTCTTCTGATCGATAGGCGTCAATCTCGTTCCTGAGTCGTTCGAGGTCCCGGCGAAACAGCGCCTGTAGGGTATCCAGCACCATGCGGTAGTTGATAAATAGCAAATAGCCATCGGATGGGGGCCACCCGATGGCTACGGATGGCTATACGGCGTCTGACAGGCTGGTGAAGGTAAACTCCCGGATCTTCATGGGCGGAATCAGGTAGTTCTGATCCGACTCCGTGCTGACCACGCGCTCTGGCTTGCCCAGGGCTTCGAGGTTGTTGAGCATGATGATCGGGCTTTCGTTGAACCGGAAGTTCTTGACCGGATGCTTGATCTTGCCATTCTCGATGTAGAACGTACCGTCGCGGGTGAGTCCGGTCAGTAGAATCGTTTGCGGATCGACCTCGCGGATGTACCAGAGTTTGGTGACCAGAATACCCCGCTGGGTGCTCTTGATCATATCGTCGAGCGATGAGTTGCCGCCCATCATGATCACGTTGTTGGGGCCCGGCAGCGGTTTTTTACCCTGCTTCTGGGCCCAGTACCGGGAATACGACAGGTTCTTGACAACCCCTTTTTCGATCCACATGGTTTTCTGCTGCGCCTGCCCGTCACCCGACCAGGGCGACGCGGGTAGTTCAGCATTGGTCGGGTCCGAGTAAATCGTGACGCGCTCGTCGACGATCTTGTCGCCAAGCCGGCTTTTACCACCTGACTTGCTGAAATAGGACCGACCTTCATCGGCCGACCGGGCATCCATGTTGAAGAATACGTTCTCCAGGAGTACCACCGCTGCGGTAGGTTCCAGAATGACGGTGTACTTACCTGGTTCGATGGCTCTGGCTTCGGCCGACCCCCGCGCTTTCTGAATAGCGATGCTGGTAGCGGCTGCGGTGTCGAGTTTGGTGATATCGCTATAGCCCCTGGCTACGTAGCCCGACCCTTTGCCGTCTTCGGTGCGGACGGTCAGCGAGAAGTTGACGTTGGTGCTGGGGTAATAGGCAAACAATCCTTTTGAGTTCATCATGGCCGAATAGCCATGACGATCTTCCATAAACCCGGCGGCCGTCAGCCTGGCGTCGCGGGTCAGTTGCAGACTTTTCGCAACGGCTTCGGCCCGGGTGTCGGGGGTGATGTTGGCGGTCGTGTCGAAGAAGCCGTTCGCTTTCAGGTACGTCTGCGGCCCCAGCACGCCCATGTATTCGGGGTTTTCGGGTGCCAGCCGCGCGAGTTCTTCGGCCCGCCGAACCACTTTTTCGAGCGAGGCATCGTCGAACTCGTCGATAGTAGCCGTCCCGACTTTCTTGCCAAATGACGACTGAACAACCAGGTTCTGGTTGGTGAGCGAGCCGCTGGTGCTGACCTCGTTACGGGCATAGCGGACGTTACCGCGTTCTTCGCCCGACAGGTTTACTTCGCACTCGTCGGCTTTCGAGTAGCTCAGGACTTTTTGAAGCAGGGTTTTCGCTTCTGCCTCGGTGAGTATAGTTGCCATGGTAGGTTTGCGGCTAAACGAACTTAGATCTTCCGTGCGGTATTGATCACATTGACGCCATTGAACCGGGTCGTGCTGCTCCCGTGCGACACGGCGCTCGACTGCGGAGGCTGCCCTTTTCCATCGAAGAACGAACCGCCCAGCCGGTAATCTTTCTCATCGCAGACGGCCGCGCAGGAGTTCCAGAATTCCTGGGTGTTCGACTGATAGGCCACGTCTTTGAGCATACCGGCAATTTCGCCGTTCTTGATTTCATAGAACAGCTGTCCGCCAAACTGGAAGTTGTACCGCTGCTGGTCGATGCTGAACGAGCCATCGCCGATGATGTAAATGCCCTTTTTCACGTCTTTGATCATCTGCTGCACGGACAGGGGCGTTTTGCCGGCAGCCAGCGATACGTTCGCCATCCGCTGAAACTGTACGGAACTCCAGCTGTCGGCATAGCAGCAGCCCTGCGACTCGTTCTCGCCGATGATATGAACCTGATCGCGGATGGCCTGGTAGTTGACCAGCGTGCCGTCTTTTACCAGATCCCACTGTTTACATTTTACGCCTTCGTCGTCATACCCAACGGCGCCCAGCGAACCCACCTGGGTTTTGTCGGCCACGAGGTTGACGAGTTTACTGCCGTAGTTGAAATTTTTGCTTTTCCACTTGTCGAGGGTGGCGAAGCTGGTACCGGCAAAGTTGGCTTCGTAGCCCAGTACGCGGTCGAGTTCGAGGGGGTGGCCCACTGACTCGTGGATGGTCAGCCAGAGGTGCGACGGGTCCAGCACGAGGTCATATTTACCCGCTTCGACCGACTTGGCCGCATGCTTGGCCCGCGCCTGCTTGGCCGCGGCCGTTACATCTTCGAGCATGTCGTACCCTTTGTTGTAGCGGGTCGTGATTCCGGTTATCTTGTCCGACGGGTTGGCCTGTAGGTATTCGTAACCCATGCCCATCGGCGCGCTGAGCGACTGACGGGTTTCAAACTTGCCCGTTTTGGGGTCGATGGCGGTGACGGTAAACAGGGGCCACATGCGGTGAATGTCCTGGTCGGCATAGGTGCCGTCGGTCGAGGCAAAGTATTTTTGCTCGTTCACCATGAACAGCACCGAGTTGACGTAGTTGGCACCGTTTTTCAGGGCCGCCCCGTTCACCTCCATCAGCAGATCGACCTTTTCTTTGATGGGCACTTCGAACGCGTTTTTGGTGATCGGCGCTTTCCAGCTTACTTCGCCATAGCCTTTCTGGGGCGCTAGTTGTACCGGCTCTTTCATGAGCCTGGCGTTGGCTTTGGCAATGGCAACGGCTTTCTCGGCGGCTTTGGCGGTGTCGGCTTCGCTGCGGGCATCAACAACGGCGGCAAACCCCCAGCAACCGTCGGCAATCACCCGGACGCCTACCCCGTATGATTCGGTATTGACGATGTTCTGTACCTTGTCTTCGCGGGTAACGACAAACTGGTTCAGGTACCGACCGATACGTACGTCGGTATACGTAGCGCCCCGACTCTTGGCCGCGTTCATGGCCGCATCGGCCAGGCGCTTTTTGGTGGCCACGTCGACGCCTGTTTCGAGCAGGGCTTCCGGCGCAACAGTACGCGAAAAGGCAGGTAGGGAGGGGAGCATCAGCCCGGCTGTGCCCATACCTAGTATGTTGGTAAAGTCTCGACGATTCATGGGATACGTTTGGGATGGGAATTCGGAATGCGTTCATGGTATATGGCTGCCGCCCTGGCCGACCATATACCATGAACGGGTTGAACTAAACGGCGTCTGACAGGGAGGTGAACGTAAAGTCGCGGATCTTCATGGGCGGAATCAGGTGACCACCCGCCCGAACCGGTTTGCCGAGGGCTTCGAGGTTGTTGAGCATGATAACCGGGCTTTCGTTGAACCGGAAATTCTTGACCGGGAACTTGATCTGGCCGTTCTCGATGTAGAACGTACCGTCGCGGGTCAGGCCGGTATAGAGCAGCGTTTGCGGATCTACGGCGCGGATGTACCACAAACGCGTCACCAGAATTCCCTTGTCCGTACTCTTGATCAGATCGGCCAGCGACTGCGTGCCGCCCGCCATGATGATACCTCCCGGCGACGGAATGGCTTTTACGCCTTTTTTGTCGGCCCAGTAGCGGGAATAGTACATGTTTTTGACCACGCCATTTTCGATCCAGGCTACCTTTTCCTGCGGGCGCCCATCGGAGCCACCGCCACCGAACCGGCCACCCCCTCCGCCAAACGGGCTAAGCGGCAATTCGGCGTTCATGGGGTCGGTGATGATGTTGACGCGCTCGTCGAACAGTTTTTCGCCTAGTCGGGTGCCGCCCCCTTTTTTGCTCAGGAACGACCGGCCTTCGTCGGCATTGCGGGCGTCCATGCTGCCCATCATGTTCTGCAGCAGTTCGACCGAGGCTGTTGGCTCCAGAATAACGGTGTACTTGCCCGGCTCGAGCGCCCGCGCCGACGACGACGCCAGGGCTTTCTGCATGGCTACTTCGGTGGCCGCTTTGGTGCTGAGTTTGCTCGTATCGTTCACATCGCGGGCCGCATAGCCCGAACCCAGACCGTCGGCAGTACGAACGGTGATGGAGAATTCAACCCCCGTCGAGCGGTTGTAGCCAAACAGCCCTTTGCTATTGCCGATGGCCGAGAACCCCGTCGAGTCCTCGAGGTAACCGGCGGCTGTTAGGTTCTTCTGGCGGCAGGGGTCGATACTATCGAACGCGGCTTTGGCGCGGTATTCGGGGTCTATTTTAGCCGTGCTTTCGGCGTAAGTATTCGTGTCCAGGTATTTCTGGGGGCCGAGCATCGGCATGTACTCCGGGTTCTCGGGCGCCAGCCGGGCAATTTCTTCGGCCCGCCGAACCGTTTTTTCGAGCGAGGCATCGTCGAACTCGTTGATGGTAGCGGTTCCGGACCGTTTGCCATAAACAGCGGTGATGGCCAGGCTCATATTGTCCGACTCCCCGGAGGTCGATACCGAGTTGCGGGCGTATCGGATATTGCCCGTTCGGCCACCCGACAGGCTGACAGCGGTCTCGTCGGCTTTCGCGTACGAGAGAACCTTGTCGATAATTTTTTTGGCTTCTTCTCTGGTTAGCATTGTCTCTTGACGGTTGTTCTTACTCGTTTAGGCAGCGGCTGTGCCGGACGATCGATGCCGCGCGGAATCAGGCAATGACTGCCGTCGGGTAGCGTATCGTCGGGCCGAACAGCCTGATGCGGGTTAAATCTTCCGGCCGGTATTGATGACGTTGACGCCGTTGAAGCGCGTCGTGGCCGACCCGTGCGAGACGGCGCTGACCTGACTGGGTTGCCCCTTACCGTCGAAGAACGAGCCGAAGGTGCGGTAATCGTCCTGATCGCAAAGCTGGGCGCAGGAGTTCCAGAACTCCTGGGTGTTCGACTGGTAGGCGACATCGTCGAGCATACCGACAATTTCGCCATTCTTGATTTCGTAGAACAGCTGCCCGCCAAACTGGAAGTTGTACCGCTGCTGATCGATCGAGTATGAACCGCGGCCAATGATGTAGATGCCCTTGTCGACCCCTTTCACCATGTCGAATACCGAGCGTTTTTCGGACCCCGCCTTCAGCGATACGTTCGGCATCCGCTGAAACTGTACCGAGTTCCAGTTATCGGCATAGCAGCAGCCGTGCGACTCGTTCTCGCCAATGATAGCCGCCTGATCGCGGATGGCCTGGTAGTTGACCAGGATGCCGTCTTTGATCAGATCCCACTGTTTGCAGGGAACGCCCTCATCGTCGTATCCAACAGCACCGAGCGAACCCACCTGGGTTTTGTCGGCCACGATGTTGACCATTTTGCTGCCGTAGTTGAAATTTTTGCTTTTCCACTTGTCGAGGGTGGCGAAGCTGGTACCGGCGTAGTTGGCTTCGTAGCCCAGCACGCGGTCGAGCTCGGTAGGGTGACCCACCGATTCGTGGATGGTCAGGCCGAGGTGGTTAGGGTCCAGCACCAGGTCATATTTGCCCGGCTGAACCGTCTTGGCCGAAAGTTTCTGCTTTACCTGTTTGGCCGCCAGGGTGGCATCTTCAACCATGTCGTACGAGTTTCGGTAGCCTACCAGACCATAGGGGGCTGCAATCTTCTCGGAGGCCAGCCCGTCGAGGTATTCGTAGCCCATACCCATGGGGGAGGAGAGCGCGTCGCGGGTTTTGAACTTCCCCGACGTCCGGTCAACGGCCGATACCGTAAACGTAGGCCAGATGCGATGCACATCCTGATCGATGTACGAGCCATCGGTCGAAGCAAAATATTTCTGTTCGTTGACAAAGAACAGGTTGGAGGTTACGAAGGCTGCGCCATTCTTCATGGCTTCGCTGTTCACCTTCATGAGCAGATCGATTTTCTGCCCGACAGGAATCTCGAAGGCGTTTTTCTGGAGGGGCGTCTTCCAGGTTACGTCACCAACGCCTTTCTGAGGGGCGAGTTTTACCGGTTCGGTCTGTAGCCGGGAGTTAGCTTTGGCAATAGCAACGGCAGTTTCGGCGCAACGGGCAATGGCTTCGGGCCGAACGTCGCTGGTGGCCGCAAACCCCCAGGTTCCGTTGGCTATTACCCGAATGCCGATGCCGTACGATTCGGCGTTGACAACGTTTTGTACTTTTTGCTCACGGGTAAAGAGGAACTGTTGCAGGTACCGGCCAATGCGCACATCGGTATAGGTAGCTCCTTTACTTTTGGCAGCATTCAGCGCTACATCGGCCAGGCGCTTTTTGGCGGCCGCGTCGGCGCCAGGCTCAAGCAGGCGTTCGGGAGCAACCGTGTTGCCAAGGACCGGAATGCCGGCTACCATCAGGCCACCGATGCCCGCGCCGGACAACTGCATAAACTCTCGTCTTTTCATATTGACTGGTACTGGTTAGAGTTCCCGTTGATGATCGGGTTTGTTCAGCGAACTATTCGCAAACCGCGAATATGGCCAAAAAATGGCTTACTATGTATGGCAAGTTGACTATTTTGTGATGAATGGTAATTGCTTTTGGGTCAGGGTGCCAACGAATATTTGGCAAACCTGTGTTCACCCTATTTCTTTGCTATATAGTACAAAAGCAACCCGACGATGCCTGCAACACCCCAGCAACTGGAAGACTTTATTCAGGATGTGCTGATTAGTCTACATGCCAACATCCGCGATCTGGAAGAGAAACGGGCCTTCGCCGATCCGGAAGAACACGCCTACATTGACGGGCGTCTGTTCAGCTACATCGAGATGCTGGCTATTTTGCGCGCTTCGGCCCGCGATATCGGCATTGATCCCGGCGCCATAGGTTTGTAACGAACGAACCAGCCCCGAGACGGCGTCCCGGGGCTGGTTCTGTAAGCAGGCTGCGGTCAGACGGGCTGACGCCCGGTTATTTCTTCGCCTTTTTAGGCTTGTCTTCCTTCTTGGGTTTGTCGGCTTTTTCAGCTTTGGGCGCTTTGTCGGCTTTGGCTTCTTTGGCGCTTTTTTCGGCCTTTTCGGCTTTTGGCTGTTTCGTGTCCGGCGCGGTCAGGCCCGTGCCGGCTACAGAACCGCGTACAAAGGTGCCCCAGGTCAGGTTATCTTTGCCGGTCTGTACGCGACGGGCCCGCTCGATCGCCATGTTTGCCGCGGCTTCGACAACCCATTCAAAGTTGGCCTGACCTACCGAGTGAATGTCGGCATCGGGGGCGGGGTTGCAGAAGTCGATAGCGATCGGAATACCATCGCGAACGGCAAACTCAACCGTGTTGAAGTCGTAACCCAGGCCGTGGTTCAGTTTCAGTACGTAATCGGTCATGGTGGCCAGCAGCTTTTTGCCCGCATCGCCGGTGGTTTTCATCTCGGCTGCGTAGCGCAGGTGGTGCGGATTCCGTGGCTCATACGGCATGATCCGCACGTCTTTGCCGCCAATGCAGTAGCACCGGAAATAATCGTCGAAATCAATGGCTTCCTGATAGAGCATGACCAGCTGCCCCGTTTCGTCGTAGGCCCGGAACATCTGCTCGGGGTTATCAACTTTGTATACGCTTTTCCAGCCACCACCCGCGTGAGGTTTCATGAACGCCGGAAAGCCAATGTGGTCAAAAATGGCGTCCCAGTTCATGTGCTGAAGGTTGCGGAACGAATTATGGTTGGTATCGTCGGGGCGCTCTTTTGAGGGCAGCAGGATCGTTTTAGGAACGGGCACACCGAGCTGTACCGCCAGCGCATTGTTGAAGAACTTCTCGTCGGCGGCCCACCAGAAGGGGTTGTTGATAACGGCTGTGCCGGTCAGTGCTGCGTTTTTCAGAAAGGCTTTGTAGAACGGTACGTCCTGCGAGATGCGGTCAATGATCACGGCATAGTCCGTGGCCACGCTCTGCTCGACCCGGTCGATGCTGACAAATTCGGCGGTAAACTCGCTTTGCTTTTCGTTGACGCGGTCGACAAAGGCCTGCGGGAACGTATTCTCCTGACCAAAAAGGATACCAATCTTAGTTAAGTTGCTCATAATGTTACTGTTGATGTGTCGATTACAAAAGCTGGTACAACAATAGGGTAACTGGTTGGCTGTTTACCCCTGATGCGGGGTAAAACTACGCACCTGAATGGCATTTGCAAAAAACACCCGGCCAGTAAAACCGACCGGGTGTAGGTAACCACACTAACTCTATTCCCAATTACTTTCAGGCACCGAAAAAGCTCTCCACTGCTTCATCGGGAATCTCTATGCCCGTTTCCTTTTGTACATGATCGACAAATGCGCCGATCAGATTAATGTTCCGCTCAGTACGAGCCGCCAGTTCGTCGTCAGTCTCTTCGATTTCATTAATGAAATGATCAATCATCTGATTGAATCCTTCAGGTTTTTCGTAGTCACTCATTGTTCAGCCGCTTACCGCCCGGCTGGCGTTGGTTTGGTGGTTAGATAGCTTTAAGCATCTCTAAACGTTTCCTAAGCTCATCAAGAAAGTCAAGGGCTTTGTGCAGATCTGTAATGTCCTGGGTTGTAACCGAATTGGTTGCCTCTAATCGCCTGCAAACCACCACAACTTTACTCTTGACCGAGATTTGCCAGTTTAAAAGGTCCTTACGTTGTTGTTCAAGGGCTGGCCCCTTTAATTCATCTTGTTGTTCCATCGTTTGGCCGCTTACCGCCCGTCGGCGTTGGTTTGTTAGAACTATGAATACCGACTTTGCTTACTTAGGGGGGACCGGGTTAATTGACGGGCCAAGTTTTTAGCCCTACGCGAAACGTTGAATTGATCAGCACCTAACCCCCACTTTATTTGCGGCAGGTCGGATGAAACCGAGAAGCCGACAACCTGCTCACCTTCCCGAACGCATATTTTGCTTTCAATAAAATTCTTTCTCTTTTCCATCTCCAATCTAATTTATGGCTGATACAAGGGATGACCGGGGCGCTTAATAAGCATTCGGCCCAGCTGCAACAAGGTGACTTCCTGCGCTCCGAGCCTCAAAGCTTTTGCCTTTTTGGCCTGGCATATATCAAAGTGCTCGTTGTACGTGCCTGCGTCCTGAATCCACTTCCTATTCACGCCAATCTGATCGGCCATCGTCAATAGCTCCTCTGTAGAATCGGCTATCATGTGGCACATTTTCATGCCTCTGTAGCAGGCGTTAAAATTGTCGATGTAGACCATAATCTCTACCGCTTAGCGCCCGGCTGGCGTTGGTTAGTAGTAATACACATTCGATCCGAACGCTCGCAGCGTAGATACGCACTGCTTCAGCTCAGCATCCACAGTAGCCATCAGGCGTTTGCACCTGGCCTTATAGGCGTGCCAGGCAGACATGTTGTATAGCAAGCTGTGTTCTCCCCAGTTAACGTCCTTAGGCGTGCCGCGGTAGCTGATCGACCTCAGCCTATCCTTTCGTTTGCGCAGGATCTTGTGCCGCTGTTCGGCTCTGACGCGTGGGTTGTCGTTCAGTGTCATATCCTGTTGAATAGGTGTCTCAATAAAGCCAGGCACAACCCGACGCAGAAACCGGCCACCCGGGCGGGTTTGACGCGCAGGCCTGGCTGCGACGTACGGTTGATGTGAATCAGTAGCAGGCCGATCGCGATGACGATCAGCAGCTGCGTTAACGGGGCGTGTGGATAGTGTTTCATGGTTGAGATGGGCTCCCGATCAGGAGCGTTTTTTTTGGTTGCGTCTGAATACCCAGAAATACGAGTGGAACTTACGGGCGTGGTTCTGCTTTACCATCCCGCCCCGGAAGCGATTACGGGCAAAAAGTATGAACAGGTCTACTGCTTTGAACCCGGCCCGCTGTGCCATGTGCAGCACCTCGTTATGAATAAAGTAATTGCTCCGGCCGTGTACAAAATCCTGACACTTGAACACGACGATACCCCTGGGCCTGACGACGCGGGCGAACTCGTCGAGAGAGGATTGATAGTGCTCCCGCAGTTGAGTAATGGTGCGGTAGCCGCCGTACTTCTGACCCATCACGTACTCGTCGGAGTCCTTGTGATTCGTGACCACGAACGGCGGGTCGAACATGAGGCTGCGAACGCTCGAGCTGGGCAGCGGCAGTTTTCGGGAATCGCCCTCGATGGCTTCGGGCCGCTTCGGGGCGATATCGAAACAATGAGCCGGCCGGGGGATAAGGCCCGAGTAAAAGCCACCGTACCCGTAGGTTGCATCTACATCGAATGTGCTGCCGGCAACATATAGCGTCAGGATGCTGTGTAAGATTTCCTGCTGATCGAAAGCGACCGTCTTGATTTCCGGGCAAATCTGTAGCTGCTGACCCCGTGCGGGTTTCTTCGTTTGTCTCTCGACGAGAGGCTGATTGAACAGGTCTGTATTCATATTCGTACTTGGCCAGAGCTAAAAAATGGAGAGTTGTTTGCCGACGTCCAGCTGCTTGAACGTGTATTCAGGAGCACATACTACTAGCTGCCGCCCGCCGTTAGTGAGCAACATCCCGGCATAACTTCGTTCCCGGTTGCCCAGATCCACTTGTTCGAAGTGTGGGCCATATTTCAGCGGGGTGAGCGGACCTTTATAGGTTTCCAGCGGCTCGACTCGGTACGCATTGATATAGAGCGGAACCCCGCCTTTATGACACGATCCGCTGTATATGTACTCTTGATTCTGCCAAAAGAAGGTTTTAGAGCAGCTTTTTTCAATGATGCTCGTAAGGTCACTTTTGCTGTATATCTCCCTGCATTTGGCTTCAGGGACGTAAATTTCATTTGTCGGCATAGCTTGTGGATCGGATGTGCCTGATAGTTTGCGTTGGTGCTCAACAGCCCGCTCGTGATCGCCCGGCCAGTCCAGCATATAACCCGCACCATCTTGCAGAACGATGTTGGGGGAGTGGGTGCCAGCCAGCACCCCCCTTTCCGAAAAATTGTAGTACTCCACACCCTTCTGTTTTTTCCAGAAGCGCATGTACTCGATGACGACGGTCAGCTCCATAATGCAGGTCAGGCGATTTCCGGAAACTCTTCGTAGTTCTTCCAGGTGAGCTGGCCAATTTTCCGGCCTTCCCGATGCGCGTTCCAGGCTTTCACCGTCATGGCCATCCGCTCGGCTGCCGTGAAGTTGAAACGGCCGTCACGTGCGGCCTGCAGGCGCTGACGGAGAATTAGCACGGGGTGCCCCTCGGTCAGGTTCAGGCCGGTGGTGATCTGCTGTAGAAATTCATCAGCCTGCTTGGGTGCCTTTTTCGCCAGCAGGTAATGCAACGCTACCCATTCGCCGGGGTTGAGCAGCTTACAGCGTTTCGACCAGGCCGACGCTTTGCTGGCTGATGTCTCAACATCGTGTTTGGCTGTATAGGCCAGTATCTGGGCATTTGTGGCGGCTCGCTGTTTACCGCCCATGATGGCCAGTACTCCGCGTTCGTGCATGATCAGCAGTTTGGCCGCTGCGGATACCGCCGTATAGTTTTTCAGGCCGTCCGTGGCCAGCACGTCCGCGGCCGATCGGCTACGACCGGTGTCGAGCACGGCGAAAATCTCCTCTTCACAATCCCAGGCTACATACAGCCGCTGTGTCGTTTCGCTTTGTACGATGGCCAGCAGTCGGTGTTGGCCGTCGAGCAACCGCCCCGACTTACCGATCTTGATCGGGTCGCCGGTGATCTGCCAGGCTCCGGCCCGCATCTGATCAGCCAGAAACCGAACGTGCCGTTCCTTGTGGGGCCGGTTGTCGGTGTTCCTGTCGAGGAATTGCTGAGCCAGTTCGGGGGTGATGGTTTCGAGCTGGAGATGCATGTCCGTTACCTGATTTTCTACAGGTGTGGGGGTGGACACTACCGCGTCAGGATTTTGAACGAAGGTGATTTTTGCCATGATAGTGGTTAGAATAATGTGAATTGTCCGTGCTTGTCGGCTTGAACCAGCTCTTGCTTTAGTACTTCGTAAGTCATCGGCTGTAAGTGTTCGTAGCCCTCGACGAGCGGATGATTATGCGGCCGGTTCTTGTTGTAGTCCCAGCCTAACCCTTCGGCCCGAATGACACCCATATCGAAGCTGGTGTACCATCTGAATTGGTCTGTATGCTTACTGTACGCACAATTGCAGAAGTACACCAGGTGCATCACGTTCGAGTGGTAGCCTTGAATTGAGCCAGCCGGTGGCATTCGGGTTATGCTTAAACTGAGGGATGCGTTGGGGCTATCGGGGCGCTGATTCATCCGGCATGGCAGGGGTGTTCGTATCCAGCCGAACTCCATTGTCATGATATGGTGGTTGCTGTAGTCGGCGAACTTGACAACTACCGGGATCAGACCTAGCTCCGGAGCGATCACCTGTAGCTTATCGCCGTCCGTGTAGACAATGCCGTCGATCTCGAATGAGCGTACGACTGGCGGGGCTTCTTCCTGCTTAGGCTTCGTCTTTGCCATGGTTAGAATAAGGAGGTTTGTGCCTGATCGGCGGGCTTCTGTTTGCGCTTCTCACGTGCTGCGCAGGTAGGGCATACCCAGCCGGTAGGGGTTTCGTTGGCCAGCCCTAACAGTTGCTGTAGGGCCGCGATCCGCAGCGGTATCTCGCAGGTCCATTGCGGCACATACGTTCCATCGAGCAGCTCCTCTAAGCGTCCCAACAACTCGTCCTCGGTGAACTGGCACGCCTGGTAGAATTCAACCCACATGCCTACTGACTGAGTGCTGCACCAGCTGGGATCGTCGTTCGCGGGCGCTGTCTCGAATAGCTGATCGTAGCTGCTCATAACTCATCCAGTTTCGTCTGATACTGATTGATGAGCTGGGCAAGACTTTCGTTGAATTCGCCCAACAGTGCAACCGTTTCGGGTTGCAGATCAGGCAGGAACGGAAATGGGTGCGACTTCAGCTTCTTGAAGAAATCCTTAACCGTTTTCTTGTCGGGAGCCAAGAGTTTCTGACGCTCCCGGTTGGCCCGCAATTTCTCTTTCTCAGCTTTTTGTTCAGCTTTTATTCGCTCAGCCTCCTCAATTTGAGCCTGACGTTTACGTTCTTCGAATCGTCGATCGTAATCAACAGCTTGCTGAATCAATGCGTCGAACTGCTCATCAGTAAAGCTCAATAATGAATCATACCGAACATTGTGATTAGGATGGAAGTAGTTGCCGCTACTCTCTGTGTAGCCAGCTTCGATTAGCCGTTTTCCACGATTAAGGCGGATTGTATTATTCAGTTCATCCTGCTGACGTTTCAGCTCCTCCTGCTGTTCTACTATTTTGCGACGCTCCTCGGCCAACTTGTCAGCCTCTGCTTGCTGTTCAGCTTTGATGCGCTCCTGTTCCTCTTTGTACCGACGTTTTTCTTCCGCCAGCCGGGCCTGCTCAGCTTCGTGTATGGCCTGAGCATCGGTCAGGATGGGCGCGTATTCCTCATCCTCCATCTCTTTGATGTCATCGAAATTGATCACGTCGGTTTTCTCCTCATCATCGACGTAGTAAAACCGGCTGTATGATTCGGTAGACGGATTCCATTCGTAGCCGATCGCGCGGAGTTGGTTGATGCGTCCTTCGGTACGCTTCTGCAGGAAAAGGGCTTTTTCGCGGGCGATCCGCTCACGCTCATCATTGTACGCCTTCTCTTTCAGAGCCAGGCCGTTTTCAATCTCTTCCATGGGTTCGGTCAGCTCTTTGGCCAGCTGATCAACCTCCCGGTTATAGTCAATGTGGGGCCGCTTCAATTCGTCCTGACGCTTCTTCACCGCTACCCGCTGGCGCTTGATCACCTGCCGGAGATCATAGACCGTTTTGAAACCGGCTTTGTCGTCAGGCCCGGCGATCTGGAGCCCGGCCGCTTCGGCCCGCATGTGGTCAATGTCTGCTTTGGCAACCTCGAACGAGATCGGCTGAGAAAGGGGAGTTTTAAACATCGGTACGGCGTCATGTACCTGTTCGTCTTGTGCGATATCGATATTCATTGTTTGATCAGTTTTACGTCGTCAGCGGGATATGCTTTTGCTTTCGTGCAGCCGTCCTCGAGTACTCGGGCCTGGCCTGTCGGAGTCCAGTTCATGAACGAGCCGGTAAAATTTCGCTTGTGATAGCCCCCGCGGTGCACGGCGACGCGCACCCGGGAGCCATGTTTGATTTCGGTATTCATGACCGCTACCTGATTAGATAGGACCTTGGGTCATGTCTTCACCGGTAGCTACTTCGCCGGTTTCAGGATCGGTACCAGCGGGGGGAAGGTATCCAGCCTCAGCGGCCGTACCCTCGATGAAGGGGTTATAGAAGCCGTACGACGTTTTGATATTGGCGATGTCGGTTAGCGTCTCCTGCCGGAAAATCCGGGTTTCCTGCGCAAACTGTTTCAGCGGAGCCGTTTGGGCAGGATCGGCCATCTTATAGGAGAAATCAGCGATGTAGTAAACACCTTTGGGCTGAATCTTGGTGTTCTCTTTCTTCTCCGCTATGGCCGTGATAACTACGTCGGCCAGCGTCAGATCATCGTAGTACAGCGGCTCGATCAGCCGGAAAATGTTGTCTACGGAATAGCCGTGAAAGAGGAGGGCCGATACGCAGTTCTTGTCGTCGATGAAGAAGATCTCCGCCCAATTCTTCGTACCCATATTCAGGATGTTGTCGGTGAAGATCCGCCATGCGATGGGCTGAAAGGTCATGGTGCGGCCTACCTTCTCTATGCCATTGATGTTGAAAACGCCCTCTTTGGCGTCGAAACGGTATTGTTTCGGGTGGCCGAGGAGGTACTTAAAATTAGGAGCGGATTGCTCAGCAGGGGTGGCGTTTGTTTTTGCCATGAGGGGTAAGAGAATTGAAAGATGAAAGAGCGCCGGGTCAAACCCGCCCGGCATCGGGTATTATTCGATGATCAGACGGTCGGCTCTGAATGAGCGCCAGTCCCAGCGGTCGATGTCGAAGTAGGTGATCACGAGTGCGCTTTTGGCTGGCGCTGGTTTGGCCGACGTGGGGGGAGCTACTTTGTTGTAGCCGACTGCGTACCGGGTTTCCCCGTTCTCCTTCTTGTAGAAAAAGCCTACCGCTTTGTGGGCCATCTCAAACTTGATCCGGATAGCGGCCCAGGCCCGCTTCATGGCTTCGGCCCAGCTCTGGCCAGTCTTCCGAATGGCGTGGGCAAGTGTGGTGATCTGTTTTCTCATGTCTGTTGTTGTTAAATCGCAATGCTAAGTTCGGTATAGTACGGGAAATTTGCAAGTAAATTTGCAAGAATATTATTATTAATACGTACTACGGGTGAGCCGAAATCCGTACTCCTGATAATGGTTCGTATTATTGTACAAAGGATTACCACTATGGAAGAGGAACCGATAAGTGATTTGCCAATTGATACAGACAAGCCCTGGCATGACGGACTGACCGATAAGCAGCGCCGGTTTGTGGAGGAGTACGTTAAGGATCAGAATGGAGCGCGGGCCGCCCGCGTAGCTGGCTACTCCGAACATTCTGATGATGAGATCGCTTACGAGAACCTCAGAAAACCCCAGATTCGGGGGGCCATCGATGCGTACCTGAATGCCAAGTCAATGTCGGCGGCTGAAGCCGTTCACCTGTTGACCCAGTGGGGTAGGGGTACGCTCGAACATTTCATTGCCGCTGATGGGCAGCTTGACATCGAATCCGACCAGGCACGCGCGCATATCCATCTGTTGAAGGATATTGAGCAGGTCAAGACCGTACACACAAGCGAAACCGGGGTGACGGAAACGATCCGGACGAAACTCAGGCTCAACGATCCCATGACGGCGGTAAGCAAAATTCTGGAGGTGCATGGCCGCATCATCCAGCGTCGTGACGTTACCAGCGCTGGCAAGGCTATTCACAACGTCGTGTTTTATATGCCGGATAACGGCCGTGATCCACAGAATGAGCAAGCCGCAGATCATTAAGCCGCAGATCGGTTTTCAGGAACAGTTCATGTCGTCGAGAGCAGATATCGCTATTGGGGGCGGGGCTGCTGGCGGGGGTAAATCATGGGTGCTTACCTATGAAGCGACCCGGCACCGGGCAAACTCGTTTTATTCAGGTGTGCTGTTCCGTCGCACCTACCCGCAGGTTATGGCGCCTGGCGGTTTATGGGAGAAGGCCCGCGAATTGTACCCACTGATGGGCGCACACTCCAGAGATGCCGATTGGATGTTTCCTGGCGGTGCCTGGCTGGCCTTCCGTCATATGCAGCACGAAAAGAACGTGTATGACTGGCAGGGCTCAGAGCTGGCCTATATCGGCTTTGACGAGTTGACTCAGTTCAGTGAAGGCATGTTTTGGTACATGCTGAGTCGTAACCGCTCCTCCTCGGGCATCAAACCCGTTATGCGGGGCACGTGTAACCCTGACCCCGATAGCTTTGTGGCCACTCTGATTGAGTGGTGGATCGATCAGGACGAAAAGATGCCCGACGGTTCGCCTAACCCCCGATATGGGTTTCCGATACCGGAGCGCGCTGGCCGGCTTCGCTATTTCACCAGGGATAATGATGCGCTGGTGTGGGGCAATACCATGCAGGAAGTTATTGACAAAGCTCCCCATATGTTTCAGGGGGATCTGGCCAATGTCAAACCCAAGTCGCTGACGTTTATTCCAGGGGATATCTTCGGCAACAAGATCTTTCTGGCTAAAAACCCCGACTATCTGGGTAACCTGATGGCTCTGCCTGAGGAGGATAAAGTCAGGCTGTTGCGCGGTAACTGGAAAGTTCGGGCTGATGGCCTGGCTTTATACGATCCGGCCGCCGTTGGTTCTATCTACACAAATTACGCTCCCTCCGACGGTAGTCGGTATATCACCGGTGATATCGCCCGGTTTGGCCACGACTGGACTGTTCTGCTGGTTTGGCAGGGCTGGGAAGTGGTAGGGTGTCTGATCATGAAGGTCAATGATTCACCTGAAGCGGTAAAGGCTATCGAGTTCCTGCGCAGCAAGTTTAACGTGATGGCTCACCATGTTCTGATTGATCAGAACGGTGTAGGGGGGGAGGTTTTGTCGCTAAGGCGCGATTACCAGGGCTTTCTCAATAATGCTACCGCCCTAGAAGATCCGGCAACACGGGTTAAGGAAAACTACAAGAACCTTAAAACGCAGTGTTACTATCGCAGTGCGGCCCGGGTAAATCGGGGAGCCATCAAAATAACACTCAATGACGACAATGTTTGGATCTACGAGTCGTCCACGGATGCCGCTGGTGGTTATGTGCACAGCATTCACCGCAGTTGCCGTACCAAGATGGGTAACAAGCTGGTTGATATCCGGGACGTGATCAAAACCCAGTTGCGGGCTATTCGTAAAGAAGCGGTCGACAGTGAGGGCAAGCAACAGATCAACTCCAAGGAAGCGCAGAAGATTCTCCTGGGCGGTTGGTCGCCTGACTTTGCCGACAACATAATGATGCGAGAGTACTTTGAGCTGACCGGCCCGCGCCGACGCTTCGGCGGTTTCGATAATTCGTAAAATTATGATGGAGACCAAAACCATAACCTATCATATCCAGCATGACGATCCGGCTCCAGTGGTTGGTCAATACATGGTTTTTGTTGGTAAGCGGGGTATCCTCTCTGTACACCTGGTTCGATCTGTTCGTAAAGTGGTTCCCCGCGTAATTAGCGAATATGCCAAATATCGTATGGTGTTACTGCCTCAGCCGGAACTAAAAGCACTTACAGACTACGAATGGGATGAAGATGGATTGGCGGTCTGGGTGCGAGGGGAGCCTGCCCTACCCAGCGTGTGGATGCCAAGAAGTTCAAAATAAAAGTGGTACGGGTTTGTGGCTTATGGGGTGTGGCTTATTTGCAATTATATTGCGAATACCATGCATTTATTTATTTTTGTCCCAATCCAGCCCCACTACCGGACGGTGTGGCCTAAAGCAAGCAACTCTTTAGACAATCCGTCACGATGAAATTCCTCGATTGTAATGCCATTACCGGGCCGCTGACGGCTCTCACTGCCTCGAACTGCATGGTCATGCTCCAGCAGGTTCGGCGTTTCGGCTTCCAGCTGCTTCAGCCCGGCACGGCCCTCGGTACAGATACGACAATCTTAGCCCAGGGCACCCACACGGCCGCGATGGCTCTGACAACCGATGCCAAACTGCTGGTACCGAAGTTCAAAGTTTATTCTCCCGAGTTGCCCTCGACCGAAGCTGTCAAGATCGGCTCGAACGACAACAGCACGCCAGCCGGCCGCTCGATCGTCGTAGGCCAGACGGTGCCCGTTTTCAACGGCATGTACACCGGCCTGACGCCTACCCAGTACGACGAGGTAGAAACACTGTTCGCCCGTGCCAACGCCAACGCCGATTTTGATACGCTGGGCTTCTACGCCTACCTGGGCGATCGGCAGTTCATGTGCAGCAAGACCTTCGGTCCCATCCCTGCGCACTCGTTCTTCATCGGTGACCCCACCGGTGGCCAGCTGCACAGCCTGACTCAGTTCCCGATCAACTTCGAGCTGGAAAAAGGCTGGTACCGTGACGTGATGGTAGTAACCCTGAACTTCAATCACAACCTGCTCTAAGCATGGCAGCTGCTAAAAAGATGAAGTTCAAAGAACTGGACCCCGCAGAGGGGCCAGCCCTCGGCCGTACGCTGACGCTGACCGAGGATGAGGGGAACGCCCTGCTGGAGTATCAGAAAACCCACGTAGCCTGCTGGGAGCTGATAACGCCAAAACAGGACCCCGAACCATCCACCACGACCGAGTAACCCCGACCGATGCCGCTCACCCCCAACGATCCCCTAGTCAAAAAGGCCGAAACGAAGGCCGTAGACGCTGCCCGGCTCTACGACCAGCGCCACCGCCTGCACGCCGAGTCGGCTACCGATGCTGCCTCGGCGTCGCCCTATTTTCGGTCGTGGGTGACGCAGTACCTCGAACCGACGATTCCCGCCAAGTCGGCTCGTGAGCAGGTGCTGCGCGATATCGTCTGGCCGCTGGTATCGAACGAGCTGGTGGATGATATCTCGGATTCGGCTGCGGCTGTACACGGGGCGCAGGACCGGTTCATATCGATCGAGCTGACCGACGAGAAATTGCAGGCTGACGCTGAGCAGTACATCGAGCAGCTCGATATCGACGGGTTCGTGGCGCGTGACTGTCACAACGCTGTAATGTCCGCTCCTAATTCGCTGGTCGTGGTGGACCTGCCCGCCGTTCAGACAACCGACTTCCCGGAGCCCTACCCCTATTTGCTCAGCATCGAGAAGGTACAAAAGGCGCTGCCGGCCGTTGGCGCCAACAAAGCGGGGCTTCTGCAATTCGCCTATTTCGACACTGAGCAGAAAAACCAGCGGGCCCTGTTCGACGAGAGCGATTATGCCATTTTCGAGAAGGCGAACGGAACGACGGGGGAGTGGGTAGAAAAGCTTCGGTTTCAGCATTCGCTGGGCTTTTGCCCGGCGTTTAAGTTGTGGGCAGACGTTGATCGGAGCAACCCCCTGGTGTCGAATACGCTGCTCCGGCCGTCGCTGGGTTTGCTGGATCGGTACATCTTTTGGGATGCGGCCCAGCACAGCAACGACCTGAAAGCCGCTTTTGCTCAGTTCTGGCACCTCGAAGCCGAGGAGGAGCCGTGCCGGTGGATCAGCGAACAGGGCATGCCGTGCGTAAATGGCTCCTATGAGTACCAGGATCCAATCACGCCGAGCATTACCACGAGGCATAAATGCCCGTCGTGTGCGTCGAAAGTCAGACGTGCCCGGGGTGGACCTGGATCCGTGATCCCGATTCCCGCTCAGCAGAAGCGCGAAGATGCCGACTGGCGGGTGCCCGCTGGCTGGATCGACGCCCCGATCGATAGCCTGAAATACATTCAGGAAAAGGTCGAGTTCCTGCGGGCGAAGATCCGGCGTACGGCCACCGGTAGCGAAGCCGGGCCGCAGAATGAGCAGGCCCTGAACGAATCGCAGATCCTCTCGATTCTGGAAGCCGCCCGCCAGGTGGGCCAGTACCTGGCTGAGTATTTCGAGATGCTGCACAAGCGGATACTCGAAGCGGTGCTCCGCCTGCGGTATGGCCCCTATTTCGTGGGCTGCACTGTGAACTACGGTCGCCGGTTCGCGGCCCTGAGCGGTGATCTGCTCATGAAGCTGGCCGAGATGGCGAAAACCAATGGCTCGTTCTGGCTGATGGAGGAAATTGACGGCATGCTGCAGAACTACTACGCCCGCTCCGATGCGTCGCGTAGCCTGCGGTTCAAGCTGATCAACGACCTCAACCCGTACCCGTACATGGCTCCGGCCGACCTAATGAGTGCTGGCATTCATACCAGCGACCCGAAAGGGTATCAGCTGGCGGTTGGCCTGATGGGCTTTATCCGGCGCTTCGAGCGTGAGGAGCAGATCCCGATCGAGCGTTTCGGTATCCTGACCCCGTATTCATCCCGAGTAACCACAATTTTAGACGCTTTAAAATCGTATGTCGACGAAATCGAACCAGCCCAACCTGCCCGAGTCGCAGGAGACGCAGACCCCAACAACCCCACCGGCGACCCAGCCGGAGGTTCAGACCCAGGAGGTCAAACAGCCTGAGGTGAAAACAGAGCCGAGCACGCCCGAACCCGCCCCGCAGATTGATATCGCAGATCTTATTGATATCAAAGCTTTTATTGCTGAGGGCATAAAAAACGGTGTCGCTGCGGCACTGGCTGCCCAAAAGGTGCAGGAAGCCGCAGCCCAGGCTGCGACGCCACCGGCCGAAGAACCGGAGTCGAAGCCGACCGGTAAGAACACCTGGCCATACGGCAACAAGGACAAAAACAAGGAGTTCGACCTGTCGACAATGACCGGTCTGTCTGAGCTGCCAACAGACAAAGTGGTGGCCGTGCTGCCTAAGTACAACACCGATTCGGAGGGTAAGCAGATCGGCTACGACAAAAAGAACTGCATCGTTCAGTTCTTCGATCCAGGCGACTACGATGCCCGCAGCAAGACCGACAAGCAAACCGGATCGTCAACGTTCCAGATGCTGGGCCTCGAGCCCGTCGTCGTTCACAGAGTTTAAATTTTCTCAGTACCCAGCGGGCGGGTGTCCGCTGGGATTTTCTCAATTAATAATCAGCGTCTACCGGACGGACCCAAACCATGGCATTTACCCTCGAAGACATCAACGCGCTCACGGATGAGCAGATTACCCCCGAAATGGAAGCGGCCTTAATGGGCAAGATTGAAAACCGCGCCATTACCTACCTGACGGGAAAGGGACACGTCGTCAAACCGAAAACGGAATACGATACCGAGTTCAACACCGCCCTGAGCACCAAGCAAAAGGAGTGGGCCGACTCAGAAGCACCGAAGTTTTACGGGGCGATGGATAAGATGCTGGCCGCTGTAGGCCTCGCCAAGCCCGACGGCATGAAAACCCGGGAGTACGTTGAGAAACTGTCTGCGGAAGGCAAATTACCCTTCACCGCCGAGCAGATCACTAAGATCGAAGCCATGCTCAAAGGCGATGGTGGAGGCAGTACGGCTGAAAAAGCCCTGCTTAATCAGCTCAAAAAAGAATTCGACGACTATAAACAGTCGATCGAAGATGGTAAGAAGGGGGAGTTTGCCAAAACTGTTACCAGGCTGGTAGATAGTTCACTGAAAACGGCCCCAGTGAACATTGATCCGGCCCTGAAAACCGACGCAGAGAAAGCAACCGCCCGCAAGGGGGCTGTATCGGACCTCACTGCGCTGTTCAACTCCCTCTACGAAGGTGCCGAAGATGCTAATGGCGTACTCGGATTCAAGAAAAAAGGAACCGCTGATTTTCTGATGAACACGGCCACCGGCGAACCCATGACCCCGCTGGAGATCATTCAGAAAAATCATTCTCTGTTCCTGGCCCCGACCGGTCACCAGCAACAGGGTGGCGGTACCGGTGGCTCCGGCGGCTCCGGTGGCGGCAAACCCAGCACCAAACAGGAAATTTATAAAGCCGCGTCCGACGCCGGGCTCCGGATGTACTCCGACGATTGGAAGAAGTTCGTCGCCGAGAAGGAGGCAGAACTTAAAAAGTAGTCATTACCCGCATTGCCATCTACCGGACGGATTGCAAGGCTTACCAGTTCATTTTTTAACCCGTCTGTATTACCACTATGGCAATTACCAACATGACGTTACCCGAGCTGATCGCCAGTATCAACTCCGGGCAATTTGGGAAGCTGGAGGGTCGGATGAGCCACTACGGCGCCATCAACACCCTCTACCGCAACGCGAACGCCTTGTTCGGGGCTGCGCTGATCGAGCTGATCCGCAAACAGCCCTTTACCCGTACCATTAAGATCCCGATTTTCGATAAGTACAACCACACGGTTCTGACCGTACGTTCGTGCGATATCAACTGTCAGGATATCGGTACCCGGTTGAAGGCACTCACTCGTACGCACCTGGCGATTGACATCTGTATCAATCCGTCGGACTACGAGAACAACTACGTACTGATGGAGCAGGCGCTGCGGCACCGCTACACGATGGCCAAAAAGGCCGTGTACACGAAGCTCGACGAAATGGCGGCTGCGTTCATTGATGCCAACAAGGACACCACGATGGTGGTCGATCCGGCCAACGGACCCAACGCCAGCCCCCTGTTCAAAGGCAAAGCGGGCGCTTATGAGCTGCCGACGTCGCTGAAGTTCTACAGCTTCCTGCAAACCATCATGGAGCAGATGGACATTCAGGGGCCCTACTTCGATCTGCACAACACGGTGGCTATGGCCGATACCAACCTGCTGGGTGCGCCCGGTGGCGGTAACGTGCTGGCTACCGATAAGCTGATGGCCGGTGCTCAGATTGTGGAGTCTGATCACTCGAACCGGCTGGCGGTTGGCTCGGCTCTGCCGGTGCACTACATCGCTCCAATTGGTAGCGTGGGAGTGGTGAACATCATCGACGGCGTGTACCGCGATAAGCCGGTGATCGGTTCGCCGGAGGATTTCACCCAGTGGGAGCGCTTCAAGGACGTCACGGAAGTGAAACTATGGGGTCAGACGCCCGATGAGGTTTTCAACGATTGGGATTGGGGCGTACTGCAGGAGCATACCTGCGTAGACGAGACGATTTTGTACAAGACGAAGTTTTCGGCCGACTTTACGTTTGCCTGCGACTTCACGAGCGTTGCCGGTGAGTCACCGATCAAACGCTTCGACATTGCTGCGATTGCGGCATAGTTGTGTAGCTAGTTTAGGTTGTATTCGGTCAATCCCCTCTCTGATTCAGAGGGGGGATTTTTTTGCTTTCTGATATGCTCGATACTGTAAAACTCACAAATGAATTAACCGGCGTCGTCGGGCTGTACTCGGGCTTTCAGTCTGGGGCCGATCTGGTGGGGAGTCAGCACGCGGACCCGCAACTGTTCCTGTCCGATGCCCACAAGCTCCTGCGGCCCGATATCCTGGCTGCGCTGGGTCCAAACGTGGTCGACTTCGTTGCCCTGAGTTACGAGGCCAACAAAACGTATAAGCAGCACGATCTGGTCAGTGACAGCGGCACCCTGTACCAAAGTGTCAGGTCCGCAAACACAGGGCAACCGCTGACCGATACGGACTACTGGCAGGAAACGACGCCTTTGTCGGCCTGGTACGGGCGGATCGAGCGGGGAGCCATCCGCAAACTGGCGATGTCGTTGGCCAGTGCACCACCCGCCCAGCCGGTTCTCGAACGCCAGCCCCTCTACAACAAAGAAGGCAATCTGGCGGGCAAGCTGACCAAATCCAACCGGTTCCTCGCCTTACGGGTATCGGTGGCCGACGATATCGCCCTGATGATGCTACGGGCTGCCCTGCAGGTAACCGGCCCGCTGGCTGGCCTGCCGATCTACGTGTTTCACTCATCGTCACCCGAACCGGTAGCCGCCATCGGCCTGACGGGCAACAGCTCCGGCCGCAGCATCTGGAACGATGGTGGAACGGTACTGACCTCGCTCAATGACGGGTATTACCTGATTGGCTACTTCGAAGCGGATCTGCCGATCGGGGTGCAGGCGGTTGGCGCCGAGCGGGGCTTTTCGCCGGCCGGTTGTTCGAGCTGCCTCGGCAGTGATTACGCGTTGGCTCAGGGCCGACAACGCCTTGTCGACATCCGGCCTGTCTACGTAGAGAATGCCGATGAACCGGGCGTAATGACCTGGAACGAGGAAGACGAGAACGACGTCACGCGCCAGACCTGGGGGCTGAACCTGATCATCGAAGCCCGGTGCAGCGTGACGGCTACGCTGATTCAGAACAAGGAGATGTTGACGCATGCCCTGCTGTACGTCATAGCCTGCGACGTGCTGGAGGAGATCAGTACCAGCGACCGGGTGAACGGGCTGGCGGCTCAGTTCCGCAACGAAGCCTACGTGGCCCTGAATGGGCAGAACAGCGCCAAATACGATATCGGCCTGCGCGGGGAAAAAGACCGGCTCTTGGCTGATCTGAAGAAGGTCATGCAGCGCGTTTCGCCGTGTATGAAGGCGGAAGCCCCTCGCCGGGGTATTCGGTTTGAAAATATGTATGACTAATGGCAAACCGAACCCTCGATCTGCGTACGGCCTTCGTGGCTCCCTTTCGCCGTCTGACGGTCGAAACCATCTACCAGGCTATTCGGGAGGTGGTGGAAGAGAACGAGGAGTTCATTGCCGACCTCAACCGTGAGCAGCTGCACGCGGGCCTGCTCGACGATGGCCGGCCGATTACGCCTGACTATACCGACGTAACCGTAACCCTGAAAGACGCAAAAGGGCAGCCCAGCGACCGGGTGACCCTGAAGGACAAAGGCGATTTCTACGGCTCGATCTATACGCAGGTGTTCGCCGACTCGTTTCTGATCGATGCCACGGACCCAAAAACGGCCGAACTGATGGCCAAGTATAGCGATCGTATTGTGGGCCTGACGACTGAATCAACCGCTCGGCTGGTGGCTTTCTTTCGCCCCCAGATCATTCATAAACTACAACTGCTCATCCGATGAACCTGAAGCCACCGGCTACCCTGCCCGAATCAAACGTTGCGCTCGACGAGGTGCTGCAAACCATACAGGACCAACTCGCCACCACCATCAGCTGGCTGGGGAGTAACTCGCTCGGCCGCGTCAAACCGCAAACGGTAAAAGGCAAACTGGAGCCCTGGATTCGCCGGGGCCAAACCAGCGAGTACTACCGCGCCTACCCGAACGACACGCTACCGGCGTTTTCGTGCCTGTACGCCCACGATGACGAGAAGTACGACGGTGAACTGATCACGCGCACCCTGTCGGTTATCGTCTGGCTCAACTACAAAAAGGCCAGCATCAACAGCCTGGAGCTGGCCAAACTGAACGTACGTCAGCAGCTGCGGGAATTGTACTGCGTGCTGGCCGTTTCGGGGTCGAAAGACCAGACTGTGAGCGGCCCGGCCGCAATCTATCCCGGCTTTGACGTGTCGGGACTCGAAGAACGCTATCAAACTCACCCTTTCGCTGCCTTCCGGATGGAATGCATTGTCCATTGGCATGACCTATGTTACTGATGGAAGTGTCTGACTCCCTTTTCAGCCTTGGCCTTCTTAAGCTACCCCCTCTAATGAGGTTGTATATCTCTTAAGCTGACACGGAGTGTCCCTCCGCCCTGTTTTTTATATTGATTGCCGCGTTTATATCACGGTCATGCTCTGTAAAGCATAAGGGACATTGCCACTGTCTAATGTCCAGCGTTAGGCTTTGGTTGATGAAGCCGCAAGACGAGCATGTTTTTGAGGTGTAATGCGCCGGAACTTTGTACAGGTTCCGGCCATACCACTTAGCCTTGTACTCTAGCATTGCCACTAATTCGCCCCATCCCGCATCGCCAATCGACTTCGCCAAATGATTATTTTTCAGCAAGTCGACTACATTTAACTCCTCAACTACTATCGTTTGGTTATCGCGAATTAATTGAGTTGTCAACTTCTGCTGATAATCTTTTCGTGCATTTGCTACTTTCAGATACTGAGATGCCAATTTGCGTACCGCCTTTTTTCGGTTGCAGCTACCCCTTTTTTTACGGGTCACATTGCGCTGTAAGCGAATAAGCTTCTTTTCTTTTTTGTGCAGGTGTCTGGGGTTGCTGATTTTTAGTCCATCTGAGCTTGTTATTAGTGATTTTAGCCCTAAGTCGAGGCCGACTGTTTTTTCAATTCGAGGGAGGGGGGCAATTTCTTCCTCTACCACTACGGTTACGTACCATCCGTCCACAAACTTCTTTATCTGGGCTTGCTTAATGACTCCGTGGCATGGTCGGCTGTAAAACATCTTAACAAAGCCAATCTTAGGAAGCTTAATCAAAGAGGATTCGTGTGTAATCCGAACGTTTTGCCAATACTCAAAAGACGCAAACCGCCCTTTCTTAGCGAACTTGGGATAGCCCTTTTTGCCTTTGTAAAAATTAATGAAAGCATTGTCGAGTCGATCAATCGCGGCCTGTATTGTCTGGGCCTTCATTGCTCGTAACCACGGTGTTTCTTTGGCGATTTGGGCAATCTCTTTCTTTAAATCAGATTTTGAGACAGATAGCTTGTGGAATCGCCACATAACTTGACGGTATTCCAAGCACAGGTTATAGACGAATCGGCAAGCTCCAACCCACTGTTCAAATTGCAGCTCTTGGGCCTTGGTGGGCTTAAGTTTATACCTGTATGTTCTAACGTATATCATAAGTTGATTCCTAAGCAGTGAGGTAGCCGCCGAATCTGTTTAATCAGGGCGGTTGTCGAGCCGCCCTGATTCCGTTGGTTTGCCATCAGTTATCGAAGGCTTTTAGGTCCGCTTTGAATCGCTCTATCTGTCGGCGGGCGTACTCGCATTGCTCAGCGGGGGCGTCGGACTCTTGGAGTTGAGCGAGCAGGTTTTGCCAGTCGGCTAATTGCCGGTTGAGCAGGGCCAGCGTAGCCACGTAATGAGGTAACTTAGGTTGGTTTGCCATATATAGAAAGGGGGATTTCAATTACAGGTCGTCGGGTATGATCAATTCAGCCTTTAACAGCGCGTACAATCGGTCTAAGTGGCCGTACCGTTCGAGGGCGTCAAGTATAGACTCGTTGCCTACTCGTTGCAGCCGGTAGCTATTGACACCGTATACGTCATAGAGTCGCCGGTACAGGTAGGTATAAGTTTCCTGTGTGGTCGTGTTCCAGATGCCAGCGTATTCGATGACGTGTTGGTGAATAATCGACCGCAGGGAGGCCGTAGGCTGAGGCCGGGCGGGGGGCATTCCCGGCAAGGGTAGCTGTTTGGCTATTCGGCGCGATGTAGGGGGGTGATGTGACTGCCCGGCCTTGATAGCCTCCACGTCGGCCCGCAACTGGCTTAAGATTTCCTGTTGCCCGGCCATGAGTTGTAGAATCAACTGCTCATTACTCAGGGCGGGGGCCGGGGTAGGCTCATATTGCTTACGAGCCTCTGCAAACGATTTGATCAAAACAGCCTTGAACTCGACAACACGCTTTGAGTTACGGCTCAGCGTCCCCACAAACAGGGCTTGGTCTTCGGTCAGCAGGGCGACCGTTTCAGGTCGGCCCCGCCCTTCGACTTTTCGCGTTTCAAACGCGATTATTCCAAAGTCCTTCTCGATAGCCTCCTGATGGGTGCGAATCGTTTCGAGTAAGTTCTTATGCTGAATTGCCAAGCCAGCCGCAAAATCCAGGCTCTCGACTGCCAACGAACCTTGCTCGTTGGCAGTGATACGAATTAGCTCATTCATCACAGTACGGGGGCGTTGGTTACGATAAGAGCCTTGTACATGTTGACGACTTCGCTGTAGCGAATAGCGCGGGTAGGCCATGCCGGATTGTCGCGGCTGACAACCATGCCTACCTTGTTGGCTGAACGCACCCGGCCAATAATGTAGGTGGCGGGGGTGGCCCGTAGTTGAATGAGAACAACGCCCGTAGTACTGTGATACTCGGTGGGGTCAAGCATGAGCGATACGACCGAGCCGCCAAAGTTTAACGGCCCGCCCGCCTGCATACTTTCGTCGGGAATGGGGATGATTTCAGACCAGTTGCGGTCGTCTTCGCTCAATGAGCCATCGGCTACCAGTTGAGCCAGATAAAGCGCGTGCCAGGTCGGTTTGGGCCATTGGGCCGCGCTGGGGGCCGTTTGTGGAATAGAAGGGGCATTATTGCCCTTACCCACGTACTTTTGTTCCGTAGACATAAATCTGATAGGTTTGGTTTACTCGCCCCCTTCGCTCGATCCGGCAAGATTTATAGCGTTGGGGGTATTTTTTTGTCGTTTCGGGTTCTACCGTTGAGCGAGGCAACCGGGTTAGGGTACTGTGTCGCTGTTTTCGTCCCTCATTGACAAATCAAAGGTACGCAAAAGTACAGATATATCTATACATAGAGGGCAAAAAATATATTTCAACCTAAACTGATTTTTAGCGGCAAGTTTAAAGCAATAGACACTTTATAAAGTGTTCCTACGGTGAGGTTCTGTTTACCCGTTTCGTATCCACTGATTGCGGCCTTGGTAACCCCCATCAGCTTCGCCAATTCTTCTTGGCTTAATCCTTTCGCTTTTCGAGCCTCACGAATAAGTGCCCCTACCTGCTCTGTTATGTCTGACATACCTCTGGTTGATTGTGTGTGACAAATATACAGGTTTTGACCGCCCGCCCGGTTTGGGTCACATGGTCAAATGACTAAACGGTCATTTGCTTGTGTTAAAGGTATTTTCCTTGCTTCTACAGTCAAGGCTGCTTTAACGTCGTGGATAATGATCGAGCCAAATATCTATAGCCGCTTGGTACTCTTCTTTCGTTATATCGCCATTCTCATAATATTTATTATACTCATTAATCAATCTAGTCGGAGGGCTATCCAGGTTATCTATGTGGTTTTCTAATATGCTATCAATCTTGTACAGCAACTCAAGCTGAAGGGTTACGTTACTTAAGAACTCCTCTGTACTTATGTATTTGCCCATACTGTCTAAAGCGTTTAATAATCACTATTGGCGATAATACATAAAGGTAATGATATACTTATTTGATTTGTAGAGGTACTTTTTTGGCTTTTGGGCATTAGGTTAGCACCCTCAAACCGATGTAGGCATATCGCTAACCGTCGGCTTAAATTCGTACACTTAATACACATCATTAATATTCCACATCATGTTAAGGCTCATTTTGGCTATTTTAGCTTCAAGCACCGTCGTTTCTTGCTCGTCTCCAACTCAGACAACAGTCGAGCGGCCAAAGAGTTATTCTGCTGAAGATTCTACGCTTCTCTCTCAGATTGAAGCCGCTCCAGAGCCGCCACCTCGCAAAATTGATCTCTTTAATAACGTAGATGACTGCCGACAGAAACTGAGCGCTGTGGGTATTGGTGCTTTACGCCGGTGGCGTTTTGATGAAGGCTTTGGCTGGATAGCGGCATCAGACTTTTACGAATTTGGTACACCAGGTATAGGTGGCATACTCAATAACCTGGCCTTATATTTGGAGTCGCCAGCGGAAGGGCACATTGAAACTTTGAAGTTAAAAGTGAATATACCCAATATGAGTAGCAAGTCTACTGCCTTGTCAAAGTATGAAAGTGCAGCCCGTAAAACGTTTAATCTGATAGGGGAGCCAATGCCAGCTGGTTTATCTACAGCCTTAAGAACTGGAAAGGAATATAGAAAAGATACCGCCCACTTTCGTGTAGAGAACGTTTTTGAAGATGGGCGGTATGATTCTTGGAAGCTAATAATTACCTCACATTAAGAAGTTTGTGAGGTAATTATTAGGCAGCCTCACTTGCCCAACTGGTGTTTGTTGCGCTGTTGAATAATTCGGGTGTTGGCGTCATGCTGGCTCACATTGAACCCGTTCCGGTCGAACGTGAGGTGAAATTTGGGGTGCTTGGCTATAGCATCCCCTACGGCTTTACCGATGGCTCCGGCCGTGGGGCCAGCATGGAACGCTGATGCGATTAGTTTCGCCTGGTACGCATCGCGACCCTGCGACAGTTGCGCAACCGTTTGGCCTGCCACACGGCTACGTTCCATGATTTGGCTGCCTTCCCGGTACTCACCCCGTAAAAGCCGCTCTGTGATGTGATTGGGATAGATAATGTCGCCCTTTTTGACGTTTAGAATAGAGGGTTTATCAATCAACGACGCCTTGTTGTCGCGTACCAGTAGCTCTTTCCCGGCTTCACCGGCCAGCGCTGGGCCTTCGTACGTGTCACCAGCCCCACGGCCGTCTTTGTAAGCTGGGAGCGGTTGGCTTTGGACAATAGCAATCTGAGCCAGAGCAAGCCCGCCCGTAAACAGCGCGAGGGCCGGATTTTTGGCAATGTTTACGGCCGCTGCCAGGATTATATCAAAAATAGCTTTCTGACGGGTTTGTATATCCTGCTGACGCATCAGCCTTTTCCGCTGCTCATCGTACTTCCTTTCGATAGCAGCCTTCGCCGATTCGTTGCCCCCAACCGCCTGCAACTCGGCCTCCTTTTGTTTTTCAAGGGCCGTAATCTTGTTTTGGGTACGCTGCTTTTCTGCATCAAAAAGGCCGTCGCCCACTACCTGTGTTAGCTGTAAAGCAAAGTCGGTTAACTGCTTCCGCTTCGTAGCTACCTTTTCATCATTCGCTATTTCCTTATCGGTTTTGCGCTTGGATTGACTTATCGCGTTATCCGCTACCTCTTTATCAAGTCGCTTTTTGTCTTTAGCGGCTTCTTCCTCCCGGGCTTTTTTGATGGCCGCAATCTGCCGGTCAGCCTCCAACATCTCAGCCGCAGTCTTGATGCCGGTTTCTTTCCACTCCTCGAGGTGGTTTATTTTTTCAGCCGTTGCCTGCTCGCTGAGTTGCCGGTCCTGTTCGTAGAAAAAGCCCAGAGCCGTAATTTCATCCCTTAGCTGATCTAAGTCTATACCGGCCAACTGTGCCTTGCCTTCACTCTCCGATATACGCCCATTGTTTACATTCTTCTGAACCTCTGCGCGCCTTTTATCGTAGAAGCGTTGCAGCTCCACCAACTGGTCTTGATAGTTCGCTGCCGTTTCGCCATCAATCTCTTTGAATGCATCGTTTAATTCGGCTAACTCAGCCTTCCACCCCGCCTTTGCGATCTTAAGCCTATCTTTATAATAATCGGCGCTGGCGTCCAGAATCTCCGATTCGGCATCACGATACAGTTTACTTTCCTGCAAGCCAGCCTCTTCCAGAATACGCTGCCGGTCCTGTATACCGCCGACGGTTATAGCATTCCGGCGCTCTACAAACTCAGCCTCCGATACAGTACCATCTTCTTTGTCTGCCGACAATTGCCCTAATGCGTTGGCGGTGCTCTGTCTGCTGTCGGCAAGTCGTATTTTGAGCAGGTCACGTTTGTACTGCGTTTCGGCTTCCAACTTTTCGGCCAGCAGCTTTTTGTAATCGTCGGTTTCTTTCTTGCCCGCCTTTATGAGCAAACCCTGCCGTTCGGCGATACCGGCGAGGGTGATTTTCTGCCGCTGCTCAATGAAATCCTGCTCCGAAAGCAACCCATCCTGCTTGTCATTGGAAAGCCCCGCTAGCTGATTACCTGTATTAGCCTTGCTAACTGACAGAGATTCGCTCAACTGACGATCAGCCTCAACTTCGGCCTTTGTTCGCGCAGCAGCGCGGGCTTTTGCTTCTTTGGCCTGCCGCTCCGCTTCAGCCGCCTTATTGGTCGCTGCCTTGCGCTGTGCATTGATTTCCTCCTGCTCATTATCCTTACGCTGCTGACGACGGACGTCTTTTTCTGCCTTGTTCAGCTTTTCCAGAAGCTGTTTATTCTCCTTAATCCGATCCTCTACTTTGGATTTGTTACCGCCGAAAATAGAATCCTTATACGTTGTATTAAGTAGATTTTCGTCGCGGGCAATGGCATCCTGCGTAATCTCACGACGAGCCTTACGCTGATCTATAGACATAGACTGATACTGATTGACTACTTTTTCATTGCGCGAATTGCGACCTACTTGCTTTACGGCTTCGTCGCCAATGCCGGGAATGACCATACCCATGCCGGTATAGCTAGCCAAGGCACCAAAAAACGTTTTCCAGTCCGACGACCGCACCGCAGCCCGCATACCCCGCAGCGTATCGGCAATCATACCAGTAATATTGGTAGCTGTTCGGTCGATAGCCCCGTCATCGTTAAGTGCAGCCAGGAATAGATGTACTTCATTTGTGAGCACATTCCAGCCGCCCGCCATAGACGCCAAATTGTTCTGCGCATCTTTGCCGTAAGTCTTATCCAGCTGATCCGCTAGCTGAGGAAGGACATTAACAGCCAGTAGCTCCCCCTTCTCCATCATTTTGTTTAACTCGACTTCAGAAAGGCCCGTAGCTTCGGCCAGTAGTCGCATAGCGCCGGGTAGACGTTCCGCCAGCTGGCCGCGAAGCTCCTCCGCAGTCACTTTGCCTTTGGACATCATCTGCTCTACAGCCTTTATTGCGCCCTCTATCTCCTCATTAGATAGTTTTAGAGCCGCCCCCGACCGTACGAGTCCGGAAAATATTTGCTGCGTGGCCTTACCCTCTAAGGCGGTGTTGTTTGTCGCTGCCTTTAGTCCCTTGTAGGATTTTGCCAGCACATCATACCGCAGACCCAGATCGTTGGCCGTTGTTAGGAGAAATTTTTGGGTTTGCTGAAAATCGGCAGAGTCTTTAGATACAGCTTTGAGTGCCGAATTAACGCGCTCCATGTCTGCAATGATGCCCAGCCCCATCTGCACTGCATCCAGCGCCGAAGTAATACCAATCAGGCTACCCGCTGTTAGTAGTGCATTGGAGGCTACATTTTTCAACGACGTCCCGTAATTACTCGAACTGCGGGTTTGAATACCCATCTGAGCATCCAGCTGCCGAAGTGCCCGATCATTCGCTTGAATACGTGCCAACAGCTCGGCCGCAGCCTTATTATTGTTATTGATTTTTAGTGTATTCGTCTCAAATACATTATCCAACGCCCGCAGCTGAGCCCGCAGTTGCTTGGTCTCTTGATTAAGGCGATCATACGAACGCTCCGCCGATTCTGTGGCTTTGGTGGCGGTGTTGGTAACGCGAATCAGGGAGTTGTACGCCCGGGTGGTCTGGGTCAGTTCCCGCTCGATCTCCTTTTTGCGCTTGACATCGGCCTTCTGGGACAAATCGAGCTTGGCGTACTCGGCCGACAACGTGGCCAGGCGCTTCTGCATCTGATCAACAACCTTGTTGTTGTTCTGCAGGAACTGCTCGTTACGTTTGAGTTGGTCGTTGTTCTGCCGATAGGCCGTTGTCAGGCCAGCAACGTCGTCTTTCAGTCCGGTTACGGTCTCGACAGCGCCCTGTTGCTTATTGTTGAGTTGCGCGATGAGGTTCCGCTGTTTGGTCAACTCGGCGTTCAGTTCGGCCTGGCTCTTTTTGATGCGCTCGTTTTGGAGTACCGCAGCGTCGGCCCAGCGGGCATTAGCTGATTCAAGGCTATTCAGCGCCTTCTGGAAGGACTGAACATCAACAAGGTCTTCAAATAGGATTGGATTCATGGACGGTAATGCTAATGGGTTAGAGAACCGCACCGTCCGGTAGTGAGGGGTGTCGTAAAAATAGGAAATAAAGCGTAATTTAGCCCTCTCCTTACGCCCACTACCGGACGGTGCGGCCCTCATCCATTTACCGCCGTCCGATGAATCTATTCGTGTCTGAGGGATTGCTCCAAGGCTGTTGTATGGCAGTCACATTGTCATGCGCCGGGGGTAGTCAACCCTTATGGGTTTTCTTGCAAACAATGACCCCTACAGGCAATGAGTCGCCTTTGTCATCCGGCATTGTCCACTACGCTGATCTATGTTACTAGCCCTGCTCATCACCGCCCTATGTGGCACTACCGGCGTGATGCTCGCCGAAAAGTGGGAGATCGACGATTACATGAACACCCACGGGTTCTGGTGTAAGTACTGGCCTGCTCAGCCGTGCCTACTCTGCCGGGGGTTCTGGATCGGCTTCGCGGTTTTCGCCCTTCTTCAGCTGATACCGTGCAGCATCTATGTATTTGTGCCCCTGGCAGCCATACCCCTACAGGTTTGGCTCAATAAAATCATAAACTAAACGCTTATGGCTAGTTTTCTTTTTCTTAGTTGCCGAAAGTTTTGGCAAACCCCAATAGAATATACTCCTTCCCCAATTTGGCTTGCAAATAGGCAGAGACTACTGCAGGTTCTTCGCGAGTATAACAAACGCGAGTATACAATAGGACAGTTAGTTCAGCTGGCACTTTCTATTGGTCACGTGCCATTTATTTCATATCTCAACACATGAAAGAGTTCACCCTGCCGTCGGGCTGCGTGTTGCTGGCTCATGACAGCCCCCGCACCCTGCCCGAATCAAGGCGTACCGAACACGACTACTACGCCCTGGTCGCTAGTGGCATCGGCTCGAACATGAACGATATCGACCGCCATTTCGAGACGATGATTGGTCTGATTGGCTCGGATGATCAGGACGCCCAGATGAACGCGATCAACAACACCCGCTTCCTGTTTGCCAACCTGCTCGAAAAGCAGCAAAGCCCGGCCCAGCTGGCTTTTTGCTGTCTGGTCGAGTCGATCGACGGACAGGCCTGGACCGACTACACGCCGGAAGGGGTGGAGCAGCTATCGAGGGAGCTGGCCAGCCGCGGGCTGAACGAGACGCTGTTGCAGTCGTGGTGGGCTGAGTTGCGAAAAAAGTCTACGGGGAACTGAACCGGGCCTATCCGGAGCGGTTCCCCGACGGCGAAGCGGAGCACGTGGCCAGGCTGCAACGGCTGCTGTTGCTGCAGATCGACGAGGTGATCGATCCCGACAACCCCGCCCTGGCTGATCAACGGAAGAGTTTGGTGTACGAGATTCAGCAAAGCCTCAAGCCGCCCCGGTTCGTCGGCAAAAACAACGACTGGGAGCGGATCCGGAGTAATTACGTAGGCAACAAAATTGCGCTCCAGCTGGAGCACCTGCCGGTAACTGATCAGACGCCCTCGCTCGATTTCTGGCAGTATGTAGACGCCCTCGAAAAGAAGTATAAAGCACAGCAACCCCAGCCCCAACATGAGCCTGTTGAATAGATATTCGTTCCTGAGCTTCGGCACAACCCCGCCCGAGGCTTCGCACCTGCTCGGCCTGCCCATGCAGCAAACGTTCCAGATCGGGGCCGCGTCGGTCATCCTGGCACCTGACGAAACTTACACGTGCCTGCTTGGCTTTCTGGATGACCCGGCGCTGTCGGGGGGCGTGGATCTGGTCCGCGCTGATACGCTGGCGGTGGCCAAGGCCGGTATTGGTACCGTGGCCATCCACAACGCCTATCTGTCGACGGTGGCCGAGATCAACCTGACGATACCGCCGACCGGATTACCGGCGAACGGCTATTATCGCCTGCGGATCAACAGCGGGAGCGGGTATGTGTACTCCAACCGGGTATGGCTGCTAAAATCCGGCTATGATAAGCTGTCGGCCGTGTTCGAATACCGCAACAGCCGCCCGCTCGGCCTGATCGATTACGAACTGCCTGCCCTCGAAGTGGTGGTCAATAAGTTACGGCTGAAATGCCAGGTCGGCCAGATTATGGCCGAGACGCAAAAGGAAGAATATGAGGAAGTGACTACGGGGGTAAAATTAATTCCGCTAATCAAGACTCATAAGTATATCCCTTTTGTTGCCGTTCCGACCGATGCGTTTGGTGAGGAGGGATACACTACGATGCTTGCACACCGCAATTTATTGGTCAACGGAAAGCCTGTTTCTCTAAAAACAGGCTATACCGCCGAAGAATTTGGGGGTGGCCTGCATAAATCGAGCTTCGAGCTGTGGGATAACGAGTATGCGATTGTCAACCGCTGTTAGAAAAATGCAAGAGTTTTGAGAAAAACCTACTCTGATAATCTGCGCAACATTTTATTAAGTGCAACTGGGTCTGACAATCGACCTTTGAGCATGTTTTCGTTAGCCGGAATCATTCGTAGATTAGTTAGGTCAGCTATCCATTCGGTCGGTATAGAATGTTTATGGCCATCCGAAATGCTAACTATATGGTCAAGATGAAATCCTTTAAAATGCCTGAGCATGTAAAAGGGCAAGTTGCTCAGTGGCTGCTCATAGGTTAACGCCCAAACTGTTGACCTATATTTTCGCCAAGACGATTTCTTTGGAGACAACATTTTCTTGGAGGGTTTGGGTAGTTGTTTTTGTTCCTGCTTCTGGCTTCGAATTTGACAGTGCTGAACTACACGACTGATTGCCTCCTGCTTTTTCTCCTGCTTTTCCTGATCGATCTGAACGGGCTTGTGTTTGGGGCTTAGTTTGGGATTCAATACAGGCCCACGCCGATTTTCATAAGAGATTCGCTTCATGTAGTATATAGTTATAAATCGTCTGGAATATTGAGTTCTGCCATGATTAGCCCATATAGCCGCTCCAAATGGCCGTATTTTTCCAACGCATCCAAGATGCTTTCGCGTTCACCTCGAAACAGTTGGTACACATCTATACCGTAGATATGGTAAAGCCGCTTATACAGGTAGTTGTAGGTTTGCTGAGTAGTAGCCCCGCAGGTAGCCGAGTAGTCGGCCACTTTCCGGCTAATCATTGATCGGAAGTTTTCGGGCCTCCGTCTGGCAGATACGCCCGGCAGGGATAGCTGACGGCCCGGCAAGCCCGGTAGTACGCGGGCGGGCGGTCGTTGGCCCGCTTTGATACTTTCAATGTCGGCCCGCAACTGGCTTAAGATTTCCTGTTGCCCGGCCATGAGTTGTAGAATCAACTGTTCGTTACTCAGGGCGGGGGCCGGGGCTTGCTGTTCAATCAGTTGCCGGGCTATCTTTTCGGCTTCGATGAAGTATTGCCGGGCCTCTTTGCCTTTCGCGTTTCGCTCGACCATCGACAGCTCTTTGGCCATGTCGAGCGTCAGGGCGTAGTCAGTTTCAACACCCCCGCTTACTAAAGTTTTAGTAAGCGTTACATAGTCGGTATCTTCAATGAAGCCGTACTTGATGATCCGGTTTTTTATCCAGTCATTGAAGCGACTCTTTACTTCCAGAAAACTGTACAGGTCACGGGCCGATACTACCGACGCTCAGGGAGCGTCGGTAGTGATACGAATTAGCTCATTCATCACAGTACGGGGGCGTTGGTTACGAAGAGACCCTTGTACATGTTGACGACTTCGCCGTAGCGAATAGCGCGGGTAGGCCATGCCGGATTGTCGCGGCTGATAACCATACCTACCTTGTTGGCTGAACGTACCCGGCCAATGATGTAGGTGGCGGGGGTGGCTCGTAGCTGAATCAGAACAACGCCCGTTGTGCTGTGGTATTCGGTGGGGTCAAGCATGAGCGAGACGACCGAGCCGCCGAAGTTTAACGGCCCGCCCGCCTGCATACTCTCGTCAGGAATAGGGATGATTTCAGACCAATTGCGGTCGTCTTCGCTCAATGAGCCGTCGGCTACCAGTTGAGCCAGATAGAGCGCGTGCCAGGTCGGTTTGGGCCATTGGGCCGCGCTGGGGGCCGTTTGTGGAATAGATGGGGCATTATCGCCCTTACCCACGTACTTTTGTTCCGTAGACATAAATCTGATAGGTTTGGTTTACTTGCCCCCTTCGCTTCCGTCGCCAAACTGATAGCGTTGGGGGTATTTCTTTGTCGTTTCGGGTTCTACCGTTGAGCGAGGCAACCGGGTTAGGGTACTGTGTCGCTGTTTTCGTCCCTCATTGACAAATCAAAGGTACGTAAGCTTGGTATATATTCCAAGTGCAAGGGTAAATAAAAACACTATTTCTTGAAATAAATTTCAAGTTCGGCCCCCAGGGCCTTGGCAATGCGCTCTACTGTCTCAATCGACAAATTTTGCTTCCCGGCTTCGTACTTATTAACCGTTGATTCAGAGACTCCCATTTTTTCCCCTAATTCTTTCTGAGTTAGCCCTGCTGCCTTTCGAGCTTCTCTTATAAGTTTCCCTGTCGTCTCAGTAATGGTTGGCATACTTTCGGTTGTTTGATGTAAATATAGGGCATAACCTGAAATATATCGCATGTTACTATGTGTTAAATGACTAAACGGTCATTTTAGGCGCATTAAAGGCATTGTGGAGGGGGTGGGATAGGTGTACAGCTAATTCACAAATATATTTACAAGAAAAAACACAAGTAAATAACAACCTAAACAACAAGTTTTACGTTATTTGAGCGTAAAATGTCAAGCTCTTTTACAAAAAAGGGCGAGGCAATAGTGCCGTAAGTGCCTAGACAGATACTAAACTATGACAAGCATCCACATTGTAACCAATCCGCGTGTGGCAAAAGCTATAACGCAACTAGCAAAGCGGCTAGGTGTAACTCGCTACGAGGTAGCCCGTACCGAAACGTTGACTGACGTCATTTCGCAGGCTGAGTGCGACTTTGCGGAGGGACGCGGCAAAACGTTTTCAGTAGAGCAGTTACAGCAATTTGTTAATGAAGTCCCAGCGTAGTGTAAAGCGGGACATTACGTTCAGCTTGAAGGCGCTTGGTGATTTGCAGTCATGGATGACTGAGAACCCGAAGATTGCCCAAAAGATTGCTGAATTTGCCGAAGAGTGTGCGCGAACGCCTTTTGACGGTAAAGGCAAGCCCGAACCATTAAAGCACGGCATTTATAAGACGTATTGGTCGCGTAGGTTAGAAACTGGCCACCGTTTTATTTACAAAGTTGACGACAGTGCCGTATATATAGCCTCTTGCAAAGGTCATTATGACGACAAATAACAAAAGCCCGGCCAGTAGCGACCGGGCTTTTGTTGTGCTACGGGTTAAGTAGCTTCTTCTTTTGCTGATCATATTCCCCCTGAGAGATCGCGCCCGCATCAAGCAACTGTTTCAGCTTAATTAACTCATCGGCCACGGATACCGTAGAACTGCTATTTGTTGCATTTTTTGTCTTAACTGACTGGCTGTTAATTGCAACAACCTCTCCGACCTCTATAGCTGGTTCAATCTCAATCATTGCGTTTCGCCCCGCACTGACAACAACGTATGTTTTTTTGCCAAACCGCTTGGTTTCATTCGTACGTATCGCATTGACTATGGCGAACCGCCCGCCCCACTGGTGAGGTAACGAGCTTTCCGCTAGTCCAACAATGGCATTAGCCGGAGTTTGAATGTATTTGAAGTCTCCGCCCGGCATGGTGCCCCTACCAAAGTGAATTGTATCGCCAACGGACACCTGCTTACCACCCTCCAACGTTAGCGGCCCCTCCTGCTTCTTCCCGTAAAGGCTGGCCTGTCCATAAGCGTTACCAAGGACAGCAACAAAAATTACTGTAGCTATAAATCTCATACTGTTTTTATAAAGTTTACAGCAAAGAAACGGCTATGTTATCAAATTGAAACAACCGTATAGTAAAGTCGCCGGGAAGTAGCTACTTGCCCAGCTGGTGTTTGTTGCGTTGTTGAATAATTCGGGTGTTGGCGTCGTGCTGGCTTACATTAAACCCGTTCTTATCAAAGCTCAGGTGGAACTTGGGGTGTTTGGCGATAGCATCCCCTACGGCCTTTCCGATGGCACTGGCCGAAGGTCCACCATAGCCGAAAGCCTTACTCATTAAATAGGCTTGGTACTGGTCGCGACCCTGCGACAGCTGCGTGGCCGTCTGACCTGCCACCCGGTTGCGTTCCATGATTTGACTGCCTTCCCTGTACTCGCCCCGCAAAAGCCGTTCTGTGATGTGATTTGGGTAGATAATATCTCCCTTTTTGACATCAACAATAGAGGGCTTATCGATCAGCGAAGCCTTATTGTCGCGTACCAGCAACTCTTTCCCGGCTTCACCGGCTAGTGCTGGCCCTTCGTAGGTGTCACCAGCCCCACGGCCGTCTTTGTAGGCTGGCATTGGTTTTGCGAGTATTAATCCGGCCTGAACAGCGCCTAAAACTCCCATAGCTACAGCAAGCGGGATGCCCACCGGCCCCATAGCGTATGCTTTGGCCACACCCTGAATAGTAGACAAGGCGACGTTAAAGAGCGCCTGAGCCCTAGCCTGCACATCCTGCTTGCGTTGTATGGCCTTTCGCTTTTCGTCATACTTTCTTTCTATAGCCTCTTTAGCCCCAGCATTGTCACCTGCTACGCTTAATTCGTACTCCTTCTGCTTTTCCAGGTCGGCGATACGGTTTTGATTCTTCTGCTGTTCAATCTCGAATAACCCGTTCACCAGCGTCGTGCCAATTTCAATTGATTTCTCAACGACCTCACGCCGGGCCTGCATATCCTCTTTGTAGAGTTCCTTCTTCCGGCGAATCTCTTCCTCGATCAGCTGCACCCGCTCTTTCTGCCCGGCCCGCTCAGCCTCCTGTTGCTCCTCGAGGAGGCTACGCAGCTGGTTTTTGTCCGATTCACGAACCGAATACAGATCACCAGCCAGGTCGAACTCTAATTTTTCCCGTTTGCCAGCGTACTCCTGAATGATGTACATCTGCTTTTGCAGCGTGTCGGTCTGGGCGGCCAGCGTTTTGGCGGCTTTGGCTTTGATCTGCTCAGGCGACAGCTCGGCCGACTTATTACGCCCGACTCGGGTACCCGTGTAAGCCGTAGCATCGTCGATACTGGCCAGCGGCTGGGCATCGTAGGTCACCTTGGTATTGTAGGTGCCTTTTTCGATCGCTTCCTGCATGGCCTTGATGGCTTCGTACTGTTTTTTCAGCTCCGTGACCTTCGCCGTGAGTTTGGGGTCGACGTCGATCAGGCGCCCGGCCTTCAGATCCTGCATGGCCTGTTTTTGCAGGGTCTCTTCGATGGATTTGATTTGCTTGTCGAGCTGCTCCAGTACGGACAGATCATCTTTGGCGGGCTTATCCAGCTTCAGCCGGTCGGCGACTTCCTTATCCTTCGTTTTCTGCTCTTTATCGAGTCTTGTATAGACCTTTAATTTCTCGGCTAGTACTTCGTTTTGAGGGTCACCGGCCAACTGCTTTTCGAGCGCAATCAGCTCCGCCGTCCGCTTCCGAACAGCCTGCTTTTGGAAGCGGGTCAGGTCCTTCTCGTTTTTCTCGACGGCATCCTTCTCGGCAATCAGCTCATTGCGCCGTTTTTCCTGAATACCGGCGACGGTCATCTTCAGCTCTTCATCCTGTAGCTTTCGACGAATCTCCCGGGTCTGGTACCGGTCATCGGAACCGGCTTTGGTCTGCTGATCCTCCAGCGCCCGCAGCCGTTTCAGCTCCGCGGCTCGTTGCTTGGGGTCCATCTGACTGAATTTGGCGACAGCATCGTCTTTAGCTATAGATCGCGCCGTGCGGGCCGACAGCGAATTAGGACCGAAGAAGGTAATGAACTCCGTCCACGAACCATCCCTGACGAACAACCGCAGGTTACGCAGCGCCCCCGCAAACCCACCCGACAAGGCCGAGAAAAATTTGTTTACCCCTGTGCTGTTGTTTATTTGATCGACCAGCAACACCGTTTCATTTTTCACGCGGGCCGTATTAGCGGCCATCGTCTCGATACGCTGGTTGTTTTCGAGCGAGTAGGTCTTACCAAGCTGAGCCGCAAATTTGGGCAACACCTCGGTAGCGATCAGCTCGCCGTTTTTCATCATGTCGTCCAGCTTGGATGTGCTGACGCCCAGGGCTTCCGACATCAGGCGCAAGGCACCTGGAAGACGCTCGCCCAGCTGGCCGCGCAACTCTTCCGCCGATACCTTACCCTTGCTGATCATCTGCTCTAAGGCGCGCAGCGTGCCCTCTACCTCCTCGTTGGTCAGGCCCAGTTTTGCCCCAGCCGTAACGACAGCCCGGAACACATTTTCGGTGGCCTTACCCTCCATATTCGTGTCTTTCGTCGCGGCTTTCAGGCTCTTATAGGTGCCGACCAGCGTATCGTACTCAACTCCCAGTTTGTCAGCCAGGCCCAGCAGGAACTGTTGCGATCGGGCGAAGTCGGCCGAATCCCGGCTAGAGGCACGAAGCCCGGCGTTCAGCCGCTCCATATCCTGAACGATGCCCAGACCGGCCTGTATGCCCCGCAGCACCAGAACCACCGCACCGGCCGCCGACGAAAAGCCAACCAGCTGCCCGGCTACGTCTTTCACTACAGACCCGTAATTTCCCACGTTACGGGTGCTGGTCCCCATGGCCCGATCGGCGGCTAACAGCGCCTTGCTGTTCTTCTCGATCTGCTTCTGCAGCTCGACAGCCGCCCGGTTGTTGCGGTTGATGGCTCCCGTTTCGGCATCGAAAGCCCCAGGCATGGCCCGCAGCTGAGCCCGCAGTTGGTTGGTCTGTTTTGACAACCGATCATAGGAGCGCTCAGCCGTATCGGTGGCTTTGCTGGCAGTATTGGTAACCCGTATCAGGGAATTATAGGCCCGGGTGGTTTGGGTCAGTTCGCGCTCGATCTCCTTTTTGCGCTTGAGGTCCGCTTTCTGGGATAGATCGAGCTTGGCGTACTCAGCCGATAACGTGGCCAGCCGCTTCTGCATCTGATCAACGACCTGACTGTTGTTTTGCAGAAACTGCTCATTCCGTTTCAGCTGCTCGTTGCTCTGCCGGTAGGCTGTCGTCAGGCCCGTAACGTCGTCTTTCAGGCCGCTGAGTTCACTACCCGCCCCGCGTTGGACGTTGTTAAGTTGAACGACGATATCGCGCTGTTTGGTCAGCTCGGCGATTAGTTCAGCCTGGCTCTTTCTAATGCGCTCATTCTGAATCACCGCGGCATCGGCAAATTTGGCATTGGCGGCTTCCAGCTGCTCAATAGAACGCAGGTAACCCGACTTATCGACGAGTTCTTCGAATAAGATTGGATTCATGGACGGTATTGCTAATGGGTTAGAGAACCGCACCGTCCGGTAGTGAGGATTAGCGTAAAAATAGGAAATAGAACGTAATTTAGCCCTCATCTTACGCCCACTACCGGACGGTGCGGCCCCAACCCATTTACCGCCGTCCAATGGAGCGTACTATCTTTCGCCTGAAAACGGCTATTCAGGCCGTAGGTATCGATGAGCCATTTGTAATCAACCCGCAGATCCGCGAGCCTGTGCTTTGGTCAGGGTGCCTTTTGGTTGGCTCTGTTGACGAGCAGTTTCATGGCTTTGTGGCTTCATACTCCGAGGGCGATCTGAAGCTGGAGTTCTACTGTGAGCACGCGCACGCCATCTTAAGTCAGCAGTACTACACCTACGGAACTGATGCCGAGGTGAAATTTCAGGTTGTGCATAAGTTCGGCCCGGCCGCTGGCCAGGAAGAAATTGATTTTCAGGGAAAAATTGATTTTGCGACTATAGTAATTGAAGCAGGCAAAGTGTCGGCGTCTATTATTGTTGGAGGCATTGCTGAATTAGTCAAGAATCGCTGGGAAACACCCGTCTCGGTTGACGCTACCCTCACCCTCGACAACAAGGCCATAGTACCCCCAACCGGCTCAGATGTTAATCTGGCTGGTATGACCCTGAGGGAAAAAGCCGAGTTCAGTAAGCAAGGCAAATACGTCGAAACGGAAACATTCGAAAACGCAGGTTTGGGTGGGGTGTTTTACGTTCTACCTGACATGCTACCCGACCCGGCAAAAATCAGCATCACCCCACCCCGAACCGATGGGGTTGTATCGCTGGACGAGTTGGCGGGCGTTACCCCATATGCAGGCGGTATTTTTTCCAACGCCATTTCGCCCCCTTTGGCTTTATTGACTTGCGAAACGGCGGGTACGTACCTGATCGAAATCGACTGGCTGTTTCGGGTGAATGTGAGCCTGACCAAATCGGGCGGGCTGTTGGCCCCCAAAGCCAAATTCGCACGGCTGACATTTCTACCTGTGCTGCTCGTTCGGGTACCCGGCAAAGCCGATCAGCGAATCAGTCTGGCCGCGCCCAAAAACGGCAACGGGTTTGTTAACAGCGTCGAGCACAGTTTGACGGCATCCTACCGGGGTTCACTCGATCTGCCTCAGGGGGCGCAGCTGTTCGTTTTCTGCGAAATACCCTGTTTCATGGCGAATCCCGTCAAGCGGATCGACTTCACAGTGACCATGGCGAACCTGCGGATAGCGATTGATCGACGCACCCGGGCCACCGCCAGCCGGGCCGGTACCTACATGATGCCCGACGTGCTGAAGCATGTCGTTGGGGTCGTCGCGGGCAACCTGACCGCAGGAGCCAGCAAAACCGGCCGGGTCGTTGGGTCGCTGATCGAAGGAGCCAGCACCCAGAACGGGCAGCCCGGCCCGGCCAGCGAGTACGCCCTGACGACGGGCGCCTTACTGCGTGGGCTGAAAAAAGCGCCTTCCTTTTCGCTCAAAACCCTGATGGGTACCCTGTGGGCACATCACGCGGCCGGGATTCTCTACGAGGATATGGATACGGACAGCCCGACGGTGCGCGTCGAAGCTGGCGAGTGGTTCTACCGGGATACGGAAATACTGGAGCTGGAAACTGTTTTCGCCTATCGGGAGGAGCCGGAAACAGCGCTGCTGCATAATCAGATTGTCGTTGGCTACGAGAAATACCCCGACGCCGGAGCGGGGGTAGCCGAGGAGTTCAACACCGAGCGCACCTACCAGACGCCCCTGATCAGCAGTGATCAGACGCTCGAAATCAAGTGTCCGCTCATCGCGGCCGGTACGGCGATCGAAGAAGCGCGTCGGCTGGGCATCAAGAAACTCGAAAACGGGGTAGAGGTACCCACGACGAGCGATGCCGGCAGCTACGATGATGACGGATTCATGCTGCACGTAGCCAGTCAGAGCTTCACGGACACGGCAAAATTCTGGATCGATGCCCCTACGCTGCGGAAACCCTACGCGGCTAAATACATTACCCTCAGCAGTACGATGCTGTCGCGGCTGGTGGGCGGTGTTGCGCTGAAAGTGGGCGACGTGCTCACCTTCACGGATACCGGCACCCCCAACGACGGCAAGCCGTTCCGGATCATCGGTACCGCACCGGCCCGGCCGCTCGATCTGTCGGTTTTCACGAATCCGACCTACGAAGTTGCGCTCGACTCGGACCTGACGCCTACCGGAACCGTAACGACCACCTGGACGCTGGGCACCCTGGGCGTTAAGCTGCGGACCAACGAACGGCTCGACGTGGAAGGCGTGACTGACCCGGCGAACGCCTATAATCTGGAGCTGTCGCCCGCCCGGATGCTACGTCGCCATGCGCCATTCATCAACTCGGGCCTTGCCTATAAACAGGCCATCGACGAGCTGCGCTGTACGGCCTACAAACACAACGGGGCCATGGTTACCCAGGCCAAACCCAGCGTGCCCGCCCTGCCCGGCGATTCCGATAAGCAGCTGATCCGGGAAACCGGTAACGTGGCCCTGGGTGAGCTGGACCGCTTCGAGAAACTCTTTCGGCCGGAGCGTATCATCGCCACCGTCTACATGACCCGAAAGCAACGTCGAATTCTGTTCAAAGCCATGCGCAACGAGGGCGACGAAGCCCTGCGGCTCGGCTACGTGACGGTGCGGAACGCAGACGGTAACAAGGTCAGCGGGTACCTGCGGAGGATCGTCTACAATGACCAGAGCGAAACGGCGGAGCTTGTTCTGCGCAAAAAGCGGGTGGCCATCGATCCCGGAGGCCCGGCTTGTCAGGACTACCGCAGCTGGAGTTTCGGTCGCTTTGAAAGCGACACCACGGCCAATCCCAATTTGTATAGATTCTGCCGCTTTTCGGATTTCGATTAAGAAAATTGCAATTAATACGTACCATCGTATTTTTGAGTACTGATTACCAGTAATGGCCCCACTACCGGACGGTGGAGTTCGCTGATTTCGCAATTGTTCAGCAACCAACCGCTCCGATGCCTATACGAGAAATTGATTCTGGCGACCTGGTCAATGCCGGGCGCGACAAGGTAAACGAATCGCTCGGCGAAGTTCCCACCCAGTTCGAGTTGACGCCCGAGGGTGATTTGATCATCACCAAACACAACGGGCAAACCATCACGATCCCGTTCAAGAATGTGTTTGCTGCGTTAGGCACGATCTTCGACTCGATCGCCATTGGCCAGGCGACAGACGAAGTGCCAGGCACGGTTCTGCTGGTCAATGAAGACGATACCGCGCAGTTTGAAGCTGAAAACAGGGTACTGACCGCGGCTCAGGTGGGGCGTCTGATCGTTCAAATCAAGGATAGTTTCGAGGAGGTTTCGTTAGATGATACGATTTTCGTCGATCCAGTAACTGACAAGACGCCCTATTTCAAGGGCAGTCTGAAAGGCACCTTGAAACCGCTACCTGCTGGCATGACGGCCAAAGCGGTTGTGGTGGGTACAGACGACGAATTCTATACCGGCTCAGCCAGCGCCGGGGGCGGTACCAATCCCACGCCAACCAAAACCTACCGGGCGGGTGAGCTGTACAAGTGGAAAGCCCCCAACACGACACCTCCACCGACTACGCCCAACTATTCGGGCCGGGTAGATTTCATCGACTGCGATCGGGGGGTAGGGGCCTGGGTGCTGGACCTCAATAAGCCGAACACGCCGATTGTAGCCAGGTTGGTAATTGACGGGGTGCTCGTCGAAACGAAAACCGCCCACAAGCCACGGCCGGATGTCGTGGCTAATTTCAACTTAACCGGTACGGTCATTCCCGGGGTCGAGTTTCTGCTTCCGGAGTGGGCGAAAGATGGCAAGCAGCACCAGATCCAGGTGCTGATGGGGCCGAGCGGCTCCGCTGAGGTCGGCTACAATACGCCCAACAACCTGCTGACCTGTGCCGTGGTACCCCCGCCAAACAATGAGCCGTACCCAGTACAATTCAAGGTGTCGGGTCGCACAGCTATGACCAAGGGCGTGCCCGGTACCAGCTGGAGCGTCGTTGAGCGGCTCAACACCGGCACGGAACGAGCGTTCTCCGGCAGCACGGCTCCCAACTGGGCCGCTACTCCCAGCGATGACCTGCTATTAACTCCCAACGCGGGCGCTAAAACCGTCAACATCGACGCAGGACCGGCCAGTAAGAACTTCTCCCTGGGCGCAACGGTCGAGTACAACGGAAAAGCCTACCCCGCCGAGCCCTTGAATGTGCAGGTGCTCGATGCCGTGTGTACGCGGCCAAACAGCGGGCTTCAAAGCTACCGGCTCCACTACAATTATGTCAAGGATGGAATGGGTAACCCGTTTCGCACGCCTACGGAAGCTAATAACGTGCTCGGGCAAATATATGACCGAACTCTCAATGCCACGCTGACACCCAACGGCGGCTTCGTCATGCAGGTGGGGCAGCTCGCTAAGGGGCAGACGATCTACAACGGCACGGGTACCTCGTGCGAAAATGTCTCGGACGGCATCTACCCAGTAACCGATATCAACAACGGTAATACCATCAAGAAAGCCATTCAGGTATTTCAGGGTAAGATTATCGACGTAGTTGATAGCGCGTACGGCAGCAACCTGAACCGTCCACCGGTGCGCGTGGTGGCCATCGGCTTCATGGCCTGGGAGGTGGGGTTGCCCTTCAGTGTCAACATCCCCGAAACAAATTTTTCGGATCCTGACAACGACCCCCTGCAGTGGGTGCTCCAGTGGCGGGCCAGCGACACCGACGAGTGGAGCCTGTCGCTGCCCAGTTGGATCAACTTCGATCCCCCAACCCGACGTGTATATGGCCAGGCGCCCCCCACGGCGGGTACTCACTTGTTCCGGTTCGTAGTTGCCGACGGCCGGGGCGGTTATGCGGACGATCCGTTCGTGTTCAACATCCTGCCCAAATCAACGACGACTGCCCAGATCACTGGGGCGGCCATCTGGCGGCAAGCGGCCGATAAGCTGGTATTCCTGTTCCGGACAGCCCAGACGGCCTCGCTAAGCCTGGAAGACAGCTGGTCGGGCGAAGAGCCCTTTAGCCCCGGTGCGTGGCTGGCCTCGGACTACTCCGCTCCGCCCGTCTCGCTTAACCGCCCCGCTGGTTTCGAGTCGTACCAGTACTACGATGCCTACCCATGGCGGCCCGAGTACCAGGCGACCCTCGACAACGAATACAGCGTTTTCCAGGTGCGTATTACGGGACAAAGCACACCCATTTTCACCGCCAACCTCATCGCCAGCAATCTGCAAATCGGTCAGGTACGCACCATCTATACATCGTAATCATGGCAACGGAAACCAACGCACTTCTTCAGCTCATCGACACGGCCACCGGCCAGGTCGACGGCTACGGCTACGTGCCGGATCAGACCACCTGCGAAACCCGCGACGCTTACATCGCTACGGCGGCTACTGAGTTGCTCGACGCCTTACCCACGCGCGGCATTCCCGGTGCGTGGGATCCCCAGAACTGTCTGATCAATACCGGCCTCGACATTATCACCAACGTCGAGGCTGATTCGAGCAACTACCCCCCCGATGGGGTAGTGCCCGACTCGACTGATGGCTTCGATTTTAGTTACACGTACAGCCAGCAGGGGCAGGATGCGAGCGGCAATTCGTTTGTCAGCACGCCAGCGCCGATTTTGGCTAAGGTTGTACGTGAAGCCCCGCGCCAAACGGGCAACTACTACGATTTCCCCATTCAGTCGGCCCTCAATACAGTGCTGCATAAACGGCACCCACAATTCGTCACGCACCCCAAAAAGGTCATTATCTACCCCGGGCGATTGTACTCGAATCCGGGCGCGAATGATCTCATCGGACGCGGCTGGACGCATACCAGTGAGTCAGCCAAACAGGCTGATGTCGAGGGACCCTACCCCACGGAGTTCAAACGGGCGCTCGAAATGCCCAACTACCCCGCAGCGGCTCAGGCGGCCAGTATGATTGGTCCCAGCGACCCCCGGTACCAGCAGCTCATGGACTGGGCGAACCAGAAAATTCTGATTACCGACGAATCGGCCTGCCAGTTGTACGCGCAGTTTTTCTGGCAGACGTTCCGGCAAGCCGACTGGTGGGGCGGAGGGGTCGAGTACTTCAGCGTCAACCAGGAGGTGTTTACCCCGCGTCCGAATGCCGGGCTAAGCGATTACGCCCAGTGGTACCGGCAGGTGGGGTGGCTCAGCCAGGGCATTATCAATGCCGCTGCGGCTGATGGGTTCACCGTCAAAACCGGTTTTACCGACCACGGCAACCTGTGCACCGTCGGCCCTTGGTTTCATGACGACACGGCGGCTGGCGTCGCGGTCGATCCGGACCCGACTATCCCGAGGTACATGCACTTTTCGACCATCGACGAACCCTACCGGGGCTCCTCGCAGGCGGCTCCCTTGGGCGAAAACTCGGTGCTGGCCAGCCTCGTCAAACAAGGCAAAGGCTACGTCGGGGTGGGTTCCTACCAGCAACATACGTTCGACGATCAGAGCCTGTTCCAGAAAAACAGCGATGGGTCCTTCAAGGTCGTCAACGGTGAGCTGGTCTGGCGTACCGACCGGCGCATCACCACGATTGCGAGCCAGTCCTGCCAGCTGTACGAAGATGACACGTACCGGGCCATGCTGAAAATCTATGGCCGGTTTGCCCGGTACGCAGCTAATATCTGGTTCCGCGCCGGGTGTAAACACCTGCCCATGTCGACCGATCGGCAGACCGGCTGGGAGAACATGCTGGGCCAGTCGTGCCAGTTTCGCGTGGACGGGGAAAGCGAGACGGGGCTGTCAGCCGGCTTTACTCTGGAGCAGGTTCAGGACATCAACCGTCGGCCCCTCAACCCGGACTGGACGGAAGGAATCGGCATAGCCGATTACCTCTTCGCCGACTACATCCGCGGCTGGATGCAGACGCAGTTTGTGACCGCGCTGGGCGCGGCTGTGAGCAACGACAGCACCAGCCGGGCCAGTCTGGAAATCTACCAGAAAGCCTTTAACCGGGCGGCTCAGCTGAACTGGATCAACGACGTGCCGTGGCGGCTCGTACAGCCAAAATTCTGGATTTTCAAACAGGGTGGCCAGGGACCCGCGGACCCGTTTGAAGCTTTCTACCGTAAGCCGATTTTGACGGGTGGTCTGGCCGTTCGGAATGGCGAGACGTGGCTATGGCTGTACGGCTGGTGGCCCTGTCAGGATGTCAATGCCTCGACGACCGTCACGGTCTGGGGCGATATCGCCGGGGTCAAAACACCCGCCTACACGGTCCTCCTGGACGGCCGCAGCGCTTTCCTCGAGGACTGGGTGCTCCCCGCTACCATGAACGGCATCGAGCCGAAGCATCTCTACTTCCAGTTCACGGATTTTCAGGGCCAGAAACACACCTGGCGGGGTGACTACCGCGAGGCCCGCATTACCAACCATCCAACCCCGCCCGCAGCATGAGCCTGAGTAATTATTTCGCCAAATGCCGCATCGACGGCGTTGAAAAATACATTCGGGTCCGTCGTGACCTGACGGTATACCCCCGCACGGCCGAGGGTACGGTGGCCATCAACGCGGCCATCGTGGCCAAGGCGTTACCCATTTCGGTCCTGTCAGGACCGGGTGGTACGGTCGTTCGCACCATTGCCGCGGTCACGACCCAGCCCGGTACCGGCACAGGCGGCAACACCGGCACCGGTCCCCCGTACGCCGACGCCCGGTATACCTACTCATCGAACACCTTTCAGGTGCGCGTCAAGCCGATCGGCTTCGATGGCACAGGGCTTACCATGTCGATTCAGCGAAAGGACGGGATCGGCATGCAGCTCAGCAACTCGGCGAACCCCCAGCTGAACGCGGGCCAGCCCTACGGTTTCGGGACGGTCGTCGATGCCAGTGGCTTCGTGCTCGACTGGACGTTCGTCGGGGTGCCCCAGGTAACGCTGGTCCTGAAGTTCAACCGGCCGGGCTATTCCGAATTCATCCGGGAGATCAACCCCGAGACGACTGGTACGCCGATCGTCCTGTTTTTGGCCAGCACCGTTGGGGGCGGGGGCGATACCGGTACTAACGTGTCGAAGATCGGCTACGGGGGCGTGTACGCGCCTAACAGCTCCTACGTGCCATTTGCCGAGACGCCCAAGCCCACGGATTTTCCCTGGCGTTCATTCATCGATAACGGTACGCTGAAGGCCGGGCTAAATACGAAAGTAGGCTCGGTGCTTGACTGGCTCAGCTGGGACGGTACGAATGCCAACCAGGTCAACTCTCCGATCTACAATTCGGGCCGGTTCGATGCCGGTCGGCAGATCATGGATGCCATGTACGGGTACCCGAACGGAGCGGGCGAAGGGCAATATGTCGAAGACGGGAAGAGCAGCTTCGCGATTGGCTACGATCCGGTCCAGGGCGGCAACATCGACGACTTTCCCAAGTATGGAGTGACCCTTAAACATGGCATCCAGAACAACCAAGCCTACGTGCAGGTGCAGCCGGTGCAGTGGGAGTTGCGGAATAATCCGCGAGGGGATGGCGACGGTGTACTGGCTAAAATGTACATGGAAAACTGGCACCGCTTCGATCCGGACCAGCCGCGGGCTATTCGGCGCCATATGCGCTGGACCATGTTCCGGGATGATAACTACGCCAATCACTACCCAACGCCCCGGCAGCAGGAGCTCCCCTGTGCCTATATCAATATTGGCTATTCGGTTTTCCTGATCTGTACGGGCAAGCCGTATACGAATGCCCCCCTGACGAATTACCCCATTGTAAATCCGGGAGCGGCCGAAGTGCCCAAATTCAGTACCGAGCCATTCATTATGGCCAAAAACCCATCGACCGGGCGCGTGCTAGTGATGTATACACCCCACTCGGGGCGGGTGGTAGCGGCTATGCACCCCAGCGGTCAGAACGACACCTTTCCGGCCGCGTATATCGCCAGCGCCCCCATGCTCAGCTGCGATCGGGATGGCGTGTATGACTTCGACGTGGCCATCGGCGAGTTTGCCAACGAGAACCTGGCCCGCCAGTGGGTCTACAACCAGCCCCGCTGGGACGGCAAATTTGAGTATCGGTTCGATCAGAACCTGAAGACCCGGCACGGCTTTTTTCTCTACAACTGTGCCGATCAGCTGGAGAAGAACATCACGGACAATATCACCATTACCCCGCTGACCGACAACGAAAACGGCGGCAAGGACTTCGATGTCAGTCTGCCGGAGCGGTGGATCAACGCCGACGTCTACAAACACGTCTACATACGCTGGGCGGTTCGTGGTACCAGCTACATCTACCTGCGCTGGAAAAAAGGTGATCAGGAGTTCACCCACGCGCTGCAGGTGAACCCCGACAATCAGATGCGCACGATGGATATCAACCTGACGGGCGTACCCAACTGGTCGGGTGATCTCGTTAGAGAAGTGAGCATCAAGCGGGGCAACTATGGCTCGGCCATGATTCCCTTAGACAATGACCAATGGACTATCAAATGGATTTCTTACCGCAACCTCGATCAAGTGTAGCCATGCGTAACCGAGTTCACTACCTCATATTGTTTCTGCTCCTGAGTTTGCCCGCGCTGGCTCAGGAAAACTTCAGCTGGTCAGGCATTGCCGGCACCATCATCGAGAAGAACGTCACGATCAATGATGCCTGGACCGGCACACCCACCGCCCAGGCGTACTACCGGCCGGGTGGGTCGCTCATTCCTACCAGTCAGCAGCCGGTCGTGACTAAGATTGCCGATAAACTGTACGTCCGTTTCAACGCCACTAAAAGCATGGCCGAGCGGACGTACATCGTCATCTCGACCGGCGCCACCGTGCGCTATACCGGCTATCTGACCCTGACCATTGGTACCATACCACCCACGACAGGTGGGGGCACCGGCACTGGAACGGTTACAGTGGCAGGCGTACAGGGCTTGTCGGGGGCCCTCAACGAACGGGTGGCGGTGACGGCCTACCAGCAGGATCGGGATCAATTGGTCAATCTGATCAACCAGCGGGCCACGGCGCAGCAAGTCAATGCTATCCAGCAGACGGCCACGTCAGCGATCAGCCGGGTATCCAGTCTGTCAGGGGTTCTGGCGGCCCGGGTGCAGACTAAAACCACCATACGGGCAATGAACGCTATCAATACGCCAATGACTCCGGACGTGATCGATGTGAAGGGCGTAGGGGGCGGTACGTACTACCTGGATCCAGCTGATACCAGTACACCAGACAATACGGGCACGGTACTGGTCACAGCGAACGGGCTACGATACAAACTGATGCAGGCAGGTCCTGTCAGTATCGAACAGTTCGGGGTGACCTACAATGATTTCGGGAAAGCGTCCGCCAATACTGCTGCTTTAATTAGGGCTTTAGCATCGGGAAGGGAGTTAACGGCTCAGGCCAGTAAAGTGTATACCGCCGGGAGCGTTACGGCGGTTACAGGCACAACCATTCGATTTAACGGCAATGGTGTGATTTTCGAACATATCACGCAGAACGACCTGTTCAATTTCGCGAATGGCGTGTCGGGGAGTATCCAGAACGTCAATATCAACGCGGGTATCAATATGACCGGCCTCGACGCAGTAGCCTTGCGCATCAAATGCCAGCCCGGCCGTCAGCCAGGTATCGTTTTACGAGACGTCAAAGTGAGTCGGGCAGGAGGTGATATAGAGTGGGGCAAAGGCATTATTATAATCGACCCGGATAATGCGGTTGTATCCGATGTGACGATCGATGGGCGAGGGGATGCCAGTTTGGGGTCTACGGTACCCACCTTCAATGGATTAGAGGTCACCTGTACCCGGGCTGCCGTATCGGGCGTATTCCGGAACGTGAAGGTGTATTCCGGGGGATTGTACGGGGTTTTCGTACGTAGCCCGACAATTGCCGGATTGGAGGGTATGAAATGGACCGAATGTGATGTTGTGGGAATGGATTATGGATATGATATCGAATCCACCGCAGACTTTAACGTCTACATACCCACCCAGCTAACGTTTGTCAACAATCACGCGGAGGTCAAGAAGCGGCCCTTCCGACTACGCAACTTTATTCAGGCTACAATCAGCAATTGTCTTTTTTATGTGCTGGCCACGCCCTCCCGGCTGGGTACCGGTATGGAACTGTTGAATACCTCCCAGGTCAATGTTCAGTCTACCGGATTATATAATACGGGGAACGGCCCCATGTATGGTATTATCGTTGGAGGAGAAGGCACTATCGATGGAACGCTGCGCGACATTACAATTAGTCAGGGTACGGGCTCCTCTAGTAATGCCGCTATTATCTTATTCCCGACAGCTAATAAGTGTTTCCTTGACAACATACGACGTACGGGAGGGTCATCTACAGTTGTCAACCAGGGGTCGAATAACGTAATCGGACGAACATTCAACGCTGGCATTCTCGAATAATGCGCTACCTCCTCACCTCCGCATTATGGCTCTGGGCTGTCGTTTCGATGGCCCAGGGCAACCTGCCCGTTTCGCTGGCATCGAAGCCGATCCAGCTGTTTCCCTCGTCGCCGGCATCTCTAACCGGCACCATAACCGGCTCGCCGGTGTCGCTGTCGGCGGTATCCTACTACCAGGCGGGCGGGCGTATGCTGCCGGCAGCGGATCAGCCCACGCTCACGCGTTCGGGAGCCACCTACTCGCTGAACTGGACGGCGGCCCAGACGGCCCGGCAACCCGGCGAAATCTGGTTGGAGCTACGGGCCGAACAAACGGTCGTGCGGGCTGATCGAATTCAGTTCGTGCGGGCGTCGCAGCCGGTCAGCTCGACTTTGGGGCTGGCTCCTGTCAACGTGTCGAACCTGACCGGGGCGGATCTGGTACCGCTCAGCAACTCGATTGCGGCCGTCAACGCAGTACTGCCCAATAAGCTCGATGCCGGTATACACACCTCGTTTGTCAGCCAGTACAACGTCGACAAAACGAACACCATGCTGTCAATTAGCCAGAAGGCGAATGCCAGCGACGTGTACACAAAAGCCCAGATCGACGCCAAAAAAGTCGATACCTACGAAGTCAATACGATCGCCGACGCCAGGGCACTGACGGTACCGGGCAAGTCGGCCGACTTCATCATCAAGAGCCACCCACCGTATGGTCAGACGCGGGCCTACTGGTCGGGTACCAAGTTTTTTATTTCCCCACTTCTTGAAATCGCTGATCAATGAAAACGCTTATCCTGCTACTGTTCTCCCTTGTATCGTTTGCCGGTTTCGCGCAGAACGGTTTTCCCACAACGATCACCAACCCCCGCCTAACCGTATCGGGGGCGTTCAATATTGATGAAATTGTCGAGACTGAAGGCCAGCAACTAAGCTGGACGTTTGGCGTGTCGGCCCGCCCCGCGTCAACCAGTTCCGCCCTCAGCATGGGTACTATGCCCAACTATAACCCCCGCATGTTTATCGCTATGTATCGGAAAACATACGTGGAGTGGCAAAGTAGCTGGCCGGTACAACTCAATATGGGTAATTCAGATTGGTTCGCTGTCAACTACAGCACCATTTCTACGGCCGCCAAACGAACCGGACAGGTTGAATACCGCCGTAACGTCAATTACCCGCTCGAATCTATTTCCCTGTCAGGCCATCGGGTAGGTGACTCAATTAACGCTGTGGGTCTTACCGAACTCACGCTAATGACGAATGATCTGAACCCGCAGGCCAACAGGAAAATCTTGTGGTTGGGCGATTCTCGCACGGTGGGCACGTTGAACGGTGATATGAAGCAGGAAGAAATCATGCAGTGGGGCGTACAGGCGTGGATTAATAACCAAGCGAAAAGCACTAGCGGCAATGTGTACCGCTCGGTCATCGTAGCGCGTGGGGGAATGAAGTCGGGCGACATTGTGAACGCACTGGAAAACCGCCTGATCCGGGTTGAAAATCCAACATTCGTTGTCTCGCTGTTTGGCCTCAACGACCAGGGACAAGGCGTACCTGTCAACACGTACGAGGCTAATACACGCCGGGAACTGGCTATCCTGCGCCGAATTTACCCCGATGCGATAATTGTCAAGCTAACGGACACTCCCGTGGCCAACACCACTAAGAACACGGCCGTTGATGCCTATCGAAACAAACTAGTTGAGGTGGTTACGGGCCTGAATGATCCGAAAATTAAGGTAATAGACCTACGCAAAGCGTTCGACCGGACGCTAGGGCTATCAGTTTGGGCTGCGTCTGACAGCAACGGGGGTGCTGTCAATGTAGTGACGGACGGCGTTCACCCCGGCACGGCACTAAGTCATCAGGGGCTCATCAACGTCATTACGACCGGCACCAATTTCGACGGCACGACGACGACCGGACTGCAGCAACTAGGGATTACATTCTAGGATTGTCCTAACCCACTCAACCCCTTAAAACGAATCGCTGTGAACGAGTTTCTGCAGGAGTTAGCCACCGCACTCAATGGCTTTCCGCCTATTCTTATCGTGCTGCTGGCTCCCTTCTGTGGGTCGCTGGCAGCCTGTATTGTGGTCGGCATCGCCGGTGGTCCGGATGCGGATTCGCCTGGCAAGATTGCGGGCCAGTTCGTGGTGGGCTGGCTGGCGGGAGCCTTCGGGGGGCCGTTGCTGGCGCCCATCTTCAACGCCCCCGCCTATACCATTGGCTTCGTTGCCGGAGCCAGCGGGTACTGGGGCATCAAAGTGTACCTGAAAAAAAAGCAGGATGAAATTCTAAACAAGCCTGGAGGTCCGGGCAACCCATGATCATGACCATGAAACTGTTTGTCGCGGAGCTCTGGCATTTTGCCGCTGTATTCGTCGTTCTGTTGTTCTTCGTCGCCTTCTACATCCGGTGGATGCAGTCCTACCGGATCTCCCATGGCCACTTTCTGATTGGCATGGGAGCGGTGGGCAGTACGTTCGTGGCCCTGCTGGTGGCCATGTTCGCGTTTTCGTACCTGGTCGTGTTTCTGATCCTGTGCCTACTGGGCGCGGGCATCTGGTTGATTTATAACGACTGGTATTTCTACCGCTTTCCAATTGGTAGGGAGGTGCTGGCCTCCGTCGACGTGCACCGCGCGACGCTGGGAGCCAACACCCGCCTGGGTCGCTACCTGCGCCGACGGCAGGAGTCTCAGCCTGCTATTTTTAACTCCCTGGTCTGGCTGATCGGCGCCTGCCTGCTGGTCGTCTCGCTGTTTGGTTTCGGCTTCTACCGGGTCGTAACAGCCATTGCAGTAGGCGAAAAACGGGCGGTGGCCGCTCAGAAGGCCGCCACGGCGGAGGTCAAGCAGGAAGTCGTTCAGGTGCGCTCGGAGCTTACCCAGACGTTTCAGGAAGCTACCGACTCGCTGAAGGCGGGTCAACAGGCGATCGTCGAAAGCACGCAGACGGTGAACCGGGAAACGGCGAAGCTGGCGGCCACGGTGGCCAGAGAAACCAAAACCGCCAACTCCCGACTGGAGCGGAAACTAGACCGTACCAACGCCAACGTAGAGCGTGCTCGAAAATCGGCCATCATTATTCCGGCTCCCGTTCGGTCCTCGCCCCCGATCAACCTGCTGAGTCCGGATCGGGTCAAGCCGGTACCGGTAGATGTTCCTCAACGACGCAACCGGCATAAGGTGGGGTATACTGAAGCGGACCCCTGCGATTGTGATTCCCTGTTGGCTCGTAACCCCTACCTATATCAATGAACATAGCCCCTGCTTTTAAAACCTTTGCCCTCGTTGCGGCCGTGTGCGGCTCGCTGTTCTGGGGCACCCAGGAGTGCGGTAAGAAAGTCGAAGCCCGCAACGAACGCGATCAGGCCATTGCTGAACGTGATTCTGTGATTACTGAGGTCTCGATTCGTGACAAGCGGATCAGTGACCTCAGCGGCTTACTGGCTACCTGCAAACAGCAGGCCAGCGACGCCAAGGCGTACGCCTACACGCTCGCCGACCAGCTGAACGAGGCCGTGGCCACCGTTGGGCGATCCGTTGCCGGCATGAGTCAGCAACAACAACGTATTGCCGCCTTAAATAGCCTCGTTCGGAACAAGTCGTTACCGTCAACCCGGCTGGCTGATCTGACGGCTCAGGCGAATCTGCCTACTCCCGTGCAGGCAGATTCTGAACTGGTGGCGGCCGTGGCCAAAACGTCGATTTGGCTGGAAATCTACCAAGACTCGACCGCGAAGCTGCTGAAAGCGGTCGCGACTGCTGAAGGGCAGACAAAAGCGGCTGATCAGCGGGCGCAGAACGCGGAAGTCTCCAGTATCTACGCGGAAGATCAGTTCGTCGAGGAAGCCCAGACCAAAAGGTTTTTGGGCAAGGGTCGCAAAAAGGCGATGCGGAAGCGGGCGGCCAACGTCCGACGCGTGAGGGAGGGAACCAACATCACTGATTTAACCAAGTAACTGAATGGTAGCGATCGCAACCCCCGTTTACCCTGATTTTGGTAAGTGGCTAACCTATGCCGAGGGCGTGAAATCTGCCGAGGCCATCCGGCGCGGCATCCTGAACGTGCCAACACTGGAGCAGTATAATAACATGGTGAAGGCGTATAATGGCCTATACGTGCCGATCTGCGAGCAATTCGGGAAACTGCCCATCACCAGCTTTTTCCGATCGGCCAAGCTCAACGTGGCGGTCAAAGGGTCGAAAACCTCAGCGCATATGTCAGGGCTGGCCATCGACATCGATTGCGACGGGCTGAAACATGTGTCGAATAGCGACTTGTACAAATGGATTCGACAGAATCGCTGGACGCTGGGTTATGACCAGGTGATTACTGAGTTTCCAGACGCGGCCGGTAAGCCCTCCTGGATCCACGTCGCGTATCGAGCGACTGGCAATCAGCGACGGCAGGGGATGCGGGCTGAGAAGCGCCCTGGCCAGGTCATCTACATCTACGAATGAAGTATATTGAGAGGAGTGTTTACAGGTCGTTCGAGTTTCGGGCGGCCTGTTTTTTAACAAAAAAGCCGACCCCAAGTAGGGAACGGCTTTCCAATTCTATCCACACCATTAGGGGCATTGCCCCCTTTGATACTGCAAAGCTACGATCTTTGTCCCATGGACAAACTGATTGAGTTCTTCAAAACGGCAACATTGCCCCCCACGTCGGCTAGAAATCCCTTCAAAATCAATTCCTACGTCGCTGTTGAAGACTGGGATAAATTTCTACCGAATGCGTTGCAACGTGCGCAGGCTGGCGACGATGAATCGTGTAGGTTGCTCAGTCAGCTGATGGAGAAATTGACCAAGCCTTATTAGTCTTGTGGCTCTGTCAGCTGAGCCACTCGCCTGAGATCGTCGTTATCCAGACACTGGAGCGATAACAGGTCAGTCAAGGCGTCGTAACAGCCATTGCGATAACTAGGGGTTGATTCCAGACTCAAAGCCATCGACAACGCATGTACAGCCTTTTTCACGTTGTCAGGCATTACAGCTAATTTTTGCCGAACCAGATTCTTACGCATTTCAGCATTTATCATTCTGGCTAACTCACGCTCTAGATCATCAACATCATACCCGATTTGGTGTAATTCATCCTTTCTCTCAGGTAATAGTTCGGCAATCCGGTTCAACACCTTGGTCAGTTCGTCGAGAGGGAAATACTTGTCTGCCATATTCAATTCAGCGTTTGAATGTGATTGTAGGTGGCCCGCACGTCGCTGGAACGGAATATTTTCCCGCCCGGCTTGTTCCCGGACACGATCAGCTGCGTGTCGTTGTCGCCGGCCGCTTCGATCACCGTGTGGGGCTGGCCAGCGGCCATGAAACATACGTAGTTGCTACCAGTGCCGTAGCCGTTGGAGCCGAGTAGGGATTTGATTTCTGACAGTTTAGACATTGATAGGAGGTTTAAGTTTTCTGAGAAGTCGGCCAATCACAACGGCTTCGCGGCCGGAGTCGAACCGTACCAATTGACTTCCATTTCGGCCGCGGATGCACTTGCCGTCCTCCCGCAATACAGCGGTGCAGCTGGCGCCCTTCAGCTGCGGGTCCGTGATCCGGTCACCGAGGTAGGTGTATTGAGTAGCCATATTCAAAGGTAATCCGGGTGATCTAGCAATTCTTTGAAACCGGGCCGGTAGATGCGAATGCCCTCGGGTATCTCTACTTCATAGATACTCAGCTGCCCTGTAACGGAAAATTTCTCGGACAGCCAGCGCAGGTTACGCAGCCTCCACGAAAAGGCATTAGGGTATATATCACAACGGGCCGCATTTTCATCAGCGGGGGTCATAGGCCGGCAGTCGTAAACTTCGACCACGCAGACGGCTTTGCCCGCGTTGGGTGTTTTGCTCGATTTGCTGGCGCATATCAGCAGGTCACCCCGATACTTGGTCGACCATGTACGGGTTTCTATGGTCTTAATGCCGTACTCGATTAGGGTGGCCCACGGGTCAGGGCTATCTTTCAGAGTAATTGCTTTCATCACTGTATGGGGTTGATGCCTGTGACAGCCTCTTTCCGGGCATTAGCACACTCCCCATGCCAGATCCGGTCATCGTTCCAGTTACCATACGCTGGCCCCGTGAAACCACGCTTGCCGCAGATGCAGCATTTATCCCAATAACGCCGTTTGAGTTGCTGCCATGGGTGAAACTGAATTGACCAGTGATGCACATGCCAGCGGGGGTGCTTGTACCAAGGCCGATGAAACCGGCGATACTGATTCCAGATCATCCGAAACATATCGACAAACGATTCTTCATCGTGTGGCTTATGGTGCTGCTTAAAATTGTCGCCTGGGGCGGTAGCCAGTACCATTATAAATTCGAGTTCGGCCGCTGACAGGAAATTTCGGCGTCTCCCATACTGCCAGCCCTTTTTTCCGTGGGCTTTTATAGCCCGCCAAATCCAATACACGATCTCGTAGGTTGATTCAGGCTGGTTGCAGATATACGCATAGTCCTTGCCCTCTTTTTCGGCAACCTGACGAGCAAACAGCTCACTGTATTGATGAATGGCAACCTTTTTCAAATCCGCCCATTCCTGCTCGTGGTACATAGGTGTTGACCACCCGCAGCTGTCATCACTTCTGCGACCCTGCTTCCGTGTGCCATCGGGAAACCGAAAATTCAGCGGGTCATTATGCCAAATCGTTATAAACGACGAGCGATAACCGCTTTTATTTTTGAACGGGTATCGTATTTCAAATGCCACTGTCTTAGGATCATGCATGTCATTAGTAATTATGGGTAATTGGGTAACTGGTCAGGTGAATAATTCCGGCCAGCCGACCCCCGCCCTGATATCATCATGTCATCGCCAAATGTGAGAGAAAGCAGGGAGGGGTGCGGTTGGTTCGGTTGGGTCAGCGTCGGCCCATTTTTGACAGAAGAAGTCTTGACGCTTCCCGGAGCTAGTAGGCAGGTGGCCCGCGGTTGTGGAGAGACATGATTAGTTAGAGTTAGACAAATCGGTAATGCTGATGTAGGCTTTGTCTCTGACGATCATCTCGTACATATCAGCCCATTTCTTTTTAGGCTTCGCGTTGTAGTCGATGAAATGTTGGCGGGTCATTTTGACCTCTTTGGCGACGGGCTTGCCGTCCTGCATGACGTGAAACGTGATCTTCATCACGTCATCGGGTTTTACCTGGCTCATGAGAACAGATTGGTTTGCGCGGGCGGTGGCGCCATTTCGCCGGTCCACAGTGTGATTAGATTGTCTAGGATCCGTTCGGCCTGCTTCGACCTCTCCAGATCGCTACTGGCCCGGGTGCGGAAGTACAGCTTCTGGGCGTCGCGTACGGCTTTGGCAGCCGATAGCACGTTGACGAAGCCGTCGATGGTTTTGCATACAGCCTGATCAAGTTTAGGGTAAAGACTCTCGTCAACTTCAGCGCGGCCATCGGCGTCACGCAGTTCAATCAACAGGTTTTCAATTTCTGTGCGGTAAGTCATTGGAGGTAGGGATTAGGCGTTGGCGAGGTATTCTTCGAGGTGTTTGTCGTCGTCGTCGGGCTCCGTTTCCTGGTCATCCGGAGGAGGAGCCGGGAGCGACTTCGTACGGCTGCGCTTGCCTTTGGGCAGCTGGCCTACTGGCGTCAGGGTGTCGGCCGATGGGTCAACCCCGTTCTGCAGATCCTCTGCCTCTACCTCTTCGATGTTGTTCCGGATCACCATCGCCGTAATGGCGTTCGGGTCGGATTGGGGCTGTTCCGGTTTGGGATCGAGGTCGAGCGCTGTCTGATTTGGATCCGCTTTTTTGTTCTTCTTCCGCTTACCCGTACCGGTGTGGCCAGCCGCTTCAAGATCTTCCATGCGCTTCCTGAAGTCCTCAACCCAGACAATGTTATCCTTGTCGTATACACCCAGGATTTTGGTCTTATCGCAGTGGGTGATCTCGTAGTCGTACAGTACGTCCTTAAGCCGCTTCCGGACCCGCTTCTCGGCCTGAGTCGGCGAGTCGGCATTGACGATATGTTTATCGACGGTTTTACTTTCGTCGCCGAAGTCGCAGAGCACTTTCACGACGTAGAAATCGCCTTCAATTTCGCTGATCGGGCCATCGGTCATTTTGTAGACGTCGGACGGCCGGGGTTTACTGAACGAATCGACGTCAGGCTCTTTGATGCGCCCTTGTAGCGTTTCGATGACGGTGGCTTCCAGATCGGTCAGAGATATGCAGCGAAACAGGTACTGCTCAGAAACGATCTTGTGTTTGCCCTCTACGTAAGTTCCATACTTGATGGTGGTTTGATACCAGGTGGACATAGTTTTTAGGGATTGAGATACTGATTGACTTGGGATTGAAACTCTTCGAAGGTGCGCGGCATAATGACGAGATAGCCAGCCGCCCGCAGGTAGGCATGAACGACAATCTGTTCGGGGCTGGGGGTGCCATTCACCGTTTTCATTTCGATGAACAGGGCACCGTATTCGCCCGATGGAAAGCAAAGGATCAGATCCGGGAAGCCTGAAAGCATGCCTTCCGCTTTCAGCATGGCAGCCAGCTTGAATGATCGCTTGGCGGCATTGGGCACGGCGACCAGTAGGAGCTGGGGGTACTGGCGTCTGAACCACTTCACGCAGCGGGCCTGCAAACCGTGTTCTTCCTGGTCGACGTACTGGGCGCGAAACTCGGCCGCGCTCATGTTGTCACTCTTCCGTTTCTTCATACCCGAAGGCTGGGGGCGTTAGGGCTGAACTCGATGAAATTGAACATCTGAATCATGCGATCGTAAACGCGGCCATCATAGGCCTCCTGTATGCCCTGTTCGCTGGCGTTCGTTGTCAGATGCGTGTACGGGCCTCGAACGATCCGGTACCGGGTTTGCAGCAGTACGTCCATCAGATTGACCCGCTTACCCATGTGTACCGCTTCGCCTTCCGCGCCAAAGTCATCGAACTGAACGCCCAGGTGTGTTTTGCCGTAGTAGTGGTGCACGTTCTGAGTCGGGATCAGGCCAGCGTACTGATCGATGATGTTAGAGCCAACTTCTTTTTTGCTGTAAGCCATCTCCAGCTCCAGGCACGAAATCACGATGTAGGGGGCGTAGGGGTTGCGGGAAAAGAGCTCGAGCATATCAGTCTTGCCACAACCTTTCGGGCCGCTCAGCAGGATGCCCTTTCGGAGATCAAACACGCCCGGCTCAACGCCCATCAGTTCGCAGCCTTCCGTTTCAAATCGAGCGTCTCCGGTGAAATAGTAGGCCAGCGTCTGGTAGATGTGCTCGTTCCATTTGGTGAGCGAAAACGGCTTTCTCCAGAATTTTTGTTTAGCCATTGCTTCACCCCGCTTCACGACTTCAGCCATCAACAGTTCGGGTGTATCCGGGATGAACGAGGCAGCCGCAATCTTCTGGGCTAGTTTCTGCCCTTCGAGAATGTGGTGTTTTGCCTTCTGGCCGGCGACGAGTAGCGAGGGCAGATTTTGCGCTAACCAATCCTGCTCCTCCTCCTCAGTCAAGGCTGGCCAGGCCGTGGACGGGTAGCCCGAATTAGTCGGTAACTCGACGGTTAAAACCCGAGCGGGTTGGTTGTGCTGGGTCGGCTGTGGCGGGTACGGGTATTCTCGGACCTGCTGTTCGATTTGCGTTGCCGGGGTTGTTTTTAGCGTTTGCATATTGCTGTTTTTGTTGATCATCCAAGTCTCTTTTGTGCCAGCGCCCTAGCCGATCGGCGATATCCCAATCATCCATGGTTTGCCATTTTTCTAAGCCGATGTTCTCCGGGATGCCTTTGCGGACGATGCTTGTCCAGTAGCGCAGGAAGGGCACGTAGATCGATCGGGGGTACTCGTCGGGGAATTGAGCGTAGTAGTCCAGACATTCGGCTTGCACTCGTCCGTCGCCGTACACTTTGCCTGCTGGTATCGGTATAGCCAGGGGGGCGGGGGGTATGGGGGGTGGGGGCGTTTCTCCAGGCGATTGTTGAGAAACAGAAAACCGTCTTTCGCCCGCATTGCCAGCGTTTACAGTTTGGTCTGTTTGGCTGTTTGGCGTTTGGTATTCTTTATATATATGGGAGTTCCTCAAATTTTGAGGTTCTTGCTGAGGAACTTGTTGAGGATCTTCTTGAGGTTCTTGCTGAGGAACTTGCGGTAAATGTTCCTCAGAATTTGAGGTTCTTTCGGGTAGTTCCTCAAAATTTGAGGATGTTTTTGAGGAACTTATTGAGGATCTTTTTGAGGAACTCGCCGGGGCAATCAGCCGGTAGTTGCCGCCGATCCGGAAGCCTTTTCCGGAGCCTTCGAACTCGATCAGGCCGCGACTGACCAGCACCTTTCGGGCTTTGTCCAGGGTGTTCGGAGATAGTCCTGTCTGGGTGCAGAGGTGGCCGTCCATGTAGCGCATGGAATCGGGCCACTTTTCGCCCTCGCCAGCCTCATTGAACAGGGCAACGAGACGCCCGTACAACAGCGTCTCATTGCCTGTAAAATAGTCCTGACTGTGCTTTGCCCAGAAGGATTGAATAAGCCTGATGTAATTCATAGGGGTGTACTAATGCCGCGCCCACAGGGCAGGCGCAACACATTGAAAATAGAGGGCGTATTTGCAGGCCAGGGCGGCCAGAGCGAGGCCAATGCAGGCCAGTATCAGGTAGGTTCGCTGGCGGTCGTTCATGGCCGTATGTCTGTGGTGGTTTCGTAGATCATACCCGCAGCCACCACGTCGTACCAGAGCTCATACATACTCACTTCCTCCTGAGAGGCTTGTACGTAGTCGAGCAGGGCGTAACCCAGCCCCTGAATGATCATCATCCGGACCTCATCACAGTGGCCGGCCGAAAAGTCGTTTTCGTAGATGCGTCGGCTTTTCTGAGAAACCTGGGTAACTCGTTGTAGACCGGTGCCCGTCAGCTTATCCGAAGCGGTAGTAAGCCAGAGTTCGACCAGAAAAACGGTATTGCTTTCCTCGGCCGGGTCTATTTCTCTGCGGAAGCACTCGACGAACGTATGGGCGATTTGATGCGCCCGCTGATTAATTATTGGCTCATTCATGGATAGATAAAGGCTAAGAGTAGATAACAGGCAATCAGGAAGATTACGAAACCAATGCCGCCGATTTCGGCGCGGTGGCGACGGTACCAACGTCGAATCTGGTACCGCAGAGGAGGGGCGGTCTGGTTGCTGAGTAGTATCGCCCGCTTAATCGGATGGTAGTAGCGAAGCAGAAACAGCAGGTTGGCAATAGCCCAGAGTGAGAGCAGGATCAGCATGACTGTAGCAGGTTGAAACGCTCAGCCAGAAATGCAGCACGCAGGTATTCAGGAACCCTCTCGACGATTACGCTAAACGTTTCGATGCCGATGAGTTGGACGATGGCCGATTCGTGGGCGATGGCTACCTGTTCGAGCTTTTTCAGCGTCTCCGCGTGGAAATCGCGAATGGTAGTACCCTCTGGCATGGGCAGGGCTGTACAGATTCGGTAGGGTAGCAGCTGGGCGAAGGCGTTACGGCTGTCGCAGCTTTCGTACAATCCGGCCTCGGCCATCTCATCAATCATTACCGCAATCAGGCTTTCCGTTTTGATGTCGAACTCACGAGCCAGCAGCAGGGCGCGGGCAGAAAAGACGGCCCCGTGGTAAGCCTGAGGAAATGTCCATTGCAGGGCGTCTTGCAGATACTGCTCATCGTTGATGACGGGCGTAATGCGAAGCGCATATTCTGCCGACCATGCGTTCAGTAACAGCTTGCCAATTTTCGTCTGTTGGTCGGTCAATACGGTTGTGGTTGTCATGGGGAAAGGTGTTTAGGCCCGCCGAAGCGGGCCGGTGAGGGTTAGAAAAGTTGGTCGGCTACTACCTGCTGGCGAATGGTCGGGTTAGGCATCACAGCGCGTCGGGTTGCCCAGGCAGCAGAAGGGCAGGTGGCAGGCTGGGCGGTCAGCGTATCAGCGTTGATGTCGATCCGGTGCAGCTGGCCAGAGCCGAGATCCGTTACCGGCACGCAGAAGGGCAGGGGCAGGGTTACCTGAGTACCCATGATCGGAGTCAGCGCGGTGATGGTCGCTACGCCGTTTTCAATCGTGTAGCTGGCCCGCTGCTTCGTTTCATAATCAGTCGTGTAGCGGCCGCAGAGGGTTTGCAGGTTTGCCGGGCAGTAGCTGGGCGAGTAGAGGGCGAGGGTAATCACGTGGTTTTTCATACTTTTGCCTTGTCGTTGTTGTTAAATCGCAATGCTAAGTACGTACTGGTACGGGAAATTTGCAAGTTTATTTACAAAAAAATTTGCAACTAAATTGTACATTGTACGTACTCAGCCAACAACGTACCCGGTTCGGCCACTGGCTGGGCCGGGTTTTTTATTAGCACACAGTGTGCAAAACCTCGATAATGCGCCCATTTGCGTCTTGTGTAGACAATTTTTTTTGCGCCGTTAGATAAACCCGCACGCTCTCCAGCGTAATTTTTTCCTTCCCTCCGTCGCTCACGACCTCGATCGTCTGTTTCTGCGTCAACCGCCACAACGTCGTTTCTGAAACCCCCAGCATGAGTCGAGCCTGGCTGCGCGTGACTGTTCGTTGTGACAGGAACAGCTTTCGCAGAAACTCATTTTCCTGTCGTAGAACCTGGAACTCCTCTCGCAACTTATTAAACTCCTCATAACTAGGTACGTATGTCATGATTCGATCAATTGTTTAACCGCTAATACGCGCTCGTTATCAGCTTCTTCCTTTAATTTCTTCGCTTTTTGGATGGTTTCTAAGATTTCATCCTCCGTCCTTTGAGTAACTCCCTTACCACCACGATACAAATAAATCGTTGTGTGGCTTGCCGGTCCCAGGCTCGCCAGGTACTTCACGGTGAAGGAGTCTATGTCCGATTTGATGCGTGCGAATAACTCCTCATTTGACTGAATAGCGGTGATGCCCTGCTTGTGTCTTCCCATTTCCTTGCATTTTAATTTGCATATTTACCGTACAGGTAGGTTTTGCACCGCCTGTACAACCTTGAGCAAATATGCAACTAGGTACGTGATATTTGCAAGAAAATTTACAATTTAATTTACAACGTAATTTTCTTGATGTTATGATGTCCACGGCCGTTTACAGCTTCAGCACGTTTAAAGCGCCTTTTCGTATGTCTTCGTCAGCTGACGACCAACTAAAAATCAGGGAGCGCATCCGCCGACTCATTGCCGAAAAGGCGGATGGTCGTCAGCAGGATCTGGCCGCTATGTGCGATATCCAGCCGAGCGCCCTGTCTCGTATGCTGGCTGGCACCGACAAGTTCACCCGTCGCCAGCTGCTGAAAATCGAGAAGGGTACCTCCGCGCGGCTCCAGTGGCTGGAGCTGGGTATCGAGCCGGTTTATCATGCTGAAGGGGCGCCTGAGGAATCGGAAAAGATGTACGAAGGGCAGATGCTGCGGGCTTACCTCGAACGTAATGGCATCGAGCAGGCCGAGCTGGCCCGGCTCCTCAACAAATCGAAAACGACGCTGGCCGGCTATTTGAAATCGGTTAACCTAAACCAGAAGAATAAAACAGCTATACTCAACGCCCTTAAGGCTACAGAAATGGATGTATTCGGCTTTGCCAAACGTCAGCTACCCAATTACGAAAACGGCCCACGCGTGCGATCTGTCGAAGTCGGGGGCCTGCGGATGGTGGACATCATTCGTATCCCTATTTCTGCCCGTGCTGGGTACGGCTATGATGCGTTTTTCGCCGATGTGCCCAGCGAGCGCGAATACATACCCGTATCCGAGGACCGGTTGTACCCTGGCGTGCATGAAGATCGACACGTCATCGTCGAGGTGAACGGCGACAGCATGCAGCCCGTTCTGGAGCCCGGTTTTGAGGTGATGGCCTACCGGATGCCCGACGGCATGTTTCCGCCCCTGAACAAAATTGTCCTGGTCGACTTCCACGAGCAGCTCACGATCAAGCGCCTGGTCGGCGTCGACTGGATGGGTAAGTCTGTTACCCTGCGGGCTGAGAACGGCGGTGCCGAATTGAAGCTGCCTATGGCCGAAATCCGGGCGATTTACCACGTGTACGACTACTATAAGGCTCGTCTATAAGTATGGGACGTACTACGCTGGCGGTAACGCTGAAGCCCGAAGCCGGGCGCGATGGACAGCACGTAGTACGTATCCGGATTACCCGCAACCGGGAGCCCCGCTTCTGGGCGCTCAGCCTGTCGATCGATCCGAAGCATTTCAACCCCGAAGGCAAGCCCGATCGCTGCAACTGGGTCCGCAAGTCGCACGTCGAATCGAAAGCCTACAACGATCGTATTCTGTCAGCGTATCGCCGGGCCGAGGCTGTGATTGCCGACTACGACGAGAAGGGCCAACCCTACACCGCCCTGCAGGTGCGCGACACGTTAACGACCGGAGGCCCGCCCGAACGGCTGTTGCCCTTCCTGGTGGCTCACATTGCCAAACGTAAGGCCGACGCCGGCGACGATCTGTCGAAGCTGACCACCGCCGAGACCTACGCCGATCTGCTGACCGTGCTGCGCGGCTACCTGCGGGAGTCGTTGAGTGTGCCTGCCCGGGTGCCTGATACCGCTCTCGACGAACTGTCGTGGGCCTTCTCGACCCTGACTAAAAAACATATCCTCGATCTGCGTGTCTGGCTGCAACAGCATTACGCCGACAGCAGCGTATCGTCGTTCCTCTCGAAGCTCCGGCACTTGTTGTACCAGGCAGCTGACGCAGGCCTCGTCTCCTACGAACATTTTCCGATGCGGGGCGTCCGGATCACCGTCACCCGCAAACAGGTCCAGCGCCTGCGTGTGGAGGAGATTGACCGGCTGGCCACGGCGCCGATCGAGAAAAAGCACCGGGGCGGGCATCCGTCGGTGACAGATCCCACTCATGCCCGGCCGCTGGCGCTGGCCATGTTCCTCTGCCATGGGGCCAGGGTACAGGATGCAATTACCTGGCGCGTGAGTAACTACGTCGTGGAGGGGAGGGAGCACCGGCTGCGGTACCAGACCGGCAAGAATAAGAAATGGTTGTCGGTGCTGTTGGATGAGGAGGGTATCGAACTATTCGCCCCGTACCGGCTCCGTGCCGATGGCAGCCCGAAAGCGACCGATGATTACCTGTTCCCCTACCTACCTGTCAACTTCGATAAGCTGCCGGCAGAGGAGCGTTTCCGGGAGCTACGGAAATGTAAGAACCGGGCAAAGGCTCAGATTACCCGCCTGGGGGAACGATTAGGGTTCGGCAATCGGATCACGGCTCACCTGATGCGGCACAGCTTCGCCGATATGATGCGCCGGGAGGGGGTGCCGATCGAGGTTCGACAGAGTGTGCTCGGTCACTCGGACATTAGAACGACGAGGGACTACGACGACCAGTTCGACCAGGCCGAATCGGACTCTGTTACCACGTTGTTGTACCAGCGCCGGAAACGGTCCGATCAGGACAACAACGGTACAACAAATGTGAAAGCTGACCCCGAAACATAACGTGCAAAAAAAGCCCGTTGTCGGGCTTCGGGCGTCTATATGAAAGGAAAAGGTATCTATTTGTTTTCAAGCAATTCTATTGACCAAAAAGGATACCTATTTTTTTCATACGGACAAGACGGGAAACCCGCCTGGTTTAGCTTGGATTGAACGTGAGACATGGAACGGCCGGGCCGTTTACTTCATAACATGGTTTTCAGATGATGTTCTAAATGGGCAACATAATCCTCGATCAGCCACCCCAGCGTCAGGGTGTCGTCGGTCGGGTTTTCGACCCGAATCGGTTTGCTGAGTAACTCAGCCGGTATTGCCTCGGCCACGTAGATAATCTGGGTATTGAGGCTGCTCCAGAGGCTCAGTAGATGGTCCAGCGGCAGGTCCTGATACCGGTTGGCCAGCACCAGTTCATCCTGCTGGTAGCCCTGAAGCCGGTAAGGACCGTCGGCCAGCGGGGCGTCGGTAAATCGCTTAAGATTGTTCAGCGCCGAGTCGATCAGGTGCCCCAGTAGTTGTTTGCGGGACCATTTGCCCGGTAGATGGTAGGTCAGATCGGCCTCAGAACAGCCGTGTAACCGTTCCGGTACCTGTACCAGATGCGTGCGAAGCCGGTCGAGGGCTGGCGTAATCGTGCCGGTGGGCTGGGCGTAAGCGATCATGGGCCACATTGGTTAGATCATACTCAGATAGCGCGGAAACTGGTCTTTCCAGACGGGCCAGTCATGATCACCCCAGGGCGTGATGTCGAGCGTATGCTGGATGCCTTTACGATTCAGAATATCCGACATCTGGATGTTGCCGCTCTTGCAGAAATCATAGGCTGATGTACCCAGCACAATGTTCATGTGGTGGAACTCCGGGTTCTGGGCGTTGGGCATAAAATCGGGCGGGTTGTTAAAATAAACGTTGTCGTCATAATAACCACCCAGAAACGACCGGACGTCGAAAGCCGCGCCCATGGAGAACAGATGCCCCACCTGGTCGGGGTGCCGGAACGCGAAATTCAGTGCGTGATAGCCTCCGAAGCTGGCTCCCGCCACCCCTATTTTACGGACGTTGCACTCGCGCTGAATACCCGGCACGAACTCTTCGCTCAGGAACCGGTCGTATAAAACGTGGTTCCAGATGCGGGTGCCGGGGTGCAGATGCCTGGCGTACCAGCTGTCCCGATCGATGCTGTCGATGCAGTACAGCTTTACTTTGCCCGTTTCGACAAACCACCGTGCGGTTTCCGTTAGCCCGAAATCCTTATATTCATAATAATGGCCCATGGAGGTAGGAAACAGCACAACGGGGTAGCCCCAGTTGCCGTAAACCAGCATCTCCATGTCGCGGCCCAGGTGATGGGAGTACCACTTGCGATAGTCTTCGTGCACGGTGTTGGTTGATGTTGAGATCAGAAAAAATACGGGTCGAAATTAGCCAAATAGCTGGCATCGGCAAAAACAGCCGCGCGTACGGGAAAAATAATGGACTCGGTAATCCGCTCAGCCCGAGCGGAAACCCTGTAACAAGGCGCTGGCGAAGGCCGGTGAACCGGATGGTCGGGCTGGAGATTCGTTGGTGAATGCGCCGGGTGGCCTAATTTTTTTTGGTCTGCACCGGCCAGGCCCTTATTTTGTCAGTCAAAAACAACGGGATGACGGAAATGTAAAGCTGATCGGTTCGGCGTATCCAGCCGTTTGCTGGTTACCTTTACCTAACCGGATATCTGCCGAGGTGATACTACTACTACTTGTACTTGCACACATGACTGAACCATTACCGGCTTCTGTTGCAGCCGATCCGGTTGCCGTAACCGTCCGGCATGATGATTCGCTGGTTTCTGTACCCCTGAACCGAACGGTTCGGCTCGATGTCATTCTGCCGCCTGGTCATCAGGCCGGTGGGTCATCACCAGCGCGCTGGCCGGTTCTGTTTCTGAACGACGGGCAGGATCTGCCGCAGCTGAACATGCAGGCCATACTGGATTCGCTGTACAAGCAGCAGGCCATCCGCCCGTTTGTGCTGGTGGCTATTCACGCGGGCGACCGGATTCAGGAATATGGCACAGCCGCCCAGGCCGACTACATGAAGCGAGGGAGTAAAGCGGCTTTGTATACTGATTTTGTACTGACCGAACTGCTGCCATACGTCCGGAAACACTATCCGGTCAGTGCCGATGCGGCCGACAACGTATTTGCCGGCTTCTCGCTGGGCGGCCTGTCGGCTTTCGATATCGTGTTTCACCATCCCGATCGCTTTAGCAAAGCAGGCGTTTTTTCAGGCTCTTTCTGGTGGCGAAGCCGGGCGTTCGACGGGAGATACTCCGACGATACCGACCGCATCATGCACGCCCTCGTTCGGTCCGGATCATATGCTAAAGGGCTGACGTTCTGGTTTGAAACGGGTACCGACGATGAAACCAGCGACCGAAATAACAACGGAATCATCGACTCGATTGACGATACGACAGACCTGATTGACGAACTGGTCAGAAAAGGCTACGACCGAAACCGGGATATCCGCTATGTGGAGATTTCAGGTGGTCAGCATAATCAGGAAACCTGGAGCCGGATCATGCCCGATTTTCTGACATGGGCTTTTGCCCCATAACACCGGGTTAAACGCTGTTTCCTGCCGGTTTAGCGAAACAGCACGCTGAGCCGGGCGCCATAGCGACTGCCCGATTGACACGTAAACCTATGAAACCCTTACTCCTGATGAATACCCTACTGGTTGCTCTTCTCCTGGCCTGCAAGCGTCCTGATGATGCGACGGCTACTCTACCGCTGCCACCGGCCGTAACGCCACCTGCCAGCCAGACGGTGGCGCCAACGACCCGAAAACTGGTCTGGGCCGATGAGTTCTCGACTCCCGGCTTACCCGATTCAACCAAATGGGGGTACGAAGTGGGGGGCAATGGCTGGGGCAACAACGAACTGCAGTTCTACACCCGCAAACGGCCCGAGAACGCTCGGGTAGAGGGCGGTAAACTGATCATCGAAGCCCGTCGGGAAACCTGGGAAAACCGGGGCTATACCTCGGCCCGGCTGTTGACCCGGCCTACGCAGACCTGGACCTACGGCCGGATAGAGGCCTATGCCAGGCTGCCCAAAGGTCGCGGCACCTGGCCGGCCGTCTGGATGCTCGGCAAGAATATTTCCACTGCAGGCTGGCCCCGATGTGGAGAGATCGATATTATGGAGCACGTTGGCTACGATGAAGGAATGGTTCACGGGTCCATTCACTCCGAAAGCTATAACCACGTGAAGGGCACCCAGAAGACCAACAAGCTGAAGCTGGCCGACGTAGTCAACACGTTTCATCTGTACGCCATCGAGTGGACCGTCGATCAGATCGATTTTTATATTGACGATCAGCAGTATTACAGTGTACAGCGGTCGGCGCTGGGAAACAGCGAGGCCCAGTGGCCCTTCAACCAGCCGTTCTACCTGATCCTGAACCTAGCGGTGGGTGGTAACTGGGGTGGCCAGCAGGGCGTTGACGAGACCATCTGGCCGCAACGAATGGAAGTTGATTACGTGCGGGTGTACCAGTAACGAATAAACAGCAACCCTATTTTTATAGATCAATGATACGACCTCTACTTGCCTGTTTTTGCTGGCTCTGGTTTTCCCATGCTTATGCCCAGACCACATTTTCTGTATCGTTTCCCACTTCGCAGAGCCAGCAGCCACTCGATGGTCGGGTCCTGCTCATCCTGGCCAAGGCCGCTTCACCCGAACCCCGGCAGCAGGTAAGTGATGCGGTCGAAACGGCCCAGCTCTTCGGTGTTGACGTTAACGGACTCAAACCCGGGCAGGGCGCGCTCGTAGACGCCACCGTATTTGGGTATCCTAAACGCAGCCTCCGCGACCTGCCCGCGGGTGATTATTACGTGCAGGCGGTATTGCACAAGTACGAAACCTTTCAGATCAAGAACGGCCCCAACGGAACGCGTAATACCGTGAAACTGCCGATGGATCGGGGCGAAGGCCAGAACTGGCGAATGGCGCCGGGCAACCTCTTCAGCAAGCCGCAGAAAATAACTCTCAAAGCAGGCGGCCGGCAGACCTTCGCCGTTGTCATGGACCAGGTTAATCCGCCCATCGACGAGCCAAAGGATACCCGCTTCATCAAACATATTAAAATCCAGAGCAAACGCCTGACTGAGTTCTGGGGCCGACCCATGTACCTCGGCGCCCATATCCTGCTGCCGGCTGGCTTCGACGAACACCCGGAGGCTCGCTACCCACTCGCTATTTTCCACGGCCATTTCCCCGATGATTTCAGCGGGTTCAGCGAAACGCCACCACCCGCCAATATGGACACGACCGATTACATTGAGCGGTTCAAATTGCGGGGGTACAAGAAGATAGTAGCGCAGGAAGCCTACGACTTCTATAAAAAGTGGACCAGTAAAGACTTCCCGCGGATGCTGATTGTCGAAATCCAGCATGCCAACCCATATTATGACGATTCGTACGCGGTGAACTCCGAAAATCTGGGGCCTTACGGCGACGCCATCATGTACGAGCTCCTGCCCGAGATCGAAACCCGTTTTCGGGGAATAGGGCAGGGGTGGGCCCGGTTCACCTACGGCGGTAGCACGGGCGGGTGGGAAGCGCTGGCGGCTCAGGTATTCTATCCCGACGAGTTCAACGGCTGTTTCGCGGCCTGCCCCGATCCGATCAGTTTTGACGCCTATACCGTTTTCAATCTGTACAAAGATAAAAACGCCTATTATTCCGAAGGCCCTTTACGGCGTACACCCCGACCCAGCCAGCGCAACTACCTCGGACAGGTGAAGGTGACCATGGAAGAAACCAACCACCGAGAACTGGCCCTTGGAACAAACTCCCGCTCCGGCGATCAGTTCGATATCTGGGAAGCGGTTTATTCACCAGCCGCCCCATCGGGCTATCCCAAGCGTATCTGGAATAAGCTAACCGGCGAAATCGACCCCGCCGTTGCCAGCTACTGGCGCGAGCATTTTGACCTGCTCCACATACTGAAACGGGACTGGAAAACACTGGGCCCGAAAGTGACCGGCAAAATCCACATCTACTGTGGAGACATGGACAACTACTACCTCAATAATGCGGTATATCTGATGGAAGATTTTCTGCAAAAGGTTCAGAATCCGCCAGCCCGCTCCGAAGTAGCCTACGGTGATCGGTTTGAACACTGCTGGAACGGCGACCCGAACGTCCCGAACTACATCAGCCGCCTACGCTACAATACGATGTACATCGATAAAATGTTGAAGCGAATGGAAGAGAACCACCCCGCCAACGCCGACCTCAAAAGCTGGCGATATTGAGTGAGTTATGAGTGATGAATGAGGAGCGATGAGTTACCCCGCCACCGTGATCCGTGCGGATCATGGTGGCGAAATGTAAAATGAATGATGAATCGTGAATAATAAATATGTTTTCCATCATTCATCATCACAGCTTACTTAGAAACGCCATGGTATCGATACCGTCGGCGTAGTCGGTCAGGCCGGGGCGCTGGGTTTTACCGAAGGGAACACTGCCCGGGAGCCAGCCCTGAGCCGATGCAATAACCTGGATCTGGGCTTTGTGGGCGTCGAGCCAGTTTCTGGCGTCGTCCTGGGTCTGGTAGATGTGGTAATAGACGACTGATATGGGCGAAACCAGCGCATCGTTTTCGGTAACGAGCAGGTACCCATTGTCGTAATGAGGAACGCCGTTGATCAGGTAAATCGACTTATTATAGTCGTAGTTATTCTGGTACTTATGGTTGTCGAGGTATCGGTTGGCCAGCGGCTCCAGCGTTCGGAGCAGGGGCGTGAAGTCGTACCCTTCCGGCACCAGCAGCGTGGATACATTCCGACAGCCCAGGCCGTAGTAATCGGATAGGTCATGGTCCAGTTTCAGCAACTCATCGTCGCTCTCTTCGCCAATCAACAGAGCAACCGAAGATCGGTTCTTGCGGATGATGTGCGGCTTACTGGCAAAATAGTAGTCGAAGTAGCGCGCTGAATTATTACTGCCCGTAGCTATGTATGCCTCGGCCGCGTTGAGCCGCTCTGCCTCGACAATCAGGGAATCAAAGGCCGGGTTGATCTCCTTTATTTTTTGTATTAAATAATGGATAAGTACAAAATCCTGGCTGCTTAGTTTGGCAAGCAGAGCGTGGCCGCTCATCAGTACGCAAAGAAGGTCATGAAAGCCAACGGCCGGAATATTGCCAGCCATCACGACGCCAACCTGTTTGGGAGAATCAGGTTCTGACCGGTACGAGCTAGCCCAGTCGGTTAGTTTCTGAGCTGTCAGAAATTCATCGGCAATTGCTGATAAGGCATTTAACGAATTGGCTACGGTGAACCAGTTATTGCGGGCATGAGCCCGGTGGGCTATTTCGGTCAATTCGGGCTGGGCCTCGGCTGAGCGTAAGAAATCACCGAGCGCTATGAACGTTTGCAGGCGTTCTGATTGAAGCATGTATGAAATAATCAAATGGAATACCCCATCAACCGAAGTGATTAAAATTTAGTTTGCCGCCAACCTTTAAATAGTTATATTTGTTGTCCAATTCAATAGTCTATACTTTTACCTCCAATAAATCTGTACTGCTCATGGCAATCATGATCACCGATGAGTGCATCAACTGTGGTGCCTGCGAACCCGAATGCCCCAATACAGCTATCTACGAAGGTGGCGTTGAATGGACGTGGGGTGGAGGAACTGAACTGACCGACGTCGATTTCGGTGATGGAACGGTTGTGAGCGGGAAAGCACCCCAGTCGCCTGTCTCCAACGAGTTCTATTACATCGTCAGCGATAAATGTACGGAGTGCATGGGCTTTCACGAAGAACCGCAATGTGCTGCCGTTTGCCCTGTCGACTGCTGTGTTCCCGACCCCGAGCACGTAGAAGACGAAGAAACGTTACTGGCTAAAAAGGCCTGGCTACATGCTGAAGCCTGATTGACGTCTACCTTTTTCCTAAGTGAGAACCCGGCTACTGAGTGGCCGGGTTTTTTGTTTTGTCCAATTTTTAAGCTAGCGAGAACTTCCTTATATCTATTAATTTAAAATTTTATAATATTTGGCTTAATGAGCTGTTAGCAAAATATTATGCAAGCATATCATTTTATCATATTTTCAGTATTAATACTGGATTTATTAGAATATTTTAAACAAAATTAAGTAAATAACCCAAAATTGCCTAATAATCTCACGCTATCTGTTGCATAGGCTCATTTTTATCCTAAAATTTGTTCCCGAACAAACCACCATAAGGCCGCCCGGTCTGCAAAACAAACACTATGAAAAAAGCATTTTTACTTCTAAGTTCTTTGCTTTCGTTTTATGGCGTCAGTGCTCAGGATTCCACATCTACTACGCCCGGTAAATTCACATTTTCAGGATATCTCGATACGTATTATATCGGCAACTTCAACAACCCGAAAAGTCAGTCTAACCTGGGGTTGAATGGTCAGGGTGTTGGTAACGCCCGGGCTTTCGATCAACGATCTGGTCAGTTCGGTATCGGGCTTATTCAAGCAAAGGCGACCTACACCTCCGAAAAGGTAGATGCAGTAGCCGACATGGCGTTCGGTCCGTTTGCTGATCTGGGTAACTATGGCAACTACGTGGGTCCTCTTGGTCCTGGTTCATCGTCGCTGGCTATCAAACAGGCTTACATTACTTTTAAAGCAACACCCAAGCTGACGTTCACCGCTGGTCAGTTCGGTACCCACATCGGGTATGAAGTAATTGACGCCCCGGTCAACTACAACTACTCGCTGTCAAATCTTTTCAACAACGGCCCTTTCTACCACATCGGTCTGAAAGGTCAGTACTCGTTCAGCGACCGGTCTTACTTGATGCTGGGCGTAGTCAATAACGTAGACAACCTGTTCGATAACAACAAAAAGAAGGGTCTCATCGGACAATTCTTCTTCTCGCCGGTAGCGGGCTGGAACGTCTACCTGAACGGGATCGTCTCCAATGAAGCTTCGAAGGATGTTAATGGTACCTCGGCTGATGACGCCAGCTACGCGCTCTACGACTTAACGACTACCTACCAGATTACATCTAAGTTTTTTGTTGGACTGAATGCCGCAACGGGTTCGCAGAAAGGTGATTTTCAGGGCTTCGGTGGACCATCGGCCTCCACAAGCTGGAGTGGTGTGGCGTTCTATACGAACTATGCATTTACGGATAAATTTGGTCTGGGTGCTCGTTATGAAGTGTTTGATAATAAGAAAGGCGCCCGTGCACTCACCGACGCAGCGGGCAACGGAGCCAGCGTAAACTCGATCACGATAACGGGAAACATCACGGCCGCCGACGGTCACGTGTTGCTGAAGCCTGAGCTGCGCATCGATAGCTACTCGGCAGACAAGTTTGAGAAAAATGACGGAAGCCTGACGCCCTCGCAGACAACCCTGGGTATGGCCGCAATCTTTAAGTTCTAACTCTCTTTAGCAAACAAGTACAACAAAAACCCCTCCAACACAATGCAAAAACCTAACTACATCCCCCTTGCTATCCTGTTGATAATCAGCATAGCAGCCATCTTTATGCCGGCCGTTCCGACGCAAATCGTAACGGAAGGGATAAACTCGGGCGATACCGCCTGGATGCTTGTGGCCACGGCCCTCGTATTGTTGATGACGCCCGGTCTGGCGTATTTCTACGGTGGTATGGTGAACAACAAGAACGTTATCTCTACCATGCTGCAAAGCTTCATCGCCATGGGCGCCATCAGCGTACTGTGGGTTGTGGTTGGGTTCAGCCTGGCGTTCGGAAGCTCGATCGGTGGCGTTGTTGGTAACCCGTTCGATCACTTCATGTTCCAGGGAGTTCTGGATGGTAAGCCCTGGTCGCTGGCCGCTAGTATTCCTCTGGTGGTATTTGCCTTCTTCCAGTTGAAGTTTGCGGTAATTACGCCGGCCCTGGTAACGGGATCGATGGCAGAGCGGATCAATTTCCGGTCGTATGTATTGTTCATGATTCTGTTCAGCCTGTTCGTTTACAGCCCGCTGGCGCACATGACCTGGCATCCTGAAGGCCTCCTGTTCAAGCGTGGTGTTCTTGACTTTGCCGGTGGTACGGTTGTGCACATGTCGGCAGGTTGGGCGGCTCTGGCAGGCGCTATCTACCTGAAGCGTCGGAAGTCACACGTTGAAGCCAGTGTACTGCCTCCGGCTAATATTCCGTTCGTTTTACTCGGTACGGGTCTGCTGTGGTTCGGCTGGTTCGGTTTCAACGCGGGTTCGGCCGTAGGCGCTTCTCCGCTGGCTGCCTCAGCTTTCGCTACCACCAACACGGCGGCTGCTGCGGCTGGTCTGGCCTGGGTTCTTTTCGATGCCGCAAAAGGTAAGAAAGTGTCGGCGCTCGGTTTCTGTATCGGTGCTGTAGTAGGTCTGGTTGCCATCACTCCGGCTGCCGGCTTCGTAACGATCCCGACGGCTATCTTCATTGGTACGATCGGTGCGATGGTATCGAACTACGTAGCGCACCTGCGCTCGAAATCGACTCTGGACGATACGCTCGACGTATTCCCCTGCCACGGTGTAGGCGGCATGGTTGGTATGATCATGACCGGTATTTTCGCCAGCAAAGGCGTAAACTCAGCCGTAACCGTTGAGGGACTGGCCTTTGGTGAAACAGGTCTCTTCATTGAGCACATGATTGCGCTGGTACTGGTATCGGCCTTCGCTTTCGGTATGTCGTTCCTGCTCCTGAAAGTGACGGACCTGATTCTGCCGCTGCGCGTGTCGGAAGACGACGAGAAGCAGGGTCTGGACGTCAGCCAGCACGACGAATTCCTGATCGAAGCCTAATAGTTCTGCGGCATTCGGTTAACCGTAACCGAATGCCATATACCGAACGATCAACAGAGCCACAGGCATCCTGTCTGGCCGAAATGTCCGACAGCTTTACTGTGGTTTTGTTGTACTCGTGGAGCCGCTCCCGCTTGGGGGCGGTTTCCTGTTTTTAGCCCTTCTGACACAAAAAAGCCAGCTCCCTTCAGAGCTGGCTTTTTTGTGTCAGAAGAATCAGGCTTAGTTTATTTTCAGCACGGCCATAAAGGCTTCCTGCGGAATTTCAACGTTGCCGACCTGGCGCATGCGTTTCTTACCTTTCTTTTGCTTTTCAAGCAGCTTACGCTTCCGGCTGATGTCGCCCCCGTAACATTTGGCCAGTACGTCTTTTCGTAAGGCACTCAGGGTTTCGCGGGCAATAATCTTCTGACCGATAGCGGCCTGAATGGCAATTTCGAACTGCTGGCGGGGAATGAGCTCGCGTAGCTTTTCGCAAAGTTTCTTGCCCCACTCATACGACTTGGAGCGGTGAACGATGGCCGACAGCGCATCGACCTTATCGCCGTTCAGCATAACGTCGAGCTTAACCATGTCCGATTCGCGGTTATCGATAAACTCGTAGTCGAGGGATGCATACCCCCGCGAGATGGTCTTGAGCTTATCGAAAAAGTCGAATACCACCTCGGCCAGCGGCATCTCGAACTGAAGTTCAACGCGGTCGGCGGTCAGATAAACCTGGTTTTTGAGTAAGCTCCGCTTATCCATGCACAAGCCCATGATCCCCCCAACATATTCGGCTTTCGTAATGATCTGCGCCCGGATAAACGGTTCTTCGATGTAGTCGATCAGGTTTGGCTCGGGCATTTCAGCCGGGGCTGACACCTGGAGTTCCTCTCCTTTGGTGGTCATCACCTCAAAACGCACGGACGGTACTGTAGTGATAACCGTCATGTTGAATTCGCGCTCCAGCCGTTCCTGTACGATCTCCATGTGGAGCATACCCAGAAAACCGCACCGGAATCCAAAGCCCAGAGCTGCCGACGTTTCGGGTTCCCAGACCAGGGCGGCATCGTTGAGCTGCAGCTTTTCCATGGCATCGCGCAGGTCTTCAAATTCGCTGGTTTCTACCGGGTAGATGCCCGCAAATACCATGGGTTTTACCTCCGAAAAGCCCTGTATAGCCACACTGGCCGGGTTGTCGAGGGTCGTAACGGTATCGCCCACTTTAACTTCCTTGGCTACTTTGATCCCGGAAATCAGATACCCTACGTCGCCACATTCGATAACGTCTTTGGGTTCCTGCGTCAGCCGGAGGGTGCCAATCTCGTCTGCGGTATATTCTTTGCCGGTGTTCATAAACTTGACCTTATCGCCCTTGCGGATACGGCCGTTTTTAACCCGGAAAATTACCTCGATACCCCGGTAGGAGTTGAAATGCGAGTCGAAGATCAGCGCCTGCAGCGGACCGGCCGGTTCACCTTTGGGGGCCGGAATCCGCTCTACAATGGCGGCCAGAATTTCGGGAACACCGATTCCTTCTTTACCCGATGCCGGAATAATCTCGTCCCGGTCGCACCCGAGCAGGTCGACCATTTCGTCCTTGATCTCTTCGGGTCTGGCGCCCGGCAGGTCGATCTTGTTCAGAACGGGGATGATGACCAGATCGTTGTTCAGGGCCAGGTACAGGTTGGAGATCGTTTGAGCTTCGGTGCCCTGCGAGGCATCGACTAGCAGCAGTGCTCCTTCGCAGGCGGCAATGGAGCGGGAGACTTCGTAGCTAAAATCGACGTGGCCCGGTGTGTCGATGAGGTTTAATGTATAAAGCTCGCCATTATACATGTAATCCATCTGAATCGCGTGGCTTTTGATCGTGATACCACGTTCGCGCTCCAGATCCATATCGTCGAGCAGTTGGGCCTGCATATCGCGGGAGCCAACGGTTTTAGTGAATTCCAGCAACCGGTCGGCGAGGGTACTTTTACCGTGGTCGATGTGGGCAATAATGCAAAAGTTACGAATATGTTTCACGTTGGAAGAACGGAGAGGTCTTTACCTGTAAACTGCAAAATTAGGCAAAAAAGTCCGCGTTTGCGTTGGCCGGGAATGGGTATCAAAAAACAAACGCCGATCTCATGGAGACCGGCGTGTCTGATTACACTTCATCAACAAACTAAAACCAATCGAACGCCGACTCGAAAGTCTGAGCGCTGCGATGCTGTAGGAGGGGGACTCGAACCGCCCACGGTGCAGTTAGCCACAGTACAACTCTGGTGGTCAACCCCAGTCGCCCTTGCGGGCGGCATTATGCTGCGTTTATCCCTTATCACCACCCCCGAGACAGGAGGGCACGTCTGCCAATTTCGACACCCTACAGTGTGAGATTCAAAGACATCAAGAAGACCGGCGTGTGACCCCGCTCGATCAACTTGACAATGCAAAGATAGTACATACGGATAATTCATTGCAAATTTTGCAGTAAAAATTCTTAAAATTTAGAAAAAATTTAGAATAATGGTATTTTTGTTGAGACTCATCAAAAATGAAATGGAAATGACCGAGAAAAATTTAGAAATTGATAACACAGACCTTAAAATACTGAATTTACTAATGCAGGATGCCAACATGGCTTACACCGAAATTGGTAAACGGATCTTCGTATCGGGCGGTACTGTGCACGTCCGGATGAATAAACTAAAGCAGATGGGCATTGTACGCGGTTCTCAGCTTGTCATTGACCATGCTAAACTCGGCTGGGACATCAGCGCGTTCCTGGGTATTTATCTGGACAAAAGTTCACTGTACGCCGAAGTTTCCAAACAGCTCGAAAAAATTCCGGAAGTTGTCAACGTCCATTACACAACCGGAATTTACAGCATCTTCGCCAAGATCGTTTGTCGGGATACCCAGCACCTGCGCGAAGTGCTGCACGATAAAATCCAGAAAGTGAGTGGCATTCAGCGCACAGAAACGTTTATATCGCTCGAAGAGAGCGTAAACCGGCCCATTCCGTTTGCGGAGAGCTGATGCCGTACCGGCTCTTTTCCGTATCCGGTTTATGGAGTTAGCCGACGATTCTGTGAACTGTAAACCGGTTTTAGGGCGTTATATTCATCAACAACTTAATGTATGCAACCAATCATTCACGCCACAACCGTTGTGGGAATCCGTCATAACGGGCAGGTGGCTCTCGGAGCCGATGGACAGGCTACCATGGGCAATACCGTTGCCAAAAGCAATGTCCGTAAAGTACGGGTATTGCTGGGCGGTAAAGTGCTGGCCGGCTTTGCTGGCTCAACAGCCGACGCGTTTACGCTGATCGAGCGATTCGAAGAAAAGTTGAATGCCTACGGCGGCAATCTGAAGCGGGCCGCTATCGAACTGGCCAAAGACTGGCGCACCGATCGATATTTGCGCAAGCTCGAAGCCATGCTGATCGTAGCCTCTAAAGATGACCTGCTGCTGGTATCGGGTACGGGCGATGTGATTGAGCCTGACAATGACATTGCAGCCATTGGCTCCGGGGGCGTATATGCCCAGTCGGCGGCTGTTGCGCTCAAGAAACACGCGGCTACCCTATCGGCCGAGGAGATGGTACGGGAGAGTCTGCATATTGCGGCTGACGTGTGCATTTACACCAACCATAATCTGATGGTAGAGGTACTTTAGTCGGCAACTTGTGTGGGCAGGAGTGAGGTCACTACGTCTATACAAAACCTATGCTTTTTCCTATATTTGTTGCCTATAGTGCTCAACGGCTTTTATGAATATACTCGGACGTATGGCCCCCGCGTTGATGAATCGGCGTATCGCGCTGGGGTTCATTGCGGCTCTGGTACTCATAGCCGTCGGGTTCATTATATCATTCTACAGCTACCACCAATACAGCCAGGATACCGAACGGGTACGGCACACCTATGAGGTCATAGGAGCACTGGACGAGACCCTGTCGCTACTCAAGGACGTTGAAGCTGGCGCGCGTGGCTACATCATCACCAAAGATTCGTCGTTTCTGGAACCCTACCAGACATCGGTTACGACACTGCCGGGGCACATGAACCGCTTGCGGCTGCTGCTGAAAGATAATCGGGTGCAGCTGAGCAGGGTCAATAAAATCGATACGCTTATCCAGACAAAGCTGGCCGTTACGCAGGTCCGGATCGGTGTAGCGCCTCCCGACAAAACCAATGGGTTCAAACTCATTCGGGAAGCCAAGCGGTACATGGATGATATCCGCTGGCAAATCTCGGTTATGGTCGAAACCGAACGTAGTCTGGTCGAGGTCCGGAGCCGGCAGGCCAACCGATCGTTTCGGCACACGCTGATCATCATTTTTGCGCTGTCGCTGCTGACGTTTCTGACCGTAGTGGTGTTATACCGACTGCTGGAGGCTGAGCTGCTGCGCAGACAGGAGAACGAAGACCGACTGCGCGACTATGAACGGAGGCTGAAAGAGCAGATTCGTCAACTCGAAGCCTCGAACGAAGAACTGGAACGATTTGCCTTCGTAGCCAGTCATGACCTGCAGGAACCGCTGCGCAAAATACAGGCCTTCTCCAATCTGATCACCGATCGGTACGGGAGCCTGTTTGAGGGCGACAGTCTGCTGTTCATGAAAAAGATTGGTGCATCGGCGGAGCGAATGTCCAAGCTGATCAAAGATCTGCTCAATTTTTCGCGGATATCCAGTCACCGCGAAGACTTTAAACCGGTTCGGCTGAACGAGGTGATTCAGCGGATTCTTGACGATCAGGAGCTACGTATAAAGGGGTTGGGCGTGCGGGTTGAGGTAGGGCCATTGCCTACTATTTATGCCGTTGCGAGCCAGATGGACCATCTGTTTACCAACCTGATCTCAAACGCACTGAAATTCATTCGGCCCGATGTGCAGCCTGTGCTGCGTATCAGCGCGACTCCCGTAGACGGGGCTGAGTACCCCGGCTTGGTTGCCGGACGAAACTATTTTGAATTTACCGTGCAGGACAATGGAATCGGCTTTGATGAAAAATATTTAGACCATATTTTTAAGGTCTTCCAGCGTTTACATGGTAAAAGCGAATTTGAAGGAACGGGCATTGGACTGGCCATCTGCAAACGGGTAGTCGTCTATCATCAGGGCTATATTACAGCCCGCAGCAAACCCAAACAGGGGACTTCCTTCGTAATTGTATTGCCCGAAAGTCATCCATTACACAATCATGACCGAACAAACTCAACCGAAGCCTATTCATATTCTGCTGGTTGACGACGACGAGGACGACCGTTACCTCACGCGTGAAGCATTTCATCAGCATTATCCCGCAAGCCGGATATCGTTTGCCGAAGACGGCGAAGATCTGCTTGATTTTCTGAATTACCGGGGGCGCTACATTGGCGCTGAACACTCCTTGCCCGAGCTGATTCTGCTGGACCTGAACATGCCCCGGAAAGATGGCCGGGAAGCGCTGCGTGAGATCAAAGCGGATGACCAGTTTCGTCATATACCCATTGTCGTTCTGACAACCTCAGATGCCAAAGACGATATCGAAACATCGTACTACAATGGGGCAAACAGCTTTATTACCAAACCACCTACCTTCCAGCGACTCAGCGAGGTGACAAAAGCGATCGGGCAATACTGGTTCAGCGTTGTTACCGTCTGCGAGCATCAGGGAGACGAGTAGCCAATGAGTCCCTGCTTTAGGCATAGATCGTCATGATGTGTGCCCCAAGCAGGGACTCATTGGGTTTATTGCTTGCCAACAGGCAGTATACGAGAAAGCGACTCAGTGGAAATACCTGTCTTACAAGTAACTGAGTAAATCTATACAGTAAGCATACCCATACCGCCGGACAGCTGTTCTATCCTGGAAGCCCCAAACTTCGATATTGATCATCATAGCCTGTATCCGCGTATATACTCCTTAAACTAGATAGACTATTGTGTAAGTTGTTGATAGTCATTTTTTTAGCTATTTCTTGGATCGTATTATTTTCCATATCATTTTTGCCCAGCGGTTGCCCAAACTGAAGGTGACCGGCCTGCAATAAGTCAGCCCAACAACTGGCTTATTTGTTTACTGTAATAATATATAAATCCTATAGAATATAAGTATTAATTGGTGCTTGTGTGCCTGCAGGCACCCTGCCAGTTGGGATGGATTACTATCAACAGGAGGGAAGCGCGTGGCATATCGGCCCTAAAAAGTAATGAATCAGCATCTTACCAGTCGCCCGTTGGCCGTAAACAAGAAAGCATTTTACCAACCAGCATAATCCACAATGAGAAAAACACTACCTCTGATCACCCTCTTTATCCTCTCTGTTAGCACCTTATTTGCCCAGGGCGTCGTAGTGGGCGTGGTGAAAGACAACGAAGGCCTGCCCGTTGCGGCTGCCACTGTTCTAATAAAGGGCACGAACACCTATGCAATTGCCGATGCCACCGGTCAATTCAGCCTGGCAGCCCGCCAGGAGTTTCCGTTTACTATTCGTATCAGTTCAGTTGGGTTTAAACCTCAGGAAATTCTGCTTGCCAAACGGCCCGATTCGCCGTTATCGCTGACCCTGGCGAACGACAACCAGCTGTCTGAAGTGGTGATCACCTCCCGCCGTCGGCAGGAGTCCGCTCAGGACGTGCCCATTCCGATTTCGGTAGTGCGGGGCGCGCTGGTCGAAGATGCGGGCGCGTTCAACGTGAACCGACTGAAAGAACTGGTGCCTACTGTGCAGCTTTATTCGTCTAACCCGCGCAACACGACGCTCAATATTCGGGGTCTGGGATCGACCTTCGGGCTCACCAACGACGGAATCGATCCGGGGGTGGGCTTTTACGTAGACGGTGTATACTACGCTCGTCCGGCGGCAACAACGCTCGATTTCATTGATATTGAGCAGATAGAAGTGCTACGCGGTCCTCAGGGAACGCTATTTGGCAAAAACACAACGGCCGGCGCGTTCAACATAACCACCCGGGCTGCCAGTTTTCAGCCGGGTGCTACGCTGGAAGTTAGCTACGGTAACTACGGATACATTCAGGCCCGTAGTTCGATCACGGGCCCATTGAGCCGGAAGATAGCCGGTCGGTTGTCCTTTTCGGGAACCCAGCGTAACGGGCTGTTATACAATGTGGCGACCCAGAAGCCCGTCAATGATCTCAATAACCTGGGCGGTCGGGGGCAGTTGTTGTTCACGCCAACCGACAGAATCAGCATAACGCTGGCGGGCGACGTGTCGAGTCAGCGCCCGGATGGGTATGCCCAGGTCGTTGCGGGGGTGGCTCCTACGTTGCGTCCGGCCTATCGGCAGTTTAACCAGATTATTGCCGACCTGAATTACAAACTGCCCAGCCAGAATCCGTTCGATCGGGTCATTGACCATGATACCCCCTGGCGGTCGGGAAACGAGCTGGGTGGTGTTTCGCTCAACGTTGACGCCAAGATCGGATCGGGAACGCTGACCTCAACGACCGCCTGGCGTTACTGGAACTGGGACCCCTCCAACGACCGCGACTTTACGGGCCTGCCGGTTCTGAGTAAGTCGGCTGCCACGTCGCGTCACGAGCAGTGGACGCAGGAGGTTCGGTACGCCGGAGCTATTTCACCCCGTGTGAGTGGGGTCATCGGTGTCTTTGCCATTGGGCAGGACCTCAAGACGGATCCCGTTCATACCGAAGAGTCTGGTTCAGCGCAGTGGCGTTTTTCGCAAAGTTCAACGAGTCCGCTCTGGCGAACCCCCGGCCTACTCGATGGGTTTGGCATCAGAACTACCTCCCGGCTGAAAAGCTTCGGTGCTGCGGTATTCGGTCAGGTCGACTGGGCTATTACCGACCGGCTTCACCTGCTGCCTGGTCTCCGGTACAACTATGATGAAAAACAGGTCGATTTCAGCCGACAGACCTACGGAGGGCTGCAAACGACTGATCCGGCGCTGATCGCGCTGAAAAATGCGGTCTATACGAATCAGGCCTTTACGGCAAACGTAGACGAAAGCAATCTGTCGGGGCAGTTAACCCTATCCTATAAGGTGTCATCGCGAATCAACTCATTTGCTACCTACTCGAATAGCTATAAACCGGTTGGGGTCAACCTGGGGGGACTGCCCACCGCCAACGGACGGGTGCTGACCGAGCTGGCCCGCATCAAACCTGAGTACGTGAGTCATTTTGAGGTTGGGGTAAAAACCCGGCCAACGCCATTGTCTACGCTGAACGTCGTTTTCCATAATACCGACATCCGGGATTTTCAGACGCAGGTTCAGACCGCCGAAGTGGGGGTGAACCGGGGTTACCTGGCCAATGCTGAACGGGTGCGGGTAGTCGGAGTGGAGGTAGATGGCAACATCCGGGTAAGCAACGGGCTCTCTTTCTACGGGGCTGTGGCCTATACCGACGGCAAATACGTATCGTTCAAGAATGCCCCCGTTCCCCTGGAAGAAACGGGTGGAGAGTCGGCCTTCAAAGATATATCGGGGGGCGACCTGCCGGGAATCTCGAAATGGGCCGGGTCGTTCGGTGGCGAAATCAGCGGTGGCGGAAACTTGCTGAGCCAGAGCGGCCGGTTCTTCCTGGCGCTGGATAGCTACTATCGCTCCTCTTTTTCGTCGAGTCCGTCACCCTCAAAATACCTGAATATCGAGGGGTACACGCTGTTGAATGCACGGGTTGGTTTCCGGGCGTCGAATGGATTATCGATTATGTTCTGGTCACGCAACCTGCTGGACAAAGATTATTTCGAGCAGTTGCTACCGGCCGCTGGTAACGCGGGCCACTATGCCGCCGTGCTGGGCGATCCAAGAACCTTTGGTACAACCCTTCGCTACTCATTTTAACCAGACCGGCTGGAAGAACACAAGGCACAACGGGCAGATCGTCAGAAATCACGAACGAATCGATATAAAAGAAGGGGATAGAACGGGTTTCGAACTGTCCCCTTCTGCTGTATGGGCGCGGTAAAAAGCGAGGCCGGTGAGCAAACCGGGAGAGTTTCACTTACCTTGTCCCAGAATTTATCCGCAGGCAAGCGGGATTGCGCAAACAATGCGTAATTTGGGTATCTGTACCACTTCCATAGAACATATACAGTCTACACCAATCCTGGCCGGGTACCCATCGTATCGTCAATGGCTGTCTGCCACCTGCTGAGGGTAGTGAACTATGCTACGCCTGGGTAGACCGATCTTCTGCAATACAGTCCGCTATTGGCAAACCCCAAGAGGAGCCAATCTGTAATTCACCCAGTTGTCAATCACCCCTAAATCAGTCTCTCGCGTATGATGAATTCGTTACTATTAAAAAGACCTTCCCGATGGAAGTTATCAGCAATAGGTCTGATCGGGTTTCTTCTGACCCTATCGACCGGCTGGGCCCAAACCACGATTACGGGAGCCGTTACGGACGCCGGGTCGGGTGAAGCCCTGGCCGGAGCAACGGTTCAGATCAAGGGCACCAATACCGGTGCTACTACCGATGCGCAGGGAAACTACCGGATTTCGGTACCGGCCAGCGCTGGCTCCTCAACCCTGGTTTTTTCGTTTATCGGTTATCAGCCGCTCGAGGTAGCCGTGGGTAATCGAACTGTCGTCGATGCGAAGCTCAGCAGTGCCGATAACGCGCTGAGTGAGGTTGTGGTGGTTGGGTATGGCGTGCAAAACCGGCGCGACGTGACGACCGCTATCGGGTCAGTGCGGGCCCGGGACCTGGCTAACCAGCCCGTCGTCAGTTTCGACAATGCGCTGGCGGCCAAGATTGCGGGCGTTCAGGTTACCCAGACCTCGGGCGCGCCGGGAGCGGCCCTGCAGGTACGGGTACGCGGTACCGGGTCGATCAGTGCCGGGCTCGATCCGCTTTACGTAATTGACGGCGTTCCGCTGTCGCGGGATACGAAGTTTGCAACGGGCAGTACGAGTACCCAGTTTCCCGACAACCCGATCAATGTGTTGAGTACGATCAACACGGATGATATCGAGAGTATCGAGGTATTGAAAGATGCCTCGGCCGCAGCTATTTACGGGTCACGTGGCTCAAACGGGGTGGTACTGATCACCACGAAGCGGGGGCGCGAAGGCAAGACTATCATCAACTACGATAGTTTCGTCGGGTTCCAGCAGGTATCGAAAAAGCTGGATCTGCTCAACGCTTATGAATACGCGACCCTTAACGTGGAAGCGAAAAACAATGCTTATCTGGACCGGAATCCAACGGGCCGGGTTACGGACAGCAATGAGATCAGGAACAGGGGAGTAGGGGCACCCAGCACCCTGATTCCGCCCCAGGTGGTGCCCTACCTGAGCGGCCAGCCTGGGCTGACCAATACCGACTGGCAGGACGAAATTTTCAGAACGGCTCCCATTCAGAATCATACCCTGTCTATTTCCGGCGGCAATGCCAATGTGCGCTATTACGTCTCGGGCAATTATCTCGATCAGCGCGGCATCGTCATCAATTCGGGCTACCAGCGGTACGCGGCCCGGGCCAACCTCGATATAAAAAGTGGTCGGTTGTCGGTGGGGTTTAATTTCAACCCTACCTATTCCTACCACGATCTGATCAAGGCTGAAGGGCCTTACCTGGCCGATGGGGTCATTGGCTTAGCCGTTCAGATAGCACCGATCTGGCCGGTGTACAACCTGAATGGCACGTATAACTTCGATGCCAACGGCTGGGGTTACGGCGCTACGTCTATTTTGAACCCGGTGGCGGTTGCCAATGAGATAAAGGACAAGCTGGGGCACCTCCGATTGCTCGGCAACGCCTATGCGCAGTACGATATCGGGAAAGGCTTCTCGTACCGGCTCAATGTCGGCGCGGATGTCAACAATTTCCAGCGTGACTATTACCGCCCATCTACCGTCGAGATCCGCGATCGGAAAGGGGCGTCTGTACCGACCGGTTTTTCCAGAACGCAGAATTACATCAACTGGCTGGTAGAACACACGCTGAACTACAGCCGCAGCATCGGCCAGCATAACCTGTCGGCACTGGCCGGTTTTTCGGCTCAGAAAGACCGCCGAACCGCTACCGAACTGACCGCCACCAACTTCCCCAACGACCTGGTGCAGACGCTCAACGCCGGGCAGGTGTCGGCGGGGGGCTCCGATATTCAGGAGTGGTCACTGCTGTCGTACCTGGGGCGGGTGCAGTACGATTATAACGGAAAGTACCTGCTGTCGGGCGCCGTCCGGGCCGACGGATCTTCGCGCTTCGGGGCCGCCAATCGCTGGGGCTACTTTCCGAGCGTATCGGCAGGCTGGAACATTTCCCAGGAGCCGTTCCTGAAAACATCGACCTGGCTCAGTGATCTGAAACTACGCGCGAGCTACGGCCTGACGGGTAATTTTCAGATACCGAACTACGGGGCCGTTAGTCTGCTGAATTACCAGAATTACATCCTGGGCTCCGAAACGCTCGTTAGCGGTCTGGCACCGGGTAACTCGGCCAATGACCAGCTCAAATGGGAAAAGACGGCCATGCTCGATATTGGCGTCGATGCCAGTTTCTTCCGCAACCGGTTGACCCTGAGCGTCGATTATTACGATGCCAACACCTCTGATCTGTTGCTGAACGTGCCGGTGCCCAGAGCTTCGGGCTTCAGCACCGAGCTGCAAAATATTGGGAAGGTGAACAACAAAGGGATTGAGCTGACCCTGGGGACGCAGCAGTCGTTCGGAGGGTTTCGCTGGAACGCCAGTGCCAATATAGCGGCTAACCGCAACCGGGTAAAGGCACTTGGTCCGTCGGGCGATCCGATCATCGTGTCGGGTGGGGTAGCGGGCGCGCAGTTCATTACCCGCATTGGTGAGCCCATCGGGCAGTACTGGACCATGAAAACCAACGGCGTATTTAACAGCCAGGCCGAAATCGACGCCTATCCGCATACGACCACGACCCGCCCCGGCGATTTTCGCTTCGTTGACGTAAACGGCGATAACCGGATCGATTTCAGCAGCGACCGGGCCGTTACGGGCAGCTATTTTCCCAAGTACACCTTTGGCTTTACCAATACCTTCGCCTATGCCGGTTTCGATCTGGGCGTGACGGTGCAGGGTACCCAGGGAAACAAAATCCTGAACCTGATTCGTCGGTATATCTACAACCAGGAAGGAAACGGCAACCTGTTCAGGGGGGCGCTGAACCGCTGGCAGTCGGAAGCTAACCCGGGCGACGGGCAGCACAACCGCGCCAACCGCCTGCAAACGGGTTCTAACGGCGAAATATCGACCTGGCATATTGAAGACGGCTCGTTTGTGCGGGTTCGGACCATCACGCTGGGCTATACGCTGCCCACCGCGCTGCTCCAGCGGCTGCACCTGAACCGGGCCCGGCTATATGTTACCACCCAGAACCCGTTCACGTTCACGAAATACATTGGGTATAACCCCGAGGTGAGCGCCCGCCCCGATAACGCCCTGTCGGCTGGTGAGGATTATGGTACGTATCCCCTGGCCCGTACTACTTCCGTTGGCCTTAACCTCAGCTTCTAACCCCCGTAGTCATCATGAAAACCAATTCGTTTGTTCGCGCTTTCGGTCATCAAACGGCTATGGCCACCCTTTTTGTGCTTGGTCTGGCTGCCTGCCGGAGCGATTTTCTGGACCTGAAACCACAGTCGCAGCCCAACGTCGATAATTTTTACCAGACCGCCAATGACTTCAACAACGCCGTCAATGGAGCCTATGACGCCCTGCAATCGTCCAACCAGTACGGTGGTGATTTTAACACGATCGTAGAAGCCCGCAGCGACAATGTGCTGGATAACGACCCATCGTCGAACGCGGGTCTGCGGTATAACATCGACCGGTTCATCGAGCCTACTACCAACACCGTTCTGCGCGATACCTGGGGGAGTCTCTATACCGGTATCAACCGAACTAATCTGATCCTGGACAAGATCGACGCGGTCAGTATCGACGCGGGTCTGAAAGCCCGTTACCGGGGAGAAGCCCAGTTTATCCGGGCACTATCGTACTTCAACCTGGTGCGGTTGTGGGGACGGGTGCCGCTGGTGTTGACGGCCGGTACTACAGCCGACTCGCGTTCGTATGTTCGTAATGAGGTAACGGATGTGTACGCGGCTATCGAAAAAGACCTGACCGATGCGGTTGCAAACCTGCCCGTCAGTTATACCGGTGCTGATGTGGGTCGGGCTACGGCGGGGGCTGCGCGGGCGTTGCTGGGAAAGGTACTGGTTACCGAGAAGAAATACAGCCAGGCCGTACCAATCCTGCGCGAGGTAGTGACCAGTGGTCCGTATCGGCTGCTGGCTAACGTTGCCGACGTGTTTGCGGTGAACAACAAAAACAACGCCGAGATTGTATTCGCCATCAAGTTCCGGAAAGGGGTAGGCGGGGTGTCGGAAGGCCACGCGCTCTGGTTCGGGACCAACATCGGCGACAACATCGAAAAATCGCTGCGGTCGGCTTACCCGGCTGGCGACAAACGGCTGCCGCTGACCGTACAGGTGCCGGTGCCGAGCAATGTCAACGTGGTACCCCGCAAGTTTTACGACGAGGTATCGGCAACGAATGACGTAGGTAACGATTTTCCGGTATTGCGCTTTGCCGATGTGCTGCTGCTCTATGCCGAAGCGCTGAACGAGGTGGGCTACCAGCCCGACGGCGATGCATTCCGGTCGCTCAACCAGGTGCGGAGCCGGGCCGGCATAGAGCCGTATACGCCCGCGCAACTCGCCAGCCAGGCGGCTTTCCGCGATGCTGTTATCAACGAACGACGGCTGGAGCTGGCGCTGGAGTCGGACCGTTGGTTCGACCTGATCCGGACGGGTCGGGCCGTAGAGGCCATCAAGGTAACCGGCATTACGGTGCCTGCCAACCGGCTCATCTACCCCATTCCGCAGGCTGAAATCGACGTGTATAACAACCCCGCCACGTTCCCGCAGAATCCGGGTTATTGATAATTATCTAGTAAGCTGTCTGGCTGCTGCCAAACCCGGTAGCGCTTCCTGTAACCAATAGCCCTTCCGGTTTGTGAGCTGTTTCACAAAACCGGAAGGGCTTCTGGTGAATTGATAAAATACGAATTACACCGGGTCGGCTATCGATAGGGAAGCGGTAACAGTCTAGTTACCGGCCAGCCCAACCAGTCCCAGAAAAATCGTTTCCAGTTCGGTGGTTACCGCGCGGTTCTGGCCGGGGGTAAACTTATTGACCAGTACGCAGAACGACATACGCTCGCCGTCGGTAGCGGTAAAGTACCCGGCGTAGGCTCTGACGCCTTCAATCGACCCGCTCTTGGCCCGAATGTTACCGGCTGCGGCCGTACCCCGGGCCAGCGAACGCACGGTGCCGGTCTGTCCGACTACCGGAATGGTTTCGTAGAAAGCGGAGAACGAAGGCTCCCGCGCCATGGCGCTCAGGATACCCGTCATGTTGTCGGCCGTGAGGGCACCGGTGGTAGACAGGCCGCTGCCGTCGTGAATACGGAACCCATCGAGGTTAACCCCTTTTTTCTGCCAGAATGCCGTTAGCGCGTCCACACTGGCGTCGGTTGTGCCGACGGTTTTGTCGAGTTGGCGCGTGGCGGTTCGGATCAGGGCTTCGGCGTAGAGGTTGATGCTCTGGTAGTTGGTTTGCTGCGCCAGTTCGGCCAGCGTGGGTGACCGGTGCTGGTTGATGACTACGCGCGTGCCGGATGCTACGACGGTAGTCGACTGGCCACCACCAATCGATACGGGCAGATTCGGTACCAGAACGTTGTCCTGCACTAGTTGTTGCCGAAGCGCGTGGGCGGCAAAATAAGCCGGGTCGGGCAGGGCCCCTTTTACGCTGAACTCGTTGGCCGGTTCGCCCATGGGTACCTTACCGGTAAGCCACTGCAGGTTCAGAAACGGAGCGCCCACGATATTGACCTGGTCGCCGGTTTTGGCCGCGTCGGTCGTGACGGTGTTCTGGAAAGTCAGGTAGGGCACGAGTGGGTCGGTGCGTAGTACGCTGGTAGGAGCGCCTACCGATTTGCCCGGCCGGAAAAAGATGCGGTACAGGTTCTCGTTGATGTTGAGGGCGCTCAGCCCGGCCCCGTAGTAGTTGCCGAGGTCGCCGAAGGGCCAGGTACCCGGCGTAGTGAGGTCCGAGTAGAGGCTGGCATCGCCCACCACAAGTCCCTGAATCTGGCGGATGCCGGCCGCCCGTACGGCTTCGGACCAGCTCTTGAGCAGCGCCGATAGATCATAGTAGGCGGGAAAACGCCAGCTGCCCAGCGACGGATCCCCGGTTCCCCGGATGTAGAGGTTACCCGTCAGTATACTGTCTTTAATGGAGCCGTCGTACTCGAGGGTAGTGGTATAGGTATAGTTCGGACCCAGCACCGCCAGGGCCGTGGCCGTGGTGATGAGTTTGAGCGTAGAGGCTGAGGGCATGCTCAGCCGGGCGTTGTAGCCAATTCGTTCTTCGCCGTCGCGTACCCGCCTGACCGAAAGCGCCACCGTACCGTACCGGACAGCGGGACCCGCCTGAAACGACTCGATCTGACGAAGGAGCCGCTGGGTTGCCAGCGAATCGGGCGGTGACGACGGTTGCCCATCCATACCGGCCCGGACCGCAAACGCAGGAAACCAGACGACGATAAAAAACAACAGAGAGGGGGATAATCGAACTAAACGGCGTCGCAATGGGTACATACTGTAGGTTTCCGTGCGGTTAGGGGAATCGCCCCTGATTTTGTAGCTTTGCAAACTTACGGATTTCGCGCCACCCAACTTGTGTCAAAATCACCTTTTCCGAAGCATTGAATCAACGACATTGATTAGCTAACGCTGTACGCATGAAAGTATCGTTTCTGGGGGCGGCCCGGCAGGTTACCGGCAGTATGTATCTGCTGGAGATAGACGACTACCGCATCCTGGTTGACTGTGGGTCTGATCTTGAACGGTCGAAAACCAACGGCCAGGCTGCCCCAATCACTCCGCAAACAGGTTTCTTCCCGTTTGAGGCTTCGAGTATTAACGTCGTGTTGCTGACCCACGCACACGTAGACCATTCCGGTAATCTGCCCAATCTGTTTCGCGAAGGTTATGAAGGACAGATCCTCTGTACCGAACCGACGTTTGCCCTGACCAACGTCTTGCTGAAAGATGCGGCTTCGCTCAATCAAAAGCGAATCAACGAGCTGAACGCCAGTAAGAAACAGCGCGTCAAAGATCGGCAGGCGCAGATGCAGAAAGATCTCTTCCTGGACCGGCAGGTACGGGAGGCCATGGAAAATGTAGTTCCCATTGCCTTCAACCGCAAATTCCGGCTGACCGATGGCATCGATGTGACATTTATTCCGGCTGGCCACCTGCTGGGAGCGGCTCATATCGTCATCAACGTAGTCGAAAACGGCGAGCAGAAAAGCATCTGTTTTTCGGGCGATATTGGCCGCAAAAACTACCCGCTGCTGGTCGATCCGGCACCGGTGCCGCCCGTCGATTACCTCATCTGCGAAAGTACCTACGGGAACCGGCTCCACGAGAACCACATGAGTCCCGAAGACGCGCTGGCCGACGTTATTCAGCGGACCTGCATCGATATTCCGGGCCGGCTGATCATTCCGTCGTTCAGCGTAGGCCGTACGCAGGCGCTGCTGTACACCCTGAACCGGCTCTATACCGAACGTGACTTCCCGCCCATCAGGGTGTTCTCCGACAGCCCCATGGCGTTCGAGAGTTCCAAAATCTACCTGCAGCATGTCAAGATGCTGAGCGGGGAGGCCAAGGCGTTTTATAAAGAGAACGAGGCTCTGTTCGATTTTCAGAATTTTCAGTTTCTGGAGTCTTCCAAAGCCAGCAAAGCCGTGTCGAACTTTGGTGAACCCTGCATCATCATCTCGTCGTCAGGCATGGTACAGGGTGGTCGGGTTGAATACCACGTGGCCGAAAACATCAGCAATCCGTACTCGACTATCCTGATCATAGGCTATTGTGCCGAAGGGACGCTCGGATGGCGACTCCTGAACGGACAGCAAACCCTAAGTATTAAAGGGAAAGACCATCAGGTGCTGGCCAATATCGAAAAAGTCGACGTTTTCAGCGGCCACGGCGACCGCGACGATCTGCTGAATTTCGTCAGTATGCAGTCGCCCGAAACGCTCAAACGTATTTTTCTGGTCCATGGCGAGTTCGATAGCATGGAAGCTTTCCGTGATACCCTCGCCGAAACCGGCTACCCCCAGGTTGTTATCCCCAAGAAAGGAGAAACTTTTGATTTATGAGCGATGCGTGATGATCGTATGCCGTTCATCGCCCATTGCTCATCACCTAGTAACGATGAGAACGTACCTCGACTTTGAAAAACCGATTGCCGACCTTGAATCCCGGCTGGAAGAAACCAAACGGTTAGCCCAGACCAGTAACGTCAATGTCAGCGAAGCGGTACACGTACTGGAGCAGAGCATCGACAAACTGCGCCAGGAAATTTTCCAGAACCTGACCCGCTGGCAGCGCGTACAGCTCTCGCGCCACCCGGACCGGCCCTATACGCTCGATTACATCTCACTCATGTGCGATCAGTTCATCGAACTGCACGGCGACCGCACGGTGCGCGACGATCCGGCCATGGTGGGTGGTTTTTGTGAACTTGGCGGTCAGACCGTTATGGTTATCGGGCAGCAGAAAGGGCGTAATACCAAGCAGCGGCAACAGCGCAACTTCGGTATGGCTAACCCCGAAGGATACCGGAAAGCCCTGCGGCTGATGAAACTCGCCGAGAAATTCAATAAGCCTATCATCACGCTCATCGACACGCCGGGGGCTTTTCCGGGCCTCGAAGCCGAGGAGCGCGGACAGGGTGAAGCCATTGCCCGGAACCTGAAAGAGATGTTCATGCTTACGGTACCTGTCATCTGCATCATCATTGGCGAAGGAGCCTCGGGGGGCGCCCTGGGTATTGCCATCGGTGATCGGGTGCTGATGCTCGAGAATACCTGGTATTCGGTTATTTCGCCCGAATCGTGCTCATCGATCCTGTGGCGTAGCTGGAATTTCAAGGAGCAGGCTGCCGAAGCCCTCAAACTAACGGCCCGCGATATGCAGGCCGCCCAGCTCGTCGACGGTATTGTGGACGAACCCCTGGGTGGTGCTCATAACGATCATTCTGAAATGGCCAGCCAACTCAAAACGGTGATTCTGGACACGCTGGCCGAACTGAACGCCCTGGATCCCCAGATCCGTATCGAACAGCGAATCGAGAAATTCTGCAACATGGGTGTGGTGGTCGAATAGACCCGTACTTGTTGGGTTAACAAGAATCCGCGGAGACGATCTTCGCGGATTTTTTTGTTGAGGGTACTGTCAGGATCGGGTAGCTGCCCGGTTACGACATCCCGAAAGGGCCGCGCGCGTTACAGGACGGTACGGAGACCGTCAATGAAAAGCGGTGGATAGATTCGGGGATAAAAACACGGGTTGCCTATTGACATATTCACTGTTGTCGTTAGCTTTGTTTTATAATGTAAAATTAAATATGATTCAGGTTATCAACCGGGCCATTGATATTGTCGAGTATATCGCCCAGGACCCCGATAAGCCCAAAGCACTGGGGGATATAGCCGATGCCGTTGGACTAAATCACGGTACCTGCGCCAACATTCTGAAAACGCTGGTCAGCCGTGATTTCATCGAACAGATCGGTGCCAAGAAAGGGTATATACTAGGAGCCAAGGCCTATGCGCTGACCGGAAACGATAATTACCGGAAAGACATCGTTGAAGCCGCTACCGACGAGATGGACCGGCTTACGACGCTCCTCAACGAGAACACCTTACTGGCCGCCCTGAAAGGAAATCAGCGGATCGTCCTGCTCCGTACGTTCTCCGAACACGATCTGCAGGTACGCACACCCGATCAGAAAGATGCTTATAATACGGCATCAGGCCGTCTATTGCTGGCTTTTCATACCGACGCCGAACTAGTAAAGTATACAGCCCGGTACGGATTACCCACGGCAGATATCTGGACCGAAGCCGCCAGTCCCGGCCAGTTTCAACAGGCCATCGACCTGATCAGGCGTGAAGAACTGGCTATCCAGACCACCACCGGACGACAGGTGGTAGGGCTGGCAGTGCCGGTTCGGAAGGCGGATCGGGTGGTGGCGAGTCTGAGCATATACATGCCCGAATATCGATACATGGTTACCGATAAAGCGCGGGTCGTTCAGGAACTGCGTAACACCGCCAACCGCATATCTGCCAGACTGGCCTAAACGGTCAGCGGCCTTTACCGTCCCATAAATAACCGAAAAACTACGCCAAACGCCCGCTCCTTACAGTGGGCGTTTTTTTTGTTTCTTGGCTATTTCCAAGAATATATAAAAAAAAATATGACTGAACACTTTGAGAAAGGGGAAAGAGTAATTTTATTTGCTTATCATTATGGTATTAAATTTTATAATATAAAAATAACTAAACCCTATGCAATCAAAACTACAATGCCTGGTACTGATGGGGTTACTCTCCCTCGTCTCAGTAGCAGTCCAGAGCCAGTCCATTACCCTGACGGGTAAGGTCGTTACGGGCGACTCCCGTGTTGCGCTTCCTGGGGTGAACGTCTCCGTTGAAGGAACAAACACCGGCACCAGTACCGATGCGAATGGCACGTACCGGCTGAACCTGCCTTCGGGGAACAGCACGGTGGTTTTCTCCTATATCGGCTACGTAACCCAGCGGGTGGAAGTTGGCGGCCGTACGCAGCTGGATGTTTCTCTGGAGGAAGATAACAAGTCGCTCAACGAGGTGGTCGTCGTGGGTTATGGAACGGTGAGAAAGTCGGATCTGACGGGTTCGCTGGCTTCCGTGAAGGCAAAGGACATCAACGCCTTTCCGGCCACCAACGTGCTGCAGGCGCTGTCGGGGCGGGCACCGGGGGTGCAGGTTATTCAGAATACCGGCGCTCCGGGCGCTGCGGTCAGCGTGCGCATTCGGGGCACCAACTCGGTGCAGGGCAGCAATGAGCCGCTGTACGTAATCGACGGGTTCCCGACCTCGGGCAGCAACCCAACCGTTCTGAACAACAGCGATATCGAAAGCATCGAAATCCTGAAAGATGCCTCGGCCACGGCCATTTACGGATCGCGTGGGGCAAACGGCGTCGTACTGATCACCACCCGGCAGGGAAAGGCCGGGCAGATGCGGGTAGACTACGAAGGGAGTTACAGCGTGCAGAGCCTGCGTAAAAAGCTGGACCTGATGAACGCCAGGGAGTACGCTACCTTTTATAACGAGCAGGCCGCCAACGACAGGCTGGCTCCGTACTTTACCCAGGCGCAGATCGACTCGTTTGGTGAGGGGTTCGACTGGCAGAACCTGATCTTCCGGAAAGCGCCCATGCAAACGCACAACCTGACCGTCAGCGGGGGGAATGAGAAGACCCGGTTTTCGGTCGGTGGCAGCATCTTCAATCAGGACGGTATCCTGATCAACAGTGATTACAAACGCTACTCGCTCCGGGCCAATGTCACGTCTGATATCAGCAAGAAGTTTAACCTGACCTACGGCGCTACCCTGACTAAAATCCAGACCAGCCGGCAAAACAACGGGGGCGGCAACCGGGGTGGCTCGCTGATTTCGGCGGCTATATCGGCTCCACCTACGCTCACCCCCTACAACGATGATGGCACCTACCGGGTGCTGGCTACGGCCTATCCGTTCATCTCGAACGTGCTGATCAACCCGCTCAATTACATCTACCAGCAAACTGACCGGATCGACGCCAACCGGGTGCTGGCCAACGCAGCCCTGACGTTCAAGCCCGTCGATGGGTTATCGATCAAACTGTCGGGCGGGATCGAAAACAGCGACGACCGGTCTGATTTTTACACCTCTACCCAGTTTATCAACTCGCAGGGGAGCGCCAGTGTGTCGAGTACGCGCGGCACCAGCCTGCTGAGCGAAAATACAATCAGCTACATCAAGACGCTGGCCCAGAAACACAGCATTTCGGCCGTTGTGGGGCTGACCTATCAGGACTTCCTGAATACCTCGCTGGGCGGGTCGGGAAATGGCTTTCTGAGCAACGTTACCGAAACCGCTAATCTGGGCTCGGCCAATACGCCCGGTATTCCAAGTTCGGGTTATTCGTTCGCCACCCTGCTGTCGTACCTGGGCCGGGTCAACTACAGTTACGATAACAAATACCTGCTGACGGCCAGTTTCCGGGCCGACGGCTCGTCCCGCTACAGCGAAGGGAACAAATGGGGGTACTTCCCATCGGGCGCGCTGGCCTGGCGGGTGTCGGAAGAAGATTTTCTGAAGAGTTCGGCCTACATCAGCGACCTGAAGGTGAGAGCCAGCTGGGGCCGTACCGGCAGTCAGGCGATCAACCCCTATGCGACGCTAAACAACCTCCTGGCCGGCAAGACCGTATTCGACGACGCGCTCTACAACACCTTTGCGCCCGGCACTGTACTGCCCGGTAACCTGAAATGGGAAACCACCGAGCAAACGGACTTCGGAATCGACGCCGGGTTCCTTAACAACCGCTACCGGCTTACGCTCGATTATTACATCAAGAATACCTACGATCTGCTTAATACCGTACAACTGCCGGTCGGTTTTGGGTTTACCAGCACCATCCAGAACGTGGGCGAAATCCAGAACAAAGGGCTGGAAGTGGCCCTCGACGCGCGGGTGATCGACAAAGCCTTCAAGTGGGACCTGAGCGGCAACATTGCCTTCAACCGGAATAGAGTCATTAAACTGTACGGCGGCAAAGACATTCTGGGTGGCAACGTGGGTGTAACGCTGATCAGCGACGCGGCTAACCTGCTGCGCGAGGGCCAGCCGATGAGCGTCTTTTTTGGCTACCTCGAAAATGGCTATAACGAGCAGGGGCGGGTCGTTTATCAGGATCTGAACGGCGACAAGGTCATTAACCAGCTCGACAAAGCCATCATTGGTAATCCGAACCCGGACTTTATCTACGGGCTTAACTCCACCATGTCGTTCAAAGGCCTGGAGCTGACCATGTTCTGGCAGGGATCTCAGGGGAACGATCTGCTGAACGTCAGCTCGATCAATAACACCCTCGACTACGGATTCGGGCTGAATATGCCAAGAGAGGTTTTTACCAATCACTGGACGCCCGACCAGCCCAATGCCAAGTACCCGGTCATTTCCCGCTCCAACACCTATAACTACTCGAATCGGCTGGTTGAAGATGGCTCGTTTCTGCGCCTGCGTAACATTCAGCTCGCCTATAACCTGCCCCTGCAGCAGTGGGGCGTCAGCTGGATGCGGAACGCGCAGATTTACGCCAGCGGCCAGAACCTGCTCACCTTCACCAGGTATTCCTGGTGGGACCCCGAGACAAACTCGCAGGGTGGTGCCAACTCCATCGGTCAGGGTATCGATCACTACAGCTACCCGACCTCCAAAGCCGTTACGTTCGGCCTGCGCGTAGGATTTTAATGAGTTTGACCCTTACTCTTCATGTTATCAATCCGATGAAATCTCTCATTCACATAGTCGCGCTATCACTCGCCGTTGTTGTCTTTACAGCCTGCGAGGAGGTACTGCAGGAATCGCCGAAGGCGGTAGCGGTCGAAACATTTTACAATACCGCCGGCGAGGTAGAAGCGGCCGTCAACGCGGCTTACGCCCAGCTTCGGGCCCCCAACAACATCAGCGGTCAGCTGGGCGCGCAGCTGGAAGCCTATACCGATTATAGCTACGGACGCGGGAGCTATCAGGTCCTGAGCGATTTTCAGGGGCTCAACAGTACCAATATTCCCCGTACCGATGCCGGCTGGACCCTTTTTTACCTGACCATCCGCAATGCTAATCTGGTTATTCAGAACGCGCCCAAAGGATCGTCGATCAGCCAGGCCGACGTGGCCCGCTACGTAGCCGAAGCCAAATTTCTCCGCGCGTTCAGCTATTTCTGGCTCGTGCGTAACTGGGGTGGGGTGCCAATCCGTACCGAAGCCACGCTCAATGAGCCGAACATAAAACGATCGACGGCCGAGGAGGTCTACACGCTGATTCTGGCCGATCTGAAAGAAGCCGAAACGGTATTGCCCGACAAAGGCGCGCAGGTAGGCCGGGCCACCAAGTGGGCCGCCAAGGCCGCGCTGGCGGAGGTCTATTTCTACCGGAACCAGTATGCCGAAGCGCGGGATAAAGCCAACGAGATTATCCAGTCGAAGCTGTTTTCGCTGGTGCCCGTTACGGTGGCCAACGACTTCGACAAAGTGTTTGGCCCCACCGTTGTATCGACGACCGAAGAAATCTGGTACCTGAAAATGACCCGGCAGGCCGGTCAGGGGCAATACTTGGCCATGTTTGCCCATCATCCGGGTTCCCGTCTCCACGGAGCCGGTGGGTTCTTCGCTCACTATACCGACGCGCAGGCCAACTCCGTCTTTAAAAACTGGGATAATGCCGATCTGCGCAAGGGCTACAACTGGTACAGCTGGAATATCGGTCTGGGAGCCAACTCGTTCCTCTGCAAAAAATTTGCCGATCCCCTGGCGCCGGGTAATGATGCGGCCGGTAACGACTTTCCGATCTATCGCTATGCGGACATCCTGCTGCTCTATGCCGAAGCCGCCAGCCGGGCTGGTAACGGACCTACCGCTGCCGCCCTCGACGCGCTGAATCAGGTACACCGCCGGGCCTATGGTCAGCCGCCCACCGTAGCCTCGGCCGTCGACTTCAAACTGGCCGATTACAACGCTACTTCGTTTGCCAATCTGGTCATTCAGGAACGGGGGTACGAAACCCAGTACGAAGCCAAACGCTGGCTCGACCTCAAACGCCTGGGCACCGCCGAACTGAAAGCCCGCATCAAGGCCGCTACGGGTAAAGACGTGGCCGACAAGCACCTGTTCTGGCCCATTCCCGTGGGTGAGCTGAACTTTAATACGGCGCTGGACCCCGCCAAAGACCAGAACCCAGGCTATTGATTGACAATGTTTAGGTATGATCCCGTCAGGTAGCTGACCTTATCGGCTACCTGATTTGTACCCCTCTTTGATTGATCAAGTTATGTTGAGAACAATCGTTCTGAGTATCGTTGTGATTCTGGTACTGGCCATCCAGCCACGCGCGAATGCCTTTACACATTTCATTACCAGAGATGGCGACCGGCTAAAGGACGGTAACCAGGTGTTCAGGTTCATATCGGTAAACACACCAACCATCAACGGGCATTATGACGGCTATAAACATACCAACCCGGCCAGTGGGTATGTCTATGATCCGGTAGAGCTCTCCTTTGAGATGGAAGCCCATTTTAAGGATATGGCCCAGATGGGGGTTACCGTCATCCGCACCTGGGGAATCACGGTTAACGATGGCTCGGGCGAATTTGAAGCCCTGGTTTCGGGTCCGCATACCTATAACGAAACGGCATTTCGGCGCATCGATAAAATGCTGGAATTGTGTAATAAGTATAACATCCGGGTCATTCTCTGCCTGGTCAAAGAAAACAGATACTGGGGCGGAACAGCTGCGTTCAGCAAGCTCTACGGCGGGGGCGACTACTACCAGTCAGCGGCTGTTAAAGCCGGCTTTAAGGAGTTGCTACAGACTGTTGTCAGTCGGAAAAATCGGTTTACGGGCGTATCATATAAAAACGACAAGGCTATACTGGCCTGGGAATTTGGCAACGAGGTGCCGAACAACCAGAGCGCCTGGATCGCCGAAATGGCCGGCTATCTGAAGAGTATTGACCCCAACCATCTGATTGCCGATCCGCGTCGGGCCAACGGGGTGCAGCAGATGAACGACATCGTGACGGATGTGCTGGCCAATAATACCAACATCGACATCGTCAAAACCCGGCAATACCCCAATTATCGGAACACGGTCGCCGAACTCTGGAACGAATGCCAGGGTAAACGCCCGCTGATTATCGACGAGTTTCAGCGCTTCGAGGGGTTCAAAGACGTTCTGGAAGCGGTTTGCAACACGGGCACCAGCGGGGCGCTGCTTTGGAGCCTGATGAAACCGCAGTATAATGGCGGCATTGGTGGCCATGCGCTGTTTCATTCCTATTCCTGGGGCGGCAGCCGCTGGCCCGGATTCGACAGTGGCGACTATTTCAAGGAACGCGAAAATCTGATGTTGGTCCGGGCGTATGGCTATAAAATCCGGGGAAAGCAGCTACCCGCCCTGCCTGCGCCGACGGATGCTCCCTACCTGTTTCCCAGTTTACGAAGCGATGCCGTCGCCTTAAAATGGCGCGTTTCGCCCGGCGCGAGATACTATATCGTCGAAAGAGCCAGTTCGGCAAAAGGGCCCTGGCAGGTGATCCGAACTGATCTGGACATCAGCTATCATCTTTATTTCTATCCGTTGTTCACCGATGCCAGCGCCATTCCCGGAAAGGCCTATTACTACCGAATTAAAGGTAAAAACGAGGCTGGTATATCGCCCGCATCGAATATAATCGGACCAGTAGTGCCCACATCCCGCATGGTGATGGATAACCTGAAAGACTTCTCACTGACCGCATCGCATTCCGACAATCTGCGGATCAGCCAGGAGACATGGCCCCGGCTCCGGCAAACCGAAGAAGATTTTTTTCAGGCGGAGCGGGTCGTCGGTAGTGAATCGGGCGAACTGGTGTACCGCGCCGATACGCTGAGCTGGATTGAGGTGATCGCTTTCAGCGACAAGGTAGATGCCGTTAGTCTGTTTTACTCGACCGATAGCTCATCCTGGACCGCACTGCCCGAGGGGGTGCTGCATAAAACCCACCGAACCGCCTACCCCAGCCAGATTTCCGGCAACAAGGATAATTCGATTGACAAGTATATCTATACCGTACCGGCATTACCCCACGGTACGGTTGCGGTCAGGGTCGTAACCGGCAACGCGGGGGCTACTAATACCTACCCCTGGCTTGCGCGGGTGCATCTCGGATTCAAAGGATCACTAAAAACAGCTAAATAGGCCAGCCAGCATTAACCTCTTTTCTAACGAACCTGCCAGCCAACTGGCAGGCTACTACCCTAAGTATGAAACAACTTGTCTTTGCCACCTGTCTGACGCTGTCGGCACTGCCGTTGTCGGCTCAGCTGTCTGACGACTACAAAAACCAGTGGGCCAGTCCCGCCGTGCAGCAGCGTATTGCCGACGGTATTCGCGAACATCGTATGGGAAACTTTACGGTGCGGTTTACGGATAAGGACGGAAATCCGGTTTCGCCGGGCGATGTCTCCTTGACCCAAACCCGCCACGATTTTCACTTCGGTGCCAATGGTTTTATGGTCAAAGGGTTCAAGAATCCGAAGGAGGATGCGCTGTACGAAGAACACTTTGCCCGGCTGTTCAATTTCGTCACTATTCCGTTCTACTGGCCCGAGCTGGAGCCCGAACCCGGCAAGCTGCGTTTCGACAAAGACAGCCCCTACAGCTACCGCCGACCGGCTCCCGACCTGGTGATGGAGTTTGCGCGGAAGCATGCCATTACCCCCAAAGGCCATACCCTCGTTTGGGATAATCCGCGCTGGTCCATACCGACCTGGCTCCCGAAGGATGAGAAAATCATGGAGCAGAAAATCAGCAAACGCATCGAGCAGATTGCGCAACGGTATGGCCACGAGATTCAGATTTGGGACGTTGTCAACGAAGTGACCGACCGGCATGCCGACGTGCTGATGCCCAAAGATTTTGCGTTCAAGGCCTTTAAAGAGAGTGAACGGGTATTTCCGAACAGCAATGTCTTTACCCTCAACTTCACGACCGCTATCTGGAAGCGGAGCAACAAACGCGAGTACAGCGCCGATTATCTGCTCACCGAAAGTCTGCTGCGCCGTAACGCGAAGATCAACGCCATCGGCCTGCAGTTTCACAACTTCAGCGAGCCGGAATACGAACAGATTGTGAAGGGCAAAGAGATGACTCCCACTACCTTATTCAACACACTCGACCTGTATTCCGACTTTAACCTGCCGCTGCACATCACCGAGATTACGGTTTCGGCGCTATCGGATAAAGGCCCTGATTACCAGGCGGTCATGGCCGAGAACTACTATAAACTGTGGTTCAGCCACCCAAAAGTAGAAGCCATTATCTGGTGGAATCTGGTCGACGGCACCGCGGCCCCGGCCGGGATCCGGGCCGATGGCAGCGTAATTCCCGGCGAAGACAAATGGAAAGGCGGGCTGCTGAACCGGGACTTTACCAAAAAGCCGGTTTACGACGTACTCGACCGGCTGATCAATAAGGAGTGGCGCACGAACCTGACCGTAAAACCAACTGCAAACGGAGCCAGCTACCGGGGCTTCTACGGTACCTACAAGCTGGTAACCCAGCTGAAAGGCAAGACGTACGAAAAAGAAATTCAATGCCCGAAAAGCGGCACACGCGACATCGTCGTAGTGCTGGATTAACCTAACAACCTGACAGATACCCTTTAACGGAACGGCCGTGACCAGTCGCCCGGTCGTTCATACCGCTATGAAAATCATTGACTTACGTACCCGTTGTGTCGCTATTCCGCTCAACGCTCAGCTCCGCCACAATACCGGCGTTCATCCGGGTTATTTTCTGCGCACCATTCTGGAAATCATCACCGACGAAGGGGTGGTGGGCCTGGGCGAAGTAGGCGGGGGCGATCAGCGGGGCGCTCTCCAGAAGCTGAAGCCGCGTATTGTGGGTGAAGACCCGTTTCACCTCGAAAGAATCAAGCTGAAAGTACTGCGCAGCATTTACTACATGTCCAATGCCCGCTTGTATGCCGCCATCGAAATGGCCTGCCTCGACATTCAGGGAAAGGTACTGAACCGCCCATTGAGCGATCTGCTGGGCGGTCGCGTACGGGACGAAGTGCCGTTTATTGCGTACCTGTTCTGGCGCTACGACCGCCCCGGCGATGGACGGCATGACGAAACCGCCGAAGACCTGGCCGATTTCTGCGTCGAACTGCACGAAACGCTGGGCGTAAACGCCATGAAGCTCAAAGCGGGGGTTATGGCGCCCAAAGAAGAGGTGCGGGTGCTCGAACTCTGCCGCCAGCAGCTGGGCGACGACTTCGGTCTGCGGATCGATCCGAACGGGCTGTGGTCGGTGCAGACCGCCGTACAGATGGGCCACCGGCTCGAAGACCTCAACATCGAATATTTCGAAGACCCGTCCTGGGGGCTCGAAGGCAACGCGGCCGTTCGGAAGCAGATCCGGATTCCGATCGCCACCAATATGTACCCCGCTCGCTTCGACGATCTCGCTCCGGCGATTCGGATGGGGTCGGTCGACATTGTCCTGACCGATATTCATTACTGGGAAGGCCCGCGCGGGGTAAAGGATCTGGTGGCCGTCTGTAACACCTTCAACCTGGGCGTAGCCATGCACTCCGGTGCCGAATTCGGTATCGAGCTGGCGGCCATGATCCATACAGCCTCGACGATTCCGACCATGAATTTTGCGGGCGATGCACACTACCACTACCTGACCGACGACATCATCGAGGGCGGGCTGATGCGCTACGAAAACGGCTGTATCAAGGTGCCAACCGGGCCGGGGCTGGGCGTATCGCTGGACGAGGACAAGATGACGTTTTACGAAAAATACTACGAAGAGAAAGGCGATTACTACGCCCGTTTTCATCAGGACCCGTACCGGCCTGACTGGTTTCCGACGGTGGGTGGGATGTAAACAACAGGGCTGTTATGTATTATTCTCTGACTCGAAACGTACTGCTGCTGGTGCTACTCATTTGTCTGGAGGGGGTGGCCCAGCCAAGCGCGTTTGTACGGGTAAGCAAAACCAATCCGAGGTATCTGGAGCTGGCGGGCAAACCTTTTATTCCGGTAGGCCCCAACATCTGCTTTGCCCGCCTGGTGACGAATGGTGACAGCCTGCTGGCCTACTACGACCACTATTTTGGTCGGCTGGCTGCCAGTGGCGGAAACTTTACGCGCGTCTGGTTAAGTACGCCTATGCTGGAAGTCGAAAAGCAGCAGCCGGGTTTGGTCGATAAACAAACCGAAACGCTGATCGACGGCCTGGTCGGGCTGGCCCAAAAGCACGGCATACGTATTAAATTCTGCCTGGAACATTTTCGCAAAGTTACCGGCTCACCGGCGCCCTTTCCGTCTTCCGTTCCGTTTGATAAGCCCGTTTATGCCGGGTCGATTTCGTCGATGGATGCGTTTTTTCGCTCGGAAAAGGGAAAGCAACTGTATCTGAACCGGGTCGCTTTTTTCGCCGGAAAATACCGCAACAACCCAACGATTTTCGGCTGGGAATTATGGAATGAGCTGAACTCGGTACGGGTCGACGACGAGTCCTTGCTGCTGACGTGGACAACCGACATGCTCGACAGGGTGAAGGCGCTGGTGCCGAATCAGCTGGTGATGCAAACGCTCGGAAGCTACGATTCGCCCAAACAGCATGAGCTGTACCGGACGTACTCGGCGCTGCCGAACAACGAGCTGGCGCAGGCCCATCGCTACCTCGACAAAGGGGCGTCCTTACCCGTTTGTCAGGCACCGATGGATGTTTTGGCCAGCGACGCGGTCAGCAGTCTACTGGCCCTGGCACCGGCAAAACCCGTTCTGCTGTCGGAAGTGGGTGCCGTGGAGCCTCACCATACCGGCCCCTTTTTGCGGTACCCGGCCGATACGCAGGGGACCTTACTGCACGACCTCCTGTTCGCTTCGTTCTTTGCGGGAGCGGCTGGGCCGGGGCAGAGCTGGCACTGGGATTATTACATCGAAAAAAATAACCTGTGGTGGCATTTCAGCCGATTCAACGAAGCCATAAGCGGCTTCGATCCAGTAGCGCAGCAGGCCGTACCCTTCCGGCTATCGGCCAACAATGGCCTGACGGTTTACGGCTTGCGGGGCCGGACAACTACCCTGCTTTGGGTGAGGGACACTGCCTCGAACTGGAAAAGCGAGCTGGAGGCTAACCGACCGGCAGCCGTGCTGTCCCGAAAAACCATAAAGCCGGGGCTTCCTGCCTCCCGAACGCTTTCCTTTTATGATCCCTGGAAAGGCGTCTGGACGAAGGGTACCCCTGGCAAAGCGCTGTCGCTGCCAGATTTCTCCCGGTCAATCATCGTAAAACTGGACTACTGATGGAGTCAACACCAAAAAAAGCCCTGGTAACGGGTGCCTCCCGGGGAATAGGTAAGGCCATTGCGCTCCGTCTGGCCGACGAAGGCCATGAGGTGGTGGTGCATTTCCACGAGAACCAGGCCGAAGCCGCCGGAGTCGCTGAAGCCATTCGGGAGAAGGGCGGAACCGCGCATGTATTGCAGGCCGATCTGTCGGATGTAAAACAGGCCATTCGACTGGGCGAGGTGGCCTGGGACATGACCGGCGGGCTGGATATACTGGTGAACAATGCCGGGGTATCGTACAAACGCCATTTTCTGGACGTTACGGAAGCCGACTTTGAGCTGTTCAACGCCGTCAATTTCCGAAGCACCATGTTCCTGACCCAGTCGGTGGCCCGCAACATGGTCAGGTATCAGGTAGCGGGCAGCATCTGGACAGTTACGTCGGTCAATGGAATACGGCCGGGGCTGGGACTGAGCGTGTACGGAGCAACCAAAGGGGCGCTGGAAACCCTGATGAAAGGCATAGCCATGGAGCTGGGGCCGCACCAGATTCGGGTAAACACGGTGGCCGTCGGGGCCGTGCAGACCGATATCAACCGGGATGTATGGGAGAACCCCGACCTGCTTCAGACGGTGAACAACGGTATTCCCGCCGGTCGGTTCGGCCTGCCCGACGAGATCGCCGGCGTACTGGTCGATTTAATCAATTCCGGTAGCTACATGACCGGTACTACCATCACCATCGATGGTGGACTCCTGCTGATGCGGGGGTATGGACAGGTAAAACCATACGAAACCAACTAACCGAAAGCGCAGCATGAAGATATATAGCGCACTCTTTTTGGGCCTGTGGCTGCTAACGAGCGGAGTGTCGGCCCAGTCTGACATGACCGCCAGAAAGCTCTGGCAACCGTACCGCATAACCCCCCGAACGGGCGCGCAGCACATCGATTTGTCGGGCCGTGGCTGGGAACTGTCGTATGCCGATAAGCCGGTAACGGACCTGAAGCAGAGCCGCCAGGGGGCTTTTCAGACGACCATCCCTAACTCGGTTCACTGGTCGCTGTTCAAGGCCGGCAGGTTGCCGCATCCGTATTATAACCGCAACTCAACCCAGTACCGCTGGGTCGAAGAAAAGGCCTGGTACTACAAAAAGACGGTCGACGTGCCGGCAGCTGCCCGGGATAACTTTGTTTTTCTCTGTTTCGACGGCGTCGACTACTTCTCGAAAGTCTGGGTCAACGATAGCCTGGTGGGGGTTCATGAGGGCATGTTTGGCGGGCCTACCGTTGAGGTGAGCCGTTTCCTGAAGCCGGGCGGCAAAAACGACATCACGGTAGAGGTGCGGGCGGGTAACTGGGGAAACCGGGCAACCGACTACGAGAACCTGCCCCGCACAGCCTCGGGCGAATTCGATTACTCGAAACGAACCGGCTTTAATCCCCGCGCCACTGGTAAAATCATTAAGCCGTGGGTGATTTCGGGTGGCTCGGGGGGTGAACCGTTTTTCTCGGTGGGTATGTGGCAGGGCGTCCGGCTCGAAATTGTACCGCCCTTTCATCTGGAACGGCCGTATATGACCACCCGAAGCCTGACGGCCAGCGCGGCCCAGCTGCACCTCTCGGCCGAAGTATTCGCGCAGGCCCACTCGCTCCAGAAACAGCTTCACCCCTGGAACAACACCCAGCTAAACCACCCCAACGAAAAAGGAACCGTTTTCAAGCCGGTGGCCGAAACGCTGAGTGTGCTGGTCGAACTCAGGCCAAAGGCAATGGCGCCAGCGACCGGGTCCGGCGGTCAGTCGCCCAGGACCAAGCCGGGCGAGGGTTTCAGCCGCGAGTACCCGGTTACCGCCTATGAAGGCCGTATCTGGCTCGAAGAGGACATCACTCTGCCGAACCCGAAGCGCTGGAATCCGAACGGTATGGGCGACCCGAACCTGTACGACGTCAGCCTGACGCTGAAGCAGAACGGCAGCCCGGTAGACCGGATGCAGTTTGACTATGGCATCCGTACCATTGAGCGCGTACCCACCGCCGGGCCGCGCACCGCCGACCGGTGGGAAAACTGGCAGTTTATCGTGAACGGGCAGAAACTCTTCGTGAAGGGAATGAACTTCACCCCGCAGGATATCCTGCTCGATCTGCCCCGCGAACGCTACCGCTGGACCCTCGAAGCCGCCAAAAAAATGGGCGTACAACTGATCCGCATCTGGGGCGGGGGGCTGCTCGAAACCGATCACTTCTACGACATCTGTAACGAGCTGGGGCTGATGGTCTGGCAGGATTTTCCGATCGGAAACCAGGATACGCCCGACTATCCGCAGGATGTCTGGGAAGCGCAGGTAGTGCAGAATATTTTCCGGCTTCGGAACCACCCCTCGCTCGCGATCTGGAACGGTGGTAACGAGTTTAACCCATACTCGTACGGCAATGCCGCTTCCATGGGCATCATCGAACGGAACCTGGATATCTTCGATAAGTCGAGGCTGTTTGTCCGTACCACCCCCGACGATGGCTCCATGCACGCCTATCCCGACATGGACCCCAGCTGGTATAACCGCAGCTACAAGTTTGAGCCGTGGGTGTCAGAAACGGGTATGCATAGTATTCCCGAAGCGGGTGTATTTCTGGAGACTGTCGACAATAAGGAGTTTACCGGGCTGGGCAAGATGTGGGATAAAGCGTTTGGCCCCGCGCACCCCGATTTCATTCATCACTTTACCGAATACGGCCCCGGTCGGGTGCCGCGTATGCTGAGCCGGGCGTCGCACATTGCCGACATGGCCGATCCAACGCTCGAGTCCATCTCCGAAGCGTCGCAGATTGGGGCGGGGGAATTTTATCAGGTCTTCTCGGAAAAGATGCAGGGTAACTACCCCGTTACGGCTGGGCTGATGCCCTGGGTGTTCAAACGCCACTGGCCCGTCATTGCTATTCAGCTGATGGATTGGTTCGGACAGGCAGCCGCTCCGTACTATTTTCTGAAACGCACCTACGAGCCGACCCACGTAGCCATCGACCTGCCCCGGTTGATCTGGGCGTCCGGCGAAACCATCGGGCTGACCGCCAAGGTCACCCACGCCCAGCCGCAGGCACTGGCCGGTCATACGGTACGTGTAACGGTGCTGGATGATGGGTTCAACCCACTCTGTAAAGCCACCAAGCCGCTCGCCATTGCGGCCGGGCCCTCCGTCAGTTCGGCAACCATCGGGGCGTTTGCGATCCCGGCTGCCTATAAAGACCGCTTCCTGTTTGTCGTGGCTGAACTAACCGACGCGTCGGGCAAGCTGGTATCGCGCTCCATTTATTACCCGCGTTCGCTGACGATGATGGACGACAAAACCACTCACGATAGGTACGTAGCGGAACCCGTAGCCTGGCCGGCGATCGAGAAAGGACCTTTCCTGAAAGCAACCGTTCAGAAAACAACCACCACGCTCGAAAGCAAACTGCTGTCGATGAAGCCGCTCGACGATAGCCGCTCGCAACTAATGGTGCAGGTACGGAACGCAGGCACGACGCCCGCCTTCATGACCCGACTCGACATTGCCGGGGCCAGACGCGCCCTCGTTGCCGATGACAACTATTTCTGGCTGGCCCCCGGCGAAGTCCGGACCCTGGCCGCTACGGTGCTCTGGCGGGGCGACACCCAGCGGCCCGACGCTCCCCGCGAACGGCCAGCCGGAACGGTATCGGTCACTGTCAGTGCCTGGAACGCGCCGGTGGTGAGCCTGCCGCTGGATACCAAAGCGCTGCTGGTTCAGAAAACAAGCAAGTAAACCCGATCCAACATGAACCCATCCGAACCACCAGGAATTGTGCCGATACCAGAGGCCGCCCGCCCGAAACCGCCCCAGGCGCCCGTTCGCTGGACCCTGCTGATCCTGCTATGGCTGGCCTTTTTCCTGAACCAGGCCGACCGGCAGATCTTCAGCGTGGTGCTACCGCTCATCCGGACCGAGCTGGGCCTGACCGACGCGGAGCTGGGCCTGATTGCGTCGGCGCTGGTCTGGACCTATGGGCTGCTGGTGCCGGTAGCGGGCTTCATTGGCGATCGGTTCTCGCGCCGGAATATCATCGGGTTCTGCCTGCTGTTCTGGTCGGGGGCCACCCTGTTTACGGGCCTGTGTTCGTCGGTGGTGCAGTTTGTTTTGCTGCGGGGCGTCGGAACGGGTGGGGGCGAAGCCTTCTACGCGCCATCGGCCAACGCGATGCTGGGCGAGAACTACCGCCATAACCGGTCCTTTGTCTTGTCCATTCACCAGTCGGCCGTTTATTTCGGGATCATCCTGAGCGGACTGATTGCGGGCTACATTGGTGAACGATACGGCTGGCGTCATGCTTTCTACCTGTTTGGCGGACTGGGGATCGTGCTGGCGGCTGTCTTCTTCCGACTCATTCCCGAAGACGTACCGGCCGCCGGGCCCGCCAGCCGACAGGAATCCACGACTCAGATCGTGGCCACGGCCCGGGCCATTATCCGGAAACCAACGGTGATACTGCTTACCCTGGGGTTTGGCTGCATGGTATTCGTGAATGTGGGGTATCTGACCTGGATGCCCTCGTTTCTGGTCGATAAGTTCGGGCTGAGTCTCACGCAGGCGGGTTTCTCCGCGCTTTTCTATCACCATGCGGGTGCTTTTCTGGGCGTACTGTCGGGCGGGAAGCTGGCCGATCATTTTGCCCGCGTCAACCCCCGCAACCGACTCGTGATCCAGGCGCTTGGGCTGTTGCTGGGCGCGCCCTTCATCTACTGGATCAGCATGAGCCAGAGTCAGGCCATGACCTACGCAGCCCTGTTTGGCTTCGGCATATTCCGGGGCTGGTACGACTCCAACATCGTGGCTTCCCTGTATGAGGTAGTAGCACCCACCATCCGTTCATCGGCCTACGGGCTGATGCTGGCCTGTGCGTTTCTGATCGGCGCATCGGCTCCTTATCTGCTGGGCGTGCTGAAACCAACGCTCGGGCTAACCATTGGGCTGGCCAGCCTCTCGGGTGTATATGTGGTCGGGGGGCTACTGATCGGGGCGGGGGCTATCTGGTTTTTTGAGGCCGATAAAGAACATAGCCTGTAAAGGGCAAGCGTCGACGCATCGGCCTGGTCAGCCTTGTGTTGCCTGAAACTAACTGACTGAACGTATTGAAATTGTAACTTATAAATCAACTGATTACATGGAAATCATTGCTAACGATTATCCCGTCCGCAAGCACTTCGTAGACTACGACACCGCCGAAGTAGCTTACCGCTACAAAAAACTGTATGCCGCGCTGATCTCGGATGCCCTCGAAGGGCTGGGCTACCACAACCAGTGTATGTCGAGCGGTATCTACCCGCTGGTTCATACCATGAAAGTGGCCGGGCCTGCGTTTACCGCCCATGGTATCGCGACGCCCAGCCGCGACCATAAAGTGCATGATATTCGGCTGGGTATGTTCAAGAGTATGACCGATGGGGTTGTGCAGATCCGCGATACGCAGGGCGACACCTCCTGCGGGCAGTTTGGCGAAATATCCGCCACCGCGGCTGCCGCTGCGGGTTGTGTAGGGGCTGTCATTGACGGGTCCACGCGCGACTCCAATTACCTGATCGATATGGGCTTCCCGACGTTCTGCCGGTTTCGGAATCCAGTCGAGGCTTTTGGCCGGTTCATGGTGGTCGATTACCAGATTCCCATTTACGTCAAAGGCATGAGCGGCCAGCTGCAGGTGAATCCCGGCGACTACATCTTCGGCGATAACGACGGGGTGGTGGTGGTGCCGCAGGAGCTGACCATCAAAGTGCTGGAAATTGCCGAACAGGCCTTTGCCGATGAGGCTCAGAGTCGTCAGGCGATGGCTACCGGTCGCGATCCGTTCGAGGTCTATCAGGAGTTTGGTCGTTTCTGAGCCGATTGGTTATTCGGTTGACTGCCCGTTCGCCTGTCCATTCCGGTTTCCGGGCAGGTGAACGGGCGGGTTGGTGGACGAGTAAAAAGAGCGGCTACCCACGCTTCGTTCACGAATGGGCAGGCTGTACTGACCGGCCCGGATTGTCGACCGTTCTAGTTATTCCGAATTGGATAGTATGGCTTACCTGTCTGAAATGCAACGTGTGCTGCTCGGGGTTGTGTCTGTTTTAGGCTCGGCGGGCCTGATGCTTAATAGCCCCGAACCGAATACCGACTGGCCTGAATACAACGGCGACGGGCAGCGCAGCCATTACTCGCCCCTGGCTCAGATTACGCCCGCTAATGTGCAGCGGCTGGAGGTGGCCTGGCGTTATGCGTCGGGTGGGGCCGATACCGTTGGGAACCGAACCCAGATGCAGTGCAACCCGATCGTTATAGGCGGTATCCTCTACGGTGTGTCGGCCAATACCCAGGCCTTTGCGGTGAACGCAGTTACCGGTAAAGAAATCTGGAAAACGAACCTGCCCGATACCGACGGCACCACCAGCCGGGGCGTAACCTACTGGACCGACGGCACCGACGAGCGGATCTTCTTCGGGGCCGGTAACAACCTCTACGCGCTACGGGCCCGCACCGGCACCCGGATCGAGTCCTTCGGACAGGGCGGCTATATCGACCTTAAGCAAGGCATCGACCGACCCGGTGGCGACAACTACGTTCGGGCCAATACGCCCAACACCATCTACAAAAATCTGATCATCGTGGGGGCCCGGCTGGCCGAAGGCGAAACCGCGCTGCTGGGCGACGTGCGCGCCTACGACGTACGCACCGGCCGAACGGTCTGGACCTTTCGCACCATTCCGCAGCCGGGCGAGTATGGGTACTCGACCTGGTCGCCCGCCAACCCCCGCCAACGGCTGGGTGGGGCCAATGCCTGGGCCGGCATGGCTATTGACCGGCAGCGGGGTATCGTCTTTGTACCCACCGGATCGGCCGCCTATGACTTTTACGGAGGAAACCGAAAAGGCGATAACCTGTTTGCCAACTGCCTGCTGGCGCTCGATGCCGCCACCGGGAAGCGCCTGTGGCATTTTCAGTTCGTTCACCACGACATCTGGGATCGCGACCCGCCCGCGCCCCCCAACCTGCTGACGGTCGTGCAGAAAGGGTCGGACGGCAGGCCCCGACGCATCGACGCGGTGGCTCAGATAACCAAACAGGGACACGTGTTTGTCTTTGATCGGGTAACGGGCAAACTCTTGTTTCCGGTCGTTGAACAACCGTTTCCCGGCGATGCCGTAGCGGGTGAGCAGACCAGCCGCACCCAGCCAATTCCCCTGAAACCTGCCCCGTTTACGCAGCAGACCTTTACCGAGAAAGACATTAACCCCTGGGCTTCGGACCGGCCGGCCCTGGTAGCCATGCTGCGAAAAGCCCGCACCGGCAGCCCGTATATACCCCTGACGGCGGAGACGACCATCTTCTTTCCGGGCACCGACGGGGGCGCACAGTGGGGCGGAGCCGCTACCGACCCGCAAGGAACCATCTACATTCCGGCCAAGCAGAACCCCTGCTATTCGACGCTTATCCTGAAAGACCAGCCCGCCGGGAAAGCCCTGGTGTCGACGGCGCAACTGTACAAGGCAAACTGTTCATCCTGCCACGGAGCCGACCGGCGCGGCAATCACGACGGGTCGTATCCGTCGCTGCTCGGGATCGACCGGCGGCTCTCGGCGGAGGCTATTCATCAGGTGGTACTCAGGGGGCGGGGTATGATGCCCGGCTTCTCTCATTTACCCGAAGCGGAACGGAAAGCCATCGTCGACTATCTGCTGAACAAAACCACCCCGGCTCAGGCGAGTCGGGCTCGTACCCGTGATGTACCTTACCAGCATACGGGCTATAACCGCTGGTACGACAGCCAGGGCTATCCGGTCAGTGCGCCACCCTGGGGTACGCTGACCGCCATTGACCTCAATACGGGCGAACACCGGTGGCAGGTGCCGCTGGGCGAGTACCCCGAACTGACCGCCAGAGGCATTCCGCCTACCGGCACCGATAATTACGGAGGGCCACTGGTAACGGGCAGCGGGCTGCTGTTCATCGCGGCCAGTAAAGACAGCCAGTTGAGGGCCATCGACAAAAAAAACGGCAAGATCGTCTGGCAAACAAGCCTGCCGGCTGCCGGCTACGCGACCCCGGCTACCTATTCGGTAGGTGGTCGGCAGTTTGTTGTGATTGCCTGTGGCGGGGGCAAGCTAAAATCAAAATCGGGCGATCAGTATGTGGCCTACGCGCTGGCCCCCTGACCGGCATAAATCGGAAAGAGGACGGATACGGGTTGTGTGCTATTCTACCCGTATCTTTGGTTTTCTGAACGTACCGCTTATCGGCCAGTTATGCAGCCTACACTCGACCCCGCAACGCTCAAAAACCTTATTTTCGACCTCGGCGACGTTATTATCCCCATTGACCTGACGGCCCCGATCCGCAATTTTGCCATGCTGGCCAACATGCCCGAAGACGACGTACGGGACCTCTGGCAGCAGCACGATTTCCTGAATCACTACGAGACCGGCCTGATCGACGACGACGCCTTCCGCAACCATGTCCGGCAACTGATCAGCCAGTACAGCGATGCACCCAAAGGCTGGGCCGACGAAGTCATCGATACGGCCTGGAATACGGTGCTGCTCGATCTGCCTGTGGAGCGCATCGAGCGCATCAAACAGCTGCGGACCCGCTACCGGCTGTTCCTGCTGAGCAATACCAGTCCCATCCATATCCGGCAGGTCAACCAGGTGCTGACCGGCATGGGGCAGCCAGCGCTGGAAGAACTCTTCGAGACGGTGTTCTATTCGTATGACCTCCGGATGGCCAAACCATCGCCCGGGATCTATCAGCACGTGCTGACCCAGGCTGGCATCCGGGCCGAAGAAACCGCTTTCTTCGACGATAACGCCCTGAACATCCGCGCAGCCGCCGAGTTAGGTATTCAGGCGGTTCAGGTGCAGCCACCCCTGACGATGCTGGACTACGTAAAGGATTTATCGTGATGCGGTCATACCGCCTTTCTGCTCACTGAACGGGTTTGTACCCGCGTTTTCGACATGAACCAGCGCACTCGTACCTACCTCCTGCACGGAGGTCTTTTTTTGCTTACCCTGATTACCACCACCCTCTCAGGAGCGGAATGGATGTTTGGCCGGCTCTTCATCGCCATCGAGGACATGAAACCCCTGGGCTGGGCCGAGTTTGTGGCCGGATTGCAGTTTTCGGTGCCCTTTCTGGCTATTCTGACCGTACACGAGTTTGGCCATTACTTTACCGCAAAGGCCAACCGGGTGCGGGTAACCCTGCCGTATTATATACCGCTCTGGTTCCTGGTCGGGCAAAGCATCGGTACGCTGGGGGCCTTTATCCGGATCAAAGATTACATCGGCAGCCGACGCAAGTACTTCGACATTGGTATTGCCGGACCGCTGGCCGGATTTGCGCTGGCGCTGGTAGTGCTCTGGTACGGATTCACCCACCTGCCGCCCCCGGAATACGTCTTCAGTATCCACCCGGAGTACCAGAAATACGGCCTCGATTATGGGAAGTACGTGTATGCTAACCTGCCCCCGGGCGGAGCCGTAGGGCTGGGCGATAACCTGCTGTTCTGGTTTTTTAAAACGTATGTGGCCGATCCGGCGCGGGTGCCGCACCCTTACGAAATGGTTCATTATCCGTTTCTGCTGGCGGGGTATCTGGCCCTGTTCTTCACCGCGCTCAACCTGATTCCCATTGGTCAGCTGGATGGCGGACATATTCTGTACGGACTTATTGGCCGGACGCGGTTTAATCGGGTAGCGCCGGTGCTCTTCACGGGCTTTGTCTTCTATGCCGGACTTGGGGTCTTCAAACCCGCCGATTTTGCCGTGCCTACCGACGATGCTTTTTTCTCACAGCTGGGGTATTTCGGACTTTATGTGCTGTTTCTCTACCTGTGTTTCTCCAGAATAGACGAACAGGATGGTCCCCGGGCGGGCTTTCGCATGACTCCGCTACTCGTAACCCTCAGTGTTGTTATGGCACAGCTGGTCATCTCTTCGTTCCGGCCCGACTGGGAAGGGTATTCGGGGTTTCTGGCCTTTGCCTTTGTGCTGGGCCGCTTTCTGGGTATTTACCATCCCGAAACCCAGCTCGACGAACCACTCGATGGTAAGCGGCAACTACTGGGCTGGCTGGCGCTGCTGGTGCTGGCTCTTTGTGTGAGTCCACGTCCGTTTCTGATTCCCTAGGAAAATTCGGGCTTACTCGTATGTTTGTAGGATAACTGGTTGACCTATTGATCATAGGCTTTTAGTATGGCTTTACCTGCCGCCTACACGACGCTACGCCTATTCCTCGACGGCATGCTATGCATGATGGCGCTGTATGCCCTGCTGAGCTATTTTCAGCAGCAGAAGTCGATCTACTGGCAGTATGCGCTCTATATCCTGTGTATGGTCGCTACCTTCTGGATCGATGACATCGGCTACGGTAAGGTCGATTACCTGCCCGGAGCCGATTACCGGGCCGCCCTGCTCGAAACCATTGCCTTTGTCCTCTACATCCGGTTTGCGGTGCTGTTGATGAACATTGCGGTGCAGGATTCCGTCAGCTACCGGATACTCTGGGTCATTACCACCATACTGATGGCCGGGGCTCTGCTCGATACGGTGCTGTGGCTGGCCGGAGCTTCCGACAGCCTGCGGAGTACTTTGTATACGATCAACCGGTTCAGTGTGGCGGCTGGTGCGCTGCTGGTGATGCCCCGGATTCTGCGGCTGCGGCAGGCTGTGGTGACCTACTTTATTGTCGGATCGCTGCTGTTTACGTCGGGTTGTCTGCTGGCCCTCTGTATAAATTTCATTCCGGCGCTGTTTACCCGCCAGATCGACCATCCGTTTACGTACCCGATAACATTCATGCAACTCGGCGTGGTAGGCGAAGTATTGTGCTTCACGCTGGGTATGTCGCTGCGGAACCGCGAGAATGAACAGGAAAAAATAAAATACCAGGCGCAACTGATCGAGCAACTCCTCGAAAACGAACGGAAACAGCAAAAACTTCAGCGCATCCGCGACGACATTGCCCGCGACCTGCACGACGACGTAGGCTCTGACCTGAGTAGTATCAACCTGCTCAGCCAGGCAGCCGCCCGCCAGCTCGACCGCCAACCCGACGAAGCGCGCGCCCTGATCCTGACCATCGGGCAGACATCCCAGCGGGTGGTAGCCACCATGCGCGAAATAGTCTGGAGTCTGAACTCGGCGCAAACGTCGCTGGAGAGTTTTTCATTCCGCCTGCGCGAAACGGCCAGCCTGCTCTTCGATCACCAGCCTACGGAGCTTCATCTGGATTTGCCGCTCGACAGCGATCCTACCTGGGTTCTGCCGGCCGAAGGACGGCGGGATCTGTTTCTGATGGTGAAAGAGATGCTGCATAACGCCGTCCGACACGCGCAGGCGTCGCATGTCTACGTGCAGGTAAGACAGCAGGCCGGCGTACTCCAGGTCAGTGTGCGCGATGATGGGCGGGGGTTTAGGGTAGCGGATCGGACAACCGGCAACGGACTAAGAAGCCTGAACCAGCGGGCCGCATCGCTGAGCGGGCAACTCCATATAGAGTCAGCGCCCGGAGCCGGTACCCTCGTTACGTTTCAGTGCCCGCTGGCCGAAGACGTCGTCATAGCCTGAGCCGGATCGTGATGCAGGCCGGTGCTGTCAGGGACTAATTATCGAATGATCCTAGTCTTTATTGCCTGTTTTTGTCTACTTTACGTCCCATAAACCTCTCTTTCTCTACTTCTTATGGAGCCTTTACGCCGGCAGTTATCGGACGCGGATTTGATGGCGGGTATCCGGTCGGGTGGTACACAGCGTCGGCTCTTTGAAAATAAGCTGTACGAAAAATACGATTACCTCATTGCCGACGGGGTGCGAAAACACCGGCTGACCGAAGACGATTGCGCCAGCGCTTACTCCGATTCGGTCCTGACTCTCTTCGAACACATTACCACCGGCCGGTTTGAGGGCCGTTCGGAGCTTAAAACGTATCTCTATCAAATTTTTTCGAACAAATGTGTTGACGCTATTCGGAAAAAGACGACTAACCGAAGTAGTGTCCACGATGCCCTGTCTCTCGACGATACGCTCCTGCAATTACCCGATGAAGCCCGTTCGGCGGTACAGCGGCTCATTGCCCAGAGCGACGTAGACGCCCTGCACCGGCATCTGCGCAGTATCGGCGATAAGTGCCGCGCCATGATTCTGGCCTGGGGAGAAGGGTATTCTGACGACGAAATTGCGCAGACCATGGGCTACAACACGGCCGCTGTGGCCAAAACCAGCCGACTGCGCTGTATCGAAAAGTTGCGCGAACGCTATCGCGATATGCTATGAACGATCTGGAGATCATTGAAAACTACCTGAACGGTCAACTCTCCGCCGACGAACGAACGCGGTTTGAGACCTCGCTCCGCACTGACCCGGCCCTTGCCGATGCGCTCGCCTTTTACGTGCTGACCAAACAGGTAGCCCGGCAGGAAGCCCGCGAGCAGCGCCTGGCCGAACTGGATGCCCTGCGCCGGAACAAACATCCGCAACCGCCCATACACACCGGGTCCGACGAACCGACCGTGGCAACCCCCCGGCGCCGGTTGGCGCCTATGCGCTGGGTTGCAGCCGCCAGTGTCCTGTTGCTGCTGGGACTGGGCTGGTACATCTTCCGGCAGGCTGGCGGGCCAACAAGTGCCGTAGAACTGGCCGACACTTACCTCAACCAGCAATACGGTCAGTTGAGCACGACCATGAGTGGCGGCCCGGCTGACCGGCTTAAACAGGGTATTGACCTGTATAACCAGCAAAAATTCCAGGAAGCTGAACTGATTTTTAATCAGCTACTTACCGAGCAGCCCGATAATGACCGCGTCCTGAAACTGGCCGGGCTTGTTGCCCTGCGACAGGCAAATTACGACGAAGCCATAGCGCGTTTTCACCGCCTGAGTCAGCGAACAGACCTGTATTCGAATCCAGGAACGTTCCTCGAAGCACTCGCCCGGCTCAAACGGAATCAACCGATGGATAAAGAGCAGGCCAAAAAGTTGCTTGACGAGGTCATTACCAGCAACTTGGAAGGCAAAAGTACCGCGCAGTCTCTTGTTAAACAGCTGTAATTAACCTATACCCAGTTATGTCCCACTCTCAGGAAAAACCCATGTTGAACCCAGGGCGCCCCAATTTCCATGTGAAGGTTAAGCGGTTATATGAAAAAGGTGAGCTCGTTCCCGATACGGTGCCAGACGAGATTGACCCCCGCCGACTGGTAGTACGTAATCAACTGGTTGCGCTGTTCGAAAAGCCGTTGGAGGTGGACCAGGAGAAGACCTTAAGTCTCGTGGGTGTCGGGGGAAGGGACAAACGGGAAGTAGTGATCAGCGAAGCACGGGTCATCAAACGATCCCACTGTAACCCGAATCTGGTATTGCTCGAAGGTAATAACGCGCACCTGTTAACGGAGGATATAAAAATTACTTCTGGTCCCACTCTCGATATAGTCAAGAGTAGCGCCAATGATGTACACTACTCCGAGGGCGGTACCATTACTCCTCCGCCCAAAATCCTGGATTCCAGCGGGCCGGGCAACCCGAACCCACCGCGAATAAAACCGGCATTGTTCGATTTTCAACTCCGGCGCATCATCCGTGATTCGTCGGCCTGGCAAGATTTTCCGATTGTGGGCATTATGGATACGGGTATCGATTTTTCATACCCTAATACTGAGTCGATACCGATTCAGTTTAACGGCGGTAAACCCCTGTGCAGAAAAACCATTGAACCCGATTTTATCGGCTGGGATTTCGTACACGACCAGAACTATCCCTACGACGACAACGACCGGAGCAAGCACGGAAGTCGTATTGCGGCCATCATCAGCAGGCAGATGGAGCACAAGGTTCGCATTCTGCCGCTGAAAGTCATCGACAAGTACGGTATAGGCCAGTTATTCGATATTCTCTGCTGCTTCGAATACCTGCTCCACTCCGACAGTTTGCCTCAAAAGCCGGTAGCGATCAATGCCAGCTGGGGATTTTATCAGTCGACAGAAGACAAACTATTGAGTAGTTATATACCGCGTCTGCAGGACGCGGGAATCTGGCTGGTCAATGCAGCTGGCAACGAGGGTGATGTGAAAAATAATAAGACTGTAGATCTGGGCGATGAGCGCAGATGGCCTTCTTGTTATAGTGACCAGTTTGCCAGCGTAGTGACGGTTACAACCGTGAAGCGAACCCCTCTGCTGGGTTTCGAGACGGTCGAAAACTTTTCAAAGAGGTTTGTTAATATGGGTATCGGCAGCGGAAACGATGGCAAATTTATTGAGCCGCTGGTGTCGGAAGACAATTCACCTCCGGTTACGTTTCCGCCGGTAAAGGGATCATCGTTTGCTACGCCATTTGCGGTTGCGCAAATCGTGAAATGCAACCAGCGCCCCACCACCATACCGGAGCGTCTGAGGATGCTCACGTCGATACCGGGCCGAATCACCGCGCTCACCGAGCGGATCGATCAGGGTACGGTTGTTCCGGTCGAGACGAACTAAGGCCGGCAATCAGCGTAGTGGCGATCCGTGTAGTTGAGAGTGTCCGTTCAGTTATTGAGTATAGCTATGAGAAACGCACGACTGCTTTGGTTGATCAGTGGCTGTACGCTGGCTACGCTAATTACCTATGCGCAATGCCCTGCGCTCCGGTCAGACTGGGACCGGCTTCAGAAAAATACGACGCTCGAGGCTAGCCAGCTGGCCGGACAGGCCCTCGCCTTACAAAAACGATGGGGTGCCTGTCATGAGTCCGTCGATACGTCTTTTGTGCGTCTGCTCCTGTTTACCGGTACTCAATTCAGACAGCAGGGAAAATACGCCGAGGCCATCGGCTATTATCAGCAAGGAGTGAAACTGGCCACTACTCGACCCGAAAACAGGGCGCTGGCGGCTCAGGCGCACTATCTGGCCGGCTCGTCATATCTGTATGACAACAGAGCCGAACAGGCAACCGCATCCTTACTACAGGCCCTGCGCTGGGCCAAAGGTCGTGATGCTGACCTGAAATGGGCGGCCAGTTCATTATTGAATCTGGCCTACATAAGCGCATCGGGAGGAGAGTACCAGCAGGCGCTGACCTATGCCGAATCGGGCTCGCGGCAGGCTGTCGGTCTAAATAAGCCGCGAATCGTTGCACAGCTACTACGCGAGAAAGCCAATGCCCTGTACTGGCTCGGCCGTTACGATGAAGCCATTGTTACTATTGAAGAAGCCTGCCGACTGAGTATTGCGGCTGCTGTAACAGATGTTCTGCCGCAGTTGTATTTATTACTGGGCGACATCGAGAGCAATCGCAACAAGGATGTGTCGGCGATGAAGGCCTATCAGAAAGTGGTTCAGCTGGCCGATCAGGCCAATGATACCGCGCTGAAAGGGGTTGTTCTCAATAATCTCGGCTATTTGTATTTCAAACAGAAAAACTACCCCCGGGCGGTTCAGACCTACCAGGAGGCCCTGCAGGTAGAAACCAATCCGATGAATCGGGTCCGCCTGCTCGATAACATTGCGTCGGCACTGCGTCGGCAGGGGCAGTATACGAAAGCCCTGTCCGTTTATCAGCAAAGCCTGGCAGCCGTGCCTAATATTCGGTTTGTTGCGTCGGATATAACAAAAAATCCGGCAGCCGAATCTATTCGATCGGTGCTTCAGCGCGAGTACCTGCTCACCACCGTTCAGGACAAAGCGGACGCCTGGTTAGACTACGCTAGGGCGACCGGAAACAACAAACAACGCCTGTACCATGCCCTGCATACCTACCAGGTGGCCGATCAGATGATCGACTTCATGCGGTGGGAACATACCGAGCAGCAGTCGAAACTGTTCTGGCGAAATAAAACCAGAACCCTTTACGAGCGCGCTATTGAAACCTGCTGGCGGTTGGGCGATGCCGAACAGGCATTTCGATTTATTGAAAAAAGCCGGGCCGTCATGCTGGCCGACAAACTGAACGAGCTGGGAGCCCGGCGGCAGCTGACAGCCGAACAGAATGCCGAAGAAAAACGATTACAGGCCACGCTCAGTGAACAGCAAACCGCGCTGGCCAATGCACCGGCAGGCCGGGCTTACGACAGTTTGCGGGTAGCCCTGCTGGATGGTCAGGTTAAGCTCGATCGGTTCCGGCGGGGGCTGGAAGCCTCCAATCCGGCTTACTACCGTTATAAGTACGATACCACGACCACCCACCTGGCTGACCTGAAAGCATACCTGACCGAACGGAAAGCATCGTATGTCAGCTATTTTATAGGCGATAGTAGCCTGTATGTACTGGGCGTGGCCGGTGGGCGTACTACGCTGGTTCGGCAACCGCTTAGTAACTACAGCCAGACCGTTCGTTCGTTTATGAATTTGCTGGCTAATCCTGATGCGATGAACCAGCGGGCCAACGTGCGTCAGTTCATGGGGCTGGGAAACTCACTCTATCGGCAGCTGCTGGCTCCAGTTGGGCTACCCGAAGGCCGGGTTATTGTGTCGCCCGATGGGGCGTTTGTTCCGTTCGAGGCTCTGAGCCGCTCGGCCAGTACCGCCGACTATCTGGTGCAGACAAACGCGTTCAGCTATGCCTATTCGGCGCGGCTGCTGCTGAAAAATGAAACGAGAGCCTCCGCTACGGCCAACTTATGGACCACCGATTTTCTGGGGGTGGCACCGGTAACCTTCGCGGCTGGCCTGGGCCAGGTGTCACTGCCTGGCTCAGATGCTGCACTTCAGCCAATAGCCGATCGGTTCAAGTCGTCGGTGCTGCTTGTCCATACTCAGGCCCGACGCCGAACCTTCCTCGACGAAGCCGCCCGCGCGCGCGTCGTTCACTTGTTTACCCACGCCATTGCTGATGACAGTACGGGCCAGGAGCCTCAGCTTTATTTTGCCGATTCGACCCTACAATTATCAGACTTGAGTAACAACGATTTATTCAATACGCAACTGGTAGTGCTGGCGGCCTGTAAAACCGGCATCGGAGCCAACCAGCGGGGCGAAGGCGTTTTTAGTTTAGCCCGAGGCTTTGCTGCCCTTGGTGTTCCCAGCGTACTGACCACGCTCTGGAGCGTCGAAAACAAAGCGACTTACGACATCACCAATTTGTTCTACCGCTACCTGGCCGAAGGAATGCCCAAAGACGTAGCCCTGCAGCGGGCCCAGCGCGACTGGCTGGCCAGGGCCGAGGGCGAAAATCAGCTACCCAACTATTGGGCGGGTCTGATCGTCGTTGGCGATGCGGCTCCGCTCGACCAGCCTCCGGCCTGGCCCTGGATGGTCGGCAGCGCCTTGCTGTTGCTCAGCCTGGGGCTTGTTTGGGCCTGGTGGCGTAGGAGACGCCGGGTCGCACAGCCGTCTCCACAGTATAATCTGTCCTAACGGGTAGCCAGCGTTTTCTTATACAGTGAGTTTCATGGTATCCGCCAGTTTGAATACCTCGGCCAGGCATTTTGCCGTGAGTTCCGCATCTTCGAGGGCATTATGAAAGCCATCTTCCCGTGCCAGACCGAAGTAGCTGGCAATGGCTGTCAGGCTCAGCCGGTCCGGCACTTTACGGCCGTTCGCGCGCAGGACCCGGAAGGTAAAGTAGCTAAGCGTATGCAGATCGAGGAGCACCCGTGAATATGGCCATTTCAGCTTTTCGTACCGATACGCTTCCTTCAGAAAATTGATGTCATTGATGACGCTCTGGCCACAGATGATTACGTCGCGCAGGTAAGGCGTACGGTCGAGCTGACCCGCCGGTACCCGGATCGACAATTCTTTGCAGATCCATTCTTCCAGCTCGGGCAATACGTCGTACATCATGGGCGCATCCTGCAAATCAGCCAGAGACAGGTTATGAATCTTTTCCGAAGACGATGAGAAGGCCTCTTCGTTCTCGGGGTAGACGTTCGTTAGGTACTGCCCCTTCCTGACCCAGTTGTCGTCGAAGAGCACTGCGCCAATCTGAATGATTTCGTTGTAATCCGGCTCAGGGCCGGTCATTTCAAGGTCGAGTACAAGGTAGGGCATGAGTTATAATGGCGAAGTTGATTAAAGTGAAAAATAATGGCACAGTTTTTCATGTGTGAAACAAACGGGATACGTTAGGCGTTTACCTCTTAACAACGCAGCAAAACCCCGATGACTACGGTCCGTCGGGGTTTTTTGTTGCCGGGTGATCGACCCAGTTCCCCTTCGAAAGTACCTTGCCTATATCGCCACTTACCTGCTGGATAAACTGCAGGTGTTCCATAAACAGAAGATCGGCCGAAGTCGGCTCAGGCGCATCGACCGTGTCGGCCGCTACGGGGCGGGTGGCAGCCGACTCTACGGGCTGCGTTTCCAGCAAGCGCTTCTGGCTGTCGGTCAGGGTGGCTGCGGCCCGCTTGATCGGTTTAAGTACCTCTGCCGAATACGGCCTGGGCCGGTCGGTCAGCAAACCGGTAATCAGGGTGGCAATATTGGCCGATAGTATGTGGTTAAGTACCACAAATTCGTAGATGAGCGTTTCGTTGCGCTGCTTATGCTTCGGTTCCGATGTCATTCGCTGAAAGGCCGCTGCCAGGTTGGCCGAAGCTACGTACACCTCTTTTCTGACCAGTTTATAATCGACAACCGGCAGTGATTTGCCCGACAGCCCGTCGAGGAGCAGATTCATATACCGGATGTTGGCGCTGAGCATTTCGCGCATGGTGTTGACAATCTGGTTCGACTCCCAGTTGGGAAAAAGCAGATAGCTGGCGCCGAAGGCCAGCAGCCCGCCCAGCAGCGTATCCAGAAACCGCTCGCCCGCCACGTCGAGGTAGCCCGTTCCCAGAAAGCTGAAAACAATCAGCAGGAAAGGGGTTACGCAGACAACCATGACCAGGTAGTTGAACCGGAGAAAGCTGTAGGTGCCCAGCATGAACAAAACCAGAAACGCGAACTGAGCGGCTTTGTCGGGCACAAACATCAGAATCAGAACCCCGATGATGGCCCCGGCCAGCGTGCCGGTAATGCGTTCAATGTTTCGTTGTTTGGTCAGGCTGAAGGCCGGTTTGAGAATAACCAGCACTGTAAGCAGAACCCAGTAGCTATAGTCGCCGTACGGCAGTACCAGCGTGAGCAGGTAGCCAACGACCAGCGAGACCGCCACCCGCACCGAGTGTCGGAAAGCTGATGACTCGCGGGTCAGGTTGTTTCGGAAAGAAGGCCAGTCGATGACCTGGTGAGACACAAACCGGCCGTATTCGATGGTGTCGGCCCGATCGGTGGGTACCGCGGGCTGGCTGATGTTATTCTGAATAATTGACAGCCGCTGGCTGATGGCTCGTAAGCCGACCATGGCTTTTCGCAGGACGAGGGTACTGCCGTATTCAGGGCCCAGTGCTTCGATGTGCTGCCAGAGATCATCGAGCTGTTTGCTGATGTCGATCGGGGGGCGCCGAATCACACTGGCCTGTATCGATAAGCCAATGTAATCGAGCTCGATAGATAGCTTACGAATCAGGGCGGCAAAGCGCGGCAGAACCCCGGTCTGGCCAAACCGCTCCAGCATGTCGGCATAGTCGAGGTACATGGCCAGTATCTGGTCGTACAGATCAACGACATCCGTGAAGGTAAGCACGAGCAGGCGGCTGGTATTGTCGGACTCGGCCATCAGCTGCCGGCTTTTGAAGAGAATTTCGCGCACGGCATCCTGCTGCTCGCTCACCACAACCTGCTGGGCAACCAGCCGCCGGTAGTCATCATCGAGCGGGGTGCTGATGTCGTAAAAATCGGCCTTGATGGCCATGAAGGTAGCCACGGCATGAATACACTGGCCCAGCGCCTGACGGGCAGCCTGGTAGGGGCGAAGCCGCGACGAGAGCAGACCAATGGCCGTATACCAGAGTCCGCCGGCCGCAATGAGTCCGCTCTCACGCAAAATACCCATCAGATCGAGCGGCCGGTCGAGCATCAGGATCATCGTGAGCAAAGCGGCTGTACCGACCGAGGTGGCCCGGTTGCCGTAAATCACGAACATAGAAAAAAAGAAACCCAGCAGCCCGATTTCCAGGGTCATGGAAATCGGGTGCAGGCGCGCTACGCCGGTCAGTAAAGTCATCCCGACGCTGACAACAACCGTGGCCAGCATGGCATTCCGGCGGTGCTGAACCGGGCCGGGGGCATCGCTCAAACTGACGGCCAGTGCCCCCAGCGAGATGGCCATACCCGTATCCAGGTGCCCAAACTGGTCAGAAACCAGCGAGGGGAGTAGAATAGACAGCGTGGTACGAAAGCCGTTCGAGAAGTTCTGGCTTGAGAGAAAATAGGCGATTTCCCGGATGCGTCGGTTCATAACGCCCCCGTTACTATTCGTCCAGCTGCTGAATGCGTGTCAGGTGCCGACCGCCTTCGAACGGGGTGTCGAGCCAGATCTGCACGAGTTTGAGCGCCGTTTCTTCACTCATCATCCGCTCGCCCAGCGAGATCACGTTGGCATCGTTATGCTGGCGGCATAGCCGGGCCGACTCTTCATTCCAGCAGAGGGCCGCGCGGACGCCTTTGATGCGGTTCGACATGATGGCTTCTCCGTTGCCTGAGCCGCCCAGTACAACCCCACGTTCTACATCACCAGCCGCTACGGCTTCGGCAACGGGCCGGATAAAACGCGGGTAATCAACCGATGCGTCGGAGTAGGTACCCATGTCCGTTACATCATGACCCTGGTCAATCAGATACTGCTTAATGGCTTCTTTGTAGCGGAAACCGGCGTGGTCGGAGCCGATGGCAATTTTCATAAAGTAATGCAAGGTTGATATCAGGCCCAAAAGTAGCCAAAATGCGGGCCTGACGAAATAATAATGTAGATAACCCGCCGGTCGGATCGTGTGGCTGAGCACTATTCAGATTGACCGGCCTCAGACCGGCGCTGAGAAATAGGTATCCACGATTTTCTGGATCATATCCCTCGTTAGGGGTTTGCTGTAATAGCCAGCCACCTCGTCCATGCCAATGGCCCGCTGCCGGTCGGCGGGGTTTAGCGAAGTCGTCAGCATCAGCAGGATCAGCCGGCTCTTTTGTGAGGCTGGCAGCTGATGATACCGATCCAGAAATTCGAATCCGTTCATGCCGGGCATGTTGATATCCAGCATGATGACGTCGGGCTGCAGGTAGTCGGGATGATCGGTCTGGGTCAGGTAATCGAGGGCTTTCTGGCCGTTTTCAGCGATCCGCACCGTTTCGCAATAGCCCGACTCCTCAATAATCAGCTGATGAAAGAAATTATCGTCGGGGTCATCGTCAACCAACAGAATGCAGCGAATCGGTTTGGGCATAATGCTGTAGGGTTTTTATGATTTTGGGGAGGGTAAAATGAAAGGTACTGCCGGTGCCGGGGGTACTCTCGACCCAAATCCGGCCGCCGTAAATATCGATGACTTTTTTTACGGTGGCCAGCCCGATGCCGGTTCCCGAGTATTCGTTGCGGCCGTGCAGGCGCTGAAAGATCTGGAAGATACGGTCGTGGTATTGCAGATCGATACCGATCCCATTGTCGCTGACCATAAAATGATAGCGATCACCCCGGTCCGACACCCGGATCAGTACTTTGGGGTCGGTAGCCGGCCGTCGGTATTTGAGCGCGTTACTGACCAGGTTCTGAAACAGCTGGTGGATATCGGTCTGGTGGGCGGTCAGCGTAGGAAGCGTACCCTCTACGCGGATGGTTGCGTGGGTAGCCTGAATATCGGCCTGGTGTTCTTCGATCACATCTGCCACAACCTGATTCAGGTCGACAGGGGTAAACTCGACCGTGTTGCCTACCCGTGAGAAAGCCAGCAGGTCGTTGATCAGCGAGCGCATCCGGTCGGCCGCGGCTGTTGAGACGCTGATCAGCTTTCGGGCGTCGGTGTCGAGGTGGCTGCCATGTTTGGCTTCCAGCAGCGTGAGGTAGTTGGTAATGGTTTTCAGGGGTGACTGCAGATCGTGGGAGGCCACATAGGCAAACTGTTGCAGTTCTTCGTTGGAGCGGGCCAGCTCCTGCATCGCCTGTTGCCGAAGGGTGAGCTCCCGGCTGTATTCATCCGATGTCCGCAACCCCAATGCCTCGTTAAAATACCGGATCAACGCTATTACGGTAGCAATAGAAACAAGACCCGTCATAAACCGGACAAGGGCACTGATGCGGTAGGCTGGCCACCAGAACATGAGCGCATCGATCAGGTGGGTCAGGCCGCAGAGCAGAATAAAGGCGCCAAACAGCCAGAATACACCCGTGAGCGGAACCCCGGTTTTTTTGAGTAAAAACCGAATGAGTATAAGCGGTATGGCCATATAGGCCAGCCAGATGGTAAGGTCTGAAACGATATAGAGCCATCCGTGGAAGTCGGTCCAGGTACCACACAGCCAGCGGGGAGGCCAGTCGCTGGTGTCGGTAAGCCGCCGGAAAAACTCGAAAAACTGATCCATAGTAAGCGTAAGACTGGGGAGAGCCGGTAAAGAAAGTAAAGCCTGCTGAACCGAACTATAAATGTACTAAGTCCGGTTGGGATGTAGATAATGCAAGTCTACCAAAAAAGAAGAACAGCCGTACATTTACCTATCCATCCGTCAGGGCTATGCACCACCAACGCTAACCTTATTCGTGTAGACTTGTTCGGAACGGGGGGCATCGGTAATTTGCGGCCCTCAATACAACCAGCTTATGATTCCAGCCACTAATCAGCGGCCAGCCGCTACCATCCTCTTTATATTCGGCGGCAGCGGTGATCTGAACCTCCGGAAACTAACGCCAGCGCTTTACAACCTTTTTATCGACCAGTACCTGCCCGAGCGGTTTGCCGTTGTTGGCCTGGGCCGTAGTCCGTATGACAACGACTCGTTCCGGGAGCGCCTGCTCGACGGGGTACAGTCTTTCTCGCGCCGTAAAAACGGACCCGAAGACGCCTGGAAATCGTTTTCGCCCCTGGTATCCTACCTGCAGATGGACGCGGGCGATGCGGGCGCCTACGGCACGCTGTCCGATTTTGTGCGTCAGAAAGAAGAAGAATGGGGCGAGCACCCCAACGTGGTGTTCTACCTGGCCGTGGCTCCGCAGCTGGTTCCTAACATCGCTACCAACCTCAGCAAGCTGGAGCTGTGTGGCGACAAACGGCACGTGCGGATCGTGGTGGAGAAGCCGTTTGGCCATGACCTGAAAACGGCCCTCGAACTGAACGAACTGCTGGGTGGCCTCTTTGCCGAAGAACAGATCTACCGCATCGATCACTACCTGGGGAAAGAAACCGTCCAGAATATTCTGGCGCTGCGGTTTGCCAACTCGCTTTTTGAACCGATCTGGAACCGGCGCTATGTCGAATATGTGCAGATCACGGCCGCCGAAACGGTAGGGCTCGAAGGGCGGGGGGGCTACTACGAAGGCTCCGGTGCGCTGCGCGATATGATTCAGAATCACCTGCTTCAGGTCATGTGCATGGTGGCTACCGAAGCTCCGGTCAATTTCGACGCGAATGAAGTCCGCAACAAAAAAGTAGACGTACTGCACGCGATTCGCCCCATCAAGCCCGAAGACGTCAAACAGGTGGCCGTTCGTGGTCAGTACGGACCGGGGCGCGTAAAAGATAAAGACATCCCCGGCTACCGGCAGGAAGAAGGCGTAAAGCCCGATTCGGCTACCGAAACCTTTGCCGCCGTAAAGCTATACGTCGATAACTGGCGGTGGGAGAATGTGCCGTTCTACCTGCGGACGGGCAAATCGCTGGCCGAAAAGACGACGGTTATTACGATTCAGTTCAAAGCGGCTCCGGATTTTGCCTTCCCCGATGAAGCGATCTCGACCTGGGAGTCGAACCGGCTAACGATCGGTATCCAGCCGGCCATGGACATACGACTGCGTTTTCAGGCTAAACGCCCGGGGCAGACCCTGGCCATTGATCCGGTCGAGATGGTGTTCAGCTACAAAACGGCTTACGATGGGCAGGAACCCGAAGCGTACGAAACCCTGCTGCTCGACGTGATGACGGGCGATGCTACCCTGTTTATGCGCGCCGATCAGGTAGAAGCGGCCTGGCGGGTGGTTACCCCCATCCTCGACGCCTGGGAGAGCGAGGCTCCCACCGATTTCCCGAACTACACGCCAGGTTCATGGGGTCCCGAAGCGGCCATGCGCCTGGTCGAAAAAGACGGGTTCTCGTGGAAATAACCCGGTTGGGTGTTCGAATCGTGGCTTTTGCCGTCATCAGCATCGTTTGCCAACAACTGTAAACCGATCGTATGCAGGTTCTTATCAAGAAAAACCCGGACGCGCTGGCCAAGGCTGCGGCTGAGTTTATTACGAAGCAGATCAAAGAGGTTCTGAAAAAACAGGACCGTTTTACCATTGCCCTGTCGGGAGGCAGTACGCCCAAAGCCCTGCACGAACTGCTGGCAAAATCACCCTTTGCCGAGCAGATTCCGTGGCTGCAGCTGCATGTTTTCTGGGGCGACGAGCGGTACGTACCCATTGACGACGAGCAGAGCAATGCTGGTATGGCCTACGATACGCTGCTGGGGCATGTGTTCACCCCCGAAGAACAGATTCACGTATGGCGCACCGAACTCGAACCCGAGGCTGCGGCAGCCGACTATGACCGGATTTTACACGACTATTTTGGCGACACCGGCCCCACCTTCGACCTGGTGTTGCTGGGCATGGGCGACGACGGCCATACGCTGTCCCTGTTTCCGGGTACCGAGGTCGTACACGAGCAAACCAGCTGGACGAAGGCTTATTACCTAAAGCAGCAGACTATGTACCGGCTCACCCTCACGGCTCCGGTGGTAAACCGGGCGTCGTGTGTACTGTTTCTGGTGGCCGGCCCTAAAAAAGCGGCCCCGCTGAAAGAAGTGCTGGAGGGCGAGTTCCGGCCCGACACTTATCCGTCGCAGGTTATCAAACCCGCTGACGGCCAGCTTATCTGGATGGTCGATGAGAAAGCGGCTGCCAGCCTCAGTCAGTAGCCACCATCTGTGTACCTTATAAACCGCCCGACGCTACCGATCAGTAGGCGTCGGGCGGTTTTTTGTTTAGGAGGCAGCGGGAGATCGACTCCTGTACCATCCTGAACAAACTAACTTCTTCATTATCATGCGAATCCGATCCCTGGTATTCCTGCTTATGGCCTGGGTAGCCAGCTACTCTGTAGTCACCGCTCAGACAACCGCGGCCCCGGCCGACTCATCGGCCATGCTCATCGGCAAATGGGCCGGTACGTATGATGGCTCAGACGCGGGGAAATTCGACCTGATTATCAATCAGGACAACGCCCGGAAGCTGACCGGCCAGATCGTGATGCTGGCGCCCGATGGCAATCGGTATCCTATTGATCTGAAAGTGATTACCTGGCAAAACGGTAAACTCAGCGCAGCTTATGCCGACCCGCAGGGTGGGAGTGACGTCACGTTTTCGGGCACCTATGAACAGTCCGCGCTAAAAGGGAACTGGCGGGCGTCTGATGGTATGGCTACCGGTAGCTGGCAGGCCACCCGGGCCGACAAGTAGCTGGCGGGTGGTTAGCTCAGGTTCTTTTTAAAGAATGAAATAGTACGGTCCCAGGCTAGTTTGGCCGCGGTTTCGTTGTAGCGGGTGGGCGCGGTGTCGTTGTGAAAAGCGTGCTGCGCGCCTTCGTATACGTAAAGTTCGTAGGCGACCCCTGCCTTTTTCAGCGCTTCTTCGTAGGCCGGGATCCCGGCATTGACCCGTTCGTCCAGCCCGCCGTAATGGAGTTGCACGGCCGCTTTGATCTTAGGTACGTCGGCCGCGTCGGGTTGGCGGCCGTAAAACGGAACCGCTGCTTTCAGGTCAGGCACGTGAACGGCGAGCTGATTGGCCATGGCGCCACCCCAGCAGAAACCAACGGCACCCACTTTGCCGGTACTGTCGGGGCGGGTTTTAAGGTAGTCGACGGCTTTCATGAAATTTTCGCGCGTTTTCTGGGCGTCCAGTTTGCCAAACAGCTCCCGCATCTGGGTTTCATCGGTTGGGGTGCCTCCGGCGGCCGACAGCGCATCCGGGGCGAGGGCTACAAAGCCCGCCAGCGCCACGCGTCGGGCTACGTCTTCGATGTGGGGGTTAAGGCCTCGGTTTTCGTGGATGACGATAACGGCCGGATACTTACCAGCCGCTGCGGGGCGGGCCAGGTACCCCTTCATGGTGGTGTCGGAGCCGGGGTAGGTGATGGATTCGGTTTTGATACGATCGTCCTGAGCCGTGATGGTTTCGGCTTTGGCGTAGTTGACTTCCAGTAAGGGCAGCACCGCCAGAGCAGCGGCTGTTCCGCCCGTCAGCTGGGCCAGTCGTTTCAGAAAATCGTCTCGCCTGAGCGGTTTATGGGTGTACTCGTCGAAGAGGTTGATAATGCGCTGATCCATGCCAGATTGGGGTTTAGAGCTCGTTTTGTAAAGCTGCCGAATCACCCGATCATTTGCAAATGTGGTTGCTCGATCGTCAACAAACATGGGTAAGCAACGCCAGCTGGCGCGCTCACCCATGTTGTTGACCGAGTCCGGATTTACAGGAACATACCGCCCGATGCCTCAATGCGCTGGGCGTTAACCCAACGGGCGTCGGCCGAGCAAAGAAACGCAGCCACCCCACCCACATCGTCGGGAACCCCGAGTCGACCCAGCGCCGTCTGCGACGATATGAACGTCCCCCAGCTCGGGATGAGTGTCGCGGGCTGCCTGGGTGAAATCAGTTTCGATAAGACCGGGCGCTACCAGATTGGCCCGGATGCCCCGGGGCCCCAGTTCTTTGGCCAGATACCTGGTAAATACTTCCACCGCCCCTTTCATGGACGCGTAAGCCGCGTAGCCGGGCGTTGTGAAGCGGGTAAGGCCAGTCGATACATTGACGATACACCCATGGTCGGCCAGTAACGGCAGCGCTTTCTGCGTCAGGAAATAGACCCCTTTCACGTGAACGGCAAACAGGCTGTCAAACGCTTCTTCGGACGTTTGCGCAATGGGCGAGCTGGCGTCGATACCGGCGTCATTGATCAGAAAGTCGAACTGGGTGCGGCCCCAGGTTTGCGCTAAGCTGACCTTTACGTCGTCCAGAAACGCATCAAATGTCGTTGACAGGCTGGTGTCGAGCCGCAGGGCGACCGCTTTCCGGCCCTGCCGTTCCAGTTCCTGTACCACAGCCTCGGCTTCTGACTGCTGCGTACGATAGGTCAGAATAAGATCAGTACCATCGGCAGCCAGTCGCATCGCCATATTTTTTCCCAGCCCGCGGCTGCCTCCGGTCACCAGTGCAATTTTGTTATCAGTTGCCATATTGTTTGTTTTAAATGGATGGCACAAAATTGCTGGTCCCGACGGGTTAGGCTATGGTGACAGTTTCCGTTTAAATGGTGAGCATTTCAGTTTTTTCGCGCTCCGCCCGCCAGTACTCCTCGCGGTACTGCTTCGGAGTGACTCCCTGAAACCGCTTGAAGAACTTGGTGAAGTTGGAGGGGTCGAAGGTGAGTATAGCGGCAATGCTGGCAACGGACTGCTGTGGATCGGTTAGCATGGACCGGGCTATGGTCATGATTTTTTCTTCGAAGAAGTAGCAGGGTGCCTGGCCCGTTGTGAGCTTGATAGTGTTGCTCAGGTGGGTGGGATGAATGTGCAGCTCGTCGGCTATGTCCCGAATCTCATACATCTCGGTAACCCGTCCGGCCAGCAGGTCGGCCAGATGTCGGTCAATCACCATCAGGAAGTCGGCAGTGATTTCGTGCTGCCGGGCGGCTATTTTCTTGGGTAATGTGTAAGCGGCCATGTTCGATCGATAAGCCAGGGGTTACCCAATGAACCATTTTACGTGCTGTTTTGATCAGTATCGCCCGGCAATTCGTGGCGCAAAGTGACCAGACCCATGGGAAAACACCGGCCCCCCTGTACCTTTGCAGCCGGATTTTAAAGAGTCAGCGACGGAACGGATTCCAGGCCTGGTACCTGTTCCGTCGCTGACTCCTTCACTCTTTCGCTCTTACCACATGGAATACCGCATCGAGAAAGACACGATGGGCCAGGTTCAGGTGCCGGCCAACGTTTACTGGGGCGCGCAGACGCAGCGTTCCATCGAGAATTTTAAAATTGCTCAGGACATCAATAAAATGCCCCGCGAAATTATCCGGGCGTTTGCGTACCTCAAGAAAGCGGCTGCGCTGACCAACCTCGATGCCGGGGTGCTGGCGCCGGAAAAAGCAGAACTGATCGGCCGCGTCTGCGACGAAATTCTGGAAGGAACGCTGGACGATCAGTTTCCGCTGGTTGTCTGGCAAACCGGCTCGGGTACCCAGTCGAATATGAACGTCAACGAGGTGGTGGCCTACCGGGCGCACGTGCTGCAGGGCGGATCGCTTACCGACGAGAAGAAGGCGCTGCACCCGAACGATGATGTAAACAAGTCGCAGTCGAGTAACGATACCTTCCCGACGGCCATGCACATTGCCGCCTACAAGATCCTGCTGGACGTGACCATTCCGGGCATTACCAAACTGCGCGATACGCTGGCGGCCAAGGCGAAGGCCTTTATGCACGTCGTAAAGATTGGCCGCACCCACTTCATGGACGCGACCCCGCTCACGGTGGGGCAGGAGTTTTCGGGATATGTGTCTCAGCTCGATCACGGTTTGCGGGCAATCAACAACTCGCTGGCTCACCTGAGCGAGCTGGCGCTGGGCGGTACGGCCGTCGGAACGGGGATAAACACCCCGCCCAACTACGCTGACAACGTGGCCAAACACATTGCCAGCCTGACCGGTCTGCCGTTCGTTACAGCCGAGAATAAGTTTGAAGCCCTGGCGGCCCACGATGCCATTGTAGAAGCCCACGGCGCGCTGAAAACGGTAGCGGCCAGCCTGATGAAGATCGGCAACGACATCCGCATGCTGTCGAGCGGTCCGCGGGCGGGGATTGGCGAGTTACACATTCCGGACAACGAGCCGGGCAGCAGCATCATGCCAGGTAAGGTAAACCCGACCCAGTGCGAAGCCATGACGATGGTGGCCGCGCAGGTGATGGGCAACGACGTAGCGATCAACATCGGCGGTATGAACGGCCATTTCGAGCTGAACGTATTCAAGCCGGTTATGATCTATAATTTCCTGCATTCGGCCCGGCTCATTGGCGACGTATGCGTATCGTTCAACGACAAATGTGCCGAAGGGATCGAGCCGATCGAAGCCAACATCAAAAAGCACGTCGATTCGTCGCTGATGCTGGTAACGGCGCTGAATACCAAAATTGGCTACTACAAAGCCGCCGAAATTGCACAAACCGCCCATAAAAATGGCTCTACGCTGAAAGAAACGGCCCTGCAACTGGGCTACCTGACCGAAGACGAGTTTAACGAATGGGTGAAGCCCGGCGATATGGTTGGCGAGCTGCCTGCCTGACGATAGCCCCTGCCGAACTAAACACCCGAAACAACACGGGCCGGATGACAGCATCCGGCCCGTGTTGTTTCGGGCCGCGCCAGGTTGTACTTTGTCGGGTACTTTCGCCACCGCCTTATGCTCCATCAACTTCCTCTGTACGTTAGCCTTGTCTTCGGCGCCACGACGCTGGCCACGGTCTGGCTGTTTTACCGGGCCAGTCGGCAGTCGATCCTGGTATTGGTCGTTCTTCTGGCCTGGATGGCGCTTCAGGCGGGCCTGAGTCTGGCGGGGTTTTACCGGCAGACCGATGCGATGCCTCCGCGTTTTCCGGCCCTGGTGATTCCCCCGCTTCTGGTACTGATTGGGCTGCTGCGAACCGCCGGGGGGCGTCGGTTTCTCGATTCGCTCCGGCTGGACCAGCTGACTTTACTGCATACCGTACGCATCCCGGTCGAGCTGGTGCTGTTCTGGCTGTTCGTTGCTGGCGCGGTGCCGAAGGAAATGACCTTCGAAGGACGGAACGTCGATATCGTGTCTGGTCTGACGGCGCCGGTGGTATACTATCTGGCATTTGTCCGGAAGCGGTTGTCTGGGCGGGGGTTGTTGATATGGAATCTGATCTGTCTGGGTTTGCTGGTCAATATCGTGCTGACTGCGGCTATGGCTGTTCCCTCGCCTGTTCAGCAGATTGCGTTCAGTCAGCCCAACATAGCCATCCTCTATTTTCCGTTTGTATGGCTGCCATCGGTGGTGGTGCCCATTGTGCTGGTGGCTCATGTGTCATCGCTACGTCAGTTACGCCGGAAAGCGTCGGAGAAGCAGACGGATCTGTTTACACACTGAACCCCGCAGATCGGAGCCTCTGGGGTCAGGATACACCATTTACTAACAAGGCGTCTCACTTATTGGGTAAGTTCGGTTAAAACAACAGCCCAATGCCTTTTTGGTGTATAGCTGCCCAGGCAACCCGTTTGGTAATCGGTCAAACCTCTCTACGTGCCCATGTTCTACGATTCAGAAAACCCGGCCATCGCGTTGATAGGCCTTGGCGAAACCGGAACTGCCGTTGGCAATCAGCTGCACAAGACAGCTATCCGGAACCTTGTCCCGATCCTCTGCGATACCGATCCGGACCGGCTTCGGGCCTCTCCGATACCCAATAAACTGTTTGTGGAGTCCGGGAGGGAGCGTGCCGACGCGAAGTGGCACCTGGCCGATGCGTTTAATGAGTTGCCGGCGCTGGGTGAGCTAGCCCTTGTCGTAACGGATCTTCGAACACCTGCCGACTGCGAACTGGCGCCAATCCTGGTCGAGCTACTGGCCGAATACGGGCTGTTTACGGTAGTGTGTATTGGCTTGCCGCCAGATCTGGAGGCTGCGCAGCAGGATCTGGCTAACCAGACCATGCATCGCCTGCAGGCCGAGGCCGACAGCCTCTGGGTATACCCGCTGTCAGAAACGGCCTGGTCGCAGCAGGTTGATCAGTTTACCAGCGCGGTTGGCAAACTGGCTACGTTCGGCGAGTCCATGCTGGGTCATGTCGATTTTATGGACTTTAAAAAAGTGGTCAGTAAGGCACGATTAACGCTGACAACGGCCAGAGCCAGGGGCCAAAGCCGGTCGGCCGAGATTATGCAGGAACTCACTCGTCAGCTGAACCAGCAGCTGGCAACCAGCGAATCGGGCGTATACCGGGTGTTGCTGGTTATGAGTTACAGCGACGATAAGCCGCTGCTTGTGCGTGAACACGTGGACCTGTCAAACTGGGTCAGTGATGTCGTCAAAACCGAGCCCCGTATGTTTAAGCTCGGGATGTTTGCCGATCCTGAACAGGGCGAATGGCTCGATGTGTCGGTACTGATCGGGATGCCCGTTACGGACGCTTCAGCTGGCCAGACCAGCCGATAGCCACTCACGCCTTTGGTCCATAACAAGGTTTAGAAACCCGCTGCCTGCCCGTCTTTTCGGGATTCTGTAGCGCCGTGGTAGATCTTGTTCTTGGCATCGTACATAATGGCCTGATAGCCGCCGTATCCGCCCAGGCCATAGCCTACCTTATGCCCCCTGCGCATCAGCTCGCGGATGGTTTCGTAGGGGTAGCCCGACTCGAGGGTAATCAGACCGGAGTCGGTCATTTTCTCGCCCGTCGGTTCCGATGATCCCTGGTGGTCGATCCGGGGGGCATCGCCCGCTTCCTGTGGGTTCATGCCGTAGTCGATCATGTTCATCACGATCTGAACATGACCCAGCGGCTGAAAACTTCCTCCCATCACCCCGAAACTCATAAAAGGCTGCCCGTCTTTGGTGATGAAAGCCGGAATAATGGTCTGGAAGGGCCGTTTGTGGGGGGCGTAAGTGTTATTTTGCCCGTCGATGAGGCTATATAACTCGCCCCGGTCCTGAAGCATAAAGCCCAGCCCATCAGGAACCATGCCCGACCCGAATCCGCGGTAGTTGCTCTGGATCAGCGATACCATATTACCCTCTTCGTCGGCCACCGTGAGGTAGATGGTGTCGCCCTGTTTGAGCGCCGGGTTACCCGCATCGACCCGGCTGGCGGCCCGGTTCAGGTCGATCAGGGCTCGCCGTTCTGCCGCGTAGGGTTTACTGATCAGCGCCTGAACCGGAATCGTAGCAAAGGCCGGGTCGGCGTAATATCTGGCCCGGTCTTCGAAGGCCAGCTTCTTGGCTTCAACGAACCGGTGAATGTGTTCCGGGCTACCCCAGGGAATTGTCGAGAAATCGTAGCCTTCCAGTATGTTCAGCATCTGCAGGGCCGCGATACCCTGGCTGTTGGGGGGCAGCTCCCAAACGTCGTACCCGCGGTAGTTGGTCGATACGGGTTCGACCCACTCGGAGGTATGATCGGCCAGGTCGCGGGCACTCAGGTAGCCGCCCATCTTTTTCATGAACGCGTCGATCGTCTGCGCTATATCGCCTTTATAAAACGCATCCCGACCGCCTTTGGCAATTTTTTCGAGGGTGTTGGCCAGCGCCGGATTTCTGAACAGCTCGCCCCGCTTGGGCGCGGCTCCGGTGGGGGCGTAGGTTTCTTTAACGTTAGGGTACTTGCCGAAGCGCGCAACCATTGTGGGCCAGTAAAAAGCCGCTTCGTCATGAACGGGGTAGCCTTCGCGGGCGTATCGGATCGCGTGGGAAAGAATATCGGTCATGGGTGCTTTACCAAACCGTTTGTGCAGCGAGAACCACCCATCCACGCAACCCGGCACCGATACCGGTAGGGGACCGTCGGCGGGGATGTGTGTCAGCCCCCGTTTCTGGAACTCGGCCAGGGTCAGCGTATAGGGCGACCGCCCCGATGCGTTGAGACCGTACAGTTTTTTGGTTTTGGCATCCCACACGATGGCAAACAGATCGCCCCCGATCCCGTTTACGTGCGGCTCTACCAGGCCTTCCATCGCGTTGGCGGCAATAGCGGCATCGATGGCGTTACCGCCCGAGCGCAGCACCTGAAGCGCGGCCTGCGTCGAGAGCGGATGCGAGGTGCAGGCCATACCGTGACGAGCCATCACGACCGCCCGGGTGGCAAAGGATTTGCCGCTGAGCCGGTCCTGGGCGATCAGACGGGGAAGCAACAGAATCAGCAGACAGAGGGTAGCGATCAGCTTGTTCATGGGTGGGGCAGGGCTAAAAAAAGATGTGCCACGACCAGGCGGCCGTGGCACAAGATACGTAAATCGAGCTATTTATGCAGTAACATCGCTCTGGCGTAGGATACCCTAACGTAGGGTATGCTAACGGGTTACCTCAGGTGTTTGCTCGTCGGTGGTCAGTCCCAGCACTTCGCTGGTTTGCCGGCGGAGTTGCTGACCCAGTTCCGGATTGTTGGCCAGTACCTGCCCATAGGACGGAATCATCTGCTTCAGCTTGGTCTGCCAGTCGGCCGAGTTCATTTGCTCCGGGAAGCACCGCTTGATGAGGTCGAGCATGATCGATACCGCCGTCGACGCGCCCGGCGAAGCCCCCAGCAGGGCGGCAATGCTGCCATCGGCCGCGCTCACGACTTCGGTGCCGAACTCAAGAACGCCCCCCTCTTCCTCATCTTTTTTGATGACCTGTACCCGCTGACCGGCAATCTCCAGCTCCCAGTCGTTCATCTGAGCGTTGGGAAAGTATTCGCGCAGGGCGTTGAGCCGATCCTCGGGCGACTGCATCACCTGCTGAATCAGGTAGCGCGTCAGCGGTATGTTATGCAGACCCGCCATCAGCATAGGAGCCATGTTGCTCAACTGAATCGACTTGGGCAGGTCGAGGTACGAGCCGCTTTTAAGGAACTTGGTCGAGAACCCCGCGTAAGGTCCGAATAGTAACTCCTGTTTGCCATCGATCATACGAGTATCCAGGTGCGGCACCGACATGGGAGGGGCGCCAACCGAAGCTTTCCCGTAGACCTTGGCGTGATGCTGTTCAATAACAGCGCGGTTGGTGCATTTGAGCCACTGCCCACTTACCGGGAAGCCCCCGTAGCCGCGGCTCTCGGGAATGTCGGATTTTTCGAGCAGGCGCAGCGAACCACCGCCTGCTCCGATAAAGACAAACTCGGTCTGTACATCGCGGGTTTTACCGTCGTTCAGGTTTTCAACTCTGATTTTCCAGCCGCCCAGACTTTTGGAGCGCCACAGATCGCGCACGTCATAGCCAAAATGCATGGTTACGCCGTCCATCTGCTGTAACTTCTCGAACAGGCAGCGGGTCAGCGCGCCGAAGTTGACGTCGGTACCGATATCCATCCGGGTGGCGGCAACGGGCTGTGCCGGGTCGCGGCCTTCCATTACCAGCGGCATCCACTCGGCCAGTTGAGCAGGCTCTTCGGAATACTGCATGCCGTGGAAGAGGTAGTTCTGCTGGAGTGCGTCGTAGCGTTTGTGCAGGTAGTTCACGTTGTCTTCGCCCCAGACAAAGCTCATGTGGGGAATGGAGCGGATGAAGTTGGGCGCATCTTTCAGGAAACCCTGTTCAACCAGGTAGGCCCAGAACTGCTTCGACTGCTCGAACGATTCGGCAATCTTGATGGCTTTGGCGGTCTCAACGCTGCCGTCTTCGCGCTCGGGGGTGTAGTTAAGTTCGCAGAAGGCTGAGTGACCCGTACCGGCGTTGTTCCAGGCGTCGGAGCTTTCTGCTGCGGCACTGTCCAGACGCTCGTAAATCTCGATCGTGATGCTGGGTTGCAGTTCCTTGAGCATGACACCGAGGGTGGCGCTCATGATACCGGCTCCAATCAACACGACATCAGGACCTTTTTCAGTTGTATTCGTATGTTTTGCCATAATGGTAGCTGGGGGATTCCCATACTCATCTACAAAATTAGTAGGTCTGATGTTCGGAAAAGTAAGGCTGTTGCTCCGTAAAGGGGCCGATCCGTGAGGTTTCTGGGAAAACGCAACTTTATCCCGTAGCAGTACCAAAAAAAGGTGCGCCCAGCCACGATCCCAATGGGTTGGCTGAGCGCACACTAAGACCGATGTGGCTCTGGGGCAGGGCCTTCCGGCATAATACCCTCAGCCAGTCGACAGCGTGTTATGCCGTAGTTTAGCTGGCCCGCAGTACCTTTTCGAGCCACTTCATGGTGATCAGGTAGGTCGGCTTGACCCCCAGCGTACCCAGACTGCCCGATGCCAGCGTAGCGCCGGTCAGCAGCGGGTTGTCCGATGCGTAATAGGCGTATCGCACTTTCACGTCGGCCGGTACGCTGTTCCTGATTTTGAGGTGGGCCTGAATCGCTTTCTGGTAGTGGGCTCCTTCCATTTCCAGCCCAATGGCTTTCCAGGACGAATTGCAGAAGTAGCTGAGGATATCCTTGTTCTGTAACGACGTGCCCAGTACGGTAATCATGGCGCCTTCGTAGACGGCCAGCCCGTTGCCTTCGAAATCGTCTTTGCTGAAGTCATTATCCAGCGGGTAGTTGTCGGCGGTGCCCTCAAAGATGTGTGATGTCGGAATCATCAGGTCCCCTTTGTCGCCGGTCAGGATACCGGCTTTGCCCATGATCGTCACCGAGGCTACTTTCAGGGTTGCCGATTCGCTCTGGCGTTCGTAGGGCTTCAGCAGTTCGTCCATCGTCTCGAAAGCCTGCTCGCCGAAGGCGTAGTCCATGACCAGCAGCAGGGGTTGGTTTTCCTGAACATAGACCGGGTCGGGGTTCAGTTCGGCGGGCAGGTTCGATACGTCACAGCGCGACAGATCGATCAGCTGTACCAGCAAACTGGTGCCAGCGGTGTCTTCCAGCACATGCATGCCATGCTCGGCTGCGTACCGAGCGACCTGCTCCCGCAGCTCCCGCTGGTTTGGCTGGCTCAGGGTCATGGCCAGGTCGTAGAGGTTATCCCAGGTGGTGGTTCCTTTCAGGGCGGCCGGTGCGTAGAGGCAATTCATGACACTGTGCGGATTGGCGCTGATGATGTGCAGCGGCCGGTCCTGCAGGTTGTTTTGCCAGATGTATTGTTTGATGCGGGTCGCCCAGCGCTCGCCATAGAGATGCTGGCCGATGCGTTCGCGCAGCATGGGGGTGAAGTTAATTTCCCGGTCTACGTTCGATTCGCGTACCTCGCTGATCGAAACGCTGCCCAGGCCGTAGACAATCTGAAACAAGCCGTTGTTGGTGCCCGCGGTTTCTTCGAAACGCCGGTAGGCCCGCTGGGTTTCTTCAAACGTGCGCCCCAGTATAGAACTCAGGTAGGTCAGGGCCAGCTCCCGCTCATCGTCGGTAACGGTGCCGCCCGACCGGATGATGGCTTCGAGCTTTTCCCACTCGCGCGATTTACTACCCCGCTCCTGGAAGGCGTTGCGCCTGATCTTGTCGGCCTCCATAAACATGAAGGTCAGGTGGGTCAGGATATCGTAGATTTCGCTTCGGCCGTTGGTTACCTCAATGACCATCTGCTCCTGATCGATACGGTAGCAGTTGCGCCGACGCTTGGCAGGTACGAGCACCGGGAAATGGGAATTCTCGAACCCTTCGCGCGAGGCCAGGGTGATGACCCGACAGGCTTCAATCCCCTTAGGGAGCCGGTCCATGACGTAAACCAGACCGTCGAGCTCAACCCGCTGGGGGTCGCCAACGAGTCCGTAGATTTCGGGTTGCAGCGTCAGCAACGCCCGTCGGATCTCTTCGCCCGATACGCCCGATGGTTTGTAAAACCCCCGGTTAAAGAGGTGACGCATGGTAATATAAAGCCGTTCAATAGCAACGCGCGACTCCTGAGCGCGGGTGAGTGGGGGAGATGGTTGATCGTTCATGACGATAGGCAGCGAATCAAATTGATTCGCAAGTTACATGGTCTGGTGTATCGGGTCGGTTAACTCCTTGTGAAATTGCCCCGCACGCGTACATTTGATGATGACAACCACTCATCAATCATGCGTAAACGTATTCTCTTTTTTCTGCTTCTAACGGCCCCCGCCCTGGCCCAACACGTACGAATAGGCAGCAATGGCCAGCCCGAACCGTTTGCCCATACGTTTTCTATCGTTGCCCGCGACGAAAAAACCGGCGACCTGGCCGTTGGCGTTCAGAGCCACTGGTTCTCGGTGGGTACCTCGGTGTCGTGGGGCGAGGCCGGGGTAGGGGTGGTCGCTACGCAGTCGTTCACCAACAAATCATTTGGTATGCGGGGGCTGGCGCTACTCAAAGCGGGAAAAACGGCCCAGCAGGCCCTGGATGAGTTGCTGCGTACCGACGAGGGGCGGGATGTACGGCAGGTTGCTATTGCCGACGCTAAGGGCAATGTAGCCGTGCATACCGGTAAAAAATGCATCGACTTCGCCGGTCATCAGAAAGGGGCTACCTATTCGGTTCAGGCCAATATGATGCTGAACAACACGGTGCCTGCGGCAATGGCGGGGGCATTCGAGAAAAACGCCGGCATGCCCCTGCCCGAACGGGTACTCTCGGCCCTGCAGGCCGCCCAGGCCGCCGGTGGCGACATTCGTGGCCGGCAGTCGGCGGTGCTGTTGATGGTGAAAGGCCGCGCATCAGACACCCCCTGGGACGATAATCACCTGGTCGACCTGCGCGTCGATGATGCCGAACAGCCGCTGGCCGAGCTGGACCGGCTGTTACGGACGCATCGGGCTTACGAACACATGAACCGGGGCGATCTGGCCACCGAAAAGAATGATATGAAAGGGGCTATGGACGAGTACGGCGCGGCCATGAAGCTGTTTCCGGCCAATCTGGAGATGCAGTACTGGACGGCCATTGCCCTCGCCAATACCAAACAGGTTGATCGGGCGGTGGTCATGCTGAAACGAATTTACGAGGCCGATCCCAACTGGCGGGAACTGACCCGGCGGTTGCCCAAAGTCGGGCTACTAACCGTATCGGCCGCGGAATTAGCGAAGCTGGTCAACTGATTATCGGCTATTTTTAGGCCATGAACTACAGGCTCTACGCCTTCTTGCTGGCCTGGCTGCTGGCAGTCAGCACCTTTGCTCAGCCCCAGCCGGTTATGTCGACCAGGCCCGACCCGTCTGGTATCAGACAGGGGCGCTTTATTGGCGTGGTGGCCGGAACCGCGGCTTTCTATACCGTAACGCTACTGGTGCTGCGAAAGCAGTGGTACAAAAAGCGGGTGCCTTTTCACGCGTTCAACGACAATCGGGAGTGGTTGCAGATGGACAAGGTCGGTCACGCGGCTACGGCCTACTGCATGAGCCGGGGCGGTTACGAACTCATGCGCTGGAGCGGGGTAAACGAGCGAACCAGCATCCTGACCGGCGGTTTGCTGGCGCTGCTGTTTCAGAGTACGCTGGAGGTTTTCGACGGCTATTCTGAAGGATGGGGCTTTTCGAAGGGCGATATGCTCGCCAACGCGGCCGGAACCGCTTTGTTTATGGGCCAGCAGTACGGGGCCGGGCAGCAGATCGTTACCCTGAAGTACGGGTTCCGGAAAACCATTTTTCCCCAGTACCGGCCCAATCTGCTCGGAAAAACAACCGGGCAGCAACTGCTTAAAGACTATAATGGGCAGCAATACTGGCTATCGGTTAATCTGGCGTCGGTCGTACCGGTTGGCCCTCAGTTTCCGCGCTGGCTGAATCTGGATATCGGCTACAGCGGAAGCGGTATGATCGGGGGGCACGATAACCCCAGGGTCTGGGACGCTAATGGCAATGAAGTCAGGTTCGAGCGGTACCGACAGTTCTTTATCTCGCCCGACGCAGATCTGTCGAGGGTTGGCACGTTCAGCCCGTCGTTGCAGCGGTTCATCGGTACCGCCCAGTTTTTTAAGATACCGGCCCCGACACTTGAATTCAGCCGTGTAAAAGGCCTCCGCTTCCACCCCTGGCAGGTACCAGAGGACTAAAAGAGAGAAAGAGCGGTTATTATGGCCGCTCTTTCTCTCTTTTAGTCGCTCGATCACGGCTGGCTTAGTACCGCCCTCCGCCAATGTCGAAGCCTACTTTCACGCCGAGGTAGGCGTTTTTGCTCTCGATGGTCGTATTCGTCAGCCGGTTAGACGTGGTCGGGACCGCATTGTATTCTACGCCCAGAACGAAGTGACCGGCCTTGATGCCGCCCCGGATCATGCCGCCAAATTTGGTAGCGCCAACCAGGGTGACATCTTCCGGTGTCTGGCCATCGACCACTGTTACGACACCGCCCGAAGCGATGCTGTACAGCCCAGCGCCCAGACCCAGGAAAGGGCGTACTCCGCCCGTTCCGAACAGGTAATTACCGGTTATCAGGTACGAGCCGAACGCGCCGATCTCCCCCGAAACGGTGTTGCCGCTACTGATCACCGCCCGCGCTACAAGAGCCGACTCCAGGCGCAGGCCAAGATCAATATTGTCGGTGATCCCGTATTTGGGTTCGATGGCAAACAATACCCCACCTGACGCGCCCGACGACAGCGGTTTGGCAAAACCTAGAGACAGGTTTACTTTGAATGGCTTGTACTCCTGCGCCGTAGCCGAGAAGGCTGCCAGTGTGAATAGAACAATTAAGACTCGCTTCATAATGAATAATGAATGAATGGAAATAAACCGTGCAAACATACTCCTTCCCGATACCAAAACAATATAGTGTATATTTCTGGCAGACCATTCACTCCGTAGGCGTCTGGGAATAATGAACTAGGGCCGACTGCTTCTCTTGATCTAAACAGTAAGTAGTTTAACTTTACGCCCCCACCCGGAAGGAATCGCGGTTGATGCTACAACGAGTGTGCTGCTTTGATAAAGACTAAATAAATGGATGAACTATTTGATAACTATCTGCTAAAGAAGAAGATAGATGCCAATCGGTTCCGGGAGCAGGAGCCAGATCGCTACGTAATATGGGCGCGAGAGTACGCGCAAATGCACCCGGACAGCTTTACCGCTCAGAAAAAATTTCTTTTAAACGATACCCGAAGAAAGTACCTTGTTCGTTGAAAAAGTACTCTGCGGCCTGAAGGTCGGGCCGATTACCTCTGTTTAACCCATATCCTCTTTTTGCAATGAGTGTTACGTTAGGAGAACTGCGCGGTATTACGGATGCCGTTCTAAACGCCCTGAAAGGGCAAGGTTTAGGCGACAGTGACGCGCTTCTGGAAGCCGCAAAAACCCCGGGCGGTCGTAAAACGCTGGCCTCAGCAGCTGGTGTCGATGCAACCGCTATTCTGGAACTGGCCAATCGGGCCGATCTGGCCCGAATCAAGGGAATTGGTCGGGTATACAGTGATCTGATGGAAGAAGCCGGGGTGGATACGGTGAAGGAACTGGCCCAGCGGTCGCCCAACAATCTGCATGCAAAATTGATTGAGATCAACAAGAAACGGCAGTTTACGCAACGGCCGCCGTCTGTAGAGCAGGTGAGCGATTTTGTTGAGCAGGCCAAGAGCCTGCCTGGTATGCTGGAATACTAAAGGCAGCAACGCACCCGGATGATATTGACTCGTCCTGCGGAAGATTGATTGGATCGATTGCCCGCAGGACGAGTTTCGTTTAGAGGGTTATGAGCAGCCCGGCCGATGCGTAGTTGATCCAGGTGAAGTTATAAATCGTATCGACGTTGGCACCGCCTTCCACGACCCGGTACCCGGCTTTCAGACCGAAAGCATCGCTGAGCTGGTAAGTAGCTCCCGCAAAAATATCTTCGGCCCGGCCCTGTCTGGCCCCCAGCGCATCGCCCTCCAGCAGCAGGCCCAGCCGTTGCGTGGGCCGGTAGCTGACATAAAAGTTGATCAGCGGCACAAACCCCAGGTTATCGAAATTCGTATCCCGATTGCTGGTTTCGTTCGCAAACTGAACATTGGCATCCCTGATTTTGCCCGTGAAGCCCAAACCTACCCGCCAGCGCTCGTCGGCTACAAAATCGTACCGATACGTTAGCCGGTATGAGTTGAAAGTATAGTTGACCCGGGTGGCCTGCCCGGCCGGAAAAATCAGACCATTGTAATTCACATCCCGATCGAAAGCCCCATCGTAACGAACCGTAAGGGGAGCATATAGCGCAGAGATTGTGTGTCGGTTGTTAATGGTATAACCCAGCCGAATACGGTAAAAGGCGGTTGGTTGAGCCGACAGTTCGGTTGATAGGTCAACGAGAGTGCCGCCCGTATTGGGGATGCGGACTTCGTTATAAGGAGTGCCGAGAACAAGACCCGATTCGAGGTCGAGCCGGAGCTGGGCGTGAACAACCGGGCCAGAAAGCAGCAGGAAGGCCAAACAAAAGCTGAGCCGTTGTATCGTGTTTTTCAAAGCGTATTGACTGATGGTAATTCACTCAACCGGCTATGGTCGATAATGGTTTAGTGCCCGATTCGGGGTTCGCGTAGATATTGGTCCAGCCGGTTTTCCAGCTCAGACAGGCTCAGGCTCGTAGACAGTTCGCCGTTTATGGCCAGGGCGAGCCGGCCGCTTTCTTCCGAAATAGCGATAACGGCGGCATCGGTGGCTTCACTCATACCAAGAGCGGCCCGGTGCCGGAACCCCAGCGCCGGCGGTAGTTCGTCATCGTTGGAGACGGGTAAAATACAGCGCGCTGACCGGATTCGTCCGTCGCTGATTACCACGGCGCCATCATGTAAGGGGCTGTACTGGCTGAAGATAGCCAGCAGCAGCGACTTGGACAGATCGGCGTTGATGATTTCGCCCGACTGGATAAACTTTTCCAGGTCGTCATTCTTCTGCAGAACCAGCAAGCCCCCCGAAAACTCGGTGCTCAGCGCCTTGCAGGTATCGAGAATAGGCTTCAGCGTTGTTTGATGATCGGCCTGCAGCGGCTGGCGCAGGAGCCACCGGCGAATCCAGCGGCTGTTAGTGAGGTTGGTCGATTTACCAATATAAAGCAGAAACCGCCGAATCTCCTGCTGAAAAATGATGATAAGCGCCAGGGCACCCACACTGATAAAATACTCCAGTATGGTAGTCATCAGGTTCAGGCCGAGTGCCTTTACCAGCAGGTAGGCCAGGTAAACCAGCAGGTAGCCGATAAACACCCGGCTGGCCACACTGCCCCGAACAAGGTTATAAATCTGGTAGATCAACAACGCTACCAGGCCCATGTCGAGCAGGTCTAGCCAGCCAATTTCAAGAAACCCCAGTCTGAACCCCAGCATAAAGGATAAGTACATAGCAACTGTAAAGGTAGGCCGGCGGAGGCTTAAACGGCCAGTGTCTCGCCTTCTATAGCCAGGTAGGTTTCGGGAAAGACGGTACGGGCTTCGTCCAGAAACGGCTCGTACTGCTTATAGCGAGACGAAAAATGACCGATAAGTAACCGGCCTACGTCGGCTTTTGCGGCAATGGTAGCGGCCTGGCGGGCCGTTGAGTGATACACTTCGGCCGCGCGCAGGGCGTTATCTTCCAGGAACGTGGCTTCGTGATAAAGCAGGCTGACCCCCTGCAACTGCGGCACCAGCTCCTCAACGTAGCGGGTATCCGAGCAGAAAGCGTAGGAACGCGGCTCCGGTCCCGGCGCTGTATACTCGGCCGCAGCGTAGCGTAGCTGGCCGCTTTCGTCCAGTACGTCCTGTCCCTCTTTCAGTCGCTTCAACACCTCAATCGAGACATCGGCCGGCAGTTTTTCACGGAGCAGGTGAGGCTTGTGGGGCTTTTCCCGAAAGATGTAGCCCGTACAGCTGATCCGGTGCTGCAGCGGTATCGATTCTACCGTTACCAGCGGATGATCGAGCAGCAATGCCGGCTGGTCAGGCTCAACCGCCTGGAAGTGAAGTTTGTAGCCCAACCGGGAATCAGACACCCGAAAAATGGTCGTCAGTACATCGTCAAGTCCACGGGGTCCGAACAGATACAGATCTTCCGTTCGACCACTCAGATTGAGCGTCGAGAGGAGCGGGGCCAGCCCGAAGTAGTGATCGCCGTGAAGGTGGCTGATAAAGATGTACCGCAGTCGGCCCGGCCGTATCCGGTGTTCGAGTAATCGAAGCTGCGTTCCTTCGCCACAGTCGATAAGTATGTGATCATTGCCAACCGTTAGCAGCTGGGCTGTTGGATGAAACCGCAGGCTGGGCGTGGCCGAACCGGCGCCCAGCACGGTGAGCGTAAACGGCAAATGAGCGGGTCTGGAATGATCTGAAACTTGGTTGGGCATAGGGTTAGGCTAGGCTTCCTCGCGACCGACGCTGCCCCCGGCGTCGTACTCATCGTCGTCTTCGCTGCGGAAATCGTTTTCCAATTCGTTCATAAATACGGCATCGATGGCTTCCTCTACCGTGGGCAGAATGGTCAGGTCACTACCGCCGGCTGAGTCGAGGAGTTCGATCAGGTCGTCATCTTTCGTAACGAGTACCAATAACCCAACTTCATTCGTGCACTGACGGTTTATTTTTCGTATCGCCGTGATGCCTGCCATGTCGATGGACTTCAGCGAAGCCATGTCCAGAATAATATTGCTGTACCCTTCGCGGAACAGGCTGCGGCTGAGGGTCTCGAAGGTCGTTGGCAGCTCGCCCTCCAGGGCTGTTTCGTTCAGGCGAATCAGGGCATACTGCTCGTTTTTTTCAATGGTATAATTCATATGGTTGTATCAGTAAGGGTCTTCAGAATATTGGTTTCAATCCGGTTAAGTGGGTTGGTTTCGTCGGCGCGCAGAAAGGCCTGGCCCGTTACGGTTTCAAACAACTCAATGTACCGACCCGAAATCTGGTCTACCCACTCATCGGACATGGTCGGAACGGTCTGGCCGGTTTTACCCTGAAAACCGTTCGCGATAAGCCATTCTCTAACGAACTCTTTCGACAATTGTTTTTGAGGCTGGTTCGCCCGGAGCTGCTCTTCGTAGGTATCGGCGTAAAAATAACGTGATGAGTCGGGGGTATGGACTTCGTCGATCAGGATCACGGTTCCGTTCAGATTACCGAACTCGTATTTCGTATCGACCAGGATAAGTCCGCGCTCGGCAGCCATCTGTGTACCCCGCTCAAAGAGCGCCAGGGCGTACCGCTCCAGCTGCACATACTCGCTTTCCGAAACAATGCCCCGACTCAGGATCTCTTCGCGGCTAATGTCCTCATCATGGCCTTCGTGGGCTTTGGTTGATGGGGTTATGATGGGCGTGGGGAGCCGGTCGTTCTCGCGTAATCCGTCGGGCAGGGCAACGCCACACAGCATTCGGTGGCCATCGCGGTACTGCCGCCAGGCGTGTCCGGCCAGATACCCCCGTACTACCATTTCGACTGCATAGGGTTCGCACCGAAGCCCCACACTGACGTTGGGATCGGGAACCGTCAGTAACCAGTTGGGAACCAGATCGGCGGTGGCCCGCAGAAAATACTCGGCTGTCTGGTTCAGCACCTGTCCTTTGTAGGGAATAGGGCGGGGCAGAACGACATCAAAGGCCGAAATCCGATCGGACGCAATCATGATCAAACGGTCCGGGAACGAATACACATCACGGACTTTGCCGCGGTAAAATCCCGTTTGGCCGGGAAAATGGAAGTTGGTTTCCTGAATGGGCATTGGCTACATATTCGGTTTTGGGTCCGGCGGAATGGAATGACTCGCTTCCGCGAACACCGGACCCAAAACCCGTTTATACTTTTTCGATGACAAGCGCTGACGCTCCTCCTCCGCCGTTGCAGATACCGACCGCGCCGATGCGGCCCTCAGTCTGCTGCAGCACGTTCGTGAGCGTCGTTATAATTCGGGCCCCCGACGCACCCAGCGGATGGCCAATCGATACAGCACCACCAAACACGTTCAGCTTCTCTTGAGGCACCTCCAGCAGCTGACTGAACGCCAGGGGTACTACGGCGAACGCTTCGTTGATCTCAAAATAATCAACGTCGGCCGTGGTCAGGCCTGCCCGCTCCAGCGCCAGTGGTACGGCTTTGGTGGGAGCGGTCGTAAACCACTCGGGTTCCTGTTCGGCGTCGGCATAGGCCAAAATACGCGCCAGTGGCTTTAGTCCGAGCTCATCGGCTTTGCGTTGGCTCATGATAACGAGCGCAGCGGCTCCGTCGCTGATTGGCGATGAGCTGGCTGGCGTTACGGTACCGTCGGGGGTGAAGGCGGCCTTCAGCGTTGGTACTTTATCGTAAATGACATTCTTGTACTCTTCGTCTTCACTGACGGTTACGGTGCCTTTACGACCAGCCACCTCAACGGCAACGATCTCTGCTGCGAACCGCCCGGTTTGGGTACTGTCTTCGGCCCGCCGGTATGACTGCACCGTATAGGCATCCTGCGCTTCACGGCTGATGCTGTAGGTTTGGGCCGTGCGGTCGGCAAACACGCCCATCGCACACTGATCGTAGACGTCGACCAGCCCATCCCGGGCCAGCCCGTCAACGAGTTCGGCATTGCCGTATTTATAGCCGAAGCGGGCTTTGGGTACGTAGTAGGGAGTGTTCGACATGCTTTCCATGCCGCCCGCCACCACTATGTCGGCCTGGCCAAGCTGGATTGCCTGTGCCGCCAGCATAACGGCTTTCGTGCCGGATGCGCATACTTTGTTGATCGTGGTGCAGGGGATGATGGCCGGGAGGCCCGCTTTCAGGGCTGCCTGTTTGGCCGGTGCCTGACCCACATTGGCCGAGACAACGTTACCCATAATAACCTCCTGTACCTGGCCGGGCTGCACACCGGCCCGGCTGAGTGCTCCCCGGATGGCGGCTGCACCAAGGTCGGTCGCCGACAGGGAAGACAAGACGCCACCAAAGCCCCCAATCGGGGTTCGGACAGCGGAAATAATTACGACTTCGTTCATGGTTAGTTTGTGATTACTACCAGCGGTTTTCCCCCGCTGTCGGGCTTGTGACGCGTCGGGCTGAGCGCGTCAGCGCATACGGTAAGTCATCGGTCTGCATAGCATCGAGCAGCTGAAGCGCCTGATCCTGCGTCAGATTCAGCTGCCTGAAGCGTCGGAGCAGATCATCCTGGCGTGATGACCGTTCTACCTGCCCATTGCCCATAGACGGTTGATCTGCCTGCTGCTGGATTTCGGCAGTCGATTTGGCCGGCGCCTGTCGGGAAGGTGGACGCGGAGTATACCGCTTACTTATCAACTCAAAGTTATACCGCGCCGGTTCATTCGTGAAATCTTCCAGCAACGCCTGGCGGAACAGGGTCAGAGCCGCCGTACTGTCGTGGTCGAGACAGGCAATGATGCCCAGCTGGGTAGCCGCTACCGTACGCAGAGCAGACCGGTCTGAGTCGAGTAACGTCTGATACTGCTGACCTGCTTTTTTGTATTGTCTCAGTTGAAAGTACGTGTGGCCCAGGTTAAGCCGAACGGCAGGGTCGGCAGTTGAAGTGGCCTGACTAAGAAAGACATATAATCTAAGGGCCTGTTGGTAGTGGCCTGCCCGATAAGCTGATTCCGCTTCCTGCCGGGCCTGATTATTTAACGAAATCTGGTTGACCGGCACGGTCTCGCTCCACCAGAGCCAGGCAATCATCAACACATAGATCATAAGCTACGAACAAACAGGAGTCCAAAAATAAGACGAAAGATTGAGACCACCCTATAGCCGAAACGTCCGTACGGTTATGATCAGATCAAACAGAATCAGGACCAGCGCTGCCAGCACGAAGTAGTAATATTTGTTGGTCGATACGGCCACTTGCTGCTGGTCAACGACCCGCCCCTGTAACGACCGCATGTAGCTGGCCAGCTCATCAATATGCTGATCCTGGCTTTCTACTTCTATGTAACGTCCCTGCGTCTCGAGCGCCAGTCGTTGTAAAAAGCTTCGGTTCAGCCGACTACGTACAATCTGCTTATCGGCGTCACGTATAAAATCCCGGCCCTGTCGGATCGATGCGCCCCCCTCCGTACCCACGCCCATCGTCACCAGCGGAATCCGGAACGTACGAAGCCGGGCCATGGCCGTACGGTCGCAGGTGTTGAAGTTTTCGCCGTCGCTGAAAATAACAATAGCCTTGGCGTTCTGGCGGGTCGAGGGGTCGGTCAGCAGTTTTTGCCGGGCCAGCTCGATAGCCTCGCACAGATTGGTGCCCCCCGTTGGCGAAACAGTAGTCCGAACATCGCGAACCGACTGCCTGATGGCATCATGATCGGCGGTGAGTGGCGACAACACAAACGACTCGGTAGATGACAGGATCAGGCCAAACCGGTCGGCCGCCAGCGTATCGCACAGCTGCTGTACATCGTACTTGACCCGCTCGAGCCGGGTGGGTACTACATCGTCGGCATCCATGGACCGCGAAACATCGACAATCAGGAACACGTCGCGTCCGGTAGTCATCAGATCGGCACTGGCCTCGCCGAAAGACGGGCCAAGCAGGGCAATCAGTAGCAGAATCAGGTAGCTGCTGCGTAAGAAAAATTTGGGCACTACTCCCCAGGCCGTTGTTCCCAGCTGACGGGCGAGTCGAAATGTACGCCAGATGTAGAAAGCGTACAGGCACATAAATAGCCCTATAAAGAGGTATTCGGTCGTTGAGAATGAATATAACCAGTTCATTTAAAAATTTTTTTTCGATGCTGCCGGAACTGGTAATCAGGGCCAATAGGAGCAAAGAGGAGCAAAATTAGCGATTCTGCAAAGATTTTTCTGAGCTACCTATTGGCATAAACGGAGAATGGCTCTATCTTTGCACTCCAACAAGCCGGAAGCAGTTGTAAAAAATCCGGAGAGATGCCTGAGAGGCCGAAAGGAACAGTTTGCTAAACTGTCGTACTGGTAACGGTACCGAGGGTTCGAATCCCTCTCTCTCCGCAAAACGCGACCCTGAGCAGGGCAAGGACATTTAAAGACCGCTACAAAGCATTGTGGCGGTCTTTTACTTTTTGCAGCGGTCTGTAACTGTCCTACTTTTGCTCCCGAACCCATTCCCCGGTTCCTCCCCGATATGTACGAGATCAAACTGTTCCTGGACCAGAGCAAAATCAATAAAAAGGGGCTGGCCCCGCTATCGCTCACGTCCCAGTTCAAAGGGCGCACGGTCAAGATATCGGCCGGTATCAGTATTGCCCCGGCCCATTTCAACGTTGACCACCAGAGCCTGCATCCCAAGACCCCGAACGTCGTATTGATGCGCGACCGCATCCAGGAACTAACGAAGCAGTTCACGTCAGCCCTGGCCTACTTCGACAAGCTGGGTATGGTGCCGACCAATACCGAGATTACCAATCGCATCCAGCAGCAGGTAGAGCCAGAGCAGGCAGCGGTCAAGACCAAACGCGACGAACGAATCGTGCCGTTCTTTGCCGAGTTCAAGCGGATCAGCGCGAAACGGCGCAAGCCGTCGTACCTGCGGACCTTCAATCAGGTCGAGGGACATTTAAAGAACTTTAGTACCTCGCTGACCTGGGCGATGCTGACGGAGAAAAAGCTGGACGAATACACCGACTTTCTGGTGGACAACGAGCTCAGCAACGCGACGATCCATAACCATATCAAAAATTTGAAAGTGGTCGCGGGCGAAGCCAGGAAACAGGGGTTCGTGGTACCCGACGCGATCGATAACTATACCTATAAGGGCGAGCGCACCCGGCCAATCAGCTTGACCAAAGCCGAGCTCGACGCGCTGATCCAGACGAAACCCGCAATCGGATCAGGCATGTGGAAAGCTTATGTCCGGTGGCTGTTTCGCTGCTACACGAGTCTACGGATATCGGAGTGCGATGGGCTCTCGGCCAAGAACTTTCACAAAGAAGGGGGTGAGTGGGTCGTGCGGTATACCAGTGCCAAAACCGGGAAAGAAAACATATTGCCGATCAGTACGCCCTGCGTTGACATACTGGAGTCGTGTGGTTGGCGGATACCGGCCATGTCGCGGCAGGGCGAATCGGACTATATGAAAGAACTTTGCCGACAGGCCGGTATCAACACGCCCATTGTGAAGGTAAGGCATTCCGGAATCAACCGGGTCGAGGAAACGATCGAGAAGTGGAAAGTCGTGTCGTCCCATACCGCCCGAAGAACGTTTGGCAAACGGTTTATCGAGGAGGGCGGTAGCCTGTTCGATCTACAAATCATATACCAGCACGATAGCATAAAGACCACGGCCGATTATATCGACATGACGATAACCGATTTGCTCAAAAACAGCAAAGGAATCATGAACCGGATCTAGCCTGATACTGCTCCAGCTGCGCTCTGAGGTCAACGATCATAGCGGACTGGGTTTGGATATGACGTAGCGATTCGTCCGTGAGTTCGCGATACTTATCAATCGTTTGCCGATTGGTTTTATCAATCGCCATCGCTTGATTGAACAGTTCGTCTTTTCTGTTAAGTTGTTCGTTATGGGCGGACTGTAGCTGATGTAACGTGTCAATAGAGTCCCGCTGCGTCTGGATCGTGCTGTTTCGTGACTCGATCGTTGATTCGAGCACGGATATGCGTTCGGTCAATTTCTGATTTTCAGCAGCGAGTTCGTCGGACACGCTGGGTACGACGCCACCCTTGCTGTACAAATTGGCTACGTACTTCGGCTTCAATAATTGCTGTAGCAGCAGGGCCAGAAAGCAGACTATGTAAAAAGTCAGGTCGCTAATAAACCCCGTTTTGAGCGCGACAAAGCTGGCCACAATACCGGTGATCGCTATAAAGAAACGGAGCTCTGGGGTCAGCCGCGACTTTGATGAAATTTGTTCACTATGTAGCGGTGGTGGTTTGGGGTAGGACACCCACCTGTTCTGCCAGCCAGCGGGTTCCGACATCACGTTTGGGTTAATCGTTTTCAACCCTTTCTGTCGCCGTTCCTGCCAAGAATTGATCAACAGTAAGACTTGCGATGTTACCAAACAAAAGGAGCCTGCTATAAGTATGGCGTCGGCTTGTTCATGGACAGCATTGTCAAAGAGGACAAAGTAAGCCGCGACGATTGCCAGAACAGCGGCTATTCTGAAAAAGAACCAGGCTAGTGTTGTGAAAATCATGGTAAAGAGTTGTGGTTTATGTGGTTTGGCTTAGTCTAAAAGTCTACCATTGGATTCGGCTATCGTTTTTATAGATACAGGATCAAGAAAATCTTTAATCTTTTCATTGATCGCACACAGCGACTTGATAAGCTGCACGAAGAAGGCAGCGACAGGTTCTGTATAGTCTATCTCTTGAACGGGGGCGTTGTCTGGCGGACAGATGCTACACAAATCATTGAGCCATTTTAGGGCGACACCAGACTCTAATAAATCATCGGTGCGCCAGTCTATATTAGATACGAACTCCGTCTTTATTTTTCCATTTTTGTAGAGATAATCCCGCCGAACGAACGGTTTGCAATACGCCAGAATGCCGTAAGGCATAGGAGAACTAGCGTGTTGAGGGACGGTGCCATTTATCCAGCCCGCTCCGCCAAGGGGAGAGTAGGTGCCATTAGGCGCGATATTACCATCCTTGTCCAGGACGTACGCGCATGTTGTCCGGATAGCATAGCGAATGATAATTTTTTCGCTAATCAGCTCTTTGCTGAAATAGAGATCAACAATGTCTCTGACGCGTTTAATTAACTCATCAAAGGTTTTACTCTCTATATATCCTTTGTTGCCAAGTCGATTCTGAGCCAGAGATATACCAGCCAGTTCCAATCTACTAGCTACGTCGCTGGGTAATGTTGTTGAGAAAACACCATCTTTCGTCACATTTACATCATACTGAAAGATAAACTCAGTGTCTTGTCCTTTGTCGCGAACGATTCGTTCGGTTGAAACTTTTGGCATGGCTTTGATTATTTAAAATGAATAGTGATCATGGTATCATTTGGCACCCATCGTATGCCACCCACATCCTTCCGGTATATGGTCGCGTTTCCCCAGCTGTTCCAGATAATGTACCAGTACATCGTGCGTCCGTTTTTACCGACCGTAAACCCTTTGTGTATTATAGGGTCGAGGTCCCGGTTGCCGATGTAATCCTGGTGGCAGTTGAGGGGTACGTATAGCGGCTCTTTCATGTGGCTTGGCTATTTGACGCAAGGCTGAGGAAAAACCGGCCGTCCCGGTACTCTATATCTTTGAGTATGTTGCGTCGGATATAGGTCTGAAGGCAACTGTTCAGCACACTCGGTTTGCCATAATGCCGGATACAGTTGTCAAAAATCTGCCTGTACGTGGCACCCATCGGTTCTCGCCGTAGGAACCGGCGCACATCCTCCACGAACCAGCTAAACGCGGTCCACCTATCGTTCTGCACCCCCGCTTCGTTGTGTTTACAAAACTCCGGCAGGTGGGGCCGAACGATGCGTCGATTCAGGCGTGGCTTGACCTGTTCATACACGTTTAGGTACGATCCGCCAACCGACGCGACCAATACGCCGATGCCGTAGTCTTTGCATATCCGCTGACCCATAGAACTGGGCCGCTTGGGAACAGCGACATAGCTATAATGCGCGTACGTTTTGTTCTTGACGGCTTGTTCGATCACCGCCAACCCGAACGATACCTTGCACTCAACAGCGGTGATAATGGGACCGCACTGCACCACGACATCAATAATACCCGCGCAGGGAACCTCGCAAAAGACTTCGTGAGACGGCCCTTCAAAAAACGACACGATCTCCTTACCGATTTCTGTCTCTTTCATCGCTACGTTTCAACAATACGGGTTCGGAGCCCGATCCACCTGAACCCAAACCACACGAGCAAATACAGATCGAACTCGCCAGGCTCCGGCCGGGGGCGTTTGTACACCCGCTGCACCCGTCCCACTTCGCGAAACAAGTGCTTCAACGAGCTGAGCTGAAGGTGGCGGGCCGACCACTTATTAGCTCCGTAGACCATCTGCACCATTACTTCCTGGTTGATCTGGATCAGCGAGTCGTCCCACTCGCCGTCCTCGTCAAAAAAGCTGCGTTCGGGTTGCCAGAAAATCGGCACCCAGGCGGGCAGGGTAACGACTTCAACCGGGTATTCCCCCTCACTCATCCAAAGCAAGGCTTGTTCGGGTCGGGATATGCCCACCACATTGCCGGTAGCCAGCCGGAGCTTGGCTTCAAATTTCGCTGCGTTCATGGATAGATCCGTGGTTGAAAATGGTGGATTGCGGCTTATACTTGCCGGCAGCGTGATGAATACGCGCCTTCGCGATCGGGAAATGTTCTGGGTCTTTATCAATACCGACGAACCCAAAACTTTCGATAGCGGCTGCTTTGCCGGTTGAGCCACTGCCCATAAATGGGTCCAGTACGGTTCCGTCTGTGGGTGTAACCAGCTTACACAGATACCGCATCAATTCAACCGGTTTGACGGTTGGGCATGTGTTGCGTCTAAGAATGGGCCGGTTGGGGTCAGAGGCCGAAAACCCCCGACCGCTCGCGTTCTTTATACCGCCCTGCTGTAAGGAGAATCGCCGTAGTCCTTCCTCCCTATCGGCTTTGGTTGCTTTGGGGCAGTAGAAAAAGCGGGCCAAACTACCCGTATCGCCATAGCCGGTTAAGGGCTGTTCGCCAAACTGACCGAATATATTGTTAGCAGCCTTTTTAATTCCGCTCGGTTTGCCGCTGGTCCGTTCGCCATACTGAGCAAACGCGTCCATAATAGGCTCACTACCGTCGTGCAGCACGTTGGCGGGCCAGCGACCTTTCGGGTTGGCCTCTACATTGGTCTTGCCTGACGGCTGCGTACTGCCCACAAATTGCCCCCCCGTGATGTCTGTGCCGCGACCCCAGGTAGCCGATTTCAGGTCCTGTTCAGTACTAAACGGGATGCGGCTTTGGTCAATGTTAAAAACGCCGACGCCCCACTTCTGTACATTGTCAAGGATGGTGCCCCTGAACGGTTTTTGCGCAATAACAATGGGCTCATGCGCTGGCTTTAACGCGCTACCCTTACCCTCGTGCTCACCTTTCAGGTTATGCGACTTGGGGAAGCCCTCAGAATATAGCCATATCATCTGGTCTATAACCCGGAATCCGGCATCCTCCACCGCACAGGCCATGCGGTGGTAGGTCCGGGTTGCGCCGAACGCGAGCAGATAGCCCCCCGGCTTCAGTACCCGGTATGCGCACTGCCACATATACACGTCGTAGGCAATACCACTCCGGTCCCAGGACTTACCCATCATATTGATCTCGTATGGCGGGTCGGTAACGATGGAATCCACCGAGTTCTCGGCCAGTTTAGGCAGTATAATGCGGTTGTCCCCGAAATACAGATCAATTCGTTTCATTGGCGGGCAGGGTAAATTCTTTGCGGGGTAGGGTGGGGACCAGACCGGTGTTGATCTCGTAGAGCTTCCGTTTTTCGTCCGGGATATTGGCCGCGACGCAGAAGGCTTCCAGGTACTGGCACACCGAGCCTTGCACGAAGTTGGCCAGCTCGGCAGGCGTCGTGTTGCGGGGCATTTTGTTGATAGCCGAAACCAGGTCATGCACACACAAATCGTGCGGGGTGTGGGGGAATAGCTTGACAACGGGTGACAGGAAGTGGCCAACCTGAGAATTGCCGGTTTCGAGCATCGACCACCACTCGCACGACTTACATTCGTAATACGACTTATAGCCATCGTAGCCGTGAATGATCTCTTGGGGCTCTACCGGAGCGTTGCAATGGAGACAGGTGTTCATGGTTTTAATACGTTATTTTGATTGAGAAATTTAAGTATGCCCGCTTTCCGTCGCCTACCCGCGTCATGACTTGATCCGTCGCGCATCGTGACCGATAGCACCCCGCCATTTCGTTTTGGTACATGAACCGACCGGATGAAGTTGGGGTTGATCAGCACATGCTTGTGCAGCCGTAGCATAACCGGCCACCGCTCGTGTAGTAGTTTCAGGGTTCGGGCGTACACAATCGGCTTCGCGTTGGCAAAGTGGATATGCGCGTAGTTCGCGTCACCCACCGCGTACATCACCTCGTCAGGGTTGATTTGTATCTCTCTCATAGGGGTAGGTACTCCGGGTAGTCGTTGGGGTAATCGGCCTCGGCGCAGGTCTGCCCATCTATCTTGGAAAAGATATGGCACTCGGCCGGGTCCAGCTTGACCAGCTCCGTGTAGCGACGGCACGACCGGCGCAAGGGACATTTATCGTTGTTGGCGAGACAAAGCGTTAGGTCGGTTTGCATAAAGATACTGCTTGAGGTAGTCGGGGTAGTTGGCCGGATTCAGGTCCTCCGGCGTCGGCGTGATAATCTGTACGTCGGCCGGCATATCCAGGTTGAACACGCCCAACGAGCCTTTGACCGGGAACTTCCGGCTGAGCCAGCGCAGATCGGTGGTGATCAGGGCCCGGGCGTTTTCGTACACCTCGATACACGCTTTTTCTTCGTGCTCACGGGTCATGGGTACGATGTCGATGATATTGACCACGCAGACCGCCAGGCCGGCGTTAGGCGTCCGGCTCGTGGCACTACCGGTCAGGATCGTGTCACCCCAATGGGACCGGTTCATCCAGTTGCTGCGGGTTTCGATCGTTTTGATACCCCATTCGACCAGACTGAGCCAGCAGACAGGATTGCTAGGCGCATCATCCTGAAGTGTGATAGCTTTCATTTCAAATTACGTCTTTGTAATACCTATTATAAATGACCCCTTCAATTGTAGCGGTACACACCCCAAACATTTTTTTTAATTCTGGCACAGTGACCTTTTGATGTCGCAACCTTCTTATTTCCCTTACATCTTGATTAGATAACTTAGACATATGGTGGTCCTCGTTACACTTTCTCTTGTTGTTACGAATTGCGTCTTGGGCGTTTTCTTTATTTGTTCCATATTTTAAATTGCTCAGATGGTTGTTTTGTGGGTTGTCATCTAAATGTCGAACAACCTGTCCGTTTTGTCGAGGACCAAAAAAGGCGTCGGCTAACAATCGATGTATGCCGATGGCTCTTTGCTTTCCGTTTACGCAAATAGGATAATTTACGTACGGATGCTTTGGGTCAACATATGGCCTTTTCAACTCCTTTTCATAAGAAAAATCAACAACTACTGTGGGAACACCCAGCTTCTTTGCAGCACCCCCCGTTTTTCGTCTGTGGGTAAAAAGCCTACCCGATTCTGTCACAGAGTATCCAGGGAAGCTTGGGCAAAGCCTCCTTTGTTCTCCCTCAAAATAACCCGTCAATAGCCAGGGCACGGGGTTTTTAGATGCGTTGTCCTGGAGTGTGATAGCTTTCATTGGTTTAATAAGGTTTTTTGGTTTTGATACTGAACGTAACGCCCACTTTTTGCAGCTCCCAGTCGTGTCGAATCGCTCTGAGATCAACCGGGAAGCCGAAGAACTCATCTAGGGCGTTTTTGGCTTCCTGCCGCGTCGCAAAGAGCCGGTCCTGCCAGATTTGGCCCGTGGCCCGGTTGAAAAAGACGAAGTGTTGCTGGCGGAGGTACATAGGGTATTGAGCAATGATTCCGGCGTTTCGTCCAGAACCAGGGTGGTTGTGGTCGCGATCTGCTCCCTGTTGTCGTGCAAATACTTCCGGGCGACGTGTATCCGGTTCTTGACCGTACCCACCGGCAGGCCGATGTGGGCCGCGATTTCTTCATACATCCAGCCCTGAATGAACAGCAATAGGGGCTCCCGGTAGCGCGGCACCAGCCCGTTGACCGCGACCAGCACCGACTGCATGTGCATGAGCTCGTCGGCCCCGCTCTCCACGCTCCCCAGCACATCCATACCGCTGTAGAGCTCGTCGGAGAGATCAACCCGACTCACCCGTTTTTTGCGCTGGTAAGCGGTGATGAACATGTTCCGAACGATGCAGTACAGCCAGGCTTTCAGGTCAGTGCCCCGGTCGAAGTTTTTCTCGTTGAGCAGGACCCGGACCATCACGTCCTGGGCCAGATCCTGCGCGTCGTCGCTGTTGGTCAGAAACCTGCGGGCTGCGTGACGAATGAACGGGGCGTGGGCCGCGATCAGCTGCGGCCAGTCGGAAGCCGGGTCGATGTCGGGCTCTTTCCTACGTCGTCCCATTGAGTGGTGTGATTTCTATAATAGCCGAGGGTTCCATGTACTGCTGCATGTTGGGTAAATAATACTTTCCGTCCCATACATACATCGTGTACCAACCATCAAACACACGTACCCGGTAGGCCGGGGACAGCCGGGCTTTGACCCGTTGCCACTGTTTAACGTCCATATCCCAACCGGCCTGTTTCTTCTCGATCGCGGCATCAATCTCCGATATGATCAGAGCCCGGTGTTTATCATCGATCGCGTCGGCGTGATTGATCAGGTACTCGGCCATGTCATAGACTACGTACGTCATGCGGCCCAGACAGTACCGGAACGCGTAGAACGCGACGTCCACGTCGAAGGGCAACTCGTTCTCCGACCACGGCTCCTTAATCCAGTACGCGTCGTCAATGAGCCAGACCGGTTTATCATTGATATGGAGTGAGCGTAGGATTGGACCACTGGGGCCAGCAGCACCGGCGTCCGGGTTGAGCCGGTACGACGTGCCGTTATGCACGAACCGGCCGTACACTTGATCGTCTTGCTGGGTCATAAATTGATCGGGGTCAGGGTAAATTCGATACGAGGGTTCTGTTTGTCCACAAACTTTCGGGCGTTGATCGCCGTGTTATATTTGTCGTTTTTGATCACCTGCATGGTCTGTAAGCAATCCAGCAATCCCTTCAACACGCCGTCCAGATCGTGCCTGATCGAGGGGAAAAACGCGGTTAGCGTCAGCTCAAAGAAACCGTTGATCCGAACGCCCCGGTACAGATTGCACTGCATGTAAAACGACTCCTCCCACAGCTTCATCGCGGTTGATTTCACCAGCGTGTCATTCACGATTCGGTACGAATTGGACTTGGACGGCGGGGAACCCAAAATCACCTGAACGCCGGGCGGTGTCTCGGTACCGGGCTGGTCGGGCTGCGATACCTGCTTCTTGCGGCTGGGCAGTTTGGGGCGGGATACGGCCCCGCGCTGCAACTCGGCGCGGTACTGCTCAATGCTCAGTTCTTCGCTCATAGCCTTTTAGTTTGTGTACGAGTTGAATCCGGCGACCAATCCAACGTAGAACCGGAACAGCAATGGAGTTGCCCAGAACTTTGTATCTGGGGCCATCAGGCGTCGGCTTTCCTTTTGGCTTTATATCCGTATATCCATCCGGAAAACCCTGCAACCGCTCGGCCTCTACAGGCATTAACCGGCGCACGGAAAGGCCCTGAACGGTTTTGGTATAATGGCCCGCTTTGTTATTTGAGCCCGATGGCAGGGTAGACATAATTCCGTTTTCATGATGCAGCGTGTCCTGCTGTGACGCCCCATACCTGAAACCAAGAATTATATTGGCCGAACGGTCGGTATTGGTTGTCAGAGCCGCAGTATGATCACCTGATTCGTAGATACCACCATCACCCGCCGTACGGTACGCAACAGCCTGTCTGGTGCCCTCTTGACCACCACGCAACAGCGAACCAAAATGATTCTCGCTAACGTTGCATTCCTCGTCAATTCCGTACACAACAATTGGAGCTTCGTGATTACAAGTGAGGGCAGGGCTGTGCTCACTTGTAATCTCTGCATTAGCCTGTCCTTTAGCCATACAAACAGCTACTACCGGGTCCTGACCTCTTTTATCACCGACTCTTGATGTGCCTGGGCCACTTGCTTTAAGGCTTGGAGCAAGGTCGTAGGTAATGCTTTGCCCCTTTTTTCGGCTCGGCGCAGGATACCCTTGCAGGCAACCGGACTCAAAAAGAACCGCCTGGGCACTTCGCTCGTCACCAAGACATCCGACAACGAACACACGCTCGCGTCGCTGGGCCAGGCCGAAATACTGAGCGTCAAAGATTCGCCACGCGACACCGTACCCGATTTCCCGAAGTCCACAGAGGAAGGTGTCAAAATCGTTTGTTTGCCAGTAGGTTCCGTCCTCCGGACCAGCCGTCTCATCTGACCAGCTTGATAAGACGCCGGGGACATTTTCCCAAACAAACCACCAGGGATGCTTTCTTTCAAGATGTGCGAGAAAGGTGAGGGCGAGGTTGCCACGCGGATCAGAAAGGCCCTTTCGGAGTCCGGCGATGGAGAAGCTTTGACAAGGGGTTCCTCCGAAGAGAAGATCAATATCTGATTGGATGAAGGCTTCTTTTTCATGGATCAGGGTCATATCCCCCAGATTAGGTATGTCGGGGTAATGATGGGAAAGAACCTGGCTGGCAAACCGGTCTATTTCAGAGAACCAGACCGGTCGCCAGCCTAGTGGATGCCAGGCTACGCTGGGGGCTTCTATCCCGCTGCACACCGTAGCGTACGAAAGAGCAGGCAGGTCGTTGTCAAGATCAATCACGAATATGTATTTAATATGGTAAATACCTTAATAGCGATCCAGCATAACCGGCATGATGCCGATCAGCACCGTTTTGTCAGGTCCGTTAGGGCCGACCGGATGCAGTAGCGCAATGCTACTGGCTTTCGTGATAGTAAACTCAAAGATCATGGTTGGCACCACCGCGATGATACCCAGCATCAGTTTCGCGTTGAACCCGATATCGGCAGGGGTGTGCTTTTTATTGTCGTGCAGCGGGATGCGCTCGGTAAACGCGTTCGCATAGTCCAGGTTGTGAGCACTCAGCACCAGTTTACACTGGCTACCGACAATTTGAACTGGTGAGTGATGCGGTTAGAAAAGATCAGAGCCCGCTTTAAACTGCTGATAAAATCGACCCGCCCCAGCTGGAACGTGGCGGTGGGTTTAATATCGGTCAACACATTGGGGTAGTCCGGAAACCGCTCGTCAATACACCGGGCGGTGTAGCTAAACATGCCGAAACTAACGTTTATCATCGGCCTATCTTTGCTTTTGTTGATGGCGATGGTCGGATTATCGCCTTTGTCCGGCAGCTGGGCCAGCGTGGATACGAGTTGGAGGGGGACAATAACCGCGAATGGGTCGCAGGTTGGGAAGGTGGGCCGAACGCGTACAATCGAGTGTCCGTCTGTCGCGACCAGTTCATGCCCCTTGTGGCTGGGCTCCGGTCCGCCCGATAGCGCACCGCCACACTGCCAGTGGATACCGGTCATTGCCGGGCGCAGATCGTCCGTGCTGATAAACGGCTTCATGAGTCGCATCAACGCTTTGAACTCGGATAGCGGAGCCGTGAAGCTGGTCGTTGGCTTGAAGTCTAGTGGCTTGGGGAAGTCAAGCGGGTCCTCCAGCGACAAAAACTCGTATTCCCCATTCACCGCGAGGATACTCAGTTTCCGCGACTCACCGGCTTCGTAGCGAATCGTGATGGGCTGTTCGGGCAGCGTGACGAGCAATCTGTAGAGCTCACGGAACGGAACGCAGAACTGAGTCGTGTCGGTGCCAAAAACATCGGTTTCAGCCGGGATAATAGCGCGGGCTTCGCGATGGAGGTCGGAGACGTGCAGGGTGAGCAAATCTTCGCGTACCGTCACTAACATGTTCTCTACAATCGGGATGATCGGGTTGATGGATACGACCGGGAGCAGCCGGGACATGGCGTGACGCATCACGGAACTGGCGACGATCGCAGAGGTAGACACTACGGTTTCTGTTGTCATGGTAAATAAGGTTTATTTAATGGCAAAAATATGGTAAAAAACATTAAATGCTAACCAAAAGGGATTAAATTTTTGGCTATTCACAAAGATGATAATAGCTCATACACCGCCCATCACCCTCAGGTTCTTCAAAAACTTCGATCGTTTCGTTTTTCCCTTTAATGTATTTAACAACATCATCCGTAGTTGGCCAAATTCGATTGGTCATGGCTCGTTTAGGAATATAATTAGGCGGGAAAAAGTGTCTATCTTTTTTCTCCATTCCCGACTCCCATTCTTTTATTTTGTCAATATGCTCCGGATATTTTTCAATGATTAATTTCAGCTCACTTTGCCGGCACATAATACAGGGAAAGCAGCCCACTCGTGAGAAGCCCTTATAGTATAATGGGTTGGGTTTCTGGTTATTTTCAAGAATATAGTTAATCACGTCTTGGGATGTCCAGTCGAAAATCGGACGCATGATCGTTGAACTATACCGCTCCATATGGATGAGCACATCCTTTTTTCGATACGTGTTGAATCTTGGACGGCCCTTTTTGTCTTTTCCATACGGCTCAATCCATCCTTTGAAGTAGTGGCACTGCTCCTCCATTTTTGATCGGCTGTTGCTTTCGTCCTTCCGTATACCCTGTATTACCAATAGGTCAGTTTCTTGACTGAGCACAAAATCAACCATCGGCTTTATTTTCAGCTCCTCGGTGCAAAACCTGGCCTTTGTTGACGGGAAGCGACCTTTCTGTATCGACATATCACCAAAGCCAGCATATTTTTTTGATTTCAAGGTGTGCAGGGCCACCCCCAACTGATCACAAACCTCTTGCACATGAATGTATGTTAAGGGGTGTTCGTGACCTGTATCGCAGAATACGGCCTCCACCTTTTGCCCCCATGTCTTTACCGCCCAGATCAAACATGCCTGAGAATCTTTACCTCCACTAAAACTCACGAATGCTTTCATTATTTCCTTTTAAATGGTTTCTAAAATGAGCTGGTTATTACAGATGTCGATGCGCACTGTATCGCGCTTGTCGTTGAACACGGGCCGGGGTACGAGCTTTTTCAGCCTGATCTGCTCCTCGACCACATCCACGGCTCGTTCGATTCGTTTGCCGTCGCGGGTCCGCTCCATGATCACATCGGTGGCCACGGGCCTGATCCCCGATGGGCTGGGGTAGATCAGGCCCACGATCACCCAGATGTCGCCGTTATCCACTTCATAGGCTAAGGTTCGTTTCAGCATATTAATATGGTTTTTAGCTTAGAACGGAACGTCGCTTTCATCCTCTGCCTGGACCGGTGCCAGAGCCCGGCTGGGCGTGGGAGCACTGATGCCATTGTAAGGCAGCAGACCGGGGGCGTCGTCGGCTATGCGGTTGGTCGCTATATCGCACCAGAGCTTGGCCATACGCACCTCCCCGTTTCGGTTCTTCAATAAATCGTACTCGATCGTGTTATCAAAGTCAGGCATAACCAGTGTAGCGTCGGCCCGCTGGTTCTTGGCCCGCTGCAACTTGTAGTAGTCGTCGCGGTACAGTCCGATAATGATACCGCCGTCCTGTTCCAGCTGACCCGTTTCCCGCAGATCGGTCATGATCGGCCGCTTGTTCTTCCTGGTTTCTACCGCACGGGACAGCTGTGCCAGGGCCAGAATCGGCATTTCGGTCCTAAAGTTGAGCTGCTTCAGCTTGCGGCTCACCGCGCTCACCCGCTGCTGGTCGTTGCCCTTCACCGTTCGGTCCTCTAAGAGCTGAACGTAATCCACGATCAGCAAACCAATGCCGTACCGTTGTTGCCAGTCCAGTGCGGTATACGTCAGGTCCGCGATGTCGTAGCTGTGTTTGGTGTAGAAATGGAGCGGTAAGCTGTTGATCTCGTCCCTGGCCTTTTCAATCGCCCGCCACTCCTCCGGCGTGAACGGCGTTCCATCCGCGTGTTTGCCCCGCCTGAGCTCACTGTACGGAACCCTACAGCGTCCGCTGATCAGCCGCATCACGTTATCCTCCGCGCTCATTTCCAGCGAAATGATACCGACCCCGGTTTTGTCCGACGCTGCGGCATCGGCGTGGCAGAGTGCCACCGCACTTTTACCCGATCCCGGCCGGCCGGCCATGTACACCAGGTCTGATTTCTGCCAGCCCCCGGTGAGCCTGTTGATGCGGCCCGACCCCGTGGTTACCCCCACCAACCCGGTCGGCGCGTTACTCGCGTCCACGATATGGGCGAAGGCCCCGCTGGTAATGCTGTCCAGGGACCGGTCGCGACCGACATTGACCTGACCTGTCACCAGTTCGGTTAGTTGCTGCGACTGCGCGACAACATGGTCCAGCGGCTGGTTCTCGAACGAAATCCTGATCAGCTGGCTGGCTTCGCTGATCGCCAGTCGCTTGATGAACAGCTCACGCAGGTGAATCGCGGTATAGTCAACATCACAGCCCGTACCCTCGTTGCTCAGATCCAGTAGGTTATGCTTGGCAAAGATACCTTCCTTCTTCTGCATGTTCAGCCGCTGGATCACGGTCAATGGCCGTAGGGTCTGGCCCGCATCCACTACCCAGAGCATCGTTTTGTAAATGTCGGCCAGCTCCAGGTCGTAAAACACGTTGCCCTCATCCAGATAGGCCCTGACATCGAATAACCGGCGCGGCTCGTTGAAAATAGCCCCTAGCAGGGCCCGTTCGGAGGGTATGTCGGAGGGGGGTAATTTCAGTGTGTCAAACATAACCCAGTATTAATTTCAGTTCAAGAAGGTCGTCGGCCGTTACCGGCTGGGGCACGTAACCCGGCTGGCCGGGCAGGAGTGGGGTTGATTCCAGCGATCCGTAAGGCGCATACGCCCAGGGGGGCGGGGGCAGGATTCGGCTATACGCATCACTTCGACCAGCGAAAAACCAGACAAAGGCCCAGGGGGGTAAATGGCTGGTGGTAGGCGAGCACTCGATCGCGTCAATCATCGTTTCCCAGCGCGTTACCGCTTCTTCGGGTACGTCTCGCTGGACGAGTAACTGGTGGTGACGTTCCGACTGATCCCGGCTAAATGAACTCATACGGGTTATTGGTCGAAAAGGTCAATGGGGTTTCCTGGTAGTCGTCGTCAGGGGTCGCCGGGTAGCCAACGCCTTTTTTCCAGGTGGGGTAGTGGGATAGCTGCTTTTTCTCCCACCAGGACTTTAGCCGTCGCCGGAGCCAAAGGGCTTTATCGGGCTGGCCGTTGCTGAGTGATTCCCAAATTTGGATCGAGGGTTGCTTGTCGTCGGCCTTTTCGTAGAACTCGGCAAACTCAACCAGCATGGAAGGGGGGTAGTCGAGGGGGTGAGCGTTCTCGTAGTCATCAAGCAAACTTTGCAACGAGAACTTACGGCCGGACTGCTGGATCGCGAGCAGATCGGCTCGTTCCTGATCGGAGGGTGGATGGCCGGGTGTGAATTGACGACCTCCGGAAAAATCAACGGCTGCGGCCGGTCGGCTCGGTAGGGCATCCTTTACCGGTAGATAGTCCGTAGGTTCTATTACTCCATATCCTACTCTAAAAGTATCTAAATAATTAGTAACATCCTTCTCCGCGTGGCCGTGCGTTCCTATCCCTTCGCGGGCGTGTACGTGAGGAAATCTGGATTCTGCTACTAGACCGCTACTAGACCGCTGCTGGACCGCTACTAGACCGCTAGTAGACCGCGTGGCAGAATCCAAGATTAGATGAATGGTGGCTGGTATTTTGCCATTGGCTGTAGGGGTGTAGCGGATAAATTCGTTCGCGTCCAGCCAGATCACGGCTTCGTGGGCGAAGGTTTTTCCCACGGCAGCAACGTTTTTTATGCTGTCCATTTCGTCGGACAGTACATTGGTTTTCTGCTTCCTGGTTAGCCGCAGGATGGCCATGTATACCGCACAGTACCCAAACTTATACCCGCTCAATGCTGGGGCGGTGTCCATAAAATTGTCAAAATAAGATGTCTTTTCCATTGCGGAGTTGATTATGCCAATGCGTTGATTGGCGGTTGCAGGAAAGAAGGGGAAATAAAAAACCCGCCGTTGCGGTGGTAGCGCAAACGGCGGGCGGGTTGTCAGACAACCAAGTCCTTACAGTTGCTATCGGCTACCACCTCGATAACGCCTGTGTTATGTGTGCCAAAAATAGGGTGTCGCTTTCATGCAAACAAGTTATTAATATGTTTTTTTACATACTACCTTTTACGGGGTTAAACTTTTTCACGGGCTCCTGCTGGGCGTGATTCGACACGATACACGCCTTCCCCAGCTCGACGGCCGCAATCTGCCTTCGGTCGGGGTGAGTGCGGTAGCGTTGATACGCCCCGCACTCGGTACGTTTCTGGCAGCGACTGCCGTAGGCCATGCAGAATCGCATAAGTTTTTGGAGTTATTGATACATTCCGGAAAAGGACTGATAAGCCCGCTCTTGCTTTTTCCAGCGTTGATCCTGCTGCTTACATATAGCTCTGGCCCAACTATCCTGCCAGCCCGACCTGCGGGCGTATTTACGGTGAAGGATGGCCATTTGCTTTAAGTTGTCGCTACAGATGTAATCCCAGATGTCGTGCCACACGAAGTCGTATCGAGCGCCTTTTGGTGGTTGGAACGAGAACGCGTCGGCCTGTATAATCGTTAGTCGGGAATCAACCAGATAAGGTTTGACCAGCGCAATAACATCTTCGCTTTTTTCAATAACCGTGATCTGCGTCACCTCACTTTTATTTAGTAATACCCGCACCAAGCAACCAAGCCCCAGCCCGTTGATCAACACAGAGCCGTGGGCCAAATGCTGCACTTTATGGAAATCAAATAGTTCGTCGGGTGTGTTCGACATCACAACCGTGCCGCCACGCATTAACCGTTTGTACGTGCCGGGCGGCACCCCTCGTCCCGACTTCATGATGGAAAATATTTGTGTAGGGTCGTTTTTAGGCACCTCAAAGGTTTCTACCGACCAGTTGCCCGACCTGTTATCAGGCACAAATGACATATCCAGTTGCATTTAATTTAGCTATGTTGGTTTAACGACTTTGCGCTTGGTAATAGAGTGATTTCTCGCTGGCTACACAGTAGCCGATAAGTTCCTGGGATTCCAGGTAGTCAATGAACTCGGCTAGGATACGCTGACAGTCCTGTTCCATCGTCGGATACCGATACAGCTGTACGCTGCTGTACTTTAGTTCGGTTTCCTTGCTTTTCCACTGGAAATGGTCGTAGATAAAGGTGTCCATGTCCAGGTGAGACGCCATCCACAGATAGAACCGCCACTGAAACGAATCGGCGTATTTGTCGTGATCATAGGCGTAGGTAGAGGTCTTGATGTCGCGGATCGCTTCGGGCGTCAGCACGTCGATCCTGGCCCGAACAAACACCTCGTAGCCCTTCACCACAACCCGCATCGCCGGTAGCCACTGCTCGAATAGAAAGGGGCAAGGCAGGTTCATCCAGTAGTCAAAGCACGTTTCGACAACGGCCGGGGCTAGCATATGCCCGTTGACATTGACCTGGCCGGTTGTCAGATCCGTGCAGGGGTAGCGGTCGGGAGCCTCGATATAGGCGTGAACCGCGTCGCCCGCGCCCTGTTCGTAGGTTTTGACACTGGTGCCCATGATATAGCTTTTCAGCTTGCTATCGTCGTCCTGGTTCCAGCGGCCGTGCAGGTAGTCGTCAAAGCTGCATAGCTTGGAGACGGAAATGTTCAGGGCTGTCATTCGCTGTCGGTTGGTTGATCCAGGTAGCCTTCGATGCAATACTCCTCGAAGCTGAGTCCGGTTTCGTCGTCGTACCAGTCCTCCCACTCCCCGGTTGCCGGGTCCAGCACTTCGAGCCCTTGTGCGTTAGCGAAGTCGGGTTTAATGTTCTGTTCGAGCTGGAACAGGTCGTACTGGGCCAGCGTGTTTAGAACCAACCGCGCCGATGCCAGGTCGGGCACTTCGACAATCATCCGTTCGCCCGGCACCTGGGGCACATGCCATATTCTTAATTTCTTTGTCATGTTCACTGGGCTATTTATAGTTTTTGTAATGGTGCTTGTTCTGTATTGGTGGGTTGAACCACTGCCTCACCGATCTGAACACGTACCGAAACAGGTAAATGATCAGGCTTGCCAGTATATAAGAGCCTCCGGCTAAAGCGGCCAGCCCGGCACAGGCAGCAATACAGAGAATAAGCGCACCGGCTCCATTGATCAGCTGCATAGGAAGGGATGTTTTGCCCGCTGGTCCCGCCAGCGGGCGGTTGATTAAGCCGGTTCGCTACTGACCTGACTCAGCGGCTTTAAGCGAGCTGTTTCATCGTAGGGGTAGATATCCAATATCTTCGTTTTGATCACGTCCGTGATCTCGTGCGGGTCCAGGGACGTTTTCAGCAGCTGCTCGACGCGATCGTACGCCTGTTTCGGCGTCTCGGCGTTGGCCAGAATCACGCTGGGTGATTTCTTTTGCTTGCCGGTTTTCTCGTCGTCGGTGATAAACAGCACCTTTATTTTGAACCACGTATCGCCCCCGTTCTCCGTGTTGATCACGTCGGCCAGTTTCATGCGGGCAATTTTGGTCACCTCGAAATCGGGCGTGTTGGCAGCAATCTCCTGATACAACCGGGCCTCGGCATCGGAATGGCTCACGGCGTCGAACAGGTATGTCTCCGTGATCTTTTTTACCTTCGCGAACTCCTGGTTTTTCGTTCCGACACTCGCGTCGTCAATAGGCTGTTGGTAGGCAATGCTGCCCAGAAACCAATTTGGCATCGTTATGTATGGTTATAGGTGAACTTATGCAGGTTGGGAAACGGGCTCGTCTGCCGGTACGTCGGACACCGGAGCGGGCACCGGGGCGGTGGCGGATTCGTACACCGCCAGATCGCGGTTAAAGCGCAGGTCCAGCTCTCTGGCACGACTCACGATCAGGGGCTTGGCGTATGCTTTATCCGGAGCGGTATAGGTATCCCCGCTGAGCGTGGCGATAAACTTGTTCAAACTGTCAGCGTCGGTGCTGGACAGCACGGCCTTTTTGATCTCACCCCAGACCTCACCCTTTGACTTCGCTTTTTTGGTCCGGTCGGCCAGGCTGCTGCGGACCTGCTCAATGACCCCGTACAGAAAGAAGCCGTGCGAGTCGTGCTTGATGGGCGGGATAGTAACTTCCCCGATATACGCACTGTCCTTCGAGCGGTATTTCTCGCTGATCTGAAACTTGATCATGCGCTTCCCGCTCTGGGTCGTCATGTACCCCAGCTGGTCGGTGCATTGCATCAACAAGTCGTAGCTGCCGCCCGTGATGTTGGGTGTTTTCACAACGTCGTCGCCGTCCTTTTCATCTTTGGTATGGGCAACCCAGATCACGTCCTTACCCGCCCGGCGAATCCGGTTGAGCCAGGTTTTGAACTCGTTGCCCAGCGCACCGTAACCCTGTAGGCTCAGCACGTTGCCGCGCTTGTTTTTGTGATCCTGTTTCATCACGTACTCGGCCAGGAAGTTATCAAGGCAGGTTTTGGCCGTGTCGATCACCACGGCGTCGCAGAACTCGAACGCTTCGCTGTCGAGCATGGCGACCGCATCGGGCCAGGAATGGATCGGATACGCGTCGGCCGCGATACCGGCCCGGTCCAGGCCCATGTCGAAATCAAGAGGTAAAACGTTACCAGCGGTCAGGGCCGTGGTGCTTTTGCCGATCGAGGGATCTCCGTGGAGCCCTAGTACTATGGGACGTGTGTTCATAATTTGACGATTGAATCGTTGTCTGCTTATGCATTGCGACCAGGGCCGGAATCGAACCGGCCCGTCACCAGAGGTTACCCCTTTTGGTCGAAGTCGTGTGAGGTAGTTCTGTCGAGCCAGATCATAGCCGCGAGGGCAATGGCGACCCAGGGCGTGAGCAGCCAGATAAAGGAGGCCGTCTGCTTATCGCCGGCTTCGTACCGGGTATAGCCGGCGTAAATGAACAGGGCGATGCTGGCGATGCTGCACAGCACAGGCCACAGGTTTCGGAGGTTTATTTTAGTTCCCATTGGCTCTTTTTAGGGCACTTGCGGCTTGTTCTAACACACGATTAATTTCTCGCCTGGAAACGTTTGGGTCTGAAAGGGCAAACGTGCAGTCTCTCAGGCATTCAAACAGTTCAGGGGCTGTGGCCATGAGGTTTATTAAGTTCTTTATCTCGTCATGATCCGGCTCGGCTTTCCACATATCGGGCCGTTCGTTATAAGTCACGGCGGTGGTATTGCCATATTTTTCGTAGTCAAATACATAGGCTGTGCTACTACGGGCAATTTCATTGTCCCATTCTTCCTGTGTTTCGGGGTCAATGCAGGGTTGAACAATGGTAAACCATGCTCCACTACAGGTACTGTCAATTTTGACCAGTAATTGACTGGTGTTTTTTTTGTCGGGTGCTTTTGTTTCGGTATTCATAAATAGGGGTATATAAACGTGATGGATAAGTGCCAGAGGACATACAGGGCCAGGGCCACGGTCAGTGCCGTGAAGCTTTGCCAGAACCGTTTACCGGGCATAGGTCAGGTCGAGTAGCGAGTCTTTACCAGCGGCCAGTCGTTCGCCCCACAGTTCCAGATCAATCGCGCCCGCTTTCAGCCAGGCAATAGCGAGCCGTTGCAGCCGGTAGTACTGCTTTTCTTTCCGCATAGCCTTGATATTGGCGAAATAGGTGTGGGACAGCCCGATGCTGACCCGCGCTTCCCGCTGTGCGTCGGTATAGTGCAGGTGGGCCGCGATCAGCAAATCCGCTAACCGATTGGTCCGGGTCCGAAGGGTTCGATACGCTTCCTGTTGATCCTCGATAAACAGGCTGGGGATAAATAGCGTGTCCCAGTTCAGCACATCGACCGATTGCAATACCTCGTTGCGGATCAGCCAGAGTACGGCTTTGGGAAACCGCATGGTACCAGCCAGCTGCGGCACGGCCAGCAGCAGATCAACCCCGGCAAACTCCCGGCCGTAACTTTTCGATACATCGGCCTCACGCAGTGAGCAGCCGTGCAGCCGTTCGGCGGTATCGGCCAGGTTCCAGGCCGCTTCGGCCACGATAGCCGCGTCGATCGGCCAGGTGTCGGGGCACCCCCAGTTTTTGGTTGTGAGCAGATTTTTCATGGTTTTAATAAGGTTTTTTAAATGGGTAAATCAATAATACGTGGACAGCTGGTACAGATCGTTGTCATGGCTATCGCGTTCCTCGTCCGCCTGATCGCGCAGGTCCTTGACCAGCTCGTTTATCGCGTCGATCGCTTCGTCGGCAAGTTTATGGATATCGGGGTTGGGGCTGTGTGTCAGCGAGACTTCATCCTCAACATCGGTACTGTTCCACTCGAAGCCGAACTCGTCGGGGTCCGCCCCGGCGATACTGGTGCGGATCGAGCCCGACACCGCGATCGTTACTTCGAGTGGTCCTGATTCCTCAACACCGATAGATAACCCCTCCGGTAGCCCGATTTTCTGAATGGTTCGTTCGAGTCGAGTGCTGATCGGTTCGAACTTTTGGATACGTGTTGTGGTTGTTGTGGTTGTAACTGGGCAGATTAGTTGCATGGTAAAAAGTTTTAAAAGGTTTTTTTAAGAGTTACGAAAGACGTTGGTTTCTGGCCGGCGTCTTTTTTTTGCTGATGTTCTCGAAGTGGTACGCCCTGGCCTCGGTCACCGTGCCGTAATACATCGTTCTGCCTCCCTTCGTATACACCGTTCCGTAGTGGCCCTCGGCTATCGCGGTTCGTACCCGGCGCGGCCCGATCCCGATTTTCTTAGCGAGCTCCACGGCAATGAACCGTTCGGTGTCGGGTTTCTTTTCGTCGCTGCGGATAATATCAGCGACCATATAGGCCAGGGCTCTTAAACTTTCCTCGGTCGTGACCATGATCACTTGTCTATCCATAGTAGTACTCGTTAATTTTGTGGCGCAATACCTGCATGGTGTCGTGATGTGTCTTGCCCTCGCGCCGGTAGAGAAAATACGCTTTTTGCAGAATGAATTTGGCGTGAGACTCGTAGGTCAGCTCGTTGTCCCTGAGTAGTTCCTCCAACTCGTCCAGTTGCTCAGGCAGCAGGATTACGATCTCCATAAATCGGAAAGTTAGAATGGTGCTCTACTCCCTTCACCGGTGCCACGACATCAAGGGCGTCGCTTCCGTCCGGCATTTTGATGCAGACATACGTGCGTACCTTTTCCCGATAAGCCTTTGCGATCAGTTCGGAAGCGATTTCAAGGATTTCCATTACCTGTAAGGCATGGCTATTATCACTCAGCTTACTTTGCTGATAGAAGCGGCCCATCTCGCCCTCAACAAATTCATCCAGCATACTTAGTTCGGACAAAGGCAGCTTTTTTAGCTGATCCGGATCAATAAAAAGCAGTAGCGGATTTTTCGATTTCTCAGCAGTAGCCATTATCGTGCTTGTTTAAGTTGTGGGACAGTGGCGGGAGGTGTGGTGATTCCCAGCTCCTGCATCTTTTGAAATAGTGGCAGCGCGTGAGCCTTACAGATGATCGAAGCTTCGTCTATACTAATCCGGCCCGTCTTGCAGAAGTCGTCAGCTAGTGCCATTGACGAGGCCACGGCGGGCTTAAAAGTTCTGATCACTTCTTTGGCTGAGGTGCGATGCCTGGATGGAATGCCCTTTGATTTGGCCCAGAGTAGAATTTCTTGAGGGGTCTTTCCTGTGTGGTGGAAGCAGTTGGCCCGGTTATAGTCGATAGCCTGCTGTTTGCCACCCTGCGAGAAATTAAAGCTGTTGACCTCCTTACTGTTGGCAATCTGTTTGGGCCTTTGCGTGAAGGTCAGTAGCGGGTCGGCGTCCGACCCGGATAGCGGGCTAATATCCAGCGTTGCCGTTCCGGTACGAAGCAGTTCAGCCACCTTTTCATCGCACCATACCTCAAAGTCAACATCAAGCCACGAAGCCAGCTTCAGGATCAATTTTTCGTGTATCCATGTTGTGCCCCCTGCGTCGGTACCGCCCTTTCTGCTGATTATGAGCGATGTCAGGATTCCTGACTTCGCCTTCAAAGCGGCTATGTACCGTTTGGTGGACTCGTTTTGAAGCCAGGCGGCTGGCCGTTTCTTTTTAACCAGACACATCGCGGTAGCATTGGCGTATAGCTCACCGTCGATCAGCTCGAACTCGATTGCTGTGTTGTTATAGTCGAATGCCTGAATCATAGCGAGTCGAATTATACCTGTTCAGTTTGTTCAATTAACTCCCCCGACTTTTCCGTGTATCGTTCAAGCCAGATTACTTCCGTTTCTGTGACATTGAACGAGGCCGATACTTTATGCCGGAACGTATCCTGGACCATACCAAACTTTTTGCAGAATGCCAGCTTGCACTGTGTTCGTTGACGGTGAGACAACTTGAAGTAAGCCGACCTAAACCGTTCACTAAGTGGACTAAACGTTTTCCTGGCTCGTCTCTTGTTTTTCTGTTTCTCTTCCATACTTTTGCTATTGTTCTGCTATTGCTTAGTTATCTCTGATACAAAACTGAACAAACTGAACAATAAAACCAAACTTTTGGAACAAAAAGTTGAAGTTTTTGAACAAAAAGTACTCAACTAGCTGATTATCAATGATGATTAATGCCCAAAAACTTCAGCGGTATATTGATACCAGTGCCTGGACGCAAGAAACCTTTGCGAAACAGGCGGGTATTGGCCGGACGACGTTGCACACGATTCTGAAAACGGGCGAACTAAAGAAAGAGAAGTATTTACCGGTGTTCGCGGAGTTGCTGGGTGTCACTACAACCGACCTGCTGCCGGGTAACGAAACCAATACAATTACCCAGCGCGGCACGAACAACACGAACACGGCCAGTATCAAGGGTGATGTTAGTAGTCTGCAACAGCGCATTGAGCAGCTGGAGCGGGAAAACGCGTTGAAAGATGAGTTGCTAAACGCGTACAAAAAGTTACTTGATCGGGGCAACGCGACGGACTGATACCGCAAAGTGAATAAATGGTACTGTTTTCATAAAATCTATAAACCAAGTCAGGGTACTTACGTTATTGTGGGGTTACAAACCCTCTCCACAACTTATGAGTAAGACCCATCCAACAACGAATCATCACATTGGCGACACGACGATTATCAATCAGAGTGGCCACAACAACAAGAACGATGCTGGTATCCACAGTGAGCGCGATTGTTCCCACTGTGAGCGATTACAATTAATGCACCGACTGCTCCAGGACGCGTTATGCCGGGAGCAGCAGTTGATCAAGGAACTCCTGACCCTGGGTATCCGGGCGATCGACCCTCACAAAGAACCTGACTGATATGTTTGACAAGTTGCGTACGCTATTCTTTACCCCGGCCCGATCGCTTACCGAGATCGCGACGGAAGTAGCGTACGCAACCGCTTACCTAAACCGAACCTGCCCGGAACTGGATAGCTCAACACGCGACCGTCGCGTTGCCCGTGCCGTGCTGCATACCCAGTTGAAAAGCGGCAAGCTACGCGAGCTCGATCTGCAACGCTACCTGGACCATAACGTATATACACTCGCTGACCCCTCGCTACTGGACTACCCCGTGCTGGCCCTGGCGATGGTGGTTCAGCACCTGGACCGGCTCGCGCACCAATCCCACGAGCCCGGTCAGCAGGTCAATATCCGGCGGCTGGTATCGAGTCACAAAGCGGCTACCCAGCAGGTCGTGGCCCGCTGGCATGAGCCGATACCCGCGATAGAAACCTTACTGAAACTAACTGATACACAGGCTAAATAGTGCTTTTTTTTAGCGGTTTATCATGTCAAAAACCTTATTTTTAACATAGCAAATACCATATTATGATTGATAAAAGTGAAGTGACAACACGGCACGAGCCCACGCCGGAAACCCTTGAAACGGGTCGGCGGCTTTACGAGATCCGGCGAGCGAAGGGGCTCACCCAGCTGGCCCTGGGTAAACTGTTCAAGCTGGCCAACGGACAGGGCACGATCAGTGGCTACGAGCGGGGTTATCTCACGCTGGGTAAACACGGTCGGCAGCAGTACATTTTGATCCTGGGTGCGAACCCGGACTACATCGACCGGGGTACGCTGCCCATGTTCTCCCCGATCAGTAAAACCCAGCCGACCGCCGAGCAGGTCTTGGCGTCGTTAGAGCGGCATAAGGGCGGTAATCTGCGATTCATTTCCAGCCGGGATATAGGTCAGTGGTTAAAGTCGCCCCACCGCATCGGGATTCCGTACGACCTGATCCCGACCGATTGTTACAGCTTTCCGGTGACCACTCACGACTTCGGAGCTGATATGCCGCTGGGTTCCCAGCTGATTTGCGTCAGGACCGAGCCGGGTAAGCTACAGATCGGGCGGCTCTACGTGGCTCAGACCGCCGAGGAACTGCATATTGGCCGCTACACGATGGCTGATAATGGCGTCGTGCTGAGCTCGACATACGGAAACCCGGTTGTGGTGAAGCCAGATACTGTGGTGCAATGGTACCTCGCTGAACGAATTGACAAACCAATCGTTTAAGCAATAAAGTATATTGAGAGGAATGTAAAAAGCCGCCCCGGTTTCGGGAGCGGCTTTTTCGTGGCTATAAAAAATTGCGTTGCTCGATTGACTGATAACCGATTGTTGAGAGGACGTTTTCTATATTCTCCAAATGGTGTTCTGGAATAGCTCGGCGCCCATCCAGAAAGTGTTTTAGGGTTGACGCTGGCACTCCCGCCATTTCTTCAACTGCCTTCACGGAAACCAGCTTGCGCCGGTTTTCCGTGAACCAGGCTTTTAGGTTTTCGGCTTCAGTCATTACTAGTCCCGGTCTTTGTCAGGCTTAACCGTATAGGAGACATAGCACGAACCTTCGCTAGTGTTAATTTTTAAGTGGTCAAGCCCTGAGTTGGTCCAGTTTATTTGCACTTCCCCTTTAGGCGTTTCATAAAATTGACCATCTGTAATAGGCTTGGCAAATCCATAATGACGTTTCAGTGCTAAGTGAATTTGAGCGTCTAAATCAAGTGCTTGCGATTTTGATGATACCGTTTTCATTTCTGTTTTTTTGTTTAGCGTTTAACTTGTACCAAAAGTAGTACACAAAACAATAAGTACCAAATTTGGTACAAACTTTTTTTCTGAATTGAGTAAACGGTAGTATCATGCATAACCCGCACGAAAAAGCCCCGTCACGTGGCACGTAACAGGGCTATCGGGTATTGATTGGGGTTGGCCTCGTGGCCAGAAAACAACTATAGCTAGTTGTCAGCAGTGTGCAAAAAGTATGTCGTTCGTTTTGAGCTCACGCCTACACTTGCTTTTTTTCTGGCTTAGGTAAATCGTCAAAAGTGATGCGCGGCAGTTCACTTTTAACCGCCAGCCAGTACGCGACCAGTTTGGCTTCCTGCTCAACCTGGGCTATGGAATCCAGAACATTACTAGCCGCCATACGTGCGCTGTCCAGGGCCACGCGCTGATCATAGTCATTAGTCAACATCCCACTACCCATGTAGCAGTAGGCGTAAGGCAGGATACCCAGGGTCAGTTCGATTGCTTTCTCTTTCGGAGTCATAATTGTATATTTTTTTAGTTAGGAATTGTTATCGGTCGGCCCGTCTGGGCAAGTCAGTACCGGGACGTGTGCGAGCGTTATAACGTAAAGTCGGCAAGTCGTGTCTGTCCACTCGAAAGCGCATGATGCCTTCCATTTTTTCGATTGCCATCTGTTCGTTGGCGGCTCTAATGGTTTCGCAATGAATTGGCTCGGAGCCGTCCGGGTAATAGCAGTCAACCCAGAAAAGGCGGGTTAGCTTTCGGAACGTTGCCAGCAGGTCGGCGTTGGCGGCTATGTCTGCCACAAGCGCAGTGTCACCCTTTTTTGTGTTGGGGTAATGCTTGTCTTTTGCCAGCATGTACCGCGACCAATTGCCATAAGGCAATTGTACTTCGATAGGCCCCACCATTGAGATCATATCTACGATCTCACGCTCTGGCAATGGCCCTTGTATTGGCTTGGGCTTACCGTCGATGTAAAGACACAAATAGTTCATCGGGATGCAGATTAGTGGTTATTGACTTCACGGGCTGTCTGGCTACAGATATAGCTCGGAGGCTAGTTGTTCTGGCGATGGGGTTGTCGTTACCGTTGCGATGGTCTTTACAATCTTCCTGATCTCGAAGCTGTCAGGGAATTTGTAAAAGCTTCTCACGCCATGCCCTTCTACGTTCTCGTACTGGCCGGACTTAAAGAGCTGTTTGATTTCGTCCGGGGTCAACAGGAACGGGTGAGGGTTGTTCGTTGTGAACGGGTTGGGCATGGTATCCCCTACGTTGAAGTAGACCTGATCATAATTACCCAGCAGTTGCTTCCTGGCCACGAGGCTGTACCATGTCTGTCTTTCGGTGTGTGTTATCATTGGATGTGTGTTTGTAAGGTTCAAGGCTGTTCCTCCGGTTTGCTTCATTGATCGCTTTCTCTAAACCAATCGGTCCCGTGTAGCCAATCCAGGCCACGACAACAGCATGGGTCAGCCCTTCTTTACAGACCTCGTAGCCTCGTTTGCCGGGTCGAACCGTGAATAATCCCACTTCGTAAAGCAGGATGTCGTGTTCGTCGGGTATTGCTGTCTTTTTCATCATTTGTTGTAGTAGTTGCTAAGCCAATCGGTCAAGTGCTGCATTTCTTTCAGAACAGGGGCTGTCTGGTCAGTATCAGCCATGTTCAACCTGTTGAGCGACGCCCGCAAACTTTCCAGTCGGCAAACCATGTCCGCTATTTCTTCAATTTCAGGATCGCCAACATACCGGCCATCCTTCCCCAGCCGACCCCGAATCACGGCTTTTGCCTGCGCCACATTGTTAGGCAGCCTCAGTATATACGAGTATAGACCACGGCTTTCGATGTCACGTAGCAGGACGGGGCTGATGAAGTCAAGACATTCTTCACAGTATTTATCAAGTAGTTGCAGGTCTGTCATGATTCAATCGGTTAGCCAGTTCCAAACTCGTTCATCGTTTAGCCTTACGGATCGCGTTCTTTTCGTCACGCGCCCACACCGTTTTGCCATTGATACAAAACTTCTTCAACCCTTTGGCCGTATTGAGCTTTTCCTGAATTTGTTCTTCGGTCGGTTTAGGGGTTTCGTTCAGCTCCCGACGAACCAGGGCGCGTTGCTGCGTCGATGTTGATAAAATGGCCAGGGTAAGCGCAATCTCCCGTGCAATGTTGTTCATAGTGTGTAAGGTTTAATCGGTTAGCCAGTTCCACATGGTCCAGTTATTGGTAATCTCGAAGGCGTCGGCGGGCGGTGTCTCGGTAACGGTCCAGAAAACCCGCATGTTCTTGTATCGTCGCGATACCCGTACTACGTCGGTTCGTACCTCGCCCATATCCACGTTCGCATATTCCGCGAATGTTGTACCGTGGGTAACCAGGTACTTAACCTGCTCGCTGACCTGGATCGTGTTCAGATCGCCGGTATAGCCAGCGACCCAGAACAGCGTTTTCTCCGCTGGGGAATAATACGTGTTCTCCATTATTCCGTTACGATTTCTGTATCACGCCCCCGCAGGTCCAGGTCCATCATGTCATAATCATTGTTAGGATTTGACAAAATCAGCGCGAACTCAATGTCCGGCTTTAGGAACCGCCATTGGTCAAGCGTTTTGTAGGCGTGATCCAGCATGTTCTGCCTGGTTTTACCCGCAGGGTGATCGTCGCGGCCCGCGTAGATCGTGGCGTACGTCTCGACGTCTTTCCCCTTTGTGCCTTCAATAACGAAAGCGGCTGAGGCCGGCCCTGTTACGACCAGGACCGGCTGTTTTGTTTTCTTAGCCATGTTTTTAATACGTAATAAACCTTGTTAGAGAATCAAAAAAGCTTCGTTTGTTTGTCCTCGGCCGCAGCCAGAAAAAGCGGTGTGTCTTGCCATCCCTTATGGCCCTGTCGGCTGTAGGGCTTTATCGTTGCGCCCTGGGCTATTAGTTCCTTTGCAGCTTGTTGTTTGGGTGTTGGTTTCTTAGCCATGATTGAGTTGAGATAGAAGGTTTATGCCTGTACGCCAGCCTAAACGCATGTGGTGGGCGTTACCGGCTAAAATGTGAGAAAAACGACCCTTTGTGCCAATACACAATAAGCAGGTTTTTAGGTTTGCTTTTGTTAGCCTGGTCGCTATACGGACGCCCGACCGGTCCGTGTACAATAGCCAATCGCTGTTTCCGTATCGGGCCATTTTGTCGGCCTGTTCACCAGCCGATGGTCCTGAGAATCGCTGCTTCATGATCAGAGATTGAGTAAATAAGGCACGACATACTTCATGAACAGACGGTGAAAACCGTACGCGAACGTTACGCATAGGAGCAACACTACACTTAGTAGCAGTACCAGAACTGTCCGGCCGCGTCTCATTGATAGACTCGTTTTAGGTCGCGCAGCAATACGACTGCTGTTGACGGTTTGCCAAAGTGAACCAGGGTAACCGTTAGACTGTCGGGGGTCAGCTCTACCACGTTGTTCGTGGTCAGTGGATTCCGGTCTAGCATAGCATCGGTAATCGTTGCGTATTCAACCGCGAACCAGGCTCCCGGCTCGCGGTGAATCACGACCGCCGTTTGTGTCGGTACAATGATAAAAAAGGCGTGGTAGTACGATGCTGATAGTTTTTCAAAGTGTTCTTTCATGTCTGCGTTAGGGCTCGTTTAATGAATAACTCGGCACCGTTCCAGTGGCTGTGTATAAAAACACCAGTAAGCCCTGTTATCCGAGCCCGGAAGGTGCATAATTGAAAAGCCCAGACAAGTAGCCCTTGCTGCTAATAAGTGCCCGGTTCCAATTGTGTTGTCGTCAAGTTTTACGACTTTATTGGTAGCGTATTCTTTCTCCAAAAAACGAACGATTCGTTTAGTAACCGTTCGTCGGTTTTTGCTTGGTGTGTGGGGCATGTTTGCCATTATTTCGCCTGGTTGTAAATGTCTGGGTTAGAACTTACGTTGTAGATCGTGCCTCCACACGAAACCAGTAAGGAGGCAGGGCCGGCCATCGCCCGGCTGGACTTATCGTTTTTAGCAAACGACGGAAACGTTGACAGCTTCAGGGTTTGTCCCTGTTGTTTCGACACATACCGGATTCTCATAACGTTCGGTTTTAGTTACCCATTCGACGGGTATATCAAAGTTGTACGATTCAAAAAGGGCGACCGTTTCAACCGTTACGAACTCGAACAGGTCATAATCGAGCTCGCAGAACGACACGAGCAGTTTGTAAATACTGGCTCGCAACGTGGCTAGGGTATGGGAGTACATATTAGATCTGATTAAAGCCGCCGTCGTAGGTTCGGCGGATTGGTTTGTACGTGTCCGCGTTGATCGTGCATAGATCCGCCAGTAAGCGGTTTCGCTCATCCGATTGGTCGTAGAATTGGCGGATTAGTTCGCCCAGATAATCCAGGGTGAAGGTCGTGCCCATCGGAACCAGATAGCCGTAGGTCAGTACCGCGAGCCGGATTAGGCCGGCCCGCTCTGTTTCGTCACGTTGCACCAGTGCTAAATACCCGGTTAACACTGGCTCGAATTTGGTGGAGGCCCGGACAACGTTCATGCATTCCGGTATCTGACGGCCTGAGAAACCAATGTCCGGTTATCCCCGAACAGCTTGACCCGATCTGAACCGATGGGCGCACTGATCCCGTTCTTAGTGGCCCAAATGACCAGCGCGGCCTGGGTAGGGGTAATGCTGGCGATCCAGCTAACCGATTTGATTAAGTTGGGGTAATTTTGCTGTATGCTGGTTACAGCGGTAACTGTGCGGGTGAAATTGCGTTTCATGGTTTTTATAAGGTTTTTTGGTTGTCCCCTTCCGCTTTTTGCTCGTCACACTGAGGAATGACCGTTGGCGCGTTAGAGTAGGGCCGAGGCCCAACTTTGTTAGAAGTGATTGACTATGTAGATAATTTTAAGGATGCCGGCCTGTTTAACCTCACTTTCTACCCGCCAATTGTCTAACGTCTTGGGATCAGTTTCAAATGGCTTGACCGCTTCAGCTATTTCCGGCAGTGTCTTTTTTATCAGCTCACAGGTTGTTGTTTTGTACTGGTCGCCGTAGCCGTATCGCTTCACTACGTCAGCTATTTGTTTTTCTGTGTCTACGTCGATTAAAGAAACGTCGTGGTATGTGTTGCCGTTTCTGTCTTGTTTGCGTACCCGAACTTGTGCGATTATGGTTTTCATGGCTATATAGTTTTAATAAGGTTTTTAGCTTGCCATCATCAGTACTTCAATAGCTAGTTGAAGCAGACGCCCGTAGGCGTTTCGGCTACACACGTTCATAAGCTTTTGCGTATATATACTGCCACGTTGGGCGCAATTCTAACGCATCTTTAAATTCGATTGCAGCCTGTTCAGCGGTTAGTTCTTTCCGCTTGTTGAGGTGGATAACTGCGTTTAAAACCATGCGCTTTGCCTGAGCATCGCTGACGCGTCCGCCACTGGGCCAACCTTCTTTTTTCTCCACTTCGTAAAGCTCCTTACCCCATCCCATGCGGAAACCGTTCACTTCGACTTTATCGTAATAAAGGCGCGATATAAATTGGGTTTGTGCAGCGGTTAGCTTGGTTTTTGGTCCGTTGTCTGGGAGTTCTTCGTAGGCTTTAATCTGCTCGTCTGTCAGATGTAGCGCGGCAACTAATTTATACATGGGTGCTGTGTTCATAATTGCAAAGTTTAAGGTTTTAATAAGGTTTTTGACTTGATCGCTGTGAGGACTAAAAAACAGGTTAGTTTTTCTTACCGTTTGAAGCGACAGCAAGAAGCGAACTAATGAAAATGCAGAAAAAAATGAAGCCGGACATAGTGGTAATTGTTTAAGGTTTAAATATGGTTTTTAACATGTTAACAGACACAAAATAAACAGGGTGATAACTAGAATGCTGACGAGTTTCAATACCTGTTCTGATTGTCGCTTTATGCGTTGCAACTCGTTGTTCATTATCCCCAGATATTAGCACCATCCGCGATAAGGACCGTTTCAAACCCATCCAGCAATACCGCATTTTTAACAAACTCCGTTACGTCCGTATTATCGTCCGACGCCTGTTCAACACTGTATTCGATTACAACCGCTGTTGAATGTCCGCACGTCGTGTATTCAATGTAATCCGTGCTGTTTTCTTCGAGTTCGATGGTGATTCTGTGCGTTTTCATATCCCTTTGTTTAAATGTCTGTGACAAAGGTACGTATATACAATTGAACTATGCAAGTGTTTGTTATAAAATATTTTTACATATTTTATAAGTTGCTGAATGTCAGTTGATTTGGTGGTCAACTTTTTTTCTGCCCTTGTCAAATTTTACCGGTGGGTGCGCGTCTGCATCTATATAGTTGCTTACTGAACCGTCCGGGTTCTCGTGCTTTATCACGGGTAGCGTACCTCGTAGAATACGCTGGTTTATGGCCTGCGCTGAGACTCCGCAAAGCTTGGCATATTGGTAGGGTGTTATTGGTTTCATAGTACTAAAGTACTTAATTCAATTGAACCCTGCAAGTGTATATAGCGTTTTATTATAAATAACTTATTAAAACCATGTACGGCACTTATCATCCTGGTTACACTAGTTACCTGCAAGACCCTTCCGATTGTGGGGTTTACCTGCTTACCTGCAAAAGCACTATGCGTATTTATGTTGGGTCGTCGTCTTGCGTGTCGAACCGCTTCTACACACACATGGCACAGGCTAAAAGCGGGTTACTGTTCTCTGATCTTATGCTAAGTGACTACCACACGCACGGACAGGAATCTTTTACATGCACCATGCTTCAAGAGTGCAACCCGGAGACGCTGAAGTACTATGAAGCTATTTGGATGCATAAGTTTAAACAGGCTGGGTTTGAATTGTACAATCGTCTATTTCTGAGGTTGCAGCCAAAATCTGTACTTCCTGCCCTTATGTTGAGGTATGAAGCAAACAAGGCAGAACACATTGAGCAAATGAAAAAGGATAGTCGCCCAATGGTTGCGCTGGTCTAATGAGACTATTTGAGTGAACGGCCTGCCTTGTCCCAGCCACGGCTACAACTATACGACCGGTCGGCCGGTGCCCTGGCCTACCAGGTGTTGAGGTATCCGCAGACGTGTGCTCTATCAACAGATAAATTTTTACTGCTTTATCTGTGCTGTTTTCCTGCTACTGACCCCCGGCTACCTGCCTGTGTAACTCCTGTACTTTTCCTCAGTTACCTGACGATACTAATCCCTAGGTAACTGCCGATGCTTTTCCCTGATATACCCCTCAAGTTACCTGACGCTACGCCCGTATTGTTCCCTGATTTACCCCAATACTACGCCCAGACCCCTAGCCTAGTTTAGCCCTCAGGTAACCCATTAGGTAAACCCCGATATTGCCTCAGGTAACTATCCACCCCCTCACCCATTCCCACCAACCCCAACCTCGTTCGTCCCTCCGTATTCGTCCCGTAACAAACTCAGCTACTTACTGACAGGTTGTGACTAACATGAGATATGTTGACGGATATTCACTTTCTAAAAAGAACCCTTTCGGCACTGGGTCAGAAACCAGGTTAGCAACCATATACCAGCCTGACGATTATACACTGACCAAAATACTACAGTTGCCAGCGTCCGGTTTACGTATGCTGTATTTACTCGCTGCCAAACTGGACCCCGACACCAAACTATCAACACTCACACGCAAGCAGATGCGCGACCACGTAGGAGGGAAACCCGCTGACCTGTCCACTGCTATCAAATCACTGCTATACGCTGAGCTGGTAGCCTATGGACCCAGACCCCATACCTATTGGCTTAGCCCTCGTGCGTTCCTGCCTGTATCGATCCTCACCACCTCATAAAAAAAAGACAGTGTACGCACAGCATACCATTTTTTATAAGGGATTCCTTACCCATGCACGCACCACTAGGTAGGGGGGGGTAGACAAAACGGGGCCGCGTGTGGGGCCGGGCGTGGTGGTAGTCCCAGCACCAGACCGGGAAGATAATTGTGTAAATCGGCCAAAAAACGGGCAGCTACTGGGGTAGCAGGTCCGCGTAAGCGGCATGTATAAATGAAACGTTACAGATAGGCGATATATAGGGTTCGGGGCATGGGCCAAAATGAGCTAACTGCCTGATATAGCAACATTCCACTCTAACATAGTTTGCCAAAAAGTCTAAAATAGTGTAGAGTAATACTCTAACATAGTTTGCTATTTCTCGCCTTATTATCTAAAAATATATTGTATTAATATGTTTTTTTAGATGATTACTCTATATTTGTGGAGCATAATCGTGCAGCACAATGCACAAAATACGATACTGGCTAAAGATGAACATCCTGGAAGGAACTTGTTCGTGGATCACAAAATGCGATCATATTGGCGAAGCCAAGCTATTTGGTTATATCCTCGCTACCATGAACCGGACCGATGGTTTATGGACCAACACGAAGCAAAAGCGGCTGGCCGTTGAGCAGTTATACGGGCTTAAAGAAGCGAGCCAGTTTAACTACATGAAAAATCTGGTAAAAAACGGCCTGCTGCTGAAAAAAGGGAAGGGAGAATATCAGGTCAACAAGCAATATGTAAGCTACGGAAAAGATGAGCAAACTCACCCCAAGTAATTTACTAAAGCCGCTGGCAAATAAAGACGATATTAATGTCGAAGTAGACATGAATAGTCTTGTTTTATTCGGGCCTTATGCCGGTATGACCGTAGCGGATATAATAGATCGTGATGTATGGTGGATGAAACGCCTGTTAAAAACCTGGACCTATTATAAAGTAAGTGATTTGGTACGCGATTACATACAGGGTTACATGATTGAGGTCAAGAAAAAAAGCGTGACTAAACGCGTCGCGATCCGTGATCAGAAAAAGCGGGAAAGTGCTGAAATAAAAGCGGAGCCCGTAGCTGTCAGCGAAACGGTTGACGGCTTGAAAAAACTTGACAGTAAGCTGCTGCCCAAAACTGGTATCGTGACAATGGAAACGATTATCAACTTCGGCCCTTTCACCGGCATATCGCTGAAATCCCTGATCAATAAAGATCAGAAATACGCGCAGTCGGTCATTGAGAAATGGCCACCGTCCCGATTGGATAAACAGATTCGCATATATTTTTAAAACCTTATTAAAACCATGACAACCAAAATTCCCTATAACCTCAACTATCCCATATGGGTGAAACTTACCGAGGCTGGGTATGAAGTTTGGAAAGCTGGCAAAGAGCAATACCTGCCCAAAAAATTCCACCATCCAGTAGAGGTTTACAAAAGCGTGGCTGATTCGGATGGATACGTGTCCATACAAGGCTGGGAGTTTGCCCAAATATTCGGCCCTCACATACACAATACGGCGAGCCTGTTTAATTACCAAGCCTATGTTGAAGTAGAGGTGATTGAATCCGACACAGACAGCTTACAGGAAATTAACTCCGGCCTGCCGTCTCACGAAATATGGCTTGGGTATTACCATCTGGGGCAGGGGTACGAACCGCCTACGGAACCTGAACTGGTAGCGACAATACAGGCTGTCAGTTTTGTAATCGCCTGCTTTAAATACGAGTTGCGCCTAAACTATGAAAGCGTGTGCAAACACGAGAAACGCGGTCGGATAGCCAATTATGAATATGGCTGGGATTACGACATGTCCAGAAATTCTAATAGCTGGACCGGAGCCTACTATCCGAGCCGAGAAGCAGCGTTAGCCTCATTCAACCGAACAATAGTGAAAAAAGAAGTCTAAGATTTATAAACTTCAATACAATGGCCGAAATTATCATACCTATCGCAATTTCTCACGTCGTGGTAGCCCCTGACAGCTTTAGAAGAAATGCGTTTGAAAAATGGGAGCGCGGATTCTGTTTCTCTCCAGAGATTGACGACACAATGAGGCTACCATTATACATTACACTCACCTTTCCAGATCAAGGGACGGTAGACAGAGCGATTGAGGCTTTGCAACTGTTACGGGAACGAATGCTTGTTGGTTGTGAAGAAGCGGACGAGGAGCTGATGGCCCGCACCGACCGAAATATGAACCTGATCAGCGCATTTGCCGAGCATCTAAAAAAGGAAGCCGGTATAGACATTCCAGATTCAGCAATCGAATCCTTTTTCGACGCATGAAAAAGAAAGCTGAGATCGAAAAGCTGATAACGGTAGCCACTAAACGTAGTAATCAGGCGTTGCTGGAAAAGCTGAAAATTACCAAAACAACGCCGAACTACGCACAGCGAAGCCAGGAACTCAGCTTAGTGTTCATGCAGGCGAGTACAATGGCCAACACGTTGCGGATGGTGCTAGACAAAACACCGTTGACCGACCAAGACCTTCGATACTTATTCACAGACTGCGGATAACAGTAAAATGGCAAAACGTCACAAGTGGGGCGGAACCCCAATTAAAAAAACCATATACGAATCCGCTCAAAACTGTCAGGATTGTGCCTGTGTACGTGAATATGTTGCCGGACGCGTAACCTATTTTCTCAACGATACAGTGTATGATACTGCCCCGCCATGTGACCCTACAAATGTGTGGGTAGAGCCAGAGGGCCGAATAGTTTAAACCAACGCCGACCGGGCGCAAAACGGCTAACAAAATGACAACAGAAATAAAGGAAACATTTGAGCAGTGGCTTGAGCGAATTGCAGAGATAAAGCCGTGGAGTCCGGGCGAAGGTCAGGAACCTATTGATATGTACGTCACCCGGCTCGACGGTGCGTACCTGTGCTTCGGTAACCTGACCGAAGATGTGCGCTGGCTGTACAACAAAGGCATTACCGAGCAGATCCAGAAAAAAGACCCGGACGGCAATACCGCCTGTATTGGTTTCAACCCGGCTGAGCAGAAGTGGTACGGCTGGTCACACCGGGCGTATTACGGCTTTGGAGTAGGCTATACAGTTCAGAAAGACGGGGCTAACTACAGCCCAGCGAATGAAGTAGACTTCTTGGAATGGGCCATAAACTTTCATACGGAGCCTGAGCACCTGTTAGTATCGGGCGAGCTGGGGCAAACCGACGGAGCAGGCCATCCGGGGGCGAAAATAACGTGGACCTATGCCGATACCATCGGCAACGAAGCCTTGCGCGGTAAACAGGGGCAGGCGTTCTGCACCTTTCCGCCTAAATGGGGCCGGGGCGAATGGACCGCCCTGACCTTGGACGACGCTAAACAGATGGCAATAGACTTTGCGGAATCAGTAAGTTAAGAGGAAGGTTCGGACACCCGGCCGGCCGTGCTGGTCGGGTTGTTTCCAAAACGACAACCACATGAGCGAGACCAGGCAACTTACCCCGCAGCAACTGGGCCAGTGCATCAACAAACAGGTGCAGATAGATTGCATTTATAACCCGTACCACGGCCAGCGTGGAATCTTGGTTAGCTTATCGGCAAGAGCCGAGGTGCTTTTTTCAGGCGGCTTCGGTATGTTTTCGCCAAATTACCTGCGCCCCGTCCTTCGGCTACCAACAGACGTAACAAACCAAGAGTGGGTGGCCCATTTTGGAGACATCTTTGTTATAACGCAGGCTGAAGAAGGGGACCATGTTCTGTTTTGCTACCCAAATGAAAGCAAACCTTTCTTAACGATCTGGAACGATGGCGAGATTGGCTGCGATGAAATGCTTCCTTACGCCAGCCTCATTGACTACCTGCGGTCTATTGGCGTTGACACCAACAACTGGATCAAAGAAGGGTTAGCCGTACATAAACAGATGCCATAAGCAACATCGTTGTCCGGCAGATTTATCAATAAAGTCAAACAATAAAGCAACTAAAAATCCTTATTAAAACAATGGAGCAATACCTGTGTACCCAGGCTGTGATCGACCACATGCAGCCAACCCAAGTTTCCAAACCGTTTCGTTCCGGTTACCATGACGATACCGATTTGTACTACGTAGCTGAACTGGATCATAAAATCGCCAGCAAATATTATAACAAAGTGATTGAGCCGTACAACAACAAAACCCGGCATAACCACATCGACTTCTGGTATTGCATCTGCGAACCCGGTAGCATGGACACCAGCGAGTTTGATTGCGCGGAGATTGCTAAGGTTGGTTTGTTTTATTTGATTGAAGATGAACTCAATTTAACAAAGGAAACGAACCGCGCTCTGGTCATTGGCAACCTGGCCAGCGACGAAGGGGTTGATCCGATCACGTTTATTAATACCTATTGCGCGGAAGTCGAGACACAAAACTACGTAACGAAGCTGACCGCGCTTCAGCACCAGATCGGCTATGTCAAGGGCCGGATACAGCCCGTCGCCTTACTCGGGTTACTGGGTGAAGTAGGGGAGGTCGCGGCCGAAGCCGAGATATATGCTGACAACACACAGATCGGTGAGATAGACGACCTATTGACTTTTGAACAAGTCATTGCCCACTATAAGGCTCTATTTGTGGAGTTCGCGTCCGAAATTGACCGGATCAAGAAAAAAGTTCGCAGTGACAGCCGATACAGCCAGGCACTCCGCTTTGAGGTTACCGAGACGAAATTCAACGTCGAACTTGCCGACGTGTTCTACTACCTCAACGCCACGGCCTCCTGTCTGGGCATGAGCCTGGAGGATCTAGCCAAGCTATCCTACCAAAAAGTAATCGCCAGACGGGCCACCATCGGCCCCGAGCTACTGGATAAACCTGAAACCTCCGCATAGCCATGTCCTATACGCTCGATCCGGATCAAGACACCTCCTATGCACTGACCAGCGGCTCTACTCAGCTACTGTTTGAGGAAAAAAATATGGTGGCGTGGGTTATGTCCAACCACATCTATCAGTACACCCATCTGTTGGGAATCGTGATCGTTACGGTTCACAAAACGAACGACGGTGTAATAAGGGCCTCGCTGGAAACCGTGTCTAAAAATCGGCTTTGTCGGCGTTACATCACGTTCCAATACAGCCCGACCCCCCGATCTATTGGCTACCACGCGTTAAAGTTCCTCCGTTACGTCCATGATTGATCTGTTCGGGCAGGAAATACCGGACGCCACGCCCAAACCAAACCGATCAGCCTGGCATTCGGGCACCAAACACGGCAATCCATGCATAAAAGTGTTTGGGCCGGGGCCGGAAGGGGCGAAATGCAAGACCTGTGCGCTACTCCGGTACGTAGAGTACAGCAAACGGTACTACAAATGTGCCAAACGGGGCGTATCCAGCTCTGTTACCACCGATCACCTGATCAACTGGCCGGCCTGCGGCCAGTACCAAGCCGAAAATTCAACCAAATAACCCAAATACAATAATAAAACCATGAGTAATCTCATTTCCCATGCCGAGCGTGAGCTTGATGCCCTGATCGCAACCGACAATCAGGAAGAAAAAGACGAGTATACCCAGCACCTTAAAAAAAACGTGCTCGACTTAATGGCGGTTTTTGCCGAGCAGGGCCACTCGGGCAGCTCAGCTCCAATGGTGAGTAAGCTGTTTTATGACCTCGCTAACTTCAAGCCGCTGCTGCCTATTACCGGAAACGACAATGAGTGGGGCGAGGTTGATGGGGGCATATTTCAGAACAGTCGGTGTGGTGCGGTGTTCAAAAACGGAAAAGAAGGTAAGCCGTACTACCTCGACGCCATTGTGTGGCAAACCCAAAACGGAGGGTCGTATACAGGCAGTGCGATATTGGCGGACGGAAAAAAAATACCGTCGCGGCAATGGGTCCGGTTACCCTTCACGCCGAAAACGTTTTACATCAACGTGATCGAGAAAGAAGTAGCCCCCGACGATTGGGAGTTCACGGTGAAAGACGAAACGCAGTTGGCCGAGGTGTTTGCGTATTACGACCGCAACGAGATCGTGTAAACTAAAAGTGTTTTAAGGCCCAATTACAGACAGTTTATTATCATAAACCAATAACCCCCCTGAGTTATGTTCAATTCAAATCGCGTCGCAGAAGGTTGCTTAGCGGAAGCCCCGGCACCTAAAATGCACAACCACTCAAACGACCGTGAACCCAGACAATCCCTAAGTCCGTACGAGATATGCCAAATAGGATTTTCTTATTTATGGTCTGAGGAGCAACAGGAAAAAATCGGCCCCAAACGCATCTACGACTCCATGCTAGTGGAAGATCGGATAGCGAGATACGCAGCCCCGTGCGTAAAGGAGTTTACTCGGGAAATTGCCGTAGTGCTGTTCGAGGCCAGCCGAACTGTGTTCAGGTTCATGGCCGGGGTTGAAAAAGCTAATATGCTCAAGTCGGTGCACGAAGAAAATGTGTACTTTTTAATTGAGCCCGACCATATCATGCGTAACACCGAATTGGATTATGATCTGGTTGTAGAAGTGTTAACCGATTTAAGCCAGATGGGCGTCTTGGTTCGCATTGATGCAAAACTACATGGCAACTCGCAGGGAAACCCAGCCTTTTTCTTTGATATGCAACACGCTGTCTTTCCGACAAAAGAGTGGTTTGACGAGATGAAGGAAGTTAAGCTGTAGATATGTTTTTTTGCATATTTAAACAATAGTTTTATTTTTGGGCCGCAGGTTTACCTATATCGGTAGCTGCGGCCCAAATGGTTTCCAACTACGTACCGATAGCTCACCAGAACGCGTACAACGCCTATGTGTCGCGGCATGACCAACTGCCGTGGCAATACCAGGCGTCGAGCGAAGCCCGCCAGAAGCAGCTATTCGACCAGCCAATCCTGGTCTGGAACGACGAGTTCAACACCAACCCCCTGCTTCTGGTTGAGTTCCTGCGCCGTGTATCGGACTACATGCTGCTCAACCCCCACCCGCTCTACGGCAATCATAACCCGAACCACGCCAGACTCTATGACGTCGTGGCCGGAAAGCTGAACCGCAGCGATTACGAACCGTTGATGAAGCTGTTCGGGGAGGAGCCGGCGTTAGGGGTGAAAGACAACCATTTCTTCCACGGCGCGGAAAAAACCATTCTCAGCCAGATCCTGGCCCAGCCGTTTCAGTTCGGCGTCCGCAATATCAATACCGATTTCGCCCAGAAGTCTATTCTGGACGACGCGAAGAAAGGCGCGAAGCTGGCGATGCAATCCATGCTTCAGACCATGTACGCCCAGGGGGAAGGCCACGTTGCGCCGGTAATTGACCCCAACATCCAGTTGCCCAAAACCACCGACGAGTGGCTGAGTTTCGCCACCGGGCAAGAGCAGGTACAAGGCATTGTCTACGACCTGTTGCAAGACATTGACGCCCGGTGCAGCTTTCAGGACATCGGTCGTAAATCGTTAAAGCATAAGTTCCGGGTCAATGGCCAGTTCGCGTTCACCGAAGTCAAGAACGGCCGGGTGTGCGCCAGGGCCCTTACGCCGGCCGAAGTAAGGTGGATGGCGGGTAAACCCGTCGAGCAGCTCAGCGACCCCGCTGTGTTCGGTATCCAGGTCAACGAGTACATGACGCCGACCGAACTGATCAATACGTTCGGCACCGGCCAGCTCGCGACCGGCACCGGGGTGAAGGGTGCGTTGCGGTACGTGGAAAAGCTGTTCGAGCGCAACGCGCCCCGTATCGGCTACGACCCGTACGGCACCTACTGGTCCAGCCGGGGCATATCAGCCGACACCACCAATTACTGCCTGGACGAGAACAGGGACTACACCAGTACGGAGGTGAACTGGATGCGCAACCTGTTCTATCCCATGCGCGGGACGGGCAAGCTGCTGGTGAATATGCTGGTGCAGCACAACTTTTTCACCATGCTGCGGGAAAAGCGGTTCATGGTCGAGCGCGTGGATCGCGATGGCACCCGCAGCCCGGCGACCGACAGAGAGCTAAAGAGCTGGCAAACGGCTCGTAGCGGTGGGATCGGCTACGACATCGACTTTACACCAATCGGCACCAAATTACCAAGCCGGGCCAATGTGAAAGTATACGCCCGGCCTCAGCTATGGTCGTTTAAACGGATCGGCCACGACTCGTTTATCGACATCGGCCCGTACAAATACCAACCTGATTTTGATGAAGATACCCAGGAGCGGGACAAAATATACTGGCCGGTTGTAGGCCGGATCAGCTACGAGAAGTCGATGGCCAGGCTCGGGGAGGACGACGCGGCCCGTGGCAACGTACTCATGCAGCGGGTCGATATGTTTCTGGCCGACATGGGGTATGACAAAGCCCTGATCATTGACGATACGCAGGGTAAAAACGCGGTGGCCTACCGCTACAATGCGAAAATGACCGGTGTGGTCAAGATCGACAGCACCAAGTACCAGCCGGGCAACATGGCCGGCTTGCAGCATTTAAAAACAATCGAGCTCTCCAACGCCAGCGAACAGCTCAAAGTCGCGTGGCAAATGTTTCGCGACTGGCAAACCAGCTACGAAATACGGGTCGGGGCCGGCCCCGATGTTCAGGGTCAGACCAGCCCGTACTCCTCGGGTAAGCAGCAGCAGCTCAACATCGCGAATCAAAAGCAGCTCAATATCGACTTCAACTGGGAGCACAGCCAGTTCATGAACGAGCTGCTACAGACCTGCGCCGACGTATCCAAATTCCATTACGCCGTCGATAACCAGGCGTTGATGGTGATCAGCAAAAACGAGCAGAAAATTCTCCAGCTCACCCGCGAGTTGCGCAGCGCGGACTTCGCGATCCGGTTAGAGTCGGGTCAGTTACTCTCCGATACGAAGCAGGCCCTGGATCAACTCGTCACCTTGCTCATGCAGTCGGGCGGCTCGGACGACGCCGAAGCGTTGATGCAGATCATTCTCTCGCCCAATCCTTCCGTTGGCTACGCCAATTACCGCAAAGCACGGGAGGCCGTGGCCGAACGGGCGTCGGCACAGGCCCAGCAAGAGGGTCAACTGGCTCAGATGCAACTGGCCGACAAACAGGCCCAGCGCGACCACGAAAAAGAGCTACTGCGCATGGAAATTGAGAAGGATATTCTCGTCGCTCAGATGCGGGTAGCGGATAACCGGGAGAAAGAAGATTTCAAAGGGACGCTGACCGATATAAAGACGAACACCGACCGGGAAAATAAGGTTATGGATGCAGAAATGGAGCAGGCGTCAGCCGAGCAACAGGCCGCGTTATCGTCGTCCCAGTAATATGGTAAAAACCTTAGTAAAACTATTCATGGGACTTGTCAATACACCCACCCCGGCAAATGCCCCGGCCCAGATCCGTGAATTGGAACGGTTACTGGTACCGCCCGTTATGCCGTACCGGCACAGTCATACCGAGGTGATTGTGCAAACGGTGCTGGCCGAATTGATCGAGCAGCTTAAAACGGGTTCGGTTGATCCGGCTACGTTCTGGGAGAATGTGCATACCGAATGCAGAACGCGCCGGCTCGCGTACTGGAACAACCAGAAAAAATAGATAATGCTTGTTTTCTATACACCGGACAAAGGGTTTGGCTGGCCGATCACGGTACTGGATCACCCGGACATAAAGCCGTTGGTCAACTTGTGGGGCGACGCGGCCCTGCATTACGCGTGCTGGTTCGCTCACCCGATCTCCCTGCACAGCAAGCAAAGCGACCTGGAGCTGCGGGAAAAAGAGGTCATTGAGCACATGACCGCCATGAACCAGGGCCATGTCAACAACATGGGCCGGACGCTGTACCCCACCGGCTTGTACAAGGACGATGCTTTTGTGAAGCTGACCAATGCGCTGCTGGAATTGCCGTCCATTCCGGACGTTACGAACGTCGCGTTTTTAAAGCGCAAACTGGCGCAGTATCAGAAACAGGAAGATTCGATGGTGTGGAAAAAGGCTGATCACGCTGACTTTCCCAAGCAGGTTACGGCCGCTAAGAACCTGCGCGGCTTGATCAACGAAACGGCCAAAGAGCTATCGGAGGCCGAAGCCCGGTTGCAGAAAATGATCGCGGAGGGCGGCACGATTACCCTGGACCAACTCTGGAACGCAATTTTATAAAACCCAAATACAGATGAAAAAACGACTGTTTCAAATTGCCATTTTGTTTCACCCCAGTGCCAAAGATGTAGAGGCCGGGAAGCAGACCGAAATTATCCTTGATCCTAAAAACGTGCTGGCCACTAACGAGGATCATGCCAAGACGCTCGCCAGCCGGGAAATCCCTGAGAAGTATCTGGACAAGCTGGAACAGGTCGAGGTCGTTATCCGACCTTTTTAAGTGCGGCAACGTTCGACAAGGACGTTGCCGCGAATCAAGGCATAACAACAATTTATGCAAAGGCCCGAATGTCGGGCAAAAGCCAATGGGAAACGTATGCGTTCCCGGTCAGATCCGGTGAGCCCAATCCGTTTCAGGACTGGGGATCGCAACAAATCAACGGTGTGGGTCAGTTGTCCAAAGCCCGGCAATATATAAATCACCATCGGCAACTGGACTTGTCGTCTGAACAGTACGCTACGAGTTGCCTTCTGGCGAGAGAAAACCTGATTCGGCCAGAAAACTGCTTTGTGGGTAACGCGAAAGCCGATGAAGAATTTGTTTCGCCTGGATTGATCAACATGGCTGATTATGTAAATGGTCAGACATTCACCGTAGGGGGCGAACAGCGACAGATTCTCATTAGCAAAAAAAGGCATAGCGGAAAGACTAACTATGATGCCTTTATGGAGAAGGAATACGCAGAGCTTCTTGGCAAGCTATACCAGTCGGCTATAAAGGGCTTAATAGAGCACAACGCGAAGTAAGATGGAAAACGAGGTCGTTATACACCCGGACAGTCTGCGGGCCTGCGCCTACGAGGTGCTGAATGCGCTGTACGGCAGTGGTCCGGTCGATGATAGCAATATCACGATTTATCAGATCGAACCCGAGCTGATCGCGCAACAGACAGCGTTACGGGTGAAAGACGATGCCCGGACGCTGCAACTGGGTCAGCAGATCGCGCCGTGGCGTATAACGACCCGTACCGTCACCCTGTCCGGAGACGAGTGCGCGAGTTGCGACACCAATGTTCGCTCTGCACCGATCCCCACCTTCTTATCGTGGAACGGCACGCCCTACATCACCAATGTGTCGTGCTGCGGAGCCTCGCTGGTGCCGGTCGCTCAGCGGTGGCAGCTACCCGTTGTGTCCAGGCGCAACAACGTCTCGACTTATTGCGTGGAGGGCAACAGCTTATTCGTGTATACCACGACGCAACTGGTGGCGGTCGATGAGCTGAGCGTTACCGGGGCGATGGAAAACCCGTGGGAAGGGCTGGATCGCAATGATCCGGCGTACTGGGAAGGACCGTGGCAGTGGGAGAACAACCGGGCCGTGATCAAGGAACGGGCCGAAATGCGCCTGCGCGGTGGTAACGTCGCGACCTGGCAACGAGCCGACAAAAAGAATGAGGGCACTGAAACGCCCATAAACCAACCATAACCCAACTAAAGATGAGTAAGCTAAAAATAAGATCATTCTGCCACGACGGCTGGCTGTATTCAGATATTACAAGCGACCAGGTGCATCGTATTGAGAATGTTCCACTTCCGGACAATGCGAAATCTGTTGAGCTATATGTTGTGCTTGACAGTCGGGAAGATGCCAACTTGGTTACGGGAGCATTGGGTAAAATTGCTGCCTGTTTCGCGGCAGATAGTGCTAAGGAAAAAAACGCAGATGCGGGCGTAATTTTTACTCCGATAGAGCCTTCGTCAACCATTGAAAGTCCGTTTATTGAGAAGAACGAGAAAGGATATGGTACTATAGTGTTGTCGGCCGAACAGGCAAAAACTATAGCATTAAGGGCTCGGGTAGCGAAAGAAAAGGACGATCAAGAATTTGCTGAAGTTTTCGCCGGCATTCAACAGGCGGCTAAACAAGGTTGCTTGATTAAAAAGTTTGACTCCAGGCACGGATTTTCTACTGAACTGTTAGCTCGTTTACGCAAAGAACGCTACAAGGTTTCCGAGTTTCAGCCGAACTATAACCCTGGGCAGACCGGTAGCATAATCGTGTCTTGGGAAATCTAAAATAGAATATTAAAAACATGGAAACGCGGGTACTGGATGATTTGCTGTCTGATCTGACGGAGGAGTTCAACTTCCCCAACATCGAACGCTTCCGCTTTCGGGTCAACGATCATATGCGCACCGTGTTCCGAAACATTGGCTATGACCTGATCGCGAGTGAGTTCACGGAAAAAATGCCCGTGGCGCAACACACGCTTACCACCCCCAGCTACGTGCTGAAGGTCGAGGATTTGAGCCTGGACGGGCAGCAATGGGCCGGCTACGAAGTCACGACCGAAATGTACCCCAAAGCGTTACTCGCTTTCAAACGGACGCCGGTAGGGCTGCAACTACCCAACTACCCGGCCGGCGACCTTTACGTTCGCTACATTGGCTTGCTGAAGGATGAACGGGGGCAAGCCCTGATCCATAGGGAGGCTTATGCCGCCTGCTACGAGTTTGTGTTAGGCAAACTGTTGGAAAGCCACCCGCTTCACCCCCGCTACAACGACCGCTACCGGGTGCAGCAAAACGCCGATACACTAATTGCCCAGACCAGGGCCGAGCTCAACCGCGAAACAGCCGCGACCCGCCGTACCGAACGGCAGGCCAGCGGCTTTATTCGTAACCAGACCAACGACCGTTTTTTCTACTAACCCAAAACAGTACCGCCGTGAACCGCAAACAAATCCTTATTCGCTGCATGGGCATACTATTAGCTACGCCCTTCGTTGTTCGTTCCATTGCCCATAACCCACCGCCCACGTTTACCACGATCATTATTGTGGACCGGCCGGGCGGCAATGGTGAGAGAGGCTTCGGCCAGAAACAAACCTTTGCCTTTGACGCCCGTGCGCTCTCCGCTCAGCAAATAGCCAGTCGTGTGCAGGCCGTGATCCCTGATGTATACGCTATCGCGATGCCGGACGGGCGGATGTACGAAACCCGCTTCCAGCGGTACCGCACCCTGAACGGCAAAGAGATCAAAGCCGACTGGGTAGCGATCTGGGAAAAGAATGTTGAACCACAAACCAAAAAAACCAATGGCTAAACGAAACAATGCCCATGCGTCTACCCAGACCCCGCCCGAGAAAACCGATGCCGGCGTACCGGAACAAAGCAAGTCGCCCGCTACCGAGTCTGCGAAGCCCCAGGACACCGCACCCGAAGCCGTGACACCGCCTGCTCCCGAAACAACGGAAACGGGTATCGAGCCACAGACGCCGGCTGTTGCGGAAAGTACGGATACTGCGCCACCAATCACCGATCCACCGGCAGACGAACAAAACTCGGCAGACGAAGCGCACCAGGGACCAGCACCCGGCAGCAATGGGCCTGCCGGACTACGTCCGGTTGTGAGTGACCGATTGGCACAACTTACCGAGATCGGGGCGTTGATTCGCAAATTTGTCGAGGACAAAGTGGCGAATGGCAATCCGGATCTGGTCTGGCCAGAGGTGGAGGTTTGGTTGGATGAAAACGTGGTTGGTTACAAGGAATCAAGAGTCTAATGCCTACGCACACACAGGTTTTTTCTGGCGGCATGAAGCAGGATGTGGATGCACACCTGCAACAGCAAGGGACGTATCGCTACGGCCGGAACGTACGGACTCTGTACAACCGGAATCGCAGCGATACGTCCGATGGGAAAAGCCTGTCCCTGGCCAACAGCCCCGGCAATCTACTCACCTTAACCCTGACGCAAGGCTACCACATCGTTGGCGACGCCGAAGCGCAGCGCGGCAACGTGCTATTCCTGACCAACAACACGACCAGTATCGTCGGCTTCTGGGACTACGATAGTGAGGTGAACGGAGCCGTGGTTACGGGTGCCTTTCGCGTCCTGTACAGTGACGACAATGATCCGCACGCCAAGAACCAGCCCTGGTCCAAGCGGGGCAGCGCGGCTCCCGAGCGGCTGGGCTGGCGAACGACCGACACCTTTGACATTGAAATTGCGTACGAGAACGAGTCGGTAGAGCGCGTGTACTGGACGAACCGGCGCGGCACGAAGCATGTGCTGAACCTGCGCCATGCACCGACCACCACCCCGTACCCGTCGTCCTGGTCGGCTCACGGATTCCGGGAACGGCCGGACGTCGTTTTTCCTACCATTAAGCTCCTGGGCCGGGGTATTGGCAAGCTACTATCCGGCACGTATCAAATCGCGATAGCCTACGAGTCGCGGGACGGCGTACGGTCCGCGTTCACGCCCGTGACCCGGCGCGTGTTTGTCACCAGCGAAAAGCTGGACGTGCTGGGCTTCGACAGATTCCCCAGCCAGATCCCGACGACCGGCGTTCGGCTCTCGCACCACAACCGGGTCATGGGCGCGTCAGGCGTCGTAACCCAGGAAAGTTTGCGCTGGGAGCTCAGCCGGGTCGATGTCCGCTGGGAGCGGGTGGTTGTCGCCGTTCTGTACTACGAAACGGAAGGCTTACCCACCTCAATCCGGACCCTGCCACCCATAACCATCACCCCGGCGTTGTCAGGCAGCACGGCGATAACGGTGGAGATCGTTGATAACAGCGGAGACGAAATCACGGTAGCCGAACTGAACCAGCGGCACGAAACGGTGCTGCGCGTTGGTACCCTGGCCCCGGAAAACAACCGGCTGGTGGAGGGCGACTTGCTGCGGCTCCCGCCGATTACTATGAATGCGTCGGCCGTCCGCTTTCAGCCCTTCCTGAAACGATGTGTGCTGGATGAGGTCAAAGAGCCCACCTTCCGGCCCGTTGCCAATCCGACGTCAGGCAAGCCCGATGGCAACCCGCTGACCAATTCGTCAACCGTGACGCTGGGTAGTGTGGTGCGTAAAACGTTCAACGGCCTGACCGAAACCTACACCGTTACCAACGACTACCTCAACGACAAAGGCCAAGTCTGGGAGTGGCTGCACGGCTCGTACTTCCGGGGCGAAACCGAGGAGTTCGGCGTATTGCTGTTCGACCGGCTGGGCCAGCCGATGTTCGTCACCCCGCTACCCGCCTTCACCTTTCCCCAGTTGTACGACGAAGGGCCGGCTGGCGAAACCGACCACTACGCACTGACCAAACTCAGCCCGGCCGGTATTTATGAGCTGGTGCCGATGGGTGTATTGATCTCCGGGCTCCGGCTACCGGTGGCCGATTTGTACGACAGCGAGGGCAAACTGAACGTGAGCGGCTTTATGATCGTGAAGCGGCAGCGCGTTCCCCGGCTGCTGCACCAGGGCGTCGTGTTTCCGGTTTGTCGCACCGACGAATGTAAGCTGGATTCGGGCCGGTCGGAAAAGCCGTTTCCCCTGCCTTACCTGAACTGGTTCTCCACCGATTTCGATGGGCAGAACCGCCACAGCTACCCCTGGCCTACGCCCTGCACGACACCCAATGAAGGCGACTGGCGCGAAACCCGCAGCCAGCCCTACTACCTGACCTACCACAGCCCGGATGTGCTGATCGAAGGTGGACTCAAAGAACTGGAGGAGGGCGATGTGCTCCACCACGTCGGCATCGTATCGCGGGCGTACTCCAGCAACGTAATTGCGCTGGACGGCTACAGCCGGGCCCTGCCTGACAAAACCCACGTCACCCACGGTTATACAAAGTCGTACCGGACCGCAACGAACCTATCCTGGCTCCCTACGCTGCTCGCGCGCGGCCGGCCGCGCCTGGGCAGTGAGACGAGGCTGACGCTGGCCAAACTGCACAGCGATGGCTTCAACACCACCTACAAAGAGCTGGACAAAAACAACCTGAACCTGAAGATCGAAACCCAGACCCACCCGCAGTGGTCGGGCGCGGGCGGACTCTATATCTACGGCGACGGGCTGTTGCAGCGAAACGCCGTGATTGTAAAAACGGCGGACTGGACCAGTATAGACGCCGGCTCCCAAGAGAACCCCGGCACGTTCCGGATCGTCAACTACATCCAGCGCACGACCCAGCCGGTCGATGCGCAGTCGTCCATAGAACCGTACTACCCCTGCGGCCACTTTCAGCCCATCACCGAGTCGTTACTCGGTATGGCCAAACCGGTGGAAACCGCTGCGGGTCAATTTTTCGAGTTTAACGACATTGAGGTCTGGGGCGGACCGGCGTACGTCACGCTGTTTGATTTCGCCCGCATTTACCCCTTTTATTCCGATAGCTGCCGGCAAAGCGATTACGGCATTGGACACGTTGTTCCGGTTGAATCCAAATACAACCTCGCGTTGCGACCCGGCCGAACGCTGGCCCGCAACGCGTTCCGGCCCGAACGGACCACGTGCCGGGAGGAAGGAGAGCAGTTTCAAAACGGGATTAATCCGGATCAGCCCGAGGACTGGAACTACAACAAAGCGTTGACCGTGGACACCAGGGTCAATCCTTACGCGGTCATGCCCCGCGACTTTCTGGCCGTGACCAACGACCCGGCCGGCTTTAGCTGGACGCCACCCAAACAACCCGGCCAGTTTATTGACGCCTGGCGCAGCCGGCTACCGGGCGACGCGGGCCAGGCCAATGGCAGTTTGGGCGCGATTGTCAAGTTGCAACGGGGTCAGGGCCGGGGGCTCCTGTGCTGGCAGGAACGGGGCGTCGGTATATTGCCGCTCGACCCGCTGAGCTACCAGACGACCGATGCCGGCGTGATCGAAACGGATTCCGGAGCCGTGTTCAACCGGATGATCACGATCAGCACCGAGTTCGGTACCCAGCACCCCGAATCCGTCTGGTCCAGCAATGGGCAGGTGGGGGCGTGGGATGCCCGGATGGGGGCGTTGCTGCGGTATACCGGAGGGCTCGACAGTCTGAGTGCGAGTGAGCTGTTCAGTGATCAGCTTAAACGCCTGACGTATGAACTGGCCGGTGCCGGGATCGACAGCTTGCGGAACTGGCAGTGCGTGGCCGGTACCAACCGCGACAACGAGGAAATCCTGTTCTCGTTTTACAAACCGGGCATACCCACGTTCACCGCTGTGTACAGCACGGCTATGAGTTCGTTTGTCGAGATCAAGGACGGCGATTATAGCCGGTTTGTCAATCGCGGCCGGCTGCTGCTGGCGTCGGCCCGAAGCCAGCCTAACACGTTATGGGCGATGGACCGGGGGCCGTTCGGTCAGTACTTCGGCACGTTCTACCCGTCCGTGGTCAGGTTCATTGTCAATCCTTATCCCAACCAGAAAAAAACGTTCGACGCCGGCCAGATTAATATCAGTGCCGATAGCTGGCGGAAAATCACCCGGATCACCCACTGGACGCCGGACGGCGGACCAGCGCAGGTGCATACGCTGTTTCCGGCGAATGACGAGCGGTTCCGGTTCTTTCAGAATGCGCTGCGCTACGCCATGCACGAAGTAGACTGGTCGGGCACCAAACAGCGACTCCGGGACGACTATATGACGGTGGAAATTGAGATCGGTAACGATGCCGAGAACAAGCAGGTGGTGCTGGTCGCGTTTTCAACCGTATTTAGATAAGTGAAAAAACATATTAATACACTATTTTTATGCTTGTGTTCAACATTGTATATAGTATTGGCATCATTCTGTTGCTGACCGGATTCATTTACTGGGTAGCTCGACGCGACAACGGCAAATCTACTCAGTTACCCACAGACCCGACCAAACCATGACACTGGAACTTGCCTTGTACATCGGCCTGCTGCTTCATTTTGTGGGGGACTACCTACTGCAAAATGACTTTATGGCTAGAGAAAAAACAAGGTCGCTGCTGGTGGCTGCTTTGCACGCAACGATATATGCGCTGCCGTTCCTGCTGGTTTGCTGGTCGGGCTGGTGGTTGATTGTGTGGGGTAGTCACGTACTCATCGACCGCTACCGGCTGGCCGTGTACTGGATCAAGCTCGTGAACTGGAACTGGTCAAGCACAAATATGGGCTACGACGCGGACAAGCCAGTTTGGATGTCGGTATGGCTCATGATCATTATTGACAACGCGTTTCATGTGCTGATCAACTCCCTCTGTATCTACTTAGCATTCCGACCATAATGGCACTGTACGACACCACCCTGCCCAGCACCGCCTACTACCGGCCTCCGGTGTACGGTGGCGGTAATATGTATTTCAACCGGTATGGCAAACTGACCGGTTTTGGTAAGGTCGTGTCCACCGCGCTACCCGCCATTACGTCCGCAGCCGGCAGCGTGGTGGGGGCGGTGACCGGCATTCAGGGGTTGGGACAGGCCGGGGGTGAGCTGGGCCGGGCGGTGGTGAATCGGCAACTCGATCTGAACATGCCGGGTGAAGGCTTTACCGACAGCTACGAAAACGCGGAAAACGCGATGGCGCAGGGAGTCGGGCTGTCAGCCATAGGGTCGCAGGTCGGCGGGCTGGCAGCTAACTTTATACCCAACGGTACAGCGGACAAAACACCCGTGCCAACCCCGCCAGCCGTTACGCCCAATGCCCCGGCGCAACTGGGTACAAGCACGGCTATGAACTCCGCCCTGCCGGCGTTGCCCGGTGCAGCCGGGGCTATTACCCTGACCGAACAGCCCTCGTATCTGGGTGCGATGGATAATTTGTTGTTTGGCGTCAAACGACCCAAAGCAACGTCTTACTTCAGCTACGCTACGGGCGGACCGATCAAGCCAGGCTGGTCACTGAATCGGGCGAAAAACGCCTTGCTCGACGCGCCTAAACTGGTAACCGAACTGGCTGGCACCCTGGATCTGACTACCTCCATGCGTCACCACCAGCAACGGGTGTCAGCGGCTCAACGGGAAGATGCCAATAAACCCTTTACGCCCGGCCTGGCTGAAAAGCTGGCGTATAAATTCGTAAATCCTGTAGGGTACGATTTTACCAAGCAAACCGGCGATGCCAGAAAAGAGTATGACGGGTACTTGCAAGCTGAACTAGCCAGCAACGCACCGATCGGAGAAAAATCGGTACTCAATAAAAATGACGCCTGGCGGGTTTATTTGGGTATGAAGCCACAAGGGGATGCGCTGCGACCAACGGCAGGGGGCGGATACCGGCTTCACAACGACATTGAGAAAGATATACTGCGGTCCGCCCTTCGGGTGGACGTCAACAAGCTACGAGCTGGACAGGACATCAAAACGCCGAACGGCCCGGTAGAATATAAAGCGGCCGATTATCGAAACGTAGACGGTGAAGATCGTTGGGTTAACTATGATATAGGGGAGGTTATGGGCAACTATACGGTTGCCAAAGGGAAAGATGCCAATGGCAACTATATCAACTATCGGGACTGGTGGGATTTGGAACCACAGCTTATACCGGGCCAGGATTGGTCGAAAATCAAAGTTGAGAACTTTGTTGGCAAGCCCTATGAAATAAAAGGGCGAATATACTACGACCCTAAAACGGGCAAGCGCATAACGCCACCCCGGACCTATGCGGCCGGTGGTCCGGCTATCCTGTATAAGTACGGGGGAGTAGCGGGCTCCGTACCCCGGCCGAAAGACTACAAGGTGTACGGCAAAAACGACCCGACCGAGGATCTGATCATTTCGGTCAAAGGCACCGGAGAAAAGTTTGGCGAAATGCGGATTGGCGAATACATTTTACCCCAGGACAAAACCCTGTCAGCAGGCCATATCATGACGAGCGAGGTCAGTCCCCGACAAAAGAAATATGCGCTCGGCGCGTTGCTGTTTGAACAGCTCAGCGAGCAGCCGGTCGATGGCAGCAAGCTGTTTGCCGGGGGTGGCCTGGTGCCCCCACCGTTACCGGCCCCGTTCCGGATTGAAACAATGTTTCCGCAGGTGGAGCAGCCAAACTTAGGCTTCTTTGCCCGTCTGTTCAGCCGGCCACGCCGGATCGCCTACCGTCAGGTTGCGGCCCAGCGCGGCAACGAACTGTCCAGCCAGTACCGGGCCTCAATGGGTCAGATCGGGGCGTTTGGTGCGCCGGGTCGCGACTTCGTGCCGGCCGGCTTACCTATGTACGCTACCGGTGGACCGGCCAAACGTAAACCGGCTCCCAAAGCAACGAGCCAAAAGACGACAACGCGAAAAATGACGGGTACCTACGCCACGGTTACGACCGATCCCGCGACCATGCCACCGGTAACAGCGGTCGCTGGTCAGTACACGGTGCAGCCCGGCGATACCCTGGACAATATTGCGGCCCGTACCGGCTTGCTGACCCTGGACCTGATGCGGAACAACGGCATTGGCAATCCCGACCAGCTACAGCCGGGCCAGACCATTTCCCTGACCGACCCCCGGACGGCTATAAAAACCCCGGCCCCGATCACCTCACCGTCCGTTACCAACGAGCGGGTTATGTCGATCCTGGACAATGCGGCCAATCCGTTCGCGACGCAAATTGCTGGCCTGAATGCAGAACTGGGTCGCCGTACGTCTCAAACGGGTAGTGACGAAACAGGTAGTGCCGCGACAAAGAAAGGAAAGGCGGGTACATTACTCAACAGTGTTGGTGACGCGGCCCGCATCGCTACGGGCGTATCGTTGGCGTCCAAACCGGTAGCCATGCCCACCGTACCCGACCGATGGATGGATTACGTCGGTGAGGTGACGAACCGAAAAGGAACCGGGCTCAGTGCTATCGAGCGGGCAACCGCCAACACCAACATCGCCAATAACTACGCCGAGGGCGTCAACACACTAAGCCGGCTGACCGGGGGTGGGGCATCGCCCGGTGTTACGCTGGCGGGGTTGACCAACATCGGCTTGCAGCGCAACAACGCGACTCAGCAGGTGCTGGCCGAGGATAATGCCCGTCGCGAACGTAACTTTGCGTTGTTTGGGGCCGTTACAGGTCAGACGGCGGCAATGGAAAGCGCGATCCAGCGGGAAGGTATCAACCGGGATGCGGCCCGTCAGCAAATCGGAGCGGGCCTGGTATCGGCTACGTTGCAGAACGCCGAGAACAGGCGAATTTTTGAGCAGAACGCTCCACTGTACGACGCGTTGACCGAGAACCAGATTCAGCAGGCCAGCGAAACGGCCGCGACCAGAGCCGCGTTACGGCGTCGGGTTCGGGAACGGGCCTACGCATTGGGGGCATAATACGTTTTTTACCTTATTTATCGCATACTATGGTTCCGGTTGCATCGGGTAACGCAAATCTAATCGGGGCGGTAACCGCGCCGTTTACCAATTGGAGCGCGGCTTCAGCCGCCCGGCAGGAAGCCGTTCAGGTCGGCGCAATCGCCAACCAGCAAAGCGAACAGCAGTTGGCCGAGGAGCAGCAGGGCGAAGCGTTGACCCAGCAGTTTTTGCAGAAAGCCCGCAGCTTACCGTTTCTGGGTAAAGACCGGCAGCGGCTGCAAGCGTATGTAAACGCCGAGGAAAAAGCGTTGTACCGGAAACTGCTCACGGAGTACAACGGCAATTTCCGGGCATTTGCCAAAGCCGAATTACCTACGTGGCAGGCTGATTCCGCGAGTCGGTTGCAGCAACAGCCGTGGTACGCGCAGGCTACCGAGAATGTGCGCAACGTGCTGGCCGCGCAGGAGGCCGCGAATAAATCCGAGTTCCTGGTCGGCAACGGCGATCTGAAAAACTTCCGGAGTGGCGAAAAAGAGCTGGAGGGCTTTCTGACCGGGCAAAGCGACGTTTATAAGTTTAGGGGCAGCTACAAGCCAGACGACGACTTAAAAGAAATTCGCGACCAGTACGCGCCGGGCCGGTTGCCGTGGGAGCGGGTAGCCGTGGGTGAGGATGAAAAGCTGAACCGGTTAGTTGATAAATACGGCCGGGAAATGGGCGTCGATAAATACTTACGTCAACACGCCGGCACCCAGGTCTATTACAAAACCGACCCGATTACCAAAGCCTACGAGTTTCAGATGGACCAGGGCCGCTACCAAATGGCGGTCAATGACGATAAACGTAGCCAGGCGCGGCTGGGTATGGAGGGTCAGCGGTTGGGGCTGGCGTTCGACGCGAACCGACGCGCTGCGGCCGGCTTCAAAACCGATCAGGCGTTGAAAGGGCAGGCGTACCAACTCAACCAGATCAAAATCGCGAAGGGACTCCAGGACTTGTCGGGCAAATCGGCGGACGGCAAGGGCTACGACTATAAGTTGTTTGGCGAAGGGGCAGCACCCGCCGACCGAATCCGACTCAATCCCGATGCGGAAGGCAGCAAGGTGCTGCCGTTTTCCAAAGTTGACCTGTCCAAAGTGGGCCAGTTGCAGGGAGCTACGTTGTTCGGTGAATTGGGTGATGTCTTGCTGAAGCAGCTCGGCATTCAGAAAACCAAAACCGGCTTTTCCAAAGGCAATATTCAGGAAGGGTTTATTGACGCGAACGGCGTTCAGCCGATCAATCTGAAAGGACTCAACTTTCAGGTCATGGCCGTGGAGCCAAAGGTGTTCATCGACCCCAAAAGCATGAACCCGGCCAAAGGCGCACTGAACCGAGATACGCGGGGCTACAGCCGGGTAACGGTTCAGTTCAACGACCCGACTGAAGCCCGGAAAGCCGGTTTGTTTGACAACTGGACCGGGTTCGGGCCAACCAAAGCCGGCACCGGGGTGTACAACCCGTCCACCCGCCAGGCCACGATCTTCGTGCCTATCGGAGCCGTGGACGAAGCAACCAACCCCAACTTTGTCAACGCATTGATCAAAGCGCAGCAGGGCCAGAAACGGGCCAACGACGAATGGGATAGCCCATCCATACCCACCCCTTATACCGACACCACGTTCTAATGGGAAAACAGCCCACTAAACCCGTGAAGCTGGATCAGGATTTATACCCTGAGCTCTCCACGTTCCAGATCAGTGCCCGCACCGAACAGGTGATGCGGAAAAACGGCCTGAACCCAACCGCCGATATTCAGCGGCTGGAGAAGGCGCACCGCGAGGGTGATTTTGCCACGAAGGCGACGCTGGCTCAGAAACTGGCGTACCTCAACGATCAGGTGGAAGGGGGCAACGCCGGTAGCAACTACCTCGACGCCTACCGGCTCCCCACCCAGCAGGAAGCGGCACCCGCCTACAACAGCTCGACGGCAGGCAACGCGTTCTTCGGCCAGATATACAACGGGTTCGTGGATATGGCCGAAGCCGTGCCCCAGCTCGCCACGGCCGGAGCCGGGCTAACGGGGTTGATCGACAAACCGGAGTGGACGCGGACCCAGAAAAGCATTGAGAAAACGTTCGCCGGCTACAAAGCCTATGTTTCTCAGGACTACCAGAAACCGTTAGCCTCGTACAGTGAGGAAAACGGGGTGGAGTTTGACGTTAATTTTAAGAACTTGGTCGGCACCACCGGTACGCTCATGAGCTATATCCTGCCCGGTTTGCTCACGGCCGGAGCTGGTACCGTTGCGACGATAGGGAGCCGGGCCGCGTTGCGCACAGCGGCTACCGCTGCGGAGCGGGGCATTTTAACGTCGGAACTGGCGACGGCCGGTAAAGTCGCGACGCGGGTGACCGGGGCCAGTTCCTTTCTGCAAACATTTCCACTCTATCAGCGCGAAGCGATAGGGGCGGGCCTGGACGTACAGGACGCCACGCTGTTCGCGATTCCGGTGGCCGGGCTCAACGCGGTGATTGAGACAGCGAACATGGGTAATTTGACCCGTGCGCTGGGTATCTCCGACAAAGCGGCCCGTGCCACCGTCCGTGAAGCGGCTATGTCCGAAGCGGTCAAAGCGTTGCAGAACCTACCCAAAGGCTTCACACAGGACATGCTGGTCGATGCCGGTCAGCAAGCGGTGAAAGGCGCGTTGGGTATCATCGAAAACCCGAAGTCGTTAGGCGCAATGGGCAAGCTACTGTCCAGCCGCGTGGGTCGGGGTTTTGTTGAGCAGGGACTACCCGAAGCCGGTGAGGAGTTTTTACAAACGACCGCCGAGACACTGGCCAAATTGCTGTACAATAACCTGGCGTCGGCCGACAGTACCGGCCGATTCAAAGACCCGTCCTGGGGGCGGTATGCGTTCAACAGCATCTACGGCATGACGCTGGGCGTACTCGTCGGTACCCTGCCCGGCACCTTTCTGCAAACCAAGCCCGCGAACCAAATGGTGTTTGGCTACGTCGGGGCCAACGTCCGCGACGGCTTGCGCAAAAGTATTGACCTGGATACGATGCTGTCGGACGACCCATCGACGCCCGGCCGGTTAAAGATGCTGGGGGTACTGGATCACAAGTTGCAAGCCGGTGAGATCGACGCCGATACCCATACCGATCTGGTGCAGAAAGTGGGCCGCATGGCACGGGTATCGGCTGATTTTGCCGACGTGGATATGTTTTCGGAATCCGACCGGGCCACCATGTTCCGGGTCAGCGAATCCGACAACGTGTCCCGTACGCTTGATGCCGAGTTAAACCAGGCCCGCCAGTCGCTGAGCGAGCTGGAGCAGGTGCTACAAAACCCCGATGCCTCGTTCGGGGAACGCACCAAAGCGGAGCTCGCCCAGCGCAAACTGACCCAGCAACTGGGGGGCGTTGTCGAGACACCGGAAGGCCCCAGGTACCAGGCCGAAATCCGGCAGCAAACGCGCCGGGCCGAAGCCGAAAAAGTCCGGGCGCAGGCGTTGGAACTGTACGCGGCCGACACCGACCGCACGCAGATCAACAGTTACGTAGCCGAAAAGCTGGACAGTCTGGACCGGGAGTTCGGGGCCGTGTCTTATCCCGATACGTTCCAGCCCAGTTTAACCGCTATTGATCCCAGCGGACAGGCGTACGTGACCAACGGCAACAAGCGGGTGTATCGAAAACTGAACCGGGTGGGGGGAGAAATAACCACCCCCCTGGGTCTGGATGAATCCGGAGCCTTCGTGCCGTCCCAGCGCACGGACCTGGTGGACAGCTACGAACAGCCGGCCGACGACCTATCGCAGCACCTGGCGATTGCCACGGCCGTAGCGGACCCGGCCAAGCCGTTACCCACGGCAAGGTACACCAGTCCCGATAATAGCGCGGAGGCCAATTTGATCCGCGATGGCGAAACCATTCTGGAGCGTATTGGACAAGCGTATGCCGCTGTCGAGCAGGGCAATGAAGGCAAAAAGCGGAAAGCCCGCAAAGAAAACCCGGCTGTAGTCGAGCTTAAAACACTGGCCCAGGCGTATCTGAACGCGGCTGACGGCCTGCTGACTAACCCGGACTACGCCGAATCGTATACGCCGGTAGCCGACGCCCTGCGAGCTCTGGTACAGCCGGTAGAGACAACGCCGGAAACCGAGTCCGTTGTTGGCGAAGATATTGATTTGTTGGCCGAAACCCCGATACAAGATGCAACCCCTACCCCGGCACCACGCCCGAACCCTGTCGCCCCGTCAGTTTCGGGCCTTAACCCCCAACCACCAGCGGTCGAGCTTGATTTCGATGCTCAACTACAACGAGCGGTTGTCGAGGAGCAACGCGACCAGACGGGTCGAGAGCTACAGGAAGCTACAGACGACCTTGCCCGATCTGTTGCAGCAGCAGGAACAGATGCTGTCGCAGGGGCAGACGGATTACTCGAATCGCTTGACCGAGCAAATAACGCGCTTGCAGCGGAGCTTGACCAGCTTGGAGCGGGGACTGAACCAAGACCCGCTGACCAGAGTGCTGTTGCAACAGGATCTGGTCGAACGCCGAAAGTAAGGACGTCGTTTGCCAAAACGTATCAGCCCGTTGATCTGCAAAGTGCGATATTGACTTTTTTCGCTACCAGGGGAAAAATCAATATGGCGGATTTCGACCGGGTGGCGGGCGAAGCCATGCGCCGGGGCGAACGGGGCGGCAACCCGTACCTCAACTACCTGGACCCGGCCAACCGGCAACCGCCATTGGATACCATTGGCCGGGCCATTGCCGATGGGCTGGGGCTGACCGATTACGACCAGCAGACCGTTGAGCAGGCTATTGTTGATGCCGTGATCTCGTTCCGGAAAGGCAACGGTCCATCCGTTCAGCTTCAGCAATACGCCCAGGACAATACATCGGCCGAGGACGAAGCGGCTTTGGCCGATGCGCTGGACGCGATGGACGACGCGGACCGCGTGATGTGGGAGGGACAAGCCGTTACCGACGAACTGGTGGCAGTGGTCAGCAGCGAGGTGGATGCGTACAGCGACGAGGTAGTTGACCGGCTGGTCGAAGCCTTGATCAGCAACGGCTACATCCAGGAGGACGGCACGTTTGACGCCGAAAACTTTATTGCGGACCTGCCGGCCATTGAGTCCGGCTTTCTAAGTATTGATCCTGCGGGTGTCGAGTTGTATGCCCGTATGCGCGAAAGTCTTATCTTTGCCAACCGAACGGTTAGCCCTATACTTGATGCAGCCAGAGCCCAAACCCAAATCGAACCGGCACCTGTTGAAAACGGCGATGCTGACCGCAGCGATGCAGACATTACCCCCGCCCCCGACGCCCAACTCGGATACGACACCGGCTCCAACGACCGACCGGCTGAAGGCCCTGTTGCAGAAACGCCGACAGCTACTGAACTTGCCTCCGCTGTAGACAGCGAGATTTTAGCCGAAGCGTCGAGCGATGTGCGCACCGCCGAGGTGTCGGCTTCCTACGACATTGAAGGGGCCAATCTTCAAAAGCAACGCGACGCCTTAGTTCGCAAAAGGGATAAGCTGGTCCGCGACGCATCCAACCGGGTGCAGACCGGTGACCTGTTCGCTAACGACACTATCAATCCGCCAACGGCGTACCGGGACAGACTAGCCGAGTTGCGGCAAAAAGCGCAACAAACGGCAGAGTCGGCATTAAACGGTATTGAGTCGCTGCCCGGCACAAACCAGTCCGTTCGTTTGGAAAGCGGACAGATTGTTGATGTAGGCGTGATGCAGGGTGGGCGTTTCGTCTCTATGGGTCTTGACGTTGCTGACTGGATGCGCAACAACGCCGATCTGGTTAAGCGAATCGCTAATAAGCAGGCCAACAATACTGATTTGGTTGAAAAGCTGTCCGGTGCCTGGATTGATCGCCTTGCTGAGTTTGTTGACCAGCGTGGCAAAGAAAAGGCTCTGGAGGCCATTACGTCCGCGCCGGAAGGATTTCGCCTTCGGAGCTATTTTGTCAGTACCCCTACGATTGACATTGCCAGCTACCGACCAGTTGCCGAACTGGAAGCTTGGCTGGATGCGCAACCTAAACCTGCTTCAACAAAAAAGCAACAAGGCGATCTGTTCGCGGGGGACACCTCAGGCGTCGAAGCGCAGGATGCGGCCAAGCAGGCCATTGCGCAGGTCGATGAGCAGATAACCGCTATTGACCGGGCGATTGCCGAGAACAACGAGCAGAAAATCAGGGCCATTGAACAGGCGGTTATCGGTGATCAGGCGCAAACCGAACTGTTCAACATACCCAGTTTGGATGAGGTACCTCGCTTCTCCACGATAGGGCCGGTTGCCGACCTGACCGTGGACGGCATACATGGCGTCAGCCTGGCCGAGAACCTGTCCATCGCTACCGCTCAGTACGCTCAGGCGGGTATCCCGGCCGGGGTTACGTTTGCCACGCTACAGGCCAATCCCGACTGGCAAGCCGTAGCTGAGCGGGTGCGGATAGCGACCGGCTGGTTCGTGGGCATGGATGGGTTGTGGCGGCACCGGGTCAGCGACCAGGATGTCCGGCTAAAAAACCCGCAACAGGTACTGGACACCATGCGGTCATTGCCGTCCGGTGAGCGCACGGGGGCCATACCCGTGTCGGACTTGATTTCCATTGACAAATTGCTTACCTTGTATCCACAATTAGCCGAGTGGCACGTTATTTTTGAACGCGCCCAAACGCAAAATACGTGGGGCATGGTGCCGCAAAACCTGCCCCTCATTATCCTTAACGCCACGTACTATGACGCCCTTTCCCGAAACGCTACTGCAAACGATTCCCTCGCTGGACGACCCGAATCTGATGGAAATGGCGGACGTACAGGTGACTTGGAACCCAACGTTCCTGGATGGGTGGGTCAACTCGAATCCGTCACCCTGCACGAGTTGCAACACGCCATCCAGCGATATGAAGGGTTTGCATCCGGAGCCAGCATCAAACAAGCACTTGATTATTTAGTTGATCAAGGCGTTCTGCCCGAAACCTACCGCAACACACCGACCAGTCAGCTACCCGCCGACGTACGAGCAAAGGTGGTTGACGCGTACCGGTCGTATGCTGGCGAAATCGAAGCCAGGGATACGCAGTTCAATGTCGGTCTGTCTCAGGACAGCCTAACCCAACAACAACCCTACACCAACATAGGCACGCCTGGCATCAGTCCGACCAACGCCATTGTCGAAAGCCGGGGGGGCACTCAGCACAGCTTAGCGTCCTTGTTGCCTAAACAGCGGGTAGACACCCCGGTTGAAGCCCTCGCCTTTCAGATCGGGGAGAACCTGGGCGTTGAGGTCGTTACCGACCCCCAGCAATACAACCAGGCTATTGCTGACAGCAATGCGCAGGCGCGTGTTGGTAACAACAAAATACTCGCGTTCCGCTGGCAGGGTAAGGTGTATTTGTCGCCCGACGTCGACGAGAACACGGTCATGCACGAGTTTGGCGGATTATGGGCCGAAGTCGCCCGCACCCAGTACCCAGACCTATTCCAGCAAGGCGTTTCCTTAGTGCGGCAGTCGGGCTACTTCACCAAGCTTCAGGCCAACTCCTATTATAAAAACCTGCCCGTTGCCGAGCAGGAAATTGAAGCGTTGGAAACGGCGATAGGTGATAAGGGAGCGTTGTTCCGGCTCAGCGACCGCAAGAGCAAATTTAGCCGGTGGCTGGACGGGCTGTTTGCGGAGATCGGCAACGCCATTGGCCTTGTCTCCGACCAGAAGCTGGCCGACGTCAAGTTATCCAACTGGGCCGCTACCGTGATTGATCAGATCAATGCCGGCTTCGATACGTCGGGTATCGACACCAACCCCGAGGCCATGCAGTTTAGTCTGGGGACCATCGTAACGCCCGACAGTCTACGGCAACAAGCGATGCAGATGTATAGCGAAGTGCCAATTGAGGTATCGGCCCGGCTGTACTACACGCCTAAAATGTTCTGGACTAAGACCGACCGCGACTACATTAAGAAAGTAGCGCAGGAAACGGGATTTGAACTTGTTTCGCCCGAAACAATGGTCTGGAACCGGCCCAAAGAACTGTTCTTCGCCCGGTCCGGTACGCTGGTTAAGGTCGATGCGTACAAAATTGCCAACGCGATTAAGGAAGGGTTTGATACCGCGTATAACGCAGAGGGGTATCGAGGGCAACTGTTCCGGTCGGCCTTTTCGCTACGGCACTTACTGAACCTGGAAACGTTTACCAACTTCATTGATAGTTCGGGGGGCTTACTGAAAGAACTCATCCACTCCGTGAAGCGCGAATCAGCGGATAAAGCCGCTTACGCCCGCGTACTATTGGAGTCGGCCCAGATACAAGCTACCCGGCTGCTGGCTGGCTATTCGCTGAACACGGGCAACACGGCCGATACAGTGCGAACCATCGAAGTCAATACCTATGACTACGATGAAACGGGAGCCGTTATCCGGCGTCCGGTCTACCTGCCGGTCGGCGTCGTGATGGACATTGTTGGTAAGTCGAGAAGCCAGTTTTCCAGTTACGGCAAAGCGGATGCTGTCAGCGAGATAGCACCAGAGCCGGTTACATTGTACGAGAAAAACCCGGAAGGTGGACTACGGCGTACACCGCGAGGGGCAGTTTATTACGACCGGGAGAATGACAAAACTCATTATATCTTACTGAGCCGTGAGGACTTCAACACACTCAATGACCGGTTTACCAAAACCGGAGCGCAGGAGGAAATTGACGCTTTTTCTAGCCTTGCTACATTCTTCAATAACCCGGACGTAACCGATTTGCTGGAGCAGGAAGTGAATGAGGCCAATCCGGCCCAGCCGTTCGAGCGGGTCAACTATTACTGGCCGTTGACCACCTTTGGTAGCGACCAGTCGGCCGAACAACAAAGCCGGGGTTACGCTAAGAAACTGGAAGAAAGTCGTCAGTTAATTGCTCGTAACGGCCCATCGGGGGCAATACTCGCGACCGACCCGGTACAAACCATGCAGACCTATTTTAACGCGGTCAGCGATGTGCTGGAAAACACGAAGGTGGTCAACAACCTCAACGGGTTACTGGACAGCATCGAATCCGATTACGAAGGGAGCCAGAAAGACCAGATCAAATCGTATCTGTCTCAGGAGCGCGACCGGCTACAGTCTTACCGCAGGGAGCAGGCTAAGAACCGGGACGAGAACCGGTACAACCGCTGGTTCGATCAGATCATGAAACGATACACGCAAAGCGTGTTTTCGTTAAGTGTTTCGGTGCCACTGAAGCAGGCCGGTAGTTATTTCGGGGCCGTGGGGCAGGGCATTATAAAAGACGAGTTTTTGCGTTCGGGCGAGGCCATTGGCATTTTGTTCAAAACAACGGCCGGTGCGTTTAAAGACTTCGACGCGCCATCCACGGTACTGGCCAACGATAAAGAGCAAAGCGGACTCACCGGCCGACTAACCGGGCTGGACACGATAGAGCGGCCCTACGCCGAAGAATTGCTTGGCTACACGTTTACCGATGAGGAAGCCCGAAAGAAACAGCAACGCCGGTTCGCCGTGTTGCTCGACCGGGCGTTTAGTTCGCAAACGTCGTTTGTCGATAACCCTTCGTTCCAGGATCTGGGCGTTAATAAACAGACCTTGACCCAGGCACAAAAGGTGCTGGGCAAATTCGATGAATACACCCAGGAATACGGAATGGGGCCGATGCGAAAAAGCGACCGGGCCGTGTTTTATGCCTTTGTGCAGGCCGCGAAAGAACAGGCTACCAGTGAAGGGCTGGCCCTGAATAGCGATGCGTGGTGGGACCGGGTAGCTGATCTGACCAAAGCTGTTACGTACAAAACGAATGTAATGGGTCAGCTATCGGAGAAGGCCCCGCTGCAAACCTCGTTCAACTTTATCAATAAGATATTGGGCTTGTACGGCGGGCAGTCGATCAAGATTTTCAACACCTTGGTGGACTCAATGGGTACATGGCTCAAAACAGGAAAAGGGACGCCCGAAGCCGAAGCCGCCTTGCGACAACTGGCCAGCACCGTTGGATACGCGGTTGTATTGAATGCGGTCTACACCGCTATGGTCGGCGTTGGCGTCAATCTGCTATTGTCGATTCTCGGCGGAGACGAACCCGATTACGAAGCGGTGCCGCAGAAGATTGGCTTTGACATCGTGCGCAACATTACGGGTATCGCCCCTACGTTTGCCACGGCGGGCATTGATTATTATATCAGCCAGCAGCAGGGATACCGAGACAACGATCTACTGGAAATCCCGGCCGCTGACAATTTGCAAACGGGTATCGACGCTATTACTTCGGCTGGTAAGCTATTCAGCGAGGAGGACGAAGCGAAACAAAAGCAGATCATGGACAAACTGATCTATGATCTGACTGAGTTCGGGGCAAAATCAACCGGCTTTTCCTCTACCGCGACCCGACTTATTCGTGAACTAGCTACCGAGGATAAGGACGACATTGAAGAAGAACAATAAAAAGAGGTCCGCACTGATCGTTAGTGCGGACCTCTTTTTATTGTTTAATCGTACGCCAAGTCTTTTTTATCACATCAACAGCACTCTCTGTGTTAGGGAAATTATAACATTCGGTATATCCCCCAAATCTATCACCGGGCATGTACCGAAACGGCCTTAACTGTCTGGCGACCAATTTTTCGAGATCATAAATTAACCCTGCGTCATGACTGGTAATTGCCAAAATTTTGGTAAACAGAAATGGGGCTCCCCGAAAACGCATTTTTAGGCTGTTGTGCGTAATGCCGATTTTTTGAAACGTGGTGTCTCTGGTTTTGCACGCAATAAGATAAAGGGTGGACCGGCGACCCTTCTGCCTGCTGACCCATGCTGACTTGCGAATGTTTTTCGGACTAACATTTTGTTTGGCGCAAAAAGAGCAACCTTTGCCTCTTAAATGGTTGCCGGGCAGTTGCTCCCAAGCTCCGTGTGTAGGGCAAACTATTGTCAGCTTTACGTTGTAGGAGCAATAGTCAACGCGGCTATAGTCGTATTTGTCTCCGTGTACTTTCTTAGCCCGCTCCAAAAATTGCTCGGTTGATAGACGCTGATTTTTAGAGCAGAAATTACACCCTCTACCTACTAAGTGCGAGTCCGGGGTCTGCAAAAAAACGCCGTGAATAGGGCAGACTATTTCTACGTTGACATCATTTCTAACGTAAACAACTCGGTTATAGTCGTAAAGATCGCCGTGTACCGACTTTGAGCGGGCGATAAATGTAGCCGCACCCAAAGGCTTTCGATTGGTTATTTCCCTTGCGCAACTAGGGCATTTTACGCCACGAACGTGATGTTGAGGGCGCTGCATAAATGAGCCATGTAGCGGACAGATAATCTCTATGTTTTTATCCATCCTGAATCCCTCTGGCTCCATATAGCCATAAAAATCTCCATGCACCAGCTTTGATCGTTTCACAAAGTCAGTGAACCCGATACGGTGTCTGAATACCTTATTCATGACCGATTGCTGTTTGCGTTGTGGTGAGAAGGGCCGCTAATTCTTCTCTGCGCTTCTGTTGCACTTCTTTTGCCAAGCTGACACCGCAGGCGTCCGCACCTCCATTAGAAAACTCTACCACTTTTTCGTTGAGCATAAAAAGAACCTCGTACAACGTGTCATTTATCAATGAAATGCGCTGGGTAGTGTCAAAATAAGCGTCAAGGTCATGAGCAGCCAGTTCGTTAGCGGCTTCTTCGTACAGGCGATACTTATGCTGAATAAATGCCTCAAACATTTCCTGTAACTGTGGACCAGCCAACAAAGCAAGGCGAATGGACGGAGTGGGGTTAGCCGGCAACTCAATAGGTTTTGCGGAATCGATGGCCGCGTTGTACTTTTGATCATTGCACATATCTCTATTGGTTTGTGTGTCACAAGGCCCGTATCCGAAGTTTGGCGACAGATGGTACGGGCTTTTGCTTATCCAAAAGTAGATAAAACTTGAATATAATCCAAGTTTGTAGGCAAAAAAATATATTACTGTATCAGGATTGTAACCGATTTATTAAGAGCCTTAACTATTTTCTCTATTGTGTCCAGCGATAAATTAGCCGTTCCGCTTTCGTAACGGTTGTAGGTAGACTCGTCAATGCCCAGCAATTCGCCCACCTGCTTCTGGGTGAGCCCTTGCGCTTTTCGTGCATTTTTTAGTTGTTCGGCTGTCTGCTGCTTTAGCATATGGTAAAAGTAGTTTGTTTTGTGGATTCATTTCAAGCCACACAATGAAACAAGTTCAAAGATTTTTTCAGGACCAGACCCCTGCGGGCCGTACAATATGGTCGATTGGTTCCGCCCTTGCCCTGTTTGTGGTGTTCTACAACTTGGCTCTGAACGAAGTAGGTAAGTATTCTGGCGACAGTGCGTTTAACCTATCCATGACCAGTTCCGTCTGGTTTCTTTACATCGTCGTAATTTCTCTTACGCAGTACGTGATCTGGGTGCCACCTTCAAAAGATTAACTCCTCAAATGTTTAGCGAACGAACACATTGACGCAACGTGTTTATTTTCGATCAATTATTCGACACGACTATTGACCCGGTGTAGCCTCATCGTCTCCAAACGCGTTAATTATTTTGTAGTTATTCCCCGGAATTGGCCCCGCCAATCACCATTTAGAATGTGTGTTGCTTTGTAGGCGACGGTAGGGGATAGGCCGCAATACGAATCACAGTGGATGTAGTAGTTGGCAAGCTGGTAATCGGTCATATCCGAATCGTCGTCCAGAATCACGTACCGTTCGACCAGATGGATAATGCCGAAGTAATTCAGCCAGGCGTCGATCTCTTTGCCGCGCTGCCCGTCCAGCCGGGGCGTCCGGCCGATCAACTGTCCCGTAAACCCCTTCGCTTCGAGCAGGGACTGCATATACTCCCGACTATTGCCGATCCGCCAGGACGACGACAAAACAACTCTCGCGCCGGTATCGTGAATAATACCGTTGAGCCGTTCGACGGCCTGCTGGTCGATCTGGTCCAGGTGGTAATCAAAGCGTTCTCGCTCCTCGCTTTTCACCTCTTTCCGGAGTTGCTTTTTCGCGTTCCGGATCGTCTGGCCGTAGAACAGTTCTGAGTTCAACACACCATCCACGTCAAGGAAAATAATTTTGGACATTTTCAGTATCGCCTATAAGTAGTTTGTCCAGTGCTAAAAAAATAAGCCAGGCCAGAAACCAGCCCGGCTTATCCGCTTCTATCCACACCATACAAGGCACCAGCCCTGCGGTTGTTACGTAGGTGAGAATCGAACTCACAACCTTACGGAACGCAGACATGCCGCGTCGTGGCTAACCACTATCCACCTCTACGCAATGTTGCCGGTCTATTCCCGGCTGTCACACGGTTCAATCGCGTTCGTGGCCTCTCCCGTGAGTCATCGGCCTTTTATTTCGTCAATCGTTCCAGGTAAGTGCCTTGACCGCCCGCATTTGGGCACCTTCCATCTCAGTGATCGCGACACTGGCGTGACGTTTCTGATCGTTACTGGTCGAGGTCTGGCGCAGATTGTTCATCTGATCAATCAAGTCCGCAAACCCTTGTTTGCACTGCCCCACCGCATCGTCGCCGGATGGGTTAAATAAAAGCCCGACCGCTTTCTGGCCGAATGTCAGTTCCTGCTCCATGTTTTGATTGTTAATTGGGTTAAAAAACGCCGGTCTTTTTCACCCGGCCTGCGCTCGGCCCGACACGTTCGGAGAGACGTCTGCGGCTGTGCCGACCGCAGATCGCTTGACCCTGGCACGGGCTGGCGGGTGATCAATCCGCTCTGGTACCTATCGTTCTCATTCAGATAGTTTCGTTATCAACTCAACGGGTTCAACGCCGTGTACCGATAGCCCTGAAACCCGACGTGCGGCTGGGCCGGGATCGGTACCCAGTTGGCCAGTACAATGCAGCGCGTGGTTCGACGCTTCCCAATCCGATGCAGCTTCCGGTAGTTCTCCGACCAGTCCATATCCACGATAGTGAAGTAGCCCCTAACCTGTCCGTCGTACACCATGTAGCAATGTTCGCCTACACGACACTGTTTGGGTAATGTCTTGGTGTTGACCAGCCAGAACCCGCCTTCCGCCCCGTCCGTGTGCCGCAGCACGTACTCCAGCTCCGCGTACGACGCATATTTATGCTTTGGTATCGTGGTGATGATGTTCACGACGCCCGACTGATCTCCATGTCTACCGGCCGCGTATCAATGCCGTTCCGATGCGCCCGCTCCCGTACGTCCCGCAGCAACGTGATCCAGAGTTCGTGGTCCTGATGATTCGGGTCGGCGTACAGCGCGTTGAGTTTGTGGTACGCGCCCATGAACGTGGTCTGAAAACACCAGGGGTATACCCGGCGCAACGGCTCCCACTCCATCTGGCAGCACTGCCGCATGAGCAGCACCGTCCACTCCCTGACCAGCATCATCCGCAAGTCGTAAGCCGACTTGGTGCGAATCGCGTAGCCGCCACCTTTACCCGTTCCGATCTGACCCGCTCCGGTCAATTCCTGCAAGCTGATTTTGAAGTAGTCGAGTATCGTTTCGCGGATGGCTCTTGTCAGCGTACACCGGTCCAGATGCTCGGTCTGGAACTGCCAGAAGAAGCTTTCCACCGTGGATTCGAGCTCGGCCACCCGTCGCTCTATGTCGGTTCCGTTCATTTTTCGTAAACACTATTAACTGCTGGACAAATGTAGTTCAATTTATGCTAAATACCATATTTATACCATGTTTTTTTGTCGCTGTTAGAAACCATATCCCAACTACGACTTCTGCCCGTTTATGAGCGATTTCATCACCCCCGCCCAGCAACAAGCCGCTTTCCTGGCCGACGCCGGTATCACGCCTGCCGAACAGGAAACGGTACTCGACACCCCGTCTTTGTCAGACGCGGATAAAACCGCGTTGCAGAAAGTGGCGGCTCAACCCGTTACCGGCCCGTCCGTTAGCACCGAGACGCCCGAGACACCCGAGTACCTGACGCTGCCGGACAAAACTGAACTACAGGCTCCGGACTGGGCGGCCTTGTACAAAGAGCAATTCGGGGAGCAGAGCGTGAAGGAGGGGGAAGTGATCGACGCCGAAAAGTTTTACGCCGATCTCACCGCTGCCAGCCACGTAGAACATATGCTCGCCAACACGCCCGGCTACCGGGACTACCGCGAGTTCCTGTCGCGTCAGTACGATAACGACGACACCAGACTGGCGGACGACAAACTACTGGTAGAGGCCAACGTCCGGAATATGCTGGGACGCGGCTTTACCGAACGCGGCTTCGATCAGAAAATGGCCGAATACGTGGAGGACGACGTGCTCAACGAGGACGGCAAACGCTACGCGGCCACCCTGCGCAGCGACGCGAAACAGTGGCTGGAGTCGGTCGAGGAACAGGCCCGGCAGAAAGCCCGTGAGGCCGCTGACAAAACGGCTTCGGACCGCAAAGAGCTGCGCGAGTTCATCGCCGGCTACAAACCCTTCGGTCACGATTACGAAGCGGAGGACGCCACGTTCGTACAGGATTTCATTCTGAACGGCGAACTGGACAAGGCACTGGAGAACCTGTCCAAAGAAGATATGACGCTGATCGCAACCGTGCTTAACCCGCACCTGCGCACTAAATATTTCGCCAAGCTGCACTACGATCTGGGTGCGGAAAAAGGCGGGAAAGCCCGGCTGGCGAAGGCACTGACCCGAAACTAGCCCATTACTAACGACAAACACCCACGAAAATGCCACAGGTAAACCCCTTCAAATTAACCCGCACGTCGCGCGTTGGCAAACGCATTGCGGACGACATGCCGCGCCGGAACGATCTGCTGTTTCACAAAGAGATCGTTACCTCTGTCAGCAAGTCGTTGAACCCGATGTCGATGTTCAACTTCTTCAGCAACCTGGGTGGCCGGATGTTGGGCACCGAGGAGCAGGGGAAACAGTTCGACATCATGCACCGTGCCGTGGGTGCTGAATACATTCGTTCGCGTAAGTATCGCGAGCACATGGTACCCGCCCGTGTCGTGGACGCCAGTCGCGTACCCGATGTACTGATCGCGGGGCACAACTTTGAGCTCACCCAGGACAAGTTCATTGGGGAAGCGGGCGAGAAGGTTATGCTGAAGGATATGGTTACGCAGCTCATGGTAACCTCGTACCGACCCAGCGCGGACGGCCGCAACTTTGACTACACGTACCAGCTCATTGATCAACCGGAGAAATCTACCATATCGGGTTCGATCATATCCATTGATAGCCCGATTAACTACGGCTTTGGTAACTCGGTGGGCGAGGGTAGTCTGACCGGTAACACGCTGGTGGACGACGACGAACGCTACACGGACCGGCTCAACGTGTTACCCGTACTGCGCTACGTTATTCCGCGCACCGGTAATGCGATGGCGGACGAAACGTTCAAGTTCACCGGTACCGAAGCAATGGACGGCTCCGAAGAACGTGAGGTGGAATACGTCACCGACCTGCCGCTGCGGGGTGCGAAAAAGGTGCTGGCCGCTATCGACCACGACCTGCTGTTTTCTCGGGCCAACTTCGACATTAAAACGCGCCGGATCGCGAACCGGGCCAACACCACCCGCTACCCCGAGCGGCCGAGCTACGCCGGTCTGTTCCAGCAGTGGGATCAAGCCCCTTATATCTGGCAGGCGTACCAGAAAGCCCCGCTATCCGAAGGTGTGAAGCTGCTGCAAGATATTCTCAGCTTCAAACGCAACGAACTGGGGTCGGGCAAACGCTACATCGCGTACTGCATGGGCATGGGTCGCCAGTATTTGAAAGCCGTCTTTGGTGAAGCCATTAAGCAAATTGGCTACAATATTCAAATTGAGGTTGACGAGAACAACAAACTCGGCAAAGGAACCTTTGGGTTTGATTTTGACGAGTACGTAACACCGGATGGCAGCATCACCATCATGGACATCGGCTACGCGCTGAACCAGTGGGGGGCCGAGTTCACAATGATCAACTACAACAACGTTGGTTACTCGCCCCGCTCGAACCGGATCTACCTGCAACCAATCGCGGTAGGTCAAGGCATGGACCGTAAGTTGCCCGCCACGATCTACCACAAAGAAGGAAACGGTATCAGCCGGGGCTTTGTACTGGGCACGACCCGTGGGATCACCGGAGCCAACGGCGGTATGACCGGTCAGGCACTAGCCGCGATGCAGGAGGACGGGCTGCGCCGGATGCTGGACAACGAACGCTACAACCTGTCGTCTACCGCCGACATGGACGAAATGCACATCCTGTCCCAAATCTGCCCGGATATGGATACCGATATGATGTCGGTTATCGAAATCGTATAAGGTAAAAAACGTATTAATACCATCACTCAATGATAGCTGTCGCACAAATAAAATCTAACTCTGGTCTTACGGACGGAGCCCCCGGCCCCGAAGCCATGATCAACTTGCCCGCTGAGCGTAAAATCATGGTCAAGGGCCAGGGCGTTAAACGGTTCGTGTTTCGCAACGAACTCGGAGAACCCGAGCGGTTGGTGATCCGGGGTCAACGCACCTTTGATCTGGAAGATCCGGTTCAGAAAGCGAACTACAATTTGCTGTCGTTGCTCATGGCACTTCCCGATCACGCCACGCTCAAAGAGCGGATCGTGCTCAAAAATCCGGAGGTGGATTCACTTCAGGCAATGGAGCAGGAAGGGCTGGAGCTGGAACTGCGGCTGCTGATCACCAAACACCAGGACGACGAGGAGTGGCTGCGCAAGCTGTACCGGCGCGTGATCGGCCCGGCTTCCGGTATTCCGGTCCGGACGATGGCCGTGGCGTTGAGCCAGAAAGCGAAGCAGGACATCGCGCCGTTCCGTAAGGGCGAAAGATGGGTGTTTGACGACGACTATTTTGAGACGCGGGCTATGCTCGACCTGTCTATTGAGCGGGGTCTGATCCTGAAAGTAGGGGAGGACTACAGCTTACGGAAGGGTGGAGAGGTCAAGGTGCTGGCCGTGAGCGAGAGCAAGATGCTGCATGTGCTTCAGAACGACGCTCCGCTGCGCGAGTACTTGCAGGAGCGGTTTCAGGAGCCGGCCGAAGGCAAAGAGCGGCCGACCGCGTTCCAGATCGAATCTTCGGAGCTGGTCAGACTGGCCGGCAGCCTGGGTGAAGATGTGGACGAGTTGCCGGTGACCAGCACCGGTCAGGTTGATACCGCGACCGTGGCCAAACGCGAACAGGCGCGGCTTACCGGCCTGGTTGACAAACTGATCGCGGGCGGGCTGATCCTGGAAGCGGACGGCAAGTTTACCAGCCCGGAGCTGACCGAAGAATTTAGTTCTAAGGAAAGCATCGTGGATTACCTGAAGGCAAACGAACAGGTGCGGCTCACGCTCGAAGAATACGCATAATGACGATTGGCGACGCTTACAAGCTGTATCAGCAAATGGCCGACGAACAGGACGGGGCGTATTTGTCCCCACCAATGTTTGTCAGGCAGTATATTGTCTCGCGCCGGGCCTGGCTCCGGGATAAGGCGTCGCAACCGGATTCGGAATATGTACGGCGGCTGACAGCAGCCTTCTGGAAAGAGGAAGTTGTTCGCAACACGGCTACGTTTGTTCTGTTGGGCCTGGGTGAGTTCTCGTTCATTCGGGCCGTATCGCCGGACTTCGACCTGAACGGCAAAAAGCTGAGCAACCGGCCCTGCCCCCCGGTCACCGACGATCAGTTCAGCACCGTGATGACCGACCCGACCAAGCGACCCGACGACTGGTTTCCCCGGTACCGGGAAGAAGGCGACCGGCTATCTATTCTGTCGAAAACCGTACCCACCGTAATACGTGTCACGTACTGGCAGGATCTGGACGAACCGGTGTTTACCTCGGTGTTTGCCTCGGAACTCGCTGAAAGCAAGTTTGCTGTTGATGAAATTTTACTGCGGGTGCTGGCTAAAGCAGACCTGGCGACCGGCGACGTGAACCGGTACGCGGCTGTCACCGGCCGGGAGATACCCGCTGAGAACGTTTAATTCCAAAACACCTTTACAATGTCACAAAACACGATTTTCCCGGCGCAGGAAGCGGTTGTTACCATCGACTGCCGGCCCACCCCTGACGTAGCGGTTTTTTACGACGGGACCACCACCGCCGTTCCCCTCCTGGATCGGGGCAACATTGTGTTTGCCGGAGCCAAAACCAACCGGCCCTCGCAAGGCATCGGCGTGATTGGGAGCGGGAGCGACTTCAAAACGGTTTATGCCAACATCCTGACCGGGGGTGCGGGCGTCAAGCTGCGCTGCGCCAATGCCGCGACCCAACAGGTTCTTCGCTTCGGCACCACGGCTGGACCCGGCGATTTGTCGCTGCGGCTCAAACCCGTGTTCTCCTGCGAGAATACCTTTGAGTACGACGAAGAAATCCCGCTGTTGCTTTACTACCGCCAGGGTGTGTACGACACCGTGGAGCAGAAGCTGACCGAAGCCGCTAAACGGTTCAACGATTTGTACCCTCACCTGGGCTCGGCCGCTGTCGTGACCGATGGCAGTGAGAAGTTTCTGCACATCACCACCAAGTACGCCGGCCAACGGTTTCGCGTCGTGAGCCAAAACGGCTTCACCGGCCCATTCCTGGTCGTCCCCGGCTCAACGGGCGGCTACACTCGTGCGCTGATCGGGGCGTGGTTTACCGACACCGAGAGCACAGCTACCGACGCGATCAAAGTGGTGGAGATCTTCACGACCGTGAAGTTTCCGGGCGAGGTGAAAGGGTCCGTGACCTCCAACCCCAACCAGGCCACCCAGAGCCCGCATGAGGTGTATCAGAACATCGCGGTTTGCTTCGCGGACAACACAAACGGCAATGCGGCCCTCACCGCGCTGAAGAACATTTTGAAAGGGCCGGCCTCGGGTAACCTGGCACAGGGCTATATCGCCAAGCTGGTGGGTGATGAGTGCGCTGATAGCCCCCAGTACACCTATACCCTGGTGCGCCAGGACGCGGGTGACGCTGCGGCTCATGCCGCGACCAAAACGGCGTACCCCGCGATTATCGGGCTGTGGCGCACCAGCTACGACGGCACGAAGTCTACGTACACCATCACCACGGCGTCGTCCACGGCTCCTACGGCGGTAACGGACAGCGGTGATCAGTTCAAGAAAGGCAGCTCAACCCCCGTATAGTGACGTTTCGGCAAACGATACGGCACCTCTGGCATAAGCCGGGCGACGCGTGGTACTACTGGCAGGGAGAAATCCGCTACTGGCTGTACCAGCGTTGCCCGGCCCTGATCCGGCCGCACATTCGTACCCAGTACGAGTGGCGCAAGAAACGCGCCGAACCCTGCTACCAAAACGGGGAATGTCTGGTCTGTCACTGCCGGACGCCGGAGCTGTTTTTTGCTGATAAATCGTGTGCCAAATCGCCCCCCTGTTACCCGGTGATGATGAACCGGAACGAATGGCGTAACTACTCAGACACCCAGGTATAGTGGACAAAAAGGGATTTGTTAAAAAAGCATTGGTAGCCGCTACCGCCCTGGCGGTGTCGGCTTCGACGCTTCATACCCCGGTCCCTGTCCAGACCCTTGACGCCGGCACCCCGTCGCCCGAGATCAGTCACCTGCACGAGTCGGTGCAGATCCTCTACCGGCCGGTCCTGCAACAGCGTATTCCCGACGCGCCCAAGACCAGGGGCGACAAGTCGTGGGCCTGGTGGAAAGAGCAGTTGACCCGGATCAAGAAAGGGTGGACCGAGCCCGTAACCGGCAAATACATCTGCGGCTACCACTACTGGTACCTGAACTTCGTCAAGATCCCGCGTCAGGATAACCAGACCAAAGAAATAACGGGCTGGGACGCGCCGTTCTACCGGGACAACGACGACGAGATCATGTCGATGATGTGGCGCAACCGCTACCGCGATTTGGCGGGCGGGGCCAGTATCAACGCGAAGAACTCGGTGTTTGCCAAACCCCGGACCATCGGCTATACGCAGATGGAATTTCTGGGCGTGGACAGCTACCACTTCATTTTCATGGCCGGTCGGGAACGCTACATTGGTAGAGGCTACCCCACCGAGAAGCCGAAACTGGCCGAACGCGGCTGGTTCAAAACACTGTATACCGAGCACATCCACCCGTTTTTCAAAACCTGGAACGGGCGGGCTTTAGAAGTCGTGGTCGAGAATCAGGACGACTTTGCCGTGGGCTATTTCACGGGCCGTTCGTCCTACATCGTTCACAACTGGATACAGTATCGGCTCGTGCCCAACGAGGCCAGTGCCGGCGTGTTCAAGTCGATGCGACTAACCAAGCTGACGGCGGTGGAAGCCGGGCTCTGGACCGGGGATAGCCTGGATAACTTCTACGTCGAGAACAAGGACTGTCTGGAAGGTGGTGACCTTAAATGGGGTATGATGGTGATTGGCGGCACGTCCAACGCCGTAATCAACAAATCCTCCAACTACAAAACGATCTTTTTCAACCCCGAAGCCTATAAGGCGAAAAGCCACTTCACGCCCAAAACCAAAGCGTTGTTAGGGTTCATTGATGAACGTACCGGTCGTAGTCGGGTGGACGACGCACTGGCGCATATCATGGCCCTGCGCAAACAAAGTGAGGGGTCGGGCGAGAAGTATGCCAAAGAACTGGTCGAGAACCCGCTGACCCCGCAGGAAGCGTTCGAGCCCTCGGCCTCCTTTGCCTATGATCAGCTTAAGATCAAGTCGCAGATCGGCTACGTGACGTCCCACGGTTTCGATCAGTTGTGGATGAGCGGCAAAATTGAGTACATCCGGGGGTCTGATAACAAAAAGGTGGAGTTCATTCCCGACGCCCCCGGTACGCCGGAGAAGCTTCGCGGCCCTTGGCGGATCAACCAGGCGGGTTTACCCAACCACAAAATTCCGAACCTGCACGTCGGCGCGATTGACGACGTGTACAAAAAAGCCAAGCCGGGTCAAAAACTTAAAAAGCGGGACTCGCGCAACTGCATGATCATCTACCGGCAACCGACGCTGTTGCTGGGTGATAACAACGATATGCCCGTCGCCCTGTACTACGACAAACTGCCCGACATGCAGGCGACCTACCACGAGTTTTACAAAGGGATGCTGCTCTACGACGTGCAGCAAACCATTTACGAATACAACACCGACGCGTTTCCCGACTGGCTGCGCGACCGGAACCAGTCGCACCGGCTGTGGTGGATCAATGACCATACACCCGGTATCGAGGTGAAGGGTGGGGTCAAGACCGAGCTCACCGCTCTGGGCTATCAGTACTTAGCCAGCAACCGCCATCACCACATCACGCTGGTGCCGCTGCTGGAAAGCCTGCTGCTCTGGGGCTCGGGGGAGAATGACGACATCGGCTCGGCCTTCCACTGCTTACTCTACCTGCTACACGCCACGAAGGACCGTTCGTTTACCGAACAGGAAAGCGAACAGCTCTTGGCCGGCTACAGCGAATATATCCAGCTCGGCCGGTATACCGACCAACCCGATTCGTATACCCGGACGCCGGACGCCGACGAGTTTATCCGCTTACCGGGGTATAGAAACTCGTATACCAACAACACCAGGCAATACGCATGATAACCCAACCACCCCCCCAGGTCAGTTATTTCGGGCCGCAGACCGTAGACATAGGCAAAGTGCATCTGCGGGAAATAAGACGGGGCATTTTTACCCGGATCGAAGCCGGACCCGCGATCCGGACGGTGAGTGCCGATTGTAGTTGTACAACGGCATTCTTCGACCAGAATGGGATCTACGTGGACTACGCGGCTCCACCCAGCCTGCCCGAATACCACCGGCAGCAAGGGGCTACCCAGTTCACCACGACCAAAGCGGTCACGGTATTTTACGACGACAACACGCACGAAAATCTGTACCTGACCGCGACGGTCCTGGCACATTGATACTATGGTGAATCTGACAATCGCGACGACACTGGTAGCCCCTGGCAAACTGACGCTGAAGGATGTGACGTCCGACGCGGACTGGGCAGCGGCCAAACTGGACCGCAATCAGGTACAGAAATACCTGGTCACCGCGTCGTATCCGGGTCGAAACGGGTTCACGACCGAAACCAGCGGGCTCCCGGCCGCACCCATGCGCCAGGGCACCTACGCGGTAACAGCCGGTGAACTGGTGGCGAACGGGGTGAGTGCGAGCTGCGGCTATGCCGGCGCGTTTCTATCGGGTTGTCTGAGCCTGAAGATCCAGGCGGTCAACGTCCTGACCCAAAACCGGTACCCGACCAACTATACCGTGCGGCTCACCGCGCCTTTACCAGCGGGCGGACAACTCTGGGTGAAGAAAGAAGGTATCTGGACGGAGGTGACTTGCGATGGCTATCCCGAAGGCAGTGGCTGGCAGTGGCAGGAAACGGGGAGTCTGGACGAGTATACCGACTGGGTGCTGCGGGTCAATGGCGTATCCGCGACTAACGGTACCGTGCTCAAACAGGTATTGGGTACCAACGCCACGGCCCGTACCGTGGTCGTGCCGCTGGGTGTCGCGACGCTGACCCTGTTCATGGCCGCGTCCGAACGGGTGGAGTGGGCGGAAAAGATGCGCAAGCTGCTTCAGGAAAAGCTGAGTACTGCGACCTGTGACCCCACACCCCAGTACCCGGCGCACATGCTCAGCGGTTACCCGGTAGACGACTGTAGGCAGGGTAAGCTGGCGTATATCGGCCAGCTCCTGGACCTGCTGGAAAAAGACGTGGACTGCGAAACCGGCAACTTATTTCTAAAACGAATCCGCGCAGAACTAAAGGCATGGAACTAACGATCAACGCCCCCGGCAACGTGCAGCAGCGGCTCGCCCCCAGCATCAAACGGGCCTCGGCAATCCTGGCCCAGACGATGCGGCAGGGCAAGCCAACGCATGCCGCTGACCAGCACTTGCAGTTTTTGCTCATGCTGGATAAGGCGGTGGTGTTCTGGGATACCGATGCTTTGCGTGACACCCATACTTTCCTAAGCTTATTTGACCATGTGTAACTGCAACCAGACTCCGTGCGGCTGTTCGCCCCCGTCCTCGGTTTTTCCGGGCGGTTGCGGGTTCTCAACCGGCGACGCGCTGTTCAACTCGCCGGTTCGGCCCGTGCCGTTGACGCCGTTTTCGTGTTTGGACGCGCTGGCCCACATCCTGGAGCAGATCAAGATCATTGCGGAAAACGGGGGCAACAACGGGTCGGGTACCGGAACCGGAACGGGTGGCACGGGTACCGGCACCGGGGGCACGGGAACAGGTACCGGCTCGTCCGGCACCAATACCTGTCGGTTGCAGGCGCAACTGGTGAGCCAGATCAAAATAGGCTCCTCGCAGGTGGCCTTGATTCTGGGCACTACGGGCCACGTCGGTCAGGTCGAGTACTCTGTTAACCGGGTGAACTGGCAGGATGGCAACGCGGTGATCGTGCCCATCCCGCCCATGCAGATAACTGTTTTTGTGCGCGAGAAAATACGGCCCGGTTGCGAAACGGCTATCGTGGTCGATGTACTACCGGGTTCGGTTTGTAGCACAACCATAACCGGCATTCGCTGGGTATCCGATGTGCCTAGCTGTGCCAAATATATTACGGGCTACCGTCAAGCTTAAAAACATATTAATAACATGGCAATCACTGTAAAGCTGAACGACGGGAAGTGCTACATAGCCCCGGCCGGCTGGTCGGGAAACCGGGCCGACTGCTTCTCGCCGGAGCAGGCGTTAGCCAACGGCTTTGTTGAGGACAAAGACTGCGTGCGGTATAACGCCGGCATCGACGTACCCAATGGGTCAACCGGAAGTGGCACCGGCACCGGGGGCTCCGGAACGGCTACCGGCACATCAACCGCTACCGGTACCTCGACCAGCACATCCACCGGCACGAGTACTGCGACCGGCACCGGGGGTACGGGTACCAATACCGGCACCGGTACGGCTACGGGAACGGGTGGCACGGGCACCGGCACATCGACCGCTACCGGAACAAGCAACGGCGTATCGCTGCTTTGTAACCCCGGCCCTATACGCAAGCTGGCCAACACCGAGGCCGTAACCTACTTCCTGCCCATCGACCAGGTGTTCAGCGGCCGGCCGACTGTCTTTGAGTTATCGTTCGCCCCGCCCATCGGTACGGCCTTGACCTCGGAGCAGGGATCGCTCCTGCTGAGCGAGAGCACGGACGAAGATGCCCAGGGCAACCCGACCTTAGTTCGGTATCTGCAACTGTCACTCAGGACCACAACGCCGGGAGCCATTACCCTGCGATTAACGGCGCGGGTGCCGAACGGACAGCCGGCGTTCTACGACTTCGTGGTTACGACGCTGGCCGCTCAGGGCGTGGGTAGCTTCATGCTTCAGAATTTCAAATCGCGCATCAGCCAGCCCAACCTCAACTTGTTGCAGGTGCTGACCAATGCGGTGGTAACCGGTGTGTTCATCACTCCGGCACCGTGTTCCACGGGGCAGGCGGTGACCGGGCCGGTGAACGACACGGCCAATCTGCCGGACGGCCTGACGCGGCAAGGCGTGTTCCAGTTCTCGGGACGCGGCTTGTTCAATGTGCAGTTCACCAACGGTACGCTCAGCGACACGCTGACGATGAGTTTCCCGCTGCCGGGCCAGGGCGTTGTGTACGACACGACGCTGACACCGGGTACCGGCACCGGCACCAATACAGCGACTATTGCGCCGACCACCACCAACAAGCCCTACTTCCCGATTGGCGAGGTCATGGACATCCCGACACCGGGCGTTTCGACCGGCACGGGTACAGGTACAGGTACAGGTTCGACCGGAACCGGCACCGCGACGCCCACCCCCAGCCAGAGCCCTACCGCTCAGGACTGGGGCAACATTGCCCGCATCGCCTACCGCTCGGACCGGGGAGCCAAAGACTTCGTGGCCTATCTGTTCGTCAATGACAGCCAGGCGTACGACGTGCAACTGGTGCCGCTCGACAACCAGGGCAACCCCAGCCCAAGCGGTTACGTGCGTACCGAAACCGGCAACTTCACGATTCAGGGATCGGCCACCAATTTCAATAGGCGGTATAACTGGCACCCTGGCTTCGTGCAGGGTGGAGCCGACATCAACAACGGCAACTTCACGCTGCGGGTAAAAGACGCCACAGGCAAGGTGACCAGTGTACCGGTGAACCTGACGGGTATCTCGGGAGCCCAATCGCAGATATTGACCTCCGGTGCCGTGAACCCAACACCTACCGCGACGGCGACGGCCACCACGCCACCGCCCAGCGGCTGTACGTTCGGCATTGGCTCCATTACCCGGATTGACGGCAAGACCTACGACGTGGGCCTGACCAACGTCGGCACACAAACCAACTTCCGCTGGCAGGTTTTGGACACGGGCGGTAACGCGATTACCACGGTGCAGGGACCGGTCACGCTGCAAGGCACGAAGTTGATCATTGATATGAACGCGGCCCCAATGTCGCAGGGCACGGCCTACGTGCTGCGGATCGTCGCGGACCGCACCAGCAGCGATACCACGACCTGTAGCGACACCGAAGGCTTCACCTATGCGGGTCCAACGTCTGGAACGCCGACGCCGACCGCGACACCGACCTCCACCGCTACCGGGGCTTGTACGTTCGGCATTGGTGCGATCACCCGCGTTGATGGCAAAACCTTTGAGGTTGAGCTATCGAATATCGGCACGCAAACGGATTTCCGCTGGCAGGTCTTAACCCTTGACGGGGCCGAACTCAACAGTCTAAGTGGCGTCGTTCCGCTGCAAGGCACCAAACTGGTGATTGATATGAACGCGGCTCCGATTGCCAATGGGCAAACCTACGTGCTGCGGATGGTCGCGGCCCGCTCGGCCGGCAGTGCTTCGACCTGTACCGATACCGAAAACTTCACGTATTCGGCTGGCACCGCTACGGCCACCGGTACGGGTACCGCTACGCAGGCTCCTACGGTGGTTGGCAAACGGATTGAGGGCCCAGACACACTCACCCGGCCAACGACAGCGGATTACACGCTGGTCGAAGTGCTGAGTGATGGCAGTACCCGGCCGTTTACCGGAGCGCATACGTTCGCGATCAGCTCGACGCTGTACGGCAACAGCATTGATTCGGCGACCGGTTTGCTGACCCTGCCCAGCAATGTTGGCTCCCCGCCGTCGTCGCAGAGCTTATCCGTGCTGGTGTCCGAAAACGGCAACGGCTACTCTAAGCCGATTACGGTACTGGCCGCAACGCCTACCGGAACAGGTACGGGTACGGGTACCGGAACGGTAGAGCCCAACACGATTACCAAAGTGCAGTACCGGTACGTGCGGGGTGTGGGGTCGGTGAAAGACTTCCTGGAAATCCAGATGATCGACAGCTACCCCGACCAGCCGATGTCTTGGCGGTTCTGGTTATCGTCGGCCACTACACCGACAACCGGGTACGCGCTGTTTGAGCGCAAGTACCAGAACGGATCGCCGGCCACGGATAACATTCGTCGCGCGTTCATCGACACGGCCAACGCCGGCACCCTGGCCGGCAACTCGTACAAGTTCGGCATCACTACGCTGGCGAACGGCAACGCGGGCAACCCTAACCTGCTCACGCTCACCCTGAATATTCCAACAGACTCGACATCGGGCTTTGTCGCCCTCTACCCGTAACCAATCGCTACTATGGCACGTTACCAGTGGCTTAATACGAATGCCGACGCATCGGTGGATGATCCAACCAACGTCGTAATCACCCTGCTCCCGAACGAAAGTAAGGAGCAGGCCGCAGCCCGTAAATCGGCTAACAACGCCGGGGTCAGTACCTCGTCATTTATCCCCAGCCCGTTCCCCTGGCTGAAAGGGTTGCAAATGACCTATACCAGTGCCCGGTCGATGGATCTGGAAATCGCGCCCGAAGGCACGGTGGACATCCGCGTCAAAATACGCCGGCAGGACAACATCAACCTGCTCATGCGCTCGTCGGGTGGGCAGGTGCTCAGTCCCAACAGCTACTACCCGCCCGGTCCTAGATCCAGGGGGGACTTCAAGCAGGAGTGGAGCTACCGGGCGACGGGTGAGGCTGGTTCCGGGATCGGTACCGAAACGCTGGAGATCACCATTGCCCGGTTCGTTAACAACGCTCCGGTCGAAACCGCGACGCTGCTACTCGCTCCGCGCCGGGCGAACCTGACCACGATCTTCGGGCCGTACATACCGGGCAGTGGCAACGCTACGGCTGGCACATCTACGGGCACAAGTGGCACCGGCACGGCTACCGCGACGGCGACGGGTACCGGGTCGGGCTCGCCAGCCTTTGTGTACGAAACGGTAAACGGCAACTGGACCGAGAACAGCACCCAGGTCATGCAGCCCTACGGCATTCCGGTGCGCGGCATACTGCGTCAGGAGTCCGGTGATCTGCGGATCGAGCTGCGGGAAGGCTTTGGTTCGGCCATGCAGATATACCGCCGTGTCAACGGCCAGTGGTTGTCCACGATCAACATGCGCGATCAGGGCCGGCTGGAAGGAGCTTGCCCTTACGCCGGCCCACTCAATTTTGCCGCTGACCAGGGTAACACCTGGTCGTCTATCGGCTACAACCCATTGGCCGGTTCGGTAAACAACCAGTCCGGTCCGGTCGTGGCCAAAGGTATCACCAGCACCGGCTGGCTGTATACCAAGACCCGATTCATTTCCTGGCCGCACAACAACACGTTACTCATGCCGCTGTTCGTGGAACGGTGGGTGAAGATCGACGGCAACCGCATCCGGGTCAAACTGAGGCTGACCCATTTTCGTGACACGGTGGAAGCCGGCTCGCTGCGCGACGCGACGCTGTACGAGGCCAGAGAACAGGAAACGCCCTTCAGCATGATCTGGCCGGCGACCGTTGCCAAATTCTACAACGGACAACAGCCATTTACCAATGCGCCCGCCACGTCCACCAACGGCGTTGGCTGGACGATGAGTTCATTCCCGCTGTCCGAGCCCTGGGCCGCTGTCGAGCTGCCGGAAGGGAAAATGCTGGGTATGGTGTCGGTGGATATGTACAACGCCAACGTCAACTTTACCAACCTGGATGTGAACGAAGCGAGTGCCGAGAACTCGGACCGGTTCATGTACATAGGCGGTCGGCCCATGTCGCACCTGGATCCGAACCAGACCTTTTACTACAGTTACGACTATATCTATGGTTCGGAGTCGGAGATCAGGGCCGCAGCCTACGCCCTGCCCCGCACACCGCTGCCCGACTTCTCGTTCGTAAAATCGAGAGCCGGTTGGGTGGGGCTGGACGGGGTTCAGGACCAGAAAGAACCCTTCACCACCGACAACTGGAAACCGACCTATGTGGGCAAAACGGAAACCATCGCCGGCAACACCGTTACCCATGCCTCGACTACGGCCCTGCACAGCCCGTTTGGGTCGTGGCGGGCGGCTGACTTCGACACGCTGTTCATTCGTACCAAATACGCGGGTGGCCCCACGAAGATGGGCATTGAATTTTTGAAAGTAGGGCAGAAAGCGTCCGGCTTCGATCCCAACAACGCGGGCAGTCTCACGCAGTACCCACTGGGCATCCGGCAGTACGCTACCCAGATCGTGTGGTTCAACCTGATTCCCGACAATCAGTTCCATACGTACGAAATCAACATGCGCTCGAACCCGAACTGGTCCGGGATCATTTCACGCTTCGAGCTGGTCAACGACCGGGAGAATGGATTCGTGACCCCTGGGCAAGCGTTTGAATGGACGTACTTCGGTGCGTTCAACCCCGACATGGCCACCGGCACGTTGCCGGTAGGTAACGGCGTGTACAACAAAGTACTGATCGTGGGCAACTCCATCACGAACCATCCGGCGATACCGGACTGGGGTGGGGGTACCAAAGCCTGGGGCATGGACGCCAGCGCGGCTAACAAGGATTACGTACACATTCTAACCAACTACCTGCGGTCCAAAAACCCGAATGTACAGGTGTGTCAGTTAGGCGATTTCCCGCCCCTGACCATTAACGACGGTAGTTACTTTGAGGGCAACTACTGGCAGTTACAGGGTGGGCTGGAACGCTATAACCCGGCTACGGCTTTCGGAGCCGACGCCATCGTAATTCGGCTTGCGGAAAACGTTACCAATCTCAGCCAGGACTTCACGGGCTGGTACAAAGCGTTTATCAACAAGCTGCGCCAGTCGCGGCCCAATGCCGCTGTGTTCCTCACCACCTCGCTCTGGGAGTCTCTGACGCCAGCGCAGGTACAGGTCAGTAACATGATCCGGAGCGTGGCCAACGATCTCAGTTTGCCGGTGATCGACCTCTCGGGCATACCGGGGTCTACCGATGGCTACGCCAACCACCCCACTGATCCCGTCCATCAGACGATAGCAGATCGGCTCTGGGCGGCAATGAGCGTGACCAGCGGCACGGGTACGCCGACACCTACCGCGACGAGTACCGGAACGGGTACGGGTTCGACGGGCGGCAACAGCGGCACGGGCACCGGGACACCGACCTACGCACCGCCCCCGGTCACAACCAATTTTGACTACCCGATTTTAACCACGAACCAGAACGTGTGGCCGATCACCGACACCCGGCCTTACGAGCGGATTGGTGGGATCGTCGGCCGCAAGATCCGGATCAGCAACGGCTTTATCATGGTCGGGTTCTGGGAGCGGAGCGGGGGTGCGGTCTGCGAGGTCTACGACCTCAAAGGGCCGGAGCCAACCAAAAACATTGTGAACAACGCTGACAACGGCGGTCGTCAGTTGCAGTCGGCGTATTACCGGGGTGGCCGCACCAGCCCCAACCCCAACGCCGAGTTCAGCTTCTGGGCAACGCCACTGGGTAAACTCGACCCCGAAGGCGGGGGTACGGGGAACGACCCGATTACAGCCGGTGACGCGTTCTGGAACCCGTCGCCTATTCTGGCCGTGGCCTGGGACGAGAACCGGCTCTACATCAAATCGCAACTGGTCAACTGGCCGGTGCGCAACGAGGTGACGGACGTTATTCTCGAACGCTGGTTCGTGCTGGTGCCGGGCAAAGCAGCCTGTCGGGTGTATGAGCGCATGATCAACAACCGGACCGACGACAAGGGCATCTACGACGCGTACGGCCAGGAAATGCCGTGCGTCTACGCCAACGAAGAATTTCAGCACGCGGTCTATTACGAAGGCGGTCAGCCCTACGCCAACCAGCCGATTACAAGGACCAACTCGCAGAGTGAGCAGATCCCGTTTGCGATCACTGAGCCCTGGATTGCCAGGGTCAACAACAACAACCGGGGCGTGGGCGTCGCCGGTCCAGGTTTGTACGAGGTGACGCGTAAACGCCAGTGCCCGGACTGCGGTGACGGCGAGTTTGCCGAAGCCAGCCCGTACGTCGCGTGGCAACCGCAGCTTCACATCGACTGGAACCAGGTGCTGTACAACGAGTACCATATCCTGACCGGGCACGTCGATGAAATGCGTCAGTACGCAATGGAGCAGAACTGGCCGCGTACACTGGCCACGAACTTCGCCTATAGCCTGGACCGAGGCCGCTGGATTCGCAACAAAGCAACGGACGGCGGGGTACCTTTCCCGCAATCGGGCTGGACCATTGTACCTACGCTTAAGCAGGCCAGTATCTCGTCCCAGCGGCTGAGCTTGCCGGCGTCGAGTATCGGCAGCGTGTTTATCCGCATGGCGTACGCCGGTCCACTGAACAAGTTCAGGCTCCTGTTCTGGCGGCACGACATGTCGCCCTACGGCCTGCCCATTTTTGTCGAGTTCCCGGTCAACAGCGACGGTCAGATGCGCACGATTGAGGTTCCGCTGTCGGGTAACGGTGAGTGGCGGGGCGTGGTCAACAAAGTCAGCTTCCAACGCTACATCGACTTCGGCACCGAGCGGCAGGACGACCCGGCTCCGGCTGGCGAGCTTTGGCGGGTCGAGTGGATCAATACAGCTAACGTCGCGCCACCGGCCGGCATTAACCCCAACCAGAACGCATGAGTTGCTACAATCCGTATGAGTTACTAGGGCAGTTGTCGCCCGAGCAGTTACAAGGGCTAGGGATAGAGGGGTTGGGTGACACCGTTCACCTCACCCCACCCAGCTCCTGCGGCTGCGGCCCGACCAGCCCGCCCCCTGTCACCGGCTACCCGTCGTATCAAGCCCCGAATCTCTCGGGTATCGAGCTGCGCCGGCAGGGAGACGAGTTGCAATACCGGGTCACCACCGCCAGTGTCTGGACGTCGCTGGGCACGATCAGCAACAACCCGATACAAGACGTTGACTACATCGAAATTTTTGAAAACGAATTGAGCAAGTAAGTATTACACAACAACCGCCATGACTTTAGAACAACGACTAAGTGCCGCGTTTCGACGCATTGCCCAAGAGATTATCGCAAGGACCGGTAAGTTGAGCGACCTGGCCACGACCAACAAAACCAATCTGGTCGCTGCGATCAACGAGGTCAAGCAGTCGATAGCCAATGCCGTGGGCATCAACGACAACGCGTCGTCCAGCAGCTCGACGTATTCCAGCAGTAAAATTGAGCAGTACCGCAACCGGTCCACCCACACCGGTACGCAGTCCGCCAGTACCATCATCGACTTTGCCGATGCGGTTGCCAACCAGATTCAGGCGCAGAAAGGCGCGATTAACGGCGTCGCGTCGCTGGACAGCACCGGCAAGGTGCCGTCCGCCCAGCTTCCGTCGTTCGTGGACGAAGTGATAGAGCGTAACAGCCTGGCTGAATTTCCGGCTACCGGCTCCAACAGTAAGATTTACGTCGCGCTGGACACCAACAAAGCGTGGCGGTGGGGCGGCAGTTCGTACACCGAGATTTCACCCAGCCCCGGTTCGTCGGATGCCGTACCGCAGGGTGTTGTCAACCTGTACACAACCGCTTTAGAAAAAGCAACTTGGAACGCCAAGTACGGGAGTACGGAAATCGGCAACCCCGATACAGATTTTGTCGCTATTATCAACACTGAACTCGCAGCGTAATGAGCCTTGAAACACGAGTGTCCGCTGGTTTTCGGGAGCTGGCTAAAGTAGCTAAAGGGAAGCAGGATTTTATTCTGGATGAAACAGCACTGGAGGCTTATCAGGGCTTAAAAAACCGGGCTACTATAGCTGCGGGGCGTTCATTTGACTACGACCCAACGGGTAGTGGAGCAGATGGCGTATTGACCGTAGCTGCGCCAGGCAAAGGGGGCGGGGCCTGGCGAGCCCGTGTAGATCGTGCCGTAAATCTGCGCGATTATGTGAAAGTGCCGTCAGGCCAAAACGCGACAAGCCAGGTTCAGAAAGCGGTCAATTACTGTATCGCCACGGGCCGAAGCCTATACGTGCCAAGTGGACCAGACATACGGGTTGCCAATGTACTGATCAATAACAGTCTGACTATTTTTGGTGACAGCAATCGAAGCATCTTTGCACTAGCCGAGGACGACGCGTACTGTTTTGTGATCGACACCCTGAATCAGACCTGTCTGCGCGATGTCTTTATGGTGTCGCCACCCACGTACGGGCTCAACACAGGAGGCTTGTACGTGACGGGCGGCAACAGCTACTCAATTATCGACAACTGCTTTTTTCTGAACTGCCAGCAAAGCATTCACCTGCACAATGCCGCGTTTCAAACCATCAAAAACAATCGGTTTCTGGCTGGGCAGTACGGTGTGTGGGTGGAAAATCAGCCACACCCGGACGGCGGGGATAGCATTATAGAAAAGAACAAGTTCCGTGGCAACAGCCTGGCGTCTATTTTTTATAAGTCATCGGGTGGATTAATGGTGTACAAGAATAAATTCCTGCCCCTTGACGGCGTGGAAAATGGCGTTGCCTTCAATATGAGTTTAGCTCCTGGGGCGCAAACCGTTGATTTGTTTATTCAGCAAAACAGTATTGAGTCTTACACGTCTTACGGAATCATTTTACAAATGGGGGCCGGTAGTCAGTTTTATGACGTGCTGATTTCGCAAAACCAGATCGTTGATTATTCGACTAATCCAACCAACGTAAACATTGCCCTTAACGGCGATGGCGGTACGCTTGAAAACGTTTTTATAACCGACAACATACTTAAAACAAAAGGGGATGCTATCTACGCCAACAACGTAAACGGCTTCTTGTCCACCGACAACATTATTGATTCATTCCCCAGTCTCAATTTGCCTTATACCCGAGCACATAACTTAACCGCTTCGGTTACAAACCATAAGGTGTTTGGCAATGTGCAGAAACGACAAGCGTTGCCCGACATTTTGCCCAACGGTGACGGCACAAATCTGGTTTCCTACGGAGCCAGTCAGTCCTTATCAAGCGGACAGAAGGCGCAGGCCAGAACCAATATTGGCGCGTTAGGTACGTCTGACCTAAAGCTGTCCGCCGTAACGGCTGCTTCTGGTGTGCAGTACGCCCCGATCCTCTCGCTACCAGGGTCGTCTGGGGCCAGCTATGATGGCAGTTTGTTGATCGTGTCACTGGGGGGCTATTCGAGTAACGCCAAAAAGGTGTTGACCCTTAACGTAGGTCAACGCGATGCGTTTATAGCCAGCGCGGTTTGTCAGGGCGACAATTCGTCTCCCGGAAAGGTGGTCGCTTACAGAAACGCTGACGCATCCACAACACTTTATATTGTTGTTGACAGCTTTATGGAGGTTGGGGTTTTTTACGTAAAAACCACACAGGCAACACCTGTCTCAGCCCTAACGTTTACCTCTACTACACCCACAGGTACCTTAATCTACGACTCCTCTACCACGTTGCCAATCTTGGAGGCCGGGCAGGATAGTCTGAAAACCAAAGGAAATAAGGTCGCTGTCGTGACGCCTGTTGTTGTTTTAACAAGCTCAGCCACGGGAAGCCCCAACACAAAATACGTAGCCAACAGCTCGTCGCTAATTACCATAACACTACCCGCTGACTCTGCTATTCAGGTTGGGGAACAGGTATCTATCCGGGGCATGGGAACGGGCGGCTGGCGGCTGGCGCAGAACGCAGGTCAGGTCATTCACGGCGCGTCCGACACCACGACGGGGACCGGTGGCTACGTTCAGTCACAGTCCCGGTACGACACCGTGGTAGTGGAGAAGATTGCCGCTAACGAGTTTTCTATTGTCGCCAACAGAGGTACCTTAACGATTATCTAATGCCAAATCGCAGAGAAACCAGCCGAGGCATGTCCATGTCCAGTGTGGATGTTGTCTCGGCCATCAGCAACTCAACGGCTGAAACCGATCTTTTCTCGGCTTCCATCCCGGCCGGCAAGTTGGGCCTGGAGAAAACGCTGGCCCTGCATTACGTGGGTCGGCTAACCACGGGTCTGTTGCCCCCGGCCGTCACGATAAAGGTGTATCTGGGTAGCAGTAGCTTAACCGTGTTCACGGCCGTAGCCCTGCTGGCCAGTGGTAGCAAACCGCTGGTACTCGATGTGCGGATCAGCAACGTGAACAGCATGAGTGCTCAGTACGTCAGCGTCGTTGGTCAGTACAACACCAGTTGCATTACGGCCGACGCGGACTGGACGGTGGATACCACAACGGCCCAGACGCTGCGGGTAACGGCTCAGTTCGTGTCGCTGTCCACCAGCACGTCCATCCAGACCAAAGAAGCCGTGCTCGAAATAAGTTAATAACAATATTTAAACCATATTGCGTATGTTTATCGCCTTTCTAAAACCTATTGTCACCAAAGCGGGCGCAGTCCTGCGAGACGGCTTTCTGTATGTATACCGCAACCCGTTTATTCTGGTGCTGCTGCTGCTGGTGGGGCTGATTCTGTCGCTCTACGTCAGCGGCCGCAAGCAGAATCAACTGGACTACCTGCAACCCCGGCACGACTCGCTACTGGCTCTGTCACAGACCCAGTTCGAGACGATCCGAACCGCCACTACTAAAGTTGAAGCCAACCATGAAACCGAGAAAAAAAACTCACTGGCCGACTCGCTGGCCGCTACTCGTCTGGATAGTGCTGTGCTGCACAATGCCATTGACAGTTTACTCTCAGTCAACCGCGCCTACCGCCACAACGCTAACGCCCCGGCAGCGCGAGGAAGAAATCTACCGGCAACTCGCTGAGTTGAGCCGGATCAGACCCCGCTACGACTCGCTGGTCACGCGCCAGGCTTATTTCGACTCGTTCGTCACCGACGTCAGGAGCGCGATGAAGGGCTGGTGCAAGCGACGGAAAGTGGAAAAGGTCTTGAAACGAGTCGAAAGCTATTCGGCGCATTGAGCGCAATACCCCATCAACCAACCCTATGAGTTTCTGGCAATACTTTTTCGGCTTGTTTGCCGGGATGCCACCCGAAGTCGGGCAGTTTTTCGCCAAACTCATCGGGGGGTCTATCGCCCTGATTTTTTTCCCGCCAACCGGCTGGCGGGGTGGTTTCTCGCAGATCGCCGTCAGCTTTTTTGTTAGCCACTATGCCGCTGCCACCGTGCAGCGCAAGTGGATGCCAGACTGGCCGGTTGAATCGGTCTATGCCATTGTCAGCTTCGCAGGCTGGGCTATTATGAGCGTGGTCGCGGCTATTCTGACCAGGATAAAGGGAAACCCGGATCAGGCACTGAACCTGTTTGACACATTGGCCCAGGCGTATAGCAAGTGGCGCAATATTAGTAAACCCGGTAACGATGGAACCAACAACGTATAACGCTTTCCCCGAACTGGCGCAGGTCATTTTCGACTGGTGGGAAACCCTGGCCCTGGCGGTTGCTGCCCCCGGCCTGGTGATCAACTTTTTCTTCTCCATGCACAAAGGGCGTGTGTACAGGGGAGCGTTCGTGCTGCTGCTGCTGGGCGTCGTCATGCAGATATACATCGACGTGATCACGGCCACGACCCGGCATCCGAGCTGGGCCGACGTGAACCGGCCGATTCTGTACACGGCTTGGGCCTGGACGGTCTGGAGCCGGGCCAGTCTGTACCTGCGGTACTTATATCAGCTACGGACTCAGTACGACACCACGATTGAGCAAGTGTTATCGGTCGAGAACCAGGTCATTCCCTGGCGGGAAGTTGCGCTATTCACGGCGCAAATGGAGCGGTGGCAGAAGTGGGTGCTGGGTGTAATCGCCCTGATTTTTGCGACCGGCGTACTGTACAGCAACGTCAACAAGATTGAAACGAAACAAACCATTTCGATAGCCGCGACCCGGCAGGCCGTGGTGCAGGACAGCACGGCGAAACTGGCTGCTCTGGCGTTGAAACGCCACCAGGACAGTTTGTTTCTGGAGCAGCTACTGGTGCAGAAACAGGAAATGCAGCTCGTGCTGCGGCAACTGGAGCAGGCGAACAAAGCCCGCAACAGCCAGGAGCTGAGCCGGACGAAGGCCACGATGCGGGCGTTGAACGCGATAGAAAAAAGCGTCCGTGAGCGGCTGCAAACCCCTATTCCCAAGATACAGCCCCCGGCGCGGAAGGAGTTTAAGCTACCCAGCAGCCTGCCGCCCGTTCGGCCCACATCGTACCTGGACTCAACGTACCATTTTGATTCGTTAATGATGGCTAAACAAACGTACTGATGCAAATCAAGATTCTCATTCTGCTCCTGCTGGGTACACAGGGAGCCTTGGCCCAGTTCCGGATCTATCCGGTTGGTTCTCAATACGCGATTGGCGACGCCCAGGGTACGTTTGTCCGGTTCCGCGACGCCAGGGATGTAAGCGTCGTACTCTACCCCGGTACCGCAACACTCACGGTGTCGGGTGAGCCGGTGCGCTACGCGACCTACGACACGTTTTTGAACCGCGACGGCCAGCCCTACGGCCTGACCTATGCCGACGCGCTCAATAGCTGGCGAACCACGATAGGCAACTTTACCACGGTTGGCTCGGTACTCAACGCGACGGTGGATTACACCACCAGCGGTAATACCGTGCCGGCGACCGGGGCTTTCAAGTACATAACGGAAAACTTGGGTGGGCAAACGGCGACACTGACCTATGGTGGGTTTGTGTACACGCTGAATCCCGGCGAACAGCGGCTATTTAGTACCGAGCTTGATTTGTCCAGCAACAAACTAACCCCGCTGTCCAGTCTAGTGGTGAACGCAACCGGAACGACCGTACGAGTTCTAATCTTTAAACGTCAATAACATGCTTCGACTTTGGCTTTTTTTGGTCTACGCAACATTACTTAGTACGAGTACCTTAGCGCAGCTAGTTATTCGGCCACCCGTAAGCGGTACGGCAACCAACGACCCTGCATTACGCAACGACCTTAACCTGGTTCAGTCCCAACTCGAAGTCTTGTCCTCAGTACCGGCTGCATTAATACAGCGTGTGGTCCATGTCGCGGACATCCCTAGTTTAACAGCTACAACGGGTAGCTCGGGCCTGGCGGTCCACGTACGCGACGGGGTGCGGGGCGGTAATTTCTGTTATATGCCATCCGGCACCCCGGATGGCGGGTGCGTCTTTCCGGCATCAGGCGGGGGCGTCTGGGTGCGGCAGTTTCGCGGCCCGGCCCGCTTTGAGTGGTGGGCACCCGTAGCGGGCGACGGAGCCGACAATACCGCGCTGCTGGTCTCCGCGCTAACGTCGGTCAAGTCGCTCAATGTGCCCGAAGGTCGTTTCTGTTTCCGACAGATTACGATTCCGCGCGGGTGTCGCATCGGGGGGGTAGCGGGCAAAACGACGCTCGTACTCCATCCTGGCGTTGTGGGTCAGTCAAGCCCCAACCTCGAACAGCCAGACCAGGTAACGGGCTGGCTAAACGCTAGTCAGGATTCCATTACGATCGAGAACCTGACGCTCGATCTATCACTCAATACCACGCCCGTCTCGGCCATTAAGTCGTATTCGACTAGTGTGAATAGTCTGGTGATCGATCACGTAAACTTTAAAAACGGCATCAACCCGTTTGTGTATCACTGGACATCGGCACCGTTCAGTGGGTTACAGATTACGTTTTGCAAGTTCCTGTCCGGTACGAACGCGATCAGCGTACGCGGCACCTCAAAAGGCCGCAGCGATGTTTTAGTTGACCATAATAAATTCGATGATTGTGGGGGGAATATCATCGGATTGGAAGACAACTTGAATATTAACGACCTGCGGTTCGACGTGTATTTCGACTGTCAGGTCACTAACAATACAATCGTTAATTGTCGGGCAGGCGCCGGGGCGGCCGGACCGATACCCATCGAGTACCACGGTGTCACTCGGGGTGTCGTATCGGGAAACACGATTAACACAGGCACACGCGGTATCGGTATATCGACCTCGCAAGGAATCGTTGTTAGCAAAAATGTCATCACCAACCAAAGTGCCTACGCGTTTGAGACATCCAAAATCAGGGGGGTATCGTTCCTGAATAATATCTCTACCAACAATCCCAAATTCATTGCCCTGACGGGTGCTGACGGCGGGGTTGCGTTCGTGAACCGCGACGTGCTGATTCAGGGCAACCAAGTTACCGGAACGGGCCTGAGTAGCTGGAATGCTGCCGACCCCCCATCCGCTATCCAGTCCACTTACAACGACGTTATTGAGAACTGGACAATATCCAATAACAAATTTGTCAACCTGGAATTCACAGAATCGGTCATCATGCTTCGCGGGGCGCATGTGACGCCTGGCGTCAAGTCGGCAGCCCTCAGCAGAAAGATTTTCATTACCAACAATCAGTTTATCAGCGACTCGGTGATGACCCCAATCCAGGCCATTGTGGTGGAAGGCAACCAAGTCTATATCGAAGGTAACCACTTCCTGCGCTCAGCCGACTACACGTCAGCCACGCACTACCAATCAGGAGGGGCGGTCGTCAGCACCACAGGGTATATCAGTCGCGGGCCGTTGGACGATGTGAATATTAACAGGAATACGTTTCAGTTCACCGGCACAAGGGGCTCTGGGGCGTTCAGCGCGGTTGGTCAGTACTTGTCGTTCGTGGGCCAGTCACTGTGTACAAACCTGTCGCTTCGCAGCAATCACATTAGAGGGAACTATCGGTACGGGATATACACCGATGAGATAGACGGTAAGACGTTTATAGACGGCAACGAAATTGATGCCGCTGTGCAGACGCCCTACCAGCTCAGCCCATCCGTCGTGTTGCGCCAGACCCTGCGGAGCCATGATGGAACATCGGCCCCGACGACCGGCACGTGGCGGCTGGGCGACCGGGTGCTGAACAGTAATCCCGCGCCCGGAGCGGTCAGTGGGTGGGTCTGTATCACAGCGGGAACACCGGGCGTATGGGCCGACTTGAGCCTCGCTGGTTACGATTACGCCGGAACAGGAAGCCCTATAGGCGTTATAGCCGCTCCCGTAGGAGCTATTTACCGAGACATCACCGCCGGAACGGGTCGGTTTTTCTACAAAGGGTCCGGTGTTACAGGAAACACGGGCTGGCGGGAAATGGCGCAGGCGGTAAGCCCTACGCTGTCAGGTACGGTATCGTTCTCGCACACCGATGGTATCGGTGTGCGATTCATTACAGCGGGCCAGGCGTCGGGACACTGGTTTCAGTCGTCTGATCCTAACGAAACATTCCTATATACGACAGATGCCGCTCAAACCCGCTTTGAGTTGAAACTGGGCACGGCCCGTTCAAACGATGCGACGGTCGGCCTGAGATATATCACGGGCACGCTGGGCGGTGGAACAGGGGTGCTGTCAATCGGTCAGGCATCCAAGAATCTCTCAGGCTGGACGCATGGGTTCACGCGCCTGTACAATATGGGCGTGATTACTATGACAACAACGCCCACCAACCGAGTTTTGATTGGCACGCAAACGGACAATGGGCGGGATATTGCACAACTCGCCGGCTCGCTGTCTACCAGTGCGGTCTATGGCGCAGGAGCTGCGCCCACGGTAGCCGCTGGGGCCGGGGCCGGTACGGGGCCAACCGTATCAATCGTAGGAACGGCTACGGCTGGGATAATTACTGTCGTCACAGGTTCTGCGCCGGGAGCGGGCACGTTGGCCACGCTTACATTTCCCACGGCCTATGTGACCAATGCGCCCATCGTCGTTGTGTCTGGAGCGCAGGGCACCTCGCTGCCCGCATTCACGACAAGTGAATCCACGACCGGCTTTTCTGTCGCAACAACCACCGCACCCAGCGGGAGCACGACTTACCGCTTCTCCTACATCACCATTGGCCGCTAAACAGCTATGGCAAAAAAAACCTACCCCGACTTTGGCAAGTGGCTGACGTATGCCGAAGCCATTAAGTCCACCACTGCCATCCGGCTGGGCATAGACAATACACCAACCCAGGCGCAGTATAACAACATGAAGCGGTTATACGACAACGTGTACGCCCCGCTCTGCGACCACTTTGGCTACAAACTGCCCGTCAGCAGCTTTTTTCGGACTCCGGCCCTGAACAGTGCGGTGGGTGGGTCGAGCACGTCTGATCACCCAAATGGCAACGCTATCGACATTGACATGGACGGGGCCGGTCGCGAACTGACCAACAAAACGCTCTTTGCGCACGTCAAAAGCCAGGTGGATTTCGACCAGTTGCTGTGGGAGTATGGCACTAAAGACAAACCCGAATGGGTACACATCGGCTACCGGGGAAAAGGCAAGAACCGCAAGCAGGTGAAATATATATCCTGATATAAGGTAAAAAGATTATTAAAACCATTGAGTGGTAATGCTGCAAATCCCCGGCGCATTGGGCCGGGGGTTTCTTTCAACCCACATTCCTATGACCCGCGAACTTGTTGTTGCCCATACCACCGAATCACTCGACTGGCTGAGTGCAGTACCGGCCGGCTGGCAGATCACTGTATACAGCCGGACACTGACCGAGTATCCGGGAGCCGACGTGCAGCCGACCGAAGAAACGAGCCACCACGGCGTCGTGATCCGCCACTGCATCGCCCGGTATAACACGTTGTCCGATTTAACCGCGTTTGTCACCGGCAACCCGTTTGCCCATATCCAGCACTCGCTGTTCTGGTCGTGTTTCAAAACCGATACCGAGCATATCTTGGGCGGCTGGTATACGTGCCAGGCCAACGGTGAGCCCAACCACCCCGGCCTGCCCCTGACCACGGTACAAGCCATGATCAACGTGGAGCCCGTTTATCCCATCGGCTTTTGCGCCGGCTCGCAGTACGTGGTGAGCCGGGCCACGATCCAGTCCCGCAGCGATGCATTTTACTGGCAGATGTGGAAAGTGCTGGGAGCGGGTGAGCTCTACCCGTTCTGTATCGAACGGCTCTGGCCGACCGTCTGGAATCTGGCTCCGGCCGAGCGCGAAACCTGGGGCATGTTGTACACCCACCACAAGATTGCGGACGCTGTGCTGAACCGGGTGCTGGCCCATATCAACGCAATGGGACTGCGTGAGGACCGGTTGGTGGTGGTCGGCTGGCACGAGGATGGGCGGATACCGCTTGACGCCGTACAGGTACACTGCCGGCCGACCGACACCCACTGGCACCCCGCGATCTATGAGCAGATGATTGCCGGGCTTGAAGTCATTCCGCCCGACGCCAATGTGCTGACCCTGGAACACGACATTTTATACCCCCACACGTACCTAGACACCATGAGCCGGGCCATGATACGACACGATAAAGTCTATTTCTATACGCACGTAAGGCATATCGACGTCCGGCCCGTGCCGCAGCAATTAGGCTTCTGGGCGTCGGACCCCAACGGTACCAGGACGCTGCAATCCGGAGCCGGGGGCCGGTGCAGCCATTTGCTCAGTGAAGCCCGTCAGAACTTAGCGTCGTACCGGAACGGCACGTTCAAAGGCGATTTCGAGCTGGGGATCAATACGGGCTGGGAGGGTGTGTACCACCAGCATCCGCTGCTGGATATTCGGCAGGGCAACAACAGCACGGATACCGGGTATGACAAAGCGGTTTATTTCGCGTCCAACACCGAGACGTACTGGGGCGACGCGATGCCACTCATCAAACGATTGCAAACTTTTTAACTTGACCGTTTGATCAATATAGAAAAAAGGGTACCTTTGTGATGTCGAAAGAAAGGGGCATTCCCGGTTTCATTCCCTGAAAAAAGAAATTCTTGTTTCAGGCCGTAAAAAGGCCAGTTTTGCGAATCCCTCTCTCTCCGCAGAAAACAGTAGCGTGCCTTTCTAGTATGATTGCTACGGCTTACTAGAAATTAACAACTCGGGGTGTAGCGTAGCCCGGTATCGCGCCTGCTTTGGGAGCAGGAGGTCGTAGGTTCGAATCCTGCCACCCCGACACTAAAAACCGTCCATTTCGCAAGATTTGGGCGGTTTTTCTTTTTCAGCCATACGTATTGGCAGTTTTTTGGCAGCAATTGGCATAGAAGAATGGTACGAAGCCTGGTACTGAAAACGAGTAACTACACAACCAGCAGCGTGTTTGGTTGCGGCCTCAATCACCCTTTGCGTGGTCTATCGTGTCTGGGGTGTTCAGAATAAACAGAAAGTTTTACTGCATTTAGGCTTTTGAATATAAATTAACTTATATAACAGTTTCAAGCGTACACTTATATTAAAGATCAATGGTATAGTATTGACAGAGGCTGCCGCTTAGTATACTTTATTTTTCACTTATGTAGAAGATATATTCATATACGTTACGGATGAAAACTGTCTTTTCCTTCCATGAAAGCTCCTGTAATTTTAACTTTTATCCTGTCAGTTTATAGCCTGTGTTCTCAAGCACAGAAAGTCAAATCGTTAACGGCTCGTAACACTGTCTATCTAGAGATTCTGGGGTCTGGTGCGCTTTATTCGATTAACTATGAACGTCTCTTACTTCAAAAGGAAAAACAGGCTTATGGATTGAGAGTAGGTACTTCTTACTTTGGAGAGAGACCCGCTACAATAGCTCTTATAGGTGAGTTACTTATGTTGACAGGGAAGGGTGATCATCATGGTGACTTTGGTTTAGGATTAACTGGTGCGAGTGGAAGGAATAATGAGTTAGGTCTTTCGAGCTTTGAGAGAAAAACCTCTTTATTTGCTGTTCCACGATTAGGTTACCGTTATCAGAAGCTGACAGGAGGGATTATGTTACGAGCTGGTTTTACTCCCTTGATACGGTTAATTGGCAATAGCCGAATTTTTAGTCCCTCTTTAGGTCTATCAATAGGGCATAGCTTCTAGCAGTTTTATATGTTTTTAAGAACAGCTTCGTAAAGCAGCGATTGTTATACTGCTTTTAATCGAATAACACAATGTGAGTTATATAAAGCAGCATATCTGCAGTGTACAATTTAGCTCGTGCTGCCGATGGGCGTTCAATCCTTATACTTCTCCCAGATCAGTGGTCAGTTTTCTTTTGCACCTGTGAGAATGCTGTTTTGGCTTAAGTCCAGTTCTGCTTTCAGGGAACTGGACAGTTAATAGACCTCTGTGATTTGCTCCTTTCGTCTAAATGAAAGTGGCTACAGGTATGCGGCCGTCAGGTTGATGCGCTTGGTCACCTTAACGGTGTTGCCTGTTAAACGTCTCAAAACGCCTTCCACATCGACCAGGCTATTCGCGCCGGTATACCAGCGCCAGCGGCTGCTGTGGTCGTGGGTGGCTCTGGGTTCGTTCCCCACCAGCTTATTCTCATACAACAGCTTCGGACACGGCCCGTAGTTGTCTTTATTCTGCTGGATGACATAAGGCTGCTGACCGATATTGGAGATGTCTCACGAGTGATGTACTTGTCCATGGAGCTAATTCGCACAATCTGAGCAGGTTTTCTTTTTCCCTTTTTCACCGGCCTTTTATGGGTAGCAAATAGCCCCTTGTTGATGGTGCCAATCGAAACAGGCGTTCTTGCTGGAAGCGCCATCTCCCAAACACCAGCTTGTTGGCAAACCGCGTGTCAGTTAGATCTTCGTTATAGATTTACTCTATGTCAGTATAAAAACAATAGATTGGTACTATATAAAGGTTCATGTAAATTTGATTCGTAAAACCACTAAACACTATCATAATGGGAAACAACGGAAGTCCTGAGACAACTGCGCTGGACGTCAACGATGAAAGCCACGTCAATACAGTAGGCAAATGCCCTTTTCTGAATGGAGAACTGAATAAGAGCGCTGGTGGTGGAACGAGAAACCGCGACTGGTGGCCAAATCAGTTACGGCTGAACATACTACGGCAGCATTCGTCTCTGACCGATCCGATGGACGAAGGTTTCAACTACGCCGAAGCGTTCAAGTCGCTGGATCTGGCTGCGGTCAAGCAGGATATAGTTGAGTTGATGACTACCTCGCAGGACTGGTGGCCAGCGGACTACGGTCACTACGGGCCTTTCTTCATCCGGATGGCGTGGCATAGTGCCGGTACCTACCGCATTGGCGATGGCCGCGGAGGGAGCAGTTCCGGGGCCCAGCGTTTTGCTCCCCTCAACAGCTGGCCCGACAATGCGAACCTCGACAAGGCTCGTCTGCTGCTGTGGCCGATCAAACAGAAATACGGTCGGAAAATTTCCTGGGCTGACCTGATGATCCTGGCCGGTAACTGCGCGCTGGAGTCGATGGGATTCAAAACGTTCGGCTTTGGTGGCGGGCGCGAAGATGTCTGGGAACCGGAAGAGGATATTTACTGGGGATCTGAAACCGAATGGATGGGCGATAACGTACGGTACCCCAGTGGTCCGGAACGTAAACTCGAGCAACCCCTTGGCGCATCTCACATGGGGCTCATCTATGTGAACCCCGAAGGACCCCAGGGCAACCCTGATCCGCTTGCCGCGGCCTACGACATCCGTGAGACGTTTGGTCGGATGGCCATGAACGACGAAGAAACCGTTGCGCTGATAGCAGGCGGGCACACGTTTGGTAAAACCCACGGAGCGGCCAGTCCGAGCGAATACGTTGGTTCTGAACCCGCCGGCGCAAGCATTGAAGAGCTAAGCCTGGGTTGGAAAAACTCATTTGGCACCGGTCATGGGGCACACACCATAACCAGTGGGCTCGAAGGGGCGTGGACTACAACCCCCACGAAATGGGGCAACGAGTATTTCGATAACCTGTTCGGCTTCGACTGGGAACTGACCAAGAGCCCGGGTGGAGCCCACCAGTGGCGGCCAAAAAACGGGGCAGGTGCGGGTACGATCCCCGACGCACACGACCCGTCGATCCGGCATGCCCCCTTCATGCTTACGACAGATTTGGCGCTGAAGGTGGACCCCGCCTACGAAAAGATTTCAAGACGCTTCCATGAAAATCCAGACGAGTTCGCCGACGCATTCGCGCGGGCGTGGTTCAAGCTGACCCACCGTGATATGGGGCCGATAGAGCGTTATCTGGGACCAGAAGTGCCAACCGAGGTGCTGATCTGGCAAGATCCGGTTCCTGCCGTTACGCACCCCCTGGTCAACGATCAGGACATTGCCGAGTTGAAAGGTAAGATCCTGGCGTCGGGCCTGACCATATCGCAGCTGGTTTCAACAGCCTGGGCTTCGGCGTCTACCTACCGCGATTCCGACAAACGCGGGGGTACCAATGGGGCACGGGTTCGGCTGGCACCTCAGAAAGACTGGACAGTCAATAACCCGGTTCAGCTGGCGGCTGTTCTGAAAACTCTTGAGGGCATCCAGCAGGAATTTAACAACGCGCAGGCTGGCGATACAAAAATATCGATGGCCGATCTGATCGTGCTGGGTGGATGCGTTGGTATTGAGCTGGCGGCTAAGAGTGCCGGCGTTGACATTACAGTGCCGTTCACACCGGGCCGCGCGGATGCCTCACAGGAGCAAACGGATGTAGAATCGTTCGATGCGCTCGAGCCAGGTGCCGATGGGTTCCGCAATTACCTGAACCCCAGTCATAAGTCGGCGGCCGAAGACATGCTGATTGACAAAGCTCAGTTACTGACGCTGACCGTTCCGCAATTGACGGTGCTGATTGGCGGTATGCGGGTGCTGGACACAAACTTTGATCAGTCGCGGCATGGCGTATTTACCAACCGGCCCGGGGTGCTCACCAACGACTTTTTTGTCAATTTGCTCGACATGGGAACAACCTGGAGAGCAACCTCCGAAACCCAAAACGTTTTTGAGGGACGTGATCGTAGAACGGGCGAGCGCAAGTGGACCGGAACCCGGGTTGATCTGATCTTCGGGTCGAACTCAGAACTCCGCGCTATTGCTGAAGTGTATGGCTGCGGAGACGCGCAGGAAAAGTTTGTGCGGGATTTTGTCGCAGCGTGGGCTAAAGTGATGAATCTTGGCCGATTCGATCTGGCCTGATCTCGGCCGATAGAAAAGGTTATGCTGTATGTTACAATCAACAGGTAGTCTGGCAACGGACTACCTGTTGATTTACTCCACTGATGTACCAGATATATGACAGGCCAGTTAACACTCATCAACAATGATCTTTGACTATCCAAACCCAATGTGTAGTCCGGTTTTTTCTACTCTGGTTCCTCTGGAAGTAGAGTACTCAGGAACTATTCCCAGGCTGCAAAAGACGATTACTGATCTCGATGCAACGCTGGATCCGGCGCAGATCTCCATTGTTGCTCAGCCCACCACCCATACTATACGCATAATGGGGGTTAAAGCCGAAACGGTTTGCCGGGCCATACAGCTTATAGCCAATCCACCCGCCAGTCTGCCAGATTGATCAATTGACGAGTCGAGTTGTGTATACCCTGGTAATACGGCAAATGCTAACCCAACAAGCGGCTAGCATACGTTAGGCTTACCAGATTATTTCGCCATCTGGGGTTCTAAGCAACTTGGCCGGACAGTGCAAAGTACCTGATTACCGCTGTGCAGAAGGTCGTAGCCCTCAGCAGGCAAAAGAATCGGTTGACTTATACCGATAAGGAGCCTGCTGCAGGTATAAGAATGTTCCTGCAACAGGCTCAATTAAACAGAAGAGTTGGATAAAGCAAAGAGCTAAAAACGAGACAGGCGCTGGGTAACTGGCCCGAAATCGAATAGAATGAAGTAGCTATTTTTTCATATTGAACTAGTTTAAACTGTACACAAAAAAACAAGGCTCTGCGTCATCAGTATCCGTAATAGTTACGGTTTGTACGATGTAGAATGCATAGAGCACACTGCCCCAAAAAGGGCTGGCATGGGGGAATTCCAGGACAGTTGTTGGATACATAGGTACTTATTCACAAGCAAAATGCCTGCCAATCTTTCTAACCTATAGGTAAACAATACAAAAAAATAGCCGCAATGCGCAAAGCAGGGCGGCAGGTACAGCAAGTCGTAAAACGCGGAAGATCACGTCTTTTCATTCATAGACATGTATATACGGAGACAAACTACGTGTGGATTATAAAGTTTTGAAAAAAGTATATTTATTTTGAAAAAAAGCCCAAACCATCGGGTCTGGGCTACTCTTAAGTTAATAAGTTACGGATAGTACTAAAATATACGTTTAGAATAAAATTATTGATATGTTTTAGTTAAGCCAGTTATTGCTTAGATCGCTAACCCATTCAGCCAGTTGACGGTAACTACTGTTTTTTACGATAAAGGCACGGCTGCCCAGTTCATAAGACCGGTTTATATCGGCTAGCTTTACCGACGAGGTGCGCACAATCACGGGAATACCCTGCCAGTCTGAATCGTTTTTCAATACCTGTAATACTTCATGTCCGTTCAGTACGGGCATATCGAGGTCGAGCAGAATAAGATCGGGAAGATGTCCGTCGAGCTGGTGGGTCAACTGGGTGAGAAGTTCGCGGCCATGGCTGAAGCAGCGTAAATTACAGGCAGCATATTTGTTGGTAAATACGCTTTGTAGTAGATAATGTTCGTCTGGATCATCATCGACTACGTAAATCAGTGGGTTTCTTGAAAGAGGCATACGGTGGATTCGATTGAATTGGTAAAACAATATAACTTAATTCCGATAATTATTTTTATAAAAAAGCTGGACTAGGGTAATAATAACGTTCTCTTGTCGGGCATCGATGTCGGCAGCCGGATTGTTGACGAAAGGGATGATCGCCCGAATTTGCTCAAACTCGCTGGATGATAACGATTTATAACCCATGAACCAGCCCGGAAACGATCGTTGTCTGATTGGACTTTCGTATAGCTGGATAAGCTGGCTGTGTCTCGGATCATGGCTAATCTTTTTAAACAGCTCTTTTACCGCTTTTTCCGGTCCTTCCAGTACTTCAATCAGGCAGCCATTGAAGTAAAGAAGAATTCCGGTTATGTCTAGTGACTGGTTTTTCAGCTGGCTCTGGTGCCTGATCTTGTCCAGCTCAGCAGAAGACAGAAGCGACGTCACCGAGCTCGTGTAGACAATACAGTAGTCCATCTGATGTATTTTTACACAAAACAGCGTATACTTAACCTGTTGTGAACTGATTACTATTAGTATATCATATGACTTTTATCATATACTATTTTTTGCCGACTAACGAGAATAGTTATAGGCTATTAGCAGCCCATTAAAGCCACCGGTTTTTGTAAAATCAGGCGGATCACTGTACTTTTGTGCATTATCTGGCCTACCGGGTTGCTCTTCATCAGTTTGGCGATGCCCGCACAGGATCAGATCCGGTCCCGTAGCTCAGTTGGATAGAGCATCTGCCTTCTAAGCAGACGGTCTTTGGTTCGAATCCAAACGGGATCACGTTGAAATCAAGCACTTGTCTGTATGGTCAAGTGCTTTTTTTATGAGTTATTAGTTGAGCTATCAAACGCTTTGGGCATTGATCGGGCAAACTAGTAAATTCAGACATCAGGCCTCACGGTTTCGTAGACGCAAAACTTGATGCGTCAATTACATATCGCCATGCTACCAACTCTGTTTTCACACTATTGGTGACATGCATACTTATCACAAGCGGCCGATACCACCTGTTTACGGTTACGATCTCCTCCAACATAAAACCCCTGGCCATCTGGCCAGGGGTTTTATGTTGGAGGAGGGTATGCTTGTAAGAAGATTATATTGTTACAGATAATCGACGATACGTTTGCCAACAATTCCGTTTTGCAGCTCACGGCGGAGAACCGCTTTACGACGCCGGGGATGGGTCGAAACGTACTTCACTCGCATTTTAAGCGTGAAGCTAACCACCATGTATATACCGAAGAGCGCAATCAGAATCAGCAATGACATGGTATTGGATATGTTGCGGTGGAGCAGGAAAAACAGGACCGTGTTCAGGAACGATATACCACACAGCACAGCGGTTGCTCCGGCATGGGAAAGGCCATTGTCAAGCAGGATATGGTGCATGTGGTTCCGGTCAGCCGAGAACGGAGAACGACCGGCCAGAATACGTACCAGAAACACCCGCAGCGTATCGAAGATCGGAACGATCAGAATGACGATCGCAATGATTGGCGCGTTGAAGAAAGCGGTAGGTTCGTAGCGGAACGACGCGTTTAGATTCACAAACCGAACGGCGAAGAAAGCCAGCATGAAGCCTATGATCAGCGATCCGGTGTTACCCATGAATATCTTGCTGGTCTTCGAGAAGTTGAACCGCAGAAAGCCAATCAGCGCCCCCGATAGCGTAAAGGCCATGCAGGCCATGGCAAAGTGGTTGGTCAGCAGAAACCACCCGCCAAATGTAGCACTGGCAATTGTCGCAATTCCCCCGGCTAGGCCATCGATCCCATCAATCAGGTTGATAGCGTTTGTCAGGGCGATGAAAATGAAGCAGGTCAGCAGGATACCAACTAGTTCTGCGATGTGGTGAAATCCCATGATGCCATATAGGTAATCTACCCGCAGGTCACCAAAGAAGATCAGAATCATGGCTGCAACTACCTGAAAGAGAATCTTCTTGGTCGGGTCTATACCAACCAGATCGTCTTTAATGCCGATGAAAAACAGGATGGTCATACCGGCAACGGACAGGTTGGTACGATATATATCGGTCTGATCTATGCTGGGCCAGAGAAAATAGGCGATCAGGATGGCAGCGTAGATAGCAATACCGCCAAAGGTGGGCGTTGGTGTTGAGTGAGAGCGACGTTCACCCGGTTTTTCCATCAGCGACTTCAGCTCAGAAATCTTGATGACTACCGGGATGGAAACGACTGATACGAAACAGGCAACTAAAAAGGATAATATGCACTGATACAGGCCAAGTGTGAAAATATCCTCTCCAAACTTATGCTGTAAGTATGCAATAAATAAATCAATGTTCATAAGGCTGGTCGTTTAGTGATGGCGTGATTCAGAGTTTGGTATCTCCGTTTGTCTAGCCCCTTTTTGCTTCTTTGGTTAGAGGAGTGTATATCTACCAGGCCCAGCAGGGAGCGTAAAAATCAATTGTTAATTTAAGACCACAAGAAAAATTTGATCAAACGGCTTATGTCACTAGTGTACAGGCGAACCGGGCGGGTGAGGGGGTCGGGTTACGTACTGACTTATCTTGCGCAGAGGTTTCAGCCAAAGGGTGAAAAAATAAGGGGTAAGTCCGTTTAGTTTCCAGGCTAGCTGGTCTTCCCGATTGGCGCGCAGTCGGTTACCAACGTTTTTGTTGCTGACTCCGCCGTCCCGCATCACAATGGTTACCTCATCCATATAGGTCAGTTTAGCTTTATTCTTATGAATGAACCGCAGCAGCAGCTCGTAGTCAGCGGCACTTTTCAGGTCGAGCCGGAACAGGCCATGCTGTATATAGAGCTGCCTTTTGGCGAAAAAGGACAAGTGCCCCGGCATCCAGCCCCATAAAAAAGCGTTTGGACTGTACCAGCCCGACCGCCAGTAGCGCCTGAGCCGATTGGTATCGTTGCGATCAACATACAACATGTCTCCGTAAACAGCATCGCTGCCGCTACGCTGAAACGTGGCCACAACATGGTCGATAACACGATCGTGCCGATAAAAGTCATCCGCGTTGAGTAAGCCGATTACGTCGCCGGTAGCCAGGCCAATTCCTTTGTTCATGGCATCGTAAAGCCCTTTATCCGGCTCTGAAATAAATCGCGCAATTCTCGTGCCGTATGACTTAACAATATCAACGGTACCATCAGTCGACTGGCCGTCGACAACGATGTATTCGATGTCAGCGTAGGTCTGGTTCAGGATCGACTCGATACAATCCCGGATATGTTCGGCGCCGTTGTAGACAACCGTAATAATGGATACTTTCACGGAGTAATAATTCGTTGGCGGACCAGAACGGCCGGGTTTCCCTGATAAATACCATAGGCGCTGAGTGAGCGGGTGGCTACCGACCCTACCGACAGCACAGCATGCGACTGACAGTGGACCCCGGCACAAACCACCGCTCTGGCACCGATCCATACCCCTTCGTCAAGAGTGATGGGACGGGTTGTCAGATCGAACGTAACCCGCCGGTAGTCGTGATTGCCTGTAAGCAGCAAAGCCCCCTGCGACAGACAGGCATGATTACCTATAACAACCTCACTTAAATTATCGATCCATACCTGCTCGCCGATCCATACATGGTTGCCGATTGTCAGAAACCAGGGGTATTTGATATTGACAGCCGGCTTAATGACAACACCAACGCCTATTTTAGCACCGAAAAGCCTCAGTATAGCGGTTTTCAGCGCAACGGGTATGGGTAGGTAATTATTTAAAAACACTGAGTTCGCCAGAAACCACAGTAGTATTTTCCAGCGTGGACCCGGCTTGTACCAGTCGTTGTCAAAGCGGGCCAGATCGGTCTTGGCACCCGAAGATGCCTCGCCGGCAGAGGCTGCGCTAGCCGACGGGATGGGGGCGGCCGGGTTTGAGGTTCTTGCCATACTCTGATTGGAAATAGTCGATGATTGCCTGCTTATCGTGACCGACTGTATGATAAACTTCATATAGTTTGGCATCGACCAGGAACCGATACCAAAGCCCTTGTAGAAAATGCCACATCAGGCCCGGGCGACCATCCAGGAAGCCTAGCCTGATAATGTACCTGTACAAAAAGTACAAAAAGGGCCGGGTAAATAAAGGCAGCGAAGCATATTGTAATTTCAGGAATCGCGTGCGCTGCTCCTGAGATCCGAATAACTTCGGTGTTACTCGTTTGGCATCTTCGAAGTTATACTTTATATTCAGCAAATCAATAGCTTCCCGAATTGCGTATTGATTGTGTTTCTGAGTCCACCAGGTCAGGTTGTTCAGGTTGTGGTCTACCAGATCATGCTGAAAATGAGCAGTTTGTGCAGGTGAACCCTGTTGGTCCGCCAGCTTAATGTGCTCGTCCATCCATATTTCTTCACAAAGGCCCTGACCACGGCGCCACAGCCGTAGCAGCCAGATTGGATAATACCCGCCACGGCGCATCCAGCGATTAAAAAACATAACTCGACGTTTCACATATATGCCCGATATATCAGCTGCCAGGGTGGGTAGTCGCTGCGTGATTTCATGGGATAATTCAGGCAGTACATACTCATCGGCATCCATCCGCATGAGCCAATCCGTCTTGAAAGGCGTGTTGGCAATACCGAAGTTGAACTGGGTAGCATAATTGACCCAGGCATTCTGAACAACCACAGCGCCCATTGATTGAGCGATCTCTACCGTGCGATCGGTTGAAAACGAGTCAACGATAAAGATTTTGTCTGTAAAGGATTGCAGACTTTGTAAACACCGGGCGAGATGCTTCTCCTCGTTGAACGTTAAAATGATGACAGAAACGTCAGTCATAACTTGTATACGAAATCAATCGAAAGAACATGTCTGCGATACGAATAATGCCTTTTCGGTATTATTTTTACACCACTATCCACGCGCCGATTGTCGACGCAATATTATAACTTTTTTTAGACGGGAAAAAGCCGATGAAGCGACTTTACTGTACCCTTTTATTGATTTTATACTATTTTTCGGTTTCGGGCCAGGTAAATTATACCGAACTGCCCCGCAATCTACAGCTCTATCCGCGTGATGCTCAAAATCAGGCAAAAATCGTAGTAAGCGGTACTGTTACCTGGAGCGACTTCAAACGCATTGGGGTAAAGGTGCTGCGGGAAGGGGTCGTAACCGATATACTGAGCCAAACCCTGGTGGGCGAGTCCGACAGACCATTCAGCTTTAGTACAACAATCAAAGCCGAACGGGCGGAATACGGAATAGAAGTGTATTTATATACGGATACTGATACAGTATTATCTGTTACACGAAGCCGGCTTGTTTGCGGTGATGTGTTTATAATTCACGGCCAGTCAAACGCACAGGCTCGGGTAGGTATTGACGAAGGAGACTACGGGTTTGAACCCCAGGATCGATTCATGCGAAATTGCTCCTACACCGGAGACGATGTGCAGAATATAAATTGGTTTCAGCTTACCCAGGGAGATAATAGCGTAGGTGGGTTTGGGATTACGTTGCAACGACTGATTCTGGCCAATTATAATATTCCGACACTGATCATTAACGGCGCAGAGGGCGGGAAACCCATTACCGAACTGGCAGCCCGTGATCCGGTTAACCCTGCCAATCCCTATTTCTATTACGGAAAACTGCTCCGCCGGGCTCAATGGGCGGGCGTGGCCCGGCAGGTGAAAGGATTTATCTGGAAACAGGGAGAAGCGGAGGCAGGAACGGATCCTGCAGGTTATGACAAGAAATTTGCAACCTTGTATGATCAGATTCGTGAAGATTACGGTAATGCCCGCATCTACATAAGCCAGATTAACATATTAATGTCTGCGCAGCGTTCAGGAGCTGCGGCTTTACGTGACTTTCAACGGCGTACAAAATATTTGTTCAAAAATGTAGAGGCGATTGCCACCGTTGGAACGAGAACGTATGATGGTACGCACTATGGCGTAGACGGACACAAACAGATGGCTTTTGAGCAATTCCGGCAAATTGCCCGTGATTTTTACGGCTCTACAGACACGATGCAGATCAACTCGCCAGATATCAAACAGGCGTTTTATAATGCTCGGAAGGACTCGATAACGCTGGTATTTGATCCGGGTATGGATATGGTCTGGAAGGCAGACTCGATTACTTATGATTTTTCGAATGGAAAGATTATAAAAGAGAGATACCAAAAAGATTATTTCTACCTGGATGAGCAGCCGGGTTGGATAGTGGCCGGAAATGCCCAGCAGAATCGGGTAAAGCTGGCGCTGAAAGGGCCTGCTACGGCGCGGTTTTTACGCTATCTGCCATCGGTGTTCTCGGACCCACCAACGTCTGATTTCTATGACGGGCCAACCCTGCGGAACAAGCGGGGCATCCGGGCGTTTTCATTCGATGGGTTTCCCGTGGCAGATGCTATTCCAACCGTAAGTACGCTGGCCGCCAAACCGATCTCTGAGAAGGAAATTCAGCTCAGCTGGCCCGCGCTGCCAACGGCCCAGGTACAGATTATTGAGCGGGCCGATGGAACGCCGGTAAACTTCCGGCAGATTGCCAGCCTGACGGCGCGTGAAGCTTCGTTTACCGATACAAACCTGCCCGATCCGTTCGGCATCTATTACTACCGGATGCGGGCGTTCAGCGCGGTCTCCGAGTCTCAATACAGTAATGTAGTAATGGGAAGGCCCCTGGTGCTGGGTATCGAGCCTGTGGCCCCGCTGGTGCAGGTCTATCCCAATCCGCTGGCTACCGGTCAACAGCTGCACATAGAATCCGATCAGGTACAATTTACCCGCATCGATCTGCGCGACCTGACGGGGCGGCTGGTTAAAAGCTGGACGGGTCCCGCCCGTAAAACAGTCTCGATAGCCCTCGACGGACTGGCTACCGGGTTGTATGTTGCTGATCTGGGGACTACTCAGGGGCATACTGTACAGCGGAAGCTGATTGTACGGTAAGCGAATCCGCGTTGGCTTTGCGCGGGATTCCGTAGTTTTGCGCTGTCATCATTGTGATTCACTTATCTATGCGCCTAGTTATTCTCACGCAGGACGATCCGTTCTACCTTGCCCGCAACATTGACTACCTGCTGAAAAAATTGCCACCTTATGCCGAAGTTGTAGCAACGGTGGTGTTTGACGTATCGCCCTTTGGCAAGCGTGAGAGCTTTAAAGATAAAATGAAGAAGACGTACGATATTTTCGGCTTACCCTTCTTCATTCGGTATGGCTTCAAGTTCGTAACCTCGAAACTCGATAGCCGTAATAACGTTCGTAAAGTGCTGTCTGACCGTAATATTCCCCTGGTCCATATAGAGGGGAATATCAATAAAGAGGAAAATCTGCAGAAGCTGCGGGCCTATAAACCTGACCTCCTGGTCTCTATTGCCGGTAACCAGATTTTCAAACAGAAGCTACTCGACGTGGCTACCCACGGTTGTATCAATCTGCACACGGCGCTGCTCCCGAAGTACCGGGGACTGATGCCGTCGTTCTGGGTGTTGAAAAATGGCGAGACCCATACCGGGGTATCGGTGTTTTTTGTCGATGAAGGCATCGACAGCGGGCCAATTCTGGTACAGAACAAACTGGAGATCAGTAACCGGAGCCAGGCTGAACTGATCGATGTCACGAAGAAAATGGGCATGGACGCTATTCTGGAATCGATCGATAAAATTCATAGCGGTAACTACCAGCTCATCGAGAACGATGCGTCGCAGATGACCTATTTTTCGTTTCCCACCCGCAACGACGTCAACGAGTTTTTAAAAGCCGGCAAACGGTTTTACTGAAAAGGAGGAAGGCCCAAGAGGCTGGACACTTGTCTGAGTCCTGTTTCTTTACCCATCTTTCCCTTCATCCTTAGTTATGAATATTCTGACATTTGATATTGAAGAGTGGTTTCACATTCTGGACAATGCGTCGACGCGGACCGAAGCCGAATGGGGCCGCTATGAAACCCGAATCTATGAGAACATGGATCGGATCTTCCAGCTGCTGGATGAAACGAAAAGCCGGGCCACATTTTTCTGTCTGGGCTGGGTCGCCGATAAGCACCCCGATGTGATTCGTAGGATCGATGCGGCCGGATACGAAGTCGCAACCCACTCGTACGCGCACCAGCTGGCCTATGAGCAGACCCCTGCCGATTTTCAGGCCGATCTGGAGCGGTCAATCAAACACCTGCAGGACCTGACCGGCAAGAAAGTGCGGTCGTACCGGGCGCCGGGTTTTTCTATCAAAGAGTATAACCGGTGGGTATTCCCGATTCTGATTGAGCAGGGAATCGAAATCGACTGCTCGGTGTTTTCGGCCCGCCGGGCTCACGGGGGCGATGCGTCGCTGGGCATGTTCGAGCCGGGCTACCTGAACGTTGGCGGAACACTGCTGAAGGAGTTCCCGATCAACACAGCCGCCGTGCTGGGGCAGGATCTGATCTTCTCGGGTGGGGGCTATTTTCGGTTATTACCCTATACCGCCATTCGGGGCCTGATGCGCCGGTCAGACTACGTGATGACCTATTTTCACCCCCGCGACTTCGACGCCGGGCAGCCGATGATTCCGGGCCTGAGCCGGGTACGCCAGTTCAAATCCTATTACGGTCTTAAACACTGCTGGCCCAAGCTACACAAGCTGCTGAACGATTTTCCGTTTATCGACCTGGCCGAAGCCGAACGGCAGGTCGACTGGTCGAAGGTGATCAGGCGGGATGTATAGACTCCGCCGGGATTTAGTCCCGGCGGTTTATTTTTTACGGGCCACCCGACTGTATTCGTCAAGAAGTCGTTTCGCTACGATCTCAATATCGTACTGGGTCCGGAGCAGGTTCGTGGCGTTCTGCCGGACCCGCTCCCGCAGGGCATCGTTGCCCAGCATGCGTTCCAGTCCCGCCCGTACACCTTCAGGCGTTAAGTCGACCAGGCCGGCGGCCTCGTGTTCACGAATGGCCTCTCCGAACCCAACCCGATCAGATACCAGCGCCGGAGTGCCAGCAGCCATGGCTTCGAGCACGGCCATGGAAAAGCCTTCGGAGTAGGAGGGCAGCGTGAACAGATCAGCGTCGGCCAGTGCCGCTTTTTTGTCGTCGCCCGTCAGCATACCAACCATCCGAATCGAATCACCCAGGTTGTTCTGCTCGATAAACTGCCGGGTTTCGGCCTCGTACCCGTCGTCAGAACCAGCCAGGGCCAGCACGGTGCCCGGATGCTGGCGTACGTAATCCCGAAAGGCGGGCAGGAGCAGATCGAGTCCTTTTTTCTTGTTCAGTCGGCTCAGGAACAAAACTACTTTCTGGTCGAGTGGCAAACCGAATTTGGTTCGGAAAGTACCTTTGGCGGGTAAGCTGACAAAATCACTCATCTTGACCCCGTTCGGAATGATGACCACGTTGGGATGCTGGTAACCCAGATACCGCAGCACGTCTTCGCGCTCGTCGGTATTGTTGATGTGCACCAGATCGGCCCGACGCAGATACGCTTTCTGCGCCAGCGTATCCATGATGCGCTTTTTCCAGTTATTCTGAGCGTAGGTCCAGCGGTCAAGTACGCCATGAATGGTGATAACCTTGGCTACCTGCCGGTCGAGCATAAACGGCGCCAGCGTACCAAAGTGCCATAGTCCATGGCAGTGAATGACATCATAGTCGCGGACGTGCTTCTGTAAAAAGCGGTACAGTTCGCCCGAAAACTCCCTGAAAAATCGGCTGATACCAGGTGTTCGTTTGCAAAGAATTAACCGCGCGCCCTCAGGTACCGGGTAAGGACGTTCGCCGGGCGAGATGGGACTCAGAATATCGACCTGGTGACCCTGACGCAGTACAACCTGAGTATGGTCGAAGATGATTTTGGGGGGGCCTCCTGTTTCCCAGGAGTAGGCACAAATGTTCAGAATTCGCATATGTCTCGCGAAATAACCGCTTATGTAGTGAGTTTGATGAACCCGTCGAGCATGTCCTGTGCAACCGCTTCGGGGGCGTATGGGGCAATATGAGCCAGGGCTGACTGACCCAGCTGGTCGGCATCGACAGTGCCGTTCATGAACGAGAGCAGATGCCGGGTTAGCTCGTCGGGTTGGTCCGGATCGAACACGAAGCCGTTTTCGCCATGCCGTACCAGATCAGGCGCACACCCGCAGCGGTTCGACACGATGACGGGCAGGCCGCAGGCCATGGCTTCGTTGACCACCAGACCCCACGGCTCCGACAGGCTTGGCAGGACCAGCACATCGCTTATGGCCAGTACATCCGGTACCTGGTACCAGGGCCGGCCTGGCAAAAAATGAACCGCGTCGCTCGATCCGCGTGTAGCCGCCTGTTCCAACAGGGCGCTTTTTTCGGGGCCGTCTCCGAGTAAAATCAGCCCCCAGTCGGCTGCATGTTCAGCTTGAGCCTGCGCATCGGCAAAGGCGTTTAGCAAGGCTTTCAGGTTTTTGACCGCAATAAGCCGGCCAACAAACACAAAGTTCCGGGTCCGAATACCCAGCGAGTGCTGTTGGGCCGACCGGTGCTGTCTGGCCTGTAGATAGGCCGTTCGGAGCGCTGTATTGTCGACGGAATTTTTGCGGAGAAGAATTTTGTGGGGCGCAATGCCGAGCTGGATGAGGTAGGTGGCCGACTGGCTGCCGAAGCAGAAGAAACCGTCGCAGCGGCTCAGTATCCACCGTTTCAGCTGCTCTTTCCAGCCTCCGCGCTGATGATCTGCCGCTGTACTTTCGTTCTGCATCACAACGCGCACACCCGTAGCTTTGGCCCAGAGCAGCAACAGAAGCTGAGCCGGATCGTAGTACCCGGTCAGTAACAGCACATCGGGGCGAAAAGCCCTGGCCCGGTTAAGAAGGGCGCTGCTTCGTTCCTGTAGACCTACCTCTTCCAGATACCGGTCGAACAGGAGTTCATACGGGTAGGTATAGGTTGGCGCATCGGCCTGGTTGGCTTCGAGACCGGCGCGCGAACGTTCGTTACGGGCAATCTGCAACACCATCAGCGTACTGTCGGGCCGAAGGTCGATCAATCGCTGCAACGCCTGAAAAACGCTTGATTTATAGTGCGCCCAAAGAATATTATGAACGATCAGAATGCGCATCTGGCGTTGATAAAGCAGTGACTAGCTAGGTAAGGCAAGGGGTCTGACGGGCATGAGTTCGCTGGTAACACCCGGCGTCGGTCGTTTGGTCAGATGGGCGGGCAACAGATGTTCAACCCCCATAAACCGAATCATGGCCGCCAGCGGAAACCAGAACGTAATGTCATACGGTCGTCCGTTGGTGAAGAGCTGAACGAGTATCAGCATATAAAAGTAAGCCAGAAAAACGCTCAGCTCATTGGGGTTCGTGCTCATACTCCGGATGGCGTACCGAAGCACCATCGCATTCAGTATACCGAAGAGCGCAAAGCCGAAAATGCCCTGATTGGTCAATGATTCAATCAGCGGAATGTCCAGATAAAGGAATTTGTAGCCGTACCCCAGAATGAGCCGGTGCGGGTGCCCTTCCAGCACGTTGGTAAAGAACAGGGCACTCACCGATCGGTTGGCGGCCGAATCGTCGAGCGTGGCTTTATAGCCGGAGTTTACACTTAACCCAAGCAGGGCATAAACATTCTCCAGGTTTCGCTCCATAAACCCAATTACGTATCCATACAGGATAGCATAGGCATCGTAGTACTTCCGGAAGAAGAAGCTAATACCGATCAGGCCGATTACGATAACGGCGATCGGCATGGGACGGAATAAACTTCTGACCGCCGTACGGATCTGGGCGGGCCGAACATTGAAGTAGACAAAGAAGACAACCGCAATGATCAGGGCAACGATGGCCGAGCGGGTTTGGGTCAGTACCAGCACCGCGAGGTTGAGAACCCCCGCAAACAGCGACAGGAGCCGGAAAAGAATATTGGTTTGCGGGTTAAGAAGCCAGATCGCGCAGGCGATCAGCCCCATAAAGGCATTACGCGAGAAGGCGTGCGGGTTGCCGGACCCTTCGTCGCTGTTGTTCAGCGAGATCGTGGCTCGCTGGCCAATTGTCCAGGTTGGGTCGGTAATCAGCGAATAAATCAGACCGAGGTTAGACACCAGCGTGAACAGGACGACTATCGGTATAAACACCCGGATAACATCGTTCGGGATGTTGATCAGCAAAAACAGGAAGATCAGGATGTAGGCATAATAGATCATGTCCCGGTCGTAATCCTTGAAGCCAGGCACGCCGTTGTAGACAAACATGTACAGCACGCAAAGAATCAGAAAGGTGATACCGAGCCAGAACATGGTAATGTTGGGCCGGTACAACCGACGCAGCACCGTGAAGGGAATCATCAGCAACAGGCCACCCGCCATGGCTACCGCCGTAAACGTAGAGTTACCCGGCGCCAGACGCAGGGCATCCCGGAAAAAGAAGATCAGCGGATAACCATCCAGAAGAATACAGATGCCCACCACCATGCGCATGAGGTCGAGCGTCTGAAGTAAGCGAATGAATTTAGCCATTACGTCGGATCAATTAGCTGATTCACTAAACATTATAGAACAGCTGCGCGCTTACCGATTTTGCCGGCGCGACAGCCGATGGTATACATACCCGAATTCGCCCTGTAGGACAAACGTTGTCAATTTACGCACGCGGGCGTACCGTTTCCAGAACCATTCGCCAAGCGGACTCCGGAGCTGGGGCTGAAACTTGCGTTTAATCTGTTCATGCTCCTGTAGCCCAACGGTACTGGCAATGGTCGACGACTTGGCGTCGGGCTGAACCCGAAAACCGCCCCAGAAGCCGTTGACGTGCTGGAACCGAACTCCTTTCTGCACACCCAGCCGGGTAACGATCTCATAATCGATGACAAACTTCAGACTCTCGTCCAGAAAGCCAGCCTGATTCATGAGACTGCGCCGGATAAACAACGACTGGTTAAATACCTGCATGCCTTCGTAAATCTGGCATTCGATACGAAACGGTGGCACCCGTAGTTCTTCAAGAATAACGTCGTTCAGATCGGTGATGTACATATCGCCGAAGAAAACATCGGTTTGCGGTGATTTTCGCCAGGCTTCGGCTACCCGTTCAAAGGCGCCGGGCGCAAAGACGTCATCCGAGTTCTGGAAAGCGACATAATCGCCCGTGGCCCGGCGAAACCCCTTATTGATGGCGTCGGTCTGGCCCCGGTCTTTTTCGCTGACCCAGCCGGCCAGATAAGGCTCATATTGCTTGATCAGCTCAACACTCCCGTCGGTAGAGCCGCCATCGATGATGAAGTACTCGAGGTTGGGGTAGTGCTGATTGAGGACGCTCAGGATGGTTCGCTCCAGGTATTCTACCTGGTTGAAGGAGGGCGTAACCACGGTCAGTTTAGGGTAAGCCTTACCGTCAGTCCTCACAACCGGCGGCTGGTAGGGTTTGGTAACAAAATCGCGTAACGAATCAGATGCAGGCATAGGCTTACTCAGAGCAGGTTTTGGTAAACTTCCAGCGTCTGCCGGGCCGTTTTGTCGCAGGAAAAATCCTGAAGACGGCGGGTGCCTTTCTGACGCAGCTCGGCTCGCAGGGGTTCGTCGGTAACCACCCGTTCTACCGCATTGGCGATCGAGTCGTCATCTTCCGGGTCAAAGTAAATGGCCGCATCGGCCCCTACTTCGGGTAAGGAGCTTCGATCGCTCAGGACCACCGGACACCCCCCGCTGAACGCTTCCAGCACCGGAATGCCAAAGCCTTCATTGAGTGATGGAAATACGAATGCGCGGGCGTGCTGATACAGGTTCAGCAGACCAGCATCGGTAACGGGCCGGTAGTGAACCCGGTCGGCCAGCCGGGCTGCGTGGAACAGCGCCTGTTCATCGTGGTTAAACAGGCCGCCCCCTCCGCAAACCAGGTGCAGGTCGGGATGGCGTTGTAAAACCGGCTGAATGGCGCGGAAAAAGCCGTCAAAATTCTTGTAAAGCCCCCGTTTACCAACGTAAAGGATATACGGGAAGGGTAGTCCGGGCGTTACGGTCGATGGGGTGTTGACTTGTTCGGCCAGGGTTGTACCCAGATGAATCACCTTTATTTTGTCGGGGTTGATCGGGAAGTAGCGCAGAATCTCTTCTTTCGAAAATTCCGACACAGAAATGATACAGTCGGCCCGGCGTAACAGTTGTTTCTTTACGTCGTACAAGCCCTTACCGACATCCGGGTACTGATCGCCGTAGCGTTCGCTGGTCGCATCATGGAAGGTGATGACGAAGGGGCGGTTGCCGATTGAGTTCAGGAAGTACCGGTGATAATACGTGGGGTGAAACACATCGTACTTGCCGGCGCGTATTCGTTGCAGACTATACAATCGGTTCAGGACAGAGGCTATCCGGTTGGCATTCGGTAAGTCGGCCAGGTTACGGTAACGCAGGTGGCGGCTGAAAGATACCTGGTCAAGATACTCGTTGTTGGATAAACGCAGGGATAACTCAAACTCGATATCAGGCCGCTTGGCAAACGAACGCATCAGTTCAAAAAAATACCGGGAAACGCCCCCATAGGTCAGGCCTGTGAACGATTGATGGTCGTATAGAACTTTCATGTAAGGAAATCTACAAACTCGCAAGTTTGTATTTTTCTGAGAAATAGTACCTGCAAAATTAAAGTTTTTATCGACAATTCCCAGACAAGCGCCATAGGATTGGGGGTCAGAACTTACCGAATGGCCGGTAGGGGTATCTGATCCAGAAAACGCGTAACCAGCCGGAGCGACTTCACCGTACTACGTTTCCAGCCTCGTAAAACGACTGGTTCGGGTTGCTGACCATAGGCGGGAGCCTGGGCTTCCGGTAACGTTAGCCGACGTGCCGACAGGGTCGACTTACAGGCGGTCAGTAGAGCCTGAATATCGGACCGGTGGGCGAGTTTAACTCGATTCTGGTGCGGGAAGAACCCCTCGTTCGGATTGGAAAGACCCTTCAGGTTGACGAATACCAGCGGCTGGTTCTGCCCCGTGGGGTCTGTCACAAGCCAGCTGGTTCCTGACGATTGCAGGCTGCGTTCCGGTAAGTTCCAGAGCGCCAGATGCCAGCCCGGGTTTTTAACAACGACCACGTCCCGAAAGAAGACAGGAACATGCATCAGCCAGATCTGATCGGTACACAAACCGGCGCAGAAGTCGATATAGGCCCGCTCGGTAACCCGATCCTGCCACCAGGCAAGGAAGCGATCGGTTTCGGCCGAGCGACGAAAAGCCAGAAAATCAGCGCTATACAGCCCAATGTTTTGAAAGTATTTTTCGTCGGGCCAGGCGCCACCGGGCTGCGGCCCGGACGCGGGCGACCGGGTAATGTGCGGAGTCAGCAGTATGGTTGCGTTGGCAAGGGCTTCCCAGACCGGCGTTACCGACCCCATAAACTGAATGGCGGAGTCTGCATAAATGAGCTGGTCGGCATCCGGAAAGTGCCTGAACACATGCGCAATGACATGAGGCTTGCAGGCGGCTGCGAATTCGGTAGGCGTGTATTTCGCCGACAGCGCCGTCAGCTGCTCGGCGGGTAAAACCTCACCCACGGGCAGCAGCGGGTAGGGCGACACGAAGTCGGCTGGTAAGCGGGCCGGATCGTCGACGAGGCCGATCAGGACACGCATCGGCTGGCCGTTGGGCTGAAGCGCGTGACGGGAGAAACTATCACCGAGGGCAATAGCCTGCGGCAATTGGCGAATGGTACAGAGAGTTAGTAGCACAGTAGGCGCAAAACTAACTCATTCGAGTATATCCCCCAAGGCCGCTAGGTAAGGAGCGAGCCAATTGGCCGATGCGTCGGCATACCGTTGGTAATTTCCCTGCCGCAGGTTGCTCAGCACTGGACTGATGCGCTGAAGTCGGTCGTGGGGCAGGCAACTCCGCATCGTAAAATGAGCCAGCCGACGGCGTAGCGCCTGCATACCGGGCGAGTTTTCGGGGACACGCCCGCTCAGTAACTGCGTGATTGCGGCTAACTGAGCCTGCTTTTCGCGCAGGGGAGCCAGCTTCTTGCTACGGTGACGGGCCAGCCGATCCCGCAGCCGTATCCGTTCGGCGGGTTCCTGCTGGCGGATGCCTACCTGCTGCTGTACGTGGGTGCGGTACAGCTGGAGGGGTTCATCGATGTAGTGGATCACGTTATTGGTGGCACCCACCAGGCCGAGCCATCCGTCGTAGATATAGCCGGGAACCGAGTCGGGGAAAGGCATGGCTACTGCCAGAAACGAGCGCCGGAGCACGGTAGCGCAGCCCATGACCCGGTTGCCTTCCAGCATGACTTCCATCATATCGCCCGAATACCAGCGCTGGCGAGCCTCCTGATCGAAGCGTACCCACTCCCAGAAGCGGGATTGCCGCCCCTGTAGCTGCTCATCGGTAACCCAGGCGTCGCAGAAGGCAAGCTGGGCTTCGGGGTGTTGCACCATGTAATCGGTCATCGTGCTGATCTTTTCAGCCAGCCAGTAGTCATCCTGGTCGCAGATAAAAATCAGATCGCCGGTGCACTCGGCGAGCGCCCGCTCAAAGTTTTTGTTGTAACCTAGCCGATGAGTGTTTTCGTAGATGCGTATCGGAAACGGAACCTCTGCCGCCAGCTGTTGCAGGAGGTTGATTGTCGTGTCTGTCGACTGGTCATCGCAGACAACGACCTCGTCGGGTTGTTGTTTTTGAGCAACCAGACTTCGCAACTGGGTTGCGAGGTGCTCCTCACCATTGTAGGTGCACAGGGCGATCGAAATAGTTGGCCGAGTCATACACTCACTCAAATTTGATAGCCGTATTTAGCGAAGATTGGACGCCAGTAATCTGTACCATGAATGTTCCAGGCATGACAGCCAAAAGGTAGTTCACCCTTGTTGTAGTGTTCTATGGCCCATTGTGGGTAAAATTCAACCGCAAAATGCAGCGCCGTATGGTACGAAGGAATGCGTAAAAAAGGTCTGTAACGATTTACCTCAACCCCAAAGAAAACGTCTTCGTTATACTGGTGGTCAGGTCTTCGCTCATACGTCTCGATCTTACTTCGGAATGCCCGGAGCGCCCGAAGCATAGCGGGTATCCGCCGTAGTGATAAACCCCCGTTGCCTACTCCATTGAGACTGATGATTTCCCGGGGAGTCATCCCATCCGGCTTTTTCAAGTCGAGCCAGGTGGCTATGCGCTGCTTGACCTGAAACCACATTTTGTCGCGCCAGTTGTAAAAATCGCGATCGCGCAGCCAGGGAGCTCCTATGTAATCATAGCCCAGTTGACACCAGTCTGTCAAACTGTCCCGAAAGACAAATGCATCCAGTTGGTGAATAAGCATATACTCGGTTTCGGCAAAAGCCTGATAAAATTCTTCGGACAACATTAGCTTGTTATAGCCCTGTATATCAGCAAAGTAAGCTTCGTCGAACGTTTTCGCCCGTAAAGTTGGGTATATTTTACGGTATTCGGAAATATCAAGGTTATGCGGACTGGCCAGTAAAAGAGGATAATTACCTAGTACTGAAACACATTGCACAAAAGAGATGCGTTCGTATTCGGTAAGCGACGTTTTATAGACGGGTATGACAACGGCCACACTGACCGGCGAAGAATGGTTCATACAAATTTTGGCTGGCCAAGCCGTTGTGCCACAGCCTGTTGTACCCACTCGTAGGGCAATTCGGCGCACGGGTACCCAAACTTGTTCAGGATCGTTACGCCCTCTCCCCGTTTATAACGACCTGAATAGGGCAGGTAGTCCACAAAATCAAAAAGTTTACCGAGCAACAGCACACTTTCGGTGCCGCCGGCATTAGCCATATGGGCCGGACCGCTGTCGATACCGACAAACAGGCGGGCGTGGCGGATGACTTCAGCCGTTTCGAGCAGATTTAATTGACCACAAACGCTGATGTACTGACTGTCGTTGATATGCACAACGGGTTTAAGGCCTATTTCGACGACGGGGTAGCGGTACGTATCGATGAGCCACTGTACGAGCCGGTTCCAGTTCTCAGCTGGCCAGTCGCGCAGCACATGACTCGACTGGCAATGTATCACAATGGGGCGGGCTGGTAGTTTCAACGACGCTACCCGCTCCCGTACTGGTTCCGGAATGTACATTCTGGGCTCGTCGGTCAGGGCTGGTAAACCGGCTGCCTGCGAAAACATGTACAAGAGGTCGCCCCGGTGGTAGTAGTTATCGAACGTCAGGCCGATCTGATCCGCCGTTGGATTGATTGGATCCTCGGGGCAGTACTTGCATTTTCGGTGCGATATGTGCAGATTATATACCTTGTCGTAGATGCCGGAACGAATAAGCCACATCCGTTCACTGGGGCATTTTTCGACCAGGTAACCGTCCAGGTCGGGGTGGTGTTTAACCAGCTCTATGTACGCTTCCCGAACTACCCAAATGATGTACGCATCCGGATGGCGCTGGCGCACATCCCGCGCCACGGGTTCGCAGGCAATGATGTCGCCCATCTGTTCCGACAGGATAATAGCCACCAGCGGTCGCCCACCCGCTTTTAGTTTGAGCCGCTGCAGGTGGATATACTTTAACGCAAAAGACACGAATTTACCGGCAATATGAGTATACTTTCGGTATCTATATGTCCAGAGTGTTCGGAACTGGTGCCATTCGGAGCCTGGTCGGAAACCCATACAATTTCTACGATTCTAAACGCGCAATAACTCGGTTGAACGGTGCTTTCAGTAATTTTCGGACCCGCTGGTACCGCAATACTACCGGGGGTTTTATGTAAATGCAGGGGTACTGCCGGTACTGATCATTGTAGTTCGCTAACAATCGGTCGCGATACAGGTCGAACAAGGGCCTGGCATCGGGCCGTTGCCGCTCGGGCCGTTGCCGCTCGGGCCGTACGGCAGCCGTTGCGGCTTCCTGGGCAAAGGTGTACCGGGTCTGATATTTAGAGACCTCATCGGGGCGGGAGGGGTTGTAACCACTGTAATGAAAAAACTGTAACGATTCGGCTGGACGATCATCCGGACCGTTTACAACCCACTGACCAGCTTCGTCTTTGGCAAGTATTCGTTCGTGCAGATTCCAGTAGGCAACATTATAGCCCAGGTGCTGCTCAATCAATACGTTGTCAAAGTAAACGGGAGCAAAGTTAACCCAATGCTGATCGACAAAGAGACCTTCGCACAAATCAATTCGACATTCGTACACCAGCCGGTCTTTCCACCAAGATACGAATTGCCTGGCTATACTATCATTACGAAGTCCAATAAATCCTAAGTTAAATATACCCGTGTTCAGATGGTGCTGCTCATTAGGACGCTCCCAGTCTGGCGTTGGCGAACAGGTATGGGGGGTCAGTACCAGGCTGTACTGCTTCAGATCCTGATCTAACTTACGCAGGGGCTGGTAAACGATAATATCCGGGTCGAAGTAAATGACTTCGGTGGCATCTGGGTATTCCCTATAGAAATAGTCAATGTAAAATGGCTTTACGGCGGTGTTCAGTTCGGTGATGTCATACCGGTCGCACATGGCCGCGAAATCAGGAATACCGATCTGGTCGACCTCCAGCATGGTGTAATCCGGCACCAGTTCGCCGGGTAAATTAGCTTCGCTGAGCTTGTCGACCAGTCCGATGATATATCGATAGTCCGGGTTGGTCTGCCGCAGCGAGTCACCCAGCGTACGCGCCTGGGCCAGGTAATTGACAGAGCAGATCGTGAAAGCGAGAGTCATCGATACGAAAAATAACGTTTGAGGTCGTTAATCGGCTTTTCAAAGGCATACCAGGACGCCGAAGCAATAGCAATCAGCACCGCCAGACTGAACAGGCGATGAGACCAGTACCCCAGCGTCAGTGAAACACCCAGCCGGTTACTGATCCGGAACAGAATTGGGACAATATGGCCGGGAACCAGCATATGAAATACATAGATTCCGTAGCTGATGCGGCCTATGTAGAGCAGGATTCGATTATTCAGCACCTGCCCAATGGGGCCGCCAATACCAGCGCTGGCATGAGAAACAATAAACAGCGCCAGTATCGATAATACCAGCCGCTGAAACAGGACCGTAATCAGGTGATCATCGGGTAGGAACTGAATACCGACAAAGGCGGCAAAAGCCAGCCCGGCAATCAGGCCCAGTCGTTTTCGTACGGTACCCTCGGCAGCTGGTCGGTCAACCAGCACATAGGCCCAGAGAGCCCCCAGCCCAAAGGCATCGGCACTGGCGGGGGTGAGCAGTCCATCAATATCGCCCCGGGCGTAGCCGTAGGCCCGAAACAAAACACCCAGTACGATCATGCCGCCGATTACCCAGCGAAAGGCCGACCGGGGCGTTAGCAGAACGATCCAGGGCCAGACCAGGTACAGCTGCTCTTCTACGCCCAGTGTCCAGAAGGGCGACAGCACGTCAGACCAGTTTCCGGTCTGGTGGAGCAGAATATTATAGCCGTACAGATAGTAATAGAGCGGATGTGCATCGATGTCAGAATGCTGCGGAATCAGCAGCCATACCCCCGTCAGCACCAGGTAATACAGCGGAAAGATGCGCAGTACCCGTCGGATGAAGAAGTTACGGTACGTACCGGCTACGGTTGCTTTGCCCAGACTGATCCGGTTGCGGTTATCGAGTAAGATCCGGGTGATCAGAAACCCACTGATGACAAAAAATATCATTACCCCCATCGACCCGTTGGGCAACCGGTTGATACCTACACCGGTCGGAAACCAGTGGTAAATCACCACCAGCATGACCGCAATGGTCCGCAGCGAATCCAGCTGGGGCATGTGGCCCGAACGGACGCTGACCGACGACGCCGTTGCCGTGCTTGGATGAGGAGACCGGATCGAACCGGAAAACGGATTCAGCATTCAGGCGGTTAGTTTGTCGAACAAAGTTACGAGTGTAGCGACACTTTGCTGCGCCGGATGCCGGTCTAGTATTTTCTGGCCCAGCCGCTGCCCCATCTGCCGGCGTTGTTCGGGCTGGTCGAGCAGGTCAATGACCCGGCCGCTCATGGCGTCCAGATCGAGATAGGGAACAACGAATCCACCGTCGGCCTCCACCAGCTCGGGGGCGCCACCCGCTTTGTCGAAACAAACCACCGGTACGTCACACAAGCCCGCTTCGAACATGACGAGCGGGTAGGGGTCTTCGCGGGAGCAGAGTACGAATACGTCGAACCGGCTCATGTAGCGCAGAACATCCGGGGTAGGTGGAATCAGATGTACCCGGTCAGCCAGACCTGCTTTTCGAATGTCGAGCCAGAGGTCATCGTGCAACGGCCCCGGCGGAACCCCCACCCAGACGAAATGGACCGGAGCGCCCGATGAGCGACCTATGACCTGTCGGGCCAGGGTAACGAACAGGTCGTTTCCTTTCCGCCATTCGGCATTTCCGCAGCCACCAACCAGGCGCGCATCGGCAGGAACGCCCGGAACCGATAGGGGCTCGGCTTTCGCCTTTCGGACAGCCGTGACCAGCGCGGGGGTATCGATCAGGGTAAACTGAGTAATCCGGTTTGGGTCAAAATGATGCTCTTCGATGTAGTACCGGGCAGTCGCGCTGGAAACGGCCAGCAGCTGATTGGTTCTGGTCAGGAGCTGGCTCAACTCGTCGGGGCGGGTATACATCCGGACCGACATGGCCAGTTCGTGAACAAACGTAACTACCGGAACCTGGGCAGGAATCGATAACTGGCTGAACCACCGGCTGCTGGTAACCGTGTTGACGAATACCAGATCGACCGTGTCGAGCCCCAATTGCTCCCGGATGGCCTGCTGCTGCTGGGCTGCCTGGCGGGCATGCATCGATTGCCAGAGACCTACTTTCCCGAGTACCTTATCGGCCACTGCGCCCACAACGTAGCGGCTGGCCGGGGGCCACACGGTAACGGGGCAGATGGTCTGATAGTCCGTCAGGAGCGGCCCCCCTTCGCCCAGGAGCAGATGCATCTGATAGCCTTCGGCTTTCAGGAGTCGCATCAGGTTTAACAGGACCAACTGGGCGCCGGCTCGATTGGCATCGTGGCCGATAAACAAAAGTTTCAATATGCTTCGTAGCTGGGTTTGGGTAATTTTTTGGCTGGGTTACCGATATAAAGCCCCCATTCGTCGGTGTCTTTATAAATGGCAGAGGCCATGCCGACCAGCGTTCCGGTTGCAATATGCAGAAAATCACGGATGGTGCTGTTCACCCCAAAGAAGCAGTACGGCTCAATGACGCAGTGACCCGACATGACAACATGCGAGGTGAAAAAAACGTGGTCTTTAATCTGGCCGTGGTGCCCGATATGGTTGCCGCTCCAGAGCACTACGTTGTTGCCGATGGTGGTGAAGGGCTGAATGGTATTGTCTTCCAGAATAAAGCAGTTTTCGCCGATCTGGTTGCCAAACAGCGTGGCTTTTGAGCTGACGTAGGAGATGAATTCGTAACCTTTGGCTTTCGCTTCCAGGTAAATCCGCTCGCGGTTGCGGTTCATGCCACGACCGGTCATGGGCGCAAAGAACTTAAAATCCTGTGGGGGGTAAATCGTTGCTACGTCCTCAAAGGCCACAACCGGCAAACCCCGGAACTCAGTACTGGTCAAATACTCGCGGCTCACGGTAAACGCCACTACGTCGTGTTCCGAGTCCTGCGTGAGATAGAAATGAGCCAGCTCGGCTGTATCCATCACGCCAAAGATGATAACGTTTGCCATAGTTTATGAGTGAATGATGAACGACAGATTCGGGCATACACGACAGGCGAATCCCGAAGTTGTCGTTCATTCTCGGTTATAATAAATCAAATTCGGTTAGCATAGCCCGGGTGGTCGGCACATCGTTGAACATTACTATGTCGATGATCGACAGCCAGGGAACAAACTCCGGCCGGTTGAACTGGGCGTATTCGACCCGTTTGGCCTGGATGAAAGCAAGGTCGATACCCGCCGTAGCAAACGATGGCTTGTCATACAGGTCGGTACCGCCAATGGGGTTAATGTACCGCGTGGCCTTTTCCTGCCGGCAGATGTCCAGAATACGGTCCTGGGCTTTCAGGTCTGCATTCTGATAGATTGATGAGGAGGCCACGAGACGCGTAGGTATCTCCAGGAATGTATTCAGCTCTACCAGGCTAAAATGAACCAGTTCGGCGATCGAGTCAGTGGTAAAGTTGACAATTTTTTCAGTCAGGGGCATTACCGTTCCGTAATATGGCGCTTTTCGATAGCCCTGTTCGATGGTTTTCAGCAGCTTACTCCGCCACTTCGGATCGTCGGCCAGATGAACCTCATTAATGCGTTTATTCTGGCTGGCATCGCGCAACGGAACCGTAAACAGGTATTCCTGCCCGTTGATCAGGAGCCGGTTCCGGTTGATCCAGCCCCGGTTAATGAACGAAACATCGTCATAGAGGATAAACGTATCTACTGCGCTCATCAGCTGCATGTAGCCGATGTAGGGCAGGAAATAAGGTTGCATAATGGCGATAGTCATAGGGCAATTTGGGGTAGTGAGGCTGGTTCGTGGCCGACAGGGAGCAAGCCCGCAACGGAACAGGTATGGTTATTTCAGCTTGCGGAGGTAATAGTCTTCGCCCGGTACAGGCGCAATGGCCCGCAGGGTCGTATCGGTGCCTAACCGAATATCTCCGGCCTGGGGTCTGATTACGCTACTGGCAAAAAACAGGTAATCGGCCTCTTTCGGAATCGGTCTCAGACCCTGTTCGAACGGGTTGATTGGTATGAGCCGACGCGACAGGGACGGTCCGTATAGCGGGTACTCGTAATCGTCGTTGATTGTACCGAGGGCCACCGTTGCGTTTGCCGGAACAAGTTCGTCAAATCGTTTGTAGGGCCGGAAGATGTCGGGCCGCCCGAGGGTCATCTGCTCAACACGGTCCGATGAAAACGCAGACGGAAAAGGCCGTCCGTCGGGAGCCGTCCAGGCAAAGGGAAGCGCCCGGGTGTTTAGAAACACGCACATCAGGGCCGAGACGCAGCCAAGCACGACAATCAGCCCAACGTACCCTTTCCAGACCACGCGCTTCGGCACCTCGACTGATAGCCGGGCGTGCAAAAACAGGAGGCCCAGAAACAGGATGCCGAACAGGCCCGTTTCGATGAAGTATCGACCCTTGAAGGGGTCATATGGAGCCGAGTAGGAGAGAGCGGCAAAATGTAGCAGCAGGGCCAGGCCGATGAACAGATGGGGCGTAGACCGAACAAAGCCCGTCAGAACCAGAATCAGTAGCGGAAAAATCAGCCCAATGCCGATAGCCCCCCAGTACGGGTTGGCATTGTAGAACATAAACTTGCGGTCGAACGCAAACGGCTGGATGGAGAAATCGGTCTCTTCGTCCAGGCGCATATGCAGTTTATCTTCCAGTATAACCAGGGGTTGCCGCATGGCATGGTTCAGGGTAGCCCCGGCCCGAACGTTCCGGATACCGTCCAGATTAGCATGGTCGTAGGCATAGCGAATCACATTCCGGCTTCCCTGTTCGAACAGGTTTCGGGCCGAGCCTGCCCGTTCTACCGACTGGTGTTTGAGAGCGGTTGGCGGGCCAATCGGATGACCAAATACTTCGATATTTTTCAGATACCCGGTAGGCAGCGTCCATAAGCAAACGCCTACCAGTATAGCTCCCGCCAGTCGCAGGGTTCGCCGGGTCGTGATGGCCAGCGATGGCGACAGAAAGACCGTGTAGATCATAATCACAAACACCGACGGCAGCAGCAGCGCGAAAGTAATCTTGTGGCCAAAGGCCATGCCGAAGGCCATACCTGCCAGATACAGATACCGGCTGTCGCGGGTTTGCGGACTGCCGGAAGCCTGGTAGCTGAAGAGCATGTACAGTAGCACACTCAGGTAGGCGGTCAGCACAATATCGGTTTCGGTCGTAATGGCCTGCATCAGAAAGTCAGGCAGCAGCGCATAGCAAAGGGCACAGAAAAAACTGGCCGACAGCGACACCGCACCCCGGCTAACCCCGATGCGCTGGATAATACCGAAAACCGAGACGATGGCTACCCAGTAACTGAGGTGATGAATGAACTTGAAGCCGTTTTCGAACCGGCCGGTCATCAGAAAAGAATAGATCTGAAGCGTACAGACGCTCTTGGGGTAGGTGTCAATGTTCCAGTTGGTACCGCCAAAATGCCGCATGGTACCGCGTTGCATGTACTGCATCAGCCGGTTGAGGTGCCCGGTCATGCTATCCCATTCGTTGGGAACGGTAAAGAAAACGAGCAGCAGGTTCGTTACCGCAATAACGGCGAGCGTGCCAAACAGGATCGTGAACAGAAACTTCGGGAAGGTGGTCAGGGCCTGAAACCACCGGCGCATCGAGTGGCGCCGGTCCCGGATCAGCAGCGACACCGAGAAGCGTTCATGATCTGGAACAAGCCAGCGCAGTATACGACCCAGCACCGTTGCCGTAATGAAGACCGACACGGCCCATACGGGGGTAGTATTGGTCTGGTAAAGCGCCGACAGGATAAAGCCCGTCAGGATAACGCTGCCTGCCCCAAGCAAAAACGAAGTCAATAGCCAGTCCACCAGCGACCGGCGGCAAATTCGGGCCGCTAGTCGTCCAACGTAGAATAGAAAAAGAAATAAGGCAAGGATGTAGATAAGTGTCATACTATCGAATAACGAATCATAAGTGACTGGTTCTAAGGTATTGCTGGCCTAGTCGGTGACCAGCGCCCAATCAATAGCCAGCACTTATTAATCGATATTAACCAGAGCAACGGCCTCGTTAACGACGCTGGCAATACGGTCGGCATCGACTTCGGACAAACCCGGATACATAGGTAAGCAAAGCACCCGCAGCGATACGTTCTCCGAAATCGGGCAGGGCTGGTGGGTTTTCACGAAGGGGAGCGTATTAAGCGACGGGTAGAAGTACCGCCGGGGCAGCACATCCTGCGCTTGCAGGGCGTCCATAACTCGTAGCAGCGTTTCTTCCGTATCGAACACAATCGGGTAGTAGGCGTAGTTGTAATCTACACCCGGCGTGAGGGTGGGGCGGGTAATTTTCGAGAAATCCAGTCGGCTGTCGTAGTACCCGAATACCTCTTTCCGGCTGGCAATCAGTTCGGGCACTTTGGGCAGTACACAAAGCCCCATGGCTGCGTGTAACTCGGAGTTTTTCGCGTTGATGCCCACACTCCGGTAGTCGTCGTTGCGGTGGCCGAACGAACGGTAGAAGTGCAGCTTTTCGGCCATCTCGTCGTTGTCCGTCACGATACACCCGCCTTCAACGGTATGAAACACTTTGGTGGCGTGGAAACTACAGGTACTCAGGTCGCCGTACGAAAGGATCGATTGACCGTTGTAACTGGCTCCGAATGTATGGGCTGCGTCGTAAATCACCTTCAACCCGTATTTGTCGGCTATCGCCTGGATCTGCTCGATGCGACAGGCATTCCCGTACACGTGGGTGGCCATAATAGCCTGGGTGTTTTCAGTGATCAACGGCTCAATGGCGTCCGGATCGATGCAGAAATCGTCGGGGCGGATATCGGCAAAGATGGGGGTACAGCCTTCCCATAAGAGGGCGTTGGTTGTCGCTACGTAGGAGAAAGGCGTGGTAATAACTTCTTTGGTTATATCCAGCGCTTTCAGGGCCATCTGCAGCACTACCGTACCGTTACTGCAGTATTTCAGGTGACGAACGCCCAGGAACTCCTTCATCTGGTCTTCGAGCTGGCGGAGCAGCGGGCCATCGTTGGTCAGGTGCACACGTTCCCAAATGCCTTTCAGATAGGCGGTGTATTCGTCGAGGTCGGGTAAATATGATTTGGTAACGTAGATCATGGGTAAGTTATCGGTTGGCGACTCGGCTATTGTTCGCTGTTCACTGGCTCCAGCATTTCCATCTCGAACGGAAACTGGGGCCGAACGTAGCCCGGCCATTTCCCGTACCAGGCAATTCCCTCTCGGTAGTCCTCCACGTCGAAGGTGAGGCCTTCTTCCATAACGTACAGGGGCGTGACGGTATCTTTCACCACCATTACTGACACGGTGTAGGAACCGTCGTTGAGGAAGTAACCCGGCACTGTGCACTCGCCCGCAATCAGGCCTTTGCCGTAAGGCTGCGACCGGGTGCCGACGTTAAAGATACATTCGCCGGTCAGGGAGTTCAGGTGCATGGACAGGTTCAGGTTGGCCCGATCCATCATGTTCCAGAACTCGAACCGTATTTTCATCGGTGTACGAACGTCGATGTGGGTTAGTTCATCCTGATATTCCGGAATCAGCTCGATACGCCGGAACCGGACCAGATCGTTGCCGGGCGCATCTTCGGGGCTGTCCCACTGGCGTACGAGCCGGGTCCGGGATACCTTACTCAGGTAAGACGCAATGACCTGGTTGGTTTCGCCCTGCTCGATGAGCCGTCCTTTTTCGAAGTACAGGGTTTTGTTGCACAGCGCCTGTACGGCGGTCATGTTGTGGCTAACAAAAATGATAGTCCGGCCACTGGCTGAGTTGTCGCGCATTTTGCCCAGACTTTTCTTCTGGAATTCAGCATCGCCCACGGCCAGTACTTCATCGACGATCATGATTTCGGGGTCGAGGTGAGCCGAGATGGCGAACCCAAGCCGTACGTACATACCAGACGAATATCGCTTAACGGGCGTATCGAGAAACTTCTCGACACCCGCAAACGCAACTATGGCGTCGAACTGGTTCCGGATCTCGCTGCGGCTCATACCCAGCAGTGAGCCGTTCAGGAAGATGTTTTCGCGACCCGTCAGCTCGGGGTGAAAGCCGGTGCCGACTTCCAGCAAGCTGGCGACGCGTCCCTTGATCCGAACGCTGCCGGTGGTAGGCTCGATGATCTTGCTCAATACCTTGAGCATGGTCGACTTACCGGCCCCGTTGTGACCAACGATACCGACCCGGTCGCCTTGTTCAATAGAAAAGCTTACATCACGCAGCGCCCAGAACTCCTCGCGGGACAGGCCGTTCTGCTCTTTTTTGCCACCAAAGAGTTGCTTCACGTTCTGGGTCAGCACGTCGCGCAGGGTGTTGACCCCTTTGCCCTTCTGGTGGTCAATGATGTATTGCTTACTTATATTATCGACAGTAATGACAGACATAGTAGTTGGTCGTTAATCGGTCGTTGTTCGGGTAAGCCGGGATAAGCTTTGCCGACTACAACGCCCGACCCCGTTTAGATATCGTCAACAAACGTGTTTTCCCGTTTGCGAAAAAAGTAGATCGAAAGAGCCAGGCAAACGCCCGTAATGATCACCGAGGTCAGCAGACTCTGTGGATTAAAGTAAGCATTTTCACCGAGAAGTGCCCACCGGAATCCGTCAATGATGCCCACCATCGGGTTGAGCCAGTACAAAGGAGCCCACCATTCATTCGATTTTTCGGCAACCAGTCGGCTACTGTAAGCGATCGGGCAGATGTAAAAACCCACCTGAACGATAAATGGGATCAGCTGAGCAATGTCACGGAATTTGACATTGACAGCGGCAAAAAAGAGCCCGAAAGCAAACGATGCCAGCAGGGCCAGTACAATGAACGCCGGCAGGAGCAGCAGGTGCCAGTCAGGAACGAACCGGTACCAGGCCGCCAGCAGGATGAACAAACCCAATGACACCAGGAAATCGACAAAGCTGACCGCAACCGAACTGATGGGCATGATCAGCCGAGGGAAATATACTTTTGTGACGAGGTTTGAGTTCAGCGTCACGCTGTTGCTGACCTGGGTGAAGGATGTAGCAAAAAAAGTCCAGACCGTAATACCGCCAAGTACCATAAGTGGATAGGGCACCCCCGGATCAGCCGGTAGTTTCGCGATCTTACTGAACACGAATACCATGATGAGCATGGTCGTCAGTGGTCGGATGAGACCCCAAGCGGTGCCGAGTGCGGTCTGTTTGTAGCGAACCGATACATCGCGCATCGACAGGATATACATCAATTCGCGGTTACGCCAAAGGTCCCGCCAATAGTGCTTTTCTGAGCGGCCTGGTTGTATAATTACTTCGTGGGTCTTCACAAGTATAGATTTTCGATGTTCAGTTTACGGGCAGTGAACCTGAGCAACTGGCCAATGTCCGGCTACCCGTAAACTGAAAGCTACAGACAGATTTTATTCTTCCCGCATGATGGAGCGGTACGTTTCGCGCATGAACACAACGATGAGGCTCAAAATAACGCCCAGCGCAATACCAATCCGCATGCCTATCGGAGTTTTTACCTGTCGGTACAGCGGGAAGGATACCGGTTCGATAATGGTAAACAGCGGAGCTTCGCGAATCAGCGACAGACGCATGTTATCGGCACTCTGCAGGGCCTGGTAATACAGGGTGGTCAGGAAGGTGGAGTTGCGGGTCAGCTTGTTTTCGGTAATCCGACCCTGAGCCACGACCATCTGCTGGTTCTGGTCCATATACCGGGCCAGCTTGTTTTCGGTGCCCGACAGTACGCCCAACAGGGAATCGGCGCGTGAGTTGAGCAGGTCGTACATCTCGCGCGTTTTCTTCGTCTCTTTCTTGCGGTAATCTTCCTCGATCGTCTTCAGGTGCGAGGTCAGGAAGGTAGCGGTCAGCATCTCATCCTGCATACCGCAGCTCATCTCCATAAACGATGATTTTCGCTCCGGCTGGGTAACGCTCATTTCGGTAGAGATACGAGTGTAAATCTGCGACATGACGTCCTGCTCGGTCTTGGTGTACTCGCTGGGTTTCTTGGCCCGCGGGAACGTAAACGCCCGCAGGGTATCGATCTCTTCCCATTCTTCGTCCCGGATACCGCTGTACTTGATGTAGTAGTTGGCCAGCAGGTAGATCTTCCCGTTGATGGTGTCATACTGCATGAGCGTTTTCTCTACTACCGGACGAGACTTGGCGTAGATCAGGAAGTTGTCGCCCGTGAAGATATTGGCATCCGAAGCGCCCTGACTCAGGCCGAATGCGCCGGCCAGCGCACCCAGATCGCCAAAGCCCCCTCCCGATGAACCACCGCCCAGGTTGAACGTGATCGATGAGTTATAGATGGGCTTTTTCTCATGGGTAAAGTCGTAGATAAACCCAATGGAACCGCCAATGGCTGTCAGGATCAGGAGCAGCTTCCAGTTGCGCTTAACTACGTCTTTCAGTTTGAAGAGCTGTAGAACGACCGATTTGGGCGAAATCTGGTCGGGTGGCAGTGGTGGACGGGTTACCATCCCGTTCGGGTCCGCTGGCGTTGTTTTTGTCGAATCCATGCGTATTGTATGAGTTTAGTTGCCTACTCGGCTCAAGGCGATAACGGTTACAATCAGCGTAATCAGTGAGGACGCTATACCTGTAGCAGAACCCAGTACCTGTTGGGGAGTGAGCGGGTTCGTTGTCTTTTTAGGAATAACGACTTCTGATCCTGGGGCTACACGTGGATAGACGTTGAAGAACATAAATTTACGCGTACGGTCTACCGAGCCGTTGGCGTAAACGACGAATGATTTCCGGCGTTGCGACTTGGAGGTAAACCCACCGACCTGGCTGATGTAGTCCTGGAAGGTCTGGCCCGAGCGGTATTTCACCGTGTTGGGCAACATAACCTCACCCTGAATCCGAACCGTTTCGAGCAGCTTGGGTATGCGCAGTACATCCCCTTCCTGCACCAGAATGTCTTCCGATGAGCCGGGGCGTTCCATGATCTTCTTCAGGTTGATGCCGATTGATTCCGGTTTGTCGGCAACGACCGAGTCTACTTCAACAACGCCCCGACCCGTGGTGACATTATCGGCCAGGTCGCGGATCGAGCGCTGACGACGGGCAATTTCGTCTTCGCTCAGTCTGATTCGCCGAACCAGGGTAGCCCCTTCGATGTAGGCCTGCGGGGTCAGACCGCCCGCCAGACCGACCAGGTCCGATACTTTCTGATCTTTGCTCCGGATAGCATACAGGCCCGGCAGGATGACCTCGCCTTCTACCGCAGCGTAGGTCTGAACGGCGTAGTTTGGCGACCGACGAACGATAACCTGGTCGAAAGGCTCCAGCAGGAAGTTGTTCTCATCTGAGGTGGTCGACAGATCTCGGTTGATGTTGAACCGTTTGATTTCGGCAATCTGAGCCGAAGCCGAACGTGGGTCGACATCCTTTTTCCGGCGAACGATTTCGACGACCGATGCCGCAGCAGACTCCCGAAGGCCACCCGCCTTCAGCAAGGCATCGTTCAGCGTCATGTTGGCCATATAGGGAATTGCCGGATTAGGCTTGGTAACCTCGCCCAGCACGGAGATCTCAGCGGGTTCGGCCAGATCGAATTTCGACGGAATAATAACCTGGTCTTCGCGCTGCAGGATCACATCCGGATCAGTGCCGGCCATGATATTGCTCAGGTTGACCGTTATGTTTTCGATGGCGAGGTCTTCGCGGGTCCGAACAATGTTGACCCGGCCCATGAATGCATCGCCTTTCAGCCCTTCAGCGGAGCCGATCAGCTGCTTCAGTGTTTTGTTCTGATCGAGCGAGTACTGGCCCGGTCTGTAAACGGCCCCTTCGATCGTGATCTGGTTTTCGAAGCGGTCGAGGAGTTGTTCGACCGACACCTGATCGCCATCCTGCATAACGAACGATTTGTATTCGGTGGCCGTAACGTCAATGATTTTACGCTCGCGGTCGGTAAGCCGCTGCACTTTCACCCGGCCTTTGTAAGCCGTAGCTGCAAAATCACCGGCATAGAACAGAAGCCGATCCAGGGTTTCGCCGGGCATCATCTCAAACAGATTATTCCGTTTGGTAGCGCCCGTGACGTCAACCCGCAGGGTATAGGTCGAAAAGCGGATGTTATCGTTGTCCTGCAAACGGATGTCGTTGCGCTGGGTGCCATTGAGCAGGTAATCGTATAAGTCGAGGGTAGCCGCTACACGATTATTACGGATGAGCTGTACTTTACGGAACGATCCCAGCTCGTTGGGGCCACCTGCCTGATAAATAGCGTTCATAACCGTCGAAAGCGACGACATCGTATAGGTACCCGGCCGAAGGGCTTCGCCCGTTACCGTAACCCGAATGCTGCGGATGGTTGTCCCCAGCGATACTTCCAGGAACGTGTTTTTCGGGCCGTAGGATGAACTGCGCAATCCCACGTATTTGGTGGCCAGGCGGCTTTCCATACGCGCTTTGGCCTGCTCAACAGTCAGGCCCGATACGAAGACCGGACCGATACCCGACTGATTGGCAAAATAAACATATCCTTCCGACGAAACCGTTTGGGAGAAGTCGGTTTCCGAGTAACCGTATATCCGGATGTTGAGCTGGTCGCCTGGTCCAACCATGTAGTTGCGGGGGGTGGCGATACTGGTATTGGGCTGAAACGACGCTTTCAGGGCCGGATCGTTGAAGATGGCAAAGCCGAACAGTTTCCGGCGAATCTCGAGTTTCTCCTGTTCGCGGGCGAGTTCGTAGCTGCTCTTTTGTACCTCCTGGCTATTTTCTTCGTTAGGTTCGACCCCATCTTCGTTCTGATTAACACCTTGTTCAAGGCCGTTTGGAGAACTCCGCTCGGTAGTGGTCGCGTTACCATCGGCGCCGGTGGCTGCGCCGGACCGGCCGTTCGTACCGTTCCGTCCCTGATTCTGAAGCTGTCCGGCCCGCTGGTTAATTTGCTGCTGAACACCGGGCGGCAGGTTATTTACGTTTACGCCAGCGGGTAAACCACGGCCGGGTTGCGAAGAGGGAGCAGATGGCGTTGCGCCGGGCCGGGCTGTTGCTGGTGAGGTAGTCGCTCCTCCCGCAGCGGGAGCAGGCGTTACCTGAGCCCGTACAGTCAGTCCAGTTAAGGTTAGCAGCAGATAGACCACAAACGGGGCGAGCCGCTGGAGTGGAGCAACTGGTGCGACAGAAAAAGATTTTGGCGGAAAGACGTGGTTAATTCGCAGATTTTGCATATTTTTAAGATGTCGAACAGCTCGGGTAACAGCGACGGCGAAGACCTGTATGTAACGTTGTTTTTGACCGTATAGTACACAGCACAGTTCAGTCGGCAAAGTAAGCGAACTTTTGTTGGATTTCTAATAGTTTCCTATTCAGCGGAGACTTTTCCTGCAGGCAGGGCTTGCGTATGATTTTTCCGATGTTTTGTTTACCGGGCTCGTGTATCCTCCTAGTTGTTTGACCCTTGCTTCACCGTTTTTTTTATGACAGAATTAACGAACCAGACCGTTCAGTACAACGAAGACAGTATCCGTTCGCTCGATTGGCGCGAACATATCCGGCTCCGGCCCGGCATGTATATAGGTAAACTAGGTGATGGCTCTGCCGCTGATGATGGTATATATGTCCTGTTGAAAGAAACTATCGACAATTGCATTGACGAACACGTGATGGGATTTGGTAAGACCATCGATGTGCGCGTAACGGACCATCGAATTGAAGTTCGCGACTATGGCCGTGGCATTCCGCTCGGGAAGGTGGTCGAGGTGGTGTCGAAGATCAATACGGGTGGTAAATACGACTCGGGTGCTTTCCAGAAATCGGTCGGCCTCAACGGGGTGGGTACCAAAGCGGTAAACGCGCTGGCTACCTATTTCCGGGTGCAGTCGTTTCGGGAGGGTCGTACGGTCTGGGCCGAATTTGAACGCGGAGAGCTTCAGCAGCAGGGTGATGAGCCGACCACCGAGCGCAATGGTACGCTGATCTGCTTTGAACCGGATGATACCGTGTTTAAACATTTTCATTATCGCGGGCAGTTCGTCTCCGACATGATCTGGAACTACTGTTACCTGAATGCCGGGCTGATCGTTAACTTTAACAAGCAAAAATTTGTCTCCCAGAATGGCCTGCTCGATCTGCTCAGCAGCAAGCATAAAGAAGACGACTTACGGTATCCGATCATTCACCTGAAGGGGAATGACATTGAAATTGCCCTATCGCACGGCAACGCTTATGGCGAAGAGTACTATTCATTCGTTAACGGTCAGAACACCACGCAGGGCGGTACACACCTGCAGGCGCTCAAAGAAGCCGTTGTCGATACTGTTCGTAAACACTTCGACAAAAACTACGAAACGACCGACATCCGGGCCAGTATCATTGCGGCTATCAGCGTCCGGGTTCAGGAACCCGTCTTCGAGTCGCAGACGAAAACCAAGCTGGGGTCAATCAATATGTCGCCCGAGCCCAATGCCCAGTCGGTTAACTCATTTGTCAAGGATTTTGTAAAAGAACGGCTGGACGACTTCCTGCACATGAACCCGACCGTTCGCGACGCGATCAAGAAACGAATAGAACAATCGGAGCGGGAACGCAAGGAACTCGCCGGTATCAAAAAACTCGCCAATGATCGTGCCAAAAAAGCGAGTCTGCACAACAAGAAGCTGCGCGATTGCCGCAATCACCTGTCCGATCTGAAGGCCGACGACCGGTATCAGTCTACGTTGTTTATTACGGAAGGCGATTCAGCTTCGGGTTCGATCACCAAATCGCGGAACGTACAGAACCAGGCCGTCTTCAGCCTGCGCGGTAAACCTCTTAACTGCTTCGGATTAACCAAAAAGGTGGTGTATGAAAATGAGGAGTTTAACCTGCTGCAGCACGCCCTCGATATCGAAGACGGGCTGGAAGGGCTGCGTTACAACCGGATCGTGATCGCTACCGATGCCGACGTCGACGGGATGCACATCCGCCTGCTGATGCTGACGTTCTTTCTGCAATTTTTTCCCGAACTGGTTCGTAACGGGCACCTGTATATTCTGGAGACTCCGCTTTTTAGGGTCCGAAACCCCAAAAATCACAAAGAGACGACCTACTGCTATTCCGAAGAAGAGAAGCAGAACGCTATGAGTAAATTGACCAAGGGGGGTAAGAAAGTAGAAATTACCCGTTTCAAAGGGTTAGGCGAGATATCGCCCGAAGAGTTTGGGCTCTTTATCGGCGAGAACATGCGGCTCGAGCCGGTCATCATGGAGAAAGAAACGTCGGTGCCAAAACTCCTGAGCTATTACATGGGTAAGAACACGCCCGACCGTCAGCGGTTTATCATCGATAATCTGCGGATCGAAAAAGACGTTGAAGAAGCCGCGCTGGTGTAAGTTTTAACCCGCAAGGGTAGCAGTCGTAGGTCGTAAGTCGTAAGTTTGCCGGGCGTGAGTTACTGCTCCGACAAATTGATACGATTTACGACCTGCACGTTTTATGACCCTGGAGTCTCTCCGTAACGACATCGATGCCCTGGACGACCAGCTGCTGACTTTATTAAATCAGCGGATGGAACTGGTTCGGAAAGTGGGCGAGCTTAAGCGTACGACCAACGCCGTTATCTACCGCCCTGAGCGCGAAAAACAGATACTCGACCGGCTGCACAAACAAAACAACGGTTTGCTGAACCAGTCGGCTATCGAAGCCATCTTTCTGGAAATTTTTGCGGTTTCGCGTAATCTCGAATTGCCCGAACGGGTTGCGTACCTGGGCCCCGAAGGAAGCTTTACCCATCAGGCCGCCGAAAGTCGGTTTGGAGCCATGAGCGCCTATACCGCCTTACCAACCATCCGGTCCGTGTTTGAAAGTGTTGAGACCGGCCGGGCCCGCTTCGGGGTGGTGCCGATCGAAAATAATCAGGAAGGAGTCGTCAGCGAAGCCATAGACCTGCTGCTCGAGAAAGACCTCAGTATTGCGGCCGAAGCGCAGATTCCGGTTCATTTTACCTTTGCGACCCAGACCGAAGACCTTTCGCAGATTACGCATATCTATTCCAAAGATATTGCGTTCCGACAGTGCAGTAAGTTTCTGAACGATACCTTCGACGGACTTAAAGCGGAGCTGGTGCCGGTAGAGTCAACCTCCAAAGCCGCTAAACTGGCCGGCCAGCAGCCTTATACGGCGGCCATTTGTTCAACCATCGCGGCCAAGCTGTTCGATGTGCCGGTGCTGTTCGACAATATCGAAGATTCGGACCTCAACCGCACCCGGTTTCTGATTCTGGCCAAGAATTTTGTGAATCAGCCCAGCGGGCATGATAAGACAACGCTTATTGCCAAACTGCCCAACACCGAATCGCCGGGGGTACTGGCCGAATTTCTGCAGGAGTTCAACACCCGCCATATCAACCTGACCAAAATAGAAAGCCGTCCGTTGCGGGAGGGAGCTACGTTCCGATACTGGTTCCTGCTCGAATGCGAAGGCCACGCCAGTGACCCGGATCTACAGGATATATTGAACCACCACACGGCCGACGTCAAGCTACTGGGTAGTTACGTGCGGGTAGCCTGACCAAAACAGGCATTCGTAAAAACTACTTATTTCAATTTGCGGTTGAGGGGGTATCAGGTTTCGAGAAAAATACCAGGTCAATTGTAAACCCGAACGTAGATTCGGTACGACTCACGATGGAAGCGAACGATAAAACGGAGCGGATCATTGAGGCCCGCCTGAAACTCAAACGACGGTTTGAAGAAAAAATGGCGCAGACGCCATCCATGACCGACGTTACACCACGTGGCTCAGGCCCGGTTAATCGCCACGGCATGCCAACGGTACCCGTTGGGCAGACCGTGACGACCAAATGGCCCGTGCTCGATCTGGGTTATCAGCCCAATATCCCGCTCGATAAGTGGCAACTGGCCATCGATGGTGAGGTCAACCACCCGGTTCGGCTGAAGTGGGATGACCTGATGGCATTACCGCAAACGGAAGATACCAGTGACTTCCACTGTGTAACGACCTGGTCGAGACTGAACATTCTCTGGGTAGGGGTGCGGTTAATCGATCTGGCGGCCCTGGTTGATCCGAAAGGGTCGGCAACGCACATCATGTGCTACGGATACGACGGTTATTCTACCAATGTATCGCTCGAGGAAGCCCTCAAGCCCGATGTGCTCCTGGTGCATACGGCCGATGGCGAGCCACTCCCGCGCGAACATGGCGGTCCGTTGCGAATGATTACGCCCCAGTTGTACGCCTGGAAAGGCTCCAAATGGATAAAACGTATTGAATTTCTGCCCCAGAATAAGCTTGGTTTCTGGGAAGAACGGGGCTATTCGGACACGGCCTACCCCTGGCGGAACGACCGGTACGCCTAGCCGCAGAGAGTCTACTTAAAGCGTCTTTACTTACAGGTAGGCTTCAATAAATCCGTAGCAGATCATGTGGCAGATGGTCATCTGCGCATCTTCTACGCGGCCATAGTGCGTCTCGTTGATGACGATAACCTCGTGGGCGAGATCGGCCACCTGGCCTCGTTTGCCGCCGACGAGCGCAACGGTGATCAGACCGTTAGTTCTGGCCCATTCCACTGCTTTCACCACATTGGGCGAACTGCCGCTTACACTCAGTGTGATAACCAGGTCGCCGGGCCGGGCGTAGTTCTGAAGCTGCCTGAGGTAAACATCCTCGTAGCTGTAATCATTGCCCAGGGCGGTGATCCACGAAAGGTTTTCGTTCAGGGATATGCACCGGAATCGGTTAGCCTCTCCCCGGGCCATCATGCTGTCGGATGCACTCTTGCCAAGGTCGGTGATAAAGTGCGAGACATTAGACGCGCTGCCGCCATTACCGAACGCGAATAACTGCCGGTCCTCTTCACGGCACTGCTTCACGAGTTGAATGATGCGCTCTACCGTATCGAGCGGAATGGCATCATAAGCCGCTTTTTGCTGTTGAAGATAAGCCTGAAAATAAGACTGGTTCATGTCGGCAGGTCGGTCAATCGACAACTAATATATAGTTATAAGTAGTCATCATTCATCATCGCCAACGCCCCCGCCGGAACGGCATCTTCTCCCAGTTTGGCCAGCAGAATGATAGGAGCGGGGTGGAAGGCCTTCATCACAAAACGGGGCAGCGCCTGCCGAACCGCGGCCCGCAAGGGTTCTCCAATCAGCGAAAGTCCACCACCCAGAACAATGGCGTCCGGATGAAACAGGTGTATGGCATGGGAGAGACCCAGGGCCAGTACCGACCCTACCTGTTCGATCAGCATACGAGCTACCGGATCGCTGGCTTCATAGGCCGCATGCAGGTATTTCGCCTGTCCACGCGGAGGATGCTGTTGAATGACTCCTTCGGCCTGCGCCCCGAGTACCATAGTCTTCAGCGCCGAGTCGGGAGGTAGTTGCGGCAGCAGGTCGGCAATCTGCTGGTCAACAGCCCATCCTGATACAGTTTGTTCGAGGGTCTGCCCCGGCGACGAGTCGCCCGGAGGAACCAACCACAGTTGACCAATCTCGGCCTCACCGGGCGACGCTCCGTGGTAGAGCTGTTTATCAACCACCAGGCCACCGCCCATACCACTCCCCAGCGTTACGTAAAAAACCCGCCTGAACCCCGTAGCTACCCCTCGTCGGGCTTCGCCCAGAGCCGCTACGTTGGCATCGTTTTCAATACGAACCTGAGCGCCTGGCACCTGAGTACGCAGCCAGTCCGCGAGATCGAAACCAGCCCAGCCACCAATCTGGTGCGACGTGGCCACCCGACCCGTCTGCCAGTCGACGGGGCCACCGAAGCCAACGCCTATTGCCTGCGGAGGCTCGGGAAGCTGGGCTATTGTTGTCGCAATTTGATGCAGTATACCATCGGCGCCTGCTGAAGGGGCAACCCTAAAGCGGTAACGCTGATCGATCCAGCCGGTTAGGTCGCTGGTGACGAGTTGTATTTTTGTTCCGCCGATTTCTATGCCAAGCGTCATATGGAGGTGGGAAGGAGGTCAGCTTCGGCGACCCGCGCCCTTGCGCATGGTAGCCCGACCCAGGTAGATCTGATCGCCCTGTAAATCTATGGTTGTGTAAAACTGGTATCCGTTCTGTACGTACCGGAGCATCACCTGTCCGGCCTGATTGGGCCGGGCGTAGGCCTGGGTAGCCGCCACCAGTATCTGATCGCCATTAACGATCGCCCGCACGAAAGGCAGACTGCGGGTCTTGATCTGATTGGCATTGTATTTCAGCCAGGTCTTTCCGCCGTCGTAGGAGCACTCGGTCTGTTCGTTGAGGTACGTTTCGCGGCCGTTGAAAAGATCGCCATGGTGCTTGAACAGCCGCCACAGGCCATGAATGTAATGTTCGTAACAGGCGTAGGGCCGGTCGTTTCCCAAGCCCCGCAGACCCGGGTCGGCCGGGGTGGGCTGACCCGGCACCAGGTCTTTGTGATCATCCCAGAACAGAACCCCATAAGCGCCCGTAAACCAGTAAAAGATACTCATTCCTTCGGCAATGGCGGGTGGCGCGGGGTGTTCGGCTTTGCCGCTTTTTTCGAACTCGCCACTCTGGGTGTTGAAGAGCCAGTGCCAGGCGATCCGCTTCTTGGACGACAGCTTCATGTTAACCTCCTGCTCCCCCAGCAGGGCAGCCAGCCAGTGGCGACTGTCGTCCGCCGTATGAGCGATGCTGTAATCGAAATCGGGGTATACGTAATACGTACCAGCCATGTGAAAATCGGCGACGTCAGCGAAGCGTTTTCCCACCAGATCGTCTGGCATACCGCGCTGCCGACTGCTGTTGGTATGCGTTGCCGGCGTATTCCAGAGCCAGTCGGGCTCGGCCATGTAATCAGACGCGCGGGAGTAGCCGAAGCTGTTATGTGGGACGGGAGCTATGGAGCCAATTTCGGTCTGCGGGCTAACGTTCTCTTTAATGGTACGGGCCAGATAGGTGTATAAGTTAGCCTGGTCCTGTTTTTTGCCGATGCTGACGCCATCATTTTCGATGTCCAGAAAAATTTTGCCAAACGTACTGATCATCGTACCCGGCGGGCAATCGCCGAAGCCGACGCAACCTCCCCGCAGTTCCATACCGGCCTGGTAAATCGTATTCCGCGCAGCCTGATTCCGGGCAGTGGCCCTGTACAGGGTGTTGGTTGCCTGCTCGCCATTGCGAGCCCAGTCGAGTTTAAACGCATTGGCAAAGTAATCCTGATAAAGAATCAGAGACCGCTGGCTTTGCTTCAGCCGACTCCGCCAGCCCGCCGGGGGCATACCATCGGTCCAAATCTCCTGACCGCCGACCATACGGGTCTGATCAACGGCCGTAAAACCACGCCGAAACAGCTTACTCCAGTCCCGGTCAACGTGCAGGTTTCGACCGGCTCCGCAGAACGTAATGGTCTTGGTAGCCGGTACGGTAAAATCGTCGACAACGTCGATGTTGTAAAACCCTTTACGGCTGGCTGGCGTTGGGTTGAACCGGGCGCGGGGCGTGGCCGTCAGGGGGGTTAGCGCGGGCAGCGGATCGGTTTGGAGAACGGCTGCGGGTACCGGCGGTGCCGACGGGCGCAGCCACCAGAAGCCGAACCCCGTCAGGCTGGCTATAAAAAACGACAAAACTAGTTTCATGCTGGTTTTCACTGAAGCCGAAAAAAAGAAGTCAACATATCGCACTGCTCGATCGCTGGCCTGGTTATTCGTCGATATACCGTCTGGTGATCGGCTGGTACGAGTCAATCCGACGATCGCGGAAATAGGGCCAGGTCGTGCGGTACTTCTCCGACAGCGCCAGGTCTATCTCCTGCACGTGTACAACTTCCTGGTCGTGCGGAGCCAGGTAGAGCAGGGAACCGAACGGATTGGCCACAAACGAGCCGCCCCAGAACTGCTGATCCGCTTCGCGGCCAACCCGGTTGACCGCCACGACGTGAACCCCATTGGCAATGGCGTGGCTTCGCTGAATGGTTTGCCAGGCGTTATACTGTTCGGTATTCTGAGCCGGGTCAGGCTCATTGGTGTCCCAGCCGATGGCAGTGGGGTAAACCAACAGCTCGGCACCCATCAGCGCCGTTATGCGGGCTGCTTCCGGATACCACTGGTCCCAGCAGATCAGCACCCCCACACGGGCATACTTTGTATCAAAAACCTTATAACCCAGATCGCCTGGGGTGAAGTAGAACTTCTCGTAATAGCCCGGATCGTCGGGAATATGCATTTTTCGGTACTTGCCCAGGTAGCTGCCGTCGGCGTCCAGAACTGCCGTCGTGTTGTGATATAAACCATGCGCCCGTTTCTCGAACAGCGAAGCTACAATGACAACGCTCAGTTCGGCGGCTACCTGCCCCAGCCGCTCGGTGGTTGGGCCCGGAATGGCTTCGGCCAGACTGAAATTGTGATGATCTTCCACATCGCAGAAATACAGCGATGTGAACAGTTCCTGCAAACAAACGATCTGGGCGCCTTTTTGGGCTGCTTCCCGAATGCCGCTGATGGCTTTCTGAATGTTCGACTCGACATCGGCCGAGCAACTCATCTGGACTAAACCAATATTGACTTTCTTAGACATGATGCAAAAGTAGAGCGTTCTGTCATGACAACGCCTATTTTCAACAAAAGTCTGAGCAGGCGGGTTCGGGGTAAAAAGAGAGTTCGTTGCTCACGTCAAATGGGCGTTGAAAGCAGGACTTCTACCCGATTTGAGGTAATGCTGGACATGCAGACCTGTACCTACAGGGAACTGCTCGAAGCCAAACGACATTATCAGGCCGAACGTAAGGCAGCCCCGGCGGTCGGCAAAAAGGGTACATGGCAGCAGGCAACTGGGGAAGGTCAGCACTTACTGTCATCACCATGGTTCTGTCAACCCTTTGGCAGTCCGCACCAAACGGGCTTAAACAAACGAACACGGGTGTGATGTCAGTCCTACGACCCGGCAGCGCACTGCAGACCCCGGTCAAATCGATAATGCAAGTATATAATACCTCTTTACAGATACCGACCTATAGTCTGGAGCCGGACGAGCTGATGGGTAGTAAACAGCTTCGAATCTATGACTACGACGGTAGTATGCCCGGCCGGAGTGATTTGCTAGTGCCGCATCGGAAAGATTATTACCTGCTTGTGTTTATTCGGCAGGCCGAAAGTCGTCAATGGATCGATATGGTGCCGTACACGCTAAAAGCTAATACGTTTTACTTTACTGCGCCGGGCCAGATCATCGTTAAAGAAGGAATCAATCAACTGTGGAGTACGGGTATTGCGTTCACGGATGAATTTCTGGCTCTCCAGGAAAACGCTTCGCTGCGTAAACTGCCGCTTATTCAAAACCCGTACAACGGCCATGAATTGCAGCTGAAGGATACCGATGTTCGGTTCGTTGAAGACCTGTTGACTAAAATCTGCCTGGAGACGCAGCAACCCGGCGATTTCCAGCAGCGGATGATGAGTGCTTACATTACCGTATTGCTGACCTACATGAGCCGCCTGTACACCGAACAGTTTACGGGCGAAGAGCCCTCAGCCGATAAACTGCTGCTCCGGCAATTTCAGGCGAAGATTGAGGAGAACTTCTGGTATCGGCACGAGGTGGCTCAGTATGCCTCTATGCTGCATCTGTCGGCCGGGCACCTAAGCGAGATTGTGAAAAGGCAAAGTGGGAAGCCCGCGATCAAACACATCCATGAGCGACTGGTACTGGAGGCCCGGCGGCTGCTTTTTCATACGCAGCATTCACTTAAGGAAATCGCCTTCAGCCTTGGGTTTGCCGAGGCTTCTTACTTCACCCGTTTCTTCAAGCGCGAAACCGGTCAGACCCCCGCCGACTACCGGGCCACCATCCGTAAAATGTACCAGTGATGCCGCAGAATGTGTGCCGGACAGGCGGCTGAGGAGCGGTACTTTTGTGCTGTCAAAACAACCTGATCATGAAAACAGCACTGATAACAGGAGCCAACAAAAGCATCGGTTTCGAAACCGCCCGGCAGCTACTGCAACATGGGTATTATGTCTACCTGGGAAGCCGTGATAGACTAAAAGGACAGCAGGCCGTCGAACAGCTACAAGCAGAGGGTCTCTCCGCCGTCGAACTCCTGCTAATCGACGTTAACAACCTTGACTCGATAAAGGCAGCCCGCGAAACACTGGGTCAGAAAACCCCGGTGCTGGATGTGCTGGTCAACAACGCTGGGATCGGCGGTAATTTACCACAAGAAGCCATCAGCACCGACATCAGCCTGTTTCGGCAGATATTTGAGACCAATTATTTTGGTGTCATCGGTGTCACCCAGGCCTTTATCGACCTGCTCCGGCTGTCGCCCGAACCCAGAATCGTTAATGTTACTTCTGGACTGGGTTCGCTGGAGCTGCATAATGATCCGACCTGGCCGTATTACGCGGTTAAGCCCGCTTGTTATGTGTCGTCGAAAGCGGCTCTCAACGCCTACACCATTGTGCTGGCTTACGAGCTGCGCGACACCCCGTTCAAAGTAAATGCCGTTGATCCGGGCTATACCGCTACCGACTTTAACGGCCACAGCGGACCCGGAACCGTGCCGGATGCTGCTGCCAGGGTAATAAAAGCAGCTATGCTGGGACCGGAAGGTCCGACCAGCCAATTCTTCAGTGATGACAACGCGCCGGAAACGGGTATTAGCCCGTGGTAGTACAATCAACGATAGCCGTGCTGCAACCAGTACAGAAAGCACGGCTATCGAAGTGTACCTGACTATCTATGGATGGGCAGACAGATGTCAGGTGATTATGCTTATACTACATGTTTGATAACTGTTGATGTTTTCGGGACAGAAGCTTCCCTCTAAGTCGGGTTGATACTGTGGTAAATAGGTAGGGTATGGGTAAATTCGCTTTATAACCAGAAGCCGGGGGCCTGGTAATTGATCATGGCCTTTTGTATTCTTGTACTACACATTACGAACCCTATACCGAAACCAGTACAATAGCATTATGACAACCCGAAGAGACTTTTTGCAGGCTACTGCTCTTACCAGTGCCGTAGCCACGTTTTCGCCCAACACGCTGTTAGCCGCTACCCGCCCGGCTAAGGACCGGCTCGGGGTAGCGCTGGTCGGACTGGGCTACTACAGTACCGATCTGCTGGCTCCCGCCCTTCAAAAAACCAAAAAATGCTACCTCGCCGGTATCGTAACCGGAACGCCCGCCAAGGCCGAGAAATGGAAGAAGCAGTACAACATTCCGGACAAGAATATCTACTCGTACCAGACCTTCGATCAGATTGCTAATAACCCGGATATTGATGTAGTGTATGTCGTACTGCCCCCTTCCATGCATGAGGAATACGTTGTTCGGGCGGCCAAAGCCGGAAAGCACGTCTGGGTAGAAAAGCCAATGGCCGTTACCGCTAAAGAATGCCAGAACATGATTGATGCCTGTGCCAAGAACAAGCGGTCGCTGGCGGTAGGGTACCGGCTCCATCATGAACCAAATACCCAGGAGTATGTGAAAGCGCTTCGGGACGGGAAAATTGGTAAAATTCAAATGGTGAGCTGCTCGGCGGCTTACTTTGACGCCCGAACCGACCACTGGAAGCAAAAGAAAGAAATGGGCGGGGGCGTTATGTACGATATGGGTGTATACGCCATTCAGGGGGCACGACTGGCCACCAGCGAAGAACCGATTTCACTAACGGCGCAGCAGTACACGACCCGCCCCGACGTGTATAAGAATGGCCTCGACGAAACCTCCATGGCCCAGCTGGTTTTTCCCAGCGGAGCGCGGGCAACCATTCAGACAAGTTACGGGATGAATATGAACTACCTGCACGTAACGGGCGACAAGGGAACCCTACACATGGAGCCTTATTCAGCCTATAACGGGGTCAAAGGGGAGTTCACCGGCCGGGCCAGTGGTAAAATTGACCATCCGTATGAAACGCCCTGGCAGCAGACCCTGCAGATGGACCACGATGCCGAATCGATCATGCAGAACAAACCCATGCTCGTGCCCGGCGAGGAAGGACTACGCGACATCCGCGTGGTAGAAGCTATTTACGAAGCCGCTCGTACCGGTCGATCCGTCAAGCTGTCATAAAATTAAAAGCCCCTGCCTACCCAGTCAGGGGCTTTTATCTGACTGGTAAATAGCCCATTGATGAATGGGCTATTTTATTTGTATGATAATAGTAATTAGAGTGTATTATATAAAGTCAGTTTGGCCGGTTGCCTGACTGCTGATTTTTGGCGTATTTCGCTGGCCAACCCCGTTTCATATGCAACCCGCCGATTTTACCCGACTCCCCGCCAACCAGCAACTCGATACGCTTTACTACGCAGGAGACATACTGGCTAATCGGTACGAAGGTGACCAGATCTTTTTGTTGTATAACCTTCGCGATTTCTACGTCGAGCTGTGCTACGATGCGTACCGCAGCAACCTCCAGAACGTAGCCGCCTTCCGCGATACCGATCGGCTGGAGCCCTATCTGCCGTATCTGAACTAATACCCTTCTGGTTTCCCAACTGGTACTTGTTACAGGTTAAGCCAGTACGATAGTTTTAGTACCAGCGTACGGTTCTTGCTCTGGAACGAGCCCGGTATGTAGTTTTCCTGATACACGACAAACAAATCCGACACGGGGGCGTATCGCCACTGCAGCCGCGTGTTCAACAGAGTGTTGTTGGTTTGATTGTTGAACTGAGCGAAAGTTGTCAGGAATACCCGACGCGAAAACGTCAGATCGAGTCGGGGACCAACCAGCCAGAAAGAAGCTGAACTATAGGGAGCAGGCAACCGGATGTTGTTGTGTTCAGCCGTGATGCCAAACGACCCGTACGGCTGAAAGCGGTAATTGAGTGTAGGAGCAATGTTGAAGTTGGTCCCGTTGAAGTACCCACCCGTCCAGCCCTCGACCTGCAGCGTCAGTAACTTTCGGCGGTCAGTGTTCAGGAACCAGAATCCACCTTTAATCCGATAGTCTGTTCCGGCGGGTAAGGCCTTCCCGTCGAGGTTGGTAGGATCGAAAGCCGAGAACAGATACGTGTAATACGAATAAAAGCCTCCGCCAAATTCGGTCGTGTTCCGGAGGGCGAATGAATAAAAAAGATTCAGCTCGCGGTCAAGCAGCCTGCCGGTCAGGTCACGGTAAAAGCGGGTTTCAAAGCCGGGGCCGTGGCTAACCAGTCCTCCCTGCTGTCGGGAATAGAAGGTATACCCGCCTTTCGGGAAAAAGCCCCATTGGCCGCGCCGGGCTACATACCCCACATCGTTGATGTTGTACCGGGCCCCAATGTATTCATGCGACCATTCCAGCATCAGGTTCCGGCTGGTATAGGTTAACAAGAGGCCATGGGCTGCGTCCTGAGTGGTGTTCACGGCCTGACCTTCCTGAAATGCTTTGTGGCCCCATACCTTCCCCGCCCATCGGTTGTCGGCGGTAAGCAGGTTAAATTCAACCCCGCCAATTCGGGTATAGCGCGACAGACCGGGTGTTACCGAAGCCGCATCCCGGTTGATGAAAAAGCCAACCAGATTGGACCGGCCCAGTACCTGCCTTTGGACAACCCCTACTGTATAGTTCTGCGGACTGATGCCCCGGCTGCTTTGTCGGGCGGTTTGCGTGTTCAACAGTCCGATCCGCCAGTTCTTATCCACTTTCCCGCTCAGTCGGAGTCCGTACAGGATAGGGTTCTGGACGGTCACCCCCGTGCTGGTATCCCGTCCAATACCGATGCGTCTGCTGAAGAAGGGCCTCGACTGCTCGAATCCAAGATTCGCAAACAGATCGTTGTTTTCCAGAAAGAACTGTCGTCGTTCGGGGAAAAATATCTCGAACCGATCGAGGTTCGTAACCTGTTGGTCCACTTCTACCTGCGAAAAATCAGGATTCACGGTCAGGTCGAGGTTGAGGGCTGGCGTAACTGCCACCTTCGCGTCGAAGCCGGCGTTGCTTCCCGGTTTGTAGGCTCCCCCTTCGCCCCGATTGTCGTCGATGCGGCCACTGACGTAGGGTATAAGTGATATGTTGGTTCCCACCCGGGGGAGGGGAGTCGAGAAGCGAACTGTATCGGCAAAGGCGAGCGCTGAAATCCGATAGGCAATCGGCACCCGGCGCCAGGAGGTTCGCTGGTTATTCTTCAGATCATGGCGGGCAAAGTTCATTAGGAACCAGGTCGAATTCTGACGGTACCGGATGCTCTTGAAGGGGATCATAAGTTCAGCCTGCCAGCGATCGGGATACACCTTTACGAACGAACGCCATTTGTTGTCCCATTCCGTGGCCACCCGTTCTCCGTTGAAGAGTTGCCCTTCGCGCTCAACACCAAGCGGGGTTACGTTGAAGGTAAATCCGTTGGTACGGTCGCCGAAGGGGTCGATATATAGGGTAAAGTTGTCGTTCAGATCCCATTCCCAGTCCCGGCGCAGCGAACTGGCCACAAATCGTTTGTTCCGGTTCTGGTCGAAACAGACAACGCCTACGTATAAGTTATTCTGATCATAGGTCAGCCGGACTTCGGTCCGGTTAGAGGCCGGTAACGTATCATTGGGAAAGTTCTGGGTAAACTGGCCGGCAACCGCAGCCCGCTGCCAGACCGACTCCGTTAATTCACCATCCAGCCGAACCAGCGTATCGGTCGGGCTAACTAGCAGGGACTGGGAAAGAGCAACCGAATTAAGTAAAACGGCAACAAAAACTGTCCAGGCGGTCCCCATTTTACAAATCAGTCTATACGCCAATTTATTCTGTACTACCAGCCAGGGGCCCAATCCCTGCTCACTCGAACGAAAAAACATCTGGTCAATCTACTTTTTTCAGCCTGCAAAGAACGCCTATTTTACCGTATAAATGCCTGAGTATATTTTGTTAAAAAATGATAATGTGTTGTATGTCAGCGATTTGAATATTTATGATTTTTTTTAGGGCATTATGCTGATGCGAAGTGGTACGAAGAATCAATGGGTATTGTCAGAAAATTTATCAGATATATTTGGAAAACAAGTTTATTGTGTCGTCCTTCGCTTAAATTTTAACAAGCAATGCAAACAGGAACAGTAAAATTCTTTAATGAAACCAAAGGGTTTGGTTTCATTAAGCCCGATGAAGGCGGTGAAGACATCTTCGTACATGCTTCAGGTCTCATCGACCAAATCCGCGAGAACGACAAGGTTAAGTTCAATGTCGAGCGCGGCAAGAAAGGCTTAAACGCCGTGAACGTCGAAATGGCTTAATCGTAAGATATACCCCGACAACCGTTGTAGAAACATGCCTTACGGCATGTTTTTTTTTGCCCTGTCGGTTCGTAGAGCCATTTTTGCGGTCAGTACAATAACTAGTCACGTATAAACAGAGAAGCCAGACATCTACGGCCGGCCGATCTGTCCGATACGGTCTATACCCTCATTGCATGACCATACTTTCGCTCGAACAACGCGTAGCCAACAAACTCGGCCTTAAGCTTTCATCGGTAACGGCCACAATCAATCTTATCAACGGAGGAGCCACCGTACCGTTCATAGCCCGCTATCGTAAGGAAGCGACCGGCCAACTGGATGAGGTGCAGATCGGGCAGATCAAAGAGACCACCCAGAAACTGCTGGATCTTGACAAACGGCGGGAAACGATAGGAAAAGCAATTGCCGACCAGGGTAAACTCACCGACGACCTCCGTCAGAAACTGGCGGCTGCGGATACCCTCACGGAGCTTGAAGACCTGTATTTACCCTACAAACAGAAGCGGAAGACGCGGGCTATACTGGCCATGGAGCGAGGGCTGGAACCCCTGGCCAACCTGTTGCTACTGCAACGGGAACCGAACCCCGAACGGGCCGCCCAACGCTACCTGACCGACGCCGTACCTACCGTTGCCGATGCGTTGCAGGGCGCTCGCGATATACTGGCTGAGCGTATCAGTGAAGATGCTGACGCCCGTCAGCGCATCCGGAACCTCTTTGAACGCGAGGCCATTGTTCGATCCGTCGTCAAAAAAGGGAAAGCAGCAGACGGCGCTAAGTTCAACGATTATTTCGACTATGCCGAACCGCTTCGGCGGGTACCATCCCATCGGTTGCTGGCGATACGCCGGGGCGAAGCCGAAGGTTTCCTGACGGTGAGCATCGGCCCGGCCGAAGAGGTTGCGCTGGAGCGGCTCGACCGTCAGTTTCTGGCTGGTACCGGCACAGCCGCCAGCCGCGATCAGGTTTCTCTGGCCATTCGGGATGGTTACAAACGATTACTCAAACCAGCTATCGAGACCGAATTTTCGGGGCTGGCCAAAGAGAAAGCCGACGCGGCTGCTATTACTATCTTTGCCGACAATCTGCGGCAGCTGCTGCTCAGCCCCCCGCTGGGCCAGCAGCGGGTACTGGCTATCGACCCCGGCTACCGCACCGGCTGCAAAGCCGTCTGCCTGGACGCACAGGGTAACCTGCTCACCCACACCGTACTGTATCTGTTTCAGTCAGACAACCAAAAGCAGCAGGCGGCACAGGTGGTGCAGAAGCTGGTCGATCAGTACAGGATAGATACAATTGCCATCGGCAACGGTACGGCCGGCCGCGAAACAGAAGCGTTTATCCAGGGTCTGAACCTCGGCAAGCCGGTATTTATGGTGAGTGAGCAGGGCGCTTCGGTGTACTCAGCCTCCGAAGCTGCGCGGGCTGAATTTCCTGATCATGACGTTACCGTGCGGGGCGCAGTTAGCATTGGCCGGCGGCTCATGGACCCCCTGGCCGAACTGGTCAAGATAGACCCCAAATCGATTGGGGTAGGACAGTACCAGCACGACGTTGACCAGACCGAACTAAAGTCGAGCCTTGATACGGTGGTAGAGAGCTGCGTGAACCAGGTGGGCGTATCCCTCAACACCGCAAGTGCTTATCTGTTGCGGTACGTATCCGGACTGGGCCCGCAGCTAGCCGACAATATCGTTTCGTTCCGCTCGCAACACGGCGCGTTTACGTCGCGTGAACAACTCCGTAAGGTACCCCGGCTGGGGCCCAAAGCCTATGAGCAGTGTGCCGGATTCCTGCGAATAGAAGGGGCCAAAAACCCACTCGATAACAGTGCCGTTCATCCCGAACGCTACGCCCTCGTAGAGCGCATGGCAGCCGACATGGGAAGCAACGTCGTCACCCTCATCCAACAACCCGACCTGCGCCGGCAGATCAAACCGGAACGTTACGTAACCAGCGAGGTAGGGCTGCCTACCCTGCGCGACATTCTGACCGAACTGGACAAGCCCGGTCGTGATCCCCGGGAACAGCTGTCGGTATTTGAGTACGACGATCGTATCCGCTCCATTACCGATCTGCACGAGGGTATGGTCCTGAATGGTGTCGTAACGAACGTTACGGCATTTGGGGCTTTTGTCGATATTGGCGTCAAGCAGGACGGTCTCGTACACATCTCACAACTGGCTGACAAATACGTCGCTGACCCCAAAACGGTAGTGCAGGTCTACCAGAAAGTACGTGTAAAAGTGCTGGAGGTAGATACGACCCGCAAGCGCATTGCGTTATCCATGAAAGTTAATTAAGTTGCCATTATGCATCGAACCGGAAGGTCGACCCGGTATTGCTCCTGCGAATCGACCTTCCGGCTGCTACGATCCTAACTCCATCCGTATGTCACTACGCTGGTTCCGGGCCATTGGCCAACCCGTTTTACTCAGTGCCTGTCTGCTTACGACCCTGAGCGCCTGCGAAGCGCTCCGTTCTTCCGGTCCCTCGGTGAGCCGCCGTCCTGCCGCCACAAAAACCGTTGCCCGTCGGCCGGCTACTACCCGACCACCGGCCGTTCCCAAAGCACCAACCGGCAAAGTGGTGGACAGCCGAACCTACGTCAATCGCTACGTGCCGGAGGTGGTTAAAATAGCCCGTACCTATACAGGAACCCCATACCGCTCGGGCGGCAATACGTCCGATGGCATCGACTGTTCGGGCCTGGTATACGCCGTTTTCAATACCGTAGGGCTCAGAATGCCGCGCATCTCCTGGCAGCAGTCGGAGGTGGGCCGTGAAGTAGAGGTAAATGAGATTTCGCCGGGCGATCTGCTCTTTTTCGTGCCGGACAAAGGACAGGCTGGCTACGTGTCACACACGGGAATCGTGACGGAGGTAAATGGGCCTACTAACATTCGGTTCATCCATGCCTCTTCATCGCGGGGGGTGCGTGAAGATAATCTCTATGCTGACTATTTTAAGGGGCGCTTTGTCAAAGCCCTGCGACCATTTTAAGGCGTTGTGAAGTGGATAGGTACCAAGTTAAAAAGCCCACGTTTGCACGTGGGCTTTTTAGTAGGCTAGAGCACTGGCTGTGCATTGCCGATAAACTCTTCGAGGGTTGTTCGATTCTTGTTTTTCAGTTTCATCTCCAAACTCAACGCTTCATTACGGGTAGCAAACGGCTGGGTGAACTTTACCTCCCAGGGTTTACCATTGGCCGTGGCCGGGTTCGTTTTGGCATTGTGCTGCCACAGGCTGATGCGTAAATCTTTCGTCTGACCAATAAAGTACTGGTCCGTTGAGGGGCTGTAGATAATATAAACTGTATGCATAGTATGTAGGGACTATTACCAAAGCTACGGCATTGTTCACGGAAAACAAACACTACCTGATTGAAAGGAGGATTTATTGGACGGAGAGAATTTTTTTGCGTTTAGAGTTGACACGACCTGATTTTTTCCCGATGTTTGCACCCACAAAAACGCCCGGGGGATTAGCTCAGTTGGCTAGAGCGCTACAATGGCATTGTAGAGGCCATCGGTTCGAATCCGATATTCTCCACCCCTGGAAAACAAAAAAACCACTCGTGATGAGTGGTTTTTTTGTTTGGTATGATTCGCTGCGCTTAGCCTTCGATCATTTCGGCGTCGGACAGGATGTAGTTCAGTTCGTAAATATTATCGGCGTTGAGCTTCAGCGTACCCCGGAACGTACGGCGCTCATCGGTTTTGAATTTCTTACCTGCTTTTTTGAACTTCAACGATACGACGGACTCCGGACCGGCGCCCCCGCAGAAGAAACAGGCACTGAAGGGAAAGGCTGACAGCACGTAGGTATTCGTTTCCAGATCGACCGGCAGTACGTAGCCGGTCAGTTCAACAGCTTTCCCGTTGAGCTTCTGAATACCCGCCCCAAACGTCGGATAAAGCATATACACCGATTCTTCGGCGTACCATTTCTTCTTAAAGGTTACGTCACGAAGGGCCTCCCACGATAGTTTGACCGGCTCCGCCGTCGGGGCAGCCGAAACATGGGTCGGGAGAGCGGGCGACAGCGGACGAAAAGCCGTGGCCGACAGAGAAACGACGAATAATGCGATGAGTAGCCGATGCATAGTGTTGGGCACTTATTGATAAGGATTACGGTAAAATTACGTAAAAAGATTACTTTTACTGACTCAATTTGTTCGTTCAGGCCTTATTGTGTCCGATTTACTCAACGATAACACAAAAGATAGCGCGGCAATTCCCGTACGGTTCACGAGACTGTACATGACCCTGCTGATTACGCTGGCCGTTCTGCTCACCGCAGGGCAGGGCCTGACGCAGTGGCGACTTCATGCCTTCCAGAATGAGCTCTGGATAATTCGCTATACTGCCCTCCAACGCCATCAGAGTCAGCAGATTGTCAAGCAGGCGCTCCAGCTAAGCCGGATCAGCCAGCCCGTCAGCTTCGCTCGAAAAGTAGCCGAGATCCAGCAGGTTTTTGTCAAGTTTGAGCAGTATCATCTGGAAGGCCGCGAAGGAAAAGTTGTTGACCGGGACGTATCTGTCCCTAATTCCGAGACAGTTCGAAAGCTATACAAAGAAATTCGGCCCGAGTTTGAAGCGTACCAGCGCAGCGTTCGGCAACTGATTACCCTCCGGGAGCCCGACGACCTGAAACGGCCAGACGCGCAGGCCAGTCTGAATCTGCTCCTGGCCAATGAGAAGCCGTTTCTGGAGGAGATCGACGGAATTGTGCGTGTTTATACCACTGAACTGCGGTCAAAACTGGCCTGGCTTCAGGCGGTCGAGCTCTATTTGTACATTTTTACGGTAGTGGTGCTGATCGGGATAGGGGGACTGATTTTCAGACCGGCAGCCCGGCGTCTTCGGCAAACCTTTATGCAGCTGGTCGAGGCCCAGAACCAGACAACAGCCGCCAACCGAAAGCTGATCAGTGCGAACAAATCGCTGAAAGAAACCCGACAGAAGCTCTACGAAGCTACCAAACTGCAATACCAGCAGCGGATCCACGAACAGCAGATCAGAACCTCGGGGCTCATTGCCGGGCAGGAAGAAGAGCGCAAACGACTGTCGCGCGATTTACACGATGGGCTGGGGCAGATGCTGACGGCCATCAAGCTGCAGCTCGAAGGGCTGGAGGCCAGCCTAAACCGGCTGAACGGAGCCGAGAGCTTGGGTAAAGCGCCCTACAGCAAGAACCTGCGCACGCTCAAGACCCTCGTTACCCAGACCATTCAGGAAACCCGCACCATCTCTAATAATCTGATGCCGAGCGTACTTAGCGACTTCGGTATTGCGCCTGCCATCAAAATGCTGGCCGAACACGACCGGAGCGAAGCCGTAGACGTCACGTTCGTTACCAATCTGACGCCCAGCATGCCCCGTCTGGATCGTAATCTGGAGATCACCCTCTACCGTATTACGCAGGAAGCCATTAGCAACGCCATCCGACATGCTTCGCCAACTCAGGTCAGAATTGAACTGCTTGAGCGTGAAAACGTTTTATACTTAACTGTGGCCGATAATGGTCGGGGGTTCCGGGTAGCTGGTCGGGGGGCTGTTCCCGAAAACGGGAACGAACCCGTGGAACCCAGCTTGCAACCTGCCGGTAAAAAAAGGACTCCTTCTCAAGGAATCCATAACATGCAGGAGCGGGTCAACCTGCTCAACGGAAAGTTTAAAATTCACTCAACACCAGGGAAAGGGACCAAAGTACAGGTCAGTATCCCCTATAAAACGCAACCTGCGCACTATGACAATTACTAAATTGATGCTCGTTGATGATCATTCCATTGTTCGCGATGGAATCCGGTTACTCCTTGAACAGGCCGAAGGGCTGGAGATTATCGACGAAGCCAATGACGGCGAAGAAGCACTGGAGAAGCTCAAAGCTCATCTGGCCGAAGAAAATGGTAAAGCGCAATTACCAGACATCATCCTGATGGATATCTCGCTGCCCGGCATGTCAGGTATCCAGACAACACAGGTGATCAGCAAACACTATAAGCAGGTGCGGGTGCTGATGCTGTCTATGCACAATAACGAAGATTATATCTTGCGCTCGGTAGAGGCTGGTGCGTATGGCTATATCCTGAAAGACTCGTCGTCCGATGAAATGATCAAAGCCATCCGGACCATTGCCTCAGGCGAAAAGTATTACAGTTCACCCGTAGCATCGATTATTTTGAGCGGCTATATGCAGCAGCTGAAAAAAAGCGAGAAAAACAGCCGGGTCGAGCGCCAGTCGAAGCTGTCGAATAAGGAGAAGGAGATTCTGCACTATCTCATCGATGGAATGAGCAGCCGCGAAATTGCCGAGAAACTGCAACTCAGCGTTCGGACTGTCGATAACCACCGGGCTAATATGATGCGTCGGCTCCAGGTACGTAATGCGGCCGAGCTGGTACGCATGGCCGTCGAAGAGAAATTGATCTAATGATACATGAGCCAGAAAGGTCCCAAAAAAAGACCTTTCTGGTGTGAACGAACTCCACAAAACTTTTCTACGTTTGCCCTGTGAAACCGGTCCAAAGCCGGTTTTATCCTTTTTGGTTTAATATATTTAATTGATAGAGTTTATTAACTAAAACCCCATTAACTTATGTCACTTCGCTTAGGAGACATTGCCCCTGATTTTGAGGCTGATACAACCCAGGGCCGGATTCGCTTTCACGAATGGCTCGGCACGTCCTGGGGCATGCTGTTCTCACACCCGGCTGATTTTACACCCGTTTGTACCACAGAGCTGGGCCGGACAGCTTTGCTCAAAGATGAGTTTGGTAAGCGTAACGTCAAGGTGATAGCCGTATCGGTCGATGATCTCGATTCGCACAACCGCTGGACGCCAGATATTAAAGACGTAACTGGATCAGAAGTGAATTTCCCAATTATTGCCGATGCCGACCGGACCGTAGCTACGCTCTATGACATGATCCATCCGAATGCCAGCGAGAAGGCGACCGTTCGCTCAGTATTCGTGATCGGACCGGATAAGAAAATCAAGCTGACGCTGACTTACCCGGCTTCTACCGGCCGTAATTTCAACGAGCTGCTGCGGGTTATCGACTCGCTGCAACTAACGGCCGACTACCAGGTAGCAACTCCCGCCGACTGGCAGGACGGTGAGGACGTGATTGTTACGCCCGCCGTAACCAACGATCAGCTGGACGCTAAATTTCCTAAAGGGGTAACGTTTGTGAAGCCCTATCTGCGCACTACCCCGCAGCCAAATAAGTAATAAACAGTGCCTGTTCAGGGGGCGGTTAGTCGATTTGCCGGTGGCAAACAGGCTGATTGCCCCCTGAACAATATGCCCGGCTGCCGGTTAGGAATTTTGTAGCAACCAAACTAACATCAACGTTATGGCAAAGAGAAATTTGAATCCGCAACATGATGAGGGACCAGTAGCTGAGGCCATTGAACAACAGACCGCCAAATTGCCGTCTGACCTGTTCCTGTGGGGTGGCTTGGGGGCCCTGGCAGCCGCAGCGGCTGTTTACGCCAGTGGCAAACGGCATGAAGCGCTGCTGGTTGGGCAGTGGGCAGCTCCCATTCTTATCTTGGGCCTCTATAATAAAGTGGTTAAACTGGAAGGCAGCGATTAGATCAAGTATGCCCTTCATCCTGTAGCCCGGACGTTGCCGTTCGGGCTACATTCGTTTTAAAGCCGTAATTTGCGAGCTCCTAGTTTTTGAATGGCATGAAGTCCCGCGTTCTGGGTAAGATTATTTTACGGCGTTATGGCTTTTGGATAGCCGGCAGTCTGATTTTGCTGCTGGCTGGCTGGTGGTTCCGGTCGCGACAGAAAGCCCAGATGGACTGGCGGCACGTATCCGCCTTTGGTATTCGGCTTCCCATGCGTTTCGGTATTCACGGTATCGACGTATCGCGGCACAATGACCGAATCAACTGGAAGCGGGTTCGGGACATGGAAGCCGAGGGAGTGCGGCTCCAGTTTGTGTTTATCAAAGCCACAGAAGGTGCTACCTTAAGCGACAAACAGTTTGCCAAAAACTGGCGCGAAGCCAGAAAATCGAACCTGCGTCGGGGCGCCTACCACTTTTACCACCCTACCCGCGACCCCATCAAACAGGCCAATAACTTCATCAGGACGGTTGAACTGGGCGAAGGCGATTTCGTACCGGTCGTTGATTTTGAAGTCACAAACGGGCAATCAGACGTCGTCATCATTGACGGGTTGCGGCAGTGGCTCGAAGCCATCGAAGACCATTATAACGTTAGGCCCATGATCTACACCAACGGCAATTTGTACCGCCGGTACATTAAGGGCAACTTCAACGATTATCCCCTCTGGATTGCGGATTATTCAACCACGCACCTGCGGCAATACGATTCTGATCAGCTTTATCTGTGGCAGCATAGCCAGAGCGGCTGGGTACAGGGTATTCGCGGTCGGGTCGACTTCAACGTGTTCGTGATGGACGAGGACCGGCTCAGCGATATCTGTCTATGAATTGCCGCATCAGGCCGTAGCGTTCAGGCTGGCCGTGGCCAGTAACTAACTCTGCCAGATTTCCCAGGCTTTTTCGGCCTGCAGTTCCAGCATACGCAGTCCATTATGGGTAGCGCAGCCACGCTCGTGTCCCAGCTTCATGAACAAGGTTTCAGCCGGGTTATAGACCAGGTCATAAAACAGATGCCAGTCGGTAATTTGCCCGTACGGCAGATCGGGTGCTTCGTCCGTGTGCGGATAGGTACCGACGGGTGAGCAGTTGATGATAAGCCGGTAATTATGGATAAAGGTTGGCAACTCATCGTAGGTAATCGTCTCGGGCGATTTGTGACGGGAAACGAGCCGGTAAGCAATCTTCAGGTCGGTCAGGGCCGCTGTTATGGCTTTGGATGCGCCACCGGTCCCCAGCACGAGTGCCTGGCCGTTATAGGACAGAAGGCTGATGCCCAGCTCATAGAACCAGTTGCTGAGCGAGGTCTTGAAGCCGTAGTAATCGGAATTATAGCCCGTACGTGAGCCATCCTGTTCGAGCCTGATAACGTTGACCGCCCCTACTTTCCGGGCCGATGCATCGAGCCGGTCCAGGTAGGGGAGTACGGCCTGTTTGTGCGGAATCGTTACGTTCAGGCCGCGTAGATCCGGAGTTTGTAATACGTCGGTCAGTCCGTCAATTGCCGGAAGCTCGAACAGATCATACCGGCTGTCAGCGATGCCTTCGCGGGCAAATTTCTCGGTAAAATACCGCTGGGAAAACGAGTGGGTAAGCGGGTACCCGATGAGACCGTAACGAGGCATGAGAGGAGGGGTTTTATCATGGTGTTTTGGATAAAGGGCAAAAGCACCGATAAAACCCCTGTTACTCACCCTTTGCGTAAACGCTTCTTGGCAAACTCAACAACGATTGGCATGATTGAGAGACCAACGATACCGAAAACAACCAGCTCAAAGTTTTTCTGAACAATGGGGAAGTTGCCGAAGAAAAAGCCCAGCAGCGTAATGCTGAATACCCACAAGACGGCCCCAACGATGCAGAAACGGATATAGGTGCCGTAGTTCATGCTGCCTGCGCCGGCAACGAAAGGCGCAATGGTGCGCACAATCGGGATAAACCGGGCAATGATGACCGTGCGGCCTCCGTATTTTGCATAGAACTTCTCGGTTTCGGAGATGTACTCGCGCTTAAAGAACAGGATTCGTTCGCGGGATTTGATCCGGTTACCCAGGAACTTGCCCACAAAATAGTTGACGTTATCACCCAGGAGAGCCGCGACAATCAGCAGCGGAATGATCACCCACACACTTAATTCATTGGTATCTCGTGCGGCCAGGGCGCCCGCAGCAAAAAGCAGCGAATCACCCGGCAGGAGGGGCATCACGATCAGACCCGTTTCGGTGAATACAATCAGAAATAGGATGGCATACAGCAGTATCCCGTATTCATTAGCCCACAAGTCGAGGTACCGATCCAAGTGAAGCAGGAAATCCAGAAGTGATTTGATGAGTTCCATAAGTGGAGTTTTCGGCCTACAGGTTTAGAAAGGCTATGACCGCGCCAGGCGATCCAATCCTGTAAACAGGGTCTTATTTGTCAAGAAAATGGGAAAAAGTGTCGCCCCGAAGTCCTAGCCGGATCGTTTCGAGCGGAATGACCTCGTGGGGAGCAATGTTGCCCAGGTTAACGTTAGCCCCTAGTAGTTTGACAAACCAGACCTGCTGCTCTTTCTGGGGAGCTTCCCACAGAATGCTCTCGAACGGAATCTGGGTAAGAATTTCTTCGACCAGCCCCTGCCGAACTTCACCGCTCGACCGGAAAAGACCAACGGTACCCCCTTCGCGGGCCTCGCCGATTACTTTCCAGGCGCCAGCCGCCAGTTCAGCCTTCATCAGCTGGATCCATTTGTAGGGCGGAATGATCTTGGCTTCATCTTTGGAACCCACCTCCGACAGTACCGTTACCTGGGTGGCGAGCTGGCGAATGTAGTTGCACTTATCATCCTGCTCCATCTCGATCGATCCGTCCGATACTTCGGCGTACTGCATGTCATACCTGTCGAGCAGTTTCCGGTAATCGTCAAACTGCTTTCGGACCACGAAGGCTTCGAACAGCGTACCGCCAAAGTATACGGGTAAGCCAGCAGAGCGGTATATTGCCAGTTTTTCTTTAAGATGAGGGGTAACGAAAGAAGTAGCCCAGCCTAGTTTGATAATGTCAGCGTAGTCGGCGGAAGTGGACAGAAAGTCTTCTACTTCGCGTAGACTCAACCCCTTGTCCATAACCATGGTCAGCCCACTATTACGTGGTTTGGCGGTACGGTCGGGAAGTTGCGTAAGCGTATAGTTCATTCGGTTCAATTGAATAGGCATCTGTAAAATCGCCCAAAAGTAGCATAACTCGTCTATTACTCCCAAGAAAGTCCATAATTAATCAAGCCAGATAAGCGTTTCGCTTGGTTTAGTGCTATTTTTGCCGGATATGGACAATCCCGTTAACCCACGTCTTGATTTATTTCGCTCCATGATCGGGCGCGACATGCAGGCCAGTATTTCGCCGTTTGGCCGCTGGCTCAACGGAATCATCCGATCCGCCGAAGCGGGACAGCTTACGGCTGATTATACCATCCGGGAAGATATGACCAACCCGGCGGGTGTGCTACACGGCGGGGCGGCTGCCGGCATACTGGATGACCTGATCGGGGCGACCGTGTTTACGCTGGGACGCGAATATGCTTATACGTCGGTCAATCTGAACGTCGATTTTCTGCATGCAGCCCGGCTGGGCGATACGGTAACGGCCACGGCTCAGGTGCTGCGGGCCGGCAAAAACATTATTCACTGCGAAGGCCGGATTGTGGCGGCCGATGGGAAGGTTATTGCCAAATGTGCCACTAATCTTATTCAAACCTCGGTAAAACCAGGTATTTAGCCCGGCATTTGTTTGTGTCTGTGCCGAAAATAAATTACTTTTGCACCCTAATTTCCAATTTACACACAGATCATGTACGCAATCGTAGAGATCGCAGGGCAGCAATTCAAGATCCAGAAGGGTCGTTCCATCTATACCCACCGGTTAGAGGGCGATGTGGACGCTGCGCTTGCCTCCGACCAGGTGAAAATTCTTCTGGTTGACAACGAAGGTAGCATCACCATCGGTGCACCTACTGTCGCTGGAGCGACGGTATCCGCCAAAATCGTCGAGCATTTGAAGGGCGAGAAAGTTATCGTCTTCAAAAAGAAGCGTCGTAAAGGCTACAAAAAGAAAAACGGCCATCGTCAGTACCTGACTAAGGTCATGATTGAAGACATCACTATTTAAGGTACTGCGTTTTCGAGTCCGGCTACCGGAGAATAAATTTCCGGCGGGCTAAACTCTGAAAATAAAAAAACTCCAGAAAAATGGCACACAAGAAAGGTGTAGGTAGTTCCAAAAACGGCCGCGATTCGCACAGCAAACGCTTGGGTGTGAAACTGTTCGGTGGCCAGTCGGCCATTGCCGGCAACATCATCGTTCGTCAGCGCGGTACGAAACATCATCCGGGTAAAAACGTAGGTCTGGGTAAAGACTATACGCTGTTCGCCCTGGTCGATGGTACCGTTAAGTTCCGTCCCGGCCGCGATAGCCGTTCGTACGTTGACATCGTTCCGGCCGGTCCGTCGGTTGTTGAAACAGCACCGGTTGCTGCTGAATAAGTCACGTTTATCGATGAAATTGAACCCGTCTGGCTTTAGTCAGGCGGGTTTTTTTACGGTCAAAAACTAAAAAAACGCCCTGGCTGTTAGCCATGCAGCGCCAGCCATTCCGGTGGCCGGCCAGGTACGCCAAACCAGACTATAAACCAGATAAGATATGAATCCTGCACTGAACCGCCCTGTTTCCATTTTCACAGAAGGAAGCCCGAACCCGAACTCGATGAAGTTCGTGGTCAATTTTGAGCTTGTGCCGGCCGGACTGTCGTTCGATTATGCCACCCCCGCCGAAGCGGTCGTTGATGGCAAGCATTCGCCCCTGGCCGTCGCTTTGTTTGGGTTTGACTTTGTACGGCGGGTGTTCATTTCGGCTAACTTCATCACCGTAACCAAAGATGAAGAGACCGATTGGGACGAGGTGATGTTTGAAGTGAAGCTGTTTCTGAAAGAGTACTTCAGCGAACAGAAACCTGTGTTTGCCCAGCGTACGATGGATACCAACTCGGCCAAGCTTGACATGGACTCCGAAACGGTTCAGAAGATCAAAGCCGTACTGGATCAGTATATCAAGCCGGCGGTCGAGTCGGATGGAGGAGCTATCAATTTTTATTCATTCGACGAACCCAGCGGTACCGTGAAAGTGCAGCTACAGGGCTCATGCAGCGGGTGCCCGTCGTCTACGCTGACCCTCAAAGCAGGTATCGAAAATCTGCTGACCCGTCTGGTGCCGGAAGTGAAACTGGTGGAGGCAGAAGGCGTATAACCAGAGCCAGATGGTCCGCGGATTTATATACCTTGGTATGATACCAGGTATTATTCGTTGGGTTATACTTCGGTTTCCACTTACTCGATAAAACTGACACGAGCCGAACAGCCCTCAGTAATTCGCGTTTACTTTGCATGACAGTTTCCCATTCAACCTGCCACTGCATGAAGTTTTCGCTGATGCTGGGGGCGTTTTTTGTAACGTCCACAGCCAGTTTCGCCCAGAATATGCTGGGTATATCGACCAGCCGCCAGGGTGGTACCAATCGACTGTATATCAACCCGGCTTTAGCGGCCGATGCACAAAACCGGGTATACCTGAACGGTTTCGTGGCCAACCTGCACGTCGACAATAATTACGTTCGCTATCAGGCTCCGTTCTCACTACTTGGGTTGATAACCGGCACTGTACCCGATCAGTACCGGCGACCCGATGGATCGGTGCGCTTCGAGTCTGACTACACCAGCGAGAATCTGGACGGTCGACGCAAAAATGGTACGTTGTGGGGAGAGGTTCGGGGGCCTTCTCTGTTGGTCAAAACCAATGAAGGCAGTGCTTTTGCCGTAACCACCCGTTTTCGGGCCATTGGGCAGGTGACGGGCGCGTCGCAGTCTCTGCTCTCCGCAATCCGGGCGGGATTGGAAGACGGTGCCCTGTATGGCATACCGAGTAGCGATAACCAGTTTAGTGTCAATACCAGTACCTATTCGGAAGTTGGGCTTACCTACGCCGGTACGTTACTCGAAGCCGATGGTCGACGGCTGTTGCTGGGAGCTACGGCCAAGGTGTTGCTGGGATATAACGCACAAAGTCTCATTAACCGGGGGCTCGACTATCGCGTCATTGCCGATCCTGACCAGCCGAACAGCGCCATCCTGGAGGTCAACCGACTCGACGCTACGCTGAGCTACACGACCTTTTTGCAGAACCGCACGCTTACGCCCAGTACACTGCTGAGTCCATCGTCTCCGGGCCGCGGGTTCGGGCTCGATCTGGGATTGACCTATATCAGCCAGTACGATACCGACAGTCCGGCCTGGCAGATTGGGCTGGCCCTGACCGACATCGGTAGCATACGCTACAAAGGCGAACAATACGATTATTCGTCGGTGCAGCAACAGCCCGTGCAATTTAGAAGCAGCGACTTCAATAACACGGCCGGTACGCTGCAGATCGCGCGGATCATTCAGGATAAATTCAACACGGGCCGTAGTCCAGACCAGAATCAGTTTCGTACGGGGCTGCCTACGTCGCTCAACCTCACCTGGGATTATCAGAGCCCGCGGGGCGCCGGGCTGAACATTACGTATTTTCAGGATGTCCGGTCTGCCGGTGCGCAGTCGGTACACCAGCCTTCACTACTAGCCATCACGCCCCGCTATGACACCCGTCTGGTGAGTGTGGCCCTGCCGGTGCTCTATCTCAACCGGGGGCTGATGGCGGGCGCTTCGCTGCGGGTTGGCCCAGCCTGGCTGGGTACTGACAATTTTCTGGGGCTGGTGGGGAACGGATCGAACGGAATCCGGCCCCGTGGGCTTGATGTCTACGGCGGTGTTGCCTTCGGCATTGGCCGGACCGACGAAGACTGAAACCTCTCCTGGTTGACTAGTTTGCTTAGAATTGCGTAAATTTGATCAAATAGCGATGTTTTAACGCCATTTGATGGGTCACGCATGACCGAGCGAGCCACATTTTTTGATACGCCCCTTCTCTACCTCAAAGGCTTAGGACCGCAGCGCACAGAACTCCTCAATAAAGAGTTGAATCTGTTTACCTACGGTGACCTGATCCAGTACTACCCCTTTCGGTATGATGACCGGTCGCGGTATTATACCATCAGCGAACTGATGGACTCGATGCCGTCGGCGCAGGTGCGCGGTCGGCTTCGCGACTGGTACCTGGAGGGGGAGGGCCCCAAAAAACGGTTGGTAGCCAATTTTACCGATGGCACCGGCAGCATGACCCTGGTATGGTTTCAGGGGATCACCTACATCGAAAAGACACTCCGGCGCAATGGCGAGTACATTGCCTACGGGAAACCGCAGTCATTCAGCGGGCAGTTCAGCATTGTACACCCCGAACTCGACAACCTGGCCACGGGCGGTGAACATGAGGCCGGATTTTTTCCGGTATACAACCTTACCGATAAACTGCGGAAGCGGCACATCGACAGTAAGCTGATCGGGAAAATGATGCGGATCCTGCTGGAACAAGCCTGGCCGCATATCCATGAAACCTTACCCGAAGAGCTGATTCAGAAATACCGGCTCATCGGCAAGCGGGAAGCACTCTGGAATATTCATCTGCCTCAGAACCAGGGCTGGCTTAAACAGGCCCAACGGCGGCTCAAGTTTGAGGAGTTATTCTACAATCAACTGCGGCTGATTAAAAATAAGCTGATTCAGAAAGAGGAATTTCCCGGTCAGATTTTCAGGGACACCACGCTGATGAAGCATTTCTACAATGAACTGTTACCGTTCGAACTGACCGGGGCGCAGCAGCGGGTGATTCGGGAAATCTACGCTGATTTTCTGACCGGAAAACAGATGAATCGGCTGTTGCAGGGTGACGTAGGAAGCGGCAAAACTATTGTAGCGTTCATTGCCTGTCTGATGGCGATTGGTAATGGCGCGCAGGCCTGCCTGATGGCACCCACCGAGATTCTGGCCGATCAGCACTACAACGGACTGAAGCCCTTTGCCGATGCCATGGGGCTTAACATTGGCATACTAACGGGTTCGACGAATAAAAAACGACGGGCTGTGCTACACCAGGAGTTGCAGTCGGGCCAGATGCATATTCTGGTCGGGACCCACGCCCTCCTCGAAGACGTTGTTCAGTACAAAAATCTGGGGCTGTGTATTATCGATGAACAGCACCGCTTTGGGGTGGCGCAGCGGGCTAAACTCTGGCGAAAGAACGAAACGGTACCCCCGCATATTCTGGTTATGACGGCCACGCCTATTCCGCGTACGCTGGCCATGACCCTATACGGTAACCTCGACGTGTCGGTGATCGACGAGCTGCCAAAAGGACGTAAACCGATAAAAACCGTTCATAAATTCGACAAGCACCGTGCCGAGGTATTCGGCTTCATGCGTCAGCAGCTGGAGCTGGGCCGGCAGGTGTACGTGGTTTACCCGCTGATCGAAGAATCGGAAAAGCTGGACTACAAAGACCTCATGGACGGCTTCGAAAGTATGCAGCGAGCTTTTCCCCGGCCAACCTATGAGATCGGCATTCTGCACGGCAAGATGCTGCCGTACGAGAAAGACGACGAGATGAAACGATTTCTGAACCGCGAAACCCAAATCATGGTAGCCACTACGGTTATCGAAGTAGGGGTAAACGTGCCGAACGCCAGTGTTATGGTCATCGAAAGTGCCGAGCGGTTTGGCCTTTCGCAGCTGCACCAGTTGCGCGGACGGGTTGGCCGGGGCGCCGATCAGTCGTACTGTATCATGATGACCGGCTACAAGCTCAGTACCGACACCCGAACCCGGTTGGAAACCATGGTGCGGACCAATAACGGTTTCGAAATTGCGGATGTGGACCTGCAACTGCGCGGCCCCGGCGACCTGACCGGTACGCAGCAAAGCGGGGTGATGGATCTGATGATTGCCGATCTGGCCAAAGACGGGGCCATTCTGGCCGTTGCCCGGGAGTCGGCACAGGCTATTCTGCAGGACGATCCGGAACTGGTGTTGCCCCAGCATGCGCCTATTCGAAATCATATCGAGAGCCTCCGCAAGACGGAGAGTAACTGGGGGCGAATTTCCTGATGGTATACTTATCCGCATAAAAAAGCCCAACCAGAATGTCTGGTTGGGCTTTTTGCAGAAAGTGACGTCTACCAGCCTGTGTTCTGCTTCACACCGCTGTTCGTGTTGACTTCGACGAAGGGCAGGGGCAACAGCCGGAATTTGTCGCCCGAGACCGTGCGTCCGGCGTATTTCTGAATCAGCTCGTTGGTTTTGCCAAAGCGACGGGCGTGGTTAAAGGCCCAGCCTTCGCCGGCAAATTCCTTCATCCACTCGTTGAAAATAGCTTCCCGTAGCGCATCTTTCGACAAACCAGCCAGCGGAGCCAGACCGGCCCGCGCCCGAACCGCGTTGATGCCCATGTAAGCATCGCCCGTGGCGCCGGCGTTAACTGCTTCAGAATGGGCCAGGTAGGCATCGGCCAGCCGCAGCAGCACGAAGTTCTTTTCGGTCCTGTTCCAGCCACCCGTGTTATACTCAATGAACTTGTTGAAAATTACGTTGTTAAACGACCGCTCCGGGCTGCCGGGGGCTACGAAGGGCGACCGGGCCGTGGGGCTGTAGCGAACTACCTGCCCATTGGCGTTCTTCGACCGATATTGGGTCATGAACGTGGCCGGAATCCGTTTGTCCGTTGCGTCGAACGACTCGCGGAAGGGGATGGCTCCTACAATCCAGGCATCAGCCCAGCCAGCGGCTGTTACGTTATCGCCCGGGGTTAGTGCGGTCGGATCGCCACCGTCCCAGTCAGACGGGGTGAAGTGCGCGTGCATGTTGTTATACAGCGCACCAGCTGTGGCCAGGAAGCTCTGTTGAATTTCGAACAGGCGTTCTCCCTTGTTCTTATTGGCAACATCGAAATTGTTGGCAAACTCCGTAAACAGCTTCAGGCCGCTCTGGTCGATGACCTCCTTGGCTTTATCGGCCGCGAGCTGGTAGTTCTTGTTTTCCAGATACACCTTTGCCAGCAACGTCTTGGCAGCCCAGCGGGTGGGTTTGCCCGATCCGTCGGCGGTAGCAGTCAGGTCGGCTTCGGCGGCCTTGAGGTCGGCAACCATCAGGTCGAGCGCTTTCTGTTTACCCCCTTCGTTCGACTGGTAAGAGCCAAGTTCGGTTGTGGGCTTATCCAGTACCGGAATGTTCTCGAAGAACACGAACAGCTGGTAGTAGTAGAAAGCCCGCAGGAATTTAGCTTCGGCCAGCACCGCTTTGCGCTCGGCATCGGTCATGCTTGCCCCAGGCGCTCGTTCAATTACCGCGTTGGTGCGGTTGATACCCCGGTAGTTTTGTGCCCAGTACGTACCGATGTAGTCATCGGATGGTGCATAGCCGCCCTGTTTGTAATACTGGGGGCCTTTCTCATAGCCTGTCTGAATGCCGAGTGCGCAGTCAAATACCGAGCGGTTGTAATAGGTGTTGAACCACTCGTTGTTCAGTTCGCGATAGGCTGCATTCAGCGCCGACTGAATATCGCTGGTGTTGCGGTAAAAGCTCGAGGGACTGACAAAGTCGGGCTGTTCGGTCAGGTCTTTGCAACCAAACTCGGTTAGCGCCAGACCACCGGTCAGGGCCGTCATAAGCAAAATTCGGGATGTAATACGATTCATGGTCATGTCTGTTTATGAAATCTGGTTATAAGCCAATTTGCAGACCCAAGGTGAGTGTACGTGGACGCGGGTAGGCATCGTAGTCGTCGCCCCGGTTCAGGCTGCTCTGACCCTGGTTGTTGACTTCGGGGTCGAAGCCGCGATACTTGGTAATCAGGAACACGTTTTGGCCGCTTACGTAAATGCGGGCGTTGCGAATCGATTTGATCTGCGGCAACCGGTAGCCCAGCGAGATATTCTGCAGGCGGATGAACGAGCCATCTTCAATGAAGAAGTCGGACCGGCGGAAGTAGTTGGCAAAGTCGCGGGTGGCGTCAATGACCGGGCGGGTTGCGTTCGGATTTTCGGGCGTCCAGGAGGTTGTCAGGATGTCATAAGCCTGGTTGTAGTTACCCACGCCATCGGCCATCTCGGACTGCTGCAGGTTCCGGACTTTGTTACCCTGAGTGCCGCGCAGGAACAGGTTCAGGTCGAACGCGCCATAGGTCAGGTTCGTGTTGAAACCCCAGATCATTTTCGGGTTCGGGTTGCCCAGGTAAGTCCGGTCGGCCTGCGTGATGGTACCGTCGCCGTTAACGTCCTGGTAGCGCGGATAGCCGGGCTTATCGCCGACGATACTTGGGCTGCTGGCAATCTCCTGGGTGCTCTGGAACAGACCAATGTAGTGGTAGCCATACCACGATCCAATTGCCAGACCGGGTGCAACGTAGCTGCCATCAACACCCAAGTGGCCACTGGGGCTACCGGCGTAGAAAGGAGCGCTGGGTCCTATGTCAAGAATTTTGTTGTCGACAAAAGACACGTTGGCTGTGGCATCCCAGCGCAGCTTCCGGTTATTGATGATGACGCCGTTCAGCGCCAGTTCAAACCCGGTGTTTCTGAGCGAGCCCGCATTCTGGAACGAGGTGCTGAAACCCGTACTGGTTGGCAGGGCTACATCGAGCAGCAGGTCGGTGGTTTTGTTGTAGAAGTAATCGGCCGTTACGTTGAGCCGGTTGCTGAACAGACCCAGGTCGAGACCTACGTTGAACATCGCCGTTGTTTCCCACTTCAGGTTGGGGTTCGCCACCCGTGATTCGGCCAGACCCGGCAGCAGACCCGAGCCACCCAGGTAGTTCGTGGTGCTCAGCGCAGCCAGTGAGCGGTAGGTCGGAATGTTCGAGTTACCCGTAATACCGTAGCTGGCCCGTAGTTTGGCTTCGCTAACGGCTTTGATGTCCTGCATGAACGATTCGTCTTTGATCCGCCAGCCGAGGGCTACCGATGGGAAATTAGCCCACTTGTTGTTCTCACCAAACCGGCTCGAACCGTCCCGGCGCAGCGTCAGCGTGAACAGGTAGCGACCCAGCAGGTTGTAGTTGACCCGGGCCAGGAATGACTTCAGCGCCCAGGTATCGCGGTACGAGTATGGAATCTGGGGCCGGAGACCATCCTGCAGGCGAGCCGTCTGGAAGTCATCGACCGTAAAGCCCTGGGTAGAGGTACCAAAACGCTGGTTGTTGTCGGTCTGGTAGGTATACCCCACCAGTGCGTCGATAGTCTGATTTTCGCCCAGCTGCCGGTTGTAAGACAGAATGTTCTCATTGAGGAAGTTCAGCACATACCGCGACTCTTTGCCCAGCGAACCGCCCGAATTGCGCCCGTCGACGGTTTGCAGGTTATAGAACGTTGTCCGGTTGGTGTTGACCACGTCGAAACCAATGCTGGAGCGGAGCGATAACCCTTTGGCCAGTTCAGCCTGCACGTAGTTGTTCGACAGAATACGGTTCTGAACGTCGGCATCAACCGGTTCCAGCACCTGAGCCAGCGGGTTCGTCAGGAAACGGCCATCGTAAGAAACGAGGTCGTAGCCGCCACTCGCGTTATACACCGGACCCAGGGGCGATTGGCCGAGGGCGGTGATAATGGCCGAGCCGCCCGGGCCGCCCCGGTCAGTGGCTACGGCATTTGATCCCGACCGGGAGAAGGTAGTGCTCGTACCGACGCGCATCTTGTCGTTCAGAAAGCGCGAATCGACGTTCAGGCGCAGGCTATACCGTTCGAAATAGGAGTTTTTCACCACCCCATCGTTCCGGAAATAGCCACCTGCCACGGCAAACTGAGTTTTTTCGTTACCGCCCGACAGCGTCAGGTTATGATTGGCGATGGCACCGGCACGGGTGATCTCGTTCATCCAGTTGGTGCCTTCGCCGTACTGCTCCGGATTGGGGTAGGGGATCGTCTGGTTCCGCGACAGGGCCCGCAGGTTCTGATAACGGGCGTAGTCAGCCGCGTTCAGCACTTTCACCTCCCGGGCAATGCTTTGTACGGATTGCGACCCGTCATAATCGATGCGGGTAGAACCGGCTTTACCACGCTTCGTCGTGATCAGTACGACCCCGTTAGCTCCGCGCGATCCATAAATGGAGGTGGCCGATGCGTCTTTCAGGATCTCGACCGACTCGATATCGGACGGGTTAATCGATGCCAGTGCGTTGGTCGGCTGTCGGTTACCCCCGGCACTTAGCGCACCATTGTCGGGATAGATCGGAAAACCGTCGATGACGTACAGCGGTTCGGAGCCGGCGTTGATGGAGTTTGCCCCCCGGATACGAACCGTTACCCCGCCACCCGGCGCGCCCGATGCCTGGGTAACGTTGATCCCCGTAGCGCGCGCCGACAGGGCCTGGTCGACCGAGGCAATCGGAAACGCTTTGAGTTCTTTGCTACCGACTGAAGCGACAGAACCGGTCAGGTCGCTTTTCTTTACAGTACCGTAGCCGATCACGATCACCTCGCTGAGCGCTTTGGTGTCGTTCTGGAGCGTTACGGTCAGGTTCGACCGGTTGTTGACCGGCACTTCCTGACTCAGGTAACCAATGTACGAGAAAACCAGCGTACCCCGGCCATCGGGAATCGTGAGCGAAAAGCGTCCTTCGGCGTTCGTAGTAGTTCCCTGAGAGGTGCCCTTAAGCAGAATGTTTACACCGGGTAGTGCGTTACCCTGATCATCGTTGACCTGGCCGGATACCGTGACGGCAACCTGCCGGTTAATGCTTGGCGTATCGGCCAACCCTACCGCTGGTAGCATGACAAAGGTGCTACTCAGTAACATGCCGCCAGTCACCCAGCAGCGATGTATAGTGTTCTTCATAAAAGGATTATTTTGGTACTACACACATAAAGGTCAATAAGAAGTTATTATAATGATAGCTATGATATAATATAAAGAAAAATTTTAAATATTCGCTCCAACCGCAACAGAATCAATAGGCTATAAACCCATAAGTAGTAATACTAATAAGCCAGAACAGCTTGTTGAGTAGTTTAATTTTACCCGAAATACCTCCCCAGTGCCAATTATGGGGTTAAACGTAACCCGGTAGAAAGGTAATGCAGTCCCGGCTAGGCCCTGCCTGGCTATGAGACTTTGTCAGCGCCAGATGTCTTCTTTAGTCCTACCTGTGGTTATTCTGGATTATCGTTGCGCTGGCCCCCCGTCTCCCAAGAAGACGGGGAGACTATTGACTCAATTGTGCCAGGGTTTTACTCAAAGCTGACATAGCTTACTGGGCGTAAGACGGACCTTTGACTCGACCAACGCGGATAGTCCGCCAGTCGACACCCACCAACCGGTTTCTGTCCCATGAAAACGTCACTCCACTCCGCCACCCGCTTACTGGTCAGTGTAATGGCCCTCACAACGCTGCTTCAGCTTGCCGGTTGTCAGGAACCCGATGTTAAACCACGGGTAAATCAACCCGCCCAAACCAATGCACCCCGATCGATGCCCAAACTCGCGGCCGTAGAGATGGACAGTGTTGGTAACAATTTGCCCTACATGGAGCCACAGCAATGAATGTCATTTATTCAGCCCCTTCTGATTAGCTGGTCAGAGACGAGTCTGAATGTTTGGCCGGGCCAGATAGCCAGTTAATTATTTTGCCAATGGGGGACTGGCTAAAGACACAAAATCCCCGCCAACGAAACGTCCGGGGGATTACAGCAGGCATTTGTCATAAAACCCCGGTACTGAATTAACTTTGGTCGGTAAAACGTGGGCCGGACTTGTCAGACCCGGCCCGCTCTGTACGCCTGCCTATGCACACGGTTTTTTCGGTTGTCGAGAATGGATTGATTACCAGCGATCGGTACGGCACTGATACCAGCGACGAGATACAGGTATTGCCCGACTCCGCCTTTCAGGCGCTTCGACAACTGGCGTTTAGTGATAACGAAACGGATCTGCTGTTGACCCTGACCGTTAAAAAAGGGCAGGAATACGTCCGTTTTAGAAATTACGTTGGTCTGCTGGGGCTGGCTGATGGTACGCAGCTGGAAATTCTGCCCAAAATTGGGGCGCCTGCCGAGTCGCGGACCACACTGCTGACCATGCTGCGCCACCTGCGCAACAGTCCGTTTCGAACCTTGCCCAACGCCCGAACGGGGCCTTCGCGGTTACCGCTCTGGGAGGTGTTCATTGCCGCTTTCCTAGATGCCTTGGTCCCGCTGATGCGGCAGGGAATACAACAGGCGTATGTGTCGGTCGAGGCCAGCGAACGATTCTGGAAGGGTAAATTTCAGGCCACCCGCCAGCAACGCGACAATGCGCACCACGCCGAACGGCTGGCGGTCTGTTACGATGCGCTGACGATCAATATACCCCCGAACCGGATTCTCAAATCGGCCCTGCTGTTTCTGAATGAGCGCTCTGCCAACGCAACGAACCGGCAGCGTCTCGGGCAGATGCTTCACGCGCTGGCCGACGTACCAGCGTCCGACTCGGTTGCCGCCGACCGCATCGCCAGCCGCCGGACCAACCGGCTGTTTGTGCGGTACGAACCCGCGCTGCGCTGGGCGGTAGCGCTGCTCGGCCACCGGGCCTTTGGCGTTCGGCAGGGCGGAGTTACCGAGCAGTCGCTGCTGTTTCCGATGGAGCGGGTGTTTGAAGATTACGTCGCCTACGGCATTCGAACCTACTGGCCAAACGAAGGTGTCGTATCGGTGCAGGAGTCATCGGCGCATCTGGTCGATGAACACGTCGGTTCTCCTAAATTTAAACTGCGCCCCGATATTCTGATTCGGCAGCATGGGCGGACGCTGCTGCTGGATACAAAATGGAAATCTGTGAACGGTCAGGAGCGGGGGCAGGGTAACTACGGCATCGAGCAAGCGGATCTGTACCAGCTCTTTGCGTACGGGAAAAAGTACGCAGCCGACGATCTGTTTCTAATCTACCCGACCAACGAGACCTTCCGGCAGCCCCTGGCGCAGTTTGGCTACGATGCGTCAACCCGCCTGCATGTGATCCCTTTCGACCCGTCGCAGCCGCTGGCATCAGAAGTAGAAAAACTGGCGAAATACGCTTTATCCTGACAAAACCTGCCGCTCATGCCCCTGCTTCTAACATTTATCGGTATTCTGGCCCTTGTTTTCCTGATTGCCGTTGTTAACCTCGATACGTTCATTTCCTTCGTTCTGGTTTCATTGGGTATAGGGCTGGCGTCGGGGATGAGTATTACGGCCGTGGGCAAATCGATACAGACCGGCATCGGCAGCACCCTGGGCGACCTGGTTCTGATCATTGGTTTCGGGGCTATGCTGGGGCGTCTGGTGGCCGAAAGCGGAGCGGCACGGCGCATTACCAATGTACTGATTGGCTGGTTCGGCATAAAAAACATCCGCTGGGGGCTGGCGCTGGCGGGCTTTATCATCGGCATTCCGTTGTTTTACAATGCCGGCTTTATCATTGTCGTTCCGCTGATCTTTACCATTGCGGCTTCGTCGGGGCTGCCCTTGCTGACGGTGGCCATACCAATGCTGTCGGCGCTGTCAGTGGCGCATGGTTACCTGCCTCCACACCCCTCACCGGCGGCTATTGCGGGTCAGCTAAACGCCAATATTGGCCGTACCCTACTCTACGGAATTATCGTGGCAACGCCCGCTATCGTTATTGCGGGGCCTATTTTCGGCAAAACCCTGGGTCGTTTTCAACCCAAACCCGATCGGGAGCTGTTCAACATTCGGGAAGTCCCCGTTACCAACCTGCCTGGGGCCGGCATCAGCTTTTTTGTGGCCCTGCTGCCGGTCGTGATACTAACGCTTTTCGGGCCGCTCAAAGGGATGCTTACCGAAGGAACGGTGCTGCACGGCATCGTGGCGCTGATGGCCGAGCCCTACGTGGGTATGCTGGTTTCGGTTCTGGTGGCGGTCTACGCGCTGGGGCTCCGGCCCGACGAAACGGGTAAGCGACCCACCATGAAAGCGGTCATGAAAGACCTAGAAGAAGCCATTAAGGCGGCATCGCCCATATTGCTGGTCATTGCCGGAGCGGGGGCGCTGAAGCAGATTTTCAACGACTCCGGTACAAGCCTGTACATCGGTGCCCAGCTGGCTGGGGTCAATATGTCGCCGTTGCTGCTGGGCTGGGGTATGGCGGCCGTAATTCGCGTTTGTGTGGGGTCGGCCACGGTAGCGGGTCTGACAACGGTCGGCATTATTCTGCCCCTGATTCAGTCGCAGCACGTCAATCCTGAGCTGATGGTGTTGGCGATCGGGTCAGGAAGCCTGATGCTGTCACACATCAACGACCCGGGTTTCTGGCTCTTCAAAGAGTATTTTAACCTTAGCATCAACGATACCCTTCGCACCTGGAGTGTCATGGAGTCGCTGGTTTCGATCATCGGCCTGCTCGGCGTTCTGGCGCTTAACCTGGTGGTATAAGCGGTCGTTAGAAAAAAAGTTGTTTCTCCCTACAATATAAATGCCCCCGCTGCGACTACCCCTGTAGAGCAGCCTGGGCCGGATTGAGCAAAACAGCCCGATCCAGTCGGTACCGTAAGCCAGCCGTGTCCGGTTGCTCTGAACAAATCACTAAATCAGACAACGACATGAGAATTTGGCGAGTAGCGGGCGTAGTCCTGTTGGCCGGGATGGCCCTTTTTTTACTATCTCTTCTGATTAAGCTCCTGCTGGTAGCTGCGGCTGCTTTCCTGGTGGTACGGGTAGTAGGCGGCTTACTAGCGAGTCAGTTTACCCATTCGACCGAGCGGGTGGGCTGGCATTCACCCACTATCATATCCATCGATAATCCAGCCTATCGCTCACCCATGAGCCGGGTCACGTATGACCGGGTAATCCCGATTCACTAATCGGACCATTGCCGATAGTACAGTGTAAACACAAGACTAAAACACACAACCATGTATCATAAACACGCATTTCAGTCAGACTACAAAGGCCGTTGCGGAGGCTGGGGCCGCAGTAAATTTAACGAAGCCTGGGGCCGGGGTCGGTTCAGTGGCTTTGGCTGGCGGCCGGGCAGCAGTCAGCCGCCGGTCAACATCGAAGAAACCGACGACGCGTTCGTTATTTCGCTCTACGCGGCCGGTCTGAAAAAAGAGACCGTTGCGCTGACGGTGAAAGAGGATGTATTGCAGATCAGCTATCCTGGTACCGGTGCTGACAATGCCGAATCTGGTTATACCTACCAAGAGTACCGACAGGGCGCTTTCGAACGGTTATTCCGATTAAATGGCAAGGTGCTGACAGAGGCCATTTCGGCATCGTATGCCGATGGTATCCTGAAGGTGACGCTGCCTAAAAATCCGGAAACGAACCAGCCCGCCCAGACGATTACAGTAGGGTAATGCGCTAAGCAGTCCCGCGAAGGGCCAGATCGTAGCTTCGGTCTGGCCCTTCTGCTATTGGGTCAGGTCAGCGATCGGGTTAAACAGTTTAATTGAGCAGCGTCGCTTCCCGTATTTTCGGATGCCTTAGCTGGCAGGAAGGCAAAAACGCGGACGATAGCCAGGTGAATGAAGTCAGGTCTTAGCAGAAGATGATTACAGAAAATGTAGAGGGTGGAAGAGGCTGTTACGGGTAATGAACTGGGGCGATGAGCTTTAGTCAGCATGACAACTTTCTTCCGCCTTTCATTTTTTGGTCTGCTTGTCGGACTTCTGGCCATGACTGCGGCCAAACCCAAACGTGTGGTGTTTTTTGGCGATTCAATTACCCAGGCTGGAATAAAGCCAGGGGGGTACATTGATCGGTTGAAATCGATGGTGCCGGCTGATCAGTATGAGTTGGTTGGCGCCGGCATTGGCGGTAACAAGATCTACGACCTGTTTCTTCGCATGGACGAAGACGTGCTGGCCAAGCAACCCGATGTAGTCGTCATTTGGGTAGGGGTCAACGACGTATGGCACAAAGCGACTTCGGGAACTGGCACCGACCCCGATAAGTTTGTGCGCTTCTACGAGGCCGTAGTGAAAAAGTTTCAGGCCGCCAACGTGCGCGTGGTGCTGTGCACGCCAGCGGCTATCGGCGAAAAAAACGACATGACCAACCAGCAGGACGGCGACCTGAACCAATACAGCCAGTTTATCCGCGATCTGGCCAAACGGCAGAATCTGCCCCTGGTTGATCTGCGGAAAGCATTCCAGGACTACAACCTGAAAAACAACCCCGAAAACAAAGACCGTGGCATCTTAACGGCGGATCGGGTCCACCTCAACGAAGCCGGCAATCAGTTTGTAGCCGATCAGATGAAGACCGTTCTGCTCCAGGTCAAATAGCCAGTGGATCGTTAAAACTTAATAATCCGCAGGATGAGGTCGCGCGTGCCCGGCGGAGCTGCCAGTGAGCCACTCGGCTCGGCCGATCCGCTCTTGAGTACCTGGCCCGTTTCGGCGTCGGCCCACTCGGCATGATAGTCACCTTTGGGCAGGTTCACCTGCAGCAGGAATGAATTGGGCGAAAACGGCTCGGCATAAATCAGCCAGCCGTTTTTGCCATTTTTGAGCGTCTGGGTAACCGCCCCCGGCGACGCTTTGACGAAGGTTGGATCGGGGCTGAGTTGGGTCAGATCGAACCGGTCCAGGTAGCGTTTCATGGCACCGAGTTGCCGGCGCAGGGCCGGGCTGCCGCCACCGGGGGTGGTGCTGCGCCGGTAGGTAGTATCCTGACCAATTTCGCCCCCTACGCTGAACGAATAATCGAGGTGGTTGAACAGCCCCCCGCCCGCCATCAGAAACCGCCAGGCCTGACGCCGGTAGGTCCGGTCAGCCTGTCCCGCAAAGCCCGTTTCGTTAAAGCCAATGACCCGGTTCAGGGCGTAATTGTCCGTAACGGCTTCGGGCAGCGCGTAGTGAAACGTATAAATCGAAACATTGGGGTCGAGGTCGAGAATGGGGTAGCGAAAATTGCTGATATTCTGCGAGATCAGGTGATTCTGTAACAGGTTCTCTTCTTCGCTCACAATCCATGACGCTACCCGCCGTTGCCACTGCAACGACGCCTGACTGCTCACTTCGAGTGTCGCTCGCCAGTCGCGTTTACCATCCGGGCTGGTGTGGTACTCGTTGCGGGTTAGCACCGTGTCTTTTAGGTCGGCCCAGGGTTCGTTCTGGATCTCATAGTAGAGGTTCCTGAAGCTGTTAAGTTCCCGGACCAGTTTCCGAACGTACTGCTCCTGGTATTTCAGCAGGTTCCCGTTCTGCAGGGTGTTGGCCTGAAGGGGGCGGATGGCATCGGTCTGGTTGATGTTGTTGGCCGGATTGAACGGACTGTAGGGCCAGCCGGTACCATAATATGAGGAGAAAAGGGTTACCTCGACAATGATGCCCAGCTGCTGCGCCCGGCTTATAAAGTCCCGAAGCCGCTCAAAATAAGCCTCATCCCACCGGCTCAGGTCAAACTTATTCCCTCCCAGCGCGTACCCTGACTGTTCTGAACGCGCCCAGGGTAAAATCAGTCGGCCCGACCGGGGAGCCAGGGTGTTTTTCTGAATGCCAAAGTCGCCCTGCTTTTCAACATAAGCTCCCGTAAACAGCCGGGTGTTGTTAAGGCCGTCGGCTGCCAGCGTGGCGAGATAAGTCTTATAGTCGAAATCCAGGTTAACGACGGCGCCGTAATGTTCACCCGATCCAACCAGCAGGGTGGGTTTTCCGTCATACTGGAAATAGTGTGAATTTTCGGGGAGAAGCTGGAGCGGCTGGGCCGTTACCCCTACAGCGGAGAACAGTATACAGCAGATTGCCGAAACAAGGCGCATATCGTAGTTTGAGAATTTTGGGACAAACTAAGGACTTTCTCGCAAAACAGCCCCACAACTTACCGTACGAGTCTCGCCGAAACAGGGCCTGCCAGGGGCGGGGCTGACCAGCTAGTCACCAGCCGAGCCCCGCCCATTACTGTTTAGGGTAAGGCATAGGCCACATACTGATTGCCTTTTTTGGCGCCGAGCTTGGCCCCTCCGCAGGCAATGACTACGTACTGTCTGCCGTTGACCTGATAAGTAGCTGGGGTAGCAAAACCGGCTGCCGGTAATGTGGTTTCCCAAAGCAGCTTGCCGGTCTTCTTGTCGAAAGCCCGGAATTTCTCATCTTTCGTGGCGGCAATGAAAAGCAGGCCGCTGGCTGTGACCACCGGACCGCCGTAGTTTTCGGTACCCGTTTGGGTTGCTTTGCCGGCTAAGGCCGGCTCCTGGCCGAGGGGTATCTTCCAGAGGTATTCGCCGGTGTTTAAATTGATGGCGTTCAGCGTACCCCAGGGTGGCGCAATGGCTGGCAGCCCTTTGCTATCCTGAAATTTGATGTACCCCGTCACCTTGTAGGGCAAATACGGCTCTTTGACTTTGGCCGGATAGGGCGACCCGCCGGCTACTTCCTGCTTTTCATCGCCAAACAGGAATGATACCAACGCCTGCCGATCGGCCGCCGACAGGGCTGTAAAGCCGGGCATCATGCCTTTGCCATTGCTGATAATCTGGTTCACATAAGGCCGGTCGCGTCGCTGGCTAATATCGACCAGGGAGGGGTAGCCGCTGCGGGCGTTGCCTTTGCGCTCGGGGCCGTGGCAGCTAATGCAGTTCTGGGTGTAGATCCGTTGCCCGGGACTGAGATGCGCCAGCTCGTCGCTCTTGGGCGCATCGATCATCGTAAAAATCCAGGGTATATCGTTCGCGTTCACGTACAGGATGCCATCCGGATCAGCCGCTGCACCCCCCCATTCGGCTCCCCCGTCGGTGCCCGGAAACATCAGACTACCTCGTTTGCTGATGGGTTCGAATGGCCGGCGCCCCACGTTACGGAACACACGCAGCAACGAATCACGGTCGGCGGAGTAAGGGTTGATGTCGGCTTCGCTCATCTGCTGCCGGGCAAAGGGCGCGGGTTTCTGCGGAACAGGCTGCGTAGGCCAGGTGACTTCACCGGGCAGGTCTGACTTGGGCACGGGAGTCTCCCGAATCGGGAAAAGCGGTTTTCCGGTTACCCGGTCGAAGACGAACACGTGGCCCGACTTGGTGACCTGAGCCACGGCGTCGATCTTTTTGCCATTCTGCGTAACCGTAAGCAGGTTGGGTGGGGCCGGAAAGTCGCGATCCCAAAGGTCATGGTGTACAGCCTGAAAATGCCAGCGTCGCTTACCGGTTCGGGCGTCGAGGGCCAGCAGGCAGTTGGCAAACAGGTTCTGGCCTTTGCGATTGCCGCCGTAGAAATCATACGAGGCTGAGCCGGTAGGGACGTAGAGCAGGCCGCGCGGTCGGTCAATAGCCATTCCCGACCAGTTGTTGGCCCCGCCAACGTCGATATTGCGGTATGCTTCTTTGGGCCAGGTTTCGTACCCGTATTCGCCGGGATTGGGAATGGTGCGAAAGACCCAGGCCAGCCGACCCGTCCGCACGTTGAAGGCCTGAATGTAGCCCGGTGCCGCGTCGGGGCCTTCCGAGACCCGCGTGGGCATGATAATCAGGTCTTCGAACAGGGTGCCGGGGGTGTTCGAAATAATGAACTTGTCACGGGCCTGCTCGCCCAGACCCGCGTGCAGGTCGGCGGTTCCGTTATCGCCGAAACTCGGGATCGGTTTGCCGGTTCGGGCATCCAGCGCATACAGCTTTGGCCCGACGGTGTAGAGGATTCGTTTATCCGGTTCGCCGGTTTTGTCGGAAGATTGCCAGTACACGACCCCCCGGCTGGTGCTGTGCCATACTTTGAGGGGATCGCCAAATTTCCAGAGTTCTTTGCCGGTCGTAGCATCCAGCGCAAAGGCCTGTACGGTAGGTGTTACGCCGTATAGAACGCCGTCGACAATAATAGGGTTGGTTTGAATCTGACCACTGTCGGGTGTCGAGTACGTCCAGGCTACTTTCAACTGGCTGACGTTCTGCGGGCCGATCTGGGTCAGTGCCGAATAGTGGCTACGATCCGGGCCGCCCAGGTATTCGTCCCAGTTGGTGTAATCATTGGGTTTGGTATCGGTAGGGTTCCGGGTGAACTGTGCCCATCCCAGGGCCAGCACGGCGCCGGCTGCAATCGGAAGAAGAAGGCGTTTCATAAAGCGGTTACAGGAATAGTCCGCCAATTTATCGAATATCCGCGAACCACCGCTTTAACTTGTTGGGTGAGTAGCCCAGTCCCCATAAAAAGCCGATAGCCAGATAGATACCATTGGCCTTCCAGAAGCCCCACCGGGCGACTCGACGGTCCGACGACTCAACCAGCCGATTCACCTGGCGCACCCGGCCGTAGGGAACCAGCTTCAGCAACAAATCCGCTTCTTCCATAATGGGCATGCTGGCCGTATAGCCGCCAACGGTCATAAACTGATCCCGTCGGCAGAATATAACCTGATCGCCAAAGAGCAGGCGTGCCCCCCGAAAGAACAGGCGGGGCCTGAAGAGCAGCGGGGCGTAATAGGTCTTGATGTAGTTATGGAAGGACGTCAGCCAGCGGGTTGTATGCGCCCCCCGCATGATGGAAATAAACCCACCGGCTACCGTATCGGCGTCGGCCAATGTTTGCCGAATAACCTGGAGTGCATCATCGGGCAGGGCCGTATCGGCGTGTAGAAAGCACAAAATATCCCCAGTTGCTTTGGCCGCTCCCGCATTCATCTGGCTGGCGCGGCCCGGGAGTTTGGCGTGAACAATGCGCATCGATCGAAAACAGGGACTGGTAGCCTCCGCCAGCTGAATGGTCCGGTCGGTGCTGCCACCGTCAACGATGATAATTTCGAGCGGTTCTGGACATAGTCGTTGTAAGAGCCGCAACGTCCGGGGAAGCGCGTTTTCTTCGTTAAGGGTTGGAATGATGATCGACACTGTACGCATACGGGGAATAAACCAATCCGGCGAACGAGGGTTTTTTTAATGGATAATGAATGATAAAAAATGTATAATAAATAAGTAATTCATCATTCATCATTCATCATTCATCATTCATCATTCATCATTCATCATTCATCATTCATCATTCATCATTCATGTTTCGTTTCCTGCCCAATGTGCTGCTGAAGCAGTTGTATACCCGTAAGAGTTTGCGTAATACGGCCACAGGGTTCACCTTTATTCTGAAAAACAGGCTGTCGGATGCCCAGTTTACGGGACTCGAACGGGCCAGAATAAACGGACGTGATTACCCGGCCAGCGCGTTCCTGCTCGAGACCGATGGAGGAGAAGAAGTGCTGGTAGACGCTATTTCAGCGGCAACGCCACTCGCGTTTCCGCTCCGGCGGTCAGTTCGTGTACGGGCCATCGCGCCCCCGCTCGAACCCGGTCAGCATACGCTCGAGATTACCCTCAACACGCAGCCCTTTGGCAAGATAACCCTAACCGTAGAAGACAGCCTGCAAACCGAAGCGCCCGAGGCCATGCAACGGCCCCAACCCGGTATTCCCCGTCATGTGGTCGATGATTACAACCCGCAGGCGGTTGCGGAGCGGCAGCAATTTCTGCGCGATTTCACCCAAACGAATCCGCAACACGTCATACAGCCCTCGTTTGAGCCGTCTGCCGTGCGGGGAAAGTGCGAAAACTTTGTAGGCGTGGCGCAGGTGCCGATCGGGCTGGCCGGTCCGTTACGGGTTAACGGCGAGCACGCGCAGGGTGACTTTCTGATTCCGCTGGCTACTACCGAAGGAACGCTGGTGGCGAGCTATAACCGGGGTATCAAGCTCATCAACGGTAGTGGGGGCGTGTTGTGTACCATTCAGGATGAGGCCATGCAGCGCGCCCCGGTTTTTCAGTTTGCCGATGCGCGTCAGGCCCGCTCGTTCGTTCGGTGGGTCGAGGCTCGGGAGCGTGATATTGCTGCCGAAGCCGAAACGACCTCGCGGTTTGCCCGGCTCACCTACGTAGACGCCTACCTGAACGGCCGGTTTGCGTTCCTGCGTTTTGGCTATACGACAGGTGATGCGGCTGGGCAGAACATGGTCAGTAAAGCAACGCTGGCTGCCTGCAACTACATTCTACAGACCTACCCGGCGGCTGCGGCCATCGAGCACTTTTTCCTCGAATCGAATATGGCTACTGACAAAAAGCCGTCGCAGCTGAACATGCTGCGCACCCGCGGCAAGCGCGTCACGGCCGAAATTCGCATCCCGCGCGATCTGCTTATTCAGGAACTCCAGGTCGAACCTGAGCAACTGCTGCGGCACGCCCGGCTTGGTGACGTAGGGGCCCGCCTGGCCGGAACGAACAACAACGGCCTGCATTCGGTAAACGGACTGGCTGCCCTGTTCATCGCGACCGGCCAGGATGTTGCCTGCCTGGCCGAATCATCGGCGGCCATAACCTATTCCGAATTAACCCCCGAGGGTGATCTGTACGGGTCTGTCACCCTGCCGTCGCTGATCGTGGGGACCGTTGGTGGTGGTACGGGGCTACCTACGCAGCGGGAGTGTCTGGAGCTGATGGACTGCTATGGCGAAGGGAAAGCCAACAAACTGGCCGAGATCATGGCCGGGGTAGTCGCTGCCGGGGAGATTTCACTGGCTTCGGCTATCTCCTCCCTCGACTGGGTATCGAGTCATGACGCCACGCGGGCCTAAAAACATGAGTCATCCCGAATTTTAGGGAGTTGACAAAAAGGAACCTCCTTTCTTAGCTTTGAGCATCACCACAACGCCAAAGCCAGAAAGGAGGTCTTTTTATGTCAACGACATGCTCACAAAAAAA